>NZ_CP167911.1:7500-2745000 GCF_041507355.1 Azospirillum sp. HJ39 | reverse complement strand
AGTGATTGCTTCTACATAACCGGAACCGTCTGGAAAGTCGGGCCATAGCGGGTGATAGCCCCGTACGGATAAACCGGAAGCAATCCTCGAGTAGGGCGGGGCACGTGAAACCCTGTCCGAACATGGGGGGACCACCCTCCAAGCCTAAGTACTCCTCAGTGACCGATAGTGCACCAGTACCGTGAGGGAAAGGTGAAAAGCACCCCGACAAGGGGAGTGAAACAGTTCCTGAAACCGGATGCCTACAAGCAGTCGGAGCCTCTTCATGGGGTGACGGCGTACCTTTTGTATAATGGGTCAGCGACTTAGAGTATGCAGCGAGCTTAAGCCGATAGGTGGAGGCGGAGCGAAAGCGAGTCTGAATAGGGCGACCGAGTTGCATGCTTTAGACCCGAAACCTGATGATCTAGCCATGGGCAGGTTGAAGGTGCGGTAACACGCACTGGAGGACCGAACTCACGCCTGTTGAAAAAGTCGGAGATGACCTGTGGCTAGGGGTGAAAGGCCAATCAAATCAGGAAATAGCTGGTTCTCCGCGAAAGCTATTTAGGTAGCGCGTCGCGTATTGCTGCGGGGGGTAGAGCACTGGATGGGCTAGGGGGGCGCGAGCCTTACCAAACCTAACCAAACTCCGAATACCCGCAAGCAGAGCGCGGCAGACAGACGGTGGGTGCTAAGGTCCATCGTCGAGAGGGAAACAGCCCAGACCGCCAGCTAAGGTCCCCAAATCACGGCTAAGTGGGAAAGGATGTGGGAAGGCCATGACAACCAGGAGGTTGGCTTAGAAGCAGCCATCCTTTAAAGAAAGCGTAATAGCTCACTGGTCTAGTTAAGCCGGCCTGCGCCGAAAATGTATCGGGGCTCAAGCCGTGTACCGAAGCTGCGGGTGTGATCTTAGGATCACGCGGTAGCGGAGCGTTCCGTAAGCCTGCGAAGGGTGGCCGTGAGGTCGCCTGGAGGTATCGGAAGTGAGAATGCTGACATGAGTAGCGACAAAGAGTGTGAGAAACACTCTCGCCGAAAGTCCAAGGGTTCCTGCGCAAGGTTAATCCACGCAGGGTGAGCCGGCCCCTAAGGCGAGGCCGAAAGGCGTAGTCGATGGGAACCACGTTAATAGTCGTGGGCCTGGCGGAGGTGACGGATTGGAAAGCGTGTATGTCCTTATCGGATTGGACATGCTGTGGACCGGTTCCAGGAAATAGCCCCGCCGTATAGACCGTACCCCAAACCGACACAGGTGGACAGGTAGAGTATACCCAGGCGCTTGAGAGAATGGTGTTGAAGGAACTCGGCAAATTGCCCTCGTAACTTCGGAAGAAGAGGGCCCCGTTCGTGCGCAAGCACGGGCGGGGGGCACAGACCAGGGGGTAGCGACTGTTTACTAAAAACACAGGGCTCTGCGAAGCCACACAAGGCGACGTATAGGGTCTGACGCCTGCCCGGTGCCGGAAGGTTAAGAGGAGGGGTGCAAGCTCTGAATTGAAGCCCCGGTAAACGGCGGCCGTAACTATAACGGTCCTAAGGTAGCGAAATTCCTTGTCGGGTAAGTTCCGACCTGCACGAATGGCGTAACGACTTCCCCGCTGTCTCCAACACCAACTCAGCGAAATTGAACTCTCCGTGAAGATGCGGAGTTCCCGCGGTCAGACGGAAAGACCCCGTGCACCTTTACTACAGCTTTGCAGTGGTGCTAGGGATCTCATGTGTAGGATAGGTGGGAGGCTTGGAAGCCTGGGCGCCAGCCCGGGTGGAGCCAACCTTGAAATACCACCCTTGAGATCTCTGGCATCTAACCGCGGCCCGTTATCCGGGCCCGGGACCCTGCATGGCGGGTAGTTTGACTGGGGCGGTCGCCTCCCAAAGTGTAACGGAGGCGCGCGATGGTGGGCTCAGAGCGGTCGGAAATCGCTCGTCGAGTGCAATGGCATAAGCCCGCCTGACTGCAAGACTGACAAGTCGAGCAGAGACGAAAGTCGGCCATAGTGATCCGGTGGCTCCACGTGGACGGGCCATCGCTCAACGGATAAAAGGTACGCCGGGGATAACAGGCTGATGACTCCCAAGAGTCCATATCGACGGAGTCGTTTGGCACCTCGATGTCGGCTCATCACATCCTGGGGCTGGAGCAGGTCCCAAGGGTTCGGCTGTTCGCCGATTAAAGTGGTACGTGAGCTGGGTTTAGAACGTCGTGAGACAGTTCGGTCCCTATCTGCCGTGGGTGTAGGAGTTTTGCGAGGATCTGTCCCTAGTACGAGAGGACCGGGATGGACATACCTCTGGTGCACCGGTTGTCACGCCAGTGGCATGGCCGGGTAGCTAAGTATGGACGGGATAACCGCTGAAAGCATCTAAGCGGGAAACCCACCTCTAAACAAGAGCTCCCTTGAGAGCCGTGACAGACCATCACGTCGATAGGAGGCATGTGGACGGGCGGTGACGCTCGAAGCTAAGCCTTACTAATCGCTCGATCGGCTTGATCTCGACCCCACACAACCGCGCCATGCGCAGCAGCAAGCCTGCTTGACGCAGAAGCCGCAGTTCGATACACACCCTCGTCACTTGCACGACAGATTGCGAAGCGTTCCGGATCGCAGCATGACCCCCGATCATAGGTCGGTGGACAATGCAGCGGGCGTCGGTCTTGTGCCTCGGTGACCTGGTGGTCATGGCGAGGTGTCAAACACCCGATCCCATCCCGAACTCGGCCGTGAAAAGCCTCTGCGCCGATGGTACTGCGTCTTAAGACGTGGGAGAGTAGGTCGCCGCCAGGTCGCTCAGGCACAGGAGACGCAAATCCAGCGCTCCGCAATCGCTCTTCACAAAATCCACCTCCATCGACCACACATCCGCGGGGTGGAGCAGCCCGGTAGCTCGTCAGGCTCATAACCTGAAGGCCGCAGGTTCAAATCCTGCCCCCGCAACCAAAAACACAAAACGCCCCGGTTCGAATGAGCCGGGGCGTTCGTGCATTCTGGGCTTACGCTGCCGCCACCTGCGCTTCCGGGATCGCCAAGTCGCGCGTTTCCAACTCCGCCAGCAGGGCGGCGAGATGGTCGGCGTCGGCCTGGACCGTCGCACTGTCGAACCATGGGGGCAGGTTTTCCAGATCCTCGCGCGCGATCGGAGTCTGTCCCGTCACCTGCACCAGATTGATCGCTTCGTTCGGATCCCTGGTGAGATCATACATCTCCCATTCCTGCCGGCTTTCGTTCGACGGGTCGAAATAGCGGACCAGCTTGGCGTCCTTGGTGCGTACGCACCGGATGTGGTTGGGCTGGCGCACCGGGCCGGGGGCCAAATCCGGCACCCCCTTGATGCTGAAGGCGCCGTTGCGGACGGCCTCCACCGTGCGGCAATAGACCTCGTACGCCTCATGATAATCGCGTTCGCCGCCTGCCGCGGTTTGGGTCACCTCGTCGTCCGTGATGAACAGCACCCCTTCGCGTTCCGTTCCATCGGGGTAGGTGACCGCCGTGCCGGGTGCCTTCAGCACCGGGGTCAAATCGACGCCGGGCAGCGGCGCCATGCTGTGCCGTTCGGACAGTCTGGCTTCCGCCTCGACCAGGACGTCCCGCCCGACACCGGTCAGCCCCAGAACGGTCGGCACGAGGTCGGCGTGGCTGGTCACGGCATCCACATGCCTCAGCGTGCCGTCCTTGCGCATCGACTGCGGAAACCGCACGACCATCGGCACATGCACCGCCTCCTGATAGGCGACATGCCATTTTTCCAGCATCATGTTGTGGGCGGCGCCCAACTCGCCGTGGTCGGCAACGAAAAGCACGATGGTATTCTCGGCCTGACCGGTGTCCTCCAGAGTCTGGAGCACGCGGTCGATCTGGGGGTCGACCTGCGAATGCAGCCAGGCATAGAATTGCAGGAACTGGATGCTGTAGCCCTCAGGGTCTTCGGAAAGCTGGAATGGGATGGAGAATTTGAGGGCCAGGGCCACCGCGGCCGCCCATTCATCCTCCCCGATGCCGGTATCGGCCTCCTTGTCGTCGCCACCGCCGGCGCTGACGGCGCCGTGGCTCGCCTTGGCGGACAGGGCGAGCCCGATCTTGTAGGCCGCGTCGAACTGGCAGGACGGCTTGGTCGACAGATCCTCGTTCCAGGTGGGGATGGTGCCGGCACAGTCCTGGGGGAACCCCTGCGGATTGAGCGGTATCGTCATGGTGCCTTCGACCGGCATGTGCGATGCCTGCCCCTGGTCGGGGACATCGAGCGGACCGAACACCGGCTGGCTCTTTCGGGACGAATCCTGTGCGGCAGTCGGGGGCAATGCCTGGGAGATCACCGTCGGATAGGTGGCGATGTCGTGGGGGTTGGTGAAGGACATCACCGCGAACCAGGGACGCTTGGCCGCATCGGTCGCCTGGGTACCGTCGCCGATACGCGCCTCGTCCGCCGAAGTCCCGTAATTGTAAGGCTGCGCCAGCCCGCGACGGCGCAGGAACAGGCACGCGTTGTCGGCGAACCCAGGGTCGCGGTAGATGCCCAGATTGTTGATGGCCGCCCCATGGGGTTCGGGATAGGACAGTTCCCAATCGGCGAAGCCGAAGCGGTCCAGCGAATGGCCGGGCGGATCGCTGACATGCCATTTGCCGAAATAATGGGAGGAGTAGCCGATCGCCCGCATCCAATGGCCCAGGGTGGGATAGCCGTCGGCCCGGAGCCACGGGAAGTGCGGCGCGTTGCCGTCCTTGAACATGCCGTCGGTCTGGGTCACGCCGGTCCGGGTGCCGTACTGGCCGGTGAACATCACCGCCCGGCTGGGGGTGCAGGCGCTGGACGCGATGGTATGGTTGTGCAGGGCCACTGCATTCCTGCGCAGGCGGGTCAGGCCCGGGAAATACCGGGCGTAGTCGTTGTCGCCGATATCCGCAGGGCCCCGGAACCCCAGGATCTGTTTCAGCGGCTCAGCCATCCCGCCATCGGGACCATAGGAGAAGCGTGGATACCGGTACTGGTCGACGACGATCATCAGGATATTGGGTTGCGCAGTGGCGGTGCCTTCAGTCATGGCAGTATGGTCCTTTACGATGGACAGAGCGGTTCAAGAGAAAGAATTTTATCTTTGAAATAAGGATTCATCGTCCTTTGATGGTGGAACTGAATTCATATGAATTAATCCCACGCATCAAAAGTATTTTGATAATTATGGAGGAGTCAATTGGTATGAAGGTTTTCTAGCTTCAAGTTACTTGAAAAATACTTACGGAAGTGTGCGATTTGATAATAAGCCCAGTCCAGAAGTGGCTTTGGGCACCTGAACGGTCGGGTACAAATGGAAATGCCGCCGATTCCGGATTGGAATCAGCGGCATTGCATTGCGTAGGCTCGAACGTTTCCGAGGACGGGCGATGTCGACGAGGTTCCGCCCTGTCCCGGCGCTTCCTCGGAACTTTCCGACGCTGGCCTTACATCTTCTTCTGGACGTTGTCGGCGCCGCGTTCGATGGCGCGGCCGCCGGCCTGCACGTCCTGGCCGGCGCCTTCGACGGTGTTGCAGGCGGCCAGCGTGGTGCCCAGCAGCGAGCCGAGGATGGCGAGCATGGCGAACTTCTTGACGGTGGTCATGGTGGTCTCCCTTTCGGTGGCGATGTGATGCCACCTGGAACGCAAGCGGGGCAGTAAAGGTTTCCGGATCCGAAAGGGGAGGGGGGTTGCGCAAAAGGGGTATCCTGCGTTCCGGTGCGGCGAATGGGGCGGGAGAACCTGCCGGATCCGCAGCCCTGGCCCCAGAGACGAAGTGTCCCGTTGCCACAGGGCGTGAGCGCGGGCATAACTCGCCCCGCGGCACTTTCCGCTGGCCCTCCCCGCTGGATGGGACGGCTTTTGGCAACGAGCAAGAATGGCGAAAGGAAAGCCTCTCATGGCTGAAAGCACTTTTGACGTCGTCGTGGTGGGCGGCGGTCCCGGCGGGTATGTCTGCGCGATCCGTGCGGCGCAGCTCGGTTTCAAGGTCGCCTGCGTCGAGAAGCGCGGGACCCTCGGCGGCACCTGCCTGAACGTCGGCTGCATCCCGTCCAAGGCTCTGCTGGCGGCGTCGGAGAAGTTCGAGGAGGCGGCCCACGGCCTGGCCAAGTTCGGCATCAAGGTCGGCGGCGTCGAACTCGACCTGCCGGGCATGCTGTCCCACAAGGACAAGGTCGTTAAGGACAATGTCGGCGGCATCGAATTCCTGTTCAAGAAGAACAAGGTCACCTGGCTGAAGGGCGCCGGCAAGATCACCGCCGCCAACACGGTCGAGGTCGAAGGCGTCGGCACCGTCACCGCGTCGAAGGCCATCGTCATCGCCACCGGTTCGGAAGTCACCCCGCTGCCCGGCATCGCCATCGACGAGAAGCGCGTGGTGTCCTCCACCGGCGCGCTGGAACTGGCCGAGGTGCCGAAGCATCTGGTGGTCATCGGCGGCGGCGTGATCGGGCTGGAGCTGGGCTCCGTCTGGGGCCGCCTGGGCGCCAAGGTGACGGTGGTCGAGTTCCTCGACCGCGTGCTGCCGACGATGGACGGCGAGCTGTCGAAGCAGGCCCAGCGCATCTTCGCCAAGCAGGGCATGGACTTCAAGCTGAGCACCAAGGTGACCGGCGCGTCCGTGACCGAGACCGGCGTGACCCTGACGGTCGAGCCCGCCGCCGGCGGCGCGGCCCAGACCATCGAGGCCGACACCGTGCTGGTCGCCATCGGCCGCCGTCCCTACACCGACGGGCTGGGGCTGGAAGCGGTCGGCGTCGAGCTGGATCGCGGCCGCGTCAAGATCGACGGCCATTTCCAGAGCAGCGTCCCCGGCATCTACGCCATCGGCGACGTGGTGGTCGGCCCGATGCTGGCCCACAAGGCCGAGGAGGAGGGTGTCGCGCTCGCCGAGCAGTTGGCCGGGCAGAAGAGCCATGTCAACCACGACCTGGTTCCCGGCGTCGTCTACACCTGGCCGGAAGTCGCCGCCGTCGGCAAGACCGAAGAGCAGCTGAAGGCCGCGGGCGTCGCCTACAAGGCCGGCAAGTTCCCGTTCACGGCGAACGGCCGCGCACGCGCCAGCGCCACGACCGACGGCTTCGTGAAGATCCTGTCGGATGCCGCCACCGATCAGGTGCTGGGCGTCCACATGATCGGCCCGAACGTGTCGGAGATGATCGGCGAGCTGGTGCTGGCCATGGAGTTCAGCGCGTCGGCCGAAGACATCGCCCGCACCTGCCATGCCCACCCGACTCTGTCGGAAGCGGTCAAGGAAGCTGCCCTGGCGGTCGACGGGCGTCCGCTGCACATCTGATCGGACCGAGGTTTTTTTAAGGAAAAGGCTCCTCCGCCGCTCGGCCGGGGAGCCTTTTCCTTGTGGGGGTCAGCCCTTGCGCGCCCGGGGATGGGCGTTGCGGTACACGGTCATCAGCTGCTCGTTCTCCACGTCCGTGTAACGCTGGGTGGTGGAGAGGGAGGCGTGGCCGAGCAGGTCCTGGATGGCACGCAGGTCGCCGCCATCCGCCAGAAGATGGGTTGCGAAACTGTGCCGCAGGGCATGCGGGGTGGCGCTGTCCGGCATGCCCATCAGGGCGCGCAGCTTCTGCATCTGGTGCTGGGCGATGCTGGCGTTCAGCCGGCCGCCGCGGGTGCCGACGAACAGCGGGCCGTCGGGCGCCAGCGTGAAGGGGCAGGCGTCGAGATAGCCGCGCACCGCCTCCGTCACCGCCGGCAGGACCGGGATCATGCGGTCCTTGCGGCCCTTGCCGGTGACGCGCAGCGTGTCGCCGAGCGGCGCATCCTTGCGCGCCAGCCCCAAAGCCTCGGAGATGCGCAGGCCGCAGCCGTAGAGCAGGGTGAACAGCGCCCGGTCGCGCTTGCCGACCCAGGGATCCTCGCGGTCGCGCTCGGCCTCCTCCAGCAGGCGGTCGGCGTCGATCTCGGTCAGCGGGCGCGGGGCCGGGCGCTTGACCTTGGGGGTCGCCAGCGTGGCGACAGCGGGATTGTGCAGCCGGCCGCTGCGGTCCAGCCAGCGGAACAGGTTGCGAACCGCCGCCAGCTTGCGGGCCCGGCTGGCCCCGACCAGACCGTCCATCGCCTGACGCGACATCCAGGCGCGGAAATCCGCCGCCTTCAGGTCGCCCAGATCGTTCAGCGAGGGCGGGGAACCGCCGCGGAATTCGGTGAGGAAGCGCAGGAACTCGCCCACGTCGGCGGTGTAGGCCGACAGGGTGTGGCGGGAAACCGCCTTCTCGCTCTCCATCCAGCGCCGCCAGTGGGCCAGCACGTCCTGGATGTCGGGCTTGGCGGAGAAGCCCAAAACAGGTTCGGTCACGCCGGCAGCTCCAGCCAGCCGCGGATCACCCGCTCGATGACGCGGGCGAGGAAGCCCACCAACTCGGTGCCCTGGCCGCGGTGGAAGGTGTCGGGCTCGCGGCTGCCGAAGGCGAGCAGGCCGTCGGGGGTCTCGCTGGAGACCTGGATGCGGATCAGCGCCTCCGACCGCACCAGCCCGGCGCCGGGGCCGTAGATCTCGGGATCGCCCTGGATGTCGGTGTTCAGCACCACGTCGGCCCGGCCCAGCCGGTCGGTGATCGCCCCCGGCTCCACCACCCGCACGCCGGACCGGTGGACATGCGGACTGTCGGAGCCGTTCGATTCGATGACCAGACAGGCGACGTCGAGGTCGAGAAGCACCGCCAGGTCGGTGGTGATGGTCTGGATCAGTTGCTCGAAGCTTTGGGCGTCGAGCAGGAAGAGGACCGCGGCATGGATGCGGTTCTGGCTGTTCAGGTTGGCGCGGCTGGTGCCGATCAACTCGCGCTGCTGGTCCTTGAGGGTCCGGACCTCGGCGCGCAGCCGCTCCACCATGAAGGCCTGGAGGTCCACCACCCCGCGCCCGCGGTCGACCGACGGCGGGGTCAGGTGGTGGACCAGATCGGCGTTCTGGGCCAGGAAATCCGGGTTGCTCCGCAGATAGGCGCGCACATCCTCGGATGAGAGCGCCGGCGTCCGGCGGGAGGGGGGGCCCGGTTCGCGGCCCATGTCGGCCATGATCGCTCCGGCCCGCCTTACAGGATCGACTGACTGGTCTTCTTCCAGTCCTCGACGAACTGGGAGAGGCCCTTGTCGGTCAGCGGGTGGTTGAACAGCTGCTTCAGCACCGATGCCGGCGCGGTCACCACATGGGCGCCCAGGCGGGCGGCCTTGACGATGTGCATCGGGTTGCGGATCGACGCCACCAGAACTTCGGTCTTGAAAGCGTCGTAGTTGTTATAGATCTCGCAGATGTCCTTGATGATGCCCATGCCATCCTGGCCGATGTCGTCCAGCCGGCCGACGAAGGGCGACACGAAGCTGGCGCCGGCCTTGGCCGCCAGGATCGCCTGGGCGGGGGAGAAGCACAGGGTGACGTTGACCATCGTCCCTTCGGACGAGATGATCTTGCAGACCTTGAGCCCGGCCGGGGTCAGCGGCACCTTCACCGCGACGCGATGGGAGATCTTGGCGATCTTGTGGGCTTCGGCGAGCATGGTCTCGAAATCGGTGGATGCGACCTCGGCGCTGACCGGGCCGTTGACGACCTCGCAGATCTCGGCCACGAGATCGAGGAACTGACGGCCGGACTTGGCGATCAGGGAGGGGTTGGTGGTAACACCGTCCAGCAGGCCGCTGTCGGCCAGATCGCGGATCTCGGCGATGTCGGCGGTGTCGACGAAGAACTTCATGACGAAGGGTCCATGCTTGCTGATGTTGACCGGAACCGGCCGCGCCGGAAAGCTGACCGACGCGCCGTCCCGCCCGGTGCCCGGGACATGAGGCCACTCTAGCCGATGCGTGAGACTTCCGCCAGTTCCGCCCCGGGCGTCCAGGGGGATCTTCTTGGGGATACGCCCGGTTCGGCGCGACCCGAAGACGATTCCATGCCGGAATCCGCCCGATCCGGGGCCAAATCCAAGCCGGCGGCAGCCAAACCCAGGCCGGCGGCGCCTGACCGGCGCGTCGCCGTGCTGCTGCCCCTGCCGCTGCGCGAGGCCTACGACTACCGCATTCCCGACGGCATGGATCTCGGTCCCGGCGATTATGTCGAGGTGCCGCTCGGGCCGCGCCGGGTGATCGGCGTCGTCTGGGGGCCGGGGGCCGGGACGGTGGAGTCCGGCCGGCTGAAGGCGGTGGTCCGCAAGTTCGACGCCCCGCCGATGACCGACGTTGCCCGCCGCTTCGTCGACTGGGTCGCGGCCTACACCATGACACCGCCGGGCTTCGTCCTGCGCATGGCGGTCAGCGTGCCGGCGGCGCTGGAGCCGCCCAGGCCGATGCTGGCCTATCTGCGCAAGGCCGATGCCCAAGCGCCGCCCGGCTTCAAGATGACCGAGCCGCGCCGGCGCATCCTGGCCTTGCTCGACGACACGCTGGCCGGCGGCCCGCCGCGCACCCCGGCGGAGCTGGCGGAGGAGGCCGGCTGCGGCGTCACCGTCGTGCGCGGGCTGGCGGAGGCCGGGCTGCTGGAGCCCGTCATGCTGCAGCCGACCCGGCTCGGCCGGCCGGACTGGCACCGCCCCGGCCCCAGCCTGTCGCCCGACCAGCGGGCCGCGGCCGACGATTTGCGGGAGCGGGTGATCTCCGGCCGCTATTCGACCGTGCTGCTCGACGGCGTCACCGGGTCGGGCAAGACCGAGGTCTATTACGAGGCGATCTCGGCGGCGCTGGAGCAGGGCAAGCAGGCGCTGGTGCTGCTGCCGGAGATCGCCCTGTCGGCGCAGTGGCTCGACCGCTTCGCCCGCCGCTTCGGCGCGCCGCCGGCCGAATGGCATTCGGAGCTGACCGGGGCGCAGCGCCGCGACACCTGGCGTGCGGTGGCGAAGGGGGAGGTGCCGGTGGTGGTCGGCGCGCGCTCCGCCCTGTTCCTGCCCTACCCGGATCTCGGCGTCATCATCGTCGATGAGGAGCATGATTCCGCCTACAAGCAGGAGGAGGGGGCGATCTACCACGCCCGCGACATGGCGGTGGCACGGGCCCATCTCGGCGGGCTGCCCATCGCGCTGGTCTCCGCCACGCCGTCGCTGGAGACCAAGGTCAACGCCGACAGCCACCGCTACGCCCGCATCGCCCTGCCGGCCCGCCATGGCGGCGCCGTGCTGCCGGAGGTCGAGCTGGTCGACCTGCGGCGCGACCGTCCGCCGGCCCGCCACTGGCTGGCGCCCAGCCTGCGCAAGGCGCTGACCGACACGCTGGCGGGGGGCGAGCAGGCGATGCTGTTCCTGAACCGCCGCGGCTATGCCCCGCTGACCCTGTGCCGCGCCTGCGGCCACCGCATGCAATGCCCGAACTGCACGGCATGGCTGGTCGAGCACCGGCTCGCCCGCAAGCTGCAATGCCACCATTGCGGCCTGCAGCAGCCGCTGCCCCACGCCTGCCCGGAGTGCGGCGAGGAGGGCACCATGGCCGCCTGCGGTCCCGGGGTGGAGCGCATCGCCGAGGAGGTGGCGGAGCTGTTCCCCGAGGCGCGCGCCGCCATCATGGCGTCCGACACCCTGCATGGCCCGCGGGCCATCCAGGAGATGGTGGAGAGCATCGGCCGGCACGAGCTGGACATCATCATCGGCACCCAGGTGATGGCGAAGGGCCACCATTTCCCGATGCTGACGCTGGTGGGGGTGGTCGACGCCGACCTCGGCCTGAACGGCGGCGACCTGCGGGCGGCCGAGCGCACCTACCAGCTGCTGCATCAGGTGGCCGGACGCGCCGGGCGTGGCGAGCGGCCGGGCCGGGTGATGCTGCAGACCTTCATGCCCGAACATCCGGTGATGCAGGCCCTGGCCGCCGGCGACCGCGACGGTTTCTACCGGCTGGAGGCGGAGATGCGGCTGGAGGCCGGCATGCCGCCCTTCGGCCGGCTGGCGGCGCTGATCGTGTCCGGCGAGGATCCGACGCTGGTGGAGCGGGTGGCGATGGCGCTGGGCCGCGCCGCGCCTCGCAGCGAGACGGTCCATGTGCTGGGCCCGGCCCCGGCGCCGCTGTCGCTGCTGCGCGGCCGCTACCGCCGCCGCCTGCTGCTGAAGGCGCCGCGCAGCACCCAGGTGCAGCCGCTGATCGCGGAGTGGCTGGACCGGGTGGAGATCCCGCCGGCCATCCGGGTCCAGATCGATGTCGACCCCTACAGCTTTCTGTAGGCGATGAGCTTAAGGTGATGGGCAGGCGTCGGCGATGCCGGCGGAAGAGGCTGCGGCGAATTGACCCGCCCCGGCCGCGGCGGCGGCCGGGCATGGCACCTGTGACGTTTGGTCCATTGCGCGCGACGAAACACGGTATTACCACGGTTGGAATGGTTCCGGATCGAAACATTTCCCGCGACAGGGTCCAGCTCATGGCCGGCTTGATCTCGAAGCTCCGTCTGCGCGTTCAGCGTCAAACCCTGCTGACCGTGCTGCCGGTCCTGCTGCTGCTGGCGGTCATCGCCTTCGCCGCCGGCGCTCCGGCCAGCACCCGTGGCACCGATGCGGAGGCGCTGAGGATGATCGACCGCGCCCAGCAGCTGCTGGAGCGGATCGGTCCGGATGCGGCGCCCGAAGCCTTTGCCGGCCATGATAGCGCTTTCATGGACCGCGACCTCTACCCGATGCTGCTGGACGACAAGGGCGTGATGATCGCCCATGGCTGGACCGCGACGCTGAACGGATCGAACCTGAAGGATCTGCGCGACGTCGACGGCAAGCCCTTCATCCTCGATGCGCTGGACGGCGTGGCCCTCGCCGGGCGGACCGATGTCACCTATCAGTGGATCGATCCGCTGACCGGGCAGGTCGCGCGCAAGACGATGCATGCCCGCCGCCTGGTCCTGAACGGCAAGCCCTACATGCTGGCGGTCGGGGTGTATCGCTGAACATGCCGCCGGGCTTGCAGCCGGGGGCGGCGGGCGTGACTGCCGGGAGGATGGTCTTCGTCCATGGAACCGGCTCGGCATGCTGCCGCGCGACATTTTTTACATGGCGAAAATTGCGAGCCTCGTTGCAGCCCGGCGGGGGATCACGGTCCCTTCGGCCGGCGCGGGCGCCAGATCGACAGGCATTCGGCTGCACTGTCGCCGCCGCCGATGCCGTACCAGCCGGACCGGTCATGGAAGGAGAGGCTGTAGCGGCCCTTGGCATCGCGTTCGAAGCGGAAGACGGGGTGGTCGACCTCGGGCAGCAGCACCAGCAACCGGTCATGGTCGCGCCCCGACTCGCGCAGCACGCCGACCCAATGGCCGTTGCCCAGCTTCGGCCCGGCGACCGCGGCGAAGGCGTCCAGATCCTCCGGCGTGAAGCGGGCGCGGCAGAACTGGACGACGTTCGACGGCCGTTCGGCGGCCCGATCGGGGGAGCGTCCGGCCGGGTGGGTGCCGGTATCGGCACCGGCGTCGGCACCGGCGTCGGCTGCGGCGGCGGTGTCGGTCGTCGGCAGGATCGTCATGGGGGAGGCCCTTGGTCTCGTTGACCGGATGCGGGTGGGACGAACCGAGGAACCGGCTCTGGGAAACGGGACGCGGCGGCGGCGAAGCGGCCGGAAGGGGGACCGGAGCATCCCCCCGCGCGACGTGGTCCGACCCTGGATCAGATTGGTTAACCTTGAATTAAGCCGGAGTCAGGGCCACTTCGAAGTCACAGCCGGTATGACCAGTCGAACGCGACTCGAGTCCTTGGCGAACGCAATTGCGACCAATGATTCCGCAGTTGCTCAAAACGCCGCAGTCAAATTGTCCAGACACCGTTGCGTAGGCGCGATTCCTGTGATATTGGACCGCTCGCTTTCGCGGCCGGGGTGTTTGTGCCTCGGGTTGACACCCTATAAGGCCGCCGAATTCACCGTCTACCGAACTCAATTCGAGGGATCAGGTGGCATCCGAAGGAACAGGCGTATCCGAACTCGCCGCGCGTTACTCCATCGCGCTGTTCGAGCTTGCGGACGAAAACCAGGCGTTGGACACGGTCGCGAGCGATCTGGCCACGCTGAAGCAGATCCTGGCCGAGAGCGCTGACCTCCGTCGCCTCGTCCGCAGCCCCGTCATCAGCCGCGCCGACCAGGGCAAGGCCATGGCCGCCGTCCTTGACAGCGCCGGCCTGTCGGACCTGACCAAGCGCTTCATCGGGCTGGTGGCGTCCAATCGCCGCCTGTTCGCGATCGACGGCATGATCGAGGGCTTCCTGGCCGAGCTGGCGCGCCGCCGCGGCGAGGTCACCGCCCACGTCACCTCGGCCCAGCCGCTGAGCGACGCCCAGCGCGCCGCCGTGATCGACGCGCTCAAGGCGTCCATCGGTTCCAAGGTGCTGGTGAACACCTCCGTCGATCCCGAGCTGATCGGCGGCATGATCGTTAAGTTCGGCTCGCGCATGGTCGATACCTCGGTGCGAACGAAGCTGAACAAATTGCAACTCGCCATGAAGGCCTCAGGGGGATCAGTCTGATGGATATCCGCGCCGCAGAAATCTCTGCGATCCTCAAGCAGCAGATCGCGAATTTCGGGACCGAGGCGGATGTCGCCGAGGTTGGTCAGGTCCTGTCGGTGGGTGACGGCGTCGCCCGCGTGCACGGCCTGGACAACGTCCGCGCCGGCGAGATGGTCGAGTTTCCGGGTGGCCTGCAGGGCATGGCGCTGAACCTCGAGACCGACAATGTCGGCATCGTGATCTTCGGCGACGACCGCGGCATCAAGGAAGGCGACGTCGTCAAGCGCACCGGCACCATCGTGGACGTCCCCGTCGGCCGCGGCCTGCTGGGCCGCGTGGTCGACGGCCTGGGCAACCCGATCGACGGCAAGGGTCCGCTGGTCAACGTCGAGCGCAAGCGCGTCGAGGTCAAGGCCCCCGGCATCATCCCGCGCAAGTCGGTGCACGAGCCGATGCAGACCGGCCTGAAGGCCGTCGACAGCCTGGTTCCGATCGGGCGCGGCCAGCGCGAGCTGATCATCGGCGATCGCCAGACCGGCAAGACCGCCGTCGTCATCGACACCTTCCTGAACCAGAAGCCGATCAACCAGGGCGACGACGAGAGCAAGAAGCTCTACTGCATCTACGTTGCCGTCGGCCAGAAGCGTTCGACCGTCGCCCAGATCGTCAAGACCCTGGAAGACGCCGGCGCCATGGAATACTCCATCGTCGTCGCCGCCACCGCGTCGGAGCCGGCTCCGCTGCAGTTCCTGGCGCCGTACACCGGCTGCACGATGGGCGAGTATTTCCGTGACAACGGCATGCACGCCCTGATCGTGTACGACGATCTGTCCAAGCAGGCCGTCGCCTACCGCCAGATGTCGCTGCTGCTCCGCCGTCCGCCGGGCCGCGAAGCCTATCCGGGCGACGTGTTCTACCTCCACTCTCGCCTGCTCGAGCGCGCCGCCAAGATGGGCGACGCCCATGGCAACGGCTCGCTGACCGCCCTGCCGGTCATCGAAACCCAGGCCGGCGACGTGTCCGCCTACATCCCGACCAACGTGATCTCGATCACCGACGGTCAGATCTTCCTGGAAACCGGCCTGTTCTACAAGGGCATCCGCCCTGCCATCAACGTCGGCCTGTCGGTGAGCCGCGTCGGCTCCGCCGCCCAGATCAAGGCGATGAAGCAGGTCGCCGGCACCATCAAGATGGAACTCGCGCAGTACCGCGAGATGGCCGCCTTCGCCCAGTTCGCCTCGGACCTCGACGCCTCGACCCAGCGCCTGCTGGCCCGCGGCGCCCGCCTGACCGAGCTGCTGAAGCAGGGCCAGTTCCAGCCGCTGCCGGTCGAAGAGCAGGTCGTGTCGATCTTCGCCGGCGTGAAGGGCTACCTGGACGCCATCCGCGTCGAGGACGTGAACCGCTTCGAGGCCAAGTTCCTGTCGGAGATCCGCGCCAAGGGCGCCGATATCCTGGCGGCGATCCGCACCGACAAGCAGATCACCCCGGCGACCGAAGAGAAGCTGAAGGCGTTCCTCGACGGCTTCGCCAAGGTCTTCGCCTGACCGACCGCGCGGGGGCGGGAAACCGCCCCCCACCGTCGGACGACGGGCACGGAACGACCTCGAGCGGAATTGAAGGGCCGGCATGCCTAACCTCAAGGACCTAAAGAACCGGATCGCGAGCGTCCAGTCGACGCGCAAGATCACCTCGGCCATGAAGATGGTCGCGGCTTCCAAGCTGCGCCGCGCCCAGGAGCAGGCGGAAGCCAGCGGTCCCTACGCGGAGCGTATGGGCCGCATGCTGTCGTCGCTGGCCGCCAACGTGCAGGACAGCGGCAACGGGCCGAAGCTGATGACCGGGACGGGCGCCGACAAGGTGCATCTGCTGGTCGTCATCAGCTCCGACCGCGGCCTGTGCGGCGCCTTCAACGGCTCCATCGTCCGCGAGGCCAAGCGTCAGATCGCCCGCCTGCAGGGCGCGGGCAAGACCGTGAAGCTGCTGACCGTGGGCCGCAAGGGCCGCGACCAGCTGAAGCGCGAATTCTCCTCGCTGATCGTCGAGAGCTACGAGGATGTCGGCCGCCGCCGTCTCGGCTTCGCCGATGCCGACATGGTCGCGTCGAAGGTGCTGGCGATGTTCGACGCCGGCGAGTTCGACGTCTGCTCGGTCGTCTTCAACAAGTTCAAGTCGGCGATCTCGCAGATCGTGACGGTTCAGCAGCTCATTCCCTTCGCCCCCCCGGCGTCGGCGCAGGCCGCCGCATCGGACGAAGCCAAGGCGATCTACGAGTTCGAGCCGGACGAGGAGCAGATCCTCGCCGAACTGCTGCCGCGCAACCTGTCGATCCAGATCTACCGCGCCCTCCTGGAGAGCGCCGCGTCCGAACAGGGCGCCCGGATGACCGCGATGGACAATGCGACGCGCAACGCCGGCGACATGATCAACAAGCTGACGATCACCTACAACCGGACGCGCCAGGCCTACATCACCAAGGAGCTGATCGAGATCATCTCCGGTGCCGAGGCCCTGTAACGCCGCATCCGACCTGTAGGGCCAAGCCCATTTGCGCCGGCGACGGCATACCGACACTTACCGAGTTCCTAGGGAGCTTTACTCCATGGCCACCACCAATTCTGTCGGCAAGATCACGCAGGTCACGGGCGCCGTCGTGGACGTGCAGTTCGACGGCGACCTGCCGTCGATCCTGAACGCGCTGCACACCCAGAACGACGGCAAGACCCTCGTTCTGGAAGTGGCGCAGCACCTGGGCGAGAGCACGGTCCGCACCATCGCCATGGACAGCACCGACGGTCTGGTGCGTGGTGCGGAGGTTTCGGACACCGGCGCGCCGATCACGATGCCGGTCGGGCCGGAGACGCTGGGCCGCATCATCAACGTCATCGGCGAGCCGATCGACGAGCGTGGCCCGGTCAACGCCGCCCACTCGCTGCCGATCCACCGCTCGGCCCCGGACTTCGTCGACCAGTCGACCGACGCCGAAGTGCTGATCACCGGCATCAAGGTCATCGACCTGCTGGCCCCCTACGCCAAGGGCGGCAAGATCGGCCTGTTCGGCGGCGCCGGCGTCGGCAAGACCGTGACGATCATGGAGCTGATCAACAACGTCGCCAAGGCCCACGGCGGCGTGTCGGTGTTCGCCGGCGTCGGCGAGCGCACCCGCGAGGGCAACGACCTCTATCACGAGATGATCGAGTCGGGCGTCATCAAGCTCGACGGCCCGGGCTCCAAGGTGGCCCTGGTGTACGGCCAGATGAACGAGCCGCCGGGCGCCCGCGCCCGCGTCGCGCTGAGCGGCCTGACCCTCGCGGAGTATTTCCGCGATGAGGAAGGCCAGGACGTGCTGTTCTTCGTCGACAACATCTTCCGCTTCACCCAGGCCGGTTCGGAAGTGTCGGCGCTGCTGGGCCGCATCCCGTCGGCGGTGGGCTACCAGCCGACGCTGGGCACCGACATGGGCGCCCTGCAGGAGCGCATCACCTCGACGAAGAAGGGTTCGATCACCTCGGTGCAGGCCATCTACGTGCCCGCCGACGATCTGACCGACCCGGCCCCGGCCGCCTCCTTCGCCCACCTGGACGCCACCACGGTGCTGTCGCGCTCGATCGCCGAAATGGCCATCTTCCCGGCCGTGGACCCGCTCGACTCGACCAGCCGCATCCTCGACCCGCGCGTCGTCGGTGAGGAGCACTATCAGGTCGCCCGTTCGGTCCAGAAGGTTCTGCAGACCTACAAGTCGCTGCAGGACATCATCGCCATCCTGGGCATGGACGAGCTGTCGGAAGAGGACAAGCTGGTCGTCGCCCGCGCCCGCAAGATCCAGCGCTTCCTGTCGCAGCCGTTCCACGTCGCCGAGGTGTTCACCGGCACGCCGGGCGTGCTGGTCAGCCTGGAAGACACCATCAAGGGCTTCAAGGGCATCGTGAACGGCGACTACGATCACCTGCCGGAGGCCGCCTTCTACATGGTCGGCACCATCGACGAGGCGATCGCCAAGGCCAAGAAGCTGGCCGCCGCCTGATCCCCTCCGGGATCGCGGCATCCCGGCCCGGCCCGATCCCGAGAGGGGCGCGGCCGGACGGGAATCGACATCAGCATACCCCCTCCCTCCCGTAACGGGGGAGGGGGTTCCTATGAAGAGGCACCAGGAAACCCATGGCCGATAAAGTCGAATTCGAGCTGGTCTCGCCGGAAAAGCTGCTGAAGTCGCAGCCCGTGGACATGGTCGTGGTGCCGGGTTCGGAAGGCGATTTCGGCGTGCTCGCCGGTCATTCGCCGATGATCTCGACCGTGCGTCCGGGTGTCATCGACGTCTATGAGGGCGACCGCATCGTCGACCGCGTGTTCGTCGCCGGCGGCTTCGCCGAGGTCACCGAGGCCCGCTGCACCGTGCTGGCCGAGGAAGCGGTGGCTTTGGCCGACCTGAACCGCGGCGCGGTCGAGCAGCAGATCAAGGACCTGTCCGAGGATCTGGACGACAGCAAGTCGGATGCCGAGCGGGCCACCGCCGAGGCCAAGCTGGCCGTCGCGCGCGCCAAGCTGGAGGCGCTCAGCCAGTCGTCCGCCCACTGAGCGGAGCTGGGCCGGGAAAGTCCCGGGCAAACGGCGCAGAGTCCTTCAGTCGAACGGGCGGCTTGGGTATCCAGGCCGCCCGTTCGCGTTGCGAGTCGGTTGCATCCCTCCAAAGAGCGATTACATTCGAAGGCCGGCCCCCCCGGGACATTGACCACGGCCGCCACCGGTGCGGCCCCGAACGAGGCGGATAGAGCGGACATGGCGCGTGCTCACTGGCGGATCGACGAGCTTCCCTGGGACCTTTTCGATGCCAGCCAGGTCGATCCCGACCTGGTCCCACTGATCAAGGCGGCGGCGCTGGTCGAGTTCAACGCCCACGACTACACCGCCTATCTCTGCAACGTCTTCAAGGACGATGCCGAGTTCCAGGAGGTCGCCCATGTCTGGGCGGAGGAGGAGGTGCAGCATGGCGAGGCGCTGGGCCGCTGGGCCGAGCTGATCGACCCGGCCTTCGATTTCCGGGGGGCGGTCGAACGGTTCCGTGCCGGCTACCGGGTGCCGATCGAGCTCGACGCCTCGGTCCGCGGTTCGCGCACCGGCGAGATGATCGCCCGCTGCATGGTCGAGACCGGCACCAGCTCCTACTATGCCGCCATCGGCGATTCGACCGACGAGCCGGTGCTGAAGGAGATCTGCCGCAACATCGCCGCCGACGAGCTGCGCCACTACAAGATCTTCTACATCTATGCCAAGAAGTATCTGGAGCGTGAAGGGCTCAACAAGTTCCAGCGGTTGAAGGTCGCCCTGTCGCGCATCGGCGAGTCCGAGGACGATGAGCTGGCCTATGCCTATTATGCCGCCAACGCCCCGGCCGAGGCCGCCTACGAGCACAAGCTCTACAACGCCGCCTACATGCGCCGCGCCTATGGCCGCTACCGCCGCAAGCATGTCGACCGGGCCGTCGCCATGGTGTTCAAGGCCTGCGGGCTGAAGCCGCACACCCGCCTGTGCACGCTGGCCTCCCGCGGCGCCTGGTGGCTGGTCGACCGCCGCGCCAGGAAGCTGGCGGCCCAGCCGGTCTGACGGCGGATCGGACCGTCCGTGTTTCCGGAGGGGTGGCGGCGGCGGCGCGATTGAGGTAGCCGTTACATCGCCAACCACGAAACACCCGAACGGGATCCGGACACATGAAGCTTTATTACAAGCCGGGCGCCTGCTCGCTGTCGCCGCACATCGTCCTGCGCGAGGCCGGGCTGCCTTTCGACCTGGTCAAGGTCGACCTCGCTGCCAAGACGCTTGAGGACGGCAGCGACTTCCGCGCGGTGAACCCGAAGGGGCAGGTGCCGGCCCTGGCGCTCGACGGCGGCGGGATCCTGACCGAAGGGGCGGTGATCGTCCAGTACATCGCCGACCGGGCGCCGGACAGCGGCCTGATCCCGCCGGCCGGCAGCCTGGAGCGCTACCGTGTCCAGGAACTGCTGAACTTCATCGGTTCGGAACTGCACAAGGGAGTCGTCCCGCTGTTCCCGATGCTGAAGGACGTGGTGTCCGAAACCTACAAGGGCTTCGCCGCCAAGGTGCTGGGCGCCAAGCTGGCGCTGCTCGACCATGAGCTGGAGGGCAAGGCCTATCTGACCGGCGACCGCTTCACCGTTGCCGACGCCTATGCCTTCACGGTGCTGAGCTGGCTGCCGCGCATCGGCTTCGACCTGACGCCCTGGCCGAACCTCGTCGCCTTCTCCGAGCGGGTCGCCGCCCGCCCGGCGGTGCAGGCCGCGCTCGCCGCGGAAGCCCAGGGCTGACACCGGCAAGCGTCCCGGACAAGGAAAAGCCCCGTCTCGTCAGAGACGGGGCCTTTTTTATGTCGATTACCGGACGTCAGGCGGCGCTGGGCTTGCGGCGCATCGGCGTGTTGCCGCCGGGGGTACCGGCCGCGCGCGGCGCCGGCTTGCCGCCGCCATTGCCGTGCGAGACGGCGTGCGGCGCCGGGCGGCGGTCGTGGCGGTTCTGGTCGTTGCGCGCGGCATCCGGGCGCGCGCCGCCGTTCGGCTTGCCGGCCTTCTGCGGCGCCTTGGCGGCCTGCGCCGCAGGCTTGGCAGCGGCGGCACCCTGGGCGCCCGCCGGCTTGGCCTGCTGGCCCTGCCTGGGCTGCTGGTTGCGGTTGTTCTGGTTGCGGTTGCTGCCCGGCGCCTTCGGGCGGGGCGGCGGCTTGCTCGACGCGTGGATCTGCGCCACGTCGACCGCGTGATAGGGGTGGTCGGTGTCGGCCGGGATCGGCTGGCGGATCGTCTTCTCGATGTCCTTCAGGTAGCCGACCTCTTCATGGTCGCAGAAGGACACCGCGCTGCCGTCGGTGCCGGCACGGGCGGTGCGGCCGATGCGGTGGACGTAGCTTTCCGGCTCGTTCGGCAGGTCGAAGTTGATGACGTGGCTGATGCCGTCGATGTCGATGCCGCGCGCCGCGATGTCGGTCGCCACCAGCGCCCGCAGCTCGCCGGCGCGGAAGCTCTCCAGCGCGCGGACGCGGGCCGACTGCGACTTGTCGCCATGGATGGCGTCGGCGGCGATGCCGGCCTTCTTCAGATGGTCGGCGATGCGGTCGGCGCCGTGCTTGGTGCGGGCGAAGACGATGGTGCGGGCCATCGCCGAATCCTCCAGCAGGTCGGCGAGCAGGCGGCGCTTGTCGCCGCGCTCCACGAACAGGACGCGCTGGTTGATGCGCTCGACCGTGGTCGATTGCGGTGTCACCTCGATCCGCTCGGCATCGGTCAGGATGCTGTGCGCCAGCTCGACCACCGCGTCGGGCATGGTGGCGGAGAACAGCAGCGTCTGCCGGTCCTTCGGCAGCACCGCGACCACCTTCCGCACGTCGCGGATGAAGCCCATGTCGAGCATCCGGTCGGCCTCGTCGAGGACGAACACCTCGATCGCGCCGAGGTTGACGTGGTTCTGCGCCATCAGGTCGAGCAGGCGGCCGGGGGTGGCGATCAGCACCTCTACGCCGCGGGCGATGGCGGACACCTGCGGGCTCTGGCCGACGCCGCCATGGATGACGGTGCGGCGCAGCGGCAGGTGGCGGCCGTAGGTGGTGAAGCTGTCGCCGATCTGCAGCGCCAGCTCGCGCGTCGGGGTCAGGATCAGGACGCGCGGCGACTTGGCGGCCACGCGCTTCTTGTTCTGGAACAGCCGCTGCAGGATCGGCAGCGTGAAGGCGGCGGTCTTGCCGGTGCCGGTCTGGGCGAGGCCGAGCACGTCGCGGCCGGCCAGCAGAAGGGGAATGGCGCCGGCCTGGATCGGCGTGGCCGTGGAGTATCCCTCCTCCGCGACGGCGCGCAGAAGAGGCTCGATCAGGCCGAGGCCGGAGAATTCGGTCATGGAAGCGATGGTCCTGGTCACCAGAATGGGGGCCGCGCCAGGAGGGAGCGGCCGGGCTTGCGCGCTCCGCGGCGGGTTGGCGCGGAGCCGTCGGGCGGCGGGCGAGATGGCGCGCGCAAGTCCTGCGCGGCGCCGGGCGCCGTCCGACCCTGGACACATAGGGCCGGCGGCTTGATTTGGCAAGAAAACTCGGTGCGCGGCAGGCGTGCGCAGGGTGGAACGGCCGGAGGAGGGAGTGCGGGGAGGGGCGCGGGCCGCCGCGTCGGCGCCGCGGCATATGGTCGCGCCCCGGTGCTTCTTCGAGCCTTACGGCTTCTTGATGACGCCGCAGGCGATGCGGTCGCCGGAGTTGCCGGCCGGCTGGCTGAGGTAATCGTCGGGCTGGGCATGGACGACGATCGAGGTGCCGCCCTGCTTGAACAGGCCGTCGGCGCCGTCGGTCAGCGTCACCATGTGGGTGATCGCCTCGAACCCGGCCTTGCCGGATTCGTTGGCCCAGATGTTGGGAAGCTCGCCGTAATGCATGTGCTCGGCTTCGAGCCCGTGCTTGGCGCCCTGGGCGGCGAAATGGCCGCCGGCAGCCTTGAAATCGGGTGTGCAGGCGCCGTTTTCATGGATGTGGATGCCATGCCAGCCCGGCGTCAGACCTTCGAGCTGGCCATGCACCAGGATGCCGTGCGGGAATTTGGTGAAGGTGACGGTGCCCAGCGGCTTGCCCTGCGCATCGGCGACGGCGGCCTGGGCGGCAGGGGCGGGAGCAGGGGCGGATTGCTGTGCCAGCGCCGGGGCGGCCGGCAGGGCCAGTCCGATGCAGAGCAGGGCCGGGGCGGTCCAGGCACGGGGCATGAGGCGGGTCATAGGGGCGTTCCTCCAGGTTGGCCGGGCCGCGGACGGGCCCGGCGGAACAGCGACATCGGGTCGCTTGCGAAACCGCTCTGGGATTGCGAACGGTTTTCAGTATGATGGGGGTCTCGGCAAGCAATGACCAGGGTTGGGTTATGACGTCGCGTCTGGAAGCGTTGTGTATGGAGAAGGGGCTGAAGATGACCGGGCAGCGCCGTGTCATCTCCCAGGTGTTGTCGGAGGCCGACGACCATCCCGACGTCGAGGAGGTGCACCGCCGGGCGGTAAAGATCGACCCGCGCATCTCCATCGCCACCGTCTACCGCACCATGCGGCTGCTGGAGGATGCGCAGGTGATCGAGCGCGTCGATCTCGGCGACGGCCGCGCCCGGTACGAGGAGGCGACGGCCGACCACCACCACCACCTGATCGACACCCGCACCGGGCGGATCATCGAGTTCGCCAGCCCCGAGCTGGAGGCGATGAAGGAACGCATCGCCCGTGAACTCGGCTACAAGATCGTCGGGCACCGGCTGGAAATCTACGGCGTGCCCCTGGATGAGGAGGACCGTCCATGACCGACCCCCGTTTCTTCGAGGTCGACCCGCCTCCCGCCGACGTCATCGCCTGCCGCGATGCGGTGCAGCGTTGCTATTCCGGCCTGTGCCGCTGCGGCCAGCCGGAACGCTATGCGCTGGAGGCGGCGGTCACCGTCTATCGCTACCACCATCCGGAGATCCCGCCGGCCCAGGCGGAGACCATCGTCAGCCATTGGGTCGCCGGTCCGGTCCGGCATTGAGACGGCTTTGTGAAAATAGTCCTTTCATAGATCGGCTAAAAATCCTATAACCAGCCTTGTCAAGGCGACAGCTCCCTCCATCCGGATCTGACGCCTGACGGCACCAGAGCTCCCCCCTCGCTTCGGTCCCGAAAAGGGCCGGCCGGAAAACCGAAAGGCCCGGCCGGCCCTTTTCATTTTCGCGTTCCGCCCGCGGCCGGCGGTGCGTCCCTTGGCGCACTCCGACAACCGGATGGCGGAACGAGCCCCTCCCGCATGGTCTCCCCCTGCACCCGCGGGATCCGCAGGAACGCGAAAGGAAAAATTCCCATGTCGACCACGATCGCCCAGGCGTTCGTCAAGCAGTTCGAGCGCGAGGTCCATGAGGCCTACCAGCGCATGGGCTCCAAGCTGCGCAACACGGTGCGCGGCAAGAACAACGTGCAGGGCGCCTCCACCGTCTTCCAGAAGGTGGGCAAGGGCGCGGCCTCCACCAAATCGCGCCACGGCGCCGTCCCGGTGATGAACCTGGACCACACGCCGGTCGAGTGCGCGCTGTACGACTTCTATGCCGGCGACTGGGTCGACCGGCTGGACGAGCTGAAGACCAACATCGACGAGCGGCAGATCATCGCCAATGCCGGCGCCTATGCGCTGGGCCGCAAGACCGACGAGCTGCTGATCGCCGAGCTGGACAAGTCGACCAACCATGCCGGCGACGCCACCGACGGCCTGACCAAGGCCAAGGTGCTGGAAGCCTTCGAGATGATGGGCGAGGCCGACGTGCCGGACGACGGCCAGCGCTATGCCGTCGTCGGCTGGAAGCAGTGGAGCCAGCTGCTGGGAATCGACGAGTTCGCCAGCAGCGACTATGTCGGACCGGACGAGCTGCCCTGGCGCGGCACCCAGGCCAAGCGCTGGCTCGGCACGCTGTGGGTTCCCCATTCCGGCCTGACGCTGACCGGCAGCGTCCGCCTGTGCCACTGGTATCACAAGACGGCGGTCGGCCACGCGGCGGGTGCCGACGTGAAGACCGACATCACCTGGCACGGCGACCGCGCGGCGCATTTCGTCAACAACATGATGAGCCAGGGCGCCGCGCTGATCGACAACTCGGGCGTGGTGACGCTGCGCTGCCTGGAGAGCTGAGCCGCGGCGTCGTGCCTTTGCTCGACGCGCGACGCCGCAGCGTCTCACCGAATCCTCCCCATGCATCCCCCCTCACCCCGACCCTCTCCCCGGGGGGAGAGGGGGATTCCCCCCACGAAATCCGGAGTCTTCCGTCCATGGCCTATGCGTCCAAGGATCTGAGCGTGCTCGCCTACGCCAACGGCTTCACGCTCTGGCACTACACCACCCCCGATGCGGCGACCGACGTCGATACCGCCGGCTATTTCAACGGGGCGGCCGGCCTGCTGCGGGCCGGCGACATGCTGCTGGCCAACTGCGCCGCCGGCACCGTCGCCCCGGCGGCCGGCGTGCTGGTGGTCGCCTCCAGCAGCGGCGGCGCGGTCGATGTCGCCAACCTGACGCCGTTCGGCGCCGCCAACAGCGACTGATCCTTATCCTTCCCCCCAACCGGAGACCAGCCCATGGCCCTCACCGCCATCGGCCTGTGCGGCCGTGCGCTGATCAAGCTCGGCGCCACCGCCATCGCCTCCTTCGACGACGGCTCCGCCGAGGCGGAGGTGGCCGCCGCCCTCTATGGCCCGGCGCGCGACGCGCTGCTGTCGGCCAATGCCTGGAGCTTCGCCAGCGTCCAGGCGACGCTGCCGCGGCTGGCCGAAGCGCCGGTCGCCGACTATGCCTGCGCCTTCCAGCTGCCGGCCGATTTCCTGCGGGCGCTGGCGGCGGGCGGCGGCGGGCGGGGGCGCGGCCTGTCCTATCGCATCAACGGCCGGATGCTGCTGTGCGATGCCGCCGCCGTCACCCTGTCCTACATCGGCCGCCCGGCGGAGGAGGATTTCCCCGCCTTCTTCGACCAGGCGCTGATCGCCCGGCTCGCCGCCGAGTTCTGCCTGCCGCTGACCGAAAGCTCGACGCGGGCGGAATTGCTGGCCCAGCTGGCCGAGAGCGAGTTCCGCCGCGCCCGCCAGATCGATGCCCAGCAGGACAGCCAGCCCGGCTTCGAGGATTTCACCCTGATCGATGCGCGGGCCTGATGGGGAGGGCGTGATGGGACGGCTGCATCAGGTCAAGACCAACTTCACCGCTGGCGAGGTGTCGCGCCGCCTGCTCGGGCGCGGCGACCTCAAGGCCTACGACAACGGCGCGCTGGCACTGCGCAACCTGTTCATCGACCCGACCGGCGGGGTGACGCGGCGCTCCGGCCTCGCCTTCACCGCGCCGGCCCGCGGCGACGGCCGGCTGGTGGCGTTCGAGCGCAACACCGAGCAGACCTATCTGCTGCTGTTCACCGGCGGCTGGATCGACGTGTTCCAGGGCGGGGCCAGGCTCGCCTCCATTGCGGCGCCCTGGACGTTGGCGCAGCTGGCGCAGATCACCTGGACGCAGAGCGCCGACACGCTGCTGGTCTGCCATCCCGACCTGCCGCCCCGCAAGCTGGCGCGCGGCGAGGACGGGGCGTGGACCCTGTCGGAATGGGCCTTCGCGGTCGAGGACGAGCTGGTCCGGCTGCCCTTCCACCGTTTCGGCGATCCGGCGGTGACGCTCACCCCGTCGGGCATCGCGGGGGCGGTCACCGTCACCGCGTCGGCCCCGGTCTTCGACCCGCGCCACGACGGCACCCGCATCCGCATCGAGGGCAAGCAGCTGCTGGTGACCGGGGTCGTCTCCGCGACGCAGGTCAATGCCACGGCGAAGGAGACGCTGGCCGACACCCAGGCGACGACCAGCTGGGAGGAGCAGGCCTTCTCGCCCCTGCGCGGCTGGCCGGTGTCGGCCGCCTTCCATCAGGACCGGCTGGTGATCGGCGGGTCGCGCGACCTGCCCAACCGGCTGTGGCTGTCCAAATCGGCCCGAATCTGGAACTTCGACCTGGGCGAAGGGCTGGACGACGAGGCCATCGAGTTCGGCATCCTGTCCGATCAGGTGAACGCCGTGCGTGCCGTCTTCTCCGGCCGTCATCTGCAGGTCTTCACCTCGGGCGCCGAATATATGGTGACCGGCGACCCGCTGACGCCGCAGAGCATGCAGGTCAACCGCCAGACCCGCATCGGCTCGCCGCTCGACCGCGCCATCCCGCCGCGCGACGTCGAGGGGGGCACCCTGTTCGTGCCGCGCAACCGGCGCGAAATCCGCGAGTTCCTCTACACCGACACCGAGGCGGCCTATCAGGCCAACGACCTGGCGCTGCTGGCCCGCCATCTGGTGGTCAACCCGCGCGACCAGGATTACGACCAGAACCGCCGGCTGCTGTTCGTGGCGATGGAGGACGGCGCGCTCGGCGCGCTGACCGCCTACCGGGCCGAGAGCGTCACCGCCTGGACCCGGCTGGAGACAGATGGGGCGGTGCGTTCCGTCGCCGCGGTCGGCGACGAGGTCTATCTGCTGGTCGACCGCCGCGGCGTGTGGAGCGTCGAACGCTTCGACGACGGCTTCAACCTCGACGCGGCGGTTGCTGCCGAACGGGCGGAGCCCGCCGCCGTCTGGGGCGGCCTGGCCCATCTGGAGGGGCGGACCGTCGCCGTCGTCGCCGATGGGGCGGTGCGCACCCCCGCCACCGTCCAGGCCGGCAGCGTCACGCTCGACCCGCCGGCGGCCAGGGTCGAGATCGGGCTGCCCTACAGCCACCGGATCGAGCCGTTGCCGCCCAACCTGCTGGGGCAGGCGGCCGGGGCCGACCTGATGCGGCTGGTCGCCGTCACCTTCCGGCTGGAGGAGACGGCGGCACTGCGCGTCGATCTGGGGCGGGGATTGCAGGACCTGCCGCTCCACCGGCTGGGGCCGCAACCGGCCGGCGGGGTGCCGCCGCGCGTGTCGGGAGACCGCCGGCTGCGGGCGCTCGGCTGGCGGTACGACACCGATGTCCCGCTGTGGCGCATCGAACAGGACGCGCCGCTGCCTTTCACGCTGCTTTCCGTGACCATGGAATTGAAGGTGAACGACTGATGGGTGGAATAGCTCCCCTCGTGACCACGGCGCTGCCGCTGGCGAACTCGGTGATCGGCACCGTGCGCAGCGCCAGTGCCGGTACCAGCCAGTCCGGCTCCGCGGCGCAACAGGCCGCTGCCCAGCAGGCCGCGGCCGAGCTGGAATACAAGCGCCAGCAGGATGCCGCCGCCGCCGCCGCGGCCCAGGCGGCGCTGGAGCAGAAATACCGCGAGGAAGCGGCGGCGGCCGAACGCAACGCCCAGGCGACGGCCACCGCCCGCCAGCAGCAGGCCCAGCTGGAGGCCGAGGCGCAGGCCCGCGCCTGGGCGCGCGAGGACGAGCTGCGCCGGCAGGACCAGGAGCTCCAGCGCCAGCAGGCCGAGGCCGCCGCCGCCGCGGCCCAGGCGGCGCGGGCCAGGGAGATGGACGATTACCGTGCCGGCCAGGAACAGACGCTGGCCCAGCTCCGCGCCAGCCAGTCCGAGGCGGTCCGCACCCAGGAGGCCGACAGCCAGACCCAGCTCGCCCAGCTGACCGCCGCCGCCGATGCCGCCGAACAGCGCCGGCTGGCGGCGCTGCGCCAGGCGGTCGGCAAGACGCGCGCCAGCCTGGGCGCCCGCGGCGTCACCGGGCAGGACGGGTCGGGCGAGGCCATCCTGCTCGGCCTGACCAACGCCAGCGACGCCGAAGGCAAGGACGCCCAGGCCACCAGCCAGCTGAAGCGCGCCGCCATCCAGCAGAGCCTGGACGAGGTGAAGCGCCGCAACCTGCTGGAGCTGTCGCAGCTCGCCGACCGCCAGCGGCTGGACTACCTCAGCAAGTTCTTCTGAAGACTCCTCCCTCGGAGCCCCCGATGTCCACGTCGCTTCTCATCCCGCGCGGCACGCCGCGCGTGCAGTATCTCGCCGACGGTGTGCAGCGGGTCTTCACCTACCCGTTCCCGATCTTCGCCGACGGCGACCTCCAGGTCTTCCTGGGCGCGGCCCTGCAGAGCACCGGCTACGCCGTTTCCGGTGCGGGAACCACCGCGGGCGGGGCCGTCACCTTCGCCGAGGCCCCGGCCGAGAACATCGTCGTGCTGCTGCGCCGCCGCCTGCCCATCGAGCGCAGCAGCGATTTCGGCGAGAGCGGGCCGCTGCCGGCCTCCGCCCTCAACGGCGAGCTGGACCGGCTGACCGCCGCGCTCCAGCAGGTGGCGGGCGACCAGGAGCTGATGCTGCGCTATGCCGACAGCGACCTGCCGGCGTCGGCCCTGCTGCCGGAGCGCGGCTTGCGCCAGGGCAAGCTGCTGGCCTTCGACAGCGCCGGCAACCCGACCGTCCGCCCGCCGGTGGACGAGGAGGCGCTGGCGACCTATGTGCCGCCGGGGGCGGGCGCCACCGCGCGGCCGGTGCGCGACAAGCTGGCCGACCTCGTGTCGGTGAAGGATTTCGGCGCGGTGGGCGACGGGCTGGTCGACGACACGCTGGCGCTCCAGGCCGCGCTGACCTCGGCCCGCGCGGTGTTCGTGCCCCCGGGCACCTACCGCATCGCCAACACGCTGACGCTCGGGTACGGGCAGACGCTGTACGGGGCGGGGCAGGCGTCGGTGATCCGCGGCACGTCCAACGGCTTCGACCTCGTCCATCTGCCGGACGGCTATGCCACCCTGTCGGCCCTGCGGCTGGAGCGGGGGCGGGCGGGGGTGCGGCTGTTCGGCCGCGACGGCCCCTGCGTGCAGAACGCGCTGGCCGACCTGACGCTGTGGGAGCCGGAAACCGGGCTGCTGTTCGACGGCTATGACGACCCGAACCTGCCCTGCTACTGGAACAACATCGCCCGGGTGCTGGTGGCCCGGCCGTCCCGGCATGGCGTGTGGCTGACGCGGACGGGGGCCGGCGACACGCCGAACGCCAACCGCTTCCATGCCGTACGGGTCTATTCGCTGTCGGCGCCGATGACCGGCTGCGGCTTCTTCGTCGAGCAGGGGCGCTTCAACAACGCCTTCTTCGATTGCGAGGCCAACCTGTGGCCGGAGGCGGAGGCCTGCTTCCGGGTCGGCCCCGTCACCGACAAGACGCTGATCGTGAATTTCTACGCCGAATCGCTGGGCGCGGTGCCGAACCTGCAGCTCGACGCCGGGTCGGTCGAGACGTCGGTGGTCAACCTGTTCTCCGCCTCGGCCGGGCCGGCGATCCTCGACCGCTCGGGCGGGCGCTACACCGCGGTCAATGCCGGATATCCGGAGAAGAACCGGCTCCAGCGCAGCCGCGTCACCGAGCTGGTGGTGGAGGCGCTGCGCTACGACACCGAGTTCGTCGAGCCGCTGACCGGCGGGGTGGTGGCGCTCGACCTCGCCAGCTCGGTCTATCTGGCCAGCGCCTATGGCGGGCCGGTGGAACTGCGGCTGCCCAAGGCCGACGCCGCGAACGGCCATGCGGTGACGATCAAGCGCACCGACGCCTCGGCCAACCCGCTGACCGTGACGGAGACCGGCGGGCCGGGGCCGGACGGGCGCACGCTGGCGCTCGGCAACCGCTATGACTTCGTGACGCTGGTGTCGAACGGGGCGGGCTGGTGGATCGTCGCCGGCAACAACCCGCCCGGCAACGCCGGCTATCACGAGGGCGCCGGCCTGTTCGAGCCGGACCTGACCCGGCAGCTCTATCTGGTCAGCGCCTGGAGCGGCGCGGTCGAGGTGCGGCTGCCGGCTCCGTCGGCGCCCCACGCGGTCGGCCGCACGGTCACCGTCAAGAAGTCCGACACCGGCGGCAACCGCGTCACCGTCACCCAGTCCGGCGGCGGCGGCCCGGACAGCGAGGCCATCGCGCTGACCGGCCAGGGCCATGCGGTGACCGTGATGTCGAACGGCGCCGGCTGGCACATCCTGGGGCGGAATCCATGACGGAGGGGGAGGACACCGGCTTTCCCGCCTTCATCCGCGGCTGGAACGCCATGGTGGAGCTGAAGACCCCCGCCCACCACGACCGCATGGCGCGCTGGCTGGAGGCCTGCATGGCCGGGCAGAACCGGCGGATGCTGCTGATGGCCTTCCGCGGCTCGGGCAAATCGACCCTGGTCGGGCTGTTCGCCGCCTGGCTGCTGCTGCGCGACCCCAACCGCCGGCTGCTGGTGCTGGCCGCCGACATGAAGCTGGCGATGAAGATGGTGCGCAACGTCAAGCGCATCCTGGAACGCCACCCCGAGGCCCGGCACCTGAAGCCGCCGGCATCGATGCGTGACCAGTGGGCGGCCGACCGGTTCACGGTGGTGCGGCCGATGGAACTGCGCGATCCGTCGATGGCGGCGGCCGGCATCGGCGGCAACATCACCGGCAGCCGCGCCGACGTGGTGATCTGCGACGATGTCGAGGTGCCGCGCAACGCCGATACCGCGGTCAAGCGCGCAGCATTGCGCGAGCGTCTGTCGGAGCTGGAGTATGTGCTGGTTCCGGGCGGGGCCCAGCTCTATGTCGGCACGCCGCACGCGCAGGACAGCCTCTATGCCGAGGAGGGGGGCGACGGCGGACAACCCTTCCTCGACGGCTTCGACCGGCTGGTCCTGCCGGTCTACCGCGAGGAGGCCGACGGCCGCCGCATCTATGCCTGGAAGGAGCGCTTCGGCGAGGCGCATGTCGCCCGCATCCGCAAGACCACCGGCCCCAACAAATTCGCCAGCCAGATGCTGCTGCAGCCGGTGAGCGTCGTCGACGGCGTGCTCGATGTCGACCGGCTCGGCCGCTACGACGCGGAGCTGGACTATCGCGAGGCGCTCGGCCGGGCGGTGCTGACGCTCGGCGGGGTGCGGCTGGTCTCAGCCACCTGCTGGTGGGATCCGGCCTTCGCCCGCCCGGGCGGCGAGGGTGCCGGCAAGGCCGGCGACGGCAGCGTCGTCGCCGCGGTGTTCGGCGGCGAGGACGGCCGCTTCTACCTGCACCGGGTGCTGTATCTCGCGGTCGACCCGAAGGCGGAGGAAACCGAGGCCGACCAGCAATGCCGGCAGGTCGCCCGGCTGATCGCCGACGCCCATCTGCCGGCGATCCACATCGAGATCAACGGCATCGGCCGTTTCCTGCCCGGCCTGCTGCGCGAGCGGCTGCGCCATGACCGGCTGGCCGCCGCGGTGGTCGAGCAGTCCAGCCACACGCCGAAGGCCCGGCGCATCCTGGAGGCGTTCGACGCCCTGCTGGCCGACCGCCGCCTGCTGGCCCACCGGCTGGTGTGGGAAACGCCGCTGATCCGGGAAATGCGCGACTGGCGCCCGGACGGCCGCTATCGCGGTCCCGACGACGGGCTGGACGCGGTGGCCGGCTGCCTCGGCGCCGAGCCCCACCGTTTCGACCGCTCCGTCCGGTTGCCCGACCGTCGCTCCGACTGGCGTGGCGCCGGCATGCCGACGGTCGCGGCGGCCGACTGGGAATTGTGACCCTGCCTTACCTCAACGACGGGAGACCCCGATGCACGACACCCTGACTGCAGGCCTCGACCTGGCCTGGTGGATCACCGCCGTCGAATTGCCGGCGATGGGCGGGCTGTTCTGGCTGATCGTCCGCGTGCGCAAGGACGCCGACAACGGGCTGGACGATCTGCGCGCCCGCGCCGAACAGGCGCAGTCGCAGGTGCGCGAGAGTCTGGCCGCCTACAAGCTGGAGGTTGCGAAGACCTATGTGTCCTTCGCGACGCTCAAGGATGTGGAGCAGCGCCTGACCGACCATCTGCTGCGGATCGAGACCAAGCTCGATTCGGGCTTCAGCCCTTGCGAGGGCGGACGGCGCTGACCGGTTGGCGGCTGTTGGGCCGGGCCGGCTCAGTCGGCGTGGTGGATCATCGCCTGGTAGATCTTCCAGGCGACCTCGACCGACACGCCGCCGGCCCGCGCCCCGGCGGCCAGCATCGTGGCGCTCGGCTTCAGCGGGACGGCCGTCTGACCCGGCTCGCACAGCGCGCCCATGGCGGTGACCGATGCGCCCAGGTCCGCATCGCAGGGCTTGGTCTTCTTCATCAGGCTCATGGAAATCGCGTTCATGGCGGGTCCTCCGTTGTCTTGCAGCTTTCAGAGCAAAAGCGGTGCCAGTCTCCGGCGGCAGGCTCCGCCCTCCGGAAACGCTGGCTATTCATGGTGAAACAGGGCGATGCGGCCGGTGCGGGAGGTCGCAAAAATCAAAAATACCCGCAAAATGCCGTTTAATTTCGCGAGGGCTTTGCAAAATGCAACGCGCGACGCGTGCGCAGTTGCAATCGGGGAGTCGATCTTGCGTTGTGGTGACGCCCGTCCGGGAAGGGGCATCCCGCCGCGATCATCCGGCGCCGTGGCCCTGCGGCTTCGATGCGTCTGGCCGGTCGCCGTGCATTGGGATAGTGTCCGGCCATCATGACCGACCGAATCATCCACCATATGTGCCGCAAGGACGAGTGGGACGCCGCCCGCCCGGCGGGCAGCTATCCCGGCTCGTCGCAGGATGCCCGGGACGGGTTCATCCATTTCTCGACCGCCGGACAGGTGGTGGAGAGCGCCGCCAGGCACCGCGCCGGCCAGGACGGGCTGCTCCTGCTGACGGTTGACGCCGACCGGCTGGGCGACGCCCTGCGCTGGGAACCGTCGCGCGGCGGACAGCTGTTCCCGCACCTCTATGGACCGCTGCCGGTCGGCGCCGTGCTGCGCGCCGACCCGCTGCCGCTGGGGCCGGACGGGCGCCACGTCTTCCCCGCCGGCTTCCCCTTCACCCTTCAGGACCTCGTTCCGTGATCGACCTCTATCCGCTTGCCGGGCCGCTGCTGTTCCGCTTCGACCCCGAAACCGCGCATGGCCTGACCATCAAGGCGCTGAAGACCGGGCTGGTCCCGCCGGCGCGCGGCAGGGACGAACCGGCGCTTCACACCCGCGTATGGGGCCTGGATTTCGCCAACCCGGTCGGGCTGGCCGCCGGCTTCGACAAGAATGCCGAGGTGGTCGATGCCATGCTCAATCTCGGCTTCGGCTTCGTCGAGCCGGGCAGCGTCACCCCGCGGCCCCAGCCCGGCAACCCGCGTCCGCGCCTGTTCCGGCTGGTGGAGCAGCGGGCGGTGATCAACCGCATGGGCTTCAACAACGAAGGGCTGGAGGCGTTCGCCCAGCGGCTGGAGCGCCGCCGCGATACGGCCAAGCGCGCGCCCGGCATCGTCGGCGCCAACCTGGGCAAGAACAAGGACACGGCCGACGCCGCCGACGATTATGTGATCGGCGTGCGCCGGCTGGCGCCGCTGGCCGATTATCTGGTCGTCAACGTCTCCTCGCCCAACACGCCGGGCCTGCGCGCGCTCCAGGGCCGCGACCCGCTGCGCGCCCTGCTGGAACGGGTGCTGGAGGCGCGGGCGGCCTGCGGCCTGCCGCGCAATCCGCCGCTTCTGCTGAAGATCGCCCCCGACCTGACAGTCGAGGACAAGGGCGACATCGCCGCGGTGGCGCTGGAGTCCGGCATCGACGGGCTGATCGTCTCCAACACCACCATTGCCCGGCCCGACAGCATCCCGGCGGCGCTGCGCGGCGAGGCCGGCGGCCTGTCTGGCGCTCCGCTGTTCGAGCCCTCGACGACCGTCCTGCGCGAGATCTACGCGCTGACCGGCGGCAAGCTGCCGATCGTCGGCGTCGGCGGCGTCGCGACCGGCGAGGACGCCTATGCCAAGATCCGGGCCGGCGCCTCGCTGGTCCAGCTCTATTCGGCCATGGTCTATGCCGGCCCGGCGGTGGTCCACCGCATCCGGCGCGAACTGGCGGAACTGCTGCGCCGCGACGGCTATGCGTCGGTCGCCGAGGCGGTGGGGGCCGATCACCGCTGAGGCCGCGCAGGACGGGCCGGGCGGCGGCGTAGCATTAACGGATCGTCAAGCGGGCGCCCGGACAGTGGGTGGGCCCGCCCGGTCTGCGCCACGCCGTCCGCAAAGGCACCGCATCCCGTGAAGGTCCTGACCGCCGAGCTTCGCCATGGAACCTCCCATCCGGCCACCGGCCCCGCCAACAGCTTTCCATTCCATGCGATGACCTTGCTGACTCACGCCGTCTATGCGCTCGCCTATCTGATCGCCGGCGCGACGGCCGCGGCCTCGCTGTGGGCGCTGCGGCCGGACGGCGATCCGCTGGTTGCGGGGCTGGCCGGCGGAATGGTCGTGCTGGCCGGGGCGCTGGCCCATGAGACGGCGACCCGGCTGGGACGCGAGCGCGCCGCCGGCCGCCGCATTGCCCGCCTGAACGGCCGGGTGGAGGAGCTGGCCCGCCTGTTGGAGCAGCGGATCGCCGCCGAGTCCGTGGCTCAGGGCATTCAGCCCGATGACGGCGCCCGCTATGACGCGGTGATGCAGGAGGTGAGGCTTCTCCAGTCGCTGGTCGCCCGCCTGACCGAGCGCCGCGCCCCGCGCCCGCCGGCCCCCAGCGTCGACCGCCGGCCCCCGGGGGCGACCGCCGGGGCGCCTCCGGAAGCCGCAACCCGCCCGGTGCCCTCCTCCATTCGCCCCTCCTCCGTGCCGCTGGACGACGCGGCGGTGCTGGAGGCGGTGCACGAGGCGCTGAAGGCCGACCGCATCGACATCTATCTCCAGCCCATCGTCAGCCTGCCCCAGCGAAAGCACCGCTTCTACGAAGTGTTCTCGCGGGTGCGCGCCGCCGACGGCTCCCAGATCATGCCCGACCGCTATCTCGACATCGCCGAGCGCGAGGGGCTGATCGCCACCATCGACAATCTGCTGCTGGTCCGCTGCGTCCAGCTGATCCGCGAGACCGAGCGGCGGCAGCATGCCATCGGCTTCTTCGCCAACATCTCCGCCGCGACGCTGGCCGACGCCGACTTCATGCGGCAGTTCCTGCACATGATGACGCAGAACCAGGCGCTGGTTCCGAAGCTGGTGTTCGAGCTGAGCCAGCACGACCTCGGGGCTGGCGGTGCCGTGACCATGGGCATCCTGTCGCAACTGGCTCGGCTCGGCTTCCGCTTCTCGATGGACCAGGTGACGGACCTCGCCATCGACCTGGACCGGCTGCTGCGCCACGAGTTCCGCTGCATCAAGCTGGACCGCGCCCTTGTGCTCGACCCGGCCAATGCCGGGCGCATCGGGGAGCTGCGCCGCCGTTGCGCCGCCGAAGGCATCGACCTGATCGTCGAGAAGATCGAGACCGAGAACCAGCTGGTCGAGGTACTCGACACCGGCTTCGACTTCGGCCAGGGCTACCTGTTCGGCGAGCCGCGGCTGAGCCGCAAGCCGGAGTGAGGCTCGGGCGATGATGCCCCCTCCCTGACCCTCCCCCGCCTCCGGCGGTGGAGGGGACTGCCGCCGCTTTGCGTAAGGCACCCTCTCCCACCCCAGGTGGGGGAGGGTCGGGGAGGGGGCTGGCGGAGCATCGTCTTGCGGTGCAGGGAAGTCTCACCGCGCCGGTCCTTTCCCCTTGATTTCAGCCGCCGCCCTTGACATTCCCCCACGCGGCGATGGAAATTTCGCGTTCCCGGCCCTGGTCCGGGTGCCCGATCCGGGTGATACGCAACACTATTGAAATGGTGACTTCGGTGACGTCCAACATCGCCATCACGCTGCCCGACGGCAGCGTGCGGGAGTTCGACCGGCCGGTGACGGGGCTTGAGATCGCCCAGTCCATCGGTACGCGACTGGCCAAAGATGCGCTTGCCGTCAAGATCGACGGCACGGTGAAGGACCTCACCACCACCGTCACTACCAACGCCAAGATCGAGATCGTCACGCGCAATCACGCCGACGCCCTCGAGGTCATCCGCCACGATGCCGCCCATGTGCTGGCCGACGCGGTGCAGAAGCTGTATCCCGGCACGCAGGTCACGATCGGCCCGTCGATCGCCACCGGCTTCTACTATGACTTCGCGCGCGACGAGCCGTTCACGCCCGAGGATCTGGAGAAGATCGAGGCGAAGATGCGCGAGATCGTCTCCGCCGACATCCCGATCGTGCGCGAGGTGTGGGACCGCGACGAGGCGGTCGCCTACTTCAAGAAGCTCGGCGAGCATTACAAGGCCGAGCTGATCGAGGCGATCCCGCAGGGCGAGCCGGTGTCGATCTACCGCCAGGGCGACTGGCTGGATCTGTGCCGCGGTCCCCATGCCCTGACGACGGCCAAGGTCGGGCAGGGCTTCAAGCTGACCAAGGTGGCCGGCGCCTATTGGCGTGGCGACAGCCGCAACCCGATGCTCCAGCGCATCTACGGCACGGCGTGGCGCGACGAGAAGGAGCTGAAGGCCTACCTGCACCAGATCGAGGAGGCGGAGAAGCGCGACCACCGCAAGCTTGGCAAGGAACTCGACCTGTTCCATGTCCAGGAGGAGGCGGTCGGCTCGGTGTTCTGGCATCCGAAGGGCTGGACGCTCTACCGGACGCTGGAGACCTACATCCGCACCAAGCTGAAGGCCGCCGGCTATGTCGAGGTCAAGACGCCGCAGCTGATCGACAGCTCGCTGTTCAAGGCGTCGGGCCACTGGGACATGTATGGCGACAACATGTTCAAGGTGGAGGCCGACGGCGGCGAGAAGCTGCTGGGCATCAAGCCGATGAACTGCCCCGGTCATGTCCAGATCTTCCGCCACGGCCTGCGCTCCTACCGCGACCTGCCGATCCGCATGGCCGAGTTCGGCGCCTGCCACCGCAACGAGCCGTCGGGCGCGCTGCACGGCATCATGCGCGTGCGTGCCTTCACCCAGGACGACGCCCACATCTTCTGCACCGAGGATCAGGTGCAGGGCGAAGCGGCGGAGTATTTCAAGCTCCAGCTCGGCGTCTACAAGGATCTGGGCTTCGACAAGATCTCGGTGAAGCTGGCGTTGCGTCCGGACGTCCGCACCGGCTCCGACGATCTGTGGGACCGGGCCGAAGGGGCGCTGGCCCAGGCGTTGCGCGACGCCGGGCTGGAGTATGAGGAACTGCCGGGCGAGGGCGCCTTCTACGGCCCCAAGGTGGAATTCCACCTGACCGACGCCATCGGCCGGACCTGGCAGTGCGGCACCTTGCAGTACGACCCGAACCTGCCGGAGCGTCTCGACGCCAGCTATATCGGCGAGGATGGCGCCCGCCACCGGCCGATCATGCTGCACAGGGCCATCCTGGGGTCGATGGAGCGCTTCATCGGCATGCTGATCGAGCATTACGCCGGCAAGTTCCCGCTGTGGCTGGCCCCGGTCCAGGTCAGCGTCGCCACCATCACCAGCGAGGCCGACGGCTATGCCGAGGAAGTGGCCAGGCTGTTGCGGCGCAACGGCCTGCGCGTCGAGCTCGACACCCGCAACGAGAAGATCAACCTGAAGGTCCGCGAACACAGCCTGCAGAAGATCCCGCTGATGCTGGTGGTCGGGAAGCGCGAAGCCGAGGAGCGCACGGTCGCGCTCCGCGTGCTGGGCGGCAAGGATCAGGAAATTCTTGCCCTCGACGCGGCGGTGAATAAACTGGTTGAGGAAACGAAATCTCCCGCCGGGGATTTCGGATCCGACTCGCAGTTTTAACCGACCGTGCGATGCCGCCGGCCTCCCTCCGGGGGGCCGGTTTCCGCATGGTTTCAGACCATGGAGAAGCGTCCATAGCCAGGATCCCGTCCGAAGCCGCCCCGACCCGCGATGGACCGCGGGTTAACCGGGAGATTACGGCTCGTTCCGTTCGTCTCGTTGGCGCCGACGGCGAGATGATCGGCGTCGTGTCGTTGCGCGATGCCCTGCTGGCCGCCGAGGATGCCGGCCTCGATCTGGTCGAGGTCGCTCCCCAGGCCGAACCGCCCGTCTGCAAGATCCTCGACTATGGCAAGTTCAAGTACGAGGCGCAGAAGAAGGCCAACGAGGCGCGCAAGAAGCAGAAGATCATCGAGGTCAAGGAGATCAAGCTCCGGCCGAACATCGATGACAACGACTACGACGTGAAGATGCGCTCGGCACGCCGTTTCCTCGAGGAGGGCGACAAGGTCAAGGTGACCCTGCGCTTCCGCGGCCGTGAGATGGCGCATCAGGATCTGGGTATGAACGTGCTGGTCCGTGTCCGCGACGAGCTGGACGAGCTGGCGAAGGTCGAGCAGATGCCGAAGCTCGAAGGCCGCCAGATGGTCATGGTGCTGGCTCCGCGCTGACGCGCTCTCCGGTTCCATCCACGGAAAAGGCCCGCCCGGGATGCCGGACGGGCCTTTTCCATGTCCGGGGCGCGCAACCCCTCACCGCTGACGCTGGTCGTCGACGAAGACGACGTAGCAGGTGTGCCGGGTGTATTTGGCGCAGTTGTCCAGCGCGGCGATCCGCGCGGCATCCTCGCTGCCCATGCCGGCCTTCCAGCCGAAGGCGCCGTCGGACGACACCGCGAAGGCCTTGCGGCCGGCGGCCTCGACATAGGCGGTGAACTTGGCGCGGTTGGCGGCGGACAGCTCGGCCGGCGGCTCCAGGCGCACGCGGGCGGCCCCTGTCGGCTCGGCGGCGGCCGCCGCGCCGCTGCCGGCCGGGCGGTCGTTCACATAGGCGATGCGGCAGCCCTGCCGGCTGTTCCTGGCGCAGGTTTCCAAGGCCAGGCGCTGCGCCTCGTCCAGGCTGCGCAGGCCGGATTTCCAGCCGAAGGCGCCGTCGGGCGCCACGGCGAAGGCCTTGTTGCCGGCAGCCTCGACATAGGCGGGGAATTTGGCCCGGTTGGCGACGGACAGCTCGGCCGGCGGCACCAGCGCCGGCAGGGCCAGCGCCATCGGCGTGGCGCGCGGGGCCAGCCCGTTTTTGGACAGGAAGGCGTCGACCGCCGGGGTCCATTGCGGGATGGCGGCGCTGAAGAGGAAATGGCCGTCCTTGCCGTTGGCGGGAGCGGCGACGAAGTCGGCCCGTCCCCCTTCGCGGGTGAAGGCCTCCCAGAAGCGGCGGGCCAGCGCCGGGCCGAAGAACAGGTCGTTCTCCGCATAGATCCACAGGCTCGGCACCCGCGATGTGCGGCCGAACGTGCCGAAGGCGGCGACCAGCCGGTTCTCCTGGCAGACGTCGTCGTCGCCGCGCGAGCCGCGACCGCCGGCGAAGCTGATGACCGCCTTCAGCCCCGGCGGCGGGTTGGCGGCGAGCGCCAGGCTGGCGAAGCCGCCGGCCGACACGCCGACCGCGACGATGCGGCCCGGATCGGCGAAGGGCTGGCGCGCCATATAGCGCACGGCCTGCCGGACATCCTCGCTGCTCTGCTCGGCGGAATGCAGATAGTCGGGGTTGTCGCAGGGGCCGTTGCTTTCGACGTAGGGGCCGTCCGACCCGCCATAGCCGCGTCGCATCACCGCCAGCACCGCCCAGCCGCGCCGGGCGAATTCGCGCGCCTGCGGCACATAGCGCAGCGGCGTCATCTCCGCCCGCTCGGCCGGGTCGCGCGGCGTGCCGTGGCTGATGATGGCGACCGGGTAGGGGCCGGGGCCGTCCGGCCGCAGCAGCAGCGCCTCCAGGTTGGCGCTGCTGCCGTCCGGGTAGCGGGCGGGGATCGACAGCGGCGTCTGCGTCAACCCTTCGGCCAGGACCGGGCCGCTCCACAGCAGGAGGATCAGCAGGGCGAGCAGGTGGCGCAGGCGCATGGCGGGCGCATCCTCCGAAAGGGGAACCGATGCGCCTTTTTACGCGAAAGCGGGGCCGCCGTCAGCGGGGGACGGACCCCGACCCCAAGCCTACGCCACCCCCTGCCGGGCGATGCGCAGGGCCTGGGCCAGAACCTCCGGGTCGCCGATGTGGTTGGCGAGCAGCAGGATCAGCTTGGCGTTCAGGCGGGCGCTCTGGTCGGCGGTCAGGTCGCGGTGGCTGTCGATCAGCATCTGATAGACGTCGTCCGGACTGGCGAAGCGCTGGTCGGTGATGAGGTCGGTCATGGGAGGACTCTTGAAAATCGGGGGATCGGAATCGGGGGATCAGCGTCCGGTGCAGCGCTCCAGCGCGGCCGACAGCGCGGCGGCGTCGAAGCGGCGCCAGCGGGCGGCGACATGCTGGTCGGGGCGGATCAGATAGACGCTGCCGGGCGTCAGGTCGTAGCGCTCGCGGATGCGGCCGGCGCTGTCCACCAGTTCCCCGGCGATGCCGCGCCGCCGCTCGGTCACCGCATGCCAGGCGAGCGGCAGCGGACCGCGGGCGAGGCTGTCCAGCGCCGTGGCGACCTCCGCCGGGACCGGCCCGTCCCCGTCATTGCCCATGGCCGCGTAGAGCACGGTGAAGCGCCCGTCGAGCGCCTCCATCAGCCATCCCGCTTGCCCGTCGCGCTCGACCGGCGCGTCGGTGGCCGGCGCCCCCGGCACCATGCGGCCGGCGAAGGCGTCGGTATCGGGCGTGTTCAGCGGGCTGCCGGCATAGGTGGTGGGGGTGGACAGCCGGCCGGAATTGACCAGCGCGCGGGCGAAGGGCAACTCGGCCGCCAGTTCCAGCACCGCGTCGCGGAAGACGCGGCTGATGTCGCTCTTGGGCGTGATGAAGTCGGTGGAGCGGGTCGAGTTCAGGATGTTTTCCTTGGCCGCCGCCACCCGCTCGTCGCTGTAGCTGTCGAGCAGCGTCCCGGGCGCCTTGCCCTCCAGCACCAGCGCCAGCTTCCACACCAGATTGTCGGCATCGGGCACGCCGCTGTTGGCGCCGCGGGCGCCGAAGGGCGAGACCTGATGCGCCGAGTCGCCGGCGAACAGGATGCGGCCATGGCGGAAGCGCTCCAGCCGCCGGCACTGGAAGGTGTAGACCGAGACCCATTCCAGCTCGAACGGGGTGTCGGCTCCCAGCATCGCCTGGACGCGCGGGATGACGCGCTCCGGCTTCTTCTCCTCCTCCGGGTCGGCGTCCCACCCCAGCTGGAAATCCAGGCGCCAGACATTGTCGGGCTGCATGTGCAGCAGCGCCGACTGCTTGCGGTGGAAGGGCGGGTCGAACCAGAACCAGCGCTCGGCCGGGAAATCGGCCGTCATCACCACGTCGGCGATCAGGAAGCGGTCCTTGAACACCTCGCCCTGGAACTCCAGCCCCAGCATCTTGCGCACCGACGATTTGGCGCCGTCGCAGGCGACCACCCAATCGGCCTCCACCGCATGGACGCCGTCGGGCGTTTCCACCTGGAGCACGACATGGTCGGCCTCCTGCTTGGCCGAGATGACGCGGGAGAGCCAGCGCAGGTCGATCAGGTCGCTCTTCCGCGCCTCGGTGACCAGGAACTCCTCCAGGTGATATTGCTGGAGGTTGATGAAGGCCGGGATCTTGTGGTCCGGCTCCGGCAGCAGGTCGAACTGGTAGACCATGCGGTCGCCATTGAAGACCTTGCCGATCTTCCACACCACGCCCTTGTCGATCATGCGTTGGCCGACGCCCAGCCGGTCCCACACCTCCAGCGCGCGCTTGGCATAGCAGACGGCGCGGCTGCCGACGCTGACGGTGTCCTCGGCGTCGAGCACCACCACCGGCACCCCCTTGCGCGCGAAGTCGAGCGCCGCGGTCAGCCCGACCGGGCCAGCGCCGATGACCACCACCGGATGGCGGCGGACGGTGCCGGTGCGCTGTTCCTCCGAGGGTGTGAAGCTGTATTTGGGATAGCTGTAGGTCGCGTGCATTGGGCGTTTCCTCCCCCGGAAACCGATGTCGGGATGCATTGGCGGGTCGCTGTGGGGCGAATTGTTATTGTTGCCAACGATACAGTTTCATTTGATACCAATCAAGCCCTCGCTGGAATTCCGGCGGGTCCGGCGATGAAGCGATACAGACATGCTTACTATGACGGAAAATCAGTATCGCGTACAGGATGCCGCAGTGTAGCCTTGCGGCAAAAGTCCGGACAGAGACAGCCGAGGACCGCCCGATCATGACCGCATCCGACAGGACCGCCCCCCGCTTGCCGCGCCCCACCGTCTATGCCATCGACGGGGTCGTTCCCGTCATCGACCCGACCGCCTTCGTCCATCCCTCCGCCGTGCTGATCGGCGACGTGGTGGTGGGGCCGGGCTGCTATGTCGGGCCCTGCGCCAGCCTGCGCGGCGATTTCGGCCGGATCGTGCTGCAACGGGGCAGCAACGTGCAGGACAATTGCACGCTCCATGCCTTCCCCGGCCATGACGCCATCGTCGAGGAGGACGGGCATGTCGGCCATGGCGCCGTGCTGCACGGCTGCGTCGTCCGCCGCAACGCGCTGGTCGGCATGAATGTGGTGGTGATGGACGGGGCGGAGATCGGCGAGGAGTCGATCGTCGCCGCCATGGCCTTCGTCAAGGCCGGCTTCGTCGTGCCGCCGCGCACGCTGGCCGCCGGCCTGCCGGCGAAGGTCGTGCGCGAGCTGCACCCCGACGAGATCGCCTGGAAGGGCGAGGGGACGGAGGAGTACCAGCGCCTCGCCCGCCGCTCGCTCGCCACCATGGTCGCCTGCGCTCCGCTGGAAGCGGAGGAGCCGGGCCGCGGCCGGGTCGATGCCGGCACTAGCCAGCCGCTGCACAAGGTGAAGGGGGGCTGAGCGTCAGTCCGCCGGCAGCTTCAGCCCTCAGCCATCAGCCTCCGCGGCGGCCGGCGCCGGGCGGGTCGCAAGCTGGTCGGCGCGGGCCTGGAGGCGGGTCAGCAGCGTGTCGAGCTGCGCCTGCTCGTCGGCCGACAGGGCGTCCGTCACCTCGGCCTGATAGGTCAGCGCCATCGGCACGATCTCCGCATAGATGTCCAGCGCCTTGGGCGTCAGGGTCAGCAGGGCCTTGCGCCGGTCGGTGTCGCCCGATTCGCGCAGGATCAGCGCCGAATCGAGCATGCGGCTGATGGCGCGGCTGACCTGCACCTTGTCCATCGCCGTGCGCTGGGCGATCTCGCCTGCGCTCATCGTCTCGCCGCCGCCCAGCACGGCGATGATCCGCCATTCCGGGATGGTGATGCCGAACCGCTTCTCGTACAGCTTTGCCAGCGTGTGGCTGACCGTGTTGGCCAGCACCGACAGCCGGTAGGGCAGGAAGCGCGTCAGGTGCAGCACCGGCAGATCGGCCGGGACGGATGCGGATTTCGGAACCGAAGGGCGGGAACGGCGGGCGGGCGGCATCGGCGGGATTTCGTCTGGATCGTGAAGGCGTGGGCACCATCCTGCGCCGGAATTTCGCGCTTGCAACAGTTTCAAACGAAACTATTATGAGCGCCAACGGAACAAGCCTGCCGGTGCGCCCAGTCGCGGCTGCCGGCGGCATGAAGGGGGAAGCGCCATGAAGAGCTGGATTTCGTTTCCGAAGGTCGAAGGCACCGCGTCGCGTCAGGCCCATGTCCGGCTGCCCGCCGGCACCTACGAGCGCGAGATGGGGCGCGAGGGCTTCTTCGGTCCGGCGACCCAGATGCACCACGCCCATCCGCCGACCGGCTGGACCAGCTTCGACGGGCCGTTGCGCCCGCGCGCCTTCGACCTGAACAACATCGACCACATTCCCGGCCAGATTCCAGGGTGCCCGCTGGAGGCGCCGGCCCTGATGGGCAACGGCGCGACCCAGGTGCGGCTGTGGCGCTTCAAGGGCAAGATGGACCATCTGGTCCGCAACGCCGACGGCGACGACCTGCTGTTCTTCCACCAGGGCGGCGGCCACCTCTACTGCGACTACGGCCATCTGGAGGTGCGCGAGGGCGATTATGTCGTGCTGCCGCGCAACACCTGCTGGCGGCTGGAGACCGACGAGGCGGTGATGGTGCTGATGGTCGAGGCCACCGGCGACGCCTACAAGCTGCCGCACAAGGGGTTGGTCGGCACCCACGCCATCTTCGATCCGGCGGTGCTGGACGTCCCGTCGCTGGACGACGCCTTCCAGGCGCAGAAGCACGAGCGCGAGACGCTGGTCCGGGTCAGGAAGCGCGGGCAGCTCTGCGCCATGACCTATCCGTTCAACCCGCTCGACGCGGTGGGCTGGCACGGCGACCTCGCCCCGGTGCGGCTGAACTGGCGCGACATCCGGCCGCTGATGAGCCACCGCTACCATTTGCCGCCCTCGGCGCACACCACCTGGGCCGCCGGGCGCTTCATCGTCTGCACCTTCGTGCCGCGCCCCATCGAATCGGATCCGGAGGCGCTGAAGCTGCCCTACTACCACTCCAACGAGGATTACGACGAGGTGCTGTTCTATCACCGCGGCCAGTTCTTCTCGCGCGACAACATCCATCCCGGCATGGTGACCTACCACCCCTCGGGCTTCCCGCACGGGCCGCACCCGAAGGCCTACGAGGTGGCGCAGAAGTTCGAGCGCAAGGAGACCGACGAGGTCGCCGTGATGATCGACACCCGCGACCCGCTGGACGTCTATCCGGCGATGGAAGGCGTCGAGTGGGGCGGCTACGCCGACAGCTGGAAGGCGAAATGAGCGGCCACCCGGAAGCGGGGACAAGGCCGCCGGACGCCGAATTCTGAGGAAGGGAAGAGACGGATGAAACTGGCAAGTCTGAAGGCGGGCGGGCGCGACGGCACCCTGGTCGTGGTGTCGCGCGACCTGACCCGCGCCATCCCGGTGCCCGCCGTAGCGAGGACGCTGCAGGCGGCGCTGGACGAGTGGGAGGAGCTGGCGCCGAAGCTGGAGGAGGCCTACCGCGCGCTGAACGCCGATCCGGCGTCCGGCCGGCCCTTCGACCCGGACGAGGCGGCCTCGCCGCTGCCGCGCGCCTACCAGTGGGCGGACGGATCGGCCTACGTCAACCATGTGGAACTGGTGCGCAAGGCCCGCGGGGCGGAGATGCCGCCCAGCTTCTGGACCGACCCGCTGATGTATCAGGGCTGTTCCGACAGCTTCCTGGCACCGATGGACCCGATCCCGGCGGCGACCGAGGAGTGGGGAGTCGATTTCGAGGCGGAGATCGCGGTCGTCACCGGCGACGTGCCGATGGGCGTCTCGGCCGAGGCGGCGCGCGGCCATGTCCGGCTGCTGATGCTGGTCAATGACGTGTCCTTGCGCAACCTGATCCCGGCGGAACTGGGCAAGGGCTTCGGCTTCTTCCAGTCCAAGCCGGCCTCCAGCTTCTCGCCCGTCGCGGTGACGCCGGACGAGCTGGGCGGGGCCTGGGACGGTGCCAAGCTGCATCGCCCGCTGGTGACGACGCTGAACGGCGAGCCCTTCGGCCGTCCGGATGCCGGCATCGACATGACCTTCGACTTCCCGACCCTGATCGCCCATGCCGCGAAGACCCGCCATCTGGCGGCCGGCAGCATCGTCGGATCCGGCACGGTGTCGAACAAGCTGGACGGCGGCCCCGGCAAGCCGGTCGGTGCCGGCGGCGTCGGCTATTCCTGCCTCGCCGAGTTGCGGACGATCGAGACCATCGAGCATGGCGCGCCGAAGACGCCCTTCCTGCGCTTCGGCGACCGGGTGCGGATCGAGCTGTTCGACGCGGCCGGCGCCAGCGTGTTCGGCGCCATCGAGCAGGAGGTGGTCCGGTACGAGGGACCGTGAGCCCGGCGTTCCGCTGAATTCGAGGTTGTGGAATTGGCGTCGGCGGGACCCGCATGTCCTTCCGGCGCCTTTTCGCATTTGCAGCAATAACCTGTCGCCGGCCAGTATGGCATGGCAGGTCGGTCCGAAGAATTGTTGCGCTGGCCCGGCGGTCCGGAGATTTGACGTGCCATCCGATCGTTATCGAATATAAGGTGCCGCCCCCTATCCCTATTTGGTGCCGCCCCTCCGTTCATTTCCGAACCTTTGGCGGACCTGACGAGGTGCGCGGCATGAAGGCCAGGTTCAGGACGAAGATCATCATCGGTGTCGCGGCGGTGCTGGCGGCTGGGGCCGCCGCGGTGACGGCGGTGTCGCTGACATTGTCGCGCGATGCCGGGCACAAGGCGGCGCTTGCCCTGGCCGCCGAAACCGCCGACCGCCATGGCGCACTGGTCGCCGCCGATCTCTCCGCCGCGCTGGACGCCGCCCGTGCAACCGCCGCGCTGGTCGAGGTGGAGCGCTCCACCGGAACCCCGCGGCGCGAGACGGTGAACCGCTATTTGCGCCGGGCCGCCGAGGCCAACCCGCTCTATGCCGGGGTCTGGGTCGACATGGCCGACGACGGCTTCGACGGCCGCGACAGGGAATTCGCCGCGCATGACCGTTCCACCGAGATTCTCGGCCTGCCGAAGACCGGCCGGATGAGCCTGCTGTGGCTGCCGGGGGACAAGGGGGTACAGGCCGACGACAGCGACGGCTATACCTTCTCCGACGTGCAGGAGAAGGACTATTACAAGGCGGCGGCCACCGCGCGGAAGGCGGTGCTGACCGAACCCTATCTGGACGATTTCACCAAGCGGCTGATGACCAGCGCCGCCGCGCCGGTGATGGACGGCGGCAAGGCCGGCCGCGTCATCGGGGTCGCTGGTGTCGACATGGCGCTGACCGGGCTGACCGAACTGGTCCGCTCGGTGAAGCCCTATGGCGACGGCTTCGCCGCGGTGCTGACCGGTTCCGGCCTTTATGTCGCCCATCCCGACGGCGGCCGGCTGGCGAAGACCGCCGACGACCTGCCGGAAGCCGCCCGCCGCGCCGTCGCCGAGGGGCGGGCGTTCGACGGGATCGTCGAACTGGCCGGGGCGCCGCATTACCTGCGGCTGGCGCCGGTCCGCTTCTCCGGGGCGGACGGTGCCTGGTCCTTCATGGTGGCGGCGCCGCAATCCAGCGTGATGGCCGATGCCAACCGTCTGACCCTGCTGACCGTGCTGGTCAGCCTGGGCTGCGTGGCGATCGGCTGTCTGGTGGCGTGGAAGGTCGGCGACGGCATCGCCCGTCCGGTCACGGCGTTGACCGTCGCCATGGACCGTCTGGCGGCCGGCGATCTCGAAACCGCGGTGCCGGGCGCCGACCGCGACGACGAGGCCGGCGGCATGGCCCGCGCGGTCGAGGTGTTCAAGGACGGTCTGGTCCGCGCCCGCGAGCTGGACCGCCGGCAACAGGCCGAATGGCACGCCAAGGAGGCCCGCGCCGCGGCGCTGTCCCAGTTGCAGGCCGGGTTCGAGAACCGGGTCGGCGGGCTGACCGGGGCGCTGGCGTCGGCCGCCCAGCAGCTCGAATCAACGGCCCGCGCCTTGACCGGCATCGCCGACCACAGCCTCGACCGGTCGGAGCAGGTCGCCTCCTCCGCCCGTGCCGCCGCCGAGAATGTGCAGACCGCCGCCGCCGCGACGGAGGAGCTGTCGGCCTCGGTCCAGGACATCGGCCGGCAGGTCGGGGAGTCCGCCCGCATCGCCGATGCCGCCGTCGCCGACGTCAAGCGGGCCGACGATGCCGTCGCCGTGCTGGCCGAGAGCGCCGAGCGGATCGGCACGGTGGTCGGGCTGATCAACGACATCGCCGGCCAGACCAACCTCCTGGCGTTGAACGCCACCATCGAGGCCGCCCGCGCCGGGGAGGCCGGCAAGGGCTTCGCCGTCGTGGCGGGCGAGGTGAAGAACCTCGCCAACCAGACAGCCCGCGCCACCGAGGACATCGTCGGCCAGGTCAAGGGCATCCGCGACGCCACCCAGGTGGCGGTGACCGCCGTGCATGGCATCAGCGAGACCATCGCCCAGGTCAGCCGCATCGCATCGGGCATCGCCGCGGCGGTCGACCAGCAGGCGGCTGCGACCCAGGAGATCGCCCGCAGCGTGATCCAGGCGGCCGACGGGGCGCAGGAGGTCAGCGGCGGCATGGGCCAGATCCAGTCCGGCGCCGGGGAAACCGGGGCGGCTGCCGACCAGCTTCTCGCCGCCGCCGCAGCGCTGGCCGGTCAGTCCAAGGATCTGACCCGCGAGATCGACGGCTTCATCGAGGGCGTCCGCAGGGCGTAGGAGCCCTTCTTCAGCCCACGGCCATGAGCCGGTCGGCCGGCAGCACCTCCGGGATGTGCTGGGACACATAGCCCTCGCTGTGGATCCGCTTGTCCTGCGCGCCCAGCGCGCGGGCGGCGGCGACGCAGGCCTCGACGAAGGCGGGGCTGCCCGCGGTGAAGACCGCGTGGCCGGACAGGTCGGGGAACAGGCCGGGCAGGATGGCGGGGATGCGTCCGCCCAGGTGGCCGGGGGCCTCCTCGCGCGTCAGCGTCACCCTGACCCTGAAATTGCGGTATTTGGCCTGCCAGTAGCCGAGCAGCCCCTGCTCGTAGACGTCCGCCCGCGTGCAGGCCGAAACCAGCAGCGTCACCGGCTGGCGGTAGCCGCGGCGCAGCGCCGCGTCGGTCAGCGCCAGGATGGGGGCGAGGCCGGAGCCGGCGGCCATGCACAGCACCGGGCTGTCGACCGACGGGTCGCCGATGAAGGTGCCGTAGGGGCCGGACAGCTTCACCATCTCGCCGACCGCGAGCCGGTCGTGGATCCAGCCGCTGGTCGGGCCGCCGTCGACCCGGGTGACCTGCAGCACGATCTCGCCGTCGGGCCGTGGGGCGTTGGCGATGGAATAGCAGCGCGGCGGTGCGCCGGCCGCGGCGTCGCCCAGCATCACATACTGCCCCGGCCAGTAGCGCAGCGGCTGGCCCAGCGGGCGCAGCCGGAGTTCCACGATGCGCGGCGTGCGCGGGATGCGGTCGGTGACGATGAACAGCACGTTCTCGCGCGGCGGGAACAGCTTGGGCTGGGCGTCGGCGGTGCCGTACTCGATCACCAGCTCGTCGGAGATCGGCTTGGCCATGCACATCAGGCCGTAGCCGTCCTTCCGCTCGTCGCGGGACAGCGCCATGTCCAGCACCATGCCCTGGTCGAACTGGCCGCCGATCACCTTGACCTTGCATTCGCCGCAGGCCCCTGCGCGGCAGTTGTTGGGCAGGGCGTAGCCGGCCTGTTCCAGCGCCGACAGGACGGTTTCGCCGTCACGGCACTCGACCGTGCGGCCCGAGGGGTGGAGGCGGATGCGGCTCACCGGGGGGATCCTTGGGTGGAGAGTAAGGTTTGGTCGGCGTTTGCCCCCTCCCTAACCCTCCCCCTCTTCGAGGGAGAGGGGACTGCCGCTTCCTGTCCCTCCACCGCCAAAGGCGGGGGAGGGAGGGGCCCGCGGCGGAGCCGTGGGAGGGAGGGGGCTCAACGGCCGGCGCTCAGAACACCGGGCCTCAGAACACCGGGATGATTTCGTCCATGTCGACGTCCCGGACTTCCTCGCCGGTGATGCCGACCTCCGGGATGGCGGGGAAGGGGATGCCGTAGCGGTCCAGCACGCCCTTCAGGTTCAGCATCGCGTTGCGCCAGTTCTCCTTCTTCGCCTCGTAGTCGGGGATGTGGAAACCGGCGTTGCGGGCGATGGCCTCGGCCTCGCGCTGGGTGGCGATGAAGTCGTCGGGCAGGTCCCAGAACTGCGGCGGCGGCTCGAACAGCACGGCCGACAGGAACAAATAGCCGGCGCGGATCTGCTTGGTGATGACCGACTTGTCCTCCACCGCCAGATGGGGATAGTCGCGCTCCATCACCGACATGCAGATCGCCATGTGGCGGCCCTCGTCGCGGCCGATGTTGCGGAAGGCCTCCTTGAACACCGGTTCGCTGCAGCCTGCCGCCATCTGGTGGAAGATGGTCGCCGCCGCGATCTCGCCCATCAGGAAGGAACTGAACAGCACCGCCAGCGAGTATTTCGGCACCGCCTTCTTGTAGCCGTCCCAATAGCGCCCGCCATTGTAGTACAGCCAGTGGGCGTTCCGCTGCAGCCGGCGGCCGAGATCCGTCTTCGGCTCGTAGGTCAGCGGGCTGGTGGCCTCCAGCAGCCTGGTGATGGCGAGCCCGCACATCTGCTCGTGGTTCTGCTCGTCGCGGGTGACGGAGAAGAAGCAGCGGCGGACGGGATCCTCTTCATGCACCTCGTAGGTCTTGATCAGCGCATGGGCGAAGACCGGCGGGGCCGAGGCGTCGAACACCGACAGGATGGTCCACCAATAGGCGATGGCCTCCCGCTCCTCCCAGGAATAGCGCGACACGTCGAAGCTGTCCCAGGGCAGCTTGGCCGGGTCCCAGTTTTCGCGCTGGGCGGCGGCATAGACCTCTTCCAGCTTCTTGGTCTGCGACACCCAGGACAGCGGGTAGACATTCGGCTGCGGCGTGGCGGGGGGGAACTCCATCGTGTTGGCGATGGGGGTGTAGTCCTTGGACATGTGGGCGTTTCCTCCGCGGGAATTCGGCGGGCGCTCACTTTTCCATCGGCGCCCTGTGGTCTTTATATGACACAGAAAAATCAGATCATCAACGGTATCTGTATCATAATGACGGGGCGGAAAAGTCCCGTTAACCCATTGTCAGGAAAAGAAATACGTACGAAATCGGCGAATTGATCCAGATCAATTCGTTCGCTCAACGGAGTTTAGAGGCCGGATCGGTATCGGAAACCGCCACCCGAATGGCAGGCGGAAGCGCTCAGCCGGCGGCGATGGTTTCCAGCCCGCCGAAGCGCCCGTGGAAGGAAGGCTGGGCATCGGGCAGCGGGCCGTTGGCGGTGGTCGCCGCCTGCAACAGGAAGGCTTCCGACGGGCCTGCCAGCCGGCGGTAGAGGTTGCGCGTCAGCATCCGCGATTCCTGGCCCGGCCAGTCGGCCGGCAGCAGGTCGGGCGGCAGCATCGGGTCGCGCAGCAGGATGCGGCGGAAATCATGGATCATCAGCGTGCGCAGGACGAAGCAGGCGGCGGGGTCCAGGGCCTCCGCCGCGTCGACCGCCGCCCAGACCGGACGGAAATGATCCAGGAACGCCGCATAATCATGTTCGAGCTGATCGATGTCCCAGCAGCCGCGCACCAGATCGCGCAGCGCCCCGAAGCCTTCGGCCCGGTCCAGGCTGGCCTTCATGTGGACGATCCGGTCGGCGACCCCCAGCTCCGCCAGCGACCGGTGCATCGCCGCCTCGTCGCAGTTGGGATGGGCGTAGACGGTGGCCGATGCGGCGCCGAAGCCCTGCCAGGTCAATTCCCGCCGCAGGGCGTCGCGGGTCTCGGCGTCGAGCGCGTTGGGCGGCACCAGCAGCAGGTCCCAGCCGCGGTCCCACTCGCGGGCCAGCGGCGCGTAGATCCGCCGTTCCGCCGCCGCGAAGCGCTCCTTGCCGCTGTCGGTCACCCGGTAGAAGCTGCGCCGGCCGATCTGGGTGTTGGTCAGCCAATCGTCCTTGCACAGCCGGAAGACCGAGGTGCGGACGATCCGCTCGCTCATCCCGAACAGCCCCATCAGCTCGATCAGGCTGCCCAGCCACAGCGACCCGCCATGCGGCAGAACCGCGTCGCCATAGGTGGTGATGATCAGCGACTTGGCCCGCGGCGCGATGGCTTCTGTCAGCTGGGCGGCGAGGTCTTCGGGGCGGCGTGGGCGGGCCATGCGGCGGGGGCGTCCTTGTTGCGGGCGGAACTGTTGCGGGCGCGATGCGATGCGGACGGCACGGCGATGGGGCGGCGTCGGGAGTTGTATACGCAACCCGCCCCCCCGAGGGCCAGCGCCGCGACGGGGCGGGACGCGCCGGCGTCTCCGGATAGGATGGTGGCCGGACTTTCCGTTTGACAATCATTAATGTGATACACTACGGTTGGTTCATTGAAGTAAAAATGTGTCATAAAACGAAGCATCGGTTTCCCTCCCCGCCCTTCGCGGGAGTGGGGAAGGACAGGGCTGGTACCGGGAGTGTCCGGATTGCGATTATGGTCTTGGTGGCGGAAATTTTTCTTTCGAAATCATTTCGTTTGAAACATTATGTGAGTCAAATCGTCCCGCCGCACCGGGACCGGGCCGTCGCCCGGGCCGGTGATAAGGGGGCAGCCAAGGGAGGTCATCTTGCGCAGACGCCTGCTTTCCACCATCGCCCTTTCCATCACCGCCATGTTTGCGGTGTCCGGCATGCTGTCCGGTGCGGCGGTCGCCGCCGATCCGATCAAGGTCGGCGCCATCGTCTCCGCCACCGGCCCGGCCTCCTTCCTCGGCGATCCCGAGAAGAAGGTGCTGGAGCTGTATGCCGACCGCATCAACCAGGCGGGGGGCATCGCTGGCCGGCCGGTCCAGCTGACCGTCTATGACGACGGCGGCGCGGCGGACAAGGCGGCCTCCTTCACCAAGCGCCTGATCGAGAGCGACGGCGTCGACGTGATCGTCGGCGGCACCACGACCGCGGCGACCATGGCGGCGGTGCCGCTGGTGGAGCGGGCCGGCGTGCCCTTCATCTCGCTGGCCGGCGCGGTGGTGATCGTGGAGCCGGTGAAGAAGTGGGTGTTCAAGACCCCGCACACCGACCGCATGGCCGCCGAGAAGGTGATGGAGGACATGAAGAAGCGCGGGCTGACCAGGCTGGCGCTGCTGTCGGAGGATTCCGGCTTCGGCAAGTCGGGCCGCGAGCAGACGCTGGCCGTCGCCAAGGAGCGCGGGATCGAGCTGGTCGCCGACGAGACCTATGGCGCCAAGGACACCGACGTCACCGCCCAGCTGACCAAGGTGAAGAACAACGCCGCGGCGCAGGCGGTGCTGGTGTTCGGCCTGGGCCAGGGGCCGGCGGTGGTGACCAAGAACTACCGCCAGCTCGGCATCTCGCTGCCGCTCTACCAGTCGCACGGCGTGGCGTCGAAGGAATATATCCGGCTGGCCGGCGGGGCAGCCGAGGGCGTCCGCCTGCCGGCCGCCGGCCTGGTCGTCGCGGCGCAGCTGCCGGACAGCGACCCGCAGAAGAAGGTGGCGACCGAGTTCACCAAAATCTACGAGGACAGCTTCAGCTCGGAGGTCTCGACCTTCGCCGGCCATGCCTATGACGGGCTGATGATCGCGCTGGACGCGGTGAAGCGCGCCGGCGGCACCGACAAGGCCAAGCTGCGCGACGCCATCGAGCAGACCAAGGGCTATGTCGGCACCGGCGGCATCGTGACGATGAGCGCCAAGGACCACATGGGCCTGACGCTGGACGCCTTCCACATGGTGGAGGTGAAACAGGGTGACTGGGCGCTGGTGAAGTAAGGGTAGCGGCCCTCTCTCGCACTCAAGCCACGATGCCCCCTCCCTAACCCTCCCCGACCTGTGGTGGGAGAGGGGACTGCCGCCGCTTTCCCGTGAGGCACCCTCTCCCTCGTAGAGGGGGAGGGGCGGGGAGGGGGCCTGCGAAGCGGAAACCCAAACGATGTTCGCGGAACTGCTGCAATACATGCTGTCGGGGCTGACCATCGGCGCGATCTATGCGCTGGCGGGGCTCGGCTTCTCGATCATCTACAATGCCAGCCACGTCATCAACTTCGCCCAGGGCGAGTTCATCATGATCGGCGGCATGGCGTCGGCGACCCTGACGGCGTCGGGCGTGCCGCTGCCGCTGGCGATCATGATCGGCTGCGGCGGCGCCATGCTGGTCGGCGTCCTGGTGGCGAAATTCGCGGTGGAGCGGGCGCGCAATGCCTCGACCGTCACCCTGATCATCATCACCATCGGCGCGTCGATCTTCCTGCGCGGCATCGCCGAACTCATCTGGGGCAAGGATTTCAAGCGGCTCGATGCCTTCTCGGGCGAGACGCCGATCCAGATCCTGGGCGCCTCGATGCAGCCGCAGTCGCTGTGGGTTGTGGGCACGGCCGCCGTGCTGATCGTCGCCATCGGCCTGTTCTTCGCCAGGACGCTGACCGGCAAGGCGATGCTCGCCACCTCGCACAACCGGCTGGCCGCCCAGCTGGTCGGCATCGACGTCAAGCGGGTGGTGCTCGCCTCCTTCGCGCTGTCGGCGGCGCTGGGTGCCGTCGGCGGGGCGGTGGTGGCCCCGATCACCTTCTCCTACACCGAGATGGGCATCATGCTGGGGCTGAAGGGCTTCACCGCCGCGGTGCTGGGGGGGCTGGGCCACGGGCCGGGCGCGGTGGCCGGCGGGCTGATCGTCGGCGTCGCCGAGGCGCTGGGCGCCGGCTACGTCTCGTCGGCCTACAAGGACGCCATCGCCTTCGTCATCATCCTGGGCGTCCTCCTCTTCATGCCGAACGGGCTGTTCGGCAAACGCGGCACCGAACGGGTGTAAGGACTTCAAGACGATGAACGCACTCCTTCACGGGCGGCTGACAGGCCTGCTGGTACTGGCTGCCGCGATCGCGGTCCTGCCGGCCTTCCTGCCCAACAACTTCTATCTCGACATCGCCATCCTGGCCGGCTTCAACGCCGTGGTCTGTGTCGGGCTGAACCTGCTGATCGGCTATGCCGGGCAGATCAGCCTCGGCCATGCCGGTTTCTTCGGCATCGGCGCCTATGCGTCGGGCGTGCTGGTCGGGACCTATGGCTGGCCGCCGGTGCTGGCGCTGCTGGCCGGCGCCGCCGCCGTCGGGCTGCTCGCCTTCGCGGTCGCCAAGCCGATCCTGCGGCTGAAGGGCCATTACCTCGCCATGGCGACGCTCGGCATCGGCATCATCGTGTCGATCGTGCTGCGCACCGAAAGCGGCCTGACCGGCGGCCCCGACGGCATGATGGTCGAGCCCTTCCGCATCTTCGGGATCGAGCTGTATGGCGAGAAGGTCTGGTACTGGGTGGTCGGCGTCCTGCTGGTCGGGGTGGTCTGGCTGTCCCTGAACCTGATCGACAGCCCGATGGGCCGGGCGCTGCGCGCCGTCCACGGGTCGGAGGTGGCGGCCGAGGTGGTCGGCGTCGACACCGCGCGCTTCAAGGTGCTGGTCTTCGTGCTGTCGGCGGTGTTCGCCAGCGTGGCCGGCAGCCTGTTCGCCCATTACGCCGGCCTGATCACCCCGGCCAAGGCCGACTTCTTCAAGTCGATCGAGCTGGTGACCATGGTGGTGTTCGGCGGCATGGCCTCGACCTTCGGCGCGGTGGTCGGCGCGGTGGTGCTGACGCTGCTGCCGCAGGCGCTGACCATGTTCCAGGACTACCAGCAGATCGTCCTGGGCGGCATCCTGATGGCGACGATGGTGTTCATGCCCAAGGGCCTGCTTCCCACCCTGGCGGCGCTGCTCCCGGCGCGGAGGCGGGCATGAAGATGCTGGCGACCACAGAGATTTCCCCTGATATGACGACCCAGGCCCGCCGCATCGGCCCGCCGATCCTGAAGGTGGAGCATCTCAGCCGCGAATTCGGCGGCGTGCTCGCCGTCGGCGATCTCAGCTTCACCATCGCGGCCGGCGACATCCATTCGATCATCGGGCCGAACGGCGCGGGCAAGACCACCCTGTTCAACCTGGTGACCGGCGTCTACAAGCCGTCGGGCGGCCGGGTGCTGTTCGACGGGGCCGACGTGTCGGGCATGGCGCCCTACCGGCTGGCCGCCCGCGGCATGTCGCGCACCTTCCAGAACCTGCAGATCTTCTTCAACATGACGGCTCTGGAGAACGTCATGGTGGGGCGGCACCTGCACCTGGACACCCGGCTGCTGCCGGCGCTGTTCCGCTTCCCCTCGCTGGTGCGCAAGGACCGCGAGGCGCGCGACCGCGCCGCCCAGCTGATGACCGATGTCGGGCTGGAGAAATACATCGACGCCGATGCCGCCTCCATGCCCTACGGCGCGCTGAAGCGGCTGGAGATCGCCCGTGCGCTGGCGTCGGAGCCGAAGCTTCTGCTGCTGGACGAGCCGGCGGCCGGCCTGAACGCCACCGAAAGCCGCGAGATCGACGAGGTCATCAAGACCGTGGCGGGCAACGGCGTCACCATCGTCCTGGTGGAGCACGACATGAAGATGGTGATGGGCATCTCGCACCGGATCACCGCGCTGAACCAGGGCCGCATGCTGGCCGAGGGCACGCCGCAGGAGGTGGGAGCCAATCCGGATGTCATCGCCGCCTATCTCGGCGCCGCACCGTAAGGAGGGAGCCCCCATGCTTCTGGAGATCGAGGGCCTCAACAGCCATTACGGCCGCATCCACGCGCTGAAATCGGCCAGCCTGACCGTGCGGGAGGGCGAGCTGGTGGCGCTGGTCGGCGCCAACGGGGCCGGCAAGACGACGCTGCTGCGCACCCTGTCCGGCGTCCATCCCGCCAGCAGCGGGCGCATCACCTTCGACGGCTGCGACATCACCCGGATGAAGTCGTCGCGCCGGGTGGCGGAGGGCGTGGTGCAGGTGCCGGAAGGCCGCCAGCTGTTCGGGCCGCAGACGGTCGAGGACAATCTCAGGCTCGGCGCCTTCCGCCGCGGCAGCGGCAGGCCGGACGAGGACATCGGCCGGCTGTACGAGATGTTCCCGGTGCTGAAGGTCAAGCGCGACCAGCCTGCCGGTACCCTGTCGGGCGGCCAGCAGCAGATCGTGGCATTGGCCCGCGCGCTGATGGCGAAACCCCGGCTGCTGCTGCTGGACGAGCCCAGCATGGGGCTGGCGCCGCTGCTGGTCGCGGAGATCTTCGACGCCGTGCAGCGGCTGAAGCGCGAGGGCACCACCATCCTGCTGGTCGAGCAGAACGCTCATGCGGCGCTCGCCATCGCCGACCGCGGCTATGTGATCGAAACCGGCGAGATTGTGCTGAGCGACAGCGGTGCCGCCCTGCTGAGCAATGAGCGGGTGCGGCAGGCTTATCTCGGGCTGTGAGGATTGCCAGGCTGTCGGCTGACGAATGCCCCCTCCCTGACCCTCCCCCGCTCTCAGCGGACCTATGGTCCGCCTGCCGCATCAGCACAAAGCGAAGCTTTGTGCGAGAGCTGAGCGGGGGAGGGACTGCCGCCACTCTGTGACTTACCCCCTCTCCCGCGGAGCGGGGGAGGGATGGGGAGGGGGCAACCGACGCGACACTTCAACGGACACCGACCCCGTGAAACTCCACACCTACTTCCGCTCCTCCGCCGCCTACCGGGTGCGCATCGCCCTGAACCTCAAGGGATTGGCGCCGGACCAGGCCTTCGTCCATCTGCGCCGGGGGGAGCAGGCGAAGCCGCCCTTCGCCGACCTCAACCCGGAGCATCTGGTCCCGGCGCTGGAGGTCGACGGGCCGGACGGCCACCATGTGCTGACCCAGTCGCTCGCCATCATCGAGTATCTGGACGAGACCCATCCCGCCCCGCCGCTGCTGCCGGCCGATCCGGCCGGCCGCGCCCGGGTGCGGGCGCTGGCGCTGGCGGTGGCCTGCGACCTCCACCCGCTCAACAACCTGCGGGTGCTTGGCCATCTGAAGGCGATGGGCCATCCCCAGGAGGAGGTCGACGGCTGGTACCGCCACTGGGTCGCCGTCGGGCTGACAGCGCTGGAGGCGCAGCTTGCCGGCGATCCGCGCAGCGGGCGGTTCTGCCACGGCGACGCGCCCGGTCTGGCCGACGTCGTGCTGGTGCCGCAGATGGCGAACGCCCGCCGGTTCGGCTGCCCGCTGGACGCCTATCCCACCCTGCTGCGCATCGACGGGGCCTGCCGCGCCCTGCCGGCCTTCGCCGCCGCGGCTCCCGACCGGCAACCCGACGCCGAGGCGTGAACGGGCGGAGTCCGGCTGTCAAAAGTCACATTGCCCCATTGGTGTTAGCGGTTTCGTGGCATCCTTCCGTGGTATAGAGGTAGCCGGATCGGAGCGGGGACAGGCGGCCGGGCGATGGCGGGCAATTTTTCTTCCATGGCGTACGACCTTGCCGAAAACACCGCGGCAAGCGCCTTCGTCGTCCTTGCCTACACCTTCCTGATCCGCCGGTCCGACGGCTGGAGCCCGCTCGCCCGCCAGATGGTTTTCGGGACGGTGATGGCGCTGACCGCGCTGTTCTCGATGGTTCACCCGATCCATGTCGGGCCGGGCATCTTCATCGACGCGCGCACGGCGCTGATCGGTCTGGCCGCGCTGTTCGGCGGTCCGGTTTCCGCCGCGATGGCCGCGGGAACGGTCGCCGGCTACCGCATCTGGCTGGGCGGGGTCGGGATGGAGGCGGGGGTCGCCAACGCCCTGCTGTCCTTTTCGACCGGGGTCGGCTTCGCCGTCTGGGCACGCCGCCGCGGCCTGCGGCTGGGGGCGGTGCCGCTGTTGGGGTTCGGCGTGCTCCTGACGCTGGTTTCGCTGCCCACCCTGCTGCTGCTGCCGGACCCTGAGCTGATGTGGCGGGTGGCGCGCGCGACGGCGCCGCCGCTGCTGGTGATCGTGCCGGTCGGCACCCTGGTCCTCGGCAGCCTGCTGCTGCGCGAGCAGCGTCAGCACGATGCCGAGCAGCGGCTGGGCGAGAGCGAGGCGCGCTACCGTCTGTTGGCCGACAATGCGACCGACATGATCCTGGAGATGAGGGCCGACGGAACGGTTCGCTACCTGTCGCCGTCGGCACGCGACATCCTGGGCTGCGACCCGGCGGAGATCGTCGGCACCGCCCCGGCCGACCTGCTGCATCCCGACGATCTGGAAAAGGCGTCGCAGGCCTTCGCCAGCATGCGGCCGGGATCGCCTCCCGTCACCTTCACCCACCGGCTGCGTCACCGCGACGGCCGCTACCTGTGGGTCGAATCCAGCATGCGCCCGACGGTGGGGTCGGATGGCGGGTTTCTCGTCGTCGGCGTCGTCCGCGACGTGACCGAACGCAAGCGCTACGAGGGCGAGCTGTCCGACGCCCGCGCCGAGGCGGAGGCGGCCAACCGCGTGAAGTCGGAATTCCTGGCCTCGATGAGCCACGAGATCCGCACCCCGCTGAACGGCGTCATCGGCTTCGCCGACCTGCTGCTGGGGACCGAGCTGACGGCGGAGCAGCGCCAGTATGTGGCGCTCCAGCGCGAGGCCGGCCGCGGGCTGCTGGCCATCATCGGCGACATCCTGGACTATTCCAAGATCGAGGCCGGCAAGCTGGAGCTGGAGGAGCGCGCCTTCGACCTGCACCGGCTGCTGCGCGACTGCCGCGACCTGATGAGCAACGCCGCCTCGCAGAAGGGGCTGCTGCTGCAACTGTCGCTGGGCGGCACGGTGCCGCGCTTCGTCCATGGCGACGAGGCGCGCATCCGCCAGATCCTGCTGAACCTGGTCAGCAATGCCTTGAAGTTCACCGAGCGCGGATCGGTGCTGGTATCGGTCGGGATGCTGTTCGCCGACCGTGCCGCGGAGGAGGCCCCCTCGGCGGAAGGCCCTGCGGGACAGCATGCCGCGGGGGTGGGAAGCGTCGCGCTGATCCGCTTCGCCGTCAGCGACACCGGCCCCGGCATCCCCGCCGCCGATCAGGCCAACCTGTTCCAGCGCTTCAACCAGGGCGACCGGTCGACAACCCGGCGCTATGGCGGCACCGGGCTGGGGCTGATCATCTCCAAGCAGCTGACGGAACTGATGGGCGGGCGGATCGGCGTGCAGAGCAGCCTCCGCATCGGCAGCACCTTCTGGTTCGAGCTGCCGCTGCCGGTGGCGCCGGCCGTGGCCGCCCCCGCCGACAACAGGACGGAAGCCGCCGCGCGGCGCGGCGCCCGCATCCTGCTGGCGGAGGACGTGCCGATGAACCAGATCGTCACCTCGTCCATCCTTTGCAAGGCCGGCCACACGGTGGAGGTGGCGGAGGACGGCGAGCTGGCGGTGGAGGCGGTGCGCAGCGGCGATTTCGACCTGATCCTGATGGACATGCAGATGCCCCGCATGGATGGGCTGCAGGCGACCGCGGCGATCCGCCAGCTCGGCGGGCGGCGGGGAGCCGTGCCGATCATCGCGCTGACCGCCAACGCGCTGACCGATCAGCTGCAGCTTTGCCTGGATATCGGCATGAACGACCATGTGACCAAGCCGATCGAACGCGACACCCTGCTGTCGGCGGTCGACCGCTGGCTCGCCGCCGGGGCGGAAGCGCACTCCGGATCCGAGCCCGGACCTCATCCGGACGTCCCGCTCCGGGCGGACGCATCGGCGGCGGTCCCGGTTTTCGACGGCGTGCCGGTGCTGAACCGCGCCGCGCTGGACATGCTGGCCGACACGCTGGGGGCCGATGCGCTGCCCCGCTTCGTCACCGGCACGCTTGCGGAGCTGGCTCTGCGCGTCGACCGCGTCGACGCGGCGGAGACGGCGAAGGCGGCGGCGGCCGACGCCCATGCCATGGTGTCGCTGGCCGGCAATGTCGGGCTCATGGAACTGTCGGGCCTCGCCCGCAAGGTCCAGCACGCCTGCGAACAGGAGCGGCCGGACGCGCCGGCGCTGAAGGCGCAGTTGCGCGAGGCCTCCGGCCGTGCAGCCGCCGCACTCCTGGCGGCGCTGCCGACCCTGGGCGTGGCGGTCGAGACGGTGCGGTGAGAGGGCGCCGGCCGATCAGCGCCTGACCGTCACCGCCTGACCGTCAGCGGTTGACGATCAGGGCGACGCCGGCCACGGCGACCGCGGCGCCGGCCCAGGCGCCCAGCGTCGGGCGCTGTCCGGTCAACAGCCACATCATCGGCAGGATCAGCACCGGGCTCAGCGCCGACAGGGTGGCGACCACGCCTGCATTGCCGTGGGCCAGCCCGACCAGCAGCAGCGTCATCCCCAGCCCGACGCCCAGCAGCCCGTTGCCGGCGACCTGCAGCGCCAGCTTCGGCGTCAGGCCGGGCGGCAGGCGGAACAGGCCGGCCGCCGCCCCTCCGTTGCGCATCGTCATCAGCATGCCGATGGCGGTGAACATCAGCGCCGCGGTCGTCACCCGCACGGTGGCCGAGGCGATCGGATCGGCACCGGCGGCCATCACCGGCTTGGCGATCACCGACCCCACCGCCTGGGCCATCGCCGCCACCAGGCAGACGCCGACCCCGGCCAGCAGGCTGCCCTGCACCGATTCCCAATTGTGGGTCGAGCCCGAGCGCAGGGCCACCGCCAGCATCACCCCCAGCGTCACCAGCGCGATGCCCAGCGCCGTCCACGGTCCCAGCGCCTCGCCCAGCAGCCCGTAGCCGAGCAGGGCGGTCAGCGGCGCGTTCGCGGCGTAGATCACCACGTTGCGGCGCGGGCCGAGCCGGCTCAGCGACCAGAACAGGGCCATGTCGCCCATCACGATGCCGGCCGCGCCCGACAGGGCCAGCGTCAGCACGGCGCCGGCATCCAGCGTCTCCCAGCCGCCCAGCAGCGTGGTGGCGACCAGCAGCGCCGCGGCGACGATGGTCAGGCGCAGGCGGTTGAAGGCGATGGAGCCGAGCACGCGCACCGGCCCGATGGCGATCAGGCCGCCGGCGGCCCAGCACAGCGCCGCGCCCAGCGCGGCAATGTTGGCGATCATGATGGAAACGGGGACCGTTGGTTGAGGATCGGGAGCCGCACTCTACAGCCCCAACCGACTGCCTGCGAAATGTGCAGGCTGCATGGCCGGGCCGACCTTCACCCCCCACCTTCCGCCATCCGGCGGAACCCGTCCCGATGCGGGCCGTTTATTCCGGTGAAGAGTGCCCCCATGGGGCAGGCTTGAAGAAGAGTGCCCCCATGGAGCACGGCCGCCTGTGGCTCAAGACAACCGAAAAGGACGCGACCGATGCGGACATCTCTCAAGCGGCTCGCCCCCATCGCGCTCGCCGCGGCCGCCGGGCTTCTCGCCGCCCATCCGGCGGCGGCGCAGACCGGGACGCCGGCCGGCTGCGCCGCGATGGTGGACCAGTTCGCCGCCGACCTGGGCCTGTCGACCCAGCCGCCGCCGGTCGCCGTCCCCGGCACGGCGCCGCCGGGCCTGTCCGGCTCCACCCCGCGCGACGAGCAGGGCACCGGCACCGGGGGCACCGGGAGCACCGGCGGCGTCGGCAGCGAGGATCTCGCCCGGTCCGGCGGCATGGTGGCGCCGCCGGCGGTCGGCGACCGCTCGGTGATCGAACCGCCGGCCATCGGCAGCAACATGCCGACCGCTCCGTCGGTCGGGCCGCAGGCTTCCTCGCGGGCGGCGCCGGACAGCGCGCCCGGCGGCTCCGGCGCCGCCGACGGCGCGATGGGTCAGGCGGCACGCAACGCCCAGCTGGACTCGCTGGTCACCGCCGCCCGCGCCGCCGCTCGCGACGGCGACGAGGCCCGCTGCATGGACAGCCTGAACGATGCCCGGCGCCTGTCCGGGGCCGGTCCCGGCGGCCGCAGCGACTGACGGTCCGGCCCGGCCGGCGATCCCACCCGGCAAATCCCCTCATCGGTTCCACCTTGGAAGGATGCTGCGCATGCATGATCGTGCCGTCCACCGCCTCGGTCCCTATCCGCCGTCGCCACCGCGCGACCCCTCCATCCCGCCGATGCCCGGCGAGCCGCTGCCGGTGCCTGGCGACCCGTCGCGTCCGCCGCTGGGCGAGCCGCCGGCCCCCATCCCGGTTCCGCCGCGCGAGCCGCCGCCGGTGCCCGACCGCTTGATGGACCGCCTGATGGGCTGACGGAGGTCATCCAAGATTTCACGGCCCTCCCGGGCATTCGGAGCGGTCCCGACTTGCCAAGAGCGCCAGGACGGGCGATGTGTCAGGGGTTGGCGTCCGCCGGTCCGCGATCGGACCGGCACGGGCGCCGCTTCTGTTCGTCGGAGTTCGCGTTTCCCATGCACAATCAGCCGCCCCGCAGCCACGTCTACCGCCAGCCCAACGTCATCGCCACCCAGGTGACGGCGACCGTCAAATGGTTCAGCCCGGAACGGGGCTACGGCTTCGTCACGGTCGGGGGGAACGGCAAGGACGCCCTGATCCCGGCCTCCATCGTCGTGCCGGCCGGGCACGCCACGCTGCCGGACGGCGCCACCGTCGTCGTCGACCTCGTGGAGGACCGCAAGGGCCAGCAGGTCAGCGTCCTGCATTCCGTCGACCTGTCCACCGCCGTGCCGGCGCGTCCGGCCGGCCGTGGCGGTTTCGGCGACCGTGGCGGGGACCGCGGTTTTGGCGATCGCGGCAACGATCGTGGCGGCGACCGCAACTACGGCCCGCGACGGGATGCCGGCGGTCCCCGCGACCGCGGCTTCGGTGATCGCGGCAACGATCGTGGCGGCGACCGCGGTCCGGGCAATCGTGGATTCCAGGACCGTGGCCAGGATCGGGGCCAGGACCGGGGCCAGGACCGGGGCCCGCGGCGTCAGGATGCCGGCGGCCCGACCAGCCAGCTGGCCGGCACGGTGAAATGGTTCAACGGCGGCAAGGGCTTCGGCTTCGTCCAGCCCGACGGCGGCGGACGTGACGTGTTCGTCCCGGCCCGGGCGCTGGAAAGCGCCGGCCTGCGCGGCCTGGACGACGGCCAGCGCGTGCGCATGACCGTCCGCCAGACCGAAAAGGGCACGGAAGCGGTCAGCGTCACCGTCGAGTGACCGCGTCCCGGTGACCGCTTCCGGTCTCGTTCAACTGTCAGACGGCAGTGCCGACTGGCCCAGATGCTGCGCCGCCTCCCGCTGGTTGCGGGCGGCGGCATCGTCGGGGACGGCGAGCCCGGCGTCGGGACTTGTGACGCGCGGGCCGCCGCCGTTGCGCCGGTCCTCCTCCTCGATGTCGCGGACGGCCTGCGCCCAATGGTCGAGATGGCGGTCGTCGGGCCGCCCCTCCTGCTCCCACAGCCGGTAGGCCCGTTCACGGACCCGCGGGTCATCCGGACCCGGTGTGTGTTCCATGATGGTTGGTTCCCTTGCTTGAGGTCACCGGCCCGGCAGGATCCGGTCCGGCTGGGAGGGGGAGGAGATCCGCTCCAGCGTGTCGTGGACCGCGCGGTCGTTCTTCGCCTCGGTGGCGAGGTCGCCGAGCGAGACGATGCCGGTCAGCCGGTCGTTGCGGTCCACCACCGGCACCCGCCGGATCTGCTGGCCGGCCATCAGCTGGGTCACGCTGCCGACCGGGTCGTCCTCGTAGCAATAGCGCGGGTTGGCGGTCATCACCTCGGCCACCTTGCAGCGGTCTGGCTGCTTTCCGGCCGAGATGGCGCGGACGGTGATGTCGCGGTCGGTCACCACCCCGACCAGATCCCGTCCGTCGCAGACCGGCAGGATGCCGACGTTCAACTGGTCCATCAATTGCGCGGCGCGGCGGATGCTGTCGTCGGGCCGTACCGTCTGCACGTCGCGGGTCATGATCTCGCGGATTTTCATGCGGGGATTCCTGACGCGGTTTTGCGGGGGGCGGTTCTGCAGGGCGCGTGGTCGGGACGGGCGCGGTATTCCCGTCCCGCTTCAACACATGCGCCGTTCGACCGTCACGCTCAACCTACCCAATAGAGGGGATCCACGCCGAACAGCCAGGGATGCGCCGCGAGCATGGCGCCATAGGCCGCCAGCCCGCCGGCCAGCCGCGCCGGCCCCATCTCCGCCAGTCCCGCCGCCGCGCCCCGCAGCCACTGCGGCCCGGCGAGCGGCAGCAGCGACGTCCCGTCCCGGAAGGCCCGGCCCGCCGGGCTGCGGCGCAGCACGACCTCGTTCTTGACCAGCGCGAACAGGGCGATGGCGGCCATGGTGCCGAACAGCAGCACCCGCCGGCCGTCGCCGGTGGCGTTCAGATGGACCAGCGCCCACAGCAGCAGCGCCAGGCTGCCCGGCGCGCGGGTGAGGCGGTAGATCCCCCGCGGCGGGTTGGGTGCATCCTGGCTGCCGAAGCGGGTGGTGATGCGGGCGACCAGCAGCAGGAAGACCAGCGGCATCGCCAGCACCACCAGCGGCGCCGCCCAGCCGGCGGGGGTGAACAGGACCTCGCCGCCGTCCGCCGCGCGGTAGGCCAGCACGAACAGGGCCAGCGTCGCCAGCGAACCGGCGGAATGGAGGGCGGCGAAGCCGCCCCGGCCCAGCCGCGCGATCAGGGCGGGCCGCAAGCCCGGCCAGGACGGCAGGGCGTGGCTGAGGAACAGCAGGGCGGCGGCGAGGGCGAGGGATGCGGTCATGATGGCCCCATTCAACCGTAGGCGAAGGATCGCCGCCTTGACGACAGTCAAGCAAGGGCGACGACAGTCAAGTAAGGGCGACGACAGTCAAGCAAGGGGACGGAACGCCCGTGCGGGTGGCGCGGTTCACGGTATCTCGCCCTTCCGCTCCGTCAACCCGATGGCCATGCCCCCATGACCGAATGGATCGTCCAGATCGTCCAGCAGTTCGGCTATCCCGGCATCTTCCTGATGCTGGTGCTGGCCCGCGTGCTGCCGCCGGTGCCGGCGGAGACGGTGATCCCGCTGGCCGGCATGGGAGCCGCGACGGGCGAGTTCAACCTGCTGCTGGTGGCGCTGGCCGCCGGGCTCGGCTCCGCGGTGGGGGAACTGGTGTGGTACCTGCCGGCCCACTGGATGGGGCGCGAGCGCTTCGAGGCCTTCCTGCGCTGCCATGGCCATTGGCTGACCGTGAAGCCGGAGCAGGTCCACCGCGCCACCGAATGGTTCGCGCGCTGCGGCGGCGTCGCCGTCCTGCTGTGCCAGCCGCTGCCGGGGCTGCGCACCCTGATCTCGGTTCCGGCCGGGGCCTGCGGGCTGCCGGTGGCGGTGTTCCTGGTCTATGCCACGGCGGGGGCGGCGCTGTGGTCGCTGGTGCTCGCCACCACGGGATATCTGGTGCGGGTGGGCTTTCCCTGGATCGCCGACTGGATGGTGCCGGGGGCGCTGGCGCTGTTCATCCTGCTGTTGGCCGCCTATGTGCTGCGGCTGGTCCGCCACCGCCGCGCCAGCCGCCTGGCGAAGGACGCAGCTTTGCGCGGCGGGGAGTGAGCCGGCCTGGAACCTTGGCCCGCCCCCGAGCGTTGGAGCCACGAACCACCCGAACGGGCATGGCCTTACGGCCTGGACTCATCCGGCGTGCCGCCGTTTCCGATAAGGATCCAACGCGATGACCCGCATTCCCGCAACGACGACCCGATGGCGAGCCGCCGCCGTGCTGTCCGCCGCGCTCGGCATGACCGCCTGCGCCGGCAGCGTGCCGCCCCCCACCGCCCAGCTCGGCGCCGCCTCCCAGGCGGTGCAGGAGGCCGAGCGCGCCAACGCCCTGCGATACGCCCCGGTGGCGCTGCAGAGCGCCCGCGACAAGCTGGCCGCCGCCGACAAGGCCATGCGCGCCGACGAGCGCACCCGTGCCCGCCGGCTGGCCGACGAAGCCCGCGTCGATGCCGAGCTGGCGACGGTGACGTCGCAGCGCGCGGTGACCCAGCAGGCCGCGACGGCGGTGCGCCGGTCGGCCACCCCGGCCGTCCCGCAATCGGCCATGGCGCCCGGCAGCGCGCCCGTCCCCAGCGGGTCGTCTGCCAGCGGGTCCACGCTGGGCACGCTGCCGGCGTCGGACCCGGCCCTGAGCGGTTCCAGCTACAGCGGCTCCAGCTACAGCGGTTCCAGCTATGGCGCTCCGGCAGCCGTCCCGCCGGCTCCGGCCGGCTCCCTCGGTGCCGGCACCAGCACCGGCAACGCCTGGGGCTACAGCTATCCGGAGGTGCGCCAATGACGCCGCTCGCCACCCGCAACCTGCTGGTTCTCGCCGGCCTCGGCCTCGGGCTCGCCGGCTGCGCCACCCAGCCGACCGACAGCGCCGCCCTGACCCAGGCGCGCCAGGACTACAGCCTCGCCGCCGCCAACCCGCAGGTCGCCGGCAACGCCCCGCTGCAGCTGCGCGATGCCGAACAGGCGCTGCGCCGGGCCGAGGCGATGCGCGACCAGGGGGCCGACGCCGCCGAGATCGACCATCAGGCCTACGTCGCCAGCCGCCGCGTCGAGATCGCGCAGGAGACGGCCGGGGTGAAGGGCGCCCAGACCGTGGTCGCCAATGCCGACAGCTACCGCCTCCAGGCCCGCAACACCGCGCTCGAGCAGCAACTGCGCGACCTCCAGGCCCAGCGGACCGAGCGCGGCCTGGTGATGACGCTGGGCGACATCCTGTTCTCCACCGGCCGGGCGGAGCTGACCCCCGGCGCCTATGAGCGCATCGACCGTCTCGCCCGGTTCCTGCAGGCCCATCCCGCCCGCACGGTGCGGATCGAGGGCCACACCGACGACACCGGCAACGACGCGGCCAACCTGCGCCTGTCGGAGGCGAGGGCCCAGGCCGTCCGCGACGCCCTGTCCGCCCGCGGCGTCCCGCCGTCGCGCATCGTCACCCAGGGCATGGGCGAGGCGCAGCCCGTCGCGTCCAACGGCAACGATGCCGGCCGCCAGCAGAACCGCCGGGTGGAGATCGTCATTTCCGACGACGGCACGGTGGCCCAGACCCGCTGAATAGGGACCCGCTGAATACAGAGTCGTCAAAACAGGCGCGCCGGCCCTATCGCCGGCGCGCCCCGTTGCGTGCCGCCCTGGCCATGCCCCAGATCCCCGCCGCCACGCCAACCACCAGCAGCGCCGCGGCGGCAGCGCGCAGGCCGGACCGCGGCGCCGCCGGCAGCCGCTTCCAGGGAGCCCAGGCCTCGCCAGGATCGCCGGGATCGGCGATGCGCAGGGCGGCGAAGGCCTGTTCGGTCAGGCTTGGGTCGTCGGACGGCAGATCGACCAGCCGGCGGCCGGCGGTCTTGCGCAGGCGGTCGATCGCGGCGATCAGGCTGCCGGTTTCCCGCACCGCCGCATCCAGCAGAGCCTGGTCGATGCCCATATGCTCGGCCAGCAGGCGGTTGCGCACGCCGACGATGGCATCCCTTGCGGCATCCGCCACGTCCCGGCGGGCCGGCCCGTCCTCCTCCGGCGCCTCGATGGTCAGGTCGCATTCGCTGTCGTAGCCCATCGAGCGGTTGTTCAGGTTGGACGAGCCGATGCGCAGCAGCCGGCCGTCGACCGCGATCACCTTGGAATGGACGATGATCGGCGCGCCGGAGTCGGTGACCGGGGTCATGGCGCGCAGACGGCCGAAGCTGTCGGCCTCGCGCAGGCAGCGCAGCGCCACCGAGCGCGGCGTGTCCATCGCCATGCGGTCGAACCAGTTCGGGCTTTCCTTCGACACCACCAGCACCACCTCCGGCCCGTCCGGCTCGGCCAGCCGGCGTGCCAGGGCGTCGGCGATGCGGGCGGAGGCGAAATACTGGTTTTCCAGATAGATGGTGCGCTCCGCCGCCGCGATGGCGGCGAAGGTCAGCGCCTCGCTCTCGCGGATCGCGGGGCGGCCTTCGGCCGGCGGCACGGTGCGCGACACCCCGACCCGTGCATCGGTCAGCACCGGATGGGCGCAGTCCGGCAACCGGCAGTCGGGCCACGGGTCGCGGCCGGAAGGCGGGCAGGGGGCCAGAGCCTCGCCGGTGGCGCGGTGCCAGCGCTCCCGCGCCAGTTCGGCGAGCGCGGCGGCGGCATCGCCGTCGACCATCATCATGACGTCGTGGCGGGGGCCGTAGGGCTGTCCGTCGGGGCAGACCCGGCGCGGATCGTCGTCGCGGTGTTCCGAAGTGTCCCAGCGGTCGAAGGAGAAGTCGATGCCGCCGCAGAAGGCCAGCGCGTCGTCGATCACCAGCAGCTTCTGGTGCTGGGCGGCGCCGACCGGCAGCTCGTCGTCCAGCCGGGCGTTCAGCCGGTGCCCGGTGCTGCGGTCCAAACGCTCCAGCGGTTCATGCGGGTGGTCGAGCGCGATGGGAAAGGGCATCTCCCACTTCAGCGCCCGCACATGCAGGCCGGGCCGCGAGCGCATCAGCCGGGTCAGGAAGGGGCCGAGCGTCTCCGGTCCCTCGGGGTCGAGCCGCATGCGCGGGTCGATGTCCCAGCCGACCAGCAGGATCGACTGCCGCGCCTGTTCCATCGCGGCGCGGGCCGCGACGAAATAGTCGGCCCCGTCGACTAGGACCGCGACCCGTCCGGCCCGCTCGCTCCGCCAGCAGGTGTCGCCGGGCCGCAGCACCGGCCCGCCCCGGGATGGCGCCGTCCGTTCCGGAGAGGCCCGTTCCGGAGAGGCTGCGGACAAGCGGGGCGGGAAGCGGAAGGGGAGGGCGGAAGGATCTGGCTTCATGTGGGGGCCGGGCGTGATGTCTGGCGGGCGGGAAGGTCGGGGAAGTCCGTCCGTCTCGCGGCTTGAACCCCTGCCGGAACCGGTTGTTCCCGTGGCGCGGCCGGGGCGTCTGGGTCACGCCGAAGGATCCGGCGATGGAACGGCTTTGCCGCCGAATCCTGAAAAAAGCGACCGCGCGGCCCGAAACCATGGCCGGTTCGCGCTGTTGAACCCGGTGAAAGAGGCGGTTGCCAGATCGGCCATCCCCGGTCCGGCATCCGCCCCGGTCCCAACGGCGTCCGTTTGCGAGGCGTCACCACCATGAAGGAGTTCGAGGATGCGTAACCTGATGATCGGCGCGGTTTCGGCGGTGTTCCTGATGGCCGGCTCGGCCATGGCCCAGACGGCTCCGCAGGGTGCTGCCGACGGCACCAGCTACACCGGGCCGGACGGCATCGTCCGCACCGCGCCGGGCGCCACCACCTCGCCGTCGGCCGGTTCGACGTCCGGCGGTCCGCTGAACGCTCCGGGCACCTCCGGCTCAAGCGGCACCGCTGGCGGCACCGCTGGCGGCAGCATGTCGGGCTCCTCGACACCGGGCCTGACCACCGCGCCGTCGGGCATGGGCAACAACACCGGCAGCAACATCCCGCGTGACAACCAGAGCGCGACCGGCACCCATTGCCCGCCGGGCACCCCGAACTGCGGCCCGGCCGGTGGCAATTGATGGCGGTTTGACTGCCATCCTCCGGGGGTCGGTCCCCCGGGGGACCGACCATGCGGGCGCCGCCGGAACCATCCCTCCGGCGGCGCCCGCTTCGCTTCGGGCATCCGGCGGCCGTATCCGGCGGCCAGTGCCACCCGCCTTCCTATTGCGCGGGCGCGACCCCGGCGATCTCGTCCAGCGGCGCCTCGCCCATCGCCGTGGCGACCAGCCGGCGGAACAGGGCCTGCTGCCGGCTGTCGGCGATCAGATATTCCGGGTGCCACTGCACGCCGATCAGGAAGGGGGCGGCCGGAGCCTCGATGCCCTGGACAATGCCGGCACGCTCGCGGGCGACGACCCGCAGCCCATCGCCGACGCGGTCCACCGACTGGTGGTGCAGGGCGTTCACCCGGCATTCGGCAATGCCGAGGATGCGGTAGAGCCGGCTGTCCGGCTCGATCCGGATGCGCTTGCGCGGCAGGACGGTCCGCATGTGCGGCGCCTCTTCGTACACCTCGTGGATGTCGACGTGGAGAGAGCCGCCGCGGTGGACGTTGATCATCTGCGAGCCGCGGCAGATGCCCAGCACCGGCAGCCCAAGCCGGGCCGCACGGTCGAGCGCCAGCAGCTCCAGCCGGTCGCGGTCGGGATCGATGCGGATGTGCGGCCGGGCGGACTCGCCGTAGAGCGAGGCGTCGATGTCGTCGCCGCCGCCCACCACCAGCGCGTCCAGCCGCTCGATGGGGAAAGGCGCGTCGACCGTGATGCGGACCGACGCCGCGCCGGCCCGCCACAGGGCCAGCCGGTTGGCCATGGCGGCGATGCGGCTGCCATGGACCGAGGCGGTGATGCCGACCAGCGGCCGGGACCGGGATGCGGCTCTGCCGATTGTCGCGGCCATGGGACGCCCCCTCAGACCGCCTGCCGTGCCGGGCCGTCCGCGGCGCCGGATGCCGGCGCATCGCCGTGGATGCCGCCCCCGATATCCGGCCTCTCCGCCAGGAAGGCGTCGATCCGCTCCGGCCACGCCGCCAGTGCCTGCCCGTCCGCCGCCCCGCGATAGGCGGCGCCGAGCCGGTCCAGCAGCGGCCGGTCGGCCGCCAGCCGCTCCACCGCCACCCAGCGGTTCCAGTCGGCGGCGAGCGACCAGCCGGGATCGCTCAGCCGGGCGTTGGGCAGCCGGTAATGGAAGGTCGGGCGTGGCCGCACATGCGGATCCGCCAGCGCCGCGGCCAGCCGGTCGCGGTCGAGATGGGCGAACAGCGGGAACAGGTCCAGCTCGCGGTTCCGGGTGGGGTTGTCGGCCAGGTAATCGTCGATCAGCGTTCCCAGGCCGGGGCGGTAGCCGGGATCGGTGACCTTGGCGGCGTAGGGCAGCGGAAAGGACGCGATGAAGCCGGACAGGCGCCGGGTCGGGTCGACGCGGATCTCCCGCCGCAGCCAGGGCGCCAGCAGCAGGAAGGCCTTCAGGTGGTCGAGCACGTAGTCGCCGTCGGCCCGCGCCACCTCGGGGTTGAGGTGCAGGCCGAAGGCGAACAGCGGGCTGGCCTCCGTCCCCGCCGCGCCGCGGCCGCGCAGGCAGGAGGCGAGGGCCTCCAGGTCCGGCAGCCGGTCGATCGTCACCGGCGGGGTGGCGATCTCGAACGGCATCACGAGGCTGCCGATGTTCCCCCAGAGCGGACGCAGCGGATCGAGGACCTTCGATCCCCCCTTTCCGGGATGGGCGGAGCGCATGTCCAGCTCCACCGTGAAGTCGCCGAGCCGGGTGCCCGCCACGAGGCAGCGGTGCGGGTTCTCGACTGTGACCGTCCCTCCGAACAGTTCGCGCACGCAGGCCGCGGCCGATGGCGCGTCCAGGTCGGCGAATTCGAGCTCCACCCCCACGCGGCGCGGCGTGTTCCGGGGCGTGGTGAGGAGCGGAGGGAGCAGGAAGGGTTGGGTCATGGCAAGCTTTCGACGGGGCAAGCTTCCAACAGGCCATGAGGAACGCTGTTCCCGCGCTCTGGAAATCAAGGGCGGGCCCTCTCCGGCAGTCGCGGGGGGATCGAGGCCCCGCAATGACATACTCCTTTCGATTGGCACGGCTTCGTTGGGAGTATGCTTCAAAATTTGATGAAAATACCGAAGAGATCCGCTTCATTGTTGGGGCCGTTGTTTGCCTTTTGATCGTTTCGGCATGGCTTCCTCATCCGATTGTTTCCTGAATTAACTGCCTCTTAACCATAAGTGCGCTAACGATGGCCGCAGCGGCACGGTGGGCGCATCTGGTGATCCATCCGGTCGGCTTTGCGGTGGGAGCCTTGTCTGCGTCATGACCCTACTGGCACGCCTCTTCATCCTGGTCCTGCTCGCGGTGCTGCCGGCGATCGGCATCCAGGTCTACAGCGTGCTGGAGCAGCGGTCGGAGCGTGAGGCGGACGTCACCAGCCAGGCGGAGCGGCTGCTGCACCAGGTGGAAAGCGAGCATGTCCGCATCATCGACAGCGCCCGGCTGATGGTCACCGCGGTGACCGAGGCGCATTTCCTGCGCCGCGGCGAGGTCGAGCATTGCCAGACCTATCTCGAACGGCTGTCCGCCCGCTCCAGCGACTACCGCAGCATGTCGGTCACCGATACCGAAGGGCGGATCCTGTGCAGCGCCGACCCGTCGCGCGTCGGCGCCTCGCTGTCGGCCCAGCCTCATTTCCGCCGGGCGATGGCGCAGAACCGCTTCGCCGTCGGCGAATGGACGATCACCCATTCCGGCGGTGGCGGCGAACTGCCGGTCGCCATCCCCTACACCAACATGGAGGGCAAGCGGACCGGCGTCGTCGCGCTGTCGCTGGACGTGTCCTGGCTCACCGCCACCTTCGCATCCCGCCCGATGCCGGAGAATGCGACCCTGACCGTCGCCGACCGCTCCGGCACCATCCTGGTCAAGCTGCCGGGCGGGCCGGGCCGGGCCGGCGAACGGCTGCCGGACAATTATCTCTCCCTGCTGTCGACGATGGAGGCAGGGGCGACGACGATGCCCGGCCTGGACGGCGTGTCGCGCATCCTGGCCTATTCGCCGCCGGCGGCCGGCATCCGCGACCTGTTCATCAGCGTCGGCGTCGACCGCGTCGCCGCCATGGGCGCGGTCGACCGCGCCACCCGCGACGGGCTGCTGATGACGCTGTCGGGATTCCTGGTCGCCGCCGCCGCGGCCTGGATCGGCGGCACCCTGTTCATCCGCCGCCCGGTCGACGCGCTGGTCCGCGCCGCCCGCGACTGGAGCGACGGCAAGATCGCCAGCCGGGTCAAGCTGTCCGACCGCTCCTCGGAGATCGGCCAGCTCGGCCACGCCTTCGATGCGATGGCCGACCGGCTGGAGGCGCGCGAGGCGGCGCTGCGCCGCTCCGAATGCCACATCCGCGCCGTGCTGGACGCGTTGCCGGCCTATGTCGGCGTGCTGACGCCGGACGGGGCGGTGGCCCAGGTCAACCGCGCCGCTGCCGACGCCGCCGGCCTGCCGGCCGCCCGTATCGTCGGCCGTCCCTTCGACGAGATCTGCTGGCTGTCCTTCGACGAGGCCGGGCGCGAACGGCTGCGCAACGCGCTGGCACTCGGGGCGGGCGGACGGTCCTCGCGGTTCGACTCCGGCCTGCGCATGGCGGACGGGCGCGAGATGACGGTGGACGTCAACCTGACGCCGATGGTCGATGCCGACGGCCATGTCACCCACCTGATCGCGACCGGCATCGACATCACCGAACGCAAGCGCACCGAAGAGGCGCTGCGCATCGCCGAGGAGCGTGTGCGCACCGGGCTGGGCAACTCCGGTGTCGTGGTGTTCAACCAGGACCGCGACCTGCGCTACAGCTGGGCCCATTCCGAATGGCTGGGCGTGGCGCCGGCGGCGTTGATCGGCCGGACCGACGCCGACCTGTCCGACCGGCGCGAGGACGCCGAAAGCCTGATGGCGCTGAAGCGCCGGGTGCTCGACAGCGGTGTCGGCGCGCGGGAGGAGGTGCGGATCCGCTGCAAGGGCGAGGACCGCTTCTTCGACCTGACGGTCGACCCGCTGCGCGACCCCGCGGGCCGGGTGGAGGGCGTGACCTGCGCCGCCGTCGAGGTCACCGACCGCAAGCGGTCCGAGGCCGAGCTGCACCGCGCGCGGGAGGAGGCCGACCGCGCCAACGAGGGCAAGTCGAAGTTCCTGGCCGCCGCCAGCCACGACCTGCGCCAGCCGGTCCAGTCGCTCTACCTCTTCACCGCGGCGCTGGGCGACCGCATGCAGGGCCATGCCGCCCTGCCGATGCTGGACAACATCCGCCAGGGGCTGGACACGCTGAAGGGACTGCTGGACAGCCTGCTCGACATGTCGCGGCTGGAATCCGGCAAGATCGCAGCGGCTCCCGTCGAGGTCAGGCTGAACCAGATGCTCGGCCGGCTGGTCGCCGAATACGGCCCGCGCGCCGCGCAGAAGGGGCTGGAGCTGCGCGCGGTGCCGACCCGTGCCTGGGTGCGCACCGACCCGGCCCATCTGGAACGCATCCTGCGCAACCTGATGGAAAACGCGCTGCGCTACACCGCCCGCGGCAAGGTGCTGCTGGGCTGCCGCCGCACGCCGTCCGGCATGCGGGTGGAGGTGTGGGACACCGGCGCCGGCATCCCCGCCGACCGGCTGGAGGACATCTTCGAGGAGTTCACCCAGCTGGGCGAACGCAGCGAGCGCGGCCTCGGCCTCGGGCTGGCGATCGTCCAGCGCCTGTCGCGGCTGCTCGGGCATCCGGTGACGGTGCGGTCTTGGGAAGGCAAGGGCTCGGTCTTCGCGGTGGAGATGCCGCGGGTGATCCTGGGTATCCCCCGCGCCGGTTCCGGCAGCGGCACGGCCGCCGCCGCGGCGACGCTGGCCCGCCGCTCCGCCGCCAACGGTGCCGCCGCCAATGACCGCGGCCGAGCCATCGACACCTTCGCCAGCGCTTTCGGCAAGGCGATGGGCGGCAAGGCGATGGGCGGCAAGGCGGGCGCCACCGTGTCGGGAAGCAACGGGGCGTCCGGCTCCGGCGTTGAAACCGACAAGGGCATGGTGCTGGTGATCGACGACGAGGCGATCATCCTGCTCGGCCTGAAGGCGATCCTGGAAGGCTGGGGCTACGACGTGCTGACCGCCAAATCGGGCGACCAGGCATTGGAGCGGCTGCGCGCCGACGGACGCTGTCCGCGGATCGTGCTTGCCGACTACCAGCTCCAGCAGGGGCGCACCGGCCCCGACGCGGTGGCCGCCGTCCGGACCCTGATGGGCGAGACCGTTCCCGGCATCATCCTGACCGGCGACACCAACCCCGAACGCCAGGAAGAGGCGGAACGCCGCGGCTTCCGCCTCCTGCACAAGCCGGTCTTCCCCAACGACCTGCGCCGCATGATGACCAGCGCCGGGGCGGCATGAGGGAAATCCTCACGCCGGGACGGCCACTCCCGCCAGATCGCACACCCGCGCCCATTCCGCCTCGGCGACCGGACAGACGGACAGGCGCGACTGGCGGACCAGGGCCATGGTCTGCAGCAGCGGATCGGCCTTGATCTGCTTCAGCGTGACCGGCGTCTTCACCGCCGTCACCGGCGCCACGTCGACCATGCCGAAGCGGCCGGACTCGTCGCTGGGATCGGGATAGTAGGTGCGGACGATCTCGACGATGCCGACGATCTCCAGCCCCTCGTTGGAGTGGTAGAAGAAGGCGCGGTCGCCCACCGCCATCGCCTTCAGATTGTTGGACGCCTGGTGGTTGCGCACCCCGTCCCAATGGGTCCGGCCGTCGGCGACCATGCGGTCCCAGGAATATTTGAACGGCTCGGACTTCAGCAGCCAGTAGGCCATCGCCTGCGCTCTCCCGCTCAGGCCTTGGGATAGACGCGGCGCCAGGGCCGGATCGTCACGCTGTCGAACAGGCCGGCCTTGGCATAGGGATCGTTGCCGGCGAACTCCTGGGCTGCGGCGGCATCGGCGCAGTCGACGATCAGCAGGCTGCCGACCATCCCGCTCTGGTCGTCGGACAGCAGCGGGCCGGCGGCGAAGATGCGGCCGGCGTTGGCCTCCAGATAGGCCAGATGCTCGGTGCGGTTGGCGGCGCGGATGTCGGCGGCACCCGCCTTGTCGACGCAATGGAACATGAACAGCATGCGGTCCCCTCCTCCGTTCGGTGGAGCGGGAGCCTAGCGCAGGCCGGCGGGAGGGGGAAGCGCGGCCTGACCTTGGGCGGCCGAACTTGGGCGGCCGAACTTCACAGCCGAACTTGGCGGCCGGACCGCCAGCCGAACCGGCACCGCAGTCCCGCCGGTCAGACCGCTCCCGCCACCCGCGGCCGGCGCGGCGCCTTGCTGCCCTTGCAGGGGGTGTAGCCGCCGGGGGCGATGCGGCCGAAGCTGATGCCGGTGCCGGGGATCTCCGCCAATCCGCCCAGCCCCAGCTCGCGCGTGGCGGCCAGCGCGATGCGGCCGCAGGCCTCGGCATCGCTGCCGGCATGGTGGTGGTCGAGCGCGATGCCCAGGAAATCGGCGAGATGGTTCAGCTTGTGCGCGACCAGCGCCGGCCATGCGCGCCGGGCCAGCATGACGGTGCAGAGATAGTCGCAGTCCGGCCAGTCCAGCCCGTAGTCGGTCAGGGTATGGCGCAGCACGCTGATGTCGAAGGCGGCGTTGTGGGCCAGGATCAGCCGTCCCTGCACCCGGTCGCGCAAGGCCGCCCACACCTCCGGGAATTCCGGGGCGTCGAGGACGTCGCCCTCGCGGATGCCGTGGATGACACTGTTGAAGGAATTGAAGCGCAGCTCCCGCGGTCGGATCAGATGCTCTTCCGTCGCAGTCACGCGGCCGTCTTCGATCCAGGCGACGCCGATGGAGCAGGCGCTGGTGCGGGTTTCGTTCGCGGTTTCGAAATCGATGGCGACTGCATGGCCGAAGGGAGCGCCGGAAAGGGCGCCGGAACGGGCGGCACGGCCGGAAGGAGCGGTCATGGAGGTCCGGGAACGGTGGGCGGGGCCGGAAGGCAAGCCTATCAGATGCGGAGCCGGCGGGCGAGGTCGTCGGGCAGCGCCTCTTCCGCCGCCAGAACCCGCAGCTTCAGCAGGCTGGCGACCGCCATGGCGTCGGTGATCGCGCCGGCCATCACCATGTCGATGACTTCCGCGAACGGCACGCGGCGGACCGCCAGCACCTCGGTCTCGTCGGGGGCGGACTCGCCCTGTTCGAGGTCCCAGGCGACGAAAATGTGGGCGACCTCGTCGGTGAGGCAGTTGGACAGGTGCAGGGTCATCAGCGGCATCCAGCGCCGCGCCGTCAGGCCGGTTTCCTCGCGCAGTTCGCGTGCGGCGGATTCCTGCGGCTCCACGCCCTTGCGCCCGCCGCCTTCCGGAATTTCCCAGCTGTACTGCTGCAGCGGGAAGCGGTACTGGCCGACCAGCGTCACCGACCCATCCTCGTGGATGGGGACCACGCCGGTGGCGATGCTGCGGGGATGGACGACGCCGTAGATTCCGGGCACGCCCTTCGGGGTCAGGACCTTGTGTTCGACCACCTCCATCCAGGCATTCTCGTACTTGGTCGTGCTGGTCAGCACGGTCCAGGGATTGCCGGCGGACTCACCGGTTTCGATCGGCACGCGGGGCTCCCCCTCAAGTCGGTTGTGCCCGGAGTATAGGGAGGCCGTCCGGTTGCCGCAATGGCCGCCCCATAACACTGTAGAGACAAAACTGCCTAAAATTTGCAGACAATTGCTGAGAACAAAGTCGAATTCGTTAAATAATGGTTTCTTGACAGATAAACCGCCGGCTCTTACTTCTAAATTGCGGGGTGGGACGGCAATGTCATACTCCGAAAGTCTAGATTCGCGTTTCGCCCCTTGACCTGGAAAGGGCAGGCCGTGGTTCCGCAGATCAGTCCGCGTGATTTGGAGCGGTGGCGAAATCCCGACTGGCGCATCCGTCTGGCAGCCTGGTGGGAAGGGTATGACCTGTCGCGCCTGCCCCGCGTTTCTGACAGGGCGGCCCTGCGTAATTCGGTGGATCGGCGCCCGTTGCGTCCGCTCGATGCGATCGGCCCCGCGTCTCCGGCCATGTCCCCGGCCTCCTCTCCCCCGGCCGCCCCTTCAGTGGCGGCGCCGTCGGATGCGGCGGCCGGCACGATCGATCCGGAGCTCGACCGGCTGTCCCTGATGCAGCTCGACCGCCGTGGCGAACCGGTGTGGTCGCCGTCGCGTAGCGAGGGCGCCCAGCTTCTGTGGGGCCGCGACATGATCGGGCCGGAGGAAGCGGCGTGGATGGTGGAGTCGCTCCGGTCCTTCGGGCTCAACCCGGCCAAGAGCGTGCTGGACCTGTCGGCCGGGCTGGGCGGCACCGCCCGCGCGCTGGCGGAGACCTGCGACACCTGGGTGACCGGGCTGGAGCCGTCGCCGCTGCTGGCGAAGCTGGCGATGGACCGCTCCAAGGCGCTCGGCCTGTCCAGGAAGGCGCCGGTCGCCCATTACGACCCGGAGCATTTCAACCAGGCCGGCAGCTTCGACCTCGTCATGGCCGACCGCATGGTCCACCGCCTGCGCGACAAGGAACTGTTCCTCGACCGTGCCGGCGACTGCGTGAAGCCCAAGGGCGGCATGGTGCTGTTCGATTACGTGATCGACGGCGCCCCCGGTTCCTGGGATGCCTGGAACGGCTGGCGGGAGGAGGAGCCGATGGAGGTCTATCCCTGGACCGCCACCCGCATGGCCGACGAACTGACCCAGCGCAACCTCGACCTGCGCATTTCCGAGGATCTGACCCAGCTGCACCGCCGGCACATCATCGACCGTGTGCGCAAGCTGGCCGACACGCTGACCGCGGCCGTCCCGCCCGCGCCGGTGCTGGCGGCGCTGAAGCGGGAACTGGCGCTGTGGTGGGCCCGGTTGCGCGTGTTGGGCAACGGCCTGCGCTTCGTCCGCTATGTGGCGATGAAGCCGGCGTGAGTGCCGGAACAGCTTTCTCTGATGTTCATATGAGTAAAGAAAGAAGCCGCCGAGACGGCATAGGATGATCGGCAGCGGTTGCCCGCCCATCCCCATGTCCACAGCTCCCTCATGTCAATACCCATTCCCTGCCCATTCCATGCCCATGCCTGCGCTTTCTTTGAACCCTGCGTTTGATCTGCCGGGGGCGCGCCCTACATCTTGGCAGCATGAAATCCAGGTTCCGCCGGTGGCCCTGTCCGCAGGACCGCCATCCGCCGGACCGTAACCGCGAAGCGCTCTCCCAAGCGCCAGCCAGGCGCCGAGCCCGTGTCGAGGCCCGACCCAAAGCCAAGGAGGCTTCCCCGTGACCACCTTCACCGGTCAGGATTCGCTCAAGACCCGCCGCTCGCTGAGTGCGGGCGGCAAGAGCTACGACTATTTCAGCCTGACGGCCGCCGAACAGGCGGGGCTGGGCGATCTGTCGCGGCTGCCCTTCTCGATGAAGGTGCTGCTGGAAAACCTGCTGCGGTTCGAGGACGGGCGCACCGTGTCCGTCGACGACGTGAAGGCGGTGGCCCAATGGCTGGTCGACAAGCGGTCCGACCGTGAGATCGCCTATCGCCCGGCGCGCGTGCTGATGCAGGACTTCACCGGCGTGCCGGCGGTCTGCGATCTGGCGGCGATGCGCGAGGCGATGGCGGCGCTGGGCGGCGACCCGGCCAGGATCAACCCGCTGGTGCCGGTGGATCTCGTCATCGACCATTCGGTGATGGTGGATTATTTCGGCGGTGCCGATTCCTTCCAGCGCAACGTCGACCTGGAGTTCGAGCGCAACCTGGAACGCTACGAGTTCCTGCGCTGGGGGCAGAAGGCCTTCGACAATTTCCGCGTGGTGCCGCCGGGCACCGGCATCTGCCATCAGGTCAACACCGAATATCTCTCGCAGGTCGTGTGGACCGACGCCGACCCGTCGGGCAAGCCGGTTGCCTATCCCGACACCCTGGTCGGCACAGACAGCCACACCACCATGGTCAACGGCCTGTCGGTGCTGGGCTGGGGCGTCGGCGGCATCGAGGCCGAGGCCGCGATGCTGGGGCAGCCGATCTCCATGCTGATCCCCGAGGTCGTCGGCTTCAAGCTGACCGGCCGGATGAAGGAGGGCATGACCGCCACCGACCTGGTGCTGACCGTCACCCAGATGCTGCGCAGGAAGGGCGTGGTCGGCAAGTTCGTCGAGTTCTTCGGGCCGGGGCTGGACAGCATGACGCTGCCCGACCGCGCCACCATCGGCAACATGGCGCCGGAATACGGCGCGACCTGCGGCATCTTCCCCATCGATGCCGAGACCATCCGCTACCTGACCTTCACCGGCCGCGATCCCGCCCGCGTCGCGCTGGTCGAGGCCTATGCCAAGGCCCAGGGCATGTGGCGCGAGCCGGACAGCCCCGACCCGGTCTTCAGCGACGTGCTGGAACTGGACATGGGCACGGTGGAGCCGTCGCTGGCCGGGCCGAAGCGGCCGCAGGACCGCGTCGCGCTGTCGGGCCTCGCCCAGGGCTTCGCCAGGGACATGACCGAGGCCTACAAGGCCGACGATCCCAAGAAGGCGGTTCCGGTGAAGGATGCCGGCTACAGCCTGGAACAGGGCGCGGTCGTCATCGCCGCCATCACGTCCTGCACCAACACCTCCAACCCGGCGGTTCTGGTCGCCGCCGGCCTGCTGGCGAAGAAGGCGGTCGAGAAGGGGCTGGCGCAGAAGCCGTGGGTCAAGACCTCGCTGGCGCCGGGCAGCCAGGTTGTCACCGACTATCTCGCCAAGGCCGGGCTGCAACCCTATCTCGACCGGCTCGGCTTCAACATCGTCGGCTATGGCTGCACCACCTGCATCGGCAATTCCGGCCCGCTGCCGGAGCCGATCGCCGCGGCGGTGGAGGAGGGCAACCTCGTGGTCGGCGCGGTGCTGTCGGGCAACCGCAACTTCGAGGGCCGCGTCAACCCGCACACCCGCGCCAACTACCTCGCCTCGCCGCCGCTGTGCGTCGCCTATGCGCTGGCCGGCAACCTGACCGTCGACCTGACGACGGAGCCGCTCGGCACCGGCACCGATGGGCAGCCGGTCTATCTGAAGGACATCTGGCCGACCAACCGCGAGGTGCAGGACGCCATCGACGCCTCGCTGACCGCCGACATGTTCCGCAGCCGCTATTCGGATGTCTTCAAGGGGCCGGAGCAGTGGCAGGCCATCGCCACGGCGGAGGGCCAGACCTACCAGTGGCAGGACGCCTCGACCTATGTGAAGCTGCCGCCCTTCTTCAGCGGCCTGAGCAGGACTCTCGACCCGGTGTCGGACGTGCGCGGTGCCCGCGCGCTGGCGGTGTTGGGCGATTCCATCACCACCGACCACATCTCGCCCGCCGGCTCGATCAAGCGGACCAGCCCGGCCGGCGAGTATCTGCTGAGCCATCAGGTGCGTCTGCAGGACTTCAACAGCTACGGCGCCCGCCGCGGCAACCATGAAGTCATGATGCGCGGCACCTTCGCCAACATCCGCATCCGCAACGAGCTGCTCCCCGGCGTGGAGGGAGGCGACACCAAACATTACCCGTCGGGCGAACGGCTGCCGATCTACACGGCGGCCATGCGCTACGCCGACGAGGGCGTGCCGCTGGTGGTGGTCGCCGGCAAGGAATACGGCACCGGGTCGAGCCGCGACTGGGCGGCCAAGGGCACCCGGCTGCTGGGCGTCAAGGCCGTGATCGCCGAGAGCTTCGAGCGCATCCACCGCTCCAACCTCGTCGGGATGGGCATCCTGCCCTTGCAGTTCAAGGACGGGCTGACCCGTGCCGACCTGAAGCTGGACGGATCGGAGACCTTCGACATCGCCGGGATCGAGCAGGACCTGCGCCCGCGCAAGGACGTCGCCCTGACCCTGACCCGCGTCGACGGCACGGTCGAGCATCACACGCTGCTGCTGCGCATCGATACGCTGGACGAGGTCGAGTATTACCGGAACGGCGGCGTGCTGAACTTCGTGCTGCGGAATCTGGCCGGATAAGCGTGGCAGGGTAGGGAAAGGCCGGCGGCGGAGGTGTTTACTCCGCCGCTTCCTGCATGACGGCGCGGAAATCGCCGGTGGCCTGGAGCATGCGCCGGGCGAGGTCGGCCATGCCGGCGGCCGAGGTCGCGTCGGACAAGGTGGGGATGCCGCCAGGGATGCCGTCGCGCGGCAGGAGGCGCAGCGCGGCGTCGATGGCCATCAGGCTGGTGCGGTCGGCCAGGGCGGCGAGGCGGCCGGTGCCGCCGCCGGTATCAGCCAGATCGTCCGCGTTGGTGGTGCTGGGCATTGCGATCCTTGCGCCGATGATCGTTACCGTGATGCAGCAATTCTATAGCGGCCGCCCGGTTAAGGTCGGGTTAAGCAAGCGACCGGTCGTTACGGGACGGTCATGGAGCATGCTGCGGCGCGGCGCGGCGGATGGTCGCGCCGGAAGCGCCGGGGGAATGGCGGCCCAGGGGCTGCGTGCCCTGGTATGCTTGGGGAAGAAACAGTCTCGCGCTGCAAAATCAGCGGCACAATCCTCCTTTGGTCGGGGGGCCGGCGCGGGCCGATTCGCTTGTTCGTCCCGCAACTTGTGTGGATAATGCCGCTCAATTCCGGGCGGCGGCCCACCGCCCTCCAACATCTTCCGGCCAATCGGAAGCACCACGGGGAAACGCACTCATGACCGACAACAGCTTCTTTCCGGTCAAGCCGGAAATCGCGGCCACCGCCCATGTGAATGCGGAAGCCTATGCCCGCATGTACGAGCAGTCGGTCAACGACCCCGAGGCCTTCTGGGGCGAGCATGGCAAGCGGATCGACTGGATCAAGCCCTACAGCAAGGTGAAGGACGTCGATTTCAGCGGCGACGTCCATATCCGCTGGTTCCAGGACGGCACGCTGAACGTCTCGGCCAACTGCATCGACCGCCATCTGGCGACCCGCGGCGACCAGACCGCCATCCTGTTCGAAGGCGACGACCCCGGCGTTTCCAAGGCGATCACCTACAAGGAACTGCACGAGAAGGTCAGCCGCCTCGCCAACGTCCTGAAGAAGAACGGCGTCCGGAAGGGCGACCGCGTCACCATCTACCTGCCGATGATCCCGGAGGCCGCCTATGCGATGCTGGCCTGCACCCGCATCGGCGCCATCCATTCGATCGTCTTCGGCGGCTTCTCGCCCGACAGCCTGAAGGACCGCATCGTCGACTGCGACAGCCATTTCGTCATCACCTCCGACGAGGGCCTGCGCGGCGGCCGCAAGGTGCCGCTGAAGGCCAACGCCGACAAGGCGGTGGCCGGCGCGCCGATGGTCCGCCACGTCCTGGTCGTCAAGCACACCGGCGGCAACGTCGCCTGGACCGAGGGCCGCGACCTCTGGTACCACGAGGAGATGGAGAGCGTCTCCGCCGACTGCCCGCCGGAGGAGATGAGCGCCGAGGATCCGCTGTTCATCCTCTACACCTCCGGCTCGACCGGCAAGCCGAAGGGCGTGCTGCACACCACCGGCGGCTATCTGGTCTATGCGTCGATGACGCACGAGTATGTCTTCGACTACAAGCAGGGCGAGGTCTACTGGTGCACGGCCGACGTGGGCTGGGTCACCGGCCACAGCTACATCGTCTACGGCCCGCTCGCCAACGGCGCCACGACCGTCATGTTCGAGGGCATCCCGACATATCCGGACGTCTCGCGTTTCTGGCAGGTCATCGACAAGCACAAGGTCAACATCTTCTACACCGCCCCCACCGCCATCCGGTCGCTGATGCGCGAAGGCGAGGGGCCGGTGAAGACGACCTCGCGCGCCAGCTTGCGCGTCCTGGGTTCGGTCGGCGAGCCGATCAACCCGGAAGCGTGGCTGTGGTACTACAATGTGGTCGGCGAGGCCCGCTGCCCGATCGTCGACACCTGGTGGCAGACCGAGACCGGCGGCATCCTGATCACCCCGCTGATCGGCGCCATCGGCCAGAAGCCGGGTTCGGCGACCAAGCCCTTCTTCGGCGTCCAGCCGGTCGTCGTCGACAACGAAGGCCAGATCCTGGAGGGCGAAACCGAGGGCAACCTCTGCATCGCCGACGCGTGGCCGGGCATGATGCGCACGGTCTACGGCGACCACGAGCGCTTCGTCCAGACCTACTTCTCGACCTTTGCCGGCAAGTACTTCACCGGTGACGGCTGCCGCCGCGACGCCGACGGCTATTACTGGATCACCGGCCGCGTCGACGACGTCATCAACGTGTCCGGCCACCGCATGGGCACCGCCGAGGTCGAAAGCGCGCTGGTCGCCCATCCGAAGGTCGCCGAGGCCGCGGTCGTCGGCTATCCGCACGACCTGAAGGGCCAGGGCATCTACGCCTACGTCACGCTGAACGCCGGCGAGACCCCGACGGAGGAACTGCGCAAGGAGCTGGTCGCCTGGGTCCGCAAGGAGATCGGCCCGATCGCCTCGCCCGACCTGATCCAGTGGGCTCCCGGCCTGCCGAAGACCCGCTCCGGCAAGATCATGCGCCGCATCCTGCGCAAGATCGCCGCCAACGAGCATGACGCGCTCGGCGACACCTCGACGCTGGCCGATCCGGGCGTCGTCACCGACCTGATCGACAACCGCATGAACAACGCCTGACGAAAGCGGGGGCTCCGGATGCCGGAGCCTCCTCCTTCGCTTGGCTCCCTCTCTGCGAAGATACGTCCGATGGCACGATGAAATGCCGGTGACGTGCAGCGATCGACGGCAAGCACGGGCAATGGTGGCCGCTGTTGATGGCAGCTGTTCTCGTGCAGATTGCGCAGCTATGATGATCCCGATAAGGGATCCCTGAGGCTGCCGTGTACATTCAAATCAGATTGGCTCGACCATCCGATGTCGGGGGAATTTTTCGTGTCCGAACCTCGGTCAACGAAAACCTTTTGACCGTTGCCGAAATGGCTGGGATGGGGATCACCGAGGCTTCGGTTGCGGAGATGATCCACAATGCTCCCTGTGCCTGGGTTGCTTGCGACGATGCGCAGATTGTCGGATTTTCGATGATTGATCCTGACGAGGGATCGCTGTTCGCAGCCTTTGTGCTGCCATCGCACGAAGGCAAAGGGATCGGCAAAGAGCTTGTTCAGGCGGCCGAGGATGCCTTGTTCTCGAAGCACGCTCTGGCATGGCTCGAAACCGCCAAGACGAGTCGCGCGGCCGGCTTCTATCGCCATCTCGGATGGGGAAGCGAGCGAGACATTGGCGACGGCGATATACGCCTCGAAAAACGCCGTCTTTGAACGCCGAGAACCGCACTGCGCCTCCCCCCCCCGCTCTCGCGGAGTGAAGATCGGCGTAGTCGTCGTCAGCCGCCATCGTTCCAACAAAACGAAGCGGGCGTCAGTCAGCGTTCCGGCAGCACCAGCGGGGCGGCCGGAGCGATAGCGAAGGCGGTGGCGGAGGAATGGCGTTCGCCGATGCGCTTGCGGGCCTCGTCGGCGGTTTCCGCTGCAACGGCATAATGGCGCACGCCCGTCCAGGGGGCGGTCGCATCCAGCGCCTCGACCGCGACATGCCACAGCGGGCCGCCGGCCCGGGCGACGCGGTCGACGCAATGGAACTCGGTCGCGGTCAGCGCCGCATCGTCGGTGGCCGCGGTCTGGAGCGCCCCGATCTCCCCTTCCGCCTCCGCCGCCTCGCGGCGCAGGGATGAGAGCGTCTCCTCGGTCTCGGCCCGGCGGACGGCGGCGAGCTTGGCGAAGTTGGCATAGACGTCCAGCCGCTCGTTCAGCGCCGCCAGCCGCGCCGACTGGCGCACGGCCCGGCGCCCCAGGATCCGTTCGCCCAGCAGGCCGATGCCCAGGCCGGTCATCGCCCCCAGCATCCACAGGGCCGTCATGGCGCCGCGGCCTCCGCCATGGCATCTTCCTTTGCGTCTTCGGTGGTGTCCTCGCCGGAGACGGTGACGCCCACCCGGTCGTGGAAGATGCTGCCGGTCAGCATCCGGGCGGCGGCGAAGTCGGCGGCCCAGACCTGCGCCTCGTTCTCGAAACGCCAGATGTCGGGATGCACCACCGCCTTGGCGTCCGGCTTCCCGACGAAGCCGGGCGCCATCGCCAGCCGGAAGACGAAGCGGTTGCGGGTCGGTTCGGGCCGGCCGATCTCATGGATGAAGCGGCGCGACGACGCGGTGCGCTTGCCGTTGCGCCGGGTCAGGATCAGCTTGTGGGTCGACAGTTCGGCCAGCCGGGCCTTCGTCGCCTCGATGTCGGCCTGCATCGCCTCCAGCTCGTTGGCCTGGCGCTCCAGCGCGTCGCGTTCGGCCACCAGCCTGGCGCCGGCGCGGCGGACCTCGCGCTCCGTCCGATGAAGCAGCCCGCGGCGGATCGCCAGGAACAGCAGGGGGGCGCCGATGCAGAACAGCGCCAGCAGCATCTCCGACGTCATGCGCGCCCGCCCCGCAACCCGGCCTCCAGTCGCGCCGCGCCCGGACGGGCCGGCGTCACCGGCCGTTTGTACTCCATTCCGGTGCAACGCGCATCATGCCCCGGCGCGGTTGCAGCATGAAAAAACGGCGCCCGGCGGACGGGCCGGGCGCCGTATCGGTGCGGCTGAAAATTGCAGCCGGCCGTTACCGCAAGAGCGCGGTCACTTGAACGCGGTCACTTGCCTGCGGCGATGGCGGTCTGCGCCGCCTTCACCAGATCGGGGCCGATCTGCTTGGTCCATTTGTCGAAGACCGGCTGGGTGGCGGTCTGGAACGCCTTCTGCTGCTCCGGCGTCAGCCGCACCACCTCGACGCCCTGGGCGGCGATGTCCTTCAGCAGGCTGTCGTCGGCGGCTGTGATGCCCTTGCGGGAGATCGCCACCTCCTCCGCCGCGGCCTGGACGGCGGCGGCGCGGACCGCCTCCTGGTCCTCCTTCGACCAGCTGTTCCAGACCTCCTTGTTGACCACGAAGATCAGCGGATCGGCGACATAGCCCCACAGCGTCAGGTGCTTCTGGCCCAGCGTCGCCAGCTTGGCGGCGACGAAGATGGTCAGCGGGTTCTCCTGCCCGTCGACGGCACCGGTGGAGAGCGCGGGCTGCGCGTCGGCCCAGCTCATCTGCGTCGGGTTGGCGCCCAGCGCGGTGAAGGTGTCGAGATAGAGCGGCGAGCCGACGACGCGGATCTTCAGCCCCTTCAGGTCGGCCGGCGCCTTGATCGCGTGCTTGGAGTTCGAGATCTCGCGGAAGCCGTTCTCGCCCCAGGCCAGCGGCACCACGTCCTTGGTCGCCAGCAGGTCGAACAGCTTCTTGCCGACCTCGCCCTGGGTCAGGGCGTCCAATGCCTTGTGGTCGGGCATCAGGAAGGGCAGGGAGAACAGGTTCAGTTCCTTCACCTGCGGCGACCAGTTGATGGTCGATCCCACCGCCAGATCGATGGTGCCCTGGCGCAGCGCGGTGAATTCCTTGGTCTGGTCGCCGTTCACCAGCGAGGTGCCGGGATACATCTTGATGACGATGCGGCCGGCGGTCTTCTCCTTGACCAGCTCGGCCCAGCGGTCGCCGCCGATGCCCCAGGGGAAGGGCTTGCCCAGAACGGTGGAAAGCCTGTACTCCGCCTTGTAGTCGGCAGCGTTCGCCGCGCCCGCCACCAGGGCAGGGACCGTCAGCGCGGCCAGCGCGATGCCGGCGAGCAGAGCCTTCAGCGATTTCATGCTTGTTTCCTCCCAAGCGCCCTATACGAAAGATACGGACCGGGATGCTACAGATGCACGCAGGACTGTTCCACGGGCAATGTGCCACGACCGTCCGCGGTCCGAACAATGCGGCCATGCGATGGGGGTGCCTGTTCGGTGCTTGCGCCTGGATGCTCCTGCCGGTGGCAGCGCTTGCCCAGGCACTGCCGAATCCCGCGATGCCGATGGGACCGAACCCGAGCGAATGCGAAATCCAGGCGGCCCTGCTGGGGACCACCGATCCAAACTGTCCGCCGCTGGCCATGCGGCGCCCGGCCGTCCCGCCGCCCGCCGCCGCCGCCGCAGCAGCAGCAACCGGGCCGGCACGGCCGGGGCCGGTGACCGTGCCGCCGCTGCCCGGTCCGGCGGCGATGCCGTCACCCGAACTGCGCGCCGCCTTCCGGGTCGAGTTCGACTTCAATTCCGCCCGCATCCGGCCGGAATCGCGGGCAATCCTCGACAAGGTGGCGGCGGTGATGGCGAACCCGGCGGCTGGCCGCGCCCGGTTCCGGATCGTCGGCCACACCGATGCGGTCGGCGGCGACGCGGCGAACCTCGTCCTGTCGGGGCGGCGCGCCGCGGCGGTGGTCGAGTATCTGGCGACCCACCACCGCATCGGCCGCGACCGGCTGGAGGCATCCGGCATGGGCGCCCGCGAACTTCTGCTGCCCGACCAGCCCAAGGCCGCGGCCAACCGGCGGGTGGAGATCGTCAATCTGGGCGGCTGAGACTTTCCCGCCGGGGCTTTCGGGGCCGGGGCTTTTGGGTCGGGATTTTTGTGTGATCCCGGGAACCATCGGCCGGGCGGGGGTGTTGCGCCAAGCGCCGGCAGGCTCGTCCTGCGCGCGCCGACCCTCCAACCCCCAGCTCCGGAGAGCCGATGCCCGACTTCACCCCCGTCCCAATCGACAGCCGCCGCATCGCCGACGACGAGGTGGGCAAGCCCGCGGTCTTCGGCGCCATCCTGTCCGGCCAGCCGCTGGAGATCCACCGCAACCTGTTCGAGGGCGATTACGGCCGCTTCCGCTCGGGGGTGTGGCAGTGCACGCCGGGCGTCGTGGCGATGACGGACTGGCCCTATCACGAGTTCTGCGTCCTGCTGGCCGGCCGCGTCGTCATCACGCCCGAGGGCGGAAGCCCTCGCGAGTACCGGGCCGGCGACGCGCTGGTGCTGCCGATGGGCTTCACCGGCACCTGGGAGATCCTGGAGACGGTGCGCAAATACTACGCGGTCCAGGCGCGCCAGCCGCTGCTGCGGCGGGTGAAGCAGCGGGTCAAGGGCTGGCTGCGGCCGGGGGCGCGGAACGGGCAGGCGGCCGACGCGCAGGCCGGTGCCGCCTTCTGACTCCTCGCCATCCGCCGGACGCCCGTGCTAGGGTCCGCCGCGCCGTCCGCGCCGCCAAAGGGGCGTCGAGGCGGCGATGCGTTCCAAGCCCCTGAAACCGGTGTGCCGCACCCATGACCCAGCCCCTCCCGACCCAGCCCCCCCTGACCCTGGCCGCGATCGCCGACGCGCTGGGCGCCCGGATCGAGGGCGACGGCTCCATCCTCATTCGCCGCGCCGTCCACCCGTCGGAGGCCGAGGGGCCGGAGGATCTGGCGCTCGCCATGGACAAGGATCTGATGGCGCTGCTGCCCGGCAGCAAGGCGGTCGCCGCCGTGGTTGCCGAAGGCGTCGAGGTGCCCGACGGAATCCTGGGCCGGGTCGTGGTGCAGCGTCCGCGCTATGCGATGGCCGGAATGCTCGACCTCTTCGAACGGCCGGTCCATGCCGAACCGGGGGTGTCGCCGCAGGCCTATGTGGCGCCCGACGCGGTGGTCGCGCCCGATGCCTCCATCGCCCCCTTCGCCTATGTCGGTCCGCGCGCCCGCATCGGCGCCGGCGCCGTCGTCCTGCCGCACGTCACCATCGGTGCCGACGCGGTGATCGGCGAGGGCTGCCTGCTGCATCCCGGTGCCCGCATCGGCGAGCGGGTCGAGATGGGCGCCCGCTGCATCATCCATCCCAACGCCGCGGTCGGCAACGACGGCTTCAGCTTCGTCACGCCCGAGCCGGGCAGCGTCGAATCGGCCAAGACCACCGGGCGCGTCGTCGGCACCAACGTGCTGATCCGCCGGGTGAACTCCATCGGCACGGTGATCCTGGGCGACGACGTGGAGATCGGGGCCGGCGCCACCATCGACCGCGGCACCGTCACCGCCACCCGCATCGGCAACGGCACCAAGATCGACAACCTCGTCCAGATCGGCCACAACGTCCAGGTCGGCACCAACTGCATGCTGTGCGGTCATGTCGGCATCGCCGGCAGCACGATCATCGGCGACCGGGTGGTTCTGGCCGGCAAGGTCGGCGTCGCCGACCATGTCAAGATCGGCAGCGATGCGGTGGTCGCCGCCAATTCCGGCGTCGGCATGGACATCCCGCCCAAGTCGGTGTGGATGGGCTATCCCGCCGTGCCGCGCGCCCGCGCCTTCGAACAATACAAGGGCCTCGCCCGCCTGAAGCGCCTGTACGCCGACGTCTCCGACCTGAAGAAGCGCCTGACCGCCCTGGACGGCGGCCCGGTGAAGGTCGAGACGGAGCCGACGGAACAGCAGGAATAGCACGCGTCTCTTACCCCTCCCCGACCCTCCCCCGCTCTCGGCCGACCGAAGGTCGGTCCGATCGCGGGAGAGGGGGCCTTCCGCCAAGCGGCGGCAGTTCCCTCCACCGCCAAAGGCGGGGGAGGGTTAGGGAGGGGGCCTCGGCACTTCACCACTGATGAACTCAACGTCCCCATGACCTCCGGCCAGAACCCCACCCGCGAGTCCATCCTCGGCGGCCCCGCCGTCATCCTGGTGCAGCCGCAGCTCGGCGAGAACATCGGCGCCTGTGCGCGGGCGATGCTGAATTGCGGGCTGACCGACCTGCGGCTGGTCAGCCCACGCGACGGCTGGCCCAACCCGAAGGCGACCGCGGCGGCATCCGGCGCCGACATCGTCATCGACAACGCCAGGATCTTCGAGACCACGGCCGACGCGGTGGCCGACCTGGAGGCTGTCTACGCCACCACGGTGCGCACCCGCGACATGATCCAGCGCTTCGTCACCCCGCGCGTCGCCGCGGGGGAGATGCGCGAGCGCTACGCCGCCGGCCAGAAGGTCGGCGTGATGTTCGGGCCGGAGCGCACCGGGCTGTTCAACGACGACCTGACCCTGGCCCAGACGCTGGTGACGGTGCCGCTGAACCCGGCCTTCTCGTCGCTCAACCTGGCGCAGGCGGTGCTGCTGATCGGCTACGAGTGGTTCCAGGCCGGCGACCGCACGCCCGACCGCTTCCTGCACACCGGCCAGACCCGGCCGGCGACCATGGCGGAGCGGGTGAATTTCTTCGAGCGGCTGGAGGCGGCGCTGGACCGCACCGGCTTCTTCACCAGCGAGGCGAAGCGCCCCTCCATGGTCCGCACCCTGCGCAACGCCTTCGAGCGGATGGAGATGACCGAGCAGGAGGTGCGGACCCTCCATGGCGTCGTCGCCGCGCTGACCTCGACCCGGCGGAAAGACGGGAGCTGAGCCGAAACCGCGGCTATAGTGGGCATCCATGGAATACGCGCTGCAGAACATGGATGTCGGGTTGGTGCTGCTGGACGGGGCGCGGCGGGTGCTGGCGCTCAATCCGGCGGCGGTGCGGCTGCTGGGCGAACGGGCGGCCGGGCTGGTCGGCGCCTATCTTCACGACCTCCACCCGCCCTCGCACCGGGCCAAGGTGGAGCTGCTGCTGGCGGCGGCCGGCGACCCCGCCGCCCCGGCCTCGGCCCGTTCGATGATGGTGGCGCTGCCCGGCCGGGTGCTGGTGGTCAAGGCCAGCGCGCTGGCGCCGGCCGCGGCGGCGCCCTCCGGATCGCCTTCCGGAAACGCCGTCACCGCGCTCATCCTGATGGAGGCGGTCAAGCCCGCCGCCGCACCGCCCGCACTCCCGCCCGCTTCGCCGCCTGCCGCGGTGCGTCCGGCTGCCGAGCCGCTGGTGAAGCTGCCGGTGGAGAAGGGGCAGGGGATCGTGCTGCTCGACCCGGCGGATGCCGTCTATCTCCAGGCCGACGGCCATTACACCACGGTCCACACCGCCGACGGCGCCTTCTTCTGCGGCCTGCCGCTGTCGGAGCTGGAAGCCCGGCTCGACCCGCGCTCCTTCGTGCGCACCCATCGCGGCTACATCGTCAACCTGCGCCATGCCCGGGCGGTCGAGCGGCAGGACGGCCGCGCCGCCTTCGTCATGGCTGCCCCCGGCGCGCCCCGCATCCCGGTCAGCCGCAACCGCGCCGACGCGCTGAAGAAGCGGCTGGCCCTGTAGCAGCCCTCCTTACCGGCGCTCTTCCCACTGCCGGGCCAGCGCCGGCCAGTCGCGTCCCGGCGACGCCCAGTTCGGTTCGCCATGGGTGGCGTGGCCCGGCAACGGGCAGGCCAGGAAGCGGCCGGCCGCTCCCAGCGTGTAATGCAGGCAATAGTCGATCGAACGCCGTTCGATGCGGAAACGGTCCCAGACCGCACTGTCCTCGCGCAGCGTCGACAGCCGGCAGGCCCAGGTCATGGTGGTGCTGGCGGTAAATTTCCAATGGCTGAGCGGGCGGCGCAGCACGCAGGTCTCCTCGCCGCCGGCCTCCAGGATCCCGTGCAATTGGGTGACGCGCGGGTCGGCGTATTTGTCGGCGTGGTCATACAGCGTGACGTAGTCGGCGATCTCCAGCCCTTCGGCCAGCAAGGCACGGGCGCCGGGCAGATGCAGGTAGTCGTCTTCCAGGAAATAGACGATGACGTCGCCGCCGCCCGTCTCCTCCAGGGCCAGCGCCTTGGCGTGGAGGAAGGAGCCATGGTGGCCGAGTTCAGTTCGCCGGATCGTGCCGGACGCAAGGCAGCCGGCTTGACTCAGCATCGCCTCGACCTGCGTCAGGGTATCGTCGCGGCAATTGTCGGCGATCAGGCACAGCTCGCCGGCAGCCGGCCGGAAGGTTTTGAGGAAATTGGCGAGGCAGGCGAAGGGGCCGGCGAATTTCTCCTTGGGGTTTCCCCGGTCGCTCAGCCGGTAATATACCCGCAGCCGGGCGGGCGGGGGCGCAAAGCGCCGGGTTGCGTGCTGCCTCCAGCGCGCCGTACCGTCTTCGACCCGCTGACGATGCAGTGCCAATGCCAGATCGCAGAAGCCATCCTCATGGTCGGGTGCGACGCGGAGCAGCCGGGACAGCCAGCCGACCGCCTCCCCCGCCGATCCGTGCCGGATGGCGGCCACGCCGAAATTGCGCAGGGCCGCCGTATCGCCGGGCACCAGCGCAAGGCCGTTGCGGAAGGCCCTCCATGCCGCGGCGTGGTCGTCCTGCTGCAGGGCCAGTGCGCCGAGATCGGCATGCAAATCGGGGCACAGCGGGTGCCTTCGCGCCGCCTGCCTGAAGGCGTCGCGTGCGCCGGCGCCGTTTCCGGCCTCCAGCCGTGCCGCCGCCAGCCGCCGCCAGGGTGCCGGGTCGGCCGGCGTCAGCAGCGCCACGCGTTGCAGAACGGCAGCCATGGCGGTCCTGTCGCCCTGCCTCTTCAGCATCGCTGCGAGGTTGGCGGAGAATTCGGCGCGGGCGGGATCGCAGGCGCAGGCGCGGCGCTGGCGCGCGATCGCTTCGGATATGCCGCCCGCTCCCTCCTGGAAGCGGATGATCGCCGACAACTGCCAGGCATCGCCGGCCTCCGGCTTTGCGGCGAGGATCGCGGCGCAGATTTCCAAGGCTTCCCGCCTGCGCCCTTCACGGAAGAGTCCGGCCGCTGCCTGCATGTCCTGATGCGGTTGCAACACCGGTCCCACCATTTTCCCGTGTCGTCCGTGGGGAGAGTGGCCTGCGCTCCCGGGCGGGTCAAGCGCCGGGCCTGTCCGTTCATGCAGCGGTCCGGCCGTTCGCGCGGGCGGGATGCGGTTGGTGCAGTGCGGCTTGAAGACGCGGCCACCGCCGGGGAAGCATCGGTGCAGAGTTCCCCACCCCTGGCAACCGGCAAAGGAGGCCGCTTCCGTGGACAGCATCGAGGCACCCGACCGTTACGTCTCGTTCAAGGGCATCGACTGCGAGGGCAACAGCCGCCGCATCATCGAACGGCTGTACATGCACATCGACGATCCCGCCAAGACCAACGCCTTCTGGGAGCGGTTCCGCACCAAGCTGGCGGTCGCCGACGACCCGCTGAAACGGCAGGCCGACGGGCTGTGCCTGCTCTGCTCCAACATCTATTACCTTGCCGACCTGTTCGAGGAGCATGACGACGAGGAAGGCCTGGCGATGCTCCGCCAGCTGGAGGACGAATGCTGCTGAACGGGGCTCCCCGCCGGATCGGCTGAGCGGATCGGCTGACCGGTCAGGGCTTGCCCGCTTCCGGTTCCCTCTCCGCCGCCGCATAGGCGACGCGCCAGACCGACCCGGAGAAATCCTCCGCGATCAGCAGCGCGCCGTCGGCGGTCACCGCCAGCCCGCTCGGCCGACCCCAGGCCTGCGGCGTCTCGTCGCCGGAGTCTGCGCCCGCGGCAGGGGCGACGCGGAAGCCGGTGACGAAGGTCTCGTAGGTGCCGGTCGGGCGGCTCTTGTCGAAGGGGGCCTTGTCGAAGGGCACGAAGGCGACGGCATAGCCGGTCGGGCGCGCCCGGTTCCACGACCCGTGCAGCGCCACGAAGGCGCCCATGCGGTAACGCTCGGGAAAGTGCGTGGCATCGCCGAAGACGAGGCCGAGCGGGGCGGAATGCGCCTGGAACAGCAGGCCCGGCACCAGCGCCGCCTTGACCAGGTCCGGGCGCCGCCCGGCGAGATCGGGCTGCGGGTTGGCGCCGATGTAGGAATAGGGCCAGCCATAGAAGCCGCCCGGCGCCACCGCGGTCAGATAGTCGGGGACCAGCTGGTCGCCCAGCCCGTCCCGCTCGTTCACCACGGTATAGAGGTCGCCGGTGCCGGGCTTGAAGGCGAGGCCGACCGGGTTGCGCAGGCCGGCGGCATAGGTGCGCTGGCCGCTGCCGTCGATGCGGAATTCCTGGATGGTTGCCCGCGGCTCCGGCTCCACCCCGATGTTCCCCTCCGAACCGATGCCGACATAGAAGTGCCGCCCGTCCGGCGCCACGGCGACGGAGCGCGTGGCATGGCCGCCGCGCCTGCCGAAGGCGCCGTCCGGCGTCAGCCGCCGCCGTTCCCCCGCCCGCTCCGCCCCGGGCGTCCAGGGCAGCCGCCACACCCCGTGCAGGTCGCCGACCAGCACCGCGCCGTCGTGGAAGGCGAGACCGAAGGGCTGGTCGAACCCCTCCGCCCAGCTCTGCGCCAGCTCCGCCCGGCCGTCGCCGTCGGCATCGCGCAGCAGGGTCAGGACGCCCGGCCGCTGCCGGGCCACCAGCACGTCGCCGTTGGGCAGGACCAGCAGGTTGCGCGCATTCTCCAGCCTGTCGCGGAACAGGGTGACGGTGAAGCCGCGCGGTGCCTTCAGCGGCAGGCCGGCGGGGCGGGGCACCGGGACCGCCTCGTTGGCGACGGCCGGGGTGGCGTAGGGCTTCGGCAGAGCCTCCATCCGGACATGGACTTCTGCGCCGACCGTCTGCATCGGGTCGGCGCGCACCGGGCCGCTCATGGCGGACTGGGCCATCGCCGACCTGCTCATGGCCGTGCCGGCGGCAAGGACCGGCAGGGCGAGGACAAGCGCCAGGCCGGGCAGCAGCGGAGCCGCCGGGCGGCTCCGGATCTGCAGGCTCCGGACCTGCGGGAGAGCGGAACGCGCGGTGGAACGGTCGGCCATCGGTCGGGCGCTTTCACGGGCGGGAACTGGGATCGGGCGGACGTGACAAATCTGGGGCAGGATGCCGCCGTCCGTGCCGGAAGGCAGGGGGTGCAAGGGAGGCTGTACCGGTGGGATCCCCCGCAAGTGCCGGGCGTCCCAACCGCCGACGTTGCACATATCAAGTTGCTTGCGGTTGCCGCCTGCGCAAGACCATACTTCGGCGCGGACGGGAGCGGAACGGCAGGTAGACGTACCGGCCACCGGCGGCCGCGGTGCGGCAATGATTCGGCAATGATGGACAGACACGCGATCGACGTTGCGGCCCCCGCCCCTTCGCCCACGCGGCCCCGGTTGCTGTTGGCCGCCGCCTTCTCCCTGATCGCGCTGCTCGGTGCCGGGTTCTGGGGGTTCGTGGCATGGGCCGACCGGGTCGAGACGCTCCGCCATTCCCATGAGCAGGCGCAGGCCACCGCCCGCCTGCTGCAGGAGAATGTGCGGCGAACCGTCGCGACCGCCGACCTCGCCATCGGCCGCAGCCTGGACCTCATCCGCTACCACGGCATGCCGGGGCTGGAGATGAACCGCGATGTGTGGATCACCATCCGCGACATGGTGGAAACCCTGCCGGAGATCGCGGCCCTGTGGGTGCATGACGCTGCCGGCGACAATGTGCTGTCCAGCCGCCAGTTCCCGGTGCCGCCGGGGAACGTCGCCGACCGTGCCTATTTCCGGGCTCACCGCGACGGTGCCGATTTCCATGTCGGCGAACGCATCACCGGCCGGTTGTCCGGTGCGCACAGCTTCACGGTCAGCCGCCCGATCCTGCAGGATGGCCGCCTCCGGGGCGTCGTCCACGCCAATGTCGATCTCGACTATTTTCAGCAGCTCTACGACAGCCTGGATCTCGGGCGCGGCTCCTCCATCGCGCTCTATCGCGCCGACGGCCAGCCGGTGCTGCGTTTTCCCGCGACCGAACCGCTGGACGGTCCCGACGGGAAGGCGGTGATGCGGCACGCGGCGGAGTCCTCGAACGAAACCTTCGATGTGCCGGCACCGGTTCCGGGCGACAGGCGCATCCTGTCCTACCAGCGGGTGCCGACCCTGCCGCTGGTCGCCTTCGTCGCCCTGTCGGAAGAGACGGAGCTGGCGTCGTGGCGGGAGCGCACGATCCGCGGCAGCATCCTGGTCGGGCTGGCAGTGCTGGCCTGCGCCGGCCTGGCCTATGCCGCCCTGCGCAGCCTGGAACGCGAGGTGGTCGGCCGCCGCCGGCTGGCCGATACCAATGCCGAGCTCGACACCAAGAAGCGCGAGCTGGAGAGCGCGAACGAGGCCTTCGCCACCGCCAACCGCCGGCTGAACCTGATCCTGCATTCCGCCTCCGACAGCATCTGCGGCGTCGACCGCGAGGGGCTGATCACCTTCGCCAACCCGGCGACCTCCGTCCTGACCGGCTACGCCAACGAGGAGTTGCTGGGCGGCAACCTGCATGCGCTGATCCATTCCCGCCGGGCCGACGGGTCGCACTTCCCGTCGCTGGAATGCCCGGTGACCGAGGTGCTGCTCAGCGGGGAAAGCCGCCGCGGACTGGAGGACACCTATTGGACCAGGGCCGGGCAGCCTTTCCTGGTCGAATACAACGCCTCGCCCATGCTGGCCGATGGCAAGGTCGAAGGTGCGGTGGTGGTTTTCCACGAGATCGCCGAGCGCAAGAGGGCGGAGGCGGCGATGCAGCGCGCCCGTCTCGCCGCCGAGGCCGCCAGCCGGGCCAAGAGCGAATTCCTGGCCAACATGAGCCACGAGATCCGCACGCCGATGAATGCGATCCTCGGGCTGATCCATCTGTTGCAGCAGACCGAGCTGACCGGCCGGCAGGCCGACTATGTGCAGAAGGTGCGGGTGTCGGCGCAGTCGCTGCTGGGCATCCTGAACGACATCCTCGACTTCTCGAAGGTCGAGGCGGGGAAGCTGGAGCTGGAGCGGGTCGAGTTCCGCCTGGACGACCTGTTGCAGACGCTTGCCGTCATCGTCGGGTCCGCCGCGCAGGAAAAGGACATCGACGTCCTGTTCTCGGTCGCGCCGGACGTGCCGCTGGTGCTGGTCGGCGACCCGCTGCGGCTGCAGCAGGTCCTGATCAACCTCGCCGGCAACGCCATCAAGTTCACCGATGCCGGCGAGGTGGTGGTGTCGGTCAGGGTCCGGTCGCTCGCCGACGCCGGCGTCGAGCTGGATTTCACCGTGCGCGACACCGGCGTCGGCATCCCGCCGGAGCAGCGCGAGCGGCTGTTCCAGGCCTTCAGCCAGGGCGACAGCTCCACCACGCGGCGCTTCGGCGGTACCGGTCTGGGCCTGGCCATCTGTTCCCGGCTGGTCCGGCTGATGAACGGTGCGATGGATGTGGAGAGCGAGGTCGGCAAAGGCAGCGTCTTCCGCTTCCATGCCGAATTCGGCCGTCATACCGGGGCCATGGGTGGGGCCATGGGTGTGGGGGCCGTCGGCCCGGCAGCCGGTGGGCCGGTGCCGCCGCGCCAGGTGCCGCGTGACCTGACGGTCCTGGTGGTCGACGACAACGTCACCGCGCGCGAGGTGCTGAGCGAGATCGCCGGCGCCTTCGGCTGGACGGTCACCGCCTGCCGCGACGGCCGGACCGCCATCGACGAGCTGGAGCGCGCGGCGGCCTCCGGCAGAGCCTATGACGTGGTGCTGATGGACTGGAAGATGCCGGGGATGGACGGCATCGAGACGGCACGCCGCATCCGCGCCGACGCGCGGTCCGGCACTCCGATGATCATCGTCATCAGCGGCTATGGCCGTGAGCGGCTGGGGGCGCGTTTCGAGGAGGCCGGGGTCGCCGGATTCCTGGTCAAGCCGGTGACCGCCTCCACCCTGCTCGACGCGGTCACCGTCGCCTACGCCCATGCCCACGGAAAGGCTGCAGCCCTCCTGCCGGCCGCGGTCCCGGCGGGAGCCGCGAAGGGACCGGGCGACCGGCCGCTGGAAGGCCGGCGGCTGCTGCTGGCCGACGACAACGCCATCAGCCAGCAGGTGGCGCGCGAGATCCTGGAGCGGGCCGGGGCTGCCGTCACCGTCGCCGCCACCGGCCGGCAGGCGGTGGCGTGCGTGCAGGCTGCCGACCGTCCTTTCGACGCCGTGCTGCTGGACGTGCAGATGCCGGACATGGACGGCTTCGAGGCGACGGCGGCGATCCGCGCGCTGCCGGAGGGGCGGCGCCTGCCGATCCTGGCGATGACCGCCAGCGCCTTGCCGGCGGACCGGCAGCAGTGCCTCGACAACGGCATGGACGACCATGTGCCCAAGCCGCTCGACCTGCCCCAGCTCTTCGCCACGCTGGCCCGCTGGATCGGACCGCCGACGGATGCGGCGGCGCCTGCCGCGCCTTGCGCGCCGGACCGGCAGCCGGAGCAGGGCGATCCCAGGGGCGATCCCAGGGGCGGTCCCGGCCGGACCGCGGCGGCGGTCCTGGCAAGCCGGTCCGCCCGGCAGCCCGGCAGGATATCCGGCGCCATACCCGGCGCGATGCCCGACATGCTGCCGGGCATCGATCTCGCGGACGCGCTCAACCGGCTGGACGGCGATGCCGGTCTGTTCCGCCGCTTCATCGGCCAGTTCGCCTCCTCCTATGCCGATGTGGCCGAACGGATCGCCGCCGCGCTGGAGACCGGTGACCTTCCCGCCGCCAAATCGGTCGCGCATGAGCTGAAGAGCGTCGCCGGCAACCTCGGCGCCCGCCGCCTGTCCGCCGCGGCGGATGCGGTGCAGGTCGCGATCCAGCAGGACGACCCCGCGGCGGCGGAGGTGCAGGTGCCGGTGCTGCGGTCCGAACTGGCCCTGGTTATGGACAGTGCGCGCCGGCTGGCGAAGGATGCGGGGGCGAGGCCCGCGGGGAGGCCGGACGGCGGCGGCCCGGACCGGTCGCCCGAGAAACGGCAGGCGCTCGCCGCCAGGCTCCCCCGATTCGCCAAATTGTTGCAAGACAGTAACTTCGCAGCGGCGGAGGAGTTCGGTATGCTGGCACCGTTGCTGACGGACTGGGTCGAGCCCTCGACGGTGAAGGGGCTGTCCGCCGCCATCGACGGACTGGATTTCACCAAGGCGCTTGGCATCGTGCAGCGGATCGCACGGGATCTCGGCCTTTCCTTATCGACGGTCTGAACTTGCGCATGACCGAACTTCGCCCGAAAATCCTGGTGGTGGACGACATCCCGTCCAACATCCATGTGCTCAGCCGCATCCTGCGGGACGATTACGACATCTATTTCGCCACGGACGGCGAAAAGGCGCTGGACCTCGTGCCTGCGCGGATGCCCGACCTCATCCTGCTGGACATCATGATGCCGGGAATGGACGGCTACGAGGTGTGCCGCCGGATCAAGGCCGATCCTGCCACCCACGACATCCCGGTCATCTTCATTTCGGCCAAGAGCGAGGTGGAGGACGAGACCCGCGGGCTGGAGGTCGGGGCCATCGACTTCATCACCAAGCCGATCAGCCCGCCCATCGTCAAGGCCCGGGTGCGCAACCACCTGCTGCTGAAACGGCAGGCCGACCTGCTGCGCAGCCTGTCCTTCCTGGACGGTCTCACCGGCATCGCCAACCGCCGCCGCTTCGACGAGGCGATGGCGCGCGAGTGGCGGCGCTGCGCCCGGTCGCACCTGCCGCTGTCGCTGATCATCCTCGATGTCGACCATTTCAAGGCCTACAACGACCAGTACGGCCACCAGGCCGGGGACGAATGCCTGCGCGTGGTGGCCGAGGTGCTGTCGGAGCGGGCGCGTCGGCCGAGCGACCTCGTCGCCCGCTATGGCGGGGAGGAGTTCGTCTGCCTGCTGCCGGAGACCGACGGTCCCGGCGCCAGCCGCGTTGCCGAGGATTTCCGCGTCGGCGTCGCCGAACGCCGCATCCCGCACGGCCAGTCGTCGGTTGCCCCCTACCTCACCATCAGCCTGGGCGTCGCCACCGTGACTCCGACCGCCGACAGCAGTCCCGAACAGCTGGCCGAGATGGCAGACCAGCTTCTCTACCGCGCCAAGCGGGCCGGCCGGAACCGCGTGCAGGATGCGATGGTGCCGGTGCCGTGAGCGCCGCGTCTGCCGCCTTCGACGTCCGCGGCCGCGGCTTCGCCCGCCGCGCGCCGCTGTCCCTCGCCTGGGACTGGATCGACGGCAGGATCCTGCAGCCTGCCGCGTGCAGGCTGGCGCTGGCGGATTGCGCCGGGCTGCGGCTGGCCGGTGCGGTCGCGGCGGACGGCGACTGGCCGCCCGCCGACCGGGCCGCGGCAGACGGCTATGCCGTGGCGGCGGCGGACACGCTGGGTGCCGGTTCCTACAACCCGGTGCCGCTGATGGCGGCGGTTCCGGTGTCGGCCGGCGAGCCGATGCCGCCGGGCTGCGACGCGGTGATCCCCTTCGAGGCGGTACAGGCCGACGGCCTGCTGCCGGAGGCGGTCGATGCGGTGGCGCCGGGCTGCGGGGTGGAACGGCGGGGCGCCTGGATGCGGGCAGGCGGCCCGCTGCTGCCGGCCGGGCGACGCCTGCGGCCGGCTGATCTCGGACTGCTCGCCGCCGCCGGCCATCGTACGCTGCCGGTCCTGCCGGCGCCGCGGGTGCGCATCCTGCTGGCGGGCGGCCCCAGGGACGGGGCGCCGGAGCAGTTGGGGGCCATGCTGGCGGCGCTGGCGGTGCGCGACGGCGGCCGGGTCGAAAGCCTCGAGGCGCTGCCTGCCGACCGTGCCGCCCTGGCGCTGGCCTATGCGCGGCCGGGTGCCGACCTGATCCTGTCGGCCGGGCGCACCGGCTGCGGGCCGGACGACGTGGCGCCGCCGGCGCTGGCGGATGCCGGCAGCCTCGACCTGCACGGCATCGCCATGCGGCCGGGCGGCAGTGCCGGGCTGGGGCTCGCCGCCGGGGAGGAGGGCAGCGTGCCGGTGCTGCTGCTGCCGGGCGAGCCGATGGCGGCGCTGGCCGCCTACGAGCTGCTGGCCGGCCGCGCGGTGCGGCTTTGCGCCGGCAGGCCTGCCGGTCTGCCGCATGCGACGGCCGACGCGGTGACGGCGCGCAAGCTGGTGTCGGAGATCGGCTGCCTCGACCTCCACCGGGTTCGGCTGGACGGTGACGGCCGGATCGAACCGGTGGGCTCGCCCGGCTGGCCGGGCCTTGCGGCGGCGGCGAGGGCCGACGGCTTCGTGCTGGTCCCGGCGGAGAGCGAAGGCGTGCCGGATGGCGCCGCGGTCACCATGTATCGTTTCGACTGAGCATCGCTCCGTTCGATCCCGTTCCGCCCCGATCTTTTCCACCCCGATCTTTTCCACAGAGGCTTTCCGCGTGCACAGTTCCGACCAGAGCCGCGAGGACATCCGCCGTTTCGTCGCCCAGGCCGCCCGCCAGGACCAGTTCCTTGAGGTGGTGAGCGGGGAGGAGGCGCGGGCGCGTTTCCACCGCCATCTCGACCTGTCCCCGCGCGGGGAGGAGAGCGTGCCGCTGTCTGCTTCGCTGGGCCGCGTGCTGTCGGCCGACGTGGTGGCGGAGGTCGATGTTCCCGGCTTCGACCGCTCGGTGGTCGATGGGTTCGCGGTGCGCGCTGCCGACACGCTCGGCGCGGCGGAGGATGGGCCGGTCGCCCTGCGCCTGAACGAGGAGGTGCTGGCCGCCGGCCATGCGCCCATGCTGACGGTGGAGCCCGGCACCGCCACCGTGATCGCCACCGGCGGCATGCTGCCGCGCGGTGCCGACGCCGTGGTGATGGTGGAGACGACGGAGGCGGTCGAGCGGCCCGATGGCCTGTTCGTCACGCTCACCCGCCCGGCGACGCCCGGCGCCTTCGTCGCTGCCGCCGGGTCCGACATCGGCCGCGGCGAGGTGGTGCTGCGCCGCGGGCAGGTGCTGACCTCGCGCGAGATCGGCGTGCTGGCTGCCATCGGCCTCGCCGAGGTGGCGGTGGTGCGCCGGCCACGCGTCGCCATCCTGTCCACCGGTGACGAGATCGTCGCGCCGGGCATGCCGATCCGCCTGGGCGCCGTCTATGACAGCAACGGCGCCATCCTTGCCGCCGCCGTCGCCGAGCTGGGGGGCGAGCCGGTGCCGCTGGGCATCGCGCCGGACGAGGACGAGGCGCTGGACCGGCTGGTCGCCGAAGGCCTGCGCTGCGATGCGCTGCTGCTGTCGGGCGGCACCTCCAAGGGGGCGGGCGACCGGTCGCACCGGATCGTGGCGCGGCTGCCCGACCCCGGCATCGTCGCCCATGGCGTGGCGCTGAAGCCGGGCAAGCCGCTGTGCCTCGCCGTGACCGCCGGCAAGCCGGTGGTGATCCTGCCCGGCTTCCCGACCTCGGCGATGTTCACCTTCCACAGCTTCGTCGCGCCGGTGCTCCGCGCCATGGCCGGCTTGCCCCCCGCCGCGGTGGAGGAGGTGCCCGCCACCCTGCCGGTGCGGCTTGGGTCGGAACGCGGGCGCACCGAATATGTCATGGTTTCGCTGGTCCATGGCGCGCAGGGGGACGAGCTGGCCGCCTACCCGCTGTCGAAGGGATCGGGATCGGTCACCGCCTTCAGCCATGCCGACGGCTTCCTCGCCATCGAGGCCCATGCCGAGGCGCTGGAGGCCGGCACCCCCGTCTCGGTCCAGCTGCTGGGCCGGGCGCTGGCGCCCGCCGACCTGATCCTGGTGGGCAGCCAGTGCATCGGCCTGAACGCCGTGATCGGCCGCCTGATCGACGGCGGACTGACGGTCAAGGCGCTGAATGTCGGCTCGATGGGCGGGCTGGCGGCGGCGCGGCGCGGCGAGTGCGACATCGCGCCCATCCATCTGATGGACCCGGCGACCGGCAGCTACAACACCCCCTTCCTGGCGCCGGGGCTGGAACTCGTCACCGGTTACCGCCGCATGCAAGGCATCGTCTTCCGCCGCGGCGACCCGCGATTCGAGGGGAGGACGGCGGAGGAGGCGGTGGCCGCCGTCGCCGGGCTGCCCGACTGCATCCTGATCAACCGCAATGCCGGCAGCGGCACCCGCATCCTGACCGACCGGCTGCTCGGCGCGGCGCGGCCGACCGGCTATTGGACGCAGGCCAAGTCGCACAACGCCGTCGCCGTGGCGGTGGCGCAGAACCGGGCCGACTGGGGGATGGCCATCGCACCGGCCGCGGACCTCTACGGCCTGGGCTTCCTGCCGCTGCGGGAGGAGCATTACGACTTCGTCATTCCCGCGGCCCGCCGCGACCGTCCGGCCGTGCGCCGCTTCGTCGAGGCGCTGGAAACGCCGGAGGTGGCGGTAGCGCTACGGGAGATGGGGTTTTCGCGTTAGGGTCCGATCGATCCGTCCTGCACATTCGCCTGCAAGTTCGAATAAATCGTCGGTGGCAGGGTTTTTTTGTGATCCGACAACTGTTCCGTTGCGTAGCTACGGTCAGGATACGACATAAGGGCCCGGCGGGAAGGCCGGGGGCATGCGGGGCCGTCATGGAGTCCGCAAGGGGGTGGCTGTCGCGAAATCCGGGGGTGGGACCATCCCCGGCTTGTGCGGCGATGGTTGTTCCCCTTGAATGGGCCTATGCAAGACCATCATCCCCCTGCGGCCGACACGACCCCCAGTCTGGAAAGTCTCCTCGTCGCCGTCGGGCGCGGGCGGGACCGGCAGGCGTTCGGGGTCCTGTTCGACCATTTCGCGCCGCGGCTGAAGACCTATCTTCGCCGGTTGGGATGCGAGTCCGCCAGCGCGGAAGAGCTTGTTCAGGAGGTCATGCTGTTGGTCTGGCGTCGTGCCGAAACCTACGATCCGATCCACGCCTCGGCCGGCACCTGGGTGTTCACCATCGCCCGCAACAAGCGGATCGATGCGTTGCGCCGCGAACAGCGGCCGGAGATCGACCCCGACGATCCGGTCCTGGTCCCCGCACCCGAAGAGGCCGCCGACCGCCGGATCGAGGTCAAGGAAAGCAACATCCGGCTGCGCGCTGCGCTGAAGGATCTGCCGCCCGAACAGGCCGACCTGCTGCGCATGGCCTATTTCGAGGACAAGCCGCACAGCGTCATCTCCGCCGAGCATGGCATCCCGCTCGGCACCGTGAAGTCTCGTCTGCGCCTGGCGATGGAGCGCCTGCGCCGGTCGATGAAGGATGTGGAATGAGCGTTTCGGGTATGAGGCATTCCGGATGAACCGGCCCACCCACCATCCGGGCGACATGCTGCTGATCGACTATGCCGGCGGCGGCCTGTGCGAAGGGGCGGCGCTGGCCGTGGCGACCCACATGGCCTTCTGTCCCGCCTGCCGCCATGCCGTGGCGGAGATGGAGGCGGTCGGCGGCGCCCTGCTCGACGAGTTGGAGCCGGCGCCGCTGTCGCCCGGCTGCCTGGAGATGATGATGGCGCGGCTGGACCATGAGCGGCCTGCGCCATGCCGTGCCGGCGCGGTCGCATCCAAGCCCGCAGCGAAGACCGATTGCCTGCGCTATCCCGAACCGCTGCGCGGCTATCTGCGCGGCCGCCTCGACCGTGACGGCAGGCTGACGGAGGAGGGCTGGCGCTTTCTCCAGCCCGGCATGCGCTGCATCGACCTGCCGGCCGGTGCCAACGGCACGACGACCCGGTTGATCCGGATGAAGGGCGGAGTTGCCGTGCCCCGGCATACCCATGGCGACATCGAGCTGACCGTGGTGCTGGAAGGCGGCTTCTCGGACGAGTTCGGCGCCTTCCAGCCCGGCGACATCGCCGTCGGCGACCCGTCGCTGGAGCATCGCCCGGTGTCCGACCCGGAAGGCTGCCTGTGCCTCGCCACCACCGTCGGCGGGCTGAAGCTCACCGGGCCGGTCGGGCGCTTCCTCAACCGCTTCATCAATTTCTGAACGGCGGATGCGTTCCATCCATCCTCTCCCGTCCTGCGGGGGAGAATGGATGGAAAAGCGGGCAGGGGCCTGTTCAGGCCGCCACAGCCATGCGCCCGTCCCGCGCGCGCATCAGCAGCCAGACCGCCGACACGCCCAGCAGCTTCGACGCGAGGCTGGCGGCCCACACGGCCGGCTCCCAGATGTCGAGCATGCCGAAGAAGATCGCGGTGTCGACCGGCACCGACAGGGCTGCGCTGATCCACAGCCGGTCGCGCAGCGGGCGGCGGGTGATGGTGAAGACCGCCCAGTCGATCATCTCCGACACCGCGAAGGCTGCGACGCTGGCGGTGGCGACGAAGGGATCGGTCAGCAGGTAGGACAGCACGGTGCCGCCCAGCATGGCGGCGAGCGCCCAATGGCCGAAGCGGACCTGCACCATGTCGCGCAGGATGAAGATCAGGCCGGCCCAGCAGGACCAGACCAGATCCAGGTGCGGGAACAGGCTGAAGGCATAGTTGATGGCAAGAATGCTGCCGATATAGGCGGCGAGCCAGAGCATGGCGGTGATCCTCCGAGAGCGGACCCGCGGCAATACGGGCGCTGATGACCGGAGCAGTCCCCGCGGAAATGCGGGCGCCCCGAAGCCGCCCTTGCTAACAGATCGCCGCCGTGCCGTGAAGGTGCCGCGTGCCCCCCTCGCTCACACCGGCTTCGCGTCGCTCTTCAGCAGGGCGTAGGTGTAGCTGTCCACCAGCGCTTCCATCGACGCCTCGATGATGTTGGTGGAGACGCCCAGCGTCGACCATTCGGTGCCGTCGGTGTGGGCGCTGCGGATCAGGACGCGGGGCATGGCGCCGGTGCCTTCCTTGGCGGCCAGGATGCGGACGCGGTAGTCGGATAGGCTGACCTTGGCGAGTGCGGGATAGACCGGCTCCAGCGCCTTGCGCATGGCGACGTCCAGCGCGTGGACCGGACCGTTGCCGTCCGCCACCTCCAGCCGCACGGCGTCGCCGACCCGCACCCGCACCACCGCCTCCGATTCCACCACCAGCTTGCCGACCGCGTTGTAGCGGCGCTCGTCCGTGACGTGGAAGCGCAGCAGCTCGAAGAAGCGCGGCACCTCGCCCAGCTCGCGCCGCACCAGCAGCTCGAAGCTGGCCTCCGCGGTGTCGTAGGCGTAGCCGTCGCTGTCGCGCTGCTTCACCAGGTCGAGCAGGCTGGCCAGCCTTTCGTCCTTCGCCTCGACCGCCATGCCGATGTCGCGCAGCCGGACGATCAGGTTGGAGCGGCCGGCCTGGTCCGACATGACGATCTGCCGGCGGTTGCCGACGGCGTCGGGGGCGACATGCTCGTAGGAGGAGGGATCCTTCTCCACCGCTGAGACATGCAGCCCGCCCTTGTGGGCGAAGGCGCTGGCGCCGACATAGGGCGCGTGGCGGTTGGGCGCGCGGTTCAGCCGGTCGTCGAAGGCCCGGCTCAGCTGGGTCAGGAGATGCAGGTCCTCGCGCCGGATGCCGGTCTCGAAGCCCAGCTTCAGCATCAGCGTCGGGATCAGCGAGACGAGGTTGGCGTTGCCGCAGCGCTCGCCCAGCCCGTTGATCGTGCCCTGGACCATGCGCACCCCGGCCAGCACCGCGGCCAGCGAGTTGGCGACCGCGTTCTCGGTGTCGTTGTGGCAGTGGATGCCGAGCCTGTCGCCGGGGATGCCATGCGTCTCCACCACCTCGCGGACGATGGCGTCGATCTCGTGCGGCAGGGTGCCGCCGTTGGTGTCGCACAGCACGATCCAGCGCGCGCCGGCCTCGAACGCCGCCTTGATGCAGGAGACGGCATAGGCCGGGTTGCGCTTGTAGCCGTCGAAGAAATGCTCGGCGTCGAACAGCGCCTCGCCCTTGGCGGCGTGCAGCGCGGCGATGCTGTCGCGGATGAGGTCGAGATTCTCCTCGCGCGGGATGTTCAGCGCGACGTCGACATGGAAGTCCCAGGTCTTGCCGACCATGCAGACCGCCTTGGAGCGCGACTGCACCAGCGCCGTCAGCTGCGGGTCGTTGGCGGCGCTGCGGCCGGGGCGGCGCGTCATGCCGAAGGCGGTGAAGGTGGCGCGGGTCAGCTCCGGCGCCTCGGCGAAGAACTGGTCGTCGGTCGGGTTGGCGCCCGGCCAGCCGCCCTCGACATAGTCGATGCCGAGCCGGTCGAGGTCCTTGGCAATCGCGATCTTGTCGGCGACCGAGAAATCCACGTCCTGGGTCTGCGCCCCGTCGCGGAGCGTGGTGTCGTAGAGATAGATGCGTTCGCCCGTCATCGTCGCCTGACCTGCCGCCTGACCTGAATGAACCGGGGCTTTCCGCCCCGTGGAAAGCGGGGAGAATGGACGATGCGGCGTCTGCGCTCAACCACTTTGACAAGAAACTTGCGAAAAATGGCCCTTTGCCGCAATGGAGGGAATGCTGGGCGAAAGACGGGACATGTCCACCCCGTCTTTCGTTGCCGGCCTTCCGGGTGTGGATTCCCGGGCGCGGACTTCAGCGCGCGAACAGGCGGTACAGCGCCGAATGGTCGAGTGACCCGTCGCCCTGGTCGACCAGCATCTCGAACAGCTCCAGCGACAGGCCGAGCGTCGGCAGCTCGATGCCCGACTGCTGGGCCAGCTCCTCAGCCTGCCGCAGGTCCTTGACCTGGGTGGTGACCCGGCCGCCCGGCGTGAAGTCGCCGCTGACCATGCGGCCGCCATGCAGGTCGAGGATGCGGGATTCGGCGAAGCCGCCGCGGATGGCGTCGCGCACCCGGGCCGGGTCGGCCCCGGCCGCCCTGGCCAGCGCCAGCGCCTCCGCCACCGCGCCGATGGTCAGGGCGACGATGACCTGGTTGGCCGATTTGGCGATCTGGCCGGCGCCGCTGGCCCCGACATGGGTGATGCGGCGGCCCATCGCCTGCAGCGGCGGCAGCGCGCGGGCGAAGGCGGCGTCGGTTCCGCCGGCCATGATGGTCAGGGTCGCCGCCTCCGCCGCCACCGTCCCGCCGGACACCGGGGCGTCGAGCCACTCCGCCCCGGCGGCGGCGGCCCGTTCGGCCAGCGCGCGGGTGGCTGCGACGGCGGTGGTGCCCATGTCGATCACCAGATGGCCGGGGCGCAGGACCGGCAGCAGCGCCTCGGCCACCGTCTCCACCGCCACCGTGTCGGTCAGCATCAGCACGATGGTGCCGGCCTGTCCGGCGACGGCGGCGGGGCCGGTGGCGGCGATCATGCCCTCGGCCGCCAGTTCGGCGACCGGGCCGGGGCTGCGGCTGGTCACCACCGGTTCGGCGCCGGCGCGGGCAAGGGCGCGGGCCATCGGCTTGCCCATAAGGCCGAGCCCGATGAAGCCGATGCGCTGGCCGGTCAGGTCGGGGCGGACGATCTCTTCGCTCATGTCGGGGACTTTCAGATCAAAAGCGCAAGTGGCAGATCAAAAGCGCAAGCGGCAGGTCAAAGGCGCATGTGGCGGGCGCGGGCGCCGCGTTCGATGGCGGCGGCGCACAGCCGGTCGATGCCCAGCCGGTGGCGGATCATCTCCAGCATGCGCAGTTCCTCCTGCGAGGCCTTGGGGTCGGCGGCGGCGATGTCGCAGGCCACCGCATAGGCGGTTTCGCGCAGCTTGGACGGCAGCGCCTGGTCGACGATGGTCAGCACCGTGTCCAGCCCGTCGCTGTCCGACAGCATGGCGGTGCATTCGCGGGTGGCGGCCATCACCTGATCGGCGCTGTAATCCTTGAAGATCGGCAGGTAGCGCACATTCTCGCCGATGGCTTCCAGCTCGGCGTCGGTCATGTCGCCGTCGCAGGCGGACACCAGGACCATGACGTAGATGAGCGCGCTGTGGTGGTCGATCATGGGGTCGGTCGGCTTTCTCATGGAGCGGTCTCCCCTGGGGAGCGGTCGCGTGTTCGTCGGGCAATCTCGACTGCCGTTCCGGCAGCGTCAAGGGTGCCATGCCGGAAGCGGAGGGGTCGGCGGCTCGACGCGACGGTTGGGCTTGCCTATTGTCGCGCACCATGAACGTCGTGCTCAATGTCGCATTTCCCGTATTCGCCATCATCCTGGCCGGCTTCCTGGCCGGGAAGTCGAAGCTGCTGGGCGCCGCCTCGTCGGAGGCGCTCAACAAGTTCGTCTATTGGATGGCGCTGCCGCCGGTGCTGTTCCTGGGCACCGCGCGGCGGTCGATCCCGGAGATCTTCAACGGCCCCTTCATCGGCGCCTTCCTGGGATCGATGCTGCTGGTCTATGCGCTGGGCGCCGTCATCGGCCGGCTGCTGCATCGCGAGCGGACGCAGATCCAGTGCATGCAGGGGCTGAACTCGGCCTTCTCCAACACCGGCTACATGGGCATACCGCTGTTCCTTGCCGCCTTCGGCCCGGACCGTCTGGCCCCCACCATCCTGGCGACCGTGATCATGAGCGCCATCATGGTCGGCATCGCCGTGATCTGGATGGAGTTCGCCAACAGCCACGGCCATGGCCTGGGCAAGGCATTGAAGGATGTCGGCCGGGCGCTGGCGAAGAACCCGCTGATCCTGTCGACCGCCGCCGGCCTTGCCTGGTCGGCGCTGCTGCCGGGCGTGGCGGTGCCCAAGCCGATCGCCACCTTCTGCGAATTGATGGGCTCGCCCGCCGGGCCCTGCGCGCTGTTCGCCATCGGCCTGTTCCTGGCGTCGCAGCGGCTGACCGCCGGGCTGGCGGAGGCGGGGTGGATCAGCGCGTTGAAGCTGCTGGTGCATCCGGCGCTGGCCTGGGTGCTGACCCAGACCCTCTTCCCGATGGACCCCTTCTGGACCGGCAGCGCCGTGATCCTGGCGGCGCTGCCGACGGGTGCGCTGACCTTCGTGGTGGCGACCCAGTACCAGACCTATGTCGAGCGCACCTCGTCCGCCATCCTGGTGTCGACGGTGCTGAGCGTCGTTACCCTGTCGGCGCTGCTGGCGGTCTATGCGCCGGGAGGCTGAGGCGGGCTGAGAGCCGGCGCAGTGCGGCGCGGCCGGACGCCGTCGGGCATAGCCTTCGCCGCATGATAGGCTGCATTGAAAAACGTGCGTGCTCAACCGTCCAAAGCGCTGGTTTGGCATGCGAACCATATCAGTTGCCGCGCTGCCGCGGGATTCAGTTCGGGGCGGCCGGTTCCAGCCTCCTCCACCGCCAGCCGGCACAAGGCCACCACCAGCTTTCCCTTCAGCGGTGCCTTGAAATGGGCTTCCTTTCCGCTGGCAATCAACCATTGCTCGACGAATTCGACCGCTTCGCAGATCAGGCGGTCATCGATCGCCGGGACACTCGCCCGCGCCCTTTCCTCTGTGATCATCACTTCGCCGCGACCGGTCAGCAACCAATTGATGTCGAAGCCCAATTCCGCAAGAACGGCCAAGGTCTCTCCTTTTGGCGGTTTCCCGTACAGCTCATATGTCTGCCAAGTATTCTCCCCCAGATTGAAGCGCCTCGACATCGATTTTTGCGTCTCTTTCAGATGGATTCTTATCCGCTTCAACCTTTCCGAAAGCCGGTTCATCGCAGCACTCCTGCTTTATCAGTGAGCTGACAAAGCATTCCGGCAAACCGCGAACTTGCCGCAGAACCGTTGCCGCAGTGCGTCTGCCGGCCGGCTGCAACACATTTTTTCGATTTGACAGCACATAATTTTACGTACAGTATCTCGATCGTGCCGGAGAGAGAGATGCAATAGACTCATAAAGGAATATTGCTTTTTCGGCGCTGGATTGAGCATGTCATGGTACCTGTGGCAGAAGGCCTCGGCATGTGTGGACGCGGGCGGAGATTTCTCCGCTGGGCCGCGGCACTATTGCCGTGGTCATTATATCATTTTCTTCGAACTGTCTTTAGCCAATGACAGGGTAGGGATATGCCAGGTTGGCTTGGCAGCATGGCTGGTAATGCGGTCGAAGGCGTTGCACGCCTCAGCGTCATCGAAAATTCTTTGAGTCGGGTCGGCAAAGCCCATTCGGGGAAGCGCGATCCTGCCCATCAAGCGACACTGCCCTGACGAGAAAGTCCATTCGCGCGAGCCAATGGAACGCTGTTCCATTGCTCCTGACGCCCGTTCCGTCGCCTGACTCGCCTTTTGATCTCCGCGCGAAAATTTTTTCAATCAAAACTTGGTGGAAGAGATCCATATATCCGAAAAGCGTGTGTTCAATTCGTTATTTTGCCGTTTCATCATAGGCGCTGAATTATTTATTTTTCGTCATGATTATATCTATCTCTGTTGCATTTTTAATCTCTCTGTCACTTATTGTTGCTTGCGGCCTGTCCGTGCAACAAAAACAGACATATATATGCTAAGCATGTTTTAGTGTGTATATCTACACCCATAAGATATATAGCAATCCTGCAGGTCATGCCGGCCATGGGCCGCCCAGCCACCCGAGATGCAGGAGGGTTCGCTATGAATGCAGTTAAAAACATGTCGATAAAGATGAAAATCTTGTGCCTTGTGGGCACGATTCTCGTTCTGATCATGGGGTTGGGCGGCTTTTCGCTGAAGCAGGTGTCCCTTCTCAACGACCGCGCGCAGGATATCCGTGAGAACTGGTTGCCGTCCGTTTCCGCGCTTGGAGAGATTAGGTCGCTCGTCATGGACTATCGGGCCCGCGAGGCCAGCCATATTCTGAGCACGGCCCAGGCCGATAAGCAAAATGACGACCGCCGCCTGTCCGATACGCTGAAAAAGCTGACGGAGGCGCAATCGAATTATGAAAAGCTCATCACTCCCGGCCGGGAAGCGGCGCTGTATGGCGAGTTTTCCAACCACCTGAAGGAATATTTGAAGCTCAGCAATGAGAGACTGCTCGATCTCTCCCGCAAGAACCAGGCGGATACGGTGCGTCTCCTGTATCAGACCGACTCGCGCGAGGGTGCAGCCAGAATGGAGGCCGCCCTGGTGAAGCTTACCACCTACAACATGGAGCAGGCGCAAGCGGCTGGCGAGCAAGGCGAAGCGGTCTACCGGACGGCGTTCGGCGGGGTGATCGCCGCCATCGTGGTCGCGCTCGTGATCGGCATCCTGGGCGGTCTTCTCGCCGTGAAGTCGATTTCCCAACCGATCATCGGCCTTACCGGCGTCATGCTGCGGCTGTCCCGCCGGGATTACAATGTGGCCGTGACCGGTGACGAGCGGGGGGATGAGATCGGCGAGATGGCCCGCACCGTCCAGGTCTTCAAGGACGGCCTGATCGAGGCCGATCGCCTTGCCGCCGTCCAGGCGGCGGAGCAGGAGGTGAAGCTGCGCCGGGCCGAGGCGATCGACGGTCTCATCCGCGGGTTCGAGGCCCAGGCGGCCGATGCCCTGCGGACCGTCGCGGCGGCGGCCACCGAACTGGACAGCACCGCCCAGACCCTGTCGCGGACGGCCATGGAAACCCGGGAACAGGCGACCACGGCATCGGCGGCGGCGGAACAGACCAACGCCAATGTGCAGACCGTCGCCAGCGCGGCGGAGGAGATGTCGACCTCCATCCGCGAGATCGGCACCCTGGTGACGCGCTCGACGGGGATCGCCGGGCAGGCGGTGGCCGAAGCCGGCCGGACCAACACGACGGTTCGCGGCCTTGCCGATGCCGCCCAGCGGATCGGCGCCGTGGTGCAGCTCATCACCAACATCGCCGGACAGACCAACCTTCTGGCCCTGAACGCTACCATCGAGGCGGCCCGTGCCGGAGAGGCCGGCAAGGGCTTCGCCGTCGTCGCCAGCGAGGTGAAGAGCCTGGCCAACCAGACGGCCAAGGCCACCGACGAGATCGCCGCCCAGATCGCCGAGATCCAGGAGGCCACCGGCGGCGCCGTGAAGGCCATCGAGGGAATCAGCGGCACCATCTCCTCGATCAACGACATCTCGACCTCGATCGCCGCCGCCATCGAGGAGCAGGGGGCCGCGACCGCCGAGATCTCGCGGAACGTCCAGCAGGCCGCCGTCGGCACCCGGCAGGTGTCGTCCACCGTGTCCGGCGTCACCCTCGCCACCGGCGAGACCGGTGCCGCGGCCAACCAGGTTCTCGGCGCAGCCGGCAGCCTGGCGGAACAGGCGGAAAGCATGCGTCGCGACGTCGAACATTTCCTCAGCGCCATCAAGGCGGCGTGAGAGGAACGGCGTAAGGCGTCCTTCCGGGATTGGGACGGTGGCGGGCCGGGTTCACGGACGGGCCGCCGCCCTCAACACCCCCGCAGGAACTCCGCCGTCTCCTCGACCGCCTGCTTCAGGCCGACGCGCCGCATCTCCACGCCCTCGGGGAAGGCGCCGGCCAGCCGGCTCGGCATCATCGGGTCGAGCAGCACGAAGACGCCGGTGTCGTCGGCGCGGCGGACCAGCCGGCCGAAGGCCTGCTTCAGGCGCAGCCGGGTGATCATGTCCTCGTAGCGGCGGCGGCCGAAGGCATCGCGCCGTGCCCGGTGCAGAATGTCGGGGCGCGGCCAGGGCACGCGGTCGAACACGATCAGCCGCAAGCTCCGGCCCGGCACATCCACCCCGTCGCGCACCGCGTCGGTGCCGAGCAGGCAGGCATGCTCCTCGCCGCGGAAGATGTCGATCAGCGTCGAGACGTCGAGCGGGTCGACATGCTGGGCGTAGAGCGGGATGCCCATGCCGTCGAGCGGCTCGGCGATGCGGTCGCGCACCGCGCGCAGCCGGCTGATCGCGGTGAACAGCCCGAGCCCGCCGCCGCCCGCCGCCAGGAACAGCGACTTGTAGGCCGCCGCCACCTGGCCGAGATCGTCCTTGCGCACGTCGTTGACCACGAAGACGCGGGTGCGGTTGGGATAATCGAAGGGGGAGGGCACCTGCGCCCGGATCGCCGGGGCGGGCAGGTGGCTGGCGCCGCAGCGGTCCTCCGCCGCCCGCCAGTCCTGGCCGACATCGCCGGTGCCGTCGGTCAGCGTCGCGCTGGTCACCACCATGCCGTGCGCCGGCCCGGCCAGCGCCTCGGCGAAGGGAACCGTCGGGTCGACCCAATGGCGGTACAGCCCGACATCGACGTCGCGCCCGTCGATCCGCTCCACCGCGAACCAGTCGACGAACTGCGAGGGGGTCTCGGTCGGCAGGGTGCGCAGCATGGCGCGCCACGCCTCCACCGTCAGGGTGCCGCGGCGGTGCAGGCTGCGCGACAGCGCGTCGATGCGGCGGCGCTGGTCCGAATCGAGTTCGGCCGAGTCGTCCTCCAGCCGCCGGGCCAGCCGGCGGGACAGCGCCTCCACCGGTTCCGACAGGCGGACCAGCGCCTGCTCCAGCTCCGCCGCCGCGTCGAGCAGCCCGTCGACCGGATAGGCCTTGTCGGCCTCCAGGCTGTAGGGGCCGCCCTGTCCGGCGGTGCGGGCATAGACCTGCCGGCGGGCCAGCAGCAGGAAGCGCTCGGTCGGCCCCTGCGGGTTGTCGGCGGCCAGCCGGGCCGACCAGCCGTCGGCCGGCAGCACGCGGGCGCCGATCAGGATGTCGTCGAGATGGCGCAGCGCCTCCTCGTCGCCGGCGACGATGTCCTCCAGCCGGCGCTTCAGGCCGCGGGCGCGGCTTCGGCCCGTCTCCTCGGCGCCCAGCAGCCAGCGCCGCAGCTCCTGCGTCTCGCGGCAGGTCAAATGGCCGGCGAAGGCGCTGTCCGCGGCGTCGAAGACATGGTGTCCCTCGTCGAACACATAGCGGCTGGGCAGCGTCGGCTCCTCGCCGCCGCCGAGCGCCGCCTGCACCATCACCAGGGCGTGGTTGGCGATGACGATGTCGGCGCGCCGCGCCCGCCTCACACTCTTTTCTATATAGCAGCGGGCATAATGGTCGCAGGCGGAGTAGATGCACTCGCCGCGGCGGTCGGCCAGCCCCAGCGTCGGGCCGCGCCCGGCGATGTCGACCAGCCAGCCGGGGAAGTCACCGCCGGTCATGTCGCCGTCGCGCGTCGCCGCCGCCCAGCGCGCCATCAGCCCGACGCCGACGGCGTTGTGCGGCTGGAAGGGCATGGCGCGCACCGCCTCCTCCAGGTTCAGCAGGCACAGGTAATTCTCGCGGCCCTTGCGCAGCACCACCTTGCGGGTCTTGGTCGCCGGGTCGGGATAGAGCCGGTCCAGCTCGGCGTCGATCTGGTGCTGGAGGTTGCGGGTGTAGGTGGAAATCCACACCGTCCCGCCATTCTTTTCCGCCCACACCGTGGCCGGCGCCAGATAGCCCAGCGTCTTGCCGACGCCGGTCCCCGCCTCCGCCAGCACGACGTTCGGGGTGTCGGGCAGCTGGCGCGGGGCGAAGGCGGCTGACACCGCGCTGGAATAGTCGGCCTGCTGCGGCCGCGGCTCCGCCACCTTGCCCGGCACGCTGGCCGACAGCATGACGGCGAGACGGCGGCGGGCCTCGTCGGGATCGACCGGATTCTGGGCGGGCGGCGGCGGCGGCGCGCCCTCCTCCCACTCCTTGATGCGTGTCCAGACCCGCAGGCCCGAGCGGGCGGCGCCCTTCTCCGGCCCGTCGGGCTTGCCGAGCGCGGCCAGCACCGCCGGCGCCCACAGCCAGCCGGCCCGTCCCATCTCCCAGGCGAAGGCGACGGGGTCGGACGCCTCCTCCCGCCCGCCGGGGATGGCGGGCGCGCCGAGATCGCCCAGCAGCCGGCGCACCGCGCGTTGCAGGGCCAGCGCCTCGGCCTCGTGCCCGTCGGGGATGGGCAGGTCGAGCGCCTCGGCCATGCCGCGCGGGGTGGGGACGCAGAAGCGGGCGGGGTGGACGAAGGCGAACAGCTCCAGCACGTCGAAGGCGGCGAAGCCGTCGATTCCCAGCCGGCGGGCGAAGGCGCGGGCATGGCAGACCAGCGCCGGCCGGCGGCGCACCTGCGCGGCGGCGGCGGCAAGCGACAGCTCCTCGACCTCGCCGTCCAGCGTCAGCGACACGACGCGGCGCGCGCCGGCCACCATGGCGGGCGCGTCGTCGAGGCGGTGGATCGGCGTGGGATCGGCGGTCATGTCCATCGCCGGCACTATATGGCGGCCGGCCGCCGCAAAGCGAGTGCCGCTTGTTGACGTGCCGCCGCTTCACCCCCATTGAGGGGTGTCGCGCGGGGAACAGGCGGGGACGGGACTTGATGCGGAAACTGCTGCGCTGGGCGCTGATCGGGGCGGCTGGGCTGGTGGCCGCCAGCATCCTGTGGGCCGCGCTCTACCGGATCGTGCCGCCGCCGGCCACGCCGCTGATGCTGATCCGCGCGCTGGGCGGGTCCGGCCTGACGCGCGACTGGGAGCCGCTGGAGCGCATCTCCCCCGCCCTGGCCGAGGCGGTGATCGCGTCGGAGGACACCGGATTCTGCGGCCATGGCGGCTTCGACTGGGCCGCCATCGAGGGCGCATTCGAGGAGAACGAGGCTGGCCGGCGCCTGCGCGGCGGCAGCACCATCAGCCAGCAGACCGCCAAGAACGCCTTCCTCTGGCCCGACCGCAGCTGGACCCGCAAGGGGGCGGAGGCCTGGTTCACCCTGCTGATCGAAACGCTGTGGACCAAGCGCCGCATCCTGGAGGTCTATCTGAACATCGTCGAATGGGACGACGGCGTCTATGGCGCCGAGGCGGCGGCGCGGCATCATTTCCAGAAATCCGCGGCCTCCCTGACACGGCGCGAGGCGGCCCTGCTGGCCGTGGTGCTGCCCAGCCCGCGCAACTGGTCGCCGTCGCGCCCCGGCGCCTATGTCGCCCGCCGCGCCGGGGTGATCGAACGCCGGATGGCGGTGGTGCGGCGCGACGGGCTGGACGATTGCGTGCGGTAGACGGGGAGAGGGCGCCGTCCGCCTCCACCTTATCTTAACCGCCGAAGCGCCATACTCCGACATGCCCGCGCGCCGCCCGGAGGAGACCGCAAGATGGCCACGGACCGCTCCCTGCACGGCCGGCCCTATCCGACCCCGCCGCCCGGCACCTACGGGGCCGGCCCGCTGGTGGACGAACCGGCGCCGCATCCTGCCGCCGATCCGAAGGCCGCCCATCCGACCCGCATCGTGGTCATCGTCCTCCTGGCGCTGATGACCCTGGCCGGGCTCGCCTATGGCGGCCTCGCCGCGCTCGACGGCATCCTGGAACAGCGGCGGATCGAGGCGCAGATGGGGCCGAAGGTCCGGCTGGCGACGCTGCCGGCGCTGGAAGTGCCGCTGGGCGGCCAGCGCGCGGTGGAGATGCAGGCGTCGCTGGTGCTGGCGCCGGGGGTCGAGGCCGACCGCGTCCTGCGCTACCAGGACCGCATCGCCGACCGGCTGTTCCAGACCGTCAGCCAGGCGGGAACGGACAATCTGACCGGGACCGGCTCCGCCGACTTCCTGAAGGCGCGCATCAGGGAGGCGGTCAACCGCGAGGCCGGGACCGGGCTGATCCGCGACATCTACATCGAACGCATGGTCGTCAAGTGATCCACGCGGGGCTCGGTCCGCGATGGGCCTTGTCTTGTGCGGCGCAATAGCTTATCTAGGGCGTCTTGATCGCTGGAGGCTCGCGCGTCTCTTGAGCGAGACGCGCTGTGATTGCGCAACGGTGGACGCCCTCGAGTGTTAGGGGGCGCGTTGGCCGCTGCATCGGATAGACGCCTCTCCCTCTATCGACCTCCTCCCGGCGAGTCCGCCGGTATGTCCCACGCCCGCCATCGGGGCGCGCGGGGCCGTGCCGTCCTGCTTTGAGAAGGTTTTTACGCCTTGACGTTTTCCGAACTCGGTCTGCACCCGCTCGTCCTGAAGGCCCTCGAGGCGTTCGAATACACCACCCCGACCCCGGTCCAGCTCGCCGCCATTCCGCCGGCCCTCCAGGGCCGCGACATCCTCGCCACCGCCGAGACCGGCACCGGCAAGACCGCGGCCTTCATGCTGCCGGCCCTGACCCGCACCGCCGAGATGCCGCTGAACGGCGCCGCCACGCCCCGCGTGCTGGTGCTGGCCCCCACGCGCGAACTGGCCAAGCAGGTCACCGACGCCGCCCGCAAATACGCGAAGTTCATGAAGCTGAACATCGTGGACGTGGTCGGCGGCATGCCCTACCGCGAGCAGCTGCGCCTGCTGTCGCGTCCGGTCGACGTGCTGGTCGCCACCCCCGGCCGCCTGCTGGACCATGTGTCCCGCCGCCGCATTTCGCTGGACGAGATCGAGGTGCTGATCCTCGACGAGGCCGACCGCATGCTGGACATGGGCTTCCTCGACGATGTCGAGACCATCGCCAAATGCTGCCCGCCGACGCGCCAGACCCTGCTGTTCACCGCCACGCTTGACCGCCGCATGGCGCAGCTGGCCGGCAACCTGCTGCGCAACCCGGAGCGCGTGGCCGTCGAGAGCCAGGCGACCGCGATCAACGTGGAACAGCGTCTGCACCATGCCGACGACCTCGACCACAAGCGCCGCCTGCTGCAGCATTTCGCCGCCCAGCCGGAAGTCGGCAAGGCCATCATCTTCGCCGCCACCAAGCGTGATGCCGACACGCTGGCCGAGGAGCTGAGCGCCGCCGGCCATGCCGCCGCTGCCCTGCACGGCGACATGGACCAGACCAAGCGCAACCGCACGCTCCAGCGTCTGCGTTCCGGCCAGGTCCGCCTGCTGGTGGCGACCGACGTCGCCGCGCGCGGCATCGACGTGCGCGACATCACCCACGTCATCAACTTCGACCTGCCGCGTTCGGCGGAGGATTATGTCCACCGCATCGGCCGCACCGGCCGTGCCGGCGCCTCGGGCATCGCCATCTCCTTCGCCGCCCGTGCCGACCGCGAGACGCTGGTCCGGATCGAGCGCTACACGAAGGCGACGCTGGCGATCCACGTCGTGCCCGGCCTGGAGCCGACGCGTCCCTTCACCAGCGGCGGCGGCAGCGGCCGTCCGGCCGGCCGCAACGGCCGTTCCGGCGGCTATGGCGCCGGCGCCAACGGCAGCGGCAAGCCCTGGCATCGCAACGGCGAGGCCAAGGCCCCGGGCGGCCCGCGCGGCCCGCGTCCGGAGTATGCCCGCAACGACAACCATCGTGGCGACGCCCGTCCGGACCATGCCCGCCGCGATGCCCATGGCAGCGGCAAGCCGGCCCAGGCCCGCGCCAAGAGCTGGTAAGGAGAGGCGGGCAACCGCCGGCCCTGTCACGCGAATGGAAACGCCCTCCCTCGTCGGCCTTGCGGCCGGCGGGGGAGGGCGTTTCCGTTTAAGCCGCTCCGGTCAGCGGGCTTATCCTTACTGGAACGCGATCTTCGCATGGTCGCCGGGATCGGGCGACTCGCCGGTCAGCTTCGCCTTCACATAGCCAAAGGCGTAGACCATGGCGCTCGACGGGCTGTCCCAATATTCGGCCTGATCGACCGACACCTTCAGCAGGGCGACCTCGGGATCGTCCGGGCCGTTGGGGAACCAGGTCGACATGATGTCCCGCCACAGGAAGCGGATCTTGTCGCGGTCGCGCACCGCCTCTGCGATGCCGGAAACCGACACGTAATCCTGCTTGTCCGGGGCGGCATAGGCGAGATTGACGCGCCAGTGGCGGTCGATCTCCGAGACCTTCCCCGAATCGGCGCGGGTGAAGAACCATAGGGTGCCGTCCTCGAACCCCGCATGCGACAGGGTCGCCATCGGACGGGAGTTCAGCCGGCCATTGTCGTCCAGCGTCGTCATCATCGCGACGTGGACCCCCTTGATCAGGCTCCAGAGTTTCTCGACATCCTCCCGGCTGTGGCCGTGGGGGCCCTGGGTGCTGCTGGGGGAGCCGGTGGTAGAACCGGTGGTGTCGGCGGTGGTGCTGCGGACCATGGTCTGCCTCTCGCTCGGTAACCCAAGTGAGATTGGAGAACGCCGGCCGGGGTCAAAAGGTTCCGGGCCTCGCATTCACTCCCCCGACCGACCAGGAACCGGCCCCGGCTTCCGCCCCGGTTTCCACATCGTCGCCCGCACCGGTGCCCGCACCGGCGCCATAGTGATCCAGCCGGGTCAGCGACCACGGATCGATCCGCAGCCGCAGCGCCGCTTCCGGCGTCAGTTCCAGCGCCGCGGCCAGCGCGCCGCGGATGGTGCCGGCATGGATGACCGCGACCACGTCGCGTCCGGCATGCAGCGCGGTCAGCCGCCGCAGCGCGTCCGCCGTCCGCTCCATCACCGTGGCGAAGCTCTCGCCGCCCGGCGGGGCGTGGCGGGCCGGGTTGCGCCAGAAGCGGGCGGCGGCCTCCGCATCGCGCGTCGCCGCGGTGTCGTGGCTGATGCCTTCCCAGTCGCCGAAATCCTGCTCGGCCAATGCCGGCTCCACCACCGCGGTGCCGGCGAGGCGCGGCGACCGCTGCCACAGCGCCTGTGCGGTCTGCCGGCTGCGGCGGAGCGGGCTGGTCAGCCACAGCGCATCGGCGGGCAGGGCGGCGGCCAGCGCAGCCGCCGCCGCGCGGTCGGCGGTATCGGCCTCCCGGTCGCTCGCCCCGCAGATGACGTTGCCGGGATTGTGGACCGGCGCATGGCGGATCAGCCACCAGCGGGTGACGGTCAGGGGGGTGACGCTGAGCGCGTTCATCGGATGTCTCCGGCCAGGGCGGCGAGCGTCAGCAGGACCGCCGCCTCGGCCATTTGCTGGGCGGCGCCGAACACGTCGCCGGTCTGCCCGCCGATCTGCCGCCGGGCCAGGGCCGCCATCGCCCAGACTGCCGCCAGGGATGCCAGGAAAACCGCGGCGAGGGGAAGCGCGACCGCATCCGCGCCCGGCCGGGCGATCCCCCACAGCGCCGCCGCCGCCACCGCGAGGCCGAGGGCGAGCGACAGCAGGACCGTCGACGCTGCCGGCCGTCCCTGGGCCGCCCCCAGCCCGTCGCGCCGCGCCGGCGGCAATGCCAGGGCCAGCCCCGCCAGCCCGCAGCGCGACAGCGCCCCGGCCGCCGCCAGGGCCGCGACCGCCGCCGGCACCGGCAGCGCCGCCAGGGCCGCGGCGCGGATCGCCACCGAAAAGACCAGGGCCAGCACGCCATAGCTGCCGACCCGGCTGTCGCGCATGATCTCAAGCTTGCGCGCGGTGTCGCGCCCGCCGCCGAAACCGTCGGCGACGTCTGCCGCCCCATCCTCGTGCAGCCCGCCGGTCAGCCGCACCGTCGCCGCCAGCGCCAGCAGCGCCCCGGCCAGCGGCGGCAGGTTCAGCGCGGCGGCAAGCGCGAGAACGGCGCCGCCGGCCAGCCCGACCAGCGCGCCGACCAGCGGGAACCACCCCATCGCCCGCGCCGCGGCACCCTCCGCCAGGGGCCCGTTCAGGGGGGCGATGGCAGGAAGCGGCAGGCGCGTCAGGAACACCAGGGCAAGGGCTGCGTCCTGGGTCCAGCGGGGCTTGGCCGGCGATGGGGGCGGTGGCGGCGGGGCGGTGTCGGGCATGGCATCGGGCATGATTGGGCATCGACCTACGCCCAAGCGGCGCCCGGCGCAACCCTGCTTGGCGAAGCGCTGCCACTCCGGCCAATATGGGGATTTTCAGCCCGTCCTTATCCGTGCCCGGCATCCGTGGCAGGATGGAGCGGCCCGTTGCCGACACTGGAGGTTCCGCGTGTCTTTCCACCGCCGCCCGGCCGCTTCCGCTCCCCCGCTTCCGCCGGTACCCTGCCGCCCGGCCCGGCGGATGGAACATGGAACAGGCATGGATTCCTGTTCCATCCGGTTTCAAATGTTCCATTCGCCGTCCGCCGGGGCGGCCGATTCCTTGACCAAAACACTTGGTCCACCTAATTTGTCCGTTTGAACTGTCCCCATCAGCATCGTCGAGCACCCATGGCCCGTCTTCCGATCCTCGTCGCCCCGCATCCGGTCCTGAAGCGCAAGGCGCAACCCGTCGCCGAAGTGGATGCGCGCGTCGCCAAGCTGATGGACGACATGGTCGAGACCATGTACGACGCCAACGGCATCGGTCTGGCCGCGCCGCAGGTCGGGGTGCTCGACCGCGTCATCGTGGTCGACGTCCACGACAAGGGCGAGCAGCCCAACCCGATCCGCCTCGCCAACCCGGAGATCGTCTGGTCGTCGGACGAGAAGGCGGTGTGCGAGGAGGGATGCCTGTCGGTGCCCGAGCAGTATGCCGAGGTGACGCGTCCGCAACGAATCCGCGTCCGCTATCTGGACGAACGGAACCAGCCGCAGGAGCTGGAGGCCGACGGCATGCTCGCCACCTGCCTGCAGCACGAGATCGACCATCTGAACGGCGTGCTGTTCGTCGACTACCTGTCGACGCTGAAGCGCGGCATCCTGCTGAAGAAGGTGCAGAAGCTCCAGAAGGCGACGGCCTGACCCGATGTCCCCGCTCCGTCTCGTCTTCATGGGCACGCCGGATTTCGCCGTGCCCAGCCTTGCCGCGCTGATCGATGCGGGGCATCGGGTCGTCTGCGTCTACAGCCAGCCGCCGCGCCCGGCCGGCCGCGGCCAGCAGGTGCAGAAATCCCCCGTCCACCGCTTCGCCGAGGAGCATGGCATCCCCGTGCGCACGCCCAGGAGCCTGCGCAACGCCGAGGCCCAGGCGGAGTTCGCCGGCCTCGACGCCGATGCCGCGGTGGTCGCCGCCTATGGCCTGATCCTGCCGCAGCCGGTCCTCGATGCGCCGAGGCTCGGCTGCGTCAACGTGCATGGCTCGCTGCTGCCGCGCTGGCGCGGGGCGGCGCCGATCCAGCGCTCCATCCTGGCTGGCGATGCCGAGACCGGGATCACCATCATGCAGATGGATGTCGGGCTCGACACCGGCGCCATGCTGTCCCGCGAGGCGGTCGCCATCACCCCCGCCACCACCGCCAGCAGCCTGCATGACGAGCTGGCGGCGCTGGGCGCCCGCATGATCGTCCCGGCGCTGGAGGGGCTGGCATCCGGCACGCTCACGGCTGTGCCGCAGCCGGAAGAGGGCGTCACCTACGCCGCCAAGCTGACCCGCGAGGACGGCCGGCTCGACTGGAGCCGACCCGCCGCTTACGTCGAGCGGCAGGTCCGCGCCCTGACCCCCTGGCCCGGCTGCTGGTTCGATGCGGCCAATGGGGCGGCGAATGGCGAGCGCATCAAGGTGCTGGCGGCAGAGCCGGCGCCGGACATGGCCGGTGCCGCCGGCACGCTGCTGGACGACCGGCTCACGGTGGCTTGCGCCGACTGGGCGGTGCGGCTGACCAGGGTGCAGCGGCCGGGCAAGGCGCCGGTGGACGGCGCCGCCTTCCTGCGTGGCTTCGCTCTCGCCGTTGGGCAGCCGGTTTCCGCCGAAGCCGTAGCGGACTGACCGCCGTGCAGCGCTGGAAACTGACCGTCGAGTATGACGGCCGTCCCTTCGTCGGCTGGCAGCGGCAGGACAACGGCCCCTCGGTGCAGCAGAGCCTGGAGGAGGCGGTGCAGCGCCTGTCGGGCGAGACCGTGCGCGTCCACGGCTCGGGCCGGACGGATGCTGGCGTGCATGCGCTGGGGCAGGTCTGCCATTTCGACCTGGAGAAGCCCTTCACCGGGCTGAAGCTGCGCGACGCCCTGAACTTCCACCTGAAGCCCGCCCCCATCGCGGTGCTGGAGGTGGAGGCGGCGGCGGACGACTTCCATGCCCGGCTGACCTCGACCGGCCGCGCCTATGTCTACCGCATCGTCAACCGCCGGGCGCCGCTGGCGCTCGACTCCGGCCGGGCCTGGCACGTCACCCGCCCGCTCGATGCCGGGGCGATGCACGCGGCGGCGCAGGTCCTGGTCGGCCAGCATGATTTCTCCAGCTTCCGCGCCTCGCTGTGCCAGGCCAAATCGCCGGTGAAGACGCTCGACCGGCTCGACGTCGAGCGGCAGGGCGAGGAAATCCGCGTCCATGCCGCCGCGCGCTCCTTCCTGCACCATCAGGTTCGCAACATGGTCGGCACGCTGGAACTGGTCGGTGCCGGCAAATGGAGCCCCGACGATGTCCGCCGCGCGCTGAAGGCCCGCGACCGCGCCAAGGCCGGGCCGACCTGTCCGCCGGACGGGCTGTATTTCGTGGCGGCGCGCTACTGAACCGGATCAGTTGCTGATCCGCTCCGGCTGCTCGGGCATGGCTTGGAGCTTTTCCAGAAGCCTCTCCGTGTCAATGCCTTGGGCACAGAGGCCGGTCGCGGTTTCGCCGAAATCCACCAGACCGTGGAAGCGGGGCGGCCGGGCACGTTCGAGCGGGACCAGCCAAGCCTTGTGCCCGCGTGCGGCCAGACCGTCGAAGTAAAGGCGCTGGGTCCGGAACAGCACGTTCGTTTCCCTCGGGTCGCCGATGACGAAGATGCGGCGGGCCGGATCCTTCGGGATCGAGCCGAGCGAGCGGTAGGGATCGAACCATGTCTCGGGCTTTGCCAGCCGGGCCTTGGCGTCTTGCGCCTTGAGATAAGCCTCGTAAGCCGGCGCTCCCGACGAGATGACGGCGCATGTCAGGTCGGTGCGGCGGGCCAGGAATTCGGCCGTCAGCGTGCCCCCCGCACTGTGTCCGCCGAGCGACCATTGCCCGATGCCGTAGCGTGCCTTGAGCAGATCGAGATGGGCGTTCATCAAGGCCGCCTCGCGTGGGGTATGGCGCAGGGTCCAGAACTTGCCGGAACTGCCGTAGGCCCCCGGACGGGCCAGGAAGAGGAAGGGCACGCCGAAGCGCTCCGACAATGTCCGTTCCTGTTCGATCATGCCGGCGACGCTCAGCCCCTCCTGATGCCCGATCTGCCGCGGCTTGGAGCCCATGATGTCCCCGTGCATCCAGGCCGCGACGATCGGATTGGAGCCCGGCTTCAGTCCGGCGGCGTAATAGCGCAGGCATTCGCCGTGGCCGTCCACCTCCACCCAGTTGGCGGTTTCCCGCGCCTCCAGGTCGGCACATTGCCTGCGCGTGATGGCTTTCCCGGCGGCAACCACCGCGTTGGAGAAGGATTCGTCATTGGGGCGGGATTGCGCGTGGACGGGGAGCGCTGCCGCGACGGCGATGCCGGCCAGACACAGGGAGCGGAGCGACATGGGGAACAAGCCCTTTGCGGTGACGGCTGGCGGAGGGTGGTGGAGGCGGCAAGGCGTCGTCAACGGCCTTCCAGCCGGGCGTGCTCGGCGCTGAAGACGGCCACCAGATGCCCGATCACCGCCCGCACCCGCGGCACGTCGCGGCGGTCGCGGTGAACCAGCAGCCATGCCTCGCGGGTCAGCGGCGGGCCGGGCAGGGGACGGCGCTCCAGCCCCGGCACGCCGTCCGCCAGAAGGCAGGGCAGGAAGGCGATGCCGAAGCCGGCGACCGCCGCCGCCAGCTGCCCCTGGACGCTGTTCGACCGGAAGGCCACCCGACGGCCGCCGCCATGGCGGTCGAGCCACAGCGCTTCCGGCAGCTCCGCCATCGACTCGTCGTAGGCGATCAGGGCGTCGGGCGCATCCGGCGCGGCGTAGAGCCCATAGCCCAGCGTCGCCAGCCGCCGGCCGACCAGATCGCCGCGCTGCGGCCGGGCCAGCCGGATCGCCAGATCGGCCTCCCGCCGGGCGAGGCTGAGGGTGCGGTTGTCGGCGATCACCTCCAGATCCAGCCCCGGATGGGCGGCGCGCAACGGTCCCAGCCGCGGAATGACGAAGCGGTCGGCCAGCGCCTGGGTCATGGTCAGCCGCACCGTGCCGGTCAGGCCGGCGCCGGCATCCTCGCCGCCCCCCTCGCCGTTGCCCTCGCGGCGTCGGATCGCCTGTGCCCGCTCGTCCATCGCCTCGGCCAGCGCACGGACGCTCTCGCCCTCTCCGGTCAGGACATAGCCGTCGGGCCGCCGCTCCACCAGCGTCTGGCCCAGCGCCTCCTCCAACGCCGCCAGCCGCCGGCCGACCGTGGCATGGCTCAGCCGCAGGCTGCGCGCCGCCGCCGACAGGCTGCCGGTGCGGGCCAACTCCAGGAAAACGCGCAGATCGTCCCAGTCGAGCGGGGGAGGGCCTGTGAAATTCCGAACAGTCATGGTGCGAGGATAGCGGATGGCCGTCCGCCGATGAACAGGGCAGCATCGCCGCCATCGACCTGCCGACCGGAGTGACCGACCGATGACATCGAAGACCCTGCGCCAGATCGTCGGCGCCCCCAGCCATCCCGCCCCGCTCGACAGGGCGGTGCTGGTGCTGATCGACCTCCAGCGCGAATACACGGATGGAGCCCTGCGCCTGTCCGGTGTCGACGCGGCGGTCGGGCAGGCTGCCGCCCTGCTGGAGCTTGCCCGCGCCAACGGCGTGCCGGTGATCCACATCGTCCATCACACCGCGCCGGGCGCCCCGCTGTTCGACCCGGCCGGGCCGCTGGCGGAAATCATCCCGGCGGTCGCCCCGCGCGATGGCGAGCCGGTGGTGGTCAAGCGCCTCGCCAACGCCTTCGCCGGCACCGACCTGGAGGCGGTCGCCCGCGGCACCGGGCGCAGCGAGATGATCGTCGCCGGCTTCATGACCCACAATTGCGTCAGCAGCACCGCGCGCTCGGCCGTCGACCATGGCTGGCGGGTGACGGTCGTGGCAGCGGCCACCGCCACCCGCGACCTGCCTGACGGCCGCGGCGGCGTGGTGTCCGCGGCCGACATCCAGCGTGGGGTACTGACCGGCCTGTCCGACAGCCTCGCGGTGGTGGTGGAGGATGCGCGGGCTTGGCGGTGAGCCACATCCTTACTTCTTTTCGGCCTTCCAGTAATAGTTGGTGTCGAAGCTCGGTCCCCAGACGAGGCCGCTGACGGTCTTGCGCTCGGCAACCATCTCGGTCTGCTGGAACATGATGACGAAGGGCGATTCGGCCAGGACCGTCCGCTGCAGCTCCTGGTACAGGGCGGCGCGCTTGGCGCTGTCGCGCTCCTCGACGGCGGCGGCGGTCTTCTTCGTCAGTTCCGGTATGTCCCAGGCGTTGCGCCAGGCCAGCGGCTTTGACTTGGCGTTGTCACCGTTGTCGGGGTTGGAGGCGAAGGTGTCGGCGTTGGAGTTCGGATCCTGGTAGTCGGCACCCCATTGCTGGATCATCAGCTCATGGTTGCGGGCGCGGTACTTGGTCAGCACCTGCTTGCCGTCGCCGGGGATGATCTCGATCTTCACGCCGGCCTTGGCGGCGCTGGCCTGGATCGCCTGGGCCATGTCCTGGGTCGGGTTGGTGTTGCGCACGTCCATGCTGACGGTGAAGCCGTCGGGGTAGCCGGCCTTGGCCAGCAGTTCCTTCGCCTTGGCGGGATCGTACTTGTAGGGGTTGTCGTTCACCGCGCCCAGGAAGCCCTTGGGCAGGAAGGCCTGATGGACGGCGCCGATGCCGTTCATGATCGTGCCGGCCATGGCGTCGTAATCGACCAGATACTTGAACGCCTCGCGCACCTCGGGCTTGGCCAGGGTGGCGTTCTTCTGGTTCAGGCTGAGATACCACAGGGTGCCCTTCGGCGCCTGGACCAGCCGGATGGTATCGCTCGACTTCAGCGGCTCGAACTGCTCCGGCTTCAGGTTGCGCGCGACGTCGACGTCGCCCTTCTCCAGCAGCAGGCGCTGGGTCGCCGGTTCCGGGATGTGGCGGATCAGCACGCGCTTCATCTTCGGTGCGCCGCGCCAGTATTTCGGGTTGGCGTCGAAGGCCAGAAGCTCGCTCGCCTTCCATTGCTTCAGGATGAAGGGGCCGGAGCCGGCTGAGTTGGTCTTCAGCCAGCCCGCACCGAAATCGCCGTCCTTCTCCTTGCCCTTCACCAGCTTGGAATCGACGACCGACGCCACGTCGGCGGTCAGGCAATAGAGCACGAAGGTCGGTGCATAGGTCTTGTCGGTGGTGAAGACCAGCGTGCGCGGATCGGTCGCCCGGACCATCCGGTCGACATTGTCCGGGGTCAGGCCGAACTGGGTCAGGATGAAGGCCGGCCCCTTGTTCATCTTCACCGCGCGGGAGAAGGACCAGGCGACATCTTCGGCGGTCAGCGGGTTGCCGGAATGGAAGGCGATGCCGTCGCGGATCCTGAAGGTGAAGGTCTTGCCGTCGGGCGACACGGTCCAGCTTTCGGCGATCTCCCCCTCGATCCTGCTGACGTCGTTGACGTCGAAATGGATCAGCCGGTCATAGACCTGGGCGCTGTACTCCGCCCCCGACAGTTCGAAGATCTCGGCCGGGTCGAGGCTGACGATGTCGTCGAACTGCCACGCCATCACCAGCGCGTCCTTCGGCGTGTCGGCCGATGCCGGGACGGCGGCTAGGCCGGCGAAAGCCAGGGCGGCGGCTCCGAAGATCGCCCGTCCGATCGCCGCCCGTCCCATTACCGTCCGCCCGGTCAGGCCGCGCTTGAAGCTGGTCATCCGTGAAATCTCCCTGGGGCCCCGTTCGGGCACTGTTGAGACGGGAATCTTCCCGCCGCGTTCCGCGACCTGTCAAGCCGGCCGGTCGGCAGCTCCGGGGCGGCGGAATGCGACGAATGGAACATTTGAAACCGGATGAAACAGGAATCCATGCCTGTTCCATGTTCCATCCGCGAGGGAGAGGACAAAGCGGGCGCTGCCGTTTCCCGGGAAAGCCTCTGCACGCAAACCCGTCCTTCTGTGGTCCGATGTCGGTGTATATTCCTAACATGGCAACGGGCGGCGTTTAAGCGCAGGTTGAAAAGCGCCGCCCTGCGGCGATGGGGATGGCGCATGCCGCCCGGGGCCGCCGGGATCGTCGCCGGACGGGTTGCAATTCGCCGGGAAAGTGCCTAGCTCCTAACGCCCCCCGGCACCATCCTTGTATTCGTACAGAGTCATTCGTACAGATTCGGCAGAAGGACACCCCTCGTCATGGGCTATACCGTCGCGGTCATCGGCGCCACCGGCAATGTCGGACGCGAGATCCTGCAAACGCTGGCCGAGCGGAAGTTCCCGGCCGACAAGGTCATCGCCCTGGCCTCCGACAAATCCATCGGCCAGGAGGTTTCCTATGGCGAGGACGACATCCTCAAGGTCCTGGATCTCAACAAGTTCGACTTCAACGGCGTGGACATCGTGCTGTCGTCGCCCGGCGCCAAGGTTTCGGCGGTCCATGTCCCGCGTGCCGTCGCCGCCGGCTGCGTGGTGATCGACAACACCTCCCATTTCCGCATGGACCCCGACGTGCCGCTGGTGGTGCCGGAGGTGAACCCGCAGGCGCTCGCCGGCTTCCGCAAGCGCAACATCGTCGCCAACCCCAACGGCGCCACCATCCAGATGGTGATGGCGCTGAAGCCGCTGCACGAGCGCTTCACGATCCGCCGCGTCGTGGTGTCGACCTACCAGTCGGTGTCGGGGGCGGGCAAGGAGGCGATGGACGAGCTGTTCACCCAGACCCGCGCCATCTTCGTCAACGATCCCATCGCCAAGAGCGTCTTTCCCAAGCAGATCGCCTTCAACGTCATCCCCCACATCGACACCTTCATGGAGGACGGCTCCACCCGCGAAGAGTGGAAGATGATGGTGGAGACCAAGAAGATCCTCGATCCCAAGATGAAGGTCGCCGCCACCTGCGTCCGCGTGCCGACCTTCATCGGCCATGCCCTGTCGATCAACATCGAGACCGAGGAGCCGGTCACGGCGGAGGAGGCCCGCAACATCCTGCGCGCTTCCCCCGGCCTGTCGGTGATCGACCAGCAGAGCGGCGAGGGCTACATCACCCCGGTCGAGGTCGCCGGCGACGACTCCGTCTATATCAGCCGCATCCGCGAGGACATCTCGGTCGAGAACGGCCTGTCCCTGTGGTGCGTCGCCGACAATCTGCGCAAGGGCTCCGCGCTCAACGCCGTGCAGATCGCTGAACTGCTGGTGCGGGATTATCTGGTCGAGTGAGGACCGCGAGCGCTTGAACCGATCTCTTCAAGCGCTCGCCACCCGCGACCGGCTTCCAGCCCGTCCCGATTGCCGGTAGGCTGGACCGTCCCACCTGACCGGGCGGTTCCGTGCTCCGCATCCTGCCGCTGCTGTGCCTCCTCCTGCTGATGCTCACCGGGTGCGGCGTCGATGCCGACCAGGATGCGCTGTGCCGGAAGCTGATCCCCGCCTTCGATGGCGGCTCCGCCGCCGACCTGTCCACCCGCGGCTATGCCGAGGAGAAGCGGGTGCTGCGCATCGACTACAGCGTTGCGGGAAAACCGCACTGGATCGCCTGCCGCTTCGCCGGCACCGGCATGGAGGAGGGGCGGCGCACCCTGGTGGCGGTGGCGACCGACCGCACCGGATGGCTGTCGGAGATGCGCTTCGCCATGCTGCAGCAATGGCTGCGCATCCGCCCGCCGCGCGATGCCGCCGGTCCGGTGGCGGTGGCGGGGGCACGGCAGCCGGGGGAACGGCAGCCGCCGACGCGCTGGACGCCGGCGCTGTTCCTGGCGCAACAGGTGATCAACGCCGCGACGGTCGCCTGCGTCTATGGGCTGCTGGCGCTGGGCTACACGCTGGTCTATGCGATTCTCGGCCAGATCAATCTGGCGATGGGCGAGCTGACGATGCTCGGCGCCATGCTGACGGCCATCGCGGCGGCCGGGCTGGGCATGGCCGGCTGGGCGACATGGCCGCCGGCGCTGCTGGGCGCGCTGGTGCTGGTGATGGGCTTCACCGCGGTGCAGGGCTGGACGATGGACCGGCTGGTCTTCCGCCGCCTGCGCGGCGTTCGGAGCCACACGCCGCTGATCGTCGCGGTCGGTCTGTCGATCGCCTATCAGGAGGGGGTGCGGCTGCTGCACGGCGCCCGCGACTGGTGGCCGGCCCCGGTGCTGACCGGCCGGCACGATCTGCTGAGCGACGGCGCCTTCACCGTCACCGCGCTGACCGCGCAGCTGGCGATCCTTGGGCTGACCGGCGGACTCTATGCCCTGCTGTGGGGGATCATGCAGCGGACCGCCTTCGGCCGGGCGCACCGCGCCTGCACCGACGACGTGGCGGCGGCGGAACTGGTGGGGGTGGACGTCAACCGGACGGTAGCGGTGACCTTCGCCATCGGCGGCGGGCTGGCCGCGGCGGCGGGGTCGGTGATCGCGCTCTATTATGGCGGGGTGAACTTCTTCACCGGCTACCTGATCGGCTTCAAGGCGCTGGCCGCGGCGGTGGTCGGCGGCATCGGCTCGGTGCCCGGCGCGATGCTGGGCGGCGCGCTGCTGGGGCTGGTGGAGACCCTCTGGTCGGCCTATTTCGCCATCGCCTACAAGGACATCGTGGCGTTCGGGCTGCTGACGCTGTTCTTGATCTACCGGCCGCAGGGTCTGATGGGGCAGGCGCGGGGGCGAGGAGATTAGGGTGCTTCACCGCGGGTGCCCCCTCCCTCCCGCTTCGCGGGCCCCTCCCTCCCCCGCCCCTGGCGGGAGAGGGTTGATCCGCAGGGGCGACACTGGCTCCCTCTCCCGCCGAGGGCGGGGGAGGGTTGGGGAGGGGGCAGTCGGCGCTTACAGCGTCCGCACGTCGGCCAGATGGCCGGTCACCGCCGCCGCCACGGCCATCGCCGGGCTGACGAGGTGGGTGCGGCCGCCGCGGCCCTGACGGCCCTCGAAGTTGCGGTTCGAGGTCGAGGCGCTGCGCTCGCCGGGAGCCAGACGGTCGGCATTCATCGCCAGGCACATGGAGCAGCCCGGCTCGCGCCACTCGAAGCCGGCCTCGACGAAGATCTTGTCCAGACCCTCTTCCTCGGCCTGCTCCTTGACCAGCCCCGAACCGGGGACCACCAGGGCGCGGACGCCCTCGGCGACCTTGCGGCCCTTGGCGAGATCGGCGGCGGCGCGCAGATCCTCGATGCGGCCGTTGGTGCAGGAGCCGATGAACACGGTGTCCACCTTCACCTCGGTCAGCGGCTGGCCGGGGGTCAGGCCCATGTAGGCCAGCGAGCGCTCGACGGCGGCGCGCTTGCCGGCATCGGCGATCTCGGCCGGGTTCGGCACGGTCGCGGTGATCGGCAGCACGTCTTCCGGGCTGGTGCCCCAGGTGACCTGCGGCGCGATGTCGGCGGCGTTCAGCACGACGGTGGTGTCATAGACCGCGCCCTCGTCCGACGGCAGCGTCTTCCAATAGGCGACGGCCTGCTCGAAGGCGCCGGCCTTCGGCGCCAGCGCGCGGCCCTGGACATAGGCGAAGGTCTTCTCGTCCGGGGCGATCAGGCCGGCGCGGGCGCCGCCTTCGATCGCCATGTTGCAGACGGTCATGCGGCCTTCCATCGAGAGATCGCGGATGGCGTCGCCCGCGAACTCGATGACGTAGCCGGTGCCGCCGGCGGTGCCGATCTTGCCGATGATCGCCAGCACGATGTCCTTGGCGGTGACGCCCGGGTTCAGCGTGCCGTCGACGCGGACCAGCATGTTCTTGGCCGGCTTCTGCAGCAGGGTCTGGGTGGCCAGCACATGCTCCACCTCCGACGTGCCGATGCCGAAGGCCAGCGCGCCGAAGGCGCCATGGGTGGCGGTGTGGCTGTCGCCGCAGACGATGGTGGCGCCGGGCAGGGTGAAGCCCTGTTCCGGGCCGACGATGTGGACGATGCCCTGGCGGATGTCGTCCATCGGGAAATAGCGGACGCCGAAGTCGCGGGCGTTCTTGTCCAGCGTCTCCACCTGGATCCGGCTCTCCTCCTCGGCGATGCCCTTGGAGCGGTCGGTGGTGGGGACGTTGTGATCGGGGACGGCGAGAGTGGCTTCCGGACGGCGCACCTTGCGGCCGGCGACGCGCAACCCTTCGAACGCCTGCGGGCTGGTCACTTCATGGACCAGATGGCGGTCGATATAGAGGATGCAGGTGCCGTCATCCTGGCGGTGCACGACGTGGCTGTCCCAGATCTTGTCGAACAGAGTGCGCGGCTTGGACATCGGAAAAACTCTCTCTCGCGGTACGAAAGGCGCAGAACAATCGGAGGCCGCACCATAGCCTTGTGTCGTGCCGGGGACAAGCATCGCGCTACGTCTGTCGCCGCAAGCCTGTCCCCCGCAACTTTATGACCCGCCAAACCCTTACGGCAGCATCTTTCCCGGATTCAGCAGGCCCTTGGGATCGAGCGTCGCCTTGACGGCGCGCAACAGATCGAACTCGACCGGCCCCTTGATGACCGGCATCTCGTCCTTCTTGAAGCGGCCGACGCCATGCTCGGCGGAGATCGAGCCGTCGAGCTTGAAGATCACCTCGTTGACGACGTGGCAGATCTCGTCCCAGCGGTCGAGATAGGCCTTGGTGTCGGCGCCCTCGGGCTGGCTGAGGTTGAAGTGGATGTTGCCGTCGCCGACATGGCCGAAGGGGGTCGGGCGGATGCCGGGGCAGGCCCGCTCCACCGCCGCCTCGGCCAGGTCGATGAACTCGGCGACGCGGGAGACCGGGATGGAGACGTCGTTCTTGATCGACCCGCCCTCGAACTTCTGCGCCTCGACGATGGCCTCGCGGATGAACCACAGCTGCTTGGCCTGGGCGTCGGACTGGGCCAGCGTGGCGTCGGTCGCCAACTCTGCCTCGAACGCCTCGCCCAGCGCCGTCTCCACGCTCTCCTGGAAGGCGTCGGACTTGGTGCCGGCGGTCAGCTCGGTCAGGACATACCAGGGCGACGGTTCCGACAGGGGGTCGATGGTGCCGGCGACATGGCGGAGGGCGAAGTCCAGGCAGCGGCGCGACATCAGCTCGAAGGCCGACACGGCGTCGCCCGAGGCGGCGCGCAGCCGGGCCAGCAGCTCGATGGCGGCGGCCGGGCTGGGCACGGCGATGAAGGCGGTGACCGACTGGCGCGGGCGCGGGAACAGCTTCAGCACCGCCGCGGTGACGATGCCCAGCGTGCCTTCCGCGCCGATGAACAGGTTCTTCAGGTCGTAGCCGGTGTTGTTCTTGCGCAGCCGGCGCATGCCGTCCCAGACCCGGCCGTCGGCCAGCACCACCTCGAGCCCGAGCACGAGGTCGCGGGTGTTGCCGTAGCGCAGCACGTTGATGCCGCCGGCATTGGTGGAGATCAGGCCGCCGATCTGCGCGGTGCCCTCGGCCCCCAGGCTGAGCGGGAACAGCCGGTCGGCGTCGGCCGCGGCGGCCTGGATGCTGGTCAGCACCACGCCGGCCTCGACCGTCATGGTGTAGTTCAGCGTGTCGATGTCGCGGATGCGGTTCATGCGCGACAGGCTCAGCACGATCTCGCGCCCCTCCTCGTAGGGGATCGAGCCGCCGACCAGGCTGGTGTTGCCGCCCTGGGGCACGATGGGGATGCCGGCTTCGGCGCAGATCGTGACGACGGCCGCCACCTCTGCGGTGTTGGCCGGGCGGACCACCGCCGGGCTGTTGCCCTTGAAGCGCCCGCGCCATTCCGAAAGGTAGGGGGCCATGTCGGCGGCGTCGGTGAAGATGCCCGACGGGCCGACGATGGCGCGGATCCGGTCGAGGGCGGCGGCGATGCTGGTCATGGCGCTTGGGTCCGGCAGAAGGGAAGTTGGCGCTTGGAAGCGCGACACTTCTACAATCTCGCGGCCCCCATTTCCATGCGCCTGTTGCGCAGACCTGCCGCCACGCGAGGGTTTCAGCCCCGCGGTGCCGCCGCCCGGCGCAGGCGGTCGTTGATCGCCAGGCCCAAGCCCACCTCGGGGATCGGCATCACCGCGATGCGCGCCGCCCCGCCCTGGTCGAGGCTGCGCAGGTGGGAGAACAGGTTGGCGGCCGCCTCGTTCAGGTCGCCTTCCAGGCTGAGGTTCAGCCGGGCGGCGCCGCCGAAGACGAAGCGGTCGGGACCGAAGGTCAGGAACGCCTCGTCCGCTTCGGCCGAGGACGCGTTCAGGCGGACGGCGGCGTTGGGGGCGTAGTGGCTTTCCAGCTGGCCGGGCGATTTCGGCGCGGTCGGGTCGCCGGCGGAGAGGCGGACCGGGCCGATCAGCCGCTCCATCTCGTCGGCCAGCACCGCGCCGGGGCGTAGCAGCACCGCCTCGGGACCGGTGAGGTCGATGACGGTCGATTCGACGCCGACCATGCATTTGCCGCCGGTGACGATGGCGTCGACCCGGTCGCCCAGGCTTTCCAGCACATGCTGCGGCGTCGTCGGGCTGACCGCGCCGGAGCGGTTGGCGCTGGGGGCGGCGATCGGCCGGCCGGCGGCGCGCAGGATGGCTTGCGCGACGGGGTGGCCGGGCACGCGGATGGCGATGCTGTCCAGCCCGGCGCTGACCAGCAGCGACAGGGCGGAGTTGGCCGGGCGCGGCAGCACCATGGTCAGCGGGCCGGGCCAGAACTGCTGGGCCAGTTCGGTCGCGCGCTCGTCGAACAGGCCCCAGGACCGGGCGGCGGCGAGGTCCGGGACATGGGCGATCAGCGGATTGAACTGCGGCCGGCCCTTGGCGGCGAAGATGGCGGCCACGGCGCGGTCGTCGGTGGCGTCGGCGCCCAGGCCATAGACCGTCTCGGTCGGGAAGGCGACCAGGCGGCCGGCGCGCAGCAGCTCGCCCGCACGCGCGATGCCGGTGGGGGTGGTCGGGAGCAGCGCCGGGCGCTTCTCGCCGCTATCGGGTGCGGAATGGTCGGTCACGGCGTCTTTCCAGATCGGATCGCGGAAAATCGGAATCGATTTGAAGCGTGAATCCGACCGCCAAACCCTAGTGCCTGGGGAACAAGTGTCAATTCGCGCGGTTGCACCGGTGCCATGCCGAAGGTTATGAGGGGGATGCGCAAATCGCCAACGACAACATGATGGGTGCGGGCATGACGGGCAAGGTCTTCACCGTGGCGCAGCAGAAGGGCGGCGCCGGCAAGACCACGCTGGCCGCCCATCTCGCCATCGCCTGGGCTCAAGCGGGATACCGCGTCGCCACCGTCGACATCGACCCGCAGGGCAGCCTGACCCGCTGGCACGCCGTCCGCCATGAGGCGACGCAGGGGAATCCCGGCTTCAGCCATGTGCAGATCAACGGCTGGCGCACCCAGGCGGAGGTCGAGAAGCTGGCGCGCAGCCACGACATCGTGGTGATCGACAGTCCGCCCCATGCCCAGACCGAGGCGCGCATCGCCGTCCGCGCCGCCTCGCTGGTGATCGCCCCGGTGCAGCCGAGCCCGATGGATTTGTGGGCGGTCCACCCGACCATCGACCTCGCCGCGCAGGAGAAGCGCCGGCTGCTGCTGGTGCTCAACCGCGTGCCGCCGCGCGCCCGCATCGCCGACGAGTTGATCGCCCGGGTGCAGGAACTGGCCGATCCGCCCGCGGTCGAGCTCGCCGAGGCGCAGGTCGGCAACCGCACCGCCTATGCCGGCACGCTGATGACCGGCTTCTCGGTGACGGAAGCGGCGCGAAAGACGCAGGCCGCGTTGGAGATGCAGGCGCTGGCCGAGGAGATTCTGGGGCGGGTTTGAGGGGCAGGGGCTGCTGATGCCCCCTCCCTAACCCTCCCCCTCTATCGGACGGACCTTCGGTCCGCCGAGGGGGAGAGGGGACTGCCGCCGCTTTGGCAGTCACATCACGCCGACAAACGTCCTACCCCCTCTCCCGCGGAACGCGGGGGAGGGATGGGGAGGGGGCCAGAGGTGCTCCCCCCCCCGAACGTCCTCAGTCCTTGATCTCGCCCATCGCCGACTGGATGTAGTTGGGCAGGCCGATGTCGTCGATCAGGCTCAGCTGGGTTTCCAGATAGTCGATGCGCTCCTCCGACTCTTCCAGCAGCTCGGAGAGCTCGTCGCGCGACACGTAGTCGGCCTTCTCCTCGCACACGGCGATGGCGGCGGCGATGCGGTCGCGGGCCTCACGCTCGGCGGCGAGGTCGCTCGACAGGATTTCCGGCACGTCCTCGCCGATGTGCAGCTTGCCGAGATCCTGGAGGTTGGGGATCGCCTCGATGAACAGGATGCGTTCGATGATCTCGTCCGCGCTCTTCATCACCTCGATGGAGGCATGGTATTCCCACTTGCCCAGGGACTTGACGCCCCAGTTCTTCAGCATGCGGGCGTGCAGGAAATACTGGTTGATCTGCGTCAGCTGGTCCTTCAGGACGATCTGAAGCTGGGCGATGACGTCGCTGTTGCCCTTCATGGTCCGCGCCCCCCTCAGCCCGAAATGCCGCCCATGCCCGACTGCAGGTAATTCTGCAGGCCGAGCATGTCGATCAGGCGGAGCTGCTGCTCCAGCCAGTGGGCATGGTCTTCCTCGGTGTCGACCAGCAGCTCCAGCAGGATGCGGCGGGTGTCGTAATCCTTCACCTGTTCGCAATAGGCGATGACGTCCTTCAGGGCGGCCACCACCTCGTATTCCAGGGTCAGGTCGTTGCGCAGCATGTCCGGCACGGTCTTGCCGATGCGCAGCGGGTCGCGGCTGGCGACGTCCGGCGTGCCTTCCAGGAACAGGATGCGGCGGATCAGCTTGTCGGCATGCTCCAGCTCTTCGGTCCGCTCATGCGAGATGCGTTCGGCCAGCGCCTTGAGGCCCATGTCCTCCATCGTCCGCGCATGGGCCAGATACTGGTCGGCCGCGCTCAGCTCGCCGGTCAGCAGCTTGTTCAGACGGTCGAGGACCCCTTGATCACCTTGCATGGTGGATGCTCCTAAATAGACAATTGGTCGCACCTTGGCACAGAGAAAGGACTCGCACAATAAAAAACTCGCCTAAAAACCGAACTGTATTTGATAGTCACTATCAATTTGGAGGCGTGCGGCCTGCCTGGAATACAGGCTGCGTGCGGCCCCTGTGTTGCGAATCAAAGTCAATTGCGGTGGAGTAGGGTTTCCCCGGACTCCGCAGGGTGAAGTTGTGTGGCTCGACTTGCTGCACGGCGGCGATGCTTGGGCGCGGGACCCCGCCCGACCGCGTGTCTGCTTGTGGCAACGGCTTCCGGGGCCGCATTGAGGCAGGGGCCGTTCCGTGCTAACAGACCGCGGGATTTCTCCGCCCTCACCACCCAGTGGGCCTCGCCCTTCTTTCCAACGACTGCCGGATTGCGGCCATGACGACGACCTCCGCCCCCGCCTCGGAGTTCCTGCGCACCCTCCAGGAGCGCGGATTCATCCACCAGTGCACCGATCTCGCCACGCTGGACGAGCGTGCGCAGAAGGGGCCGATCGTCGCCTATATCGGCTTCGACTGCACCGCCGACAGCCTGCATGTCGGCAGCCTGCTGCCGATCATGATGCTGCGCTGGCTGCAGAAGACCGGTCACAAGCCCATCGTGCTGATGGGCGGCGGCACCACCAAGATCGGCGACCCGTCGGGCAAGGACGAGGCGCGCCAGCTGCTGACCGACGAGGTCATCGCCGGCAACATGGCGGGCATCAAGCGCATCTTCGGCCGCTACCTGACCTTCGGGGACGGGCCGACCGATGCGGTGATGGCGAACAACGCCGACTGGCTGGACGAGCTGAAATACATCCCGCTGCTGCGCGACATCGGCCGCCATTTCACCATCAACCGCATGATGAGCTTCGAGTCGGTCAAGCTGCGGCTGGACCGCGAACAGCCGCTGACCTTCCTCGAATTCAACTACATGATTCTCCAGGCCTATGACTTCGTGGAGCTGAAACGCCGCCACGGCTGCTCGCTGCAGATGGGTGGGTCGGACCAGTGGGGCAACATCGTCAACGGCGTCGAGCTGGGCCGCCGCACCGACGGCGCCGAGCTGTTCGGCCTGACCACGCCGCTGCTGACCACCTCGTCCGGCGCCAAGATGGGCAAGACGGCGGCCGGCGCGGTGTGGCTGACCGCCGACAAGCTGAGCAGCTACGATTTCTGGCAATACTGGCGCAACACCGAGGATGCCGACGTCGGCCGCTTCCTGCGCCTCTACACCGAGCTGCCGCTGGACGAGATCGCCCGGCTGGAAAGCCTTGAGGGCGCCGGGATCAACGAGGCCAAGAAGATCCTCGCCAATGAGGTGACCAAGCTCGCCCATGGCGAGGAGGCCGCGCTGGAGGCCGCCGAGACCGCGCGCCGCGCCTTCGAGGAGGGTGCCGCCGCGGAGGGGCTGCCGAGCATCGAGGTCGCCCGCGCCGACCTGGAGGCCGGAGTGCCGGTGGTCGACCTGCTGGTGTCCGCCGGCCTCGCCGCGTCGAAGGGCGAGGCACGCCGCCTGATCAAGGGTGGCGGCGCCAAGCTGAACGACGGGCCGATCGCCGACGAGACGGTGAAGGCGACCGCTGCCGACCTGAATGCCGACGGCGTGGTGAAGCTCAGCGCCGGCAAGAAGCGCCATGCGCTGGTGAAGGTGGGGTGAGTATCTGGGGGCAGGCGTTTTGCGGCGTTAGACCCCCACCTAACCTCCCCCGCCCAGCGGGGGAGGGAGTGCCGCCACTCTCCCGCACAAGCACTTGTCTCCTCCCGCGCCCGGCTCTCGCACAAAGCTCCGCTTTGTGCTGACGCGGCAGGCGAACCGTAGGCCTGCCGAGAGCGGGGGAGGGTTATGGTGGGGATAACGTCTCACCGCATATGCGACTCCGGCGGTGGCTTGGCGTCGGGCGTCGGCGAGCCGTCGCCGCCCAGGAAGAACAGGTTGCGCAGGAAGCCCGGCGCCAGCACCGCCAGCGGGTTGACCGAGACGTCGGGGTCGGACAGCGGCCCCTGGACATGCCAGGTGGCGGAGAAGATGCCCTGGCCCTCGCCGCCGCTCAGCATGTCGCCCAGCAGCGGGATCTGGCCGATCAGCCGGTTGAGCCCATAGACCGGGACGATGGTGCCCCGCAGGTTGGCGGTCTCCGTCTCCAGATCGACCTGTCCCTCCAGCGTCATGCCCAGCGCCGAACCGGAGGTGCGGAGATCCTTCAGGGTCAGCAGCCGGCCCTCCTTGCGGAACTCCGCCGACATGCGGCCGAAATTCACGCCCTTGCCGCCACCCAACAATTCGGCGAAGCCGGACGGCGAGATGGCGTTGAGGATGCGGGCCAGCACCGGCACGTCGACCAGCGTGTAGTCGCGGATTTCCGCCTTGCCGGCGATGGCGGCGTCGGCCCGCGGCTCCACCGAGCGGCCGGTCAGGGTCAGGTGCCCGCCGCGCATGCGGTCGTTCAGGTCCATCGCCTGGAGGGTGGATCCCAGATCGTCGGCGGAGATGGCAAGGTCGTAGACGCCCTGCGGTCCCGGCCGCCATTTCAGCGAGACGCCGCCGCCCTCGCTGCGGCCGGCGACGTCCAGCAGGGTCCAGGCGGTGGCGTCGCGCCGCATGGTTCCGGCGACCTGCCGCAGCCGGCGCCCGTCGCCGAACACCACCGAATCGAACTTGATGGCGACGTCCAGCGGGGTCTTGCGCCCGTCGCCCGCCGGGCCCTTCGGCGCGGGCGCCGTCGCCCCTTCGCCCGCCGGCGTCTTGCCGGTCAGGCCGCGGGCATCCAGGCTGGCGCCGGTGACGGTTCCGGCATAGCCGCCGGCCGGGCCGCCGGGCCGGGCCGGCGGCAGCACGGTCAGGTCGGCGCGCAGGTCGGTCAGTCCGAGCTTGAAGCTGGGGGTCTGCACCCGCGCCACCCGCTTGCCGCCATCGGCCAGCTCCAGGTTGGTGACGCTCTTCAGCCCGCCGGCATCGACGGTCAGGTTGCTGATGCGGGTCGGGCGGTCCTTGTCGAATTCCAGGGTCAGCTTGCCGGTGCCGGGCTTGCCGGGCGGCTTGGCCCAGGCCAGCTCCTCGATCGACAGCCGGGTCTTTTCCAGGTTCAGGGCGGCGGTCAGCGCCAGCTTGTGCTTGCGGTCCACCGTGAACAGGATGTCGGCGCCGAAGGGGCCCTGCACCCGGTCCTCCAGGTCGATGCCGTGGGCGCGCAGGTCGTCGGCGGTCGCGTCGCCCTTCACCGCGATGCGGGTGCGCGGCCCCTTGGCGGCGCTGTCGAAGGATTCGTTCCAGTCGACGGTGACGGGGATGCCGTCCAGCTTGGTCGCGCCCTTGATCTGCATCGCCTTGAGGTCGAGGGCCAGCGACAGCTCGCCGTCGGTGGCGGTCATCCCGGCCGCGACCTTCTCCACCCCGACCTTGTGCAGCTTGCCGGTCACGTCGAGGTTCAGCTGCTCGACCTTCAGGTCGGCCAGCAGCGGGAAGGCGAAATGCAGCTCGGCCTCGGCAGTGCCCTGGGTGCGCTTCGGGTCCATCTCCAGCTTGGTCGGGTAGCCCAGCGGCGGCATGTCGATCAGGGTCAGGATGGAGCGCACCGGCCCCTGGATCGGCAGGCGGATGTCCATGGTCTCCTTGCCGATGTCCAGCCCGCCGATCACCACCTTGCCTTCGCCGATCTCGATGTCGCCCGACTTCGGGTCGGCGATGCGGCCGCCCCTGGTCTGGATTGTAAAGGTCTTGCCGTCGGTCGTCGCCTCCATCCCGGCGCCGGTCACCGGCGTCAGGTCGTGGAAATAGCGGACGTTGATGTCCTCGCCGGCCATGGTGGCGAGGAAGCGGGTCAGTTCCGGCTCCGCCGTCCCGCCCGGCGACTTGGAATTGAGCAAGGAAAGCGGCAGCGACAGGGCCGCCTCGGCCCGCGCCTGCGTCACCGTGCCGTGGGACAGGTTCTTCGTCACCCAGTCCCGTGCGTTGGGGCTGGCGATCTTCGGCCAATAGCGGTGCAACTCGTCCAGCGCCATGCCGGTCGCGCCCGCCTGCGCCTCCACCGCCATGCGGTCGCCCAGGCGCCGGGCCGTGGCGCTCGCCTCCAGATGCGGCTGCGGCCCGCCGGCCTCGCCCAGCACCGCGCTCAGCCCGTCGAGGTCGATGCGCTCGCGGTCGCCCTGCAGGCGCAGGCGGAGCGACTGGACGGGCACCGGACCGGCGAACAGCGTCGGGCTGTGCAGATGGCCGTGGCCGGCGCTGAGGTCGGCCTTGCCGGCGGTGGGGTGCAGCGAAGGGTCGAAGGCGACTTCCAGCGTGCCCGACAGCGGCAGCTCCGCCGCCGCCAGCGGTGCCAGCGCCGGGGCGAGGCCGGCGACCGCGGCCGGGGTGAAGCCGCTCAGCCGCGCGGTCGCCTGGCCGCTCTTGTCGGGCGCCTGCCGCCCCGACAGCTCCAGCCCGGCGGAACGGCCGCCGGCGGTCAGCGACAGGACGGCCCGGGCGTTGCGGCCCTGGCCGTCCTCCGTCAGGTCTCCCTGGGCGGTCAGCGACAGGGGCGGGCCGCCATCGGTGGCGTCGGCCGCCAGCGACAGCCCGTCGATCCGCAGCCGCCGGCCGGGCACGTCCAGGCTGCCGCGCAGGTCCAGGCTGCGCACCGCGACCGGTTCCGGCCGCAGGGCGGGCAGCTCGATGGAGCCGGCGCCGCCGCGCAGGGTCAGGTCGACCCTGGCCGGTTCGAACCGCTGGTCCAGCCGTGCCGTGACCGTGCCCGACAGCGGCAGCTTCGCCGCCGCCAGCGGCGCCAGCGCGGGGCCGATCTCGGCCAGCGACGCCGGCTCCAACCCGTCGACGGACAGGCTCAGGTCGGTGGAAGCGTCGGCGATGTTGTAATGGCCGGTGGCGGCGACGGTCACCGCGCGCCGTTCCTGCTCCGGACCGCTGCCGCCGAGATCCAGCGTCACCCGCGCCCGGCCCTGCGCGCCCTCGGCATCGCGGGTCAGCACGATGTCGGCGCGGGTGGCGTGCCAGGACAGGTCGAGCATGCGGTTCTCGACCCGCAGGTCGGCGCCCGCCACCGACAGGCGGCGGAGCAGCCCCATCGGCCGGTCGATGTCGGGCGGGCGGCGCAGGCTGTCCAGAGCCTCGTCCAGCAGGTCGGGACCGTCGCTCTCGGGCTTCCGTGCCGATTCGGCGTCGGCCCGCACGTCGAAGGCGAGGCTGCCGTCGGCCCGGCGCAGCACGCTCAGGCGCGGGCGGACCAGATCGATGCGCGTCGGCGCCAGCGTGCCGCGCAGCAGCGCCGGGATGGAAAATCCGATGCCCATCTCCGGCACCGCGGCCAGCTCCGCCCCGTCGGCGTTCAACGCCCGCACCCGGCGGGCACGCAGGTCGAGGCGTCGGCCGCCGCCGTCCTGGAGGCTCTCGTCGGTTTCCAGCGACAGCACCAGCTCGCCCACCTCGCTGCGGAACCGGCCGTCGCGGTCGCTCAGCGCCCGTTCGACATAGGGGATCAGCGGGTCGAGCGCGATCGGCCCCTGCGACAGCCGCCAGGCGAACAGCCCGGCCGCCGCCAGCGCCACCGCCGCCACGCCGCTCAAGGTCAGGACGAGGATCCTCGCGGTGCGCCTGATCACGGGGCACCGACCTCGGAAGCCGCGCCCGGCCCCCTCTCCCGCCGGGGGAGGGACGGGGGATGCGGGGAAGCGGGCGAATCGGCCCGATTGACCTTCTCTCCCGACGCGTGCAGCTTTCTGCACATGTTTTGAGCAGGAAAGAATGCCGTCATGTCCAGTCCCATGCCCTTCCCAGCACCCTTGCCGAAGCCCTTCGACGCCGCGCAGGCGGCGCTGGGCCTGGAGCGCTGGCGCCAGCAGGCCGCCGCGGCGGAGCCGGAGACGCGGGCCTGGGCGGAGGCCTTCGCGGAGTCCGAACCCGGCCGTGCGCTGGTCGAGGCGGTGTGCGGCAACAGCCCGTATCTCGGCCACGGGCTGACGCGGGAGTTGCCCTTCGTCCGCAAGACGATGGAGGACGGGTGCGACGCGACTTTCGCCGCGCTGATCGCGGCGCTCCATGCCGAGCATGACGAGGAACGGTCGATGGACCGGCTGATGGCCGGCCTGCGCGTGGCCAAGCGGCGGGCGGCGCTGCTGATCGCGCTGGCCGACATCGCCGGGGTGTGGCCGCTGTTCCGCGTCACCGGCGCCCTGTCGGAGCTGGCGGAGACGGGGGTCCGGCTGGCCGCGAATTTCCTGCTGCGCCGCGCCGGGGAGGCGGGCACGCTGACGCTGCCTGATCCGCAGCGACCGTGGGTCGGTTCGGGCCTGATCGTGTTGGGCATGGGTAAGCTTGGCGGGCGCGAACTCAACTATTCCAGCGACATCGACCTGATCGTCCTGTACGACGACGCCGTTGTGCAGACGCCCCAGCCGGACAACCTCGCACGGACCTTCATCAGGCTCGCACGCGATCTTGTCCGCATTATGGATGAACGCACCAAGGACGGCTACGTCTTCCGCACCGACCTTCGTCTTAGGCCCGATCCGGGCGCCACGCCGCTGGCGGTTTCCGTGTCGGCGGCCGAAATTTATTACGGCAGCGTCGGCCAGAACTGGGAACGCGCGGCGATGATCAAGGCCCGCCCGATCGCCGGCGACGAGGTGGCCGGGGCCTCCTTCCTGCGCTTCCTGGAGCCCTTCGTCTGGCGCCGCAACCTGGATTTCGCCGCCATCCAGGACATCCATTCGATCAAGCGCCAGATCAACGCCCACAAGGGCCACCGCGAGGTGACGGTCAACGGCCATGACATCAAGGTCGGGCGCGGCGGCATCCGCGAGATCGAGTTCTTCGCCCAGACCCAGCAGCTGATCTTCGGCGGGCGCGACCCTCGCGTGCGCATCGCCCCGACGCTGATGGCGAACGAGGCGCTGCGCGACGTCGGCCGCGTGCCGCCGCAGACGGTCGAGGATCTGGCGGCGGCCTATCATTTCCTGCGCCGGGTCGAGCACCGCATCCAGATGATCGACGACCAGCAGACCCACCGCATCCCCGCCGAGGATGCCGGGGTGGCGCATCTGGCGACCTTCCTCGGCTATGGCGATCCCGCCGACTTCCGGGCCGAGCTGCTGGCGACGCTGGGGCAGGTGGAGGACCGCTATGCCGAGCTGTTCGAGGAGGCGCCGTCGCTCTCCGGTCCCGGCAACCTCGTCTTCACCGGCACCGATCCCGATCCGGGCACGGTGGAGACGCTGGCCGGCATGGGCTTCGCCGACCCGGCGCGCGTCATCAGCGTGGTGTCGGCCTGGCACCGGGGCCGCTACCGCGCCACCCGGTCGGGCCGCGCGCGCGAGCTGCTGACCGAGCTGACCCCGGCGCTGCTGAGCGCGCTGGCCAAGACCCCGGCGCCCGACGGCGCGCTGATGAACTTCGACGATTTCCTCGGCAAGCTGCCGGCCGGGGTCGGGCTGTTCTCGCTGTTCGTCGCCAACCCCTGGTTGCTGGAACTGGTGGCGGAGATCATGGGCATCGCGCCGCAGATGGCGGCGACCCTGTCGCGCAACCCGTCGCTGCTCGATGCGGTGCTGTCGCCCGACTTCTTCGACCCTCTGCCGGGCAAGGACGAGGGGCTGGCCGCCGACCATGCCCGCGTCATCGCCGCCGCCCGCGACTTCGAGGATGCGCTGACCCTGTCGCGGCGCTGGACCAACGACCAGCGCTTCCGCGCCGGGGTCCACATCCTGCGCGGCATCACCGACGGCGACCGCTGCGGCGCCTTCCTGGCCGACCTCGCCGACCTCGTCGTCCCCGACCTCGCCCGGAGGGTGGAGGAGGAGTTCGCCCAGCGCCACGGCCGGATTCCCGGCGGCGCCTGGGTCGTGGTGGCGATGGGCAAGCTGGGCAGTCGCCAGCTGACCATCACCTCGGACATCGACCTGATCGTCATCTACGACATCGCCTCGGCAGGGCAGGGGAGCGGGGCTCCGCTGCTGTCCGACGGCGCCAGGCCGCTGTCGCCCAACGAGTACTACATCAAGCTGACGCAGCGCCTGACCAACGCCATCACCGCGCCGATGGCCGACGGGCGCCTCTATGAGGTGGATATGCGGCTGCGCCCGTCGGGCAATGCCGGGCCGCTCGCCACCTCGCTCGCCGCCTTCGTCAAGTATCAGGCGAGCGACGCCTGGACCTGGGAGCACATGGCCCTGACCCGCGCCCGGGTGATCGGCGGCGATGCCGGCGGGTCCGCTTTGGATCTGGCTGGAAGGGTGACGGAGGCGATCCGGTCGGTGCTGACCGCGCCGCGCGATCCCGGCCGGCTGCTGTGGGACGTCGCCGACATGCGCCGGCGGATCGACAAGGAGTTCGGCACCGCCAACCCCTGGAACGTCAAATACGCCCGCGGCGGCCTGATCGACATCGAGTTCATCGCCCAGTACTTGCAGCTGCGCCACGGCCACGACCTGCCGGACATCCTGCATGTCGGCACCGCCAAGGCGCTCGGCTGCGCCGCCCGGACGGGGGCGCTGACGCCGGAGGTGGCGGAGGATCTGGAAGCGACGCTGCGGCTGTGGCGGCGGGTGCAGGGCTTCCTGCGGCTGACCACGGCCGGGGTGCTGGACCCGACACAGGTGTCGCCCAGCCTGCTGGCCGGACTGCATCGCGCCGCCTTTCCCGACGAAAAGACGGCGGAGCCGGTTGACTTCCCCGAGCTTGACCGCAGAATCCGCGCCATTGCCGCCCGCGCCCACGGTCATTTCCAGGCCCTGGTCGAGGAGCCGGCCAGCCATCTGGCGCCCCCCGGCGCCGTCAAAGAGGATCCGAAGCTGCCATGACCGCTGTTGCGACCACCGTCGATGCCGGATCGCCCGCCCCGGATTTCACCATGCCGACCGATGGCGGCGGCAGCGTCACCCTGTCCGCCCTGCGCGGCAAGCCGGTGGTGCTGTATTTCTACCCGAAGGACGACACCTCGGGCTGCACGTCGGAGGCCTGCGGCTTCCGCGACCAGCTGCCCGACTTCTCCGCCGTCGACGCGGTGGTGATCGGCGTGTCCAAGGACAGCGCCGCCAGCCACGACAAGTTCAAGGCCAAGCACGGGCTGACCTTCACCCTTGCCTCGGACACCGACGGCAGTGTCTGCGAGGCCTACGGCACCTGGGTGGAAAAGAGCATGTACGGACGCAAGTACATGGGCATCGACCGCGCCACCTTCCTGATCGACAAGGACGGCGTCGTCCGCACGGTCTGGCGCAAGGTCAAGGTCACCGGCCATGTCGCCGCCGTGCTGAAGGCGGTGCAGGCGCTCTGACCGTCCCAGGCGGGGCGTCCTTTTTCTCCCGGCACGAACCCGTTGGGAAGGACGCCTTGCCGGCCCGGCTATTCCTCCGGCGTGAGGTCGTAAGCCCGAAGGGTATTTTTAGAATCACCCCAAACCTGCCTACACTTCGTGCATTCCCGCACCAGAGGCCGCGCAACCCACCGCGTTTCTGGTCCTTCGGCCGCCTTAGGGATGCACCGCCTATGAACGTTGCGAACATTGCCCGGCGCCTCGTCGCCGGAGAGCTTCACTATGCGCTGGGCCGATTCGAATCGGTCCGGCGCGGCTACAGCGCCTTGCGCCGGCTGTCCCCCCGCTCGCGTCAGCGGGCACCGGCCGGGCCGCCGGTGTCGCTTCCCCCGCTGCCGGTCAGCCTGTTCCCCGACCGGACGGTGGACGGCGCCCTGGCCGACCTGCGGCGCGACTCGATCGCCATGGGCTTCGACCTGCCCCGGGCGATGGTGGAGGAACTGGTGGAGTTCGCCACCCATTCCCCCCTGCAGCGGCGCCTGCGCGGCGAGAGGATGTTCTACCGCCACGACGTCCGCGACGGCAGGCTGGAGGACGGCTCGCCCGCGGTGATGGGCATCGTCCCCGACCCGCTGGACTGTCCGGCGGTGCGCCGGGTCTGCCGCGATCCGCTGCTGATGGACTGCGCCGGAGCCTTCCTCGGCTTCCGCCCGACCAAGATCATCCCGCGCCTGTTCTGGAGCTTCGTCACCGACGCCACCGACGACGAGCGGCGGCAGCTGGGCCAGACCATCGACTGGCATTACGACGTCCATGACTTCCACTTCTGCTCGGCGCAGTTCTACCTGACCGACGTCGGTCCCGGCGCGGGGGAGCATGCGCTGGTCCGCGGCAGCCATCACGGCAAGTCGCTGCGCATGCTGCTGGGGTCCGCCAATGCGCGCGACGAGGAGCTGTTCTCCCGCTTCGCCCGCGACCGCATCCTGGTGGTGGAGGGGCCGGCCGGCACCGGCTTCATCGAGGACACCTCCTGCTACCACCGCGCCATGCCGCCGACCAGCTGCGACCGGCTGATGCTGCAGCTCTGGCTCAGCTGAGCTAGACTGTGCCGCAGCGCCACCACGCGTTGCGGAGCGAGAGCATGGATATCAGGGAGGGCCTGCGCACCGTCGTCGGCCTGATGAGCGGCACCTCGATGGACGGCATCGATGCCGCTCTTCTGCGGACCGACGGGCGGGACCGGGTGGAGGCGCTGGCCTTCCTGACCATCCCCTATGACGACGGCTTCCGCGCGGCCTTGCGCGGTTGCCTCGGCGGGACCGGGCCGGTCGACGCGGTGGAGCGGGCACTGACCGACGCCCATGCCGACGCGGTGCGGCGCCTGCTGCATCGGGCCGGGGCGGTGGCGCGCGACATCGACCTGATCGGCTTCCACGGCCACACCATCCTCCACGATCCCGACAACCCGGACCCCGGCCGGCGCCGCACCTGGCAGATCGGCGACGGCGCCCGGCTGGCGGCGGCGACCGGCATTGCCGTGGTCGACGACTTCCGCAGCGCCGACGTCGCCGCCGGCGGGCAGGGGGCGCCGCTGGTCCCGCTGTTCCACCGCGCGCTTGCCCACGGGCTGCCGCGTCCGCTGGCCGTGCTCAACATCGGCGGCGTCGCCAATGTCAGCTGGATCGGCCCGGATCCGGCGGAGGGGGAAGAGGCGGGGGGAAGAGGGGAGGCCGGGGTGGTGGCTTGCGACACCGGGCCGGGCAACGCGCCGATCGACGATTGGGTGTTGCGCCACGGGCTTGGCCGCTTCGACGCCGACGGGGCGCTGGCGGCGGCCGGGCGGGTCGACGGCCCGGCGCTGGCCGCCCTGATGGCCCATCCCTATTTCGATAGGCCGGCGCCGAAGTCGCTCGACCGCGACGCCTTCGATCCGGCACCGGTGGCCGGCCTGTCCGCCGCCGACGGCGCCGCGACCCTGACCGCATTCACCGCCTCGTCGGTCGCCCGAGTCGTCCCCCATCTGCCGGCCCCGCCGGTGCGCTGGCTGGTCTGCGGCGGCGGGCGGCGCAACTCCACCTTGATGCGGATGCTCGCCGACCGTCTGGGCGTGCCGGTCGATCCGGCCGACCTCGTCGGCTGGGACGGCGACGCGCTGGAGGCGCAGGCCTTCGGCTATCTCGCGGTGCGCAGCCGGCTGGGGCTGCCGTTGAGCCTGCCGGCCACCACCGGGGTGCCGGTTCCGACCTGCGGGGGACGGTTCCATCCGGCCGGGTGACCCCGGTTCCCCTCCCGACCGTGCCCGTCAGCGGGACGGAGGGGGCAGGGACGGGGCCTGATCCAGGAGTTCCGCCAGCGCCGCCTGCTGGTCGACGCCGCGGAAGTCCGTCTTGCGCTCCATCGCCGCGGCCAGCCGGCGCCGGTAGTCGGTGCGTGGAATCTCGACGGCGCCGAAGCGGCCGAGATGCTCGGTCACGAACTGGGTGTCGAGCAGGGCGAAGCCGGCGGCGCGCAGGCGGGCGACGAGATGGACCAGCGCCACCTTGCTGGCGCCGGTCTCGCGGCTGAACATGCTCTCGCCGAAATAGGCGCCGCCGATCGACACGCCATAGAGCCCGCCGACCAGCCGGCCGTCGCGCCAGCATTCCACGCTGTGGGCGAAGCCGGCGTCGAACAGCTCGGCATAGAGGCGGACGATGTCGTCGTTGATCCAGGTCTTCGGCCGCTCTTCAGTCGCCTCGGCGCAGCCCTCGATGACGTCACGGAAGGCGCTGTCGAAGCGCAGCTCGAACGGGCCGCGGCGCAGGGTCTTGCGCAGGCTGCGCGGGACGTGGAAGTCGTCCAGCGGCAGGATGCCGCGGCGCTCCGGGTCGAACCAGTGGAGTTCCCGCGACTCGGCGCTCTCGGCCATCGGAAAGATACCGGCGGCGTAGGCGCGCAGCAGCATCGGGGCGGACAGGGTGAACATGCCGATCGCTATACCCGCTGATGGAACGCCCGGCGACAGGCAGGCTTGGCCGAATGCCGGGCCGAATGCCAAGCCGAATGATAGTGGCGTCGAGACCCCGCGACAGCAACCACCTTCCATGGTATGCAACTTTGGGAAGCAAGTCGTCAGGGGATATCGTCATGTGCCGTGCCGTTTCCGTCCTCCTATCCGTCCTGGTTGCCGGACTGTTCGCTGCAAGCCCCTCCTGGGCGCAGAGGCGGGCGGAGCCGGGCGTCTTCGACTATTACGTCCTGTCGCTGTCCTGGTCGCCGACCTACTGCGCCCGCGACCGGAACGGTCCCGATCCCGACCAGTGCGGCGAGAGGAAGCATGGCTTCGTCGTCCATGGCCTGTGGCCGCAATACAATGACGGCAGCTATCCGGCCACCTGTAGCCGCGACCGCAACGTGCCGAAGGCGGTGGTGGACCAGACCATGGCGGTGATGCCCAGCGTCGGGCTGATGATGCATGAATGGCGCAAGCATGGGACCTGCTCCGGCCTGAACGCCACCGACTATTTCGCTGCCCTGCGCGCGGCCGCCGCCAAGGTCGCGATCCCGGAGTCGCTGAAGACCCCCGGTCCGACCGTGCCGGCGACGCAGGTGGAACGGCTGTTCCTGGAATCGAACCCCGGCATGACGGCGGAAGGGGTGGCGGTCGTCTGCTCCCGCCGCGACCTGGCGGAGGTGCGGGTGTGCCTGACCAAGGATCTGGGCTTCATGGCCTGCGGCCAGAAGGTGGTCGACCGTTGCCGCGACCGCGACGCCGCCCTGTCGGCGGAGGTTGCACCGTCGCAGCCCGCCCGCCGCGACGCGCCGGGTCCGGCGGCTCCGGTGCTCCCGCCGGCTCCCGCGTCCGCTCCCGCTCCTGCCGCCGCCCCGGTCCGCTGAGGCGGGTCAGCCCGTTCCGCCCTCCGCCAGGGCGGCCATCGCCGCCGGAATTTCGGCCAGCAGCTCGCGGGCGAGGAAGCCGAGCGGGCCGATCCGGCGGCTGAGGCGGTTGCCGGCCTCGCCATGCAGGTAGACGCCCCAGATGGCGGCCTGCTCCGGACCGGCGCCGCGGGCCAGCAGTCCGGCGACGATCCCGGCCAGCGTGTCGCCTGAGCCGGAGGTGGCGAGCCCGACCGTGCCGTCGCGATAGGCCCAGGCCCGGCCGTCGGGCGAGACGATGCGGGTGCAGCTTCCCTTGAGCGCCACCACCGCCTTCAGCCGCGCCGCCGCCCTCCTTGCGCAGTCCAGCGGGTCGGCATCGACCTCGCTCCGCCCGCAGCCGAGCAGGCCGGCCATCTCCCCGGCATGCGGGGTGACGACCAGCCGGCCCTCGTGCCGGTGCAGCGGGGCGGGATCCCGCGCCAGCCCGGCCAACGCGGCGGCATCCAGCACGAAACGCGGGCCTCCCTCCGCAGCCGGGCCGAGCCGGGCCAGCAGGTCGGCGACCAGGGTCGCCGTCGCCGCTTCCTCCACCATGCCGGGACCGATCAGCACGGTCTCGCAGCGGGAGGCGCGGTCGGCCAGCATCACCGCCGACGAGGCGGCGATCCCCCCGTCCGGCGTTTCCGGCAGCCCGACGACCAGCGCCTCCGGCAAGGCGAGCCCCAGATGCGGGGCGATGCCGGCCACGGTGGCGATCTGCAGCTTGCCGGCACCCGACCTCAGTGCGCCAAGCCCGGCCAGCAGGGCGCCGCCCGGCACGCCGACGCTGCCGGCCACCACCAGCACCCGGCCGCGGCTTTCCTTGTCGCCGTCGCCGTCCGGCTGGGGCAGGGGCATCCCGCGCAGCAGGCCGGGCGTGACGGCGGTCTCCTCCGGTGCGTCCAATCGGTGTCTCCTCGACTTGCGGCCTTCCCGTTGCGGTATTCAACGTGCGGCGATGGCGGCGTCCGGCTCGGCGGTGACGGCGGCGCCGGCCTCCTCCAGCGGGGCGACGACATTGTAGCGGTGCAGCAGCAGCCCGCCGCGCGCCCCGGCCCCGGGGTCGAACCGGTATTCGGTGACCGAGCAGTTGGCGACGTCGCCCTCGGCGTCGATGGCCAGGATTCCGTCCTCCGTCAGGTTCTCCAGCAGGTAGCGCAGGCACAGCACCACGACCTGATGCCCGACGATCAGCACCCGCCGGCCGCCATGGTGCAGGCTGACGGTGTCGAGCGCGCTGCGCAGCCGCAGGATCACGTCGCACCAGCTCTCGCCCCCCGGCGGGCGGTGGTAGAACTTGCCGAGCAGGCGGCGGAACTCGGCCTGGTCGGGGAACTCTGCCTCGATGCCATGGCGGGTCAGCCGGTCGAGCACGCCGAACTCCTTCTCGCGCAGCCGCTCGTCGATGACGAAATCGGCCGGGGCGACCGGCAGGCCTCCCATCCGGTGCAGCCGCTCCGCCGTGCTCATCGCCCGCCGGTAGGGGGAGGTGAGGACCACGTCCGGCCGCTCCTCCTCGGCCATGGCGGCGAACCAGCGCCCGAGCGCGTCGGACTGCCGCTCGCCGAGCGGGCTGAGCGGCACGTCGACGTCGCGTTCGACGATGTCGATCCGGGGCAGTCCGGCGGTTTGCGCGGCGTCGCGGGCGACGTTCCCGGCGCTTTCGCCATGGCGGACGATCCACAGTCGGTCGGGCCAGCGCTGCTGCATCGGCGATTTCCATGGGTTGGGTGAGCGGAACTGTCGGGAATAACCGTCGGGCGGGCGGAAAGGTCCCGGCATGGCGGGAGTGGCGGTATGGCAGCCATGCTGCCCGTTTGGGCGCTGCGGCATGCGGGCGCCTTGCCGGTTGCCGGCGCCGCGCCACACTCTTCTCCCAGCTTCCAACCATCAGAATGGATCGGACATGACCGAGAGCCAGGACGCGGCCCCCCTGTTCCAGCCGGTAGACATCGGCAGCTACAGCCTGCCGAACCGCATCGCCATGGCGCCGCTGACGCGCAGCCGCACCGACAACGCCACCGGCGTTCCGACCGCGATGAATGCCGAGTATTACGCCCAGCGCGCCGGCGCCGGCCTGATCATCGCCGAGGCGACGCAGATCTCGCCGCAGGGCAAGGGCTATGCCTACACCCCCGGCATCCACAGCGACGAGCAGGTGGCGGGCTGGAAGCTGGTCACCGACGCGGTCCATGCCAAGGGCGGGCATATCTGCCTGCAGCTCTGGCATGTCGGGCGCATCTCCCACCCCGACCTGCAGCCGGGCGGCGCCCTGCCGGTGGCTCCGTCGGCGGTGAAGCCGAACGTCAAGGCCTTCACGCCGGACGGCTTCAAGGACATCCCGGCCCCGCGCGCGCTCGACCTGTCCGAACTGCCGGGCATCGTCGAGGATTACCGCAAGGCCACCCGCAACGCGCTGGCCGCCGGATTCGACCTGGTGGAGGTGCATGCCGCCAACGGCTACCTGATCGACCAGTTCCTGCGTGACGGCACCAACACGCGCACCGATGCCTATGGCGGATCGGTCGAGAACCGCGCCCGCTTCCTGTTCGAGGTGCTGGACGCCGTGGTGGCGGAGGCCGGGGCCGACCGCGTCGGCATCCGCCTGTCGCCGCTCAGCCCGTCCAACGACGCGCAGGAGAGCGACCCGGCCGGCACCTTCGCCCCGGTGATCCGGCGGCTGAACGGGTACGGCCTCGCCTACCTGCACATGATCGAGGGGGTGACCCGCGGCCCGCATCCCGGATTCGGCGGCCTGCTGGCCGACCTGCGCGGGCTCTACACCGGGCGCTACATGGCCAACAACGTCTATACCCGCGCCATGGCGATCGAGGCGATCGCCGGCGGCCATGCCGACATGGTGGCGTTCGGCCGCCCCTTCATCGCCAATCCCGACCTGGTGGAGCGGCTGCGCATCGACGCTCCGTTGGCGGAGCCCGACCAGGCGACCTTCTATGGCGGCGATTCCCACGGCTATACAGACTATCCGGTGTTGTACCCGGCGGCCGGTTGACCGGCAGTCTCGCGGCAGGCGTGCAAAACTCTCCCGAGTCGCATCGCGGAGGGGCAGGCGGGTGCCGGGCGGTGGCGGGTGGGCGGCACTTCGGTGCCGTTTCCTTTCCACCGGGGCACCAAGCGTGAGCCGGGGATGGGGCAATTAGCGGCGATTTGGTCATCTTGCCTTTGGAAGGCTTGACCTGGGACCGGAACCCTGTGACAAAAGACTTTCGGCACACTCTATGAGCTTGAAGACACATGTTCGACCGCCCGCCCCGCCAGGGCTTCCGCGCTCCCGAGATCACCAAGTCCAATGTCACCGCCACCGTGAAGTGGTTCAACCCCACCAAGGGGTTCGGCTTCGTGTCGCCTGAGGACGGTTCGCCCGATGCCTTCCTGCACGTCTCTGCGGTTCAGGCCGCCGGCTACGACGCGCTGGACGAAGGCACCACCATCACCTGTGACCTGGCCCGTGGGCCGAAGGGTCCGCAGGTCGCCTCCATCCACACGGTCGATGCGTCGACCGCTCAGCGTTCGGCCCGTCCGCGGGCCGGCGGCTTCGACCGTGGCGGTTTCGACCGCGGCGGCTACGATGCCGGCGGCAGCAGCGGCGGCGAAGAAGTCGACGGCACCGTGAAGTGGTTCAATGCCGACAAGGGCTTTGGCTTCATCACGCCCAGCACCGGTGGCAAGGACGTTTTCGTCCACGTCAACGTGCTGCGCCGTTCGGGCATGCAGACCCTTCAGGAAGGCGATCAGGTGCGCGTCACCGTTCGTCAGGGCCAGAAGGGTCCGGAAGCGGGCAAGGTCGAGTACCTCTAAGGTCCGGGATTCCCGGGCCTCGGTCGGTTGGCGCATGTTCGATTGAACCTGCGCCCCGCCGGCTGGCTCCGCTGGCTTACAGATGGTCTGGAGCCTGATGCCGTTTGGTGTTGGGTTCCCCGGTGAAAATCCGGATCTCTATCGCACGGTGCCTCCTTTACTGGGGGCGCCGTGCGTTCTTGTCTTTTGCGGTCCTGGCTCGTGAGTGATCCGGCCGTGTCCTGGTTCGGCCCGGCTGCAGGTTGCGTGTGTCTTCCGCTCCCTAATTTCCTATCTTACGCCCAAAGTCCATGCGCCGCCCCTTTCGGGGGCGGCCGGCGTTTCTCCCGCCTTTCCTCGGCACCGGCAGGGCAGCGCCGCCGCCATGCTGCCGTCAGCCGTGGTACCGTCTGCCATGGCGCTGCTGGCGATGGCGCCTCAACGGTCGGGGAAGCGAAGCCGTCATGACCATCAACCACAGCAACCTGTCGGCGGAGGATGCGGCCGCACTGCGCGCCATCCCGCTGTTCGCCAAGCTGTCCGACCGGGCGGTCGCCCTGTTGGGCGGGGTGGCGATCGTCCGGCCGGTGACGCGCGGCACCACCCTGTTCCTCCAGGACGAGCCGGCCGACCGCTTCTTCGTGCTGCTCGACGGCTGGGTGAAGCTGTTCCGCCTGACCCGCGACGGGGCGGAGGCGGTGGTCCATGTCATCGGCCCGGCGGAGAGCTTCGCCGAAGCCGCGATGTTCGCCGACGGAAAATTCCCGGTCTGCGCGGAAGCGGTAACCGACGGCCGGATCATGACCCTGACCGCCGACGGCTTCGCCCGCTGCCTGCGCGAGGATGACCGCATCGCCTTCGGCATGCTGGGATCGCTGTCGGTCCGCCTGCGCCATCTGGTGACGCAGATCGAACAGCTCCAGGTCCAGCCGGCGCCGCAGCGGGTCGCCGCCTTCCTGCTGCGCGTCTGCCCGCCGGGCGACGGGCCGGCGCAGTTCCAACTCCCCTTCGACAAGGCGCTGATCGCACGCCGCCTGGGCATGCAGCCGGAAACCCTGTCGCGTGCGCTTGCCAAGCTGCGTCCGTCGGGGGTGGAAACGCAGGGGCTGAGCGTGAGCGTGGCCGACCGTGCCGCCCTGCGTGTCCTGGCCGAGGCGGCGGAAGACGAGTGACCGCCAACCGTCGGGCCGGCGCCTGTAACAGCGTCGGCGAGGCAGTCAGACCGGATTGACGGCGCTGTCCCTCCGTGCGAGTTTGCACCCCTCCCAGTACCGGGTTTGTTCAGGATTTCGAGGCAGCGATGGGCGACAGCAAGACGGTGGCGGCGGCATCGGATCCGGTGCGGGATCTGGTGGCTTTCGCCGGCGACCGGCGCTTCGCCACGGTGATGGCGGATCCGCCCTGGCGCTTCGTCAACCGCACCGGCAAGATGGCGCCGGAGCATCGCCGCCTCTCCCGCTACGGCACCATGACGGTGGAGGACATCTGCGCCCTGCCGGTCGCCGACATCGTCGCTCCCACGGCGCACCTCTATCTCTGGGTTCCCAACGCCCTGCTGCCGGAAGGGCTGCAGGTCATGCGCAGCTGGGGATTCGAGTACAAGACCAACCTGATCTGGCACAAGGTGCGCAAGGATGGCGGGTCGGACGGGCGCGGCGTCGGCTTCTATTTCCGCAACGTCACCGAACTGATCCTGTTCGGCGTGCGCGGCAAGAAGGCGCGTACGCTTCCCCCCGGACGCACCCAGGTCAACCTGATCGAGAGCCGCAAGCGCGAGCACAGCCGCAAGCCCGACGAGCAGTATGAGCTGATCGAGGCCTGCAGCCCCGGCCCCTTCCTGGAGATGTTCGCCCGCGGCGCCCGTCCCAACTGGTCGGTGTGGGGAAACCAGGCCGACGACAGCTACGAGCCGACCTGGAAGACCTACGCCTTCAACTCCGCCACCGACCGCGAGGCGACGGCGGAGTGATCGTGCGGGAGTGAGATCGGCCGGTGGGGAGAGCCTACAGCAGCCCCACCGCCTCCAGGTCGCGCCGCAGCGCTTCGGCGCCGAGGAACAGGTGGGCCGACATGCCGACCGACTTGGCCGATTCGACATTGTCGGGATTGTCGTCGATGAAGAAGCAGCGGTTCGCTTCCAGTCCGTAACGATCCGTCAGCAGGTGGAAGATCGCCGGATCGGGCTTCACCAGCCGTTCCCGACCCGAAACGATGATGCCGTCGAAGCCGTTGAGGAAGTCGAAGCGCCTGCAGGTCAGGTCGAACTTGTCGGCGGAAAAGTTGGTGATGGCATAGACGGGGACACCGCGCGCCTTCAGCTCCGCCAGGATCTCCGGGGTGCCGGGGATCGGGCCGGGGACCATGCGTTCCCACATGTCGTCATAGGCGCGGATCAACTCGGCGCAGTCCGGATGCTCGGCGGCCAATTGTGCGACCGCCTCGCTCCAGGGGCGGCCGCGATCCTGTTCCAGGTTCCAGGCGGGGGTACAGACCCGCTCGAGGAAATCCTCCATCAGGTCTTCATAGCCGTCGAACAGCTCGCGGTAGAGATGCCGCGGATCCCATTCGATCAGCACCTGCCCGATGTCGAACACGACGATTGACGGCGCCGTTCCCGCAGTCATTCCGGTCCCCTATTTATTCCGGTCATCGAACGATCCGCCTCAACCCTTGGCGCGGGCGGCATCGGTCAGCCGCTTCATGTCGTCCAGCTTGATGGCGCCGGGCACCAGCTCGTCGCCGAAGACGAAGGCCGGGGTGCCGCGGATGTTGAGCTTCTCGGCCAGCGCCTGGTTGGCGGCGATCACCTTCAGCACGTCCGGCGACTCCATATCCTTCTTCAGCCGGTCGGTGTCGAGCCCGACCGACTTGGCGAGGCGCATGATCACGGCATCGTCCAGCTGGCCGCGCTGGGCCATCAGGGCGTTGTGGAGTTCCATGTATTTGCCCTGGGCGCGCGCCGCCAGCGCCGCCTTGGACGCGACCAGCGATGCCGGGCCGAGGATCGGGAATTCCTTCAGCACGAAGCGCAGCTTGGGATCGCTCTTGATCAGCGCCTCGGTATCGGCCTGCACCGCCTTGCAGTAGCCGCACTGATAGTCGAAGAACTCGACCACCGTGATGTCGCCCTGCGGGTTGCCGGCCACCGGGTCGGCCGGGCTGCGGGTAAGCTCCGCCCGGTTCTCGACCAGCGCCTTGCGGGCCTGTTCGGCTTCCGCCGTCTTCTGGCGTTCCTGCATGGCGTCGACGGCCTGCAGGATCACCTCCGGATGCTCCATCAGGTAATCGCGGACGATCTTCTCGATGGCCGCCTTCTGGCTGCCGTCGAAGCTTGCCGATTGCGCGCGCGCCGGGGCGGCGGCGGACAGCGCCAATGCCGCGACGGGCAATGCCAGCAGGGAGGCCCGCAGGGCGGAACGCAGGAACGGCAGGACGGGGCGCATGGGGACGGTCTCCGAAACGCAAGGGAAAATTGAGCCGAAGGCCGCCCACACTGGACCGGCAATCGTGCCCGGACAAGCGCAAAGCGCATGTCCGGGCATCGCTGCCGCCCGATCGCCGCGCCAGATAGTCGCGTCCGAACTCAGCGGGCGCGCAGAAGCTCGCCGACCGCGAGCAGCGCCATCTCGTCGCCGTCGGCCTTGCCGATGCTCCGGCCGGTCGAATAGGGGAGGTTGTTGTCGTTGACGACGACGATATGGTCGGCATCGACGACGTTCACCCCCTCCGGCCCCAGATGGGGCATGACGAAGCGGCCTTCCGGCGCCTGTCCGGCGCGCGCCTTGCGGTCGGGATCGGCGATGTCGGTCAGGTCGATGTAACCGACCTTGCGGACGAACCCGTCGGCGTCCGCCCCGGCGATGTCGATCTTGTAGATGCGCTTGAAGGCGGCCGGCGCGTTGAAGCAATCGGGCTTGGCCTCGCCCTGGCAGGCCTGGGTCTTCGCCCCTTCGCTGGCATCGTCACGCTCGATCACCAGGGCGCTGCCGGCATCGATCGCCGCCATGTCGGCCACCACGTTGGCGTTGTCCTCCAGCCGGTATTTCCAGGACCGGCCGGTATAGCTGCGGCTGGCGACGTCGAATTCCAGGATGCGGGTGTAATAGCGGCCGTCCTTGCCCTCGAAGCCGTTGGCAGCGGCGTTCCACAGCGGGCCTTCCAGCGACGGGTAGAGGGTCTTGCCGTCCGGCGAGGCACCCATCGGCTCGAAGCCGCGGGACCGGCGGACCTCGAAGGCGACCGCGCCGGGCACCGGCGGCAGGATGCCGTTGCGGTAATGGTCGGGGGAGCGGGCCGGCTTGCCGTCGACCATCGTCTCATGCACCGCCTGCACGATGCCGTCGCGGCTCAGCTCCAGGATATAGGGGCCGAACTCGTCGCCGATGAACAGGCGGTCGCTCTGGACCACCAGCGATTCCGGATCGAAATCGGCGCCGGTCAGATAGCGGGCGGCGCTGTTCTCGTTGACGATGGCGAAGGGTACCTTGCGGTCGGGATCGCGCAGGAAGATCGTCTCCAGCCGCTGCAGGGCACCGCTCTGCCAGTCGGGCTTGACGCGATGGACCATCAGAAGCGCATCGGTCGAATTCACCTTGCTGCCGAACCCGTTGTCGGTCAGCGCCAGGAACTCCCCATTGCCCTGCGGAACGACCGCGGAGAAGCCCTGCACCGCCTGCCCGGCCACCGGCAGCATGATCTCGGTCGTGCGCGGGGCCTTGGGGTCGGACGCGAAGGAGGTGGCACGGATGGTGCCCACTGCGTCGACGCGCTTGCGGTCGGCATTGGTGAACTTGCCGGCGGTGGCGAACAGCGGGCCGGCATCGGCCGGCGCCTGGACCAGCGTGTCGGCCGGCAGCATGGCATGGCCGGCGAGCGTGGCGGGATAGCGCTTCGCCTGCTGTTCCTGGGCATGGGCGGCGCCGGTCAGGGCCGTGGCCAGGGTGGCGGACAGCAGCGCGGCGGAGACGAGCAGGGCGCCGCGCCTGCGGGACGGGCGCCATGAGGACGGGTGGGCGGACGGCATGGGCTGTTGCTCCGTGGACGAGACGGCGGCCCTGCCTTGCAGCCGGACGCGCCCGATGTCCGCGGAATAGCAAGCCGCGATGACGCGCCGGGGAAGGTTCGGTGACCGTTGCGTGACCGGAAGGAGGCTTTGGTCATATGACCTGCCGCCATCCCAGCTCCGGTTGCCCCGCTCAGCGTGGTTTGTCGCCGCCGGCACCGCCGGTCTGGCCGCGGATGTCCTGGGCACGCAGCCAGCCGGGCGAACCGGCGGGCAGCATCTTCTCCGCCCGCTCCGCTTGCGCCTTGGCCATCGGCATGTCGCCTCTGGCCAGCGCCTCCTCCGCCGTGGCATAGGCGACCATGCCGTCGTTCTTCTTCATGCTCCAGGCCTGGGCGGTCAGCCGCCACAGGAAGGCCGACTGCGCCTTGCCCTTGGCGGCGATCTGCAAATTCTTCAGGGCCTCGTCCGCCAGACGGGGGTCATGCTGCTCCAACAGAGCATGGGCAAGGGAGACGCGGATCGTTCCGGCTTCAGAACCAGCCAGTTCTATGGCCTTTCGATACGGGGTCACCGCATCCGGCGCGCGACCGGTCTGCAGCATCAGGTCTCCCTTCATCTCCTGCAGGTAGGGGTTCTTCGGCTCCTGGGCGATCAGGCCGTCGATCAGCGGCGAGGCCTGCCTGATGTCGCCCTGACGGAAATAGGCATAGGCGCGGCCGTAGCGTGCCGCCGGAGACGGATCGTTCGCCTTGTAGCGCTGCAGGGCGCCGCGCGGGTCGAGATAGCCGTACAGCTTGGCCTGGATGCGCCGCAGGTCGGCCTCGGTCGCGGCGGGCAGGGGGGCATCGGCATAGCGGGACCGGGCGACGAAGGCCTTCACCGCCTCGATGCGCTCGCGTGTCAGCGGGTGGGTCATGCGATAGCCGGCATCGCGGTCGTTCATCAGCGGCTCGCCGACGCCCAGCTTCTCCAGGAAGGCCTCCATTCCCTTGGCCGAGATGCCGGATTGCTCCAGGAAGGACAGCCCGGCCTGATCCGCCGAGGCTTCCTGCGTGCGCGAGAAGGACAGATAGTTCCGCTCGGCCAGATGCTGGCCCAGCATGACGCCGGCCGCCCCCGCTCCGGCATTGCCGGAGGCCAGGCCGCCGACGATGCCCAGCCCCATGCCGAGCAGCGAGGACAGGAAAGCGTTGTCCATCGCCTCCGTCCCGCGCACCAGATGCCCGCCGGCGATGTGGCCGGTTTCGTGGGCGATGACGCCCAGCAGTTGGTCGGCGTTGTCGACCGTCAGCAGCAGGCCAGTGTGCAGGAAGATGTTCTGGCCGCCGGCGACGAAGGCATTCACCGAGGAGTCGTTGACCAGCAGGATCTGGACCGAGTCGGGATCGATGCCAGCCGCCTGGAAGATTGGCCGGGCCATCTTGCGGATGATATGGTCCGTCTCGGCGTCGCCGAGGATCTGCATCTCCGCGCGGCGCTGCGCGCTCGCCGGTGGCGCTCCCCACACCAGCGACACCAGACATACGGACAAGATGGCGACGACCGAAACCAGCCTGCTGGGCTTGCGCACCGTGACGACCTCCGGCTTGGAACAACGGACCCCCGCGCACGACCGGCGGAACTCCGGGCCGCGATACAGTCGCTTGGGAATCTGGCGACGGTTGGGCGCGGTTGCCATAGCTGCATCACTGCTGACCGGTTGCGTCAACACCAAGTTCAAGACCGATGCGACGGTGCAGAGCTTCGTCGTCGCCGACGAACCCTATGCCGCCGGCATCGGGCGCGACATCATCACCCAGGGCGGACGGGCCGGCGACGCGGTGGCGGCGATGGCGCTGGCGATGACCGCCAGCCTGCCGTCCCGCGTCGGGCTGACCGGCGGGGGCGTCTGCGTGCTGTTCGACGCCGCGGCGAAGCAGGCCCGCACCATCGATTTCCTGCCGCGCCCGGCCGGGGCCGGCGGCGCGGCGATGCCGTCCATGCTGCGCGGCCTGTATGCCGTCCAGGCCTCGGCCGGGGTGATGCGCTGGGAGCAGGTGGTCGCCCCGGCGGAACAGATGGCCCAGTTCTCCCCCGGCCTCAGCCGGGCGCTGGTGCAGGATCTCGGCAGCTTCGGCGGGCGTCTGGCCGCCGATTCGGACACGCGGCGCCGCCTGCTGGCCGGCGGAACCCCCGCGGTCGGCACGGTCGCCGCCCAGCCGGAACTGGCCGCGACGCTGTCGGTCCTGCGCCGCCAGGGCGTCGGCGCCTTCTACAGCGGGCCGCTGGCCACGACGGTCGCCCAGGGCATGGGGCTGGATCCGGCACAGCTGCGCGCCTACCAGCCGCGCATTGCCGGAACGCTGACGGTTCCCTTCGACATCACCGACCTGCATGTCGCCGATGTGGGCGGGCCGGAGTCGGGCGCCGCCCTGATCCAGGCCTGGAAGTCCGTGGCCGGCCTGCCGCCGGCCGAGCGCGCCACCCGCGCCGCCCAGCTTCTGGGCGCCGTCGGCACCGGTGCCACCGCGGCCGGCGCCGGGGTGGTGGTGATCGATCCCTATGAGAACGGTGCGGCCTGCGCCTTCACCCAGGGTGCGCCCTTCGGCACCGGCCGCGGCATTCCCGGCACCGGCATGCTGGTGGCGCAAGGGGTCGACCGCGGCGGCTTCGGCGCGCCCGCCCTGATCGCCAACTCCATCGTCGGCCGCACCCTGTTCGCCGGGGTCGGCACCGCCAACGGCGACGACGGCCCGGCCGCCGGCCCGGCGGCGCTGCTGTCGGTGGCCCTGCCGTCGGGGCTGGACGAGACATCGACCGCCCCGCAGATCCAGGCCGCCCGGCCGCAATCCATTCCGGGGCGGGTCAGCTTCGTCGGCTGCCGGGTGTCGCCGGAGGATGGAATCCGCTATTGCCGGACGGCGGCCGACCCGCGCGCCAACAGCCTGGCGCTGACGGTCGAGAGCGAACGCGAGCGGAACTGAGAATGCGCCCGGACAGGGCGCCAACAGGGTTCAGAGACGGACGATCATGAGCAAGCAGCCCACAATGCCGAAGCCCAAGGTTTCCAAGCGGGGGGCGATCCCGCCCTTCTTCGTGATGGAGGTGATGCGCGCCGCCGCCGAGCGGGAGGCCGCCGGGCTCGAGGTCCTTCATATGGAGGTGGGCCAGCCGTCCACCGGCGCGCCGAAGGGCGTGGCGGAAGCGGCCGCCGCCGCTGTCGCGGGCACCGACCCGCTCGGCTATACCGGGGCGCTGGGCATCCCGCCGCTGCGCGCGGCCATCGCCCGGTGGTACAAGGACCGCTACGGCGTCGAGGTGCCGGAGCGGCGGGTGGTCGTCACCACCGGCTCTTCCGGAGCCTTCCAACTGGGCTTCCTGGCCGCCTTCGATCCCGGCGACCGGGTGGCGATGGCCTCGCCCAGCTATCCGGCCTACCGCCACACCCTGACCGCGGCCGGCGTCGTCCCGGTGGAGCTGCCGACCGGGCCGGAACATCGCTTCCAGCCGACGGTCGAGCTGCTGGAGGCGCTGGAGGAGCCGGTGCAGGGGCTGATCGTCGCCAGCCCGGCCAACCCGACCGGCACGATGCTGAGCCGGGAGGAGCTGACCGCGCTATCCGACTGGTGCCGCGCCAACGGCGTGCGGATGGTGTCGGACGAGATCTATCACGGGCTGACCTATGGCACCGGCGCGGTCACCGCCGCCGAGGTGAACGACGAGGCGCTGGTCGTCAACAGCTTCTCCAAATACTTCTCGATGACCGGCTGGCGGCTCGGCTGGATGATCGTGCCGGACGATCTGCTGCGCTCGGTCGAATGCCTGGCGCAGAATTTGTTCATCTCCGCTCCCACCCTGAGCCAGGTCTCGGCGGTCGCCGCCTTCGACTGCACGGAAGAGCTGGACGGCCATGTCGCCCGCTATGCCCGCAACCGCGCGCTGCTGCTGGAGGAGCTGCCCAAGGCCGGCTTTACCAGGATGGCCCCGGCCGACGGCGCCTTCTACATCTATGCCGACGTGTCGGACATGACCGACGACAGCGAGGCGCTGGCGAAGCGGATCCTGGAGGAGACGGGCATCGCCTGCACCCCCGGCATCGACTTCGACCCCGCCCGTGGCCGCCGCTTCCTCCGCTTCAGCTTCGCCGGTGCGGAGGAGACGATCGCCGAGGCGGCGCGGCGGCTGATCGCCTGGCGGGCCGGGGCGTAGGGGTCTTTTGGGGAGGGGTGCGGCCATGGTGCCCCCTCCCTAACCCTCCCCCTCTTCGAGGGAGAGGGGACTGCCGCCTCGCATAGCCCCCTCTCCCGCGAGAGCGGGGGAGGGATGGGGGAGGGGGCTGCAGCTTTGTCAGAACAGATGCTGCCCGCCGGTGATGAAGGTCTCCGTCCCGGTCACGTAGGACGAATCCGGGCCGCAGAGGTAGAAGATCACCGCGGCGACGTCCTCCGGCTTGCCCATGCGCTTCAGCGGGATGCGCGGGATCAGCACGTCGTATTCCGGGCCGGTCATCGCCGTCTCGATCTCGCCGGGGGCGACGGCGTTGACGCGCACGCCGATCTCGGCGAACTCAACCGCCATCTCGCGGGTCAGGCCGGACAATGCCGCCTTGGAGGTCGAATAGGCCGAGCCGGCGAAGGGGTGGACCGAATGGCCGGCGATCGAGGTCACGTTGACGATCGCCCCCTTCGCCCGCGACAGCGGGGCGGCGAAGCCGCGCGCCAGCACCAGGGCGGCGAAGAAATTCAGCTCGAACACCCGGTGCCAGCCCTCGATCGAGCCGTTCAGGCAGCCCAGCCGCTCCTTGATCGGGGTCTTCGGCGAGATGCCGGCATTGTTGATCAGCGCATGCAGCGGCGCGCCGTCCAGCGCCTTGTTCGCCTCCTCCACGAAGGCGGCGCGGCTGGCGGGGGCCGACAGGTCGGTCGGGATATGGTGGGTCCAGTTGGGATCGCGCCGGCAATGGGCCGGCACATCCTCGCGCGAGCAGGAGATGACGCGCCAGCCTTCGCTGCTGAAGCGGCTGACGGTGGCGTGTCCGATACCCCGGCTGGCGCCGGTGAGGATGACGGTCTTGCGGTGCGGCATGGGGGCTTGCGCTTCACGGATGATTGCGGTCGGCGGGGGAAGCGGACGCCCTGGGATCGGCCTCGGGGAAACCGGATGCGGCCGTCGAAGGCCGGTCATCCGCCGCAAATCCACCGCCTGCCGCCGATCCTACCCGTCGCCGCCGGTCCTGTCATCCGCCAGCCGGCATCCCGCCCGCACCCAAGCCGATGCGGTGCTGTCGGCCTCGATACGCGGCCGAACGACGCAATCCGCCGTGGCGTCCATTGACGGCGGGCGGTGCAGGCCCAACCTTGGCGCAATCCCCGCACCGCCGGAGGTCGCCTTGCCGCGCCAGCCCGTCCGTTCCGCCGCTCCCATCTTGCGCATGCGTCTCGCATCCCTGGTCCTCGCGGCCCTGGCCTTGGGCGCTCCCGCCGCCCGTGCGGAGGACGCCGCGCGCATCGGCTGCGTGCCGCCGGGCGTCTGGGCCGACGGCACCGGGACGGCGATGGAGCCGGTGCCGCTGCTGCGCCGGCTGGCCGAGGCGCCGGTGGTCCTGCTGGGCGAACAGCATGACCGGCCTGACCATCACCGATGGCAGCTCCATACGCTCGCCGGGCTGCACGCGCTCAATCCCGATCTCGCCGTCGGGATGGAGATGCTGCCGCGCCGGCTTCAGCCGGTGCTCGACCGCTGGGGGACGGGGGAGCTGACGGAGGCGGAGTTCCTGAAACAGACCGACTGGCGCACGGTCTGGGGCTTCGACCCGAACTTCTACCTGCCGATCCTGCAGTTCGCCCGGCTGCACCGGCTGCCGGTGGTGGCGCTGAACGTCGAGCGGTCGCTGATCGGCCGCACCGCCCGCAACGGCTGGGCCGCCATCCCCGAGGCGGAGCGCGAGGGCGTCGGCACGCCGGCCGGCCCGTCGGAGGCCTACCGCAGCCGGCTGACCGAGACGCTGGCCGCGCACGATCGCCCGGCATCGCAGGCCGGCTCCGCCAACGGCGGCACCCCGACCGATGCAGCCGCACGCTTCATCGAGGCCCAGAGCGTCTGGGACCGCGCGATGGCGGAGAAGATCGCCGAGATCCGCCGCGTCACCGGCCGCGGGGTGGTCGCCATCCTGGGCGAGGGGCATGCCGCCCATGGCGACGGCGTGCCGCACCAGCTGTCCGACCTCGGCATCGCTGGGACCGCCGTGCTGCTGCCCTGGGATGCCGACCGCGATTGCGACGAGCTGGACGGCCGGATCGCCGACGCCGTCTTCGGCCTGGGGCCGTCCACCGCCGAGCCCGAGGTGCCGCGCCCGCGGCTGGGCGTGCAACTCGACCCCGGTCCGGACGGAATCTCGGTGGGCGCGGTCAGCGACGGCAGCGTGGCGGCGGCCGCGGGCCTGCGGAGCGGCGACCGCATCCTGGCCGCCGCCGGGAACCCGGTGCGCGCGCCGGCCGATCTGGTCGCCGTCATCCGCCGTCAGGCCCCCGGCACCTGGCTGCCGCTGACCGTCCGCCGCGACGGCGCGGACCGCGAACTGGTGGCGAAGTTTCCGGCGGAAGCGCCGGAGCGGTAGGGGCTCCGCCGTCCGGCTAAAGCATCCGGTCCCAGCGGGCGAGCGCGTCGGGGGTGGGGTTGACCGCGGGAGCGCAGTCGTCGCGGCCCAGCCGCTCGCGATGTTCCCGCAAGGCCCAGACGACGGTTGGGAAGGCCAGCTCGGCCCAGGGAATCTCCTCCCAGGCGAACAGGCCGACCTCCAGGCTTTCCGGGCCGGGCTCGACCTCCGGCGACAGCAGGCGGGCGCGGAAGATCATCTGCACCTGGCTGATGCGCGGAATGTCGTAGATCGCCAGCAGATGGTCGATGGCGATGCGGGCGCGCGCCTCCTCCCACGCCTCGCGGGCGGCGCCGTCGCGGGTGCTCTCGCGCTCCTCCATGTAGCCGGCGGGCAGGGTCCAGAAGCCCTTGCGCGGCTCGATGGCGCGGCGGCACAGCAGGATGCGCCCATCCTCCCAGGTCGCCACCGCGCCCACCACGATCAGCGGGTTCTGGTAGGCGATGTAGCCGCAGTCGGGGCACATCAGCCGCTCGCGGTCCTCGCCGGGCGGAATGGCGCGGACGCGGGGGCCGCCGCAGTCGGGCGCGCAGGGAGGGGTACTGTCGGCGGTGCCGCCGTTGAGGATCTTGTCGTCGGGCATGGCTTCCGATATGGCGCGGCATCCTCCGTTGGGCAAGCGGAGAAAGCGCGGGCGTGGCCATCGCCAAGCGGCGGTCCCCTGGCCACTCCGGGAACGTCCGTTCGCGGCCTGTTCCAATTCGCGTTTCGTTCCGATAGGCTGTGCCCGATTTGGGTGTGGGGGAACGGGTGTTGGCGCAGTTCGCGGTGAACGGGATGGCGGTGGACGGGCCGTCGCTGGCGGTGGGGCTGCTGGCCGGCCTGCTGCTGGGGGGTGCCATCGCCTGGGCGGTGCTGCGCGCCGCTGCCGGCCGTGCGGAAGCCGCTGCCGCCGCCCTGCATGCGGAGTTCGCCACCCGCCTGGATCTCGCCGAACGGACCGAGGACGATCTGCGCGAGGAGATCGAGGCGCGCGACCACCAGATCGCCCGCCTGCATGGCGAGATCGCCGACGCCCGCGAGACCCATGCCCGGCTGTCCACCCGGCTGGACGCCGAACGGGCGGCGGCGGCCGAGAAGTTGGCCCTGCTGGAACGGGCGCAGACGGTGCTGACCGACAGCTTCAAGGCGCTGTCGGCCGAAGCCCTGCACCGCAACAACCGCAGCTTCCTCGATCTGGCGCGCGAGACGCTGGCCGGCTTCCAGGAGCAGGCGAAGGGCGACCTCGACAAGCGCCAGACCGCCATCGCCGCCATCGTCGATCCGGTGCGCCAGTCGCTGGAGGCGATGGACCGCCAGATCCGCGACCTGGAGAGCACGCGGGCCGGCGCCTATGAAGGGCTGAAGCAGCAGGTGCTGTCGTTGGTCGAGACCCAGAGCCAGCTGCGGGCGGAAACCGGCAACCTCGTCCGTGCGCTCCGCACCCCGGCTGCGCGCGGGCGCTGGGGCGAAATCCAGCTGCGCCGGGTCTGCGAGATGGCGGGGATGCTCGACCATTGCGACTTCGTCGAGCAGGCGTCGGTGGAGGGTGGCGCCGTCGGGCCGGGCGGCGGCAGGCTGCGCCCCGACCTGATCGTCACGCTGCCCGGCGGCAAGACCATCGTGGTCGACGCCAAGACGCCGTTGGAAGGCTATCTGGACGGCGTCCAGGCTGCCGACGACACGGCGCGACGCGACGGCATGGCCCGCCATGCCCGCCATGTGCGCGAGCACATGAAGCAACTCGGCGCCAAGGGCTATTGGGACCAGTTCGACGACAGCCCGGAATTCGTCGTGCTGTTCCTGCCCGGCGAGAACTTCTTCTCCGCCGCGCTGGAGCAGGACCCGGCGCTGATCGAGGCCGGCATCGACCACCGTGTCATCCTGGCCACCCCGACCACGCTGATCGCCCTGCTGCGCGCCGTCGCCTATGGCTGGCGGCAGGAGCGGCTGGCCGACAACGCCCGCGAGATCAGCGCGCTGGGGGCGGAGCTGTACAAGCGGCTGTCCGACCTGGGCGGCCATATGGAGCGGCTGGGCGGCCAGCTCGACAAGGCGGTCGGCTGCTACAACAGTGCGGTCGGCACGCTGGAATCGCGGGTGCTGGTCAGCGCGCGCCGCTTCCGCGACCTGCATGCCGCGCCCGAGGGGGCGGAAATCCCGCTGGTGGAGCCGCTCGACCACAGCCCGCGCCGACTGCAGGCGGCGGAATTGCGGGCAGAGGATTTGCGGGCAGTGGATCTGCGAGTTGGCGGCGATGCGGATTGAGGGCGGCTGTGCTATGGATGCAGCCGGGCCGACGGCCTGCCTCCTCTCCTTGCCGACATGAGACGACCGATGACGGACCAGACCGTCCGCTGCGACCGCTGCGACCACCGCTACCCCGCCGCCGAGGAGGGCTGTCCGCGCTGCCGGTCGATCCGACGCACCAATGCCGTGATCGTGGTGCTGCTGGTGATGCTGGTTATCCTCGCCCTGGGCGGCTGGATCGGCATCCAGATCCTGACCTGAGCCTGCCGCTTCCGGTGAGGCTCGTGCAGACACTGCACAATTTGGGGGCGAATCGCCTAGCGAAACATCATTTCGTTGCGACCCGATAATCGAGCAAGTTTTTTGCTTGTCACAAATGGGACAATTTGAGAAGCAACCCTTCGCCGTCGTCTCTGCGCAAGGGCCAATCATGCTGAAGACTCTCAGGATCGCCGCGCTCACCAACCTGTTCGGCGTGGTGGTCACGCTCGGTTTCCTGGCGGTCGTCGTCACCGGTGCGCTGGCGATCCGTGAGTTGAAGGTGGGCGGTCCGATCTACCAGCGCATCGTGCTGGGCAAGGACGTGATCGCCGACATCCTGCCCCCTCCGGAATATGTCATCGAAGCCTATCTGGAGGCGACGCTGGCGATGAACGATCCGGCGTCGGCCGGCCAGCGGCGCGGGCGCCTGGCGCAACTGCGCAAGGATTATGACGAGCGGCATGAGTATTGGCTGAAGGAGAGCTTCGAGCCGGCGATCCTGGAAACGCTGACCAGGACCTCGCACGCGCCGGTGATGCGCTTCTGGACGGAGGTCGAGACGGTTTTCCTGCCGGCGCTGGCCCGCAAGGACGAGGCTGCGGCGAGAGCCTCCTACAAGATCATCGCCGATGCCTACGCCGCCCACCGTGCCGTCGTCGACCGGATCGTCGAGGACACCACCCGCTACAACAGCCAGACCGAGGTCTATGCCGCCGACCGCGAACGCCTGTTCCTGACCGCGGTGTGGGGTGTCTCGGCCCTGGTGCTGGCGGTGGTGGTGCTGGGCGTGCTGGGCATAAGGCGGCGCGTGGTGCGGCCGGTGGGCGAACTCACCGTGGCGATGCGCACCCTGGCCCAGGGCAACCTCGCCGTGGCGATCCCCGGCGCCGACCGCAACGACGAGATCGGGGCGATGGCCCGGGCACTCCGTGTCTTCAAGGAGAATGCGGAGGAGGCCGAACGGCTGCGCCGGCTGCGCGAGGAGGAGCGCGAGCGGTCCGAACGCGAAAAACAGGCCGCCCTGCAGCATATGGCCGAGACGGTGGAGACCGAGGCGTCCAATGCGGTGGATGTGGTCGCCAGCCAGACCGGCCAGATGGCCGGCAACGCCACCCGCATGGCCGAATCGGCCCGCGCGGTCAGCGACAACAGCCAGAGCGTCGCCGCCGCCGCGACCCAGGCGCTGTCCAACGCCCAGACGGTGGCCGCCGCATCCGAACAGCTCAGCGCCTCGATCCGCGAGATTGCCAGCCAGATCGCCACCGCCACCGCGATGACCGGCGAGGCGGTGGATGCATCGGCCCGGGCGGAGGAGACGATCCAGCGTCTGTCCGATGCCGTGACCCGGATCGGCGAGGTGACCGGCCTGATCAACGACGTCGCCGGCCAGACCAACCTCTTGGCACTGAACGCCACCATCGAGGCGGCGCGGGCGGGGGAGGCCGGCAAGGGCTTCGCCGTCGTCGCCAGCGAGGTGAAGCTGCTTGCCGGCCAGACGGCCAAGGCGACGGAGGAGATCGAAAGCCAGATCGCCGCCATCCAGGCCACCACCGCCGAGGCGGTCGAGGCGGTGCGTGCCATCGCCGGGCGGGTGCGCGGGGTGGAAAGCGTGTCTGCCAACGTCGCTGCCGCCATCGAGGAACAGGAGGCGGCGACCGGCGAGATCGCCCGCAACGTCGTCCAGACCTCCAACGCCGCGCAGGAGGTGGCGACCCGCATCGCCGCCGTCTCCCAGGAGGCGACGACCACCGGCGAACGCGCCATCGAGGTCAATGCCCTGTCCGGCCGGGTGGCGACCAGCATCGACCAGCTCCGCCGTGTCCTGGTGGAGGCGATCCGCACCGCGACGCCGGAGGTCAACCGCCGGGCGGCGCCGCGCTATCCGCTGAACCGCCCGGGCCGGCTGGGCATCGGGCCGGAGGGCGGGCTGGGGGGCGGCGGGCGCGAGGTGCCGGTCACGGTCGACAATGCCTCCGAAGGCGGGGCGCAGCTCAGCGGCCTGCCGGCGGAGCTGTGGGCCGGCCTGGCCGAGGGGACCGTGCTGCGCGTCGCCCTGCCGGGGCTGGAGCCGGTCCCCGCCGCCGTGCGTGGACTAGAACCGGGGCCCGGCGGCCGCCTGCATGTGACCTTCACCCTGGCCGTTGCCGACCGTGCCCGCTTCGCCGAACAGTTCCGCCGCACCGTCGCCGGCCTGACGCCGCTGGAACGGGCAGCCTGACCGCGAAACGCCGGATTGGCGTCATTGGAGGCGGGAATTTCGGAGATGACAGGCATTTCATGACGATCGGGCGGTGCGAGGGTCCAGAATGACCGCGTCCAGGGGCCTACGGCCCGCGTCGAAAGCCTGCCCGCCATGGTCGACACCACAGCCTGCCCCTACTGCGGCTCCGATTACGGGCATGGACCCGACGATTGCCCGTTGTGCCGGTCGGCCCGGCGCAAGGATCTGGTCGTCCGCCTGCTCATCGGGCTGATGTTCGTCATCCCCATCCTGACGCTGCTCGCCACGGCTCTGCTGGATGGCGGAGTCGGGGAGACGCTGCTGTCGCTTGGGGGGTGAGGTTAGGGGAAATGCGGGCGCTGCGGCCGTGATGCCGCGGCGGCCTCCTTATAGATGACCCGTCCGCGCCGATTGCTCCAGCGCCTTGATGTGCGACAGGCCGGGCAGGATCTCCGACTTCACGAATTCCATGCGGCGGTTGGGTCCGCCGCCGCCGCGGGCGAAGCGGTGTTTCCACAAATCCATCTTCACGGCCAGGCCGCACAGCACGCCGCCGATGGTGACGTGGTGGGAGGAGATCAGCTCGCGGATCGTCCGGAAGGTGTCGGCGTTGATGTCGCTCCAGAAGTCCTTGGAGCGGTTGTCGAAGCTCTCGAACCGGCCGGTGATGGAGGTGGAGATGTCGGTCAGGTCGCGGGCGATGTCGTCGAGCATGCGCATCTGGCGGGAATCGCGCTTCACCTCGGCGGAGCTGCGGATCTCGCCCATCCAGGTGACGAAGCGCTGCACCTCCGGCACGATCTCGTCCAGGCATTTGCGGAAATAGGCCAGCGACAGGAAGATGTCGCCATACTCCTCCAGGAACTGCGGGATTTCGTTCAGGCCGATGTCCAGCCGGTCGGCCATCATGCGCAGGTTGCGCAGCGCCTCGTCCCGGTTGGGATTGGCGAACAGCTGGATGATGTCGGTGACGTCGGCGACATGCACCTCCTCCGTGCCATAGACATATTCCATCAGCGGGCGGGTAAAGACCCGCATGTAGTTGGTCAGTTCCGCCTTCTTGCGGTCGGACAGGGTCAGCGACTCGACGCTGTTGACGTCGATGTTCAGCCGCCGCAGCTCGATGCGCGAGGAATAGACGTCGAAGCTGGACGCGGCGCCGATCTTTTCCAGCTTCACCAGATCGCGTTCGATCTCGTCCTTGTGGGATTCGAAATAGGCGGGGAGGTGGCGGGCGGTCACCTGGCCGCTGCCGGTCTGGGCGTCGCGGAACATCTCCACCACGGTCTGCAACCGGACGTTCTTGATCAGCCGGGAATGCTGAAGACCGGGAGTTTCCAGCGGGATGGCCGACAATGGCAGGATGTGCAGCGAATCGCGGGCCTCGTCGTCCCAGGATTTACGCTTTTCGGTATCTGCCGCGGTTCTTGCCTCTGCCGCGGTATCGCTTTCCCCGCCATCCACCCGGCCGTCTCCCGATGCGTTTTTACGTCTGCATCAACGATTATCGCAGAGCGCACCTTACAACAGGAGTTAGGGCTGACAAGGATCGAGATGCTGCTGTCTGCGACGCGAAAGCGACAAATCGAAGCGGGCAGCCAAGCGACTCGCGCTTGTGAACCACTGCCCTTGCTGCCGGACACGCCGGCTGCCGCCGGCGCATCCGTTCCGCAACGGTCAGTGGACGCTGACCGGTTCCATGTCGTTCTGCACGATGGCGGCGAAGGCCAGGTCGCGCTCGGCGACGACGCTCAGCGGCGTGCCGTCGGCGGCGTGGATCGCGAAGGCGAGGGTGCCGTCCACCTCGACGCTGCGGACATAGGCGACGTCGCCGAGGCCGAAGCCGGCGAAATCCTGGGGCGACAGCTGGCGCAGCTGGCTGTGGGTGTCGTTGATCATCATCATGGTCTCCCGGCGGCTCCCCTTATGGGCGGCCGCGCGTGCAGAGTATCGGGAACGGGATGTGCAGGGAACGGAATGCGCATGAAAATCCGGCTGCCGGAATCCGGTCGTCGTTTCAGCCGTCCCTGCCGTCGGCGGACACGTCGATGGTGCGGGGCGCGGCACCGGCGGCCTTCTTCGGCTGCTCGATCTTGATGGTGCGGACCTTGGGTTCCGGCATCGGGCGGGTCAGGTCGATGTTCAGCAACCCGTTGTCGAGCGAACAGCCCACCACCTCGATCCCCTCGGCCAGCACGAAGCTGCGCTGGAACTGCCGCGCGGCGATGCCGCGATGCAGGTAGATGCGCGACTTGTCATCGGTCTGGCGGCCGCGGATGACCAGCTGGTTGTCCTCGATCTGGACCGACAGGTCCTCGGAGGTGAAACCGGCAACGGCCAGCGTGATGCGCAGTCCGTCGTCGCCGATCTGCTCGATGTTGTAGGGCGGGTAGCCTTCGGCCGAATTCTTGGCGATGCGGTCGAGCGTGCGCTCGAACTGGTCGAACCCGAGCAGGAGCGGACTGTTGAAGAGCGAAAGGCGAGTGGTCACGACGCATCCTCCTCACGACGGGAGCGAGTTGCGGGAGATGGGCCCGTTTCCGGCGCCCGGCGGATCGGCGGCCCAGCACATGCCGGCGCCGCCATGCCTATAGATTGGGAGGCGGGATGCCGCGATCAAGCATCTTGCAGGCCTCATCCACGGTTAAGGATTTCAGGGGGCTCGCCCAGATCCGAAGCCACCCTGTCGGCGATGGCGAGGCAGGAGGTCAGGCCCGGCGATTCGATGCCGAACAGGTTGACCAGCCCCTCGATGCCATGGGCATCCGGCTCCTGGATCAGGAAGTCGGCCTGCGGCTGTCCCGGGCCGCTCAGCTTCGGCCGCACGCCGGAATAGGCCGGCACTAGCGCCCCGTCGGGCAGGTCCGGCCAATAGGCGCGCACCGCGCCGTAGAAGGAGTCGGCGCGCACCGGATCGACGGCGTAGTCGACCGGCTCCGTCCTGTCGCCCAGCCATTCGACATCGGGACCGAAACGGGCCTGTCCGGCGAGGTCGAGCGTCAGGTGGACGCCCAGTCCCCCCTCCACCGGCACCGGGTAGACCAGCCGCGAGAAGGGGGAGCGGCCGGCGGCCAGCGCATAGTAATTGCCCTTGGCCAGCACCCGCGGCGGCACATGGGCGGCATCCAGCCCCTCCAGCCCGCGGGCGACGGCCCAGGCGCCCAGCCCGGCGGCGTTGACCAGGGTGGAGCAGGCGATCCGCATCGGCTCGGCCCCGCCGACCTCCAGCTCGAAGCCGTCCGCGCTGCGGTGGGAGCGCTCCAGCGGGCTGAGCAGGGCGAGCATCGCCCCGGCCTCCTCGGCGTCGCCCAGCAGGGCCAGCATCAGGCCGTGGCTGTCGACGATCCCGGTGGACGGCGACAGCAGCGCGCCGACGGTGCGCAGGTTCGGCTCCCACGCCCTTGCGGTGGCCGCATCGATCTCCTCCAGGTCGGTGACGCCGTTGGCGGCGGCCTGGGCCCGGATCGCCGCCAGCTTCGGCAGCTGGTCCTCTTCCGTCGCCACGATCAGCTTGCCGATGCGGCGGTGCTCCACCCCATGGGCGGCGCAATAGTCGTAGAGCGCGTCGCGGCCGGGAACGCACAATCGGGCGCGCAGGCTGCCGGTCGGGTAGTAGATGCCGGCATGGATGACCTCCGAGTTGCGCGAACTGGTGCCGGTGCCGATGGCGTCCGCCGCCTCCAGCACGATCACCTCGCGCCCGGCCCGCGCCAGCCGCCGCGCCACCGCCAGCCCGACCACGCCCGCCCCGACGACCACGCAATCCACCCGTTCCATCGCCTTCGTCCCACCGTCATGCCGTTGCCGGCAAGGGGAGCGCAAAAGCACAGGCGCGCGCAAGAGGGAGCGGACGCCGGGCCGCATCGCCGCCATGTTGCCCGGCTTCGCAATGCCCGGCCTTGCAATGCTTGACTCCGGAGCGCCAATGGGTATTGTGCGCGCCTTCACCTCCTGGGAACGCGGGCGCGCGCACTCTTTTGCGCCCCGTCCGTCGCCTGCAAGGGCGGCCGGACCTACCGGGACAACATCAACTCGTGTCCAACGAGGCCTGAGAGCTATGAGCAAGCGTCAAGAGTCCAAGTACAAGATCGACCGCCGCCTCGGCGTCAACCTGTGGGGCCGCGCCAAGAGCCCGCTGAACAAGCGCGAGTACGGCCCGGGCCAGCACGGCCAGCGCCGCAAGAAGCCGTCGGACTACGGTCTGCAGCTGATGGCCAAGCAGAAGCTGAAGGGCTATTACGGCAACATCGGCGAGAAGCAGTTCCGCCGCATCTATGCCGAGGCCGTCCGCCGCAAGGGCGACACCGGCGAGAACCTGATCGGCCTGCTGGAGCGCCGTCTGGACGCCGTGGTCTACCGCATGAAGTTCGCGCCGACCCCGTTCGCCGCCCGTCAGCTGATCAACCATGGCCACATCCTGGTCAACGGCCGTCGCCTGAACGTCGCCTCGGCCCGCATCAAGGACAACGACACCGTCGAGGTGCGCGCCAAGTCCAAGCAGATGGCCCTGGTGCTGGAAGCCGCCGCTTCGGGCGAGCGTGACGTCCCCGATTATCTGGAAGTCGACGGCGGCGCGCTGAAGGGCCGCTTCGTCCGCGCTCCGCTGCTGGCCGACGTGCCGTACCCGGTCCAGATGGAACCGAACCTGGTCATCGAGTTCTACTCGCGCTGATCGGTCGGCTTCCGCCGAACGCGAAAGGCCGCTCCTTCGGGGGCGGCCTTTTTGCTTTGGGGCTGGCGGTTTCTCAACCTCGTCGGGTCAGCAGCAGCGCGGTCAGGTCGTCGTCGATCGGGCCGGTGGCATGCAGGTCGTCGAGCAGGCCGGACAGCAGGCGGGCGCCGCCGCCGCCGCCGTCATCGACGTTGTCGCCATCATGCAGGCGGCGGGCGAGCAGCAGGGCGAGGCCGTGCTCGTCCAGCACGTCGTGGGTGTCCCCGCCCAGCGGGATTTCGATGGCGGCGTCGGAATAGAGGAACAGGCGGGAGCCCGGCGGCATCGGCAATTGACGGCTGTCGTAGGTGGCCGACGGCAGCAGGCCCAGCGGCAGGCCGCTGCCGTCGCCCAGCCGCGGGGCCTCGTCGCCGGGCAGCCACAGCATCGGCGCCGTCGACCCGGCGGAGGCGTAGTGGAAGATACCGGCCACCGGGTCGATCAGGCCGGTCAGCATGGTGGCGAACTGCCCGATCGGCAGCAGGCCGCACAGCCGGCGGTTCACGGTGCACAGGAACTCCGCAGGGGCGAGGGCGGTGCTGCCGATCTGGCGGCAAATGGCATCCAGCCGGAAGGTGTTCAGCGCGGCGCCGACGCCATGGCCGGAGAAATCGACCAAGTAGACGGCGATCCGGCCGTCCGGCAGATGGTCGATCCCCCAGAAATCGCCGCCCAGTTCGGAAGACGGCTCGAAATGGGCGTGGATGGCAATGCCGGTCGCCGCCTCCAGCGCGGCCAGCCGCTCGGGGCCGGGCAGCAGGCGCCCCTGCATGGCGCGGGCCAATCCCAGCTCCGCCTCGGTCCGGCTGCGATAGCACTCCAGGTCGCGCAGCATGGCGCGCTTGACGAGCTGGATGCGGACACGGGCCATCAGTTCGACGGCATTGATCGGCTTGGTGACATAGTCGGTCGCCCCGGCGGCGAAGGCGCGGGCGCGGTCCTCAGCCCGGCTCAGGCTGGATTGCACCAGCACCGGCAGCGATGCCCAGCGCGGATCGGCGCGCAGTTGCCGGCACATCTCGAATCCGTCCATCTGCGGCATCATCAGGTCGAGCAGCACGATGTCCGGCTTGAACCGCTCCATGCGGGCCAGGGCGTCGTGCCCGTCCTCCGCCTGTTCGATCAGGGTGATGCCGCCGCGCTCCAGCACCGCCACCAGCAGGTGCCGGTTCATCCGGTTGTCGTCGACGATCAGCACCCGGGCATCGGCCAGCCCGTCCGGTGTGCCGCCCGTCCCGGTCGGCGGAAGATCCGGGCCGTCGCTCATGCCGCTCTTCTCATGTCGGGGCCTTCCGCTCGATCCACAGAAGCGCGTGGTCGCCGCCGCCTGATGCCTCCGGGGCTTCCGGGGCGGCGACGGCACCGAGCGCCAGCACGGCGCCCGGCGGCAGGTCCATCGCCTCGGCACGGTAGCGGGTCCCGGGAGCGACGCCGATCGGCAGGCCGGTGGCGGTGCCGAATTCCGGCACGCCGCTGGCTTGCAGGATGCCGTTGCGCAGGATCATCGGCGGCGTGCCTTCGGCGGAGGCGTGGGTGAAGCGCCCGGCCTCGCCGTCGACCACGCCGTAGGTCATCGTCGCCTTTTCGCCCGGGGCCATCATGTCGGCGGCGCGATCGTTCAGTACGGTCAGCAGGGCGGCGGCGTCCTCGCCATGGATGGGCCCCAGCTCCTGCAGCAGCGTGTGCAGCCGGAAAGCGTTCAGCGAGGCGGACACGCCCTGGCCGGCCACGGTCAGCAGATAGACGCCGAATCGCCGCCCGCCGAGCGGCAGCAATCCCCACAGGTCGCCGCCGAGATCGGGGGAGATCACAGTGCGGGCGCGCAGCGTGCAGCCGGCGGCTTCGCCGACCGCGGCGCATTGGGCGGCCGTCGGCAGCAGATGCTCCTGCATCGAGCGGGCGACCGCCAGTTCCGCCTCCACCCGCGCGCGGTAGGCCAGAAGGCTGCGGATCAGCAGCCGGCTTTCCAGGTGGATGCGCACGCGGGCCAGCAGCTCCGTCCGCTCCAGCGGCTTCGTCACCAAGTCGGTGGTGCCGGCGGCGAAGGCGCGGTTGCGGTCCTCGCCCGACGACAGGGCGGTCTGCACCAGGATCGGCAGGTCGGCCATCTCAGGCATGGCGCGCAGCCGGCGGCAGACCTCGAACCCGTCCATCCCCGGCATCATGATGTCCAGGATCAGCAGGTCGGGAGCGCCGGCCGCGGCGATCAGGTCTAGCGCCTCCCGTCCGCCGGAGGCGAAGGACAGCTTGCGGAACCCGGCTTCGGCCAGCAGGGCGCCGACCAGCTTGCGGTTGGATGCGGTGTCGTCGACCACCAGGATCGGGCAGTCGAAGATCTGGCAATCGGAACCCCGGTCCTCCCGGCCGCCGTTGGCGACGCTGTTCTGGACATGTCCGGCGATCATAGCCCGAACCTCAGGCGGATGCGGCGGCCGCCGTCGACGATCTCCAGCCTCTCGGCGATGGTGCCGATCAAATCCAGGCCACGGCCGGAGGCACCGCCGCCGCCGGAGCCGCCGCCGCGCGGGGCGGGGACGAAGCCGGCGCCCTCGTCGGCGATCTCCACAGTGGCGAGCGGCCGTCCGTTCTCCGCCGGTTCGATCCGCACCAGGATGACGACGCGGCGGGCGGCCAGCACCGGGTCGCCCAGCCGGTCGCGGAGGTCGCGGGAAAAGCGTTCGAGCTCGACCGCGCTCAACTCCTTCATGCCGGCGACGCCCAGGTTGCCATGCACCAGCGCGTTGCTGACGGCCTCATGCAGGGCCAGCTCGATGTCGTTGCGGCGGTCCCCGGCGAGCGGATGGCGGGCGGCCAAGGCGGCCAGCAGCCGGGCACCGAGCTGGAGGCCGTGTGCGGTGGCGGTGGTCAGGTTGACGTAGAGATCGGCGGATGACGCCTCGGCGAGCAAGGGGGCCAGCTGGGGCGCCAACGCGGCGGTCCCTTCGCCGGTGCCGGCGGCCGGCTCGATCCAGGCCGCGACCGGAGGCAGCCACAGCGCCGGCGCATCGGGATCGGAGTCCTCCGCCCCGGTTCCCTGCATGCCGGTTCCCCATCCTCCGGTCAGCACGGCGGCCAGCGGACCGTCCGCAGGGCAGGAGCCGGCCGGAACCGTGGCCGGGCGCAAGCCCAGTGCCCCGGCCAGCGGGTCCAGGCGGTCGGAGGACAGGCCCGGCCCGATCAGGCCGGCGAAGCGGGTGCGGCTTCCGGAAGGAAGGCGGGAGGGAATGGTCGTCCCGTCGGTCAAGCCGGTCAGTCCTCGATCTGGACGATCTTGGCGATCTGCGCCACGGTCAGCACCCGCTTCACCTGGCCGGTGGCGGCACGCAGCATGAACTGCTTACCGGTGTTGGCCATCTCCTCGCGCGCGATCAGCAGCATGCCGATGCCGGCCGAATCGACGAACTCCAGCGAGGACAGGTCGAGTACCTGGCGCTTCGCCGCATTCTGCGTCATTTCGCCGATCAGGACACGCAACTTTGCATGGTCGTTGAAGGTCAGGCGCCCGCGCAGACGGACGACCGCCTCCTGATCGCGCAATTCGATACCGTAATCCATGACATCCGTCTTTCCCGAAAGATGACTCATCCTACAAGCGACGGCTGCGGCACGCTAGAAAAGCTCGATATCGCCGCTGGAGCTGTTCCCCTTGCCGGCGTCGAGGTCGAGCACGCCGTTCTCGTCCAGCGCGGTCCCCTCCAACAGCAGCTTGCGCACGAAGCGCTCGCGCATTTCGCTCAGCGTGAAGCGGTCCAGCAGCTGGTTCATCCATTCCTGCGGCTCGCGCGCGCCAACGCCGGCCGGCACCTGGGCGCGGATGCGGGTTTCCAGTTCGCCCAACCCGGCGTTCATGATGGCGAGGCTGTCGTTGATCGCCTCGATCCGCTGCTTCGTCAGATCCTGGAACTGCATGCCGGTGATGACGTGGGCGATGGTGGACGACATGTCGGACGACACGTTCGCCGCGGTTTCCAGCACCGACTGGAAATGGGTGGTCTGCGCCACCAGGCTGTCCATCGTCTTGTCGACGCGCTCCTTGGCCAGCATCTGCGGCGACATGTCGGTGTTGGCGATCTGCCGCAGGATGTCGTGGCCGTTGCGCACGCCCTTCACCACCGCGGTGACCTTGCTGCGCATGCGCTCAGCCAACTCGCCGGTGGAGCGGGACAGGTGCCGCACCTCCTGCGCCACCACCGCGAAGGTGCGGCCGGCCTCTCCGGCCCGGCTGGCCTCGATGGTGGCGTTCAGCGCCAGGAAGTTGGTCTGGCGGTTGATGCCGTCGATGTCGCCGATCGACTTCTCCAGCTCGCCCACGTCCTTCTGCACGTCGTCCAGCAGATAGACCATGCTCATGGCGTGGCGCGACAGGTTGACGATGTTGGTCACCATGTCGGTGATCATGTCCTGCATGCCGACGACCAGAGTGTCGAGCGGGATCCGTTCGCCGTCGATGTCGACCGTCCCGGCCATGGCGACGATCTGGGCCACGCGCTCCGACTGTTCCAGCGCCTTCTCCGCCAGCTCGCGGAAGCGGTTCGACAGGTCGAGCGTGGAGGTTTCCACATGGTCCGAGGTCCGCGTCAGCTCGCTCTGCACGAGGTCGAGCGTGCGGCGCTGCACATCGGCGAAGCCGAGCCAGGTCGACAGCAGGTCGGTGGTGACCGAAACCTTGGCGTCGGGACCGTCACCGTTCGGGCGTTCGGTCGCCGGAAGCGCGGCATCGGGGATATACATGCTGGTACTCCTTGAAACCCGGCCCTGATACCCGGACATGTCAGGCGGTGCGGGGGTGTTCGCCGATGGCGTCGAAGGCACGCAGCATTTCGGCGGGAATGGCGGCAAGCGGCAACTCTATCCTCACTGCGCCGTTCTCCCTGGCGGCGCGTGGCATGCCGTAGACGACGCAGCTCGATTCCTGCTCGCCGATGGTGAATGCGCCGGCGTCGGACATCGCCTTCATGCCGATGGCGCCATCCCGGCCCATGCCGGACAGGATCACGCCGACCGCGTTGTTCCCCGCGGCCTTGGCGACCGACGCGAACAGCACGTCGACCGACGGGCGGTGGCCGCTGACCGCAGGCGTGTCCTGGATGTGGCAGACGAAGCCGGCGGTGTCGCGCGCGATGGCGAGATGGCGGTCGCCGGGGGCGATGAGGACCAGCCCCTGGGCCGGCCGGTCGCCATGGGCGGCGACCCGGACCGCAGGGGCCGACAGCCGGTCGAGCCGGGCGGCGAAGCTCGGCAGATAGCTCGGCCCCATATGCTGGGTGATGACGATGGGCGGGCAGTCCGCCGGCATGGCGGCCAGCACGTCGCGGATGCGCTCCACCCCGCCGGTCGAGGCGCCGATGGCGATCAGCCGCTTGCCCGACCCGGAGCGCCGCGGCGCCGGCAGGACGCCCTGGGCGACCGGCGGACGCCGCACGGTCAACCTCGCGGTGGCGGCGACGCGGATCTTCGACACCAGCTCCAGCGCGGTCGCCTCGAACCCCAGCCCGTCGGAGCCGCCGGGCTTGGCGACGCAATCCACCGCCCCCAGTTCCAGCGCGCGGATGGCGGCGTCGGAACCCCCGCGTGTCAGCGACGAGACCATGATCACCGGCGTCGGCCGCAGGGTCATGATCTTCTCCAGGAAGGACAGGCCGTCCATCTTGGGCATCTCGACGTCCAGCGTGATGACGTCGGGATTGGTGGCCTTGATGACGTCGCGCGCCTCGAAGGCGTCGCGGGCGACGCCCGCGACCTCCATCCCCGGTTCGCGGGTCAGGATGTCCTTCAGCATCTCGCGCATCAGGGCGCTGTCGTCGACCACGACGACGCGGATGGGCCTGGGCATGGGTCAGCTCCCTCCCGAATGCGGCGGCACGAAAAGGTCCACCTCGCCCTCCACCGGCTCCCGGTGCAGGCGGGTGATGAAGTGCCGTTCGATGGTGACGGTGTCGGCCGCCGCCTCCGGCCGCAGCAGGCGGCGGAACGCCCGTCCGTCCTGCGGGAAATAATGGATGCGCCGGGCCGACCCGCCGCCCAGATCCTGCCCGGCCAGGGTCAGCCCCTCCGTCCGGACATAGTCCAGCGCGAAACGGCTGTTCAGCCCGCCGATATCGTAGCTGGAGTCGATGACCCGGCCGCCGCCGAACAGCTTCACCTGCAGCCGGGCGCGCTCCGCTCCCCCGACCAGCAGCGCGTCGATCAGCCGCTCCATGGCAACCGAGCCGTAGCGCGCGGCGGCGCCGTCGCCCTCCAGTTCGCTGGCCGGCACATCCGGCAGCATGAAATGGTTCATGCCGCCAATGCGCCGCACGGGATCGTGGATGCAGGCCGCCACGCAGGAGCCGAGCGTCGTCGCGATCATCAGGCCGGCGATGTCGCTGACCGACTGCTGTCCCAGCCCGATCTTGACCGTCTCGGCACCGAATTCCGGGTTGTAGTACCGGCCGCTGCCCAGCGGCCGGGCCGGGACCGACGGGGGGCCGTCATGGTGGAGGGGGATGGCGTCCATCGCTCATTCCCTCCGGTAGATCGTCGGGCCGGCCTGGCGGAACAGGTTCGACACGCCATACAGGCTCTCCGAATGGCCGAGGAACAGATGGCCTCCAGGGCGGATCATCCGGGCGAAATCCTCGATCACCTTCGTCCGGCCGCGGCGGTCGAAATAGATCAGGACGTTGCGGCAGAAGATCGCGTCGAACGGCCCGGACATCGGCCAGTGTTCCAGCAGATTGAGCGGCTTGACGGTCACCAGCCGCTTCAGCTCATCGCCCATCGCCACCGCCGGTTCGCCGTCGAGCCGGGTGTCGACGGTGAAGCGCTGGCGGATGGCTGGCGGGATGCCGGTGGTGCCGGACAGCGGATAGATGCCGCGCCGGGCGGTTTCGACCATGTGGGTGTCGATGTCGGTGGCGAGGATGCGGGCATCCCAGCGGCGCAGGTCGGCTCCCATCGCCGAGACCAGAACCATCGCCATGGTGTAGGGCTCCGGTCCCGAGGAGCAGCCGGCCGACCACAGCCGCAGCCGCGGCCGCGACGCGCCGGCGTTCCGTTCCCGCAGCTGCGGCAGGACGACTGAGGCCAGGAAATCGAAATGGTGCGATTCGCGGTAGAAGCTGGTCAGGTTGGTGGTCAGCGCGTTGACCAGAAAGCCGATCTCGCATTCCCCCCCGTCGCTTTCCAGCAGGGCGCAATAGGCGTCGAAATCCGGCAGCTCCAGTTCGCGCAGGCGCCGAGCCAGCCGGGCATAGACCATCTCGACCTTGTGGGGGGCGAGCGCGATGCCGGCCAGCTGATAGAGCAGGCCGGCGATCAGGTCGAAATGGTGCCGTTCGAAGCGGAACTCGCGCGCAGTGTCGAACACCGCGGCCGGCGTGCGCCGGGGTGTCGCGGTTTCGGGGGAGAGGATGGTCGACCGGTCGGTCATCGTGCTGCCGCCGCCATGGTCAGGCGGGCTCCCGCTGCCAGCGGGCGGCGTGCGCCTGGGCGCCGCGGTCCAGGGTGAAGAAGGTCATCTGCTGGCGCAGCTGGTCGGCCTGATCCTCCAGCGAACGGGCGGCGGCTGTGCTTTCCTCCACCAGCGCCGCGTTCTTCTGGGTCATCTCGTCCATCTGCGCGATGGCAATGTTGACCTCGTCCAGCCCGGAGGCCTGTTCGGAGGTCGCCCGCGCGATCTCCGACACCAGGTTGGCGACGCGGCCGATGCCCGACACGATCTCCGTCAGCGCGCTGCCGGCGGACCGGACGAGGCCGACGCCCTCGCGCACCTGCCCGCCGCTGTCGAGGATCAGCGCCTTGATCTCCTTCGATGCCTGGGCGGAGCGCTGGGCGAGCTGCCGCACCTCCTGCGCCACCACGGCGAAGCCGCGGCCGGCGTCGCCGGCGCGTGCCGCCTCCACCGCGGCGTTCAGCGCCAGCAGGTTGGTCTGGAACGCGATCTCGTCGATGACGCCGATGATGTCGGAGATCTTCTGCGACGACTGTTCGATGCGGCGCATCGCCTCGACGGCATTGGCCGCCACCTCGCCGCCGCGGGCGGCGGCGGTCCGCGCCTCGGTGGCGAAGCCGTTGACCTGCTGGGCATTGTCGGCGTTGGAGCGCACGGTGGCGGCGAGCTGTTCCATGCTGGCCGCGGTCTCCTCCAGCGAGGAGGCCTGCTGCTCGGTCCGCTCCGACAGGTCCATGCTGCCCGCGGCCACCTCGCGGCTGGCGACGGCGATGGAGCCGGTGGCGTGGTCGATGCGCCGGACGATTTCCGACAGGCTCTCCACCGTGCGGTTGAAATCGTCCTTCAACCGTTGGAACACCCCTTCGTAGTCCTTGTCGATGCGGCGCGTCAGGTCGCCCTGCGACAGCGCCTCCAGCATCGTCGCCAGTTCCTCGGTGACGCCGGCGATATTCGCGGACAGCCGGTTGATGCCTTCGCTGACCAGCCGGAAGAAGCCGGTCTTGCCATCGAGCGCGATGCGGCGGCTGAAGTCGCCGCGCACAGCGTTCTCCACCATCGCGCCGATCTCGGCCTCGATCGCCAGCTCCTCGGTCATGTCGCGCCATTCGATGACGGTGCCGAGCTTCTCGCCTTGTCGGCTGACCACCGGGTTGGCGATGACCTGGAAGCTGCGGCCGCCGGCCCTGGCCCAGCCGCGGTGGGTCTGGGTCAGGTCGGACAGCAGGCGGCGCTGGTGGCCGGGGTCGCGGTGGAAGACGTCGAAGTTGCGGCCGACGAGGGTGCGCGAATCGAAGTCGGGCAGGGCGGTGCGCAGGTCGGCCTCGGCATGGCGGAACATCGTCATTATCGAGTCGTTGGCGTAGAGGATGCGGCCGTCGGTATCGGCCATCATGATGTTGGCCGACACCCGCTCCAGCGCGATGCGCGAGCGCACCGCCTCCACCGCCTCGTCCTTGAAGGCGGCGACGGCGCGGGCCATGTCGCCCAGCTCGTCCCGCTGCCCGGTGTGCGGAACCGCGACCGACAGCTTGCCGGCGGTCAGATCGGCCATCACCCGGCGGATGCCGGTGACCGGCCCGATGATCGAGGCGGCGATGCGGTTGGCGGCGACGACGCCGATCACCAGCGACAGCAGGCCAAGCCCCAGGGTCAGGCGGATGGCGAAGGCCGCCTCCTGTCCGGCCTCGGCCTCGGTCGCCCTGGCGCCTTCGGCGATGGAGCCGACGATGGCGTCGATGGCGTGGTTGATCGCGGTGGCGGCTGCGGCGAGGTCTTCGGTGCGCCGGCCCACTTCGTCATTGGCGGCGACCACCTCGCGGAAGGCGGTGCGGTAGTCCCGGGCACGGGCATCGATCTCGCGCAGCCCCGCCGCGATCTCCGCGGCCTTCTCCGCCGACTGGCCGCCGTCGCCGCGCAGGCTGGCCAGCAGCCGGACGATGCCGTCTGCCATCGCCTTGCCCGTTGCGTCGACCTGGGCGGCGGCGGCGGCATCGCGCAGCCCGATGGCCCGGTTGGCGGCGAAACGGGTCATCAGCCAGCGGTTCTCGATCTCCTGTATGCCGAAGGCGATGTCCCTGTTTCCGGCGACGTTTCCGGAAGAGTCGCCCGATGCGGTTGCCGCGGCCACGGCATCCTGCAGCCGTTTGGTCAGCTCGGCGCCCAGCGGGTCCATGCGGTCGTGCAGCGTGCGGTCGGCGCGCTCGCGCATCGCGCGCACCACATCGAACCGCTCATGGTAGGTGCCGTGCAGCGTGGCCAGCCCGGCGAAGGCCGCGGCCTGGGGCGAGCCCTTCAATCTGGCCTGCCGGTCGGCCATCGCCGCATCGAACCCGCCGCGCAATGCGCGCAGACGCTCCAGCGCCTCCGGCGTGCCGAGGTTGATGTATTCGCGGGTCTGCAGCCGTTCGGCGGCGAGCCGGTTTTCCAGATCCTTGGCGAAGACGGCGAGATCGCCGGATGAGATGACGCCGTCGATGCGGCGGTTCAGCCCGTCCAGTCCGAACACGCCGATGCCGGACTGGGCGGCGATCAGCAGCAGCAGCAGGCCGAAGCCCAGCCATAGCCGCTTGGCGATGCGCATGTCGCTGAGGAAGGCGCCGGTTCTGGCGATCGTCCCGTCGGTGGCCATTTTTGACGCTTCCCCTTGCAGTGGTTTCTTGTTCTGGCTGGCGCAGGGCCCCGGCCGGAACCGTCGGACCGGTTCGAGGCAGGGTCGGTTCAAGGCAGGTCTCCGGCCTCCGCCCACGAATGGGCGGATCGGCAGAGCCCGTGAAATCATCGGTTCGGCAGGTTCCTCCGGGCCTGACCATGGCATGGCCCGGTCCGGAGATGCCTGCTTCGGGTCAGGCCGTCTCCCGCACCGCAGTGAGCGGGGCGGCGTCCTGCTCGGCATGTTCGCCCACGAACAGCTTCCCGACATTGAGCAGGGTCACCATCCGGTTGTCCGCGGTGTAGAGACCGCTCAGATACTCGGCGTCGATCAGGCCGCTGTCGACGTCGGGCGGCGGCTTGATCTCGTCGTGGCCGATGGCGAGGATGTCGGAAATCGCGTCGACCAGGATGCCGCGCGTGCGTTCCCCCACCTGCATCACCACCACGACATGCCGCTTGGTCACTTCGGTCGGGCCACCGCCGAAGCGGGCGCGCAGGTCGAAGATCGGGATGATGATGCCGCGCAGGTTGATCACGCCGCGGACATAGTCGGGAAGGTTAGGCAACCGGCTCTCCGGCGTCCAGCCGCGGATTTCCCTGACTGCGAGAATGTTGACGCCGTATTCCTCGCTGCCGACGGTGAAGGTGACGTACTGCTCCTCCGTCCCGTTCGCGCCGCCGGCAGGCTGGAGATCGGTGCGGGAGCTGACAGGGGCGATCGCGGTGGAACTGCTCATCGCTGGACCTCAAACCGTTTGGCGTTGACGCTGGTCGGACCTGTCCGCCGGGGCGGCCAGGGGAATGGCGGTGGTTGGAATGCCGGAGGCGGGGGCAGCGCCGTGGCGGCTCATCTCGCGCAGGCCGGCGACGTCAAGGATCAGGGCGACCCGGCCGTCACCCAGGATGGTCGCGGCGGCGACCCCGTCCAGCCGGCGGAAATTGGCCTCCAGGCTCTTGATCACGACCTGCTGCTGGCCCAGCACCTCGTCCACCACCAGCCCGAGTCGGGAGCCGTCCTCCGTCTCCACCAGCACCACCAGTCCGCGGGTGGCGTCGTCGATGGCCTTGGGGATGCCGAACAGCCGGTGCAGGTGGACGAGCCGCACATATTCGCCGCGCGCCATCATCACGTCGCACTTGTTGACCAGCCCGTGCAGGTCCGACGGCTTGGGCCGCAGGCTTTCCACGATGTTGGTCAGCGGCAGGACGAAGCGCTCGTCGCCGACCGAGATCACCATGCCGTCCAGCACCGCCAGCGTGAGCGGCAGCGACAGGACGAAGCGCGAGCCCTCGCCCGGCGCCGAATAGACGCCGATGCGCCCGCCCAGGCTGGAGATGTTCCGCCGCACCACGTCCATGCCGACGCCGCGGCCGGACAGGTTCGACACCTGGTCGGCGGTGGAGAAGCCGGGCAGGAAGATCAGGTTGTCGATCTCCTCGTCCGACAGGCTGGATCCCGGCTGGACCAGCCCCTTTTCGATCGCCTTGGACAGCACCTTGGCCCGGTTGATGCCGCGCCCGTCGTCGGTCACCTCGATGACGATGCGGCCCGACCGGTGGGCGGCCGACAGATGCACGGTGCCGGCGCGCGGCTTGCCGGTCCGTTCGCGCTCCTCCGGGCCTTCCAGCCCATGGTCGATTGAGTTGCGGATCATGTGGGTCAGCGGGTCGACGAGGTTTTCCACCACCGTCTTGTCGACTTCGGTCGTCTCGCCCGAGGTGACCAGCATCACCTCCTTGCCGGTGGCGGCGGCACATTCGCGCACCAGCCGCGGCATGCGCGAGAAGACGCTGGACACCGGCTGGGCGCGGATGGACATCACGTTTTCGCGCAGTTCGCGGGTGTGCTGGGCGAGGCTTTCCAGCCCTTCCAGCAGCTCCTGGAACTGGCCGGGCGGCAGGTCGCGCACATGCTCCGCGATCATCGCCTGGGTGATGACCATCTCGCCGACCATGTTGACCAGCCGGTCGATCTTGTCGAGGTCGACGCGGATGGTGTGGCTGGTCGGCCCGGCATGGTCGCCGCCGTTGCCGCGCCTGGCGCCGTCGGCGGCCTTCCCAGGGCCGGCGGCGCCGGACGTGGTGGCGGCCGGCGTGGCCGCCGCCGGCGGCGGAACGGCCTTGTCCTGCAGATCGGCGCCGGGCGCCGGAGCCGTGCTCTGAAGCGCCGGGGGGCTGGCCCCGGGGGGGATTGCGGGGATGATGGCGGGAGGCGGCGCCTCGGCGCTGATGCGGATGTCGCAGTCGTCGGCGACGAACTCGAACACGTCGTCGATCCGGGCGCGATCCACCTCCGGGCCGGCCAGCAGGGTCACCGTCCAGGACAGATGCAGCAGTTCGGCGTCCAGGTCGCGCAGGCCCGGCAGCCGGTCCAGGTGGCAGACGATCTCCGCCTCGCCCAGCCGGCGCAGGGCGCGCAGCATGTAGGTCGGCTCGTTGCCGGACAGCAGCAGCTCCGCCTTGGGGCGGAAGACGACGGTCCAGCGGATCTTCCCGTCTGGAACGGCGTCCGCCGCCAGGGTCTCGGACGGTCCTTGGTCGCCGCGGGCGGCCTCGATGGCGGCCAGCGCGTCGCCGAAGATGCCGGCCTCGTCGTCCTCGTCATCGGGGTGGAGCGTGGCGGCGGGTTGCGGCTGTGGTGCCGGCTGCGGTGGCGGTTGATCCGGCGCGGCCCCGGCCATGTCGAGGAAGCGGCGGAGCGCTGCGACGGTGTCGTCGGTGGTCCCTTCCGGCGCCTCGGTTCCATCGGCGGCATGCGACAGCATGCGGGCAAGCACGTCGTTGGCGCGGATCAGGGTGTCGACCAGCCCGGTGGTGATGGGAATCTCGGCGTTGCGCACGCCGTCCATCACTGTCTCGAACTCGTGCGCGAAGGCGACGAGATCGGCGAAGCCGAAGGCGCCGCCGCCGCCCTTGATCGAGTGGACGGCGCGGAAGATCGCATTCACCTCGTCCATGTCGATCTCGCCGGGGGCGAGGCGCAGCAGCCCGGCCTCGGCGACGGCCAGCAGTTCGGCACTTTCGTCGAAGTAGGTCTGCTTGAAGCGGCTGAGATCGTCCACGGCGGTTCCTTAATCTTGCTGCCGAACGCGGCTGCCGGCCTGCGGTCAGCCGCAGACCTTCTGCACCACCGACACCAGCTTGTCGGGGTTGAAGGGCTTGACGATCCAGCCGGTTGCCCCGGCGGTGCGGCCCTCGGCCTTCTTCTTCTCGTCGGCTTCGGTGGTCAGCATCAGGATCGGCAGCGTCCGGTGGGCCGGGATGGCACGCAGCCGGCGGATCAGCGTCAGCCCATCCATATTGGGCATGTTCAGGTCGGTGATGACCAGATCGACCTTGGTGGTGGCGATGGCGTTCATCGCCTGCTGGCCGTCGGCGGCCTCGACCACCTCGTAGCCGGCCCCGCGCAGGGTGAAGGACACCATGTCGCGCATGGTGCGCGAGTCGTCCACCGTCATCACTTTCTTCTTCACGCTCGGCTCCATTGCTTCAACCAGGCGGCGAGACCCAGATCCTCGCACGCTTCGGACAGGACGTCGGACGGGCGCAGGATGGCGAAGGCGGCTCCCCGCTCCGCCGCGTCGCGCGCGGCAACCACCAGCGCCTGGATGCAGGCGGCGCTGATCCGCTCCACCGCATCCGCCTGGGCGGTGACGTCGGCGGATGCCTTGAACGCCGCCCGCAGGCTGTCGAGCAGCGGCTGTGCCATCGGCAGATCCAGGTCGCTGGGCAGTCCCAGGCGAATGCGTCCGTCATCCTCCTCGGTCCACTTGATCAGCGACACGTCACCCCTCCGTCGAAAGCCGGGCCGCTTCAGCGCATTCCGGTTGCAGCAGCGACGTTGCCAGAGCCGCCATAAGGATTCGTTAAGCGCGAGTCTGGGGCCGAAGGGCATGAGGGAAGAAGTTGGGGATAACCGCAATCAAAATTGGGACAAGCAAATTTGGGATAAGGAGGCGGAACGGCGGGCAGCCGGGCGGCGCGATGGGCGGATCAGCCTCGCAGCGCCGCGATCAGCGGGCGGAATTCAGCCAGGACCGATTCATAGACCGGGCGCTTGAAGGCGACGATCAGGCCGGGCAACTCGTCCGCATCGACCCATTTCCAGGCGTCGAACTCCGGATGCGCGGTGTCGAGCCGGATGTCGGCCGCAGTGCCGGTGAAGCGGGCCAGCATCCACATCTGCTCCTGCCCGCGCCAGCGGCCCTTCCACACCCGGCCCAGCAGCTCGTCGGGCAGGTCGTAGCGGTGGGGGGCGGCGGTCATGGCGACGAACTCCGCCTTGGCGGTGCCGATCTCTTCCTCCAGTTCGCGGAAGGCGGCGGTGCGGGCGTCCTCGCCCTCGTCGACGCCGCCCTGGGGCATCTGCCAGTCGGCTTCGGATCCGCAACGCTTCGCGACGAACACCTCGCCGCGGTCGTTCAGCAGCATGATGCCGACGCAGGGGCGGTAGGGCAGGGCGTCGCGGTCGATTGTCTTCTTGGACATGGCAGGAGGGCTCCGGTCGGGCGTCAGGGCACGGTTCAGCGGCGGTTCAGGTCTTGGTGACGAAGAAATAGACGGTCATTGCCGCGCCCACCAGGATGACGGCCTTGCGCAGCAGGGGCGGGGGGATGCGGCGGGCGACCGAGGCACCGGCATAGCCGCCGGCCATGGCGGCGACCAGCATGATCAGCGCCTCCGTCCAGTAGACGGCGCCGCCGGCGACGAAGGCGGCCACCGCCACCGCGTTCAGGCAACCCGACACCAGCGACTTCAGCCCATTCATCGCATGCAGGTCGGTCAGGCCGAAGACGCCCAGCGTCGCCAGGATCAGGATGCCGATGCCGCCGCCGAAATAGCCGCCATAGACCGCGATCAGGAACTGGACGGCCAGCACCGTGCCGTGGCCGATGGTGAAATTGCGGCGGACCCAGGCCGACGCCGTCGGGCCGATGGCGAACAGCAGCGTCGCGAACATCAGCAGCCAGGGGACGATCGCCTCGAAGGTGCGCTGCGGCGTCCACAGCAGCAGCAGCGCGCCCAGCAGCCCGCCGACCAGGCTGATGCCGAGGAAGGAGGGCAGGTGGATTTCGCGGATGCGCCCCAGTTCCCGCCGGTAGCCGTAGGCGCTGGCCAGCGCGCCCGGCGACACCGCGACGGTGCTGGTGGCGTTGGCGTTCAGCGGCGGCACTCCGGCCAGGACCAGCGCCGGGAAGGTCAGGAAGCTGCCGCCCCCGGCCACGGCGTTCAGCACCCCGGCGAAGAAGGCGGAGACGATCAGCAGCAGCGTCAGCATGTCACCCTACCCGAAATCCCGGCTCGGCCCCTGCCGGCCCGGCCCTTGGGGTGCGTTGCGTTTTGCACACGCCCGCCCCTCCCGCAACGCCGAAGTCCCACAACCGCGCGGCTTTCGCAACCCCGAACAATTCGTTAAGGTCGTCGTCCCTTCAACGGATAGAGTGTCTGGAGACCTCCATGTCCGCCCTGCTCGACACCACCGACGCCCTGCACGACCAGATGATCGCCCTCGGCCGCGCCGCCCGCGCCGCCGCGGCCGCGCTGGCGACCGTGCCAGGACCGTCGAAGGACCGGGCATTGAGGGCGGCGGCGGCGGCCATCCGCGCCCGGGCGGCCGGGATCAAGGCTGCCAACGCCGAGGACATGGCGAACGCCCGCGACCTGTCCGGCCCCATGCGCGAACGGCTGATGCTGGACGACGCGCGCATCGAGGCGATGGCCAAGGGTCTGGAGGACATCGCCGACTTCCCCGATCCCATCGGCGGCGTGCTGGCCGACTGGACCCGGCCCAACGGCCTGCGCATCCAGCGCGTCCGCGTGCCGCTGGGCGTGGTCGGCATCATCTATGAAAGCCGGCCCAACGTGACCGCCGATGCCGGCGGCATCTGCCTGAAATCGGGCAACGCCGCCATCCTGCGCGGCGGGTCGGAGAGCATCCGCTCGTCGCGCGCCATCGCCGACTGCCTGGTCCAGGGCCTGCGCGAGGCAGGGCTGCCGGAAGCGGCGATCCAGCTGGTGCCCACCACCGACCGTGCCGCCGTCGGCCATATGCTGACGATGCGCGATTATATCGACGTCATCATCCCGCGCGGCGGCAAGTCGCTGATCCAGCGTATCGCCGACGAGAGCCGGGTGCCGGTCATCAAGCATCTGGACGGCAACTGCCATGTCTATGTCGATGCCGCCGCCGACCTGGAGGAAGCGCGCAAGGTGGTGCTGAACGCCAAGATGCGCCGCACCTCGATCTGCGGCGCGGCCGAGACGCTGCTGGTCGACCGCGCCATCGCCGGCACGGCGCTGCCGCTGCTGGTCAAGGATCTGCTCGACGCCGGCTGCGCCGTGCGCGGCGACGCGGCGGCCCAGGCGGCCGATCCGCGGGTGACCCCGCTGGCGGCGGCGGACTGGGACACCGAATATCTCGACGCCATCATCGCCTGCGGCGTGGTGGACGGGGTGGATGCGGCAATCGACCACATCAACGCCCACAGCTCCCACCACACCGAATCGATCCTGACCGAGGATCCGGCGGTGGCGGAACGGTTCCTGGCGCGGGTGGACAGCGGCATCGTGCTGTGGAACGCCTCGACCCAGTTCGCCGACGGCGGCGAGTTCGGCATGGGCGCCGAGATCGGCATCTCCACCGACAAGTTCCACGCCCGCGGCCCGGTGGGTGCGGAGCAACTGACCAGCTACAAGTATGTCGTGCGCGGCGATGGCCAGACGCGGCCGTAAGGGCGAGGGAACCCGTTCCAGGTCGGAGAAGGCCCCCCATCTCTATTCCGGTCCGCTCTATGCCGGCCTCACCGTCGGCATCCTCGGCGGGTCGTTCAATCCGGCCCATGACGGGCACCGGCACATCAGCCTGTTCGCGCTGAAGTCGCTCGGCCTCGACCGGGTGTGGTGGATGGTCAGCCCGCAGAACCCGTTGAAGGCGGCCGCCGGCATGGCCGCGCTCGGCGACCGGCTGGCTGAGGCGCGCGCGGTCGCCGCCCATCCGCGCATCGAGGTGACGGCGATCGAGACGGCGCTCGGCACCCGCTTCACCGCCGACACGCTGGCCAAGCTGCAGCGCCGCTTCCCGAAAACCCGCTTCGTCTGGTTGATGGGGGCGGACAATCTGCGGCAAATTCCGCGCTGGAAGCTTTGGACACGAATCTTCGAGTCGGTGGCCGTTGCGGTTTTCGCCCGTCCGACCTATTCTCTTGGTGCGCTGAGCGGCAAGGCCGCCCAGCGTTACACCCGTCGGCGGGTGTCCGTGTCGGGGGTCAAAGGGCTGGCGCGCCGCAGGCGGCCGGCCTGGGCGTTCTTACGCAATCCCCTGCATCCGGCCTCGGCGACGGCGATCCGGCAGGCACGGGCCGCCGGATCGTGAAACCGTTGCAAGAGGTTGGAGCCATCACCACGCACACCGAAACGGCCGCGACCGCTCCGCGGCCAGCCGCCGTTCCCCAGATCCTGGAACCGCAGGAGCTGAAGGCGCTCATCGAGGCGTCGCTTGACGCCGACCAGGCGGATGACGTGACCGTCATCGATCTCGCCGGGAAAACCACCTTCGCCGATTACATGGTCGTGGCCTCTGGCCGCAACACGCGGCACATCGCCGCCATGGCCGTGAAGCTCGCCGACAAGCTGAAGCAGGCCGGCGTCCGCGGCGTCGAGATGGAGGGCCTGACCCAGAGCGACTGGGTCCTGGTCGATGCCGGCGACGTGATCGTCCACCTGTTCAAGCCGGAGGTCCGGACCTTCTACAACATCGAGAAGATGTGGGGTCTGGACCTGCCGACGCCGTCCGATACGGCGCGGCTGAGCGCCTGACCGGACGGGGGCGGAGGGCCGCATCATGCGTCTGTGGCTCGCCGCCGTCGGGCGGTCGCGGGGTGGACCGACCCGCGACCTGTTCGACGAGTATGTCGGCCGGCTCGTCTGGCCCTTCGCCCTGAAGGAGGTCGAGGTGAAGAAACGCCTCTCCTCCGACGAATTGAAACGGCAGGAGGCCGAGCTTCTGCTCGCCGCCGTGCCGGCCGGCGCCATCGTCGTGGCGCTGGACGAACGCGGCAAGGCGCTGCCCAGCGAGGCCTTCGCCGCCAAGGTCGGCGATTGGCGCGACCGCGGCGCCGGCGATCTCGCCTTCCTGATCGGCGGTGCCGATGGCCATGGCGACGCGGTGCGCGCGCGGGCCGACTTCCTGCTTGCCTTCGGGCCGATGACCTGGCCCCACATGCTGGTGCGCGGCATGCTTGCGGAGCAACTCTATCGCGCCCAACAAATTCTTGCCGGCCACCCCTATCACAGATCCTGATCCTGAGCGTCGCATCCGGCGCCAATCGACGCGCCGGAGCCGAAAAATACGAAACTCCGAGACCACAACCTTTCGAGAAAGGTAAGCGCGATGACCGAGACCACCCGACCCCGCCCTGTCGTCCTCTGCATCCTGGACGGCTGGGGCTATCGCGAGGAGCGGTCCGACAACGCGATTGCGCTGGGCGAGACCCCGAACTGGGACCGTCTGTGGTCGGCCGAGCCGACGGCCTTCCTCGACGCCAGCGAGGAGGAGGTCGGGCTGCCCAAGGGGCAGATGGGCAATTCCGAGGTCGGGCACATGAATCTCGGCGCCGGCCGGGTGGTCATGCAGGATCTGGTGATGATCGACCACGCGATCGTCGAGGGCGGGCTGGAGCGCAACCCGGCGCTGAACGACCTCGTCAAGACGATGCACAAGACCGGCGGGCGTGTCCACCTGATGGGCCTGCTGTCGCCGGGCGGCGTCCATTCGCACCAGGACCACATCGCCGCGCTGGCCGGCGTGCTGGCGCGCGAGGGCGTGCCGGTGGCGGTCCACGCCTTCACCGACGGCCGCGACGTTCCGCCGCAGAGCGCCAAGGATCAGGTCGCCGAGTTCATGGCCGACGTCCATGAGATGCCGGGCGTCGAGGTCGCGACCGTGATCGGCCGCTATTACGCCATGGACCGCGACAAGCGCTGGGACCGCGTCGCCAAGGCCTATGCCGCGATGACCAAGGGCGAGGGCGAGCGCGCCGCCGACCCGATGCAGGCGATCGAGCAGAGCTATGCCACCGGCAAACATGACGAGTTCATCCTGCCGACGGTGATCGGCGACTATGCCGGCATCGAGGACGGCGACGCCATCCTGATGGCGAACTATCGCGCCGACCGCGCCCGCGAGATCCTGGCCGCCTATGTCGACACGGAGTTCGACGGCTTCCCGGTGGACGGCGCGCCCAAGCTGGCCGCCGCGGTCGGCATGGTCGAATATTCGTCGGCGCTGGCCAAGCTGATGACCACCATCTTTCCGCCGAAATCCCTGACCAAGGTGTTGGGCGAAGTGGTCAGCGAGGCCGGAATGACGCAGCTGCGCATCGCCGAAACGGAGAAGTACCCGCACGTCACCTTCTTCTTCAACGGCGGCGAGGAGCGGGTGTATGAGGGCGAGGATCGCATCCTGGTGCCGTCGCCGAAGGTCGCGACCTACGATCTGCAGCCGGAGATGTCGGCGGCCGAGGTGACCGGCAAGCTGGTCGGTGCCATCGACTCCGGCAAGTACGACCTGATCGTCGTCAACTTCGCCAATCCGGACATGGTCGGCCACAGCGGCATGCTCGACGCCGCGATCAAGGCGGTGCAGGCGGTCGACGGCAGCCTGGGGCAGGTGGAGGCCGCGGTGCGCCGTGCCGGCGGCACCATGCTGGTCACCGCCGACCACGGCAACTGCGAGCTGATGAAGGATCCGGAAACCGGCGGCCCGCACACCGCCCACACGCTGGACAAGGTGCCGCTGGTCCTGGTCAACGGCCCGGCCGGCGCCCGCATCGCGAGCGGCCGTCTGGCCGACATCGCGCCGACCCTGCTCGACCTGCTGGGCCTGCCGCAGCCAGCCGAGATGACCGGCCGCAACCTGCTGGTCCGCACCGCCGCCCGCGCGGCGGCGGAGTAACGGATGGCGCCGGGCGGTCCCTTCGCCTTTGATGCCCCCTCTCCTCCCCGCGTCAGCGGGGGGGAGAGGGTATCCGGGGCGGGAGAGGGGATCCTTGCCGGCTTCGTCGTCATCACCGGGCTGGTCCTCGTCCAGCCGGCGAATGCGCAGAGCGGCGCCCAACCCGACGGCCCCAAGGACACGCTGAAGCGGGTCGAGCAGCAGCTCCAGACCGGCAAGCAGCGCCAGCAGCAGCTGGAACGCCAGTCCCAGGCCCTTCAGACCGAACTGGAGGATCTGCGCGGCCGGCTGATCGCGCTGGCCGATCAGGCGCAGGGGCAGGAACAGGCGCTCGACCAGCTCGAAGACTCCCTGACCGCGCTGGAGGCGGAGGAGCGCGAGCGCTCCGCCAGCCTCGACGGCGAGCGCCAGCAGATCGCCACCCTGCTGGGGGCCCTGCAACGGCTGGCGCGCATCCCGCCGGAAGCGGCGCTGGCCCGGCCGGAAAGCCCGGTCGATACGCTGCGCTCCGCCCTGCTGCTGCGCGACGCGGTGCCGGCGTTGCGCGCGCGCGCCGACGCGCTGGCCCAGGCGCTCACCGCGCTGGCCGACACCCGCGGCAAGCTGGTCGACCGGCGCTCCAAGGCGTTGGCCGCTAGGGTGGCGCTGGCCGAGAAGCAGAGCGAAATGAACCGCCTGATCGCCCGGCGCGAGGAGCTGTCGCGTCAGACCGAGGAGGAACGCGTCCGGGTCGGCCAGCGCATGGCCGACCTGTCCGGGCAGGCCGTCGACCTGCGCCAGTTGATGGAACGGATCGAGGCGGAACGCCGCGCCGCCGCCGAAGCCGCCGCCCGCCGCGAAGCGGAGCGGATCGAGGCGGAGCGCAGGGAGGCGGCCAGGCGCGAGGCAGAAAAGCGCGAGGCCGAACGCCGCCTTGCCGCCCGGAAGGAGGCGGAACGCAAGGATGCCGAACGCAAGCTGGCCGACCTGCGCGCCGCCGAGCAGAAGCTGGCGGAACAGAAGGCCGCCGAGGAACAGCGCACCAAGGAGGAGACTGCCCGCGAGGCAGCGCGCGAGCGAGATCTCGCGGCGCGTGCTCCCAACCGCGCCGCCGATGGCCCGCCGGCGGCCGCCGGCATGGTGCTGCCCGCCGCCGGCAGGTTGACGACCCGCTTCGGCGAGGCCGACCGCTTCGGCGCCACCAGCCGCGGCGTCACCGTCCAGACCCGGGCCGCCGCCGCCGTGGTGGCGCCGCGCAGCGGCACGATCGTGTTCGCCGGGCCCTTCAAGGGCTATGGCCTAATCTTGATCGTGGAACACGGCAACGGATATCATAGTTTGATTGCGGGTTTGGGCCGGATCGACACGGCCGTCGGGCGTAAGGTGGCCAGCGGGGAACCGCTGGCGGTCATGCCGCCGGACGGCAATCCGGATCTCTATTTCGAGCTGCGACGAAACGGCCAGCCGATCAACCCGCAACGCGGGTTCGGCGCCCCGGAGGGGAAAGGACAAGGGTAGATGAGGATGATCAAGCGCGCCGCCGCAGCGGCTGCTCTGGTGTTTCTGGGAGCCGGCGTCGCCACCGTCACCGCACAGTCCAGCAACTCGTCGGACACCTACCGGCAGCTGAACCTGTTCGGCGACGTCTTCGAGCGTGTCCGCGCCGAATATGTCGAGCCGGTGACCGACGAGCAGCTGATCGAAGCGGCGATCAACGGGATGCTGACCTCGCTCGACCCGCATTCGAGCTATCTGAACAAGAAGAGCTTCCAGGACATGCAGGTCCAGACCCGCGGCGAGTTCGGCGGGCTGGGCATCGAGGTGACGATGGAGAACGGCCTGGTGAAGGTCGTATCGCCCATCGATGACACCCCGGCCTTCCGCGCCGGCCTGCAACCGGGCGACCTGATCGTCCAGCTGAACGGCGAGGCGGTGATGGGCCTCAGCCTGAACGAGGCGGTCGAGAAGATGCGCGGCCCCATCGGCAGCGAGTTGAAGGTCACCGTCCGCCGCGGCGAGGCGGGGGAACCCTTCACCGTGTCGCTGACCCGCGCCGTCATCAAGGTGCAGTCGGTCCGCTTCCGCACCGAGGGCGAGATCGGCTATGTCCGCGTCACCAGCTTCAACGAGCAGACCCAGAGCGGGCTGGAGAAGGCGATCGCCTCGATCCAGCAACAGCTGGGCGACAAGCTGAAGGGCTTCGTGCTGGACCTGCGCAACAACCCGGGCGGCCTGCTCGACCAGGCGGTGTCGGTGTCGGACACCTTCCTGGAGAAGGGCGAGATCGTGTCGACCCGCGGCCGTCGGGCGGAGGAGGGCACCCGCTTCAACGCCAAGCCGGGCGACCTGATCAAGGGGCTGCCGCTGGTGGTGCTGATCAACGGCGGCTCGGCCTCGGCGTCGGAAATCGTCGCCGGCGCCCTGCAGGACCACAAGCGCGCGATCGTCATGGGCACCCAGAGCTTCGGCAAGGGATCGGTCCAGACCATCATCCCGCTGCCCGGCCACGGCGCCATGCGTCTGACCACGGCGCGCTACTACACGCCGTCGGGCCGCTCGATCCAGCAGCTGGGCATCACCCCGGATATCGAGGTGCATGTTGCCAAGGTGGAGGATCTGGACAGGAACATCGTCCGCCGCCGCGAGGCCGACCTGAAGGGCGCGCTGGTCAACCCCGACGCCGCCAACCAGAACCGGGCACCCCGTCCGGCCACCACCAACCCGGCGGCTCCGGGCACTCCGGCGGCACCCAACCCGGCGGCGCCCGCCCCCGGTCCGGGTGCCGGCGCTGCTCCGGCGCCGGGTGCGGCACCGGCCGCGCCTGCTGCTCCCGGGGCAACTCCCGGGGCAACTCCGGCCGATGGTGCGGCGGCGGAGGGGGCCGAGCCGCCCTTCGACTTCCAGCTTGCCCGCGCGCTGGATCTGTTGCGGGGCGTCGCCCTGTTCCAGCAGCGCGCCGCGGCGCGCTGACCGGAGCGGCGGACAGTGAAGGCTCCAGCCCTGCTCGGTCGTCTGCGGTTCGATGTCCGGGGCCTGCGCCCCGGCCTCGGCTGGCTGCGTCGCCTGCGCCGCACCGGCGATGGGGCGGGCCGCGGGCCGCGCAAGCCGCTGTCGAAGGCCCTGCTGGGCGCCGCCGCCCTGACGGCGGTGGCCTATGCCGGGGTGGCCGGCTGGCTGGCGCTGAATGCCGATTCGACGAGGGAGGCATGGCAGGCGGAGATTCCGGCGGCGACGGTGGCGGTGGCCGCGTTGCCGCCGCCTCCCATGCCGAAGGCGGCGGCGCCCGCGACGGCGCCGCTCCCGACCGATGCGGCGCCCTTGCCCCTGCCGGGCGTGCCGGGAGCGGCGGTCACGCTGACCCCGGCTCCTGTGCCGGGGCTGGTGGAGGACAGCCGCAACGGGCCTTTGCCGCGCATCGCCCAGGACGGGCGCAAGCCCTGGCAGGTCTATGCCCGCCCGTTCCCGGCCACCGACAAGCGGCCTCGGGTCGCCATCGTCATGTCCGACCTCGGGCTCAGCGGGGTGACCACCGGCAACGCGCTGGCGAAGCTGCCGCCCGGCATCACGCTGGCCTTCCTGCCCTATGCCGAGCGGCTGGACGACTGGATCGAGCGTGCCCGCACCAAGGGGCACGAGGTGATGCTTTCGGTGCCGATGGAGCCGCAGAACTACCCGCGCGACGATCCCGGCCCCAACGCGCTGCTGACCATGCTCGGCCCCGACCGCAACATCGAGCGGCTGGAATGGTCGCTGGGCAAGGCGGTGGGCTATGTCGGCATCACCAGCACCACCGGCAGCAAATTCACCGCCAATCCGGCGGCGATGCAGCCGGTGATCGACGCGCTGAAGGCCCGCGGCCTGCTGTTCGTCGATGCCCGCCTCACCCCCAAGAGCGTGGCCGGACCGCTCGCCAATCTCGCCGGCGTGCCGCGGGCGCTGGGCGACCGGGTCATCGACCGCGACCTGTCGCGCGGCGCCATCGACGACCAGCTGCGCGAGTTGGAGGAGCTGGCCAAGACCAACGGCGCCGCCGTCGGCTTCGCCTCGCCCTATCCGACCACGATCGAACGGATCAATCTTTGGATGACCGCGCTGGCCGACCGCGGCATCGCCCTGGCTCCAGCGTCGGCGGTGGTCAACATCCAGAAGTGACCCACCGAGGGCCTGCGCGGGCGGCCCTGGGCATCCCGCCGGCCGCGCAGATGGCGGGCCGGACGCTGGACCGAGCGGATGGAGGGGCGGCGCCTGCCTTCAGCCGCAGAGGGTATCCCAATCGAGCGAGGCCGGATCCTCGACCAGATGGTCGACGGCGTCGAAGATCACGGCCGGGTGCTGCGGCCAGGCGATGGTCAGCATGCCGGCGGCCTTGGCGCTGCGGGCGCCGGTCGGGCTGTCCTCGATCACGGCGCAGGCTTCCGGGGGCAGGCCCAGCATCGTCGCCGCCAGCAGGTAGGGCTCCGGATGGGGCTTGCCGTTGGCGACGTCCTCGCGGGCGATGCTGAAGCGGAAATGCGGGATCGACATGGCGCGCATGTTGGCGTCGACGATCATGCGGCCGCCGTTCGACACGCAGGCCTGCGCCAGCCCACGGGCGGCGAACGCCTCCACCAGGGCGAAGGCGCCGTCGCGTGGCCGCACCCGGTCGACATTGGCGACATACTGCGCGTTGATCTCGTCGGCCCAGCGCTTCAGGTCGACGGGGAAGGGACGGCGGGCGTGCAGGGCGGCGTAGATTTCGCGGAAGGCGACGCCATGCATCGTCCGGCAATCCTCGTCGCTCAGCTCATGGCCGTAGCCGCGGCAGATCTCGACGGTGATGCGCTGGTGCCAGGGCTCGCTGTCCATCAGCGTGCCGTCGATGTCCCACAGGATCGCGCGGATCGGGGTGCGGGCAGAGGGGGGGATGTCTGCCGTCACCGCACCACCAGATCGTCGCGGTGGATCATCTCGTCGCGCCCGTGATAGCCCAGGATCTCCTCGATCTCGGTGCTCTTGTGGCGGAGGATCTTGCGGGCGTCGTCGGCGCTGTAGGCGACGAGGCCGCGCGCCAGTTCGCGCCCGTCCTGGCTGCGGACGATCACCACGTCGCCGCGGTCGAACTCGCCGTACACGGCGGCGACGCCGGCCGGCAGCAGGCTGGCGCCGTTGGCGAGTGCCCGCTGGGCGCCGCCATCGACCACCAGCACGCCCGATGCGTTGACATGGCCGGCGATCCAGGCCTTGCGCGCCTTGGTCGGCTCGGCCGAGGGCAGGAACCAGGTGCAGGGCGCGCCGCCATCCTCCGGCCGCGCTTCCAGCGCCGCCAGCGGGTTCATGCGCTTGCCCTTGGCGATGACCATCCGGCAGCCGGCCGACAGCGCGACGCGGGCGGCGGCGATCTTGGTCACCATGCCGCCGCTGCTGTAGCCGGGGGGCGGCTCGCCGGCCATGCCCTCGATCTCCGGCGTCAGTTCGCGCACGGTGGGGATGTGGCGGGCGTCCGGGTCCTTGCGCGGGTCGGCGGTGTAGAGGCCGTCGATGTCCGACAGCAGCACCAGCGTGTCGGCGCTGACCATCTGCGCAACGCGCGCCGCCAGCCGGTCGTTGTCGCCGAAGCGGATCTCGGCGGTGGCGACGGTGTCGTTCTCGTTGATGACCGGGACTGCGCCCAGCTTCAGCAGTGTGTCGATGGTGTTGCGGGCATTCAGGTGGCGCCGCCGTTCCTCGGTGTCCTCCAGCGTCACCAGCACCTGGGCGACGGTGACGTCGTGGCGGGCCAGCGTCTCCTGATAGGCGTGGGCGAGACGGATCTGGCCGGTGGCAGCCGCAGCCTGCTTCTCCTCCAGCTTCAGCGCCCGGCCGACGAGGCCGAGATGCTCGCGCCCGCAGGCGACGGCGCCGGAGGTGACGATCACCACCTCCTGCCCGCGCTTGCGGCAGGCGGCGACGTCGTCGGCCAGCGCGTCGAGCCAGGCCCGGCGGATTTGCCGGGTCTCGCCATCGACCAGAAGGGCCGAGCCGATCTTCACGACCAGCCGGCGGGACTCGAGAAGGGTAGGGGCGTCAAGCGCCATGGCGGGAGGTTCCGTCCGTATCGTCTTCCGAGCCGTCCTCTTCGCCCTCCGGCTCCTCCCCGTCAAGGGTCTCGTCCTCTGCGCCTTCCAGCTCGGCGCCCTCTTCGAGATCGGCCTCTTCGAGATCATCTTCCTCGAAGTCGGCCTCCTCGCCGCCGACCCATTCGCCGGCCTCGTCGTCCCATTGCATCTCGCCGTCGTCGGGCAGCTTCTGGCCGACCGGCGGGCGCGGGATGGAGCGGGTCGCGGGGGCGTGGATGACCTCGGGCTCTTCCGCCTTCGATTCCTTGATGACGGTCAGCAGCCGGAACAGCACCTGCTTCACGCCCTGGCCGGTGGCGCCGGACAGCACCATGACCTCGGCGCCCGATGCCTCTTCGAGTGCCGCCTTCTTCTCCTCGATCTCCTCGTCGAGCAGGGCGTCGGCCTTGTTCAGCCCGATCACCTCCAGCTTGTCGGCGAGGTTGCCGCCATAGGCCTCCAGCTCGTTGCGGATCGTCCGGTAGGACGCGACCACGTCGTCCGCGGTGCCGTCGATCAGGTGCAGCAGGATGCGCGACCGCTCGACATGGCCGAGGAAACGGTCGCCCAGCCCATGCCCCTCATGCGCACCCTCGATCAGGCCGGGGATGTCGGCGATGACGAACTCCTCGTCACCGGCACGGACGACGCCCAGGTTGGGGGCCAGCGTGGTGAAGGGGTAGTCGGCGATCTTCGGCTTGGCCGCGGTGGTCGCGGCCAGGAAGGTCGATTTGCCGGCGTTGGGCAATCCCAGCAGTCCGGCATCGGCGATCAGCTTCAGCCGCAGCCACACCCACTGCTCCTGCCCCGGCCAGCCGGGGTGGAACTTGCGCGGTGCGCGGTTGGTCGGCGTCTTGAAATGGGCATTGCCGTGCCCGCCGTCGCCGCCGCGCAGGAAGACCCGGCGCTGGCCGGCCTCGGTCAGGTCGCACAGCACGGTCTCCTGATCCTCGTCGAGGATCTGGGTTCCCACCGGCACGCGCAGGACGACGTCCTCGCCGCGCGCGCCGTTGCGGTTGCTGCCCATGCCGTGATGGCCGCGCTGCGCCTTGAAATGCTGCTTGTAGCGGTAGTCGATCAGCGTGTTCAGGCCGTCCGCCGCCTCGATCACCACGTCGCCGCCCCGGCCGCCGTCGCCGCCGTCTGGACCGCCGAACTCGATGTACTTCTCGCGCCGGAACGCCACGGCACCGGGGCCGCCGTCACCGCTCTTCAAGAACACCTTGGCCTGATCGAGAAACTTCATCGGGGGACCTTGCCCGTAAACGGAAGGAAAGCCGGCAGCGGGACAGTGCCGGACTCAAAAACGAAAATCGGGGAGCCGGTCGCCCGGTCCCCCGATTCTATCCCACAAGCGTGCAGGCCTGCGACACAGGCCGCGCAACGACCAGAAGAGGTTACTCGGCAGCGACGGCCGGAACCTGGTCGTTGGCCGGAACGACGTTCACGAAAGTGCGGCCGTTCGAGCTGTGCTTGAAGTAGACCTGACCGTCGGCCATCGCGAAGATGGTGTGGTCGCGGCCGAGGCCGACATTCTCGCCCGGGTGGAACTTCGTGCCACGCTGACGGACGATGATGTTGCCGGAGACGACGTTCTCGCCACCGAAACGCTTCACGCCGAGACGGCGGCCGGCGGAGTCACGGCCGTTGCGGGACGAGCCGCCTGCCTTTTTGTGTGCCATGGGGTGTTGCTCCTAAAACTGAAGGACGCCGAATGCCTTGACCGGAGAACCGGATCAGGCCGCGCCGTTGATGCCGGTGATGCGCAGGACGGTCAGGTCCTGGCGGTGGCCGTTCTTGCGGCGGTAGTTCTGGCGGCGCTTCTTCTTGAAGACGATGATCTTCGGGCCGCGATCCTGGGCGACGACCTCGGCGACGACCGAGGCGCCCGCCACGGTCGGGGTGCCGATGGTGGTGGTGCCGGCGTCGCCGACCATCAGCACGTCTTCGAGCGTGATGGAGGCGCCAGCATCGGCCTCGAGCTTCTCAACACGGATCACGTCGCCATTGGCGACCTTGTACTGCTTGCCGCCGGTGCGGATCACTGCAAACATTGTCGTCACTGCCTATGTCAAAACAAACGGCGGGCTTCTCGCCCACCGTTCGATGCGCAAGCCCGTTCATGGGAGCGACGATCTATACGCAGGAGGGCCCCGGAGTCAACAGGGATACGGGCCGAAAGGCGCGCATTTTTCTGCAAAAAAGGCTTGCACGGCCGAAAGCGTTTATATAGGTTCCGCGCACCCCGCCAAACGGGGCAGCGGATGGGTGGCAGAGCGGTTGAATGCACCGCACTCGAAATGCGGCATACCCTCACGGGTATCGGGAGTTCGAATCTCCCCCCATCCGCCATTCTCTCTCTTGAGAGGATAAGCTTCAAGCGCCAGCCACACGGCTCGGCGCTTTTTTCTTGTCCGGAGCGTGGCGCCACCGCGATCCGGCCGTCGCGATCCGGCTCGAACGAGCCTCCCCTTTTGCGCCGGGCGGCACCGGTGGCCGTTCCCCCTGCTGGTTTGTTGGTCATTCCATCACCAACGCCCAGATCCCTTCGGCGCGATCCGCCAGGGACACGACCGGAAGGGGCCGCCGCCATGAACACGCTCTGCCGCCACGATGGATGCCTGCGATTCTCCTATGTGGCCGAGGGCGGTTTGCGGGTCGAAGGCACGCATGACCCGGCCGAACAGGTGCTCATTCTGAAGGTGACCGCGCCACGGGGGCGGGTTCTGCATGTGGATGCGCTCCCCTGCGACGATCCGCGCGTCATCCTGGCCGCACTGCGTGAGTGGGGCGAGCCGCCCGCCGAGGTGCGCGACGCGCTGCCGGCGCTCGGCGGCAACGCGATCCTGCTGGAAACTCGGCTCGGCGACTCGGTGCGCGCATCGGTGCGGCGGCACGGCATGAGGGTGGAGGTGCTGTTCCTCGATGCCGACGGACGGCGGGTGGCGGAATTGCGCGCCGGCAGCCTCGATGCGCTCGACGCCAAGGCGGGGGCCTTGCTTCGCCTGTCGCAGCGGACCCGCGCGGTACTGAGCGCCTGGCTGTCGGCGGAACCGCTGTGGTTGGCGGCATTGCTGCTGGGCGGTCCGTTCCTGGGGGCTCTGCTGATGACAGGATTCGGGGCGCAGGTGCCGCCGGAGCGGGTGCTGCTCACCGCCTATGCCGGCGCCGCCGGGCTGGTCGCCGCCTATGAGTTGCTGCGCGCCGGCTATGCAGAGTGGGTCGTCGCCCCACCGGAGAATTTCCCGCCAGGCTGATCCGCAGCCGCAGGCCGCCACGGAAGAGGCAATGGAAAACGGCGCCCCGGAAGCTTCGGGGCGCCGTTCCCATGTCTGTTCCCCTGTCCGCCGGCTGTGCGCCCGCTCATCGCAGACGGGCCGGTCGGGCCGTCAAGCCGCCCGCTGGGTCAGGGCCGGGGATTGGGCACCCACCTCCACCGTGCCGCTGCCGGCGGTGCCGGCGATCGGAATGCTCCGCGGCTTCATCGCTTCGGGTACCTCGCGCGCCAACTCGATGTGCAGAAGGCCATTCTGAAGAGATGCGCCATTGACCTTGATGAAATCCGCAAGCTGAAAGCGGCGCTCGAATGCGCGGCCGGCGATACCCCGGTAGAGGAATTGGCCGCCGGGCTCGTCCTTCTTAGCTTTACCCGTGACGGTCAACGAATTCTGATGGGCGGTGATGGTGAGGTCATCGATACCGAAACCGGCGACGGCCATGGTGATCCGGTACGAGTCCTCGTTCATCTTCTCGATGTTGTAGGGCGGGTACGACGCCGCCTCGTCACCGGTGGTCGCGGTCTCCAGCAGGCGCGACAGGCGGTCGAAACCGACGGTGGAGCGGAACAGGGGCGAAAGGTCGTAGCTGCGCATGACATATCCTCCGAAAGAGCGATACGGCCGCCGAAGACCACGGAATCCGTCGGTCTTCTGGGGCGGTGGTGGCGGACCCCGTATGGGCATCCGCCGGACGAGCGAGAGATAATCGACGCTTTTTCCTGTTCAAGAGGGTGCCCGCACGCATGCCCGGCCGAACCCGCTTGGGGTTGTCGGACAATGCCCGGTCACCAATTGTTAATCAGTTGCGGCAAGGCTCACGCTAGGGCCGAAAGTCCGCGGGAGGGGGCCGAAGACCATGACTTCGCACAGTTTCTTCTTCAACGGTCCCTATGACGAGACCATGGCCCTCTTGATCGAGGCGCGGAATTACATCGCCTATCATGATGCGGCCGAGCATCGGAAATTGCCACCGCAGGTTCGTCTGCAGATTTCCTACGAATCGATGCGGGTGACCAGTCGCCTGACCCAGGTGATGGCGTGGCTGCTGGCGCAGAAGGCCGTCCATGCGGGCGAAATGACGAAGGAACAGGCGGCGAGCGAGGATTTCGCGCTCTCCGGCGGCGAGATCTGTTCCGATCCCAGCGGTCCCGACAATGAGGAGTTGCCGGCCGGACTGCGCAGCCTGCTGGAGCGCAGCCATAGCCTCTACATGCGCGTCGACCGGCTGGACGCCATGGTCCGTGCCGATGTGGAGCGTGCCGCCGCCGTGGGGTGAGGGCGGTGGGCTGAGGCTTCGGTCTTCGGATGTGCGGACATGCGAAAAGGGCGCCCGACCGGATCGGGCGCCCTTTTCGTGTCGGCAGGATGGAAGCGCGAGAACCGCTTACTTCTTGAGGCCGAAAGACGCGAAGCGCTTGTTGAACTTGGCGATCTGCCCGCCGGTGTCCAGCAGCTTCTGCACGCCGGTCCAGGCCGGGTGCGACTTCGGGTCGATGTCGAGACGCAGCGTGTCGCCCGGCTTGCCCATGGTGGAGCGGGTCGTGAACGAGCTGCCGTCGGTCATGACCACGGTGATCTCGTGATAATCGGGATGGATGTCAGTCTTCATGGCCGGGAGTTCCTGCAAAGCGAGCGGCGTCTATACCAAAACACGTCCCCCCGCGCAACCCCGGAAACGAGTGCGCCTGCAATGGGAGCCCAGGCCTCGATGGGCGGCGGCTCGCCTTGTTGGCGTCGCCGCCCCGCGCTATATGGCAGCGGTCCGCAGCAATGACCCCAACCAACCAGCGGGAACAGCGTGGCTCGCCAATCCTCCCCCGACCTCATCGCCGCCTCATCCCGTGGCGAGGCCGATGTCCGCCGCCGCGACCTCGGTCCGCTGCGCCGGCTGATCCCGTTCTTGCTGCCCTACCGGTGGCACATCCTGGGCGCGATGCTGGCGCTGACCGTGGCGGCCGGCACCGTGCTGGGGCTGGGGCAGGGGATGCGGGTGCTGATCGACCAGGGCTTCGCCGGTGGCGACACCTCGCTGCTCGACCGGGCGCTGCTGGTGCTGCTGGGGGTGATCGCTCTGATGGCGGCCTCCACCTACGGCCGCTTCTTCCTGGTCAGCTGGATCGGCGAGCGGGTGGTCGCCGACATCCGCCGCGCCGTCTACGACCATGTGCTGACCCTGTCGCCGGGCTTCTTCGAGACGACCAAGACCGGCGAGATCCTGTCGCGCCTGACCACCGACACCACGCTGCTGCAGGTGGTGGTGGGGTCGTCGGCCTCCATTGCGCTGCGCAACGCGCTGCTGTTCCTCGGCGGCACCGGCATGCTGCTGGTCACCTCGCCCAAGATGACCGGGCTGGTGGCGCTGGTGGTGCCGCTGGTGGTCGCCCCCATCGTCTTCTTCGGCCGGCGGGTGCGCAAGCTGTCGCGCGACAGCCAGGACCGCATCGCCGACGTCGGCTCCTTCGTCGAGGAGACGCTTGCCGCCATCCGTACCGTCCAGGCCTACACCCACGAGGCCATCGACCGCGCCCTGTTCGGCCGCCGGGTGGAGGAGGCGTTCGACGTCGCCATCCGCCGCGTGCGGGTGCGGGCGCTGATGACGGTGATCGTCATCGTCCTGGTGTTCGGCGCGGTCGGCATCATCCTGTGGATCGGTGGGCATGACGTGGTGGCCGGACGGCTGACGCCGGGCGAGCTGTCGGCCTTCGTCATCTATTCCGTCGTCGTCGCCGGATCGGTCGGTGCCATCAGCGAGGTGATCGGCGACCTGCAGCGCGCCGCCGGCGCGACCGAGCGCCTGTTCGGCCTGCTGTCGATCGAGTCGGAAATCCGTGCGCCGGCGCTGCCGAAGCCGTTGCCCAGTCTTGCGGCCGGCGCGCTCGCCTTCGACGCCGTGCGCTTCCACTATCCCTCGCGCCCCGACTGGGCGGCGCTGGAGGGCTTCTCGCTGGATGTGAAGCCGGGCGAGCGGGTGGCGCTGGTCGGTCCATCGGGGGCGGGCAAGTCGACGGTGTTCCAACTGCTGCTGCGCTATTACGACCCGCAGGCCGGTTCGATCCGGCTCGACGGCGTCGAACTGCGCGAGGCCGATCCGATGGACGTCCGCCGCCGTTTGGGCCTGGTCGCGCAGGACCCGGTCGTCTTTTCCGCCAATGCCTGGGAGAATATCCGCTACGGCCGCCCCGACGCGACCGACGCCGAGGTGCGCGCAGCGGCCGAGGCCGCCCACGCCCTCGACTTCCTCGATGCGCTGCCGGAGGGGTTCGGCACCTTCCTGGGCGAGAAGGGCGTGCGGCTGTCCGGCGGCCAGCGCCAGCGCCTTGCCATCGCCCGGGCCATCCTGCGCGACCCGCCGGTGCTGCTGCTCGACGAGGCGACCAGCGCGCTCGACGCCGAGAGCGAGCGCATGGTGCAGGACGCGCTCGACCGGCTGATGCATGGCCGCACCACGCTGATCGTCGCCCACCGGCTGGCGACGGTGCTGAACGCCGACCGCATCGTCGTGATGGACAAGGGCCGGGTGGTGGAGACCGGCACCCATGCCGAACTGGTGGCACAGGGCGGGCTGTATGCCCGGCTTGCCGCATTGCAGTTCGACCGGGCGGATGCGGCGGTGTAGGGAGGGAAGTCCCCGCCGCCGTCCCGCGCCCGAACGTCCCATCGCCGGCAAGGCCCGGCCGCGCTACCCTTGCGTCCATGCGTCCCGGTTCGGGATGATCGGCGCGGAGCGGTGCGATGGCGCGGATATCGGCGGGCCGCCTGATGGCGGTCATGGTCAAGGAATTCATCCAGATGCGGCGCGACCGGCTGACCTTCGCCATGATGGTGGGGGTGCCGATCCTGCAGCTGATCCTGTTCGGCTTCGCCATCAACTCCGACCCCAAGGGGCTGCCGACGGCGGTGCTGGTCGCCGATTCGAGTCCCTTTGCCCGGACCCTGGTGGCGGCGATGGAGAATTCCGGTTATTTCGTCATCACCCGCGCTGCCGGGTCGGAGGCCGACATCGACCGGCTGCTGGCGGAAGGGAAGGTCCAGTTCGCGGTGACGGTTCCCGCCGGCTTCGCCCGCGACCTGCAGCGCGGCACCCGCCCGGTGCTGCTGGTGGAGGCCGATGCGACCGATCCGGCGGCGACCGGCAATGCGCTGGCGGCGCTGACCGCCATTGCCCGGCAGGCGCTGGCCCCCGACCTGACCGGGCCGCTGGCGTCCCTGCGCGCCGGGCCGGATCCCATCGACCTGCGGGTCCACCGCCGCTACAACCCCGAGGGCATAACCCAATATAACGTCGTGCCCGGCCTGATGGGGGTGGTGCTGACCATGACCATGGTGATGATGACCGCGTTGGCCGTCACCCGCGAGCGCGAGCGCGGGACCATGGAGAACCTGCTGGCCATGCCGGCCCGCCCGTTCGAGGTGATGCTGGGCAAGATCGTGCCCTTCGTCGTCGTCGGCTATGTCCAGGTCGTGCTGATCGTGGTGGCGGCGCGGCTGCTGTTCGACGTGCCCATCGTCGGCAGCCTGGGGCTGCTGTCGGCGGTGCTGATCCTGTTCATCGCCGCCAACCTCGCCGTCGGCTTCACCTTTTCCACCCTGGCGGCCAACCAGCTCCAGGCGATGCAGATGTCCTTCTTCTTCTTCCTGCCGTCGATGCTGCTGTCGGGCTTCATGTTTCCCTTCCGCGGCATGCCCGGCTGGGCGCAGGCGGTGGGCGAATTGCTGCCGCTGACCCATTTCCTGCGCATCGTCCGTGGCATCCTGCTGAAGGGAAACGGCCTGGGCGAGATCCTGGCGGAGGTGCTTGCGCTCACCCTGTTCCTGGCGGTGGTGACCGTGGTGGCGCTGAAGCGCTATCGCCAGACCCTGGACTGAGCCGCAACCGCCGCCTCCGGCCATCGGTCGCACCCCGGATGGGTTCCCCCGATGGACAGGGGCGACGCCTGTCGGTTCGGTTGTGCGTCGGTGACGCCTCCTCCATCATTCCTTAACCGCGACTCCGCTATAGCCGACTGAATGGCGGTGCTGGGACGGTGGGGGACGATATGGGGCGTCTGTCATTTGGGGGCCGGGTCTTCGGGCTGATCGCATGCGCCGGCGTTGCGGTCGCCCTGCTGGCGGCCGGCGACGCCGATGCCAAGCAGCGCAAGAGGAAACCGGAGCCGATCCCGGCCTATGCCACCAGCGTCGCCTGGGGGGCGGTGTCCGGCCCGTCGCTGGGCGCGCCGCAGGCAATCGGCGGCTATGCCGCCGGCTGCATCGCCGGCGCCCGCGCCCTGCCGCCCGAGGGAGTCGGCTATCAGGTCATCCGCCTGTCGCGCCAGCGCAATTACGGCCATCCCGTGCTGGTCGACATGCTGCGCGATTTCGGCCACCGCGTGGCGCTCGCCGGGCTCGGCACCGCGCTGATCGGCGACATGGGGCAGGCGCGCGGCGGGCCGATGCCGTCCGGCCATGCCAGTCACCAGATCGGCCTGGATGCCGACGTCTGGCTTCGGCTGGACCTGCCGCCGATGGGGCGTGCGGGCCGCGAGCGGCTGGACGAGATCAAATATGTCGATTACGACCGCATGCGCGTCACGGAGGACTGGTCCGACCGGCAGGCCCGCATGGTCCAGATCGCCGCCGCCGACGCACGCGTCGCCCGCATCTTCGTCAGTCCGGCGATCAAGCTGGCGATGTGCCAGCGCAGTTGGGCCGACCGCGCGTTCCTGAACAAGTTGCGGCCCTGGCACGGCCATGACGGCCACATGCACATCCGCCTGGCCTGTCCGTCCGGCAGCCCGCTGTGCGAGCAGCAGACGGCCCAGCCGGAGGGCGACGGTTGCGACGACGAGCTGATGTCCTGGCTGGCCAGCGCGTCTCCGGCCATCGAACGTCCGCCGGGATACAAGCCGGAGCCGCGGGTGGTCCGCAAGATGCCGGCGGCCTGCCGTCCGGTGCTGAACGCTGCCGGCACGCGCATGGCCTCGTTGCCGGCCTCGCTGACCGAGCCGGGCCCGTTGCCGTCCAATGCCTCACGCTGATCTTCCGCATCCTCGCGGGACGGCGGTCGCGTTACCGCGAAGAAATTTTTCCACTTGCATGCAATTAGCGTCCGTCTAACCATGAGGCCCGACGGATCTTGTGGGTAGCGTGCCGCGACGGCACAGGGCAACCGCAGGTTTGGCGCGACGCCGGCTGAGGGCTGCCGGTGGCGGCGGCATCGATTGGCCGATGATGTACGACGTGGGGTACGGCGGCGATGGCGGACAAGGACGAATCGTCTGGGCATGGGCCGAGCCTGAAGACGCGGCTCTACGCGTGGTGGGAAGGCTATGACCTGTCGGGTATGAAGGCGAAGAAGGGCGAGGAGCCGCCGACGTCTTCGACGGGCGAGGCACAGCAGCCTGCCGGCCCGGAACCCGGCATGAACCGCTGGGGCAAGCCGCTGTGGACCGCGACCCGCATCGAGGTGGCTGAAAAGATGTGGGGCGAGGGGTTCAACACCCCCGGCGGGGCCGAGCATATCCCCTATCTGGTCAAGCCGCTGGGGCTGAACCCGGCGATGAGCGTGCTCGACCTCGCGGCCGGGCTCGGCGGCACCAGCCGCACCATGGCCGGCAAATACGGCTGCTGGGTCACCGGACTGGAGGCGTCGGACCTGCTGGCGAAGGAGGGCATGGTCCGTTCCTTCAAGATGGGGCTTGAGAAGAAGGCGCCGGTCGAGACCTTCAACCCCGAACATTTCGGCTATCCCAAGCGCGTCGACGCCATCGTCTACAAGGAAGGCCTGTTCTCCGTCCGCGACAAGGAGCAGATGTTCGACGGGATGGAACTGGCGCTGAAGCCGCGCGGCCATCTGCTGATCACCGACTACATCGCCGAGGCCGACGTGCTGGGCGCCAAGGCGGTCCAGACCTGGTGCGACAAGGAACCGCTGGCGCCCAACCTGTGGCCCAAGGAGCGTATGGCCAACGCCTTCGCCCAGCGCAACCTCGACCTCCGCATCGCCGAGGACATCACCGACACCCATCGCGGCCTGATCCTGTCCGCCATTCAGGGGCTGGTCGAGCATCTGGAGAAATTCCAGCTCGACACCCCCACCAAGCTGGCGGTGATGGAGGAGGTCGAACTCTGGGCCCGCCGCGTCGCCGCCATCGAGGCCGGCATGCGGGTCTACCGCTTCTATGCCATCAAGCCGGCGGAGTAAGGTGGCAAGTAGGGCGGCAAGCCGGCGCCGGGGAAAAACTTTTGCGCAGTTGCGTTTTTTCTCTTGAGCGCGGCGCCGGCTCTGGGTACATAGAGCGCCCCGCGTGACCCCAAGACACGCGGATGCGCTTGTGGCGGAACTGGTAGACGCGCTAGGTTCAGGTCCTAGTGGCTGAAAGGCCGTGGGGGTTCGACTCCCTCCAAGCGCACCAATGTGGGGCCATAGCTCAGCTGGGAGAGCGCTACAATGGCATTGTAGAGGTCATCGGTTCGATCCCGATTGGCTCCACCATTTCTTCCCGCCGGTCGGGGCGGACCATTCCCGATACTTCCCGTTGTTTTACAACACCCACGCTGTGGCTTTCCGGTATCAGGAGGGCGCAGCCAGGGTGTTACCCCCTTGGGGCGCATGGCCGAACGGGTGCCGCGCACGGATAATCGCATCTGTCGATCCGCACGCCATTCCGATTTATTTCCGGAGCGCCCGCCATGTCCACACGGATGGAACACGGGATGAGGATGCTTGTCCTCTCCCTCTATGATGAAGCTCTATTGACGGCGGCGGCCAAGGGGCTGACCGGGCTTCTGGCCGAACGGGCGGCCTTGTGCGAGGCGGCGAGCCTCGCTGCCGGCCCGGCCCGCCGCGCGGTGTCCGAAGAAGAGGTGTTGCGCATCGTGCTGTCCGCGCGCCGGATCCGGCGCCTGGGCGCGGCCCCCGCCCCTGCTTCCGCCCGGGACGGCGTGGCGGCCCTGGTGCCTGGCTTGACCGCCGCCCCGCCGGCGGCATCCGTGACGGTCGCGATGAAGCCGCGGCGCGGCCGGCTGGCCCTGTGGGCCTTGCGGTCCCTCGCCCGCCATCCGTCGGCAGCGCTGATCTGATCCCCCGCTGCGGGCCGCCGCGGTCGTGTGCCGCCGCGGCCCGCCGGAGGGCCCGCAACGGTCCGGAAGCAATTCGGGCAGCAGCATTCCGAACGGGGGTGATATCGCGGATGCGCGCTGGCGCACCGTGGCCGGGCGCGTTAGTAGATAGGCAGGGCCGTGTTTGCACCGCAACCATCCGCCTCCGGTCCCCGCTCTTCCGCAAGTCCGGCTCCAGGCCGGGGGCCGCCATGTCTATGCATGTCTCTAGGATTGGCCTCCTCCGGAGTGGACCGTTGACCAGCCTGCCGCCCGTCATCCCACCCATCCTTTCCCGTATCTTGGCGGGGTTGCCTGCGGCGCCCGCTTGCGCGGCCTCCCGCGCAGCCGGCCGGACCTGATCGGGGCGGATCGGACGTCATGCGCAGGACGACGATGAAGCCGCGGGCGGATTGGCGCCCGGGCCTCCGCAAATATCCCTACGGTGTGCGTGCCATGTCGGCCGGGGCCAGTTGGCGTGAGGACACCGTCTATGAATTCACCGCTTCGCAGATCGACCTGATCGAAAGCGTGGCGGACGAACTGCACAGCATGATCGGCGTCGCCGTCCGCCATGTGGTGGAGCACAAGCTGTTCGCCGCGCTCGGCATCCGCGGCGACATGGGGAGGCTGCTGGAGGCCTCGTGGGCCGATTACTGGGCCGGAGGGCGATACAACGAGCGGGCGGGCGGTCTTGCCGGGAGGCTGACGCTCTCCTATGACGGGCGCGACAGCGTCAAGCTGCTGGGCTGCAACTACGACACCGGCGAAGGGCTGTTCGCCGCCTCGCTCGTCCAGCGCAACTGGCGCGAGGCCATGGCCCCGGACGCCAACCAGTTCAACGGCCTGCACGAGGCGCTGGTCGAACGGTGGGAGGAACTGGCGGCGGGGCTCCCCGGCCGCGGCCGCATGCACGCGACCTGCGCCACCCCCGACCCGGTGCGCGAGGGCGAACTGGTCTATCTGGCCGCCACCGCGGCGGAGGCCGGCATCGACACGCGGCTGCTGCCCTTGCAGTCCATCGCCTGGGATGGCCGCCGCTTCCTGGACGACGAAGGGCAGCCGATCTCCTGGCTGGCGAAGCTCTATCCGTGGGACGGGCTGGCCGACGACGCCTTCCTGCAGCGGCTGCGCAGCAGCGGCATGAGCGTGCTGTCGCCGCTGTGGTGCTGGCTGTGGTCGAACCATGGGCTTTTGGCGGTGCTGTCGCACCTGTACCCGCGCCATCCCAACCTGTGCCGCGCCGCGCTGGACCCCGGCGGGGTGGCGGGTGCCGACATGGTGACGGTGCGCGCGCTCCATGGGCTGGACGGCGCGCCGACGTGCATCGTCGAGCAGGGGACGGTGGTTGCCGACGATGGGCCGGCTATCGGTGCCGACGTGGCGGCGCAGGGCGCGGTGTGGCTGGAAACCCCGTCCGGCTTCCGCGAGGAGGACACGCGGGCCGTCCTACACGCCTGGATCGTCGGCGACAAGTGCCTGGGCATGGCTGTGCGGGAATCGACCGATCCGCGCGTCGGCCTGGGCGTCGGCTCGGATTCCGCGACGGTCCCGCACCTGTTCCGGGGATAGATCGGATCGCGTAAAACCGGCATCGATTTGAAGCGTGAATCCGATCGCCAAACATAAGGCTGGAGTTTCGTGCGTTTAATATGAAACGCACGAAACTCCAGCCGGCCCGGACAGTGGATATGGGCGGCTGTTATGGTGCGAACGGGTTCTTCAGCGCCGGTCCGAAGGTCGCCTTGCGCGCGGCGCGCCAGATGGTTTCGGTGGCCGCGTCGTTGCCGCGGTCCGCGATGGCCATGCCGGCCACGCCCGGTTGATGGTCGAGCCAGTCGCGCAGCCTGTCCTCGAAACGGGCGGTTTCCCGCGGGTCGTCGCTGGCCAGGGTGATCGAGACGGTCAGTTCGGTGGTCATCGTCGGTTCCTTCCTGCCGATTGGCCCGGTGCGGTGCCCGGTACGCTGGACGAGAAGATGCCCCTGTTGCGTATGATCCTCGGCCACGCCCCTCGGTATGGATGAAGCCTGCGCGCAGGGCTTCCCCGGGGCAATGAAAAAGGCGGGGTATGACCCCGCCTTTCGTGCCGCCCGTCTGCCGGGAACCTTTCCGAACCGACCGGCTATTTCGTGTCCGTCTTGCCTGCAGGCCGCGCGATGCCGGCGATCTGCTTCTGCAGTTCGTCTATCTGCTTCTGCAGTTCGTCGAAGGTGACGCCGGCCGCAGCCGCCGGGGGGGTGGTGCCGGGCTGCCCGGGCGGGCGCTGACCGGGCGTCTCGTCCGGAGCGCCGGCCGCACCGAACGGCGTGAACATGCGCATCGCCCGCTCGAACATCGCCATGTTCTGCTTGCTGACCTCGTCCAGCCGGCCGAACGGGAAGATGCCCCCCAGCGTGTTCTGGAAATAGTCGCGCATCTGTTCCTGATTGCGGGAGAAGGCCTGCATCGAATATTCCAGGTACCGCGGCACCACCGACTGCATGTTGTCGCCGTAGAAGCCGATCAACTGGCGCAGGAAGCTGATGGGCAGCAGATTCTGACCCTTGCTTTCCTCTTCCACGATGATCTGGGTCAGGACCGAGCGAGTGATGTCCTCCCCCGTCTTGGCGTCGTAGACCACGAAGTCGAAGCCGTCCTTCACCATCTGGCACAGGTGGTCCAGCGTGACGTAGCTGCTGGTGGCGGTATTGTAGAGCCGCCGGTTGGCGTACTTCTTGATCGTGATCGGAGCGGACTTCTGGTCTTCCTTGTCGGCCATCGCGGACTCTTTCAAGAAGGGACGTGTTCCAGGCACGGTGATACAGACACGCGGTGTTCCGGACACGGGGGGGCCTGGCGGCGGAGATTGTTCCGTCATTAGAACTACTCGAAGGGATAGCAATTTGTCCAGCGTTGCGCCGCGGCATAGCGCCGCGGTTGCGGCGGGAAACCGGGGCGGGCGGACGGCTGCAACGGGCCCTGACAGCTCCCCGCATTAGCCGAAAGGGCAGGTGGGGAGCCATGCCGCACTGGTCAATGCGGTGCCGTCCCGCCTATAATCCGGGCATGGCCGACCCGTCGCAACCAGACCCCCCATCCGATCCGCCTTCCTACGAATCGCTGGCGCGCCGCTATCTGGACCTGTGGCAGGACCAATGGACGGCCGGCGCCGCCGATCCGGAGATGGCGGACATGATGGCCCGTCTGTTCCAGATGATGGGGCAGGGAATGGCGGCCGCTCCCTTCCCGTTCGGGCCGGCCGGTTTCGGTTCGGCCGGTTTCGGTTCGGGAGGCTTCGGTTTCGGCGGGACGCCCGGCACCGGATGGGATCCCCGTCCGTCCCCTTTCCCCCATACCCTCTCCCCCCAACACGGACGGCCTTCCGATGAGCGAGCGTCTGGCGGACAAGAGGCGGGCGGACGGCACGCCGATGCGCCGCGGGCCGCGGCCGCTGAGCCTGCACCTGACGGCGGCGCTGGGCAGCTTGCTCAGCTCCGCGGCAGGATTGCCGCTCTTGAGGAACGGCTTGCTGCCCTGGAGTCCGGCGCTGAGGGGGCGGGCGGCGGCCCTGCGGGACGACCTGTTGCAGGCCGACCGGCTGCCCGGCGGCGGCGACCGCCTGAACCGGGAAGTTGACCGGGAGATCCGCCGTCGCATCGACACCGTCCTGACCGGCATCGAGCGGTACCGCCGCCACCCCTATGTCCGTGACCTGCGCGATCCACCGACGGTCTGGGCGGAAGGCGGCTCGCGTCTTCTCGATTACGGGATGGGAGCGGGCCGGCCGGTGCTGTTCGTGCCGTCGCTGGTCAACCGCGCCTATATCCTGGACCTGTCGCGGGACAGGAGCCTGATGCGCTGGCTGGCGGCGCGCGGCTTCCGGCCGCTGCTGCTGGACTGGGGAACGCCGGGGCCGCTGGAGCGCCGCTTCACCCTGACCGATTACATCGCCGGCCGGCTGGAACGGGCGCTCGACTGCGTGGTGGAAGCTTGCGGACAGCCGGTCCCGGTGGTCGGCTACTGCATGGGCGGGCTGCTGGCGGCGGCGCTGGCGCAGCGCCGGCCGCGGTCGCTGGCGGGGCTGGGGCTGATGGCCACGCCGTGGGATTTCCATGCCGAGGACGCGGCGACCGCATGCCGGGTGGCGGCCTTCCTCCAACCCTGGGGACCGGCGCTGGAGCGCTGGGGCGAGCTGCCGACCGACGCGCTCCAGGCCCTGTTCGCCCAGCTCGACCCGCTGCTGGCGTTGAAGAAGTTCAGCCAGTTCGCCCGCATGGCCCCCGGCTCCCGCGCGGCGGGTGCCTTCGTGGCCTTGGAGGACTGGCTGAACGACGGCGTGCCGCTGGTGGCCGGCGTGGCGCGCGACGCGCTGGCCGGCTGGTACGGCCGCAACGACACCATGGCCGGTGCCTGGATGGTCGCCGGGCTGCCGGTCGATCCAGCTGCCATCCGCGTTCCCACCCTGGCGCTTGTTCCGGAGCGCGACCGCATCGTTCCGCCCGCTTCGGCCATGGCGCTCGCCGCCGCCATTCCCGGCGCCCGCACGCACCGGCCGCCGCTCGGCCATATCGGAATGGTCGTCAGCGCCGGGGCCGAAACCGGAGTGTGGACTCCGCTCGCCGATTGGCTTGCTGCGACAGGTTAGTGCAGCGACCTTCGGCCATCTTGCGTCCGGCCGTCTGCACGTCTTAAGGTAAGAATCACTCCGAGCGTCCTACCATCGCTATAATAAAACTGTCCTAATTCGAGGAGCGTTCCATGACCGAGGTTGTCATTGCCAGTGCGGCCCGTACGCCCATCGGCAGCTTCAACGGCGCCCTCAGCGCCGTTCCCGCCCATGTCCTGGGCGAGGTCGCGATCCGCGAAGCGCTGGCGCGCGCCAAGACCGACGCGGCGGAAGTGAACGAGGTCATCTTTGGCCAGATCCTGACCGCCGGCCAGGGCCAGAACCCGGCCCGCCAGGCCGCCGTCAACGCCGGCATCCCGGTGGAGGCGACCGCCATCGGCATCAACCAGCTCTGCGGCTCGGGCCTGCGCGCCGTCGCCCTCGGCTACCAGGCGATCAAGAACGGCGACGCCGACGTCCTGGTCGTCGGTGGACAGGAAAGCATGAGCATGGCGCCGCACGTCATGCATCTGCGCAACGGCACCAAGATGGGCACGGCGGAACTGCTCGACACCATGCTGCGCGACGGCCTGACCGACGCCTTCCATGGCTATCACATGGGCACCACCGCGGAAAACGTCGCCCAGAAGTGGCAGCTGACCCGCGAGGAGCAAGACGCCTTCGCCGCCGCCTCCCAGCAGAAGGCGGAAGCCGCCCAGAAGTCCGGCCGCTTCAAGGACGAGATCGTCCCGGTCACCATCAAGGGCCGCAAGGGCGACGTGGTGGTGTCGGACGACGAGTATCCCAAGCATGGCACCACGCCGGAATCGCTGGCCAAGCTGCGCCCGGCCTTCTCCAAGGACGGCACGGTGACCGCCGGCAACGCGTCGGGCATCAATGACGGCGCCGCGGCGCTGGTCCTGATGACGGCGGAGAACGCGGCCAAGCGCGGCGTCACCCCGCTGGCCCGCATCGTTTCCTGGGCGACCGCCGGCGTCGATCCGGCGATCATGGGCACCGGCCCGATCCCGGCCTCGCGCAAGGCGCTGGAAAAGGCCGGCTGGACCGTCGACGATCTCGACCTGATCGAGGCGAACGAGGCATTCGCCGCCCAGGCGCTGTCGGTCAACAAGGATCTGGGCTGGGACACCGGCAAGGTCAACGTCAATGGCGGCGCCATCGCGCTCGGCCATCCGGTCGGTGCCTCGGGCGCCCGCGTGCTGACCACCCTGCTGTACGAGATGCAGAAGCGCGACGCCAAGAAGGGCCTCGCCACCCTGTGCATCGGCGGCGGCATGGGCATCGCCCTCTGCGTCCAGCGCGACTGATACCGGACGGGCCGCTTTCCCTGGTGGAAGCGGCCCGCTCCGCCCGAGGCATGATGGATCCGCCGGACCTGCGGAGGGTCTGTCATACCCAAAAATAAAAAACCAAAGAAACCAACCAACCACCACTAAATCTGGGGAGAAAAACAATGGCTCGTGTTGCAGTCGTCACCGGTGGCACCCGCGGCATCGGCGAGGCAGTCGCCGTCGCCCTGAAGGATGCCGGCTACAAGGTCGCCGCCAACTATGCCGGCAACGACGAGGCGGCCAAGGAGTTCACCGCCCGCACCGGCATCCCGGCCTACAAGTTCGACGTCTCCAACTTCGACGCCTGCAAGGAGGGCATCGCCAAGATCACGGCGGATCTCGGTCCGGTCGAGGTGCTGATCAACAACGCCGGCATCACCCGCGACGGCGTGATGCACCGCATGACCTACGAACAGTGGGAGGCGGTCATCCACACCAACCTCTCCTCATGCTTCAACATGTGCCGCAATGTCATCGACGGCATGCGTGAGCGCGGGTTCGGCCGCATCGTCAACATCGGCTCGGTCAACGGCCAGGCCGGCCAGTACGGCCAGGTCAACTACGCCGCGGCGAAGTCCGGCATCCACGGCTTCACCAAGGCGCTGGCGCAGGAAAGCGCCGCCAAGGGCATCACCGTCAACGCCATCGCCCCCGGCTACATCGACACCGACATGGTGCGCGCGGTGCCGGCCAACGTACTGGAGAAGATCGTCGCCCGCATCCCGGTCGGCCGTCTCGGCCGCGCTTCGGAAATCGCCAAGGCGGTGCTGTATCTGGTCGACGACGACAATGGCTTCATGACCGGCTCGACCCTGTCGGTCAACGGCGGCCAGCACATGTACTGATCCCCGGAACGGGGATAAGCCGACCGACACTCGACCTTGATCGCCCCTCTCCCGCGTTCGGCACGGACCCCCGGTCCGCCGAGGGCGGGGGAGGGGTTTTTCTTTCTTAAAGCAGACGGGCCGCACTTGACGGGCCGGCCGTCTGGTTGAAGGTTATCGTCCGTTTCGGACGTACCCTCACTCACGGACACCCCGCGATGCCCTACACTTCGTTGCGCGACTTCATCGACCGGCTGGAGAAGGCGGGGCGGCTGGTGGTGGTGAAGGAACCGGTGTCGACCGTGCTGGAGATGACGGAGATCCAGACCCGCCTGCTGGCCGAGAACGGCCCGGCGGTGCTGTTCGAGAACGTTGTCAAGGCGGATGGCACGCGCTCAGAGATGCCGGTGCTGGTCAATCTGTTCGGCACGGTGGAGCGGGTCGCCTGGGGCATGGACCGCGAGCCGCACCAGCTGCGCGCGGTCGGCGAGACGTTGGCCTTCCTGAAGCAGCCGGAACCGCCGGGCGGCTTCCGTGAGGCGCTGGAGCTGATCCCGCTGGCCAAGACCGTGATGTCGATGAAGCCGAAGACCGTCGGCTCGGCGCCCTGCCAGGAGGTGGTGCTGACCGGCGACGACATCGACCTCGGCCGGCTGCCGGTGCAGAGCTGCTGGCCGGGGGAGCCGGCACCGCTGATCACCTGGCCGCTGGTGGTGACCAAGGGGCCCACGGGCAAGCGCGAGGACGACTTCAACCTCGGCATCTACCGCATGCAGGTGCTGGGCAGGAACAAGACCATCATGCGCTGGCTGAAGCACCGCGGCGGCGCCCAGCACCATCACCGCTGGGCCGCCAGCGGCAAGCGCGAGCCGCTGCCCTGCGCCGTCGTGCTGGGCGCCGATCCCGGCACCATCCTGGCGGCGGTGACGCCGGTTCCCGACACCCTGTCGGAATACCAGTTCGCCGGCCTGCTGCGCGGCAAGAAGGTCGAGCTGGTGGAGTGCAAGACGGTCCCGCTTAAGGTTCCGGCCCAGGCGGAGATCGTGCTGGAGGGCCATGTCAGCCTGGACGACTATGCCGACGAGGGCCCCTACGGCGACCACACCGGCTATTACAACTCGGTCGAGCCCTTCCCGGTCTTCACCGTCACCGCCATGACGATGCGGCGCAAGCCGATCTACCTGTCGACCTTCACCGGCCGCCCGCCCGACGAGCCCTCTGTGCTGGGAGAGGCGCTGAACGAGGTGTTCATCCCGCTGCTGATCCAGCAGTTCCCGGAGATCGTCGATTTCTGGCTGCCGCCGGAAGGCTGTTCCTACCGCATCGCGGTGGTCAGCATGAAGAAGGCCTATCCCGGCCATGCCAAGCGGGTGATGATGGGGGTCTGGTCCTTCCTGCGCCAGTTCATGTACACGAAATGGGTGATCGTCGTGGACGACGACATCGACGCGCGGAACTGGAAGGACGTGATGTGGGCGATGTCGACCCGCATGGACCCGGCCCGCGACATCACCGTGATCGAGGGCACCCCGATCGACTATCTCGACTTCGCCAGCCCCGAATCGGGCCTGGGCGGCAAGGTCGGGCTCGACGCCACCAACAAATGGCCGCCGGAGACCAAGCGGGAGTGGGGGCAGAAGATCCGCATGGCCGACGAGGTGGTGGAGGCGGTCAGCCGGAAATGGGACCTCTATGGCCTGCCCGGCAGCGGGAAGCCGATCTGGAAGTGAGAGGAATGCCCTCTCCCGAAGGAGGAGAGGGCATCCGCCGCCGGCGGCTTACCGCCGGCCGGGATCGCGGCTCAGGCCCTTGGCCTGGAGTTCTGCAAGATAGTCGGCCCACAGCTGCTGCTGGTCGCGGCCGATCTCGTAGAGGTACTTCCAGCTGAAGATGCCGCTGTCATGCAGGTCGTCGAAGACGATGCGGATGGCGTAGTTGCCGACGGCCTCCACCCGCATGATGCCGACATGGCGCCGGCCGGCGACGGTCTGCTTCTGGCTGGGGTTGTGGCCCTGCACCTCGGCGGAGGGACTGACGACGCGCAGGAACTCCGCCGGGTAGGAGAAGCGGCTGCCGTCGTCGAAATCGACCTCCAGCCGCTTGTCGTCCTTCTTCAGGCGGATTTCCGTCGGCCACTGCACGGTGCCGAACCCGTTGCCGGCGGAGTCGCCCGAGCTCATCGTGCCGCCCCCGCCTTGTCGAGGCTGCGCGCCTCATCGATCAGCATGATCGGGATGCCGTCGCGAATCGGATAGGCCAGCCCGGCGCGCTCGCTGACAAGCTCGCCGCGCTCGGCGTCGTAGCGCAGCGGCCCCTTGGTCAGCGGGCAGACCAGGATCTCCAGCAGCTTGGGGTCGACGCGGGCGCTGGTTTTCGATTCGCTGCTCTTGTCCTCGGGCGTCGCCATGTCGTGTCTCGCAGGTGAAAGGGGAGGGGATGCCTGTTCCGCATCAATGTCTGGGCGGCGGACCGTCCCCGTCATGGCTGTCGAGAATGGCCATCTCGACCAGTCCGATCAAGAGCTTCCCGCGTTCGGCCAGGGTCGGCGCCTCCAGCAGCGCCTGTTTCTCGCTGGGTGAGAAGGGGCAGATCATCGCCAGCGAGTTTACCAGCCGCTCGTCCAGCGTCGATTCGATGGATTTCCAGTCGACCGACAGGCCCTGGACGCGGAAATAGCTCTTCAATGCGCCGAGCAGGCGGCCGCGGTCGACAGCGCCGCAAGGCTCATGCTCCAGGTCCGACCGGAAGGGACGCCAGTCGGGAACGACGCGGCGGTAGCCGCGCACACCCTCGACCTCGCGTCCGATCTCGAAACGGGCGACCCCGGTCAGGGTGATCAGAAGGCGGCCGTCCTCGGCCTCGGCGAAGCTGGTGATGCGGCCGGCGCAACCGCAGGGATAGACGGCCGGCTCGCGATCCCGGCAGACCGGGTCGAGCGGCTGGATCATGCCGATCATGCGGCCGCTGCCCAGCGCATCCTCGACCATCGCGAGGTAGCGTGGTTCGAAGATGTTCAGCGGCAGCCGCGCGCGCGGCAGCAGCAGGACGCCGGCCAGCGGAAACACCGGCAGCATGGTCGGCAATTGCCCGAAATCCGGGTCGAAGGGGTTTCTGGTCATGCCAATCAGATAGGCCCCCTTCGCCGGTGGAACAGCCGTCCCCCTACCGGAAAACGGTTGCGGGGGAACGGCCTCAGCTGAACATCATCGTCGACAGCCGGCGGCGGGTCTTCACCGTCAGAGGATCGGTCTGGCCGAACGCCTCGAAGAACTTCACCAGCTGCTTGCGCGCGCCGTCGTCGTTCCAGGTCCTGTCGCGCTTGAAGATCTCCAGCAACTCGTCCACCGCGGCCTCGCGCTTGCCGGCGGCGAACAGAGCCATGGCGAGGTCGAAGCGCGACGCATGGTCGTTCGGGTCGTGGGCGACCTTCTCCATCAGCTCCGGGATCGGGCCGGCATTGGCCGCCTGCTCGGCCACGTCCAGGGCGGCGCGGACATTGGCCAGCTCCTTGTCCTTGGCAATGGCCTCGGGCGCCTGGGCCAGCATCTGCTTGGCATTCTCCAGGTCGCCGGCGGCGATCAGGCAGCGCAGGATACCGGCATAGGCCTGGACGTTCTCCGGCTCCGCCTGCATGATCTGGCTATAGATGTCGAGCGCTCCCTGCAGGTCGCCACCCTCCATCATCTCCTTGGCCTGGGCGAAGGCCTCCTCCAGCAGGTCGTCGGCCCCGCCGCCGGCGCCGGCCTGCTTGGCGAGTGCCAGCAGCTTGTCGACGAAGGCCTTCACCTGGGATTCGGGCAGCGCGCCCATGAAGCCGTCGACCGGCCGGCCCTGGAAGAAGGCGTAGACGGCCGGGATCGACTGGACCCGCAGCTGCGAGGCGATCATCGGGTTGGCGTCGGTGTCGATCTTCACCAGGCGGACGGCGCCCTTGGCGGCGCGCACCACCTTCTCGATGATCGGGCCCAGCTGCTTGCAGGGGCCGCACCAGGGCGCCCAGAAATCGACGATGACCGGAACGTCGCGCGAGGCCTCGATCACGTCGGCCATGAAGGCGCGGTCGGTGCTGTCCTTGACGATGTCGGCGGCACCGGCAGCGGGGGCGGCGGGCTTCGGCGCATTGGCGGGGGGCATGGAGAACATGGCGTGTTTCTGTCCCGTTCGTGATGTCCGGCCCGGTGGGATATCCTGGCGGGACATCCCATTGGGCCATGAGTTTGCCGGTCCGGCCATTGCAGACCCCGACCGCGTTCGTTGCCGACATATGTGAGCGCCCAAGGCGGCTCAAGCAAGCATTGCGTCGCTCCGGCCTCCCGGGGAAGGCCGCTTCCCCGTGTCGTCAGGCGCCGCCACGGCCGAACTCGACGACGGCCGGCTCGTGTCCGCAGGCGCGGATGAAGCGCAGCAGGTCGTCGGGCCGGATCGCGGTGGTGCGGTCGTTCAGCAGCGGGTGGTAGTTCAGCAGGTCATGCTCCATCATCGCCTTCTGCAGGACGACGCGCACCTTGCGGTCGCCGTCGTTCACCAGGGCGAAGGGGGTGACCGAGCCCGGCCGGATGCCGAGATGACGCCACAACCGCTCGGCCGAGGCGAAGGACAGCCGTGCCGATCCGATGGCCTTGTCCAGCCGGTTCAGGTCGACGCGGGCATCCTCCAGCGCCACCACCAGCCAGTGCTGGTCCTTCTTGTCCTTCAGGAACAGGTTCTTGCAATGGCCGCCGGGCAGGGCGCCGCGCAGGGCCTTGCTTTCCTCCACCGTGTGCAACGGCGGGTGGCTGTGCGTCGCGGTCGTGATGCCGAGCGCGTCGAGCCGCGCCAGCAACTGCTCCGGCGTGGTCGGCAACGACAGGTCCGGGAGCGGGTCCGGGGACGCGTCCGGAGCGGGAACGGGATGCGATGGGGTATCCATGTTCGCTCTTGTAGCGGGGTCGAGGAAAATCGTCCAGCCGGTGAAAAAAACTGAAACAAGGCCCTTGCATTGCGTCTGCCGATCAGTATAGTCCGCCGCACACCGCCTGACGGCACTGTCGAGGCGCCGGACGGTGGATGTGGAGCGCGGGCGTAGCTCAGGGGTAGAGCACAACCTTGCCAAGGTTGGGGTCGAGGGTTCGAATCCCTTCGCCCGCTCCAGTTTCCTTCGGAATGTTGCCGAAGGCATGCGATTTCAAAAGGCCGGACCTTCGGGTGCCGGCCTTTCGCATTTTGGCGGTCTTTCCCGTCCCCTCCCTTTCGCCATCGTCCGGTTCGGCTTGCAAGTTGCGCGGCCCCACCCTTCGATTGCAGCAAATCGAGGATGGATCGTCATACAATTGTACATCTCTCCCTAACCGATGCGGTGTGACGTTCCGGCGGCCCAAGCCAGTGTCGGCAACACCGCCATGTCAGTTTCCGCAAACTGCGCGCGACTCGCAACTTTCTTATAATTTCCCGTCATTCGACATTTCTTCTTTATGACGACGCGGGAAACGGGATGAAATTTCATATGACGTATTTACAGATTGTCAACTTCCTTGCGTATGACCGCAGGAGTAGATACACTTCAAAATCTAAATAATCGGATTCAAACGTTCCGGGGGTTGTGACAATCGCTGACAGTCTGCGGAAACGCGCATTGTAACCCCAAGATGTTCCCGCAGCAGGGCTTGCGGCCGGCTACCTGCCTTTGGGCGTGGCCGGTCCATGGGATCCTCCGGTGCATCCCGCAATCGCCCGAGCCGGTACCCGCCGTCGACTGCCAGTCGCGAAACGCGGGCCAGGTGGGCATGCGAGGGGGCCATGCCACGCGGAGATCATGTGGATCGCGGGCCATGAGCATCGGGGGCGATGGCCCGGCTGTGCCGGAAGCCTGCAATTCTCCCGGGCGATTGCCGATCCCCGCCCAAACCCGCTCCAGAAACGAAAGGAAATCGCCATGGCCATGCAACGCTATCTCGTCGAATACCGTCATTTGTCGCCCCAGACCCTTGCGGTTTGGTCGTCTGTGCCCAGCAGCGTGGCGTCCGACGCGCTGAACCGCTGCCAGAGCATGGATTCGCGCATAAAGCCGATGGTCCCCGGCATGCGCCTGTGCGGTCAGGCCCGCACCGTGGTCACCATGCCCGGCGACAACAGCATGGTTCACCATGCCGTCAGCCTGGCGGAACCGGGCGACGTCGTCGTCGTGGCCGGCGGCGGCCTTGACGACGTGGCGCTGGCCGGCGAATGGGTGGTGCGCTGCTGCAAGCGCCGGGGGCTGGGCGGTCTGGTGGTCGACGGCTCCGTCCGCGATCTGCACGAGATCCGCGGCCTGGGCCTGCCGGTGTTTGCCAAGGGAGCCGTCGCCCGGGGCCCGCACAAGAATTTCGGCGGCAAGATGGACGTGACCGCGGCGATCGGCGGCGTGCCGGTCAATCCGGGTGACCTGATCCTGGGCGACGAGGACGGCGTGGTGGTGGTGCCGCTTGCCTTTGCCGACGCCGCCCTCAGCCAGAGCCTGGCCCTGCTGGAGCGCGAGCGCCGGTGGACCGAGCAGATCGAGGCCGGCGCCACCCTGGTCGACGTGCTCGGCGTCCCGCCGCTGGAGATCGTCCCCGCCGATTGAACGGAGTGGCCTGAAGGAAAGCCCCTGCATCGCCCACCTGCCGATCCTGCCCACACGGTGCCGCCTACATGTCGCTGATATTCCAGATCGTCCTGCCGATGTTCGGCCTGATCGCGCTCGGCTTCTGGGCGGCGCGCTACCGCGGGTTCAGCAATGCGATGGTCCAGGGGCTTTCGCGATTCCTCGGCATCTATGCGCTGCCGGCGCTGCTGTTCTCCAACATGGCGCGGGCGGACATTCCGGATCCCCTGGAATGGGCGGTGCTGGGATCCTTCTACATCGGGGCGGTCGCGGTCTTCCTGGTCGGCGGGCTGTGGATGCAGCTTGCCGGCCGGCGGGAGCAGATCGCTCCCATCGGCTTGGCGAGCTCCTTCTCCAACATCGCGCTGCTGGGCTCGCCGATCATCATGGAGGCCTATGGCCCGACCGTGGCGGTGCCGGTGATGCTGCTGATCGTCTTCCAGTCGCCGTTGCTGTTCACCTCGGCGACCATGCTGGCGGAAACCCAGCGTTCGGCGCGCGGCGGCCGGTCGGGGCGCCCCGTGCAGGCGACGCTGGCTGCGGCCAAGGCGACGCTGGCGAGTCCCCTGGTGGTGTCCGTCATCCTCGGGCTGGCCGCCAACCTGATCCATCTGCCGATTCCGCCCATGGTGATGAAGAGTTTCACCTTGATGGCGCAGACAGTCCTTCCCTGTGCCTGCTTCACCCTCGGCGCCTCGCTGGCGCTCAGCCCGGCTTCGGGAGCGGTGCTGCCGGCCACGGTGGTCGCGCTGCTGAAGACCGGGTTGCATCCGCTGCTGACCTGGTTGCTGGCCACCCATGTTTTCGACCTGCCGCCGATGTGGGTCGCCCCCGCTGTGACCGCCGCGGCCCTGCCCATCGGCATCAACGCCTATGTCTTCGCCGAGCGTTACAATGCCGGACGTGAGGTGGTGTCGATGTCGTTGCTGATCTCCACCCTGCTGTCGCCGGTGTCGATCTCCGTCGCCTTTATGGTTTCGGCAGCCGGCTGACGGCGGCGGAGCCGACCCGATCGGGCAGTGTGACCATTTGTCATATCTTTGAAATTATCTCCATTCGACTTCCGTAGCCTCCAGGAGAGATCGGGGGAGAATGGACGGGTCATGAAGTCTCAGGAGGAGGAGAGGTCGAGTCTCTCGCCATTGAAGCGATATCTAAATCCTGTTAGCCTCTAATTGTATGACATGCGATGGAACGAGGCGACGGCTGGGCTGTGTCTTGACGGGAAAAAACACGCTAAAAGTGAGGTCGATGCGTCCGGCGCGGACCGCTTCCCATTCTTCGATGGGAAGTAAACGGCCCGTTCCCTTGATGACATATTATAGTATGTCCTCTTATAAAGGCGGCCAGATTGTCGAAAAATCCGTCATAGAATATGTCCATCCGAATACACCGGCAAATGTCTGCGCGTTAATCATTGAAAAAGATTTCCCGGATGAGATGGTCCGGCGGTGCCCGCGTCGGCGGGCCGACCGCCACGGATCTCGTCCGAACGACGTATCGTGGAACGGAGCGGTGAAGGTGGGACTGGGGGCGTTGCCGATGGTGCCGCCGGGGTTCCGCGACAGCCGGCCATTCCTCCGCCCCAATGCCATGCCGGACGGTTCGCGTCTTGAACCGGCGGCCGATGCAGGTGCCCCATGACCCTCCTCAACAACTTCCACATTCCCGTCAAGATGGCCATTCCGGCGACGACGGCGATTGTCGGCATGCTGGTGATCGCGTTGCTCGGCTGGTCGGCGATCACCCAGCAATCGACGCTGCTCGACGCCCTTTTCAACCGTTCCTTCACGCGGGAGGCTGAGATCCAGGGGCTGACCGACACGCTGACGGTGGCCCATGCCGGCATGTACCGGACCGTGATCCTCAACAGTGCGAACGCCTCGCCCAAGGCGGTGGAAGAGGAGATGAAGGCCCTCAACGGACAGCTCGACAAGCTGAAGGGACAGGCGGCGACGCTGAAGGGCGCCACCGCCGACACCGACGAGGAAGCCAAGTATTTCGAGCGGTTCGGCACCGATTCGGCCACATATCTGGCCAAGGTGGCCAGCTTCCTGGACCTGCTCAAGATGGGCGTCGATCCGCTCGACTTCCTGCAGGAGGTGCAGTCGGCCTATACCCGCCTGCAGTCGACCAGCCGCGACTACCTGACCTACAAGCGCAAGGTCTCCACCGACGCCTACGCCGAGGTCAACTCATCGGTCGACCGCACCACCCAGGCCTTCATGGCGGTGGCCGGTGCGGCTCTGCTGGTCACGGTCGGCGTCGCCCTGTTCATCGGCATGAACATCGCCCGGCCGATCGTGCGCCTGACCGACGTGATGGAGCGGCTGGCCCGCGGCAACCTGGAGGCCGACATCCCGGCGGCCGAGCGCGGCGACGAGATCGGCCAGATGGCCCGGACGGTCCAGGTCTTCAAGGAGAATGCCATCCGCGTGCAGGAACTGTCGCGCGAGCAGGAGGCGATGCGCGTCCGCAACGAGCAGGAGCGGCGCCAGTCCATGTCCGCCCTCGCCAACGACCTGGAGGCGTCGGTCAAGGCGATGATGGGCGAGGTGGTGCGCTCCGCGACCTCGATGCGCAACGAAGCGAACTCGATGCTCGACAACGCCAAGCAGACCAGCCACCACAGCGACAGCGTCGCCCATTCGGTGCAGGAGGCGACCAGCGAGGTCGAGAGCGTGGCGGCCGGCGCCGAACAGCTCCGCGCCTCGATCGACGAGATCACCCGCTCCATCAGCCAGTCGGCGCTGCTCGCCCGCGGCGCGGTGGAGGAGGCGGGCCGGACCGACAGCATCGTCCAGGGACTGAGCGAAGCCAGCCGCAAGATCGAGGAGGTGGTCGGCCTCATCCAGTCGATCGCCGGCCAGACCAACCTGCTGGCGCTGAACGCCACCATCGAGGCGGCGCGGGCCGGCGAGGCGGGCAAGGGCTTCGCGGTCGTGGCGCAGGAGGTGAAGAGCCTCGCCAACCAGACCGCCAAGGCCACGGAGGAGATCGGGGCGGAAATCGCCGCGGTCCAGGGGGCTACCCATGCAGCGGTCGGTGCGATCCGCGCCATCGTCGGCACCATCCGTCAGGTCGACGAATCGCTCGGCACCGTGGCCGCCGCCGTCGAGGAGCAGGACGCCGCCACCCGCGACATCAGCGCCCGCTCGCAGCGTGCCGCCGTCGACACCATGGCGGTGATGCAGGAGATGCGGCTGGTCCAGCAGGCGGCCGAAACCACAGGCCATTCCGCCGGCTCGGTCCAGAACACCACCGAGGAACTGTCGCGCAGCTTCAACCGCCTCGACCATGAGATCGAAGCCTTCATCACCCGCATCACCGCGGCGTGACGGCAGGCTGAAACGACGACGCCCTCTCCCGTCGATGCGGGGGAGGGCGTTTTTCTTCTGCGGGAGGTGGCGAGGTCGACTGTAGCGGCAGATGCCGATGCCTCACTCCACCGGCACCGCCCGCCTTGCATCGGCCCACTCGCGGGCCGTGGTGGGGCGGCCCTCGGCGTCGATCAGTCCGCGGGTGAACAGCTCTTCGGCGTGGCGGATGAAGAAGGCGGCGGTGCTCGACCGCTCCCAATGCTCCATCCAGTTCTGTTCCAGGAAGGCCAGGATCGCCGGCTGGTCCAGTTCGGCTTCCCACAGCACGCCGAGCAGCGAGGTCTGCTGCTCCTCATGCATGCAGTCCTCGAAGCACAGGCGCTTGTCGGCGCGCGCTTCCCGGCGGGCAGTGGTCTCCGGGCCGGGGCCGAGCCCGTAGTCGATCAGCGACCGCCGCTCCGGCGCCGCACACAGCCAGTGCGTCACCTCGTGCACGATCACCGTCGCCTCGACGTCGGTGCGGATCACCTTGCCATCCCACATGAAGGAGCGGCTGGGCGGCTCGTCCAGCGTGCCGATGCCGTGGGCGTGGGCCAGCCGCACCGCCTCGGCCCGATGGGCCGGCGTGTCGACGCCGCCGCCCGGCTGGTCGGCCGGGCGCACCGGCCAGGTCGCGGCGATCCGGCGGAAGGCGGCCTGCGCCTGCGGATGGTCGTCCAGATGGGCGTCGAAGGCCGCGAGGGCCTTCGGCATGTCGTCGATGGCGATGGGGGTCAGGATCATCGCGCCTATGTGCCGAAGGGCGCCGGCCCGTGCAAGGGGAATGTGGACGGGCAAGGCGGCCGTTCGTCCGGCGCGTCTGGAGCGCCGGCAAGACCCGGTCAATTCCGGCCCTGCCGGCGCCATGACCGTCATGCTCGCGACGGTGAGCGATGCCGTTTCTTACGCGGCGCGCATGTCGGTCAGGAAGCGCGACACGAAGCCGCGCAGGTCCGTCGCCTCGTGGTTCAGCCCGTCGGCGGCGGTCAGCACCTCGCGCGAGGCGCCACCGGTCGAGGCTGCGGCTTCCGACACGCCGGCGATGTTGCCGGACACCTGTTGGGTACCGCGTGCCGCCTGCTGGATGTTGCGGCTGATCTCCTTGGTGGCGGCACCCTGCTCCTCCACCGCCGCGGCGATGGTGGTGGAGATGTGGCTGACCTCCGCGATGACCCGGCCGATCTCGGCGATTGCGCCCGCGGCCTGACGGCTGATCTCCTGGATGCCGGCGATCTGGCCGCCGATCTCCTCCGTGGCCTTGGCGGTCTGGTTGGCGAGGCTCTTCACCTCCTGCGCCACGACCGCGAAGCCCTTGCCCGCCTCGCCGGCCCGCGCCGCCTCGATGGTGGCGTTCAACGCCAGCAGGTTGGTCTGGCTGGCGATGTCGGTGATCAGCTGAACCACCTCGCCGATGCGCTGGGCAGCATCGACCAGCCCGCGGACGGTATTGTCGGTCCGCTCGGCGGTGGCGACCGCATGACCGGCGATGCGGGTGCTTTCCGCCACCTGCCTGCCGATCTCGGCGATGGAGGCGGTCAGTTCCTCGGTCGCGGCGGCGACCGTTTCGACATTGCCGGTCGCATCGAGCGAGGCGCTGGCAACCGCATCGGCCTGGCGCGTTGTCTGCTCGGCGGTCGCCGACATGGTCTGGGCGGTCGCCTGCAACTGCGTCGCCGCCGCCGACACGCGCCCCAGCGCCTCCAGCACCAGCCGGTCGAATTCCTGGGTCAGCCGGTCGATGCGCTCGCCGCGGCTGCGCCGCGCCTCGTGCTCGGCCTGCTGACGCTCGGCCAGACCGTCGCTCTCGATCAGGCTGTCCTTGAAGACCCGCAACGCCCTGGCCATGCCGCCGATCTCGTCGGCGCGCTCCAGGCCGGGAATGTCGACGCTGCGATCGCCGCCGGCCAGCCGGGTCATGCGGTCGGTCATCGCCACCACCGGCCGCGACAGCCCGCGGCCGATCAGCAGGGCGGTCGCCAGACCCAGGACCACCGCGACGAGGGACGCGGCGATCATCACGTTGCGTGCCTTGGCGATGAAGGCCCCGGCTTCCATGCCGAGCGTCTTCTGATGCCCGACGCTGGCGACGGTCAGTTGCTCCGCCTCTGCGGCGATGGAATCGCCAACGGGGATCAGCACCTCCTTCACCAGCTTGTCGCGTTCGGTCGTCGCCTTGACCACCGCGTTGAAGCCGGTGGTGTAGACGCGCAGCATCGCCGTGTAGGACATCGCCATCTTGCGGCGGTCCATGTCGGTCAGCTTCGCCATCATCGCCCCGCCGCGGCTGGCCGCATCGGTGAATTGCGAGCGTGCCTGGCTGGCCAGTGCCGGCGATCCGTCGGTGTTGTAGCGGGTGGCCGAAATGCGGGCCGACAGCATGTGGCGCAACGCCATGCCCGCCAAATAGGCAGCGTCGGTGTCGCCGGCGGCGCTGGCGCTGTCCATGATGGTGTCGAGCGCGCTTTCCAGCCGTGGCCCGATCTCGTCCAGTTCGGCGATGGCCTTGGCGCGCTGCGACTGGAGATCCATGGTGGCGGTGAAGGCCTCCCGATACTGGGCGATCCCCTGCGCCATGCGGTCGACGGTCTGCAGCAGCGCCGGGTCGGAGAACAGGCCGCGGGCCGTGTCGATGGTCCGGGCCGCCTCCTCGGCATGGCGGCGGACGGTCGCGCCGACCTCCGCATCGCCGGTCAGCAGGAAACGGGTCGCCTGCTGGCGCATTTCCAGCATCAGGGCCTGGATGCGGCCCAGCTCGTTGGTCTGCTGGCCCAGCCGCCGGTAGGTTTCCACCGCGCCGCCGGCATCGGACAGCGCCACCACCCCGATGCCGCCGATCAGCACCAGGAACAGCAGGATGCCGGCACTTGCGGCCGTGATCTTGGTGCCCACACGAAAGCGATTGAAAAGGCTCATGGTCGAGGCCTCCGTCGGCTCGGGGGTCGTTGCCCGGCAGTTGGGCAGGAACCACTGGAACAGGTCAGTCATCACGACCCTTTTCAGGAACCGTGCCACTGTCGGGTATCACGCCACATGCCCCGGTATGGGAGGCCGCGGCCGGAGGCTCAGGGCCGAATGCGGGGAAACAGCGGCTCCAATGCTGTGGAATAAACCGCCGCTTCGCGTGTTCGCCCGTTGCGTCAGTCCACAGGCATAGGTCATCCGGCCAGCCGCCAGCCCGGAACGATCATTTTTTGTGCCGTGGCGGTCACAGGAGAGGCATTTTGAACATCGCCCCGTATCGTGATATATGCCAAAGGGCGCAGCGGCCGGCCGGGGTCGTCGCCGATTCCGCCATCACCCGGCTTCTGACGCTTTGACCCGACGGCTGGCCATGTCCATTCCCGACGCGCCCATTTCCGCGGCTTCTTCGGATGTCCGCACCGCTCCCGCACGCAGTTCCGACGCCGGCCGGCCTCCAGTGAACCGCCCCCCAGCGGATCGTTCCGGCCGACCGCGGCGGGGGCGCCTGTCGGTGGTCATCCCCTTCTACAACGAGGGAGCCAACATCTCCGCCCTGTTCGACCGGCTGATCCCGGTGCTCGACGGGGTGGGCATGGATTGGGAGGTCGTCTGCGTCAATGACGGCAGCCGCGACGATACCGTCGACCGGCTGCTGGACGTCCATGACCGCGACACGCGGGTGAAGGTTGTCGACCTGTCGCGCAATTTCGGCAAGGAGCTGGCGCTGTCGGCCGGGCTCAGCCACACCACTGGCGATGCCGTGGTGCCGATGGATGCCGATCTGCAGCATCCGCCGGAGTTGCTGCCTGCCTTCATCGCCAAATGGCGAGAAGGATTCGACGTGGTCGTCGCCGTGCGCCATGCCCGGGTGGGGCAGAGCCTGAAGCACCGCCTGTTCGCCAAGCTGTTCTATTGGGTCTTCGACCATCTGTCGGAGATCAAGCTGCCGCGCGAGGTCGGCGATTTCCGCCTGATGGACCGCCGCGTGGTCGACGTCATCAACCGGATGCCGGAGCGCACGCGCTTCATGAAGGGCATCTTCGCCTGGGTCGGTTTTCGTCAGGCGGCGATCCCCTATGAACAGGGCGAACGCGCCGGCGGCGATACCAAATGGGGCTTCGTCAAACTGCTGCGCCTGTCGCTGGACGGGCTGACCGCCTTCTCAACCTTTCCGTTGAAGGTGTGGAGCCTGGTCGGCATGGCGGTGTCTGGAGTGGCCTTCGTCTACATCCTGATCCGGCTGGTGCGCACCCTTTTCCACGGCATCGACGTGCCGGGCTATGAATCGTTGCTGGTCGCGGTGCTCTTCCTGGGTGGCATCCAGCTGATCACGCTGGGGATCATCGGCGATTATCTGGGCAGGGTCTTCGCCGAGGTGAAAGGGCGGCCGCTGTTCATCGTCCGCTCAGCCCACGGATTCGGCCCGCCGGAGGAGCATGACGGGCCGGAGTCGCACGCGCATGGCTTCGAGCCCTCGGCCGGACCGGCTTCGGACATGACGGATGCCGGGCAGGAGCCGCGGCGATGAGCATCGAGACCCGCCGGCGCACCGGCGACGATCCGCCTGCCGTCCTCCGCCCGTCGACGGCCGGGACGGCCGGCGAATCGGCATCCGTCGCAGGTACTCCGGCCGGTGCCATGGCGGCGCGCGGCGAGGCCGCATTGTGGGACGGGCTGTCGCGCGCGCTGCTGCTCGGGCTGCTGATCCTGGCGGCGCTGACCTTCCTCAGCTATGGCATCAGCACCGACGAGGAGGTCCAGCACATCTACGGCAAGAAGCTGCTGTCCTACTACACCAGCGGCTTCCAGGACCGGTCGGCCTTCCATTTCAAGGATCTCGCCTATTACGGCGGCCTGTTCGACCTGACCACCGCGCTGATCGTCCCCTTCTCGCCCTTCGAGGAGTATGAGACGCGGCATCTGCTCTGCGCGCTGGTGGGGGTGCTGGGCATCGCCGGAACCTGGCGCTATACCCGGCTGCTGGCCGGGCCGCGCGCCGGCTTCATCGCCGCGGCGCTGCTGGCGCTGAGCGGGGTCTATTACGGCGCGATGTTCAACAACACCAAGGACGTGCCCTTCGCGGCCGGCATGGTGTGGACGCTCTATTTCGCAACCCGCATCCTGATCCAGCTGCCGCGGCCCAGCCGCAGCGCGGTGCTGAAGTTCGGGCTGGTGCTGGGCATGACGCTGGCCATCCGTGTCGGCGGGGTGCTGGCCGGTTTCTATCTGGCGGTCGCCATGGCCCTGCATTTCGCGCTGGTGACCCGGCAGGAGGGGCACCGCTGGGCACTGGTCGATGCACGCCGGGCCTTCCTGTCGCTGTGGCCGGCGATCCCGGTCGCCTACGCCATCATGGCGGTGTTCTGGCCTTGGGTGGTGCAGCGGCCGCTGCGCAATCCCCTGGAGGCGCTGCGCGTCGTCTCGCATTTTCCCATCGACATCCAGACGCTGTTCATGGGCGAACTGGTCCATTCCAACGACCCGCCGGCACTGTACCTGCCGGTCTATCTCGCGGTGAAGCTGCCTGAAGCGGTGGTGATCGGCGTCGGGGCCGCGGTGGTGCTGGCCGCGGCCTGGCTGGCCCGCGGCGGCTGGCGGCGGACCGGGGCCTTCAAGCTGGTGCGCTACACCCCGCTGGCGCTGGCGGGGTTCCTGCCGATCCTGCTGTTCATCCTGATGCGGCCGTCGGTCTACAACGGCATCCGCCATTTCCTCTTCCTGGTCCCACCCTTCGTGGTGATGGCGGCCATCGCCGCCGACCGGCTGTGGGGCATGTGCCAGCGCGGCGGCCGGGCGCTGGGCCAGGGCTTCGCCGCGGCGATGACGGTCGTTGCAGTGGTGTACGCGTGGCAGCTCGGCGCCATGCACCCGAACCAGTACGTGTACTACAACCAGTTCGTCGGGGGCGTACGCGGCGCCGACGGCAGGTTCGAGCTGGATTACTGGGGCAACTCCCTGCACGAGGCTTTGCAGGAGTTGATCGAATATGTCGAGCGCGAGAATGACGGGCACGCCCCGCCGCGGCAGTACACCCTGACCGTCTGCGGCAACACGCTGGCGGTGCGGTTCGAGTTGCCCCCTTGGCTGCGGCTGGTCAACGGGATCGAACCGGACTGGCGCAAGGCCGATTTCTTCCTCGCCTTCACCCAGGCCAAGCGTTGCCCGTCGCTGCTCGACGGCCATCCGATCCTGGAGATTGCGGCCGATGACGTGCCGCTGTCGATCGTCAAGGACCGCCGCCCGCCCAAGGCGGATGTCCCGACCGAATAGGCGCCTGACCCGATAAGCCTGGACGGGGCGGTTGGGGAGTACCCCCGCGGCCCCTGTCCGCGTCTTAAGCTGGATCGCCCTTCGCGGCCCTGTTTGCCCGCCGGTCCACCGCCCATTCTCCCTACTCGCTGTGGCGAACCGGGCGGAGGCGGGAATGCGGCGCAGGCTGCTCTTGGTCATGGTAAGTCTGCTCGCCTGGAGCGTGCCGCCCGGTGCGATCGGCGCCATCGGACTCGACCCGGCCGTCGCTGCGGCCGTTGGGCCGATGCGCGACGCACTGGATGACCCATTGGGCGATGCGCTGATCCGGGCGGTGGAGGCGCGGCAGCCGCCGGCCGGCGCGGGCAGCCTGGTGATCGGTGTGATCCGCGACGGACGAAGCCTGGTGGTCGGGCGCGGCGATGCCGGCCGGCCCGACGGCGGTCTGCCGGATGGGCGCACCCTGTTCCAGATCGCGTCGCTGACCAAGCCCTTCACCGGCACCATCATGGCGGAGCTGGTGCGGGAGGGCAGGGTCGATCCCGCCGACCCGCTGGAGCGTCATCTGCACCGCATCGGGCCGGTTCCAGTCGCCCATGTGCCGGCGTACGGCGGCAGGCCGATCCGCTTGCGTGACCTTGCCACCCATACCGCCGGCCTGCCCAGCGTACCGGAGACGCCACGCTTTTCCTGGAGCCGGCTGGAAGACCCGCAAAACCCCTACAAGCCGCTGTCGCGCGGCGACGTGGCGCTATGGTTGTCCCGCTATCGGTTGCCGATGCCGCCGGGCACGCGCTTCAGCTATTCCAACATCGGCATGGCCGTGCTGGGGGAGGCGCTGTCGGCGGCGGCCGGCCAACCTTACGAGAGGCTGCTGAAACGGGTGGTGACCGAACCTCTCGGCCTGCGCGACACCACGCTGCATCCGACTGCGGAGCAGCGGACACGCAAGGCGGTGGGGCACGCCCGTGGGCGGAGCGTGCCGGATTGGGAAGCGCCGGCGATGCTGCCCGCCTTCGGCCTCTATTCGACGGTCGACGATCTGCTGCGCTGGCTGTCGGCCAATCTGGGCGACTGTCCGGGCAGCGTCGCGGGGCCGGACGGCCGCGGCTGTTCCCCCGGAACAGCGGCCACTCTTGCGCTGGCGCAATCGGTGCAGGTGGACGGGCAGTCGCTGGCCGAGCCGGGGGCTTTGGGGGTGGGAGCCATGGCGCTGGGGTGGTTCGTCGCCTGGGCCGACGATGGCACGCCGATCCTCTGGCATTCCGGCTCCACCGGCGGCTTCAACGCCTACATCGCCTTTTCGCGGGCGCATCGCTGGGGCGTGGTGGCGCTGACCAACAGCGATCCCGATCAGGTCGCGGCGGACCGGGTGGCGATCGATCTGGCCCGCCGGTTGGCCCGCGGTCTGGAGGTCCGGCCGGAGGTGGCGAGCTTGCCGTGAGGAGACGCGGGGGGAAGTCGGACGCCCGGCCGCGGCATCAATGCAGGCGGCGCGGCGGCTTTGCCGGAATTTCGACGTCGGCCCGCTGATGGGCGATGGGGCCGGCCTGATGGTGGGCAAGGCGCCAGCCGCCATTCTCGCGGGCGAAGAGGTTGGTGGCGGCCAGGACGGCGCTGCCCAGCATCTCCTCGCACACCACAAGGGCGGTGTCGTTGTGCAGGGTGACGCGCTCGTTGCGGGCCTGGACGGTGACGCCGTTGGGAGAGCCCAGCACGTCGCGCCAACTCGTCAGCACCGCTTCACGCCCGAACAGGGCGGTCCAACCGGGATGGATGCAGGAGATGGGCAGGGTTTCCGCCCACAGGGCTTCCATCGCGGCGACGTCGCGGTTGGTGAAGGCCCGGTAGAAGGCCTGGTTCAGGGCCAGCAGCGTGTCGCGGTCGGTCATGGCATTCGGTCCGGGGATGGTTCCGGTGGCAGGAGAGGCGAAACCGTCCGCTCCGCCTCCGATCCGCTTGTAAAGAAGCCATCCGGCCGGGGCAAGCACCGGTCCGGCATGGTGCCCGACCGGTGCTGTGACAACTGACCTGCGGGCGCCGCGGTTCAGGCGGTGAGGTCCACGCTCTGCGACTTGGCGGCGGTACCGGACGAAGCCGCGGCCGTGGTGGCGGCGGACTTGCCGGACGTCAACCCTTCCACCGGGGCGGACAGGTCGAGCGACAGGTGGGTCACGCCGTCCTTGCCGGTGGTCGGCTTCAGCACGGCCAGGCCCTTCATCCCGCTGCTGCCGCCGCCCTTGGACGCCATGTCGTTCAGCTTGCCCAGGATGTCCTTGATCTCGTCGTCGCTGAACCCATCGGAGCGGACGATCATGCCGGTGGACTTCCCGGTGGCGGTGGTGGTCATGCCCGTGGCGCTCAGCGCCATCTCGCTGCCGCCCTTGCCGAGCGAAGCCTGCAGCCGCTGGTCGTCACGGCGGAAATCCAGCGTCGACTTGGCGAAGGAGATGCGGACACTGCGGTCGCCGTCCTGGATCTCGAGCTCGATCCCGTGGGATTCGATGGACCATTGCGACTGCGAGGCCTGCATGTCGACGGTCAGGTCGCTGAGGTTCATGTTCCCCAGCTTGGATTTCACATTGTCGCCGAAGCCCTTCACGGCGTCGTCGATGCGGTTCTGCGGAACGCCCAGCGCGCTCAGCGTGTCGCCCAGCCCCTGCTTCAGCGTGTCGACGGCCTTGCCGAACACGCCCGAGAGGTCGTTGGCATGGTCCAGTGCCGACTGCATCAGCGATTGCGCCTGCCGGGCGCGGTCGACGCCGCTGTTGCCACTGGCCGCCGAGCCGCCGCCGGCCGCCTGGGAAGCGTCCGAGCCGCCGCCCTTGCCGGTCAGGCTGTCCAGCAGCGATTCCATCGATTGGCTGATGGTGTAGGCCGGCGACTGGCTGCTTTTGTCCGTTTTGCCGCCGTCCGCCGTCTTCGCGTCCGATTTGGTCAGCCCGTCCTTTGCCGTGCCGGCCGTCTTTGACGCGCCGTTCTGCACAGCCGTGGACAGCACCGACGGTTTGCCGTTCGGGCCGCTGAGCTCCGCGTAGTACATTGATGCCCCCGCATCGCGTTGTTCTTGCACAAGGGAAGCATGGTCCTCGCAACCTTTACCATTTGTTAATTTCGGATATTCTTTCGCTTTTCGATATAACTTCCTTACCTTACTAAGTATCTGCGGCTCCATCACTTTCCGTTCCGGTCGGCAGGCACTTGTTCCGTTCTCGTGATGATCTGCGACGACCGGCGGCTTTCACCGGACCGGAGCCCCTGCTACCCTGCCTGGAAACGGCCCGGAAGAGGGAACCCGCCACCATGACCGACAGCCTTTCCATCGCGCTGGCCCAGGCCAACCCCAGCGTCGGGAGCCTCGCTGCGAATGCCGTCCGTATCCGTGCCGCCCGGGATGAGGCCGCGGCCCGCGGTGCCGATGTCGTCGTCTGTCCCGCCGGCGCCCTGTCCGGCGCGCCGCTGCTCGATTTGCTGCATGTCCCCGCTTTTCTCGACGCTGTGGAGGCGACGGTGGGCGCGCTGGCTGCGGAAACGGCGGACGGTGGTCCGGCCCTGCTGATCGGCGCGCCCTGGCGCGATGGCGCCAAACACCACAATGCGGCATTGCTGCTGGATGATGGCAGGATCGTCGCCATTCGTTTCCAATCCGAAATGACCTTCGACACGGTCGGCAGCACCGGCCAGGATCGTTTCGATCCCGGTCCGATGCCAGGGCCGATCAATGTTCGGGGTGTGCGTGTCGGCCTGCTGATCGGCAGTGACCTTGCAATCGCCGACGTGGCGGAGACGTTGGCCGAGAGCGGTGCGGAACTTCTGGTCGCCATGCTCGCCAGCCCCTTCGCCCCCGGCCGGATGGACGAGCGGGTGCAGGCCGCGGTGGCGCGGGTGGTTGAGGTCGGGCTGCCGCTTGTCGCGGTGAATTCAGTGGGCGGACAGGATGAGCAGGTGTTCGACGGCGGCAGTTTCGCGCTGGCGGCCGGCGGCCGGCTCGTGGCCCAGGCTCCGTTGTTCGCGGAACATCTGCTGCTGACCCGGTGGACCCGCGACACGGACGAATCCGGCAATGAGTCCTGGGATAGTTCCGAAGCCGAAATGATTGCTCCGGTCGAAGGGGCGGAAGCGCTCTACGGCGCCCTGATGCTTGGCCTGCACGATGCGGTGTCCAAGGGCCATGCACCGGGGGTGGTGGTCGGGCTGACCGGCGGGCTGGACTCGGCGCTGGTCGCGGCCCTTGCGGTCGATGCGCTGGGGGCTGACCGGGTGCTGGCGGTCCGCGCTCCCCTGCCGGGCGGCGGGACCGCGGCGCTGGCCGACGCGCTGGGCGATGCGGCGGAGATCGTCGAACTGCTGGGCTGCCGCCTGGACAATGTCGCGTTGGGACCGGTGCTGAAGGCTGCCGACTCGCTGCTCGCCCCCGCCTTCGCCGGCCGGGACACCGCCGATGCCGCGGACCGGCTGCATACCCGTCTGCGCGCCGCGACCCTGGCTGCGCTCGCCGAGCGGATGGGTGCCCTGTTGCTGGCGACCGCCGACCGCACCGACCGCGTACTCGGCCTCGCCGGCGACGAGTCGGGCTGTGGCTATGCGGTATTGGCCGATGTGCCGAAGAGCATGGTGTTGGACTTGGCGCGCTGGCGCAACGCCCACCAGCCGGCGGGATCGCGTGGGCCGGCCGGGCGGGTGGTGCCGGAACGGGTGCTGGACCGTCGGCTGAAAGCCGCCACGCCTGCCGGATTGCCGCCGGCGGATGCACTGGACGACCTGCTGGCCGGGCTGTTCGACGGGGCTTTGTCGCCTGCCGATCTCGCCGCCCGCGGACATTCGGCGGAAACGATCGGCCTCGTCTGGCGGATGGTGCTGGACGCGGAACCGGCACGCCGGCGGGCGCCGCCGGGGCCGCTCTTTTCCCACCGGCCGGGCGTGCGTGAGCGGCGCTTCCCGGTTGCCTGCGGCCCCGTCGACCTCGCGTGATCGGGGGCCTGATCGGGACGTGCGGGGAGGAGGGAGCGCCCCCTCCTCCCCGCTGACCGACCGGACCGGACGGCGGATATGCCGGGCTTCAGCCGCGCGTCAGCTTGATGATGGTGGCAATCATCCCGAAGCTCCACAGCACCGCCGGCAGCACCACCCAGGTCGGATGGAAGATGATCGCCAACGGCATGATCAGAATCAGCAGCAGGGCAGGGAAGACGAGCCAGGGGGAATTTCCCCAGTTTCTCAACAACCCGGCCGGGTTCTCGTCTTCACCGAAATAAGCATCGGCGGTGACCGCTTGGTCCGTCATCTCTAACACCCAATTTATTCGTGGTTATTCTCTTGTCCCGCATTGCAGCAGGACATCGGTTCATACGCCACGATGCTTTGGATGACCAGAGCGGAGCCTTGGCCTTTGCGTTCTACTTTGGTCGGGAGGACTTACGCCGCTTCGGTCAGTGCGAGTTGAGGCCGGCGCAGGCTCGACTGGATGGTGAAGGGAGCCCGGACGCCGCCATTGAACAGCTCGGCGCATTCCAAGGCCTTCAACACCCGCTCTTCCGGCGGCTGGCCGGCGGTGGAGGCGAGCGAACCCAGCGCATAGTCCGACCCGCAGCCGATGGCATGGAAGCCGCGTACCGCCTCGCCGACCTGATAGTCGGACTGTACGGTAAACAGGCGCCCCTCCAGCCCGACCATGAAGGTGCCGCCGGTCTCGACATCGTTGGAGCGGTGGGCGTAACCGCCGTCCTTCAGGCAGTTGCGCACGGCGTCGACGAAATCGACCACCATGTAGCGGAACAGGTCGGTGCCGCCGTCGCGCGACGGAACCTCCAGCCGGTAATGCAGCAGCTGGCCCATGCGGAAGGAACTGGTGAAGCCGATCAGGCAATCGCCATTGCGGAACACCTTGGTGTCGGCGCGGACGGTGATGTCCAGCCCGTTCACCCCGGCGCTGTCGCCGCCCATCCACACCCGATCGCCATCCACCAACCCCACTATGCAGGTCATCGCCAGCCCTCGCCTTGGAAATGAAACTGATGGCAAGGGTGTGGGGACGTCGGTTAATGAATTGTTTCGCAGCGATGTGACATTGGTTGTGACGAAGGAGGCATCGCCACCCCCTTCGTCATCCGCTCGTCTTGAGCCGTGCGACGCGTTCAGCGCGTCAGTTCGACCAGAGCCTTGACCGTATTCTCGGCGCCCTCGGCGATCTGGGCCAGGTCGGCGTCCAGCATGTAGCAGGGCGAGGTGACGATCTTCAGCTCCGGATCCACCACGATCTCGCCATGGGTGGTCGCGCGGTGGACCGCGCCCATCGTCTCCAGCGCGGCGATGGTGCCGGGATCGTTGCCGACCGTCAGTTCCACCCCCTGTTGACCCAGGATCTTGGCGAGGATCGCGGGGGCGATGCACAGCGCGCCGATCGGCTTGCCGGCGGCACGCATGGCCGCGACCGCGGCGACCACCTGCGGGTTGACCGAGCAATCGGCCCCCTTGAAGGCGAAATCGCTGAGATTTTTCGCCGCACCGAAGCCGCCGGGGAAGATCAGCGCATCGACGTCGCCGGCCGAGAATTCGCTGAGCGCGGTGATCCTGCCGCGGGCAATACGGGCCGATTCGACCAGCACGTTGCGGTTCTCACCGGTCTCCTGGCCGGTCAGGTGGTCGACGACATGGGCCTGCGGGATGTCAGGAGCGTAGCACACTGCCTCCGCGCCCGCCCTGGCGATGGCCAGCAGGGTGCAGACCGCCTCATGGATTTCCGTGCCGTCATACACGCCGCAGCCCGACAGCACGACACCGATCCGCAAGCTCTTTTCCGCCATGGGATGTCTCCGAAGGATGGATTTGCCGCCAAGCTAACGCAGGCGGCCGTTCCCGCCTACCATGCTTGCGGCTGCGGCAAAACCGCCCGCGCGACGGGGGAGGTTTGCGCCTCTCCCGCCGCGCGGGCGATCCCATCCTTGCGGCCGCATCAGCCCTTGATGAAGGTCAGCAGGTCGGCGTTGATGGTTTCGGCATGGGTGGTCGCCATGCCGTGCGGCAGCCCCTTGTACACCTTCAGCGTGCCGTGCTTCAGCAGCTTCACGGCCAGCAGGGCGGAATCGGCGATGGGAACGATCTGATCGTCATCGCCATGCATCACCAGCACCGGAACGTCGATCTTCTTCAGATCCTCGGTGAAGTCGGTTTCCGAGAAGGCCTTGATGCAGTCGTAATGGGCCTTGGCGCCGCCCATCATGCCCTGGCGCCACCAATTGTCGATCACCCCCTGCGAGACCTTGGCGCCGTCGCGGTTGAAGCCATAGAAGGGGCCGGCGGGGATGTCCCGGAAGAACTGGGCGCGGTTGGCGACGAGCGCGGCGCGGAAGCCGTCGAACACCTCCAGCGGCAGGCCGCCGGGATTGGCCGGCGTCTTCAGCATGATCGGCGGCACCGCGCCGATCAGCACCGCCTTGGCGACGCGGCCGTTGCCGCCATGCCGGGCGACATAGCGCGCGACCTCGCCGCCGCCGGTCGAATGGCCGATATGGATGGCGTTCCTCAGGTCCAGATGGGCTGCCAGAGCGGCGACGTCGGCGGCATAGGTGTCCATCTCGTTCCCGGTATCGGTCTGGGTCGAGCGGCCATGGCCACGCCGGTCATGGGCGATGACCCGGAACCCCTTGCCCAGGAAATACAGCATCTGGGCATCCCAGTCGTCGGACGACAGCGGCCAGCCGTGATGGAAGACGATGGGCTGGCCGGTGCCCCAGTCCTTGTAGAAGATCTGCGTGCCGTCCTTGGTGGTGACGGTGCCGCTGCCATTGCCGCCGCTCTTGCGGCCCTTGCCGGCCGCCGCCGGCTCGCCTTGCGCGGCCTGGGCGGTTTGTGCCACGGCGGCGGCCGCGGTCAGGCCAAGCCCTGCGGCGAGCAGGCCCCGCCGGGAGGTGCCGGTGGCAGCAACGGTGTCGTCGGTCCGGTTCGTCATGTCGATCTTCCTTGCTTTTGGTGTCTGTCGCGGGTGGGCCGGGCATCGGTGATGCGCCGGAGAATGATTTTGCGATATTCAATATCGCGATAAGGAAATGGTTACGCTGTCCAGCCCCGCTTGTCCACACAATTTTTTATCGCGATATCGTTTCGCGTGGTATGAAGATCGGGCAGCCCCCGAAAAGAGGCATCATGTCCCGCCCGACACCCATCCCGCTGGATGACCAGCTCTGTTTCGCCCTCTATATGACCAGCATGGCGATAACCCGCACCTACAAGCCGATGCTGGATGCGATGGGCATCACCTATCCGCAGTATCTGATCCTCAACGTATTGGGAGAGGCGGATGGGGCGACGGTCGGCGCGATCGCCGACCGTCTGGCGTTGGAATCGAGCACGGTGACCCCGCCGGTGAAGCGGTTGGAGCAGGCCGGACTGGTGGAAAGGCGGCGCAGCCGGCTCGACGAGCGGCAGGTCCAGGTCTGGCTGACCGATGCCGGGCGCAGCCTGCTCGGCGAGAGCCGCTGTTTGGGGGAAACGCTGGTCGAACGGTCCGGCATGGACTGCGAGCAGATCGATACGCTGAACCGGCAGGTGCGTGCCCTGGGCAAGGCCCTCGGCGACCGGCCCGGACCGGCCTGAACGCCGGCCTGACGGCAGGCTGCGACACTTCCGGCCGGCGGTCCGGCATGCTAGGACTGCGCGCCCTTCCGTCCGGGCCAGTCCGTTTCAAGCGAGTCCCGCCATGACCAGCACCGCCATGCCCACAGCCGTCCGTTTCGCCCCCAGCCCGACCGGCCGCATCCATGTCGGCAATGTGCGACTGGCCCTGGTCAACTGGCTGTTCGCGCGCAAGACGGGCGGTAGCTTCATGTTCCGGCTGGACGACACCGACGAGGAGCGTTCGACCCAGGAATTCGCCGACGCCATCGCGGCGGACCTGACCTGGCTCGGCCTGAGCTGGGATCGTTTTGCCCGCGAAAGCGACCGCTATCCGCGCTATGACGAGGCCGCCGCCGCGCTGAAGGCCGCAGGCCGGCTCTATCCCTGCTACGAGACGCCGGAGGAACTGAACCTCAAGCGCGCCAGCCTTGTGTCGCAGGGCCGCCCGCCGCTCTACGACCGTGCGGCGCTGCGCCTGACCGATGCCGACCGTGCCCGGCTGGAAGCCGAGGGACGCAAGCCCCATTGGCGCTTCATGCTGACTCCGACTCCGGTGGAGTGGACCGACCTCGTCCGCGGACCGGTGCATTTCGAGGGCACGGCGCTGAGCGACCCGGTGCTGATCCGCGAGGATGGCCGGCCGCTCTACACCCTGACCAGTGTGGTCGACGACGCCGACTTCGCCATCACCCACATCATCCGCGGCGAGGACCATGTCGCCAACACCGCGGTGCAGATCCAGATTTTCCAGGCAATCGGCGCCGCGGTGCCGTCCTTCGCCCATCTGCCGCTGCTGACCGATGCCGGCGGGCAGGGGCTGTCGAAGCGGCTGGGCAGCCTGTCGGTCGCCAGCCTGCGCGACGAGGACGGCATCGAGCGGATGGCGGTCAACAGCCTGCTGGCCAAGCTCGGCACCTCCGACCCGATCGAGGCGCGGCTGACCCTGGACGAGCTGGTGGCCGAGTTCGACCTGTCCAAGATCGCCCGCGGCACGCCGAAATTCGATCCGGAGGAACTGGGCCGGCTGAACGCCCGCATCCTGCACCTGACCCCGTTCGACGCGGTTGCCGGTCGGCTGGAGGCGCTGGGGCTGGCCGGGGTCGACCCCGTCTTCTGGGAGGCGGTGCGGCCGAACCTGTCGCGGCTGGCCGACGCCGGCGACTGGTGGGCGGTGACCCATGCGCCGGTGGCGCCGTTGGCCGAGGATCCCGCGTTCCTGGCGCAGGCGGCGGATCTCCTGCCGGCCGAGCCGTGGGATACCGCCACTTGGGGTGCCTGGACCAATGCGGTGAAGGCGGCGACCGGCCGCAAGGGCAAGGACCTGTTCCTCCCTCTGCGCCGGGCGCTGACCGGGCGCGACCATGGACCGGAGTTGAAGAACCTGCTACCCCTGATCGGGCGCGCGCGGGCGCTTCGCCGGCTCGGCGGAGAGACGGCGTAACCTATTTTTTCAGGAGTTCGGATCGTGCCGTTGGACCTCTACAACACGCTGACCCGCCGCAAGGAGCGCTTCGAGCCGCTTCGCCCGGACCATGTCGGCATGTATGTCTGCGGTCCGACGGTCTACGACACCGCCCATATCGGCAATGCCCGGCCGGTGGTGGTGTTCGACCTGCTGTTCCGGCTGCTGTCGCGGCTCTATCCGGCGGTGACCTATGTCCGCAACATCACGGATGTGGACGACAAGATCATCGACCGCGCGCGCGACAGCGGCGAGCCGATCGACGCGCTGACCGCCCGCACCACCGACCTGTTCCATGCCGACATGGACGCGCTGAACGCCCGGCGCCCGACCATCGAGCCGCGGGCGACCCAGCATATCGGCCAGATGATCGCGCTGATCGCGACGCTGATCGAGCGTGGCAACGCCTATGCCGCCGAAGGGCATGCGCTGTTCTCGGTGCCGTCGATGCCGAGCTACGGCCAGCTGTCCCGCCGCTCGCTGGACGACATGATTGCCGGCGCGCGGGTGGAGGTGGCACCCTACAAGCGCGACGCCTCCGACTTCGTGCTGTGGAAGCCGAGCAGCCCCGACCAGCCCGGCTGGGACAGCCCGTGGGGCCGCGGCCGCCCGGGCTGGCACATCGAATGCTCGGCCATGGCGAAGGAGCATCTCGGCGCCACCTTCGACATCCATGGCGGCGGGCTGGACCTGATCTTCCCGCACCATGAGAACGAGATCGCGCAGAGCTGCTGCGCCAACGGCACCGACCGGCTGGCCCGTTATTGGGTCCACAACGGCTTCGTGACGGTCGAAGGCGAGAAGATGTCGAAGTCGCTCGGCAACTTCTTCACCGTGCACGACCTGCTCGACGAGTTCCCCGGCGAGGCGATCCGCCTGACCCTGCTGGGCGCGCATTACCGCCAGCCGCTGGACTTCACCCGCGAGGGCATCCGCCAGGCCAAGGGCGCGCTCGACCGCTGGTACCAGGCGCTGCGTGGCGATCCGGCTCCGGCCGCCGCCGAGGTGCCGTTCGACGTGCTGGCCGCGCTGGAGGACGATCTGAACAGCCCGCTCGCCATCGCCCACCTGCACGAGTTGGCGACCGCGGTGAACAAGGCGAAGAGCGACGCCGAGAAGGCCGCCGCCAAGGGGGCCCTGCTGGCGGCCGGCGGGCAGCTCGGCCTGTTGCAGCAGGATCCCGAGGCATGGTTCCGCTGGGCGCCGAGCGGCGGTGCCGAGGGGTTGAGCGACGCGGACGTCGAGCAGCTGATCGCCGGTCGCAAGGCCGCCCGCGCAGCGAAGAACTTCGCCGAGGCCGACCGCATCCGCAAGGAGCTGGCCGACAAGGGCATCGTGCTGGAGGACGGGCCGCAGGGCACCACCTGGAAGCGGGGGTGAGGGACCGAATCGCCCTCTCCCGGGTCGGGGGAGGGCACCGCTCCGCTGAATTGTCCTTCTGGCAACAACAAATCATCGCGAACTCCGCGGATTATCCCGCCCGCGGAACCGGCTAATCTCCTCTTCAGACGAAACGCGGCCCCCACCCAGCTTGGACCGGCCGACATGAATTTGAGGAGACCCTGGCCATGATCGACATCCGCACCGCCCTGTATGCCGCCTTCCTTCTGCGTGTCGCGCTCGGCATGCTGTTCCTGGCCCACGGGCTGGTCCTGAAGGTGCTGACCTTCACCATTCCCGGCACCGTCGGCTATTTCGAGAGCATCGGGTATCCCGGCGCCTTCGCCTATCTCGTGATCCTGGGCGAGATCGGCGGCGGGCTTCTGCTGATCGCCGGTGTCTACACCCGCTGGATCGCGCTTGCCCTGCTGCCCATCCTGATCGGCGCGACCCTCCAGCATGCCGGCAACGGCTGGGTCTTCAACGCTCCGGGCGGCGGTTGGGAGTTCCCGGCCTTCTGGACCCTGCTGCTGGTCGTGCAGTCGCTGCTGGGTGACGGTGCCTTCGCCCTCAAGGTTCCGGCGCTGAACGCCCCGGCCGGCCGGCGCGAACTGGCCTGACCCTGCAACCGGGGACGGTATCGACGGCGACGCGGAGCGGGGAGGGGGCATTTCGCCTCTTCCCCGTTCCGCGTCGCCGTCCCATTTGGTAGACAAGGACGGAGACCAACCGGAGAGCCTGATGACCGTTTCGCCGAACGACCAGCACAAGACGGATTCGTCCGGGGTCCTGAACCTGCTGGACGACCTGATCGCCAAGGCGCGCGCCGCCGGGGCGGATGCCGCCGACGCCGTGCTGTTCGACAGCGCGTCCGTCTCCCTCGCCCAGCGGCTGGGCAAGACCGAGAAGCTGGAGCGCTCGGAGTCGGGCGATCTCGGCCTTCGGGTGTTCATCGGCAAGCGGCAGGCCATCGTCTCCTCCACCGACCGCAGCGCCAAGGCGCTGGGCGAACTGGTGGAGCGCGCCATTGCCATGGCCCGCGTGGTGCCGGAGGACGGCTTCGCCGGCATCGCCGACCCGGAGCAGCTGGCCCGCAGCTGGCCCGACCTCGACATCTGCGATGCTGAGGAGCCGTCGTCGGAAACGCTGATCGAGCGCGCCCGCATCGCCGAGGAGGCCGCGCTGGCCGTCGAGGGCGTCACCAACTCCGAAGGGGCAGACGCGAGCTGGAGCCGCTCGACCATCGCCATCGCCGCATCCAACGGCTTTGCCGGCAGCTATGGCGTCTCGCGCCAGTCGCTGTCCGCCTCCGTCATCGTCGGGACCGGCACCGGGATGGAGCGCGACTATGATTATGACAGCAAGGTCTATGGTGCCGACCTGCGCGCGCCCGCCGAGATCGGCCGCGAGGCCGGCGAGCGCGCGGTGCGCCGCCTGAACCCGCGCCGGGTCAAGAGCTGCAAGGTTCCGGTGCTGTTCGACCCGCGGGTGTCGCGCGGCCTGCTCGGCCACCTGACCGGCGCCATCAGCGGTCCCAGCATCGCCCGCGGCACCAGCTTCCTCAAGGACCGGATGGGGCAGCAGATCTTCGCCTCCTCCATCACCATCGTCGACGATCCGCATGTGAAGCGCGGCCTGCGCTCCCGCCCCTTCGATGCCGAGGGCGTCGAAGTGTCGCGCCGCACCCTGATCGAGGACGGCGTGCTGACCACCTGGCTGCTCGACCTGCGCTCCGCCCGGCAGCTCGGCCTGCAGACCACCGGCCATGCCGCCCGCGGCACCTCCGGCCCGCCCGGCCCGGCCCCGGCCAACGTCTACATGGCTGCCGGCAAGCGCAGCCGCGCCGACATGCTGGCGGAGATCAAGGACGGCTTCTATGTCACCGATCTGATGGGCATGGGCGTCAACGGCGTCACCGGCGATTACAGCCGCGGCGCCGGCGGTTTCTGGATCGAAAACGGGCAGATCTCCTATCCGGTCAACGAGATCACCATCGCCGGCAACCTCAAGGACATGTTCCTGAACATGGAGGCCGCCGACGACCTGGAGCTGCGCTTCGGGATGGATGCGCCGACCGTGCGCATCGACGGCATGACCATCGCCGGGCTGTAACGCCTCCCTCTTCATCATCTGGCATCGTTCTTGCGCAGACAGCGGGCAACCCAAAGCGGGTTCGCCCGCTTTTTGTGCTGTATTTCCGCCACGCTGCCTAACCGAACGTCAGCTACGCCCTTGCGCATATCTGCCTTATCTGATAGCAGTTCGCCGTTTTTTTAGGCGAAATGCTGAAGGTTTGAGCAAATGGATGCGGCAAAGACGGGTGGCGACGTCCTGTTCGTGCTGATGGGCGCGGTGATGGTGCTGGCGATGCATTGCGGCTTCGCCCTGCTGGAGGTCGGGACGGTCCGACGGAAGAACCAAGTCAACGCATTGGTGAAGATCCTGTCCGACTTCGCCATGTCGACCATCGCCTATTTCCTCGTCGGCTATGCCGTCGCCTACGGAGTCGATTTCTTCGCCGACGCCCACACGCTGGTCGGCAAGGGAAGCGGCGGTTTCGCCGCCTATGGCTACGATCTGGTGAAGTTCTTCTTCCTGGCCACCTTCGCCGCCGCGGTGCCGGCCATCGTCTCGGGCGGCATCGCCGAACGCGCCCGCTTCTGGCCGCAGGCCGGGGCGACGCTGGCGCTGATCGCGCTGTTTTATCCGCTGCTGGAGGGCACGGTGTGGGGCACCCGCTTCGGCCTGCAGGGCTGGATGGCGGCGAGCTTCGGCCAGCCCTTCCACGATTTCGCCGGATCGGTCGTGGTCCATGCCTTCGGTGGCTGGGTGGCGCTGGGTGCTGTGCTGAACCTCGGCAACCGCCGCGGCCGCTACCGTGCCAACGGCTCGCTGATCGCCATCCCGCCGTCGAACATCCCCTTCCTGGCTCTGGGCGCCTGGATCCTGTGCGTGGGCTGGTTCGGTTTCAACGTGATGAGCGCGCAGGCGCTGGACGGCGTGTCCGGTCTGGTCGCGCTGAACTCGCTGATGGCGATGGTTGGCGGCATCGTCACCTCGCTGGTGATCAGCCGCACCGATCCCGGCTTCGTCCACAACGGCGCGCTTGCCGGTCTGGTGGCGGTCTGCGCCGGGTCCGACGTCATGCACCCGCTGGGCGCGCTGGTCACCGGCGGCGTCGCCGGGCTGCTGTTCGTCTGGGCCTTCAACAAGTGCCAGATCGACTGGAAGATCGACGACGTGCTGGGCGTCTGGCCGCTGCACGGGCTGTGCGGCCTGGCCGGCGGCCTGCTGGCCGGCGTCTTCGGGCAGGAGGCGCTGGGCGGGCTGGGCGGCGTGTCGCTGCTGAGCCAGGCCGTCGGCACGCTGGGCGGTGCTGCCTTCGGCCTCGCGTCGGGGCTCGCGGTGTATGGCCTGCTGCGCGTCACCGTCGGCATCCGCCTCGACCCCGAGCAGGAGTACAAGGGCGCCGACCTGTCGTTGCACCACATCACCGCCTACCCGGAAGAGGACGCGCCCACCCTGTAACGCGCTCCCTGTAATGCGCTGCCGACAAGTCCGCCGCCCCTGGCCGACTCTTGCTTTGCCGGGGCGGCGGCTTTAGTGTCCGGCGCGAACTCCTCCCCCTCACGACGCCGGATTTTGACCGCCCCATGAAGGCCGCCATCGTCGTTTTCCCCGGCTCCAACCGCGAACGCGACGCCGTCGCCGCGCTGGAGGCCGTCAGCGGGACCAAGCCGCATCTGGTCTGGCACCGCGACACCGAACTGCCCAAGGTCGACCTGATCGTCGTGCCCGGCGGCTTCTCCTATGGCGACTATCTGCGCTCCGGCGCCATGGCGGCGCATTCGCCGATCATGCGCGAGGTGAAGGCGCGGGCCGACCAGGGCGTCCGGGTTCTCGGCGTCTGCAACGGCTTCCAGATCATCACCGAGGCCGGGCTGCTGCCCGGCGCGCTGATGCGCAACGGCGCCCTGAAGTTCGTCTGCCGCGTCCAGCATCTGCGGGTGGAGAACACCGACAGCCCCTTCACGAAGAAATACGCGAAGGGCCAGATCGTCCGCTTTCCGGTCGCCCATGGCGACGGCAACTACTGGACCGACGCGGAGACGGTGAAGCGGCTGGACGGCGAGGGCCAGGTGGCCTTCCGCTATGTCGGCGACGAGGCGCGGGCCGACCCGCGCGGCAACCCGAACGGCTCGGTGTCCGACATCGCCGGCATCTTCAACGCCAAGCGCACCGTGCTCGGCCTGATGCCGCACCCCGAAGACGCGGTGGAGGCCCTGCACGGCAACACCGACGGCAAGCCGATGTTCGAAGGTCTGGTGGAGGCCCTGTCGTGAGCGCGGATGCTACCCGGGCGCAGGAGCGCCCCGTCACCCTGGAACTGGCCCGCGAGTTCGGCCTGTCCGAGGCCGAATACGAGAACGCGCTCGCCATCCTGGGCCGCACCCCGACCTTCACCGAGATGGGCATCATCTCGGTCATGTGGTCGGAGCATTGCTCCTACAAATCGTCCAAGCTGTGGCTGAAGACGCTGCCGACCACCGGCCCGCAGGTGATCTGCGGCCCCGGCGAGAATGCCGGCGTGGTCGACATCGGAGACGGCGACGCCGTCATCTTCAAGATGGAGAGCCACAACCACCCGTCCTACATCGAGCCCTACCAGGGCGCGGCGACGGGCGTCGGCGGCATCCTGCGCGACGTGTTCACCATGGGCGCGCGTCCCATCGCCAACATGAACGCGCTGCGCTTCGGCTCGCCGGACCATCCCAAGACCCGCCATCTGGTGTCGGGCGTGGTCGCCGGCATCGGCGGCTACGGCAACTGCGTCGGCGTGCCGACCGTGGGCGGCGAGACGAACTTCCACCCGGCCTACAACGGCAACATCCTGGTCAACGCCATGACCGTGGGCGTCGCCAAGACCGACCGGATCTTCTATTCGGCCGCCGCCGGCATCGGCAACCCGGTCGTCTATGTCGGCTCCAAGACCGGCCGCGACGGCATCCATGGCGCCACCATGGCCTCGGCCGAGTTCACCGAGGATTCGGAGGAGAAGCGCCCGACCGTGCAGGTCGGCGACCCCTTCACCGAGAAGCTGCTGATCGAAGCCTGCCTGGAACTGATGGAGACCGACGCCATCGTCGCCATCCAGGACATGGGCGCCGCCGGCCTGACCTCCTCGTCGGTCGAGATGGCCGGCAAGGGCGGGCTGGGCATCGAGCTGACGCTCGACAGCCTGCCGATGCGCGAAGAGGCGATGACGCCTTATGAGATCATGCTCTCCGAAAGTCAGGAGCGCATGCTGATCATCCTGAAGCCCGGCCGCGAGGAGGTGGCGAAGGCCATCTTCGACAAGTGGGAGCTGGACTTCGCCGTCATCGGCCACCTGACCGACACCGGCAACCTCGTCATCAAGATGTATGGCGAAACCTGGTGCGACATGCCGATCGCCCCGGTGTCGAACGCCGCGCCGGAATACGATCGCCCGTGGGAGCCGACGCCGAAGGCGGAGGACGTCGCCGACAGCTTGCTCGACGGCTATTCCGAAGAGCTGGGCGATACCCTGACCAAGCTGTTCGGTTGCCCCGATCTCGCCTCCAAGCGCTGGATCTGGGAGCAGTATGACAGCCTCGTCGGCGGCGACACCCGCTTCATGTCGGGGCAGGCCGACGCCGCGGTCGTCCGCGTGCCGGGCCAGACCAAGGCGGTGGCCATCACCACCGACTGCACCCCGCGCTACTGCCTGGCCGATCCGGTCGAAGGCGGCAAGCAGGCCGTGGCCGAGGCGTGGCGCAACCTGTCGGCGGTGGGCGCGCTGCCGCTCGCCATCACCGACAACATGAACTTCGGCAACCCCGAGAAGCCGCGGATCATGGGCCAGTTCGTCGGCGCCGTCCAAGGCATCGGCGAGGCCTGCAAGGCGCTGGACTTCCCGGTCGTGTCGGGCAACGTCTCGCTCTACAACGAGACGAACGGCGAGGCGATCCTGCCGACCCCGGCCATCGGCGGCGTCGGCATCATGCCGGACGCGATGATCGCGGTAGGCATCGCCTTCAAGAGCGAGGGCGACGTGATCCTGGCGGTGGGCGACACGAAAGGCCATCTCGGCCAGTCGCTGTTCCTGCGCGAGATCCTCGGCCGTGAGGAGGGCGCCCCCCCGCCGGTCGATCTGGCGGTCGAGCGCCGCAACGGCGACTTCGTCCGCGGCCTGATCCGCGAGGGTCTGGTGGTGTCGAGCCATGACGCGGCCGACGGCGGCTTGGTCGTCACCATCGCCGAAATGGCACTGGCCGGCGGCGTCGGCGCCTATCTGACCGGCTTCGACGGCGCATCCCCGCGCGTGCTGTTCGGCGAGGACCAGGGCCGTTACGTCCTGGCCGTCCGTCCGGACGTTGCCGCAACGGTGCAGGAGAAGGCCAAGGCGGCCGGCGTGCCGGTCGCCGTGCTGGGCGAGACCCGTGGCACCGCGCTGTCGGGCCGTGGCGGCGACATCGTGTCGCTGAAGCGCCTGCGCGACGCCAACGAAGGCTGGCTGCCCACCTACATGGCCGCGGAGCTGTAACCGACCCCGCAGCCCGGAACGCAAAAGGCCCTCTCCGGTTGGAGAGGGCCTTTTCGTTTGCCGTGCCGTTTACGCGGTCGGAAGAAGCGGCGTACCGGAAGCGGGGCTGGCTATTCCGCGGCGTTGGTCGCGGCGAGCGCGCGGCGGCGGACCCAGCGGATGCTCTTGATGGCAAGCCACAGGCCGCCGATGGCGAGGCCGGTCAGCAGCAGGATCTTCGGGCCGTTCTCGCCCATGGCCGCCGCGGCTTCGCCGAACATGTAACCGGCGCCGGCGAAGCTCCAGGCCCAGATGCCGGCGGCGATGAAGTTCCAGAACAGGAAGCGCGACCAGGGCATGCGCGAGGTGCCGATGGCGACCGATGCGATGTTCCGCACGCCATAGAGGAAGCGGAAGACCAGGATGAAGGCCACGCCGTATTTCTCAAGCCAGCGCAGCACCCGGCTGGCATGAATCTCGGCCGACGGGAAGCGGGCCAGCGCCTTGGAGCCCCAGCGGCGGCCGAGCCAGAACCACAGCTGATCGCCCATGAAGCTGCCGATCCACACGGTACCGACCAGCCAATAGAGATTGACGATCCCGAGCTTCGCGCCCATCCCGCCGAAGATTACAAATGTTTCACCTTCAAAAAAGGCCCAGACAAAGGCCAGCGGGTAAAAGGCATTCCCCCATTCCTGCAACCAAGAGATCCAGTCCAAAGCCCCCTCCGGGAGACGTCGCTTATGGGTTCGGCGGGCCCGGTGGCGTCTGGCGGCCGCTTTATTGTGCGATGCGGCAGGTACAGCACGGGCTGGGAAGGATCATGACATAAAGCCGCGCGCTTTGTCTCGGAAACTTTATTGGCTAAGGAGTCACCCCGACAGTGGGACCGGGGTCAGAATTCATCGCCGGACAGGTCGCCGACCACCTGTCTTGCGGCGCGCAGCAGGGCGGGACTGGGCTGCTGCGGCATATCGTCGTATTCACCATCCGGGTCGCTGCGGTCGGGCATGGCCCGGTGCTTCAGTTCCCGCGCGGCCTCGATCAGCAGATGGGCGAGGCGCTGGTCCGGCAAGGCCTGCACCAGCGCCCGCATCTCCGCATTCGACAATGCCGCCGGATCGAAGGCGGGCGGGGGAGGGGGCGGCGCCGGCGGCGCGAGCGGCAGGGTGGCGGCAGCCACCGAAGCCAGGGGCTTCGGCAAGGGGGCAGCCCCACGCACCATGTCGACCGCGACCTGTGCCGCCATGACGGCCGCAGTGCCTGCGGCGCGCGGACGGCGCGGCTTGCGCGTCGGCTCCGTTTCCGGCAGGTCGTCGAACAGAAGCCGTTGGACGCTCATCGCTGCAGATGCCCCCTGCGCATCACCAAAGCCAATGCCATAGCCGGCGTTGCGGCGTGTTGCTGTTCACTCGCAGTTTGCGATGTGTTCCCTTTTCATTCTAGGAACGGCGGCCGGATTGTCTAGGGGATTCTGACTGATATCGCCTTGCAGAGTATCGGCCTGGCGGGCGTCGGGTCAGCCCACGGCGTCCAGAAAGCGTTCGGGCCGCAGCACGCGGGTTTCGCCTGCCTTGCGCACCGACAGGAGCTGGCGGTCGACCGTCACCAGCCACGGTACGGCTCCGCCGATGGCGGCAGCCAGGAACATGTCGTCCTCTGGATCGCGGCACAGGCGCCCGACCGTGGCCGGGGTGACCAGACGCGTCTCCGCCGCGACGGTGTCCAGGAAGCGGCGGCGGTCGGCGGTGGCGGCGTAGCGGTCGAAGGTGGGGCGCATCAGCACTTCGGACAGCTCGGCCAGCGTCTCGGCGCTGCCGACCAGCCCGCGGTCGCCGCGCACCCGCTCGACGCACTGGCGGATCGCGCCGTAGCGTCCGCCCTGACTGCGTCCCGCGCCGGTGTCCAGCAGGGCGTAGGCGACCAGGATGTTGGTATCGAGCACGGCGCGGACCGGAACCGGTGGAGACGTGTCGTGGGTGAACATCACCATGCCGGAGGGCTGCATCGATCGAAGATGCCGGACATGTTGCGGGCCTCTGTTGTGACGTGGGGCGCTTTGCGGTAAGAAACCCGCAGGTATAAACCTGATCTTTAAGACGGAAGTAACCGTATGACCAGCATCCTCGTCGTGGACGACAGCAGACTGGCGCGCAACATGGTCTCCAGCGTCATCGCCTCTCTGCGGCCGGACTGGACCATCGTCACCGCGGCGAGCGGCGAGGAGGCTCTGGAAATCGTCGGCGAGGCGCCACCGGTCGCCGCCATCGTCGACTACAACATGCCGGGCATGGACGGGCTGGTTCTCGCCGAACGGCTGAAGGAGCGGTTCACCGGCCTGCCCATCGGGCTGTTGACTGCCAATGTCCAGGATGCGCTGCGGCGCAAGGCGGAGGCTTTGGGCATCCGCTTCATCGCCAAGCCGATCACGTCGGACAAGATACGCGACTTCCTCGCCGCGGCCGGGCAGTGATGGCGATGGACGAGTCGCCATCGGTTCCGGCTTCCGGGGATCCGCTGCGTTTCGACGCCGACGAGGCCGATGCCATCGCCGAGCTGTTCAACATCGGCATGGGCGAGCCGGCGGCCGCCCTCAGCTCCATGCTGGGGGAGGAGGTGCATCTGTCGGTGCCGTCCTTCGCCGTGTCGACCCGCGCCCGCATCACCCGGGAGGTCGGCGGCGACCTGGAGGACGGTTCGCCCGTCTGCGCCGTGCGTGGCGCCTTCACCGGCCCCTTCACCGGCGAAGCGATGCTGATCTTTCCCGAACGCGGCACGCTGGCCCTGGTCGGCCGGCTGATACCGGTCGATCCCGATGCCGAGGCCCCGGGCGAGATGGAGCAGGATGCGCTGACCGAGATCGGCAACATCATCCTGAACGGCTGCCTCGCCAGCCTATCGAACCTGATCGGTGGCGAGTTGTCGGGCGCGGTTCCCGGCTATGGCTCCGGTGCGCCGGAGGCGGTCATCGGCTCGGCCACCGACCCGGTGCTGTTCGTGCGCATCGACATGGCGCTGGCCGCCGGCGACGCCCGCGGACATACGCTGTTCCTGCTCGACATCGCCTCGATGGACGCCTTCCGCATGGCGATCCGGCGGGCCTTGGCGGGGCTGTGAGGGGGTTGGGATCGGGGGGCTGCGCTGTGCCCCCTCCCTAACCCTCCCCCGCGTTGCGGGAGAGGGGACTGCCGCCGCTTCGGCATTTCAGTAACGCGGACAAACGTCCCGCCCCCTCCACCGCCTAAGGCGGGGGAGGGATGGGGAGGGGGCAGTCGGCTTGAGGGGGCAGATGCCCCCCAAACTCACCCCTCGATCTTCGAGAACTCGGCGACCGCGTTCAGCGTCCTGCGGATCTGCGTCAGCAGACGCAGGCGGTTGGCGCGCAGCTCCTTGTCCTCGGCGTTCACCGTCACCTTGTCGAAGAAGGCGTCCACCGGGCCGCGCAGCTTCGCCAGCGCCGCCATGGTGCCCGCGAAATCCTCCGCGGCCAACAGCGGTTCGGCGGTGGCGGACGCCTCGTTCAGCGCGGCGAACAGCGCCTTTTCCTCGTCCTGGACCAGACGGTCGGCATCGACCGGCTGGTCGAAGGCGCCGCCGTCCTTCTTCTCCTCGATGCGGACGATGTTGGAGGCGCGCTTGTAGGCGGCCAGCAGATTGGCGCCCTCGTCGGAGCCGACGAACGCCTGCAACGCCTTCACCCGCGCCAGCAGCCGCACCAGATCGTCCTCGCCGCCGAGCGCGAACACCGCATCCACCAGATCGTGGCGCACGCCCTGCTCACGCAGCACCACCTTGAGGCGGTCGGCGAAGAAGGACATCAGGTCGCCGCCGACACTGCCGGCGGGGGCGAAGCCGCTCACCTTGTAGGCGCCGTGCGCGGCGGCGAACACCTCCGCCAGCTTCACCCGCAGCCCGTTCTCCAGCACCAGCCGGATCACGCCCAGCGCGGCACGGCGGAGCGCGTAGGGATCCTTCGATCCCGTGGGCTTCTCGTCGATGGCGAAGAAGCCGACCAGCGTATCGATCTTGTCGGCCAGCGCCACCGCCACCGACACCGGTGCGGTCGGGCAGGTATCCGACGGTCCCAGCGGCTTGTAATGGTCGGCGATGGCGTTGGCGACATCGGTGCTCTCGCCCTGGCCCAGCGCGTAGTAGCGACCCATGATCCCCTGCACCTCGGGGAACTCGCCGACCACCTCGGTCACCAGATCGGCCTTGCAGAGCAGGGCGGCGCGGCTGGCGGCGTCGCTGTCGGCGCCGATGGCGCGGGCGATCCCGGCGGCCAGCAGCTGGACGCGGGTGACCTTCTCGGCCACCGTGCCCAGCTTGGCATGGAAGGTGATCTTCTCCAGCGCCGGGACGCGGGCTTCCAGCTTGGTCTTGCGGTCCTGGTCCCAGAAGAATTTGGCGTCGGACAGGCGGGCGCGCAGCACGCGCTCGTTGCCGGCGACCACGGCCTTGCCGCCGTCCACCGTCTCGGTGTTGGCCACCACGATGAAGCGCGGAGCCATCCTGCCCGCCGCATCCAGCACGGCGAAATATTTCTGATGCGTGCGCATGGAGGTGATGAGCACCTCCGGCGGCACGTCCATGAAGCTCTCGTCGATGCCGCCCATCAGAACGACCGGCCATTCGACGAGGCCGGCGACCTCCTCCAGCAGCGCGTCGTCGGGCGACAGGGTCAGGCCCTGCGCGGCGGCCAACGCCTCGGCGTCGGTCTTGATCCTGGCCTTGCGCTCCTCGCGGTCGAGCACGACCTTGGCGGCGCGCAGCTTTTCCTTGTAGTCGGCGAAGCTCTCCACCGTGACGGCGTCGGGCGCCAGGAAGCGATGGCCGCGGGTGACGTTGCCGAAGGCGATGCGGCCATGGGTGCCGCCGATCTCATAGCCGCCGTCGAGCACGCGCCCGCCGAACAGGGCGATGATCGAGTGCAGCGGACGGACCCAGCGCACGGTGCCGGTGCCCCAGCGCATCGATTTCGGCCAGGGCAGTTCGGCCATGGCGGCGGGGATGATCTCCACCAGCACGTCGGCGGTCTCGCGGCCCTTCTTCTCGGTCACCGCGAAATAGAACACGCCCTTACCGGTGTCGCGCTGCTCGCACTGGTCGAGGCTGTCGAGACCGGCCGACTTCAGGAAGCCGGCGACCGCCTGCTCCGGCGAGCCGAGGCGCGGCCCCTTCTTCTCCTCGCGCACGTCGGCGGTGCGTTCGGCCAGCCCGTCGACCACCAGGGCCAGACGGCGCGGGGTGGAGTGCGCTTCGGCCCTGGTGAAGGCCAGGCCGTTGGCTGCCAGCTTGTCGGTGACGAGGCGCTTCAGGTCGTCGGCAGCCCGCGCCTGCATGCGGGCGGGGATCTCTTCGGAGAAGAATTCGATCAGAAGTTCGGTCATGGGATTCACTTCGCCCCCGTCCAGGCTTCGCAGCAGGCCTTGGCCAGCGCGCGCACGCGGCCGATATAGGCGGCGCGCTCGACGACGCTGATCACGCCGCGGGCGTCCAGCAGGTTGAACAGATGCGACGCCTTGATGCACTGGTCATAGGCGGGCAGCGCAAGGTTCTGCGCCACCAGCGCCTGACACTCGGCCTCGGCATCCTTGAAATGCTGGAGCAGCATGTCGGTGTTGGCGAACTCGAAATTGTGCTTCGAGTATTCGATCTCGGCGCGCTTGAAGACGTCGCCGTACTTCACGCCCTGGCCGTTGAAGTCCAGGTCGTAGACATTCTCCACGCCCTGCACATACATGGCCAGCCGCTCCAGCCCATAGGTCAGCTCGACCGCGACCGGATCGCACTCGATGCCGCCGACCTGCTGGAAATAGGTGTATTGCGTCACCTCCATGCCGTCGCACCATACCTCCCAGCCGAGGCCCCAGGCGCCCAGCGTCGGGCTTTCCCAATCGTCCTCGACGAAGCGGATGTCGTGCAGCGCCGGATCGATGCCGATGGCACGCAGGCTGTCCAGATACAGTTCCTGCGGGTTGGCCGGCGACGGCTTCATGATCACCTGATATTGGTAATAATGCTGAAGCCGGTTCGGGTTCTCGCCATAACGGCCGTCCTTGGGCCGGCGCGACGGCTGGACATAGGCGGCCTTCCAGGGATCGGGACCGAGCGCGCGCAGCGTGGTCGCCGGATGGAAGGTGCCGGCGCCGACCTCCATGTCGTAGGGCTGCAGGATGACGCAACCCTGCTCCGACCAGAACTGGTGGAGCTTGAGGATCAGGGCCTGGAACGACAGGCCGCGGCGGTCGGCGGAGTTTCCGCCGTCGGAAGTCCCGATCTGGGAGGCCATGGACGGTCCACAATGAGAAGTGTTGAAACGCGCCGCACGATAGGCGGGCGCAACCGTCAAATCAAGCCGCAGCGCGGCAACGGCGCGGCAACGGCGCGGTCAGGGCCGTCGGGCCGGGAAAAGGGGAGCCGGCCGGGACGTCAGCGGCCGTAGGGGCAGGAAGGCCGGCCGCAGGACACGGCGGAGCGGGGTGCGACATAGGCGCCGCATTCCGGGCATTTCTCCATGTCCTCCGCCTCCATGGCGGCGGGGTGGGGCCTTGCGTCGCGCGCGGCCGGTCCGGCGGCGGCATCGCGGCGCCCATCCTGCCGGCGGGGGGCGGAGCGGGCGCGGCCGACCGCCTGGATGCGGTTGACCCAGCGCCAACCGAACCACACGACGCCGATCACCAGCGCCAGAAGGAGAATCTTGGACAAGGACATCATCGCCGGCAACCCGTCTGGTCTTTGGGCATTCAGCCCGCGGCCGACGGGAAGTCAAGGGAATAGGGAAGAGAAGGACGGGGCCGCCGCGCCGTCGGGCCGGCGGCCCCGTCCGTCATTCGGCATCGCTCACTTGGCGGCGACGGCCGGGCGCCAGCTGTAGACCGGGGTGACGCCGTAGGTCCGGGTCATGTCGGCCTGGCGCAGGCTGCGTACCAGCACCTCCGCCCCGGTGGCGACGCGGACGTCGGTGCCGAGCAGGCCGCAATCCTCCGGCGCTATGTTCATGCATTGGGTGGCGTCGACCCGCGTCAGCACGATGTCGAAGGGCAGGCCGTTGCGGGCATAGACGCCGAGGATCCCGGGGGCCGAGGTCGCCGTGCGCAGTGTCACCACGCCGGCAGGCAGGGCGCGGTCGCTGGCCGCAGTCGGCCGCTGGTTATGGCTTTCGTCCCAAACCGGCTGACCCGAGGAATCCAGCTTGGACTGGGCCGCGGCCCCGCCGCTCCAACCCGCCATCGCCGCACCGCTCACAGCCGCCAGGGCCAGGATCGCCATCCGAAACCGCAACATCGTCGTGCTCCGTTCTTGTCTCTGTTCTTTCTGCCCGCCCGTCCGCAAGTTGCGGCAGGGCATCACCCATCATATGGGGATGCGGGAACGTGGTTGCCCTAGCCCAGAATGCCTAGGCAGGTTTTCCGGATCGGGCCAGGGGGCCGGACGCGTGAATCCGGATTTGGAGCAATCGGTTGTTGCGGATGGGGCAACGGCAGTGCCGACAGTTCGCGCTGGACGCGGGTCCGATGCTTGTGAATGATATTTCTTGCGACCGTTGACGAAGATGGTTCCGCCTGGTTCCTTCGGTTGTGAAGCGATTGTCCGGACGCGTCATTCGGGCCGTATGTTGGGAGGGTGTTCGCGCTGATGGTTGCGCTTCTTGGCGATGGTTGGGGCAGGGCGATGATGGCCTCCACGGAGGAACCTGTTTTGGAGACGGCTCGGTTAATTCTGCGGCCCACCCGGGCGGAGGACTTCGACGCCTGGGCGGCGATGATGGCAGATCCGGAAGCCACCGAATTCATCGGAGGCCTGCAATCGCGCCCGATCGCCTGGCGTGGGTTCCTGTCCATGGCCGGCGCCTGGTCGATCCAGGGCTTCGCCATGTTCTCGGTCATCGAGAGGGAAACCGGACGCTGGGTCGGCCGCGTCGGTCCCTGGGTGCCGGAAGGCTGGCCCGGGCCGGAAGTCGGCTGGGCGGTCATGCGCGACTGCTGGGGCCGAGGCTATGCGGTGGAAAGCGCGACAGCCGCCATCGACTGGGTGTTCGATCGTCTCGGCTGGGCCGAGGTCATCCACACCATCCACCCCCGCAACATCGCCTCGCAGGCTGTTGCGCGCAAGCTGGGGGCGGAAATGCGTGGCACCACTCTGCTGCCGGAACCGGTTAATCCGCCGGAAGCGGATGTCTGGCATCAGACGCGCGATGAGTGGCGTGCACGGCGTCTCAAAGCGGCTGGCGGCAAGGCCTGACGCCTTTTCGGCCGCATTGATTGGGAGTCTATGTACGGGGAATGGTATTTCGATGAGAAAAATCCCTCATAAAGGGCGTTTGCGATTGAGTTGGGTGGGTGTTGCCGGATAACCTTCTCCTGTCGGCCGGAACGGTTCGGCCCTTCAGACACGGGAGTGGTCATGTCACTGACGACTGCATTCGACTTGATCAAGCGTCTCGCCACCGACGGCGAATTCCGCAAACGTTTGAACAGCGAGGGTTCCCAAGGTAAGCGTGCCCTTCTGGCAACCGAAGGATTTGCGGATCTCGCAGCCGACGACGTCCGTAAGGCCGTGCCGCCGGCCATGCAGTACCCGCTTGCCGCGGTTCGGGTCGACGAAGGCGCGACCTGCATTTCGGCCATGACTGTGGCCGGGATCAGCGGCCCGGCCGACACCGCAGGGATCAGTGGCCCCGCCGACACCGCAGGGATCAGTGGCCCAGCTGCTACCGCGGCCATCAGCGGCCCGGCCGACACCGCAGGGATCAGCGGCCCCGCCGACACCGCAGGGATCAGTGGCCCCGCCGCTACCGCGGCCATCAGCGTGCCGGCCGTCGCGTCGGCTGGTTTCAGCGCCCCGGCCTTTGCCGCCCCGGCCTTTGCCGCTCCTGCTTTCAGTGCTCCTGCTTTCGGTGCCGTTTTGGGCGCCAAGGCGTCGGTTGACGCAGTCCCTGCCTGAAGTCGATAACGTTCGCCTGTCAACGGCGGTGCATGGCTCCATGCGGGCAACGGCAACCGGGCCATGCACCGGATTTTCCATAATCTTGTTGCCGTGACGTAGTATTAAATTTCGATGGCAATCGTACTTTCTTGTGCGTTTTCACTAGAAATTTTACGGATTGCGTATGCTATTGGTTTAGCCGTTGCATCCCATTCGCAGCAATCCTAATGGCAGACCGATTGCAGGAGGGGCCCTTAAATGGCCAACGAACAGGCACTCGCCCTCATTAAGCGCCTTGCTACCGACGGCGAATTCCGTAATCAATTGAACGCACTCGATATTCCGGGCAAGCAGTCTCTGCTGGCTCAGGGTGGGTTCGGCGGTGTCAGCGCCGAGCATGTTCGCGCCGCTGCCGCGGACGCCTTCAAGCACCTGACCAGTCAGGAAGGCGGGCTCGACAGCGGCCTCGCTGTCGAGTCGATCGCCACCGCCGCTTCGGCCTCCGCGACCTCGGCCTCTGCGACCTCCGCTTCGGCACAGTCCGCGTCTGCCACCTCCGCTTCCGCAACGTCTGCGTCTGCCACCTCCGCTTCCGCCCAGTCGGCATCGGCCTTCTCGGCGTCCGCATCTGCTTCTGCGTTCCCGGCACCGGGCTTCTCGGCTTCCGCCCAGTCGGCAGCGGCGCAGTCGGCGTCTGCCACTTCGGCCGCGGCGCAGTCGGCTTCGGCGGTCCCGGCGCCGGCCTTCTCGGCGGTTGCCGCTCCGGCTTCTGCTTTCTCCGCATCGGCGCAATCCGCTTCGGCGACCTCGGCCTCTGCCACTTCGGCCTCTGCCACTTCGGCCGCGGCTCAGTCTGCTTCGGCGGTCCCGGCGCCGGCCTTCTCGGCGGTTGCCGCTCCGGCCTCGGCCTTCTCTGCTGCGGCTCAGTCTGCTTCGGCGGTCCCGGCGCCCGCCTTCTCGGCGGTTGCCGCTCCGGCTTCTGCTTTCTCCGCATCGGCGCAATCCGCTTCGGCGACCTCGGCCTCTGCCACTTCGGCCGCGGCTCAGTCTGCTTCGGCGGTCCCGGCGCCCGCCTTCTCGGCGGTTGCCGCTCCGGCTTCTGCTTTCTCTGCTGCGGCTCAGTCTGCTTCGGCGGTCCCGGCGCCGGCCTTCTCGGCGGTTGCCGCTCCGGCCTCGGCCTTCTCTGCTGCGGCTCAGTCTGCTTCGGCGGTCCCGGCGCCGGCCTTCTCGGCGGTTGCCGCTCCGGCCTCGGCCTTCTCGGCTGCGGCGCAGTCGGCTTCCGCGGTCCCTGCGCCGGCTTTCTCGGCGGTTGCCGCTCCGGCCTCGGCCTTCTCTGCTGCGGCTCAGTCTGCTTCGGCGGTCCCGGCGCCGGCCTTCTCGGCAGTTGCCGCCCCGGCCTCGGCCTTCTCTGCTGCGGCTCAGTCTGCTTCGGCGGTCCCGGCGCCGGCCTTCTCGGCAGTTGCCGCTCCGGCCTCGGCCTTCTCTGCTGCGGCGCAGTCTGCTTCGGCGGTCCCGGCGCCCGCCTTCTCGGCGGTTGCCGCTCCGGCCTCGGCCTTCTCTGCTGCGGCTCAGTCTGCTTCGGGGATGTCCGCGTCGGCCACCTCCGCCTCCGCGACGTCCGCCGCTGCCCAGTCGGCGTCGGCGACTCCTGCCGCCCCCGCGGCTTCGGCATCCGCATCGCCTGCACCGGCAGCGCCGAGTGACGACCCCACGGCCGAGGCGTGATCGGGCAGGGGCCGGTCTTTTCTCCTTCGCGAGAGAGCCGGCCCCGTCCCCTGCCTTGCGGCATAGCGACCACCCCACCCGAACCGGCCGGAGCAGCGAGTCCTGACCCATCCCATGGCTGACAGCGCATCTCCCGACACCGTCTATCCGGAGTTTCCCGGCATCCGCCTGGGCGACACCGTCCACCGCGCCGCCAAGCGCTTCTTCATCGGCACGCACCGCACGGCAACGCCGGAAGAAACCCTGGCCCGCATCTCGCCCCATTTCGCCAGTTGCGGCATCACGCGGCTGGCCGACGTGACCGGGCTCGACCGTCTGGGCATCCATACGGTCATTGGGCACCGCCCCAACAGCCCTACCCTGTCCGGCAGCGCCGGCAAAGGCTTCAGCCTGGCCGCGGCCACCGTCTCCGCCGCGATGGAGGCGATCGAGTTCCATCACGCCGAGCATCTGCGGCTGCCCCATATCGAGGCGGCCTGGAATGACCTGCCTGCCGATGGGCGAATCCCGGTGGACCGGCTGGCCGGAACCAAGCATGGCTCCTTCCGCCCCGATCGTCCGGAAATCTGGACCTGGGGCTGGGATCTGATGGGCGGCCGTCCGGTCGCCGCCCCCTGGACCGCGGTCGGGCTGCACAGCATGCCGCCGGGCACCAAGCCGGGCGCGCGCAGCTTCTACGCCATGGGCACCAACGGGCTGGCCAGCGGCAACCACATCCTGGAAGCCGTCGCCTCCGGCCTCTACGAGGTGATCGAGCGCGATTCCGTCGCCTGCTGGCGCTATGCCGGTGACAAGCTGCGCTGGCCGACGCCGCGGGTCGACCTGGACAGTGTCGACGCGCCCACCGTGCGCGACCTGCTGCACCGGTTCGAGTTGGCCGGCATCCGTCCGCTGCTGTTCGACGTGACCACCGACCTGGGCGTGCCCAGCTACATGGCGATCGTCTATGACCGCGAGATACGCAAGACCGGCATGAACCGCGGTTACGGCAGCCATCTGGAACCGGCCGTCGCCATGTGCCGCGCCTTGACCGAAGCGGTGCAGTCGCGTCTGGTGCTGATCGCCGGATCGCGCGACGATTTCTTCCGCCGCGACCTGATCCGCAACCAGAACGCCGACGGCAACGCGGAGATCGCGGCGCTGGAAGCGACGCCGATCACCGTCGATGGCCGCCGCCACGTCAACCACGCCACCCCGAGCTTCGAGGGCGACATCACGATCCTGCTGACCGTGCTGCGCCGTGCCGGGATCGAGCAGGCGCTGGTCTTCGACCTGACCCTTCCGGAAATCGGCATTCCGGTGGTGCGGCTGCTTGTGCCGGGGCTGGAAGGGTACCAGTTCGACTTCTACACTCCGGGGGCCCGGCCGCTGGCCTTTACCGAGGCGCTGCAGGCGCATGCCTCTCACGCGCCGCAGGCGCATCCGGGCCAGATGGGGTCGGTCGCATGAAGATCTGTGTGTTCCTGGGTCCGACCATGCCGGTGGAGGATGCCCGCGCCATCCTGCCCGGCGCGGTCTATCTGGCGCCGGCGGCGCAGGCCGACATCATCAGCGCCATGACCATCCATCGGCCCGACGTGATCGCCCTTATCGACGGGGTGTTCGGCCAGTCGCTGTCGGTGTGGCACAAGGAAATCCTCTTTGCCCTGCACAAGGGGGTGGCGGTCTACGGCGCCTCCAGCATGGGGGCGCTGCGGGCGGCCGAATGCCATCCCTTCGGCATGGTGCCGGTGGGCGAAGTGGCGCGCGGCTATGTCGATGGTCGGCTGACCGGCGACGACGAGGTGGCGCTGGCCCATGCCGGCCCGGAGGACGGCTACTTCCCGCTGTCCGAGCCACTGGTGAATCTGCGCGCCAGCATGGCTGCCGCGCTGGCCGCCAGGGTGGTGGACATGGCGCTGCACGACCGCGTGCTCGCTGCGGCCAAGGCACTCTACTTCACCGAACGCACCCGCGACCGCGTTTTCGCCGAGGCCGGGCTGGCGGCGGAGGAGACGGAGCGGCTGGAGCGGTTCCTGGAATCCGGCTCGGTCGACCAGAAGCGCCTCGATGCGGAGGCTCTGCTGGGCCATCTCGCCAGCCTCATCACGCCGCCGCGGCTGGCCCCCTTCGACTTCAATGCGTCCCATTACTTCGATGTGCTGTACGAGCGCGACCGCCGGGTCTGTCATGGCGGAAACACCGTGCCGCTGTCCGAGATCGCCACCCACGCCGCCCTGCACCGGCCGGACTTCGCGGAGATCAACAACGCCGCGCTCGGCCGGCTGCTGATCCGCCAGTTCGCGGAGGTGATGGGGGTCACGGTGGACGAGGCGGCGGTGCGGACCGAGACGCAACGCTTCTGTGCGATGCGCGGGCTCGGCGGGGCCGGGGCACTGGCAGACTGGTGCCGCCGCAACGACCTGACCGATGCCGAGTTTTCCGAGTTGATGACCGAACTGGCCATCGAACGGGCGATGCGGCTGTGGCTGATCCCCCGCCGTTTCCTGGCGCGCACGACCAAGCCGGTCCTGAACGAGTTGAGGCTGCGCGGCCTCTACGAGTCGACCGCCGAAGAGGCGGCGCTGATCGAACGCGTGATGGAGCTGCATTTCGGCGATGCCAGCCGTCAGCCGACGAACTCGGTGGAGGAGCTGATCGCCGACCATCTCGGCAGCACCGCCTGCCGGATGGATGCGGCAGCCGACGTATGGGCGTATGAATATGGCTTCAAGGATCTGCTCGACCTGCGCATCGACCTGATGCGGGCCAAGCAGGTGCGCGACCTGTTCCGCCAGCTGGCGGCGGAGGCCGAAGCGGCGCTGGCCTCCGAGCCGGCCGCGGCGGACCCCGTGCCGGAAGAGGAGATGCAGACGTGACCAACGCAGAAGTGACCATCCGCGTGCCGACCCCGCTGCGCGGCTTCGTGGGCGGGAGCGATCAGGTGACGGTTCCCGGTGCCACGGTGCGCGAGGCGCTGTCGGCGCTGACCGCCGGGCAGGAGGCGTTCCGCGACCGCCTCTTCACCGCGGAAGGCGACCTGCGCCGATTCGTGAACGTCTATCTCGGCCGCGACGACGTGCGGCGGCTGGGCGGACTGGAGGCGGCGCTGCCGGCCGGCGCCACCCTGACCCTGATGGTCGCCCTGGCGGGCGGTTGAGGAGTTCGCGTGATGAGCCTGAAGGACCGTCGCCTTACCGACCTGCGCGCCCGCATTCCGGAAGTCACTGCCGCCGACGCGCTCGCCCTGCAGCGTGGCGGTGCTCTGCTGGTCGATGTCCGTGAGGACGAGGAGACGGCGACCGGCATCCCCGCCGGGGCGCTGCGCTTGCCGCGCGGCTTCCTTGAATTGCGGATCGAGGAAAAGGCGTCCGATCCGGCACGCACCCTGCTGCTGATGTGCGCAGGCGGCACCCGGTCGCTGTTCGCGGCCGAGGATCTGCTGCGGCTGGGCTATGGCGACGTGCGGTCGGTGGCCGGCGGCTTCTCCGCCTGGAAGGCCGCGGGCCTGCCGGTGGAGGTGCCGCCGCAACTCGATGCCGCCCAGCGCGAGCGCTACCGCCGCCACCTGACCATGCCCGAGGTGGGGGAGGCCGGTCAGCACAGGCTGCTGCGCAGCCGTGTCGCCCTGATCGGCGCGGGCGGGCTCGGCTCGCCCATCGCGCTGTATCTGGCCGCCGCCGGGGTGGGGCATCTGACCCTGATCGACGACGACCGGGTCGAGCGCAGCAACCTCCAGCGCCAGATCCTGCATGCCGAAAGCAGGCTGGGGCAGCGCAAGGTCGAGAGCGGGCGCGCCGCCCTGCTCGACCTCAACCCGACCATCGAAGTGGTGAGCCACGACACGCGGCTGGAGGCCGCCAACGTGCTCGACCTTCTGGCCGGTCACGACGTGGTGGTCGACGGGTCCGACAATCTGCCGACGCGCTATCTGGTCAACGACGCCTGCCTGCGGCTGGGCGTGCCCAACGTCTACGGCGCCATCTTCCGGTTCGAAGGGCAGGTGTCGGTGTTCGGCGGCGCCCCGGGCGTCCGTCCGTGCTACCGCTGCCTGTTCCCGGAACCGCCGCCGGCCGAATATGCTCCATCCTGCGCCGAGGCTGGCGTACTGGGCGTTCTGCCCGGCGTGATCGGTACGATCATGGCGGCCGAGACGATCAAGCTGCTGTTGGGGCTGGGCGAACCGCTGGCTGGCCGTCTTCTGCTCTATGACGGACTGCGCGGCGAGTTCAACGAGATCGCAGTGCCGGTCGATCCCGACTGTCCGTCCTGTTCCCATGGTGCGCGGCCGGAACTGAGCGATATCGCTGCGGTCTGCGGTGTCTGACGGAGGGAGGAGGAAGAGCGTCGTCGCGTGTCAGGCGGCGCTTTTCTGCTCGATGACGCTGTGCACGAGTTTCTTCAGGGCGACGAAATCGACCGGCTTGGTCACCAACTCGGCGGCACCGATGTCCAGTGCGCGCCTGCGGTTTTCGGTGTCACCGTAGGCGGTGACCATGATGACCGGAACATGGGGCACTTTCGCACGCAGGCATTGCAGGAGATCAAGGCCGCTCATGCCCGGCATATTGATATCGCTCAGAACAAGGACGGCTTCCGGTTGCAGTCCCGTATTCAGGCTTTCAAGGGCTTTCTCCGCCGACGCGGCGAAATGAAGCACGAGTTCACCACGGCGCAACTCGGCGCGGAAACGCTGGCGGAAGAGATCCTCGATATCCGGTTCGTCGTCGACGACGAGGATTCCCAGGGTCATGTCTTGCGGCGCTCCCCTAGCGACATTGCCGTCACCGTACGTGGCAGCGTAATCGTGAACTCGGCATGCTCGTTTTCGACGCTGGATACGTCGAATCGGCCCCTGTGTTGATGTACCACGATGTCATAGCTCAGCGAAAGGCCTAAGCCCGTTCCCTCGCCGGTGGGCTTCGTCGTGAAGAATGGCGTAAATAGTTTCTCCACCACCGCAGGCGGCATGCCGACGCCATTGTCGTGAATTCTGATCGATACTTCGGAAGAACCCGCTTCGGTTGTGATTGTAAGCCGCGGCTCATAGCCGAGGTCGGCCGAGGCCAGCTGGCGTTTGCGCACGGCGTAGAAGCTGTTGGTGAACAGGTTCACCAGGACGCGCGACATGTCCTGAGGAACCAGTTTGACTTCGCCCACCTTCGGGTCGAATCGGTGCTCCAGGGTGGCGTTGAAGGCGCGGTCCTGGGCGCGCACCGCATGATAGGACAAGGCCAGCGCCTCTTCGACCAGCGCATTGAGGTCGGTCGCCTGCCATTCGCCGCCGCCGCCGCGCGAATGGGCCAGCATGCTCTTGACGATGTTGTCGGCGCGCCTGCCATGGTCGGCGATCTTGCGCAGGTTGCTTTGCAGGCTGTCGACCAGCTCGTCGACGTCGGCGCGGGTGGCCTCGTCCAGATGGTCGTCGAGCGGTCCCAGCAATCCCAACAGCTCGTCCAGCAATTCGCCCGACAGTTCGGCGAAGTTGTTGACGAAGTTCAGCGGGTTCTTCAGCTCATGGGCAATTCCGGCGGTCAGCTGGCCGAGCGACGCCATCTTCTCCTGAACGATCAGCTGTTGCTGGGTGTCGCGCAGCTCCTTCAGGATCGCCTCGGCACGTTCCTTGGCTTGACGCAGTTCGTCCTCGATGCGCTTGCGGTCGGTGATGTCGTGGTGGGTGATGACATAGCCGCCGTCGGCGCGCGGAGCGGTGCGGATGTCCAGGATGCGGCCGTTGGAGGGAACCTGGCGTTCGGAATTGATGACCCCCTTCACCAGGAAACGGGTACACAGTTCCGCTACCGTCTCCTCGCAGGGGACGTTGCCGTAATCGCCGCGCTGGTGGTTGTAGTAGAGCGTTTCGGCGACCGGCGTGCCGGGCGGGAACATGCCGGGTGGATAATCCCACAGCCGGAAATATTCGCTATTGGCCCCTTCCAGCCGCAGGCCGCGGTCCAGCATCAGCACGCCGTTCGGCATGGCGTCGATCGCCGCCTGCAGCAACTGCCCCTGGTGCGGCACCTCGGCGTTGGCGGCCTGCGGACGCATCTGGGTCAGCATCTCCATCACGGCGGGTGCGCCGCCCCAATCCGCCGGTTCCAGCAACTGGTCGAACCATTGCACGCTGGTATCGGCGCGGTGGCGCTTGATGCGGCGCGCCTGCGACTGGATCGGCCCCTGCAGGCAGCGGGCATAGGCGTTGCGTTCCGCCAGCCGGGCGTCCTCCGGCACCAGCTCCATGATGTCGGGCAAGGCCAGCACCTGCTCCACCGACTCATAGCCCAGCAGGCGGGCCAGTGTGTTGCTGCAATGGAGGATGATGCCGTCGCGGTGGACGATCAGGCCCGGCATCGCGGCGACCAGCTGGTCATGGTAGAGCCTCGCCCGGTCGGCCGCCGCCGACAGGGCCTCGCCCGGCGAAGAGTAGGATGACAGCGGCGGCAGGGCGCGGAACAGCTCGGTCTTGTCGTCCATATGATCGTCCCTGTGGATCGTCCTGTCGGGTGGGCGGTCGGTCAGGTCAGGCGGGCGGATGAGGGATGCGGTCAGGGGGCGTCCAGAGGCAGCCGCAGGATCACCGTGGTCCCGCGCCCGACCGAGCTGTCGATGTCGATCTCGCCACCCAGCTTGCCGGTCACCAGGTTGAACACGGCATACAGGCCCAGCCCCATGCTGCCGGCACCGCGCCGCGTGGTGGTGAAGGGTTGGAACAGCCGCGGCTGGATGTCCGCCGGAATGCCGCGGCCATTGTCGGCGATGCGCAGCTCGACCCGCTCTTCGCCCAGCATACGGACCGACACGGTGACCCGGCCGGCCGGTCGCCCCCGTCCACCGCCCGGCATCTCGCCCTCATCCCCGTTCACGCCGGCGGCGACGACGGCTGCGACCGGCTCCGCCTCGAAGGCGTGGGCGAAGGCATTGGTCAGCAGGGCGAGAAGCACTTCGGTCAGCGCGCCGGGATAGGTGTCCAGAGCGAGCCCGTCCGGGCAATCCAGCGCCAGCCGATGGCCGGAGGCCGCCGGCTGCACCTGCACCGCCAGCACGATGTCGGACAGGTAGTCGCGCAGGTCGAATCGGCTGCGCGGAGAGCTGGCCTTGCCCTCCGTCACCAGCTTCAGGCTCTGGATCAGCGCGGCGGCGCGTTCGATGTTGGCGACCAGCAGGGTCGACACTTCGCTGGCGGTGCCGACATACTCCTGGAAGTCGCTCTTGCGCAGCTGTCCGCCCTTGAAGGTCATGATGATCGCCTCCGACGCCGTCTGCAAATGGGTGGCGGCGGTCAGGGCGATGCCGACGGGTGTGTTGATCTCATGCGCGACCGCGGCGATCAGCTGGGCGATGACCGCCATCTTCTCCGCCCGGATCAGGTCGGACTGCATGCGCTCCAGATCGGCCAGGGCCTGTTCGGCCGAATCCTTGGCGGTCCGCAGCGCCTCGGCCTGCTCCTTGCGTTCGGTGATGTCGTAGAGCCAGACGATGAAGACTGGCTGGTTCTCGTAGCTGGTCCGGTCGACGGACATTGCCATCCACACCGTGCGCCCGTCCTCGCGCAGGTAATGGATCTCGTCCGAGGACGGGGCGATTTCCGGCAGCCGTTCGCCGACATGGCGGAACAACGCAGGTGCGCAGTGCTGATGCATCGCCTCCGAAGGCACGCCGAACAGTTCGATGCAGCGCTGGTTGCAATACAGCAGCTCGCCGGTCTCGGTGATGATCGACACGCCGATCGGGCTGCCGTCCAGCACCCGGCGCAGGCGGGCGGCCTGGGCGCGCGACGCCGCTTCCGCCGTCCGGGTTTCCTGCAGCGCGTCGCGCAGCCGTCGCACGGCGCGGCTCGCCTCCAGCGTCTTGTGGATGGTGGCTTCCAGGTCGGAGAAGTCGATGGGCTTGATGATGAAGTCGAAGGCGCCGCGGTTCATCGCCGCGCGCACGTTGCCCAGGTCGCCATAGGCCGAAACCATGACCGCGCGGATATCGGCGTTCACCCGCGGCAGGTGGTCGAGGAGGGTCAGACCGTCCATGCCGGGCATGTTGATGTCGCTCAGCACCATGTCTATGTCGGGCTGGGTGCGCAGGGTCTCCAGCGCCTCCTGCCCGTCATGGGCGAACAGGAACTCCAGCTCGCCGGCGCGGACGGCGCGACGGAAGCGCTGCATGATCAGCGTTTCGACGTCCCGCTCGTCGTCGACAACCAGTATCTTGCCCATCCCGCCTTCCTACCGCCAACCTGCCCGCCCGGCGGGTATCCCCGCCGGCTTTCCGCAACAACCTGAGCCGGGCGCCCCACCATAAGCGTGGATCGCGCTGACGGGAAGCACCGTGGCATCGGGCGCCCCATCGGTTGTGCGGCACTGTGGCAGCAAGGTCGGGATGGATCGCAAAACGGGTGCTCCCATTCGATGTCACGCACGGACGGCGCGCAGGATAACACGGGATTGCAGCGCGATGGGCCGCTTGTGCGGAAACCGTATGTGATCATTCGGCGGAATCGCGTGGAGTCTGTCCATCCGGTGGGAAACCGGCGAGCGGCAGCGTGAACCAGAAAGCGGCACCGCTCGAATCGCTTTTGCCCGTGCCGCTCCCGCCCGAACCGGCATCCGGCCCCCACGGGGCGTCATCCACCCCGATGCCGCCGCCCAGATGCTCGACGATGCGCTTGGCGATGGCCAGCCCAAGCCCGGTGCCGGCCGGCTTTCCGCTCAGCCTGTCACCGGCCTGGCGGAAGCGGTCGAACACCAGCTTGCGGTCCTTCGGCGCCACGCCGGGGCCGCTGTCGGTCACCGTCACCCGCAGCCGGCCGTCCTCCGGCCGGGCCTGCAGCCTGACCCTGCCGCCGGGGGGGGTGAATTTGGCGGCGTTGGACAGCAGGTTGACGGCGACCTGGATCACCCGGTCCTCGTCGCCGTGCACCGGTGGGAGGCGGCCGGGGATGTCGACCGACAGGGCGATGCCGCGTTCCAGGAACAGCGCCTCCGTCGCGGCGACGGCCTGGGTCAGCGTCTGGGCGGGATCGATGGAGCCGATCCGCCAGTCGAGCAGCCCGGCCTCGATCTTCGCCATGTCCAGCACCTCGTTGATCAGGCGGGTCAGCCGCTCGCTCTCCTTGATGATGACGGCCAGGAACTCCTGCCTCTGGCCGGAGTCGAGACCGGGATCGTCGTGCAGGATCTCGCTCAACGCTCGGATCGAGGTCAGCGGGGTGCGCAGCTCGTGCGTCACGGTGGACAGGAAATCGTCCTTCAACCGGTCCAGCTCGGTCAGCCGCTCGTTGGCGGCGCGCAGTGCGTCGGTGGCGCGTTCCAGCTCCGCGGTCTTCAGTTCCAGCTGGCGGCTGTGGGCGATCACGTCGCTGGTTTCGTCCAGCATGCGCAGCAGCTCCGCCGCCTCCACCGCCCCGGCGGAGACGGAGGAGGCGAGCGCCACCCGCGCCGACGCCCCGCCGATGGCGCCGGCCAGCAGCCGCTCGGCCAGCCGCAGCCGCTCGGGCCCCGCAGGCTCATCCGGGGCGGCACCGGCGAACGCCTGTTCGGCGCGCTGAAGACCGAGGAAACGGGCGACCGCGCGGGTGAGATCCCCGACGCTGGCCGCGCTGCGCCAGTCGTCCGGCGCTGTCGGGATGCCGGCGGGTCCGGACGACTCGAAGACGTCGACGAAGGCGGCGGCCTGTGCCCGCTCCACCGTGTCGGGCCGGTCGAACAGCGACAGGGTGACATAGGTGCCGATGTTGGCCAGTGCGCTCCAGAACAGGGCGTGGGCCAGCGGGTCCCAGCCCTCCAGGCCGAGCAGGGCATAGGGGCGCAGCGCCGCGAGTCCCCATGGCCCGTCGGCGATGAAGGAGGAGGGCAGCCAGCCCGACCGTGCGAAGCTGGGCAGCAGCAGCGTATAGGCCCAGACCAGCGTGCCGGCGGACACCCCGCCGATGGCGCCGCGCCGTGTCGCGCCCCGCCAATAGAGCCCGCCGATCAGCGCCGGGGCGAACTGCGCCACCGCGGCGAAGGAGATCAGCCCGATCGACACCAGCGCATAGGCCGAGCCGGCCAGCCGGAAATAGCCGTAGCCGAACAGCAGGATCGCCAGGATGGCGGCGCGGCGGACCGCCAGAAGCAGCGGCGCCAGATCGGTGGACCGTGCCAGCGCCTTGGGCCGGGTGCGCAGCAGCACCGGCATTACCAGGTCGTTGCACAGCATGGTGGAGAGCGCCACCGACTCGACCACGATCATCCCGGCCGCCGCCGACAGGCCGCCGAGGAAGGCCAGCAGGGCCAGCCATTGCGCCCCGCCATGCAGGGGAAGGGCGACGACGAACAGGTCGGGGTCGACCCCTCCGCCGAAGGTGAGCAGCCCCGACAGGGCGACCGGCAGCACGAACAGGTTGATCAGCAGCAGATAGAGCGGGAACAGCCAGACGGCACGCTCCAGATGCCGCTCGTCCACCGATTCGATCACCATCACCTGGAACTGGCGCGGCAGGCACAGCATCGCCGCCGCCGACAGGATGGTCGTGGTGACCCATGCCCCTCCCGCTCCGTCCAGCGCGGCCTCGCTGCCCAGCAGGCGGGCGATGTCGGGGCGGGATGCAGCGGCGTCGAACAGCGTTCCCAATCCGCCGTGCAGTCCCCAGACCACGAACATCCCGACCGTCAGGAAGGCGACCAGCTTCACCAGCGATTCCAGCGCGATGGCCGCCACCATGCCGGGATGGTGCTCCGCCGCGTCGATCTGGCGGGCGCCGAAGACGATGGCGAACAGGGCCATCGCCGCCGCGATGAGGAAGCCGGAATCGAGGAAGGGCGGGGCGGTGCCCAGCCCGCCGCCGGTCAGCGCGTCGAAGCTGACGGCGACCGCCTTCAATTGCAGCGCGATGTAGGGGGTGACGCCGACGGTGGCGGTCAGCGCCACCAGCCCGCCGAGCAGCGGGCTGTGGCCGTAGCGGCTGGCCAGGAAATCGGCGATCGAGGTGATGCGCTGCGTCTTGGCGATGCGCAGGATCTTGCGCAGCACCAGTGGCGCCAGCAGCATCAGCAGGGTGGGGCCGAGATAGACCGGCAGGAAGCCGATGCCCAGCGTCGCCGCCCGCCCGACCGAGCCGTAGAAGGTCCAGGTGGTGCAGTAGACCGCCAGCGACAGGGCGAAGATGGTGGGCGACGCGATGACGCTGCGCCCGGCCGCCGCGCGGCGGTCGGCCCAATGGGCGATGGCGAACAGGACCGACAGATAGGCCAGGGCGGCGATCAGGACGGTGGCCCAGCCCATGCCGCTGCCCATGCCGCTGCCCAAGCCGACGTCCAGGCCGCCGCCCATCCGCGCTCTTCCTAACGCGTCCGGCCGGCCAGCGCGGCCAGCGCGATCACCGCCGCCCAGACGCCGAACACCCAGGCATGGAACGCCGGCACCCCCAGCAGCCTGCCCTCCACCCCGAACAGGCCGAGCAGCGGCGGGTTGAACAGCACCGCGGCGAGCAGGAACAGCCCGACGAGACGGTCGCGGCGCCGGCCGGCGTCAGGCGACGCTTCCGCGCCCGGCCGCGACTCCGGCCGCGATGCCTGTTGCGACGCGCTCAAAAGGCACGTTCCCGTGCGGCAAGCTCGACCAGGATGTTGGCGCCGCGGATGGCATCGTCCAGCGTCCGCACGTCGCGCTCGCGCAGCATCTCGATCATGCGCAGGAAGATTGCCGCCGTGACCAGGCTGTCGCCCAGCGCGGTATGGCGGTCGACCACGGCGATGCCCAGCCGTTCGGCGATGCCGTCCAGCGTGTGGTCGCCGTCGTTGCCCAGCAGCATGCGCGACAGAAGCATGGTGTCCAGCACCGGGCAATCGAAGGAAACGCCGGCCGCCCGTTCCTTCATCTTCAGGAATTTGAGGTCGAAGGCCGCATTGTGCGCCACCAGCACCGCACCCGAGACGAAGCTGCGGAACTGCGGCAGCACGGCGTCGATGGTCGGCTTTCCCGCCACCATGGCGTCGCCGATGCCGTGGAAGGGAATCGATTCGGGCGGGATCGGCCGTTTCGGATCGACCAGCATGTTGAAGGTCTCGCCGGTCAGGATGCGCCCACCGACGACGCGCACCGCGGCGATCTGGATGATCTCGTCGCCGCTGCTCGGCGAGAGCCCGGTGGTCTCGGTGTCGAACACGACGTAATGCAGCCGGTCGAGCGGCGTGCGGCCCAGCTCGCTGGTCGCCAGCGGCTGGTGCAGCAGGCCGAAATCGAAGAATTCCGGGCGCGCGCCGGCACGCGGGCGCGGATGGGCGGAGCGTGGCGATTGCGCCGGCGGCAGCGGCACCCGCAGCCGGGCGCGGGGCCTCCCGTCCACCATGGGCAGTGGCTCGCTCCAGGCGGTGCTGCGGTGGTGCTGCAGCACGTCCCCGGCGCTCAGGCCGCCGAGGCCGCCTGGCAGGGACTGTTCCAGCCAGCCGTCCAGCGTGGCGCTGGGCACCGCCGCCCCTTCCCACACGAGGTCGAGATAGACCCAGCGGTCGCCGTCCTGCGGCCCGGCCGCCTCCAGGTCGAAGGCGGTGGCGCCGGTCAGCCCATGCACCCGCCCGATCAGTTGGGCGAACAGCAGCACCAGGCTGTGGCTGTCGCCATGGACCCATTGTGGCAGGCCGGTCAGCGTCACCGTCAGCGGGTGTCCGGCCGGCTGGTCGGCACCGGCACGGTGGGCGACCAGGGTGATCAGGTTGTTGGAGTGGATGTCGCTCATCGGCCAGCTGCCGGTGACGACGTTGCGGTAGGAGGCGGTCACCCGTTCCAGCCGCTGGGACAGGCTGTCGCAGGATTCCAGCATGGCGCTTTCGAAGGCGGCGCGCTCGCCGGGGCCGAGGTCGGGGGTGTCGTACAGCGTTTCCACTGCGGCCCGTAGGTTGGCGATGGGGGCGCGGAATCCTTCCGTCGCCTCGCGCAGCAGGGCATCGCGCTGGCCGAGCGCCGCCAGTTCGCTGGTCGCGTCGGACAGGGTCAGGACATAACCTGTGATGACCGGTCCTGCGATGGCCGGCGGCTCGTCCGGTCCCGCTTCCGGCTCCTGCAGGATGGCGCTCATGCGGCCTTCGAGCAGGATGCGGCCGTCGGTGGTGGCGCCGACGAACTGGGCGGTGGTGCCATGCTCGTGGGACAGATGCCGCCCCTCGCGCACCCGCAGGCTCAGCCGTTCCAGCGTGTGGATCACCGGCTCCGCCACCACGAAATGCAGCAGCGAGCGGCCAAGCCCCAGATCCCCGGTCAGGTGCAGGATGTCGAGCGCGGTCTGGTTGTAGAGCAGGATCTGGTGGCGGGTGTTGCAGACAAGCACGCCTTCGTGCAGGTCGCGCAGCACCGCGGCCAGCCGCGTCTTCTGTTCTTCCGCCTTGGCGGTCGATTCGGCGACGGTGCGGGCGATGTCGCGGCGGACCTGGGCCAGCTTGTCCGACAGGTCGTTGACCGCGCTGGCCATCGGCACGAGGTCGCCGTAGCGGGCCAGCGGCACCCGGCCGCCGACCGCCCCCTCCGCATTGCCATGGGCGATCAGCCCGGCTTCGCGGCTCAGCGTCTCCGCGGCGCGCAGCAGGCGGCGGTCGACCGTCAGCCAAAGCCCCCAGACCGTGGCGGCGCAGGCCGCCGCCATCACAACCGCATAGGTCAGCAGCGGGTCCGCCGCATCCGATCCGCGGACTGCCGCCGCCAGCCCGGCCGACAGCCCCACCAGCCCGAGGCCGGCGGCGAGGAAGGCGGGCTGCACCATGCGCCGGGGGCGGGGAGCGGTTCCGGGCTTCCCGTCGGCGTCTGATGCTGGCACGCTTTCCAGGGCCGGGATGGTCATCGGCCGGACTCCACGGTGCCGGCCGCCGCCGGTATGCCCAGATGGCGGCGGACGGTGGCCAGCAGGTCGCGGGTGGAGAAGGGCTTGGTGATGTAGTCGGTCGCGCCCAGCGCCAGCCCCTTCTGCCGTTCGACGTCGCGGCTGCGCGCGGTCAGCATGATGATCGGCAGCGATTTCCATGCCGGATTGGTCCGCAGCGTCTGGCAGACGTCGAAGCCGTCGCGCTTCGGCATCATGGCGTCGAGCAGGATCAGGTCGGGGGTGAAGGCCGCGACCGAACTCAGCGCCTCGTCCCCGTCATGGGCGATGCGCACGTCGAAGCCGGCGCGCTGCATGAGGACCTGGAGCGACAGGAGGATGCTGGGTTCGTCGTCGACGACCAGGATGGTCGGCTTCATGGCTGGGCGTCCTCCGGTTGCCGGTCTTGTGCCGGCTCGCTTGAATTGCGTTCGCGCCGATGATTGCGGCCGTGTCGATGCGTTCGCGTCCTTGACTGTCGATGGTACAAGCAAAGAGAAGGAAGGATCAAGCCGGGCACCCGGCTCCCCCGACCAAAGAACGGGGGTGGGAGCCCAAAGAAAAAGCCCGGCTGCGACCAAATGTCGCCGCCGGGCTTTCGGTTGGAGGACACGATGCCGCAGGCGTGGAACCGCTGCCGCGCCCGGTTCCTAGCCGGATCAGCGAGCGGTCACGACGACCGGGTTGAGCCCCATCTTCGATTTCAACTGCTCCGCCTCCCGCTTGGCCGCGGCCGGATCGGCGAAGCCGCCGACGCGAACCGCGCGCCAGGACCGGTTGGACCCGTCGGTCCAGTCCACCGTATAGGCCTGGAACCCGCTGCCCTGCAGCCGATGCGCCAGCGAATCGGCGTTGGCCGTCATCTGGAAGGTGCCGACCTGGACGGTGTAGCGCCCTGCCGGCGGAGTTGCTGTGGCCGGGGCCTTGGCTGCCGGCGGCGTGGCGGGCGTGGCGGGTGCGGCCGGCGTTGCAGTTGCGGCTGGCGGGCGCTTGGCCTCCTTCGGCGGTGCCAGCATCGCCTGGAGGGAGCCGGTGTCGGCCGATTCGCCTGCCGCGGTTTCCTTTGCAGGATCCTTTTGGGCGGGCTGGGCAGGCTGGGTGGGCGCCGGCTCAGGCTTGGCGGCTTCCGGTTTCGGCGGCGTCGGCGGGGGCGTTTCAGCGGGGGCTGCGGCGCGCGGCTTCGGGGCTGCGGCGGGTGCCGTGGCCGGAACCGACGGCGGTTCCGGCACCTTCAGCACCGGCGGCGGATTGGCCGGCAGGGCGGCGACCGGCGGCGGCGGCGCGGCGGACGGCGGTGCGGAGGGAGGCGCCGAATGCGGCGCTGCGGCCTGGCCCGCCGGCCGGGCGATCATCGCCTCCGGTGCGCCGCCATTCGGTGCTGCGCCATTGGCCGGGACCGCATTCGACGAAGCATTGGAGGGCGCGCGGGTGATGGCGGGGGCCGGCACCATCGGTGCCGAGGAGTCGGCCGTTGTCTCCGGCGCGTCGCTGCCCGAACCGAGGGCGACCACGGCGACGGCGATGCCGCCGGCAGCCAGCAGGGCCAGCGCGATCTTGCCCACCGGCAGGCTGCGGCCGGCCGGTTCCTCCTCCTCGTCCTCGATGTCGTCAGCCTGCGGATCGGCCCGCAGGTCCTCGTTCAAGGCGCGAAGCAGCTTGGCGATGTCCTCGTTCTCCGGCGGGGGAGCCTCGGAAGGTTTGCCGTTGGCCTTCATCTCGTCCTTGAAAGTCGGTGTCGTCAGGGTGGGGGCCTGACGGGGCGGGGGCTTGAGCGTCACGGGGGACCTGCGCTTGCCCGTCACGGCGGGCCGGCTGGAAACGACAAGGGGCCTTCCGGCGGGCGGGGCCGTGGGACACGGACCGGCGGCGGAAAGCCCCTTCTCCTTATCGTATTTTGCCGCCCCATCAAACCGCCAAGCGGTCGCGCCCGGCGGTCGGGCGATACGAAAGAAGGGACTTCCCGCCGGGGGCGTTCATCCTCGACGGATCAGCCCTGCTGCGGCTTGGCGGGGTCGGCCGGCGGAGCCGGCGGCTGGGCGGAATGAGTCTGGGGCTGGGCCACGGCGGACGCGGTCGGCTGGGCGGCGGCCGGATTGATCGCGGCGGGTGGCACCTGCGAGGCGGTGGTCGCCGCGGCGGTCTTCTCGTCCTCTTCGTCCTTCAGGCCGGACTTGAAGGCCTTCACGCCCTTGGCGATGTCGCCCATCACGTTGGGCAGCTTGCCGGCGCCGAACAGGAGAAGCACGATGACCAGAACGATCAACCAGTGCCAGATGCTGAAACTGCCCATCGATCAATACCTCTGCAATTCGGTCGGAGCGGACGACGTCGCGATCGTCCCTCCAATGTGAGTGCCCCTTCCGCGCCGCACAAGAGGCGGTCAGGCGGCCGGGCCGCTTTCCGCCGGTTCCTCCGGCACTTGGTGACGCATGATCAGCGGCGCCTGGAAGGCGCTGAACAGCAGGGTCAGCGGCATGATGCCGAACACCTTGAAGTTGACCCATATGTCGGTGGGGAAGTTCCGCCACACCGCCTCGTTCAGCACCGCCAGCACCAGGAAGAACCAGGCCCAGCGGATGCTGAGCGTCCGCCATCCCTCGTCCGACAGGTTCAGCACCGTGCCGAGCAGGCGCTTCATCACGTTGCGGCGCATCGCATGGGCGACGAACAGCACGGCGGCGAACAGCAGGTTGACCAGCGTCGGCTTGATCTTGATGAACAGGTCGTCCTGCAGCCACAGCGTCAGGCCGCCGAACAGCAGCACGAAACCGGCGCCGACCACCGGCATGATCGGAATCCGCCGCTCCAGCCGCCAGGACACCGCGACCGCGATGGTGATGGCGACCATGAAGACCGCGGTGCCGGTCATGATGCCGGCCTGTGAGTTGGCGACGAAGAAGGCGGCGAGCGGGCCGGCCTCGATCGCCAGTCGTGCGAACTGGTTCATTCCCCTGACATAGCCCGAACCGGCTCCCCGTGAAAGGGGCGAATGTTGGCGTGCGGGACATTCGGATGGGGGATGCCGGCCCTCAGAACTGCGCCGACAGCCGCAGCGAGCCATAATTGGTCAGCGACTTCTGCCCGCGGAACTCCGGCGTCTGCAGCGTCTGGGCATAGGTCAGGCCGTAGCGCCCATAGCGCAGGGTCAGGCCGGCCTGCATGCTGCCGACCAGCGGATGCTTGTCGACCGACCGGCTTTCGCGGAAGGTATTGCCGTCCAGGAAGATGTTGCGCGCCACCGCCCGGCCTTCTGCGCTGGCATAGACGTACCAGGAGAAGCGCCCTGGCCGCTCCGAATAGGGCGTGTCCTGATAGGGGATGCTGGCGGTCGGGCGGCTCACCAGCGCGCCCACCGGCGGCGGCATGTTGCCGCCCAGCCGGACGGTGGCGCCTGCCCCGGCGAAGGTCAGCACATTGCCCAGGCTGCCGGCGACATGGGGGCTGACGTCCCATTCCAGCAGCCCGAGCGTGTTCGGCTTCTCGTTGCGCCAGACATGTTCGTAGCTCAGCACCACGCCCGGCTCGTCGCGAAGCTGGTAGTTCCAGCCCTCGGGGTATGTTGCACCGTCGACGATCCTGTGGACCGCCTTCTGGGTCTGCTCCGCCAGCGAGGATGGGCCGACCATGCCGAGATCGAGGTCGATGCGGTCCACCGCCGTCGGTGCCTCGTTCAGCACCGACACCCGGCCATAGAGCCAGCCGGCATAGGGCCGGTCGGTCGGATCGGGGTTGCGTGCCGACAGGCTGCTCGGCGTGTAGATGTTCTGGCCGAAGGCGAAGCCGTAGCGGCGCATCCCGCCCGGCTCGATCCACGGCACCAGATCGGCCAGCCAGTCGATGCTGCCGTAGGTCGGGCGCGCGCCGGAGAAGTAATAGAACTGGAAACCGTTCGAGTAGTAGCGGTCGGTGCCGCCGCCGAACAGGTCGTTGTCGATCCAGAAACCGATCGCCGGGCCGGAGGCGGCGGGCGCATCGCCGGGCGGCGGGCCGGGTGGCGGGAGCGCTTCCTGTGCTCCCGCCTCCGGCACCGCCGCCAGCAGGGCCATTGCCGGCAGGACCACGGCCAACATTGCCGACACCCGGCCGCTGTTCATCACCATTCAGGCACGCTCCATCCGTTCCGCAGGATAACGGGGCAGATGGGGAGCATGTTGCGCCGGAATGCGACTTCTTTGGAGGTAGTGGCCGGCGGCGGTGGCCTCACACCGCCGCCTGCAGCGCCGCCGCCGCCTCGTCCAATGTCATGTCGATGCGCCTGATGCCGTGCAGTTCCAGGAAGCGGGCTTCGTTCTTCGACAGCTCGCCGGGGATCACCGCCCAATGGCTGTCGGAGGAGCGCTTGGCGATCTGGCGGGCGAAGGTGCGCTGGATCTCATGGTCGAAGCGGCAGCCCAGGAACAGGAAATGGCGGCCGGCGCGGCGATCCTGGACGATGGCCGGGATCGGGGTCTGGATGTCGATCTCCGTCAGGATCTCGACATAGTCGCTGTCGGAGATCAGGTAGTTGCCGGCCGGCGTCACCGCGCCCGACGGCTTGTAGAGCACCGTCTGCCAGCCTACCGCCGCCTCGGCCGTCGTCTCCGACCCGTCGGGAGCGTAGTAGCGCACCCACTCGCCGGTCGATTGCGGATGGGACACGCCCTGGATCTGGCCCCAGGTCCGGTCGGTGGCCGCGCTCAGCAGCGTATCCAGCACATTGTCGTACCAGACGTCGACCAGCAGCGGCGGGGCCGGGATCGCGGCAAGCAGGCTGTGGACGGCGGTGGCCGGCACCGTCTGGCGGAAGATCTCGTTGAGGATGATTTCCAGCGTCTTGCGGTGCTTGCGCGTCTCGATGAACTGGGCGACCGCGGTCAGGTTGCTGCGGATGCGGCCCGGTGCGGCGACCTTGGCGTTCAGCCGCTGCACCAGCTCCGCCGAGTTGCGCGGGATCGGGCATTGATCCGGTGGCAGCAGCGAGAAGGCGCCCGGGCCGAGATAGGGCACCACCTGCTGTGCGGCCAGCGCCGCCGCGATGTCGGCCAGCGCCGCCGCGGCGTCGGGGACCGTGACGGAATCGGGATCGGTTGCGATGGTGGCGTCGGTCATGGAAAAGCCCTTCCCTGATTTCCTTGGAGCCCTGGATTCAAAGCTCTGGATTCAAAGCCCTGATTTCAAAGGTAGATCGCGGCGCCGGCCCCGGTGTTGACGCTGGAGTCCTTCAGCGTCTCGACGATGAAGGCGACCTGGTCCCGGGTGATCTTGCGATGCAGCGGCAGGGCCAGCACGCGGTCGGCCGTCTTGGTGCAGACCGGGCAGGCATGGCGGCCGGCGCCCTGGTTCCCCAGCCGCTCGATGTAATATTGCTGGGTGTGCAGCGGCTGGCCGTAGTCGCTGGCGTCGACGTCGTGGGTGTCCAGATCCTCGATGATCGACCGGCGTCCCGACGCGGTGAAGCGGGTGCCGAGATGGACGCAATAGACCATCGGGTTGACCACCTCCGCTCCCGGACCGCGGTAGGGCGGCTTGATCCCCTCGAAACTCGCCATCGCCGCGTCGTAATAGGCGATGACCAGATTGCGGCGGGTCAGGATCTCCGGCAGCCGCTTCAACTGCACCAGCGCGAGCGCGGCGTTCAGGTCGCTCATTCCGGCCTGCCAGGGCAGGGTCCGGGTGATGACGACGGTGTTGCGGTGCTCGGTCTCGCGCCGGCGCATGTAGCGCAGCCGGTGGGCGAGGTCGCCGTCGTCGGTGACGATCATGCCGCCTTCGCCGGCCAGCAGCACTCCCGGCTCGGAAAAGTCGAAGACCGCGGCGTCGCCGAAGGTTCCGACCATCCGCCCCTTGTAGACCGACCCGATCGCCTCGCTCGAATCCTCCAGCAGGATCAGCCCTTTGGCATCGGCCAGCGCGCGCAGCTCGTCCCAATGGGCGGGGTGGCCGTTGACGTTGCCGGCCAGGATCGCCTTGGTCTTCGCCGATACCAGCGAGGCAGCCTTTTCCGGACTGATCGTGTGCTGCCAGTAATCGATGTCGACCAGCACCGGGGTGGCGCCGGCCAGCGCGACCGCATGCTGCACCTGGTGCCAGCCGAAGGGGCTGCACAGCACCTCGTCCCCCTCGCCGATGCCGTACCCCTTCAGCATCAGCAGCGTGGCGGCAGTGCCGCTGGAGACCGCCACCGCGTGGGCGCGTCCGACATAGGCGGCGAAGGCGCTCTCGAACGCCCGCACCATCCGGCCGTCGCTCAGGCCCCCCGAGGACAGCACGCGGCCCAGGATCTCGACCTCCGCGCCCGAGATGTCGGGGTCGGTCAGCGGGATGTAGTCGTCGAGCGCGTCATCATCCGATGGGGCGTCCGACAAGGCGTCCGGTTCGATCGCGGCGGCGGCGCTGCTCATTCACTCGTCCTCGTCCCGTTGGGCGATCACGATGCCGGTCGCCAGATCCGGCTTGTCGGTGATGAGCCAGCAATGGTTGTTGCCGTCCACCAGATGCAGGTCGAAGCCCGCTCCTTCCCGGAAGGGGTCTTCCGCCATCACCGCGGCCATGGCGCCGGTGACGGTCTTCAGATCCGGGTTCGCCTCGCGGACGCCGCGGACCACGCCGTCGAGGTTGAGGCCGTTGGCGAACAGCCGGCCGGCCAGCGTGGCGATGCTGTCGATGCGTTCGGACGATAGGGCCATCGGTGTCACTCCGTGCCGCGTTTCTTGGCTTCGACGGTGATGGGCAGGCGGGTGTCCGCCGGCAACTCCGGCAGGTCGAGCGTCCAGCCGTTGGCGACCTTGACCCAGCCGCCCCACAGCTCCGGCTTCTCCATCTCGACGATGGGTTCCTCCAGATCCTTCTTGGCGACGTAGATCGTGTACTGCTCGGCCACCTTGCGGATCATCACCTTCATAACCGACACTCCAGCCTGTTGTTCTGATTGTGTTTTTTATGTCAAGCAGCCACCAGCCGCGCATGCAGCGCCGGCATTTCCGACAGCACGGCGTCGATCTCGGCGGCGGTGGTGTATCGGCCGAGCGAGAAGCGCAGGCTCGCCGCCGCCTCCGCCCCGCTCAGCCCCATGGCGGTCAGCACATGGCTCGGCTCGTTTCCGCCGGAGGAGCAGGCGGCGCCCATCGATACCGCGATGCCGGCCCGGTCGAGCCGCATCAGCAACTCCTCGGCATCGACCGGGCGGCCATGGCCGTCGGTGAAGCGGATGCTGCTGGTGTTGGGCAGCCGCGCCGCGCCGGCACCGTTGACCGCCGCGCCGGGCCAGCGGGCGAGGATGCCCTGTTCCAGCCGGTCGCGCAGGAAGGCGGTCAGGCCGCCCTCGTCCAGCCACAGGGCGGCCAGCGAGGCGGCGGCGCCGAAGCCGACGATCCCCGGCACATTCTCCGTCCCGCCGCGGCGGCGGCGTTCCTGGTGCCCGTGGATCAGCGCGTGGAAGGGGGCGCCCTTGCGGACATAGAGCGCGCCGACCCCCTTCGGCCCGTGCATCTTGTGGGCGGACAGCGTCAGATAGTCGGCGATGCCGCAATCGACCCGCACCCGGCCGGCGGCCTGCACCGCGTCGGTGTGGAACAGCGCGCCATGGGCATGGGCGATGGCCGACGCGCCCTCGACCGGCATCAGCACGCCGGTTTCGTTGTTCGCCCACATCATGGAGACCAGCGCGGTCGCCTCCGTCACCACGGCGGCGAGATCGACCAGCGAGGGCACGCCGTCGCGGTTCACCGGCAGGATGGTGGTTCGCCAGCCGCGTTGGCGCAGGTCGTCGAACAGGGCCAGCGTCGCCGGATGCTCCACCGCGGTGGACACGATGTGGTCGCGGCGGTGGTCGGTCTCCTCGATGACGCGAAGCGCGCCCAGGATGGCCGCATGCGTCGCCTCGGTGGCGCTGCCGGTCATCACCATGTCGGCGGGCCTGGCGCCGATCAGCGCCGCCACCTGCGCCTTCGCCTCGCTCACCGCGCGGCGGGCGGCCATGCCGGGGGAGTGGGGGCTGGACGGGTTGGCGAACTCGCCGAACAGGTGCGGCAGCATCGCCTCCCGCACCTCGGGCGCCAGCGCGGTGGTGGCGTTGTTGTCGAGATAGACCGTCATTCCATCACCCCCGGCACGCCGCGGCGCGATCCGTCCGCCGGGGCGATCTCCTCCTCGAGGCAACCGACGACGGTGCCGCCGGGGAACTCCACCAGATAGACCGGCAGGCTGCCCTCCTCTGTGCGGCCGACGCGGACGATGGTGCCGGGTGTGCCCTTGGGGGCCAGCAGCGCGCCGTCCGGCACCTGCGGATGGCTGCCGTCGTTGAACAGGTCCTCCTGCACCGTGACCCGCAGGCCCCAGTCGTACAGCGGTTCCCGCGGCGGGATGAAACCGGGCTTCTGGACGGTTTCGACGTCGGACATCGCGGAGGCTCCTTCAGCGTGGGGACCGGGGGGTGGGAATGAGGCGGTATGTTCACTGCGGGTCGTTGCAACGGGCGTCAACCACCTCCAGCTCGCGCGCCCGCATGCCGACGACGACCCGCTTTTCGTAAAAATCGACGGCGTAGATGTAATACATCTGTAGATAGGTGCCGACGGAGATGACGTAGCCGACATCGCCCTCGCGGATCAGGAAATCGCCGACCGGCCGGCCCGGATAGGTGCCGTCGTTGCGCACGTCGCGCAGCGCCCGCACCTTGAAGCCCTGCTCCAGCACCGGAGGGCCGACCAGTTCGTTGGCGTCCTCGGCGCTGCGGGCCCGCTCGCGGCGGTAAGGGGCGGCTGTTTCGGTGGTCATGGCGCTGGCGCTCCGTCTCTTGGGTGGCCGCTAGAGGGGCGGAAGGTCGTTGGCGATGGCGAGGCCGGCGGCACGCTGGCGGGCGATGGCGCGGACCTCCTCCTCGGGGTCGTCGGCCAGCGGACCGAGCTGCGCAGTGTCGATGCGCCCGGCGACGGCGAGGCGGACAATCCAGTCGGGGTCGGGCACCAGCACATGCAGCTTGGACGGCGGCAGCCGCTGCGCCACCACCAGCCGGACCCGCGGGCTGTCGTCCCAGGCCAGGCTGGGCAGCCAGTCCATGGCGAGCCGGCGGGCGACCTCGACGCGCACCTCCGGATCCTCGTCATGCATCATCGCCGGCAGCATGCCGTCGGGAATGCGGCGGACGACGCGCAGGCGGACCGAACAGTCGGCGTCGCGCATCAGCGGCGCAAGGTCGGCATCCTCCAGCCGGGAGGCGACGGCGATCCGCACCTCGCGGTCGGGATCCTCGCGCAGCTTCAACAGCAACCGGCGCGGCAGCCGGCGGGCCAGGACCGAGCGCACCGTCTCGTCCGGGTCGTTCATCAGCCGGGGGATCTGGAAGATCGGGGCGAAGCGCGCGGCGTTGGCCCGCACCTCGAAATAAGGATGGTCGAGATGGTCGGCCGACAGGTCGGGATTCCATTCGAAGAAGCGCTGGATCCGCTTGGCGTACCGGTCGTGGACGCAAGCCTTGGTCAGCAGGCAACGGCCCGGCAGCTTGGCGCCGGCAGCCGGGACGGTGCCGTGGTCCAGGCGGCGGTCGCGGTGGGCGCAGGCGGCGCAATCGACCGGTTCGCCGCGCCAGTCCAGCGTTTCGAGGATGTCGTCGCTCATGCGCCGGCCTCCTCGGATTCGAGTTCGAGGTCCTTTTCGTGCCGGTCGGCGACGGCGATCAGGCGGGCGGCGCCGAAACGGTCGTCGGGGTCCAACTCGCAGACCTTGCCCAGCGCCTCGCGCCCGGCATCCAGCCGTCCGGTGCGCAGCAGCAGATAGCCGATGGCGACCAGGGCGAACAGGAACAGGCGGGGTGGCGGCTCCAGCCCGCGGAAATCGGCGGTGGCCGGGGTCACGGCGCGCCAATCGGCGTGGTTGATGCCCAGCGCGGCCATGGCGTGGCCGATCATGCGCTCGCCATAGACCAGCGCCTGGTCCAGGTTGGCCTTGTAGAAGTGGAACTTGTAATGGCCGAGATCGACCAGCCGGTGGCCGGGTGCGGTCTCGGCCGCGCGGGCGAGATGGGCGAGCGCCGCCTCGCCGTCGGCATAGCTGGCCGCGGCCAGATGCAGGCAGCGTTCCGCCTCGGGCGGAAGATCCCCGCCGTAGTAGCGGCGGGCGAGCCAGTCCTCATCCACCTCGTCCAGCATGGCGGCGCTCCATGGTCTTTCCCTCTCCCACCCCTGGATGGGAGAGGGAAAATCGGGTCATCACGCCGGGACGCAGCAGTCGGCCGGGCAGACGGCGGCGCATTGCGGGCTGTCGAACTGGCCCTGGCACTCGGTGCATTTGGCCGGGTCGATGACGTAGGTGCCCTTCTTCAGGCTGATGGCGATGTTCGGGCACTCCGCCTCGCAGGCGCCGCAGACGGTGCATTCGGCGGACTTGATCTTGTAGGCCATGGCTCTCTCCTTCGATGGAATGACGGTTGGGGATGGCTGTGGTGGTGGTGGGAAGGGTCAGGCGCGCCTTGCGGTCAGCGCGCCGGTGCGGATCACCGCATCCTGGCCGGCGCGCGACTGGACGACGCCCTGGCCGAGGCGCTCGGCATAGTCCTTGAAGTAGGCCAGCGCCGATTCCTCGATGTAGTCGAAGGCGAAGCGGTCGACCGGCTCGATCCCGGCATCGGCCAGCGACTTGGACGGGCAGCCGCCGATCTTGGCGACGAACACCGCGGTGCAGTCGTTGATCGCCGCCAGCACGCCGTCCAGCGTGTCGACGTCGCCGGAACCGCCCTCGCAATACTGGTCGACGCGGCGATGGCCGACGAATTTGGCGCCGGCCGGGCCGACCTCGTAGATCTGGAATTCCTTGGCGTGGCCGAAATGCTCGTTGATGCGTTCGCCGCCCTTGGTGGCGACGGCGATCAGGATCGGATCGACGGTGAAGCCGATGCTTTCCCGGACATCGGCCTGGGCCGCGGCCTTGGAGGCGTTGCGGCCGGCACGCTCGGCCTCGACATGCTCGCGGTAGGTGCGGCGGGCCTCGTCGTCATACTCGGCGATGCCCATCGCCTCGATCTTGTCGGCGGTGAACTCCTCGCCGCGGTCCTCGCCGAGCAGGCCGACGGCGTCGGCACGGCACTGGCGGCAATGGCGCATCAGCTTGGCCCCGCCCTCGCAGGCGTCTTGCACCACCTTCAACTCCTGCGCCGTCGGGCCGCGCTGGCCATTCAGGCCGAAATACGTGCCGTGGGCTGGGTCGGAGATCAGCGGCATGATGTTGTGCAGGAAGGCGCCGCGCGACTTGACGGCCTTGTTCACCTCCAGCAGGTGCTCGTCGTTGACCCCGGGGATCATGACGGAGTTCACCTTCACCAGGATGCCGCGCGAGGTCAGCATTTCCAGGCCCAGCATCTGCTGTTCATGCAGGATCTTGGCGGCGTCCAGCCCGGTCCAGCGCTTGTGCTTGTAGAAGATCCAGGGATAGATCTGCGCCCCGACCTCGGGATCGACCATGTTGATGGTGATGGTGACGTGGTCGATGTTGTACTGGGCGATGGTGTCCACCTGCTCGGGCAGGGCCAGCCCGTTGGTGGACAGGCACAGCTTCAGGTCCGGCGCCTTCTTCTGCAGCATCTCGAAGGTGGCGAAGGTGTTCTTGCCCGCGGCGGCCAGGCTGTCGCCCGGGCCGGCGATGCCGATGACCGACAGCTGCGGGATTTCCTGGGCGACCGCGAGGATCTTCTTCAGCGCCTGGTCGGGGGTCAGCTTCTCGGAAACCACGCCCGGCCGGCTCTCGTTCGAGCAATCGTATTTCCGGTTGCAGTAGTTGCACTGGATGTTGCAGGCCGGGGCGACTGCGACATGCATGCGGGCGAAGTAATGGTGGGCCTCTTCGGAATAGCAGGGGTGGTTCTTCACCTTCTCCCACACCGCCGGATCCATGTCGGCCGGACCGTCGGACGATCCGCAGGACGACGACGAACAGCCGGACGCCCCCTCGGGCGCGGTCGGCATCGTCTCGGGCGGGGCCAACTGCCCCAGACCGAAGATGCTGTCGAGCGAAACCACGTTGCTCATCATCCACTCCTTCCCTGCCGTGCCGGACGACACCGTTGGACGAAAGGAGGAAAAGCAAGTTCGGGGCCAGTCTCAGGAATTCAGTTTTTTCAAAGGCTTGTTGTGGATTGTCGGTCGCCCGGACGCTGTCGTCATTGCGACAATGGCGGGAGCGGCGGGGAGCATTGTCGGGACGGCTGTCGGGGAGTCGACAAGAGCGCCGGGGCCGGATTCCGTCAGGCCAGCTCGCCGCGGAAGGCGACGACATGGTCCTGGCTTTCGTCCTGTGCCTCCGCCCCGAAGCCGATCAGGCCGTTGCCGACCAGCTTGGTCGAATCGCGGCGCAGCACCACCGGCGGCGATCCGCCGCTGCGGATGAAGGTGCCGTTGGTGGAATGGTCGGTCAGCAGGAAGCTCTCGCGGGTGAAGTCGATCACCGCATGCTGGCGCGAGGTCTGGCGCGAGGCGATGCGCAGGCCGCTGTTGTCCTCCCGCCCGATGGTGACGCGGGGAAGCGCCCGGCTCATCGCGATCTCCTGTCCGCGGTAGGACAGATGCAGCGTCACCATGGCATCGCCGGCATCCGTCGCCATCGAAAAGCCCAGCGTGGTGCTCTCGACGGCGTCTTCGCTGTCGTCGCCGGTGCGGATCTGGTGGACACGGATCGGTGCAGCCTTGCCCTTCATCGCGACGTTGCTCAGCGGCTTGGTCCGGTTGCGCAGGTCGGGCGACAGGCCGGAAACCAGCGCCTGGGTCGCCAGGATCTCGCCGGCCCGTGCGATCTGCTGCACCCGTGCCGCCACGTTGCAGGCGTCGCCATAGAGGTCGCCCACCACCCCCTCGATCACCGTGCCGTAATGGATGCCGATGCGCAGCCGCAGCCCGTGCCGGTCCTGGGTGTCGATCATCGCGCAGGCGGCGCGGACGCTGTCGTCGCAGACCGGGAAGGCGGCCAGCAAGCCGTCGCCCAGGCTCTTGATCACGCCGCCGCGGTTGTCCTCCACCAGATGCCGGAGATGCGCCAGCACCTGCTGCGTCTGCGCGGCGGCGGCGGCGTTGCCGATGCGCTCGTACAACATCGTGCTGTCCGCGATGTCGACGAACATCAGGGCGAGTGGCTTCTCAAGCGAGGGCAAGACGGGGATCCGTTCGACCGGGGGAACTGCCATCGAACCGAAGGCCCGCAAGGGTAACACGAATTCGGGGCGTGGTGCGACGGGAGTGGTCGCTGGCAGAGGGGCGCCGGCTGCCTCCTAGAATCTCTTGATCTCGATATTGTACTTGCGCAGGGCGTAGCTGACCTGGCGGGTGGTCATGCCCAGCAGGCGGGCGGCCTTGGCCTGGACCCAGCCGGTACGCTCCATCGCCCAGACCAGACGGTCGCGCAAGGGGCCCGACTCCGGCTCGTCGAGGGGCAGGTCGACGGCTGCGGCGCCGGCCGGCGCCGGCTGCGGCGCAGGGGCGGAGGGAATTGGCGGAGCGGACGCGGTCGGCTGTGGTGCGGGCAAGGGGGCGATGGCGTCCGGCGCCAGCGGCTTGGACGCGCTGCAGCCCGGCGTCGGCCCGGCGGAACAGCCGGACGCGCAGGCTGGCCATTGGGCCCCGTTGGCAGGGGCGGGCACCGCCGGCGGCATGGCGGCGCCGTTCGATCCTGCCGGCTGCGGCCGGGCGAAGGATGGATTGCCCGGCGTCGGGGAGGGTGTCGTCGCGGTGCCGCTCATCGACGGGGCCAGCCCGCCGACCGCCGCACCCATCGTGCGGTATTGGAACAGGACCGACGAGTTGCACAGATTCATGCTGCAGGACAGGTCGGGAACGCGGATGGTGCCGTTGCGACATTGTGTCGCGGCGCGCTCGATGCAGTTCTCCAGCTCGCGCACGTTGCCGGGCCAGGTGCAGCGGTTCAGCACCTCCAGCGCGTCATGGTCGATGTCCAGGTTCAGCCCGTTGTCGCGGCCGAACTTGCCGACGAAATGCTTGGCCAGCATCGCGATGTCGCCGCGCCGCTCGCGCAGCGGCGGCAGATGGATGGTCACCACGTTGATGCGGAAATACAGATCGGCGCGGAACTTGCCGTGACCGACCGCCTCCTCCAGGTTCAGGTTGGTGGCGCAGATCAGGCGGACGTCGGTCTTGATCGTCTTCGACCCGCCGACCCGCTCGAACTCCTGTTCCTGCAGCACGCGCAGCAGCTTGGCCTGGAAGTTGGAGGAGATGTCGCCGATCTCGTCCAGGAACAGCGTGCCGCCGGACGCCAGCTCGAACCGCCCCTTGTGGTCCTTCTGCGCGCCGGTGAAGGATCCCTTCTCGTGACCGAACAGCTCCGATTCCAGCAGCGATTCCGGCAGGGCGGCGCAGTTCACCCGGATGAAGGGAGCGTCCTTGCGCGGCGACAGGTTGTGGATGGCGCGGGCGATCAGTTCCTTGCCGGTGCCGCTCTCGCCGCGGATCAGCACGGTCGACTTGAAGGGCGCCACCCGGTGCACCTGGGCCAGCACGTCGACCATGTTGGGGCTGGTGCAGACGACGTCGTTGACCGGCGCCACCACCGGCCGCAGCTCCTTCTGGACACGGAAGGTTTCGCGCATCATGAAGCGGCGCTCTTCCGCCACGGTGCGGTGCAGGCGCACGGTCTGGCCGATCAGGTTGGCGACCATGGTCAGGAAGCGCACATCGGCGCCGAAATGGCCGCTCGGCCCTTCGTCGGAGATGCGGTCGATGGTCAGCACGCCGATGACGCTCCCAGCGGCCTTGATCGGCACGCCGACCAGCGAGGCCACCTGCTCGTCCAAATCGTCGCGCCCGCCGGAGCGGTTGTTGAACAGCGGCTCTTCGGCCAGATTTGGGACCACCGCCGGCATGCCGGTCTTCAGGATTCGGCCGCTGATGCCTTCGCCCTGGTTGTAGTCGATCTCCTGTGCCGGCGACCCCTTGGGCAGCCCATGCGCGGCGACGAGCCGCAGCGCCGCGTCCTCGCCCTGGAGATAGACTCGGCCCCGATGCATCTGCAACTGGTACGACAGCGCCCGCAGCACTTCGCGCAGGGTCTGCTCCAGATCCAGCGATGATCCGAGGATCTTGCTGACCTCGTAGATCGTCAGCAGCTCAAGGCTGGAGGATGAGGCGGATTGGGCGGCACTCGGCATGATCGATCCCCTCGCTCGGCTGTGGACCCGGGCCGGCGCTTGGTCCGGACGGCTCGGCCCGGACGCAACGGCAGATCGGCTCCCGGCTTCGGCGCCTTGATCCGTTCCTCCAAGATCACGGCTGCCGTTGGTCCGGCAACCTTATTGGGCCCGCATTTTCCCGGGCATTTTTACGGGTCGAGCGTGGCCGCAGTGTCTGTTCGTACGCTGTCGGCCGGTGGAAAGTGTCTGTGACTGCTCGCGGAAAGGCAAGACTTTTTGCATAGGTTCCGCTGCGTTGCACAATGGTCTTCGCCGTTGGAGGCGGGGTGGGTTTCATGTTAGTTACCGACCCGTCAGTCAGTAAAAGGGCCGCCCAATGCCCGATTTCGATTCCGCTTCCGATCCGGCCACCAAGCCGCGCCGCCGTCGTAAGGATGCCCGCCCGCAGGAAATCGTTGCCGCTGCGACCGACATCTTCGCCGAACGCGGCTTCGCCGCCGCAAGGCTGGAGGAGATCGCAGCCCGCGCCGGCATCGGCAAGGGCACGCTTTACCTCTATTTCCCCAGCAAGGAGGATCTGTTCAAGGCGGTGGTCCGCACCGCCATCCTGCCCGATCTGGAACAGGCCGAGGCATTGGCCGCGGCGGGGAAGGGGCCCGCATTCCCGGTCCTGGAGCGGCTGTTGCGCATGGTGGCGCAGTTGATCGCCACGACGCGGGCGGCGACCATTCCGCGGCTGGTGATCGCGGAGGCCGGCAATTTTCCCGAGCTCGCCGCCTTCTACCATCGCGAGGTGATCCGCCGCGGCTTCGATGTGCTGGCCGGCCTGCTTCGGCGGGGGATCGGGCAGGGGGAATTCCGCCCGCTCGAGATCGACCATGGCGTCCGGCTGATCGTGGCGCCGCTGCTGATGAGCGCGGTCTGGCGCGGCACCTTCGACGGTCTCGACGGATCGCCGCCGCTGGACGTGCCGGCCCTGGTCGAAACACACATCGATCACCTCCGCCGGGTGCTGCTGCGGGACGATGCGGGGGAGAGTGTGCCATGAGCGGCTTTCCGGACTGGCTGGCGGCGCTGGCCCTGGCCGTGGGGCTGCCCTTCGGCGGCGATGGATCGCCGCCGCTCGCCCATGGCTATGTCGAGGGGGAGTATCTGCGGATCGCCGCGCCCAGCGCCGGCACCTTGGAAAGCCTGTCGGTCGGCCGTGGCGCGCAGGTGGCGGCGGGGGCACCGCTGTTCGCCATCGACCGCGCCACCGCCCGCGCCGAGCGCGACCGTCTGGCCGCGGCGCTGGCCCAGGCACGGGCGCAGCAGGCGGACCTCGCCACCGGCAGGCGGCCGCAGGAGGTGGCGGTGCTGGCGGCGCAGAAGGCGCGTGCCGTGGCGGCGCTGCGCTATTCCTCTGCCGAGCTGGCCCGTCAGCGGGAACTGGTCGCCCGCAAGGTCAGCTCTCCCGACAAGCTCGACCAGGCGCTGGCGGCCTATGATCGCGACCGCGGCCAACTGGCCGAGGCCGAGGCGCAATTGGACGTCGCTGCGCTGGCGGCCCGGCCGGAGCAGCGCCGGGCCGCCGACGAAGCGGTCGCCCAGGCGGAGGCGGCCCTGGTCCAGGCGGACCGCCGGCTGGCCGATCTGGCGCCCGCCGCTCCGGTCGCGGGGCTGGTCGAAGACACGCTCTACAATCCCGGCGAATGGGTGCCGGCCGGCTCCCCCGTCGTCTCGCTGCTGCCGCCGGAGCGGGTGAAGCTGGTCCTGTTCGTGGCGGAGACCGCCATGGCCGGGTTGGTGCCGGGAACGGTGCTGGCGGTGCGCTGCGACGGCTGTCCGCCGGGCCTGTCGGCGCGGGTCACCCGCATCGCCTCCCAGGCGGAATACACGCCGCCGGTGATCTACAGCGTCGGCAGCCGTGAGAAGCTGGTCTTCCGGGTGGAGGCTGCGCCCGGCCAGCCGCTGAACCCCGGCCTGCCGGTCGATGTCTGGCCGGAAGAGGGCCAGCGGCCAGGGATCGCGACGGGGACGGGGCGATGACCGGCGCGGACGCTCCGGCGATCGACGTGCGCGGGCTGGTCAAGCGCTTCGGCAGCAAGACCGTGGTCGACGATGTGTCGATCCGGGTCGAGGCTGGGGAGATCTACGGCTTCCTCGGTCCCAACGGGTCGGGCAAGACCACGACCATCCGCCTGCTGTGCGGGCTGCTGACCCCGGATGCGGGGGAGGGAACCTGCCTCGGCCTGGACATCCGGCGGCAGAGCGCGGCGATCAAGCGGCAGGTCGGCTACATGACCCAGAAATTCAGCTTCTGGGACGATCTGAGCATCACCGAGAATCTGGACTTCGTCGCCCGCATGTACGGCCTGCCCGACCGTCGCCGCCGGGTGGCGGATGCGCTGGAGCGGCTTGGGCTTGCCAACCGCCGCACGCAGTTGGCCGGGGAGTTGTCGGGCGGATGGAAACAGCGTCTGGCGCTGGCCGCCTGCATCCTGCACGAGCCGAAGCTGCTGCTGCTCGACGAGCCGACGGCCGGCGTCGATCCCAAGGCGCGGCGGGAATTCTGGGACGAGATCCACCGGCTGGCCGGGGAGGGGCTGACCGTGCTGGTCAGCACCCATTACATGGACGAGGCCGAGCGCTGCCACCGCATCGCCTACATCGCCTACGGCACGCTGATGGCGAACGGCCCGATCGACCGGGTGATCGCCGAGTCCGGCCTGCACACCCGTCTGGTCAGCGGCGGCGGCCTGCATCGCATCGCCGCCGCGCTGGAAGGCCGGCCGGGGGTGGAGATGGTCGCGGTCTTCGGCAGTCGCCTGCATGTCAGCGGCACCGACGCCGCGGCATTGGACCGGGCGCTGGCTCCCTGGCTCGGCCAGCCGGACCTGCGGATCATCGCGACGGACCCGACGCTGGAAGACGTCTTCATCCACCTGATGAACCGCAGCACCGACAATTTCCGCTGACGGGAAGCCAAGGCGGAAGGGCTCACCTGCCCGGCATCACTCCTTGAGAGCGGAGGTCACGCCGGTGTTCTTGTTCCACTTCAGGGTCAGCTTGGAGATCTTGCAGAGGTCGAGGGCTTCCCAGACGGCGGTCTCACCGTCGTCATAGGCGACCTTCATGTCCCACTTGCAGGTCTTTTCGCCCTTGCCGAAGGACACTTCGAAATACTCGCCGTCGTTCAGCACGTCACGGCCGAGGATGTCTTCGTCCCAGCTGTCGCTCTTCGCCTCCGATACGTAGATGTGCTTCAGCGGATAGCCGGTCTTGTTCACGATGGTGAAGTCCTGGTCTCCGGCGAGCGCGGCGCCATGCATCAGAAACAGCGAGGACGCAACAAGCAGGGCCTTCGCAGCGACGTGCTTCAAGATAGTCTCCGTTTGGAAAAACAGTTTGTGTCGAATTCTGGGCATCGCAATCGATATACGTCAATAGTCGAGATATGCAAAATATTAGGTACGACCCTGAACGATTATTTATTTCGTATGGATGAAATAAACCGCCGATAATCTCCCGTATTGCGTGAATGGTCTCCACATCCGGCCGTGCTCAGGTTTCAATCCGCCGATCTTGCCGGCGCGGCCAACCTCTGGGCCGCCCCGTGGGAGAGGTGAACGGGATGCCGGGCGTTGGGGGAAGGCGGTTCGGCGGTTGCAAGAGGCCAATGGTCGCAAGCGCTTGGCGCGTCGGGAACTTTGTCGCGGCGCACAAGATGTGGTACATGATGGGCACCGGCCTTCGGGGCCGGCCAGGATCATGACCAAAGTTCTGGACCGCAGCCGGTCCCGTTCCGGGGCGGTCCCAAATCCAGGGGAAGGAACAACGCATGTCGGGATTCAAGGACGCGCCGCCGGATGACCGTTCGGAGCTGACGCCGGAGCAGGAAAGCGCCATCCGCATCGTCGCCAACAATCTGCACCGCCTGAACGATGCCGTCGTCAAGGCGGTCGAGGCCGGCGTGACGGTGGAGCTGATGCGCACCGCCCGCTATCACAATGAAACCGGCAACTGGGGCGATCAGCTGACCCCGGTGATCCGTCCCGGCAAGTGACCGGCATCCGCCGTACCGGGCGGTGATGTACGGAAAAGGCCGTCGCCCGTCCAGCGGGCGGCGGCCTTTTTTCGTATGCCGACAAAATTTCGCAGATGACGGAAGACAGGGTGGCGGGAAGGGGCGGAGCGAACAAGTTTCCTGGGCATTCCGCTTTCGATGCGAGGCCCAGCCATGCCGTCACCCGACCCAGACCGGCGCGCAACCGCATACCGTGACCGGGGCGATCCCCGGACCGACCGAGCCGCCGAGCCGGAGGCCGGGAACCAGCCGCCGACGCCGGGCGAACTGAACGCGATGTGGCGCATGCATCGCCTGGAGTCGCCGACCTTCGACGATTTCACGCGCGGCCTGTGCCTTGGCCTGGTCTGGTGCATGGCCTTGTGGACACCGATGTTCATCAGCGCCCTGGCCTGAACGGGAAGCCGGCTGTCTTCGATGGCGGCCGGTCGCAAGCCGTGGCCCCGATTGCCGGTGGAGCCGCTCATGCGCTTCCAGTCTTGTCCGGACCCTTGCCCTGGCCGGCCAGGGCGCGGATCCGCGCGGCCAACTGGTCGGGGGTGAAGGGCTTCGCCAGGACCGACGCGGTATCGGCTCCCATGCTCAGCAGCGATTCCGGGCTGTAGCCGGAGGCCAGCAGCACCCGCAGGGCCGGCCAGCGTTCGCGGATGCGCCGTGCGAGGTCGATGCCCGATACGCCGTGGGGCATCACCACGTCCGACACCACCAGATCGAAGTCCTGGTCGGTTTCCAGCAGGTCCAGCGCGGCGACGCCATGCTCGGCAGTCTCCACGATGAAGCCCTCCTCGGTCAGCCCCTCGACCGTTGCCATCAGGACCAGTGTGTTGTCCTCCACGACCAGGATGCGCAGCGGTCGTCGTTCCACCACCGGTTCGACCGGGGCGGGAGCGGCCGGGGCCGGCCGGGCCTCGGTCAGCGGCAGATCGACGCAGACCCGCGTGCCGGCGCCGGGCCGGCTGTCGATGGTGGCGGAGCCGCCCGACTGGCGGGCGAAGCCATAGACCATCGACAGGCCCAGCCCGGTGCCCTTGCCCACGCCCTTGGTGGTGAAGAAGGGGTCGAAGGCGCGCTCCATCACCTCCGGCGGCATGCCGGCGCCGGTATCCGACACGGCGATCCTTGCAGTCCGCGGTTCCGGACCCGGCGCCGCTGCGATGCGGATGCGACCGCCGCCGGCCATGGCGTCGCGCGCGTTCAGCACCAGGTTCAGCACCGCCATTTCCAGCTGCACCGGATCGACTGCGACCGCCATCGGTACAGGCGCGACGTCCCAGTCCAGCGCGATGTCGGCGCGGACGGATCGTTCCAGCAGGTCGCCCATCCGACGCAGGCTGTCGCCGAGGTCGACCACCGACAGGTTCACCGCATCCTGCCGCGAGAAGGACAGCAGTTGCCGTGTCAGCTTCTCCGCCCGTTCAAGCGCCGTATTGGCGCCGGCCAGGAAGCGCTGTCCCTCCGGCGGCAGGTGGCGGCCCAGCAGATGGAGGTTCGCCAGCGCCGCGGTCAGCAGATTGTTGAAGTCGTGCGCGACCCCGCCGGTCAACTGGCCCAGCGCCTCCATCTTCTGGCTTTGGCGCAGAGCCTCCTCCAGCCTTTCGCGGTTGCGCACCTCTTCCGCCCATCGGCGGACGGCGCTGTCCTCCGACACGGCGCGGCCGTAGGCCAGCCAGGCGATCAGCGCCAGTGCCAGCGTCGCCGGTGCGACGAAGGCGGCGTCGAGCGCCATGTTGCGCAACCAGGCCTGTGTCACCTGCCTCTGGTCCAGGCCATAGACGACATAGACCGGGAAATCGCCGACACGCTTGTAGGCGAACACCCGCGCCAGCCCCCGGATACCGCTGTTGTCGGTGCGGAAGACTCCTTCGTCCGGCTGCTTGCGGATTTCCGCGCGCAGGCCGCGGTCGGGAGGCAGGGGATCCGGCATCTCCCGGCCGAGCGGCGGGTAGCGCATCAGCATCCGCCCGTCGTCATGGAACAGGGTGATCGTTTCGCCTTCGCTGCCGATGACCTTCCGGTAGAAGCTGGAGAAATACTCGGGATCGACCGTGGCGCTGATCACCCCGTCGAAGTCGCCGTCGGGTCCGCCGGGCCCGCTGCGGCGCCTGCCGATGCCGAAACTCGGTTTGCCGGTGACGGGGTCGGCGATCGGGCCGGCGAAGGCCAGCCCGGCATCGCGCTCCCGCTGCTCCAGGAAATCGGCACGGTCGCCGATATAAGTGGCGTCTACCGGAAAGGTCAGGCTGGAATTGCGCATCGTTCCATCGGGATCGATCAGCCCGATGGCGCCGATCTGCTCCAGTTCGCCTTCAAGTGTCCGCAGATAGCGGTGCAGAGTGTCCGATTCGCCGATTTCGCGCCAGCTGCGGCCGTGGATGCGCTCGTCCACACGGTCCAGCGCCTGCGCCATGGTGTCGAACACCTTCAGCATATGCTCGTGCAGGATCAGCGCGTTCTTGCGTCCACTCTGCTCGGCTTCGTCCTGCGCCTCCCACCGTTCGCGCCAGCCGATGCCGGCGAACAGCACCAGGGGCAGCGCCACCGACACCGCGAGCAGGAGGCGCAGCAGCCGCAGGGAGCTCCTGCGGTCGGTCCGGCTGTCGAGGCTGCGAAAGGGCATCGCCATCCAGTGCTTGAAAATCGAATCGGGCCGGCCTCGCATCGCTCCGGCGGTGCCGGCATCGATCCGGTCACCATGGCCGAAGCATCGAAGCGTGGGCAACTCCGACTTTCCGGCAGTGGCGATTATGCCGACAGGGCCGGCAAGCCCCGCCATGGACGGTGGCTCTTCGAACGGCGGCGGTTTCGGCGGTCGTCACGGATCGCAGGCGCAGGCACGGGGGAAGCGGCCCTCCGTCCAGCGGCGGCGGCGGATGTCGGACCCGTCGTCGCTGGCGCGCGGCAGGCCGCAGGCAGCGCCGAGCCGGTCGCGCAGATGGTCGAGATGCGCGTTGGTCAGGATGGCGACGCCGGCGAAGAACGGCTCGCGGCACCGGGTGGCGATCCGGCTGCAAAAGCCGGGAACCCAGCGCAGCGGATGGCGGTCGAGGAAGCGGACGGCGTCCGCCGGCCGGCCCCGGTCGAGCAGGAGGGCCAGCAGCGCCAGTTCAGCCGCGACATGGTCCTCGGGCAGCCGGTCCAGCGGCGGGCGCCGCAGGTCCCACTCCAACCCGGCGCGCCAGCACTGCAGAGAGGCGGCTGCATCGGGCCGCGCCCCTTCGTCGAGCCAGGGGGATTCCGTCGGACAGGCGCCCAGGTCGCCGCTGCGGTGGATGGCGGCGAAATCGGCGGCCAGTGGCACCAGGCTGCGGCGGGTGATCCGCTGCGGCAGGTCGCTCACCACCTCGTCGATCAGGGCCGCGGCCTGGATGGCGTCGTCGCGGTCGAGCGCCAGCGGGCCGCGGCTGACGGGAATCTTGCGCAGGGCAGCCAACAGGGATGGGGTCGGCTCCTCGGCCTGGAAGCGGACGAGATGGCGCAACGCCTCCGCCGCATCCGCAAAGGCCGGTTCGTCCGCACGGACGCGGGCATCCGGGATGGAGGGCTCGCCCCGGCAGGGCGGCAAGGCGGCCGTCTCGAGAACCGTGCTCTCCACGCTGTTCCTCCCGGCATTCGGGCCGGGCCGGGCGCGTGCCGGAACCGGTCCGTGTGGGAACGCTTCACGAATGGATTTCGTGTCTTGGCGACTTTCCAGGCTTTGCCGGGCCTTTGGCGGCATGTCCACCGATCTTCGGCTCTGGCCGGATCGCTGCCCGAACGATCATTGCCCGAACGTTTGCGCGACCTTGCCCCTGGTCTTACCAGTGTGACGGGTGGCGGTCAACGCAGCCGATGGATGCGATGCAGGCATAGGCCGATGGTTGCCTTGCGGCACATTGTCCGGCCTTATCGTCGGATCCCCAATTCCCTTCAGGAGGCTTGCCGCCATGCCGTTGACCCCGATCGAACAGGCCGACGCCGGCCCCGAGGTGCGCGCCGTCTACGAAGACATCAAGGCGGCGCGCAATGTCCCGGACGTGAACAATTTCTGGAAGATGATCGCCCACCACCCGCCGACCCTGGCGCGGACCTGGGACAGCCTGAAGGAGGTCATGGCCCCCGGCGCGCTGGATGCGCTGGTGAAGGAGATGGTCTTCGTCGCGGTCAGCGTCACCAACAACTGCCAGTACTGCATCCGCTCGCACGAGGCGGCGGCGCGACGGCTGGGGATGACGGATGCCCAGTTCGGCGAGTTGATGGCGGTTGTGGGCATGGCCAACGAGACCAACCGGCTCGCCGTCGGCTATCAGGTGGAGCTGGATGAGCGGCTGAAGTGAGGTGCTGTCAGGCGGCCCGCGCCCGCGGCACCGGCGCCGACCGGTCCAGGCGCCGTTGCGGCAGGCCGTTGACCAGATCGCTGCGGACGGTGAAATGGGCGATGCTACGCCCGTCGCCCAGCTCTTCGCTGGCGATCCGTTCGACCCTGACCTCGACGTCCCAGCCGATGCGCGCCCAGGCGGAGCGGATGCGGTTGGCCAGCTCGCGGGCGCCGCGTTCGCTGAAGCCATCGAGTCGGCCGCCCGACGGGCCGGGGTGGAAGCGGGGATAGGGCTGGGGCATGGGCGGGGTCTCCTTGGCTTGGGCGGCGCGCTGAAACGAAAGGCGGGCCGCCGATGCACAAGGAATAATCCATAATGGACTTATTCTGCCATGAAAACCTGATACCGAAACGGTATGCCGCTCAGGGTTCCTGCAACCCGACGACGGTGTGCAGGGTGTCGAGTTCCTCCAGGGGCACGGCGAATTCGCGGTCCGCCGGATTGTATTCGCGCAAGACCACGGCCTCAGGGCCGCGGCGGACGAACTCCTTCACCAGCACGGCCTTGTTGCGCTTGACCACCACCACCCCGGCGCCTGGCGCCGGCGGCTTGTGCGGGTTGACGTGCAGCAACTGCGCCGGGCGGAAGCGTGGCATCATCGATTCGCCCACCACGTACATGGCGTAGGGATCGCGCGCGTTCTTCAGGTAATCCGGCCGGACGATCCAGTCGATGGGGCCGTCCTCCAGGAACATCTCCTGATCCACCCCGCCGCGGGCCGCCGCCCGCACCGGCATGGAGGCGGATTTTCCGGGCTGCTGTGCAGCCGTCGCCGGTGTTCGCACCAGCGGCGGGGCCGTGGCACGGGACGGCCGCGGCATCGTGCCGCCGGCGGCTCCGGCCGGAGGAAAATCGAGGCCGAGCAGGGCTGCCGGCTCTACCCCCAGGGGGTGGGCAAGCTTGACCGCCCAGTCGACGGTCATCTTGCGCTGGCCGGTTTCGAGCTTGTTGATCTGGGGCTGGGAGGTGCCCGCCAGTTCAGCCAGCCTCTCCTGGCTCAGTCCGGCGGCCTGCCGCAGTTCGCGCATGGTGGTCATGCGGCTTTCATACCAAAACGGCTTTGGAAAGTCCAATGCCATGGAATAAATCCAGTTGCGAGCAGAAGCCGGTTTGGTCTAAACCATTGCGGTATGACGCTCGACGACTGGCTGACCAGCACCGCAACCAAGGAAGAGGCCTTCGCCGCCCTGATCGGGACGAGCCAGGCGACGGTCAACCGTTACCGCCATGGCCGCCGGGTTCCGCGCCCCTCTGTGATGGTCCGCATCGTCGCCGCGACCGGCGGACAGGTGACCGCGAACGACTTCCACGGGCTGGCGGGAGGGGAGTAGGACGCTCCGCCAACGAAAAAGGCCCTCTCCCGGCGGGAGAGGGCCTTTTTCGGAAAACGTGTCCCTTACGAGAACAGGCTCGACACCGACCGTTCCTCGCTGATGCGCATGATCGCTTCGGCGAGCAGCGGGGCGATGGTCAGCTGGCGGATGTTGCGCGACCCGCGCACCGCCTCGGTCGCCTGGATGCTGTCGGTGGTCACCAGCTGCTCCAGCGGCGACACGGCGACGCGGGCGACCGCACCGCCGGACAGGACGCCATGGGTGCAGAAGGCGTGGACCGACTTGGCGCCGGCTTCCATCAGCGCCACCGCGGCGTTGCACAGCGTGCCGCCCGAGTCGACGATGTCGTCCAGCAGGATGCAGCGGCGGCCATCGGCGTCGCCGATGATGTTCATCACCTCCGACACGCCGGCACGCTCGCGCCGCTTGTCGATGATGGCGAGGTCGACGTCCAGCCGCTTGGCCAGCGCGCGGGCGCGCACCACGCCACCGACATCCGGCGACACGATGGTGACCTCGTTGATGTCCGCGAAGGACTGGCGGATGTCCTTCTCGAAGACCGGGGCGGCCATCAGATTGTCGGTGGGGATGTCGAAGAAGCCCTGGATCTGGCCTGCATGCAGGTCCATCGTCAGCACGCGGTTGGCGCCGGCCTGGGTGATCAGGTTGGCGACCAGCTTGGCCGAGATCGGCGTGCGGGGGCCGGTCTTGCGATCCTGCCGGGCATAGCCGTAGTAGGGGAGGACCGCAGTGATGCGCCGGGCCGACCCGCGCCGCAGCGCGTCGATCGTCACCAGCAGTTCCATCAGGTTGTCGTTGGCCGGGAACGACGTCGACTGGACGACGAACACGTCCTCGCCGCGCACGTTCTCCAGGATCTCGACGAACACCTCCATGTCGGAGAAACGGCGGACGCTCGCTTTCGTCAGCGGCACGCCGAGACAGGTGGAGATCGCCTCGGCCAGCGGACGGTTGCTGTTGCCGGCAAGCACCTTCATCGGGGTCGGCTCTCTTTGCAGGGGTACGGCTCAAGGCACGCCCGCGCGCTTGCGCGCCGCCGGCCCTTGAAAACGGGGCGGACCATAACAAAGGGTCGTGCGCATGTAAACGTTCCATGACGGTGGGGAATTCCCTCATCGGGGAATGCCGCCCTGCGCGGGCGGCATGACCATGGTGTCGCCGCCCGCCCGTCCGCGTTGGATCAGCCCTGCAGGACGATGGCCGAAAGACCGCGGCCGTAATCCGCCTCGCCCCGCAGGCGCGAGCGACGGTAGCTGAAGAAGCGGTCCTCCTCCGCCACGGTGTCGTTGGGACAGCGCTGGATCACCGTGACCCCTGAGTCGCCGAGGCGCCGGGTGACGTAGGCGGCCAGATCGAACAGGAAATGGCCGGGCTTGCGGGCCGGGGCGAAATAGTCGCGGTTGCGCTCGTCCTCCTCCTCGAACGGGGCGGGGAATTCCGGCCCCACCTCGTAGGAGCGCTGGGCGATGCAGGGGCCGATGCAGGCGACGATGCGGCCGGGCTTGGCCCCCAATTCCACCATGCGGGCGACGGTCGCCTCCACGACGCCGGCCTTCGCGCCCTTCCAGCCGGCATGGGCTGCGCCGATCACCCGCGCCTTGCTGTCGGCGAACAGGACGGGTGCGCAGTCCGCGGTCAGGATGCCCAGCGCGATGCCAGGATTGCGGGTGGCCATGGCGTCGGCCCTGGGCGCCGAGTCCGGTGTCCAGGGCTCTTCCACGACGACGCAGGTCGGGCTGTGGACCTGATAGCAGGTGACGAGATGGCCGGGCGGCACCTCCATCCGCGCGGCGGCGCGGGCGCGGTTCTCATGGACCGCCGCCGGCGAATCGTTGGATCCGAGCCCGCAGTTCAGCGAATCGTAGAGTCCGGTCGAGACGCCGCCGGTGCGGGTGAAAAAGGCATGGCGGATATGGGTGATGTCGTTCAGCGCGCCGAGTGTGATCACGAACGCCGTCCTTCCCTGTTCAATGGCTCCCGATGCCCGATGGGGCAGGGGGCCGCGATGCACGGTCCGCCCGGTTGGTTGTTGCGGCGGTTATGGTGCGGTGTCTCCAACCCCGGCTTCGTCAGCCTCGGGGGCCATCCGCCGGCCACGCCGGTCAGAAGCCGGCCGGCGGGGCGTCGGCGAAGGCTCCGGGCGTGGCCAGTGCGACCAGCTTGAACAGCCTGCCCATTTGCGCCGGATCGATCAAGCGGTCCAGCGCGCTGCCGATGTCGCGCGCCTGATCCGGCCTGGCCTTCGCCGCCAGCGCGGCGGCCCTCTGCCGGATGCCGAGGCGGGTCAGCCACTCCCCCTGCTCCACCGGGCCGAAGGACCGGGCGCCGCCCTCCTTCGCCGCAGCGGCGATGGCGGCGAAATCGACATGCGCGGTCAGGTCGGCCTCGCCGGGCGCCGCCAGCACGGGCGCGAAGGCGTGGCGGCGCAGCGCCTGCAGCGTGTCGCCGACCGCCGGGCCATGGGCATGGCCGTAGTCGATGGCCAGCGCCGCGCCGGGCGCCGCCGCCAGCCGGGCGCCGATGGTCCGCGCCACCGCCTGGGAGGCGGGGGAAACCTCGACCACGCTGCCCTCCGGTGCGTCGCGCAGGGCGTCCGGCACCAGCCGGCTGCCGGAGCTGCCGAAGGCCTCCAGCACGAAGCGGAAGCGCGGATCGGAGCCGCTGTTGTCCGGCTCCAGATCCACCAGCCGCTCGAACCAGCCATGGTTGGTCTTCTGCACCTGACGGATTGGCAGGGCGTCGAAGAACTCGTTGGCGATCAGGATGGTCGGGCCATCCGGCACATCCTCCAGCCGGTCGTGCCACTGGATGGCGTCGCCCAGAATGGGCTGCAGGGCCTGGCGCTGCCGCTCGCGCAGGGCTGGGCTGGTCTCCACCAGATGCACCGTCGCGTTGTCGCGGAACAGCGGCAGCACCGCCGCCGCCCGCAGCGCGTCGGCCATCAGCGTGCCGCGGCCGGGGCCGAGTTCCACCAGGTGGAAGGGGCCGGGACCGCCCAGCCGTGCCCAGCTGTCGACGCACCACAAGCCGACCAGCTCGCCGAACATCTGGCTGATTTCGGGCGCGGTGGTGAAGTCGCCACCGCTGCCGAAGGGATCCCGGCGCATGTAGTAGCCGAAGCGCGGATGGCCCAGTGCCTCCGCCATGAAGGCACCGACGCTGAGCGGCCCGTCGATCAGGATGCGGCGGGCCAGCAGGCGGGCCAGCGCACCGTCTCCCGCGCTCTCTTCTCCGGCCATGGCGTCAGGCCGGGATGGCGTGGCGCCGGCCGCGCAGGACCAGCCACAGGCCGATCGCCACCATCGGCAGCGACAGCAGCTGACCCATCGTCGCACCGGCGAACAGGAAGCCCAACTGCGGGTCGGGTTCGCGGAAGAACTCCACGACGATGCGTGACAGGCCGTAGCCGATCAGGAACAGCCCGCCGACCGTGCCGGGCCGGTTGCGCAGCGCCGGCGTGCGGATGGCGACCGCCAGCAGGACGAACAGCAGCAGCCCTTCCAGCGCCGCTTCGTAGAGCTGGCTGGGATGGCGCGGAACCTGGAGCGGGTCGCGCGGGAACACCATGGCATAGGCGAAATCGGGCGCCGGCCGGCCATACAGCTCGCCATTGATGAAGTTGGCGATGCGGCCGAAGAACAGGCCGATGGGGGCGCAGGCGGCGATGATGTCGCCGAAGACGAAGGGCGAGATGCCGCGGCGCCAGCAGAACAGCCCGATGGCGGTCAGCACGCCGACCATGCCGCCATGGAAGGACATGCCGCCATGCCAGACCTGCAGGGCGTCCAGCGGGTTTTCCAGATAATAGGGCAGATTGTAGAACAGCACATAGCCGAGCCGCCCGCCCAGGATCGTGCCGATCACCGCCCAGGTCAGGAAATCGTCGAATTCCTCCGGCTTGGGACGCCGGTCGGGATCGAGCCGCGCCAACCCCAGGCAATAGCGCCAGCCCAGCACGAATCCGGCCAGATAGGCCAGCGCGTACCAGCGGACGACGACGGGGCCGACGGCGAAGGCCACCGGGTCGATGGTGGGAAAGGCGACGACAGGCAGGGCGGCGAACATGGGGGCTCCGGTCAGCGATACGGGTCGGGCTGCGACAGGAAATCCTGCACGTAGCTCCGGATACCCTCTTCCAGCTCGGTGAAGGGCTGGTCGAATCCGGCGGCGCGCAGGCGATCCGTCGTCGCCTGCGTGAAATATTGGTATTTGCCGCGCAGATGTTCGGGCATGTCGAAGTACTCAATCCGGGGGGGCAGCCCGAGCGCGGCGAAGGTCGCCAGCGCCAGATCCCTGAAGCTGCGCGCCTTGCCGGTTCCGACATTGAACAGGCCGCCGACCTCGGGATGGTCGTACAGCCACAGCATCACGCCGACGCAGTCGTCGACATGGATGAAATCGCGCAGCTGGCCGCCATCCTCGAAGCCGTCCCGGTGCGACTTGAACAGGCGCGCAGGCTCGCCGGCCGTCAGCTGCGGGTGGAGCTTGGCCACCACGCTCATCATGTCGCCCTTGTGGGCCTCGTTGGGGCCGTAGACGTTGAAGAACTTCAAGCCGGCCCATTGCGGCGGCACCAGATCGCCGCCGGCCACGGCGCGGGCGATCCGGCGGTCGACCAGATGCTTGGACCAGCCATAGGCGTTCAGCGGCCGCAGCCGCGCCAGCCCGTCGCAGGAGCCGTCGTCGTCGAAACCGGCCGATCCGTCGCCATAGGTCGCGGCGGAGGAGGCGTAGATCAGCCGGCAGCCGCGCCAGGAACACCAGCGCCACAGGTCCAGCGTCAGCGCCACATTGTTGGCGACGATCTTGTCGACGTCCCGCTCGGTGGTGGCGGAGATGGCGCCGAGATGGAAGACGGTGTCGATCTCCGCCGCATGCTGGTCGAGGAACGCCAGCGTCTGTTCGGGCGGCACCAGGGCCGCGACCTCGCGCTTGGCAAGGTTCTGCCACTTTTCGCCGTCGCGGAAGCGGTCGATGACCGTCACGTCGGTGATGCCGCGCGCGGCCAGTGCCGCGACAAGGTTGGACCCGATGAAGCCGGCCCCGCCGGTGACCACGATCATACCGATGTCCCTGCTGTCCGCTGCGGCCCGAAGTCCCAGCCCTTATAGGCAGTGGCGGAGACGGTCGCAAGCGTCGGGGTTTGTCGTCTCGGGACATGGGAGCGATGTGGCCTCTACGCAATATTCGAAAAGAATGCGCCGCATAAACTTTGTAAGGGTTGCTCCCAGCTGGCCGGCTGCTCGGGAAGGATGTGAGCATGACCAACGATTGGTGTCGGTTACAGAAGGAAAGCGACCATGCGTTTCTCCCCGCTTGCGTCCGTTGCCGGAGCCCTGATGGTGCTGGCAAGCGTGTCCGCCGCTGCCCAAACCTTCGCAACCAAGGATGAAGCGGTGGCGATGGTGGGCAAGGCGGTTGCCCACCTCAAGTCCGCAGGCAAGGACAAGGCGCTCGCTGCCTTCAACGACAAGAATGGCGGCTTCACCGATCGTGATCTGTATGTGGTGGTCTACGATTTTTCGGGGCGCTGTATTGCCCATGGTGCCAACCTGAAATTGATCGGCAAGGATCTGATCGACGCTCAGGATATCGATGGAAAGCTCTATGTGAAGGAACGAATCGAGCTGGCGAACTCCAAGCCAAGTTTCTGGCAGGATTACAAATTCACCAACCCGACGAACAAGAAAGTCGAACCTAAGCAGATGTACTGCGAAGTTGCTTCTGAGAACATCGTTTGCGCCGGAGTCTACAAGCAATAACAATAAATAACGTCGAAAGGTGGCTACGATGACGCTTTCGAGAAAGCTGGTGGCGTATTTCATGGCTTTGGCGGCAGCCGTGGCTGTTTTGGGTGGTGTCCAGGTCTTCGCCCTGTCTGCGGTCGACGGGCAGGTTTCCACCATGCTGGCACGCGCCATCGCAGGTTCCAACCGTGCCGCCGAGTTTTCCCAGGCGTTGGCCGTGCACCGCAAGCTGATGTACGAGCTGGTTGCCCAGATGTCGGTCCAATTGCCGGAAGACCGCATCGAGGCGGCCAAGCAACGGGTCAGTCAGGCGGGCGTTAGCATCGTCGACAATGGAACTGCCCTGGCCGCCGGATTGACCGACCTCGACAGCGAGGGACTGGCCCGCAAGCTGAAGGAGGCGGTCGGCAAATACGCGAGCCGCAGCGCGGACCTGATCGACATCCTGGATGGCGACGTCTCCACCACCCTGGCTTTCATGGGCGGGCTGGAAAAGCAGGCCAATATCCTCGCCACGGCGGTTTCGGAGATTTCAACGCTCTACAATGGTCTGGTGCAGGAGGCGGAGCGGCAGACCGCAAGGTCGATCGCGGTCTCGTACGGTGTCGTGCTGCTTCAGATCCTGCTGTCGATGGCGGTTGTCTGGCTGCTCTACCGGTTCACTCAGCGCGACATCGCCCGGCCGCTCGCCCATCTCGCCGCCGTCGTGCGGGAGTTGTCCGGCGGCCGGATCGGCATGGCGGTCGATGCGGCGTTGCCGTCAAGGCGGGATGAGATCGGCGGCATCGCCGCCGCGATCCATATTCTGGCGGGGCATGTCGCCGATCGCCAGCGCATGATGACCGAAAGCGAAGCCAGCAGCGCGGTACAGCGGCGGCGCGCCGATCAGATCGCCGATCTTTCGCGGCAATTCGATGCCACCTCCAAGACCGTCATCGACGATACCATCGCCGCGGTCGGGCAACTGGGCAGGACGTCGCGGGACATGGCGGTGATTGCCGACCGGACCACCAGCCAGACGTCAGGGATGGCTGCGACAATCGATCAGGCGGCGGCAAACGCCCGAAGTGTGACGGCAGCGGCGGAGCATCTCGTCGAGTCCATCGGTGCGATCGGAAGCCGGGTGGTTCAATCGGCGGAGATCGCCCGCTGCGCCGCCGCCGACGCCCGCCGAACCGACGAGTTGATCGGGGGGTTGACCAGGGCGGCCGAGCGGATCGGGATGGTCATCCGGCTGGTCGGCGAGGTGGCCGGCCAGACGAACCTGCTGGCCTTGAACGCGACCATCGAAGCGGCACGTGCCGGCGAGGCGGGCAAGGGCTTCGCCGTGGTAGCCGGCGAGGTGAAGTCGCTTGCCGGTCAGACGACCCGGGCGGCGGCGGAGATCGCAGACCATGTGGCGGCGATCCAGAGCGCCACCGGCGAGGCGGCAGCCGCCCTGCGCGATATCGTGGGAACCATCGACGGCATGAGCCGGAATTCGAGCGAGATTGCTGCCGCCATCGAGAACCAGACGGCGATGACGGGCGATATCCTCGTCAACATCCGTCAATTGCAGGATGGAACCGGGGAGATCGCGGTTCAGGTCGGCGGCGTGATGGATGGTGCGACCCGCACGGAACAGGCCTCCCGTTTGGTGAACGGCGCGGCCGAGAGCCTGCAGCAGCGGGCCGACCAGCTCGATCGCGAAATCGCCAGTTTCCTGAGCGGGGTGCGCTGCGCCTGAGTGGCTGCCGGGGCTCTCCGGGGAAGGGAGGTACCTTCCCCGGTGCCTGCTTCGGAAGTTTACCGTGTCGACCGGTTCGCCGCGCTCACCAGTGCCCGCAGGCTGGCGGTGACGATGTCGGCATCGATGCCCACGCCGAACAGGGTGCGCTCGCCGCTCTTGACCTCGACATAGGCGCAGGCCTGGGCGTCCTCGCCGGCGCCGATGGCGTGCTCGCGGTAGTCGACGACATGCAGGTCGGTGCCGCAGCCCTGGCGCAGGGCGTCCAGGAAGGCGTCGATCGGGCCGTTGCCCTTGCCTTTGGTGGTGACGATCTCGCCGTTGCGGCGCATCACCACGCTCATGACTCGGGCGCCCGAGTTCGGGCCGCGCGGCTCGGTCGAATGCTCGACCAGTTCCAGCGGGCTGTCGGCGTCCAGATACTCGGTCTTGAAGGCGGCATGGATGTCGGCAGGCGACAGCTCCTTGCCGGACTCGTCGGCGACGCGCTGGACGACCTTGGAGAACTCGATCTGCAGGCGGCGCGGGATCTGCAGGCCGTAGTCCTTCTCCAGCACATAGGCGATGCCGCCCTTGCCGGACTGGCTGTTGATGCGGATCACCGCCTCGTAGCTGCGGCCCAGATCCTGCGGGTCGATGGGCAGGTACGGAACCTCCCACTTGCCGGTGTTGGACTTGGTCAGCGCCTTCAAGCCCTTGTTGATGGCGTCCTGGTGCGAGCCCGAGAAGGCGGTGAACACCAGCTCGCCGGCATAGGGGTGGCGCGGATGGACCGGCAGCTGCGTGCAGTATTCCGACACGCGGACGATCTCGTTGATGTCGTCGATGTTCAGTTCGGGATCGACGCCCTGGGTGAACATGTTCAGCGCCAGCGTCACGACGTCGACGTTGCCGGTGCGCTCGCCGTTGCCGAACAGGGTGCCCTCGACGCGGTCGGCGCCGGCCAGCAGCCCCAGTTCCGCCGCGGCGACGCCGGTGCCGCGGTCGTTGTGCGGGTGCAGCGAGATGATGGCGCTCTCGCGGTTCTTCATCGTCTTGCAGAACCACTCGATCTGGTCCGCGTGGACGTTCGGCATCGACATCTCGACCGTCGAGGGCAGGTTCAGGATGATCTTGCGCTCGGGCGTCGGCTGCCAGACCTCCATGACCGCCTCGCAGATCTCGACGGCGAAGTCCAGTTCGGTGCCGGTGAAGCTCTCCGGCGAATATTGCAGGACGATCTCCGTCTCCGGCGTCTCGTCGGCCAGCTGCTTGATCAGCTTGGCCCCCTGGACGGCGATGTCGACGATGCCCTGGCGGTCCAGCCCGAACACCACGCGGCGCTGCAGTTCGGAGGTCGAGTTGTACAGATGGACGATGGCGCGCTTGGCCCCCTTGATGCCCTCGAAGGTGCGGCGGATCAGCTCCTCGCGCGCCTGGGTCAGCACCTGGATGGTGACGCCGTCGGGGATCTTGTTGCCGTCGATGACCTCGCGGCAGAAGTCGAAATCGGTCTGCGAGGCGGCGGGGAAGCCGACCTCGATCTCCTTGAAGCCCATGCGCAGCAGCAGGTCGAACATCGCACGCTTGCGGTCCGGCCCCATCGGCTCGATCAGCGCCTGGTTGCCGTCGCGCAGGTCGACCGAGCACCAGACCGGCGCCTTGTCCAGGGTGCGCGACGGCCATTGGCGATCGGTCAGTTGCACCTGCGGGAAGGCGGCGTATTTGGACGGGGATTTCGGCAGGACCGGGATGTTGGACGAGGTGCCGGTCTGGGTGCCGGTCTGGGCGGCGGTGCTGGTCTGGGTCGCGGTGGTCATGGCGTCGTTCGGCTCCAGTGGCGGCCCCCGGCATTCAATGTGCGCGGACGGGGCGTCGGATCGGATTTCAAAGGCGAGGGACCGGCGAGGAGTACGGCCGCGGAGCCGCCGGATGTGGCTCGACGACCGTCGGTAAGTCGCAGCCCCGGCCCCGGCCGGGCGACGCCGATACCGGCGTCCTTGCAGACATCGCTCATGGAACAGACACTTCGACCGATGGAGACGGATGACGAACGCGACAAACCCGGACGCTTAAAGCGCCGGGCCGAGAAGTCGAAGAAGGGCGTTCGTGCGGTCGATGGTGATCATGGGTCGCACTGTGCGCAGGTGCGGCAAGGCTGTCAAGGGTGGATTCCCGTTTCCCGGATTATCGGCATGCCCCGCAACCGGTGCGGCGTGCAGCGCTCCTGCGCATCTGCCCCCGGATCAGCCCGAATCAGCCCCAGATCAGGCGATACAGCGTCGGCAGCAGGAGCGCCGTCGCCAGCCCGTTCAGCCCCATGCCGAGCCCGGCGAAGGCGCCGGCCACCTCGTTGACCTGGAGGGCGCGGGCGGTGCCGATGCCGTGCGCCGCCACCCCCATGCCGAATCCGCGGGCGCGCCAGTCCTTCACCCGCACGAGGTTCAGCACCCAGCTGCCGAAGGTGCCGGCGACGATGCCGGTGATGATGACGAACACCGCGGTCAGCGACGGCAGGCCGCCGATCTGTTCCGACACGCCCATGGCGATGGGAGAGGTGACCGATTTCGGCGCCATCGACAGGACGGTCACCATGGAGCCGCCGAACGCCCAGACCAGCGCCACCGCACTCAGCGCCGAGGCGGCCGACCCGACCAGCAGGGCCACCACCAGCGCCAGGGCGGAGCGCCGCACCTCCTCGAACTGGTTGTAGAGCGGCACGGCCAGCGCCACCGTCGCCGGGCCCAACAGGAAATGGACGAATTGCGCGCCGTCGAAATAGGTCCGGTAGTCGATCCCCGACAGCGTCAGCACGCCGGCAAGCAGGATGACGGCGATCAGCACCGGGTTCAGGACCGGCCGCCGGCCCAGCTTCTCGAACAGCCACAGGCCGATCTGGTAGGCGACCAGCGTCAGGGTCAGCCCGGCCAGCGGGGACGCCGACAGATAGACCCAGACCTGATGGAGGTCGGCGCTCATGGCCGCTCTCCTTCCGTCGGTTCGTCTTCCAGACCGACGTCGGTCCGGCGCAGCAGGGCGGCCATGACCTTCGCCGTCACCGCCACGCCGAACAGGGTGCTGCCGAACAGGGCGACGACGATGGGCAGCGCCTCCGCCTCCAGCCGGGTGGCATGGACCATGACACCGACGCCGGCTGGCACGAACAGCAGCGACAGGTGGCGCAGAAGTCCGGCCGACGTGTCCTGTACCGCCGTCGGGACGCCGCCGCGCAGCAGAAGGCCACCGAACATCAGCAGCATTCCAAGGACAGGTCCGGGAACCGGCAGGTGCAGCAGGCGGGCGATCAGTTCACCGGCCAACTGGCAGAGCAGCAGAAGCGTCAGGGTTCCGAGCATCGCGGACTCCGGAGGAAGGGGCTCTGGGCGTCCTTCTACCGCAGTCGCGAAGTCAGCGGGCTGCATTCCGCGAATGCGAGCGTCCCGAATCGGGCACGGGTAAGGGGAGAGGCGCGGCTGTCTATTGCAGCTTGCTGCGGGCGTGCTGGGCGCGGCGGACGATGGACTGGGCCTCCACCGTCACTTCCTTCTTGCCGAACAGGCGCAGGAAGATGGCGTTGACGGTGGCGTGGGCGCTGACCGTCAGGGTGCCGGCCGCCGCGTCCTCCGCGATGGTCAGCGGCGACAGGCTCGACCCAAGGAAGCCGTTGGGGAAGGCCTTGTCGAAGAAGCTTCTGATATGGCCATCGCGCTGGGAATCGAACATCACCCGCCCGCCGGCCAGCGCGGCGGAGTCGACAGCCTGCGACAGCCGCGCTTCGACCGCATAGCTGCGCAAGGCGTCGACGGTACAGCCTGCGCCGAGCGCGGTCGGGATGGCGAGGATCAGGGCGACCACCAGCAGCAGGTGGCGGCCCGTCCGCCGGTCTTCGTGCCCGCCATAGGGCAGGGGACGATAGACCAAAGTCATTGCCGGCCTCCCAAGCAAATATCTATGCGAAAAGGACTGTTGTCATTGGATGCATGACTCTTAGCATCATCCGACAAGCAGGAAAACCGGGAAATGCAGCAAAGATAGAGCAAAAGATTGGTCAGGAGTTTCCGTGTATTTTATGCAAAGGCGGTAGCCTGAAAGCGCAGGGCGGGCAACAAAGGGCGTGCGCCTGCTCGTGACGTGAGAAGTCCGTTCTCCATTTGCGAATTGGGCGCAAAACTGCCGCGTGGCGAAGACAAAAGTAGGGCATCGGCACCGACAGGCCGCTCCGTTAAGCGATCCTTGGCTTTCACGGCGGAGTCCCGGCCACCGGCTTCGCTTCACCGTTTCCCTTCCGCCGGCTAGATCGGATCGCGTAAAATCGGCATCGATTTGGAGCGTGAATCCGATCGCCAAATACAAGGCTGGAGTTTCGTGCGTTTCATATTGAACGCACGAAACTCTAGTCTTGGGACATAACGATGGGGAGGCGGCCCGATGAAGGGCGGCATGTGGCGCGTGGTGATGCTGGGTCTGGCGATGGTGGCTGCCGCGCTGGTCTTTCTGGGCGTGGAGGTCATGCAACTGACGGCCGGCGCGCATGCGGCCGATGCCCGTACCGTTCTGGTGCGCGGACTGGCGGGCTGCGGTGTCGGGCTGCTGGCGGTCTTGTATGTCTTTTCCAGGCTGTCCCGTCACTTCCGCGATCTCGATCGCCTGTCCGACCGGCTGTCGGGGAAATCGGGCCGTGTCGACCTGGTGCCGTGGTCCGGCGGGCGCGGCGGCGAGGTGGCGCGTCTGGCTGCCGCGGTGTCTGGGCTTGTCCGCGGTGGCGACGGTCCGCTTGGCGGTGTTCCAGGCGGCGGACGCTGGGAGCGGGTGGTACAGGGTGTGCTGGCGCTGACGGAAGAGCCTCTGCTGATCCTCGACGAGCATGGGCGGGTGGAGCGGCAGAACCCTGCCGCTGCTCGCCTGCTGGGGGCGGAGGAGGGCGGCGATATCGGCAAATCGCTGTTCCGCGACGATCTGGCCCGCGCCATCGAACGGGCGCGCGGCAGCGGCACCCCCGTCGCGGCGGTGCTGCGCCGGATCGACGACGGCGAACTGCCGGCACGAATCGCCGACCTCGGCCTGAATGCCGGGGTGGTCCTGTCCTTTCCTGTCCGCGGCACGGCCTTCGCTGCCGGGCATGGTGGCCTGGGCCATGGCGGTCTGGGCCATGGTGGCCTGGGTCACGCCGCCGGCCTGCGCACCCTCGGCCTGCGCCCGGCCCAGCCGTCCGTTGCCTTGGGCGACGAGGAACCGCTGGCCGCACTGCCCTTTGTCGCGCTGTGGGTGGCGACCGCCGGCATCGAGCCGGACTCCGGGCCGGTGATCGCGGTGGGCACCGTTCGTCTTGCTGGAACGCGCATTTTCCGCACCGTATCGCTGTCTCTGCTGATCGACCCGGTCGATCCGGTGCCGGCCGAAGCGACCGCGCGCCACGGCATCGACACCGCCATGGTGGCGGGGGAACGCCATTTTCCCGAAGTCTGGCCGGCCATCCGGGATGCGCTGCACCATTGCATCGCCGTCGGGGTCGGTGTCGATTCGGCACTCGCGGCACTGAGCCGCTCGGCCGTCCAGGCCGGTGTCGCCGAACCGGCCCTGCCGCCTGGCTTCGATATCGGCGGGTTGGCGGCGGCGCTCGATCCGACGCTGGCCGGCGCGTCCTTCGACCGGCTGGCGGATGCCTTCTCCCTGCCGCGCCGCCCGCGCGTCGGCCCCCAGGCGGAAGCGCTCGCTCAGGCCGAACTGGCCGCCGCGCTGTTCGCCCGCCTGACCGAGCGGGGAATCGTCACCCAGGGCCAGGCGCGTGCATTGATCGCGGGCGATGGCCCGGGCCTGCGCTCTGCGACCTCCTAGATTCCATCCCCCGCCAGCCTGAACCCCGTCATCGACAAGCGGGTTTCGGGACGCAGGCAATGGCGGGTCCAGGGGCCCGCATGGTCGAAGGGCGTCAGGCAGCTGCCGCCGCGCAGGACCATGCGGTTGCTTGCCAGGCGGCCGTTCACCGCTTCATCCGGGCCGTCGGGACGGCGGTAGCCGGGGTAGAGGGTGAAGGCATCGGAGGTCCATTCCCAGACGTCGCCGCACATCTGCCAGGGGCCGGTGCCGTGGCAGGTTCCGGCGCGCGGGTGGCGGTGGCCGGAGCCCAGCAGATTTCCCATGCTGTCGCAGCATGCGGCCACGGATTCCCACTCCGCCTCCAGCGGCAGGCGCTTGCCGGCCCAGCGGGCGTAGGCGTCGGCCTCGTACCAGCTGACATGGCAGACCGGTTCGCCGGGATCGAACGGCTGCATGCCGTAGAGGGTGAAGACCTGCCAGCCCGACCCCGAGCTCCCGCCCGATCCGCTGCCGCTGCGTTCCCAATAGAGCGGTGCCATCCAGCCTTCGGCCCGGGCGACTTCCCAGCCGTCGGACAGCCACAGCTTGCGGTCGCCGTAGCCGCCGGCCTCGATGAAGGCCAGGAACTCGCCGCAGGTGACCGGGCGGGCGGCCAGCCGGTAGGGCTCCAGCCAGACGCGGTGGCGCGGCCCCTCATGGTCGAAGCCGGGCAGCGGCTCGGGACGGCCGATCTCCACCAGCCCGCCGGGCTGCTCCAGCCAGCCGTCGGGCGGCGCGCCAAGATGAAGGTGGTCGGGCACCGGCTCGTAGGCAGGCCGCAGCGGGTTGGACCAGAACGCGTGCTTGATGTGCAGCAGCATGCGCTCCTGATGGCGGCGTTCGTGGGCGATGGCCATTGCCAGAGCCGATGCGGCCGCGTCCCACAACCCGTCATCGATCTGGTCAATCAGGTGCAGCACCGCGGCGTTGATCTGATCGCGGTGGCGCATGATCTCGGTGGCGGCGGGACGCGACACCATGCGGGGCGGTGCGGGATGCGGGGCGCCGCGCGTCCCGAACAGGTCGAGGAAGGCGGGGTCGCAGGGGCGATAGCCCGGGCTGAAGGGAATCAGCACCGCGATCTCGAACAGCCAACTGGTGTGGGCGAGGTGCCATTTCGCCGGGGCGCCGTCCGGCACCGTCTGGACCATCAGGTCTTCCGGCGTCAGGGTGGCGACCAGTTCCGCCGTGCGGGCGCGCGCCTTCTGGAACCGGGTCGCCAGCGCCTGGCGCCGGTCGCCGGTCGATGCTTCCGGCCCCGGGCTGGAAAGCGGGCCGGAACGTGGAATGGGATGCGTGTCGGGCACGGGCGGTCCCTCCGGAACGAGGTCTTCCGAAGAGTGTCCACCTGGAACGGACCGATTGGAATGCACGCATCCGTGGTGCGACCGTCACCACAATTAGCGGGAGCGGCCGGATGCTGCGCGGGCAAAGGTGGAAAAAACGAAAAGGCCGCCAGGAAGGCGGCCTTGTTCATTCGAAGCACAGCTCAGTGTCGGACAAGCCTTACTTGATCTTGGCTTCCTTGAACTCGACGTGCTTGCGCGCCACCGGGTCGTACTTGCGGAACGACAGCTTCTCGGTGGTCTTCTTCGGGTTCTTCTTCTTCACGTAGAAGAAACCGGTGTCTGCCGTGCTCACCAGCTTGATGAGGACGGTGTTCTGCTTGGCCATGATCTCGATCCCGACAAAAAATCCGTGCCCCGCCGGCCCGGCGGGGGCGGCGTCGTAGCGGCGGAACATACCGTCTGACGCCGCAATGTCAAGCCCTATGGATGGTCGGACGGCGGTCAAATCGGCGGATGCCCCACCGACGCCTCACCCATGCCCGGTGCCCTCCGGTTCAGCGTTCCGCCACGGTGTTGACCACGGCCATGGCGACAGCGCGCTGATACAGCGCCGGCTCCGACAAAAGCCGCATCGCGACCTTCAGGTCCAGGTCGGGCTCATGCTCCTTCCACGGACATGTCTCGCGCAGATGACTCAGGGCCTGTTCGTCGTCCGCCGCCTTGGAACGCCAGCTGGCGATCTGGGCCGGGCGCAGCCGCCCCTCGCGCAGGTCGGACAACAGCGCCTCCGGATCGGTCTGGCCGGCGCGGCTGGTGCAGACGGTCGGCTGCACGCCCTGCCGGTGCAGGGTGTAGCCGGCCGGGGTGTAGATGCGGCTCCAGGTCAGGAACAGCTCGCCGTCGTTCGGCAGGCGCGTCACCGTCTGGACGCTGCCCTTGCCGTAGCTGGAGGCGCCCACCACCACCGCGCGGCCCGAGTCCTGCAATGCCGACGCCACCACCTCGGCGGAGGAGGCGGAGCGGCCGTCGACCAGCACCACCAGCGGCAGCCCGTCGAGCAGGTCGTCGGGATTGGCGTCGAAGCGCTGGCGGCTTTCGGGGTTTCGTCCTTCGGTGGAGATGATCCGGCCGCGGCGCATGAACAGGTCGGCCACCGAAACCGCCTGGTCGAGCAGGCCGCCCGGATTGCCGCGCAGATCCAGCACCATTCCGCGCAGGGTCGGGCCGGCGGTCTGGCGGATGGTGGTCACCGCCGTCCGCAGGCTGGAGGCCGTGGTGGCGTTGAAGCGGTCCAGCTTCACGAGCCCGACGTCGCCGGACAGCGAATAGGAGATGGTGTTGGGCACGACCCGCTCGCGCCGCAGCGGCAGGCGCCGGGGGGCGGCGCCGTCGCGTGCGACCGTCAGCGTGACGAGGGTGCCCGTCGGGCCGCGCAGCCGGTCGCGCATGTCCGTCCCGGTCATCCGGCTCGTCAACTCGCCGTCGATCGCCAGCAACTGGTCGCCGTCGAGGATGCCGACGCGCTCGGCCGGGCTGTGCGGCGTGACGTCGTGCACGGTCACGCGGCCGTTCGTGCCGCTGTCCAGCGAGAGGCCGACGCCGCCATAACCCTCGCGCTGCGCCCGTTCGTTGGTCGCACGCTGGACGCCGGTATAGCGGGAATAGCCGTCGAGGTCGGCAGTGACGCCGTCGAACACCACTTGGTAGAGCCGTTCCGACGTCGCCTTGGACAGCGCCGGGGAATAGCTGCGGGCGCGGTCGATGACGCGGGTGGTCAGTGTGGCCCAGCCGCCGGCATCGACTGCCGAGGCGATCCCGTACTCCGCCGCCAGCGAGCCCGACACGTACAGGCGTACGGTGCTGCCGGTGCGGTCCACCGTCACGGCGGGATCGAGAGACGTCAGTCCCTTCAGCCCGTCCATGCCCAGCCGGTCGAAGGACACCGCCTCCAGATAGACCTCGGCGATCTTGCCGAAGCCGACGGCGAAGACCTGCTCGCTGACGGATTCGGAAACGGTGCCCGGCGCGGCTCCGCCCGCAGCCCGGGATGGGGCGGCATGGAGGGTGGTTGTGGCGGTGAGGGCAAGCAGGGCGGCGGGAAGGAGGGCCGGATGCCGGAATGCCGGACATTTGAGCGATTGGCGCAGGCGCTGCGCCAGGCTCGACATGGCGGGAATCCGAAACGGCGATACGCGCGAGGGGACGGTGTGATCGCACTTGGCCATGGGGCTAACCGCGGCCTCCCTTTCCTGCAGCCGGATCGGAGGAGGATGTTCCCGATCCCGGATGGGTGATAGATACACCTTCGTTCAGGAGGGCGGGCGGGACAAAATTGCGGAGGATTTCGCAATATCGTGAAATGTCCCGATCTGTGGCGCCAAGGCCACGCTTGTATGGTGGGACTGTGACAAACCCCAGGCTCGGCCACGAAACCGCCACACCAGCCAAGCGTTGCCGCGACGCAACGGTATCGGATGGTTACTGCCTAGCCGTTCGAGTCGGCCAGCCTGAACAGCGTGCTGCCGCTGACCGGGTCCGCCTCCACCAGCAGGACCCCGACCGGGCTGCCGAGGCGGTACGTCCGGCCCGTACGCTGGCCGGTCAGCGTATGTGCGGCTTCGTCATGGTCGTACCTGTCGTCGGGCAGGGTGCTGGCCGGGATCAGCCCGTCGGCGCCGCTCTCGTCCAGCCGGACGAACAGGCCGAAGCGGCTGACGCCGGAGATGCGGCCGCCGAACCGCTCCCCCACCCGGTCGGCGAGGAAGGCGGCGGTGTAGCGGTCCACGGCATCGCGTTCCGCCGTGGCGGCGCGGCGCTCGGTCCGGGACAGATGCTCGCCCACCTCCGCCAGCCGTCCGAGTGTCTCGTCGTCCAGGCCGCCGACGCCCAGCCCCAGCGTGCGGATCAGGGCCCGATGGACGATCAGGTCGGCATAGCGGCGGATCGGCGAGGTGAAATGGGCGTAGCGGTGCAGCGCGAGCCCGAAATGGCCGATGTTGTCTGGGCTGTAGGCGGCCTGGGCCTGGGCGCGCAGGATCACCTCGCTGACCAGCGTCGCATGCGACGTGCCCTCCACCTTGCGCAGGATGCGGGTGAACTGGTCGGGCGTCAGGTCGGCGCTCTTGCCCAGCGGCTGGCCGATGCCGGCGAGGAAGCCGCGCAACGCCTCCATCTTGTCCATCGAGGGGCGGTCGTGGATGCGGTAGAGGCCGGGCATGCTGCGCCCCTCCAGCACCTCGGCGGCCGCGACGTTGGCGGCGATCATGAACTCCTCGATCAGCCGATGGCTGTCGTGGCGTTCACGCACCGCGATCTCGGCGACCCGGCCGCGCTGGTCGATCCGCACCCGGCGTTCGGGCAGGTCCAGTTCCAGCGTGCCGCGCTTGGCACGCGCGCCGGCCATCCGGGCATAGGCGGCGAACAGCGGGGCGATCGCGCTGTCGGCCAGCGGCGCCGTCTCCTCGTCCGGCCGCCCGTCGTGGCACGCCTGCACCTGTTCATAGGTCAGCCGCGCCACCGACCGCATCAGGCCACGGACCAGCCGATGCCGGATCAGCACACCGTTGCGGCCAATCCACAGATGGAAGGCGAGGCAGGCGCGATCCTCTCCCGGCCGCAGCGAACACAGCCCGTTCGACAGCGCCTCCGGCAGCATCGGCACGACGCGGTCGGGGAAATACACCGAGTTGCCGCGCTCGTATGCCGCCCGGTCGAGCGCCGATCCGGGCCGCACATAATAGGACACGTCGGCGATGGCGACGATCAGGTGCCAGCCCTCCGGGTTCTCCGGATCGCTGTCGGGCTCGGCCCACACCGCATCGTCGAAGTCGCGGGCATCCGCCCCGTCGATGGTGACCAGCGGGATGTCGCGCAGATCCTCGCGCTGCATCAGCGCCGGCACCGCCGCCAGTTCCGCTTCGCGCAACGCTGCGTGGGGGAAGACGGTTGGCAGGCCATGGGCATGGATGGCGATCAGGCTGAAGGCGCGCGGCTCCTCGGTGGAGCCCAGCCGCTCCACCACGCGGGCCTGCGGCTGGCCGGCGCGCCCGGCCGGCAGGATGTCGGCGAAGACGAGGTCGCCGGGCTCCGCTTCGCCGCGGTTGGGCGGCAGTACCAGGAATTCGGTCTTGTGGCGGCGGTCGGTCGGCTGGAGGCGCCCGCCTTCGGCGCTCGGCCGGTAGACGCCCAGGATGCGGCCCTCGCGCTCGCCACCGTCCCCGCTGCCGATTCGGCGGATGACGCGGGCCTCATAGAGCCGGTCGTTGATGCGGGCGAGCTTCGCCAGCAGCGTGTCGCCGACGGCCGGCGGCCTGTCCTCGCCCCGGCTCCTGCGTTCGGGCAGCAGGAAGATGCGCGGCGGGTTGCCCTCGCCGGTCCAGGTCAGCGGGCGGGCCGACAACTCGCCGTCGGCATCGGCGCCGGTAACCAGCAGCACGGCGACGGCCGGCAGGGATTGCGGCGGGGCGACGCGCTTGTTGCGCCCGCGCTCCACCGCGCCGTCGGCCTCCAGATCGCGCAGCAGATCCTTCAGCATCTCGCGGTCGGCCGAGCCGGACAGCTTGAAGGCGCGGGCGATCTCGCGCTTGCCGACCGGGGTGGTGCTGGACCGGATGAAGGCCAGGACAGTGTCCTTGCTGGGAAAGCGGCTGTCGGTCACGGGGCGGGGGGTCCGTCGGTTCTTGTCGTGGGAAAGGCTATATGGGGATCAATCCGCGCCGGGGCTCGTCGCCCAGGGCCGGCCTGCCATCGCGCGCACCGCCTCGCTGCGCTCCAGCGCCTCACGGAAGCCGGCGAGCGGGAAGCGCACCTCCGTCTTCTCGCCGGCCGGCGACTGGCCGACGATGGAAACCTCCGGCGCCGGAGCGATCTTCTCGACCATGCGGCGGTTGATGTCGGGATCGGCCACCGCACAGGTGTTGGTTTCGAAGCGGTAGGGCTTGCAGGGAGAATCGGGCTTGAACACGGCGCGGTCGGACCAGACCCGCACCAGCTTGTCCAAATCCAGCGAGTCCGCGGAGATTCGGAAGCGCAGCCCCTCCCGCCATTTCTCGGTCGACCGCAGCCAGACCAGCCGGGCGGTGCGGTCGTTGGCGCCGCGGGCGGTCAGTTCGCATTCCACCTGCCGGGTGGATGTCCAGAGCTGGCAGTAGAGCTTCCAGGACTTGAAGGTTTCGTCGAACTCCTGGAAGGGCCGGTTGTCCGCCACAGCCGCGGGAGCGGCGGCGATCAGCATCGCCAGGGCGAGGATCAGGCGCAGTCCGTGGCGGGAGGCAGGCATGGGGCGGTCCTGTGGAGCTGTTCTGAGACGGGAGGGTCTTGCCCCCACCCTAACCCTCCCCCGCTGGGCGGGGGAGGGGACAAGTGCTTGTGCGGGAAACTGCGTGCGGGAGAGATGGGGAGGTCCTTCCCCCGCCCGGCTCCCGCACAAAGCAACGCTTTGTGCCGACGCGGCAGGCGGACCAAAGGTCCGCCGAGAGCGGGGGAGGATAGGTGGGGGCCAACCTCCCAAGGAGCCTCCGCCCTTTACTCGCGCCGCTCCGCCCGCCGGCGCAGCAGATGGTCGGCCAGCACGCAGGCCATCATCGCTTCGCCGACCGGGACGGCGCGGATGCCGACGCAGGGGTCGTGGCGGCCCTTGGTCAGGATGTCGGTGTCGTTGCCGGCGGTGTCCACCGTCTGGCGCGGCGTCAGGATGGAACTGGTCGGCTTGACGGCGAAGCGGACGACGATGTCCTGTCCGGTGGAGATGCCGCCTAGGATGCCGCCGGACTGGTTGGACAGGAACTGCGGCAGGCCGTCGGGCCCCATGCGCATCTGGTCGGCGTTCTCCTCGCCGGTCAGTTCCGCGGCGGCGAAGCCGTTGCCGATCTCGACGCCCTTCACCGCGTTGATGGTCATCATCGCGCAGGCGAGGTCGCTGTCGAGCTTGTCGTAGAGCGGATCCCCCAGCCCGACCGGCACGCCCGACGCCACCAGCTCCACCACCGCGCCGACCGACGATCCGCTCTTGCGGATGCCGTCGAGATAGTCGGCCCACTGCGTGGCCGCGACCGGGTCGGGGCAGAAGAAGGGGTTGTTGTCGATCTCCGCCCAGTCCCAGCGGCTGCGGTCGATCTTGTGCGGGCCGATCTGCACCAGGGCGCCGCGCACCTGGATGGCGCTGCCCAGCACCTTGCGCGCCACCGCGCCGGCGGCGACCCGGCAGGCGGTTTCCCGCGCCGAGGAGCGGCCGCCGCCACGATAGTCGCGGATGCCGTATTTCTGCCAGTAGGTGTAGTCGGCGTGGCCGGGCCGGAACTTGGCCGCGATGTCGCTGTAGTCCTTGGAGCGCTGGTCGGTGTTCTCGATCATCAGCGAGATCGGGGTGCCGGTCGTCCTGCCCTCGAACACGCCGGACAGGATCTTCACCTGGTCGGGTTCCTGGCGCTGGGTGGTGTAGCGCGACTGGCCAGGGCGGCGCTTGTCCATCCAGGGCTGGATGTCCGCTTCCGTCAGGTCCAGCAGCGAGGGGCAGCCGTCGACGACGACGCCGATGGCCGGACCGTGGCTTTCGCCCCAGGTGGTGAAGCGGAAAAGCGTGCCGAAGCTGTTGCCGGCCATGGTGACATCCTCCCGAGACGAACCCGCGCCTGCGATTTCACGCCGTGTGAAATCATGATTTCACAATCTGTGAACGCGCGGGCGTTTCTTGCGGCCTTTCGACGGCAAGGTCAAGGAAGCGATGAACCGATTTTAAGGAGTGTCTTCAAAAAGGGGGAATGGTGCTGCCAGAGAGGATTGAACTCTCGACCTCTCCCTTACCAAGGGAGTGCTCTACCACTGAGCTACGGCAGCGCCAGATGCAGGCGCCCACTGACGGGATCGGAGGAATGGTGCTGCCAGAGAGGATTGAACTCTCGACCTCTCCCTTACCAAGGGAGTGCTCTACCACTGAGCTACGGCAGCCCCGATAACCGATCATCGCCGGGGCGATGCGTCCGGGTGAGGCGTCCAGGCTAGGCCGCCCCCCGAAGTGGCGCGGGTTATGCCACAGGCCCTTGGGGGATGCAAGCGCTTAAAATCACTCCACGCCGCAGTTTTTTCCGTCTCCGGATTTATGCCCGGACCTACGCCTGCGTCGCCGCGGGCGGAAGCACCGCCTCGGCACGGAAATCCGGCACGACCGTGCCGATGATCGACAGCACCCGCTCGCCGTCGCCGGCCCGCGCCACCGCCTCGAGCTCGCCCACCGCGCGGTTGATCAGCGCATAGTCTATCAGCCGGGGGGAGGCGAGGAAGACGCCGTCGGCCTCGGTGCGGCTGGGCGCCTCGGCGGCGGTCAGGATCTCCTCGAACAGCTTCTCGCCGGGCCGCAGCCCGGTATAGGCGATGGCGATGTCCACGCCGGGCCGGTAGCCGGCCAGCCGGATCATCTGGCGGGCGAGGTCGGCGATCTTCACCGGTTCCCCCATGTCCAGCACCAGGATCTTGCCGCGGTCCTCGGCGCGGGTGACGCCATGGGCCGACGCCTGCAGCACCAGTTCCACCGCTTCGCGCACCGTCATGAAATAGCGGCGCATGTCGGGATGGGTGACGGTCAGCGGGCCGCCCTGGGCCAGCTGCCGGGTGAACAGCGGCACCACCGAACCCGACGAGCCCAGGACATTGCCGAAGCGCACCGTCATGTAGCGGGTGGCATGCTCCGTCCCGTCGCGCGGCGGCAGCACGTCCAGCGCCTGGCAATAGGTCTCGGCGAAGCGCTTGGCCGCGCCCATCACGCTGGTCGGGCGGATCGCCTTGTCGGTGGAGATCAGCACCATGGCGAGGCAGCCGGCGGCGCGCGCCGCGTCGGCGACGTTGCGGGTGCCGACGACGTTGGTCAGCGCGCCCTCGCACGGGTTGGCCTCCACCAGCGGCACATGCTTGAGCGCCGCGGCATGGAAGACCAGGGCGGGGCGCTCGTCCTGGAACAGGCGCATGATGCGGTCGCGGTCGCGCACGTCGGCGATCACCGCGCGGGTGTCCTGGGCCGGGAACTTCTCCCGCAGCTCCATCTCGATGCTGTAGAGGTTGAACTCCCCGGCGTCGAGCAGGATCAGCCGTTCCGGCCCCAGCGCGGCGATCTGGCGGACCAGCTCGCTGCCGATGGTGCCGCCGGCGCCGGTGACGATCACCCGCCGCCCGCCGACCAGCCCGGAGATCGCGCCGCGGTCCAGCACCGCCTGCGGCCGGCCCAGCAGATCCTCCAGCGCGATCGGGCGCACCTCGATGCCCTTGCCCTCGCCCAGCGCCGACTTGAACTCGGTCAGGCTGGGCAGTCGCGACAGGACCAGCCCCAGCGCCTCCGCCCGGTCGAGCAGGCTGCGCAGGATCGACCCCTTCAACTCGGCGTTGCCCTTGGTCACGATCAGCCGCTGCGGCCGCTCGCCCTTGCGCTCCAGCGTCCGGACCACCTGTTCCAGATCCTCGGGGCCGCCCAGCACCGGCACGCCGCGTACGGCATGGCCGACGCGCCGGCCCTTGTCGTCGAGGATGCCGACGACGCGATAGGCCGACTGCCCCGGCTGGTCGAGCGAGCGGATGAACAGCTCCGCCGCGTCGCCGACGCCGAGCAGCAGCACGGGGATGCGCGGAACGCCTTCCACCGCCTCGGCCCAGCTGAAACGGCGGTCCTTCAGGAAGCGGTAGGCAAAGCGCGGGCCGCCCAGCAGCAGCATCTGCACCAGCCACAGGATCGGCGGCAGCGAGCGCGGCAGCAGTTCGGCGCGGGTCAGCAGGAACATTGCCAGCACGAAGCACAGCACCGCCACGGTGACGGCGCGCACCACCTGCATCAGGTCGGGGATGGAGGCGTAGCGCCAGATGCCGCGGTACAGCCCGAACAGGACGAACACCGCCGCCGACACGCCGACCAGCACCGGCAATGCCGTCGCCAGCGCATCGGAATAGAGGCCGAAGGCGGACCCGCCCACCCGCAGGTACAGGGCGACGACCAGGGCCACCCCGGTCATCGCCAGATCGTGCAGGAACACCAGGGACGCCCGCGCGGACGGGATACGCATGCCGCTAAACCTTGTCGCCAATCTAGTCGCCGTTCGCCCGCCCGCGCGAGCGGCGGCGGGGTCGGTCGCGGGAAGCATTGAACCATTCCGCGGTGGCGCGCAACCCGGACGCAAGGTCATGGGGCGGGCGCCAGCCCAGCCTCTCGCGGATGGGGCCATCGTCCACCGTCAGCGTTCCGGCCAGCCGGTCGAACAGCGCCCGCGTGCCGGTCAGGCCCGCCGCCAGCGCCATCAGCGGGCGCGGCACCGGGACCAGCCGCGCCGGCCGGCCCAGCGCCGTCGCGATGGCCTGCACCAGGCCGGCGGTCGATACCGGTTCCCCGTCCTGAACCAGGAAGGTCTGTCCGGCTGCCGCCGGGTGCTCCAGCACCGTCGCCACCGCATCGGCGAGGTTGCCGACATAGATCAGGCTGCGCCGGTTGTGGATGGCTCCCAGCGGCAGCGGCAGGCCGGTCGCCACCAGTTTCACCAGGGAGCGCATGTTGCCGGCGGCACCGGGGCCGTAGACCAGCGGCGGGCGGATCACCACCAGTTCCATGCCGGTCCGGGCCGAAATCTCCGCCAGCGCCCGCTCTGCCTCCAGCTTCGAGACCCCATAGGGGCTGTGAGGGGCGGGGGGCGTCGCCTCGTCCAGCGAGACGGGGCGGCTTTCGTCGACCACGGCCTTGATGCTGCTGAGGAACACGAAGCGCTTCACCCCGGCGGAGGCGGCCTGTTCCGCCAGCCGGATCGTGCCGGCGGTGTTGACGCGGCGGAACTCCGCCAGCGGGTCTGCCGCGTTGTCGCGCATCACATGGACACGGGCCGCCATATGGACGACACTGTCGACCCCGGCCAGGGCCGCCGTCCAGTCGGTATCGGGGCCGATCTCTCCGACCACCGCCGGTTCCCATGGGCTCTCCGAGGGCGCGCGCAGCGCCGCGCGCACCCGATGCCCGCGGGCGGCCAGCAGCGGGGCGGTGTTGCGGCCGACGAAGCCGGTCGCGCCGGTCAGGAGAACGCGCATGTGCAGGAGTGTCCCGGCTGAAATCGTAGTGACGACTGAACGGCGCTTTATTATCCGGTTTGGCCTGGTGGCGCCATGGCGCAAAGTCCCACGACCCTTTTCCGGCTTTCGGTCGGGTGAGGGAATGGTTATAAGCTGGACAGGGACGCGTGAATAAGGACGCTACCAAGACATGTCACATTTCGTAGACGGTGCGAATGATCGGCACAGCCGCATCATCATCGTCAGCTTTAATTGCGCCGACTTCGTCAACCGCGTCATTGGTTGTCTGCTCGACCAGACCGATCCCGCTTTCGAGGTCGTGATCGTCGACAATGCGTCGAAGGACGTCGACGGCATCGCCTTGCCCGCCGACCCGCGTTTCCGCATGATCCGGATGGACAGCAATGTCGGGTTCGCCAAGGCCAACAATGTCGGCGCCGCCGGCGCCGCCGTCCCCTGGATCGTCACGCTGAACCCCGACGCCTTTCCGCGCCGTGACTGGATGGAACGGTTGCAGGGCGCGGCGCGGGCGCAGCCGGACGTGGCGATGTTCGGCTCGACCCAGCTGTTCTCGCACGATCCCCGCATGGTGGACGGGGAGGGCGACCAATATTCCATCTTCGGCTTCGCCTGGCGGGTCAACTACCGCCGCGTGCTGAAGCCGCCCTATTACAGCGGTGCGGTCTTCTCGCCCTGCGCCGCCGCCGCCATGTACCGGCGCGACCACTACGAGGCCGTCGGCGGTTTCGACGAGGATTTCTTCTGCTATTGCGAGGATGTCGACCTCGGCTTCCGCATCCGGCTGCGCGGCGCTCCGGCGGTCCAGGTCGGCGACGCGGTGGTCGAGCATGTCAGCAGCGGGGTGTCCAAGCAGTACGGAACCTTCGCCCAGTATCACGGCGTCCGCAATCTGGTGTGGACCATGGTGAAGAACATGCCGCTGCCGCTGCTGCCGCTGGCATTCTTCGGCCATTCGCTGCTGGTGGTCTACCTGGTCTTCCGCAGCCTGGGCAGCGGGCGCACCGGTGCCATCGGCCGCGGCATCCGCGACGCGCTTTGCGGACTGCCGCGCATGATCGCCAAGCGCCGCGCCATCCAGCGCGACCGCAAGGCCAGCCTGTGGCAGGTCGCCCGCATGATCGCCTGGAACCCGCTGCTGCTGAAGACGCGCGGCCGGCCGGGGCTGCGCAAGGCGCACCCGTCAGATCAGCCGCCAGCCGTGGGCATTGAAAAAGCGTAGGGCCGAGCGGGCGAACATCCGGATGTGCGCGCCGCCCTTGCGCGCCGCCTTGCCGCCGAAATGCACCATGCGCACGTCGGGCACATAGGCGATCTCGCCCAGCGCCATCGCCCGGCGCGACAGGTCGAAATCCTCGAAATACAGGAAATAGCCGTCGTCGAAGCCGCCCAGCCGGGCCAGCGCGTCGCGCCGGAACAGCATGAAGGCGCCGCTGACCTGCTCCAGCCCGGTGACGACGGCGTCGCCGGTGACGTCGCGCATCTCGTAGCGGTCCAGCCGCGCTGCGAACATCCGCTTCACCGCTGCCGGCGCGAAGGCGCGCAAGGCCAGATCCAGCACAGTCGGCCGGCGCTTGCACAGGAACTCCTGCTCCCCCGACGGGCCGAACACCTTGGGCGTCAGCAGCACGGTGCGCGGATGCGCCTCCATGTAGCGCCAGCCGGCCAGCAGAGCGTCCGGCTCCAGCAGGATGTCGTAGTTCAGGATCAGGTGATAGGGCGCGTCGCCCCGCCGGATAGCCAGATTGTGCCCCGCGCCGTAGCCGACATTGCCCTGGCCGGCGATCAACGTCGCCGGCGGCCGTCCCCCCTCGGCATAACGGTCCAGCAGCGCCCGGAACGGGCTTGGGGTGTTGCCGGCCTGGGGCGCACCGTTGTCGATCACCCACAGCCGGGTCTGCACGCCGGCCTCTGCCGCCAGCCGGTCGGAGGCAGCCCCGATGGTGTCGAGCGAGCGGGCCAGCAGGTCCGGATCGGGACGGTAGAGAACGACCGACAGGTCGAGAAAGGCGGTCATGATGGGTCAGGCCTTCGACATGCGGGTCAGTGTCGCCAGCAGCAGCACGACCGTGACGGCGCCGGGCGCCAGCGTCCAGGCGCCGAACGCGCCGGCGGCCAGCGCGGCGGCGACCAGAACCAGGCTGTAGGCGATGATGGTCAGCACCACGCGGTCATGCCGGCCGACGCCCTTGGCGGCCTTCTGATAGAAATGCTCGCGGTGTGCCTGCCAGATCTTCTCGCCGCGCAGCAGCCGGCGCAGCAGGGTGATGGTGGCGTCGGTCAGGTAATAGGCGGGCAGGATCAGCGCCGCCGCCCAGTCGCCGCGCGCCGCCAGGGACGCCAGCAGGAAGGCCAGGATATGGCCGAGCGGGATGCTGCCGACATCGCCCATGAACATGCGGGCCGGCCGCCAATTGTGGGTGAGGAAGCCGGCAGCAGCCCCGGCCAGCGCCGCGCCCGCCACGCCGGTCAGCCCGAAATCCGCGGTGATGAGCGATACCAGGGCAATGCCGCCGCCGACCAGGACGGTTTCGCTGCCGGCCAGCCCGTCGATCCCGTCCATGAAATTGTAGAGGTTGACGAACCACAGCCACAGGAATGCGGTGGCCGCCCGGTCGAGCCCCCAGGGTAGCCAGCCCTGCCACACCATCTGGTCGGCCGGCAGCGCCAGCAGCCCGAAGGCCACCGCCAGCGCCTGCACCGCCAGCCGCAGCAGCGGCGACAGCGCGCGCCGGTCGTCCATCCACGACACCCCCATCAGCGCCAGCGTGCCCAGCAGCACGGCCCCGGTCTCCAGCGGCTTGCCGAAGACGATCCCGGCGGCGGCGAAGACCGGAACGACCGTCAGCATCACCGCCCAGCCGCCGCCGCGCGGGGTCGGCGCCTGATGGCTCGACCGCTCGTTCGGGATGTCCATGATCCGGCGGGCCAGCAGGTATCGCAGCACCCGCGTCGACAGATACCAGCCGGTGGCGAGGCACAGCAGGAAGACGCCGGTCAGGGCGGTCGAATAGGCGGTGGATGTCATGGCGGCCCAACTGCGAGGACGGGAATGGGACGGATCAGATCTTGTGGTAGCCCTTGTACCACTCGACGAAGCGGGGAAGGCCGACCTCGATCGGGGTCTTGGGCGCGAAGCCGAGGATTTCGCGGCTCAGCTCGATATCGGCGGCGGTTTCCTGCACATCGCCGGCCTGCATCGGCTCCATCGCCTTCACCGCCTCGCGGCCCAGCGCCCGTTCCAGAACGGCGATGAAATGCATCAACTCCTCGCACCGGTTGTTGCCGAGGTTGAACAGCCGGTGCGGGGCGCCGGTTTCCGCATCGACGGGCGCGGGACGGTCGAGCGCGGCCAGCACGCCGGCCACGATGTCGTCGATATAGGTGAAGTCGCGCTTCATCCGGCCGCCGTTGAAGACGCGGATCGGCCGGCCGGCAGTGATGGCGTCGGCAAACAGCCAGGTCGCCATGTCCGGACGGCTCCACGGGCCGTAGACCGTGAAGAAGCGCAGGCCGGTCATCGGCAGCCGGTAGAGGTGGCTGTAGGTGAAGGCCAGCATCTCCGCCGCCTTCTTGGTGGCGGCATAGACCGATACCGGGCTGTCCACCCGGTCCTCCACCGAAAAGGGCATCTTGCGGTTGGCGCCATAGACCGACGAGGTCGAGGCATAGACGAAATGCCTGAGCTCCGGCATCCGCCGCGCCGCCTCCAGCAGCGTCACCTGTCCGGTGACGTTGGCGTCGACATAGGCATAGGGGTTCTCGATGGAATAGCGCACGCCCGGCTGCGCCGCCAGATGGATCACGCCCGTCACGTCGACGAACTGCGGCCACAGTCCCTCGACGGTCGCCCGGTCGGAGATGTCGGCCTTGACGAAGCGGAAGCCGGGCCGATCCAGCAGCCGGGCCAGCCGCGCCTCCTTCAACGCCACTGAATAATAGTCGTTCAGGTTGTCGATGCCAAGCACACCCTCTCCCCGGTCCAGCAACGCCGCGGCGACGTGCGATCCGATGAAGCCGGCTGCGCCGGTGACGAGGATGGTCATGGTCGGGGCCTCTCTGCCGATGGTCCGCCGGTCTTATGCCCCAGCGGCGACCGGGGCGCCAGCCTCCTTCCCATGCCTGCGGTCCGGCGGTCGGGTGCTTGACAGCCGCTCGGCCCTGCCGGTCTACTGCGCGACCGCGACACAGGCGACAAGCCACCACCAGGACCGATGGGACCATTCCAATGCCCCCGAAGAAGAATCCGCTGAACCTGAACCCGCTGCAACTGCGCACCCTGACCCTGCTGCAGGAGCTTGCCCGGCTGGAGAACAAGCCGGCGGAGGATGAGGAGGGCGGCTTCCAGATCACCGCCCTGCCGCATGCACATGGCAACCATTTCCACGTCGGCCATGCCGTCGTCGCCACCAAGGACGCCACCGGCCTGCAGAACGATGCGGTCTGGACCATCCTGGAGCGCAAGGGCATCGTCAAGCGCACTCCCGGCGCCGCGATCCTGACCGCCACCGGCGTCGGCTATGAGACCGGCCTGCGCGACCAGATCCTGCACCATTCCGACCACTGAGCCCGCGGAGGCGGAGCCGCGCCGATGGACGATAGCGCCGAAAGCATGAAGTCCCCGCCGGCTCCGCCGAAGCCGAAGCCGGCGGGTGGGCGTGACGACCGTCTCGCCGCCCGCCTGCGCGACAATCTGCGCAAGCGCAAGGAACAGGCCCGGCAACGGGAGAAGGAGGAGGGTTAGCCCCGCCTCCATGGCCGCGATGGCGTGGGGTGGAACGCTCAGCCCAGCGCCTTCCTGAACCAGATCTGCCGGTGCCCCGGCGGGTATCCCTCCATTTCCGCCCAGATCTCGTAGCCCTGCTTCGGATAGAAGCCGGGGGCCTGGAAGTCGTAGGTGTAGAGCCGGGACCAGCGGCAGCCGCGCGCCCGCGCCTCGGCTTCCGCCGCGTCCAGCAGCCGTCCGCCGAGCCCGCTGCCGCGCGTGGATTCGTCGACCCACAGCAGGTCGACATACAGCCAGTCCCAGTTGGTGTAGCCGACCAGCCCGCCCTTCAGCGTGCCGTCCGGCGCGCGGGCCGCCGCCACCAGGTCGCGGCGGTCGTAGGCGCGGCCGAGCGACGCCTCGTTGTAGGCGCGCAGGCCGTCATAGACTCCGGCCAGATCGGCCGGGGCGGGGGTGTCCGTCACGGACAGGGTGAGGCTCCGGTTCATGGCGGCCGAGCTTAATGCCCGCGGCGGCGAAGACCAGCGCCGTGATAAAGAGCCGACCATGCGTGCCGAGCGGCCTTCGTTTCCTTGAGCCTTGCCGCGGGCTCGGCTACAAACCAGCCTTCACGACCCTCAATCCAATCGATACGCCAAGGAGTACCCCCGCGATGGGCATCATGCCGGACAGCTGGATCCGCGAGATGGCCGAGACCAAGGGCATGATCGAACCCTTCGTCGAGACCCAGAAGCGCGAAGGCGTGATCTCCTACGGCGTGTCGTCCTACGGCTACGACGCCCGGGTCGCCGACGAGTTCAAGATCTTCACCAATGTCGACAATGCCATCGTCGATCCCAAGCGCTTCGACGACTCGAGCTTCGTCGACCGCAAGACCGACGTCTGCATCATCCCGCCCAACAGCTTCGCGCTGGCCCGCACGGTCGAATATTTCCGCATCCCGCGCGACGTGCTGGTGATCTGCCTCGGCAAGAGCACCTATGCGCGCTGCGGCCTGATCGTGAACGTCACCCCGCTTGAGCCGGAGTGGGAGGGGCATGTCACGCTGGAGATCTCCAACACCACCCCGCTGCCCGCCAAGGTCTATGCGAACGAGGGGCTGTGCCAGTTCCTGTTCCTGAAGGGCGAAAGCGTGTGCGAGGTGTCCTACGCCGACAAGGCCGGCAAATACATGGGGCAGAAAGGCGTCACGCTGCCCCGTCTCTGATCCTTCCTCGTGCCGGCGCCCTTCAACCGGCGTCCTTGACACAGCGTATCCGCGAAAGAAACAGGTCCATGGACAAGATCCGCATCCGCGGCGGCCGCCCGCTGAACGGCTCCATCACGGTCGGTGGGGCCAAGAACGCCGCCCTGCCGCTGATGACGGCGTCGCTGCTCACCGACGAGACGCTGACGCTGACCAACCTGCCGATCCTGGCGGACATCAACACGCTGTGCAACCTGCTGCTGCAGCATGGCGTGGCGATCCACATGGCGGGTGCCGGGGGCGACTGCGCCGGCCGTGCCGTGGACTTCACCGCGCGCGACATCACCAACACCACCGCCCCCTACGATCTGGTGCGCAAGATGCGCGCCAGCGTCCTGGTGCTGGGGCCGCTGCTGGCCCGCTGCGGCGAGGCCAAGGTGTCGCTGCCCGGTGGCTGCGCCATCGGCGCGCGTCCGGTCGACCTGCACATCAAGGGCCTGGAGGCGATGGGCGCCGACATCCGGATCGATGCCGGCTACATCGTCGCCAAGGCCCCGGCCGGCGGCCTGCGCGGTGCGGAATACGTCTTCCCCAAGGTATCGGTCGGCGCCACCGAGAATCTGCTGATGGCGGCCACCCTTGCCAAGGGCACCACCATCCTGGTCAACGCCGCGCGCGAGCCGGAGGTGACCGACCTTGCCGAATGCCTGGTCAAGATGGGGGCGAAGATCACTGGCATCGGCACCGACCGGCTGGTGATCGAGGGCGTCGACCGGTTGCATGCCGCCCGCCACATGGTGGTGGCCGACCGCATCGAGACCGGCACCTATGCCATGGCCGCGGCCATCACCGGCGGCCGTCTTGACATCCTGAACACCAAGCTCGATCTGATCAAGGCGGCGGTCAAGGCGCTGGCCCCGGCCGGCGTCGCCTTCGAGGAGATCGAGAACGGGATTCGGGTGTCGCGCGCCAACGGCGAACTGCATGGCGTCGATGTGATGACCGAGCCGTTCCCGGGTTTCCCGACCGACCTTCAGGCCCAGATGATGGCTCTGATGTGCACGGCGACGGGTGCGGCGATGATCACCGAGACGATCTTCGAGAACCGCTTCATGCATGCGCCGGAACTGACGCGGATGGGCGCACGGATCACCGTCCACGGCTCGTCGGCGCTCGTGCGCGGTGTGGAGCGGCTGACCGGGGCGCCCGTCATGGCGACCGACCTGCGCGCCTCGGTGTCGCTGGTGCTCGCCGGGCTGGCGGCGGAGGGGGAGACGACGGTCAACCGCGTGTACCACCTCGACCGCGGCTATGAGCGGGTGGAGGAGAAGCTGGCCGCCTGCGGTGCGGAGATCGAGCGCATCCATGGCGGAGACGAATAAGGAGCGGTGGCGAACAAGGGGGGCGGCCCGTCCTTCCGCCGTCCCTGTGGTTGATTTCGTCCCTTTGGTTGACCTTTCGCGGGAGGTGCCTCGAACCATGACGGCCATGAGCCCGATCCGCCTGAGGGCGGAGGACGAAGAGGATCTGAAGGTCGTTTCCGCCTGTCTGCAGGACGCCATCCTGCCGGTCGGCGACATGTGTTTCCTGCCCGACGAGAAACGGTTCGTCATGGTCGTCAACCGTTTCCGCTGGGAGGCGGCCGACCGGCCGCGTCCCGGCCCTGCCGCCGACGATGATGATCTCGCCCCCTACGAGCGGGTCCATTGCGGCTTGCGGGTCGAGGGGGTGACGGGCGCCAAGCTGCGCGGGTTCGATCTGAAGGATCGCGGGCAGATGCTGGAACTGCTGTCCCTGGAGACGGTGGAGGGCGGCATCGCCCTGCATTTCGCCGGCGGCGGCTGCATCCGGCTCGACGGACCGTCCTGGCGCATGGTGGTCGAGGATCTGGGCGAACCCTGGCCCACCGGCTGCAAGCCCTGCCACCCTGACGAGGCCGTCTGAAGTCCCGACAGGCTGGATCAGCGCTCCGCGACCTGTGTATCGCTGTGCAGGCGGCGGATCACATCCTGTGCCGTCTTCTTGTAGGTGACGGTGTCCACATCCTCGCCCGGCGACAATTGCGAGCGGTGGACGGTGAAGAAGCGGTGGCCGACATCCAGCATGCCGCTGGCCTCGACCAGAACGGCGTCGCCCTTGCCGTTGGCTCCGGGGGAAACGGAAACGATCTGCCCCAGCTCTTCGCCGAGCAGTCCTGTCACTTCGATGCCGACGAGGTCGTCACCGGCACGCGGATCGGCCGCCAGGACCGACTCGGCATGAACGAAGGGCAGGGTTGCCGCCAGCGCAAGGCTGGCCAACATGGTCTGGAACCGCATGGTTAGGGCTCCCATCGCTGATGTGTGGCTCGTATGTCACAATCAACATAGGAATTGAGGAACGGTTCCCAGGGAACCATCCAGGGGTAATCCGGTTGCTGCGGTCAGGCGAACAGCGAAGGAGAACCCTCATGACCCAGACATTGAACGGCAAGACCGTGGCCGTGCTCGCCACCGACGGTTTCGAGCAGGTCGAGTTGACCGAGCCGGTGAAGGCTCTCCGCGATGCCGGGGCCACCGTCCATGTGGTCGCCCCCAAGGCTGGCCAAATCCAGGGCTGGAACCACCATGACCGCGGCGACATGGTCGCGGTCGACGTGACGCTCGACCGGGCGGACGCCGCCGGTTACGACGCGCTGCTGCTTCCCGGCGGCGTGATCAATCCCGATGCGCTGCGACTGGAGCCCAAGGCCATCGAGTTCGTGAGGAGCTTCGTCCAGTCCGGCCGGCCCATCGCCGCGATCTGCCATGGTCCCTGGACTCTGATCGACGCGGGTGGCGTGCGTGGCAAGCGCATGACCTCCTGGCCGTCGCTGCGGACCGACCTGAGCAATGCGGGCGCCGAGTGGGTGGACGAACAGGTCGTGACCGACCGCGGGCTGGTCACGTCCCGCAAGCCCGACGACATTCCGGCCTTCTGCCGCAAGATGATCGAGGAGTTCGCCGAAGGCCGCCACACCGGCCACCGCCACGCGGCGGAGTAGGGGGCAGGTTTCTTACGGAGTTAGACCCCCACCTAACCTCCCCCGCTGGGTGGGGGAGGGACTGCCTCTGCTCTCAATATCAAGCAATTTCCCATCTCGTCAGTCGTCTCCTCCCCCGCCCAGCGGGGGAGGATCAAGGTGGGGGCATCGAAGCCGACATCTTGTCACCACATGTCCCTACGCCGTGACCAGCGGCGACAGTCCATTCTGGATCGCCCACACGGCGGCCTGCGTGCGGTTCTGCGCGTTGATCTTCCGCATCACATTCTTGAAATGCATCTTCACGGTCGATTCCGTGATGTGCAGGTTGCGCGCGATGGCCTTGTTCGACTGGCCGGCCAGCAGGCAGCGCAGGATCTGCACCTCGCGTTTCGACAAATCGCCGCTTGGTGGCATCGTGATCGGCGTCGGGCTGAGCGGGCGCTCGTTGACCGCCGCCATCAGGAGGCCGGCGACATTGGTGGGGTAGACCACCTCGCCCAGCATGACCAGCCGCAGGGAGCGCAGCAGGCTCTCGCTGGACATGCTCTTGTTCAGATAGGCGTCGGCGCCTGCCTTCAGCGACTGCGACAGGCTGCGGTCTGCGATGGTGTCGGCCAGCACGACGATCCGCGCCGAGGTGCCCTCGCGCAGGCGCCGGATGCCGGCGATCTCCTCCGGCATGCCGTCCTGCAGGGCCAGCACGATCAGGTCGGGCCGGTCGCCCTCCGCAATGAGGTCCAGCGCGTCGTCGGCGCTGGCCGCGTGGGTGCTGACCCGGAAGGGGCCGCCGCCGATCAACGTCGCCAGGGCCGCCGAGAACAGGCGGTCGTGGTCAACCAGCATCACATTCCATGTCTTCATCGATCATCCTCCGCTGGGCCGCCCTTTGCCGGGCGGCGGCGATCCCCCCCTTGGTCCGTTCCCGAAGACTCCAGGCAAAGGACCGGCCCGCCTGGACCGGCCCACCGGACTCCGAACATAAAAATTAGAACAATATTGTTCGGAACAGCGGGCTTTACGCTTCATGCCGGGATGATTTATACGGTTCATTAACCAACGGCGCAAGGTGAGAACAGGAAAGTCACAGCCAATAGATTAGATTTTGCAGGAAATTGAACGGAGATTCGTTCATTCGATATTTAGGGGTAGGCGCGTCATAGAGCGGCGCGAATGAACCGCTTTCGCATCGGGGCTTTTTGGTGTTCTTGGCCCTTCTGAAAAGCGGTCCGCTGACAATAAGGGGACACGATGGAGTTCGAGCTTCAAGCGCGCGGCGGTTCGCGTAGCGCGGGCAATCCTACGCGGATTTTTCTGGTGGTCGACGAACAGCCGATGGTCCGCCACGGCTTCGCCCTGTCCATCGGCGAGATCTGTCCGGATGCGCGTGTGCTGGAGGCCGGGTCGCTGGAAGACGCGCTGGATGTCGGCCGCCACAATCCCGGACTGGCCCTTGTCCTGTACGATCCCGGCCCGCCGCGTCCCGGCGACGCAGAAACCGGCGGCGCGCTGGCCGGGCTGGGCAGCCTGAGGGAGACGTTGGGCGAGGTGCCGATCCTGATCCTGACCAACTCCGACGAGGTGGCGGACATCGTCGACAGCGTCCGTATGGGCGCCCGCGGCTATGTGCTGAAGACCAGCCCGCCGGAGGTGCTGGAGCACGCCATCTCGCTGGCACTCAGCGGCGAGATCTTCCTGCCGTTGCCGCGGGCGGTGCTGAACGGCGCGCTGTCCGACGGTCCGCGCGGCAACGACGACATCCTCGACCGCCTGACCGGCCGCCAGCGCGACGTCTTCGAGCTGCTGCTGGCCGGCCATTCCAACAAGGAGATCGCCCGCGGGCTCGGCGTGCTGGAAGGCACGGTGAAGGTCCATGTCCGCGCCATCATGCAGAAGCTGGGCGTGCGCAACCGCACCCAGGTGGCGGTGGTCGCCGCGCGCAACGGCTGCTTCTCCGGGGAAGGGGAGGGCTGACCCGGGCGGGGTCGCAGGATCGGCACTCCGAACCCCGCATTGCACAACCGGCCCCGCTTCCGGCAGACTGGCCCCCGCATCATCCGAGGGGGAGCGGGGCGCATTGGATCAGGCGGTGACGGCCGGCAGGCTCGAGGACGCGGTACGGGAACCGGGACGCGAGGAAAAGAAGGTCGCCGTGCATGGCGCCGCGACCGTCCGGTTCGACCGTCGCCACGGCGAGACGCGCTTGGCGACGCTCTATCATCACGACCCGCTGCGGGTGCTGATGCCGACGCCGCGTCGCGGCGACCTGCCCATCGCGGTGCTCGCCACCACCTCGGGCGGGATGGTGGGCGGCGACCGCATGGACATCGCGCTGTCGGCCGGGCCGGGGTCCATGGCGCTTGTCACCACCCAGGCGGCGGAGAAGGTCTACCGGTCCACCGGCGCGGATTGCCGCATCGACACCGTGGTGTCGGTGGAGGACGGCGCATGGCTGGAATGGCTGCCGCAGGAGGCCATCGTCTTCGAAGGCTCCCGCCTGCGCCGTCTGACCCGGCTCGACCTGTCGGGCGACGGTCGCGCGATCGCCGGCGAGATGCTGGTCTTCGGCCGTGCCGCCTTCGGCGAGACGGTGACCCGCGGCCTGATCCGCGATGCCTGGGAGATCGCCCGCGACGGCCGGCTGATCTGGGCCGACGCGCTGCATCTGGACGACGACATCGGCGAGGCGCTCGCCCACCCCGCCGGCTTCGGCGGGGCCGCCGCCTGTGCCACGCTGCTGCACGCGGCGATCGACGCCGCCCGCCATCTGGACGCCGTCCGCGCGCTGGCCGAGCCGCTTTCCCTGGAGGGCGCGCGCATCGGCGCCACCGCGCTGGACGGCCTGCTGGTCGTCCGCATCCTGGGCGGCGACGCCCGCGCCGTGCGCCGGGCCTATGCCGCTCTGTGGTCGGGCCTGCGCGCCGAGGCCGCCGGCCTGCCGACCCGGCTGCCGCGGCTGTGGGAGGTGTAAGCACCGCGTCCGGGGTCGACGCCCAATCGTTTCAATCGGCTACGTCATACGACGCACTTGGCGCACCGCGTCATCGTGGCATAATCGCTGCCGACCGGCAGGCAACGACGCCGGCAACGAACAGGGCGGCGAAAGGGCAATCCCCCGATGAACCTGACAGGGCGCGAGAAGGACAAGCTGCTCGTGGCGATGGCGGCGATGGTGGCGCGGCGGCGGCTGGAGCGCGGCGTCAAGCTCAACCATCCGGAGGCGGTCGCCCTCATCACCGATTATGTGGTCGAGGGCGCGCGCGACGGCCGCACGGTGGCCGAGCTGATGCGCGACGGCGCCACCGTCCTGACCCGCGAGCAGGTGATGGAGGGCATCCCCGAGATGATCCACGACATCCAGGTCGAGGCGACCTTCCCCGACGGCACCAAGCTCGTCACCGTCCACCAGCCGATCCGTTGAGGGGGGCAGTCCGATGAAACCCGGTGAAATCTTCCCGGCGGCCGGCGAGATCGTGCTGAACGACGGCCGCGCCACGGTGGAACTCGACGTCGCCAATGCCGGCGACCGGCCGATCCAGGTCGGCTCGCACTTCCATTTCTACGAGACCAACGGCGCGCTCACCTTCGACCGCGAACAGGCGCGCGGCTTCCGGCTCGACATCCCCGCCGGCACGGCGGTGCGCTTCGAGCCCGGCCAGACGCGCCGCGTGACGCTCGTCGCCTATGGCGGCGACCGCGTGGTGATCGGCTTCAACCGCAAGGTCAACGGCGCCCTCTGACGGGCCGGAAATGGGGCGAACCAGCATGTCCTACCGCATCGACCGGGCCGAATATGCGGCCCTCTACGGTCCCACCACCGGCGACCGCGTCCGGCTGGCCGACACCGACCTGATCGTCGAGGTCGAGCGCGACCACACCGTCTATGGCGAGGAGGTGAAGTTCGGCGGCGGCAAGGTGATCCGCGACGGCATGGGGCAATCCCAGCGCTCGCGCCACCAGGGGGCGGTCGACACCGTCATCACCAACGCGCTGATCATCGACCATTGGGGCATCGTCAAGGCCGACATCGGCATCACCGGCGGGCGCATCGCCGCCATCGGCAAGGCCGGCAACCCGGACGTCCAGCCCGGCGTCGACATCATCGTCGGCCCCGGCACCGAGGTGATCGCGGGCGAAGGCAAGATCGTCACCGCCGGCGGCATCGACGCCCACATCCATTTCATCTGCCCGCAGCAGGTCGACGAGGCGCTGAACAGCGGCGTCACCACCATGCTTGGCGGCGGCACCGGGCCGGCGGCCGGCACCGCGGCCACCACCTGCACGCCGGGGCCGTGGCACATGGAGCGGATGCTGCAGGCCGCCGAGGGGCTGCCGATCAACCTGGGCTTCTTCGGCAAGGGCAACAGCAGCCGTCCCGACGCGCTGATCGAGCAGGTCGCCGCCGGCGCCTGCGGCCTGAAGCTGCACGAGGATTGGGGCACCACGCCGGATGCCATCGACACCTGCCTGTCGGTCGCCGACCAGCTCGACGTCCAGGTGGCGATCCACACCGACACGCTGAACGAATCGGGTTTCGTCGAGGACACCATCGCGGCGTTCAAGGGCCGCACCATCCACACCTTCCACACCGAGGGGGCGGGCGGCGGCCATGCGCCGGACATCATCCGGGTGGCGGGGCTGGCCAACGTGCTGCCCAGCTCGACCAACCCGACCCGGCCCTTCACCATCAACACGGTGGACGAGCATCTCGACATGCTGATGGTGTGCCACCACCTCAGCGCCCGCATCCCGGAAGACGTCGCCTTCGCCGAAAGCCGCATCCGCCGAGAAACCATCGCTGCGGAGGACATCCTGCACGATCTGGGCGTCTTCTCGATGATCTCTTCGGACAGCCAGGCGATGGGCCGGCTGGGCGAGGTCGTCATCCGCACCTGGCAGACTGCGCACAAGATGAAGCTCCAGCGCGGCCGGCTGCCGCAGGAAACCGGCGACAACGACAATTTCCGGGTCAAGCGCTACATCGCCAAATACACCATCAACCCGGCGCTGTCGCACGGCATCGGCCATGTGGTGGGATCGGTCGAGGTCGGCAAGCTGGCCGATCTGGTGCTGTGGTCGCCGGCCTTCTTCGGGGTGAAGCCGGACATGGTGCTGAAATGCGGCACCATCGCCGCGGCGCTGATGGGCGATCCCAACGCCTCGATCCCGACGCCGCAGCCGGTCCATTACCGTCACATGTTCGGCGCCTTCGGCCGGGCGATCCAGGCCAGCAGCGTCACCTTCGTCAGTGCCAAGGCGCTGGAGCTGGAGGTCGGCCGCCATCTCGGCCTGCACCGCGAGATGATCGCCGTCCAGGGCACCCGCACCGTCGGCAAGAAGGACATGATCCACAACGACGCGATGCCCCACATCGAGGTCGATCCCGAGACCTACGAGGTGCGGGCGGACGGGCAGCTGCTGACCTGCGAACCGGCGGACATCCTGCCGATGGCGCAGCGTTATTTCCTGTTCTGATGCGCTTTTTTTATCCCCTCTCCCCCCTGGGGAGAGGGTTAGGGTTAGGGTGAGGGGGATGCGCAGGCCGGACCATTTCGGCTGCGCCGAACCCCCTCATCCCGACCTTCTCCCCAGGGGGGAGAAGGGGCTTTTGGCAGGGTCTATTCGTGATCGGTGTATTCGATTCAGGACATGGCGGGTTGACGGTGCTGCGCGCCCTGGTGGACGCGGCTCCCGGCCGGCCCTTCGTCTATCTCGGCGACCATGCCGCCGCCCCCTACGGCCCGCGCAGCGAGGACGACATCTACCGGCTGACCGTCGCCGGGATGGACCGGCTGTTCGCCCAGGGCTGCCGGCTGATCGTCATCGCCTGCAACACCGCCGCCGCGGTGGCGCTGCGCCGTCTCCAGCAGGAATGGCTGCCGTCGGCCTATCCCGGCCGCAACGTGCTGGGCGTGCTGGTGCCGATGGTCGAGGCGATCACGCGGGTTCCCTGGATGATCGACACGGTCCCGGCCGATCACCTCGCCGAGCCGCGGACCGTTGGCATCTTCGCCACCGCGGCGACGGTCAATTCGGGCTCCTTCCCGCGGGAGATCGGCAAGCGCGCCCCCGCCGTCCGCGTCGTGCAGGAGGCCTGCCCCGATCTCGTCCCGCTGATCGAGCGGGGGGCGCCGGATGCGGAGATCGAACCGGCGGTCGTCCGCTATGTCCGCATCCTGCTGGACAAGCTGGGCGGCCAGCCGCTGGACGCGGTGGTTCTGGGCTGCACCCATTACCCGCTGGTCGCGCACCTGTTCGCACGCGCGCTGCCGCCGGGGGTCGAGGTGCTGTGCCAGCCGACCCTGACCGCCCGCTCGCTGGAGCAGTATTTCGAGCGCCACCCCGAATACCGACCCGATGCGGCGGAGCGGGGGCTGCGCTTCTTCACCACCGGGGACGCGCCGCTGGTCAGCGAACTGGCCGGCCGCTTCTTCGGCCACCCGACCCCCTTCGAACGGCTGTAGCTGATGACCGACCCCACCCGCCGCGCCACCCGGGTCCATGCCCGCGGCCATTGGCCGGCCGAACGCGCCGCCGGTACCGTGACGCTGGCCTTCGACGACCGCTTCCGCCGCCGCATGGCGATGACCGACGATGCCGGCGGCGCCTTCCTGCTCGACCTGCCGCGGGCGGTGGCGCTCGACGACGGCGACGGGCTGGAGCTGGGCGACGGCGGCATCCTGCGGGTCGTCGCAGCACCCGAGGCGCTGATGGAGGTCCGGGTTCCCGGTCCGGTGGAAGCCTTCGCGCGGGTCGCCTGGCATCTCGGCAACCGTCACCTGCCGGTGCAGATCGTCGGCGATACCATCCGCCTGCGCCGTGACCATGTGATCGAGGACATGCTGCGCGGGCTGGGGGCCGAGGTTCGCGACGTCGAGGCGCCCTTCATGCCGGAGGGCGGTGCCTATGGCGGGCATTCGCATGGCGGTGGGCATGGCCACGGGCACTGACGATCCCCTTCTTCCCAAGCGGGAGAGGGGAATGGAGGGCGTCTCCACCCACGCCCTGACGCGCCTGCTGGCGTGGCTGTCGCCCAGCTTCCCGGTCGGCGGCTTCTCCTACAGCCATGGCATCGAGGCGGCGGTGGAACAGGGGCTGGTGCGTGACCGCGCCTCGCTGATCGTCTGGCTCGACGGCATCCTGCGCCATGGCGCCGGGCGGACCGACGGCATGCTGTTCGCCGCGGCGCATCGCGCGGTGCGCGCCGGGGACGAGGCGGCCTTCGCCTGGGCGGTGGAGCGGGCCGACATCCTGCGCGCCTCTTCCGAGACGGCGCTCGAATCGCGCGCCCAGGGGCAGGCCTTCCTGCTGGCGATCCGCGCGGCCTGGCCGCTCGACGGGCTGCCGCGCTGGGATGCGGTCATCGCCGCCACCGGCCGGCCGCCGGCCTATGCGGTGGCGGTGGCGCTGGTCTCGGCCCTGATCGGGGTCGGTGAAGGCCCGGCGCTGACCGCCTATCTGCACGCCTTCGCCGCCAACCTGGTTTCCGCCGGGGTGCGGCTGGTCCCGCTCGGCCAGACCGACGGACAGCGGGCGCTGGCGGCACTCGACCCCATCACCCACCGGGCGGCGGAGACGGCGCTGGCCGCGCCGCTGGACGATCTCGGCGGCCGGGCGATGGCCGTCGACTGGACCTCCATGATCCACGAAACCCAATATACGAGGCTGTTCCGCTCATGAGCGCTCTCCCCGCTATCGAAAAGAGCCACGCCGGCCCGCTCCGCGTCGGCATCGGCGGCCCCGTCGGGTCCGGCAAGACCGCGCTGACCGACGCGCTGTGCAAGCGCATGCGCGAGGATTGGGAAGTCGCGGCGATCACCAACGACATCTACACCAAGGAAGATGCGGAGTTCCTCACCCGCTCAGGCGCGCTGAAGCCGGAACGGATCATGGGGGTGGAAACCGGCGGCTGTCCGCACACCGCGATCCGCGAGGATGCCTCGATCAACCTCGCCGCCGTCGACCAGATGAACGCGAAGTTCCCCGACCTCGACCTGATCTTCATCGAATCGGGCGGCGACAACCTCGCGGCCACCTTCTCGCCGGAGTTGGCGGACCTCACCATCTACGTCATCGACGTGTCGGCCGGCGACAAGATCCCGCGCAAGGGCGGGCCGGGCATCACCCGGTCGGACCTGCTGGTCATCAACAAGACCGACCTCGCACCGATGGTCGGCGCCAGCCTGGAGGTGATGGACCGCGACGCCCGCAAGATGCGGGGCGACCGGCCATTCGTCTTCGCCAACGTCAAGGCGGGCGAGGGGGTGGACGCCATCCAGTCCTTCATCGTCCAGCGCGGTGGCCTGCCGCTGCCCGGCTGAGGGATTTACAACTCCGGGAGGACCGGTCGCGGGAACCTCCGGCTTGGCTGTGCTGTTCATGCAGCATCAGACGATCGAAGCCGGAGGATGCCCCGATGACGCGACCCACCCTTGGCACGGCCCTGCTGCTGGCCGCGCTGGGCTCCTTGACCGCCGCAGCGCCCGCGATGGCGGCCGACGATTGCGCGGCAGGGCTGGACCGGCTGGGTCAGCAGGCGGCGGCTCTCGAGGCTGCCGGTCCCGGCAATCCCGCGCCGGTCACCGCCCAGGAAACCGCCCAGCTCCGCGCCCTGCAGCAGGCCGCCCAGGCTGCCGCGCAGAAGGGCAACGCCCCGGCCTGCCAGGCCATCCTGGGCGAGGCCGCGGCCTTGCAGGAATCGATCACGCACCCGCGCGCCATCGCGGCCGACGACCTCGAGGACGCCAAGCTGCGCAGCCCGGACGGCAATGACCTGGGCAGCATTTCCGAACTGATCATCGACCCCGGCACCGGCCGCGTCGCCTATGCGGTGGTCGAACTGGGCGGCTTCCTCGGCATCGGCGATGCCGATTTCCCGGTGCCCTGGGCGCTGTTTGCCCCGTCGGGGGACGGCTATGTCCTGAATGTGCCGAAGGACACGCTGACCAACGCCCCGCGCTTCGACGACAAGAACCGCCCTAACATGAACGACCGCCAATGGGCGATGGCGGTTCACACCTATTACGGCGTCGCACCCTACTGGATGCGCGATTCGGCGACGCTGACCGCCATCGCCGGTGCTGCGGACGGCGGCAACGGCTCGGCGGCTGGAGCATTGCGCCAGGAGGTGCAGCGCCTGTCCCAGGAGGTGGCGCGGCTGAACCGGGAACTGCAGCAGGCGCGCGGTGCCGCCGGCTCCAGCGGTGCGCCGGCCGATGCCGCGACCGGGCAGGGCGGGGCATCGCAGAGCCCGTCCCAGGGTGCACAGCAGACGCCCGCCGGGAACGACAGCCCCCAGCCGCCGGTTTCCCAACAGTGACGCGACAACGATCCGGCCATGGACGATTCCGCGGCAGGATCCGCATTCAGGAGGACCGACATGGAACTCTCTTCGATCACCGACTCCATCGGCGAAACGGCCCGGCGCAACCTGCGCAGCCTCGACGACCGCATGCATCTCACCGGCGGTCACACCGTCAATGTCGGCCACAATGAAAGGCTGGCGTCGCTGGCCGGCGGCGTGCTGCTGGCGGTTCTCGGACTGCGCCGGCCCAACTGGACCGGGGCCGCGATGGCGCTGACCGGCGGCGCGCTGGTTGCGCGCGGGCTGACCGGCTATTGCCCGGCCAAATCGATGCTGTCCGACTGGATGCACGATGGCCGGGCGACCATTCCGGCACAGGACGTCGAGCATGGCATCGACCGCTATTCCCGCCATCCCGGCGACATCTATGAACAGGATTGCGAGAAGGAGATCGTCGACGAGGCGTCGCAGGAATCCTTCCCGGCCAGCGACCCGCCCTCCTTCTCGCCCGGCGTCTCCCGTTAAGGATGCGGTACAGGCAGATGGCATGATGCCATAACAGAAATGTCATCAAGAAGCGGCCCTAACGTCCAACGACGGTGGGCCGTTTTGATATGGATCATTGAAAGCGAGAGTAACCGGTATCTCAGCTTTTACTGAATATGGCCGATGAAATGCTGCGCGATGATTGAGGCGCATGCGCGGATTGCGCCCATTACACGTTGCGGGCCTGTCGCGTCTGGTTTATGGTGCACTGCACAAGGAACGCCGTGTGTCTCCACCCGGCGATAGGCCGCCACCGGCGGCCGCTCCTCCCGTCACATCGACCGCAGGACAGTCCGCCATGACCACGATCATTCCCGCCGCCGCCACGCTCGAAGGCAAGAAGGGGCTCGTCCTCGGCATCGCCAACGACCAGTCGATCGCCTGGGGCTGCGCCCGCGCCTTCCGCGCGCTGGGCGCCGACCTCGCGGTCAGCTATCTGAACGAGAAGGCCAAGCGCTTCGTCGAGCCGCTGGCCCAGCAGCTGGAAGCCGAGATCTTCGAACCGGTGGACGTCACCGGCGAGGGCGAGCTGAAGGCCATCTTCGACAAGATCGGCGAGAAGTGGGGCAAGCTCGACTTCGCGCTCCACAGCATCGCCTTCGCTCCCAAGGACGACCTGCACGGCCGCGTCGTCGACTGCTCGCGCGAAGGCTTCCAGCAGGCGATGGACATCTCCTGCCATTCCTTCATCCGCATGGCGCGCTATGCCGAGCCGCTGATGAAGGATGGCGGGTCGCTGTTCACCATGTCCTATTTCGGTGCCAACCGCGTCATCGACAATTACGGCGTCATGGGTCCGGTCAAGGCCGCGCTGGAAGCCAGCGTGCGCTACCTGGCGTCCGAACTCGGCCCCAAGGGCATCCGCGTCCACGCCATCTCCCCCGGCCCGATCAAGACCCGCGCCGCCTCTGGCATCGCGCATTTCGACGAGCTGATGGACAAGGCCGCCGAGCGCGCGCCCGAGGGTCGTCTGGTGACCATCGAGGAGGTCGGCTACACCACCGCCTTCCTCGCCACCGACGGCGCCAAGGGCATCACCGGCAACACCACCTACGTCGACTGCGGCTATTCGATCATCGGCTGAGATCGGCGATTGTCCGAACGGAAAGGGGCGGGTGCGGCGACGCATCCGCCCCGTTGCGTTCCGGCCCGCCACTTCCCCGCACGGGTGCGTCAAATTGCCGTGTGACTCCCCGGCTGTTTGGGGGCGCCGGTCATACCGGCCATAATCGGCGCCAATGAAGAGCCGGTAAGGGGGGAGGCCGCAGGGCAATGGGCGCCATCACATGGCGGCGGCAGTTGAGCGTCGGCCAGCCGGCCATCGACGAGGATCACAAGCACCTGATCGAGTATCTGAACGAACTCGACGCGGCGCTGTGCGCTCAGCGGTTCCAGCCGGTCCGCGTCGCCAAGATCCTGCTCAAGCTGCTGGAATACACCAAGGAGCATTTCGCCCGCGAAGAACGGATCATGCAGATCGTGCATTATCCGAAATTCGAGGAGCATGTCGCCATGCACCGGGCGGCGGTCCAGAAGGTCAGCGAGCTGTCCAACCGCTTCTCCATCGAACCGACGCACGAGAATGCCGAGAAGCTCTACAAATTCACCGCCGACTGGCTGGTCCGCCACATCATCCTGATGGACACCCAGCTGACGCCCTATGTCCGTGGCGTCTGGGCGTGAGGGAGCACAGGCAAGCGGCTCAGCCCCCGGCTCAGTTCACGAACTCCGTCGCTCGGTAGCCTTGGGCATAGAGCAGCGCGGTCAGGTCGCCATGGTCGACACGGGCACGGGCTTCCGCTGCCACCACCGCCTTGGCGTGGAAGGCGACGCCGAGACCGGCGGCCAGCAGCATCGGCAGGTCGTTGGCGCCGTCGCCGACCGCCATGGTCTCCGCCACCGGCACGCGATGCTCGCCGGCATAGGCCATCAGCGCCTGGAGCTTGCTGTCCTTGTCGAGGATCGGCTCGATCACCTTGCCGGTCATCACGCCGTCCACCACCTCCAGCTCGTTGCCGCGGTCGTCGTCGAAGCCGATCCAGCTGCGCACCCGGCCGGTGAAGCAGCGGAAGCCGCCCGACACCAGGACGCAGACGGCGCCGTTGGCCCGCATGGTGCCGACCAGCTGGGACGCCCCCGGCATCAGGGTGGCGCGCTGCCACACCTCGTCGATCACCGTCTCCTTCAGCCCCTTCAGCAGGGCGACGCGCTCGCGCACCGCGTCCTTGAAGTCGATCTCGCCGTTCATGGCCCGGGCGGTGATGGCGGCGATGTGGTCCTTCAACCCGACATAGTCGCCGAGCTCGTCCAACATCTCCTGCTCGATGATCGTCGATTCCATGTCGGCGACCAGCAGCCGCTTGCGCCGCGTCGCCGCCGGCTGGGCGACGATGTCCAGCACCGCGCCGGTTCCGGCCGATGCCAGGGCATGGCGGATCGCCGCTTCGGCCTGTTCCGGCGCCAGATTGCCGAAGGGCAGGTCGCAGGCGGTGCCGGGCGCCAGCCAGTCCGGTGCCCCGGCATCCGCACCGAGCGCCACCAATGCCGCCTTGGCGGTCTGGACGGCGGACTCGTCGAAGGTGGCGGTGCGGGGGGCGATCAGCGTGGCGACGGCGTTCATCGGCGGGTATCCCGAGGAAAAGAGGGCCTTTGCGCGCTGCCTACCACAGGCAGGGAGCCGGGTCCAACGAAGCTTGGGCCGAAGCTTGGGCCGCAGCTTCGGCGCAGGCATGCGGATGGGTGTTGCAAAGGGAACGCCGCGGCCCCATGGAAGGGCGATGGAAGACCCGAACATGCCCCCCACCGACGTGATCGTCATCGGCGGCCCGACCGCGTCGGGCAAGTCGGGGCTGGCGCTTGCCATCGCCGAGGCGTTCGGCGGCACCGTCATCAATGCCGACAGCATGCAGCTCTATGCCGATCTCGACCTGCTGACGGCCCGTCCGCCGGCCGCGGATCTGGCCCGCGCCCCGCACCGGCTCTACGGCGTGCTGACGGCGGCCGAGCGCGGGTCGGCGGCGCGCTGGCGCGAGATGGCGCTGGCCGAGATCGCCGCCGCCAGGACCGAAGGCCGGCTGCCGGTGGTGGTCGGCGGCACCGGCCTCTACCTGCGGGCATTGATGCAGGGGCTGAGCGAGGTGCCGGCCGTTTCCGACGACATCCGCGCTGCCGCCCATGCCCGGCTGGCTGCCGTCGGCGGCGAGGCCTTCCGGGCCGAGCTGGTCGCCCGCGATCCGGCCTCGGCCAAGCTGAACCCCGGCGACACCACCCGCCTCACCCGCGCCTGGGAGGTGCTTGAGGCCACCGGCCAGCCGCTGTCGCATTGGCAGAGCCTTGCCCCGCAGGGCGCGCCGGAGGATCTGCGCTTCATCGTCCATGTGCTCGACCCGCCGCGCGCCGACCTCTATGCCCAGTGCGACCGGCGCTTCGAGTTGATGATGGAACAGGGCGCGCTGGAGGAGGTACGGAGGTTGGATGCCCTGGCACGCGAGCAGGACCTGGCGCCCGACCTGCCGGTGCTGAAGGCGTTGGGCGTTCCGGAACTGCGCCGCTTCCTACAGGGCGACATCGCGCTGGAGGAAGCGGTCGCGTTGGCCCAGCAATCGACCCGGCGCTATGCCAAACGGCAGGTCACTTGGTTCCGGCATCAGATAGTTGGCAAAACACCCGATATGCTGGTAAGTCATACAGGACAGCATAGCTGCCATACCATCGATTCACCCTGTTCAGGGGCGGTACGAAATGCAATGCTCGACCGCCTTGGAACGATACTAAATTACTGATCCGAAGGAGAAGCGACGTGTCGGTTGATTGGGGTCAAGTGTTCGCGGGCCGCGTGGGCGGCATGACGGCGTCCGAAATCCGGGAACTGCTGAAGCTGATCGATCGCCCGGAGATCATCTCCTTCGCCGGCGGCATTCCCGACCCGGACCTGTTCCCCAGCGCGGCCATCGCGCGGGCCTACGAGAAGATCTTCCAGTCCAATGCCGGCGCCGGTTCGGCCCTGCAATATTCCATCACCGAGGGCTATACGCCGCTGCGGGAATGGATCTGCGACTATATGGGTGGCAAGGGCGTCACTGTCGGGCTGGACGGCGTCCTCGTCACCAACGGCTCGCAGCAGGTGCTGGAATTCGTCGGCAAGCTGCTGATCGGCCCTGGCGACAAGGTGGTGGTGACCCGCCCGACCTATCTCGGCGCGCTCCAGGCCTTTTCGCCCTACGAGCCGGTCTATCTCTCCATTCCGATGGACGAGGAAGGGCCGGAGATGGAGGCGCTGACCGCCGCCCTGGCGCAGAAGCCGAAGTTCTTCTACCTGGTCCCCGATTTCCAGAACCCCAACGGCACCACGGTGACGCTGGCCCGCCGCGAAGCGATCCTGGATGCCTGCGAGGCCGCCGGCGTGCCGGTGGTGGAGGACACGGCCTATTGCGAACTGCGTTATGACGGCGAGCATCTGCCGCTGATGGCGGCGCTCGATTGCCAGCGCAACGGCGGCAAGCTGACCAACGTCATCTTCGGCGGCACCTTCTCCAAGACGATGGTCCCGGCGCTGCGCGTGGGCTGGGTCAATGCGGCGCCCGAGGTGGTGAACCGGCTGGTGCTGATGAAGCAGGCCGCCGACCTGCATGCCAGCACGATCAACCAGATCGTCATGCACGACGTCGTCTCGCAGATCTTCGATAGCCACCTCAAGCTGCTGCGCACCCAGTACAAGGAGCGCCGCGACGCCATGCTGGCCGCGCTGGAGGAGTTCGCTCCGCCGGGCGTGACCTGGACCAAGCCGGAAGGCGGCCTCTTCGTCTGGGTCGAGGCGCCGGAGGGCGTCGACGGCACCGAACTGCTGGCCCGCGCCATCAAGGAGGCCAACGTCGCCTTCGTGCCCGGTTCGGCCTTCCACGCCGACCGGTCGGGCAGGAACACGCTGCGGCTGGCCTTCTCGGTCACCAAGCCGGCCCAGATCCGCGAGGGCATCCGCCGGCTGTGCGGGCTGTTGAAGACCGCCGCCTGACGGTTTGCGAACAGCCTCCCCGCCTCTTCGGAAAACGGCGGCCGCGCTCCGGTGCGGCCGCCGTTTCCGTTTCCGGCGGAACCGGGCCGGGTGGGGCGATCGGAAAGCCATTGCGCAACAATTGGAAAAACTGCGGCAAAAAAACTTTGCGAACATTCGCAAAATGGGTTGACCTGTGACGGGGGAATTGACTAATTTGCCGCTCCCAGCCTGAGCCATCGGGGCTAAGCCGTTGTTCCGATGGCATCCCCCCCGATCCGGGTTGGTGACAAGTCCAAGGAACCGGGCGCCTTAGAGGTGGCGCCCACATGAGAAGGTCGTGAGCGATGTCCGAACAGAAGCTGACCGGCGCCCAGATCGTCATCAAGGCCCTGAAGGATCAGGGCGTTGACATCATCTTCGGCTATCCCGGCGGCGCCGTACTTCCCATCTACGACGCGCTGTTCCAGCAGAACGACCTGAAGCATGTCCTTGTACGCCATGAACAGGCCGCGGTTCACGCGGCCGAAGGGTACGCGCGCTCGACGGGCAAGGTCGGCTGCGTGCTGGTGACCTCCGGCCCCGGCGCCACCAACGCGGTGACCGGCCTGCTGGACGCGCTGTGCGACAGCATCCCGCTCGTGTGCCTGTCGGGGCAGGTGCCGACCCACCTGATCGGCAACGACGCCTTCCAGGAGGCCGATACCACCGGCATCACCCGGCCCTGCACCAAGCACAATTACCTGGTGAAGGACGTCGACAGCCTGGCCCGCACCCTGCACGAGGCCTTCTATGTCGCGCGCAGCGGCCGTCCCGGCCCGGTGCTGGTCGACATCCCGAAGGACGTGCAGTTCGCCGACGGCACCTACGTCCCGCCGGCCGAGGTCAAGCACAAGACCTACCGGCCGCAGGTGAAGCCGGAGATCGCCCGCATCGAAGAGGCGGTGGAGATGATCGCCAACGCCAAGCGGCCGGTCTTCTACACCGGCGGCGGCGTCATCAATGCCGGCCCCTTCGCCGCCAAGCTGCTGACCCAGTTCGTCAAGACCACCGGTTTCCCGATCACCTCCACCCTGATGGGCCTCGGTGCCTTCCCGGCGTCCGACAATCAGTGGCTGGGCATGCTCGGCATGCACGGCACGTACGAGGCGAATCTCGCCATGTACGAATGCGACGTCATGATCAACATCGGCGCCCGCTTCGACGACCGAGTCACCGGCAAGCTGTCGGCCTTCTCGCCGGGCTCCAAGAAGATCCACGTCGACATCGATCCCAGCTCGATCAACAAGAACGTGGCGGTCGACCTCGCGATCGTCGGTGACTGCGGCGCCGTGCTGGAAGACATGCTGCGCATCTGGAAGGCGCGCGCCAAGAGCGTCGACAAGCCCGCGCTGAAGGAGTGGTGGGGCAAGATCGAGGGTTGGCGCGCCCGCAACTGCCTGAACTACAACCGCACCGAATCGGTCATCAAGCCCCAGTATGCGCTGGAGCGCCTGCGCGAGGCCCTGCGCGGCAAGGACCACTACATCACCACGGAAGTCGGCCAGCACCAGATGTGGGCCGCCCAGTTCCTGCCCTTCGACCAGCCGAACCGCTGGATGACCTCGGGCGGGCTCGGCACCATGGGCTATGGCCTGCCGGCCGCCATCGGCGCCCAGCTGGCCCACCCGGACGCCATCGTCGTCGACGTGTCGGGCGAGGCCAGCTTCCTGATGAACATGCAGGAGATCGGCACCGCCGTGCAGTACCGCGCGCCGGTCAAGATCTTCATCCTGAACAACCAGTATATGGGCATGGTGCGCCAGTGGCAGGAACTGCTGCATGGCTCGCGCTATTCCCAGAGCTATTCGGAAGCGCTGCCCGACTTCGTCAAGCTGGCGGAGGCCTGGGGCTGCGTCGGCCTGCGTGCCACCACGGTGGCCGAGGTCGATCAGGTGATCGAGAAGATGCTGGCCGTCACCGACCGCCCCTGCATCATCGACATCGCCGTCGACCCGAAGGAGAACTGCTTCCCCATGATCCCGGGTGGCAAGGCCCACAACGAGATCCTGTTCGGTCCGGACGACAGCCCGTCCGACGCCACGCCGGAAGACGGCATGGTGCTGGTCTGACCGGCTGACGACGAACGAACGAAGGGACGGGAATCATGGATCTCAACGCGATCGAAAAGCACACCATCGCCGTGCTGGTGGACAACGAGCCGGGCGTGCTCGCCCGCGTGATCGGGCTGTTCTCCGGCCGTGGCTACAACATCGAAAGCCTGACGGTGGCGGAGGTGAACAACGCCGACCACCTGTCGCGCATCACGCTGGTCACCTCCGGCACCCGGATGATCATCGAGCAGATCAAGGCGCAGCTCGGCCGGCTGGTTCCGGTCCACCGCGTCCACGACCTGACCGACGAGGGGCCGGCGGTGGAGCGCGAGCTGGCTCTGCTGAAGGTCGTCGGCACCGGTGACAAGCGGATCGAGGCGCTGCGCCTTGCCGACATCTTCAAGGCCAAGGTGGTCGATGCCACGCTGACCAGCTTCATCTTCGAGTTGACCGGCACGACGAGCCAGGTCGACGACTTCGTCGGGCTGATGACCCAGCTCGGCCTCGTCGAGGCCAGCCGCACCGGCGTGGTCGCCATGTCGAAGGGGCCGGCGGCGTTCTGAAACGCCTTCAGCCGCGGAAGATCATTCTGCGCAAGATCGGGGCGGCAAAAACGCAAGGAAGCTTTGCATTTTGCCGCCCGGTCGAGCGATTGTTTCCCTTGACGGGTGGCTTTGCTCAATGGAGTAATCCGCCCCGGGAAACGCACTCTGTCTCTGTTCTTTGCGAATTCGAGGAACCATCTCCATGCGCGTCTATTACGATCGTGATGCCGACGTCAACCTGATCAAGGGCAAGAAGGTCGTCATCGTCGGCTACGGCAGCCAGGGCCATGCCCACGCCCACAACCTGCGTGACAGCGGCGTCAAGGATGTGCGGATCGCGCTCCGCCCGGGTTCGGCCACCATCAAGAAGGCCGAGACCGCCGGCTTCACCGTGATGACCCCGTCCGAGGCCGCCGCCTGGGCCGACGTGGTGATGGTTCTGACGCCGGACGAGCTGCAGGCCGACCTGTACAAGGACGATCTGGCCCCGAACATGAAGCAGGGCGCCGCGCTCGCCTTCGCCCATGGCCTGAACATCCACTTCAACCTGATCGAGGCCCGCACCGACCTCGACGTGTTCATGATCGCGCCGAAGGGCCCCGGCCACACCGTGCGCAGCGAATACCAGCGTGGCGGCGGCGTGCCGTCGCTGGTCGCCGTCCATCAGAACGCCTCGGGCAACGCGCTGGACATCGCGCTCTCCTACGCCTCGGCCAATGGCGGCGGCCGCGCCGGCATCATCGAGACGACCTTCAAGGAAGAGTGCGAGACCGACCTGTTCGGCGAGCAGGCCGTGCTCTGCGGCGGCCTGACCGAGCTGATCCGCGCCGGTTACGAGACGCTGGTCGAGGCGGGCTATGCGCCCGAGATGGCCTACTTCGAGTGCCTGCACGAAGTGAAGCTGATCGTCGACCTGATGTACGAGGGCGGCATGGCCAACATGCGCTACTCGATCTCCAACACGGCCGAATATGGCGACTACCGCACCGGCCCGCGCATCATCACCGCCGAGACCAAGGCCGAGATGAAGCGCGTGCTGACCGACATCCAGGAAGGCCGCTTCGTCCGCGACTGGATGCTGGAATGCAAGGCCGGCCAGCCGTCCTTCAAGGCCATCCGCCGCCGCAACGCCGAGCACGAGATCGAGCAGGTCGGCGAGAAGCTGCGCGCCATGATGCCGTGGATCGCCGAGCGCCGTCTGGTCGACAAGTCGAAGAACTGATCCGGCGAAAGCCGCACCGGTTCGTTGGAAAGCGCGTCCCTTCGGGGGCGCGCTTTTCCTTTGGCCGCACATGTTCCCGCAAAGTCCCCTCTCCATCCCAGACCGGCCGGGGTGCCAGGAGAGGGCTGGCATGAACTGAACTCCATGCTCCCGGATTTCCTGTGATCGATTCGAGAGACTCCATTCGAGTCCATCGGATCCAGTATTTCCATGCTCTTCGCGACCGAACAGGAAGCCATGTATCCGGCTCCCTTTCCGCTGTCGTTTGAGCGGCGCATGCCGGTGCTCTCATACGCCCGCTGCAAATCGGGCGCGCATCCCGTTTCAGTTTTGATATAGTGGCCTGCGGGGGCTGCAACAGTCGCAATGACAGCGTCTGTCGAAGGAAATTTGATGCCTGTGTTGGAAATGGACACCTCCTCTCGCGCGGAGCCCGAGGGCTTGCTGTTGGTTGGCGGCGGCCGGAATGCCCATAATCTGGTTTGCATCCTGGAAGCGGTGGGGATCGCAATCCGCGGGGTCGTGGACGACCGCAGCGTAGGGGTGCTTCTGGGGCACGAGGTCGGTTTCATCGATGATGTGGACGGAGCGGCGGTCGATGCCCTCCTGACCGTTGCCGATCCTGATAAGGCACAGAAGATCCGCGAGCGGCCGGCCTTGCGCGGTTGCCGGTGGCCGCGCATCGTCCATCCATCCTCTGTGGTTTCGTCCCACGCCCGGATGGGTGAGGGGTGCTACATCGGTCCCTTTGCAATTGTGACCGACATTGTCCTCGGCAGGCATGTCCATCTCTTTGCGCATAACGTCCTGGGCGCGCGGGTCTCGATTGGCGACTTCACCGTCGTCCTGCCCCATGCGACCGTGGCGAGCGATGCGCGGATCGGCAAGCGGTGCATGATTGGGATGGGCGCGCGCATCCATGCCGGGGTCACCATCGGTGACGATTGCCGGATCGGCGTCAATGCGGTCGTGCGGAACGATATGCCGGATGGCTCCATAGCCATTTGCGAACGTTCGACAACCGTCAGGACCCGCCTCACCTTCGGCAGGGCCCGGCCAGCCGGCGGATAATCCATGGACCGACCGGCAGCCGGAAGGTTCCCCAGCGCGACAACGGCGTCCCAAGCATTCGCGATCACGCGGGATTTGGGTTCGGCCATGTTGAGCAGACCCGGGCGAGCCGCCGGCTCGGCACGGTTCCGCCTGTCCTCTCGTCTGCTTCCGTCACACGGGCAAGATCATGATCCTCGTCCTTACCTATGCCAAGGTCTGCACGACCTCCACCAGCGAACTGTTGGCCGCATGCTTTCCGGGCGAGGTCTTCAACAGCCATGGCCTCGAATCCTGGCTGCATGAACCACTGGCGCAGGCTCTTGCCTCACGGGGGGCCAGACAGCCGGACATGCCGCTATTCCACACCGAGGCGCCTGGGATCGCGCGTCGATTGGCGGAGGCCATGGCAAGCGGCGAGCCCATAACCATCGTCAGCGGTGTCCGCGACCCCATCGCCCGTTCGATCTCGGTTGCCATTCAGAACCTCGAAACGGACTTTGCCGACTGCTTCGCCTCGACGGCGGAGGCGACGGCGGAGGCGCTCGCGGCGCGCATCGCCGATCTGTGGCTCCGCGACACGACCGACGGCGATCCCAACCGCACCTTTCTCGAGCGGATGATCCGGGCGCCCCTGATCTGGTTCCGGGAAGAAATCGAAAGGCCGTTCGGTTTCGATCTGCGGGCGCATCCCTTCGATCGCGCGCGTGGTTACTCGATAATGACCGAGGGGAACGTCCGACTCCTGCTGTTCCGCCATGAGAACGCGCCAATGGCGATCCAGAACGGGCTGGCGGAACTCTTCCCCGGGATGAATTTCCGCCTGCCGCATGCCAATGACGGCATGGCGAAAGCGACGGGCGGAATTTATCATGCCCTGAAGAGTTGTTTTCGTCTGCCCCGGCCGGCGCTGGAAGCGATCTACGCCCATCCGGACGTCAGCCGTTATTACGGCACCGACGAGATCGCCGCCGCCATCGACCGCTGGGCCGAGGATAAGTCCGCTCCGGTGCCGGCCGCCCCGCGCACGACCTTCGCGGCGACTGTGTTCATTCCCATGCGCAATCATGCGCGCTGGATCGGCCAACAGTTGGACAGCCTGTTCTCCCAATGGCGGTCGGACACCGAACTCGTTCTGGTCGACGACGGATCCGATGACGGCAGTCTTGCCGTAGCGCTGGATCGGCTCGCCGGCCGGCCGGAGGTGGCTGCGACCGTGATGAGAAACGGCCAGGCGATTGGGCATGGCATGCTGTCCAGCGTCGTCTCCTTCTCGCGAGCGCCTCTGCTCATCCAGGCGGACAGCGACGACATCACCCTGCCGGGTCGGCTCGACACGATCATCGATCATTTCGCCGCCCACCCGGATTGCAGGCTGCTGACCTCCAACGCGGTCCTGCTGAGTGAGGGGAACGTCCCGATCTCCCTGCTGGACACGGAGACGGCTGACACGGTTTTCGACGACCCCCTTGCATTGGCCGACCGTCAGACGGAATCGTGCTGGCTGGGTGCTTCTTCAGCCTATCATCGTTCCGTCCTCGAGGACTTCCCCCCGCTCGACCCCGAGCTCTGCCCTTACGGCCTCGATCTCCTCACCGGTCTCAGGGCGACGCTGCTCGGAAGCCAGTATTATCTGGCGCGTCCCCTGGTCGGTTGGCGACAGCATTCCAGCAACAGCCACCGGGTCGCCGGATGGCCGAGTTCGAATCTGGCCGGCCAGGAGCATGCGGCTGCCTTGAAGCTCATGGTCAGTGCCCAGCGCCTGCGCGACATCGCCTGGCTGCGCACCCAGGGAAAGCTCGATCCCGAGCGGGTGTCGGCGATCGAGGCGCGCTGGAGTGCCGATTTTCTGGCGCAGAGCGACAATTGGATCCGGTGCCGCAACCGTCTTACCGGGACGCACGCCGCTCCGGCTCCCCGGACGACAGGAGCGGATGAAGGGAGCCGGCCCCATATCCCGGCAGTTCCTCCCATCGTCACCTTGCTGCGTGGACAGCAGTGCATGGTGGTGGAAGGGGTCGGTTCCGCTTTCTCACGCTGGAGCGGGTTCCATCTCCATGAGACGGCTTGGATCTGGACCAGCAGGCAGGCGGTCGTCGTGCTGCGCATACCGGGTCCAGACGCTCAGGCACTGGTTGTCACGCTGGCGGGGCTACCCTATCGCGAGCGGCAGTCGATCTTCCTCTCCCTGAACTTTGCTCCGCCCGTCGAGTGCAAGCTGGTCTTCGGTCAAACCGTGTCGGTGAGCTTGCCGATCCACCGGTGTGGGGACAAGCAAGACGGTCTCGTCACACTGTGGATCGAGGCTCCCGATGCCGTGCGTCCTGCGACGGTGGATTCTCGGAGCAAGGACACCCGCCTTCTGGGGGCGGCATTGCTTGCGCTGCGCGCGGTCTGACGGACCGGTGATCCGCGGTGCGCGGCCGCATGTCTGCGGATCTTGGGCGGAACCGCTCTTCCGGTCGCGGAGGCGTCAGCCCCGCGGCTTTCCTGAATCCATCGGCGGGGTTTCCGCGACGGTGGCGCGGCCGGGGTCGCGCTTCTGGGTTTCCAGCAGGATGTCTCGGGCGATCGGGGCGGCTGCGGTGGAGCCGCCGCCGCCATGCTCGACGAACACCGCGCAGGCATAGCGCGGCGCCTGGATGGGGGCGAAGGCGACGAACAGGGCGTGGTCGCGCTCGCGCCACGGGATCTCGTCCTGCTTCTTCAGGCCGGCGGCACGCTGCGCCATGGTGATGCGGCGGACCTGTGCCGACCCGGTCTTGCCGGCCATCTCATAGCCGATCTCGGTGATGCGCGACTTGTAGGCGGTGCCGTTGGGGGCGTTCACCACCTCGGTCATGCCGCGCAGCACGATGTCGAGATTCTCCTTCTTCACGCCGATGCTGGGCCAGGCGGTCTGCTCGCCGCTGACCGCCTTGATCTGCTTGGTCAGGTGCGGCTTGACCGCATAGCCGCCATTGGCGATCCGGCAGGTCATCACCGCCAGTTGCAGCGGCGTGGTCAGCACATAGCCCTGGCCGATCGAGGCGACCAGCGTTTCGCCCATGTCCCACCCCTTGCCCAGCGTCGCCTTCTTCCAGGCGATGGAGGGGATCAGGCCGGCGCGCTCGTGCGGAAGATCGATGCCGGTGCGGTTGCCCAGGCCGAAGCGGTTGGACATCTCGGCGATGCGGTCGATGCCGACACGACGCGACACGTCGTAGAAGAAGACGTCGCAGGAATGGCGCAACGCCCCGACGAAATCGACCGTGCCATGGCCGCCGCGCTTCCAGCAGTGGAAGCGGTGGTCGCCCAACTCCAGATGGCCGGGGCAGAACACCGTGTGCCGGTTGCTGACGACCCCCGACTCCAGAGCCGCCAACGCCGCCATCATCTTGAAGGTGGAGCCTGGAGGATACTGGCCGACCACCGCCTTGTTGTTCAGCGGGGTCGCCGGGTTGGACAGCAGTTCCTCCCACAGCTCGGCACTGATGCCCATGGTGAACTGGTTGGGGTCGTAGCTTGGATGGGAGCTCAGCGCATAGATGCCGCCGGTGTGCACATCCATCACCACGGCCGAGGCGCTGACCTCCTGCGACAGCCGTTCCTGCACGAAGCGCTGCAGCGCCATGTCGATGGTCAGCTGGATTTCGCGGCCCGGCTGCCCCTCGTCGCGCGACAGTTCGCGGATGACGCGGCCGACGGCATTGACCTCGAGCTGGCTGGTGCCGGCGGTGCCGCGCAGCACCTTCTCGTGGAACCTTTCGATGCCGGCCTTGCCGATGCGGAAGCCGGGCAGCGACAGGACCGGATCGCTGTTGCCGCTCAACTCCGCTTCCGATACGGCACCGACATAGCCCAGGATATGGGCGGTCGCGTCGGCCTGCGGGTAGTAGCGCAACTCGCCCACCTCGATCGCCACGCCGGGCAGGTCGGGGGTGTTGGTTTCCAGCGTCGCGACCTGCTCCCAGGTCAGGTTCTCGCGCACGGTGACGGGGACGAAACGGCGCTTGCGGTTCAACTCGCGCAGCACGCGGCGGCGGTCGCCATCGGTCAACGGTACGATGCGGGAGATCTTGTCGAGCGTTTCCTGGATGTTGTGGGTTCGCTCCGACACGACGACGACGCGGTAGTTCTGCTGGTTCAGCGCCAGCGGCACGCCGAAACGGTCGACGATGTTGCCGCGCGACGGGGCGATCAGCCTCAGGCTGATACGGTTCTCCTCCGCCAGCATGGTGTAGCGGGCGGACTCCAGAACCTGCAGGTAATAGAGGCGGCCGACCAGCGCGGACAGGCCGGCCAGCTTGATTCCCCCCAGAACCAGGGCGCGGCGCGCCAGCAGGCGGGACCGGTCGGTATCGCGATCGATGGAGCTCATGAGACCCGTCGGGACCCTTTACCCGTTCAGAAAAGCGCGATGGACGCGGATCAGCAGCCAGCCCAGCGCAGGAAAAGCGGCGATCGTCAGCAACCCCTGGAACAGCGCCGGCAGAACCGACAGCGTGGAGGCGCTCAGCACCGAGAAGGCCAGCCATTGCAGGACAACGGCCCCCGCCATCACCAGCGTGAAGCCGAACCACAGCAGTGCGAAGGTGCTCGCCAGGAAAACCCGGCGCTGGTTCAGCACGGCCCATTGTGCCACCACCAGCAGAAGCGCGTTCACACCCAGCGGCCCGCCGGTGAGGAAATCCTGCAGCAGACCGATCAGAAAGGCCACCCCCGGGCGCATCAGGTCAGGCCTGTGGATCGTCCAGTAATAGACCGAGACCAGCGTCAGGTTCGGCGCCACCGGCGCGTAACCCGGCACCGGCAGCGGAATCATGCCGACCAGCACCATCATCACGGTCACGGCGAAGGGCGCCAGATTGCGCCCGGCCTTGTCCAGCCGCTGCCAGAAGGTGGCGGTCATGCCGGCAGCCTTCCACCCGCCCGTTCGCTGGCTGACGTGCCCGGCTTCAGCGCCACCGGTCTCACTTCCATTCCGGCGAAGGGTCCAGATCCGTGCCGGGAAGCCCGAAATCCACCAGCCGCAGATGCTCGATGCGCGACAGATCGGCGCTGGGCAGAACGCGCACGCCGCGCTCGCTGACCGCGGTCACCACGCCGACCGGCAGGCCGGGGGGGAACAGCCCGCCATCGCCCGACGTCACCACCCGTTCGCCGACCTGGATCGGCGAGTCCGGCGGCAGATACAGCAGCTTCGCCTGGTCGGAATTGTCGCCGGCCAGGATCGCGCGCTGACGCGTGTTGGCCAGGACCACCGGAATGCGCGCGTTGATGTCGGTGAGCAGCAGGACGCGCGACGACCATTCGCCGACCTCGATCACCCGGCCGACCAGGCCGGCCCCGGCCAGCGCCGCCTGCCCCTTGCGCACCCCGTCGCGCTTGCCGGCGGTCACCACCAGCGTGCGGACGAAGGAACTGCCGGGGGTCGCGATGACGCGTGCGGCGATATAGGAGACGGAAGGTTCCGGCGTCACCCGCAGCAGGCTGCGCAGGCTGTGGTTCTCCGCCTCCAACCGCTGGGCAGCCTGCTTCCATTGCAGCAGGCGGGCATTCTCCGCACGCAGGCGCTGGTTCTCGTCGAAGGCGTTCTCAATCTCGACCGCGGATTCGACAACGCGGGCCGCGGTGGCGGCGGGACGCGAGATGGCGTCGAGGATCGGGGCGAAGGCATCCGTTACCCGGGCTCGGGCGCTGTCGACCGACACCGCCTCGATCTTGCCGACCATCATCAGGGCGATGGAGGCCAGCACCAGCAGGAGGAAGGAGAAACGCTGTGCGAGAGCCCGCAGGGGGGCGGCAAGGCGGATGACGGAGCCGGATGAGCGTGACTTCACAGGAAATTCCCGTCCAGATACGCGGTCCGTCTCCGGTCCTCAGCGCCCGGGATAAGGGCAGGGGACCGGAGGCCTTCCAAACCAGGGATACACCAATCAGTAGGCGCTGACCAAGACGTTTCGCAGCGTCTTCATCTCCTCCAGCGCGCGGCCGGTGCCGAGCGCCACGCAGGAGAGCGGATCGTCGGCGATCGACACCGGCAGCCCGGTGGCGTGGCGCAGGACGAAGTCCAGGTTGCCCAGCAGGGCGCCGCCGCCGGTCAGCACGATGCCCTTGTCGACGATGTCGGCGGCGAGTTCCGGAGCGGTGTGCTCCAGCGCCACCTTCACCGCCTCGACGATGGCCGACACGGGTTCGGCCAGCGACTCGGCGATCTGGCGCTCGGAGATGATCAGTTCCTTGGGCACGCCGTTCATCAGGTCGCGGCCCTTGATCTCCAGGATGCGGCCTTCGCCGTCCTCCGGAGGACAGGCGGAGCCGATCTCCTTCTTGATCCGCTCGGCCGAGCCTTCGCCGACCAGCAGATTGTGGCTGCGGCGGATGTAGCCGATGATGGCCTCGTCCATCTTGTCGCCGCCGACGCGGACCGACCGCGAATAGACGATGCCGCCCAGCGACAGCACGGCCACCTCGGTGGTGCCGCCGCCGATGTCGACGACCATCGAGCCGGTCGGTTCGGTCACCGGCAACCCGGCGCCGATCGCGGCGGCCATCGGCTCCTCGATCAGGAAGACGCGGCGGGCGCCTGCGGCCTCCGCCGATTCCTGGATCGCCCGGCGTTCCACCGCGGTCGAGCCCGACGGCACGCAGATGATGACCTGCGGGCTGGCGAAGCTGCGGCGGTTGTGAACCTTGCGGATGAAATGTTTGATCATTTCCTCCGCGACTTCGAAATCGGCAATGACGCCGTCGCGAAGCGGCCGGATGGCCTGGATGTTGCCTGGGGTACGGCCGAGCATCATCTTCGCCTCGTCACCGACGGCGAGGACCTGCTTTTTGCCGCGCACGTTGGCGATGGCGACGACAGACGGTTCGTTCAGGACGATGCCGCGGCCCTTGACATAGACCAGGGTGTTGGCCGTCCCCAGATCGATCGCCATGTCGGCGGACAGCACGCCGAGCAGTTTGGAGAGCATGGAGCTGACGAACTCTATCAAAGCGGTTGAGACGGCCGAGCCGGCGGATTGGCATAGCACGTCCGCCGACGGTTCCATAGTCGAATGCGTCCGCACGCTCAAGCGGAGAGTGCGCCCGGCAGGCCTGACCCGTTCTGGAAGGACGGATCCGGATGGCCGGTCCGCCGCCTTGCGGTGTCTGGTGACGGCAAACTGGCGGGTCAGGGTTAATTTTCCGTCAACGGACATGCCTTGCGGTCAACCCCACCCGATCCGCCGAATTGCCCGCAAGCCGGTGTGACGGGTCAGTGTCTAGTCCTGTTGATGCTGCGCCGCAACGGGCTTTTCGGGCAGGCCCGGTCAGTGCTGTCCGGCGTCGGGTTTGGACCCGCCTTTCGGGGCCTGCGCATGATGGTGGCCTTCCAGCCGGTCCATGCAGGCCAGCAGAACGCCCGACACGACGAAGGTCATGTGGATGATGACAAGCCACATCAGCTCCTCGCGCGAGGTCTGGGCCAGGTTCATGAAGGCCTTCAGCAGATGGATGCCGGAGATGGCGACGATGGAGGCGATCAGTTTCAGCTTCAGTCCGCCGAAATCGACCTTGCCCATCCAGTCCGGCCGGTCCTCGTGGTTCGCGACATCGATTTTCGAGACGAAGTTCTCGTAGCCGGCGAAGATCACCATCAGCAGAAGGTTGCCCGCAAAGGACAGGTCGATCAGCGTCAGCACGGCGAGAAGCACGTCCTTCTCGCTCATCTCCAGCACATGCGGGACGATGTGCAGAAGTTCCTGCATGAACTTGACCAGGAGGAGGGCCAGAGAGACCACCAGCCCGAGATAGAAGGGGGCGAGCAGCCAGCGGCTGGCGAAGATGACCTGTTCAAAGCGGCGTTCGATCATGGCGGCGTCTGGGTCGTGGTCGGTGGGGGGCGTGGTGGGGAACGGGGCCGCTGCGCTTGCGGCCACGCCGGAGGTGTCGCAATGCTGCGGCGCAAAATCAACAGGGCAATTCAGATTTCCGTGATGGACGTGCCGTGGACCTCCGGCCGCACGGTCCCGATTGTCTGCCCGATCGCCGTTGTCATCGTACCGTAACGTCCGCGCGCTATTGTCGCGGCTCTGGATAGAGACCGTCGGGAAGGGCCTGGTGACGATGAAGACCTCCGCTCCGCACATCGTGTCCGCGTTCGAGGACGCGCTGAAGCGGCTGAAATCCGCCATCGTGCAGATGGCCGGCGCTGCGGAGACGCAGATCGACCAGGCTTTGACCTGTCTGGCCCAGCGCAACCCGGAGCTGGCGCGCGAGATCGTTGAATCGGATGCCCGACTCGACACCTTCGAACATGACATCGAAGCGCACTGCATGCGCCTGCTGGCGCTGCGCCAGCCGGTGGCCGACGACCTGCGCGAGGTGGTGGCGGCGCTGAAGATCGCCGGCAACCTGGAGCGGATCGGCGATCATGCCGCCAACACCGCCAAGCGGGCGGTCGCCATCTTCAGCTTGGCCGACTCGGCGCCGCTGTCCGGCCTGCCGCAGCTCGGCCGGCTGGTGCGTGAGCGGCTGGGCACCGTGATCGACGCCTATGTCGACGGCGACGGCGAGGCCGCCCTGCGCATCTGGCGCACCGACGACGAGGTCGATGCCCTCTACACCAGCCTCGTTGCGGAAGTGGAACGGTCTGCCCTGGCGGCACCGGACCAGTTCGGCGCCCACATGCACCTGATGATGATCGCCAAGAATCTGGAACGGATCGGCGACCATGCCACCAACATCGCCGAGGTGGTCTATTTCGTCAGCACCGGTCAGGCCCTGCTGGACGAGCGTCCGAAGGCGGACCACTCCTACGACCCGGCGGGCTGAACCCGGCGGGAGGGGTCGGGGGCCGGCGGTGCCCGCAGGTCATAAGGCGGAATAAGTCCGTTTTGCGGTGTCGCACCGGGCCGATGGGGGATAGCAATTTCGGTGCGGAGTGGTCACGTTATCGAAACGATGCCTCCTCCGCCCGTAAAAGAGACGCCCCTCCGCCGATGACCGACGACCTGATCCGCCTCTATGGTGCCATCCTCGACCGCCGGAGCATGGACCCGGCGGACTCCAAGACCGCAAGGCTGATCGCTGCGGGTCCGAAGAAGATCGCCAAGAAGGTGGGCGAGGAGGCGGTCGAGGTGGCGCTGGATGCCATGAACGAGGATCGCCAGGGCGTCATCAACGAAAGCGCCGACCTGCTTTACAACCTGTCGGTCCTGTGGGCGACGCTGGACATCCACCCCGACGACGTCTTCGCCGAAATCCGCCGGCGCGAGGCGCTGTACGGCATCGCCGAGAAGCTGCCGAAGACCACGCCCGACAGGTGAGGGCGGCCTCAGGCCACCCCGAGCTTTTGCAGCAGCGGCAGACGCCGTTGCACGAACGCGGCGTGCCGGCGTGTCAGCTCCGCCCGGTTGCCTTCCTCCCCCTCGCAGCGTTCGCCGTCACGTCCCAGTGCGATGCCATCGGCCGACAGGTGATGCCAGGCGAAGGCGGCGGGCTCCGTCCCCCGCCGGGCCGCCAGCAGGAACAGCGCCTCGATCCGCGATACCGGCACGCCCGCCCCGAGCAGGGGGGAGGCGAGTTGCCCCGGCGTGTCGCCGAATCGGTGGCGCTCCAGAACCGCGGCATTGAAACGGTCGGCAGAGGTCCGGCGTTCCTCCAAGCCGTCTTCCGGCATGGTCGGGGCTGCCAGCGACAGGCCGGTCAGCAGGATCAGGGCGCGCAGCACCGCCGCCTCGCCCTGGGCCGCCAGCGCCGGACGGGAGAGCAGCGCATCGAGGCTCTGCGGTCCTTCGGCCAGCGCCTCGCCCAGCGGGTGGTAGAGCGCCGGGGGGAAGGGCAAGCGGCCGATGGGGGTCGAGGCCACCTCCGGCAGGTCGTCGGCCGCCACCAGCAGGATGAAGCGGGTTTCGCCGAGCAGGGAACGCCGCTCCGCGACGCCGAGCCGCTCGCCCCCCTTGACGAACAGGTCGCGGCGGAAGCTGCGGTTGGTCATCATGTCGCGCAGGGTCTCGGCCTGGGCGGGGTCATGCGCCTCCGCCGCCAATGCCAACTGGGCAGAGGAGAGGGCGAGGTCGTCCAACTGTTCCATCGGCACGGCGGCGCCGGCGAACTCCAGCTTGGCGGCCGCCATCCCGCGCACGACGTCGGCATGGTAGAAGGCGGTCCAGTCGCCGTTCAGATATTCATGGGCGATGTAGTTCGCTGACTTGCGGCGCAACTGCTCGATCCGCTCGGCGACGCCGTCGGTGCCGGCGAGCCAGCCGCCGCCCTGCGCCGCCATCTTCGCCGCGAAGTCTACCGCGCGGGCGATGCGGTCGGGCAGCGGGCCGTCGCCCTCCGCACAGCGCTCCACCAGCAGGCGGCGCAGCGGCATATGGGCGAGCGTGCCGGGAAGCGCGTTGTAGCTGACGAACAGCACGCCGCCGGGGGCCAGCCGCCGACGCAGCACATCGAGCAGGATCGCCCGGTTCTCCGCACTCACCCAGGACCAGACGCCGTGCAGGGCCACCGCGTCCAGCATCGGCCCGTCGCGCCGGGCATAATCGGCGAAGCTTTCCTCCAGGAACTCGGCGTTGGCCAGGCCGCCGTCCGCGGCCAGCCGCCGGACGCCGGCGATGTGCGAGGGGTTGAAGTCCATCGCCTCGAACCGCGCCGCCGGATGGGCGCCGGCGAGCAGCGCGCTGGTCAGCCCATGGCCGCAGCCGGGTTCCGCCATGGTGAAGCGGCCGCGGCGCAAGCCTTCCGGCGGGCGCCAGCCGTGCAAGGTGAGGGCGAAGCAGAGCAGGGCCGGCGACCAGTCGCGATAGACGGCGCGGATATAGTCGATCCCGCCGACATAGCCCTCGGTCCAGCCGCTCATGCTCGTTCTCCCGCTTTCCGGTGCTCGGTCCCTGATCCCCGGTCCGATGCCGCTGATGTAGCTGCCGGGGGCAGACGGCGGCCACTGAAAAGCATGATGAAAAGCATGGCGGAAAGGGTGGGCCAAAAAATTCACATGGAGCGTGATTTTGCTATCGACAGGCCAAAAGCCCTTCGTTATAAACCGCGCCACACCGGCCGGGACAACGGCTTGGCCGGGGCGATGAACAGTCGGCTGGTTTCAGCCAGGTTCACCGCAGCAAGAGATGGGCGCATAGCTCAGTTGGTAGAGCAGCTGACTCTTAATCAGCGGGTCCAAGGTTCGAGTCCTTGTGCGCCCACCATCTCTTGAAAACATCCTACGGATGGGCGCATAGCTCAGTTGGTAGAGCAGCTGACTCTTAATCAGCGGGTCCAAGGTTCGAGTCCTTGTGCGCCCACCATCCATAAGGGGCTGAAACCGAACAGGTTTCGGCCCCTTGCCATTTCCGGGCCCGGTGAACCCGCGAACGTTTGACCGGACCGCCGCCGCCGCCCGTTTCTACCCCTCCGCCCGTGCCAGAAAATCCGCCGTGACGCGGTCCATCGTCGCGAGATGGGTGTGGAACCAGTCCGGGAAATGGAAGCGCAGATACTTGCGCGCCCGCTCCTCCTTGCCCTCGCCCAGTTCCGCCTCGATCATCGCGATGACGGCCAGGACGCGGGCATGCTCCTCCATGTGGCAATGCAGCGCGAAGAAGCCATGTTCGGTCATCAGCGCATTTTCGCGGGCGAAATGCTCGCGCAGATGCGCGGCGAAGGCGCCGAATGGGGCTTGGAGCGCCCCGGCGGGGGCGGCGCAGGCGGCCTCCCACAGGGCGAGGGAGTCGGCGTGGTCGCGGTCCATGACCGCGTAACCCAAGGTGATGCTGTCCGGCGCGAGCATGATCGTTCCTGTGTCCCTGAACGGCGATGGCCTTCGGAGGCGATGCTCCGAAGGCCACCATACCCTTAATCGGGACAGGGTCTCTTGACGCCGGTCAAGCCGTCGGGATCTCAGGCGGCGCCTTCGCCGGCCTCCAGCTCGTCGATGAAGCCGCGGATGACGCCCAGCCCCTTCTGCCAGAAGGCAGGGTCGGAGGCGTCGAGCCCGAACGGCGCCAGCAGGTCCTTGTGGCGCAGCGTGCCGCCGGCCGACAGCATCGCCAGATACTTCCCGGCGAAGCCCTGTTCCGCATCCTGGTAGACCGCATAGAGCGAGTTCACCAGGCAGTCGCCGAAGGCGTAGGCGTAGACGTAGAAGGGCGAGTGGATGAAGTGGGGAATGTAGGACCAGTAGTGCCGGTATCCCTCGTCGTAGCGCAGCGCCGGGCCCAGGCTTTCGCTCTGCACCGCCATCCAGATCTCGCCGATGCGGTCCGACGTCAGTTCTCCCTCGCGCCGTTCGGTGTGGACGCGGCGTTCGAAATCGAAGAAGGCGATCTGGCGCACCACCGTGTTCAGCATGTCCTCGACCTTGCCGGCCAGCATGATGCGGCGGCGCTTGGGGTCGGTCTCGGCCGCCAGCAGGGCGCGGAAGGTCAGCATCTCGCCGAACACCGACGCCGTTTCCGCCAGCGTCAGCGGGGTGTCCGACAGGAAATGCCCCTGTTCCCCGGCCAGGATCTGATGGACGCCGTGCCCAAGCTCGTGGGCCAGCGTCATCACGTCGCGAGTCTTGCCCTGGTAGTTGACCAGCAGATAGGGGTGGACGCTGGGCACGGTCGGGTGGGCGAAGGCGCCCGGCGCCTTGCCGGGGCGGACCGGCGCGTCGATCCAGGGATTGTCGAAGAAGCGCTTGCCCAGGCTGGCGAGGTCGGGGGAGAAGCGGCCATAGGCGCCCAGCACGATGTCGCGCGCCTCGCCCCACGGAATGCTGCGGTCGGCATCCTCGGGCAGGGGAGCGTTGCGGTCCCAATAGTCGAGATGGTCCTGGCCGAACCATTTCGCCTTCATCGCATAGTAGCGGTGCGACAGGTCCGGGTAGGCGCCCTTTACGGCGGAAACCAGCGCGTCGACCACCTCGTCCTCGACCCGGTTGGACAGGTTGCGGGCCGACGTCGGCGTCGGGTAATTGCGCCAGTCGTCCTCGATCTCCTTGTCCTTGGCCAGCGTGTTGGTGATCAGCGCGAACAGGCGCGCATTCTCGCCCAGCACCTTGCCCACCGCCTCGCCGGCCTCGCGGCGGACGGCGGGGTTGCGGTCGGACAGCCGGTTCAGCGCCTCCGCACAGGTCAAATCCTTGCCGCCCATCGGGAAGCGCAGGCTGGCGATGGTTTCGTCGAACAGCCGGTTCCAGGCGGCGCGGCCGACCACATGCTTCTCGTGCAGCAGCCGTTCGATCTCGTCCGACAGCTGGTGGTCGCGGTAGAGGCGGACGTCGCGCAGCCACGGCTCGTACTGGCGAAGCGCCGCGGAGGCGGCCTGCTTGGCTGCCAGCCCCTCGTCGTCCAGCCGGTTGATCTCCAGCGTGAAGAAGATCAGGTGGGCGGAGATGTCGTTCACCCGCTCCTGCGCCGACTGGTAGAATTTGGCGATGGTCGGGTCGACCATGTTGCCGTTGTAGACCAGCCCGGCATAGGACATGACGCGCGACAGCGTCTCGTCGATGTCCTCATAGCCGCGGATCGCCGCGGCCAGATCGTCGCCGGTCAGCGCCGCCAGCTTGCCGGCATAGCGCTCGCGGAAGGCCTTGCACTCCCGCTCCATGCGGTCGAGGTCGGCCTTCAGCTCGGCTGACTCCATGCCGGGATAGAGGTCGCTGAGGTCCCAGGTGGGAAGCGCGCCCAGATCGGGGGTGTCGTTTGCGGCCGTGGCGGCGCTGCTGGTCATCGAATCGCTCCAGAGATTGGTGGGATCCATATAAGCGCGCACGCGCCGCGGGCAAAGTCCTCATCCGGCCGCGGTGCCGTCCGGATGAAGCGCCCGGCGCCCGGCGCGCAGCACGGCGCGCGACAGGTCGGCGAGGGTCGTGCTGGCGATGCGGCTCTGCTGCCAATGCAGCGGCACGTCCAATGGCCGGCCGGGCACCAGCTCCACCAGCCGTCCCGCCGCCAGATGGTCGGCGACCAGCGGTTCGGGATTCATCCCCCATCCCATTCCGGCCAGCGCCCCGTCGACGAAGGCATGGGTCGACGGCAGCCAATGGGTCGGCGGAGCCGGCACATCCCCCGGAGCCATGTCGCCCAGCGCCAGACGCAGCCATTGGACCTGAAGCCGGTCCTTGCGGTTGAAGGTCAGGCAGGGGGCGCCCGCCAGCGCGGCGGCCGTCACCCCATTCGCGAAATGGCGGCGCATGTAATCCGGGCTGGTGGTGGCGCGGTAGCGGAGCGCGCCCAGGGGATGGCTGTTGCAGCCGGGGACCGGGGCGGCGCTGGCGGTGACGGCGGCCAGAACCTCGCCCTTGCGCAGCCATTCGGCGCTGTGGTCCTGGTCGTCCAGCACGAGGTCGAACAGGCAGCCCGACACATCCGCCATCGCGGCGATGAACCATGTGGCCAGGCTGTCGGCATTCACCGCGATGCGCAGGGTGGTCGGTCCGTCCGCCGGAGCCAGCCCGGGCAGGGCGCCGCGCAACTCGCTTTCCAGCAGGGCCACCTGCTCGACATGCTGGCACAGGCGCTGCCCGGCAGCGGTGCCGGTGCAGGGCTGTCCGCGCACCACCAGCACGCTGCCCAGCCGCTCCTCCAGCAGCTTCACCCGCTGCGACACCGCGGACGGCGTAACGTGCAGTTGCAGCGCTGCGCGTTCGAAGCTGCCGGTTCGGATCACCGCGGCCAGCGCCGCCAGCAGCGGATAATCGAGCATGGATTAGCATCGCTTCATCAGGGCAAGAAGGATTAAGTACAGCGAAGCTTGGTCCGATGGTAGCGGAATGGCATTGCCCCCTTTCGGAACAACCACGATGACCGACCTCACCCCCGCTTCGCTGATGCCCGCCTTCCTGCCGGGCCTGTTCCTGGGCTTCAGCCTGATCGTCGCCATCGGGGCGCAGAACGCCTTCGTGCTGCGCCAGGGCCTGCGCAACGAGCATGTGCTGGCGATCTGCGCCACCTGCGCCCTGTCGGATGCGGTGCTGATCCTGGTCGGGGTGAGCGGATTCGCCACGGCCGGGGCGCGCTGGCCGTGGCTGGAACCGCTGATGCGCTATGCCGGCGCCGCCTTTCTGCTGGTCTATGGGCTGCGCAGCGCCCATTCGGCCTTGAAGGGCGGGTCCGGGTTGGCGCCGGCGGACCGGGAGCCGGGTGGATTGCTGCCGGCGCTGCTGACCTGTCTGGCGCTGACTTGGCTGAACCCGCATGTCTATCTCGACACGGTGGTGCTGGTCGGCTCCGTCTCCTCCCGTTTCGCAGAGGCGCGGGGCGCCTTCGCGCTGGGGGCGATGACGGCCTCCTTCCTGTTCTTCTTCGCGCTCGGCTATGGCGCCCGGCTGCTGCGCCCGCTGTTCGCCCGGCCGGCGGCGTGGCGGGTGATGGATGGGGTCATCGCCCTGGTGATGTGGGCCATCGCCGCCGGCCTGCTGGCGGGTTAGGGGCGGGCGAACAGGTCGCCGTCCTCGCAGAACAGCAGCGACCGGTGGAGCGCCGTTCCTGCCATCGTGCCGGCTCCCACGGCCAGAGCCACCGATCCCGCCGCCCGTGCCGCGTCGCCGCAGGCGAAGATACCGGGAACGCTGGTTTCCTGCATCCCGTCCGTCCGGATATAGGCGCCGAGCGGCCCCTCGTCGAAGGCGCATCCGAGTTGGGCGGCCAGCGGGCTGGCGACACGGCTCGCCGGCAGAACGAAAAGGCCGGCGAAGGGCAGGACACGTCCATCCGCGAGTGCGACGTCGGCGGGGCTGCCGTCGATACCGGCGACGAGGGCCGTTTCGACCGCGACTCCCCGCCGTTCCAGATGGGCCGACTGGTCGGCATCCGGCTCGAACGCTCCATTGAGCAGCAAGGTCGTCGGCCCCCAATCCGGCAGCATCAGCGCATGGTGCATCGACTGGCCGGACACGGCGATGACACCGATCCGCCCCTGCATCAACTCGTAGCCATGGCAGTAGGGACAGTGGAAGACGGAGCGTCCCCAGCGCTCCGCCAGACCGGGGATGGCGGGCAGATCGTCGACGACTCCGATGGCCAGCAGCAGGCGCCGGCCCGCGAAGCTGCGGCCTGCGGCATCCGCGACCCGAAAGCCGGTGCCCGTCCGCTCCGCCCGCTCGGCCCGGCCGGTCTCCCAGGTGACGGTGGGATAGCGCATCAGCTGCTCCCGGGCCTCGGCGGCGATTTCTCCCGGCGGCCGGCCGTCCTGCCCGAGAAAGCCGTGGGAGTGTGAGGCGAAACGGTTGCGCCGGACCCCCTCGTCGATCACCAGCACCCGGCGCCGGGCGCGGGCGAGCTGCAGGGCCGCTGCGATGCCGGCATAGCTGCCGCCGACGATGATCGCGTCGTAGGTCATCGGCTCTTTTCCTTCCATGAGTGAATCGTTCAGCGCGCTCTCACGGCCGTCCTGCGGGATGGGCCATCACGACACATCGTAAGTTACGTGAGTGGGTGCGGTCAACGTGGCATGTAACTCATGAAGTGTCGTGAGTTGGATCGGACATGCGAGCGGGAGACGATCGCCGATGAGACAGGACAGCCGCCTTTCCCGCATGCTGCATGTGCTCATCCATATGGACCGCCATGAGGGTGCCCTGACGTCGGAGGCGATCGCGGCCATGCTGAACACCAACCCGGTGGTCATCCGCCGGACGATGGCCGGACTGCGCGATGCCGGCTATGTGCGGTCGGAAAAGGGCCATGGCGGCGGCTGGCGGCTGGCACGCCCGCTCGATGGGATCACGCTGCTCGACATCCATCTTGCGCTCGGCGAACCGACGGTCTTCGCCATCGGGCCGACGGACGACGATCCGAGCTGTCTGGTGGAGCAGGCGGTCAACGCCGCCCTGGACGATGCCTTGCGGGAGGCGGAGGCGGTGCTCGTCCGCCGTCTCGGCATGGTGACGCTTGCCGATCTCGCCGCCGACTTCGACCGCCGCTTCACGGCCTTGGGCAGGTCCTGACGTCGGGAGCTATTCCGCGCCCTGCGCCCCGGCCTCCTGCGCTCCTGCCTCCTGCGCCCGGCGGATCGCCGCCTCGACGCATTGCAGGTGCAGCTTCTTGCGGGCGAGCTGGCGGGCGCGGCGTTCCTCCAGGTCGGTGGTCGCCATCGCTTCGATGGCGCAGCCTCGCCAGCCGTTGGCATCGAGCGCGCGGGCGACCTCGGCATAGCCGAAATAGCCCTTTTCCGGCTGCTCCCACGGCGCCCGGAAGTCGGCGCGGCGCAGCACGAAGCGGTTGGACTGGCTTCCACCGCCCAGATTGGTCAGACGGGCCACGATCAGCCGCTCGCCGTTGCCGTGAACGACGGTCAGGATCGGGCGGATTCCGGTGATGGGTGGATCGGCGGCCATGTTCCATGCATAACGGTCCGGGGGCGTCCTGACCAGTGCGTCGCTTAGCACAGGTCGGGACGCTCCGTCGCCCGTTCGAACGGAGAAACGCCGATGCGCCTGGTCCCGACCGTGTCGTTCACCGCTCTCACGGCCATTCTGCCGGCATTGCTCATCGCCGCCGGCCCTGTCGCCGCGCAGCCGGTTCCCGCACAGCAGGCCATCGCGACCGGCTGCGAAGCCTATGCGGCCAACCCGATGATCGAGGCGCAGCTGTTCTTCGGCCGCAACATCGGCAGTGAGGTCGGCGTCAGCGAGCGCGACTGGAGCGGCTTTCTCGATGACGAGGTGACGCCCCGTTTTCCCAACGGCCTGACCGTCACCGACGCTTCCGGCCATTGGCGGGACAGCGAAACCGGCCGCCTGATCCGCGAGCCCAGCAAAATCGTCACCCTGCTGGCCGACCGCGATCCGGCGACACTGCATCTGATCCGCGAAATCGTCGACCTGTACAAGGAGCGCTTCCACCAGCAGTCGGTTGGGCTTGCCATCCGGCCGGTCTGCGCGTCCTTTTGAATCCAGCGCTCCGGAAGGATGTTTCACTGTCGGGGAATGCGACAGCTCGCCGCACCCCCGACCTTCAGACATTTGCCTGCCCTTATGCTTTTGTCGCAGATTGTGGAGGCTGCGTAACGGTTCGTTTCGTGGCCGAGAGGAAATGCGCACCGAATAGTGCCAAAATAGAATGAGGGACGCCCTGCCATGAGCCCGACCGCCAGCACCACGACCGCCGAGCTTTACGACCGGATGCATGCCCGCTCCCTGTCGGATCCCGAGGGATTCTGGGGCGAGGCCGCCAAGGAGATCTCCTGGTACAAGCCCTGGGACAAGGTGCTGGACGACAGCAACGCCCCCTTCTACCGCTGGTTCACCGGCGGTGAGCTGAACACCTGCTACAACGCGGTGGACCGCCATGTCGAGGACGGTCGCGGCGCCCAGCCGGCGATCATCTACGACAGCCCGGTGACGCAGACCGTCCAGACCATCACCTATGCCGAGTTGCTGGATCAGGTCGCCCGCTTCGCCGGCGTGCTGCGCGCCCAGGGCGTGGAGAAGGGCGACCGCGTCCTGCTCTACATGCCGATGATCCCGCAATCGGTCGTCGCCATGCTGGCCTGCGCCCGCCTGGGCGCGGTGCATTCGGTGGTGTTCGGCGGCTTCGCCCCGCACGAGCTGGCGACGCGCATCGACGATGCCAAGCCGAAGGCGATCGTGTCGGCCTCCTGTGGCATCGAACCGAACCGGATCGTCAAGTACAAGCCGATGCTGGATTCGGCGATCGAGCAGTCGGCCCACAAGCCCGGCAGCGTCATCGTCTGGCAGCGCCCGCAGGAAGCGGCGGCGCTGGTCGCCGGGCGAGACGTCGATTGGGCCGAGGCGGCGGCGGCGGCCGAGCCTGCCGGCTGCGTGCCGGTCAAGGCGACCGACCCGCTCTACATCCTCTACACGTCCGGCACCACCGGCCAGCCCAAGGGCGTGGTGCGCGACAACGGCGGCCATGCGGTGGCGCTGCGCTGGACCATGACCAACATCTACAACGTCAAGCCGGGGGAGGTGTATTGGGCGGCGTCGGACGTGGGCTGGGTCGTCGGCCATTCCTACATCGTCTATGCGCCGCTGCTGACCGGCTGCACCACGGTTGTGTTCGAGGGCAAGCCGGTCGGCACCCCCGATCCCGGCACCTTCTGGCGGGTGATCGAGCAGCATAAGGTCGGCACCCTGTTCACCGCCCCGACCGCCTTCCGCGCCATCAAGCGCGAGGATCCGGACGCCACCTACCTGAAAAAGTACGACCTGTCGCATTTCCGCGCCCTGTTCCTGGCCGGCGAGCGGTCGGACCCCGACACGCTGCATTGGGCCGAGGACAATCTGAAGGTGCCGGTGATCGATCATTGGTGGCAGACCGAGACCGGCTGGGCGATCTCCGGCAATCCGCTGGGCGTCCACCTGTTCCCGATCAAGTACGGCTCCGCCACCCGTCCGATGCCGGGCTGGGATGTGCGGGTGCTGAACGCCGAGCTGAAGGAAGTGCCGCGCGGCGACATCGGCGCGATCTGCGTGAAGCTGCCGCTGCCTCCGGGCACGCTGCCGACCCTGTGGAACGCCGACGAGCGCTACAAGAAATCCTATCTGGCCGATTACCCCGGCTACTACCAGACCGGCGATGCCGGCTTCGTCGACGACGACGGCTATGTCTATGTCATGGCGCGCACCGACGACATCATCAACGTCGCCGGCCACCGCCTGTCGACCGGCGCGATGGAAGAGGTGCTGTCGAGCCACAAGGACGTCGCCGAATGCGCGGTGATCGGCGTGGCCGACGACCTGAAGGGACAGGTGCCGCTCGGCTTCGTCTGCCTGAAGGCCGGCGTGACCCGCCCGCATCAGGAGATCGTGAAGGAGGTGGTCCAGCTGGTGCGCGAGCAGATCGGCCCGGTCGCCGACTTCAAGCGGGCGCTGGTGGTCGATCGGCTGCCGAAGACCCGTTCCGGCAAGATCCTGCGCGGCACCATGCAGAAGATCGCCGACAGCCAGGATTACAAGATGCCGGCGACCATCGACGATCCGGGCATCCTGCCGGAGATCGCCGACGCGCTGAAGACGCTGGGCTATGCCAAAACCAGCGGCACGCCGGACTGAAGGCTTGAGCAGGGGGCGGCTTTCGGGCCGTCCCCGTCCGCCATTCACGTTGATTCAGCCGGAGACGACCGACAGGTTCTCCGGCTCCTCGCTGCCCAGGTCGAGCAGCGGCAGGAAGCTCGCCGGCTCCTGCGCGCCGGACAGCGCATAGCGGCGGTTGAAGATGTAGCAGGGGACGGCCTGCAGCCCCATCTGGCGCGCCAGCGTGTCGGCGGCATGGACCGCCGCCGATTCGGCGTCGGTGGACAGCTGGCGCCGGATGTCGGGAAACTCGAGTCCCAGTCCGGCGGCGACGCCGGCCAGGGCGTCGAGGTCGCCGATGTCCACCCCCTCGGCGAAATAGGCGGTGAACAGCGCATCGGCCATGACGTTGCCCAGGCCCTGCCGGCCGGCGATGCGGACCAGCCGATGCGCGTCGAAGCTGTTGGGCGTGCGCTGGATGCGGTCGAGCGCCAGCGGCAGCCCGTCGCGCATTGCAGTTTCCTCCACCACCCGGTGAATTTGCCGTGCCCGCTCCAAGCCGCCGAACTTGGCGGCCAGATAGTCGTCGCGCGACATCCCGCCGCGGACCATGTCCGGATTCAGCTGGAAGGGCTGCCAGCGGATCTCCGGCCGCAAGGCGGGCCGCTGCATCAGCGCCCGGTCCAGCCGGCGCTTGCCGATATAGCACCAGGGGCAGATCAGGTCGGCGAAGGTTTCGATCAGCATTCCATCACTATCGGCGAGCCGCCGGCCCCGGGCAACCGCTTCTTCCGTCGCACCCGCCTGCAACCCTTTGTTAACCGAGTCGGCCCGAGAGTCCGGATTGGCTCTGCCGGTCCGGAAGCGGCCTGCCTGCCCGGCAGCGGATTCGGCGGTGTGGCGGATATTTCCCGGTGGGCGAGACGCGATGAGCAACTCCTACGTCGACGGCAAGGTGCGCGAAGCGATCATGGCGGCCAAGGGCAGCCGGACCAACGCGCAGAAGCTCTTGATGGCCTGGGCGGTCGAGGATCCCGACCTGCTGCGCGGCATCGCCCAGCCCTTCCTGAAGGCCATCGCCGCCGCCGCCATCGAGCGTGCCGGCCGTCCGCCCGCGCGCAGCCCGGCAGCCCGTCCCGCCGCTGCCGCGGGGGGAGGGCGCCCATCGGCGTCCGGTCTCAGCCGCGATGCGCTGGAAAATCTGCTGAACCAGTTGGGCCGTGACGAAGGCGGGCCTGCCGACGCGCGCCCCACGGCTGCCGGCAAGGCGGCGGCTCCGGGGAAGAAGGGCACCACGGTGCATGAGGCGCCGGCAGGCGGTCCCTCCCACGAAAAGGCGATGATGGCCATCGCCAAGGCATTCGTCGCCAAGAAGGTGCGCTGAACCCGCCTGCGAGCCGGCACTCACGATTTGCGGATCACGACCCGTTGTCGGCGTTGTAAGGGGTGGCGTCGTCGAACCAGCTGCGCTGGCGCGGGACCGGCCTGATGTCCGGCGGCGGGCTGGCCAGCGCGGTATGGCCGTTGCGGTAGGGGTCGGGAATGTGGTGGCATTGAACGTCGGCCAGCGTGCGATAGCAATAGAGCCGCGAACGGTCGACCACCACCTTGTCCGGACAATAATCGCCGGTTGTCTCGAAGCTGACGATAGAGCAGTCGCGTCCGGTCGCCGCCGAGACGATATGGTCGCCGATGGTCTTTTTGGTGGCGTTCAGGGTCACCACGTCCGCGCCGGCCGCGGCCAGCCCGATCGGCGACGTGCAGCCGGCCAATCCTGGCGCCAGCGCAACCACCGCCAGCCACCCAAGCCCGCAGACCGCTCCCCTCGCGCCCATCGCCTTCCGCCCCCCAAGCCGCAAGCAGACCATGCCTCATGATGCATTGCGCGCGAACGCGGTTAACAAGCGATGAATTCACCCCCTGGGGAGGGGCTCAACGCAGCAGCGCACAGATGCGCGACCGGCATTGCACCAGGACGAAGGCATCCTTGTCCTCGGTGCAACCGACCTTGAAGGTGGTCGCTCCCTCGCGTCCCACCGTGTAGCGCAGCACCTCTACTTTTGCCGGCGTGCAGTTGCCCATGGACTTGGCGATTTCCTTCGCTTCCGCCTGGGCGGCGGACACGTTGGACGCGGCCAGGGCGCTGCCCGCCGCCGTCAGGGACATCAGGGCGGCCGACAGGACGGCGCAGCGGCGCGGGATGGGCGAGTCGCGGAAGCTCATGGGCCGACTATCGCATGAGGCGGCGTGGATTCGGAAGCGGTGCCTCCGAAATGTCGCAGCGGTGCGATTCCCGCCGCCGCGTGAAGGGGAAGCTGCTATGCTCGGGTCCTGCAATGACGCTGCGGTAAAGGCCTGTCGCCGACGGCAGCATGGGGGCGGGGGAACGCATGATCTCGAACGACCGGCGGCTCGGCGACCGCATCCTCGCCGCACTGGAGCTGGCTCTGGAGCAGAAGCATCTGGAGGTCGCCGAGCATCTGGCCTGCGCGCTGGAGGAAACCTTGACCCGCTTCGGTGGACCCGATGCCGTCGACCATCGTCAGGTGTCGGCGGGGTTGCTGCACGCCTTCGACAGGCTGGATGAACTGCGCCGGGACGCGCACCGGCTGCCTTGAGCGGTCCGGCGGGGCAGGTGGCTCAGCATCCGTTGTTTTCTGCAATTTGGTGATTGACAGGCGGCCATCGGGCCGACTACAAACCGCCCACCGAACGACGGGGGCCATAAACGGTCCCGGTGAAAACAGCAGACAGCTCAAAGCTTTGGCTCTTTGGCCGGTCGTTGTTTACAGAAAGTCGCTCTGCGCGGGTGTAGCTCAGTTGGTTAGAGCGCCGGCCTGTCACGCCGGAGGCCGCGGGTTCAAGTCCCGTCACTCGCGCCATTTTCATTACAGAAATTCCCCGGAATTCCCCAGTACGGCGCAAGGACTCGCAGATTGCGGGTCCTTTTTTGCATGCAAATAGTCTTTCCTTTGCCGATTTTTAAAAACGTGGTATTACCAAGCTCTGGCGCAGGGATAGGCTTGTCCTTCCGCGTAGTGAAAAGCGATTCAAAGCGCTTTCCTTGCCCACGCTCTCGGCATATATTCCGGCCCGTCTGATGGGCTAATCCAAGGCATGGCTGCCACGGCTTTGCGCTTCCGCCGATTTCGCGGCTGGAACGGCGCCCGTGGTCGTGGGCTTATGGGAGGAACGCGGTGTCGACTCCGCTGATCATTGAGTATCTTCCGATCCTGGTGTTTCTGCTGATCGGCATCGCGCTGGCCGCGGTGATGGTTGGGGCATCCTACGTCATCAGCCCGAAGAACCCGGACGCGGAGAAGGTCTCCCCCTACGAATGCGGCTTCGAGCCGTTCGAGGACGCGCGCACCAAGTTCGACGTGCGGTTCTATCTGGTCTCGATCCTGTTCATCATCTTCGACCTCGAAGTCGCCTTCCTGTTCCCCTGGGCGATTGCGCTGGGCGACATCGGGCTGTTCGGCTTCTGGTCGATGATGCTGTTCCTCGGCATCCTGACCATCGGCTTCATCTATGAGTGGAAGAAAGGAGCTCTGGAATGGGAGTAGAGGTCGCCAAGCCGCTGGCGCCGATTCCGCCCGGACCGGAACAGGACGCCTACATCCGCGCGGTCTCCGACGAGATCCAGGACAAGGGCTTCGTGCTGGCGAAGTACGAGGATCTGCTCGCCTGGGCACGGACCGGTTCGCTGTGGCCGATGACCTTCGGCCTGGCCTGCTGCGCGGTGGAGATGATCCACGCCTACATGAGCCGGTACGACCTGGACCGTTTCGGCGTGATCCCGCGTCCCAGCCCGCGCCAGTCCGACTGCATGATCGTCGCCGGCACGCTGACCAACAAGATGGCCCCCGCGCTCCGCAAGGTCTACGACCAGATGCCGGAACCGCGCTGGGTGATCTCGATGGGCTCCTGCGCCAACGGCGGCGGCTACTACCACTATTCCTACGCGGTGGTGCGTGGCTGCGACCGGATCGTGCCGGTGGACATCTATGTGCCGGGCTGCCCGCCGACGGCGGAGGCGCTGATCTACGGCATCCTCCAGCTCCAGAAGAAAATCCGTCGCGGCAACCGCATCGCCCGCTGAGCCTAGCGGACTGTCCCGTCCGGGCCTCCGGGCCTCGGGCGGGATCGAAAGAGAAGCGCGCTGAAGACAAGTAGGAAGGCAGGGTCCCACCCATGTCCGAACAGGCGTTGAAGGAACTCGGGGACGTCATCGCGGCCAAGCTCGGCGGCGACGTCCTGAAGGTCGAGGTAAGGCTCGGCGAGCTGATGGTGACGGTCGCCCGACCGTCGATCCTGACGGTGCTGACCGCGCTGCGCGACGATCCGGCCATCCGGTTCGAGCAGCTGACCGACATCACCGCGGTGGATTACCCGGACCGCATCGAGCGGTTCGAGGTCGTCTACCAGCTGCTCAGCTACACCCACAACCGGCGCATGCGCGTGAAGCTGGCCACCGACGAGGACACGCCCGTGCCGTCGGCCGTCTCCGTCTTCAGCGCGGCCAACTGGTTCGAGCGCGAGGCGTGGGACCTGTTCGGCGTCTTCTTCGAGAACCACCCCGACCTGCGCCGCATCCTCACCGACTACGGGTTCGAGGGGCACCCCTTCCGCAAGGACTTCCCGCTGACCGGCTACGTCGAAGCCCGCTACGACGAGGACCAGAAGCGCGTGATCTACGAGCCGGTCCGTCTGACCCAGGATTTCCGCGCCTTCGACTTCCTCAGCCCGTGGGAAGGCATGACCAACGTCATGCTGCCCGGCGACGAGAAGGCCGCCCTCCAGGACGGGAGCAAGAAGCCGTGAGCATGACCGTTTCGACCGAATCGGCGACCGGCGTCGTTGTGGCCGGACCCGGCGGGCCGATCAGCGCCACCGGTCCAGAGACCAAGACGCAGATCAAGCCCTACACGATGAATTTCGGGCCGCAGCACCCGGCCGCCCACGGCGTGCTCCGTCTGGTGATGGAGTTGAACGGCGAGGTGGTGGAGCGCTGCGATCCGCACATCGGCCTGCTGCACCGCGGCACCGAGAAGCTGATCGAGTACAAGACCTACATCCAGGCCGTGCCCTATTTCGACCGCCTGGATTACGTCAGCCCGATGTGCATGGAGCACGCCTATGTGCTCGGCATCGAGAACCTGCTGCAGATCAAGGCGCCGCTGCGCGCCCAGTACATCCGCGTGCTGTTCTCGGAGATCACGCGCATCCTGAACCACATCCTGTCGATCACGACGGGTGCGCTCGACGTCGGCGCCATCACGCCGGCACTGTGGGGCTTCGAGGAACGCGAAATCCTCATGGAGTTCTACGAGCGGGTGTCGGGTGCGCGCCTGCACGCCAACTATTTCCGGCCGGGCGGCGTTGCCTGGGACATCCCGGACGGGCTGCTGGACGACATCTGGGCCTTCACCGAGCGTTTTCCGAAATTCATGGCCGACCTCGAAAGCCTGCTGACGGAAAACCGCATCTTCAAGCAGCGCACGGTCGACATCGGCATCGTCACCAAGGAGCAGGCGCTCGACTGGGCCTTCACCGGTCCGATGCTGCGCGGTTCCGGCGTTGCCTGGGACCTGCGCAAGTCGCAGCCCTACGAGGTCTACGACCGCATGGAGTTCGACGTGCCGGTCGGTCTGACCGGCGACTGCTGGGCGCGCTATCTGGTGCGCATGGAGGAGATGAAGCAGTCGCTGCGCATCATCCGCCAGTGCTGCAAGGAGATGCCGGCCGGTCCCTACAAGATCGAGGACCGCAAGGTGTCGCCGCCGCCGCGTGGCGAGATGAAGCGCTCGATGGAAGCGCTCATCCATCACTTCAAGCTCTTCACCGAGGGCTTCCACGTCCCGGCCGGCGAGACCTACACCGCCATCGAGGCGCCCAAGGGCGAGTTCGGCGTGTATCTGGTGTCGGACGGCACGAACAAGCCCTACCGCTGCAAGATCCGCGCGCCGGGCTTCGCCCATCTTCAGGGCCTGGACTTCATGTCGAAGGGGCACATGCTGGCCGACGCCGTCGCCAACATCGCCTCGATGGACATCGTTTTCGGAGAGATCGATCGATGAGCGCGCCCGCTTCCGATCACGGCCACGCTGAGCCGACCAGCTTCACCTTCACTCCGGAAAACCTGGAGCTGGCGAAGCGCATCATCGCCAAGTATCCGGCCGGCAAGCAGGCGAGCGCCTGCATGCCGCTGCTCGACGTCGCCCAACGCCAGAACGGCGGCTGGCTGCCGCGCGTCGCCATGGACGCCGTGGCCGACCTGCTGGGCATGCCGCGCATCCGCGTGTACGAGGTCGCGACCTTCTACACGATGTACAACAAGAACCCGATCGGCAGGCACCACATCCAGGTCTGCACCACCACGCCCTGCTGGCTGCGCGGGTCGGACGACGTCGTCCACGCCTGCAAGAAGAAGCTCGGGATCGAGGTGGGCGAGACGACGGCCGACGGCCAGTTCACGCTCGGCGAGGTCGAATGCTCGGGCGCCTGCGTCAACGCGCCGGTTGTGCAGATCGGTGACGATTACTACGAAGACGTGGGTCCGGAGCATATGGAGCGCATCCTCGACGCGCTGGCCCGCGGCGAGACGCCGAAGCCCGGTTCGCAGACCGGCCGCCGATCGTCGGAGCCGGTTGGCGGCCCGACGACGCTGAAGGCATTCACCACCGCGCAAGCGGACGCCACTGCCGCGCAAGCGGACGATTGAGGGGGAGGGGACAGCGATGCTTCGCGATGAGGACCGCATCTTCACCAACCTCTACGGCTACCAGGACTTCGGTCTGGAGGGAGCCCGCAAGCGCGGTGACTGGGACAACACGGCGGCGATCCTGGCCAATGGCCGCGAGTGGATCATCGAGCAGGTGAAGGAATCGGGGCTGCGCGGCCGCGGCGGCGCCGGCTTCTCGACCGGCATGAAGTGGTCCTTCATGCCGAAGAACGTGACCGACAAGCCCGTCTACCTCGTCATCAACGCCGACGAGGGCGAGCCCGGCACCTGCAAGGACCGCGACATCCTGCGCCACGATCCGCACAAGCTGATCGAGGGCTGCCTGATCGCCGGTTTCGCCATCGGCGCCAGCGCCTGCTACATCTACATCCGCGGCGAGTTCTACAACGAGGGCTCCAACGTCCAGCGCGCCATCGACGAGGCGTACGCAGCGGGGCTGATCGGCAAGAACGCCTGCGGCACCGGCTATAGCTACGACGTCTACATCCATCGCGGTGCGGGCGCCTATATCTGCGGCGAGGAAACCGCGCTCATCGAGTCAATCGAGGGCAAGAAGGGCCAGCCGCGCAACAAGCCGCCGTTCCCCGCCCAGGCCGGCCTCTATTCCTGCCCGACCACGGTGAACAACGTCGAATCGATCGCGGTGGTTCCGACCATCCTGCGTCGCGGCGCCTCCTGGTTCGCCGGCCTCGGCCGCCCGAAGAACTCGGGCACCAAGCTCTTCTGCATCTCCGGGCACGTGAACAATCCGTGCAACGTGGAAGAGGAGATGGGCATCCCGCTGAAGGAGCTGATCGAGAAGCATGCCGGCGGCGTGCGCGGCGGCTGGGACAATCTGCTGGGCATCATCCCCGGCGGATCGTCGGTTCCGGTTCTGCCCAAGTCGATCTGCGACACGGTGCTGATGGATTTCGACAGCCTGCGCGAAGTGCAGTCGGGCCTGGGCACCGCCGCGGTGATCGTGATGGACAAGTCCACCGACATCGTGAAGGCGATCGCCCGCCTGTCGTCCTTCTACGCGCATGAATCCTGCGGCCAGTGCACGCCGTGCCGCGAGGGCACCGGCTGGATGAGCCGCATCATGCAGCGCATGGTCACCGGCAATGCGCGGCTGGAAGAGATCGACATGCTGCTGCAGGTCACCAAGCAGGTCGAAGGCCACACCATCTGCGCGCTCGGCGATGCCGCCGCCTGGCCGATCCAGGGCCTGTTCCGCCACTTCCGCCCGGAAGTCGAGCGGCGCATCCAGGCCTACCGCAATGCTGCGCCGCTGGCGGCCGAGTAAGGAGTTCCCGTTCCCATGCCGAAACTCACCATCGACGGGATCGAGATCGAGGTCGAGCCGGGCACCTCGATCCTCCAGGCTTGCGAACAGCTGGGGATCGAGATTCCGCGCTTCTGCTACCATGAGCGCCTGAGCGTGCCGGCCAACTGCCGCATGTGCCTGGTGGAGATGGAGCGCGCGCCCAAGCCGGTCGCGTCCTGCGCCATGCCCTGCGGCGACGGGATGGTCGTCCGCACCAACAGCGAAACCGTCCTGAAGGCCCGCAAGGGCGTCATGGAATTCCTGCTGATCAACCACCCGCTGGATTGCCCGATCTGCGACCAGGGCGGCGAGTGCGACCTGCAGGACCAGGCCATGGCATACGGCTTCGACCGCGGCCGCTACGGCGAGAACAAGCGGGCGGTGCAGGACAAGTACATGGGTCCGGTCATCAAGACCATCATGACCCGTTGCATCCATTGCACCCGCTGCGTCCGCTTCATCAACGAAGTGGCCGGTGTGCCGGACGTCGGTGCCGTCTATCGCGGCGAGCATATGGAGATCACCACCTTCGTCGAGAAGGCGATCGGCTCGGAGCTGTCGGGCAACCTCGCCGACGTCTGCCCGGTCGGCGCGCTGACCCACAAGCCCTACGCCTTCACGGCCCGGCCGTGGGAGCTGCGCAAGACCGAGACGATCGACGTCCTCGATGCCGTCGGTTCCAACATCCGCGTCGACGCCCGCGGGCCCGAGGTGATGCGCGTTCTGCCGCGGGTCAACGACGACATCAACGAGGAGTGGCTGAACGACAAGAGCCGCTACTCGTATGACGGCCTGAAGCGCCAGCGGCTGGACCGCCCCTATGTCCGCCAGAACGGCAAGCTGGTCCCGGTCAGCTGGGCCGAGGCCTTCACCGCCATCGCCGCCCGGCTGAAGGGCCTGTCCGGCAGCCGCGTCGCCGCCATCGCCGGCGACCTGATCGACGTCGAGGCGCAGTTCGCGCTGAAGGAGCTGCTGTCCCGTCTGGGGTCGACCAACCTCGACTGCCGCCAGGACGGTGCGCGCTTCGACACCTCGGTGCGTGCCGGCTACCTGTTCAACTCGGGCATCGCCGGCATCGAGAAGGCCGACGTCATCCTGCTGGTCGGCACCAACCCGCGCTGGGAAGGCACGCTGGTCAACGCCCGCATCCGCAAGCGCTATCTGGCCGGCGGCGTCACCATCGCCTCGATCGGCGAGCAGCGCGACCTGACCTATCCCTACAGCGTGATCGGGTCCGGCCCGGAGACGCTGCAGCAGCTGGTCGACGGCAGCCATCCGTTCTCCGAGACGCTGCGCGCCGCCAAGAACCCGATGATCATCGTCGGCATGGGTGCCTTCCAGCGCGCCGACGGGCTCGCGGTGCAGGCCGCCGCCCGTCTGGTCGGCGAAGTCTACGGCATGTTCCGCGACGACTGGAGCGGCTTCAACGTGCTGCACACCGCCGCGGCGCGCGTCGGCGGCATCGAGGCCGGCTTCCTGCCGGGCGAGGGCGGCCGCGACATCCACGGCATCCTCGAGGGGGCGGCCAAGGGCGAGATCGAGTTCGTCTACCTGCTGGGTGCCGACGAGATCGACATGGCCAAGCTGGGCAACGCCTTCGTCGTCTACCAGGGTCATCATGGCGATGCCGGCGCCCACCGTGCCGACGTCGTCCTGCCGGGTGCCGCCTACACCGAGAAGAACGCGGTCTACGTCAACACCGAGGGCCGTCCGCAGCTCGCCCGCCTCGCGGTCTTCCCGCCGGGCGAAGCGCGCGAGGACTGGAAGATCGTCCGCGCCCTGTCGGAAGTCCTGGGCACCACGCTGCCCTTCGACAGCCAGACCCAGCTGCGCCAGCGGCTGATGGCGGCGAACCCGATCTTCGCGGCGGTCGGCGAGACGACGCCTGCGGCCTGGGCCCCCTTCGGCGCGCAGGGGGCGGTCGACGCCGCCCCGTTCGTGACGCCGATCACCAACTTCTACATGACCGACCCGATCAGCCGGGCGTCGGTGACGATGGCCAACTGCACGGAAGCGCTGGCGGGCCCTGCTCAGGAGAGGACTGGCACCCATGGCTGAGTTCTGGAGCGGCTTTCTCCTGCCGCTGATCATTATGGTCCTGCAAATCCTGGCGATCACCGTGCCGCTGCTGGTGGCCGTCGCCTTCATGACCTATGCCGAGCGCAAGATCATGGGCGCGATGCAGATGCGCCAGGGGCCCAACATCGTCGGTCCCTTCGGCCTGATGCAGCCCTTCGCCGACGGCCTGAAGCTGTTCGCCAAGGAGCAGATCCTGCCGGAAGGCGCCAACCGCGTCGTCTTCTACGTCGCGCCGATGCTGACCTTCTTCCTGGCGCTGATCGCCTGGGCGGTGATCCCGTTCGATTACGGGGTGGTTCTGTCCAACATCAACGTCGGCGTGCTGTACCTGTTCGCGATCTCGTCGCTGGGCGTGTACGGCATCGTGATGGCCGGCTGGGCGTCGAACTCGCGCTATGCCTTCCTCGGCGCGCTGCGCTCGGCAGCACAGATGGTGTCCTACGAGGTCTCGATGGGCCTCATCATCATCAGCGTTCTGCTGTGCGTCGGCTCGCTCAACCTGACCGACATCGTGCGTGCGCAGGAAACCGTCTGGTTCTGCGTCCCGCTGCTGCCGATGTTCGTGATGTTCTTCATCTCGGCCCTCGCGGAAACCAACCGCGCCCCCTTCGACCTGCCGGAAGGCGAGTCGGAGCTGGTGGCCGGCTTCATGGTCGAATACAGCTCCGCCCCCTTCGCGCTCTTCTTCCTTGGCGAATACGCCAACATGATCCTGATGAGCGCGATGACGAGCATCCTGTTCCTCGGCGGCTGGCTGCCTCCGCTGCCCTTCGCGCCCTTCACCTGGGTGCCGGGCATCGTCTGGTTCGCCCTGAAGATCGCGCTGTGCCTGTTCACTTATGTCTGGGTTCGCGCCACGGTGCCGCGTTACCGCTACGACCAGCTGATGCGGCTGGGTTGGAAGGTCTTCCTGCCCTTCTCGCTGTTCTGGGTGGTGCTGACCGCAGGTGTCCTGGTGACCTTCGGCTGGCTGCCCAAGTAACCGGCACCGTACAAGCCAGCCTGCACCGAACCCACCATTGACGTGTCGATTTGAGTGCCGGCGAGCCGTCCGAACAACGGGGCGACCGCCGGCGAGGAAGGAGACGAAGAGGCCATGGCGTTCCTCGACCGCGCGGCGCGCAGCCTGTTCCTGACCGAGCTGCTGGGTGGCATGGCGCTGACCTTGAGCTACATGTTCAAGCCCAAGGTCACCCTGAACTACCCGTATGAAAAGGGGCCGATCAGTTCCCGCTTCCGCGGCGAGCATGTGCTCCGCCGCTATGCGAGCGGCGAGGAGCGCTGCATCGCCTGCAAGCTGTGCGAAGCGGTGTGCCCGGCTCTCGCCATCACCATCGAGGCCGAACCGCGTGACGACGGCAGCCGCCGCACCACGCGCTACGACATCGACATGACCAAGTGCATCTACTGCGGCCTGTGCCAGGAGGCCTGCCCGGTCGATGCGGTGGTCATGGGGCCGAACTTCGAGTTCTCCACCGAATCCCGTGAAGAGCTCTTCTACAACAAGCAGAAGCTGCTGGCGAACGGCGACCGCTGGGAGGCGGAGATCGCCCAGAACCTCGCGGCCGAGGCTCCTTACCGGTAAGCGGAAGCGAGAAAAACGATGATACTCCAAGGCATCGCCTTCTACGTGTTCGCCGCGCTGCTGGTGGCCTCCGGTGTGATGGTCATCTCGGCGCGGAACCCCGTTCACTCCGTCCTCTTCCTGATCCTCGCCTTTTTCCAGGCTGCCGGTCTCTGCGTCCTGATGGGTGCGGAGTTCATCGCGATGATTCTGATCATCGTCTATGTCGGCGCCGTCGCCGTGCTGTTCCTGTTCGTGGTGATGATGCTCGACATCAACTTCCGCGAACTGCGGCAGGGTGCGATGGAAGCGCTGCCGCTGGGTGCGCTGGTCGGGCTGATCCTGCTGGCCGAACTGGCGGCCGTGCTCGGCGGCTGGATTGTCGCTCCCAATGTGGCGAGCATCGCGGGTGCACCGACGCCGGCGCTGGATCAGGTGTCCAACACCCACGCGCTGGGCCGGCTGATGTACACCCAGTACGTCTACCTGTTCCAGGCATCCGGCATCGTCCTGCTGATCGCCATGATCGGCGCCATCGTGCTGACGCTGCGGCAGCGGGCGGGTGTGCGTAAACAGAATGTCGGCGAACAGATCGCCCGTCGCCGGGAAGACGTGGTCGTCATTCGCAAGGTCACGACCGGGGAGGGCGTGTGATCATGGAGATCGGTCTCGGACATTACCTGACGGTCTCGGCCATCGTCTTCACGCTGGGCGTGCTGGGGATCTTCCTGAACCGGAAGAACGTCATCATCATCCTGATGTCGATCGAGATGATGCTGCTGGCGGTGAACCTGAACCTCGTCGCCTTCTCGACCTACCTGCACGATCTGGTCGGCCAGATCTTCGCCATGATCATCCTGACCGTCGCCGCCGCCGAGGCGGCCATCGGCCTCGCCATCCTGGTGGTCTACTTCCGCAACCGCGGCTCGATCCGAGTCGAAGACATCAACATGATGAAGGGCTGAGGCGGCGCCATGGAAGTGCTAGTCGTATTCCTTCCGCTCCTGGCGTTCCTCGTCGCCGGATCGATCGCGCTGTTCGGCGGGCCGAAGGCCCTGCCGGCGGCTGGCGGTCACGGAAGCCACGGTCATGGCCATGACGATCACGGGCACGCCCAGATCGCCCATGCCCATGACGACCATTCCCACGATGATCATGGCCACGACGACGCCCACGACGACCATCATGTCGTCGCCGGGCCGCCGACCGTCGGCGACCGGGTCGCCCAGTTCGTGACCGCGGGTGCGGTGCTGGTGTCGGCGATCCTGTCCTGGATCCTGTTCTTCGACGTCGCCGTCGGCGGTCATCCGCGGACGATCGAGCTGATGACCTGGATCCAGAGCGGCACGCTCGACGTGAAGTGGGCGCTGCGCGTCGACCAGCTCACCGCGGTGATGCTGATCGTCGTCAACACCGTCTCGGCCTGCGTCCATGTCTACTCGGTCGGCTACATGGCCGACGACCCGCAGAAGCCGCGCTTCATGGGCTACCTGTCGCTGTTCACCTTCGCCATGCTGATGCTGGTGACGGCGGACAACCTGGTCCAGCTGTTCTTCGGCTGGGAGGGCGTCGGTCTCGCCTCCTACCTGCTGATCAACTTCTGGTACGAGAAGCCCTCGGCCAACGCCGCCGCGATGAAGGCCTTCCTGGTCAACCGGGTCGGCGACTTCGGCTTTGCGCTCGGCATCTTCGCGATCTTCGTGCTGACCGGCTCGGTCCAGTTCGATGCGATCTTCGCCAAGGCGCCGACGCTGACCGGCGAGACGCTGCATTTCCTCAGCTGGGATTTCAACGGCCTGACCATCGCCTGCCTGCTGCTGTTCATGGGTGCCATGGGCAAGTCGGCACAGCTCGGCCTGCACACCTGGCTGCCGGACGCGATGGAAGGCCCGACCCCGGTGTCGGCCCTCATCCACGCCGCAACCATGGTCACCGCCGGCGTCTTCATGCTCTGCCGCCTGTCTCCGGTGTTCGAGTATGCGCCGACGGCGCTGGAAGTCGTCGCAGTGGTCGGCGGCCTGACCGCTTTCGTCGCCGCGACCATCGGTTTCACCCAGTTCGACATCAAGCGGGTCATCGCCTATTCGACGATGTCCCAGCTCGGCTACATGTTCTTCGCCATCGGCGTGTCGGCCTATGGCGCCGCGATGTTCCACCTGTTCACCCACGCCTTCTTCAAGGCGCTGTTGTTCCTCGGTGCCGGCTCGGTCATCCATGCCCTGCACCATGAGCAGGACATGCGCAAGATGGGCGGCGTATGGCGCAAGATTCCCTTCACCTACGCGGTGATGTGGATCGGCAACCTGGCGCTCGCCGGTCTGCCCTTCTTCGCCGGCTTCTACTCCAAGGACATGATCCTGGAGGCGGCCTTTGCCTCGGGCAGCGGGGTGGGGCGCTTCGCCTTCGCGCTCGGCATCGCCGCCGCGCTGCTGACCGCCTTCTATTCCTGGCGCCTGCTGTTCATGACCTTCCACGGCACGCCGCGGATGGACCGTCAAGTCTACGACCACGCCCATGAGTCGCCGGTCGTCATGCTGGTGCCGCTGGCGGTCCTGGCGCTGGGCGCCCTGTTCGCCGGCGTCGGCTTCCACGAGTGGTTCATCGGCCACGACCGCGCCGAGTTCTGGGGCAAGGCCCTGATGGTTCTGCACGACCACGACACTGTCGAGGCCGCGCACCACCATACTCCGGGCTGGGTCAAGCTGGCTCCGCTGGTGGTCGGCCTGCTCGGCATCGCCATGGCGTATGTCGGCTACATCATGATGCCGCATCTGCCGGGCAAGATCGCCGGCACCTTCCGCGGCGTCCACCAGTTCCTCTACAACAAATGGTACTTCGACGAGCTGTACGACGCGCTGTTCACCCGTCCGGCCAAGGCCCTCGGCTATGGCCTGTGGAAGTCGGGCGACGGGGCGGTGATCGATGGCGTGGGGCCGGACGGCATCGCCGCCGCCACCCGCGACATCGCCGCGCGCGCCAGCCGGTTGCAGTCGGGCTACGTCTATCATTACGCCTTTGCCATGGTGATCGGGGTCGTCCTGCTCGTCGCCTGGCTGTCGGTCTTCGGCTGAGCGGTTTCGAAGGAGAACAACAACAATGGCTAGCTGGCCGATCCTGTCGTTCGCGACCTTCCTGCCGCTCGTAGGCGTCGCGCTGATCCTGCTGTTCTGCCGGGGCACCTCTCCGGACGTGCTGCGGAACGTGCGTTACATCGCGCTGTGGACGACGCTCATCACCTTCGTGCTGACGCTGCTCGTCTGGGCCAATTTCGATCCGCGCAATCCCGGCTACCAAATGGTCGAGAAGGCGGGCTGGATCCCGGAATTCGGCATCAACTATCACATGGGCGTCGACGGCATTTCGGTGCTGTTCGTCGTGCTCTCCGGTTTCCTGATGCCGCTGTGCATCCTGGCGAGCTGGGAGTCGGTCCAGCTTCGCCTGAAGGAATACATGATCGCCTTCCTCGCGCTGGAAACCCTGATGATCGGGATGTTCTGCGCGCTGGATTTCGTGCTGTTCTACATGTTCTTCGAAGGCGTCCTGATCCCGATGTTCCTGATCATCGGGATCTGGGGCGGCCCGCGCCGCGTCTATGCCGCCTTCAAGTTCTTCCTCTATACGCTGCTCGGCTCGGTCCTGATGCTGCTGGCCATCCTGGCCATGTATTACGTGGCCGGCACCACCGACATCCCGACCATCACCGCCACCCAGTTCCCGCGCAACATGCAGCTCTGGCTGTGGCTGGCCTTCTTCGCCTCCTTCGCGGTGAAGGTGCCGATGTGGCCGGTCCACACCTGGCTGCCGGACGCCCACGTCGAGGCACCGACGGCCGGGTCGGTGATCCTGGCCGGCGTGCTGCTGAAGATGGGCGGTTACGGCTTCCTGCGCTTCAACATTCCGATCCTGCCGGAAGCGACGGAATATTTCGCGCCGCTGATCTACACCCTGTCGGTCGTCGCCGTGATCTACACCTCGCTGGTCGCGCTGGCCCAGGAGGACATGAAGAAGCTGATCGCCTACTCGTCGGTCGCCCACATGGGCTTCGTCACCATCGGCATGTTCGCGCTGAACCAGCAGGGCATCGAGGGCTCGGTGTTCCAGATGCTGTCGCACGGCGTGGTGTCGGGTGCGCTGTTCCTGTGCGTCGGCGTCGTCTATGACCGGCTGCACACCCGCGAGATCGCCCGCTACGGCGGCCTCGTGAAGAACATGCCGAAATACGCGGTGGTCTTCCTGTTCATGACCATGGCCTCGGTCGGCCTGCCGGGCACCGCCGGTTTCGTCGGCGAGTTCCTGGTCCTGCTCGGCGTCTTCCGCGACAACACCTGGGTCGCGGCGCTCGCCGCCACCGGCATGGTGCTGGGTGCCGCCTATGCGCTGTGGCTGTACCGCCGCGTCGTCTACGGCAAGCTGACCAAGCCGGACGTCAAGGCGATGTTCGACATGACCCCGCGCGAGATCGCGGTGTTCCTGCCGCTGGTCGCCGTCGTCCTGTGGATGGGCGTCTATCCCAGCAGCTTCCTGAACGTCACCTCGGCATCGGTCGAGCAGCTGATCCAGACCTACCAGACCAAGCTGGCCGCGTCGCACGCCGCGTCCGGTGTCTCGGTCGCCGCTCGGTAAGGGGTTCTTCGACATGACCGCAGTGTTTCCCGACATCTGGCCGGCCCTGCCGGAGATCTTCCTGGCATTGTCGGGCGTCGCCCTGCTGATGCTGGGCGTGTTCCGCGGCGACGGCTTCACCCGTCCCGTCTCCTACCTGGCGATCGTCTGCATGCTGCTCGCCGCCGTCCTGGCGATGGGCTATGGCAGCGGCCGCGTCGTCACCTTCAACGGCATGTTCGTGATGGACGCCTTCGGCGTCTTCATGAAGGTGCTGGTGCTGGTGTCGGCTGCCTTCGCGGTCGTCCTCTCGCTCGGCTTCAACGAGCGTGAGCAGATGGCGCGCTTCGAGTTCCCGGTGCTGATGCTGTTCGCCACGCTCGGCATGCTGATGATGATCTCGGCCAACGATTTCATCTCGCTGTATGTCGGCCTGGAAACCCAGAGCCTGGCGCTCTACGTCATCGCGGCCTTCCGCCGCGACAGTGCCAAGTCGTCGGAAGCCGGCCTGAAGTATTTCGTGCTGGGCTCGCTGTCGTCGGGCATGCTGCTGTACGGTGCCTCGCTGGTCTACGGCTTTGCCGGCACCACCTCCTTCGACAAGGTCGCGGCGCTGTTCGCCGGCGGCGCCCATGTGTCGCCAGGTCTGGTGATCGGCCTGGTCTTCGTGATGGCCGGTCTGGCCTTCAAGATTTCGGCCGCGCCGTTCCACATGTGGACCCCCGACGTCTATGAGGGCGCGCCGACGCCGGTGACCGCCTTCTTCGCGGCGGCCCCGAAGGTCGCGGCCATCGCCCTGCTGACCCGCGTGGTGATGGAGCCGTTCGGCCATCTCGCCGCCCAGTGGCATCAGGTTCTGGTGGCGACCGCGATCCTGTCGATGGTCATCGGTTCCTTCGCCGCGATCATGCAGACCAACATCAAGCGCCTGATGGCCTACAGCTCCATCGGCCATGTCGGCTACGCCCTGGTCGGCCTGACCACCGGGACGCAGGACGGCGTGCGCGGCGTGCTGATCTACATGGCGCTCTATATCGCCATGAACATCGGCGCCTTCGCGGTCATCCTCAGCATGAAGGCCAAGGGCCAGATGCTGGAGGAGATCAAGGACTTCTCCGGCCTGTCCAAGACCAACCCGATGCTGGCCGCGACCATGGCGATCTTCATGTTCTCCATGGCCGGCATCCCGCCGATGGCGGGTTTCTTCGGCAAGCTGTACGTCTTCCTGGCCGCCGTCGCGGCGCAGGAGTACACGCTGGCCGTGGTCGGCGTGCTGACCAGTGTTGTCGGCGCCTTCTACTATCTGCGCATCATCAAGATCATGTATTTCGACGAGCCGTCGGTGGTGGTCGACAAGATGTCCGACGATGGCATGACCGGCGTCCTGGTCGTCACCAGCCTGTTCACCCTGCTGTTCTTCGTGGCTCCGGCACCGATCCTGAACGGTGCGGCCGCTGCCGCTGCCGCTCTGTTCGCCGGGTGACGACGAGCAGATGACATTATCGCTCGAAGCGGAGGCGGCGCGGCTGCGCCTGCCTCCCGGCTTCCAGGTCAAGGCCTTCGCCTCCGTCGTCAGCACGAACGACGAGGCGAAGGCCTTGGCGCGTCCGGGTCCCGGTGGTGCCGGCGCGCCCGAGGGCACCATCGTCTGGGCCCGCCGGCAGGAAGGCGGGCGGGGGCGGCGGGGGCGGGTCTGGGCCTCTCCCGAGGGCAACCTCTACAGCACGACCATCCTGCGGCCCGGTCTTCCGCCGGCCGAAGCGGCGCAGATTTCCTTTGTCGCCGCCCTCGCCATCGCCGAGACCGCCGAATCGGTGCTGCCGGATCCGAGCGGCATCCGCTGCAAATGGCCGAACGACGTGCTGGTGCATGACCGCAAGCTGTCCGGCATCCTTCTCGAGTCGGAGCCGGCGGCCGACGGGACGGTCGCCTGGGTCGTGCTGGGCGTCGGCATCAACCTGCGGCATTTTCCCGCGACCGCCGATTACGGTGCCACCTCGCTGATCGCCGAAGGCGCGCCGGCCATGGGCCCGGGTGCGCTGCTGGAGCTTTATGCCTGCCATCTGGCGGACTGGTACGGACGCTGGCGGGCTCATGGCTTCGGCCCGGTGCGTGACGCATGGCTCGCCCGCGCCAAGGGGCTGGGCGGACCGATCCTGGTCCGGTTGGCCGACCGGTCGATTTCCGGCATCTTCGCCGATCTGGACAGCGACGGCGTTCTGTTGCTTGATCCAACGGATGGCGGACCGCGACAGCGGATCGCCGCCGGGGATGTGTTCTTCGCCGCCCCATCCCAGACCTGAACCCTGGCCGTCCATCGCCCGCCTCCATCGCCCGCCCATCGCCCGCACGGATCCTGCCATGCTGCTTGCCATCGACGCCGGAAACACGAACGTGGTGTTCGCCATCTATGACGGTGACCGTCAAGCGGGCATCTGGCGTACGGCCACCGACCAGAAGCGCACCGCCGACGAATACATGGTGTGGCTGACCCACCTGATGGCGCTGAAGGGGTTTGCGCCCGGCGATATCGACAGCGCGATCATCGCCAGCGTCGTGCCGGGCGCGACCTTCAACCTCAAGCGGCTGTGCAAGGATCATTTCGGCTGCGATCCGGTGATCGTCGGCCAGCCCGGCGTCGATCTCGGCGTCAAGGCGCTGGTCGACCGGCCGGAGGAGGTCGGGGCCGACCGGCTGGTCAACACCGCGGCGGCGGCGGCCACCTACAAGACCCCGCTGATCGTCATCGATTTCGGCACGGCGACGACCTTCGACGTGGTCGATGCCGATGGCAATTATTGTGGCGGAGTGATCGCGCCCGGACTGAACCTGTCGCTGGAGGCGCTCCAGATGGCGGCTTCGAAGTTGCCGCGGGTCGAAATCCAGCAGCCGGCCGAGGTGATCGGTAAGAACACCATCGCCTGCATGCAGTCGGGCATCTTCTGGGGGTATGTCGGCCTGATCGAAGGGTTGATCAGCCGCATCCGGGCGGAGTACGGCGAACCGATGCGGGTGGTCGCGACCGGCGGACTGGCTGTTCTTTTCGCCAAGGCCACCCATGTGATCGAACACACCGACAGCGAACTGACGCTCCGCGGCCTTCTCCTGATCCACAAGCGCAACACGGTCCAATGACACAATCCTCCAAGACAACCGCCGGAACGCCCGAAACCCCGGCGGAGCCCTTCGTTCCGGAGGATGGCGCGCTGTATTTCCTGCCGCTCGGCGGTTCCGGCGAGATCGGGATGAACCTCAACCTGTATGGCCATCAAGGCAAATGGCTGATGGTGGATCTCGGCATCTCCTTCGCCGACGACACCATGCCCGGGCTGGACGTGATCATGCCCGACCCGGCCTTCATCGTGGAGCGCCGCGGCGATCTGGTTGGGCTGGTGGTGACCCACGCGCATGAGGACCATCTCGGCGCCGTTCAGTATCTGTGGCCGGAACTGCGCTGCCCCGTCTATTGCACGCCCTTCACCGCGTCCTTCCTGCGTGCCAAGCTGCATGAGCGCGGCCTGAGCGCCACCGTGCCGATCGTCGAGATTCCGCTGGGCGGCACGGTCGAGATCGGTCCATTCTCGGTCGAATATGTCACCATGACGCATTCGATCCCGGAGCCGAATGCGCTCGCCATCCGCACCTCGGCCGGCACCGTCCTGCACACCGGCGATTGGAAGCTGGATCCCGACCCGCTGGTCGGCGATACCGCCGACGAGGCGCGGCTGCGCGCCATCGGCGACGAAGGGGTGTTGGCGCTGGTCGGTGACAGCACGAACGCGCTGGTGCCGGGCTCCGCCGGGTCGGAGGCGACGGTGCGGGCGTCGCTGATGGAGCTGTTCGGCCGCTACCGCAACGCCCGCATCGCCGTCAGCTGCTTCGCCACCAACGTGGCGCGGCTGGAGAGCATCGCCGCCGCCGCCGCTGCCCATGACCGCCATGTGGCTCTGGTCGGCCGCTCGCTCTGGCGGATCAACGAGGCGGCGCGGGCCAACGGCTATCTGGCCGAGGTGCCGAAATTCCTGTCGGAGCATGACGCCAGCTACCTGCCGCGGGAGAAGCTGGTGCTGATCTGCACCGGCAGCCAGGGGGAGCCGCGCTCGGCGCTCGCCCGTATCGCGGCCGACGACCATCCGCAGATCACGCTGTCGCGCGGCGATGTGGTGATCTTCTCCTCGCGCGAGATTCCCGGCAACGAGCGCGCCATCGGCCGGATGCAGAACCAACTGGTCGCCCAAGGCGTCGAGCTGGTGACGGCGGACGATGCGCCGATCCATGTCTCCGGCCACCCGGCCCGCGACGAGCTGGTCCGCATGTACCAGTGGGTGCGCCCGCGCATCGCCGTTCCGGTGCATGGCGAGCAGCGCCACCAGCAGGCCCACGCCGCGCTCGCCGAGGATTGCCAGGTTGCCCACAGCCTCGTGCCGGCCAATGGCGAGCTGATCCGGCTCGACGGGGCGGAGGGAGCGCGGGTGGTGGCCACCGTGCGTGCCGGCCGGATGGCGTTGGACGGCAAGCGGCTGGTGCCGCTCGACACCGGCATGATGCGGGCGCGCAACCGCATGGTGAACAACGGCGCCGCCGTCGTCACGCTGGTGATGACAGGGACCGGCGAGCTGTTGACCGCGCCTCAGGTGGCGGTGATGGGGCTGATCGACGAGGCGACCGACCGGGACCTGCTGCTGGACGTGATCGACGCGGTGCGCGAGGCGGTGGCGCTGCTGCCCCGGTCGGCGCGGGCCGACGACGCGCAGGTGAAGGAGGCTGCGCGGATCGCCCTGCGCCGCTGCTTCAATGCGTCCCATGGCAAGAAGCCGGTGACGGAGGTCCATCTGGTCCGCGTATGACCGGACCGAGGATTTGAGCAAGGGTGTATAAGACGCGGACCAGAGCCCGCCAACGGGCCGAGCGGACAGCCAGCGAGAGGACGCACGCATGATCGGGAAACTCAACCATGTCGCCATTGTCGTTCCGGACCTTCCGGCGGCGACGGCGCTCTACCGCGATACGCTGGGTGCGGCGGTGTCGCAGCCGGTGGATCTGGCGCCGCACGGCGTCACCGTGGTCTTCGTCACACTGCCGAACACCAAGATCGAGTTGCTGCATCCCTTCGGCGAGAAATCGCCGATCGCCGGATTCCTGGAGAAGAACCCGTCCGGTGGCATCCACCACATCTGCTACGAGGTGGATGACATCCTCGCCGCCCGCGACCGGATGAAGGCGCAGGGCGCCCGGGTTCTGGGCGACGGCGAGCCGAAGATCGGCGCGCATGACAAGCCGGTCCTGTTCCTGCATCCCAAGGATTTCTGCGGGACGCTGGTCGAACTGGAGCAGGCCTGATCCGGTCTCGATCCCGGTGCGGCGCGGAGAGGGTCGATGGACAATTGGGTAACGGGCGCCTTCGTCTATGTCGTGGTGTGGTGGGTGGTGCTGTTCGCGGTGCTGCCCTGGGGCGTGCGGACGCCGGAGAGGCCGGAGCCGGGCATGGCCTCGTCTGCGCCGGAGAATCCGCGCATTCTGCGCAAGTTCATGATCACCTCGGTGGTCGCACTGCTGGTGTGGCTGGTGATCTTCGGGGTCGAGCGATCGGGCATCATCTCGTTCCGGGACATGGCCCGGGACATGATGTGACCAAGAACCACGGCAGAAGGCGACGGGAGACGATCGGGTGAGTCTGACCTATTGCGCGGCCGCGCCCGGCCATCCCCACCATGGTCCCTACCATGAGGGCGAATACGGCTTTCCCAGCAGCGACGACCGGGTGCTGTTCGAGCGTCTGGTGCTGGAGATCAACCAGGCCGGCCTGTCCTGGCTGACCATCCTGAAGAAGCGCGACGCCTTCCGCGCCGCCTTCGACGGTTTCGACATCGACAGGGTCGCCGCCTATGGCGAGGCCGAGCGGGACCGGCTGCTGGCCGATGCCGGCATCATCCGCAACCGGCTGAAGGTGGATGCGGTCATCGACAATGCCCGCCGCATCATCGCCCTGCGCCAGACCTTCGGATCCTTCGACGGCTGGCTGCGCGCCCACCATCCGCTGAGCAAGCCGGAGTGGGTCAAGCTGTTCGCCAAAACCTTCCGCTTCACCGGCGGGGAAATCGTCGGGGAATTCCTGATGAGCCTGGGGTACTTGCCGGGCGCGCATCAGCCCGATTGTCCGGTCCAGGCAATGGTGTTGGAGCAGAGTCCGCCCTGGAAGATGGCGGTCGATGCCGGGTATCGCGGGTATGAGCCCATGAAGTAGGCAAAACCCGGATTATAATGGCGGCAATCGCCGAGACACTGTGCAGAAATGCAAAATCTTTGGGCAAAGGGGGGTGTTGCCTCTGTTTTGGGCTTGCCATGGCCGTGGCCGGGGTCCACTCTTTTGATGTGACGAGGGGGATCTTCCCCCTTTCCGACGCCTGGTGGCGATTCCTCCCTAAACTCGACAGGCCGCGCCGCTTCTGCCGCGCGGCCTTTCTTTATCCTGGACATGGCTGATTCCAACCGGCTGGCCGGTGGACGGGGCGTGCGGGCGGAAATTTCCGCATCCGCTCCAGGAAACGTTAACGGTTTACTTGGTAGCGTTGCTTCGCTTAGCTCCCATAGGGATTCTCCTGCATAATGGGCGTGCAACAGCCACCGGGAGGGGGTTCCATTCCGGGGGCCTATCTGTTTTGGCTCGCTCAAGGGCCGGCAGGGAAAGGACGACAGTCGAGGCGCCGATGGCCGCGAATGAAAACGAACGATTCAATCAGTTCGCGGCCGTTCTGTCGACCGAGCTGTTGGAACGGACCAAGAAGAGCATGGAGCTGTTGGCGCCGGACGAGCAGCCTTGCTCCCTGCTGCCCTTCATTCAGACGCCGTCCTTCGTCGAATTCTATCAGGAGCTGGTGCGCGTCGGCATCCTGCCGGTCGTGTTAAGCCGCCGTCCGGTCCGCGCCATCGTCGGCGACGTCGATTGGGCGCGGGAAGGGCGCGAATATCTGCTGACCGTGTTGGACGACCGCTCCAACGCCGTCTTCACCGCCTGGGAATATGCCTGGGATTCGCTGTGGGACGAACGCAAGGTTGGACAGGACAGCGCCGCCGCCGGCAATGTGAAGCAGAAGAAGGGGTTCTTCAGCGCACTTTTCAGCCGCAAGCGGGACGAGAAGCCCGATGCCGGTCAAGGCAACGGTGCCGAGGGCGGCGTGATGGCCGGGCTGCACATCATGTTGACCGAACTGGCCGAGAAACGTGGTTTCCTGCCGCTGTTCCACGAGGATGTCCGCATCCTGAAGGCGCTGCCACGGCTGAAGCCCGGCCGTGTCGCCCAGGCCTGGAAGGAAATCACGCAGTACCACCATCAGGAATTCTATCTGCCCGAACAGGAGCAGGCGAAGCCGGGCGTGACCTCGGAATGCCTGCAGAAATGGCACTATAACCTGCCCGACAAGATCGGCGAGTTCCTGGTGCTGAAGGCCGCCGTAGACCTCGAGCATGTGAACAAACCCTTCATCGGCAAATATATCCGCCAGTCGGCGCGGACCCAGGAGGAGGCGGAAAAAGGCATGCCCTATCTCGCGGTCTACTGGAAAGCCATGCGCAACCCGGCCCCGGTGGCCGAACGGCACACGCTGTGAGCACGCGCGGTCTCTTGCGAGCCGGGCTGGCCGCACTTGTGCTTGCCCTGTCGACCGGCCCGGCACCGGCGCAGACCCAACCGCCGCTTCCCGGTCCGATCCAACTGACGCCCGATGCCGGCCGCGAGCGTCCCGTGGTGGATCTGTCGCTGTGCCGGCGGCTGACCCGCCATGTCCCGGCGCCGGATGTGGAGTACAAGCCCGGCGTCGACGTGCATGGCCGGCCGGTGGCGCCGGCCGATCTGCCGGGGTCGGCCGGGGTACAGCCGCCGATCCCGATCGACCTGCCGCTGTCTATCGATCTTGCCCGCCGCATGGGCATCGCCCTGCCGTCGGTGCCCCGCCTGCCCGACGATGTTACCGCGGTGTGGCTGAGCGTGGTCGGAGACAGGCTCTATCTCAACGGCCAGCAGATCGATCCGGGGGCCGAGGATCGTCTCTATGCCTACTGCCGCGCCCGATAGGGGCATGGGCGGCCCTGGGGAGGAGCGGGGGAGGAGCGGGGGCTTACAGTGGACAAGTGCGGGCGACCTTCCTAAAGTCGCTCACCCGCCGCCCGGATCCGTCCTTTTTTCAGAAAAGGGCATGTTCGCGCGGACTTGTCGAACACCTCGCACACGAGAGCAGAGCCATGCGGCTGTCCAGCTTCTTCATGCCCACCCTCAAGGAGACCCCGACCGAGGCGCAGATCGTCTCGCACCGCCTGATGCTGCGGGCCGGGATGATCCGCCAGACCAGCGCCGGCATCTATGCCTGGCTGCCGCTGGGCTATCGGGTGCTGCGCAAGATCGAGCAGATCGTCCGCGAAGAGCAGGACAAGGCCGGCGCGCAGGAACTGCTGATGCCGACCATCCAGTCGGCCGATCTGTGGCGCGAGAGCGGCCGCTACGACGATTACGGCAAGGAGATGCTGCGCATCACCGACCGCCACGACCGCGAGATGCTGTTCGGCCCGACGAACGAGGAGATGATCACCGACATCTTCCGCGCCTTCGTCAAGAGCTACCGCCAGCTGCCGCTGAACCTCTACCACATCCAGTGGAAGTTCCGTGACGAGATCCGCCCGCGTTTCGGCGTGATGCGCGGCCGCGAGTTCCTGATGAAGGACGCCTATTCCTTCGACATCGATCCGGCCAGCGCCCGTCGCGCCTACCAGAAGATGTTCCTGGCCTATCTGCGCACCTTCGCCCGCATGGGGCTGAAGGCGATCCCGATGCGCGCCGACACCGGCCCGATCGGTGGCGACCTCAGCCACGAGTTCATCATCCTGGCCGAGACCGGCGAAAGCGGCGTCTTCTGCCACAAGGACTGGCTCGACCTGGACGTGCTGAAGGATGCGCCGGGCTTCGCCGACGACCTCCAGCCCTTCTTCGACCGCACCACCTCGATCTACGCCGCCACCGATGAGAAGCACGACGCCGCCAGCTGCCCGGTTCCGGAATCGGATCTGGTGTCGGCCCGCGGCATCGAGGTCGGCCACATCTTCAACTTCGGCACCAAATACTCCAAGCCGATGAACGCGGTCGTCGCCGGCCCGAACGGCGAGTCGATCCCGGTGGAGATGGGCAGCTACGGCATCGGCGTGTCTCGCCTGATGGGCGCGATCATCGAGGCCAGCCACGACGACAACGGCATCGTCTGGCCGGACGCCGTCGCTCCCTTCAATGTCGGGCTGATCAACCTGAAGTCGGGCGATGCGGAAACCGACCGGGTCTGCGCCGACCTCTATGAAAAGCTGGAGAAGGCTGGCTTGGACGTCGCCTATGACGACCGCGACGAACGTCCCGGCGCCAAGTTCGCCGACATGGACCTGATCGGCGTTCCCTGGCAGCTGGTGGTCGGCCCGCGCGGCCTGAAGAACGGCGTCGTCGAGCTGAAGCGCCGCGCCACCGGCGTGAAGGAAGAGCTGCCGGTCGAGGCGGCGCTGGCGAAGCTGCTGGGCTGATCCTTACCCAACCGATGACAGAGGCGCCGGGCTATAGCCCGGCGTTTTTTTTCGAATCGCCCAGGCAGCTGCAGTGGAATATATGGGAACAGAGCGGAGCATTTCACGGGTGTTTTGGCTCTCAAGAATGCCTTGTAGATTGAATTGAAATGGATTTTTCTACCGGATTTGACTTGGGCCAGTTCCTTGGTCACAGTCGGACTGCAGCAGTTTCCGTCTCTTCTTCATTTCGAAAATGTCGTGCTGAGCGGGGCCGCTGGGAATCAATTGCCAAGGGAGACCGATCATGTCGTTTGCCTTTTCCCCAATCGAAAGCCAGCGCTTCAGCCTGACCCCCACCAGCACCGGAACCTTTGCGCTGCCTGCAATCGGCCGCAATGTCCGGGTGGCAAATCTCGGGCCGTCGGACGCATGGATCAAGTTCACCGCGACCTTTTCCTCGTCGACCGTAAACACGTTGACGATCATGGCCCGCACCGTCGAGATCTTCGACCGTCAGGCCAACGGTTTCATCACCGGGATCGGCGTGAATGGTGGGACGGTACTGGACGTCACCACCGGCGAGGGGCAGTGACATGGCGTTGAGGGCAGTCGCACCCGTTGCGGCGTCGCGATGGGGGATGTTCCGCCTATCCGCCAACCAGACGACCGGGCTGACGGTCAACAATCCCATCCGCTTCGATACGGTCGCTGCCGGAACCCTGGCACTGGCCGGCTATGCGATACAGTTGCCCGAGAACCGCATGTTCCGGCTGACGTCGGGACTTTCCTTCAGTTTTTCCAACAACAACGGTTCGGTTCAAACCTGTTGGTACGACATGACCGCCGGTCAGTTCGTCGGCGTCACATCGCAGCACATTCCGCCCACCAACACCACGCCATGGTCACAGCAGCCGGTCGCCCATGCGGTTATCAGCACCGCAGGCGGCGCCCGCTCGGTTCAGCTGCGCGTTTCGGCTGCCAGCAGCCCAAATGGCGTGTTTGCCGCGTGGTCCTTTGCCGAGGTGACAGAGATCCTTTGAACGGCCGACGAACGGCCGATATCACAAGGCAATCTCATAAGGCAGTCTTTGCGCAGCCTCGCAAGGTATCCTATCTTCCGGTGGCGAACCTCAAGGTTCGCCGCTTTTTTTGTCCTTCCCACCGGCAGGCCGGATTCCCTCATGATCTTCAATGCCTTCGAACGCATGGTCGCGATGCGTTACCTCCGGGCGCGCCGCCAGGAAGGGTTCATCTCGGTCATCGCGGGGTTCTCCCTGCTGGGCATCGCGCTCGGCGTGGCGACTCTCATCATCGTCATGGCGGTGATGAACGGCTTCCGGGCGGAGCTGCTGGGCCGGGTGCTCGGCCTCAATGGGCACCTCAACGTCTACAACATGCGCGGCGGGCCGCTGCCGGACTTCGACATCCTGGCCGGCAAGCTGCGCAACACGCCCGGCGTCGACAACGTGACCCCGACGGTGGAGGGGCAGGCGCTGGTGTCGGTGCGCGGTGCCGCCTCCGGGGCGGTCATCCGCGGCGTGCGGCCGGAGGATTTCCGGGTGCGGCCGACGCTGGCGAAGAACATCGTCCGCGGCTCGGCCGAGGAGTTCGGGGAGGACCGCATCGCCATCGGCTCGCGCATGGCCCAGCGGCTCGGCCTGTCGGTCGGCGACCAGATCACGCTGATCGCGCCGCAGGGCAACGTCACCGCCTTCGGCACGGTGCCGCGGATGCGCAGCTATCCCATCGGCGCCATCTTCGACGTCGGCATGTTCGAATACGACAACAGCTTCATCTTCCTGCCATTGGAGGAGGCCCAGGCCTTCTTCCGCACCGGTGACGCCGTGACCTCGCTCGAGGTCTTCGTGAGCGAGCCGATGCAGATCGCAGCCGCCCGCGCCGCCGTCCAATCGGTGGTGGCGGGGGAGGGACGGGTGGTCGACTGGCAGCAGTCCAACGCCAGCTTCTTCACCGCGCTCCAGGTCGAACGCAACGTGATGTTCCTGATCCTGTCGCTGATCATCATGGTCGCGGCCTTCAACATCATCTCCAGCCTGATCATGCTGGTGAAGGACAAGGGGCGCGACATCGCCATCCTGCGCACCATGGGGGCGACGCGCGGCATGGTCATGCGCATCTTCTTCCTGTCGGGCGCCAGCGTCGGGGTGACGGGCACGCTGCTCGGACTGGCGCTCGGCGTGTCCTTCGCGCTCAACATCGAGAGCATCCGGCAGGTCATCCAGGGACTGACCGGCACCAACCTGTTCAACGCCGAGATCTATTTCCTGTCCCACCTGCCGGCCAAGATCGACTGGAGCGAGGTGGTGCAGGTGACGCTGATGGCGCTCGGCCTGTCCTTCGCCGCCACCATCTACCCCTCCTGGCGAGCCGCCCGGCTCGATCCGGTGGAGGCCCTGCGCTATGAGTGACGCCGCCATGGACAGGATGTCGAAGCCGATGCTGGAGTTGAAGGGCATCGTCCGCCGCTTCGAGCAGGCGGGCGAGACGCTGGAGGTGCTGCGCGGCGTCGACCTGACCGTCGGCGCCGGGGAACTGGTCGCGCTGGTCGGCCCGTCGGGCGCCGGCAAATCGACCCTGCTGCACATCGCCGGCCTGCTGGAGCGGCCGACCGCCGGTACGGTGCGCATCGCCGGTGCCGACGTGTCGAACCTGGACGACGGCAAGCGGACGGAGATGCGCCGCCGTTCCATCGGCTTCGTCTACCAGTTCCATCATCTGCTGCCGGAGTTCACGGCGCGGGAGAACATCGTGCTGCCGCAGATGATCGCCGGCGTGCCGAAGCCCGTCGCCAGGCAGCGCGCCGACGAGTTGCTGCGCATGGTCGGGCTGGAGCAGCGCGGTACCCACCGTCCGGCCCGGCTGTCGGGTGGCGAGCAGCAACGGGTGGCCATCGCGCGGGCGCTGGCCAATGCGCCGTCCCTGCTGATCGCGGACGAGCCGACCGGCAACCTCGACCCCCACACGGCAGAGCATGTCTTCGCCATGCTCTCCGCCATCGTCCGGCAGGCCAAGGTGGGGGCACTGGTGGCGACGCACAATCTGGAGCTTGCCCGGCGCATGGATCGGGTGCTGGAGATGCGCGACGGCCTTCTGGTGGAATATCAGCCGTCGGAGCTGGTCCCGTTCGCCGAAGCGGCGCCCGAGGGAGCGTAACTGCCGTCATAGGCCGAAAGCAGGTCGTTCCCCCGGTTGCCAAGCCGGCGCCGCGTCACCACTCTCAACCGCGACCGCACCGGCTGAGCTGCGGCATATGCGAACAGGGGGCATAGGGGATGGATCAGCGGATCATCGACCTTTACGACGAATACACCCATGCGCCGCTGCCGCGCCGGGTCTTCCTGGAACGGCTGGCTGGACTGGCGGGCAGTGCGGCGGCGATTCCCGCCATCCTGGCGGCGATCGAGCCGAACTATGCCCGCGCAGCCATCGTCGGCGCGGATGACGGGCGTCTGGCGGCGGAGAAGGTGTCCTTCCAGGGGGCGACCGGCGACGTCGCCGGCTATCTCGCCCGGCCGAAGCTGGCCGACAAGGCCCCGGCGGTGATCGTCATCCATGAGAACCGCGGCCTGAACGCCTATGTCGAGGACGTCACCCGCCGCCTTGCCACCGAAGGCTTCGTGGCGCTGGCGCCCGACCTGCTGTCGCCGCTGGGCGGCACTCCGCAGGACCCCGACAAGGCCCGCGACATGATCGGCCAGCTCGACGCCGACAAGACGGTGAACAACCTGATCGCGGCGATGAGCTATCTGATGGCCTATCGCTATTCCTCGGCCAAGGTTGGCGTCGTCGGCTTCTGCTGGGGCGGCGGGATGGTCAACCGGCTCGCGCTGAAGGCTCCGGACCTCAAGGCCGGCGTCGCCTTCTACGGCCCGACGCCCGACCCGGCGCTGGTCACCACCATCAAGTCGCCGCTGATGCTGCATTTCGCCGGGCTGGACCAGCGCATCAACGCCGGCATTCCAGCATATGACGAGGCGTTGAAGAAGGCCGGGGTCGAACACCAGATCCATATGTACGAGGGTGTCAACCACGCTTTCCACAACGACACGTCGGCGGAGCGCTACAACAAGGAGGCCGCCGATCTGGCCTGGAAGCGGACGGTCGAGTTCCTGAAGGCGAAGCTGGCGTAAGGGACAGCCACCGCCCAAACCCTGCATCGCTCCCGCAAAGCTCCTGCCCCTCTCCCGCGAAGCGGGGGAGGGATGGGGAGGGGGCATTCAGCGCGACAGCTTTTCCAACAGCTCCGCCGTCTCCACCACCGTCGCGTATTCGCCGTCCATGTTGGCGAGCGACAGGTCGTGGACTTCGTCCGCGGTGCGCAGCCGGCCCGAGCGGTCGAGCCGGGCGAAGGTGAAGCAGGCATCGGCCACCAGCCGCACGTCGTAACCGAGGTTGCCGGCCATGCGCACGGTGGCCTCGACGCTGTTGTTGGTGATGACGCCCGCGACCGCCAGCGTGGCGATGCCGCGGCTGCGCAGCCAGTCGTCCAGGCCGGTGCCGATGAAGGCGCTGTTCACGCTCTTGCCGATCACCGTTTCGCCCGGCAGCGGCATCGCCTCGTCCTTGAAGGGATGGCCCGGGCCGCCGGGGCGGTAGGTGGAGCCGGGTTCGGTCGAATCGTGGCGGATATGGACGATGGGACGGCCGTCGCGCCGCCAGGCGGCCAGCAATGCCGCGATGTTGGCCTCGGCCTGCGGGTTGTTGCGCGGGCCGATGCGGCTCCAGCGCGGGTCGTCGATGGCCCTTTGCAGGTCGACGATCAGCAGTGCGGCATTCGATGGCACGGGACGCAATGGTTGGGTTTCCATGCCGGCCATTCTGGGGGTGCCATCCATCGCATGACAAGTTCCATCGCGTGACAAGTGCGCCGGTTTCTGGCTCTAATCCGGCGCTCCACCCCGTTCTCCCAATCCTGCGCCTGTCCCGGAGGAGTCGTGCTCGCATCCCCCCTGTCGCTGCTTGCCGTTGCCGCCGGCGGTGCCGCCGGATCGGTGGCGCGTTACCTGATGTTGATGACCGTCGCACAGTGGGCCGGTATCCGGTTTCCGGTCGGCACCATCGCCGTCAACGTGCTCGGCTGTACGGCGATGGGCGTGCTGTCGGAACTGGCGGCCCTGACCTGGTCGCCGTCGCCGGAGTTGCGCGCCTTCCTGCTGGTCGGCGTCCTCGGGGGCTTCACGACCTTCTCCTCCTTCACGCTCGACATCGGCGTCCTCGTCGCCCGCGACGAGATCGTCGCGGCGGCCGGCTATTTCCTTGCCTCGACGCTGTTCAGCGTGCTGGGTTTCTTTGCCGGCCTGTGGGCCGTGCGTTCTCTTGTTTCGGTGTCCCTCTGATGACTGACTCCCGCGATCCCGCCGCCAATTCCGACAACGACGACTTCGATACCGACGCCCCCGATACAGGTGGCAAGAGCGGCGAGAGCAAGGTCGAGACCCGCGCCGTGACGGCCGACGAGGCCGACATGCGGCTCGACCGCTGGTTCAAGCGGCATTTTCCCGACGTGAACCACAGCTATCTGCAGAAGCTGCTGCGCACCGGTCAGGTTCGTGTCGACGGCAAGCGGGCGGAGACCTCCTCGCGGCTGGCCGCCGGGCAGAGCGTGCGTATTCCGCCGCTGGCGGCCTGGGCGGCGCCCGTCAGGGGCCCCAATCCGGCCGCCGGCAAGCCCAAGGCGATGTCGGACAAGCAGATCGCCGAATTGCAGGCGCTGGTGCTCTTCCGCGATGCCGACGTCATCGCCATCAACAAGCCGGCCGGGCTGGCGGTCCAGGGCGGCACCGGAACGACGAAACATCTGGACGCCATGCTGGATGCCCTGCGTTTCGACGGCAAGGAGCGGCCGAAGCTTGTCCACCGGCTGGACAAGGACACCTCCGGCGTCCTGCTGCTGGCCCGCAACACATTCGCGGCCAGCAAGCTGACGGAGATGTTCCGCGGCAGCGCCGTGCGCAAGATCTATTGGGCCGCCACCGTCGGCGTGCCGAAGCCCTACCAGGGCAAGATCGATCTGGCGCTGGCCAAGGAAGGCGGCCCGCAAGGCGAGCGGGTGGCCGAGAACAAGGAAGAGGGCAAGCGCGCCGTCACCGTCTATTCGGTGCAGGAGAATGCCGGCAAGCAGGCCGCCTTCGTCGCCATGTGGCCGCTGACCGGCCGCACCCACCAGCTGCGTGTCCATATGGCCGCCGTCGGAACGCCGATCCTGGGCGACGGCAAATATGCCGGGCAGGGCGCCTTTCTGCCCGGCGCGGAGGTGACGAAGAAGCTGCATCTGCACGCCCGTCGGCTGGTCCTGCCGCACCCGCGCGGCGGCAAGACCATCGACGTCACCGCCCCGCTGCCCGACCACATGCAGGCGACCTGGAAATATCTCGGCTTCAGCCCGAACCTGCGCGACGACCCGTTCGAGGATTTCGAGTGATGGCGGTCCCGTCGGGGTCTCCGCTCCGCCTCGCCCTGTTCGATTGCGACGGCACGCTGGTGGACAGCCAGTTCGCCATCATCGACGCCATGAACCGGGCCTGGGCCGAACATGGGTTGGGCGAGCCCGACCCGGCAGAGGTTCGCCGCATGGTCGGGCTGTCGTTGGTCGAGGCGGTGGCGCTGCTGCTGCCGGTGCTGGATGCCGACGCCCATGTCGCGGTGGCGGAGAGCTACAAGCGGGCCTTCGCCGCCGCCCGCGGGCGCGGCGAGGTGGACGAACCGCTGTTTCCCGGCATCCTCGACACGCTGGCGGCGCTGGAGGCGGCGGGCGTGCTGCTGGGGGTGGCGACCGGCAAGTCGCGGCGCGGACTGGACGCGGTGCTGAAGGGCCACGGGCTGACCGGGCGTTTCGTGACCCTGCAGACCGCCGACGTCGGTCCGGGCAAGCCGAACCCGCACATGGTCCAGCGCGCGCTGGCCGAAACCGGCGCGGAGGCGGCGGGAACGGTGGTGGTCGGCGACACCACCTACGACATCCAGATGGCCCGCAACGCGCGGGTGCGGTCGGTCGGCGTCTCCTGGGGCTACCATGCGGTGCCGGAACTGGAGCGGGCCGGGGCCGACCGGATCGTCCACCGCGGGCGCGAGGTCGCCGGCGCGGTGCTGGAGCTTTTGGAAGGGTAAGCGATGAAGCGTTTCTACAAGGCGGCGGGGGTCGGCGAGGCCGAAGGCGGCTTCCGGGTCGAGCTGGACGGCCGTCCGGTGCGCAGCCCGGCCAAGGCGCCGCTGGTCTTCCCCAGCCGGCCGCTGGCGCAGGGCGTGGCCGACGAATGGGCAGCGCAGGGCGAGCGGATCGACGCCCATGCGATGCCGCTGATGCAGCTGTCGAGCACCGCCGTCGACCTGATCCCGGCCAAGCGGCACGAGATCGTCCCGGCCGTCAGCGCCTATGCCGGCACCGACCTGCTGTGCTACCGCGCCGAACATCCCCAGCCGCTGGTCGAGCGTCAGGCCCGGCTCTGGCAGCCGCTGCTGGATTGGGCGGCCCTGACCTACGACGCGCCGCTGCGGGTCTGCGCCGGCCTGATGCCGAAGCCGCAGCCGGACGAGGCGCTGGGCGCGCTGCACAATGTGGTGGAGGCGACGGACGACTGGTATCTGGCGGCCTTGCAGACCGCGACGGGTGTATGCGGCTCGATCGTCGTGGCGCTTGCCTTGCTGGAGGGGCGGATCGGTCCGGACGAAGCCTTCGAGGTCTCGCAACTGGACGAAACCTACCAGATCGAGCAATGGGGCGAAGACGCCGAGGCCACGAAGCGCCGCGCCAACGTGCGCGCCGAAATCCTGGCCTGCCGGCGCTTCGTGGATCTGCTGCGGGGATAGAGGGAAGGCGGAAGAATCCGCAAGCCCGTCACCCCCGCGGCGATTTTGCGGGGATGACGGGCACGGGGCGAACCCCTTACTTCACGGTGCTCGAACCGGTGGCCGGGGCTGGAGCCGGGGCGGCGCCCGGAGCCATCGGCTCGGCGTCGGCCGGCTTGCGGTTCTTGTTCAGCGACGTCATCGTATCGTCATACTGGAATTCCGGCATCGCCCCGATGTCTTCGCGGGTCATGCCGGCCAGGTTCAGGCGGTTGTTCTGCGCGTCCCAATTGGCGGCGGTATAGTCGATGGCGACCTGCTTCTCACCGATGCCGAGGAAGCCGCCGGAGCTGACCACCAACTGCTTGGCCTGGCCGGTGCCGTCGAGGATCACGTCGTCGACCTCGCCGATCTTGTTGTTGTCGCGGCCATAGACATTCTTGCCGATCAACTCGTCGGCGCTGGCCATTTGTCCGCCGGTCGGGCTGGCCGACGTGGTGCTGCCGGGGGTGGCGGTGTCCGGCATCGCGCTGTTCGACATGCTGGAGGTGGACGAGGACGGGTTGCCCACGGTCGGCGAGGTGGTCTGCGCGACGGCGGCGCCGGTCATGAGGGCCAGCGTTGCGGCGGTGACGATCAGGGTGCGACGCATGGGATGGCTCCTTTGTCGTTGTGTCGTGACACTTGAACAACACCGGAGGAGCCGGTTTGATCTCGCCGGACGCGAACTCTTTGGGTGTGGGATTACCCCTTCGTGGCGGATGCCCACTCCGGTTCCTGCGGTTTCAGCGTCGCCGTACCCGCCTGGAAGGGCAGCCCGCCTTCGGCCGCACGCTGCACATCCTCCAGCCGCAGCAGGGCCAGCCCGGCGCCGTCGCGGCTGCTGCGGATTTCGCCTGCCTCCTTGCCGTCCAGTGTCACCGGCGTGCCGGCCTCCGGCGCCGGACCGTCGAAGGCGACCGGGAACAGCTTCTTCTTTATCAGGGCGCGGTACTTGGTGCGGGCGGTCAGCTCCTGCCCCATGTAGCATCCCTTGTCCCAGGAGATGGCGTTCAGCGCATCCATGCGGCTTTCCAGCGGGATCGACTTTTCCGGGATCAGGTCGCGGGTGCCGTCGGGCACGCCGAGACCGAGCCGCAGCCGGTCGAAGTCCGCGGCATCTCGTCGCGTCAGTCCTGCCGCTTCCAGCGCCGCCAGCCCGTCGGCGGGCAGGAACAGGCGGGCGCCCAGCGCCGGCAGCCGCGGGTCGATGAAGGCGACGCCGCCGCCGAAGGGACGGGCCGCCCCGGCTTCTCCAGGCAGTCCCAATGCCGCCGGCACGTCCCCGCCGAAGGCCACGGCGACCAGGAGCCGGTCGGCCCGGTCCTCCAGCGCGATCCGGGAGCGCAGCTTGTACATCTTCAGCCGGCGCAGCAGGTCGGTCCGCCGCTCCGTCTCGGCATCCATCAGAATTGCCGGCAGAATTGCCGCCGGATCGCCGTCCGAATCGACCATGGTGAAGTCGTGCAGGAACTTGCCCTGCGGGGTGAGGAACAGCGCGTAGGCAGCATGCTCCGGCGTGACGCGCAGGACGTCGTTCGACACCAGCCCCTGCAGGAAGGGCTTGCGATCCTCGCCCGTCACCGCAACGACGCTCCGCTGGTCCAGCACCGCGTAACCCGCCGACATCCTAGCCTCCGCATCATCCGATCGACTGGAGTGTTGGTCGGATCGGAGGCGCTGGCAAGGGCTTGCTGCGGTGCGACGGGCAGGGTTGCCGCCTTGTGATGACCAAATCGGCAATTGCATCTTGGATGGGCAGGTGATCGGGTGTTGACGGCCGGTGGTGCGAGCGGATTACTCTGTCGGCAGCGGTGGCATGGCTCTGGCATTGCCACGCAAAATTGACCTTTTCCCGGATTGCTCCTCCTTGCATTCGCACGCCGAGACCTATCCCCCGGACGCTCCGCCGCCCCGACTGGCGCTGCGCGGCATCACCAAGCGATTCCCCGGCTGCCTCGCCAACGATCATGTCGACCTCGTCCTCCAGCCGGGCGAGATCCATGCGCTGCTGGGCGAGAACGGCGCCGGGAAGTCGACCCTGGTCAAGATGATCTACGGGGTGCTGCATCCCGACTCCGGCACCATGCTGTGGCAGGGGCGGGAGGTCACGGTTCCCGATCCGGCCGGCGCCCGCCGGCTCGGCATCGGCATGGTGTTCCAGCATTTCTCGCTGTTCGACACGCTGACGGTGACGGAGAACATCGCCCTCGGCCTCGACAATGCCGGGCCGATGGATGCGCTCGCCGAGCGGATCCGCACCGTCTCCCAACGCTATGGCCTTGCGCTCGACCCCGGGCGCCACGTCTTCCACCTGTCGGTGGGCGAGCGGCAGCGGGTGGAGATCGTGCGTTGCCTGTTGCAGGACCCCAAGCTGCTGATCATGGACGAGCCGACCTCGGTCCTGACGCCGCAGGAGGCCGCCAAGCTGTTCGAGACCCTGCGCCGGCTGGCGGCGGAGGGTTGCACCATCCTCTACATCTCGCACAAGCTGGAGGAGATCCGCGCGCTCTGCAGCCGCGCCACCGTGCTGCGCGCCGGCAAGGTGGTGGGCGCCTGCGATCCCCGGCAGGAAACGGCGCGCGGCCTCGCCGAGATGATGATGGGGGCCGAGCTGGCCATGCCGGAACGGCCGCCGCAGGGCGTCGCCGGGGCTGCCCGCCTGTCGGTGCGCCACCTGTCCACCACCTCCGACAACCCCTTCGCCACCAACCTGAAGGACGTCTGTTTCGAGGTGCGCGCGGGCGAGATCCTGGGCATCGCCGGTGTCGCCGGCAACGGCCAGGCCGAGCTGATGGCGGCGCTCAGCGGCGAGGCGCTGATCGCCGATGCCGGCGCGGTGGTGATCGAGGGCGCGTCGGCCGGCCATCTCGGGCCGCGGGCGCGCCGGGCGCTCGGCCTCGCCTTCGTGCCGGAGGAGCGGCTGGGCCGCGGTGCCGTCCCGGAACTCAGCCTGTCGGAGAACGCGCTGCTGTCGGGCTATGCCAGCGAACCGCTGGTGCGCGGCGGCATGGTCAATTTCGGCCGGGCGCGGGCCTATGCCGAGACGATCATCCGCGGTTTCAACGTGGTCGCCCACGGGCACCGGGCCGAGGCGCGGTCGCTGTCGGGCGGCAACCTGCAGAAATTCATCATCGGCCGTGAAATCCTGCAGAGGCCCAAGCTTCTGGTGGTCGGCCAGCCGACCTGGGGCGTCGATGCCGGCGCCGCCGCGGCGATCCACAAGGCGCTGATCGGGCTGGCGCGCTCCGGCGCCGCGGTGCTGGTGATCAGCCAGGATTTGGACGAGCTGTTCGTGCTGAGCGACCGGATTTCCGTGCTGTTCCACGGCCGCCTGTCCGACAGCCGGCCGACGCACGAAACCACGGTGGAACGCATCGGCCTGCTGATGGGCGGCCTGTTCGGCACGCCGCCGGACGAAGACGGGGAGATCGCGCGTGCGGTGTGATGGTTTCTTGAGCGCCGGAGACGCCGCATGAGCCTGCTTCGTCTCGAGCCGCGCGGGCAGGCGTCGAAGACCATGGTCTACGCCACCCCGCTGCTGGCGGTGGCGCTGACCCTGCTCAGCGGCTTCATCCTGTTCCTGGCGATGGGATTCGACCCGCTTAAGGCACTGTATGCCTTCTTCGTCGCGCCGGTCACCTCGATCCGCGGAGTCGGCGAACTGGTGGTCAAGGCGACGCCGCTGGTGCTCTGCGCCGTCGGGCTCGCCATCGGCTTCCGCGCCAATGTCTGGAACATCGGTGCGGAAGGGCAGCTGACGCTCGGCGCCATCACCGGCGGCGGGCTGGCGCTGGCATTCTACGGCGAAGGCGGCTGGTGGCTCCTGCCGCTGATGGTGCTCGGCGGGGCGGCCGGCGGCGCGCTGTGGGCGGCGGTGCCGGCCTTCCTCAGGCTGCGCTTCAACGCCAGCGAGATCCTGACCAGCCTGATGCTGAACTATGTGGCGCTGCTGCTGCTGAACTATCTGGTCCATGGTCCCTACCGGGATCCCGACGGTTTCGCCTTTCCGGAGTCACGGCTGTTCGAGGCCGACGCCGTGCTGCCGGTGCTGTGGGCCGGAACCCGCGTCCATCTGGGGGCGCTGTTCGCCTTGGCGGCGGTGGCGGGCGGCTGGCTGCTGATCGCGCGGACCTTCGTCGGCTTCCAGATCAAGGTGATCGGCCTGACCCCGGCCGCTGCCGGCTATGCCGGCTTCGACCAGAAGCGCATCGTCTGGCTGACGCTGCTGCTGTCGGGCGCGCTGGCCGGCATCGCCGGCATGGGCGAGGTCGCCGGCCCGATCGGGCAGGTCACGGCCGGCATCTCGCCGGGCTACGGCTATACCGCCATCATCGTCGCCTTCCTGGGCCGGCTGCACCCGGTCGGCATCCTGCTGGCGGCGTTGCTGATGGCGTTGTCCTTCATCGGCGGCGAGGCGGCGCAGATCGCCATGGGCCTGCCCAAGGCCATCACCGGAGTGTTCCAGGGCATGCTGCTGTTCTTCCTGCTGGCGAGCGACGTGCTGATCCGCTATCGGGTCCGCTTCGGGGCGCGGAGGGCGGTGGCATGAGCGATTTCGCGCTGGTCGGCCCGATCCTGGCCGCGATGTTCGCCGCCGCCACGCCGCTGCTGTTCGCGGCGCTCGGCGAGCTGGTGGTGGAGAAGTCGGGCGTCCTCAACCTCGGCGTCGAGGGCATGATGCTGGTCGGCGCCGTCTGCGGTTTCGCCGTGACGGTGCAGACCGGCAGCGCCGTGACCGGCCTCGTCGTGGCGGCGCTCGCCGGGGCCGCCACCGCCTCGTTGTTCGCCGTGCTGACCCTGTTCCTGCTGGCAAACCAGGTGGCGACCGGCCTGGCGCTGACCCTGTTCGGCGTCGGCCTGTCGGCCCTGATCGGGCAGGGCTTCGTCGGCATTCCCCTGGAGGGGCTCCCCAAGTTGAACATCCCCGGCCTGACCGACCTGCCGGTGGTGGGGCAGGCGCTGTTCGGACAGGACATCATGGTCTATCTGGCGGTCGCCGCGGTGCCGCTGGTCCATCTGTTCCTCTACCGCAGCCGCGCCGGGCTGGTGCTGCGCGCGGTGGGAGAGAACCACACCGCTGCCCACGCGCTGGGCTACAAGGTGCTGCGCATCCGCTTCCTGGCGGTGATGTTCGGCGGTGCCATGGCCGGGCTGGGCGGCGCCTTCCTGTCGATGGACTATACACCGATGTGGGCCGAGAACATGACGTCGGGGCGCGGCTGGATCGCGCTGGCGCTGGTGGTCTTCGCCACCTGGAAGCCGGTGCGGGTCATGCTGGGTGCCTGGCTGTTCGGCGGTGTGACCATCCTGCAACTGCACGTTCAGGGGCTGGGCATCGACGTGCCCTCGCAGCTCTTGTCGATGCTGCCGTATCTGGCTACCGTTCTGGTCCTGGTGATGATTTCGCGGGATCTGGCCCGCATCCGCCTGAACGCGCCGGCCTGTCTGGGAAAACTGTTTCATCCCGATGCTTGACGCGTCGTTTTGAACTCGAAACAAAGCCCATATCGCAAAGACACCAAGACCAAGGAGCTTCGACGTGAACAGAAGGACGATGGGCAAGGCGATGCTGGGGCTGGCCGGCGCAGCGATCGCTCTCGGCGTCGGCATGATGTCGGCCCAGGCGCAGGAGAAGCTGAAGGTCGGCTTCGTCTATGTCGGGCCGGTCAGCGACCACGGCTACAGCTACCAGCATGACCAGGGCCGCCTCGCGGTCGAGAAGGCGCTGGGCGACAAGGTCACCACCACCTTCGTCGAGAATGTGCCGGAGGGCGCCGACGCCGAGCGCGTGATCGAGCAGCTGGCCGCCAGCGGCCACAAGCTGATCTTCACCACTTCCTTCGGTTTCATGAACCCGACGCTGAAGGTGGCCAAGCGCCATCCCGACGTGAAGTTCGAACATGCGACCGGCTACAAGCGCGCCGAGAATGTCGCGACCTACTCCGGCCGCTTCTATGAGGGCCGCACGGTGGTGGGCGCCATCGCCGGCAAGATGACCAAGTCGAACATCATCGGCTATATCGGCTCCTATCCGATTCCCGAGGTGGTCGGCGGCATCAACGCCTTCACCATCGCGCTGCGCGAGCAGAACCCGAAGGCCGAGGTCCGCGTGGTCTGGGTCAACAGCTGGTACGATCCCGGCAAGGAAGCCGAGGCGGCCAAGGCGCTGATCGACCAGGGCGCCGACGTGATCGTCCAGCACACCGACAGCCCGGCCCCGATCCAGACCGCGCAGGAGCGTGGGTTGTGGTCGGTCGGCCAGTCGTCGGACATGACCCGCTTCGGTCCGAAGTCGCACCTGACCGCGATCGTCGAGGATTGGAACGGCTATTACGTCGAGCGCGTCAAGGCGGTGCTGGACGGCAGTTGGAAGCCGATCGACACCTGGGGCGGCATCAAGACCGGCATGGTCGAACTGGCGCCCTACAATCCGGCCATCCCGGCCGACGTCGTGAAGCTGGCCGATCAGCTCAAGGCCGACATCGTGTCGGGCAAGCGCCACTCCTTCCAGGGTCCGGTCAAGGACCAGTCTGGCAAGGTGGTGATCCCGGAAGGCAAGACCGCCACCGACGAACAGATCCTGAAGATGGACTGGTATGTCGAGGGTGTGCAGGGCAAGGTTCCGAAGTAAGCGCTGCGATATGCGAGCCGGCCGGGGGGAGCGCCTCCGGCCGGTCACGCGCACGTCGATATGACGGGGGTGGGCCATGGACGGAAGCAGCCTCTACGACCGCGATTTCTACGCCTGGGCCATTGAACAGGCGGCTCTCCTGCGGGCCGGCAAGCTCGACGCGGCGGACATCGAGAACATCGCCGAGGAGATCGAGAGCATAGCCCGCCATGAGAAGCGCGAACTGCGCGACAGCCTGTGCGCGCTTCTTCGGCACCTGCTGGTTTGGACTCGTTTGACGGGCGGACGCTGCGGCTCCTGGCAGTCAAGGATCACCCTCGACCGCAGGCGAATTGGGTATCTTTTAAGTGATAGCCCCAGCTTGGCAGGCGAGCTGGATGATGTGCTGATCGGCGCATATTGCATGGCGCGGTTGGAGGCCGTTATCAGGACGGGCTTGGACGAAGCGAAATTTCCGGCGGAGTGCCCATGGAGCTTTGCCGAGATGATGAGCGCGTCGTTCTGGCCGGAAGCCTGAGCGGCGTGTGGCGCCGCCGCCCCGGCTTACAGATACTCGCCCAGCAGCCGCAGGAATGGCCGCGCCTCCTGCAGCACCAGGATGGTCTGGTGGAACAGATCCTCGGGCGAGGCGTGGTGTTCCAGCCTGATTTCCGAGAACAGGATGATCTTCTGTCCACCCTGGACGATGAAGCGGACATGCGGCAGCCCGTCGATCCCGCGCAGGACCGCCAGCAGGGCGCGGCGGCGTTCCGGGGCCTGGGCGGTGTAGGGCACATGGCCGACATCGGCCCAGATCTGGCAGATCGAGCCGCCGCCTTCCTGCTCGCCCTCGTGCCGGACGGCGACGTTGAAGGGCAGGCCGTCGGCCATGAAGGTCAGCTTGGAAGGCCGCGGCGGCTTGGCGATGCCCAGCACCCCTTCCGGCGTCATCACGATCGAGCCGGGGGTGATCGGCAGGGCGCCATCCGGCACCTCGGCCAGCGATTGAATGGTCTTCAGATCGGGAACGGACAAGGCGGTACGCTCGGCTTCTGGGGCGATGGAGACGACAGCATGGGCTTCGCCTGCTAAAATTCTGTAAAGGCCGGGAACGGGCGTCTAGAATGGCTGTTCGCTGTGGTCTGAAATACGAAGAAAGCAGGCGATGTCCGCCATCGATACCGTCGTCGTCCCCATCCACCGTGCCGGCTGGCCCTTCATCGCCGGTTTCGCCGTGGTCTCCCTGGTCCTCGGCCTCGCCGTCTGGGCGCCGCTCGGCTGGATCGGGCTGGTCCTCACCCTGTGGTGCGCCTACTTCTTCCGCGACCCCGACCGGGTGACGCCGACCCGGCCCGGCCTGCTGGTCAGTCCGGCCGACGGGCGCGTGACCATGATCGTCCCCGCCGTTCCGCCGAAGGAACTGGGAATGGGCGACCAGCCGCTGACCCGGATCAGCGTCTTCCTCAACGTCTTCAACGTCCACGTCAACCGCGTGCCGGCCGACGGCACCATCGTGGCGGCAGAATACCACAAGGGCACCTTCGTCAACGCGGCGCTGGACAAGGCGAGCGACGAGAACGAGCGGATGGCCTTCCGCCAGCGCCTGCCCGACGGGCGCGAGATCGCCTATGTCCAGATCGCCGGGCTGGTGGCACGGCGCATCCTGTGGTGGACGAAGCCGGGGCAGGAGGTCAAGGCCGGCGAGCGGTTCGGCCTGATCCGATTCGGCAGCCGCACCGACATCTATCTGCCCGACGGCGTCGCCCCGCTGGTCTGCGTCGGCCAGACCGCCATCGGCGGCGAGACCATCCTGGCCGACCTGAACGGCACCGAGCCGCAGCGGCAGGGGGACGTCCGGCGATGAAGCGCCCCCCCGGCTTGCGCCAGCAGATCTTCCGTCCGGGCCGGGTGCGCCGGCCCGGACGGCCGCACCCGCGGCTGAAGGGATTGTCGATCAATCACCTGCTGCCGAACGTGCTGACGGTGCTGGCGCTCTGCTCCGGCCTGACGGCGATCCGATTCGCCATGCAGGAGCGGTGGGAGCCGGCGGTCATCGCCATCGTCATCGCCGCCATCCTCGATGCGCTGGATGGCCGGATCGCCCGCCTGCTGAATGGGCAGAGCAAGTTCGGCGCGGAGCTGGACAGCCTGTCAGACGCCATCAGCTTCGGCGTGGCGCCGGCCTTCATGATGTATCTGTGGGGGCTGAACGGGGCGGGCAGCCTGGGCTGGATCGCCGCCATGGCCTATGCCGTGTGCTGCGCCCTGCGTCTGGCCCGCTTCAACTCGCGACTCGGCGTCGTCGACCTGCCGCCCTGGGCCTACAACTACTTCACCGGCGTCCCGGCCCCGGCCGGTGCCGGCCTCGTGCTGCTGCCGATGATCCTTGGCTTCGAGATCGGGCCGGACCTGCCCGGCCACCCGGCGGTGATCGTGCCCTGGACCCTGCTGATCGGCGGGCTGATGGTCAGCATCCTGCCGACCTTCTCCTTCAAGGGCGCCCGCGTGCCGGCCCATTGGGTGGTCCCGGCTCTGGCCGGCGTCGGCCTGCTGGCGGCCATGATGGTCAGCCAGCCCTGGTGGACGCTGTCGATCGTCGGGCTGGCCTATATGGCGACCCTGCCTTTTTCGGTCATCCAGTTCCGCAAGCTGCAGCATGCCGCCGAATTGATGCGCACCGAGATCGTCGAGACCTCGGCGGAGGGCGGAGCGGATACCGGTCCCGATACGACGATGGACAAGGCGGATGGCACCGCCACCGTACCGGAAGGGCCGGCGGGCGACAGGGAACCATCCAGGCCGGCCTGACTGGCGACCGGCCCGGATGGCTACCGGGCGATGGTTACTCCGCCGCAGCCAGCAATGCGGCGGAGTCCGCGGTGATATCCGTCACCGTGACCCGTGCGACCATGGGGATCTGGCTCAGGCAGCGGCAGATGTGATCGGTTTCCGCCTGCGGCAGGTCGCCGACCTTCATTTCGATCGCCAGGCTATCGCCGGTGCAGTCGCTGCGCAGCGACAGGGGGACGTGGCCACGCTTGGCGACCAGTTCCAGGATGCGGGGCAGGGTGCCGGGATCGGCATCGGCCAGCAGGGAGAATGCGACCTGACGGCCGGGGGCCATGGGGCGGGCGTCCGGAGTGGACGCAGGGACAGCCACAGGGGCCGTGGCGGTGGAAACCGTGTTCAGGAGGGTGGACATGACGCGGTCAGGCCTTCAATCGGGTCTGCGGAATGGGCGTGGAAAATCCCCGGCCCTCAAAGGAGAGCCGGGCCACTAATTCGCAGAATGCCGTCGAGACGAAGCGCGTTCATGCCCGCCACCCTACGGTGTTGCCGCCGGCCGGTCAACCTTGCCGGAGACGGCCCGTTTACAAAGACAGCTTGTCCAAGCCGGCGGCTACCGAGCTCTTGTTTTCGCCGGCGCGGCTGTTGCAAGGGGACGGCGCACCGCCGGCAACGAACTCCAGCAGGTCGTCGGGCAGTTCGTCCTCGATCGATTCGGAGGGTTGCGGCAGCACGACATGGATTTCCGACGGCCCGTCGGCGAAGATCACCGGCTGGTGGCCGGGGGGCAGGTCGACGTCGTTGCCGGTCAGGTCGAAGAACATGCGGCGCGGATCGGCCTCGGCCTGCCGCAGCAGTGCGGGGCTGCGCTCCGCCATCTCGAACAGCATGTTCTCGAAGAATTGGCGGCGGGTCCTGGCTTCCGGCACGGCGCCGCCCTGGCCCGGCGCCGGCAGGGCGAAATACATCGCGCCGGCCGGTTCCTCGTGCAGGCGGATGCCGACATCGCCGAGCGGGCGTCCGAGAATCCGCTCCATGCCGCTGCGCGGGTCGCTGAGCAGGCTGGAGCGCACCGCGGGATCGGCGGCTGCTTCTTCGATGTGGCGCTTGTCGGCGATGCTGAGGAATGCGGTCATGGCGGTCGTCTCGCGTAGCGGCGGCTTGTGTTGGAAAGCATACAATTTGCAATCCCATGATTAGCAAGTGGAACCTGCGGCCTCCCGCTCCGATACGATTGTCCAGCCAATGACCGACCCGTTCGCTGCCAACCCTCAGCTCGCAGCCTTTCCCAATCTCCGAATCGCGGCATTGGAGGGTGACGGGTACGCCTTCGCCCGGTTGACCTATCCGGCATACCGCAGCTTCCTGGCGCCGGTCGGCACGGGCACAGTCGCGTTCGGCGCCTGGGTCGGCGACATCCCCGCCGGATTGATCCTGGCGCGCCGGCAGGAGGAGGGGACAGCACTGCTGTCGGTATCGGTCGCTTCCGGTTGGCGGCGATGTGGGGTCGGGGGGCGGCTGATGGAGGCGCTGGCCGCTGCGGTTCCTGCCGGGGAGCGGCTGACCGCCACCTACTCCTCCCGCCTGCCGGCGCGGACGGCATTCGAAGGGCTGTTGCGCCGGCAGGGCTGGGGCGAACCGGTGCTACAATCGATGCGGGCAGCCGGCACGCCGCGGGCGGTCCTGGACTGGGCGGAGGCACATTCTCCGGCGCTGCGGGTTTTGCGCGGTTACGGCCTGGCGCTCTGGCGCGACGCGACGCCGGACGACCGGGCGGAGGTGGAACGGCTGATCGCAGCCGGGGCCATCGATGCGGACTTCAGCCCCTTCGCGATGGCCGCACAGTTCGAACATTGGCCCGACAACAGCTGGATGGTGCGCCGGGACGGAGTCGTTGCGGGCTGGATGTTCGCGCGGCTGGAGCCCCCGGACACCGTCTGGTATCACGGTGCCGCGGTGCGCCGGGATATCGAGCATATCGGCCCGCTGCTGCTGATGTTCCATCGTGTCCATCAGGTCGCTGCCGAGCGGCTGGGCCCGGACAGCACATGGCGGATCGACAGCTTCCCGCGCACCCCCGCCATGCTCGCCTTCATGCGCCGCCGGATCGCGGCCTTCGCCAGCTTCGTCGACGAGCTGTACCGGGTGGACCGGCCGCCGGGCTGAGGCCACCCCCGCAGCCGGCATCCCGAAAGACCGGGCATATCGCGTTCGGGGAGCGCCGGAGGCGCCGCGTCCTCCCTTGGTGGTGGCGGACGGTCACGTTCGAGCCGGACAGGAACAATCCTCTCCGGAACCCGTTCAGGTTCCGCTTGCCCGTTATGAAAGCTCCACCGGAAGGGAGAAGGCCATGCTCGGCACGATTTTGCTCATCATCCTGATTCTGCTGCTTCTCGGTGCCGTCCCTGCCTGGCCGCACAGCCGCGGCTGGGGGTACGGTCCCAGCGGCATCCTCGGCGTGCTGCTGATCGTCATGATCGTGCTGCTGCTGATGGGGCGGATCTGATCCGTCCGGCGGTTGGAGCATCATGCGGTCGACCTGAAGCGCGCGATGCTCCAACAGCTTGGTTCTGCGAACGTATCCGTGCCCCCGATCGGGCGCCCCGGCCCTGTGCGGTCAGCTCTGGCGGCCGCGCACGCGGCGAGGCCGGCGGAGCGCGAACATCAGCCATCCGACCGGCCCCAGCATCAGCACCATCACCAGCCAGCCGGCGCGCGGTCCGAAGGGGCAACGCGATCCCGCTGGTGGACGCCAGCCTCCGCCACGTCGCGACAGCGCCACATGCAGCAGCGGCAGCCCATAGAAGGCGAACGGGATCAGCCAGGGAAGGGCGTCGGAAAGTTGGGCGTTCATCGGTCCAGCTTAGCATCCTTTCCCTGAATCTTGCGACCGAACGCCGCATCGCAAGGTGCGCGTGTGCGGTCTCCATTGCGCTGCACACGGGGGCAACGAGATTGAAGGCCGCGCCGATCTTCGACTAAGGTCTTCGGTGAGATCGTCCGAGGGGCCTGGTCATGGCACTGGAAATCGAGCGGCGCTTCCTGGTCCGCAAGGATGTCCGGCATCTCTGCCGGGACGGTGTCCGAATTGTGCAGGGATACCTGCCGTCCGACGGCGCCTGCACGGTCCGCGTCCGGATCGCGGAAGGCGGCGCCACCCTGACCATCAAGTCGTTGAAGCGCGGCGCCTGCCGCGACGAGGTGGAACATCCTCTGCCGCTCGAATTCGCGCGGCAACTCCTGCGCCATCGCTGCACGGGGCGGACGATCGAGAAGACGCGATACCGCCATTGCCAGGACGGGCTGTGCTGGGAAATCGACGTCTTCCATGGCGAGAATGCCGGTCTGGTGATCGCCGAAGTCGAACTGGACGACCCCGACCAGACCGTGCCGCTGCCCGACTGGATCGGCGCCGAGGTCACCACGCTGCGCGCCTACGGCAATTCGGCCCTGTCCCGCACACCCATCCGGTGCTGGCCGGCCGAGGCGGCTTAAGGCGTCTTGCCGCCGGCGCTGGCGCTGGCCAGCACCGGCCGGCGCCGGTATGACTCCCGCTACGCCGTGCGCACCTTGTTGAGGAAGCCCTGCACCTCGCCGCGCAGGCGGTCGGCCTGGGCGGCCAGCGTGCGGCTGGCATCCAGGACGGCGTCGGCGGCGCCGCCGGTCTTGGTCGCTGCGGTGGTCACCTCGGCGATGTTGCGCATCACCTGCTGGGTGCCCTCGGCCGCCTGCTGGACGTTCTGGGCGATCTCGCGGGTGGCGCTGCCCTGCTGTTCCATTTCCTGGGCGATCTCGGTGACGGTGCCGCTGATGGCGGTCACCGCGTCGGAGATGGTGCGGATCGCCTCCACCGCGCTGGTGGTGGCCGTCTGCATCTCGGCGACCTGGGCGGAGATCTCCTCGGTCGCCTTGGCGGTCTGGCCGGCGAGATTCTTCACCTCGGTCGCCACCACGGCAAAGCCCTTGCCGGCCTCGCCGGCACGGGCGGCCTCGATGGTGGCATTGAGCGCCAGCAGGTTGGTCTGCTCGGCGATCTCGCCGATCAGCCCGACGACCTGACCGATCCGCTCGGCGGCGAGCGACAGCCCCTCGACGATGCCGTTGGTCTGCACCGCCTTGTCCGCGGCGCCGGACGCGGTGGCCGAACTGGCGTTGAGCTGGCGCGAGATCTCGGCGATGGAGGCCGACAACTCCTCCGCGGCGGCGGCGACGGTCTGCACGTTGGCGGTCGCCTGCTGGGACGCGGTGGCGACGGCGGTCGACTTGGCGGTCGTCAACGCCGCGTCCGACGACATCTCCTGTGCGTCGCGGCCCAGCGAATTGGCCGAGTCGGTCAGCGACAGGACCACGCCCGACACCGCCTGTTCGAAGCCGTTGGCGAACTCGTTCATGGTGCGGCGGCGGTCGGCGTCGATCTGCACGCGCATCTCCTCCCGCTCGCGCTCCATCCGGCGCATCTCCAGGGCGTTGTCCTTGAAGATGGTCATGGCGTCGGCCATGTTGCGCAACTCGTCCTTGCGGTCGCCGCCGGGAATGTCGACCGACAGGTCGCCTTCGGCCAGCCGGCCCATCGCGCCGGTCATCGCATGCAACGGGTGGGTGATGGCACGGTCGATGATCCAGGCCATCAGTGCGCCCAACAGCAGGGCCACCGCGGCGCCGACGGCGATCACCATGCCGGCGCTGGCGCGGCCGGCCTCGCGATCCTCGCGTTGCAGGGTCACCAGCCGGCCGACCTGCCCGCTGACCGTCGCGGAGGCCTGGGCCATGGCGAGCGATGCCTCGTGCTGCTTGGCGATGGCCGCCGAGAGCGCTGCGAATTCGGAGTCGAAAGCGTGGGCGGCGTCGGTGATGGCGGCGATCAGCGCGCGGCCTTCCTGGTCGACCAGGACGGCACCGGCCTTGCCGGCGAGGTCCAGCATGTCCTTGACCGCGGCGGTCACCGCAGTCTTGGACTCCGCCGCGTCGGTCAGCAGGAAGTCGCGCTGGCCCAGCATCGCCGCCTGTGCGCCCTGGACCAGCCGCATCGCCAGCCCGCGCAGCATCACCGCCTCGTTCACCTCGCTCTGGGCGTACTTGGACGCCTCGCGCAGCGCCTCGGTGACCATGGCCTGATTCTGCTGAAGCTCCATCGCGCGCTCCTGCACGCCGCGCGCGGCCTCGTCCAGGCCGGCGGCGACGCCGGCACCGGCCAGGGCCGTCGCTCCCCTGCTTTGCAGCGCCTGGACGGTGTCGCGGAAGGCGCGGGTGTCGTCGGCGATGCGCGCCGCCAACTCCTCGTCATTGGTGCCGACCAGATCCTTGGCGACGGTGGCGGTGGTCTGCACCAGCTCGTCGAGATCCGCCACGATCCGGCCGGCCAGCGACTCCTCGCCGTTGCGACTCAGCTCGCTCTGCTGGCGGCGGACCTCCAGCACCCGTTCGATCATGCGGTTGGCCCGCTCGGCCGTGTCCATGCTGTGGCGAAGCTCGGCATCGGCATCGCGCTGGCTGGCCATGTTCAGGTCATAGCGCTCCGACTGCTGCTTGCCGATCTTTTCCGCGATCTCGCGCAGCGCGCGGGCGCGCGTCTCCATGCTGGCGGTGCGGGCATGCGCCTCGCCGTCCTGGGCGACGAAATTGGTGAAGGCGGCGCGGTAGCCGTCGATGCCCGACCGAACCTCGTCCAGCAGGCGCCGTCCCTCGCCGTCGATCAGGGCGGCCCGGGTGGCCAGCGCCTCCGCCTGCAGGGCGTCCAGCATGCCGGGGACATTGGCCGCGGCCTTGGCGTCGCGTTCAGTGACGAAGCGCGCCTCCTCCAGCCGGACGGATTTCAGCCGGGCATCGAGGTCGGCGGTATGGGCGGCCAGATCGACGCGTTCGGCGTAGGTGCTCAGGCTGCTCCAGCCGACGAACGCCACGGCAACGGTCAGAAGCAGCACGGTGGCGAAACCGAGCGCAATCCGTGTTCCGATCGTCATGGATGGTGGACTCCCCGATGGCGTCTGCCTCTGCGGGCGACGCTCCTCCCCTGAATCATGGATTCGATTGAACCACATCGCGGTTAACGACCGGTTTGATTCAGGTCAGGAAATCGCCTTATTTCAGAAGCGATCCGGCATCCAGGCTGGTGCGCTGCAAAATATGCGGTGCAGGCGGTCGATCATCTTTTCTTCACCATGAAGCATTCCTGCCCGCCACAGCGCGCGAGCGCTTGCATGTCCGGTGAACAAACTGGCGAAGGCGTCGATGCCCATCTGTGCCGGGGAGCCGGTAACTTGCGCGAGTTTGGAGATTTTTGCTTCGGAAGAAGCAACCTCAAGGTGAATCAATCCGCAATTATCGGAAATCAAAGGATCTTTCAGCTCGAAACTGGCGGATTCCTCCAGCCCCGGCGGGTAACCCCGCGCTTCCAGTGCCCGGACGACGTCCAACGGGCGTACCAGCCAGTCCTCCCGCGTGTCCAGCGTCACCCCGTCTCCTGCCATGAGGGCAAGCGGGTCGTCGGGACCGCCCGGCCAAACGACCCGGTCGACCTGGGCCCGATAGCCGGCCAGCAGGACCAGCGCCGGCCGCATTGCCTCGCCGGCCGGCAGGCAGACGTCGGCGACGGTCAACCGCCGGTCCTTCGGTGGCATGACGGCGATATAGCCGGCGGCGTTCCGATAGAGGTCGGCCGGCTCGCCATCCGGACAGAGGGCGAGCGTCCACAATGCCTCCGTCCGCTCCGGCAGGCCGTTGCCGTCGGCCAGCAGGGGGCGGCGCAGCGCGGCGAGCGGCCCGGCGTCGAGCGGATCGGCCGGCCATAGCGGCGCCGTCCCTGCCAAGCCCGCCTGTAGGTCGAAGGCGGCGGGTGGAGCGCTCCATTGGCAGGTGACGCCGCCACGGCCATAGCCGAGGCGGCGATAGAAGGGCAGGGTGGCGGGGCAGAGGACCGACAGCACCGCCCCCGCCGCACGCCCTTCCATCAGCAACGCCCGCATCATCGCACTGCCATGGCCGGCCCCGCGCAGGGCGGGATCCACCGCGACCATGGCGACCGCCTGCACCGGGACCGGCCGTCCGCCGAACCATTGGTCCATCATCCAGTGGGCGGCGCAGGCGACGACGCTGGAGCGGCCTCCCCGGGAAAGGCGCAGCCGCCGGATGCCGTCGATGCCGAACAGCGCCGCGTAGCGGTCGAACAGGTCACGCGACAGCCCGAATCCCATCCGCGCCAGCCGGGCCATGTCGTCCAACTCGTCGGGATGGGCCGGGCCGTAGTCCGGGGGAGATGGAATGTCCTGCCGGTCCGGGAAATCAGCCATCCGCCGCCTCCGATTCGTCGAGCCGGGCCAGCCGGGCCGCTGCCCAGCCGGCCGCCTCGCGCACCACGTCGCTGGCATCGAGCCGAAGCGTCTCGGCGACCGGGCGCAGGCGGACGTCGCCGCTGTTGCCGATGGCGACCAGGACGTTGCGGACGAAGCGGTCGCGGCCGATGCGCTTGATCGGGGAGCCGCTGAAGACCTGACGGAAGCCGGCATCGTCCAGTTGGGCGAGGTCGGCCAGCCGCGGCGCCGTCAGCTCGGCGCGCGGCAGGAAAGCCGGCTCGGTCGTCGCGCGGGCGAACTTGTTCCAGGGGCAGACGGCCAGGCAATCGTCGCAGCCATAAATGCGGTTGCCCATCAGCGGCTTGAGCTCGTCAGGGATCGGCCCCTTGTGCTCGATGGTCAGGTAGCTGATGCAGCGCCGGGCGTCGAGCTGGTAGGGCGCCGGGAAGGCGGCGGTCGGGCAGGCGACCTGACAACGGTCGCAGGAGCCGCAGCGGTCGCGCCCCGGCGGATCGGGCGGCAGCTCCAGCGTCGTGTAGATCTCGCCCAGGAACAACCAGGAGCCATGGTCGCGCGACACCAGATTGGTGTGCTTGCCCTGCCAGCCCAGCCCGGCCTGCGCCGCCAGCGGCTTTTCCATCACCGGTGCGGTGTCGACGAACACCTTCACCCCCGCCTTGGCGCCATGGGCCTTACTGCTGGCCAGCCATTGGGCCAGCATCTTCAGCCGCCCCTTGATCAGGTCGTGATAGTCGCGGTTGCGGGCATAGACCGAGACGATGCCGCGGTCTGGATGCTCCAGCAGCCGACGCGGATCCTCATGGGGGGCGTAGCTGGTGCCGAGCGCGATGACGGTGCGCGCCTCCTCCCACAGGGCTTGCGGATGGCTGCGCTGGTCGCTGCGCTCGGCCATCCAGCCCATGTCGCCGTGCCGCCCCTCGGCGATGAAACGGGCGAGGCGCTCGCGGGCCTCCGGCCCCAGGGCGGCGGGGGCGAAGCCCACCGCGTCGAATCCGGCTGCCAGCGCCCGGTTGCGGATGGCGTCGCGCAGCCGCGCCGGGGCGATGGCCATGGCTGCGGCCGGGGCCGCGGCCGGGCCTGCGGAAAATGGGATGGTGGGCTTAGCCGCGGCCACGGTAGGTCGGGACGTCCTGCGACGGGATCCAGACGCCCTTCGGCGGCTCGCCGGTCTGGAAGAAGACGTCGATCGGGATGCCGCCGCGCGGATACCAGTAACCGCCGATGCGCAGCCAGACCGGCGCGAGCTCGTCCACCAGCCGCTTGCCGATGCCGACCGTGCAGGCCTCGTGGAAGGCGCCGTGGTTGCGGAAGCTGGTCAGGTACAGCTTCAGCGACTTCGACTCGACCAGCCAGTCGCCGGGCACATAGTCGATGACCAGATGGGCGAAGTCCGGCTGGCCGGTGATCGGGCAGAGCGAGGTGAATTCCGGCGCTGTGAAGCGCACGCAATAGGGATCGCCGGGGTTGGGGTTGGGCACCCGCTCCAGCACCGCCTCTTCCGGCGTCCTGGGCTGGACGGTGGCGCCGCCCAGCTGGGTCAGGTTGGCGTAGATGTTCTCACTCATCGGTCTTGTCCTCTGCCACCCGGTCCTTCTTCGGCGGGCGGCCCTGTTTCGGCGGCTTGCCGGGCTTGGCGATGGGGTCCAGCGTCGCTTCGACGTCGCCTTCGGTCAGGCGGGCTTCCATGGCGCCGGCGACCTCCTCGAAATTGCCGTCGGCGATCGCCTGCCGCATCGTCCGCATCAAATCCTGATAGTAATGCAGGTTGTGCCAGGTCAGCAGCATCGGCCCCAGCATCTCGTCGGCCTTGAACAGATGATGCAGATAGCCCCGGCTGTAGCTGCGGCAAGCCGGGCAGCCGCAGTCGGCGTCGAGCGGGCGGTCGTCATGGGCATGGCGGGCGTTGCGGATGTTGATGGTGCCGCGGCGGACGAAGGCCTGACCGGTGCGGCCCGAGCGGGTCGGCATCACGCAGTCGAACATGTCGACGCCGCGCCGCACCGCGCCGATCAGGTCGCTCGGCCGGCCGACGCCCATCAGGTAGCGCGGGCGGTCCTTGACCATCAGCGGCTCGGTGAAGTCCAGGACCCGGAACATCGTCTCCTGCCCCTCGCCGACCGCCAGCCCGCCGATGGCGTAGCCGTCGAAGCCGATGTCGGTCAGGGCCGCCACGCTCTCCGCCCGCTGCTCCGGATAGATGCCGCCCTGGACGATGCCGAACAGGCCATAGCCGGGCCGCTCGACGAAGGCGTCCTTGCTGCGCCGGGCCCAGCGCATCGACAGGCGCATGGAGGATTCGGCCTGCGCCTCGGTCGCCGGGAAGGGCGTGCACTCGTCCAGGCACATGGTGACGTTGCTGTCCAGCATGTGCTGGATCTGGATGGAGCGCTCCGGCGTCAGGTGGTGGCGGCTACCGTCCAGGTGGGATTTGAAGGTGACGCCTTCCTCCGACATGGTGCGCAGGTCGGACAGGCTCATCACCTGGAAGCCGCCGCTGTCGGTCAGGATCGGCTTGTCCCAGTTCATGAAGCGGTGCAGCCCGCCCAGCTGCGCAACCCGTTCCGCCGTCGGCCGCAGCATCAGGTGGTAGGTGTTGCCCAGCAGGATTTCCGCGCCGGTCGAGGCCACCGCATCGGTGGTCATCGCCTTCACCGTCGCCGCGGTGCCGACCGGCATGAAGGCCGGCGTCTCGATGGTGCCGTGGGCGGTGGTCACGCGGCCGCGCCGCGCCCGCCCGTCGGTCGCCAGAAGGTCAAAGCCGATGCCGGTCATGATGGGTCCGTCCTGTGCAGCAGCGAGGCGTCGCCATAGCTGAAGAAGCGATAGTTCTGGTCGATGGCGTGGGCGTAGGCCGCCCGCATGCGGTCATAGCCGGCGAAGGCGCAGACCAGCATGAACAGGGTCGATTTCGGCAGGTGGAAGTTCGTCCACAGCAGGTCGACGATGCGGAAGCGGTAGCCGGGGGTGATGAAGATGTCGGTGTCGCCGCTGAAGGGGACCAGCGTCCCGTCCGGCCGCCCGGCGGTCTCCAGGATGCGCAGCGCGGTGGTGCCGACCGAGACGATCCGGCCGCCGGCCGCCCGCGTTTCGTTCACCGCGGCGGCGGTCTCGGGCGGGATCTCGCCCCACTCGCTGTGCATCTTGTGGTCGGCGATGTCGTCGACCTTCACCGGCAGGAAGGTGCCGGCGCCGACATGCAGGGTGACCGGCACGCGGCGCACCCCGCGGTCGTCCAGCGCCGCCAGCAGGTCGGCCGTGAAGTGCAGACCGGCGGTGGGGGCGGCGACGGCGCCCTCTCGCGCGGCGAAGACGGTCTGGTAATCGGCATCGTCGCCCTCGTCGGCCTTGCGGCGGATGTAGGGCGGCAGCGGCATCCGGCCATGGCGGTGCAGTGCTTCCATCAGCTCCGCCCCGCCGGCGGAGAAGCGCAGCCGGACCTCCATGCCGTCCTTGGCGACGACCTCGGCGCTGAAATCCTCGGCGATCCGGATGACGTCGCCGGGCTTCAGCCGCTTTCCGGGCTTGGAGAAGGTCGCCCAGTCCCGCTCGCCCAACCGCTTGTGCAGCGTGATCTCCACCGCCACCTCGCCGCGCCGGCCGTCGAGGCGGGCGGGGATGACGCGGGTGTCGTTCACGACCATCAGGTCGCCCGGTTGCAGCAGCGCGGGCAGGTCGCGGACGATCAGGTCGCGCAGGGGCAGGTCGCCCAGGGTCAGGTCGCGCAAGGTCGAACCCACCTCCAGCAGGCGGGCGGCGTCGCGCGGCCGGACGGGATGCTCGGCGATCCGGTCGGGCGGCAGGTCGAAGTCGAAATCGGCGGTCTTCATGGAGGGGGCAGCTATAGACTGAACTGCGGGCGGATGGGAAGGGTTTGGGGCGTGCCGGACCTATGCCCCCTCCCTAACCCTCCCCCGCGTTCCGCGGGAGAGGGGACTGCCGCCGCAATCCGACAAGACTCCTGCCCCCTCTCCCGCCAACGGCGGGGCAGGGATGGGGAGGGGCATCCCTGTTTTGCGACGCGCGCCCCCTCACTCCGCCTGCGGCAAGCCCTGCGCCGCGAGCGCCGCGCTCTGCCGGGCCGTCAGCGCGTCGACGTCGAAGTCACGGATCAGCCCCTGGAACATCTGGTACCAGTTCAGTTCCGCCTTCAGATGCAGGAAGACCGATCCCAGCCCGATCGCGGCGCGGTCCATGAAGACGAACTCGCGCGGGATTTCCACGCCGCCGATGCGGCGCAGTTCGGCATGGACCTTGCCGGCGGTCTCGCGGCCGTAATGGCCGCCGTTGGTTTCCTCGATCCTGCGCTGGCGATCCTCCATGATCGGGGCATAGACGAAGCGCGCCCAGATGTTCAGCACGTCGACCAGCTCGTTCGACGGATCGACGAAGCCCCAACTGCGGTAGGCTTCCACCGCCTGCTCGCGGTCGTCGGTGCGCAGCGCGTTGTAGAGGTCGATCACCCCCTTGACGAAGCTGGGCTTGAAGACGCGGATGCAGCCGAAATCCAGCAGGTTGATCGAGCGGTCGGGCCGGACCGTGTAGTTGCCGAGATGCGGGTCGCCATGGATGACGCCGTAATTGTAGAAGGGCACGTACCAGGCGCGGAACATGTTCATCGCCAGCTCGTTGCGCGCTTCCCCATGCTGGGCGACGAAATCCAGGATCCGGCGGCCCTCCACCCACTCCATCGTCAGCAGCCGGCGGGTCGATAGATCCGGCACCACGTCGGGCACATGGACGCCCGGCGTGTCGGCCAGCATGGACCGGTAGAGCCGGGCCTGCCGGGCCTCCCGTTCGTAATCCAGCTCCTCGCGCAGGCGGGCGCCGATCTCCGCCTGGATCTGGCGGGTGGAGATGGCGCTGTCTGTGCGCTCGAAGATCGCGAAGATCAGGCCGAGCTGCCTGAGGTCGGCCTCGACCGCCGAGCCCATGTCGGGATACTGCAGCTTGCAGGCCAGCTGCCGCCCGTCCGGCCCGACCGCCCGGTGAACCTGGCCCAGCGACGCGGCGGCGGCGGCCGTGCGCTCGAAGCTCTGGAAACGGGAGTTCCAGTCGGGGCCGAGCTCGCTCGCCATCCGCCGCTTGACGAAGGGCCAGCCCATCGACGGGGCGTCGGCCTGAAGCTGCGACAGTTCCTGGGTGTATTCCTTGGGCAGGGCGTCGGGGATGGTGGACAGGATCTGCGCCACCTTCATCAACGGCCCTTTCAACCCGCCCAGCGCGGCGCGGAGCTCCGCCGCATGGCGGTCGCGTTCCAGGCGGATGCCCAGCACGCGCTCGCCCGCCAGCCTTGCGGCCAGCCCCCCGACGGCGGTGCCGACCCGCGCATACCGCGCGACCCGTCCGCCCCATGTGTTCTCTTCGTGTTCCGGCATGCCCACAAGGTGGGTGCGGGCCGTGCAAAAGGCCACCCCCTCCCCGACGGAGGAGGCCGGCAGAGGGTGCCCGGATGGTGCTGCAACGCAATGTGCGATTTTCTTGACAGCCATCGCAAAGGGGAGCAGGCTTCGTCTTACAGTAATAGACACCGAGGTGAAGTGAGCGGAATTCGGAACGACCGCGACGTCCAAGCAAACAGCTTGGGCGAGACAGTAGAGACCGATACCAGGGAGGGTGAGTAAGATCATGACTCCACCGGCGCTTACGTGATCATGCCGATTTGTTCGGCACTGGCAACTCAGGTTTCAGTCAGAAATTCATCCGCCTGATTGGCGATATCATTTGGGCTGCTGATGCCCGATGCGAAGGCCCTCGCTCCCGATCCGGAGCGAGGGCCTTTGTGTTTCGGGGGTGTGGCTCTTGCGTTCCAGCCTGAGAGCGGGACGCTCTCCAGCCAATAGGTTTCAAACGATACTGTTTGCGTATGAAATCAAATCCCGCTATCCACGAACATGGCCGATGCGGCGGGACGCCGCAGCCCAAACGGGAAGCAGTCCCGAACGGAAAACCGGCCGGACAAGACGAGGATGGGGAGGATCGCATGAACCAGTTCCTACGGCCGCTCGCGCTGACCGCGGCGCTCCTGGCCACCACCGCTTTCGGTGCCAGCGTCGGCGCCAACGCCCAGACCGCCAAGCCGGTGCGCATCGGCGTGCTGGCCGACGAGGCCGGCTTCGCCTCCGACATCGGCGGCAAGGGGGCGGTGCTCGCCACGCGGATGGCGGTGGAGGATTTCGGCGGCAAGGTGCTCGACCGGCCGGTCGAGGTGCTGTCGGCCGACATGCAGAACAAGCCCGACGTGGCGTCGAACATCGTGCGGAGCTGGTTCGACATTGACGGCGTCGACATGGTGACGGACATCCCCGTCTCTTCGGTCGCGCTTGCGGTGCAGGCGGTCGCGCGCGAGAAGAAGAAGGTGCTGATGATCAGCGCCGCGACGACGACCGAGCTGACCAACGCCCAATGCTCGCCCTATACGATCCATTGGGCCGACGACACCGCCTCGCTGGCGGTGGGAACGACCAAGGCGGTGGTGCAGTCGGGCGGCACCAGCTGGTACTTCATCACCGCCGACTTCGCTTTCGGTTCTGCGATGGAAAAGGCGGCGACCGACGCGATCAAACAGGCCGGCGGCACCGTGGTCGGCGGCGTCCGCCACCCGATGGGCACCAGCGACTTCGGCTCCTATCTGTTGAGCGCGCAGGGCAGCGGCGCCAAGGTGGTGGCGCTGGCCAATGTCGGCGCCGAGACCATCGGCACCATCAAGCAGGCGGGCGAGTTCGGCCTGACCCAGTCCGGCCAGCGGCTGGTCGGCTACATCGTCTTCATCACCGACATCCACTCCCTCGGCCTCGATCTCGCCAAGGGGCTGTACGTCACCAGCGGCTTCTACTGGGACCGCAACGACGGGACGCGGCAGTGGAGCAAGCGCTTCTTCGACCGCCACGGCAAGATGCCGACCAAGGAGCAGGCGAACACCTATCTCGCCACCCTGCATTGGCTGAAGGGGGTGAAGGCGGCGGGAACCACCGATGCGGGAGCGGTCACCGCCGCGATGAAGGCGATGCCGACCGATTATTTCGGCACCCCCGGCAGCATCCGCAAGGACGGCCGCGTCCTCTACGACCTCGAGCTGTATCAGGTGAAGAGCCCGGCGGAGAGCAAGGCGCCGTGGGACTATTACAAGCAGGTCCGCAGCATCCCGGCCGCCGAAGCCTTCCTGCCGCTGGAGGCCAGCGCCTGTCCGTTCGTGAAGGCCCAATGAGGCCGGCCCGGCGCTTGGTGCAGACGTGACCTGCGGATCGCGGCCGGCGGAAAAGCGGCCGAGAGGGGTTCCCGCCGAACCGCGATCCGGGTTACACTCCGCTCTTTAGGCGCGCGGGGAAGGTTCGTGGATCTACAGGTGCAAAGCGAGCGGCAGAACGACACCGGACGGTTGCGTTCGTCGGCGCTGACGCGCCCGGTCTTCGCCGCGCTGGACCTCGGCACCAACAATTGCCGTCTGCTGGTCGCCAAATCCGCCCCCGGCGGCTTCCGCGTCATCGATGCCTTTTCCCGCATCGTCCGGCTTGGCGAGGGGTTGAGCCGCAACGACCATCTGTCGGTGCCGGCGATGGAACGCACCATCGCCGCGCTCCGCGTCTGCGGCTCCAAGATCGAGCGGCGCGGGGTCACCGCGGTGCGCGCCGTCGGGACCGAGGCCTGCCGCCGTGCCGTCAACGGTGCCGCCTTCGTCGAGGCGGTGGAGCGCGAAACCGGCATTTCTCTCGAGATCATCTCCAGCCAGGAGGAGGGGCGGCTGGCGCTGGCCGGCTGCGCCGCGCTGCTGGAGCCGACCCATCCCTATGCGCTGGTGTTCGACATCGGCGGCGGCTCGACCGAGCTGATGTGGCTGGCGGTGGAGAAGGGGCGGGCGCCGCGCCTGCTCGACCAGACCTCCGTCCGCTGCGGCGTCATCGGCCTGACCGAGGAGTATGGCGGTCCCAACGTCACGCGCGTCAACTATGACCGCATGGTCGAGGCGGTGGCCGACGCCATCGCGTCCTTCGAGGCGCGCAACCGCATCCAGAGCCGCGTCGATGCCGGCAAGGTGCAGATGCTCGGCACTTCGGGCACGGTGACGACGCTCGCCGGCGTTCACCTGGGGCTTTGCCGCTATGATCGGCGGGCGGTGGACGGCAGCTATCTGCGAGTCGACCACGCCCGCACGGTGATCGACCATCTGGTTGCGCAGGATTTCGACGGCCGCGCCCGCCATCCCTGCATCGGGCAGGACCGTGCCGATCTGGTGGTCGCCGGCTGCGCCGTTCTGGACGCGCTGTGCGACGTCTGGCCGGTCGAGCGGCTGCGCATCGCCGACCGTGGCCTGCGCGAAGGAATTCTGGTGGACCTGATGGGGGCCGCCGGCGAATGACCGGGCAGGGGGACGAACTCCCATGCACCGGATGACCGAGGAATAGCAGCGACCATGACCGACAAGACTCCGTCCTCGCGCCCCGGCGGGCGTCGTGCCACCGTCCGCGTGAAGACCGCCGGCAAGCGCACGGAATCCTCCAAGCGCTGGCTGGAGCGCCACCTGAACGACCCGTATGTCGCCGAGGCGACCAAGCGTGGCTATCGCTCGCGTGCCGCCTTCAAGCTGTTGCAGTTGGACGAGAAGTTCCGCCTGCTCGGCCCCGGCAAGCGCGTGGTCGACCTGGGCGCCGCCCCCGGCGGCTGGACCCAGATCGCGGTGGACAAGGTGCAGGCTGCCAAGGAAGGCTGGAAGGTCGTCGGACTCGACATCCTGCCGATGGACCCGGTCCCCGGCGCCACCATCATGCAGGCCGATTTCCTGGAGGAGGGTGCAGCCGAGGCGCTGAAGGAAGCGCTCGGCGGGCAGGCCGACCTGGTGCTGAGCGACATGGCCGCTCCCACCACCGGCCACCAGCAGACCGACCATCTGCGCATCATGGGTCTGGCCGAGGCCGCCTACGACTTCGCCGAGGAGGTGCTGGCGCCGGGTGGGGCCTTTGTCGCCAAGCTGTTCCAGGGCGGGGCGGAGCGGTCACTGCTCGACCGGCTGCGGCGTGACTTTGCCGTGGTCAAGCATGCCAAGCCGCCGGCCAGCCGGGCCGAATCGTCGGAGACCTATGTGGTCGCCACCGGCTTCCGCGGCGGCAACGCCGGCGACCGACCCGACGACAGGGCCGAAGACTGACGCATTTCGCGCCTGCACACAGGCTTGCATAACAGATGCTGTGTGCGCACGGGTTCACAAGCCCATGGTCTTGTGTATAAGTGCGCCACGTTTATCTTCCGGGAGATTCACACATGGCGCGCGACACGAAAATCCGCGAGGCCCTGACCTTCGACGACGTGCTGCTGGTTCCGGCCGAAAGCTCGGTCCTGCCGAACGACGTGGACACCCGGACAAGACTGACGAAGACCATCGAGCTGGGCATCCCGCTGATGTCGTCGGCGATGGACACGGTGACCGAGAGCCGCCTCGCCATCGCCATGGCCCAGGCCGGCGGCATCGGCGTCGTCCACCGCAACCTGACCATCGCGCAGCAGGCCGAAGAGGTGCGCAAGGTCAAGCGGTTCGAATCGGGCATGGTCGTCAACCCGATCACCATCACGCCGAACGCCACGCTGGCCGACGCGCTGCAGTTGATGGCCGACCACCGCATCTCCGGCATCCCGGTGGTGGAGAGCCGCGACCAGCTCGGCAGCGGCAAGCTGGTCGGCATGCTGACCAACCGCGACGTCCGCTTCGCCACCGACCCCAACCAGCCGGTCAGCGAACTGATGACCAAGGATCTGGTGACGGTCCGCGAGGGCGTCAGCCAGGAGGAAGGCAAGCGCCTGCTCCACCAGCACCGGATCGAGAAGCTGCTGGTCGTCGACGAGGATTACCGCTGCATCGGCCTCGTCACCGTCAAGGACATCGAGAAGGCGCAGGCCTATCCGAACGCCTGCAAGGACGACAAGGGCCGCCTGCGCGTCGCCGCCGCCACCGGCACCGGCAATGACGGCCTCGCCCGGGCCGAGGCGCTGTTCGACGCCGGCGTCGACGTGCTGGTGGTCGACACCGCCCACGGCCATTCGGCCAAGGTGCTGGAGCAGGTCCGCGCCGCGCGCGCCATGGCCGGCTACACCCAGGTCATCGCCGGCAACGTCGCCACGTCGGAAGCCGCCAAGGCGCTGATCGATGCCGGCGTCGACGCCGTCAAGGTCGGCATCGGTCCCGGTTCGATCTGCACCACCCGCATCATCGCCGGTGTCGGCGTGCCGCAGCTGACCGCCGTCATGGATGTGGTCGACGAGTGCGAGAAGCACGGCATCCCGGTCATCGCCGACGGCGGCATCAAATATTCGGGCGATCTGGCCAAGGCGATCGCCGGCGGTGCCAGCGTCGCCATGCTGGGCAGCCTGTTCGCCGGCACCGACGAGAGCCCGGGCGAGGTCATCCTGTTCCAGGGACGCTCCTACAAGAGCTACCGCGGCATGGGCTCGGTCGGCGCCATGGCGCGCGGTTCGGCGGACCGCTACTTCCAGCAGGAGGTTTCGACCATGAAGCTGGTGCCGGAGGGCGTCGAAGGCCGCGTTCCCTACAAGGGTCCGGTTTCCGCGGTCATCCACCAGCTGGTCGGCGGCCTGCGCGCGGCGATGGGCTACACCGGCAGCGCCTCGATCGCCGAGATGCGCGAGAAGTGCCAGTTCGTCCGCATCACCAACGCCGGCCTGCGCGAAAGCCACGTCCACGACATCACCATCACCAACGAGTCGCCGAACTACCGCCAGGGTTGAGGGCGCGTCAGGGGGAATCATCGGCTTCGGGTGCCCCCTCCCTAACCCTCCCCCTCTTCGAGGGAGAGGGGACTGCCGCTGCTTTGGCAATAGGGTTGCGCTGACAAGCGTCCTGCCCCCTCTCCCGCGCAAGCGGGGGAGGGATGGGGAGGGGGTATCGTCCGATGCCCTCACATCCCCTGCGCCACCTGCTTCCAGGCCGCCCAGCCGCCCAGCCGCACGCCGACGGCGAGGCTGGTGAAGGGAATGCGCAGTTCGATGTCCCGCGGCTGGAAAAAGGTCAGCCGCTCCGGTTCGCCCCGCGTGTCGAACTCCAGCCGGGCGCCCTTGGGTTCCGGCGCATATTCGTCGCTCATCACCTGCCAGATTTCCAGGTCGCCGCCGTGGTTGGCGACCTTGTACTGGCCGCAGCGCCAGTTGGTCGCTTCGCCGACGCTGCCTTCCACCACCTTCTTGTCGCCCTCCATCCGCACGTCGCCGATGCCGGCGGCCTCGCCCTTCATCGACGGTCCCTGGGTCTCGGCGCGGAAGCCCAGCCGCAGCCAGCCCGAACGGCTGGGCGGGATCAGGCGACGCACGGTGCGCGCGTCCTCCGCCGCGAAACGGTCGGGATCGTCGTAGAGGATGCGGTCCAGCGCGGCGGCGACGATCATGCGGTCGTCGATGCGCAGGCCCGGTGCGGCGGCATTGCTCATCGGAACAGGAAACTCCGGCGGGTGTGCCCCTACTATATAGGGTCTCCCGCCGCCCGTCGCATGGAAGCCGGGCGGCGGGACTCCCGCTCGCCCACGTCAGGCGCTATCCTGCGCGGCCGCGCTTCCCCGGAAGCCCCCGATTCGTCACGAGACGCGCCATGCAGGATCTGTTCGACACCCCGCCCAACCCCCGCACCATCGACGTCGAGGCGCTGACGCCGGAGCAGGCCCAGGCGGAACTCGCGGCGCTGGCCGCCGAGATCGCCCATCACGACCGCCTCTATCACCAGCAGGATCAGCCGGCGATCTCCGACGCCGACTATGACGGGCTGGTCCGCCGCAACCTCGCGATAGAGGCGCGCTTTCCCGAGCTGCGCCGTGCCGATTCGCCCAGCCTCCGCGTCGGCGCCGCCCCGGCCGCCGGGTTCGGCAAGGTGCGCCACGCGGTGCCGATGCTGTCGCTGGGCAACGCCTTCGCGCCCGACGACGTGGCCGAGTTCGATGCCCGTGTCCGCCGCTTCCTCGGCCTGTCCGACGATGCCCCGCTGACCTTCGTGGCGGAGCCCAAGATCGACGGGCTGTCCTGCTCGCTGCGTTACGAGCGGGGCGAACTGGTGCTCGCCGCCACCCGCGGCGACGGGGCGGAGGGCGAGAACGTCACCGCCAACGTCCGCACCATCCGCGATGTGCCGCATCGCCTGCCTGCCCCGGTCCCCGATGTTCTGGAGGTCCGCGGCGAGGTCTATATGAACCGCGATGACTTCCTGGCGATGAACGCCGCCCGCGCCGAGCGGGAGGAGCCGCTGTTCGCCAACCCGCGCAACGCTGCCGCCGGCAGCTTGCGCCAGCTCGACCCCGCCATCACCGCCGGCCGGCCGCTCTGCTTCTTCGGCTACGCGCTGGGCGAGGTGTCCGAGCCGATCGCCGAGACCCAGTGGGGCGTCCGTGAACGGCTGAAGGGCTGGGGCTTCCAGTTGAACCGTCCGGCCGAACTGTGCGACGGCAAGGACAAGCTGCTGGCCTATTACGAGGGCATCGGCCGGCGGCGTGCTGGCCTGCCCTTCGACATCGACGGCGTCGTCTACAAGGTCGACAGCCTGGAGATGCAGCAGCGGCTCGGCTTCGTCAGCCGGGCGCCGCGCTGGGCCATCGCCCACAAGTTCCCGGCGGAACAGGCACAGACCCGGCTGAAGGCGATCACCATCCAGGTCGGCCGCACCGGCGCCCTCACCCCGGTCGCCGAGTTGGAGGACATCACCGTCGGCGGCGTCGTGGTCAGCCGCGCCACCCTGCACAACGAGGACGAGATCGCCCGCAAGGACATCCGCGTCGGCGATCTCGTGGTGGTGCAGCGGGCCGGCGACGTCATCCCCCAGGTGGTGGAGGTGGTGCTGTCCCAGCGCCCCGCCGACTCGGTGCCCTATGTCCCGGTGGAGACCTGCCCGGTTTGCGGCAGCCTCGCCATCCGCGAGGCCGGCGAGGTGGTGCGCCGCTGCACCGGCGGCCTGATCTGCGCCGCCCAGGCGAAGGAGCGGCTGCGCCATTTCGTGTCGCGCAACGCCTTCGACATCGAAGGGCTGGGCGAGAAGATCATCGAGGAGTTCTGGGACGAGGGCTTCATCAAGTCGCCGGTCGACATCTTCACGCTGAAGGGCCGGGTCGAGCTGATCGGCCGGCCGGGCTGGAAGGAGAAGTCGGTCGAGAACCTGTTCAAGGCGATCGATCAGCGCCGCGCCGGCATCGAGCTGCACCGGGTGATCTTCGCACTCGGCATCCGCCATGTCGGCGAGGTGACGGCCAAATCGCTGGCCCGTCATTACAAGACGATGGACGGCTGGATCGAGGCCATGCTGGCGGCAGGGCAGGCGATGCCGGGGCAGGAATGGCGCGAGCTGCATGAACTGAACGGTGTCGGCCCGGTCACCGCCGACACCATCCTCGCCTGGTTCGCCGATCCGGAGAGCGCGTCCAAGCTGGACTTCTATGCCGGCAACGACGCACTGCGGCTGGAAACCGTCATCGGCTCGCTCGGCATCAAGCGGCTGAACACGCGCGCCGCCCAGGCGCTGGCCACCCGCTACGGCACTCTTGCCGACTGGCGGGCGGCGATGGAGCGGGCGGTGGCGCAGGCACCCGGCCGTGCCTGGCTCGATCTGGCCGCGACGCCGGATGTCGGCGAGGTGGCGGCGGAGGAACTGGCCGGCTTCTTCGCCGAAGACCGCAATCTCGCCGTCGTCCGCGGTCTGGCCGAACGGCTGACCGTGCTGGCGGCGGAGGCGCCGAAGGCTGGCAATTCCCCGATCGCCGGCAAGACCGTGGTCTTCACCGGCACGCTGGAGAAGATGACGCGGTCGGAGGCGAAGGCACGCGCCGAATCCCTCGGCGCCAAGGTTGCCGGGTCGGTGTCGGGCAAGACCGACTATCTCGTCGCCGGTGCCGACGCCGGCAGCAAGGCGGCCAAGGCCAAGGAGCTGGGGGTCGAGATTCTGACCGAAGAGGACTGGCTTGCCAAGATCGGCGGTTGAGTCCTGTCCGGCACGGGGCTTGCCAAAATGTCGCATCCCCGTCCGCACAGATTGACGGCAGGGGCGGCGGGGAGTGAGATCAGAAAAGACTGATACTCGAGACAAGCGATTGCACGCTCCGGATCGATGTCAGGCGGGCGGCCCGGCCTTCGCGAGGAGGACGGTGCCATAGGGGGGAGACAACGACGGGCCGAAAATGCCCGCACCCCTCCGCCCGGCACCCGGACGCGGGGTCAACAACGGGGGAGAAAGGAAACGCCATGGAGCCTATTCAGTGGTCGCGCTGGATGAGCGTCGGGAACGACGCGTTGGACGAGGATCATCGTGTCCTGATCGCCATCGTCAACAAGCTGTATGACGAAGCCGGTCGTCGGGATCCCGCCCTGATCGAAGCCATCCTGGATGAACTGATCGTCTACACCCGCCATCACTTCGCCGAGGAAGAGGCGGAGATGCAGCGGCTGAACTACCCGACCTTCGCGGCGCACAAGGCCTTGCACGACAAGCTGACCAGCCAGGTCGAAAGCTATCTTCGCGAGTTCCGCACCAACCGCGGCGGGATTTCCGGAGAGGAGGTGTTCCTGTTCTGCTCCGATTGGCTCGGCAAGCATATCCTGCGGGAGGACACCCGCTTCGGCGAATATGCCGACAGCGAAGCGGAACTTGCCATTGCGGAGTAGGGGGCTTGCTGACCTTGTGAATGCGCTGTCTGAAGAAAATAACCTAAAATACTGAAATAATTGGAAATTCTACATATCGCGCATCCTGCGTGCGCATTTTCCCAGAGCGCCCGACCCGAAAGGGGAGGGCGCTTTTCTTTTGGAGGACGCAGCGACCCGCGAGAGGGGAGGGGGGGCGCAAAGAAAAAACCCTCCCCGGAAGGGGAGGGCAGGGCAGGGCAGGGGCATGGAGGCGATGGTGTGTGCCGATCAGGCGACCGCGAGCTGCTCCAGATGGCGGTGGACGGACGGCAGCGCCATCGTCGTCTCGTACCGCCAGGCGCTGCGGTCGGCGAACAGGGCGCGCAGCAACTGGTTGTTCAGGGCATGGCCGGACCGCACGCCGTGGAAATGCCCGACGATCGGGGCACCGGCCAGATACAGGTCGCCGACGGCGTCGAGGATCTTGTGGCGCACGAACTCGTCGCTGAAGCGCAGGCCCTCGGCATTCATCACCGTGTCGCCGGAGATGACCACCGCATTGTCCAGCGAGCCGCCACGGGCGAGGCCCATCTTGCGCAGCCCCTCGACCTCGTGCAGGAAACCGAAGGTGCGGGCGCGGCTGATCTCGTCCTTGAAGCTGTCGGCATCCATCTCAACCGCGCGGGACTGGCGGGAGATGGCGGCGCTGTCGAAATCGATCTCGAAGCTGTAGGTCGTGGCGTCATCCGGCGTGAAGGACGCGCTCTTGACGCCATCGCCGATGGCGACCGGCTTCAGGATGCGGATGATCCGCCGCGGAGCCTTCTGAACAGCGACGCCGGCCTGCTCGATGGCCGCGACGAAGGGAGCGGCGCTGCCGTCCATGATCGGCACCTCGATGCCGTCCAGCGACACAATGGCGTTGTCGATGCCGCAGCCGGCCAGCGCCGACATCAGGTGCTCGATCGTGCCGACGGTGGTGCCGTGCTCGTTGCCGATCACGGTGCACAGCCGCGTGTCGACCACCGTATCCCAGCGCGCCGGGATGACGGCAGCGGCACCCTGGCGGTCGGTGCGGATGAAGGTGATGCCGGAATTCGCATCGGCCGGCGAAATCGTCAGCGTGACGATGACGCCCGAATGCAGCCCGACGCCGGCGATGGTGACCGCCTTCTTCAAGGTCTGCTGGAACATGCCATCCGCGTTGCTGCGATTGTTGGCCACGATGTCTTTTCCATCTTGGTCTGAACGAAATGGTTCTAGGCGATGCCTTGCCGGATGACCTTGGAAGATCATCGCGTCGGCAGTTTTCGCTTTCGACCATGCTGATAGGTAACACCGGAGATTAGAAATCGGCAAATCACTCATTGTTACCGTTTGTTGCAGGGCAAAAGAGGCGGGAAATCCAAATAATCCGCTGTACATCCATTTTGACCCGGCAACAAAAAAGCCCCGGAGACACGGAGGGTGTCCCGGGGTTCCGAAGGTCCGGTCAGGTTGTGGAGCCGCCGTCGCCGCGATTGGGAGGCTGCGGCGACGGCGGTTATCTCCGGCTTTCGCCGGGATGGGTCGACCGCCACACCGTGGCGGCGGTCAGGATCGGTCGCTCCTCAGTTGGCCTGCCGGCGCAGGAAGGCCGGAATATCCAGTTCCTCCTGCTCACCCGGCTTGGCATCGGCCCGCGGTGCGGGAGCCATCTGTTGCGGCGCGGCCGGGTAGCTCTGCTGGACGGCCGGGGCCTGCTGCGGCTGCTGTTGCGGCTGCTGCGGGGCGGCGGGATAGCCCTGCGGCGCCTGCTGGTACCCCTGCGGCGCCTGTTGCGGATAGGCAGGCTGCTGCTGCGGGTAGCCTTGCGGTGCCGGCTGATAGGCCTGCTGCGGCGCCGGCTGGTGCTGCGGGGCATGCTGGTAGGTCTGGGGGGCGGGTTGCGGGGCCTGCGGCGGCACCGGCTCTGACTTGCGGCCGAGACCGGTGACCAGACCGAACAGGAAATTTCCCTTGCGGGCCGGGGCCGGTTCCGGCGCGGGCGCCGGAGCCGGGCCGACCGACAGGCCGCCCGGATGCTGCGGCTGATGATGTTGGGGCTGGTGCTGCGGCTGGTGCTGCGGGGCATGCTGGTGCTGCGGGGCGGCCAGCGGGGCCTGCGGCTGCACCGGGGCCTGCTGCTGCGGCATCGGCTGCTGCTGCGGGGCCGTCATCGGGGCGGCACCGACGGTCATCGGCTGGCGCGGGCCGGCGTCGGCGGGCTTCGGCGCGAAGAAGTGGCCGCCCTGGTTCTCACCGTGCAGCAGCGGGCCGGCGGCCGGTTTCTGGGCTTCGGCGGCGGCATGCTGGGCGGCGTTGTGCTGGGCAGCGGCGTGCGCCGGGTCATGCTGGATCGCGGCGGCGCCGGCGGTCACCGGCTGCGGGGTGCGCAGGCCGGCCGCGGCGCTGGGGATCGCCGAGGCCGGGGCGGCGGCAGGGGCGCCGGTCAGGTTGCCGGGAGCCGCCGGCTTCTTGGCGCGGTCGCCGCCGATCAGCGACAGGTTGACCGGGTGGAGGGTGCGCGGGTTGGCCATCGCCGCGGCATCGATGCCGGTGGCGACGACCGAGACGCGCATCACCCCGTCCAGCGAGCTGTCGAAGGTCGAGCCGAAGATGATGTTGGCGTCGGGATCGACCTCGTCGCGGACGCGGTTGGCCGCCTCGTCGACCTCGAACAGGGTCATGTCATAGCCGCCGGTGATGTTGATCAGGACGCCGCGGGCACCCTTCATCGACACGTCGTCCAGCAGCGGGTTGGAGATGGCGGCCTCGGCGGCCTCGATGGCGCGGCGCTCGCCGTTGGCTTCGCCGGTGCCCATCATCGCCTTGCCCATCTCGGTCATGACGGACCGTATGTCGGCGAAATCCAGGTTGATCAGGCCGGGCATCACCATCAGGTCGGTGACGCCGCGCACGCCCGAATGCAGGACGTCGTCGGCCATCTTGAAGGCGTCCGCGAAGGTCGTCTTCTCGTTGGCGATGCGGAACAGGTTCTGGTTCGGGATGATGATCAGGGTGTCGACATACTGCTGCAGCTCGGCGATGCCGCCCTCGGCCAGCCGCATGCGGTGGCCGCCCTCGAAATGGAAGGGCTTGGTGACGACGCCGACGGTCAGGATGCCGCGCTCGCGGGCCGCGCGCGCGATGACCGGTGCCGCACCGGTGCCGGTGCCGCCGCCCATGCCGGCGGTGATGAACACCATGTTGGAGCCTTCGAGATACTGGACGATCTCGTCGATCTGCTCCTCGGCCGAGGCGCGGCCGACATCCGGCTTGGAGCCGGCGCCGAGGCCGCGGGTGGTGCCGGTGCCGAGCTGGATGCGCTTTTCGCACAAGGAACCCTTCAGCGCCTGCGCGTCGGTGTTGCCGACGACGAAGTCCACGCCTTCCAGGTTCGACTTGATCATGTTGTTGACAGCGTTGCCGCCGGCGCCGCCGACGCCGAAGACTGTGATGCGCGGCTTCAGCTCGGGCTCGATTTGGGGAATTGTCACGTTGATCATCGTATTCAGGCCTCCACAACCTGTTTTCGTTGGGTTTGATGTTTGATATGCCGCGACCGGCGCCCGGTTGTGTCCGGTGTCTGTCCGATCGGGAATCGGTGGATCGCCACGGGGAGACTCATCAGAGATTCTCCCGCAGCCACAGGCCGACGCGGCCCAGGAGCCCGCTGGATGCGACCGCCTCCTGGCCGGTCACCATCAGCTCCGTCGGGTTGCGGACGGCGTGCAGAAGCAGGCCCGCGACCGTCGCGAAGGCCGGACCGCCATGCGCCTCCTCGAGGCCGGCGATCCGGGTCGGACGGGCGATGCGGACCTGTTTGTCCAGGATCGGCGAGGCGAGGTCGCGCGTGTTGGGCAGCTGGCTGGCGCCGCCGGTCAGCACGACGCGGCGGCCGACCAGCCGGGAATGGCCCGACTGCTCGATGGCGCTGCGCACCTCCTCGAAGATTTCCTCCATCCTGGCCTGGATGATGCTGACCAGGAAGGAGCGCGGATGGCTGGCGGTGCCGCTGCCGCTGCGCTCGTCCTCGCCGATCTGCGGCACCTCGATCATCTCGCGCTCGTCGGCCGGGTTCACCCGGGCGCTGCCGGACAGCACCTTCAGCCGTTCGGCATGGACCAGCGGCGTGGTCAGGCCATGGGCGATGTCGTTGGTGACGTGCCGCCCGCCGAGCGGCACGAAGCCGGTCCATATCAGGTTGCCTTCGGCGAAGATCGAGATGGTGGTGCCGCCGCCGCCGATGTCGACGCAGGCGGCGCCCATCTCCATCTCGTCCTCGACCAGGCAGGCGAGGCCGGAGGCGAAGGGGCTGACCACGATGGACTCGATGTTCAGGTGGCAGCGGGCGATGCAGGCGTGCAGCGTGCGGATGGCGCCGGCCGCTGCGGTCACGACATGCAGCTGGGCGCCCAGCGCATGCCCGCTCATCCCCTTGGGATCGCGGATGCCGCGGCTGCCGTCCAGGGTGAAGCCCAGGGGAATGGTGTGGATCAGCGCCTGGTCGGGGCCGGCCTGGAGGGTGCGGGCATGGGCCATGGCGCGGCGGATGTCGCCCTCCGTCACCTCCTGGCCGGACACGGGGACGCTGGCGGTGAAGGCGTGCGAGCGCGGATGGCCCATCGACAGGTTGACCACCACGTCGTGCACCGTCTCGCCGGCCATCTGCTCGGCCGCATGCACGGCGGCGCCGATCGAGGTCTCCGCCGCTTCCATGTCGATGATGGTTCCGGCGCGGATGCCCGTGGCGATCTGGTGGCCGACGCCGATCACGCGGAGCGAGCCGGGCTCGTCCATCCGCGCGATGACGCAGCACACCTTCGTCGAGCCGACGTCCAGCGCCGTGACGATTCCGCCACGTGCTGGCCGCTTCGGCTTCTTGGCGCCGTTAAATCCCATACCGAACATGCCCCCCAAGTCTTTCCTCACTCCTGTCTTCACACGGCAATCGGTACTTCCCCACAAGCACCCGCCGCCGGCCGGCTCACGATTTCTTGCCGTTCTTCTTCTTGGTGTCGTCTTCCCAGCCCGGAAGCTGGGCGGTGGCCGAGGTCTGGATCGCCGCGCGGTCGGGCTGGCGCAGGTCGATGGCGACGATGTCGCGGTCGAGCACATGGCTGGCCGTGTGCATCTGCTCCAGCTGGCGCAGGGCCCGGCGCATTTCGGTCGTGCCTTCCGGCAGCTTCACCGTCACGCCGTTGCTCAGCTGCAGGTTCCAGCGGCGGTCGCTGATCCAGCTGGCCGACGACAGCAGCGGGGCGATGGTGGGGGCGTTGTCCAGCGCCGACAGCAGGGTGTGGACCTGCTGCGGCGCGTTGGCGCCGATCACCTGGGGCAGGGTTTCGATGCGCTGGTTGCCGCGGCGCGCCAGCTCCGCCGCATCGGCCAGCGGCCGGCCGGCGCGGTCGATGACGGTGAACTGCCGCTCGTGCTGCCAGATCGCCATCGGCTGGCGTTCCGACAGGCGGATGTAGAGGAAGCCGGGCAGCCGCCGCTCGATGGAGGCCGACGACACCCAGGGCAGTTCCTCCAGCCGCTGCTTGGCCTCGGCGAGGTCGATCGACAGGATCGGTTCGCCCCGGCGCACGCCCAGCGCGTCGAGCACGGCGTCGCGCTCGGTTTCGCTGCGGCCGACCACCAGGATTTCCGACAGGCGGAAGCCCATGTCGCCGGTGGTCTGGATGACGCTGTCCCGCACCGCATCCAGCGTGTCGACCAGGTTGCCGCGCTTCCAGGTCGATCCGGCCGCAGCGGTCAGCGCCAGCACCGGCGTCAGGACCAGCGCCGTCTTGACGGCCGAGCGGGTCCAGCGCGGCCAGGCGCGTCGCCGCTTGCCTTTCTCCGCCGACGCGGCCATGGCGCGCGGCGGGGTCGGCATCTCGTCCCGGGCCCGCGCGCCGGCGGCGGCGGCGCGGAAGTCCGGGTTGGCCATCAGGCGAGCTGACATGCGGCATTCTCCACCAGCCAGCCGACCAGCGCGCCGTAGGTGATCCCCACATGCGCGGCCTGTTCGGGCACCAGCGACAGGGGCGTCATCCCCGGCTGGTTGTTGATCTCCAGGAAATACAGACCGTCGGTTCCCGGCCGGCTGTCGTCCCAGCGGAAGTCGCTGCGCGACACGCCCCGGCAGCCCAGGGTGTGGTGCGCCAGCACCGCCAGCCGTTTCGCCTCCTCCGCAACGACCTCGGGGATCGCGGCGGGGATGGTGTGGACGGCATGGCCGGCACTGTATTTCGCGGTATAGTCGTAGACCTGTGCCTGGAAGGCGATCTCGGTCACCGCCAGTGCGCGGTCACCCATGACACCCACGGTCAGCTCACGACCAGGAATGAACTCTTCGACCAGCGCGCGTTCCCCGAAGGTCCACGCATCGCCGACCGGGCTGTTCTGCCCTTCGCGGACCAGGGTTACGCCAACGGTCGAGCCTTCGTCCACAGGCTTGACGATATAGGGCGCCGGCATGGGGTGGGTACCGCCGGTGATCTCCCCACGGGACAGAACCATGCCTTTGGGGGAGCGCACGCCGGCCGTCTCCAGCACCCGCTTGGTCATCGCCTTGTCCATGGCGATGGCCGATGCCTGGACGCCGGAATGGGTGTAGGGCAAGCCCAGGAACTCCAGGATGCCCTGGATCGTCCCGTCCTCGCCGCCGCGCCCGTGCAGGGCGTTGAACACCACGTCGGGGCGCGGGTGGGTCAGCGCCTGCATCAGCCCGCCTAGGTCGCGCTGCACGTCGATGGCGGTGACGCGGTAGCCTTCCTCTTCCAGGGCCTTGGCGACGCCGGCCCCGCTGACCAGCGACACCTCGCGCTCGGCCGACCAGCCGCCCATCAGGACGGCGACATGCTTCTTGTGGGCGTGCAGCAGGGCTTCGGTCATTGGGCGGTGCTTTCTTCGGCGGCCAGGACGCCGATGCGCTTGATTTCCCATTCCAGCGTGACGCCGCTGGTCTCGAACACGCGGCGGCGGACCTCCTCGCCCAGCGCTTCCAGCTGGGCGGCGGTGGCAGTGCCGTTGTTGATCAGGAAGTTGCAGTGCATTTCCGACACCTGGGCGTCGCCGATGGACAGGCCGCGGCAACCGGCCTTGTCGATCAGTTCCCAGGCTTTGTGTCCGTCGGGATTCTTGAAGGTCGAACCGCCGGTGCGCGAGCGGACCGGCTGGCTGTCGGCGCGCTTGGAGGATATCTCCGCCATGCGTCGCGCGATCTCCAGCGGGTTGCCGGGTTCGCCGCGCAGGATGGCGCCGGTGAAGATGCAATCCTCCGGGGCGCCGCTGTGGCGGTAGGTGAAGCCCATGCCGGCATGGCTGAACTCCAGCCGCCGGCCGTCGCGCGCCACCGCAGTGGCGGAGACCAGCACGTCGGCCAGCTCGCGGCCATAGGCGCCTCCGTTCATGCGCAGCGCGCCGCCGACGGTGCCGGGGATGCCCGACAGGAACTCCAGCCCTCCGATCCCGGCGTCGCGGGCGACCATGGCGACGTTGAGGTCGAGCGCCGCGGCTCCCGCCGTCAGCGTCATGCCGTCCCCGGTCCCATCCGCCACGATATCGGTGAAGCCGCGGCCGAGCCGGATGGTGACGCCCGGCACGCCGCCGTCCCGCACCAGCAGGTTGGAGGCGACGCCGATCACCGTCACCGGCACCTCGGCCGGCAGAGCGGCCAGGAACCCAGCCAGATCGTCGGCGTCGGCCGGGCGGAACATCACCTCGGCCGGGCCGCCGACGCGGAACCATGTCACCGACGCCAGCGGGGCGTCGGCGGTCAGCCGGCCGCGCACCGCGGGCATCCGTCCGATCAGATGGCCGTCTGGGGCGTTCATGCGCGGGGCCGCCTTCATCGCGCCGCGCCATAGAGGGCGGACAACTCGCCCGGCAGGGCATTGGCCCATTGGGTGATGTTGCCGGCGCCCAGGCAGACGACGAAGTCGCCGGTCTTGGCCATCTCGCGCACCACCTGGGCCAGCTCCTGCGGGGTGTGGAGGGCCACGACATGGCGGTGGCCGTGCATGCGCAGGCCCTCGACCAGGCTGTCGCGGCTGACGCCCTCGATCGGTGCCTCACCTGCGGCATAGACGTCGGCGACGATCACGGCATCGGCGTCGTTGAAGCAGGTGCAGAATTCCTCGAACAGGGCGGCGAGGCGCGAGTAGCGGTGCGGCTGGACCACCGCGATGGTGCGGCCGGTGCCGGCGGTGCGGGCGGCCTTCAGCACGGCGGCGATCTCCACCGGATGGTGGCCGTAATCGTCGATCACGGTGATGCCGTTGGTCTCGCCGGTCTTGGTGAAGCGGCGCTTCACGCCCTGGAACTTGGCCATGCTGTCGCGCATCACCACGTCGGGCAGCCCCATCTCGTTGCCGACGGCGAAGCAGGCGAGGGAGTTCTGGACGTTGTGCGGCCCGTACATCGGCAGGCGCACGCCGGCGATGGCGCGGCTCTCGCCGGTGTGGCGGTCGTAGATCAGCACGTCGTACTTGGCGCCGTCGGGCCCCAGCTCGACGTTGACCGCCCGGATGTCGGCCTGCGGCGAGAAGCCGTAGGTGACGATGCGGCGGTCGGACACGCGCGGGATCATCGCCTGCACTTCGGGGTGGTCGATGCAGAGCGCGGCGAAGCCGTAGAAGGGAATGTTCTGGACGAAGCTGTCGAAGGCGGCCCGGGCGTTGTCGAAGGTGCCGTAGAAGTCCAGATGCTCCGGATCCATGTTGGTGACGACGGCGATGCAGGCCGGCAGCTTGACGAAGGTGCCGTCGCTCTCGTCCGCCTCGACCACCATCCAGTCGCCGGTGCCGAGCCGGGTGTTGGAGCCGTAGGCGTTGATGATGCCGCCGTTGATGACGGTCGGGTCGAGGTTCGCGTGCTCCAGCATGTGGCCGACCATCGAGGTCGTCGTGGTCTTCCCGTGGGTGCCGCCGATGGCGATCGCCCATTTCAGCCGCATCAGCTCGCCCAGCATCTCGGCGCGGCGGACCACCGGCACCAATGCTGCGCGGGCGGCCACCACCTCCGGGTTGTCGCGCTTGACGGCGGAGGAGACGACGACCACGGCGGCCCCGGCGATGTTCTCGCCGCGGTGGCCGACGAACACCTTGATGCCCAGCTCGCGCAGGCGCTTGACGTTGGCGTTCTCGGCGAGGTCGGAGCCCTGGACGGTATAGCCCAGGTTCCGCAGCACCTCGGCGATGCCGCTCATGCCGATGCCGCCGATGCCGACGAAGTGGATGGTGCCGATCGAGAGGGGGAGGGCGCGCATGTCAGGCTTACTTTCCGCGGCGAAGCATCAGGCGAAGGGTGGCGTCGACCGCCCCGTCGGAGAGGTCGGGGGGAAGGGGTTGCGATCCGTGGATCATCGACAGGCGGTCGCGCAGGAAGCCGCTTTCGGCAAGGAAGCGCGGAACCAGCGGACAGCCCGGACGGTTGTACCAGCCGCCCTCGGTCCGCGTCATGTCCGCCGGCCAGTCCTGCAGGGGACGCGGTGTCCGCCGGGTGAGATTCCGCATGGTCTTGATCATTCTGCGGCCCCCTTGGCGCTGGACCCGGCGGCGGACGGCCGGGCGTGGGATTGGTCGTGGGTCTGGTCGTGATCGGCCCGGCTCACGCCGGCGCCATGAACACCCGTGCTGTTGGCGGCGCTGCCGCCGGCTCCCAGCATCGCCAGGACGGCGTCGGCCAGCGCGGTGGCGGCGTCGGCGGTGCCCCAGCCGTGGGCGGCGCGGGCGGCGTCGGCCAGAGCCTGCGGATCGGCCAGCAGCCCGGCCAGCCGGTCGGCCAGGGCCTGCGCGGTGAAGGCAGGCTGCGGGATCGGCCAGGCGGCGCCGGCCTCCGCCAGATGGCGGGCGTTGGCGGCCTGATGGTCGTCGGTGGCGAAGGGGTAGGGCACCAGGATCGCCGGGCGGCCGATGCAGGTCAACTCGGCGATGGTCGAGGCGCCGGCGCGGGTGATGGCGAGGTGGCAGGTGGCAAGCCGGTCCGGCACGTCGCGGAAGAAGGTCTGCAACTCCAGCCGCGCGAGGCCCAGCGGCTCCAGCGCGTCGCGGGCGGCCTCCAGGTCTTCCGGCCGGCACTGCTGCGCCAGATGGATGCGGGCGCGCAACTCCTCCGGCAGCAGGGCGAGGGCGGCCGGGACGATCTCGGAGAAGACGCGCGCGCCCTGGCTGCCGCCCATCACCAGCAGCCGGACCGGGCCGTTCGCTTCGGGTGCCGCATAGGCGGCGAGGCGGCGGGCGGACACCGCCGGACGCACCGGGTTGCCGGTGCGGACGATCTTGGCGCGCTGCTCCTCGCCCAGCTTCTCGATGCCGGGGAAGGCGACGGCCAGCCGCCGGGCACCGGCGATCAGCATCCGGTTGGCGCGGCCAAGCACGGCGTTCTGTTCGTGCAGCAGGGCCGGCACGCGCGACTGGATCGCGGCATAGACGGTGGGCACGGACGGGTAGCCGCCGAAGCCGACCACGGCGGCGGGGTCGAGCTGGCGCATCAGCGAACGCGCCTCCAGCAGGCCGAGCCCCATCTGCAGCGCGGCCTTCAGCTTGCCGATCAGGCCGGCCCCGGGGGAGGCCGCGCGGATGCGGTGCACCGGCACCTCCGGCAGGGTGTCGCCGAAGGCTTGGCCGCGCTTGTCGGTGACCAACGTCACGGCACGGCCGCGGGCCAGCAGCTCGCGGGCCAGCGCCTCGGCCGGGAACATGTGCCCGCCGGTGCCGCCCGCGGCCAGCACGATCACCTTGTGCGCGGTGGGATCCAAGTCCGTCGGCCTCCTCATTCCAGCGGGCCGAAGCGCTTGCGTGTCAAAGCCAGAACCATGCCCATACCGAAGCCGAGTGCCAGCAGCGAGGAGCCGCCGTAGGAAATGAAAGGCAGGGTCATGCCCTTCGTCGGCATGAGATGCAAGGAGGATCCCATGTTGATCGCCGCCTGAAGCCCGAACTGGATCAGCAGGCCGGCGGCCGCCAGCAGGACGAAGTAATTGTTGTCGTTGAAGACCCGTGCGAACCCGCGCAACACGACGAAGGCGAACAGCACCACCAACCCAAGGCAGAAGATCAGGCCCAGCTCTTCCCCGGCGACCGCGAAGATGAAATCGGCATGGCTGTCGGGCAGGTAGAACTTCACCGTGCCCTGGCCGGGACCGGTGCCCATCAGCCCGCCGTTGGCGAAGGCCTCCAGCGAGCGGTTGACCTGATAGTTGTCGCCGGCATGGGGGTCGAGGAAACGGTCGATGCGGCTGGTGACGTGCGGCAGCGTGTAATAGGCTCCGATCAGCCCGACCACGCCCAGCCCGCCGAGCCCCATCACCAGGACGAGGTTCAGCCCGGCCAGGAAGAACTGGGTGAACCACACCGCGGAGACGACGAAGGTCATGCCAAGGTCGGGCTGCAGGATCAGGCCGGCCATGGTGACGCCGTAGAGCACGATCGACACCAGCGCGCCCGGGAAGCCCGGATTGGTGCGCGACAGCGAGAACAGCCACGCCGCCACCACCGCGAAGGCCGGCTTGACGAACTCGGACGGCTGGATCGACAGGCCGGGCACATGGATCCAGCGCCGGGCGCCCTTGATCTCGACGCCGACCACCAGCGTGGCGTAGACCAGCAGGACCGACAGCAGGAACACGCCCAGCGCCACCCGCCGCACGCCGCGCGGGCTGAGCAGCGAGACGCCGATCATGATGATGATCGCGGGGATCAGCATCATCAGGTGGCGTTCGACGAAATAGAAGGTGTCCTGGATGCCGATGCGTTCGGCCACCGGCGGGCTGGCCGCGGTGATCAGCACCGTGCCGAGGAACATCAGCAGGGCGACGGCGCCCAGCTGCCAGCGGTCGACCGTCCACCACCAGCGGCCGAAGATCGATTGGTCGGTGCGGTCGAAGGTGATCATGCACTGCCCCCGCTGGTCCCGACGTCGCTGTTCGCGTGCGCGCCGATGATGCCCGCGACATAGGCCGAGAAGGCTTCGCCGCGCTTCTCGAAATTGGCAAACTGGTCCCACGACGCGCAAGCTGGGGACAACAGCACGCAGGCGCCCTCCAGCCGCTCCGCCAGCGCCATGCCGGCCGCCTTCGCGGTGGCGACGTCCAGCGTGCCGCACCGTGTATAGGCAATGCCCTGCGCGTCGAGCCATGCGGCGAATTGATCCTGCGCCTCGCCGATCAGGAAGGCGTGGCGGACGCGGCTCCCGTAGCCCTCGAGACCGTTCAGCCCGGTGTCCTTGGCCTGTCCGCCGAGGATCCAGTAGATCGGGTCGAAGGTGGCGAGCGCCTTTTTGGTCGCGTCGGCATTGGTCGCCTTGCTGTCGTTGACGAAGCGCACGCCCTCCAGGCTGCCGACCAGCTGCTGCCGGTGGGCGAGGCCGGGGAAACTCGCCATCGCCGCGACGATGGCCGGTGCCGGCAGGCCGGCCGCCTTGCAGGCGGCGAAGGCCGCGGCGGCATTCTGCCAGTTGTGGGCGCCCAGCAGGGTCGGCAGCGTCGACAGCTCCACCACGCGCACGGCCGCGCCGTCGGTGTCGTCGACCAGCCAGCCCTCGGCGGCATAGACGCCGCCCGCCACCGGCCCTTGCGCCGAGACCGGCCAGATGCGCTGGTCGCCGGCCGCGACGAGATCGGCGTGAATCGCCCGGCAATGCTCGTCGTCCACGCCGATCACCGCGGTGCGCGGCCGGGTCTGGCGGTGGAAGATCAACCTTTTGGCGGCGACGTAGCCATCCATCCCGCCATGCCGGGCGAGATGGTCGGGGGTGATGTTCAGCAGGACGGCGATGTCGAATGTGATGGAGTGGGTCAGCTCCAGCTGGTAGCTCGACATTTCCAGGATGCAGGTCCCGCCCGATCCCAGCGGATCGAAGCTCAGCACCGGCGTGCCCAGGTTGCCGCCCACCGCGATCCGGCGGCCGGCCGCGGCCATGATGTGGCCGATCAGCGTCGTGGTGGTCGATTTGCCGTTGGTGCCGGTGATGCCGATGAAGGCGCAGTCGCGCTCGGCCCGGCCCAGCAGCTCGATGTCGCAGACCAGCTCGATCCCCAGCGCGCGGGCGCGCTCGGCCACCGGGTGCGGCTTGGGGTGGGTGTGGGGAATGCCGGGCGACCAGACGATGGTGGTCAGGTCCGACAGGTCGGCGGTGGCGAGATCGGCGACGGCGAAGCCCTCGGCTTCCGCCGCGGCGCGCGAGGCCGGGTTGTCGTCCCACACCCGCACCTCGGCCCCGCTGTCGCGCAGCGCCCGGGCGGTGGCAAGGCCGGACTTGCCCAGCCCCATCACCGCCACCGGCAGCTCCTGCATATAGAACAGGTCGATCATCGTCGGCCCCCTCAGCGCAGCTTCAGCGTGGACAGGCCGACCAGCGCCAGGATCGACGCGATGATCCAGAAGCGGATCACCACCGTCGGTTCGGCCCAGCCCTTCTTCTCGAAATGATGGTGCAGCGGCGCCATGCGGAAGACCCGCTTGCCGGTCAGCTTGAAGGAGGCGACCTGCACGATGACCGACACCGTCTCCAGCACGAACAGGCCGCCGATGATGGCGAGCACGATTTCGTGCTTGGTCACCACGCTGACGGCGCCCAGCGCGCCGCCCAGCGACAGCGACCCGGTGTCGCCCATGAAGACCATGGCCGGCGGGGCGTTGTACCACAGGAAGCCCAGCCCGGCGCCGACCAGCGCGCCGCAGAAGATCGTCAGCTCGCCCGATCCCGGCACATGGTGGATTTGCAGGTAGTTGGCGAAGATCGCGTTGCCCGACAGGTAGGAGATCAGGCCGAAGCAGCCGGCGGCGATCATCGTCGGCACGATGGCGAGCCCGTCCAGCCCATCGGTCAGGTTCACCGAGTTCGACGCGCCGACCATGATGAAGGCGCCGAAGGGGACGAAGAACCAGGACAGCTGGATCAGGAAATCCTTGACGAAGGGAACCGCCACGCCGCCCGACAGCGGCGGTGCCGACACCCACATGATCAGCGCCGAGGCGACCAGACCGATGGCGATCTCCCAGCCCAGGCGGAAGCGGCCGGACAGTCCCTTGGTGTTGCGCTTGGTCAGCTTGAGATAATCGTCGCCGAAGCCGATCAGGCCGTAGCCGATGGTGACCAGCAGCACGATCCAGATGTAGGCGTTGGTCAGGTCGGCCCACAGCAGGGTGCTGACCGTCATGGCGATCAGGATCATCAGGCCGCCCATGGTGGGCGTGCCCTTCTTCTTGAAGTGGGACTCCGGGCCGTCGGCGCGGATGGGCTGTCCCTCGCCCTGCTTGTGCTTGAGCCAGGCGATCAGGCGCGGAAAGAACACGAAGCTGATGACCAGCGACGTGATCACGGCGCCGCCGGTCCGGAAGGTCAGGTACCGGAACAGGTTGAACGGCGTGAAGACGTCGGCCAGACCGAAGAGGAGATTGTAGAGCATTTGGGTCCGTCAGCCTCGCGGTGCATGCGCGGAGTGCGCGGCCGCCTGCGGCTGGTTGGTGATTCGGGAGGCGGCTTTGTCCTCGCTTTCGCGGCCTCTGTCGAGTGCCGCGAGCGCATCGACGACCAGACCTGTGCGACTGCCAAGCGACCCCTTGACCATCACCACGTCGCCGCCCTTCACCGATGCGGTCACGATGGGGGCCAAATCGACGCTGGACTCGCTCCAGGCACCGCGCATCGTCTCGGGCAGGCGGTCGAACAGCGCCCGCATGTGCTGGCCGCAGGCATAGACCGCATCGACCTGGGCGGCGCGCAGCGGTTCGGCCAGGGCGGCATGCAGGGCGTCGGCCCGGTCGCCGAGTTCGCGCATGTCGCCCAGCACGGCGATGCGGCGTCCGCCGGCGCCGGGATCGATCTTGCCCAGCACCTCCAGCGTCGCGGCCATCGCCGCCGGGCTGGCGTTGTAGCTTTCGTCGATCAGGGTGAAGGCGCCCTGGGGCGCCTGGATGCGCTTGCGGGTCCCGCGGCCCTTGACCGGCTGCAGGCTGGACAGCGACCGGGCGGCAGCGGCGACGTCGGCGCCCAGCGCCTTGACCGCCAGCAGGACGGCGAGGCTGTTCATCACCCAGTGTCTGCCGGGAAGCGATAGGCAATATTGCAGCCGCTCGCCGCGGACGACCGCGGTCACAGCGCTGCAAGTCGCGTGCAGCGAGCAGTCGAGCAGGCGGGCGTCGGCCCGGTCGTCGCTGCCGAAGCCCCAGATATGGGACAGGCCATGGCTTGCGGCAGCCGCGGCCAGACGGGCGAACTGCCCGTTGTCGCGGTTCAGCACGGCGACGCCGTTGGGGCCCATCCCCTCGAAGATCTCGGCCTTGGCGTCGGCGATGGCCTCGACGCCCGAGAAGAACTCCAGATGCGCGGCCTCGACCGTGGTGACGATGGCGACGTCCGGCCTGACCTGTCTGGACAGCGGGCCGAGTTCGCCGGCATGGTTCATCCCAAGCTCGAACACGCCATAGGCGCTCGATGCCGGCAGGCGGGCCAGCGACAGCGGCACGCCCCAATGGTTGTTCAGGCTGCCTTCGGTGGCATAGGTCGGGCCTTGCGCCGACAGGACGTGGCGCAGCGTCTCCTTGGTGCCGGTCTTGCCGACCGAGCCGGTGACGCCGACGAACCGCGCCCCGCAGTGTGCCCGCGCGGCGGCGCCCAGGGCGGCCATCGACTGGAGCGTGTCGGCCGGCACCAGCAGCAGCGGCGCGTCGGCCGGCAGCCCGTCCGGCACATGGTCGACCATCGCCGCGGCGGCCCCGGCGGCGAGCGCCGCGCCGACGAAGGCATGCCCGTCGAAGTTCGGGCCGCGGATGGCGACGAACAGGTCGCCAGGCGCGACCTTGCGGCTGTCGATGGTGACACCGGTGGCGGCCCAGGCGGACGGGCCGGACGTCCGCCCGCCGGTGGCGTCCGCCGCGTCCGCTGCGGTCCAGAGGGCCGTTTCGCCCGCCGCGGTCCGGAGGATCGTCTTGTCCGCAGTCTGCGTGACCGGCCTGTGGTCGCTCATGCTCCAACCTCCGCTACGGCTTTCCGGGCCTCGTCCGCGTCGTCGAACGGACGCACCTCGGTGCCGATCGTTTGTCCCTGCTCGTGCCCCTTTCCGGCGATGACCAGGACGTCGCCGGGCTGGAGCTGCCGCACCGCGGTGCGGATCGCCTCGGCCCGGTCGCCGATCTCCTCCAGCCGGCCCGCCAGTTCGCCGGCGGCCCCCGCCAGCACCTCGCTCCGCACGAAGGCGGGGTTCTCGGTGCGCGGGTTGTCGTCGGTGACGATGGCGCGGTCGGCCAGCCGGGCGGCCAGCGCTCCCATCACCGGCCGCTTGGTCCGGTCGCGGTCGCCGCCGCAGCCGAACACCGTCACCAGATGGCGCGAGGCGTGCGACCGCAGTGCCAGCAGCACCGTTTCCAGCGCGTCCGGCGTGTGGGCGAAATCGACATAGACCGCTGCCCCGTTGGGGTGGGTCGCGACATGCTGAAGCCGGCCCGGCACGCCTTCCAGCGTGGGAAGGGCGGCCAGGGCCTGCTCGACGTCGCCGCCGGAGCCGATGACCAATCCCAGCGCGCAGAGCACGTTCCAGGCCTGGAAGCGCCCAGCCAGCGGCAGGTCCACCGTCACCTCGCGACCGAGGACGGACAGGGAAAGCCGCTGGCCATGGGCCAATGCCTCCACCCCCGTCACCCGCAGCCCGGTGCCGGCGAGACCATAGGACAGGACGTGGTGGCCACGTTCGTTACAAATTGCGGCAAAAAAGTGGAAGTCGTCACTGTCCGCGTTCAGGACCGCGGTGCATCCTGGCGGTAGTATACGCTGGAAGAGCATCGCCTTCGCGTCGCGATAGGCGTCCATCGTCCCGTGATAGTCCAGATGGTCCAGCGTCAGGTTGGTGAAGCCGGCCGCCCTGACCGCCACGCCGTCGAGCCGGAACTGCTCCAGCCCGTGGCTCGACGCCTCCATCGCCAGATGGTCGATGCCAGCCTCCTTGGCCGCCGCGAGGTCGCGGTGCAGCGACACCGGGTCGGGCGTGGTCATCCCGCCATAGCCCTTCAGGCCAGGGCCGAGGAGCCCCAGCGTGCCCATGCTGCCGGCGGCCACCCCCATGCGCGTCCAGATCTGGGCGGCGAACTGGACGGTGGAGGTCTTGCCGTTGGTTCCGGTCACCGCCACCACGGTCTTCGGCTGGCGCCCGCCTTGGAAGGCGGCGGCCATGCGGGCGAAGGCGAGGCGGGGCTGCGGATCGGTCAGCAGGACGGCAGTGGAATTGGTGGCAGCCGAGTCGGCGGGCAGCACCGTGCCCTCGGGCGCCAGCACCGCCACGGCACCCCTGGCCAGCGCGTCGGCGATGAAGGCGCGCCCGTCGGTCTTCACGCCCGGCAGGGCGGCAAAGACAAAGCCGGGCCTGACCGCGCGGCTGTCGGCGGTCAGCCCGGCGATGTCGGGATCGCTGCCGGCCGGACCGGTATCAGCGGGGCTTGGTCTGAGTTGGGAAAGACGCAACGGTGCTTCCCTTCGGCGGGGGTGGGGCGGTGACGGGAGGCAGCGCCTGCTGCCAGTTGGTGGAGCCGGCGGCGTTCAGGTAGGTGGAGTTCAGGATCTCCGGCGCGTTCTCGTCCACCGTCGGCACGTTCAGCAACGGGCCGATCTGCTTGACGATGCGGCCGACCGCCGGCGCGGCGACCCAGCCGCCGGTTGCGTAGCCGTAAGTCTTGGCCGTCGCCTTCGGTTCGTCGACCAGCACATAGACGACGTAGCGCGGATCCTGCATTGGAAAGGCGCCCAGGAAGGACGACATGCGCGAGTTCTTCTGGTAGTGGCGCCCCTTCTGCTTGTCGGCGGTGCCGGTCTTGCCACCGACGACATAGCCCTTCACTTCGGCTGATTTGCCGGTGCCGTCGGCGACGACGAAGCGGAACATGCGCCGCATCATGTCGGAGGTCTGGCGCGACACCACCTGTTCGGTCGGAATCTCGGCGTCGGGCTGGCGCTTCAGCAGCGTCGGCTTGTGGAAGAAGCCGCCATTGATGACGGAGGCGGCTGCGGCCACCGTGTGCATCGGGCTGACCGAGATGCCGTGGCCGAAGGAGATCGTGTAGCTGTTGACCTCGCGCCACGGGTTGGGCACCAGCGGCCAGCCGCTTTCGGGCAACTCCAGCCCGGTGGGCTTGGTGAAGCCCATCTTGGTCATGAAGGCCTTCTGCGCCGCGATGCCCACCTGCTGGACCATGCGGACCGACCCGAGGTTGGAGGAGTGCTGGAACACCTCCGCCACCGTCAGGGCACGGTGCAGGCTGTGATAGTCGTTGATGGTGAAGCGGCCGATCTTCACGGGATGCGCTGCGTCGAACAGATCCGACGCGCGGATCTTGCCGGTATCGAACGCCAATGCCGAGTTGAAGATCTTGAAGGTGGAGCCCATCTCGTACACGCCGAGCGTCGCCCGGTTGAACAGCGTGTCGGGATCGAGGCCGGTCGGATCCTGCGGATCGAAATCGGGCAGCGAGACCATCGACAGCACTTCGCCGTTGCGCACGTCGAAGACGATGCCGGCGGCGCCGATGGCGCTGAACTCCTGCACCGTGGCGGCCAGTTCCTTCTTCAGGACATGCTGCAACCGGAGATCGATGGACAATTGCAGCGGCGTGCCGGGGTTCTCGGTCAGGCGCTTGTTGAAGCCCTGCTCCATTCCGGCGAGGCCGTTGTTGTCGATGCCGGTGAATCCCACCACATGCGAGGTCAGCGGACCGGCCGGGTAGAAGCGGCGCTCCTCGCGCTCGAAGGCGACGCCGGGGATGCCCAGGCGGTGGACGGCGGCCTGCTGCTTCGGCGTCAGGTTGCGCTTCAGCCAGACGAAGCGGCGGTCGCCGGACAGCTTGGCGACCAGATCCTTGTAATCCAGTTCCGGCAGGACGCCGGCCAGCTTCTGCGCGGCCTCTTCCGGGCGCGACACCAGCTTGGGGTCGGCATAGAGCGATTGGGTGACCAGCGAGGTCGCCAGCAGGTTGCCGTTGCGGTCGAGGATGTCGGCCCGGTTCGTGGTGGTGTTGTCCACCTCGAGCGCGACGTGCTGGCGCGGCTCGCCGCCGCCGCCGAACAGGGTGGCCATCGCCAGCTTGACGCTGATCGCGGTGAACACGGTGGTGACCACGGCGGCCGTCACCAGCAGGCGGTAGCGGCTCTGGTCAAGCGCGACGGCCAGCGATGTCCGCGGTTTGGATGCCGAATGCTGCGCCTGATGGTTCGGCGTCGGCGCCGGGGGCGGGACATAGGTGCTGCCGGGGCTGTGCGGCACCCCGCCGCCGGGTTGGCCGCCCTGGTCGTAGCCGGTCATCGGTTGGCACCCAGACGGGCGACCAGCAGGCCCAGGCTGTCCGTCGGCTTCGGCTGGTAGGGCTGCTGCGGCTGGGCGGCGGCGGTCTTGACTGCGGCCGGTGCCGGCGGCATCGGCCGCGCGGCCAGCTCGGTCGGCCGGGGCGCGGTCGGGGCGCCGGGCGCCAGCTTGCCGGCGGCGGCGGGCTTCTCCGGGGCCTTCTCGACCGGTGCGCGGGCGTTGCCGGGCACCAGCGCCGACGGCTTGATCCGGTTGACGGGGCTCGGTTCGGCAATGCCGCCGGAGGAGGGCAGGGCGGCGGGGACCACCACCGGCGCGCGTTCCAGCGCCTTGTCCATCGGCAACGGCCGCGGCAGGCCGGCCGGCGCGCTGACCGGGACGATGCCGGAAACCGCGGCCGGTAGGGCTGCGGGTGCGCGGGCGACGGCGACCTGCGGCGCGCCGCTGCCAGGCGCGCGGACCATCGGCGGCAGCGGTGCCGCGCCGGGCAGGGCGGCGGGCGGCTGCACGACGGCATCGCCCGGCCGCATCGGGATCGCGTCCATCGCCATGAACTGGCGCGGTTCGGTCGGCTGCATCGCCAGATAGGCGTGCGCCATCTGCTCCAGCTTGGTCGGGTCGTTCAGATAGCTCCACTCGGCCTTCAGGACCTGGATGGACTCCTGTTCCTGGATGATCTTGCGGTTCAGCCCGGCGAGCTTCTCCTCGAGATCCTGGACGTCGTAGCTGGTCTGGAACAGCACGCCGCCGGCGACGGCGATCAGGCCTCCCCAGAAGAGCCAGGTCTTGCCTTTCATGCTGCCTCCTTGCCGGGCGCCGGAAACGCGGCCGCCTCGGTACGTTCAGCCGCGCGCAGCCGGGCGGACCGGGCGCGAGGGTTGTTGCGGGCTTCGGCGTCGCTCGGGTCCACGGGTTTCCGGGAGAGCAGGCGGAAGGATGAGTGGTGCGCCGCGACCGCGGTCACGGGCGTATGACGGGACGGGGAGGCGGGCGGCGAGGAGCGGTCCCGCAGGAATGCCTTGACCTCGCGGTCCTCCAGCGAATGGAAGGAGACGACGGCCAGGCGCCCGCCGGGGGCCAGCAGCGACTCGGCAGCGGACAGGCCGCGCCGCAGTTCGCCCAACTCGTCGTTCACATGGATGCGCAGGGCCTGGAAGGTCCGGGTGGCCGGGTCGATCGCGTCGCCCTTCCCCTTCGGCACCACCGAGCGGACGATGTCGGCCAGCCGTGCCGTGCGCTCGATCGGCGAGTCGCGGCGGGCGGCGACGATGGCCCGGGCGACGCGCCGCGCCATCCGCTCCTCGCCCAGATGATAGACGATGTCGGCCAGTTCGGCCTCGCCGGCGGTGTTGACCACGTCGGCGGCGGTCGGCCCATCCCGTCCCATCCGCATGTCGAGCGGACCGTCGAAGCGGAAGGAGAAGCCGCGTTCCGGCTCGTCGATCTGGGGGGAGGAGACGCCGACATCGAGCGCCACGCCGTCGACCTTGGCGACGCCATGCTCCGCCAGCAGCCGGTCCGCGACCAGCCGGTCCATGTCGCCGAACCGGCCCTCGATCACCTCCAGCCGGCCCGGAAATGCCTGGGCCAGGGCGCGGCCGCGCTCGATCGCCGCGGGGTCGCGGTCGATGCCGATGACGCGGCAGGAGGCCGATTCGAGAAGGGCGCGGCTGTAGCCGCCGGCACCGAAGGTGCCGTCGACATAGATGCCGCCGTCGCGCGGGGCGAGCGCGGCGATCACCTCGGCCAGCATCACCGGGATATGGACGGGGGCGGCTGTCATGCGCCCTCCCCGCTCCGGCTGGCGGCGCCGCGCGACGCCTTGGCCACGATCTGGCTGAGCGAGATGTCCTTGCGCACGACCTGCTCGCGCAGCGCGGCTTCGTGGGCCTTCAACGCGTTGGGCTCCCAAATCTGGAAGGTCTTGCGGCGGCCGATGAAGGCTGCCTCCTCGCCGATGCCGGCGAACTCCGCCAGTTCCCTGGGCAGGACGATGCGGCCTTCGGCGTCGAGGGAGACGGGGATCAGCTTGCCGAAGATGAAGGTCTCGATCATATCGCGCTCGTCGGCATCGAGGTCGGGGGATTCGAGGCTTTCGGAGAGGACGTCGAGATAGTCCTGGTCGGCGCCTTCCAGCGCCTGGTGGTTCAGCGAGGGCCAGAGATAGACGGTGTTGGCCGCCGAGCTTTTGGCAAGCGACTGCCGGAACTGTGCCGGGATGGACACACGCCCTTTCCTGTCAACCTTATTGACGTATGTGGACAGGAAAACGGCCATCGGCCCGGTGGTCCCCCCTGTTATCCCCCGACCCCGCCATGCGCGGTCGGGTGCCCCGCGCCAGCTCCGCTTGGCCCATTCGGCTCCCGCCCCAGGTGTTAACCAAAATGGGCAAGAGCCCCCCTTAAATGGGCATTCTTGGGATAGCATGGGACGGCATGGGCGTCAACGCTCCCCCGAGTATTCAGACGGGGGTGTCAAGACTTTTGGGTGACGCTGTGGCATCCGGGCAAGTTGGTGTACGAATTCTCAGTATCTTCGCAGTATTGTGCTGGACTCTGCCGATGTGGATAAGGTTATCCACACGCGTTCCTCAAATGTTCCGACACTTTAATAAAATGCAGGCGTTCCATAGTTTCTCGGGCGTACGAATCGACCCCTGCGAACGGCATAGGTCCTTGGGTGGGGACGCCTGGTCGATCATGGGATGGCATGGGAATGCGCCCCACACTTATCCACCGGCTGTGGATTAGTCTGGGGAAAATGTGGACGGGACCGTGAAGGGTTCGGGGATGACCGTTAAAAAGCCTGGCTGGGAGCCGGGTGCGGGAGTGGCGCGGGGCAGGCCATATCGTCGCAGGGCTGTGGATGACGCCCATTCCGTCCCATCCCCAGGCCATCCAGGCCTCCGGGGTCGAGGGCGGGCGCATGGGTGGGCATCCCCATGGGGCGCCATGGGACGGCCGTCGATGGATGCGGCCCGACCGGGCCAAATTTCGGGACGGAAGAGCAGGGGATAGGGGGAAAAGCGCCAGATGGCCTGTAAGCCGGGTTCTGTATCCCGATCCCGAAGGATCGGGCGATGGCCATTCGTCTGGGACGCCGGTTGCCCGGACGCCTCGCGCGACCAACCCGAGCGGCGGCGCAGAAACGCGCTTGGCCCACGCCCGTCCCGTTGCGGGGACGGTGGCCGGGCCGCTCCTATTCGGTCTTGCTCCCGGTGGGGTTTACCGTGCCGTCCCCGTTGCCGGGTCCGCGGTGCGCTCTTACCGCACCCTTTCACCCTTACCTGGGCCGAAGCCCCGGCGGTTTGCTTTCTGTGGCACTTTCCCTAGGGTCGCCCCCGCCGGCCGTTAGCCGGCACCGTGTTTCCGTGGAGCCCGGACTTTCCTCCCCCGGTCGAAACCGAAGGCGGCCATCCGGCCATCTGGCGCGGTCGTTCATATAGGGAAGCGGCCGTGGGGGCAAATCCCAAATCCTGGGTGCCGCGCGAAATCGGGCCCGCCCGGCGCTGGCCGGGAAGACCGGTGTCACCGCCCCGTCAGCCGCAGCAGGGCGCGCAGGCTTCGCACCGTTCCGGCATCGGCGGCGCCGGTCAGCGTGCCGGGATGGAAATGGCGCTGGAAGGCCAGCAGCGCCCGCGGCCCGGCCGGATCGTAGCCGTAGCGCCCCAGCAGGGCGGCGACATCCGCATCCGCAACGGGACCGTCGTCGGCCTGGGACGGCGTGGGCCAGATCCCAACGCCCTGGGCGGCGAGGCCGGGCCAGTCGAACAGTTCGCCCGGATCCTCCTTGCGGTCCGGGGCGACGTCGCTGTGGCCCAGCACGTCGGCGGGGGCGATGGCGTGCCGCGCGACGATGCCGCGGCAAAGCTCCGCGACCGCCGCCATCTGGACGGGCGGGAAGGGGCGATAGCCGAACTCGTGGCCGGGATTGACGATCTCGACGCCGATGGAACGGCCGTTGACGTCTCCGGCCCCGCGCCAGCTCGACCGGCCGGCATGCCAGGCACGGCGGTCTTCCGGGACATGGGCATAGACGGTGCCGTCCTCGTCCACCGTGTAATGGGCGCTGACCTGGGACGCCGGGTCGCACAGCCGGTCCAGCGCATGGGCGGCGCTGGGCATGCCGGTGTAATGCAGGATCAGCAGCTCGACCCGCGCATCCGCGGCCCGCGGGCCATGGTTGGGGGAAGGGCGGTCGATCCGGCGGAAGCTGCTCATGTCGACATCAGGTCGGGTTGGTGACCGTCTCGCTGACGGTGCGCGGGCGCCGCTTCACGATCACAGCCACGCCGCCCACCGTCAACAGCCCGCCGATGGCGAGGTTGATCGTCAGCGGGTCGTCCATCAGCAGGGCGCCGGACGCGACGCCGAAGACCGGCACGGTCAGCAGATACGGCATGGTCTGGTTGACGTCATAGCGTCCCAGCAGCGGATACCACAGCCCGTAGGCGACGATGGTGACGCCGACCGCCATGTAGGCGATCGAGGCCCAACCGACCCAGGTCGAGTTGGCCAGCGCGGCCATCTGCCCCTGTTCCAGCAGCAGCGACAGGCCGAGCAGCTGCGGCATGGCGAACAGCGCCATCCAGCCGTTGACGGCGAAGCCGTTCACCGATCCGATCAGCTTCATCTGCACGCTGGCCACGGCGAAGGCCATGCTGGCCGCCAGGATCAGCAGCAGCGAATGGAGCGACTCGCCCAGCCGCGGTTCGCCTGCGATCACCGCCACGCCGGCGAAGGCGGCGGCCATGCCGACGCCGCGGCGCCAGCCCAACCTGTCCTTGAACACCAGCGCCGCCAGCAGGGACGAGAAGGGCACCTGCGCCTGCGCCGCCAGCGAGGCGGTGGCGGCGTCGATGCCCTTCAGGCCGCTGAACATCATCGGGAAGTGGATGCTGCCCAGCGTCACCGAGAGCAGCACGATCTTCCACAGCTTGTCGCGGGGAATGCGGAAGAAGGGGACGATCAGCGCCGCCACCAGGGCGAAGCGGATGAACATCACGAACAGCGGCGGGAATTCGGCCAGCGCCCATTTCGCGACGACGAAATTCAGCCCCCACAACGCCATCACCAAGAGTGCCTGGAGGGTGTGGGCGAGGCTCATCCCCGGCCGCCTTCCAGATCCTCGCGCATCGCCTCCAGCTCCAGCCAGCGCTCCTCCGCCGCGGCCAGGGCGTCCTGTTTGGCGTGCAGCTGCTCGCCGGTCTTCTGGAACTTGGCGGGGTCGCGGGCGAACAGGTCGGGATCGGACATCGCCTTCTCCAGCTTGGCAATCTCGGCCCCCAGCCCGTCCATGCGGGCCGGCAGCTCGTCCAGTTCGCGCTGGTCCTTGTAGCTCAGCTTGCCGCGCGGCTTGGCGGCCGTGGCGGGAGCCGCGGCGGCGGCCTTCGGCTTGGCCGTGGCGATGGGGGCCGCCTTGGCGGGGCGCTGCACCAGATAGTCGGAGTAGCCGCCCGCATATTCGGTGGCGGTGCCGTCGCCCTCCAGCGCGATGGTGGCGGTCACCAGCCGGTCGAGGAAGTCGCGGTCGTGGCTGACCAGCAGCAGCGTGCCCTGGTAGTCGCCCAGCACATCCTCCAGCAGGTCCAGCGTGTCCATGTCGAGGTCGTTGGTCGGCTCGTCGAGGATCATCAGGTTGCTGGGCTTGGCGAACAGGCGGGCCAGCAGCAGCCGGTTGCGCTCGCCGCCCGACAATGCCTTGACCGGGCTGTCGAGCTGCCGGGTATCGAACAGGAAGTCCTTGATGTAGCCGGCGACGTGGCGCGACTGGCCGTTGACCATCACCGCGTCGCCGCCGAAGGGGCACAGCACCTTGCGGATGGTGTCCTCCGGATCCAGCCCCTCGCGCCGCTGGTCGAAATAGGCGGTGTCGAGGTTGGTTCCCAGCTTCACCGTGCCCTCGTCGGGCGCCAGCTGTCCGGTCAGCATCTTCAGCAGGGTCGATTTGCCGGCGCCGTTCGGCCCGATCAGCCCGACCCGGTCGCCGCGCAGGATGCGGGTCGAGAAGTTCCTCACGATGGTCTTGCGGCCCTCGGGGGTGTCGAAGCCCTTGGCGATCCCGGTCGCCTCGATCACCAGCCGGCCGCCGCGCTCGGCCTCGGCAATGGCGAGCTTGGCCTGCTGGCCGCCCTTGATCTGCTCGGCCCGCACGCCGCGCAGGTCCAGCAGGTTGCGCACGCGCCCCATGTTGCGGGTGCGCCGGGCCGAGATGCCCTCGCGCAGCCACTTCATCTCGCTTTCGATCTTGCGGTCCAGCTTGTGGGCCGCGGCCTCCTCGGCCTCGAACACCTCGGCCTGCCAGCTCTCGAAGTCGGAGAAGCCGCGGTCGGTCGCGCGCACCGTGCCGCGGTCGAGCCACAGCGTGCGCCGGGCCAGCCGGTTCAGGAAGGCGCGGTCGTGGCTGATCAGCAGCAGCCCGCCGCGGAAGGACAGCAGCTCGCCCTCCAGCCACTCGATGGTGGGGAGGTCGAGATGGTTGGTCGGCTCGTCCAGCAGCATGACGTCTGGGTTGCCGACCAGCGTGCGGGCCAGCGCGGTACGGCGCGACTCGCCGCCCGACAGGGTGCGGGGATCTCGGCCGCCATCCACCTGCAGACGGTCCAGCACCGCCTCGACCCGGTGGGCTTCGTCCTGCTCGTCGGCGGGCAGGCCCTGCACCACATAATCGTGGACGGTGGCGCAGCCGGTGAAGTCAGGTTCCTGTGGCAGATAGGCGATGCGGGCTCCCGGCTGGACGAAGACGGTGCCGCCGTCCGGATGGATCAACCCGGCCAGCACCTTCATCAGCGTCGACTTGCCGGAGCCGTTGCGCCCGACCAGGCAGGCGCGGTCGCCGCGGGCGATCGACAGGTCGATGCCGTCGAACAGCGGGCCGCCGCCGAAGGTGACGGTGACGCCCTGGAGCGCCGTGATGGGTGCGGGAGGAGCCATGGACCGTTCGTGTGCCGGAAGACTGAGGGGAGGGGAAGGGTTATAGCGCGCCGTCCCCCTCCGCCGCGACCTGGAAAAACGGTTGGGCGGGTTGCGTCCTGCGGGCCGGGTCCGGTCAGGCCACCGGTCCTGTTGGAGTCGCCACCTGCTGTTCCTGCATCTTGAAGCCGAAATAGGTGCCGTTGCTGATGCCGGTCAGGGCCAGCAGGTTGGCCGACAGCTCCGGCATGCCCAGCGTGCGGGTGACCTCGTAGAGGAAGGTGATGCCCAGCACCATGGTCCAGGCCAGCAGCTGCAGCCGATGGATGTTGTAGCCGGCGGCATCGCTCAACAGGTCGGGCAGCAGCCCCTGCGACGGCGGATAGATCTCGTCCAGGCTGGCGGCCATCGCCGCCCGGTCGGGCGGGGTCGCCGCGGCGGCAGCCTGATAGGCGGCGGCATGCTGCCGGCGCCGGTCGTCGTCGTCGCTCGGCCTGCGGTCCTGGAAGGCGGCGAGGACGGAGGTGCCGCCGACGATTCCCATCAGCGCCATGGTGCCGGTGGTGACGGTGTCCATCGACCCGGTGACGGTCAGGATGCCGACATAGGAGGAGGTGACGATTCCGCTCCACCACAGCAGCTGGAAGCGGGCAAGGCTGTAGGGCGCCCGGTAGCCGGCCGGCATCGGCACGCCGGCTACCGGGGTGATGGTATCGGTGCGTCCGAAATGGCGGAAGAAGGCGAACAGGAACAGCGACGCCACCAGGGCGAACCAGATCGCCGCCAGCCCGAGGTCGCGCTCGCTGGCGCCCTGGATCGAAACCATCCTGGGCATGGTGGCGATGCCGCCGGTTGCCGGGCCGAAGGCGACCGGCAGGGTCTTGGCGCCCGCCAGGCTGAAGAAGCCGTTGAAGGCCGCCTGCCAGGCCGCCCGCCGTTGCGCGGCCTCGTCGCCGCTGCCGGCGATCGAGGTGGAGGCGGTGCCCACCAGCTCCCCCCTGGCGCTGCAGGCGAAGCTGGCGCGGGCTCCGGGAATGGCCTGGCCGTTGGCGACCAGGACCAGCCCCTGCGCGTTCATCGCCGTCGCCTGTGCAGTGCAGTCAGTGCCGGCGGGCGGCGCCCCCAGCACCAGCGTGAGCGGCTGGCCCAGCACCAGCGGGCCGTCGCCGCCTGGAAGGGACGTGGTCTGTGCGCCCGCGCCGCAGGCAGCGACCGCCGTCAGGACCGTTCCCAGAACCGCACCGAAGATCGTCCGGATGACCGTGCGCCGCATCGCCGTTCCGCTTCCCGATATCCGCGGGCCTTGCGTGACCCGCCCCGCCGGAACAATAAATCACGATGCGGGAAAGAGGCTATCGGAAATCAACCTGGAATCGACGCGCTCCGTCCTGGTGCGCGGATATCAGGACAGGGCGGCGGCGCCTTCCCGTTCGCGGCGGATGCGGTCGTAGGCGGCATTGACCAGTGCGAGTTTCTGGGTCGCCAGATCGATGAATTCCTGCGGCATGCCCTGGGCCACCAGCCGGTCTGGATGGTGTTCGCGCACCAAGGCGCGATGTGCGGCCTTGATCGCCGCGCCGTCTGCATGGCGCGGCACGCCCAGCACCGCATAAGGATCGGACCCGGTGGGGGTGCCGGCCAGATGGTGCCCGGCGACGATGCGGCGGAACTCGGCCTCGTCGAATCCGAAGATGACGGCGACGGCGTGCAGATATTCGACCTCGGTGTCGTGCAGCTCGTCGTCCGCCTCGGCGATCATCAGCAGGCTGTCGAGCAGTTCCTCGAGCACCGCGTGCCGATCCTCGAACAGGTTGGCGATCTGGCGGGCATACTCCTCGAACCCGTGGATATCGCGGCGGGCGAGATCGAAGACGCGGCCGACATTCGCCAGCTCGTCGGCCGGGACGCGGAACAGCCGCTTGAAGGTATCGACCTCGACCCGCTTCACCACCCCGTCGGCACGCGCCATCTTGGCGGCCAGCGCGATCACGCCGATGGTGAAGGCGACGGTCTGCTTGGCCTCCTCCGCCTCGGCATCGCTCATCGGCTTGCGCGGTTCGTCCTTGGCGCCGCAGGGCGACCAGATGTCCAACCCATGGCCCGCCAATCCGCTGAGCAGGGCACCCAGCGGCCCGCCGGCGAACAGCCCGGCCGCGCTGGCGAGAATCTTGCCCCAAATGCTCATTGTCCGTCTTCCGCTCTCGTCTTCAGGCCCTTGCCCGAACCGGCCGATACCGCGTGGCAGCATAGCGGCCGGGGGAGGGTCGGCCAACTGTGTCGTCCCGGCAACAGGCCTGCATTGTTGGCATCGCAAATTTCTAATAAGCGCTTGCGGAATTCGCCCGAGGCGCCATGTTGCAATGCAACAAAGGGTGCCGCCGAGAGCACCCGCACCGTGATAAGCATGTGGCCGCCCGCCCGATCCGCCGGGATCGCCGGGCATGGTCCGAAGGTCTGGGGAAAACGTTCTGCGCGAATGCGTTTTCGAATTTCGAGAACCCGTGAGCAGAGCCATGACCGTCATCCGCAAGATCATGCCGACCGAACTGTCGCAGTACCGGGCGCATCTTCTCCGACTCGACCGCACCGACCGCTATTCCCGCTTCATGGGCACGCTGTCCGACGAAGCGGTCGAGCGTCATTGCGCCGCCATCGACTGGGGCCGCACCATCCTGCTCGGCGCCTTCGAGGGCGGCGTGCTGCGCGGCGCCGTCGAATTGTGCGGCGACCGCATCCTGTGGCCGAACCAGGCCGAATTCGGCATCGGCATCGAGAAGGCGCTGCAGGGCAAGGGGATCGGCAGCACGCTGGTCCGCCGCACCCTGACCGCCGCGCGCAACCGCGGCATCCGCCATGTCCACATGATGTGTCTGCCGGAGAATGCCCGCATGCGGGCGCTGGCCCGCCGATTCGGCGGCCGGATCGCGCTGGACGGTGGCGAGGTCGCCGCGATGTTCGAACTGCCGCCGCCCAACCAGTTCTCCATCGCGCTGGAAGCGCTGGAGGATGGCAGCGGCGCCTTCAACAGCATCCTGTCCGGCGTGTCCGGTCTCCAGCGCGACCGTCTGGCCGCCTGATCCCCTGTGCTCTTTCCGCCGCGGCGCCGCGTCCCGTGTGCGGCCCGCCATGCTTGCGGTTGAAATTCGCCGCCGGATCGCGAAACTCCGGCCCACGCGCGGTGCGGTTGCCGCGCGCGGATTTCGGCGGGTGCGACCATGGGCGTGAACGACAGGGCGGCGGTTGGCGGAGCGGACGGGGCCAAGCCGGACATGGCCAGACCGGCCCGCTGGCAGTTCTGGGTCGACCGGGGCGGCACCTTCACCGACATCGTCGGCCGCCGGCCGGACGGGGCGGTCGTCACCCACAAGCTGCTGTCTGAAAATCCGGAACGCTATGCCGACGCTGCCGTCCAGGGCATCCGCGACCTGCTGGGCCTGAAGCCCGGCCAGCCGATCCCCGCCGACACGGTGGAGGTGGTGAAGATGGGAACCACCGTCGCCACCAACGCGCTGCTGGAACGCAAGGGCGAACCCACGATCCTGCTGGTGACCGAGGGGCTGGGCGACCAGCTGCGCATCGGCCATCAGGCCCGCCCGAAGATCTTCGCCCGCCACATCCATCTGCCCGACCAGCTCTATTCCCACGTCGTCGAGGTGCCGGAGCGGGTGATGGCCGACGGCCGGGTGCTGAAGCCGGTCGACCTGCATGCTGTCCGCCGCGGACTGGAGGAGGCCCACCGCCGGGGTTTCCGCGCCGCGGCCATCGTGCTGATGCATGGCTACCGCTATCCCGAGCATGAGCGGCAGGTCGCCTCGCTGGCCCGCGCGGTCGGCTTCACCCAGGTCTCGGTCAGCCATCTGGTCAGCCCGCTGATGAAGCTGGTCGGCCGCGGCGACACCACCGTCGCCGACGCCTATCTCTCGCCGGTGCTGCGCCGCTATGTCGACCGGGTCGCCAACGACCTCAGCGTCGACGGCATGCCGGTGCCGCTGATGTTCATGCAGTCCAACGGCGGCCTGACCGATGCCCGCCGCTTCCAGGGCAAGGACGCCATCCTGTCGGGGCCGGCCGGCGGCGTGGTCGGCGCGGTGCGCACCGCCGGCATGGCCGGCTTCGACCGGGTGATCGGCTTCGACATGGGCGGCACCTCCACCGACGTCTCGCATTATGCCGGCGAGTATGAGCGCGCCTTCGACGCGGTGGTTGCCGGCGTGCGGGTGCGTGCGCCGATGATGCACATCCACACCGTGGCGGCCGGCGGCGGCTCGCTCTGCGTCTTCGACGGCACCCGCTTCCGCGTCGGGCCGGACAGTGCCGGCGCCAACCCCGGCCCGGCCTGCTACCGCCGCGGCGGGCCGCTGACCGTGACCGACTGCAATGTGATGGTCGGCAAGATCCAGCCGCGCTTCTTCCCCCAGCTCTTCGGCCCGAACGGCGACCAGCCGCTCGACGCCGAGGTGGTGAAGGCCCGCTTCGCCGAACTGGCCGCCACCGTCAATGCGAAGCTCGGCACGGCGATGACGCCGCAGGAGGTGGCGGAAGGCTTCCTGCGCATCGCCGTCGACAACATGGCCAACGCCATCAAGACGATCTCGGTGGAGCGCGGCCACGACGTCACCGGCTATACGCTGAACGGCTTCGGCGGGGCGGCGGGGCAGCATGTCTGCGCCGTCGCCGACGCGCTCGGCATGACGCGGGTGTTCCTGCACCCGCAGGCCGGCGTCCTGTCCGCCTACGGCATCGGGCTGGCCGACACCGTCGCCATCCGCGAGCGCGCGGTCGAGGGGCCGCTCAGCGACGCCGTGGTCGACCGGCTGACCATGCTGTTCACCGACCTGGAGACCGAGGGCCGGGCCGAGCTGACCCGCCAGGGCGTCGATGCCGGCCGGCAGGCGATCAACCGCCGCGTCCATCTGAAGGCCGCCGGCTCCGACACCACCCTGACCGTCGCCTTCGGCTCCAGGGTCGCGATGACCAAGGCCTTCGAGGAGGCGCACCGCCGGCGCTACGGCTTCCTCACCCCCGGCACCGCGCTGGAGGTCGAGTCGGTGACGCTGGAGGCGGTCGGCCTGACCGACGTGCTGGAGGATCCCGACCGCATCGCCGCCACCGCGGTGCTGCCGCGCCGGCTCGCCACCGTTGCCATCCACACCGGCGGGCAGCGCCGCGAGGCGCCGCTCTACGACCGCAGCCAGTTGCAGCCCGGCAACCGTGTCGTCGGCCCGGCGATCCTGGCCGAAGCGGTCTCCACCACCGTGGTCGAGCCGGGCTGGATGGCCGAGGTGACGCGCAAGAACCATCTGGTGCTGACCCGGCTGGAACCGGCGGCCCAGCGTCAGGCCGCCGGCATCAAGGGCGGGGCGAAGGTCGATCCCGTCATGCTGGAGGTCTTCAACAACCTGTTCATGTCCATCGCCGAACGGATGGGCGTGACGCTGGAGAAGACCGCGCGGTCGGTGAACATCAAGGAGCGGCTGGACTTCTCCTGCGCCCTGTTCGACCGCGAGGGCGGGCTGATCGCCAATGCGCCGCACATGCCGGTGCATCTGGGATCGATGGGCGAGAGCGTGCGGGCGGTGATCGAGCGGCAGGCAGGCAAGTTCGCGGCCGGCGAGAGCTTCGCGCTCAACGACCCCTATCATGGCGGCACCCATCTGCCGGACATCACGGTGGTCTCGCCGGTGTTCGACGAGGCGGGCCGGGACCTGCTGTTCTTCGTCGCCTCGCGCGGGCATCACGCCGATGTCGGCGGCATCACTCCCGGCTCGATGCCGCCGGACAGCAGGACCATCGCCGACGAGGGCGTGCTGCTGGACTGCGTGCCGCTGGTGGAGAACGGCCAGTTCCGTGAGGAGGCGCTGCTTGAGCTTTTTCGCTCCGGTCCGCACCCGGCGCGCAACCCGGCGCAGAACATCGGCGACCTCAAGGCGCAGATCGCAGCCAACGAGCAGGGAACGCGCGACCTGCACCGCGTCGTCCGCCTGCATGGCCTGTCGACCGTCACCGCCTACATGCGCCATGTCCAGGACAATGCCGAGGAGCAGGTCCGCCGTGCCATCGGCGTGCTGAGCGACGGCGATTTCGCGGTGACGCTCGACAACGGTGCGGTGATCAAGCTGCGGGTGTCGATCGACCGGGCTGCGCGGTCGGCCATCGTCGATTTCTCCGGCACCAGCTCGCAGTTGCCCAACAACTTCAACGCCCCCTCCGCGGTCTGCCGGGCGGCGGTGCTCTATGTCTTCCGCTGTCTGGTGGACGACGAGATCCCGATGAACGAGGGCTGCCTGCGGCCGATCGAGATCGTCATCCCGCCCGGCTCCATGCTGGCGCCCAACCCGCCCGCCGCGGTGGTCGCCGGCAATGTCGAGACCAGCCAGTGCATCGTCGACGCGCTGTTCGGCGCGCTGGGCGTGATGGCATCGGCCCAGGGCACGATGAACAACACCACCTTCGGCAACGAGCGGCACCAGTATTACGAGACGGTCTGCGGCGGTTCCGGCGCCGGCAACGGTTTCGCGGGGACCGACGCGGTGCAGACCCACATGACCAACTCCCGCCTGACCGACCCGGAGGTGCTGGAATGGCGCTTCCCGGTGCTGGTTGAGAGCTTCCGCATCCGCAAAGGGTCCGGCGGGGCCGGGCGCTGGCGCGGTGGCGACGGCGTGATCCGCCGCCTGCGCTTCCTGGAGCCGATGACCGCCGCCATCCTCGCCAACCACCGGAAGGTGGCGCCCTTCGGGCTGAAGGGCGGTGCCGACGGCGCGCTCGGCCGCAGCTGGGTGCAGCGGGCCGATGGCACCGTGCAGGAACTGGCCTCGCAGGACCGCACCGCGGTCGTGCCGGGCGACGCACTGGTGATCGAGACGCCGGGCGGCGGCGGCTATGGGGCGGCGGGGTAAGGGAAGTTCCCGGGGAGGATGCCCCCACCCCAACCCTCCCCCGCTGGGCGGGGGAGGGGGCAAGATGCTTGTGAGCGCAATGCTTCGCAGCGGGGCGGCGGAGTTCCCTCCCCTGCGAGGCGGGGGAGGGTTAGGGTGGGGGCATGCGCAGCAACGACTCTGCCCCGTCACTCCACCCGGTGCGGCGCCACGATGCCGAAGCGGTGCATCTGGCGGTGGACGGTCGACCGGTCGACCCCCAGCACCCGCGCCGTGGCCGATACGTTCCAATGCTGCCGCCGCAAAGTTTCGCGCAGCCGGGTGGCGGGATCCTCCTCCGCCGCGACCGGACCTTCCGCGATCTCCTCCGGCGCCGGCCAGGCCTGGAACAGGCCGCTGTGCTGCACCGGTTCCGGAAGATCGGCCAGGTCGATCGATCCGCCGTCGCTGACCGCGCAGGCGTAATCCAGCGCATTCACCAGCTCGCGCACATTGCCGGGCCAGCCATGGCCGCGCAGCGCCGCCAGCGCCGCCGGGGTCAGGCGGTAGGGCATGTCGTCGCGGTCGGCGCGCTCGGCCAGCAGCCGTTCGATCAGCCAGTCGAGGTCGCCGCGCTGGCGCAGCGGCGGCACGGTGAACACCGCGCCGTTGAGACGAAAGTACAAGTCGTCGCGGAAGCTGCCGGCCTTGACCAGCTCGATGAGGTCGCGGTGGGTGGCGCCGATGACGCGGACATCGACGGATACCGCCTTGGTCCGGCCGATCGGCGTTACCTCGCGCTCGGCCAGCACGCGCAGCAGCCGGGTCTGCGACGCCAGCGGCATGTCGCCGATCTCGTCCAGGAACAGGGTGCCGCCGTCCGCCTCCAGGATCAGCCCCTTCTTGCCGCGCGCCGTCGCCCCGGTGAAGGATCCGGGCTCGTAGCCGAACAGCTCGCTCTCGATCAGGTTCTCCGGCAGGGCGGCGCAGTTGATGGCGACGAAGGGCTTGGCCCGGCGGATGCTGGCCTTGTGCAGGGCCTTGGCCAGATGCTCCTTGCCGGTGCCGGTCTCGCCATGGATCAGCAGGCTCATGCGCGTGTTGACCAGCTTGGCCGCCCGGGTCAGCACCGCCTTCAGCGCCGGGTCGCCGCCGGATACGGCGCGCAGCGGTTCCGGCAGCGGGGCGGCGTCGGCGGCATGGTCGGCGCCATGGCCGCGGGGCAGGGTCAGGGCGGGTGGGGGCATCGCCTGGGCGAACAGCGGCAGGCCGGTGCGGCGCAGGCGCAGCGTGCGCTGGTCGGTGGGCAGCGAGCGGACGAAGCGCACCAGATCCTCGACCTCGCAATCGAACAGCTCGGCGAAGGAACGGCCGAGCGGCGACACCCCGTTCTCGGCCAGCAGGTCATGGGCCTTGTGGTTGAAGCCGATGACCCGCCCGCCATTGTCCAGCGCCAGGACGAAGTCGGGGTCGACCTCGGCGAACTCCTGCGAGGCGGACAGCTTCACCACCCAGTCGCGGCGGTAATTGTTGTAGAGGTTCGCCGTTTCGATCTTGTGGACATAGGCCTTGACCATCTGCAGGGCCAGATACTGGCTGATCTTCGGCTCCGGCGAATGCAGGGCGGAGATGTCCAGCACCGCCGCCAGCTCGCCGCCGCTGTCGAACACCGGGGCGGCGGTGCAGGTCAGCGGGATGTGGGTGGTGTCGAAATGGTCGGTCTGATGGACGGTCAGCGCCTCGGCTGTCGCGATGCAGGTGCCGACCGCGCAGGTGCCGGCATGGCCCTCGTTCCAGTCGGAGCCGAGATACAGCCCGGCGCGGCGCAGGTGGTTGTCGAAGGTCGGGTCGCCGATGAAGTCAACCGTGACGCCTTTGCTGTCGGTCAGCAGCAGGACATAGCCCATGCCGGCGATCTGCCGGTACAGCGCCTCCAGCCCGAAGCGGGCCATGCGCAGGAATTCGTCCATCGCGTCGCGGTGCTCGCGCAGCCGCTCCTGCGGCAGGATGTGCGCCTCGCGCCCGACGGTGGGGTCCAGCTTGTGGTCGGCGACGCAGCGCCGCCACGAGGTTTCGATGATGGGATCGCGGCTCGACGCCACGCCGGCGGATACACGGACGAGTTCATCGATGTGGGCCGCGCGCGCGCTGTCCATGGTCGTGCCTCCCGCATTTATCGTCCGCTTGCCCAGCGAACGGATTGCGGTCACAGTAGCAATCCGGCGGCCCGGGACGCAACGTGTGCAAAAGCATCAGACCGGAACGCGGGTCTTTCCCTGCCGCCCAGGTGGGAGAAATTCCTTATCACCCGGCTTTTCGTTATGTTTCCGTGACCTGACGTTAAGGACATTTGCACACGTCCGGCCTCATGCTCCATAAACGGGACGGGATCGCCGGGAGCCTTCAACTTTGCGGATCTTGATCGTCGACGATTCACCGCGCCATCTGACCATGATGGTGTACGAGCTGAACAAGCTCGGCTACGCCACGAGCGTGGTCGAGACCGGCGCGGCCGCCATCGAGGCCGTGGCGAGCGAGCGGTTCGACGTGGTGATGGCCGACATCCGGCTGGATGACATGACCGGGCTGGAGCTGTGCTGGCACCTGCGCACCGCCCAGGGGCTGCGCCATCTCTATCTGATCCTGATGATCCCCGGCAGCATGACCGACCAGTTCCACGAGCTGGTGGAGGCCGGTGCCGACGAGTTCCTGCGCAAGCCGCTGGACTGGAAATGGACGGCGGCGCGCCTGCTGGCCGCCTCCCGCGTCGTGGCGATGCAGCGCGACCTGGAAAGGCTGGCGACCACCGACGCCCTGACCGGCGCCCTGAACCGCCGCCGCTTCCTGGAACGGGGGGCTGAAGAGTTTACCCGCTCGCGACGATACGACCGCCCGCTGTCGGTGGTGATGCTGGACATCGACCATTTCAAGCGGGTCAACGACACCCATGGCCATGCCACCGGCGACGAGGCGATCCGCGCCACCGTGCGCGCCTGCAAGGAAACCTTGCGCGCCTGCGACATCATCGGCCGTCTGGGCGGAGAGGAGTTCGCGGTGGTGATGGCGGAAACCCCGCCGGTCAACGCCTTCGCCGCGGCCCAGCGCCTGCGCCAGAAAATCGCCGCGACCGCCATCCCGCTGGAGACCGGCGGTGAGTTGCACCTGACCGTCAGCCTGGGCCTGGGATGGCTGAATGCCAGCGATACCGGCATCGAACCCATCCTGGCCCGTGCCGACACCGCCCTCTACCGCGCCAAGAATGCCGGCCGCAACCGGGTGGATGTCGAACCGCAGATCGGCTTGCCGAAGTCGTTGGCGGGGTAGGGGCTGGGTAGGGGCGGGGCAAGGGGCGGTTGTAGGGTCGGCCCGGCACCATCGATGCTCCCGGCTGCAGCGGAACCGCAATCGACTGCATGCCCTCTTGAAGCCGCACAAAGAAAAACCCCCTGACTTTCTCGCGAAAGCCAGGGGGTTTTCAATGATGGTAGCAGCGGAGAGCTCTCATCGTTACAGTCCTGTGATCGAGATCGACTGCTGAGGATTTGAGCAGGTTGCCTCGTCCACTTCCCATTGGCGTCGGAGCGATCCCATATGTCCAGAGTGGACGATGCGAGGCGTCGATGAATGGGCGGGCCGGCTGCGACCGATTGGGCGGTAGGTTCAGCAGGACCAACACGCTCCCATCTTCGTCTTCTCCATGCTTGGCACCAGAACCGCCACCGTCGGTGGTGGACGGCCGCCAACCATGGAGAGCCGCATGCCCGACACCGTGATGTTCCCACAGACCGCCATCGCCGGCAACGCGGAGGACGGTAGCCTCGCCGCCGCGCTGGTACGCGAGATCGCTGCCGGTCGCCATCCCCGCGCCACTCTCGACCGGCCTCTCCCACCGGCAGCGCGTTCGGCCGCGGAGACCCTCGCCGACAGTCTCGACGAGTTGGATCGGGATCTCGCGCGCCTGCGCCGCCGCCACAGCGCCCCGACCAGCACAGGCGGCCGAATCCGGCTGGCCATGGCCGAGGCTGAACTTATCGGCGGCTATGTCGGCGATGTGGCCAAGACGCTGGCGGCGCTGCGTGGCGCCGGCGCCGCGGTCGAGAAGGCCAGCGAGCGGGGCCAGCCGCTCTGTGTGGCCGACGAGCGCATCATCCTGCGCCTGCACTGGTAGGCAGCGAGCAGGAGTGAACTCGATGTCCTCGAGGCGACGGCGCTCCATCCGGCCGGACACCGTTTTACCCCGAACAGATTAGAGGCTCAGGGGACGCACGAGGACATCGCCAAAGGGGCTCGCCGTTGGGCATGGATCACGGCGGCTCGCATGCTGGAAACGGCTCCCGAGACGAGACGAACTAACCGGCGTCTGGAGGAACTCCATCGCTCCCCGAGGAGTTGCATGCCTCGCTAATGCGCATTACCATACACACGACACGGCGGAGGACGACATGAGTCACATCCAGCGAACTGCAGCGGGCTACGATGTCGGGGCTTCGAAGAAGCGTGTCAACGTCACGCTCAACGAAGACCTCGTTCGCGTCGCGCAAGCCTACACCGACAACCTCTCCGGGACCATCGAGACGCTCCTCGCTATGTGGGCGCAGACGGAACGGCGGAAGCGGGAGGACGATCAGGAACACCGTCGGATGGTCGCCGCGGCGTGGAATGCCTTCGACGAGCGGCATGGTCGCTTCGCCGACGAGTGGAGCCGAGACTTCATGCCGGATGACGAGGACGGCTGATGTCGCAGTTCGACGTCCACCGCAACCCAGGTCGCACCAGGGCCGCGATCCCGTTCGTCCTCGTCGTGCAGGGCGACCGCTGGAAGGACCGCGCCGATCGTGTCGTCGCACCGCTGGTCCTGGCGAGTGAAGTGGGGTATCGCGACCCGATCCTGAACCCGGAATTCACCATCGACGGCACGGCGGTCATCCTGAACCCGCTTCAGATGGCGACCATTCCCACCCGCGTGCTCGGTCCCGCGGTGGGGAATCTCGACGGCGAGCATATCCGGATCATTGCCGCGTTTGATGCCCTAATCGCACAGGGGCAGTGACAAAATCCTGTATGGTTCCACCGTGAATTTTACGCCCAACATTGATGGAAGCATCTTCAGTATTGATGAAACTTCCGCCATTCTAAGGGGGCTTATGGAGCACTGAGATCCCCAAAAAATCCAGCCTTGTGGTCACTCATCGTTTCCACGAGAACCCCACGGTCAAGCAGCAGATTACGATTTTCACAGCTCGTTTCTGCGATCAGCAGGCATCCATGACACGCTGCCCCATGTAGGGCACGGTCATCCTCGGTTGATGCTGGTTCATGATCTGCGCAAATCGGATCGTTGGAGCAAACAGAAAGACGATTTAACGCTGAAGTAAGAATACTAATGAAGCGGGTGGAAGTAGAGACAAGGCCTCCCAGCGTTCCTTGATTTCCGGCGGTTGCTGTGTAGATTAGGATACCGCAACGGTCGATTCGGGATTTTTGGGCCGGACTTTCCAATGCGTAGATACGTTCTTTGAGTGCGCTCGCGGGATAGCCGCAGTCGAGCGCGATTTCAGTCATCAAGGCATGGGAAAGGCTGTGCAACATGACGTACGGCATGTTGTAGGGTCGCTTTGCTGCCTCGGGTCGTCGCTCCGTCCACCGCTGATGGCCGGCTAAGAGTTGATGGAACCGGTCCTGAACGGCGGGACGTGCCAGCCATTCGCCCATGGCCCCGCCGTCCACATGAATGAACAGGCCTTCCCCGAACTGTTCCACGGCTGGCAGCCAATCGGCATCCTTGCTTAACGGCGCTCCATGAACGGCAAGATGAACATCTTCCAATTCGCCATCGACCGAGGTTGGCGCCGGTTCGAAGCGGGTAAAGCCATACAGGCAGGAGACCTCACGAAGGCGATGGACCGCGACGAGGTTCGCGATTCCTTTTGCAAGGGGCGATCCCTGCGGGTCCCAGTGGTCACGTTGCAAGGTTTCAGCAAACAGAAGGGCGTCTGACCGATTTTCGCCAATGACGCGGCGTCCGCTGGCAAAGACGTCAAACTCCGCCACGCGTGTTGACAACGAGGCGTCCTGTTCGCTTTGCGTGCGCAGTCGCTCAAGACGGGCGAAAACGTCCGCGTTCGAGTAGCCTTCCATCGATGCGCGAGCCGCAGGATTGAAGCGGCGTGCCAGTCCGACGTCCTCGACGGATCGAACGTCTCCCAGATCGGTCAGATGGGACTGAACGATCCGAGAGAGATCGTCTTCGCCGTGTGGCAGCGAAATCACGGTGGCCACCTGGGGAAAGTAAGTGTTCGTCGCGGTTCGTGTCAGCAACCTAAGCTTCTCCGCGCAGCCCATCGGGTCACGATCCCCGATCCAGGGGCGCTCGCCGCAGCACATGCCCAAGCGTCCAGGCTGAAAAAGCTGGGCCAGCGACAGCGCCTTGCCGCAATCGCAAACTATGCGGGTATCGCGTGGATCGGCACTCGTTCCCTTTTCCTCAAGCCACATCGTTTCCGAGCAAGGAGCCTTGCCATGCACCACGAAGTGCCAGTCGATGTCTTGCAGGTGCCCGTTCTCGCAAGCGGCGACGAACCGTATGGGGGTGACGTCGACTTTCTTGCCGCTGTCGAGTTCGTACTGCCGCCGCCCCCCGGTGATGCCGAGTTGCTTCCAGGGAACCAGCCGGCGCCGTCGAGGTTCTGGCCCCAATAGGGTCGTCGTTTCGGGATCGCAGACGAACCATGTGGGAAAAACCGTGACCTCGACGCCGGGGGGCTCCCGACCGGGGATGTCGCTGTCCAGCGGCGGCGAGCGCAAAGACAGAGTCACTCCCTCGGGAAAACGACCGGACTTGATCAACTCCTTTTGGAGCTTGGTCGCAAGCCGCGCCTCGGAAATGGGCTTGAAGGCTTTTTCCCTCATATCCCAATGCTCGAGGCCACGAACAAGCACGGACCGAGTCGGCAGGTCGAGCATGGCGCCGGGGCCGAAGGTGGTGATGATCTGGCTCTGGCGTTGCAGGTTTTTCGGCATGCCTCGGTCCTTCAGACGGCGTCGTCGGCGTTCTTGATCGGATTGCCCCAGGGATCGCGCAGCTTCAGCAGCACGTTCGGCTCTACATCGCGCATGGAGCGCCCAGCGACGAAGCGTCGATGCTCATCCGGCAGATCCTGCGCGGCGGGATCAAGGGGCGCGTGCAAAAGCCTTCGAGGGAGGCGGGCATCCACATAGGCGAAGGACGAGCCACTGGCTGTCTGTTCGTCAGCGACCCGAATCCAATCGTCGAGAAGGGAATCAATCAGCGCTGCCAGATGCGCCCGGCCACCGGCCACAGCGCCACCGGGCGCGCGTTCAACGATGGCGTCCCGCACCTTCCGGCGAACGTCCGGCATATCCTTCAGCCGTCGGACAGCGAGTTCGGGAGTCAGGGCCGGATCAAGATGGCGGGTGAGCGCGACCACGATGGCGGCCAGCGCACGGTCGAGCGCGCGGGCGGCCCAAGGCGTCACGCTGGTGGCCTCCACGGCGCGGTAGAAGCTGCGGTGGAACTGGCAAAATTGCTCGTAGTGCATCCGGTCGCGGGGCTTGTGAAGGTTCAGAACCGTCACGACCAGACCGGGGCGTCCCGGATCGCGCCCCACCCGGCTGGTGGCCTGAATATACTCGGCCGCTGTCTTAGGTTGTCCTTGCACGAGCATGAGGCCAAGGCGGGTGATGTCCAAACCGACGGAAATCATGTTCGTGGCCAGCGCCACGTCCACCGTGTCGTCATGCTCGCCGAACACCCGTTCCAGTCGCCGTTTTGCCTCGGCGACCTGATCGGTGGAGACGCGGGAGGTGAGTTCGAGAGGCTCACCGATCCGGCGGTCCTGGAACGGTCCATCCGCGGGAGCCAGACGGCGCCGCTGTGTGCCGTAACGCCCCGCACGGTCGCGCACCTCGTCCTCGACGATGCGCCGGGCGCCGCCCAATTCGCGTAGGGCGTTGAAATAGCAGAGCGCCGTCATGTACGGATCGGCGGGATTCTTGGGACCGGGACCGCCATCCTCGAAGGCCGCGGCGGCCGCCGCGAGCAGGGTGGTCAATCCGCGCAGGAAGACCAATTTCGGGCCGCGCCCTTGCGCCGCCAGCCCAAGGTACCAGCGCGGCGGGTTGTCCGCGTCGTGAACGGTCTGGGCGAAGAAGCTGTCGGTGCGCTCGATGCCGGGCGGCGGAAAAATCTCCGTTCGTTCGCGGTCGAAGAGGGCGCGGATCTGACCGGCGGCGCGGCGCACCGTCGCGGTGGAGGCGATGACCTTGGGCCGGATGCGCTGGCTCCCCTCGCCGCGCGTGGCGAGCCGGTCGATGGCCGTCTCGTACAAACCGGCGACCGTGCCGAGCGGGCCGGAAATCAGGTGCAACTCGTCCTGGATGATCAGGTCCGGCGGATCGAGCGTCCACCCGTTGTAAAGCCTTTCACCGCCCTTCGGTTCGGCGGCGCCAAGGAAGCCCACCCCGGGCTGGAAGCGATCGACATGGCCGAAGAAGGCACCGCTGGCCCCCACCCAGGGCAGGCTGGCGAACTTGTCCACCGTGGCGATGAGAAAAGCCGGCAGGCGGCGGTAGATCGGTTCATCGACCGTCAACAGCGGCAGCGGGCGGTTGCCCGTGAAGTCGCAGTGGGGGTTGACGCAACGCACCTCCATGTTGTGCGGCGCCTGATCGTTCGGGACGCAGGCGAAGGATTCCTTACCGAAGGCCGTCCCGCACCAGGGGCAAGCCTTGATCGGCGCCGGCGCGCGCTTGCCGGTTTTGCGGAACGCCCGCACGCGGGTCACAGCGGTGTCGTCGCCGGTGTTCCCCTTGCCGCCAAGCTTGTTTGGCGACGCGTCGGAGCCGACCCACAGCCCGATCTCAATCGGCCAGTCGCCGAGAAGAGGGCGTCCGTTTCCATCCGTCAAGGTTGGATCGGTCCGCATCAGCTCCAGGGCGCAGACCACCCCGGCGGCGCGGGACAATTGGTCGAGCGTGAGCAGACGCAGCGTGTAGCGCATCACCACCGTCACGCCCGCCCCGAGAACGCCGCTGGCGGACAGGCGGCGGTGGGCGATGGCGAAGGCGGCGAGTCCCAGATAGGCTTCGGTCTTGCCGCCGCCGGTGGGGAAGAACAGCAGATCGACGACCTCCCGGTCGGGATGCCCCTTTTCGACCAGCCCCCGCAGATTGAGCAGGATGAAGGCGAGCTGGAACGGGCGCCAGATTTGCGCCCCGACCTTGTCCGGGTCGCCGCTGGGACCAGCGATGCGGCGGCGGGCGGCGCGTTCGACCGCCAGATTCATCAGCCGGAACGCCAGTCGGGCGCGATCGTTGGTCCGCAGCAGGTCGATGCCGTCGGCGATGCGGTCCCGGGCGTCGGCCATCCCCTTCAACAGCGTTTCCGCCGTTTCCCGGCGTCGCGAGGCGGTCAAAGCGTCTGCACGCTCGCGCTGGGCGTCGATCCACTGGCAATAGAGCGGGGGCAGAGGCGCCAGCTTCGCCGCCAGGGCGTCGGCCCCGCTCTCCGCCAGATCGGCCAGAATCCTCATGCCGAACTCGACGCCGTCGATGGACAGGTTGGGGGCGACACGCTCGACTTCGGCCAGCGGCAGCGGATCGGTGTGGACCTGTCGCACAACATGTTGTGCGCCGTCAGGGCGCGCGGGGCTGGAAACCCAGGTGGCGGCGGTGTTGCGGCCGACCGCGTATTCCTCAACGTCGCGGTAATGAAGGTCGGCTACACGCAGATCGTCGTCGGGGGAGCGGTAGCCGGACAAATCGTGGCGCGGCAGGAACCCGGCGTCGCAGTGCAGATCGAGCCTCGCCTGGAAGGCATAGGTGACATCGGCGTAAAGCCGGGAAATGGATGGCCGCCGATTGATCAGAAACACGGTGACGGCCCGTTGCGTCACCGGGCCGTCCGGCGTCTCGAACCGATGGGTGCGGGCATGCACCTGCAGTTCCATCCCACCACCCGCCATCATCGCCGCCGCGCTGTCGGGCACGATGACGGCGCCGCGCCCATCGGGATCGGGAAGCGGCAGGCGAACCACGCTGCGACGCGGGACGCGCACCCACTCGACCTTGGGCTTGGCTGATTTCTTGCCGCCGCCGTCCTCGCCACGGTCCTCCGCTGGCTCCAACAGGATGGTCGGGGGAAGCGGCGGTTCGGTGACGTAATCGCCCCACGACACCACCGCCTGCAAGTCCGTCACCTCAGGCGCGAGCAGCACCGTCAGGCCGATCGAGGACGGAAGAAAGCGCCGCCGCGCGCTCGGCGCCTCCGTCTCGCCCTCGTCGGCGGCGGCGCCCTCGTCGTCGGACAGGTCCGCGAAGATGTCGCGTTCTTCCTGCGTCTGCGGATCGTCGGGGGCGGGCGCGTCGTCGGACGGGGCGAGAAAGCCGGTCAGATACCAGCGCGACGGATTCTCGGACAGCCGTTCACGGGACAGATACTCATCGTCTTGTTCCGGGCCGGGGCCGACCAGATCGCGGCGCAGCGTGGTGACGAGATGGGCACGCACATCGGCGCTGGTGGTCAAGGGACGGCGCTCCGGACACGGCGTTAGGATCAGACGATGCGGGGAAGCGGCTTGGAGGTCGGCAGCGAAAGGAGACGGCGATAGGCGTCCTTGGCCCGATCCAGCCGACCACCCTCCACCTTCTCGGGTTTACGACGCGCGGTTTCCCCCCATGGGTCGTCGCTGCGCTCCACGGCCGCCAGAAAAGCTGCGGTTGCTGCGAGTTCCAGTTCGATCGAGTCGATGGATGCCGCCGCTTCGGCAAAACGCGCGCGCCCGTCATCGCGGCGCAGGCCAGCCTCTGGAGTCGCCGAATAGATGGAGTACATGCCCCCCCAACTGGCCGTCTGTTCTCGTTCATCGACGAGGTCGAAGACGCTGGCCGCGCGGATGGAATCGGCCAGAGCCTCGCTGTAGGGGCCGTAATGGCGATACTCGAAGGGAAAGCCTTCCCCGAAGCCGGCAAGCTCGAGGAGAAAGGCGACTTTCTGCAATCGGGTGCGGCCCACGATCTGGCCGCCAGCGTCCCGCACGATCTCGGCGGCCTTCTGCCAGTCAGGCTTCTGATGGATCATGGTCTCGTCTCCCGCATTCTTCCTGGATGATGCTGTCGATCACGGTCTTGGCTTCAACGTCCTGTTCGCCGTAATAGGCACGGAAGAGCTTGAATTTTTCGATACCCGCCACGACGGGCGAGATTTCTGCCATATCCAGGATTCTACCATCTGCCGCGCGGATGCGAAGCTGATTGAGAGGCCCCTTGGATTCCTGGACGCGTTTGTAGGCTCCCCGGGAATCCTGGTCGATGAGAATTCGGGGGGTGCCGGTGGATTTTGTGTCGCTCCACTCCTTCAGGCGCTGCCCCACGGTCAGGACGGCCCGTTCCAGACCTTTTTCGACCTCGTCCTTTTCCTCTTTCGTGGACGGCTTGGCGCGGTCGATCCGCATCGCGGCGATCATGGCGTTTCGGATGTCGACGCATTTGGGAAGGCGCCGCTCGCTCAGGCGCAGGGCGTTTTCGCGAATCGCCGCATCCTCGGCCTCCGCCAGCATGGACAAGGCGCCCCAGAACACCGTGTCGTCCAAGGACTGGGCGCGCGGGAGCGAATTCGGGTCCAGGGCGAAGCGGACGATCGGATGCCGGTCGGAAAGTCCGGTTTTGGCCACATGACCGGCTTGCGCCAGTTCTATGACGCGGAGCAGCAGCAGCGAGAACACCTTTTCGGCGGCCCGCGTCGTCTTGTGCAGATAGACGTTCGGGTAGAGCTGAAACAGGCCAAGCACATAGGTTTCGGCGGCATGAAGCGCCTTCGGCCCGACCACGAAGGTCTCGATCTCCCGCAGGGCCTCCTCGTCAACGCCGTGGGTGACGGTGCCAACCTCCAGATTGGCAACCAGCCAGTCGAAATCGATGGCGCTGTTGCGGACGCCGGTCATCAGCCGGTCCCGCTGCATGTAGTCCAGACGGTCCGCGTCGAACTGGCTTGAGACGACCGCGTCATAGAGGTTGCCGGGACCGCGCTTGATCACGTCCGCCACATCGTTGGCAAAGCCGCTGCCAAACTCCTTGCGGAAGGCCTCGCTGATCTCGCTGTCGCGAATCAGCAGGTCGCTGACCGCCTCGTGGTGCGCCATGGGAAGCTTCAGGGTCTTCCCGATGCCTTCGAAGGCATGGCTGAACATTCCATGGCCGACGTCATGGACCAGGGCGGCCGCCATCGCGACATGCGCCTGATGACCTTGGAACTGGTCGCCAAGATGGCGTTCAATAAGCGTCATCAGGCGCCGCGCGGTGTGGAAGACGCCGATGCTGTGGGCGAAGCGGGTGTGCGTGGCGCCGGGGTAGACGAGTTCCGAAAAGCCCAGTTGGCGGACGCGGCGCAGACGCTGAAACGGGCGGGTCTGAATGACCTGCCAGATCATCCGCTCGAATTGCCGGGTGTCGAATTCGATGAGGTTGTGCAGCGGGTCGCGGATCCGCTGGGGTTTCGCGGTGAAGGCCATCGTTTCAGTCTTCCGAAATCGAGCCACGGGCGGCAACGCGATCCTCGAAGATCAATCGTCCTGTGCCGTCCACCCGCCGCCACTCCACATCCTCCCCCTTCTGACGCCAGCACCGAAAATGGTGAAGTTCCGAGCCAGGACCCTCTGTCAGAGCATCCGTAACAATGCAGATGCGATAGCTGTCGCCGTTCGGGTATTTTCCCGCCGTCGCCATGTTGATATGATTGTATTCGTTCACGGTGAAGTCGGCGATCACGTCGGTTCCGGAACGTCCCTTGACTTCAATGCAGAGAACCTCATCGCCCCGAATGGCGCGCAGATCATACCCGACGTTGTATTTTTGCAGATCCTCAATTGTGTAGTCGAGATCCTCGAAATGGCTCCAAACCAGATCGACAGCGGCTTTTTCGATTTTCTTGCGGCGTTCAAGATCTTGTTGCAGCGTGCCAATCGGCAAAGGTTTCGCCGTTGGTTCCACCGTGTCGCCCTTGATGAAGGCGCGAAGGCGCTTTTCCAACTTGCGTGCGATGGGCGCCTCTTTGTCGCAAAGGTAGAAGATGTTGCTGCGCCCCGGCATGTCGGATACGCCACCGCCTGGAAGCAGCAGGACGCGCTCTTCCGGCGTCAACAGGCGGCAATCCTCGGCCTTCGCCGACACGCGGTAGGTGCAAACGTCCTCTTCAAAAATACGGGCTTTGGCGTGCTGCCCTTGAGGCGTCTGGGACGTGCGGTACAGGGTCGCGTTCTTGTACCAGCCGACGACGATACGCCCGCGCCTTTCTGGGTCCGGCGCTGTCCAGACCGCCAAAACACCCCCGACGGAGGCGTCGCCGCGATCAGCCCCCACCTTCTCCAAACTCAGGGAGTTTCCGATCCATTCCTCGTCCTCATTCTCGCGGCCGGGAATCTCCATATACCCGTAGCAGCGCCCGCGATACGGCTTGAAGTTGAACACTTCGTGCCCATAGCCATGAGCGACCGCAAATTTGAAGCCGCCGGGAACGAAGCCGTCGAGCGTGCCGTCGTAGCGGGTCAGGCCGATGCCGTGCAGCAGGACGATGGGGGCATTGTCGATGCTCCATGACGCCGATTCGGTAAAATAGGAGTCGAAATACGCGGCCTCGTCGGGATCGAGTGCCACCGCTCGCTGATGGGCGAAGCCTCGCACCTTGTCCCACAATCCAGGGGGGAGTTTCTGCTGATCTCTTTCCTTGTCCAGCCGGTCGTTGGTCAGAGAACTCTTCGGCTTGTCGTTGGAGATCTCCACCGTCAGCGTCGACCGCTTCGTGGCCGAGGCGGGGATTTTCAGATGTCCCTTCATCGCAAGCCCAATGCCGCCCTTCGTCTCTGAACTCCAGATGAAGACGGGGTCACCGTCCTCGAGTCTGGTATCCTTCTCGACCTTTCCCTGAAAAATCAGGATGCCATTGGTCACGGCGGGCGCACTGCACTTGATGAATAAGGCCAACGGCTACACCTCCTCCAAGTCTTCCTCTTCCGACCAGCCGGGGGGCTGGGTTAGGCCTTGGGCCTTTTCCTCAGCGGCGCGGGTGGCGTTGAGGGCGAGGAGGCGGGCCAGGACCTCGTCGCGGAGGTCGGCGGGCCAGAAGAGGCGGTTAAGGTATTTGTGGTCGTCCTCGTTCGTGGCATCAAGGAAAATCGGTTGCGCGCGGCGAGCCAGATCGTCCCAGCCATAGGCGTGGAGGACGGCGCGATCCATGTCCGCGTGCAGGTCGCGCAGGCGCCGGGTGTCGGGGGTGGTGTCCGCCGGGTCGTGGAAACGGTTGTAGGTCTTGGTCAGCCCCTCGTTTCGCGTCACCATCAGCTGGGCGCGGTGGTCGTGATAGGCTTGACCGGCGGCCTCCAGGGCGGCGTTCGTCTCGAAGGCCTGGGGGAAGGGGAAGGTCTCGAAGCAATCGCTGGGGGTGTAGCGGAGATCATCCTTCATGGATGATGCGAAGAAGCGGGTCCAGGCCTCATGAGTCCTGCCTTGAACAACTGTGAAAAAACTATTCAATTCATTTGCCGGAAATACAATTAAACTTTCCGCTGAAATATTAAATCCGGTTATTGTTGCTATAGAAAATTGAGGTGAATGCCTAGCCATAGTTAAGAATGAATCATTGCCTATCATGGCCTTAAGCAAATCCCCCCTTCTACGCTCAAAATGCCACCAATGAGCAGTGGAGTGCTTCCCCCTTGTTCCCTTCACGAGCCGCCGTACGATCTCGATCAGATCCGGCCAATCCTCGGCCACCGGCTCCGGATAATCCTGGGGCACCGATCCCTCGCGCAGATTCTTTGCCTGGGTTTCCGGCGTCATCAGGAACCAGCCACGTTCGCGCTCGTCGCGCTTCAGCGGCATGTCGCCGAAGTCGATGACATAGCGACGGTGGGCGTGGCGCGGGTCGTTGTTGACCTCCTCGCCGCCGATGTAGGGGAAAATCCGCTCGGCGTTGCGCGGATCCTTGGCGATCAGGCGGCGCATCTCGTCGAGCGAGGAGGCAGTGCCCTTGGCCGCCGCCTGATCGTCGAAGGTGAAGCCCATGCCCAGAACGATGGACCCCTGAAACGCCATGCCGGCGTTGGCGGCGAGGCGGGCGGGCGGGTCGTCGCGGTCGCCTTCCACCAGATAGGCGGAAATCCGCGACACCGGGCGTTCGTCCAGCACGGCGCCGCGCGGAACGGTCGGCGGCGCGGCGGGCGGGGGCGGTGGTGGGGCGTCGAACAGCGTGCCGAAAAAGGCCGACGACGGCGGCGCGGGGGGCGGATCGCGGCGGACATGGACGACCGACACCACCACCGCCGCCTCGCCCGGCCATTTCAGCCTACGGACGGCGCGCGGGATGGCGCCGCCCGCCTTCAGGATGGCGGCCAGCCCGGTCTGGCGGGTGTCGCCCTGGCCGATGGTGTTGGTGGCGATCAGGCCGAACACCCCGCCGACCCGCAGCAGCCCATAGGCGCGGCGGAAGAAATGGGCGACCAGATCGGCGTTGCCATGGGCGCCCGCGTGCAGAGTCTGCAACCAGTCGATGAAGCCGCCCTGGTTGCCGGCGGCGATGGTGTTCTTGCCGGCAAAGGGCGGGTTGCCGACGATGGCGTCGAATCCCGGATTGTCCCGCGCGAAGACCTCGGGAAACTCCAGCTCCCAATGGAAGGGATGGGTGGGGTGGGCGCCGCCCGCCGTCAGCGTCCGGCGCAGAGTTTCCAGCTTCGGCCACAGCTCCGCCGCCGGGCCGTTGACCCAGTTTTCGATCGCCTGCCGCCGGGCCTCCCGTCCCTTGGGCTTGTCGGCGGCGAAAAAGGCGGCGACCACGGCGTCGCCGATCTGCCGGGCGGAGTCCAGCCGCTGCTCGATCTTCCGGTAGCGCTCTTCCTGGATGGCGCGCGACACGTTGTCCTCGGCGTCGCGAATTTCGGCGCGGCCCTGCACGGCGGCCTCGAACCGCTCGTTCACCAGGGCGCGGAACAGCGGCAGACCGGCGCGCGCCGCGTCCCAATGGAGGGCGGCGATCTGCGCCCGCGTCAGCCCGACCAGACTGTCCCCCGCCTTCAGCGCGTGATCGAGGAAGGTGAATTCATGATCGCGGGCCAGCGTGGCGAGCCACAGCGACAGGCGGGCCAGATCCGCCGCCATCGGGTTCTTGTCCACCCCGTACAGACAGCGCTGGGCGACCAGCCGGCGGGCGTGCAGATCCTCGTCCTCGTCGGCGGGAATGATCGGGCGGGTTTCCGGCCAGCGTGCCCAGGCCTGGACCAGACGCGACGCCACGGCGCGGCAGGCCTCGACCAGAAAGGCGCCGGACCCCATGGCCGGGTCGCAGACCTTCAGGTCGAGCACCTGTTCGGGTGTGGCGTCGGGGCCGAGCCGGGCGAAGGAATCGGCCAGGGCGTGACGGACGATGGGTTCGGTCAGGCCGCGCGGGGTGTAATGGCTGCCGGTGCTCCGCCGCTCGTCGGTCGGCTGGAGAATCGGCGTTCCCGTCGCCATCACCCGGCGGTGGGGGGAGGCGCGTTCGTCGACGATCGGTTCCAGGGCGGCGGCCAGACCGTCCACGCCCTTGGCCTCCTTGATCGCCTTTTGCTGTTTGGCGGTCAGGCTGGCGCGGCCGGACACCTCTTTCAGCGATTTCAGGCGGGCGTCGGGTTTGGCCTCGGCCAAGGCGGCGAGATCGACGAAGACGGGGGTGTGGTTGTTCTTGCCGGCACGGATGGCCAGCACCGGCCCCGCCGCCCGTTCCACCGTGAAGCCCATCACGGTTTCATAGACTGAGCCGATCTGCTCCACATCCAAGGTCCGGTAGGACAGCCGCTCGCCCTTCAGCGTCACCAGCCCGTCGAGCAGACGCAGGATGCAACCATCCGTCACCTTGGGTACGCGGGGCGGGTCGGACAGGGCGGCCCGGCCCTCCAGGAAGGGGAAGGCGTCGGGGTCGAACAGCTTGCCGCCGCGCCCGCGAATCCAGCCGGTGCCGTCGCCGCGATGGACCAGCCGGAACAGCGCCAGCAGACGGCCCCAGCCGCCCAGCCGCTCCTCCATGGTGTCGGGGGTGCGGGCGGCATCCTCCAGCAGCTTGCCATGCAGGCCGCGCACGGAATAACCCTGATCGTAGAACATCCGCGCGTCGGCGTCGGTGCGCGACGGGATCAGGTCGCGATCTTCGGCGTAGAGCGCGAAGACCAACCGCATCAGGACGGTCAGCAACCCCTCGTAAAGCTGTGCCGGATGGTCGGTGGCCAGCGCGGCGACGCGCTCCGGCTCCGCCGTCGTCAAGCCGCGCAGCAACTCGTGCAGGGCGCCCAATACCTGTTCGGCCAGGGCGGAGGACACGGCGGCCTGCGCCTCGCGGCTGCGGCGCAGCAGGGCGGGCAGCCGGCGGTCGTCGGCGTCGTTGAACAGGCGGTAGGCGCTGAGCACCAGCTTCAACCCGCCCAGCATTGGCCGGCCGGCGACGGTCCCCAGCGGGGCCAGGGGGAAGGTGATCCAGCCCGACGTCTCGCCACGGGGGGCGTGGATCAGCCGCAATTCCCGGTCGGCGATCAGCAGTCCGGCGGGGACGTTGGTTTCACGCAGCAGACGCTCGAACCGCTGGTGCGGCGTGGCCTCCCACCCGTCCAGCGCGCCGCGGTCGTCGGGTTTCACCCCCGCCGATTCGATCCGCACCAGCAATTGCCAACCGGGATCGCGGGCGCCGGCCCGCACCGCCCAATGGGGCTGCAAGACCGTGTCGTGTTCTGGCAGGCGGACGAACAGCTCGTCGGGCAGCGCCGGACCACCGGGTGATCCCGCCACCAGCGCCGCCGGCCAGTTCAACACCCCCTCGACGAAGGCCCAAGGATCGGGCAGGGCGGGGGCGTTGGAATCGGCGGCCTCTGGTCCGGCAAGAAGCTCCGCCACCTCGGCGCTGTCGCGCTGGGTCTGGATCGGCGGGACGAGGCCGAGTTCCTTCAGCAGGCTGGATCCAACGACAAGGCCAACGGGCTGGACGTGGTCGAGCCACTCAAGATCGGGGTCGAACGACAGGATTTCAGTCATGACTCAGCCGGAAACGGGCCAAAGATAAACCAGGCCGACCGGTTCAATCCGGTGGGCGCGGACGGTGTAGGATTCGCGGACGCGCTTCGGCTCCTCCGCGATTTCCCGTTCAATCTCCCGCAGACGCACCGCCCAATGGCGGCGGTCGCGGGCGAGCTGCTCCCGCTCCTGATCGGCGATGCCGGGAAGGGAAAGCTGATTGGGGTCGATGCCAGCCTCGGCCTTGGCGATGCGGGCGCGCTGGCCGTCCAACAATTTGGTGAGCGATGTCGCCTCCTCGTCCCCCCGCGCCGCTAGGTCGCGGATCACGGTGGCGAGGCGGTCCTCGGCGCGGCGGCGCAACTCCGGCTCCAGATCCTGGGCGTCCCGCCGGGCCAACGCGCGGATGCGGGCGAGTGCCATCGGCGGCGGCCGACGGGTGTCGCGCAGAGCCTCCTCCAACTGGGCCAGCGTGGTTTCGCCGCCCTGACGACCAAAGGGTCGCAATGATTTTCCTGGACGGCCGGCTTCGGTCCGCCCGGCTTCGGTCCATAGCGCGGTGACGGGGAGAAACTCCTCGTGCAGACGAGCGGCGCCCGGTCCGTAGACGGCCAGCCGCCCGATCATCACCACGCGCGGTTCGGCCCCCGGTCCAATCACGGCACAGACCCGCTCCAGCCCCGACTGAAACCCTTGGGAGAGGAAGCGCGACAGCAGGCGGCGCACCAGACGATGTTCCAGATGGACTTGCACCACGTTGGCGGCGTCCGATCCATCGCCTTGAATTGGCGGCTCGAAGGCGATGGAGCGGATCGGGGCGGCCTGCCGCCACTCCCCGAACCGTTCGCCGCGACGGCGCGGACGCGGGCGCAGGTCGTCGAAGGCGTCGAGCCATCCGGGATCGGCGGCGAAGACTGGGGATGACGGGTCGAAGCGGAAGGTGTCCACCGGCCCCACCGGATCGCCGCGCGCGCCCTCCAGATCGGCCCCGGCGCGGGCCAGGGCGACGCCGACGACCTGCCGCAATTCCCGTGGGTTGACGCCGACGCGCTTGCGCGATTCCTCCAGAACATGCCGGAGGTCGGCGTTGTCCTTTAGGATTCGGTCGTAGCGCGCCCGTTCGTCGTCATCCATTTCTGCGCGGGCGCGGGTCAGGCGTTCGTCATCGTTTTCATCGCGGATGCGGTCGGCCAGGGCCTGAGCTCTGCCCCGCTCGATGCCGTTCTCGGCCAAGCGGGCGAAGACCCGCTCCTCGATCACCCGACCGGCGGAGCCGAGCTGTGTGCGGATCCTCTCGGTCTTCCAGACCAGCGCGTCAAGGACGATGTCCTCCTCCCGCTGGGCATAGCGGAAATAGCGGCAAAAGACGGTCGGGGACGGTTGCAGCTTGCGGTCGATGCGTCCGTTGCGCTGCTCCAGCCGCGATGGGTTCCACGGCAGGTCGATGTGGATCAGGTCGTGGCACCGGGCCTGAAGGTTGATGCCCTCCCTCGCGGCGTCGGTGCAGATCAGGATGCGCAAGGGTTCGACCGCCGGATCGGCGTTGAAGGCGCGCTTGATCTCCTCCCGCTGGTCGCCGCCAGTGGCCCCGGAAAAGACGCCGACGCGGTCGTCCGGCCGATCGGTGTCGGCCAGCGCCTCGGCCAAGCGGCGTTGCAGCCAGCGGCGGGTGTCCTCATACTCGGTGAAGAGAATGAGACGCCGGTCGTTCCACATGCCCTCGGACAGCATGTTGTCGCGAATCCAGCGGACCAGCCAGACGACGCGGGCGTCGGCCTTATTCGCGTGCTGTTTGGCGAAGGCCAGCGTGTCGTCGATGTGAGCCAGTTCGGCCCGCAGGTCGTCGCCGGTCGCGCCGATGGCGCCAAGGTCGGTCGCCGCCATCACCGCCGCGTCCTCGTCGGCGGCCAGTCGCTCCACCGCCGTCGCCTCATCCATGGACAGCGGCAATTCGTCGCCAGTCGGCGCGCCCACGACAAAGGCGGCGCCGGCACCGACGGGAGTTGCGCGCGTTGCGTGTTCGATGGCGGTCAGGAGTGTCCGGCGGTGAACCTCCAGCGACCGCGCGAAGGCGGCGACCGACGACAGCAGCCGTTGCTGCAAGCCAACGAAGACCAGTTTGGCCTGATTGGCTTCGCCGCGTGGCAGCCGGGCGATGCGCTTGGCTCGCAACGCGCCATAGTCGCTCAGCATCCCGGAGAGCCGCAGTTCCGGGGCGGTTGCGGGGAGACCCTCGAGAAGGATGGGATCGACGACACGCTCGGGGAAGGATTCGCCGATCCGGCGCAGATCAGATTTCAGGCGACGCACCATGACGGGGTCGAGATCGCGCGGACGCACCTCCACCCCACGGGTGAAGCGCTGGGGATCCAGCATCTCCAGCAGGGAGGAAAAACTGTTGGAGTGCCCGTTGTGGGGGGTGGCGGTCAGGAACAGCCGATGCTCGAACCGGCCGGCGAGGTCGCGCATGGCCTTGGTGAACTGGCTGTCGACCGCGTAACGGGCGCCGCTCGCCGGGGCGGCGTGATGCGCCTCGTCGAGGATGAGCAGGGCGCGCGGACGAAAGGCGCCAAGGACGTCGCGCAGACCGGCCGTGTAGGTCTCGTCGGTTAAGAGGCGATGTGAAACGATGTAGCGGGATGCGGTCGCCCAAGGGTTGACGCCAAATCCGCGCTGGCGGCGCATCTCGGCCAGCCGCTCGCGGTCGATGATGGTGAAGGACAGGCCGAACTTCGCCTCCAACTCGTCCTTCCACTGCAAGGTCATGGATGGCGGCGCCGCGACCAGCGCGAAGTCGATCCGACGGCGCAGCAGAAGTTCGCGCAGGATCAGCCCCGCTTCGATGGTTTTGCCCAGACCGACGTCGTCCGCGATCAGCAGGTTGACGCGCGGCAGCCGCAAGGCCTTACGCAGGGGCAAAAGCTGGTAGGCGTCGAGACGAATCCCGGCGCGGAACGGCGCCTGAAAAAGATCACGATCGGCGGCCGTGGCCGTGTTCCACTTCAACGTCCGCAGATAGGCGGCAAACGTGGATGGATCGTCGGTGCCGTTCTCGGCGATGAGTGACCAAGGATCGCCTTCGAGCGTCCGCGCGCCGATCTCCGCTTCCCAAGCGACTTCGAGGACTTCACCCTGGGCATCGTCTGAAATGCAAGACAGGCGCAACGCGGTAAGACCGCTGCCCTTTTCATCGATGCCTTCGACCAACCAAGGGCGGCTGCGGACTTCAACGAACTCGCCGAGGGAAGGCTTCATCGACCAAAGCGCCTGTCAGTTGCACACGTATGGGCTGTGCATGATGGTCGAGTCCTGGAAAGAAAGGAAGCGTGAATGGTCAGGCGGTGGATTCGACCCTACGAGGACGAGGGCATCACGATACCAATCCGCACCGTCTTGAGTTCTTCCGGCGGCCTGGCCGAGCAAGCTCCCTGAGGTCAGCGCCGACCTAACGATCGGTCGCATCCTGGAAAGCGTGTGTGGTGCGCTTTCGTTTCCGAGGATTCGGTCAACTCGGGTGGCTGTCGGCGCGGATGATGGCGTAACCATCGTGGCGCAGCCATCCATCCAGGCGCCGATGTAGTCGGCATTCCAGATGGGGGGTACGATTCTGAGAGCGGCGCGGAGGAAGGCCGAGGCGATTTCCGCCGTCCGCTCCTTCACGGCATACTTGCGCGAGCCGGAGGCCCTGGACAGGTCGCGGCCGATGCGGATCGAGTGTCCTGCGACGACTGACCAAGGCGCCAAGGCGCCGTCCTGAAGCCAATTCAGGGTGATGGCGCTGCGAGGCATGGACCGACGGTGTGATCGATCGACGCGAAGCCCAAGTACCGCCGGCGTAGGGCATCCAGCTGGTGGCGTCGGGGCAGCCGGCCAAACGCCAAGTGCGCCCAACCGATCTCCCGTGGTCCCGACAACGAAGCTGAGTGAAGGGCTGCGAACTGGAACCCAACGGGCGGCTACGCGGCGGCAATTCTTGACTGCGGGCGGGCCCCGCAGTTGCATCTTGTGTCGGTATTGGCCGTGCCCGGAATGGCGTTCGGGAAGGGAACAACGACCCCACCGACCGCGAGCAAACCTGTGCCGTGCCCCGGCGCGGTCGCATCTGACACACCCTCCGGGACGGCTTCCGCCGCGACCGGACGTACCACCCGCAGGTCCTTGATGGCACCGCCGTGGAGTCCCTCAAGTGCCGCCTTGATGTCATCGTCCGTCAGGTCCGCGAGGACCTTGGCGGCGCTCGGCAAGCCGCGCACCCCGTCCCGCCGATAGGTCGCGTCCATCGCCAGGGGCTTCGCGGTGCCGCAATTGGGGGACAAAGCTCTCTGAATGAGCTTCCACAGGGGATTGTCCCCCAATTGGCCGGCTCGCTGACCGTCCTTCTTGGCGGCGTCGGCGCTGGTCCAGAGATCCGGGAACGCTGCGGCGCGTAGGCCCGCGTTCGCCGGTAGAACGCCCCCGCGCACCAGGGCGGACACGGCGCGCGACGGCACCAGGTCGGACCATGGCAGGACGGCGTCGTACGTGATGTCCAACACCACGGAGGAGGCGACGATCACCAGGGCAGGGCGGATCCGATGAATCAGGCGGAGGCGGTCGACCACCTGCTCCAACTCGCGTTCCCGGCACTGCTCGAGGACAGCCTGAATGCGGGGGGCGGGGTGGGCTTCGACCAGGGCAACGGATTCGGAGCCGTCCCGCATGCGGCGCCGGCGCTCCACTTTCGGCAGACGGTTTGCGCCCAGGAATGCCAGTGGCATGACAGCGTCGAAGAACAGGGCTCGGGCCAGATTTTCGACGGCAAGGACCGTCGGTTGCAGGCGGCCGGCGACGATGACGGCGGCGTAGTCACGATAGTCGTCCGAGCCGCGCAGACCACCCAGATGCCCGAGAGGGGAAATCTTGGCGATGGCGGGGTTCTTGGAAATGGCACGGGCCACGGTGGCGGTGGTGTCCGGGTGGTCCCGCAGGGTCGGCAGGATGGCCTTGTAGGTTGCCAGCAGCGTCGGCCCGGCGGTCGCGCTGACGACCTCGAATAGGTTGGCGAGGGCGAGACGGTTGTTGCGGGCAAACGTCCGGCCCGCGTTGGAGCCGCCGTTCTTGTCGGCGAGTTCCACCAGGGACGATTGCCCCAGCGCGCGGTCGGTCAGACCGACGACGAGGGCCTTGCGCTCGACGTCCAGCCGGACGATGCGGATGGTCGGAAACCAGAGACGGACGATCTCCGGGTCCATCGAGGCGTCCAGTAGCAGGACCGGAGCCTCGGCCGGGACGCCGCGCAGGTCGGATCGCTTGAACCAGGCGATGACGGTCCGGCGAGCGTCGGTTGGACCGGCCTTGCCCAGGGTCACGGAGTGGAGCGCGGAGCGGGCGGTTTCGATCTCCACGGCGAGGGCGCGCCACAGTCCGGCGAGGCGGGAGGCCGGCGTGGGGGTATGGGCCTCCAGGACGGCGCCGATGGCGGTGTCCGCCATGGCCGGGTCGATGGCCGGCGCGGCGCTCTCTCCCTCCAGCCGCGCGGCCCGCCGGCAGTCGTCGGCCGTCAGGCCGTGGGCCGGCCAGTCGGCCGGGGCTGTGCCGGCCAGCATGAGCTGGTGGACGAGGCCGGCGCGCCTGACGAGCCAGGCACGGGCCAGTCCGAGGGTGAAGTCGTCTTCGTCGACGGGAGCGTCGCCCAGCCAGACCCGGTCGGCCAGCCAGTCCTCGAGGTTGATGCTGCGCTCCTTGATGGCGACCTGCCACCAACTTTCGTCGATGATGACCGCGTCCGGCTTCCGCTGCCCGCTGGGCGCCGGCGTCGTCAGGTATGCGTGCGGCGCGAAGAACAGACCCGGCCGGGCGTCGTTCGACTGCTGGTAGTGGGCGCAGCGGTGGGCCATAGGGCAGAGAAGGGCGACCGGCGAACCATCCTGAACGGCAAAGCGCTCGCACAGATTGCGGTAGGCGGACAGACCTTTCCTTTGGAGCGCATTGACGAGGGCGGCCCGGCCACAGACCGCCGCGCCAGCGACGTCGACCGCCTCCCGTCCGCGCAGGACGCCGACGGGCGGCAGGGGGGGCGGCGGCTCCCAGATCTCCAACGGATCGGAATCCCCGCGCTCGGCCTCGGCGACGGCCTCGAGATTGGCGATGGCCTTGCCGGCCAACTCGTCCCCGAGGTTGAGACGCGGGACGAAGAACGTCACCCGAAGGCCGGCGCGCAGCAGTGGCAGGACGGCCTCGAGCAGGGTCGTCGATTTCCCCAAGCCGGCGGCACCCCGGATGCCGATCACGGTCCGGGCACCTCCTTTTGGGCCGGCGAGCGCCGCCGCGGCCCAAGTCTCGGCCTCCCGCCGCAGAAGGGTCTGCGCCTCGGCCGCCGGTAGGGTGTCGACGGTGTAGTGCGGTTGGGGCGGTTCGACGCCACCGCGTTCGAATTCCCTGAGATCAGCCATGTCTTCCCGCCCGGAGCGGGAACCGCGGCAACGCGGATCGTCCCATGTGCCCTCCTCGGGCCACATCCGGGCTTGTCGACGACAGGCGTGGGCCTATCTCGACGAGTGTGATCGAGCCGGACGTGGCGCAACACGTTTCGACCGATGGAGCGCCCGGGTCCTACCCCGGGCGCTTCGCATTTCGGCCCCGGCGACGCCGGAGCGCCCCCGAAATAGACACCGGCTTCCTCCCCACAAGGCGCTGCGTCGGAGAGCGGGACCTTTCAATGACTCCGGTCGAAGAACCTCATGCGAGGTCGATCACGACTCCTATCATTCCGGAGACAGAGCCTGTGCCAGGCCCACCGTCAGCGGTTCTCCTCATCGTGACCTCGGTGACGATGTACGGAGCAACCGTCTTGGGCCTGCCTGCCGCGACGATTTCCGAGGGCCATTTCGTGTCGTCCAGGCAGTCAGCGAGGCCAACGCCGGGTCAGAGTGCGCGCAGGATCGCCCGATCATCGCGGCGGACACATCCGGCAGTCCGGCAGTCGGTCGTTCTCCGGAACCCAGACCTCAACCACAACAACGAAAAGAACACGGGTGATTGGTTCCCGTGTCGCACGGCCGTATGGACGGCCTCCCAGGTTTGGCGGCGGCGCATCGCGGGTGAACGTTGAGGTCGAAACAGAGGCGAGCAAGTTCGCCGGTTTGTTCACGACGCACTTCATCACCTGCATCGCGGCCCGCCGACCGTGAGCGTCGACGATGAGCATGTTCGCTTGTGGAGCGGCGTGCGGCGGCGATGTCGAGGATGCGATCAATCTGTCCGGTGTGTGCGGCCTCGCCGACGGCGTCTCGAGGCTGGGCGTGCCGCTCGGCGGCTATGCCGACCTTCCGCTCTGACGGGACGCGTCAGCGCCATGCCCTGAAATAGACCGCCAACGCCAGCCCCATCAGGGCCACGGCGACCGCCGGCAGCGGGAGCCCTTCCGACTGTAGCGCCAACCAGGCGACACCAAGCGAGGCAAGGGCCAGCGCGCATGCGAACTGCGCGCGCAGCAGCCATCTGCGGGGGATTCGGTCGGGCGGAGTCATGGGCTAGACTCTACGCGAGGCTGGTGGGGAGATCGAGATGGGCGATCGGGTAGAGAGGCGGGCGACGAGGAGGAGCAGGATGCGGAAACGAATCTTCATGCCTTCCCGCACCGTGGGGCCGCAGGGCTGGTACAACCTCTCTCACCGGTGGTACCCGACCCTCTCCCTGTGGCGGAACCGCAGATGGAGCCATTATGGGGCGCGGTTCAGTCAGGCGCCTCCGGGCATGCTGCTGAAGGGGCCGAGATGGACCCGCGGCTGGGGCATTGCGTGCAGCCGGCAGGCGTTGCCGACGAGCGAGCGGTTTCTCGCCCGCCTCCGCGCCGGACGGCATCAGACGTCGCCGGTTGTCGCGGTGGAACTGCTGATCGAATCCACGCGCTATGCCACTCTGACGTTCCACGAGCAGACCGCCGCGGTTCGAGACGTTGTACAGCGCTATGGGCCGGGAAGGTCGAGGTGATCAGGCCGGTCTGGCGCTTCAAGCGTCGGATCTTCCGCGCACGCTGCGCATGTGGGTGCGAACGGGGCCTTTCATGCGCCGCAACGCCACCTGGAGGAGCCTGACGGGTGCAACGCATGAGGTGGCTGCGGCTCTCGAGGGTGGGGCTCGGCCTTGGGAGCATGCGGTCGATCATACCTGAAGCGGCGCGCCGGGCCGCCGCATCCCTCGAGGACTCAAGACCGGCGGCGGAGGTGGCCGCTTTCGTACCGGACAAATCGCAGCTCATCGTGGTGAAAGAGGCAAAGGGGGGAACCATGACGAACGAAGACAGCGCGTTTTGGGAGACCGACGCCGTCACAGGCGTGACATGCCTCAGCACCGGATCCTGGACGGCTCTCGTGGCACGCAAGAGCGATGGATGGCACTACCTCGTCCACAGCGGCGAACGTGCCGGCGGGTTCATCGGGGCGTCGATCCAGAGCCAGCGGGGCTTCCAGAAGCGTGCGGAGGCGCAGCAGGCGGCCGAAGCCGTCATGGTGGAACAGGGCGCGCTGTCCGCGCATGCGGCGGCGGAGCTCATCCGGCAGCGGCTGCCTCGGCGCGGGGGCAGAGAATGAGCGATCTGCTCCTGGACTGGTCCCCTCTCAAAAGCTCCGGCAGGCGGGACGTCCTCACGTCCTGGAGGCCGCCAGGCTCCGGCGGTGACGGCTGGCTCCTGATGGTCTGGCCCTCGCTCCAGCCGGGAATCGGATGGGGGTGGCGGACGAACCTGTATGCAGCCATCCGGCCTGGGATCGGGCGGGCGGAGAACCAACTGGAGGCGCAGCAGTCGGCTGAGAATGCGCTGATGGAGATGCTGACGGCGCACCAGCGTGTGGAACTTCTACGGGAAAGGGATGGACAATGGACAAAGCTGTGCAGATCCGGTTGATGAGGGACAATCCTGAGGAGGTCAGGCGCGTGACGGCAATGCTGGCGCAGCTGCCGGGCATCGCCTTCACCGGCACCGCGCCGAACCGGCGCGGTCCGGGACTGCGGGCCTATGGTGCGGTCGCTGTACCCTCGAGCATGCCCCCGTCTTACAGGCTGGACGATCTGCTCGCCGGCGTCACCGACGCCAACCGACACGGGGAATTTCCCGCCATCGGCAAGGCCGACGATCCTCCGGCGACGGGCCGGGGCGTGCGGGGCCGACGCGCCCGGTGAGTGCTGGTTCGTCACTCTGGAAGGGGCAACCGCCGGGGGGCCCCCCTCGACCATGACCGGCGACGCTATGGCGAAGGGTTGAGACCAGGTTCTGTTCGAAAGCCGAAGCCGCCGTCGATACAGACCTTGGGCCTCAGGGCAGAAACAACGCGGAACTGCCCGGGACTGAGAAAGACCATGGGGACGGGCGTCGATCTCGAAATCCGTCCCCAACCGACCGGCTGCACGGCATCAGCGATTCCGCCAGGCCGGCAGCCTTACCGGGTGCGATGCTCACCCGGCGGTGCATCTCCCACCGCGATGAGGGCGAGCCTCCGGATGATGTCCGCCCGATCGCCCTGTGACAATCCGGCGAAGTGGTCACTCAGATGGGCTTGGCACAGCGCTTCACGGGCTTCGGCCGGAGTCGGCAGCCGGTCGATCACTTCGCTGGAATCGTAGAGTCCGTCGGGCGTATAGCGGTGGATCATCACGACGCAACGCTCGAGTGACACGGCGACCGTTCGTGTCGGGCGGCGGCCGTCGAGATGAATGAGGATGTGACGGTTGGGCTGCATGGATCGGGTCTCGCTCCTGACGGTGAGGATCAGTCGGCGCTGCCCAGGCAGTCGGAAGGCCAGGACGCGTGGGGCAGAACCCGATGGATGCGGCGGACACGCATGACCGTGCCGGACGATAGCCCGACCGTCTCTGCGATCACCCGGATCGGCGTGCCGGTCGCAGTCAGGGCGAGGATCTCGGCGACGCGTTTGGGCGTGGCGCGGCGGTAAGGGCGGCTGTTCCGGCGCAACGATGGCCTATCGGCGTCCGGCAGTGCCTCGAGGAGAGCGGCGGCCCGCAGGATGCTGACGCCGTCGATGCCGTCCTGCAGCAGGGTGACGCGGGTGCCCGCCTCAACGGCGCGGCGCAATGACGCCAGGATCATGCTGCTGCTGGCGCCGAGATGCTCGAGACCCGGAACGAGAAGTTCGTCGTCCTCGGCGAGGAGGGTCAGCAGGGTATCGCGGCCGGCCTGATCGGCGCTGCTGTCCCTCAGGATCCGGGCGCCGGCGATCACGTCGGCGTGCCGATCGAGCAGATCGACCGTCGAGGAAGCGGAAGAGTGGATGTAGACAACGCGCATGGAGGACCTCCTGTCATGACGACGGCGGCCGATTTGTGGATCGGTGCGGTCAAGAGCAGGAGCTGACGCTTATATGGGATCGTGCCGGCGGGGTGGTTCCCGAAAAATGCGCATCACTTACACCGCCTTGGGACGCACCGCCGCCGCTCGGCGGGGTGGCGATCCATGGGGGCGATCCGGCAGAACAGCGGCACCGGTCGGTCATTCCGCCCGTCTTGCCCCGCCACCGGCATCCTGCCGGGCGGCAGATCATGGGCAGGAGATTGCCATGCTTCATCCCGACCTTCTGGATTCCGCCATCGTCGATCCCACTAGGCCCGCCCCTGTCCGCCATCGACCGGGCTCCCTCGCCAATGACGCCCTGACGGTGTTGCGCCATCGGCACCTCCTCGGCAGCTGGCTCCACGCCGACCGCCTCGCCGAACTGCTGGCCGTCGCCTCCGGCTCGCACCGGGCCGGCAAGGCGACGGTGCAGATCGCCAACGAGCTGCGCTCCAAGCTGCTGACCCAGGCCCGGAAGCGGCCCTATCCCGACATCGAGGTGCAGCCCGGTTCCCTCATCCGAGCCGTCGCTCTGTCGGGGGCCGGAGCGCCGGCGACCGTCGCCGGCCTCCCCCGCCCGCTCTCGCGGCACGAGCGCCTCCAGGGGCTGCTGGCCAGCGTTCACCTCCTGCTCGGCGACGCCGTCTATCTCCCGCCCGGTGACCGTGGCCGGCACCCCGAACTGCGAAGCCGGCTGACGCTGACCCTGCCGGCGCTCGGCCAGGCCGCCGCCGAACGGAGCCTCGCCCAGGTCGACGTCGTCGTGCTGCGCGGCGGCCGGCTCCACCGGCTCTACGAGATCGAGACCGACGCCGGCAAGGCCACCAAGGCTCTGGTCCGCCTCAACGACGTTCTGGCGGCTGCCGGGGCGCCGAATGGGGGACTCGTCGTCGCCGTACCCGACGCGCAGCTCGACCGCCTGCGCCTCGAGCTCGAGCGTCCAACCCTACAGGCGCTGCGGGGCATCTGCCGCTCTCTGCCGTTCTCGCGCGTCGAGACCCCCTACGCCCCCTGACGACCTCGGCCGGGACCAGAAACAGCGTGACAATCTGCCCTGGCGCCTTCCGTCGCGGAGGACGCTAGGGCAGGACGATTCGATATGGCCTGGGAGAGGGTGCCGTACCATACCGAGTCGAGATCATACCGGACCATACCGGCCTGTACCGTTCCAGGCCGTACCGTACCGGTTCCTCCGTCGTGTGGATCGTCCTTCTGGTGCCCCTATCTCCGATGCCACCAACCCAGGAGGTGATCACATGTCTGCCACAAAAGCCACGCGTGCGACGGTGCAGGCCGCCTATAACACGCTCCGCAATCAAGGGATCGAGCCCTCAGCCGACAAGATTGTGGAGCTGATCCGCGGCTCAAAGACGACGGTCTGCCGCCACCTGCGTGAGATCGCCGCCGCCTCGCCGCCGCCGGCAACACTGCCCACGCCGTCGTCGGCGCCGCCCTCGGAAGAGGCGCCGGTCGAACTGCCGGTCGAGTGGCGGGAGGCCGTGGACGGGCTGACCCGGACCTTCGCCAGCATCCTGACCACGACGATCGCCGCCGAGAGGGAGCGGTCTCAGCAGCTTTTCGAAGCCGGAGCTGCGGCTCGAGGCGCCGCCGTCGCCGCTGCGCGAGCCGAAGCCGAGGCGCTGTGGCAGGCCTGCGAGGAGAGCCGGCAACAGGCCGAAGCAGACTTCAGCATTGCGGCCGGCGAGGTCGAGGCGCTGCAGGAGATCGTCGCCACCCTGTTGGCCGCCGTGGATCTCGAGGCGTCCGACGACCTCGATGACCTGCGTGCCATTGCCGACCGCGCCCTCGATCGCATTCGCGAGTTGACGGCGGCGGCGGCGCGCGTTCCCGCGTTGGAGACCGACCTCGAGCAGCGGATGGCCGAGGTTCGGACGGCTGAGGGCCGCATCGAGGAACTGCGGGAGGCCGCCGGCCGAGCCGAACGTCAACACGAGGAACTGAGCAAGGTCGCCGCACGCGTTCCCTCGCTGGAGGCCGACCTCGAGCGGTCGAAAGCCGATCTCAGAACGTCTGACGCCCGTATCGAGGAACTGCGGGAAGCTGCCGGCCGGGCCGAGCGCAAATGCGAGGAATTGACCAGGGTCGCCGCCCGCGTTCCCCCGTTGGAGGCCGCCGCGCAAGCCTCCGAGACCCGCATCGCTGAGCTGTCGGCCGCCGCCGCTGCCGGCGCCGAGGCCATCGGGCGGGCCAAGGCGCTGGAGCAGGTCGTCGACCGTCTGACCGGACTGGCCCACACCGCCGTGCCGAAGGCGTCGGTGCCATCTCGGAATGGCGCTCGTTCGCCGAAACACACCGCCGGTAAGGTGACGGGCGCCGGCCACACGGTGAAAGACGTCGATACCCCGCCAGCGAGTGAAGAGACGACATCTGCGGATCAGCCGTTGCCCTTCGCTGACTTGGTGCTAGCTGCACCGCCCTCGATTGACGGGGAATCGCCCAGCCCGCCGATGTCGCCGGCCCCCACCACCTGACGCGCTGAACGGCGGCGACCGCCGTCGCCGTTCTTTCTCTCCTCTCAACCGCAGCTCACCCCGTTGCGCCGCCGTCGTCCTCTGCCATCTCCGCAGTCGTCCTGGCCCCTTGGGGCCGACGGCCAGCCGTGCGCGGTTTACGCCCCCAAGGGGCTCCAACACGCGCAGGGCCGGCCAGGGGCTCCGCCCCGTGGACCCCGCCAGGGAGGGACGCCCTCCCATGGACCCGCCCGCCGGAGAGGCCTGCCTCTCCGGACCCTGCCCAGGAGGTCACGATGCCGAGAACGACCCGACGCCCCGGAAGCATCGGCAGCGGTGGCGAAAAGCGCGCCCTTTCCTGCATCGTCACCTACCGCGTGAAGCCGAGCGAGTTCGACACGCTTCGGCGCGCCGGCGAGGAACGTGGGATGTCGGCGGCGCAGTATGCGCGTGCCGCCGCCCTCTCCGCCACCGGGCATGCCATCCCGAAGATCCGTCGCCCACGGACGGTCGTGGCGCCGCCGGAACTTCAGGCCGCGCTTCCGCTCCTCGGCGCACTACAGAGCGACTTACGGCACATCCGCACGCTCCTCAATCAATTGGCCGCCCGCGGCAACGCCGGCGCCGTCAAGCCGGCCATGGCCGGCTACGCCAAAGCCGAGAAGACCGTTCTGGAATTGGCCGAACGGATCATCGCCGCCACGCTGGGGAAGCGGACACCATGATCGTCAAGACATCTCAGCGCGATGGTGCCGCTTGGCTCGCCGCTCACCTGACCCGCGCCGACACCAACGAATCTGTGGAGATCGTCGGCGGGCGCGACATTGTCGCCTTGGATGTCCACCTCGCTCTCCGCCAGTTCGAGGCGCAATGGAGGCTCTCCGGTTCAAGAGCGCGCGACTTCTTCGTTCACGCCGCCATCTCGCCCGCCCAGCCCCTGTCGGGGGAGCAGTGGGCCGAGGCCTGGAGGATCTATGAATGGCAGCACTGCCTCCATGGACAGCCCTACATCGAGGTGGAGCACGGCAAGCCCGGTGAAACCGGCCGGCCCAGCCACCGGCATCGCGTTTACCTGCGCGTCCGGACGGACGGTCGGGCCGTTCATCTCGCCTTCACACACCGCGTAAACGAGGTCGTCGCCCGGCTCTGCGAATTGAGCTTCGCGCATCCCCTGACGCGGGGCGCCCATAATCGGGCGGTTGTGAACTATCTCGAGCAGAACGGCTACAGCGAAGAAGCCGAACAGCTGAGGAGGTTGACCGCAGGGCGGCGTCCGAGGGCCGCGCGATCGGAGAGCGAAGCACAGCAGGAAAGCCGTTCCGGCTGCAGCAAGGCCGCTGCCGCTGAGATCGTCGCCGCGGCATGGCACTCCGCCGATGGTCCGCACGCGCGCCGCGCCGCCCTGGCCGAGGCAGGCTTCGTTCTCGCTCGGGGCGACCGGCGCGACACGGTGCTCGCCGTCGATGCCGGCGGCGAGTCATGGGCGCTTCATCGCCTGCTGGGGACCGGCGAGCGGGGTGCCTGGACGGCGGCGCGGGTGCGCGGGGACCTCAAGGGCGTCATCGATGCGCTTCCGAGTGTCGAGGAGCTTCGCATCAGCCGGCATGGAGGAACCGATCAGCAGGGTAAGGGGCTGCGCTCGAACAAGGCCGACCCGTTCGTTGGCGCACCGGCAGTCCTGCCGGCCGAACTCGAGACGTCCGCCACGCCGGCGCCGACACTGGAGGATGAGGCCGAGGCGTACTGGGCAAGCGAATTCGACGACGAGATCCCCGTGATATCGGCACCGGCACTGCCGATGCCCGTCATCTGCCGGCTGGGGGCCGACGCGTCGATTCCAGAGGCAAGCTCCGCCTTCGGCTTCCACGGCACCGCGGACGCTGAGGAGGGAGAGGTGGACGGACCGTCGGCGGAACTTGTTCGGCCCGTCACGGCTTCCTCTCCGTTGCCGACGGCGGCTGGAACGGCCGCCGTTCCGCCTGCCGCGCCGGATGTGCGGTCCGGAACCACCTCGAGCGCCGACGTTCCATCGGGCCTCGATCATGTCAGGGCGGCGCCCCTACGGCGGAGGAAGGCGGCGAAGGTCCAGGAGGAAACAGCCAGAGCGAAGATCCCATCGCAGACACCCGCTCAACGATCTCCAATTGCCGATCGGCGGAAGAATCCCGCTCCCGAGCGGGACGATCCCGCCGTGGCTGTCGATCGGAGCGGGAGCCGCGCGGGCACCAAGCCGCCGATGCCGATCAACATGCCGGCCGCCGACCACCTGGACCGCCTTGGGCTCTCGAGTCGTGACCGGCGCCGGCCATCCCCACCCCCGATGCCTGACCGGCTGGAGCGCGAGGACTACGGCGCCCGACAGACTTGGGATCCGTCGTCCGTGTCGCAGATGGAGGAGGCTCGCCGGCACGCTGCGCACAACACCAAGCTGACCACCCGGTTGATCAACGACCTGACGGCTCAGACGCCGAGCCACACGACGTCGGCGGCATCCGCGCTCATCCCGTCCCCCGCTCCCGACGACAGCATCGTGACCCTCCTCAGGATCTACGCCGGCGCCCTGATGGACTGGTGGAACTCTCGCCGGCTCTCGGGTGATGACCCTGATGCCCATCGGCGTCGCCTGGACCAGGCATGGCGGGCACTTCTCATTGCCACCCGGAGCTGGCTGTCGGAACGACTCGCTGGCAGGAGTTCGGAAGCGGTCCAGGCATTCCTGACCCAGGAGATCGGCCGCAACCACCCGGACGCGAGCGAAGCCCATGAGGGTTGGCTTGACCGGAAGTATCAGCCTGCCGCAGCGACCGTCCACGTCATCGACCGGACATCTACAGGCGCCAGCTCCGTCAGAGAAAACAACGGTCCAAGATTCCGAACGGGTTTGGAACGTCCTTGGACTGGCGAATAGAAGCTTCAGCTCAAACGTCTTGAACTTTTTTCGCTGTACGGGGGATGCCGAAAAACGACGGCCCCAAATGGCCCGAGCCGAGGCAGCAGCTGGACATTTCGTCCGGCCCTCCGGCTGAACAGGGTGCAGGATGCGCGGACAGGGGAAGGTCATGATGGTCGGAGGCGCGGAGCCGACTGACAGCGTTCCGCGCCCGCTCTGCGGGTTGCGCTCATGGCCGAGGACGTCGGGCCCATGCGCTTCCGTTCCGCCCAGGAGCGGTTGGTCCGGGGCCTTCTATCCCGCCCTCGAGATGGGGAATGCTCCGTGATGGCCGCGCGTTCCCATCAGCAACCGACTCCGGAGACCCCGCAGGAGTCCAACGACAACAGCTCCAACGCCAAGGCCGAGCAGCTTCTGGAAGACCTTATCCGGGCGCTGGCGCGTGGCGCCGCTCGCAAGGATCACGAACAGGAGTTGGCGGCGAAGAGCGGGCACGTCGACTGACGAGCCCGACGCGATCTTCCAACGCTGGCGCGCCGCGACCGGCGCCATCCATCACAAAACGCTTACATTCGCAAAGGACGAACCCTCAATGAAAGCCGCAATCTACGCCCGCCGCGCCTCCATCACCCAGCAGGATCGGTCGACCGATGTCCAGATCCGGCTGTGTCAGGAATACGTGGAGCGGCATGGCGGAATGATCGTCGCCACCTATTCCGATGACGGGTTCTCCGGCTTGCATCTGGAGACGCGCCCCGGCCTCCAGAGGTTGCTCGAAGACGCGAAGACCGGACTCTTCGACACGGTGATCACCGAAGGGCTGGACTGCCTGTCGCGTGATCCGGCGGGAATCGCGACGATCTTCAAGAGCCTCACCCATAACAACATCACCAGCTACACGTTGGAGGAGGGGGCCATTTCCGAACGGGATGTCGGAAGCACGGGCACGATGAATCCGCTGCTCCTGCGTCGTCTCGCCATCAAAGTGCGTCGTGGGCAGGAGGGGCAGGCGAAAGCGGGATGGGACTCGACCGACCTGCGCGGCAGCCACGAGGCGGAACGGGAACTCGGCTGCAAATAGGAACTCATCCCGGCACTCGCACACATCGCCGCGCTTGAGAACCTTGGAAGGGGGATCGCGAATGCCGGGTGCGTCAAAGTAACGGACCCGTTGCGAGTTCCCCAGCGCCATTCATCCAGCACACACAAACGCGTTTTCAGAGGACGGGACCAGCATGAAAGTCGCGATCTATGCACGCTATTCCTCCGATAATCAGCATGAGCGGTCGATCGAGGATCAGGTCCGTATCTGTCGCCAGCATGCCGAGCGGCAGGGCGGAACGATCGTGGGCGTCTACTCCGACTACGCGATCTCCGGCTCCCATCTGAGGACGCGTCCTCAGGCGCAGAAGTTGCTCGAGGATGCGAAGGCTAACCTGTTCGACACCGTCATCACCGAAGGGCTGGACCGCCTGTCGCGCGACCAGGAGGACATCGCGGCGATCTTCAAGCGGCTCAAGCATCGCAGCATTGTCATCGACACGGTGCAGGAAGGGCTCGTTTCCGAACTGCACATCGGCATGAAGGGCACCATGAATGCCCTGTTCCTCCGTGATCTCGCCTTCAAGGTGCGTCGCGGGCAGGAGGGGCGGGCAAAAGAGGGGAGGGTTCCGGCCGGCCTGAGCTATGGCTACGACGTAGTGCGGGAATTCGATGAAAAGGGAAAGCTCGTTCGCGGCAAGCGACTCGTGAACGAGGGGCAGGCCGCTGTCATTCGAGAGATATTCGACAAGGTCTCCTTGGGGTTCAGCCCCCGGGCGATCGCGAAGGATCTGAACAGCCGCGGCATTCCCTCGCCGGATGGCGGGAAATGGAACGCGTCGACGATCAACGGGAACGCCGCTCGACGGAACGGCATTCTCTACAATGAAGCGTATATTGGGATCCTGATCTACAACCGATTGCGGATGGACAAGGATCCCGACACCGGAAAGCGTGTTTCTCGGCTGAACAAGCTCGAGGACTGGAAGATTACCGAAGTTCCCGGACTTCGCATCGTGACGGACGAGCAGTGGGACCGGGTGCAGGCGGTCAAGGCCGGCTTCTCCAATCGGCGGGGAGCGGAGCACGCCCGCCGGCCGAAGCACCTCCTCTCCGGGCTGGTCCGCTGCGGCTGCTGCGGCGGGTCCTACACCGTCAAGTCCAAGGACCAGCTCGCCTGCTCCACGTACCGGGAGTCGGGAACCTGCGAGAACAACCGGACAATCCGCGTGGGCGACCTTCAGGAGCGGGTCATTGCCGGCATCAAGAGCCGCCTCCTATCGTCCGCGTCCGTCGCCCTCTTCGTGAAGGTCTATGGCGAGGAGCGTCGGCGCCTCGAGAAGGAGGGGCAACGCGGGCGCGAGGACATTGCCGCGCGCCTCGGGAAGCTCACGCGGCAGATCGACAACATCGTCAACGCGATCGCGGACGGCGTCGCGAGCACGACCATGCGCGAGAAGCTGGCCTCGCTCGAGGAGGAGAAAGTCGCGGCGGAGGCCGAACTCGCAGCCATCCAAAGAATGGAGGGGAGGGCCGGCGGCGTGGTCGAGTTCCCCACGGCGACGATCGACCACTACCGGCAACAGGTCGAGTCGCTGTGCGAGGACGCCTTCGTGAACGATGTCGCGCGGCAAGAAGCGATGAACGCCGCCCGGGCTTTGATCGCCCGCGTCGATGTTCATCCCGGGGAGCGGCGGGGCCAGACCCAAGTCAAGGCGTTCGGGCTGATCGAAAAACTGATAAGCCCCGCCCAGGATTACCTGGGCGGGGCTTCCAGTGCAGCCGGGAGGACTGCAACGATGGTAGCAGCGGCCCGCTACCGACGGGACAGTAATGATCGGCTGACCATAACGGTGGCCTGCTGACGGGCTGGAGCGGCGCCCCTTACGCCAGCGCTGAAAATCCCCTAGGAAACTTCACTTCCTAATGGTTCGCTGTCTGTATAAGTTTTGATTATCTTGGGAAGTCACCGAGCGGTTCGGCAGACAAGGGAAGCAGACACACCAGCGCTCGAAGGTTAACCCTCGCGCCGGTCCCTTGGGAAGATGCTTCTGCATCTAAGTATTTCTTTGATCGTCTGGCAGCGCGTCATTCCGCCGCATCTTGCGTCACAATTCGTCAGCAAAACTGCCGCGAAAGGCTGTTTGCGTCGCATTTTGCATACTGAGTTATGCAACCATTACTCACGCGAAATCAAATACCCCCTTTTGGGAGCTTTTTGATCGCGCTATGGTGTTTCTGCGAGTGCGGCCCTGCTCGGAAGAGTGGGGCCGGGGGAGTGGGAGTTCCCCCGGCTCGCGAGCACACCGGTCTGGACCCGGCGCACCAACCATTGTCCATCCCCCTCGTACGCGAGGGCTGGACGCCGCCCACTGTCGGCCGACGCCGATGTGTAGCAATTGGAGTGCCTACCGTGTCCGCTTTTTCCGGGGTTCGCCCCTACTTGCCGCGCCGCAGCCGCGCGCCAGGGGCGCCGTCGTTCAGCAGCTCGATCCCCTCGTTCAGCAGCACGCGCAGCACGGCATTTATGGCCGTGGTCGTGGCGTTGATTGGCCCGTCTATCGCTTCCCAGCGCTTGATGGTGTTCGCCGATACCGGGCTGACCTGAGAAGCCTCCTCCGCCAGCTTCTGTTGCGACCAGCGCAGCAGTGCCCGCGCGGCTCGGAGTTGCTCCCCCTTTAACTCCAACACAGTCACGTCAATCCCCGAATTAGCTGTTTGGCTAAAACTAACACCAAAGAGCTTGACCGCCAAGCGCCACCGAGTTACCTATTTAGCCAACGTATAGACCATACAGCCAATGGAGACAGCTTTGATCCGCCGCTCGCTCCTTCTCGCCGCCGCTGCGCTGTCCCTGTTCAGCGCGCCGGCCGCCGCCGAGAACCTGAAGCTCCGCATCGCCACCGAGGGCGCCTTCGCGCCGTGGAACGCCACCACCGCGGACGGCAAGCTGGTCGGGTTCGAGGTGGATCTGGTGCGCGACCTCTGCCGCCGGATAGAGGCCGACTGCGAAGTCGTGGCGCAAGATTGGGACGGCATCCTGCCGGGCCTCCAGCAGGGCCGGTATGACGCGGTGATCGCGGGCGTCAGCATCACCCCCGAGCGCGAGCGGATGGTCGACTTCAGCGCCGCCTATGCCGCCGATCCGGCCATGTTCGCCGTCCAGCACGGTTCGCCGCTCGGCGGTTCCTTCCCGGCTATCGCGCGGATCGACCTTGCGGCTGGCGATGGCCAGCCGGGCGTCGCGGCGATGGCGAAGGCGCTGGAGGGCAAGACGGTGGCGGTCCAGGTCCAGACGATCCACGCCCGGATGATGGAGACGCTGTTTCCCGGCGTCACGGTGCGCAGCTACGAGAAGATCGACCACGCGGCGCTCGATCTGGCCGCCGGCCGCGTCGACGCGCTGCTGGGCAACCGGTCGGCGCTGGAAGCCATCACGAAGGCCGACGGGCGGGTGGCGGTGGCCGGGCCGGCATTCAGCCGGGGCGTATTGGGCGCGGGGGTGGGGGTTGCGGTGCGCAAGGGGAATCCGCTGGCCGGACGCATCACCAGGGCTATCGCCAGCGCGGCCGAAGATGGCACCGCTTCGCGCCTGTCGGCGCAATGGTTTGGCTACGACGTTTCGGTTCGATAGCCGAGTAGGCGCCCGGCCTTTGGCGAGGCCGGGCGCCCGTTACCGGACGACGGCAGATCGTCCGGCAATTCGTTCCCATGGAGAGCAAGCACCAATGAGAACCAGCGACGATACCACCACCAGCGCCGGCAACGAAACGGCGGCTGGTGATGGCCGGCTCGCGGCCGACACCAGCATGATCCCCTCGCTCGGAATGACGCTGCGGGAGGCGGTCGAAGCTGTCCGCCGGTTGCTGGCCGCGCACCAGACGGACGAGACCGTGGCGACTCGGTGGATGCCGATGATCGACGCGATCCTCGCGGCCACCCCGCACACGGTCGGCGATACGATGGCGATCCTCGATCAACTGCTGTGCCCTGATACCGGCCTGCCGTCCTACACCACTGCGGAGGGGAAGGCGGACGTCACCGCCCTCAACAGCATCAGGGCGTTCCTCGCCGGCATCCAGGTCTCGCATCAACTGCGGGAGGCCGCGGGGCTGCCGTGCATGGAGGCCGCCTTCGTTGCCGAGGCGCCGGCCATGCTGAACGTCCCGGCCGTGCCGGCTGACCGCCTGTTGGAGGCTGCCGCCGTCAAGGCGGGCATCACCCCCGAACAGGCGCGGCTGGTCTACGACTCGATGATGGCGCCTTTCTTAGCCGGGAGGGCCGCGTGACCAAGATCCTCCAGTTCCGGCCGGCGGCGATCCAGCCGCCCGCCTGCGAGGTGGTGGTCCAGCGCCGCACGGTTCGGCAGGCGCTGGACTGGCAGCAGGCGATTATGGACGAGGCCCGGCGCTACCCGCACGGCAGCCCCGAACTCGTCCGCTTCCTTCGCGAGTCCGGTCTGCTGCCCCGCTGTAGCTTCCTGTCGTCCGAGCAGGGCGGCGGGCCGCTACTCTTCCGGTTCATCGGCAGGCCCGCCTTGGACACGCTGGGCGAAGCCTGGGGCCGGATGGTGCTGGGCAAGCCGGAGGTGGAGGATCCCCATTGCGAGTTCTCGGCGGCCATTGCGCGGGAATACGCCGAGGCCATCGAGAGCGGGGAAGCCGTGGTCAACGAGGTGTCGGTGACCGGGATCGGCCGCCCCTTCTCCTTCAGCCATGCGCTGATCGGCTGGCGGCAGGGTCAGCATCGAGCGATCCTGTCGGCGGTGAAGATGCACGACGTTGCAGGTCCGCGACTACTGCGTCCGGTCGAAACCGCATCAGATGCAGCGTGATCCTGCCCTCTCCAGGCTGGTGGAACATGATGGTCGGGTGGCGGTCCATATGCCGCTCCCCGACCGCCCGTTCCGTCCAGATCCTGGAGACGTTGCTTTCGACCAGGGCAACCAGATGATCGGGCGACCAGCGGTCGATTGCCTCCAGGCGATTGAAGCGACCCGACAGGTGGAACAGGTCGCGGTGCCCGCCGCGCCAATCGGGATGCACCCAACCGCTGGACATCATCGCCACCGCCCCGCGCGTCTCGCGGGCCTCCGGGCTGGCGGCGAAGCAATAGGCGTCGGGAGGGGCGGCGCCAGCGTCATAGAAGGCCGTCAGATCGGTGAGGCGCGCGGCGTAGGGACGGGCGCGGCAGTCGAGCAGGATGGACGCCTGGACGGCCACCACCTCGCCCTCGGCCGTCGCCAGCCCGATCCAGAAGCACGGCGAGGCCGACGGCCTGGGCAGCAGCTCGAACCAATTGTCGCGGTGGTGCGCGTTCAGCGCTTCCAGCGCCTGCCAGTCGTCGGAGACCACCGGCCGCAACTGCTGCTCGGCAGCCGTGGCCGTCAGGCTGGCGCGTAAAGCCGTCAGGCTCTCGGTTGCCAAGGGCAGGGAGTCGCTGACTTTCATTTGTGCTGATTGCATGTGCATGTCCCCCTTGGGCTGTGTAGACGGACAACCCGTCATTCCCGAGTATGCATAAAGCCGGCACCTCGCATCCAGCCGTAGAGCGTCGCGCCCAGGCTCCCCAAATCCGCGAGTGCAGCAGAAAAGGGCCGCCCGGTTTGGGGCGGCCCTTGCCATGCTCAACGAGCCACACCCTTCACCTTCTCGAAGGTGCGGTAGGCCCCGAGGCCGAGCATCGGCACCAGCAGCCCCATCAGCGTATCCGTGTCGATCTGGGGCATCGGCGTGCCGGGCGACCAGATCGACAGGCCCCAGCCCATGAGCGGGTAGCCGACGGTCTGGACCAGCAGGCCGAGAACGCAGACCCAGCCGACAGCCGGGCGCCAGCCGGGCGCCAGCCCGAGACGAACAGCGACGGGTTGCTGGCCTCCGCCGTGTTGACGCCGATCTGCGCCGTATCGCCGGCCTGGAGCATCGCGACGAGCTGCGCATTCGCCGACGCGGCGGCTTTCGCCTTTTCCTCCGGGTCCGGGATCTTGCCGAGCAGATCCGCCACGAGCGGCGTCAGGGCGGTGATGAGGGGGATAGCGACAGCCATAGTTGCCTCCTTCTGGGCATGAAAAAGCCCGCGGCCGGGATGGCGCGGGCGAACAGACGAATCAGTGATTGGGCTGGTCAGGCGTCCATGAACTCGGCCAGCCGGTTCAGCCAGCCAGCGGCATTAAGCGCCTGGTCGTCGGTGCGCCCCCGCTTCCGGGCATCGCCCGAGATAAGGTCGCCGTAGAAGCACATCCGGGCCACGAAGACCGCGCGCCGCAGCCCGGCCGCATCGGCGCCGTTGACCGCGGCCAGCGTCTTGGGACCGACGGCGCCGTCCACCTTCAGGAGCGGCCGGCCGGCCAGATCGTTGACCGCATCCTGCAACCATGTCCCGGCACGGGCCGGGCCGTGGTTCACACCGCTGTCAATGACCAGGGCGCGGAGGGCGCCGTCGGTGATGCCGGCGAAGCCCGGCTCCTCGATGTAGCGGGCGCGGTAGATCGCCCGCACCTCGGCCTCGTCCAGCGCCGCGACGTCGGCCGCTATGACGGAGCGCTTCCGCCAGCCGGTCAGCGTCTCCAGGGTGATTCCGCCCTTCGTCGGGCCGCCGCGGTCGGACGGACGGTCGGTGTAGCGGGGCCACCCCTCGCGGCGGAGGATGGTGTCGATGATGGCTTCGATGGGGTCGCGCGGGATCGCCGCGCCGGTGGGCGTGGTAGCCATGATGGTCTCCATGGTGGGGAATTATGCGTTACAGGTCGCCTGTAACGCTTTTATCGCCGGTCAGCAGGCGGCAGCCGCAGCATCCCGGCGGACAGCCCGCCGCGGGCTTTGGTCAGCAGAAGGGCGAGCAGCAGAAGGGCGGCGTCCTTGTTGCCACCGCATTCCGCCAGCGCCTGCTGCACCTCCTGCTCGGCAGGGGACGGAGCGTTCGGCATGGGAGCCTCACACAGCCAGGGTGATCGCCAGAACGAGGCCGAAGCCGGCGCCCGTCAGGAACTCGCCCCACTCGGTGGCGCGCGTCAAACGCACGCCGAGCAGGGGCATGCGGGTGCCGAGCAGGTAGCCCAGCGGCATGACGACGCCCCCGAGCGGCAGCCACAGGGCGGCCGGGTGGGTGGACAGCAGCGGCAGGGACAGCAGCCAGAGGCGCACCACGCCCGCCGACAGGAGATAGCCCAGCCGCTCGGGCCGGGTGATGCCCCACAGGGAGTCGTCGGCCGGCCAATTATCGGAGTGAGCGTCAACCGACCACGGAACCCGCAAGTTCTGCCCAGCGCCGTGGGGGATTGCCGCCATGCCGATGAACGCAAGCCCGGCGCACTCGGCCGCCGCGATAGCCGCCGGCAGATCGAGCGCCTGCCCGGCCAGCAGCAGATAGACGACGGCGCCGACGGGCAGCGCCCAGAACAGGAGCCGAGCGCCGGTGGTGCCGAGCCAGGAATGCCCTTGCCCGCGTTCACGGCAGGCAACAGCCAGGGTGAGGGTCGCGAGCGCCAGAGTGAGCGCGTGCGCGGCCAGCCAGCCGGCGACAGCCGGCCAGAGAGCGATGTTCATGATGCAGACTCCAGATATGAAAATGGCGCCTCGTGGGCGCCGGGTTGATCGGGTTTGGAGTGTTGTCGCGGTCGATCAGGGCAGGGTGAAACCCTGACTGCCGGTAATCGTAAAGCTCTGGCCTGTCTCGTAATCGGTCACCAGCGCGACGCCGCCGGTGCCGTCCTGTCCATCGCCCACGCGGTAGCCGTAATTGGTGGAGGGATTGCCCCCATTTCCGCCCTTGCCGTAGGCGGACAGGTCCGCGGCCGAACCGCTGAACGTCGTTGTCATGGTCGGATCGGTGAAATTGGTTCCGTTCCGGCCGCCGCCGGATCGGCCGCTGTCGTCTTGCCCGCCTTGGCCGCCCTGCCCACCGGGGACGGTAGGGCTGCCGGCCTCGCCGCCGCCGCCGCCGGTTCCGCCGTCGCCCGAGGGGGTGGCGCCGTTCTGGCCGGAACCATTTGACGGCATGGCCGCCGGGTTCGTCCCGAACTCCCCAGCGTTGCCGCCGCTGGCGTTCCGGCCACCGCCGCCGCCGCCGCCGCCGCCGGCCGCGCCGGCCATGAGCTTGCCCCAGAGCGTGGCGCGCGTCGCTCCGCCGCCTTGGCCTCCGACGCCGCTCTGGCCGACGCCGCTTGGCGAACCGCCGAGACCGCCGCCAGTGCCACCCTGTAGCGGGGAATTTATGGGATCGAACGGCTCCTTGTAGCCGGCGACACCTCTCGGGCCGATGGCGAGGTCCAGCCGGTCGAACTGATACGCCCAGAAATCGACACGGACAGTGTTTCCGTCACTGCCGCTGCCGCCGACATTGTTGCCGCCCGTGTCGATGCCGCCGCCTCCGGCTCCGGCCCCCTTCATCTGGAGGCCGTATTTCTTCAGCTTGCGGGCGCTCCCGAGCATGCCGCCGGGGAACATTACGCCGCCTCCTTGATAGCGGATGCAGAGCAGCGGGCCGCCGTTTTCCGGTACTGGAAATCGACCCGCCACACCTCGCCAGCGGCGCCTGCGATGCTGTTGGTGACGCCGGTCGGCAGCTTGTAGAAGGCCGCGAGCGTCACCGTATAGGCGCCGGTGAAGGTGAGATAGATCGAGCCGGCAACCGCCGTATCGGCCGCCATCGCCGCGGTGCCCGTCAGGGCGCCGAGGGTGCAATTCCCATTGACCGCGTAGGAAAAGCACTGCTTGCCGGTGGTCGGGGTCACGTCGGGGGTGGCGGTGGCACCGCTCGCGATGGTGCCCTGCGCATCAGCCACGATGGCGGGGCCGGTGAAGGTGACGCCCCCCTTGATGGCGTCCACATCGGCCTTGCGGGCGGCCTCGTCCGAGTTGGAAGGCGCCCCCATGCCTTCGATGGTTCCGCGCTGGTTATTCGTCCGCATTCACCGCCTCCATCTGTTCGAGCGCCGCGAGCCATTCCTCCCGCGCTTGGTTCGCCGCGCCGTCCTCCAGCCGTTCGGCCGGCGGCTCGCCAGTGGCGCGGATCAGCGCCAGCGCGCGAGTCGTGGCATCGGCACCAGAGACCACGGCCTGCGCTTCCTGATAGGCGATCCATTCCGGGTTCGGCTGCTCCTCGGTCGTGGCGACCGGGACCGTCACCGTCTCGACCGGTTCCCCGGCCGCGAGCAGCGCCTGGGCATCCAGCCACGCCGTACGGGCCGGATTGGCGATTTCGCCCATGCCGGGCATTTCCACCGCGAGCAGCGGCTCGTCCGGGGCGTTCTCCAGCAGTGCCACGGCGGCCACATAGGCGGCGTGGCGCGGGTTCGGCTGCGGCTCGTCTTGGATCACCGGCACCTCAACGGTTTCGGCCGGCAGGGTGCCGGCCTCCACCTGGGCGATCAGGCGCTGCGCCGCCTCGAAGCCCTCCACCGCCTCCACCGCCTGCCGCAGCCGGTCATTGCGGGCGCGGATTGCGTCGGCGTCGGGGTGGTCAACCGGCACCGCATCCTCGATGCAGCGGGGATACCCGGCCACCAGGGTCCAGCGGCGCAGCCACACCCCATCATCCTTGTATTCGTCATGCAGCATGGCGGACCTCCGAGATCCAGTTGAGGCGCAGCCGCGCCCGCCAGATCAGGCGGGTGGAGGCTTTGCCGGTGACGTTGACGCTGAAGGCTTGCGCGCTCGTGTCCACCGTCACCGTTGCGTCCATGGTGCTGGTGGTCTCGTCCACGGTGACGTGATAGGCGGAGCCGATCAGTTGGGCATTGCCGCCGAGGTTTCGGCGCACGCGGGCGCGGACGGTGTAGCTGGCGCCCTCGCTTGGCGTCTGCCCGTATTCGGTGGCCTGCACCTCCATCTCGATCTGGACGGACTCGCCTTCCATCACGAAGACCTTGCCCAGATCGAGCGGGGTTGCGTCGACCGTCACCCCTTCCATCACGATGTCGTTGGCCGGCTGCGGCAGAGCCTGCCGCAGATCGTCCTTGAGCGGCTGCAAGTCGGTCACCACACCGGCCTCGGCCGCGGTGCCGATCAGCAGCGCTCCGCCGCCGGCAGAGACGGAGGTGATGCTGCTGGCCGAGACCGCCCCCACCTCCTTGGCGGAGACCAGCGCGAAGGCCGAGGTCGTGCCCGCCACCAAAGATTGGTTCCGCATGATGAGCGTCAGCGTCGACGACGACGGCGTGACCAGCATGGATTTCTCGACCAGTGTCGTGGAGGTCGTCTGCAACACTCCAAGCCCGGTGGCGCCGTCGAAGATGGCAATGTCCGCGCTCGCCGCGGTCCCAACATGCAACCGGCATGTCACAACCAAGGGCTTGCCAGCAGTGACCGGGATATCCACGCGGCCTTCACCCCAGTTCGACGTGCTAACCTGGGTTAGCCGGATCTCGCCATTCACGACGGCCGACGTTGCGTTGCTGTATGTCCAGCCGGTTGTGGCAGCGAATGGTCCGCCGGCATTGGGCACCTTCTCAGCGCCGGTGGTCTGCGAATAGGCGCTGACGTGAGCGATGCGACGAAGCCCAGCGAACTGATCCACGCCGTCCGCGGTCGCCACAGACAGAACGCCGCTCTCCTCATCCAGAGAAAGCCCCTGCACAATGTTGGTCGTGCCGCCCAACATCATCTTGCCGGCGGCTGCGGCCATCTCGTCCGCGTCCATCTTGCGGATCTGCGCCGGGGGCGGGGCGTAGGTGCCAATCCGCAACATGGAGACCGACAGGCCCGTTGCTGGGGCAGACGCTGCCACGCGCTCGCCCACGCGCAGCCGGGCGGAGGTGTTGGTGAGGCTGCCAATAGACGCGCAACTGGTCGAAACGTCGAGGGCGCCATCGCACCAGATTTCCGCGGTCTGCGTCGCGCGGCGCACGATGAAGGTCCAGACATGGCGCGGGTTGTTGGCGCCGGTAAAGTCGGTGGAGCTGACGAGGCTGAGGCTGTTCGTCCCATCGCTGATGACAAACGCCGCCTTGTTCAGGTTGGCGGTGATGCTGAAGCGGGCGCCGGTAGCGCTCGGGCTATCACGGTCCAAGAAATACCCGTTGGCGACGTTGGACCCGCCGCGCAAACGGATCACCAAGTCACCTGTCCCCGCGTCATGATCCGGGTTGTATGGCTGGTCGAAGTAGGCATTGCCCCCGAAGCCGCTGTATTCGCATTGGTCGCTGACGGAAGCCAGAAGCATCCGGGACAGCGTTCCAACGGCGATAAGCCCCTTCCCTTTGCAGGAGCGGTCAGCAGCCAGCATGTCGACGCGCACGGAGGTCAGACTCGCCGTGAGCGTGCTTGTCGCGATGAAGCGCAGCGTCATCGACGCGGAGGTGGCTGTGAAATACTTGGTGAAGGTGCCGGCGGCGGCGGCCTGGGCGGTCGTATCAGGGGCGTTGGAGGGGCACCGGCACTCCAACACACCGGATGTCCATGACGACAAGGCGAAGACCACGACATACTGCTGACCGACCTGAAGGCCGGTCATGACCAAGTCGGCGTAACCCCCGCTGGCCGACCAATCGAATGTGCCGGCGGCGGTGTTCGCGGTGACGGCCGAAAGAGTCCAGGAACCTGCCGACGAAAGAGCATCATTCACCACGGTTTGCTGGGTGATGACATCGCTGAACTGCCCGGCCCTCCGCACCGAAACATTATCGAAGAACGCGGTCTGACCAACTGCGTTGGGAGCGTGGTAGAGGCGAATGGTGATTTGTGTTCCGGTCGGCACAACCGTCACTCGGTCGGTGATGTTGGTCGTGCTGTTGGTGCCGGTCCCGATCAGGACAGGAGAGCCGGAAGTTCCGTCGGTGACCTGCATATAGACAAGGCCGGCGGTTGTGCCCCTGCGGTAAGTCACCTCAACCGTAAGCGGAACACCCGCCGTAACCGAATATGTGGAGTCAGCAATGGAAGGGCCGGAAGTCGTGGTCGAAGTCACCACCAGTTCGCCACCCGTAGACGCCAATGAGGCGTTTATCGTGGCAAATCCAGCAGTGCTATCCATGGTTCCGTTGCTGCCGGCGGTGAAGATATTTCCGCCGCTCGTGCCATTGCTTCCGGCCCCGTCGCACAGGGTCGCCAGCCGCGTGTCGCCGGGCATCCAGCCCGTTGCATAATCCTTGGTCACGTACGCGACCATGCCGTTGTCCGGGTTGCCGCGATCTTCAGCCAACATCACCAGACCGGCGTCATGGCCGGTCGCAATGGGGCACACGGCCATGGTGTTCGCGTTCAGCAGAGCCGGATAGGCGCTCGGAAAGTAGCGCTTCACCTGCCAAGCGGTTTCGGTGACGGTGGCATAGGGCAGCCGGCCAGCGCGAACGGTTGCGCCGATGGTGTCGCGTAGCATCATCCAGCCGTCGGGATGCAGCACGACTCGCGAATAGCCGGTGGCTGTGCCGGTGATGCTCGCCACCAGACCAGTGGGATGAAGCACCGAGGCCCCGCCTGCCGTCGCCACCGCGACCGTAGGGACCGGCAGGCGAGAAACCGGGTCAAGCAGCGCGCCGGGCAGGACGCGCATGTCCACCCATGTCACGGAATTGTGGACGAGGGCCGGGGTCGGGTAGGAGGTTTCCAAGGAAACGGTGGCGCCGCGGTTCGCCAGCCCGACCGTCCGGATGCATGTCCCGCTGGCCGTGATGCGGCCGGATCGGTCTTTCAGCATGTCCAAGAACGGCATGCCGATGATGGGGGAGCCGGTGGAGGCCGCCATGCCCAAGTAAATCAGGCCGTTGCGCGCCGAAATGCTGGTGATGGCGTGGTTCGCGACCGCAGCAATGGGCAGCGCTCCGTTCCCATTCGAGAACACCATCCACATCCTGGGAGAGCCGGAGCTGTCCAGATCGTGCGCGTCGTAGATCACCACCAATGACGCGGTGGCGACGATCAGCGCCACCACCGGGAACTCCCTCTTGGCACCGCGGGTGGCGGTGTTCAGCGTCTCCTGATACCAAGTCGACGCCCGCGCCAGTCTGCCCCTGCGCCAGGCGCCCCGGTCCCAATCGAGGCGGGTGTCGTAGCGATATACCGCCACTACCCCCGTCAGCGAGTAGACGGCGGGCTGACCGGTGCCGTCCCACGCCGAGGCCAAGCGATAGTTGATCGCCGGGAACCGGACGTCGGTGGCGGTGCCGATGTAGCTCTGCGCCAGCGCCCGGTCGGCAGCGGCGCCGTCGCGGGCCGTCTGCGCCTGGGTCACCAGCCCCTGGACCGTCGCCTGCCCTTGGGTCAGCAGGGTCTGTGTGGCCGAGCGCGATGCATCGGCGGCAATAGCGCTGCCGGCCGCTGCGGTCGCGGAACCGGCTGCATCGGCGGTGCTGGCAACCACGGTGTCGGCAATGCTCGCCACTGCCTCACAGGTGGTCGCAATGTCCTTGCTGTGGCGGCTCCAGTTGGCGGCCATGCCGCCGACACCAGACAGGCCGAATTTATTGGACGCCGAGTTATAGAGGCCGAGATTGTATTGCTTGAGGCGCGCAATCGCGTCTTGCACCAGTTGCGATAGGATCATTCCTTGAACTCCTCAAGTTCGGCGCTTGTCGAGGTGTAGCGGCCACTGATGTAGGTTTGACTGTGGTCTGCGGATCGGCGGAAGAGGCCGCCATAGAGGAAGTTTGCCGCCGGGTCTGCGGTGCTTGCCGGATCGGTTGGGTCGGCGATGCTGGGCAGGTAGAGCAGCGGCTTCCGCTTGCCGCTCCGAAGCGCCATCTTGAACAGCGCGTCCCGGAGCTTTCGGTCGGTCACCTCCCGGCCGATAGTGACCGTCCGCTTGGCGATGCCCTCTTCGACCCAGGCCGATCCGCCGGTGCCGGCGATCACCTCGTCATTGTCCTTGACGCCTTCGCCGCTCTTTCCGACGTGCCGGCTGAAGATCAGGCCATCCCCTGCCCACGCGAGGCCGATCCGATAGCCGTTGTCATCCGTCCCGTCCGGGCGGAATGCCCCGCCCCACAGCGTCCAGCGGATCACGACGACGGGGCACTGCGGCACCGCACAGTGGATGTTGATCGGCAGCAGCGGGAGGTCGCGCGGATCAAGATCGCCACGCATTTGGTTGGGCGCTCCCGCCGGCATTTCCTCCGGGTCAGTCAGGCCCGGCACCACGTTGGCGTCCACGCCATCCACCACCGAGGTTGCCACCAGATCGGCATCCCCCATGGCTGCGTCGCTGAACGCCTCCATTCGCCAGAACGCATACTGTCGAAGGTTCGTGTCGCAGAGCGACGCCACGGTGAGGAAGATCGGGTATTGCCACGTCAGAGTGATGGTCACCGGGTTGATCGGTGCGCCGGTGGCGTGGTCGACATCACCGATGGCCAGGGACACCGCCCGGTCGGAGACCGGGGTCGTGAGCATCGACTCCAGCGGCGCCGTCGCGGCCCATTGCACGTTGCTGGTGATGGTGACCGGGTTGTCGAGCGGGCCGTTCTGCACCTCGTTCCGGTCGGCCAGGAAGGAGTAGATAGATCCCATGGTCAGCGCTCCGCGTAGAGGGTGGCGCCGCCGCCCCTGTCTCGGTTGGTCCGGCCGGTGATGACCAGCGTTCCGCCTTCCTCGAAGCCGGCGATGTCGTCGACCACCGTTATTCCGCCCCCGATCCACAGGCCGGGGGCACCGTCCCGGACCCGCACCTCATAGGGCTGTGGCGGGTTTGCGCGTTCGGCCAACCAGAGGGGCGCCTCTGCGTCCGCGTCGGCCTTCAGCGTCAGCGCCGTTTCGATGCGGTCGGTCTTCGCGCTGACGCCATAGGCCGCCTCGATCAGGGCGTCGGTGGCGGTGTCGGACTCGCGCCACTGCTGCGTCCAAAGCGCCGCGTCCGCGGCTGTTGCGTCAGCCGCCGCGGTGGATGCGGCGCTCGGGTTTTCGGCATAGAGGACGGTGACCTTCTTCGTCGGCGTGACGCTGCTGCCGGCGGTGGGCTTCAGACCGTCGATGGCGCCGCTGGCCTTGCTGTAGGCGCGGGTCGGCGTGACTGCGGTGGCGCGCGGAAGGCGGGTCACCACCAGCTTGTCAGAAAGGTCGATGAACCAGCGCCCGCGCGGCACGGAGCCGACAAGCTTTCCATAGGCGTCCCGGTGGGTGCGACCATCGCCGGCCGGCAGGTAGAGGCCGATGGTCCGGGGCACCGCATCCATGCCGCCGACATCGGCAGCGGTGACGATCCCGCCGTGCTGGACCGCCAGAAACGCCACCACCTCGCCGATGTAGCGGCGCCAGACACCGCCGGTCTTATCGCCCTTCACCTCCAGCCTGAAATCCTCGTAGTGGATCGCCGTGAAGACCCTGCCGGTCGCGACATCGACCCTGAACTGGTTGGAGCCTGGAATGCCGGCGGTCTTGCTGACGGCGACGCCACCGGACCAGCCGCGCGGCACGTCCTCGATGGGCAGCCCGCCGTTGACGGACCAGACATGCAGCAGCCCACCGTTTCCGCTGCCCTGGTCGATCACGCCGAGATAGGTAGGCTGGACGAAGGGGCAGTGCCCGAAGCACCGCTCCCGCAGCGTGTTCTTCATCGTCGCCGGCCCCTCGTAGCCGCCGGTGCCGGCATACTTCGCTGTGTCCTTCTGGATCGGCGTGTCGAAGTCCAGTTGGCGGTCGTACACCGGCAGCTTCAGGTCCGAACGCCCCGGAGCGATCTTGCCCGCCTTGGCGCGCCAGACAGTCACGGCGGTGCTCAAGGGCGCCCCGGCGGCCACCACCCGCTCAGTCACCGATTGGACGATGTAGTCGGTCAATAGGGTGTTGAGCGGCCGGGCGCCCAGCAACACCCGCTCCCAGGTGGCGGTGGTGATGTTGTAGACGGAGGCAAATCGCGGCAGATCGTCGGTCTGCCGCACATTCATCAGCCGCAGATCGTCGATCTGCGCTCGCGCCCCGTCGGCCGCCGCCGTGACCGCGACGGTCGGCCACTGCCCGACGAGCGGAAGCCACGTAACCGATGCCGGGTCGTCGTCGCTGCGGGACTGGTAGGCGACCGACCCGGCACAGAGCGGCCAGCGGTGAATGTGCCCCGTGGCCCGGTGAAAGGCCACGAGGTCGTACAGGTGGATATCCATGCAGACCCCCTTATGCGACGCGCTTCTGGCGCTCCTGCAACTCGTCCAGTTGCTGGCGCATGAGCTTCACTTCGTCCCGTGCGATGCGGGCGCGCTGGGTTTGGGCCTCGCCCTCGGCCTCGTGGATGGCATTCTCCAGCCGCTCAATGCGGCGGGCGATGTCACGCAGCACGGACACGACTTCGCGGTTGTCCGACGCCACCGGCCCGGCTGTCGGCCGGATCGGGGTGACGTTGGCCGGGTAGCGGTCGTTGGCCGCCGTCTGGTACAGGCCGGCAATCCGCATGCTATCGGCGGAGGAAGCGACCGCCGCGCCGCCGCCCTGCCACAGCAGCTCGGGGCCACGCTCGCCCACCCACACCGCACCGGGAGGGGTCGCCATTGTGCCGACCGCGAAGCCTGGAATGCTCCGCTGCCCGTTCAGCACCTCGTCGATGCCAAAGCGCTGGAACCACGCGGCGAGGTTGAAGGCCGGGTCGGCTGCCCGCGCCGCCTGGATGTCGGACATTCCGCCGAAGGCCGCCTCTATGTCGGCATTTGTGAAGGCCAGCAGGCGCCGCCGCTTGTCGGCGGTTGTGGAGACCTCCGTCTCGAAAGCGCTCGACTTTCCGGCGGTCGTGGCGAGCCAAATGTTCAGCGACTCGTCGACGCCCCCCTGCCAACCGATCCGTCTGGTGACCGCCACCTGCTGATCGGACGTCAGGCTGTCCCACGCCGATTGCACCGCGGCCGAGGCCGCGTAGCGGGTGGGGTTTACCGTGGTCGGCTGCGATGTTCCGGGCGTGGTGCCGGTCAGGCGCTGAAGCGGGGACAGAGCCGCCTGCCAGACAGCGAGGCTCTGGTTCATCACGTCCTTGAGGTTGTCCAGGCTGCCGAGTTGGCGCTGTCCAACCGCCGCGGCCTCGGCCCGCGAACGCTGCAACTCCTTCAGGCTGTCCTGCGCCACCTTCAGGTCCGCCTCGGCCGTAGCCGCGGAGGTGTCCGGGGCGATGGTGCCCAACTCGCCCAGCACCCGCATGACCTCGTCATAGAGGGTGCGCGAGGTGCCGGCAGAGTTCGTCTTTTCCAGGCTGACCAGCGTCTGCGACAGGCTGGTCAACGTCGACCGGGCGGTAGACTGTTCGTCCTCGCTAGCGGTCGAGGAGCGGACGGTGGCGAGAGATGCATCCCATTGGCGCCTTACTTCCGTCAGCCGCTCCTGCGGGCTGATCGGCGCGTCTTCGCTGATGGCGAGCGCATCGCGGGCAGCCGCGAATTGCTTTGCCACCTGTGCGACCTTCAGTGCTCCGTCCTGAAGGTTAGAGATGAACGTCTGCCTAGTCGTGATCTCCTGGTCGTACCACGACAACACATCCTGTTGCGCCAGGGTGAACGCCTGCGACGCACGCTCTGCGGACTGAACGAGGCGAAGCTGAGTCGTGTCGCGCCCGGCCGTAGTGGCTTCGTTCAACTCCTTCCGCTGCTGCTCGTCCAGGGTAATGAGACCAGAACCGCGAGTATTCCCGAGCGACGCATACATCCGCGCCGAGACGCCGGCATTGAATGTCCGAACCGACTCCGCGGCGGCATCGTTCAGCGCCTGGAGCGCTGTCCGCGCCGCGTTCACCACCTCCGGTGTGCCGGCGAAGGTGTCGATGATCTGCTGAAGGCTGGTGGAGGTGATGCTGCCCGACTTGACCAGCCCGCCCATGTTGTTGGTCAGCGTGCCAGTGATCTTCGCCATCTGCGAGGCCCTGTCAGCACCTTCCGGCCACAGGGCGTTCACGTCCTTCACCGACGCCTTGTAGGCGTCGATCAGGGTGACGGCCGAGTCGTATCCTTCCTCTCCCTTGGACTTCCGATAGGCGGTGTCCAAGCCGTCGCTGTAGGACTTTTGTTCCTTCTTCAAGCCGTTGTTGAAGCCCTCTTGGAGTTTGGCGGCCAGTTCATCGCCGACGATGCCAACAGAGGCGAAAGCCTTCACGAGGTCCGTGGCTGTGTTCGACCACTTTCCTTTGAGTTGCTCCACCTTCTGCTGCTCGGGACTGCTTTCGATGGTGGCGCCAGCCACTTCGTCCAGCAGGCGCTTTTTGACGGCGCCAAGGGCTTCCATTTGCTTCATGGCCCCATACAGACCATCAGGCACAGCCTGCCCGGCGGCGACATAGGCGGTGGCCGCCTTCTGCATGTCGCTCGACAGCCTGTCGAAGTCCTTGCCCAGCGGAGTGAAGGTATTGGCGCCTAGGCTGACGACGATGTCGTTCAGCTCCGAAACCCGGTCACCACTCAGACCGACCGCGTCAAGATGGGGCTGGAGTGCCGCCCGTTGTGCGGCCTTCTGCGCTGCCGCTTCAGCGGCCGCTTTTTCAGCCGCCGCAGCCGCGTCCCGCTCTGCTGCGGCGCGGGTTTCCGCCGCAGCCAGGGAAGTGCTGTAGCGGTCGGGGTTTCCGCCATCTCTTGCAGTGGCGCCGGACGCGGCGCTCGCGGTTCCCGTGGCGCCGCTGAAATTTCCATTGGCGTCGATGGTTCCGATAGAGAGGTGATCGACGCCCAGCGCGTCGGCGAGCGCACCCATCGCCAAGCCGAGACCCGGAATGCCCGTCGCCAAGCTCGCGAGGTCTCCAGCGACACCGGCGACGTTGACGCTCAATTCGGTGTTGTTCAGCCCGGTTGCAGGATCGACGCCGATGGATTTGTTGATGTTCAATCCATACTTGAGCGCGGCATTTGCCAGCCAGCCGGACAACGAAGTCCCGTACACATTGTCGACCGCAGCCGCCGACGCCTGGATTTCATCGTTCGTCGGATAGGCGTTGTTCACGCCGCGATACACCCCGCCGCCCGATCCAGCCCCCCAGCCGCCGCCATAGGCCGCGTCACGAGCCGTCGTCGTCGAGTGGGCGGTGCCATCGGCGGCATTCGCGCTGCCGACTCCTCGCATTCCGCCGCCAAAGCCTCCCGACGAACCACTGCCGGAGCCTCCCGACGAACCGCTATCCGAGCCGCCGCCAGAGCCTGCGGAACCGCCGGAACCGGGCGAGCCATGGTCCCCGCCGCCATACTCGAAGCCGAGCAAGCCGGTGTCCGGATTGATGGTGCCAGGGTGGCCCAACGCCCGGCGCACCGCCGCCAGTTCGTCGCCGCCTCGGAGATGGATCAGGGTGTCGTCCCGGCCCTGTCCCATCTGGGCAAGTATCTGGGCGCTTTCTCTGGCATTCCAGATCCGCTCGCCGCCGGCCAGCCGCACAACCTCCGGCCCTTCCTCGCCAACCACCGCCCATCCGGACGGGGCCGAGAGGGTGCCACGAGCGAAGCCGGGCAGTGATGCGCCAGCAGACACCTTGAACACCGTCCCCGCATTGTCGACGATGTCGAGCAAGGCGCGGCCTAGGCTGTTTGCCGCCTCGACACCCGTTTGGAACTGCGGGAACAGATCAGAGAGCGAGCTACGCAACGCCTTGATCTGATCGTTGAAGCCGTTGGCGAACTCCAGATGGTTGAGCATGTCCTCCAGCGACACCGCGCTCTCGTGCGCGATGGCGTAGGAGATTTCCGGCACGCCCGACTTCATCCCCTTCAACAAATCAAGCGCGGCTTGCTCGGCAGACTTGTTCTTGGAGTCAATGTAGCTGTCTTTGTTCGTTGCGGTCAGGCCGAGACGCTGGATAATGTCGTTCAGTCCTTTGGCGACCTTCGAGGCGTCGGAGTTGAAGCGGGTTGGATCGCCCCCATTGTCTTCGGCGTAACTGCCGAGCGCATACTTACCGTTGGCGCCCAAGGTGATGTGCGAGATCGAGTATTTCTCGCCCCTGTCCTTGGCGCCCGATACGGCGCTCAACAGGGCACCGGCCGCCATCAGCACGCCGCCGACGATCTGGCCGCCGGGGATCATCGCCGCCACGCCGCCGGCCGCCATCATCCCGCCGCCGATCTTCTGGCCGGTGGTGGCTCCCTTTTGCGTTGCCATCATGGCGCCGCTGGCGATCCCGCCGACGCCCTGGAGCAGTTGCCCCCAATTGGGGTTCCAACCCGCTATGCCTTCCGAGGCTGTGCCGGGCATAGGCCCGACGAAGCCGGCATCCGGCCGCGCCGACTCGACCTTGCCGAACACGGGCTGAGACAGCCACGAGCCGCCGACGCCCTGCGTCGCGGGTGCAAAGGACGTGCTCCCGTCCGCGTTCTTGATGACCTTCTGCTGCTGGCCGCCGCCGCCACCGAAGAGGCCGCTAAGCCAGTCGCTCGCGCCGCCCAGCATCTTCTGAAGGCCGCCGAGGAAGGTGTCGGCACCATCGGCCGCAGCGGCGCCGAACGCGGTCGCGCTGGTGCCCGCTTGGGTCAGCCCGTCGGCTGCGCTGATCGCGCCGGCACCGATGTGGCTGACGGCGCGGCTCTGCACCTCGATGGCCGACGTGGCGCCGTCGTTGGCGGCCCGCACCCCGAGCACCGAGTCGACCAGGGTCTGTTGCGAGTCGGTCAGGATCTGTGCGCTACCCGCCGCCGCCCTCTGTGCGGTCACGGCGTCAAGCTGCGCCTGGAGCGCATCCTCCTGAACCTTGGTGACGCCATCGACGCGGGAGCCGAGCGAGGCAACGTCCGTGCCAACCGACTTCACGGTCACGCCGAAATTGCGCATGTACGCGACGGTTTCGGAGGGCAGCGCCCGCCCGTCCCGCTGATAGTCGGTCATCCGGCCCGGCCCGGCATTGTAGGCGCCGGCCACAGCGTTCCAGTCGCCGCCGAACTGCCGACCGAGCATCGCCAGATACTTGACGCCGCCCCGGACGTTCTCGCGCGTGTCGGTCGCATCCACGCCCAGCCACTTCGCGGTGTCGGGCATGAGCTGCATGACGCCCTGCGCCCCGGCGCTGGAGGTCAGCACCCGCCCATCATCGCGGTATTGCCGGAAATTGCTCTCGATCTTGGCGACGGCCAGGACGACATCTTCCGGCACGCCTTGGGTGCGGGCCTCCGAGCGGAGCATGTCGACAACCTGCCCGCCGTCCTTGATCGCCACCGGCATGGGAGCGCTGCCCGTCATCGCCCGCGGGTCCAGCGCCAGCGCCGCCGCGGAGCCGGCCATCTGGACCCACATGGCATTCGAGGCGGACGATCCGAGGCCGCCCGAGACGCTGTTCATGATGCGGGTCAGGCTGCCGGGGTCGTTGGCCGGCTTGGGCGTGTTGTCGTTGGCCGTGCTGACCGGGCCGGACATGAGCTTGGTCAGCGTGCCAGTCAGCCACGTCTCGGCCGGCTTGGTGATGACCACGCGGGCGATGACCCGCTTCATGTCCTCGGCCAATGCCTTGCCGGCGTCGCTCGCCTTCTTCGCCCCGACGATCACGTCCTCGAACGCCGTGGTGATCGGCTGGGCGATGTTGGCGGCGTTCTGTGCGGCGTCCTGCAATTGGCTGTTGACGCGCGCAAGCTCCCCCTGCTGCCGGATGTAGGCTTGTGTGCCGGCGTCGGTCAGGTCGACGCCTTTGTCACGTAGCTCGTTGGTGGTCTGGAGCACGGCCACGGCCTTCGCGCGCTCGGCGTTGCTCTGCCCGAGCATGCCCCACTCGGCGTTGGCGAGGTCGACCGCCCGGCGCTGCTCCGTCGCCATTTGGGCGAACTGCTGGGCGCGCTGCGCCGCATCACGAGCCAGGATGCCCGTGCTGATGTCCTTGATCTGCCCGGCGTCGCGGGAGGGGTCCAGGCCGCGCTTGCGCGCCTCCGCGAGAGCTTCATTCGCGAGCGCGGCTTCCCGCGCGGCGTTCGCGCCTTGCCCCCAGGCGGCGGCCAGACGCTGGGCGTCCTCGGTCTGCTGCTTCAGCGTGGCGCCGAACTGCGCCGCCTGGACCTTGCGCTGGGCAGCATCCAGCGCCGTCAGCCGGGCAACGATGGCGTCATACGGCTCGATGGTGCCGCGCGCCACCTCCGCCATCGCCTTGGACTGGACCTCCGCCGCGCGCACCGCGGCGGATGACGTGCCATAGGCGCGGGCCACCAGATCGGCCCCGGCCACCTCGGCAGCGGCAGCCCGGTTGTTGTCGTTCACCGCGACCTGAAGCTGGAGCAGGGCCTCGCGCCTGCGGAGCAGCAGCAGGTTTTCGGCCGAGACGCCCTCCAGATGCTTGTCCCGGATCTCGTCTTCGGCCCGCATCGCCGCCGTCGCGAGCGCCCTGTCCACGGCATTGCCGAGGAGGCTTGCGGACAGGCGGTCGACCTCATGCGTCTGCGCCTTCACATACTCCGTGGATTTGCGGTTCTGCTCCACCCACGCAAGGTCGGACGACGACAGGTCGTTGGCGGCGCGGTGCGCCGGCGGGCCGGAGGAGGAGGCGGCAGCGGCGAGCGATGCGGCCTTGGCCGCCGCCTTCTCCGTGACCGTCGCAAGCCGCCCCTCCAGGCCAGCGACTTCCGCGCGGGCCGCGTCGAGAGAGCCGCGGACGATCTTGTCGTGCGAATAGCTGTTATGGGGGCCGCCGATCCAGATCCGGCGTTCCATGTCCTGCTGCTCAAGCTCCTGGACCTTCGTCCGGGCCGCGTCGAGTTGGGTCCGCAGATCCTTCTCAACCTGGGCGTCAGACGGCGGCTTCGGCGGATCATAGACGATCTTGCCCGGCGTCAGGCTCATGGCCGACAGGCCAGAGGCCGCCAGCCTGCCGAACGTGTCCATGCCCGGATTTTCCATGAAATCGGCCAGCAGTTTGAACCGCTCGGAGAGCGCGATCTCCACATGGACGACGAGGGAAGACGTCGCGAGCGAGTCCACCAGCCGGTTGAACTGGACCCCGAGCTGATGCATCGCCTCGCCTGCGGGCGTCATCGCGTCCTTCCGCAGCCCGTCGAACCGGCGATGGAGCGCGCCCAGCGCCACCCCCAGCGCCTCGGACTGGCGGCCATGCTCCGCCATCACGCGGATGGCGTCGACCTCGGCCGGCGCGAGGAATCCGATAGCGTCGTGGAGCTTCATGATGGCCGGGTATCCCTCGGTCACCATGGCCGCCACTTGCTTCGTCATGTCATCGACCGCCCCGCCCATGCCGGCGGTGATGTCGCTGGCGAGCAGCGCCACCTCGCGCCCGCGCGCCGCAGAGATGCCGCGCGTGGAGGCGAGCACCTTCGCGGTTGCGAACGACTCGTCACGACTGACGCCGCCCTCGTAGAGCGCCGTCGAGACGCCCCGCAGATGCCCGGCCGTCGCCTGCGCCTCGGTGCCATAGGCTCGCATCGTGGCGGTGAGTTCGCGCAACTGGCCGTTGATCTGGACCGACCGCGCGGCGACCAAGGCGAAGGCACCGACAACGGCAGTCACGCCGAGCGCTACCAGCGTAACGGGCGAGACCAGCAACGCCCAGGCACGCGAAAGGCCACCGACGGCCCCGACAGCCTGCGGCGCCTGCTGGAGCATGGCGACCACGGCGGACTGGCCGGATCCGACCTGGACAACGAAATCCTGGATCTGATAGCCGAGGTTCAGCGTCTCGTGCGCGGCCAGCTTTGTGGAGGCGGCCGAGCGGGTCGCCAGATCGTGCTGCTCCCGCAGCTTCGCCGACAGGGCGGTATGCTGGTCAGCGGTCAGCCTGATCCCGCCGACACCATCCGTCAGCGCCTTGTCGAGCAGCGCCTGCCGCTCGGCCAGCTTCTCGGTGGCGCCGAAGGTGCGATCCAGGGTGCCCACCAGCCGCTGGAGCGCCTCCTCCTCCTTCTTCGCCGCGATGGCTGCGGGGGAGAGGGAGGCCGCGAGCTTGGCTTCATCGGCCGCCAGTTGGTCCATGGACACGCCAGCCGCCGCCGCAGTGCTGCGCAGCCGGTCCAGGGCTTCCGCATATTTCAGCGCGTCGCCGGACTCTTTGTCGAAGGAGGCGACCGTCTTGCGGTAGGCGACGGGGGCGTCGAACTGCTCCATCGCAAGGCTGGCCTCCCATTCGGACGCCAGCTTTGCCTTGGCCTCGCGCGCACCCCATTGGTCCATGGCGATCTGCGCTTCCCAGGTGGCGGCCACCTGCGCCTTCGTCTGGGCGATCCGCTCGCGCTGCTGGAACTCTTCGAGCGCCAGCAATCCCTCCCATTCGGTCGCCAGCCGTGCCTTCGCCTCGCGCGCCCCCCACTCGTCCATCGCCAACTGCGCTTCCCAATTGGCGGCGACGTTGGTCTTGGTCTGGGCGATCCGCTCGCGAGCGGTAAACTCCTCCTGAACGAGGATCGCCTGCCATTCGGAGGCGGTGGCTTCCGCCGCCTTCGTGGCTTGGCCGGCGGAGCGCGCGGCGGGGTCGTGGGCGGCGGCATAGGCGTTGAGCAGGCGGGTTGCCTCTGCCTCCTCAACGCCAGCCCGGCGGATGGTGGCCTGCAACTTCGCCAGCCCGGCCTCATATTTCTGCTGGGCGACATCGGTCAGCCCGAGCGAGGCGCGGTAGGCGTCCAGCTCAGCGTCCGCCGCCGCAAAGGCCGCGGTGATGTCGTCCAGGCGCTGGGCCGATCCGTCGTCCCCGAAGGTGAGGGTGCCGGTCCCGCTCGATCCACGGCCGGTGGTGGCGTAGCGCGTCGGGCCGATAGTCGCCGTGTTCGCCGTCTGCCGCGACAGGCCGACCGAGTCGTTGATGGCCTTCTGCGCCGCGGACACGCCGCGCAAGCTGGCTTCCAGCCCCTTCGCCCCGGCCGCCCACTCGGCAAAGCTGGAGTGCCCGGCGTCGAAAGAGGTGTTCAGATCCCGGAGAGCGCGGGCGGCACGGTTCAGCCCGTCGGACATGCTGCCGGCAGTCTCATAGACCTTGCCCAGCGCGCCCGTCCAAGAGCCGGCCGAGGCCGTGGCGGCGGCCATGCCAGCCGACAGCCCGCCAGCAGCGGCGTTCGCGGCTGCCGAGCCGGCTTCAACGTCCTTGAAGTAGCGCGCCACTGCCGCGCGGGCCTTTTCGGCGGCAGCCTCCATCTTGGCCGTGATGGTGGCGCGAAGCTCCTCCTTCTCCGCCACCTTCGCGCTGCTCGCCTCCAGGTCATCCAGCGCACGCTGATAGGGCGCGATGGCCCGCGCGACGGCGGCGGCCTCCCTCTTGGTCCGGTCGAACTGGTTGGCGAGCTGCTCGGCCGTCCGCGCATGGCGCTTCACGCGCTCGTCGGCACGCTCAACGGTGGCGGCATAGTCGGCGATGGCTTTTCCAGCGGCGGCGGCACCGGCTGCGGCTTCATCGGTCGCCTTCTTCGTGCCCTTGCCGGCACGCTCCGCCTTCGCCTCGGTCGCGGTGAAGGCGTTTCCCAGGCCGGTAACGGCGTCGGTCGCCTTTTTGGCGCCGGCCGACACACCGTCCTGGAAGCCTACGTCGAGGCTTTCGACTTGATCGGTCATTGGCGGATCCTCGGGGTATCAGCGGCGGGGGCGAATAATGAGGGCGGGGCTTTCCACGCGCGTGCCTTGCCGGCCGCGCGAAAGGCCCCGGTGCCTTCCGGTGGTCCACACCTGCCGCTGGCGGAGCAGGTACTGACCGTAGAAATTCATCGTGTAGACGCGCTTGACCTCTACGAGGTCGCCGAAGCGGGAGCGGATAGCCTTCACGGCGTCGTCGAACAGGCCGGGCGGCACGCTGAAGGTCAGCGATTGGCCGCCGATCAACTGCACGTCGACCTTGCGGTTGTAGGGCAGGGTGTTCCCGATGATGATCTCGGTGATCGTCGGCGACAGGGCAGCCGGATTGAATTGCGCGGCCGGCACAAGGCGCCCGCTGAAGTCCCCGGATTGGTATCGGGGGGAGGCGCTGTCGGCGATGGCGAAGAAGAAGCCGTCCCGGTAATGCGCCGTCTTGCCCGTGCCGGGGTTCAGCGGCGCGGAGGACCGCGGCGGCGAGCGAGCGATGAGAAACGACAGGGCGAAGTTGCAGACCGCGCCCATGATCGAGAAGCGGTAGACGATCCGGCCGCCGTCCGCCGGCCGAACCGCCGTCTCCGGTGCCCCCTCCACACCATCGACCCAGCGCCGGAACCGACGGGAGGCGCGGCCGGAGGCAATAAGCCGGTCCCGCTCGGCAATGGCGATGTCCGCCAGCCGGCGGGACTGCGCTTCCGGGGATAGTGCCTGGTCGACGAAGACCCGCAGCCGGGCGTTGAATGCTGCCGCTTTCGCCATGGGTCACTCCGCCGACGGTTTCTTGTTCGCCTCCTTCACCTTCTCGGCCCACCACTCGGCATAGACGCCATCCATGGCGCGGAGCAGGCGGAACAAGAGGGGGAGGTCGTACCCGTGGTCAGCGGCGTAGGCACGCATGACGGACCACGGGATGTTGCAGGGGGATGGAGGCCCCATGCCGCCACTGCGCCACTGCCGGTCATCGGAAAGGGCGTGCCAAGCGCGCCACGCCCACCGGCACCACGGCAGGGGTTCGACCGCCTCGCCCTCGTCCTCCAGGCAGGCAGCCACCATTTCGGCCGCGTCGGGGTCATCATCCGCAAGGTCGGCCAGCAGATCGTGGCTGTCCGCCTTGCGGTTGAGATGATCCCGTAGGGCCGCCGTCAGTTTCCCTCGGCTTCCTTGGCGTCGGTCTCGCGGTCGGAGGTCGCCATGGTGGCCGCGGTGAAGGCCGCGTTCGACAGGTCCGGGTATTCGGGGTCGCGGATGTAGTCGCAGAACTCCTCGAACGTGACCACGTTGCCGTCGTCGTCCTTGAACTTGACGTCGCGCAGACAGCAGGCGATCAGGCACTCGATGTTGATCTTGCGCTTGAGCGCGGAGGGCAGCTTCTCGGTGTCGCCGCCGAAGCCCTTGGCCGCCTTGCGCTGCTTGGCGGCCTGCATGTCGAGGTATTCGTCACCCATGCCCAGGGTGAGAATTTCCAGGTCCATGTCGAGGTCGGGGCGCTTCCAGACGCCGGTGGTGTAGGCGGTGGTGGAGCGCTTCTTGGAGGCGAGGTTCGCCATGATCGGTATCCTTGATTGGTCGGTTGGTCGGTTGGTCGGATGAATGCGCGGTGGATGGGCGGGCGCCGACCAAACGCCCGCCCGCGGCTCGCGCGTGCCGTCACGCCGCCGGCAGGGCCGGCAGCCTCTTTCCCGTGGTCGTCGGGTTCTCGATCAGGTGAAGAGGTGCCGGTACTGCTCCGGAACCTCGATGCGGATGGGCCGCTCCACGCGCTCGATCACGGCTTCCTCGCCGTCACGCAGCACGCGCCCATCAGGACCGGCCGCATAGGCGCGATACCAGCCCTCGGCGTCGTTGGCCTCAACCACACGCTGAAGCTTTTCGCCGGTCTCGCCGTCGAACACGGACACGAACTTGGCGCCGCGGTCGGTTGCCTTTACGTGCATGGCCGCGCCCCTTACCGGTAGAACTCGATGCGGTTCACGATGACGGTCGAACCCGTCAGGCTGTCCTTCGAGCCGGTCAGCTTCACCGGCAACATCACGTCCTGGTTCTTGCCGCCGACGTTCGGGTCGGCTTCCTTCGGCGTCAGCCGCGGAGCGTCCCAGATCATCGCCTGGACCCCCTTCTGGAGGCGGGTGTTGATGCTGGTGACGGTGCCGCTCAGGTTCTTGGCGACCAGGGTCGGGTCGCCGAAGTGGGTGTTCAGCTCCACGGCCAGATCGCACGCGCCGTCCACCACGTCGACCGGGGCCGGGGCGATGTCGTCACCATCGGCCGCCGCGTCGATGGCCCGGAGGTTGTTGGTGATGGTGAACTTCACGCCCTTGGCCCAATTGGGTTTTCCTAGCGCGACGCCGCCCTCGCCGATGCGACCGCAGTTGGAGGAAAAGGCCATCACCGGATAGGTGCCGCTGTCCGGCTCGTCGTCGGGCGTCGCGTCGAGGGTGGTCGGGCCGGGAATGCCCGCCTTCATGCCCATGAAGCTGATCGAGCCGGTGGCCTTCTCCTTGGCCTGCCCGCCGAACTCCATGCTGCCGACCCGCATACCGCTCTGTGCGGTGTAGGTGGGCGGCGTGTGATCCATGAAGCCGCGCTCCAGGGTCACCCCGATCTTCGTGACGCCGTTCTTGAGCACGTCGCCGAAGAAGAACCGGATGGTCTTTCCCGTGCCGGTGTCAGCCGCCCAGGCGGCCGGCAGATTGTCCAGCGTCAGCTTGCGGGCGGCGATGGCCGTGATGCGCGCCCACCCGTTGGTCCCGGCGGTCGCGAAGCGATAGCCGGCTCCGGTGTCGCCGGTCTTGACCCACTGACCGATGCTCAAACCGAGCGTGGTGAAATCGAGGCCGCCGGCCTGGGAGGTCAGACCATCAGCGACCGCCGCGATGTCGCCGGCCGCGCCCTCGCACCCAACCACCTTCATGCGGGCGGTAGCGGCCGGGCTGGGTTCGTCCACGAGGCCCGCGCCGACGAAGGCGGGGGCGGTCGCGCTGCCGGTGGTGACCTTGGCGAGCTTGCCCTTGTTGGCGGTGCCGAACCCCGAGAAGTAGACCAGATGCCCGGCGACAAAGGCGGGGCCAGCGGCAACCGCCACCACCTGGGAGGACGCGGTGACGCTCTGAATCACGGAAGCGGCGGCGCCGTCGTTGTCGCGGGCCGGCGTGTTGATCCAGTAGTTGCCGAAGGCCGACTCCATCTCGCTCGACAGCAGGCAGCCATCGACGGGGAAGTGCCACTCGATGCCGATCTGGCCGTCGTTCGTCTGGCCGACCATCGCCGGGTCGCTGTTCTGCCGGTCGTCGCGGATGTCGTCCGACTCCACATAGACCGCCTTGGTCGACAGGCCGATGGACGTGACGCGCTGCTTGCGCATGCGCGGGGTGGTGGGGGTGGTGCCGAAGGTCTGCTCCTGCACACCAGTCAGGCGGACACGGTTGGAACTGGACATTTTCAGCGGCTCCTTTCAGCCGGGCATGAAAAAAGCCGCTCGGCGGTGGCCGGCGGCGTGGTGGGCGTCAGGGGTGGGGTGGTGGGTCAGCCGGCCGGCGTATCGGCCTGATCGGGGGCGGGAACGGTTTCCTTCGCCTTGCCGGGCTTGGCCGGGGGCGGGGCGGCTATGTTGCCGAGCCGAATGTGATCTTCCAGGGTCAGCAGGCCGTCCAGATCGGTGTCGGTGACCGTCTGGCCGGCGGTGAACCGGCGGGACGGGGTGTTGAAGGGGGTGACGACGGTGTACTCGGCCATAGCTTCTATCCTCTCTTCCATTCGATGACGACGTGCATGCCCCACCAGTTTCCGGTGTCGTCCTTGGTGCCGATGGGGTCAAAGCGGATGCTCTGATATTCGATGCCGCCGATTTCCTGCCCCCGGCACATCTCGCCGAAGGCGGTCAGCAGCTCCCGGTTCAGCCGGGACCCGGTGTTGACCGGGGTGAAAATGAACAGCGTGAGCGAACCCGTTTCCTCCCACCGGTCATCTGCCGGACTGCCAGCGCCGATGCTGGTCTGCTCCCACAGGTCGCCGTCCACCAGCGCCTTCCCCCAAGCATGGATCTCGGGAAGGCGGGTGACCGGATCGGTCGGGCCGAAGGGCTGTGGCAGGGTGAACGGCTCGTTGTCCCAGGCCAGCGGACAGGGCTGCGGCGCGGCGTCCGACCAGTTCGCTTCGATAAAGGCCCGGATCGCGTCGAAGGCGTGGATTGTCGACATGGTTTCAACCCTTCGCTTCCATCCACCAGCCCGTCGGCCGCTCGCCTGGACCGTCGACCGTCAGCATCTGGCCGCCGCCGGTCCAGACGCCGTTGTTGATGGTCGGCTTGATGATGACGTGATCGCCCTTCGCCGGGCCGCCCGCCGGGAAGGCGGTCTCTGCCAGGGTGTCGGCGGCGATGATGACGGAGAATTTCCGCTGTGCCGCGTTGCCGGCCAGCGTGTCGCTGCCGGTCTCCATCCAGAAGGCTTTGACGATGACGTCGGTGAAGGTGGGCGGGATGGTGCTGGACGGCCGGCGCAGCACCACCAGGGCGCCGCGCCGGTCGATCATTCGCGCCTCGCGGGACCGGGCCATGGCGTCATCCTCCTACGAGGCCGGCCGCATAAAGTGCGTCCAGAATGTCGGGCGGTAGGGCGGAGCCGGAGGCGGCCATGCTGCCGACCCAATACTCTGTGCGGCCCGCGCCTTCGGTCTGTTCGGCCTTGACCGTCAGGTCTCGATCCTTCGCCTCCCATCGCAGCCGCACCAGCCGCTTCACGGCGTCCTGCAACGCCGTGGGCATTTTATCGACGGACCAGCCGGACGCGATGGTGACGACGGTCTCCTGTTGCTCCCAGCAGATGGACCGGCCGGCGCTGTCCGTCCGAGACAGCAGTCCAGATTTCGGCTGCCCTCGATAGAGCGCCCCACCCAACGCCGCCCCGCCGACGGTGACGGAAGTCACTCGGGCCGGGTAGCGCCATGGCAGTTCGAGGACCGCCACGTTGCGGGCTTCATCGGGGCTGAAGGTGACGACGGCCACCTCCTCCGCGAAAGTGGCCGGGGCGTCGCCGGCATCGTCCCCGACAACCCGGCAGGCTTCCGCCACGCGGTCGGAAGCCGAAAGCGCTTCGGCTCTCAACCAGCCGTCGAACTGGTTGTCGCTCTCTGCGATGCCAAGCTCGGCCTTCAGCGCGGGAATGGCACACAGGCGGCGGTCAGCGGCCGGCACGGCGACGGCGACGGTCGGCATGGATCACCCCTTGGTGGTGTAGGGAACGCCCCGCGGCGTTGCTGCCGGCTTGCCGGGGCGCAGATCGCGCGTGATGCGCTGGGGCTGTTCAACGGGTGCCGGCTTCGCGGCGCCCTCCCGCTCCGGTGTGTTCGCCATCACTGAGCGCTCCTGGCGACGCGCGGAGGAGTCACGGTGCGCCGCTGACCTTCACTCGCTTCGGGCTTCGGCTCGGGCGGGGTGCCGCCATCGGTGGGGGTGGTGTTCGAGCCGCCGTCATCGTTGGCGGTCGGGCCGGTCGTTCCCTCCGTGGCCGACTTCGTGGCCTCGGCGGCGGCCCGTTCCGCGGACAGGATGCTTTCCGCATGGAACATCAGATCGCCTATTGGCGTGGTCGGATCGACATCGATCCCGCGCTGACGGAAGCCAGCCAGCAGGCTCTCCAACTGCTCGGCGATGGTATCCGATCCCTCTTCCGCGCGGCCGGGCATGGTGGAGGTCACCGCCACAGCCACGCCCTTGGCGATGAAGGCGGCGGCTTGGGCAGCGGCGAATGAGGCGGTCTCGCCCGCGAGATAGGGCGTGTGGTTCTTCAGGAAGCGCACGAGCATGGTGAATGACGGGGCCTTGCGACCCCGCCCCCTTCTGGTTCGGATTGAGCGAAGGATCAGACCAGCGTGCCGCTGACCGGGTTCTCGGTGGCGCCGGCCAGGATGTAGGTCACCCCGAACTCGCAGACGTCCGTGTTGGCCGCCGACAGGTTCGGCGTCACCTGGAGCCGGACATACCGGTTCGTGCCGCTCAGGTCGAAGTCCAGTTCCACCACACCGGTCACCGTGCCGCCGCCACCCGGCCCGGTGGCGACCACCGTGGCCGGCAGCGCCGGGCCGTAGTCGTCCGCACCGGCGCCGCTGCTGTCGCTGGCGTCCTGAAGGTTGGCGGCGAAGGTCAGCGTCGCAGCGGCGGCCAAGGTGGCCGTGTAGGTGACCACGGCCTTGAGCGAGGTGAAGCCCCGACGGTCGGCCCAGGCGCAGTTGACCTCGGCGTTGTCACCCGCGCCGCCGGCCGTCACGTCGACACCGGCAACACCGTGGCGGGCGGCGATCAGCGCCGCCGCATTCTGCATGGATGCGTGCATGTTGATATGCCTTCCGCTCGGGTTAGTAGCTGACGCCGGTGATGCAGGAGCCGGCTTCCGGCCGCTCCAGCTTGCAGTCGGCATACAGCTCCATATGGATCAGGATCTCGTTGGTCTGGGTCAGGAAGTAGCTTTTCCCGTCGGCGCCGACGTAGCCGCCGGTCATGTCCACCACCACCTCGGCATCCGAGCCGTTGGCGACGATGATGCTCGGGCCGTTGAAGAACATGATCTCCGTGTTGGACCCGCTCAGGTTCGTGGGAACCTGATTGGTCTCGATGATCGGGCAGCGCAACAGGGTGTTGCTGATGTCGATGCTCGCGTAAATCTTGTTCCCGTTCGGGTCGCGAAGGTCGGCCAGCTTCGCCACGGTACGCGGCGCCATCACCCAATAGCCGTTGGTGACGATGATGTTCGACTCCTTCGGCCGCGTCACCGCCTTGCGCAGATCGGTCTCGATGGACGCAGAGTCGGTGCCACTGATGGCGAAGACATTGCCGGCTGCGATCTGAGAGCGCAGACCGAGCGGCACGTACTCCGTGCCGCCTCCACGGAGAAAGCCCGAGTCCTCATTGACAGCCAGCCGCTCGCGCAGCCGGCGGACGATGTAGCCCTCCAGGTTGCGCACCGCCGCGCCGCCGTTGCGCGCCTGATCCAGCAACCGGCGGGAGATCACGGCCTCGATGGGCAGGCGCTTCGGATCGAGGCGAATATCGCCGAACTTGAACTCGCCCGGCGTCGGTGCCGTGTTTTCACCGGTCCACGCCCCGTTCGGAACCTGCGTTTCCTTGGGCAGGATCATGGTGCCCGGCACGTTGAGCACCTGGGGAGACATGCGGCGAACAACCGTCATGTTGTCCAGGCCCTCGATGATCACCGCGGCGAACTCAGGAAGGGAGAGCGCGCCGCCGGCCGCATAGTTGCTGAGGTTCATCGAGCGCTGGATGACGGCCACGGTGTCCTCGCCGTACACCTGCCCCAGCCACTTCTCGGCGTTCAGCTCGCCGCCGGAATGGCGGACCATGATGTCGGCGATCATGCGGCGCACCGGCGCCATCTTGACCACCTCCTCGCTCCCCTTCGCGACGGCCGGCAGCGGGGCGAAGGTGCCCTCCGGGGCGCTGCGGGGCGTGGCGCCGCTGGCGGCCATGGTTTCCATCGACACAGCGCGCTCCAGTTCATCACCCAGATCCTTCGCGACCTGATGGGCGTCGGCATACGCCTTCTCGGCGTCGGCCACGGCCTTGGCGGCGGCGTCCTTGCCGGCGGCATCGGCCGTGCGGAGCGCCGCCTTCGTGGTCGTGATGTTGGTGGATGCGGTCTTGGCCTTATCGACCGCCGAGGCGAGTGCCTGGCGGATTTCCGGGATCGTCTTCATGAAAAGCTCCACGCAAAAAAATGGCCGGGCGCGAGGTGCGGCCGGCCGAGCATCCGCCAGGAAAGCGGATCGGTTTCCCCTGCGGTCAGGCGAGGGTGAGTTCGAGGGTCTTCAACTCCAGCATGCGCAGCGCGGCGGCCCTGGTCTCCAGATCGTCGTCGTCCGTTGCAACCTGCTGGATCACGCCGTCGATCAGATCGCGCGCCTGGGTCAAGCTGGCCTCGTTGGTGCTGGACAGGACGCGGCCGGCCTTGATCGTCATGCCAGGGATCGCCTTGCCGTTCAGCGCGCCGATGATGTCCTTGACCGTCAGGGGAGGGGCGTCCTTAGAAGCCTCGTCCGACTCGCTCTCCTCAAGCTCGGCCAACAACTCGGCGACCTCCTCCTGCGTCATGGCGATCAGCGCAGCGCCGAGTTGGCGCATCGCGTCGGCCAGCATGCCGGGGACGGCGCTGCCGTCGTCCTCGTAATCGGCCTCGGAGGCGGTGCTGCCCTGGATCCAGTTGATTTCCGACAGGGCGCTCGCGAGATAGCCGATATGCCACAGCCCCTTTGCGGTCAGCTTAGGGGCGTCCTTGGTAGCCGATCCGTCGACCGACTTCTCCGCCATGTTGGCGAGGCGGAGGATTTGCCCCTTCACACCCTTCGGCGCGGTCTTGGCAATGTCCCGGAATTTGCTCGCCAACTTCTGGGGCGCGGCGGCAGCGGCCCGCAGCTTCGCCAGTTCAGCGACATCGATCGACACGGTGCCCGACCGCTCCACCACCAGGGCGCCACGAACGGCCGGGACCGACACGAAGGACAGCTCGGCCAACTCGCAAGTCTCGTACTTGACCCCGCCGCCCAGATTGCAGCCGTTGGCGTCGAACCGCGGCGGGTTGGCCGGGTCCAGCGCCGACAGGTTCTTGCCCATGAAGCCGATGGACACGGCGTTCACAACCTTGTTCTTCACCCGGTTGTAAATCAGGTCGGCAAGCTCATCTTCGCCAGCGGGCGGGAACTGGACCAACGCCGTCAGCTTCCCGTCAGTGACGCCGATCTCCACGCACCGGGCAATCGGCTGGTCCGGGTCGTGCTGCCAAAGGACCACCGGGTTCGTGCGGTAGGCGGCAAGGTCGATGCCGGACTGAACCACCATGTCGCCGGCTCGATCAACCTCCGGCGCCGAACAGATGACGCGGACTTGCCGCAGATCAGCCAGGGTGGTGGCGGTGCCGCTGTGGGCCTTGCGCTGCATGCTCATTTCGCATCCTCGGGTTTAGGAGCGGCGCCCGGATCGGCCGGGTCCTTGCCGCCGGGCGGGGTGATAGCGACGACGGCGCCCTGCTCGTCCACGTAGGCGGTGTTCAGCGGGCGGGCGAAGACACGTCCTGCCGGAGAGGGGTTGTATCCTTCCTCGACACGCCACTCGTTGGGCGTCAGGGCACCGGACTGGAACATGGTCCGCATGCCTTCCTGACGGGTCTTGAAGTCAGCCCGCAACAGGCGGCGGACATCGAACTCGACATACACGTCATCGGGCAGATTGAAGGCGCGGGAAAACTCCGCCTCGAAAGCCTCCAGCATCGGCATAAGAGTCTGGTCGTAGTAGGCGCGCGTCAGCGCCTCCACGTTATTGTTCGTCATGCGATCCAGCATGCCGATCATGTGAAGAGGGACACGGAAGCCTCGGGCGATTTCTTCAATGGTCAGCTTGCGCTGCTCCAGAAACTGCGCATCCACCGACGTCATGCCGAGTTGCTCGAACTCCATCCCTTCTTCGAGCACCACCGTTTTGCCGGCATTACCGGGGCCGCCGTGCCGGTTGTTCCAACTCGTGCTCAAGCGGTCGGCTACGTCTTTCGTCAACACCTTCGGGTGCTTCAGGACGCCGCTCGGCTGGGCGCCGTTCGCCATCAGCTTGGCCGACATCTCTTCGCCAGCGATGGCGATCCCGATTGCCTCCCGAAGCTGGGCAAGCGGCGATAGGCCGACGATGCCGTCGAAGGTCATTCCCCGGACATGGAAGATGTCGTAGTCCGGGACCATCAACGGGACGTTGCGGAGGATGGCGTTCTCCAGCGTCGTCCGCCGGGATATGGCGTAGAACAGGCGCCCGTCCATCGCCTCGTAGATGGTGACGCTGCCCGGATGCACCGGCCACAGGCCGTTGGCGTTCCCAAAGCGATCCCGCAAGATCACTGCGATGGAATTTCCCCGGAAACCCCAGGCCGAGAACATCGCGAGCAGAAGGCTAACCGGGGTCATATGCCGGTTCGGCCGCCGGAGGATTTCATGCAACGGGTGATCGACCGCCGGCTGCCGCGAGCCATCCGGCAGCGCACGCCACACCTGAGGCTTCAGCTTCGCGCCATCCTCCGCGATCACCCTGACACAGGAATAGACGGCCGAGACCCGCATCGCCGTGGTGTCCGAAACCCGCACCCCCGAGGCCGCCGGTGCGCCACCCATCAGCGACACGAAGTGTTCCGATGGGTTTTGCGAGGAGCCAAGATCCTTCTGAACGACAGCGGTCTGCTGTCGCTCCCTCTTTCTTTTTCCCATGGGAACCTCAAATAGTCAGGAAGCCGCCGGAGCGCTCCGCGGAGTGGTACACGGAAGGCCCATTGTCTTCGTCTGGCGTCATGGAGACGCCAAGCGCGGAAATCAGAGCCACCGGCCCGTCGATCTTCTTCGCGTCTTTTTCCTTGGTCGGATAGACGTTGTCCTTTTTATCGGGGCGCGCCACGACGTTTGACATCATCCACTTCATGCCGGGGTCGCCGGCATGCTGGAGCTTTCCAGCCCGGATCAGGGCATCGAGTTCCTTCATCGGCTCGCTGAAATTCAGCACCAGGGGCCGGTATTCCGTCACCGGCGCTTTCCTTGCCTGGAGCCGAGTGACCAGCATCGTGGCTTGGTGCGGGTCGTAGGCGATGTTCTCAACCTGGAACCGCTGGCAGAGGTCGAGAATGTCTTCCTCGATCACCCCATAGTCGATGATGTTGCCGCCGGTGACGATCAACCAACCTTCCGCGTCCCATGCCTGATAATGCTCGTTCTCAGGCAGCAGGACCGTATCCTCGGGAAGGTAGTGGAAGGTGAAGACCCGGTATGGTTCGTCGTCGCTCTCTGGCAGGACCAGCACCTCCAGCGCGGCGATATCGACCTTGCTTGACAGGTCCAGACCCAACGCCACGCGCCGGCCGGCGAAGTCGTCCAACTTCAGACCCGAAACCGCGCATCTGTCCCACGCGGCCATGTCGAAGTAGGCCGAGCGGGCGTTCACCCACAGATTGAGGTGCTTCGTCTTGAAGCGCCCTTGCTCCCGCGAGTTGCGAATTGCCGCCCGCTGACGGTTCAGCAGGAACTCCTCGAACACCGACACGCCACAGTTGGGGTTCGCTTTGCGAATGACTGCCGGATCAGACCAATCGTCACCGTCGTCGATGGTGTAGATGATCCCGAACATTTCTTCGTCGTTCGCGACCTTTTGCAGCACCTTCCGAACCGTGTCCCGCATGTCGTAGCAGGGGCCGGCTATGTTGTCGCCCGCTGTTGTGATGACCAGGGCGAGGGGCTGCTCTCGGGCACCCATGCCGGTGATCATGGTGTCGTACTGCTCGGATGTCGGGTGCTCGTGATACTCGTCCGTGATCGAGCAGGAGGGCGAGGCACCGTCGCCGGGCTTGCCGATGACCGGCTCGAACTTCGCGGCCTTGGCGATGATGCTGATGTTGGAGGCGTTGACGTCGATCCCAGCCTTGTCTCGGATGTCCGAGCGAATCATCAACATCTGTCGTGCCGGCCCGAAAACCTCCCACGCTTGCTTTTCTGTCGTGGCGCCCGAGTAGACCTCCGCGCCCTTCTCCCCGTCGGCGCAAAGCATGTAGATGCCGATGGCCGACACCAGAGCCGACTTGCCGTTCTTGCGCGGCACCTCGACGTAGACCTGTCGGAACCGCCGGAAGCCATCGGACTTCCGCAGCCACCCGAACACCATGCAGACGATGAAGCACTGCCAGGGCGCCAGTATCAGCGGCTCGCCGCGCCATTTTCCCTTCGTGTGCGGCAGCAGCTCGATAAACCGGCAGACCTTTTCCGCCTTCTCTGGATCGAACCGGTAAGGCCAGCCCGGCCGATTATCGGCCTTCAGGTCTTCCCGGTGCCGCTGGCATGCCAGTTTCACCCACTTGCACGCCGGGATCACACCAGAGAGCACGTCGTCAATGTACCGTTCCGCCATCTCCACATGGGGATGGGCAACGGGGCCGGAAGGTACGCCGCTCTTGCCGGCGCCGCGCCCGCGGCGGACGCCCGGCTGGTGCTGGCGAGGAGCGCGCGGCATCAGAAGAACTCGGACAACGGATCTGCGGCGTCGGGCAGCTTGCCCGCCACGCGCGTCCGATCCGCTGGCGTGAGGCCGAACTTCGCCAGCCACGCGGCGAACCGCCGGTCAGCGTCGGCGATGTCGGCCACCTCTGGCCGTGCGCGGCGCATCGGCCCACCCTTGCCCATGGTCCAGTAATACCGCTCGCCCGCCTCGGCGAAGATCATGCTCCCGCCTTCCGTGTCCATTGTCAGCGGGCGGGACAGCGACTCCCGCGCGGCCAGCAGATCGGCATACGCCTCACACAGGCCGACCAGCGCCATGCCGTCGGCCTTCGTCAGCACGCCCATCTCGTCCAGGATCACCGTGACGGCGCCCCAGGTGGTTTTTGCCTTGTCGGTCAAGTGGGCCGGCGGCGACGGGATCGAACGCTCGGGCTTCGGCTCGCGCTTGTTGGTGCGGCACTTCTGCGCCGTGCCGCTGACCAGCTTGAGGTGCGTTGGCTTTGGGGGGCGTCCTGCCATTTTCAGCCTCCGAACCCTTTTGTTTCCATTTTGCACGCGCGCAAATTTGACCACCCACCGGTAGACCCCCGGCGCCCCGCCAAGGATCGCCTCCCCCCTACCCCCCGCGGCGCCCGTGGCGGCGATTATCGCAAGCGGAACAAAGGGTTCGTAGGTTCGGCAAGGCGTCCTCGCCGCCTTCGCGACGGGGAACAATGTGGTCAGCGATCAAGCGCCCGTTGGCGCCGCGTTCCGGTGTGGTGCAGTGCGGATCCGTGCAACGGTGGCCGTCCCGCGCCAAGCACGCCTCGCGGAGGCGCTTCCACTCTGCCGAGCCATAGAATGGGTCCTGGACCTGTGGGCGCTTGCGCGGTGCGGGCTGCCACCCCTTCGGCCGGAACACTGGAGGGCGTGATGGCATTCTCAGCCCCGCTTCCACGGGGATGCGATGCCGTCCAGTTCCTTCGCGGTATCCCGCACGATCCGCAGCTCGCGCTCTACCACGTCAAGCAACGGGTTCACCTCGGCCTGATCCTTGCGCTTCACCAGCGGCCCGACCGAACCGAGTTTGCTCTGTGCGTCCTCCAGCCGCGCAACAGCAAGGCTGTAGGCCGCAAGGATCGGCATCTTCACCAGCGTCAGCCGCGGACCCAGCCCGGCGGCCATCTCCTGCCACACCGCGCTTGCCCGGCTGTTCGCTTGCACGCTGGCCGGTATGGGGTGGGTGGGCTGCGGTGCTGCGGCGCCCGCGCCTTGCCCGGTGGTGCGCTTTGCCATGGTTCCGCCCCCTTCGTACCGGGCAGGGTGCCGCAAGCCGCTGTCCGGCCGGCTGTCGGCCCGTTTCACGCTTCCCCGTTCGGCAGCTTGGCAGGGGCAGGAACAAGCGTGGTGAACCCGTCCATCGCCCCCACGGCAATGCGCCCATCCCGCCGGTCATGCATCAGGGGCCGAACGAACCGGGAGGCGTCGGCGTACCCTTCGGCGATGGCTTGCAGCTCCACGGTGTCGGCCGCATCGGCGATGCTCTGGGACAGGGGCTTGCTGGCAGGGCTGCAAGGCGCGCACCCCGGAGCGGCGTGGCAGACCTCCTCGCACCGCGTCACGGCGTCTGCGCCCGGCCGAAGGTGCCGCCCGGCAGGCGCTCCAGGATCGCCGCGTTCTGCTCCACGATCCGCTCCACCTGCTCGGCGAGGGCGTTGGTGGCTTTCGCCTGCTCGGTCATGCTGGTGATCACGAGCTGAAAGGTTTCGTTCCCCGGTCCCGGCATGGGGCGGCGGGACCAGATCAGGATCGCCAGCACGGCACCGAGAGCCAGCACCGCGGCGACTTGGGCGTAGGGGTGAAGGCCGCCGATGCTGTTCAGCGTGGCGGGCACATCGGGAAGGGGGAGGGGCAAGCTGTCCATGGGGCGGCCTCAGCAGGGGGAAGGGGAAGGGGTAGGAGTGCCGTGTGTCGCTGCTGGGCGACAGGTCACGGTCCAGGCGAAAAAACTCTCCGGGGCAGGAATTTTCCCTCTCGCTCACCGGCCGAACTCTCCGTAGGGTGCAACCAAGGCGAGTGAACAACCCGCCGCGAACTGAACCCCTGATAGCAAACCAAGGAGCAAGCCATGACCGCCACGTTCACCACCAAGACCGCCGCCACCACCGCCGCCCGTGACGCTGGCCTGACGGACGGCGAGTTCACCGTGACGAAGGGTGATGCCGGTTGGACCTACGCCCCGAAGCAGGCCGCTCTGACGCTGGCGCTGAACCCGCCCGAGCAGGGCGCCGAGCAGCAGCAGGCCGACCAGGGCGGCGAGACGGGCGCCTTGCAGCAGGACGGCACCAGCACCGAAGGGCAGGGCGCCGACCAGCCGCAGAGCGAGCCGGCCAAGGCCGCCCCGGTGGTGACCTTCACCGGCTCCGCCTTCCCGAGCGTCGACCACGCCGTAGCATGGGCGAAGTGCGACGGGTTCGCACGGAACCGGATCAAGGTGGAGGCCGTGGAGGGCGGGTTCCTCTTCCGGCCGCTGGCCGAGGGTGAGAAATACGTTGCCATCGGCTCCACGCCGCGCACCGGCAACGGCCCGGCCTTCCCGGCTCCCGGCACGAAGAAGCGGATCCTGATCGACATGGTGTGCCGCGCCGATGGCGCGACGATGAAGGAGCTGGAGGACGCCGTGGGCTGGAAGAAGTGCAGCGGCACCCTCAACGAACTGGACGAGACCTTCGGCCTCGATCTGGAATACCGGAAGAAGGGGAAGGAAGGCCGCTATTTCGGCACCTTCCCGGCGGCCTATGCCACCCCGGCACCGGCCGGTGAACAGCAGCAGGCCGAGCAGCAGCAGCAGGAGCCGCTCGCGGCCTAACCCGCCCCGCACACCAGACCAAAACAGGGGGCGGCCTTCCGCCCCCTTTTTCATGCCCGCACCACGGAGACCGCGATGCAGCGCGCCAGCACCACCTCGTCCCCCGACCTCCACGTCATGGCAATCGGAAACGGCTACACCCTGTTGCGGCACTACACCGCCGAAGGACGGGGCTTCATGGAGCGGCGCGGCCTCGCGTGGCATACCGCAGAGCGGGACACCCACATAGACCGCGCCCCGGTGATTGTGGCGCTCGCGGAGGAGGCCACCGGCTCCGGGTTGCGCGTGCGGTTCAACTGACCGGACGGCAGAACAGCCCCCTCCCTACAAGCATCAGCACCAACAAGCCGCGCTCCCACCATGGGAGCGCGGCTTTCTACGTCCTAGGCGTCAGCGGAAGCGGCCTCGGTCGATGATGACCGCCCCCGCGAACTCGCCAAGCACAACGCGGAAGACGTGCCTACCACTCGCCAACCGCTCATGGCGAAAGGCAACCCGGCCGATCAAACTCCCCTTGTGCGTCCAACGCCCGTCGCTCGAACGGGCAATCCAGATACCGAGGATGCGGCAAGTCCACATCCGTTTCCATCCGCGGTGTGGCAGGTTCATGACGATCCTCCAAGTCGAAATCAGGGGGTGCTGTCCGCGTTTAGGCGGGCACACCGGAAGGCGGGTTGCGGCGCTGGTGTGTGCCCGTGGCAAGGGGTGCGCTTGAAGCGCCCGCCGTTCCCCCTTGCCACCACACCAGCGCCGCGGGGTGTTGTGCCGGGCTGACGGCGCACACCCCAAAACCGCGCCTGGACAGGCGCGGCTGTCTCTGTTCCCCTTGCCGGCTTTAGCGCCAGCGCCAGCGCCAGCGCCAGCACGCCAGCACGCCAGCGAACCGCCGGAAGGGCACGCCGTGCCGCACCGGCCGGAAGGTGGCGCCCCTTCCGATCCAGACGGCTCCGGTGGAGCCGCCGGTCAGCGGGGGAGCCGCCCGTCGACGGGGAGGCTGCCGGTCGGCGGGGGAGGCCGGCGACGACAGATGGATGACGGCCGGCGGGTGTGGAAGGCACCACATGGTCCAACCGTCCGCCGCCGACCGCCAAACCCCTCCCGTAGGTCTACGAAACGAAAATCGGCGCCGTGGACCCCTCCCGTAGGTCTACGAAACCTTCGCGGCATCCCCGCCAGCGGCGAGCGCCTGGACCAGACCGTTGAGCGGGGCGCGTGGCTCGAACTGCGTCCCCTGTCCTATCCCATAGACCGGCAGGAACCGGCAGGCGGGATAGACCATGGAGAGGCACACGAGCGTCTCGCCCGATCCTGTCGGGACGCTGTAGGTGCCCGCCGGCAACTCGCCCAGGTCGACCCGCAGCGCATCCGCCACCGCAGCCATCACCGGGAAGGCCAGATGACCGCTGGTAGCGTCGAACAGGTGCGGCCATGCCCGCGCTATCTCCGGAGCGGTCCACCACCGTCCAGTCGACAGGTCGCCGCCGGGCGCGATTTCGACCACGAACAGGCCCGCCTCCTTCAGGGCGCGGCTCGCGTTCCCGCACGAGAAGCACACGACACCCGGCAGGCCCGACTCGCGGACGTGCTGGGCGATCACCGCGGCGCGGAGCGCCTTACGGTGCGGTATCGTCAGGGGCGACATCGCCCACCTCGATCTCCTGCGGAAACTCCGCCTTGATCCGCCCCGGGTCTCCGCCGAAGAAGACCAGCACGTTCTGGTGACCGCGGCCGAGCTTCCGGGAGGCGGTGAACTGCCGGCCGGCCCGGAGCGCTAAGCTCCCGATGGGCGTTGCCAGCACCGCCTCGTTGTAGAAGCCCATCCCCGCATCGAGGAAACAGGCGATGTTGTCCCCCAGGAAGTTGCGGTAGAAGCCCCGCTCGTCCCGGACGTCACCGATCTTCACCACGGCGAAGCGGTTGGGCGCCAGCCGGCCGCATGCCTGCCGGAAGATATCCCGATACCAGCCGATGAAGCGCTCGTAGGTCTCGAACGCCGATCCGTCCTTCTCGCCCTTGGAGTAGATCTCCAAGTCGTAGTAGGGCGGGCTGGTGAACACGAGGTCGTAGGAGCGGCCGGCCGGCAACAAGCTGTCGATCCGTGCGCTGTCGCCCTCGATCCACACCGGATCGCGCCGAACCTGCGCCAGCCGCTCGGGGGGCAGCCGGTCGCGGACCCGCTCCCATTGCTCCCGGTTGGCCTTCACCTGTTCGGCCCGCAGCTCGACGCCGGTGTATTCGTAGCCCAGCGCCGCAGCGATGACGCCCTTCGTGGCCTCGCCTCCGAATGGGTCCAGAACGGCCGATCCGATGCCAGGGGTGAACCACCGGAAGATCAACTCGGCCAGCACCGGGTCGAAGGCGGAACCGCCAACGGCGGAACCGCGGCGCATCCAGTCGGTGGCGACGTTGGTGTCCGGCAGGTTCTCCCGCCCCTCCTCGGCATGCACGCCAAGCGCTGTCCAGGCGGCCTTTCGGTCGCGCCAGTAGCCTTGCTTTGCGTCCAGGATCGTGAAGGGCGGGACGCCGAACCGCTCCACCAGCGTCTTGCCGGTGGCGCCATCCCTTGCCCCGGTTCCGGTGCTGGTGCCATCGGAACACAGCGCCTCCAGGTCGGCGATATCGAACCCGATGGTGCCTATGTCGACGCCGAGGCCCTGTAGGTCGGCCAGCTCGGCGCCGAGCAGATCGTCGTCCCACCGGCCGAGTTCGGACAGGCGATTGTCGGCGATCACATAGGCCCGGCGCTGGTCTGGTGTCAGATGCGCCAGCGCCACGGTCGGCGCTACTGCCGGATCCGGATGGTTTGGGATCGACAGGCCACGGTCTCGCACCAGCTTGGCGGCTGTCCATGTTCCGTGACCGGCCACCAGCGTGCCATCGTCGCCGATCAGCAGCGGCCGGGTCCACCCGAACTCCGTCAGGCTGGCGACCAGCCGTTCGATCTGTTCGGGGGAATGCGTCTTCGGGTTCCGGTCGTAGGGCCGCAGCCCATCGAGCGGAAGGTAATCAATCCTGATCCCAGGCTTCACAGTGAACTCCGCGCCAAGACGCGGACACGCGAAAAAGGCCGGCGCGACTCCATCGCCCGGTGAAATGCTGTTGCGGTGTCCGAGTCGGTCTTGACCTGAACGGGTTACTACGTCCGTATGCGCCCGTCGCCTCGCGAGCGATGACGGGATGGACGATCAACCGGCTCTGGTCGGACGTGCGGGTCTAGCGCTCGCGGTGAAAGGGTGAGTCACCACCCGTGTAACCCCCGTCTCCGGTCTCCACCGGCTGGGCATGAAAAAGCCCCGCATCTCGTATCCGAGTTGCAGGGCTGATTTTCACGCCCCCCTTTCGGGGGCATACCGAAAGAAGCACGAAGTCGTATCCGCGTCAACTATTTCGGGTTGGAGCGGCGCTTTAGCTCCGTTTTGGCTACCGCATATAGGTCCGACATCGTATCCCCAACGGCTACATATAGCCGGTCGCCGAGCTTGATGGAGCGCCACATGCGGCGCTGCTGCTCCTGCCGATCCAGCCCGTCCAGGTCTTCCGTCACCGTCATCGGCACCGGGATCCCGTCTGCGCCCAGCACATGGGTGCGGGTGACCGCGCTGGGCAGCCGATAGACATCACCCACAGCGTCCAGCCCGATCCGCAGAGCGATCTTCGCGCGGCGGAGGACGTTCTGGTTCGTGCTGGCGACAATATCGGTGATTGCCCGGTCCAGCAGCACCACCCCCTCCACCATGGTCCAGGGGCTGGTCCCCTCGTACGAGGGCATGGCTTGGCAGGTTTCGCGCGCAAGGTTCAGCCGGTTCCCCGCGTCGATGGCGAAATCCTCCCATGCCCGGCCGGCGTTCTGGTCGACCACCACCGCCTCGTCCTTCGGCTCGCGGGCACCGGCTACCACCTTGGCGTCCTGTGCCATGCGGTCCCCGGCCTCCCACTGGCGGGTGGTCAACAGATCGCGCTTCCGGATCACATCGAGGGAGGACAGGGCGCGGGCGCGCGTCTTGCCGGCGACCGCCGTCTGCTCGCCCACCACACTGCCGCGTGCCGCCCGGTGCTGGTTCGGCGTGGTGGCGCCGACGCGGGCCACCTGCTCGGCCTGCACCACCTGCTCGGCGTCCTTTACGCCCTTGGCCTTCGCCAGCAGGATTTCGGTGACCAGTTCGGTGACGTCTTCCGTTCCGCCGTCTTCAGCCCGGCGGAAATGGCGGCGGAGGAGCACCCGGCCGCGCTGTTCCACCTCGGCGGTGTAGATGTCGGGGAGGTCCGCCCGGCGCTGGGCCGGCACGGTCAGCGTGAGGACCACGGGCAGGGAGGCGGGGGCGGAGACGGCAGGGGTGGGGGGCTTCGTGGCGGGCTTCATCTGGGCACCTTGGGAATCAGGGGCTGCTGGAGGGGCTGGGCGGGGCCACCGGTCACAGCAACTCGCGTTGTGGGAAAATCTCTGCGATCAGGTCGGTCGGCGCTTCGCAGCCGTGTTCGTCGGGCTTCGCGCCCCAGGCGGGCAGCCAGACCGATTTGTCGCGCCATTCGGTCAGCCGCAGCCGCCAGACGGGGCGGGTAGCCGGCGAGGAACGCCCGAACATCGGTTCCCGCTGGCCGGCCTGCGGTGCCGGCTCGGACAGCGCAAAGCCGCTGCGGGAGGCGGTCAGTTCGGGGAATGGCGCCGAGCGGGCGTCAAGCTGGGCAGCCACGCGGTTGGAGAACCACGCCAGGGAACCGACCGGCTCTTGGTGCAGCTTCTTCCGGCGGGCCTGGACGCTGATGAACAGGCCCTCGCACAGCGCCAGATCCACACCCTGGTCGATCCAGGCGGCGGCCACCTCCTGATCGGTATCGGCCGGCCGGCGACGGGCGCGTTCAGGGCCGAAAGCCTCCACCAGGGCGGCGTCGAAAGCGTCGATGATCGCTGTCGGGCTGAGAACAGCCTTATCTCCATTTCCCGCGTCTGCTGTAGCAGCAGCAGCAGAAGCTATAGCAGCTATATTCGGGGCAACGTGGTTGAGGGGATGGGGCAACGTGGTTGGGGGGACGGGGCAACGTGGTTGGGGGGACGGGGTAACGGCGTTTGCCCCTCCCCCCAACGTCGTTGAGGGGGTGGGGGGTAAACGTGGTTTAGGGGTTAGGGGTATGACATTGCCCCCTCCCCCCAACGTCGTTGAGGGGGTGGGGGGTAACGTCGTTATGGGGGTGCCGGGCGCCCGGCGGGCGGCGAGGGCGTCGAGCATGATCCGGTATTCGCGCGGCCGGTGGGTGCTCTGGTCCTCCAGCGCCACCAACGACAGCACTCCGAGCGCCAGCAGCTCCTGAACAGCCTTCCGCACCGCCACCTCGGACATACCGACGGCGGCGGCCACGGAACCGATGCTCGGATACACGCTCGTGCCATCGTCCGCCGAATAGCGGGCCAGCCGCAGCAGGACGAATTTCGGCGTGCTTCTGATGTCGGCCGCCCAGACCATATCTTCGACTGGTTGGCTCATGGGTCGCTCCCGTGCCGCTTCAGCGGTCATCTTGCCGCCCATCGGCAGGGCCGGGCTGGGCGGTGGTGGCGAACAGGTCCAGCGGATCGTCCGCCGGGGGCGGCGGAGTGGGCGCTGGTTTCGAGGGCGCAGCCGGCCGGCCTGCCTCCCGTTGCAGCCGCTCGGCCGCATCGGAGAGGCAGAGCGACCGCGCCCGGCAGGTGGGGGATTCCTTCAGCGCCTCCTGAGAGAGGCGCTGAAGGAACTCCACGCTGAATGTCACGCCCTGCGCTATGTCCAGCGGGACGGGCATCTACGCCTCCCCGCCCTTGCCGGGCCGCTGCTCCAGCTTCACGCGATGCACGATCTCCACCTTCTCGGGGATCGACATGGCGATCACGACGCAGCCCACGATGATGGCGCAACTGATCTGCTGGGCGGGCGGCAAGCCCTGCCAGCCCCACAGGCACACCAGGAAGAAGCCCCACCCAAGGGCGGTACGCCCCCGCGTCCAGAGCCAGCGCAAGGCCGCTGTCAGGCCCTGCCAGCGCGTGCGGTGCTGTTCCATGGCGTCAGCCCTCCCCGCCAGCGTCGGGCAACACAGGCGGCCACGGCATGGCTTCCACGCGGCTGCGGGCGTCGGCGACAGCCCAGAGGGGCGGCTGCTGCATGTCGGCGTGCGGCCGAACCGAGACGATCAGGCGGGAGAACACCGACTTGCAGTCCATCGGGAGCTTGAGCTTCGGCGCGATCACCATGTCGCGCTTCACGCCTTCCATAAGCTGGCGCAGCAGAGCCGGGCTTGCACCGGCGGTCGCCATGCACAGCACCTCCAGCGCCCGCTGATCCAGGGTGAAGGGCGCGAGGTAGCGGGTGATGATCGCCATTCGGCATTCGTCATCCGGCTCCAGAATGTCCAGGTGCATCCCGAAGCGACGCCAGATGGCCGGGTCAATGTCATCGCTGCGGTTCGTGGCGGCCAGCAGCGTGCCCGCAAACTGGTCGATCTTTTGCAGCAGCGCGACGACAGTTTCATTGCGGTTACGCGCCGCTCCGCTCTGCTCCGACATGCGCTTTGCACAAAGGCTGTCGAACTCATCCAGGAACAGCACGCACCGATCCTGCTGCTGAATGATCTGGTCGAACAGCTCATTGACGTTCGCGCCGGTCTCGCCGACGTACTTGCTTATCATGGCCGCTGCATTGACCAGCACCAGCGGAAGCCCTAAACGGGCGGACAGGTGATGTGCGAGCGTGGTCTTGCCGCAGCCCGGCGGCCCGTAGAGCATCGCCTTGCGGCGCGGCTTCAGGCCGACGGCTTCGAGTTCGGTACCGGCTCCAAGCTCAACCCGCCATTGGTGGATTGCGGTGCGTACCGGGCGGCTGAGGATCGGTGCCTCACATGCTTCGGGCATCAATACCTCGGCAAAGCGCCGGATGGCGTGCGAGGGAACGAAGGCTTCAGCCATGACGATCACCGACCGCTAGAAAAGTTGTTGTCCACGTTCTGCCACTCGTCACCGTCGCTCGGCGGGCTGGCCGGCGGCTGCGGATCGGTGGAACCCTTCCCGCCCTTCCCGCCCTTCGCGCCCTTGCGCGGCTTCCCGCCCTTGGCCGGCTGCGGAGCCTGCGGAATGTCCATGCCGTCGGAGCCGGTTTCTTCGCACCAGCCAAGCTCCCAATGACCGCGGTTCGGATCCGCGGCGTCGAACGGGTTCCCGGTGATGGGCACGCCAGCCGCGCCCGCGGCATGGCCCATCGCCTTGGCTTCATCCGCAGACACGGGGGCGGGAGTGGGTTCCGCCGGTTGCAGATCAGGGGCGGGGTCGAAGGCGTCATCGGTCCCGCTCGAAGCGGCGGGCGTATTCACCAGATGATCCTCGATGTCGATCTGGTCCGGGTCGACCGCCGGGGCGGGTGTGGCCTTCTTCCCCTTTTTTGCCGGAGTCGGGTTCAGCGGAATATCGACGGCCGAGCCTTCCCCGTAACCCAGGGCCTCCTTGTAGAGGTCGAACAGCGCCTCCTGTTCCTGCTGGTCGGCCGCGTTCTTCTCCCGCGCGTCCATCCAGGAAATGATCTTCCGCATGATCTTGGTGTCGAAGCCCGTTCCCTTGGCTTCGGCGAAGACCTCTTTTACATCCTCGTTAATGCTCTTGACTTCTGCTCGAAGATTACGAATGCGGTTTATGAAAGACCGCAAGCGTTCAGACGCAATTCCCCCTACGTCAGACATGATGTCACCTCAGTAATTTTCAGGTTTGGGTGCAAAGCCTCTAAGAGGCGCTTCTTCAGCTTGTAGACGTCCGTCTTGAAGCCCTTCGCGTCTTCGAGGACGAACGTGTTTGCTTTGTCGAAGTAGCTGAAATCGCCAACGTAGGTGCAGACCTTCACCCCGTTGACGCGCAGCACGAACCGCGGTTGCCGCTTCAGATCCCGGATCAGGCCGAGGCGCTCACGCTGGCGCAGCACCACCCACCGCTTGGCCTCCAAGGCGGAGGCGAAGCTGATCCCGTCGACCACCGTCCGGCGGGCGCCGAACTTGTTGGCCTTTTTCTCGGGCTGCTGCTGGCCGGTGAAGGCAGCGCGGAGGCGCCGCTGCTCGTGCTGGGCGAGCAGGAAAGCCTCGATCTGCCGCTGCGCCCACGGGCCGAGCGACGGCACATGCACGCCCTGTCCCTTGCTGCGACCACCGCGGCGGGCCATCACCACCTCCAGACGTAGGTCGGGAGGGTTGGGGTGTGCAGCGCCACCAGCTTGGCCGCGAGCCGGTAGTCCGACCGTGCCTTGATCCAGTCGCGCCACCAGCTTTGCCGGCAGTCGCGGATCCAGTGCAGCGCGGCCATGCGCCACGCCACATGGTCCGAGAGAGCGTAGAAGGCGGCCACCTCGATCCGGTCGACGGCCGGGTCTTCCAGGTGCTCCAGCACCGCCGTCAGGGTCCGCGAGATGCGGGCGCCCATGTCCGACGGATCTTCGCAGTAGCCCGGCCCCGGCCGGCTACCAGCGCGGATAACCCCGTCGATCATGGACAGCAGCGCGGGTGCCCGCTGGCGCCAGCCAGGAAGGCCGGCCACGCGGGCGCACCAGCTATCCAGCGCCTGGACGGCAGGCTTCGGCAGGCGGGCCACCAGCGCCGGGTAAACCGGGGGCAGGGCAGCCGGCAGGGGCTGCGGCGTGTTCGGGATCCAGTGGTAGCGCACCAGCAGCTCGCCAATCGAAGGCGTGCCGCCGGCCCGTTCGGCGTCTTCGGCGTCCAGCACGAACGCCGCGCGCTTCTCCGGCCCATGGATGCCGTGGTGAAGGGCGGTCGCGGCATGGCTCCACACCAGCCGCTCGCCGCCGGCACCGTCGGGGACGACTTCCACCTCCACGTCGGTGCCCCACGGCGTCTCGATGATGCGGCGGGCGCTCATGCCGTCACCCTGGTGTCAGCGAGGAGGGGGGCGTCCCTTCTGATGCGCCGCTCGGCCAGCGCCACATAGTCGGGGTTCAGTTCGCACAGGACCGCATGCCGGCCGAGTCGGTCGGCGACCAAGCCGGTGGTGCCAGCGCCCCCGAAGGGGTCCAGCACCGTGTCGCCGGTCTTGCTGCCCGCTTTGATGCACCGTTCGGCGAGTTCCGGCGGGAACGTCGCGAAGTGCGCCTCTGGGAACGGTTTGGTCGGGATCGTCCACACATTGCGGGCGTTCCGACCGACGCCGCGGGGCACCGCATCAAGGCCCGACTGGTCCGACGACTCCGGGTATTGAGCATGCCGCGGCGGGAGGCCCCGCTTCCTGGAGGTGGCGCGCCGGCCGGTGGTCCTGTCCCCATGCTGGGCGTTGGCGCCGTGCTTGTTGACGCCTCCGAACACGCGCGAGCCATCGTCCCAATCCGGCACCGACTCCGCCTCGCGGATCGCGTCGGCGTCGTAGAAATACCGTTCGCTTTTGGCGAGCAGGAAAATGTGCTCGTGCGCGCTCGTCGGCCGGTCGGTGACGCTCTCCGGCATGGGGTTCGGCTTGTGCCAGATCGTGTCAGACCGCAGCCACCAGCCGTCCGCCTGGAGCGCCAGAGCGACGCGCGCCGGGATCATCAGGAGGTCTTTCGGCTTCAGCCCGCAACCGGACTTGTCCGCCGCGGAGCGGTGAGGACGGCCACCACCATTCCCGAGGCCAGCGCGTTCATCGCTGGATCGGCCGTTGCCGGGGTTGGTGACGTAGCTATCCCCCAGGTTCAGCCAGACGGTGCCATCGGGGCGCAAGACGCGGCGCACCTCGCGGAAGACCTCCACCAGAGCAGCGACGAAAGCCTCGGGGGTCGGTTCGAGACCGATCTGCCCATCCACCCCATAGTCGCGAAGGTTGAAATACGGCGGGCTGGTGACACAGCATTGCACGCTTTCCGCGTCCAAGGTCTGCATCATGGCTCGGCAGTCACCGGTCAGAATTTGGATGGTCATGCTGCCCTTCCTTCGGGCCAGTCGCTGTCACGCTCCAATGCCTTCCGGCAGGGCGGGATCCAGCGCATGCGGGTGTCAGTGCTTCCGCGCCTCCACACGATCCAGGCGTAGCTGGTGGCGGTGGAGGCGGTGCGGTCCAGGCGCCCCTTCACCATCGGCACCCGCTCCGCGAACTGTGCGATGCAGGCCGGCGGGTGTTCGGCGAATAGCCGGTGGCGTGCCACGCCCTCCAGGAATGCGGTACGAACGAGGAGAGCGACGCCCTTCTCGACGGCTCCATTCGCCACCAGCTTCAGGGCGTGCCGGGCGAACTGCTCGCCCAGCCGGAACGGCGGGTTGGTGATGATCCAGTCCGTGCCGCCGATCCCGTCCGGCATGTACGGCATGAGGAAATCGTGCAACACGAACCCGGCACCGTAATCGTGGACATCGGAGCCGGCGACCGCGAGGAAGTACTCCATCAGGGGGCGCACCATGTCACCGCAGCCACAGGCCGGATCCCATGCCACATGCATGGCGGAGGGGATGACGTACTCGCAGAGCGCGCGGGTCGCCCACCAGGGCGTCGGAAAGAAGTCCAAGCTGTTGTGCGGTTCGGTGCGCTGGGACATCACCGCATGGCTACGGTTCTGGGCCATCACTCGACTCCCGGCAGGCTGCCCTGCCTCCAGCGTGGGCCGCTGCATTCGCGGTTGAGGCGGGGGGGCTTTGGCGGCGGTGCGTCGAGCGCCACAAGCATCGGGCCGTAGCCGTAGATGACGAGAGCCAGCCCCACCTGTTCGGCCGTTATCGGGCCGTGAATGCGCAGAATGCTGTTGATCGCTTTGACCAAGCGGAGCGTCGGATCTTCATTCGGCCCGTTGGGGTCGCACCAGACGGGCGCCTGGGGCGGCCTCCACTCGGGCGGCGGCAACGCCGGATCCACGTTGTACGGGGGCCGGTTCATGCCGCCCTCCGCCGGCGGGCGCCGCGCGTCTCGTGCGCCAGCGCAGCCCCGAAGTAGTCGGCGATGATCTGGTTCACCTTCGCCACGAGGTCCGGCCGACGGAACCGCACATGGACGTTGCAGTTCTTGAAGGTGCGGATCTCGAAGTAGTCGGTTTCGACCGTGCCCCCGTGCTGCTGGCGGGACATCTGCGACACCATGGCCGCCGCGTCGCCGCGGTGGTCTTTCGGGGCTTTCCCGTCGACAAGGTGGAAGATGCGGTCCAGGTCGCGCATCTCGGCTTGCCGACCGCCGTAATGGTTCCACCCGCCATGTTCGGACAGAGCGCGAGCGAAAATCAGCTTCTCGCCGATCCGGTATGCCGGGTTGCTGGCGAACTTCCGGTCCAGGCCCTTGAACAAGTCGATGACGCCCTGCCGAAACATGGTGTCGCTCTCGGCCGTCAGGCGCTCGAAGGTGGCGGTGAGGTTGTCCCGCGTCACCTCCGGCGGGGCGGTGCGGTTCTGCTCCTGGAACGCCTCAAGCTGGGCCGCATTCATGAGGTTCAGAAGGCCGAGCGCACCGGTGATGTGCTCCCACACATGGCCGTCCAGCCCCTTGCGCAGCGCCTCCACCACCTCGGCGGTGCGGCCCTGCTCGATCAGGTGAATGCCGTTGCGATCCAGCGCCGTGGTAAGGCTCGGGTAGCTGGTGCCGCCCACCTCCATGTGGACGCGGACGGCATCGGCCAGCAACTGGACGCCGCGGGTGTAGAGATCCAGGGCGCGGTCCCGCTTCGCCACGATCTCGTCCGCCGATCCCTTGCGGATCAGATCGGTTCCCTTCGCCTCGATCATGACCGCGCCTCCAGGGCAGCCAGATTGGAGTCCAGATAATCGATGTTGCAGCGGTGGACCTGGAAGGTCAGCGCGACGACGAACGGGTTGGCATCCCAGGCAGAAGGGCCGTTGATGCTGGTCCAGAGGGACTGGAAGCTCTTGCGCGGGTCGCTGAAGTAGCGACGAGACGTGTCTTCCGGCTTGTCACCATAATCACGCCACCCACTCATCCCATGCGGTCGAGGCGAGCACATCTCGACGCCTTCAGCGATGGCGTCCGTCTCGCTGATGTCGTGGAGCCGCTGAACCCGCACTTCTTCCACCACCAGCGTCAGGCGGGAGGCCCAGAGGGGCATGTGGATGGACGGGATGGAGCGCCACACGAAATTGCCGGATCCGGCCGGTTTCTCCTCATCGGCCATCATTCTGACGCTGGCGGTGCCAACCCATTTCGAGCCGATTTCGCCCGTTTCGTCTTCGTCGCGCACCCATGTGCCGTTTTGCCATACGCTCTCGCGCACCCACAGCCGGTCACCGACTGCGAAGCGGATCAGATCGACGTTGCCGGGCTTCAGGAGGAACGACGGCCCGAAAACGTCCAGGGCGTTCAAGGCGGCGGGCTTCTTGATGATCCTCCTCGTCTGCGTCTTGCGTTCGGCGAGCAGCGCCTGGATCATCGGCGCGCTGAAGATGATGGGAATGTCACGCGGCATGGGGCACCTCGGTTGCGGCCGGGGGGACCGCTTTGCGGCTCTTGGCGCAGAAGCGAAGGCCGTGGAGGGGGCAGGTGATGATCCCGTCGGCGTCGGCCGGCACGGAACCCAGGCGGAACCCGCGGTGCGGGCAGATCGGGCCGTGGTCGGTGTCGACCATGGCGGCCTCGCCCATGTGCCGGCGCAAGGACAGCACCGGCTCCAGCCCGGCGAACTGGTAGAGGATCGTCGCCGAGACGCACCGGAGGCGGCGGTATTCGACCGGCGGGTGGGGCACCGCGCGACTGACCGCCCCGAAGTCAATGGTGCAGAGCGGATAGTTCGTCGCCACACCGGGGCGGATCCCGGTCTTCCGTGCCCCAAACTTCCGCTGCATCGCGCCAGACCAGAAGCGCGTGTCGATGTGGTAGTGCTCCCACGGGAACCCGAAGTGTTCGGCGTCGGTGTGCTTCGGGCCGAGCACCGGCCAGTGCCCAACCTTGCCGGACAGCGGGTATTCGATGGTCGGAACGAGGTAGAACCGGCCGACAACCGGCGGCCCCATCAGCTCGTCCACCTTCTGGATTTTCTTCTTCCGGGCCACGGTCAGCCCTCCTGTTCTTTGGCCGGCCCGAAGCGACGCGCGGACTCGGTCGCCTTCAGCGCTTTGATCGCGAGGGCGTTGTTGGTGTAGGTGCGCCACAAGCGCGGCATATCGCGGAGTTCATCGCCGAAGGTCCGCATGAGGCGGGCGTTCTCGGCCTCCAGTTCCTGAAGGGAAGCCATCAAGCCGCCTCCCTCGGAAAGAGCACCGGGACGAGCGGCATGACGCCGGGCGCATAGTCGTAGATGTCGCGGTAGCCATGCCGGGGCATGCGGCGGTCGAACATGGCGGCGTGCATCCGGTGCTCGGCCAGCGCTTCGGCGCGAGCCTTGGCGACACGGTGTTCGTCGCCAGCCACCACCAGCGCCGCCCAGCGGTGGAGCGCGGCGATCATGTTGATCGCGTGATGCGACCAGCCATAGCTGCCGTAGAAGTCGCCTCCGCCAAGATTGACGCAAAGGTCAACTGCCCCATCACGGTCATCCAGGCGACCGCGGAGGGTGTCCAGCAGCGAGCGACGGCCCTTCGCGTCGAAGATCTCGTCCGGCTTGTTCCAGCATTCCCCTACGGCGTTGTAGAGGCGGAGCCAGCCTTCCCAGCCTTCCGGCGCCTCCACCTTCACCGTGTCCCGGCCCGGCCAATGGGTTTTGGCTTCCTGATCCTGATTGAGTGCCGGCATCCAGTCATATGCGGGGGTGAAGACGCACCGCAGCGGCTCCGGCTTGTCGATCCAGAACGGCCCGTATTCGTCTGGGGCTTCCCAAGGTTCCGGCATGCGCGGCTCGTTCTCGGCCCGCATGTCGGCTCGCCATTCACGGAGAGCGTTTCGGCGCTCGATCAGCGAGTACTTGGCCTCGCGGACAAGATCTTCGACCAGGGCGTCAAAGGTCGCATCCGAGTCGAACTCAGGTCTCAGGTTCGACTTGCCGAGAAGGTAATCGTAGTCGCCCCGATGAACCCAAGAGGCGGCATTCACCCATGTGTCCATGGCGTTGTAATGGGTGAGGGTGATTTCTCCGATATCACCGCCGACGTTGAGAATGCCCGGATAGCTCCAGGTCACCGTAAACCAGTAATTTCCACCCTTCTTTCCCTGATGGGAAACCAGCCAAGACTTGGTATCGGCGGGAGCCAACTCATGTTTGCCGTACCGCTCGATGGCGAGCCTTTCCAGGGCTGCGGTTGCCTTCTGGTGATCCATGGTCAGCCCCCTTTCCGTCCAGAAGCGGAGGCCAGCTTGCAGATGACCTTCGCGGCGGCCTCGGGAATGCGGTCCAGCACCTCGACGGGGATCTCGCCGTCGCGGCCGATGGACAGCATCACCAGCCCGGCCATGGCCGGATCGGGGCGCTCCTCCTCGTCGGTGTAGGGCACGATGCGGAAGGTCAGCGCCTCGGCCTGCTGGGCGGCGAGCGCGGCGGCCAATTGCAGGCGCATCCGCTCGATGGCGTGCCGGTCCATCATTTCGTCGTGGCTGGCGCCGCTCCACAGCACCTGTTCCTCCGGGTGGCGGGCGACGTCGCGTACGACGTGCGGAGCCGTGAAATCCGGGCCGTAGCTGAAGCCCTGGATGCGGTCGGTCTTGCCGGCCAGGATGGCGGCACGGCACATTTCGTCGGTGATGACCGGCAGGGTGTTCTCGTTCGCCATGGGGATCACTCCGCGGCCTGGATGGGAAGGGGACGGGCGAAGCGCGCCATCTCGGGGACGTTCGCGGCGACGTGGGCAGCAGCCCAGGGAGGGGACACGCTGTTGCCGCACATGCGGATCTGTGCGGCCTTGCTGAAGGTTCGGCCGTCATGCCCGCGGTCGATGACGTAGCTGTCGGGGAAGCCTTGGGCGCGGAACAGCTCCCGTGGCGTCAGCATCCGCATTCCGATGTCCACGATCTGGAAGGGTTCGCCGTGGACGGTGACCAGGCCGAAGCGGGCCTTGGTCGGGATGGTGTGCAGCGGGTCGCGGCAATCCTGGTCCTGCCCGCCCTCGCCGTAATACTTGGTCAGGAAAGCCCGGACTTCGGCCACATGGCCGCCGCCAGCGGTGACCGTCGGCATGGGCTGATCGGGGTGCAGGCCGTCCCGACAGGTGCCGTACAGCTTCGTCAGGTGGGCGGCGGCCAGCATCTGGTGCGAGCCGGTGTTGAGGATGGTGGAGGTGGGGCTGTTGATCGGGTGGCCGACGACGCCCGTGTTCTGCTGAACCATCCAGGGGGCTACCAGCGTCAGGCCCGCCCCGCCGGCGGTGACGGTGTGCGTCGGCTGGTCGGCACCGTTGACCGGCTTCGCCGCGTTCCGCATGGTCGCCAGAAAGGGCGTGACCAGCACCTGATCGGCCTTCGTGGTGGCGGTGTTGACCGGATCGTCCACCGACTTCGGCGGCGATTGCCCAGCCCGACCGCCGCAGCCGGCCAGATACGGGGCCACCAGCGCGAACTCGCCGCCGTTGGCCGTGGTCACGGTGCGCAACGGGTCGTGGATGGCGTGCGCCCGGCTGTCCCCACCATGGGTGACGGGGATGATGAACGGGTTGCCGTGGTCGATGACGTAGCGCTTCAGTCCCGCGAAGATGCGGCGGAGGGTGTTCGCCTCCAGCGGTCGCTTCACCCGAAGTGCGCGGGCCGCCTCCTTCGTCAGGAAGATGGAGGGGCAGGGGATGGACCAGTCGATCACATGGGACGCCGCCGTGCGGAACGGCAGCAGCCGGCCGGCCAGCACCTCGGGATCGTCCGGGGCGCCATGCGTGGGGGCAGGCCAGATGATGGGGCGACCGTCACAGCGGGCAATGACCGACAGGCGCTTGCGGATCGTCGGGGCGCCGTAGATCGAGGCCCGGCTTTCCTTCCACTCCACCTGATAGCCCAGGCGGCGCAGCTCCGCGACCCAGGCGGCGAAGGTCTGGCCCCGCCGGTCGGGGCAGGGGTGCCCTTCTTCGGTCAGCGGCCCCCAGGTCTGAAACTCCTCGACATTCTCCAGCATGATGACGCGCGGGCGGAGGTGCCGAGGGAGCTTGGCGTAGGCCACCACGATCCAGGCCAGATCGCGGATGTTCTTCTTCCGGGGGACGCCCCCCTTGGCCTTGCTGAAGTGGGTACAATCCGGGCTGAACCATGCCAGCCCAATGGGGCGCCCGGCCGACACCAGCGCCGGCTCAGCCTGCCAAATGTTCTGGCACCAGTGGCGGGTTTCCGGGTGGTTGACGGCGTGCATGGACACGGCGTCTTCGTCATGGTTCAGCGCCTCGTCCGGGCTGCGGCCGAGCGCGATCTTGATGCCCTCGCAAGTCCCGCCCCCGCCGGCGAAGCCCACGACGATGATTTCGTCATGGGATGGTTCGCGGACGTATCGGCGGACAGATGGGAGGTCGAAGAGAAGGCCGTCCATCAGAAGCGGCCCTCCTGCGAGGCGGCCAGCGCCATGGACAGGGCGGGGGAGGTGACGGCCACCTCCGCCAGCATAATCGAGGTCGACGCTTCTTCCGCCTCGCGGTCCTGGCAGTCGTCACAGACGCCGATGCGGGGATCCAGCAGGGCGGCCTCGCCGCAGCAGGAGCAATTTCCTTCCACGATCATCGGGTCAGCCCTCCACCTTCTCGCCGGCCCGGAGGCGGCGGGAGATTTCGGCGACGCCGAGCGCCGCGCCACGCACCGCGTCACGCTGCGGGGTCTGCGGCTTCCACCAGTTGACGCCCCACGGCCACAGGTCACAGGGGGTGCCAGCGGGGTACAGATCGCGCACCGTCGGCGTGGCGCCGGCATGGAGGAGGTAGCAGCCACCGGCGGCGGCCAGGGAGCCGTCGGTATGGTGATCGTCGTGCGCAGCAGCGAACCGTTCAGCGGTGCGCTGACGGCCAAGCTCGGTAACCACAAGGATCAGAGCGGCGACGTCATCGAATGACAGCCCCTCGGGAAGGGGCAAAAACTGTTTGGACATGGAGTCGATCTCCAGGATCAGCGGCACCCGCTGTTCGCGGCCAGCGCGGCGGGCGCGGTTTCTTCGAGGGGGGAGGCGGCCTGTTCTGCGGCGGCTACAGCGCGGCGCAGTGCGGCGGCATAGGTGGGCGACTCGGCGGCCAGCGTAGCCACCAGCTCGAACACGTCGGACCAGATCAGGCCGGCGGCACACTTGCGGGGCGGATGCCCGAGCAACCGCATCACCTCGGCCGCCACGTCACCGACCGTGCGGGGCGTGGAGCACATAAAGCGTGCGGCCAGCGTGCGGGCCTCTGCGGTGGCGAACTCCGCCATGATCTGGGCCGGCAGGCTCATGCTGTGCCGCCCCCCATGTTGCCCGACGCGGCCCGGTTCAGCTCGGCGAGCACCTTGCCCATGCCATCGGCGATCTTCTGCGTAACGTGCAGAGCCTCCAGCGGGTGGGCGTTCTCCAGCGCGGACATGCCCAGCACGTAGGCCGCGAGCAGCACCACGTTGATGACCCGCTCCGGCTTGACGTCGCCGCAGTGCTCGGTGACCTCCATCAGGGCAGCCACCGGGGCGGCAACGTCCGGGGTCACGCCACCAGCGCCCAAGATGCGCGTGGCCGCCGCGTCGATGTCGGCGAACGGGGTAACGTCGTTGAGGGGGTAACGTCGTTGAGGGGCCATGGTTAGCGCCCCTTCCGATCCAGGGCGGCGCGGAGCGCGCCCACCACCTTGACCGCGAGCCAGTGGCAGGTGGAGGCGTAATCCTTCCCCTCCACCTCCAGCTTTTCCCCCTCGACCGTCGCGGTCACACCGTAGAACCGCATCGCGGTGTTAAACCCGCGCCGGCGGGTCTGCCCCACCTCCATGGACACCGTGCCGATGGGCTGGCCGTCGAGGCTGACCACCTCCTTCCAGATGTCCAGGTTCAGGCGCCGCTTCACCGCCCGCAGATGCAGGCCATGGGGGAGGGGCTTCATGTCCATGGGCTGGCCGGCCGCCACCTGCTGGGCTTGGTCCAGCAGCTTCGTCACCTCGTAGGCCGCGCGCTTCGGCACGCATTCCCACATGATGATCGGCTCGCCGGCCGCGCACGAAATGCAGTGGAGGGCCACCTGCTGGCCGTAGGCCGCCAGCGGCAGGGCATCGGCGCCGTGCAGCTCGCGAAGGGCCAACTCATAGGCGCCGTGAATACTGACCGGGGCCACCGCACCAGCCGCCCACCAGGGGGCGCAGCCCGGTTCATATTCGGTGGTGGAAGGCGCGATCCAGCCGCGTTCGGTCAGAATGCGGCTCATGGTGGCGAGCGTGGCCGCGGTGGTGATCCGCGGCGAGTCGGTCAGGTTGGCAGCGGCGAACTCGTCGCACATTGCCGCCAACCCTTCGGGTGCCCCCGTCGGGGTGCCCCCACAGGGCTGGACGAGCGGCTTGCCCTCCGTCCCTGCTGTGGTAGAGTTCTTGGAAACCATGGATACATCCCATGCGTTAGTTGATGCCAGCGGCTGCTACCGCTGCATTCAGGGGAAGCGCCCGGCCGCTGCTACGGCTGGGCGCTTTGCTGTTTGGGGCTGTCGAGCGGCGCCCGGCGCTTGCGCGGGGCCGGGGCCGGGTACAGGTCCGGCCGCAGTTGGTAGGCTTTCACCTTTCCACCGGTCGCAGCGACCACAGCGAGCACTCGCCGCTGGGGGCACTGCTTCCACTGGTAGACGGCCTCGGTGGTGATCCCGAGAGCATCGGCGAGCTGCGTCACGCCACCCGCTGCGCTTATTGCCTTACTAAGTGCTTCGTCTTTCATGCACGCCACGCTAAGCGAAACTTAGCATTGACGTCAAGGCCCCCGCGACTTAGCTTAACTAAGCGTTTCTTAGTGGTGGCTCAAATGACCGTCGGTTCTCGCATCAAGCAACTTCGCGAAAAGATGGGCCTTTCCCAAGTCGGGTTTGGCAATCTGTTGAACGTTTCCGGGCCTTCTGTTGCCCAATGGGAAGCAAATAGAACGAAGCCGAACCATGCACGGTTGCGTGATATTGCAAGGATCGGCAACGTAACCACGCATTGGCTTCTGGAAGGCGGAGAAATCCCCGAGAATGCCGAAGAAAACGCTTTGAACAATGAAGCGTTTACTTTGGCGAGCAGCGGCCACGGCGCAGCGCTGGACACAAATTTTTTGATGGAATGCCAGCGCGCGGTCACCGATCTGTGCCGTGAGATGGGTATTGCCCCCACCTGGACCATCACGGAGGTGGTCAGGGCCGTCTATACCGACGCCGCCACCGGCGCTCGCACGGGGCAGGAAATGCGGGCGAACCTGGAGGCCGTTCTGCGGGTCTACCGCCGGCACCCGGCTCTCCTCAGCGGTGTGTGATCGAAGAGACGAGCACTAAGCGACGCTAAGCAGTGTTGACGCGACGCTAAGCAAAACTTATCGTCGCCCCCGTGAACGTCATCACGGGAGCGCTAACCATGGCCCAGACACCCACGTCCGCCGCCGCCGCCGATCCCGAGGCGGTCATGCATGAAGCTCTATGCACGATCGCTCGCATCCTTGGGCGCAAGCTCGCCCGCCGGCACCACGCAGAAGCTCAGGCCAGGGCGCAAGCCCAGGCGGAAGCACAACGGAGTTGAACATGCGGGTCGCGATCTACGCTCGATACAGCAGCGAGAACCAGCACGAGCGGAGCATCGACGATCAGATCCGGCTGTGCCGTGAGCACGCCGCCCGGCTGGACGGCACGGTGGTGGAGGTCTACGCCGACTATGCCCTAAGCGGCGCGCACCTGAAGTCCCGTCCCAACGTCATGAGGATGCTTGAGGACGCCCGAGCCGGGATGTTCGACGTCATCGTGGCGGAGGCGCTGGACCGCCTGTCGCGCGACCAAGAGGACATCGCCGGCATTCACAAGCGGCTCTCCTTTGCGGGCATCCAGCTTGTCACCGTCTCGGAAGGCGCCATCTCCGAGCTGCACGTCGGCCTCAAGGGCACGATGAACGCCCTCTTCCTCCGCGATCTGGCGCAGAAGGTGCGACGCGGCCAGCAAGGCAGGGCGCTACAGGGTGAGATGGCCGGCGGCCTCTCCTACGGCTATGACGTCGTGCGCGAGTTCGACGCGCGGGGGGAGCCGATCCGGGGGAAGCGCGTCATCAACGAGGCCCAGGCGGAGGTGGTGCGCCGCATCTTCCGCGAATACGCCGCCGGCCGGGGGCCGCGATCCATCGTCAGCGACCTCAACAGCGAAGGCATCCCATCGCCCACCGGCAAGGCATGGCTCGCCAGCACGATCAACGGGAACAAGGCGCGGGGGAACGGCATCCTCTGGAACGCCCTTTACATCGGAAAGCTGGTCTACAACCGGCAGACCTTCGTGAAGGATCCAGAGACGGGCAAGCGGGTGCCGCGCCTCAATCCGCCCGACAAATGGACCGTGGTGGAGGTGCCGGAGCTGCGGATCGTCACGGACGAGGTGTGGCATGCCGTCCAGGCCGTGAAGGAGGAGCATGCCCGGCTCCCGCTGACCGCCCGGCCGCGAGCAAAGCATCTGCTGTCCGGGATGGTGCGGTGCGCCGTCTGCGGCGGCGCCTACGTCGTCAAGACCCAGGATTATATGGGATGCAGCACGCACCGCGAGTCGGGGGCCGGGGCCTGCTCCAACAACCGCACCATCAAGATCGCCGCGCTGGAGCAGCGCGTGCTGGGCGGGATCAAAGAGAAGCTGATGTCGCCCGCCATGATCGCGGCGTTCGTCCAGTCCTACCATGCCGAGCGCCAGCAGCTTGAGGCTGCGAGCCGGCAGAAGCGCACGACGGCCACAACGCGCCTCGCCGACATCACAAAGCAGATCGGCCGGATCGTGGACGCCATCGCCGAGGGGCTGGTGACGCCGACGCTCAAGGCGCGGTTGACCGAGTTGGAGTCGGAGCGGATGCGGCTGGAGCGCGATCTGGCGGAGTGCAAGGCCGATGACAATGTGGTCACGCTGCATCCGTCGGCCGCACAGGGCTACCGGCAGGAGGTGGAGATCCTGGAGCGTGCGCTGGAGGCTGGCGACGCGGAGCGCGCGGAGGCGATGGCTGCCCTGCGCCAGATGATCGACCGCGTGGAGGTGCGTCCGCTCAATGGTCGCGGACAGTACGAGCTGCGGCTGGTGGGCGTGGTCGCAGAAATGCTAAACCTCCCCAGGCGCAAGCCTGGAGAGGTTTTGCAGGGACATATTACTGTCCAGATGGTAGCAGCGGAGGGATTTGAACCCCCGACCAAGGGATTATGATTCCCCTGCTCTACCACTGAGCTACGCTGCCATCGTGATCGCCGATGTTGGCGTTTCCGCCGCCGTTGGCTACCATCCTGTCCCGTCGTTGCCGCCGGGAGCCGCTATATAGGATAGGGCGGCTTGGCCTGTCAACGCGGAATTATCGGGGGATGCATTTTTTTCCGGGGACGGTCCGGAACCCTGGATAAGCCGCTGATTCAAATGGTTTCGACACCCCCTGCGGTCGCGGAAATCCAGCCTCCGCCCAGCACGCGGTCGCCCTGGTAGACGACGCAGGCCTGACCGGGGGCGATGCCGTGCTGGGGCTCGCGCAGCTCGACCGTGGCCGTGCCGTCGGGGCCGGAACGCCAGACCGCGGCCGCTGCCGGCTGGGCCGAGCGCAGCTTGACCGACACCTCGATGCCGTCGTCGTCCGCCGGCTCCGGGCCGAGCCAGTTGACGTCGCGCACCGTCACCAGCGACCGGGCGAGGTCGCGGCGCGGGCCGACGACGACGCGGCGGCGGGCCGGCTCCAGGCGGACGACGTAGAGCGCCTCCTCCTCCTGGCCGCGGATGCCGCCGATGCCCAGCCCCTTGCGCTGGCCCACCGTGTAATGGACCACGCCTTTGTGGCGGCCGAGCACCCGGCCGTCGACATGGACGATGTCGCCGGGCTCGACCGAGCCGGGGCGCAGCTTCGCCACCACCTCGGCATAGTTGCCGTTGGGGACGAAGCAGATGTCCTGGCTGTCCGGCTTGGCCGCGACCTCCAGGCCGAAACGCCCGGCCAGCGCGCGGGTTTCCGGCTTGCCCAGGCCGCCCAACGGGAAGCGCAGGAAGTCCAGCTGCTCGCGCGTGGTGGCGAACAGGAAATAGCTCTGGTCCTTGGCTGGGTCGATGCCACGATGCAGTTCGGCGCCCTGCGGGCCGGCGACGCGGCGCACATAATGGCCGGTGGCGAGCGCGTCGGCGCCGAGGTCGCGGGCGGTGTTCAGCAGGTCGCGGAACTTGACGCGCTGGTTGCAGCGGACGCAGGGGATCGGCGTCTCGCCGCGCAGGTAGCTGTCGGCGAAATCGTCCATCACGTCCTGGCTGAAGCGGCCTTCGTAATCCAGGACGTAATGCGGGATGCCGATGCGGTCGGCGACCTGGCGGGCGTCGTAGATGTCCTGCCCGGCACAGCAGGCACCCGGCTTCTGCAGGGCCAGCCCATGGTCGTAGAGCTGCAGGGTGATGCCGACGACGTCGTAGCCCTCCTCCCGCAGCAGGGCGGCGGTGACGGAGGAATCCACCCCGCCGGACATCGCCACGACGACGCGGGTGTCCTGGGGGGCTTTCGGGAGACCGAGGGAGTTCATGGCGCCCTATATGGGGCGGGCAGGCGTGCGGGAAAGGGGAAAAGGGCCGCCGGGACGCGGGCGACGGATGTCGATACGGCCCCGGCGGCGGGAATGGCTTCCCCTTTTGCCCGGGACGTCAGCCCTTCATGGCGTTGTTGCTGCCGCCCGGCAGGCGGACGACCAGACCGTCGAGCTCTTCGGTCATGATAATCTGGCAGCCGAGACGCGAGGTCTTGGTCAGGCCGAAGGCGAGATCCAGCATGTCCTCCTCGTCCTCCTGCGCGTCCGGCAGGACGTCGAACCATTCCGGCTCGATCACGACATGGCAGGTGGAGCAGGCCAGCGAGCCTTCGCAGGCCCCTTCCAGATCCAGGCTGTTCTTGTGCGCGATCTCCAGCACGGACAGGCCGAGCGGGGCGTCCACCTCGCGGCGGCTGCCGTCGGACTCGATGAAGGTCATCTTGGGCATGGGGTCCTCGTTTTTTCTAAGGTTGCCTAGCGGGGGTTGATCGGGGGTTGATCGGGGGGTGATCCGGAACGGCGACCAATGGGGATCGTCCGGCCGCGGCGGTCAGGGATGCGGCTCAGTGGTGCGGCTGGGTCCGGGCGGCGCGGCGGGCGCGGGCATCGGCGGCCAGTGTCTCCAGCCGCTCCAGCCGGGCCAGGATGCGGGCCGCGCCATCCAGCGCGTTGCCATCGGCCGGGCCTGTGCCCTGCGCCTTGCGGAAGGCCGGCGGCAGGTATTTTATGCAGGCCTCGACCCGCTGGCCCAGGTCCAGCCCGATCCGATCCAGTTCCGGCGCGTCGCCGGCCCGGGCCAGCCGGGCGGCGAGGTCGGCGATCTCCTCGTCCTCGTCGTCGGTGACGGGCGTGCCGCCCAGCAGGGCGAGCAGCGCATGGGCGCGGCGGATCGGGTCGCGCAGCACCTCGTAGGCGTCATGCAGCGCATCGGCCTGCGCCTTGGCATTGGCCTGCTGGCGCGGGCCGCGGGCGGCGAAGCGTTCCGGGTCCATGGCGCGTGAGAAACCGGCATGCTGCTTCGCCAACTGGTCCAGGTCGATGTCGAAGCGCCGTTCCAGCCCGAGCCGGGTGAAGGGGTCGAGCGGCCGGGGCGGCTGCGCGGCGCCGCAGGCATGGCAGAACAGCGCGCGCGGGGCAACCGAGCGGCCGCAGGCGCCGCAGGGCTCCAGATCGCCGGCGATGCTGCCGGAAATGCCGCCGCTGTTGCCGGGCGGGCCGGATTTGGAACGGGTCATGCGCGGTCCGTCAAAACGCCAGAGGGATCGGTCGATGAGATCGATTGTCCGACAGGAGGCCACGGCCGCCGATCGGCGGGCCTTCCGCGGGGTCATACCCAGAAGCCGCATCCGGCGCAATGCGCGAATGCGGACTTGCCGGGTGGAAGACAGAAGGTCGCGCGGCATTCGCCCCGGAGCCGGAGGCCGTGTCGGCAGCGGGGTTGCCGGCGGAGTTCTCAGCCATTTGCGGGCATGCTTCGCCGGGCCATCGCGGTCCAGGCGGCCAGGAAACGGTCCACCGCCTCGTCGTCGCTGCTCCAGCCGAGGCTGACCCTGATCGTGCTGGCGGCGGACCGTTCGTCTTCGCCCATCGCCGCCAGCACATGGGAGGGCTTCACCTTGCCGCTGGAACAGGCCGACCCGGCGCTGACCGCCACCCCGGCGAGGTCGAGCGTCATCACCTGCGTTTCGCCCGGCAATCCGGGCAGCATCAGGCAGCTGGTGTTGGCGACCCGTTCCGCGCCGGCGCCCATCACGCGGGCCTGCGGCACGGCCGCCAGCGCCTCCCGCTCCAGCCGGTCGCGCAGGGACGCGAGGTCCGCCGCCGTCTTCCCCGCCACGGCCGGCTCGTCCAGCGCCAGCCGCGCCGCCGCGCCGAAGCCGACGATGCCCAGCAGGTTCTCGGTGCCGGCGCGTTTGCGCCGCTCCTGACCGCCGCCGCGGATCAGTGCCTCGGGCTCCAGCCCGTCGGCCAGGATCAGGGCACCGATGCCGGCGGGGCCGCCCAGCTTGTGGGCCGACAGCGTCATCAGGTCGGCGCCGAGAGCGGGCAGGGACAGCGGCAGCCGCCCGGCGGCCTGCACCGCGTCGCAATGGATCAGCGCGCCATGGGCGCGGGCGATCCGTGCGGCGTCGGCCACCGGCTGGATCACCCCGGTCTCGTTGTTCACCAGCATCAGCGAGACCAGCGCCGGCCGGCCTTCGGCCAGCCGCCGGTCCAACTGGTCGAGGTCGGCGGTGCCGTCGCGGGTCACGCCGAAACGCAAGGCGTCCGGACAGGCGGCCAGCACCGACTCATGCTCGATGGCGGAGGTCAGGACAGGGCGGCCGGGGAAGCCGCGCAGGGCGAAGTTGTTCGCCTCCGTTCCGCTGCCGGTGAACAGCACCTGGGCCGGCTTGGCGCCGACGAGCGCGGCGACGGCTGTGCGCGCCTCGTCCACCGCGCGGCGGGCGCTGCGGCCGAACGCATGCACGGAGGACGGGTTGCCGACCAGATCCATCGCCTGGACCATCGCAGCCTTCACCTCCGGCTTCAGCGGAGTGGTGGCGTTGTGGTCCAGATAGATGCCGGTGCGGCCGAACGCGATGCCGAATGAAGCGGTCACTTTGCAGGCTTGTCCGGGTCCGGTGTCATTCCGCGGCGACGGCGGCGCCGGTTTCGGCGGGAGCGGGCGGCCGCAGCAGGTTCAGGCCGCTGGTGCCGATGATCCGCCGCTCGACCACGTCGGCCACCGTGACCGAGCTGAGATACATATGGATCTGGTTGCCCAGCTCTTCCCACAGATCGTGGGTCAGGCAGCGCGAGCGGTTGGTGCGGCAGCCCTGGGGCGTGCCGTTGGCGCAGCGCGTGGTGCGGATCGGCTCGTCGACGGCCAGGATGATGTCGGACACCCGGGTTGCGTCGGCCGGATGGGCCAGCAGATAGCCGCCGCCGGGGCCGCGCACGCTCTTCACCAGCCCGCCCTTGCGCAGCTTGGCGAAGAGCTGTTCCAGGTAGGACAGGGAGATCTCCTGCCGCTCCGCGATGTCGGCCAGCGCGACGGGGCTGCCCTGGCTGGTCGCGGCCAGATCGACCATCGCCATCACGGCATAGCGTCCCTTGGTGCTGAGTCTCATCGCGCTTCTCCTTGTGCGTCCTGCATCCCGCCATTGCGGGACGCCACCGTCTCGATCGGTGCGTGGGGGGAAAGAGGGAGGGAATGGGGGGGAAGGGCAGGCCGGCCGGCCTCCAGCTCGCCGATGCGGGCCTGCAGGGCCGTCACCTGGTCGAGCAGGCCGGACAGCGCGCGGGCCACCGGGTCGGGGATGTCGCCGCAGGGCGTGCCGTAGGGCAGGAACGCCCCGGTCTCCGCCCGGTCGCGCGGAGCGACCGGCTTCGCCGGGATGCCGACCACGGCGGTGCCGGCTGGCACGTCGGCCACCACCACGGCGTTGGCGCCGATGCGGGCGCCGCGTCCGACGGTGATGGCGCCCAGGATCTTGGCGCCGGCGCCGACGATCACGCCGTCGCCCAGCGTCGGATGGCGCTTGCCCGGGTTCAGCGAGGTGCCGCCCAGAGTGACGCCGTGATAGAGCATGACGTCGTCGCCGATCTCGGCTGTCTCGCCGATCACGACGCCCATGCCGTGGTCGATGAAGAAGCGGCGGCCGATGGTGGCGCCGGGGTGGATTTCGATGCCGGTCAGCGTGCGGGCGATCTGCGACACCAGCCGGGCGGTCAGAAGCCATCCGGCGTCGCGGCAGCGCCGGGCGATGCGGTGAAGCAGGATCGCGTGCAATCCGGGGTAGCACAACGCCACCTCCACACGGGAGCGTGCCGCGGGGTCGCGTGCCATGATCCCGTCGATCTCTTCGCGAAGATGCTTGAACACGCCGTCACCCGCCGTGGTATAGTCCGCCGCTCTCATCGGCCGCCCGCGCCAGGCATCGGCCGGTCGGAACCTTTCGGTTCCGGACCGGAAGGTCCCGCCGGCGCCAGGGCCGATCGGGCTAGTCAGGCGGGTTGCCCCGGAGGACGTTACGACGCATATATGATGACCGAGCAAAACGGTCAAGAATTGTGTGCGGAAAACCCCACTCCAAGGCGGGAAAATCCATGACGGGCCGGGAGGCCCTTGCGCCGGGGCGGCTGCCGGATGATATCCGGTTCGTCGCTGCGGCGCTCCCAACAACCCTTTGTCCGCGTCAGGAACGTCGTTCCCATGCCTGAAGTGCTCTTCAACGGTCCCGCCGGTCGCCTGGAAGGCCGTTACACCCATGGCACACAGCCGAACGCCCCGGTCGCGCTGCTGTTGCATCCGCACCCGCAGCACAATGGGACGATGAACAACAAGGTGGTCTTCACCCTGTTCCAGTCCTTCACGAAGCGCGGCTATTCCGCCCTGCGCTTCAACTTCCGCGGCGTCGGGCGCAGCCAGGGCACCTACGACAAGGGGGAAGGCGAACTGGCCGATGCGGCGGCGGCGCTCGACTGGCTGCAGACCTACAACCCGAACGCGCCGCTGTGCTGGATCGGCGGCGTGTCGTTCGGCGCCTGGATCGGCATGCAACTGCTGATGCGCCGGCCGGAGATCGACGGCTTCGTCTCGGTTTCGCCGCCGGCCAACCTGTTCGACTTCTCGTTCCTGGCGCCGTGCCCGTCCTCGGGCCTGATCATCCACGGCGACAAGGACGAGGTGGTGCCCCAGGCCGCTGTGAGCAAGCTGGTGACCAAGCTGTCGCACCAGAAGGATATCCGCATCGACCATCGCGTCGTCCCCGGCGCCAGCCACTTTTTCGTCAACCGCACCGACGACCTTGCGGTGCAGGTGGACGATTATCTGGGCAAGGCGCTGGGCAATCCGGTCGCCGCCGTTGCGGAATGACGGTGCCGGCCCGGTGATGTCCCCGGGGCCACATGACGGGTGCTGCTGAAGAGCCAGGGCGCCGGCCAAGGCAGCTTTGCCCTGGTCGGCGCAGTGTTGCCTACTGCTCGCAGCCCAATACCCAGACGTCGTAGATCGGGTTCTCCATCGCCGACAGGGCGGGGCTCGAGGCGAACATCCAGCCGCTGAAGGCCTGCTCCGCCTGTTCGCCCGGCTTGATCTCCACCACCTCGAGGAAGGCGGCGGATTCGGGCGTCTCGATGGGCGGATTCTCGCGGCAGGCGCGCAACGTGATGCGCAGGCTGCCCATCGCCTTCGTCTCTCCCACCTTGATGGCGAAGGTCGATGTGCGGGCGGTCACCTTGTCCAGCCATTGCAGTTTGGCGGCCGGCTGCTCGATCATCTGGCTCGGGACCGGGGCCGCATGAACGGCCAGCGGCGCCAACACCGCCGCGGCGGCCATCAGGCAAGCGGATCTCTGGAAAAAGCTCGGGAGTCTCGTCACGTCGGATCGCTTCCGTTGTTGCGGACGGCGCCCCGGCCTGCCGGGGCAATGCCGGGTCGCCCCGCCTTCTATCCCGGAAGGTGGGGTGGCGTCCAGGGGCCGGCAACGCCGGAGTGACCTGTGTCGGGCGGGTGGTTCAGCGCGTGGCGGTGCTGCGCGAGGCCGGGGCGCTGTAGGTTGAGCCGCTGCCGCTCTGTTGTTCGCGCTCTCCGATCGCCTGGGTCGCCGCACCCATGCCGGCACCGGCGGCTGCACTGCCCAGCCCGGCGCTGGCCGGCTTCTCCTCCATGCCGTTGCCGCAGGCAGCGGTCGCCAGGACCAGTCCGAACGCGGCCAATAGGGATGGGCGCATCGCATTTCCTCCCGCTTCGTGGTCCGGCGACGCCGCCTCGGCATCGCCATGGGACCGGGAGGAACGCTTGAGCGTGGGCGTGGGTTCCGGGCGCTGGCGCCGATTGCCCGGCTACAGCTTCGGCGGCTGGGCCGGGGCCTGCGAGGAGGATTGGCCGCCGGCGGACTGGTCGGCCGGCTTGCTCATGCTCTGCAGCGAGAAGATGACCTGGCCCAGGAGCTGTTCCAGGCCCGGCGTGCTCTGGGTGAATTCGATCTTGCCGTTCGGCTTGATCAGGTCGGGATCGCCGCCCGGCTCCAGCGACAGGAACTTGCCGCCCAGCAGACTTTCCGAGGCAATGACCGCGGCGGTGTCCCTGGGCAGCTTCACCGAATTGTCGACCGACAGATGCACGACCGCCTGATAGCTGGTCGGATCGAGCGTCAGCCCGGTGACCGTGCCGACCTTCACGCCGCTGATGCGCACGTCGGCGCCGCTCTGCAGGCCGGTGATGCTGCTGAAGTTGGCGGTGATGTCATACCCCTGCACCTTGCGCAGGTCGGCGCTTTTGTAGGCGAAGGTAAGGAACACGGCTGCCACGGCGAGCACGACGCCGCCCAGCACGGTTTCGATCACATTCCGGCGCATGAGGCTATCCTGCTGCGAGTTCCCGAATCGAAACCCGGCCCGAAACGGGCCGGGTTTTCCACTCTGACGTGACGGTCAGGCCTGACGGAGCTCAGTTCGGTGACCAGGGCTCGTAGTCGCCGCTGGCCGGCACCCGCTGGCCACCGGCCAGCACATGGCCGGGCGGGCGGTAGGCCTGGACCGAACCGGACAGGTTCGGCAGATGCTCCTTCTGCCACGGCTTGTGGAAGGCGCTCGACCCCTCGGGCAGCGGCTCCCTGGTGGTGTGGTGCAGCCAGCCATGCCATTCCGGCGGGATCTTCGATGCGTCGGGCTCGCCGGCATAGAGCACCCAGCGGCGCTCGCGCGTGCCGGGCTGGGTGTCCTTGCTGCGGTAATAGACGTTGCCGAAGCGGTCGCTGCCGACCTTGGCGCCCCGACGCCACGTGACGTAACGGATGTGGATGTTCGCCAGTTTGGTGAACAGGGAGATCGGCTCGCTCATCGTCGCTCACGAATTCCGGAGTCTGGCCCCGCCGAAACGGGGCTGGTCGAATGCGGGCCGCACTATGACACCGCAAGCGCCGCACGTCCACCGTTGGTGACGCCCACGCTCGCCCGCTCTTGCGGAAAGGGGTGGCTATTGCAGGCGGGTGGCGGCGATCCGGGCGGTGTCGACCGGGGTGGCGGTGCAGCCGCCCAGCGTCGGGCCGACCGGAAGCTCGCCGAAGGCGGCCAGCGCCCCCTCGGCCTTCAGCCGGCCGACGAAGCCGGGTTCCACCCCACGGGCGACCCAGGCGAATCCGAGCCAGGTGGGGCGTACCGGCTCGCCCCCCGCCCGCACCATCGCCGCCAGCGCCTCGTCGTCGCCGGTGCCGGGGCTGAAGACCGCCAGCATCAGCCCGTCGGTCGTGTCCGGCAGGGCGGCCCGTTGCAGCGACAGCCCCATCAACCCCGCCCACACCAGCAGAATGCCGCCCAGCAGCGCCGCCGCAAGGCCGTGGCCGATCGGGAGGGGGGAGGAGGGGCCGTCGCTCATGCCGTCCATCCTACGCCTTCGCCTCCGCTGCCGCCAGCGACGGCGCGGGCTTTTCGGCGATCGGCCAGTGGATGATGGTCGCGAACATGGCCAGCGCCACGCCCAGCCACCACACCACGTCATAGGATCCGGTGCGTTCGTACAGCACCCCGCCCAGCCAGACGCCGAGGAAGCCGCCGACCTGATGGCTGAAGAAGGCGAAGCCGTAGAGCGTGCCCATGTAGCGCGTGCCGAACATCAGCGCGACCAGACCGGAGGTCGGCGGCACGGTGGACAGCCACAGCAGGCCCATCACCGCGGCATAGGCGATCACCGTCACCGGCGAGATCGGCAGCAGGATGAAGGCGGCGGTGGCGATCCCGCGCGAGAAATAGTTGGCGCACAGCAGGTAGCGCTTGCTCATCTTGCCGGCCAGCACGCCCGACGCGTAGGAGCCCATGACGTTGAACAGCCCGATCAGCGCCAATGCCCAGGCGGCCAGCGACGGGCTGATCCCGGCGGCGGTCAGGTAGGGCGGCAGATGGGTGGTGATGAAGGCCAGCTGGAAGCCGCAGACGAAGAAGCCGGCGACCAGCAGCACATAGCTGCGGTGCTGGAAGGCTTGGCGCACCGCGGCGACGTAGCCGATGTTTGCGCCGGTCACCGCCGGCACGCCGCCGGCCGCCATGCCCTTGGGGCCTGGGAAGACCCCGGCCAGCAGCGGCACCGCGATCATCGAGGCCGCCATCAGCATCAGGGCGGTCTGCCAGCCGAAGCCGGCGATGAAGGCCTGGCCCATCGGCGCGAACAGGAACTGCCCCATCGATCCGGCGGCGGTGGCGATGCCGACCGACCAGCTGCGCTGTTCCGGCGGCAGCAGCCGGGTGAAGCCAGCGATGATGATCCCGAAGGACGCGCCGGACAGCCCGAGCCCGATCAGCACGCCGGCCGTCAGGTACAGCTCGACGCTGGTTTCGGCATAGGGCATCAGCGCCAGCCCGGCGGCATAGAGCAGTCCGCCGCCGGCAAGCACCGGGGCAGGGCCGTAGCGGTCGGTCAGAGCCCCGGCGAAGGGGCCGCCGGCCCCCCACAGGATGTTCTGGATAGCCATCGCCAGCGCGAAGACGTCGCGGCCCCAGCCACGGGTTTCCGACAGCGGACCGATGAACAGCCCCATGCTCGACCGCGGCCCGAAGGCCAGCATCGAGATCAGGCAGCCGCAGATGACGACGAGTGCCGGTGTCCTCCAGGAGGACGGCGCCGGTTTGGGGGTGGCGGTGGTCAAGGCGTCCTCCCGGATGCTGCCGGCTTTGCGCGGCGTGCTTATGGAACCGATGTGCAGCCGACGATAAGCGGCCATCGATAGTTCGACAAATTCATAATCGGCAAGCGGGTCATTCCGCAGCGGAATGCAGGGCTGCGATGCGCCCGATCCGCCGGCCGGCGTCGAGCTGGCGCCGCAGCGCATCCTCCAGCCGGTCGAACACCGGCGCGATGCGGCCCGGTGTCCGGGCCTGGACCAGCCAGATCGTGACCGACATCCGCAAATCCGGCAGATCGACCGGCTGCACCGTCGCCGCGGCCGGGATCGGGGCGATCAGTCCCATCGGCGCCAGCCCGAATCCCACGCCGCGGGCCACCAGCCCCACCAGCAGGCTCTGGTCATAGGCCTCGACCGTCACGTTCGGCTGCAGGCCGAGCGGCGCCAGCGCCTGCTGCAGCGCGTTGCGGTAGCGGCAGCCGTTCGGTTGCAGCACCCAGCCGCGCGCATTCATCGCGGCCAGGCTCACGGCAGGGCTGCCGCCCGTGCAATTGTCGGGGGCGGCGATGACGCTGACCGGCTCGACCCCGATGCGGCGGGCGGGCAGGTCGTCGGGCGGTTCCTGCTCCTCGCACAGCAGGACCAGCGCGCCATCGAGCGCACCGCTGCGGACCTGATCGATCAGCGGGCCGCTCCAGTCGGATTGCAGCCGCAAGGTCAGGCCGGGAAAGCCGGCGCGCAGGTCGTCCAGCGGACGCCCGGCCGCCAGCGCGATCAGCACATGCGCCACCCCCAGCCGCAGCGGCCCGCGCGGCTCGGCCGATCCGGCGAAGGCATCGCTGAAGTCGCTCGTCGCCGCCAGGATGCGCCGGGCGTGGCCCAGCGCCAGTTCCCCGTCGCGGGTCAGTACCAGCGGTTTGGTCTGGCGGTCGAACAGGGTGACGCCGAGCTCGGCTTCCAGCCGCTGGATCAGCCGGGACACCGCAGATTGGGTCAGCCCCAGCCGGTTGCCGGCCTCCTGGACCGATTGCGCATCGGCCACGGCGATGAAGGTGCGGATCTCGTTGAGCTTCATGGGCCGCCATGATGACCGGGGGAGCGACGCGGCGCAGTGCAGTTGCCTTGGCGTCTGGCGTCCGAGTGTCGGACCGCGCTAACCTCGGGTCAAGCCATCGCCGGGTCGATCCATCGATTAGGGGACCATCCATGACCAGTCCGTCCGCCGACCGTTCCAGCCGCGAATATCCCGACCGTCCGTGGGTCGGGGTCGGGGCCGTCGTCTGGCGCGGAGACCGGGTGTTGTTGATCCGGCGGGGCAAGGCGCCGCGGCTGGGACAGTGGAGCCTGCCGGGTGGCGCCCAGTCGGTGGGGGAGACCGTGTTCGAGACTGCAGTGCGCGAGGTGCGCGAGGAAACCGGGCTGGAGATCGTGCCGACCGGCATCGTCACCGTGGTCGACGCCATCACTCCCGATGCCGATGGGCGCGTCCACTACCATTACACACTGGTCGAGGTGGCGGCGGAGAGCGCGGAGGGCGACCCGGTCTGCGCCGACGATGCGCTGGAGGCCTGCTGGGCGACCGCCGACGAGGCCGGGGAGCTGACGGAATGGGACGAAACCCGGCGGGTCATCCTGATGTCGGCGGCCCAGCGCTTGGCCCCGCGCCCAGCCCAGGAAAATCCGGGTCGGCGATGAGGGGCCGCCCGGCGAGGAAATCCGCAATCCCGTCCACCGTCAGCGGGCGTGACAGCCAATAGCCCTGCAGCGTGTCGCAGCGATAGGCCTGCAGGTAGGTGCGCTGCTCGGGCGTCTCCACCCCTTCCGCCACCACGCCCAGCCCCAGCGCATGGGCCAGCGCGACCACCGCCTGGACGATGGCGGCGGCGTCGCGATCCTCGACCATCGCCTGGACGAACTGCTTGTCGATCTTCAGAGCCTCGACCGGCACCCGCCGCAAGGTCGCCAGCGACGACCAGCCGGTGCCGAAATCGTCCAGCACCAGCCTTATCCCGGCGCCGCGCAGGTGCAGCAGGGCCTCGCGCGCCTCGGCGGCCTGGCTGAACAGGGCGGTTTCGGTCAGCTCCAGCTTCAGGTTCGCCGCCGGCAGGCCGGTGTCGGCCAGCACCCCCAGCACCTTGCGGACCAGCCCGGGATCGTCGAGCTGCCGGGCCGATAGGTTCACCGACACCGGTGCATCCGTGATCCCGGCGTGCAGCCAGTCCGCGGCGGCGGCACATGCCGTCCGCAAGGTCCATTCGCCCAGCAGGTGGATGGCCTCGCCCTGTTCGGCCATCGGCACGAAGACGTCGGGGGGCAGCATGGTCCCGTCGGACAGGCGCCAGCGCGACAGCGCCTCGAACCCGGTCAGGCGGTTGGTGAAGACATCGGCCTGCGGCTGGTAGACCAGGGACAGCTCCCGCCGCTCGATGGCGTCGCGCACCCGCTCCGCAAATCCGGCCCCGGATGCCTCCGGTGTTTTGGACCCGTTCGCCGTCGCGTGCGTGTTCGCCACCGTCAGCCCCCTCCCGACAACCGTCCCGTGGCCTGCCCCGGCATGGCGGCCATGGGGGCATAACAACCACAGGGTCGGTTTGTTAACCATGTCGCGAAAGAGCTTGACGAATTTTATATGGTTACGAAAGAGTTAACATTACTGGCCGGGTGACAAGAAAGAGGCGAAGCGCTGCCTCTGCCGGGGCCCGTCGGGGGAGGGGCGCCACGCCCGTTTTCCCCCTGTCCGGGCCGGCCGGGCAGCGGCTACCCCCCGATTTCAGACGTTGAAGCGGAAGTGGAAGATGTCGCCGTCCTGGACGACATATTCCTTGCCTTCCTGGCGCATCTTGCCGGCGTCCTTCGCCCCCTGCTCGCCGCCCAGCGTGACGAAGCTGGTATAGTCGATGGTCTCGGCGCGGATGAAGCCGCGCTCGAAGTCGGTGTGGATGACACCGGCAGCCTCCGGGGCCTTGGCGTTCCGGCGCACGGTCCAGGCGCGCGTCTCCTTCGGGCCGACGGTGAAGAAGGTGATCAGGTCCAGCAGCTTGAAGCCGGCGCGGATCAGCTTGTTCAGGCCGGTTTCCTCCAGCCCCATCGATTCCAGGAACTCGGCCTTCTCGGCCGGGTCGGAGAGCTGGGCGACCTCGGATTCGATGGCGGCGGAGATGACGACGACCTCGGCATTCTCGGCCTTGGCCTTTTCGGCGACCCTGGCGGAGAAGTCGTTGCCGGTGGCGGCCGAGGCCTCCTCGACGTTGCAGACATAGAGCACCGGCTTGTCGGTCAGCAGCATGAACTGCTTGAACACCGGCCGCTCGTCGTCCGACAGCTCGACCACGCGGGCGGGCTTGCCGTCCTGGAGCACCTTCAGGGCGCGTTCCATCAGGTCGGCCTTGACCTTGCTGTCCTTGTCGCCGCCCTTGGCCTTCTTCTGCAGGCTGGTCAGCTGGCGTTCCAGGCTTTCCATGTCGGCGAGCATCAGCTCGGTCTCGACCACCTCGGCATCGCGCAGCGGATCGACATTGCCCTCGACATGGGTGATGTCGTCGTCCTCGAAGCAACGCAGCACATGGACGATGGCGTCGACCTCGCGGATGTTGGCGAGGAACTGGTTGCCCAGCCCTTCACCCTTCGACGCGCCGCGGATCAGGCCGGCGATGTCCACGAATTCCAGCTGGGTCGGGACGACCTTCTGCGACTTGGCGATTTCGGCCAGCTTGTCCTGCCGCGGGTCGGGCACGCCGACGCGGCCGACGTTCGGCTCCTTGGTGCAGAAGGGGAAATTCGCCGCCTCGGCCGCCTGGGTGGCGGTCAGCGCGTTGAAGAGGGTCGACTTGCCGACGTTCGGCAGGCCGACGATGCCGCAATTGAAGCCCATGGGTTGGGTGCTCGCCGTCGGAAATTATCTGGAATTGAGGCGCTTTATCCTACGCCGGGGGGCAAAGCGCAAATGCCAAGTGGAGGAGTGCGGGGAAGCGGACGTCCACCCGGCCTTCCTACTTGCCCTGCGTCGCCACCGTCACCTTGTTCATGAACAGCTCGGGCTGGCCGTCGACGATCAGCGGCAGATTGTCGGACACGGCGTCGAGCAGCGGGTCGATCCAGTCCCGGTCGGCCTTGGCGAAGTCGTGCAGGACATAGCCGCTGACCAGATCCTTGTTGCCGGGATGGCCGATGCCCAGCCGGATGCGCCAATACTCCTTGCCGATATGCGCGTCGATGGAGCGCAGGCCGTTGTGGCCGCCATGGCCGCCGCCCTTCTTCACCCGGATTTTGCCGGGCGGCAGGTCGAGCTCGTCATGGATGACCACCACATTCTCGGGCTTCAGCTTGTAGAACTGCATGGCCGCCACCACCGACTGGCCGGACAGGTTCATGAAGGTGGCGGGCTCCAGCGCCAGAACCTTGTCGCCGGCGACTGTGCCCTCGGCGGTCTGGCCCTGGAAGCGCTTCTTCCACGGCGTGAAGCGGTGGCGCTGGGCGATGGTCTCCACCGCCATGAAACCGATGTTGTGACGGTTGCGGGCATACTCGTTGCCGGGGTTGCCCAGTCCGACCAGAAGCAGCATGTCCCTCACCCTTTGGAAGGCAGTCTCCACAAACGAAGCGGGGGGCCGAAGCCCCCCGCTGTACCCATCCTCGAAGAACGGACGCTCCGATCAGGAAGCGGCGTTCTCGTCCGACTTCAGGCCCGACGGGGCAACGATGGTCGCGATGGTGAAATCGCGGTCGGTGATCGTCGAGGTCACACCCTCCGGCAGCTTGACCGCCGAGATGTGGATCGAGTCGCCGACATCGAAGCCCTCGCACGACACGGTGATGTGCTCGGGGATGCTGTCGGCCGGGCAGCTCAGCTCCAGCTCGTGACGGACGATGTTCAGGACGCCGCCGCGCTTCAGGCCGGCCGACTTGTCCTGGTCGGCGAACTCGACCGGAACCTGCACGTTGATGCGGGTGTCGGACGACACGCGCAGGAAGTCGACATGCAGCGGGAAATCGGTCACCGGGTGGAACTGCACGTCGCGCGGCAGGACGCGGTGGGCGGCGCCGTCGACGGTCACGTCGAACAGGTGGGTGAAGAAGCCCGGCTGATGCAGGACGCGGGTGAACTCGAACTTCTCGAGCGAAATGGTCAGGGGAGCCTGCTTGCCACCGTAGATGACGGCCGGAATGCGGCCGTCACGGCGGGTCTGGCGGGCGGTCCCCTTGCCGGCCCGTTCGCGCGTCTCAGCGCCGAGCGGAATGATCTTGGTCATGACGATGCTCCAAAACGAAAAGGGCGCCGGCCTCCAGGGGTGCCGACGCGTGCGCGGTGTCCTTAAGGCAATCGGGGGGGCGCGTCAAGGGGAACGCGTTTCAACATTTTTCAAGCTTGAGAAAGGCAAGTCGGCAGTAGATCCGCACAATAACATCTCTTACCATGGTGGTGGAGCGCTCCGATAAAGCCTCGGGCAGGCGAAATTTATGCGCATCACCATCTCTGGGTGCGGCCGATTTGGAGGAAAAAAATGCAAAATGATGCGGTTGTTGCGGACTTAAAAAAAGTTGCCGGAGTTATGGATACTAAGAATATCACCCGGGAAGAAGGTAGGAAGATCATTGATCTTGCAGGGCAGGGACGTCTTAGAAGGGAACATGTAAAATTTCTAATGGAAAACTTCCCACAATTTGTAGAGCTGGCAAGAGAATCCGTCCAATCCTTCAAAGCTGTGGCAGAAGCAGCTTCCAAATCGCAACTTTCTGGAATTGAAGCTATAAAATCTAGTATCGACACTCAGTCAAAGGCGATAGAGAGTTTGTTAGGCTATATGGACTCTGAGGAGACTCGGAATATTGTTTCCGGAGCTATTGTGGATTTGGCAAAATGTAGTGGTGAAATGGCCAAGTCTCTAGAAAAAATGAACGAAAGTAATAACGATTTTTGGAAGGATGCGATGAAGATCGGCGCTGTAAGTGTTATTGCGGTTGCCGCTGTATTTAAGATTTTCAGGTAGGTTTTCGTGCATAGAAAAATATTTCAGCTGAGGCCGTAAATGAATAAATAGAAAGACCATCTGCTGGATGGCGATCTCGAAAGATATAGATGTGTTCGCCAATTACAGCCCGGTCGGCGGCATTCCGGTGTCGGCGGTCCGCGTGACGCCCTGGTCGATCAGCGGCTGGAGCGCCGGGGCGAGGCTCTTCAGCAACTGGGCGGGCAGGGCGCTGGTGAAGCGGTAGTCGTCGGCCTCCGGTCCATGGACGAAGGCGGTCATGGTGCCGAAGAAGCGGTCGCCGATGTAGAAGACGAAGGTCGCGGTGCGGTTGACCGCCTTGGACTCCAGCAGAACACCGCCCGGCCCCCAGCGGTCCAGCCGGTGGTCGCCGGTGCCGGTCTTGCCGCCCATCGGCACCGGTGCCCCTGCCGCATCCTTGAACGACCCCCAGACGCGCTTGGCGGTGCCGTTCTGCGCCACGTCCATCAGGGCGCGGCGCAACGTGGCGCAGACCTCCGGGTGCAGCACGCGCTCGCCCTTCAGCGGCCCCAGCCCCAGCTTCGCCTCATAAGGGGTATCGGCGGCGAAATGCAGAGAGCGGATCTTCACCGTCGGCTGGCGCACCCCGTCGTTCAGGATCAGCCCCATCAGTTCCGCCAGCGCCGCCGGGCGGTCGGCCGAGCTGCCGATCGCGGTCGCCAGCGACGGCACCAGCGTCTCGAAGGGGTAGCCGACGCTGCGCCATTGCGCGGTGATGCGCTGGAACGCCTCCTCCTCCAGCCCGATGCGGATGCGGGTGTTCTGTGCCGCCATGCCCTTCTTGAACAGCCAGCGGTAGCTTTCCTGCCGTTCGTCGGCGCTGGCGGCCAGCACCTCGGTCCGCTTGGCGCCGGGATGCTCCTGGAGATAGGCGACCAGCCACAGCTCCAGCGGATGGACGCGGGCGAGATAGCCCAGGTCGTTCAGCGGGAAGCGGTCCGGCCCGTATTTGGCGTAGAGCGCCGACAGCTCGCCGTCGGACAGCGCCGCCCCCGGCAGGCGCCCGCGCAGGAAGGCGGAGAACTCCGCCAGCCCGGCCTTGGGCCGCACGGTGCGGAAGATCACCGCCAGCCGGTGCGGCACCGGGCGCGAGCGCGTCGCCAGCCGGGCCAGCGCCTCGTCCGGGCTGCGCTTGCGGTAGTCGTTGTAGAAACGGTTGAGGAAGTCCGATCCCTCGCGGTCGGCGAAGCGGGCGAGATAGGCCTGGCGTGCCGGATGGTCGGGGGTGCGCAGGATGTCGGCGCCGTCGTCGGCCCCTTCGTCCATGTAGAACTGCACGATGTCGCGCATCAGCCGGATGAAGGGCAGGTTGACGCTGTTGCGCAGCGCGTCCTGCACCGACATGATCCGGCCGTTGTCGTCCTTGTTGAAGTTCACGAAGCTGTGCTGGCCGCCGCCGGTGAAGAATACCTCGCCCGGGCTGGCGGAATAGCGCCGCTCCATCGCCGCGCCCAGCATGGCCGGCAGGCGGCGGTCGGGGGCCGAGGCCAGCCAGGAGGTCGCCCAGCGGGTCAGGGTGTCCGACGCCTCGTCGCCGACGTCGGTCAGCAGCTCCTTCGGCAGATGGGCGTAGCGGCTGTGCAGCTCGGCCAGGATTTCCAGATACGTGACCAGCGTGCGCAGCTTGGCGGTCGATCCCAGGTCCAGCTTCGCCCCGTCGTTGATGTCCAACGGCTGGTCGAGATTGTCGGCCTGGACGCGCAGGTAGTTGGCCTCGGGTCCGCGCTCGTACAGCGCGATCGAATAGACCAGCTTCGACAGGTCGTTGTTGCGGGCATCCAGCAGCCGCTCGCCGGTCAGCCCCATCGAGCGGGCGAAATCCGGCTCGTTCAGCCGGCCCAGCACCTCGACCACCCGGGCCTGCGTCCCGGCATCCAGTGTCGATTGCGCGGTGAGGTCGAGCCGGTCGAGCTGGTAGAGGCTCGGCACCCCCAGCATGCCCAGCAGCCGGGCGCGGATGGCGTTGGTCGCCTTCTGCTCGACGAAGGAGGTGGCGGGTGCCGGCGGCGCGTCCTCGCGGAAGGCGAGCGGGATGGCCAGCGCCGCGTCGCGCAGCGCCGGGTCGATCACCCCGGCCTGCGCCAGCGCCCGCAGATGGGCGTCGGCCAGCCGGTCGAGCGCCGGCCGGTCCTGGATCAGGTAATGGGATGGCCGCCGCTGCGCCAGCAGCAGCGCCAGCACCTGCTTGTAGGCCAGCGCCTTCAGCCGCAGGGTGCGGGGCTCCACCGCGGGCTCGGCCAGCACCCGCTTGGCGATGGCGAGGTCGGTGCCGAACCATGCCCACAGCCCGTCGCCCAGCCCGTTGACCTCGCCATAGCCCGGCCTCGCCGTCAGCGGGGTCGAGTTCAGGTAATCGACCAGGATGTGCCGCCGCGCCTCGCTGGTGTCCTCGCCGTCGCGATAGGCGCGGATGCTGGCCGACATCATCTGGCGCAGCTTCTCCACGCTGCCGGTGGTCTGGCCGTCCGGCGAATGGCGGTACTTCTCGATCTGGGTGGCCAGCGTCGAGCCGCCGGGGGAGCGCTGGCCGGACCGGATCGCCTGCAAGGGCAGCATCGCCACCGCCGCGCCGAATCGGTCCCACTCCACTGCCGGGTTGCGGCGCGGCTCGTCCTCATCCAACAGCTCGCGGTTCTCGATGAACAGCAGCGTGTCGGCGACCAGCTTCGGCACGTCGTCGAAACCGTCGAACACCCGTTCGGGATAGCGCGCCGCATACATGGTGGCGCCGTTGCGGTCGAGCAGGGTCAGCCCGCCCTGCGTCTTTTCCCGGTAGATGGGAAAGCCGCCGCCGGCCATGAAGCGGTCGAGCGCCGGGGACAGAACCGCCTGCCGTTCGATGGCGTAGAGGTCGCGGGTCAGCGCGTCGAGCTGGCCGGGCAGGGCGGTGTAGCCCAGCCGCTCATTGTACGGCCCGTGCTTGGGATAGCGCGCCTGCGGGTTCGGGCCTTCGCGCAAGGACACGGTCATCGACTGGGCGGCGCCGGACAGCAGCCGGGCCTGGAGGCGGGACGTCTCCATCTCCCGCCAGCCGGCATAGCCGGCGGCGGCAAGCGTGACGGCCAGCGAGACGCCGACCACCGCCCGCCGCGTCCAGCGCCCTGCCAGCGCCACCTTGCGAACCCACGCCGTCGCCATACCGGATGCGTGTCCCCTGCCGCCCGACCCACGATGTCGGTGTCGGCCGGAACGGTAGGGGAGTCATGGTTAACAGGCGGTTTAAGCCAGAGCCTTCACCCTTCCAGCAGCGCCTTTGCCCGCACCGCCAGCTCGGGCAGCGGAACCTCGACCTGTTCGCCCTTGACCAGATGCTTCAGCGTCGCGGTGCCGCGTGCCTTCTCGTCGGAGCCCATCAGCAGCACGACCGGGATGCCGGCGCGGTCGGCATATTTCATCTGCTTGGCGACCTTGCCGCCGTCCAGCTGGATTTCCGTGTTGATGCCGGCGGCGCGCAGCTCGCTGGCCATGCGGAAATAATCGGCGGACAGCGACGGGTCCATCTGCGTCACCAGCACCTGCGCGGTGGGGGCGGCGTCCTTGATGATGCCAGCCTCCATCAGCTGGTAGAACAGCCGGGTGGCGCCGATGGAGATGCCGACGCCCGGCAGCTTCGACTTGGTGTAGTGGCTGGCCAGATTCTCGTAGCGCCCGCCCGAGCAGACCGAGCCGATGCCGGGATGGTCGTTCAGGAAGGTCTCGTAGACAGTGCCGGTGTAGTAGTCGAGGCCGCGCGCGATGGCGAGGTTGATGCGGACGACGCCGTCCGGCACCTGGAAGGCGGTCAGCCCGTCGATGACGGTGGTCAGCTCGCCGACGCCCTCGCGGAAGGTGGCGTTCTCGATGTCGAGCGCGCCCAGTGCCGCCAGCGTCTCGGCGTTGCTGCCCTCCATGGCGATCAGTGACAGGATGGTGTCGGCGGCATGCTCGGTCACGCCGAGGCCCAGCAGGCTGGCACGCACCTTGTCGCGGCCGATCTTGTCCAGCTTGTCGATCTCGCGCAGCACCAGCACGCGGGCCTCGGCGTCGGCGACGCCCAGCCCGTCCAGCAGGCCGAGCAGGATCTTGCGGTTGTTCACGTTGATGGTGAAGCCGCCGAAATCCAGCTCGCTGAAGACGTGGTGGATGACCGCCGGGATCTCGGCGTCGTAATGGGCGGACAGGCTGTCCTTGCCGATCACGTCGATGTCGCACTGGTAGAATTCGCGGAAGCGCCCGCGCTGCGCCCGCTCGCCGCGGTAGACCCGCTGGATCTGGTAGCGGCGGAAGGGGAAGGCGAGGTCGCGCTCATGCTCCGCCACATAGCGGGCGAGCGGCACCGTCAGGTCGAAGCGCAGGGCCAGCTCGGGTTTGTGGCCCTGCTGGATCGCGCCGGTCGACTGCACGAAATAGACCTGCTTTTCCGTCTCGCCGCCCGACTTGGTCAGCAGCGTGTCCACCGTCTCGAACACCGGGGTCTCGACGGGGACGAAGCCGAACCGCTCGTAACCGCGGCGGATGGTGTCCAGCATGCGCTGGAAAGCCACCTGCTGGCGCGGCAGCAGCTCCATCGTTCCGGGCGGGGTGCGGGGCGTGATCAGGCTCATCGGGATGGTCCGGACTGGATGGGAAAAGCGTGGGTTTTCTAGCCCCTTTCGCCGGCCCCGTCACCTGCGCCCAAAACCGGCAGGAAAATTTTAGGGGCAGGTCGAAAATTTTTTGGAAGGGCGTGGAATGAACGGAAGCGGCGCCGCGTTCATCTAAGCACGATCCCGCACCGAGGATCGCTCATCAAAACGGAGAAACCAAATGTCCGGCACCGTCTTTGGGTCGCGTATCCGCTCGTCCGTTTCGACCTTTGCGTTTGTCGCCCTGATGGCGACGGCCCCCGTGCTGAGCGCGGGCGCCACGACGGTCGCTCCGGCCGCTCCGGCCACGTCCGCCCCCGCCGCGACGACCGACTCCACCACCGCCACGCCTGCGCCGAAGGCCGAACAGAAGGCCGACGGCAAGGCCATGACCAAGACCGAAGCCACCAAGACCGAGGGCACCAAGACCGAAGCCGCCAAGCCGAAGCACGATCAGGTCGCCGCGACCCCCAAGGCCGAAGTGACCAAGACCCAGGCCGATGCCGTCGCCAAGGAACTGGGTGCCAAGCCGACCGAACAGCTCCCGCTCCAGCTCGGCAAGTACCATGAGCAGATCCTGGCCGCCCACGCGCTGAAGGACAGCGCCGCCCGCGACAAGGCGGTTGCCGAGGCCCGCCAGCAGCTGACCGCCATCGGTGGCAAGCCGGTGACCGCCGAGCAGGCCGCCAAGATCGACGGCATCCTGGGCGTCAAGACCTCGACCGTCATCCAGTAAAGCAGGGCATCCCGGTACGCCCGCTTGCCGGCCGCGTCCCCCACCCGCCAACGCCGGCCGGCGGGCGGGGGACGCGGCGGCTCGAAGGCGGGACGACGGATCCGGCGTCCGGTCCTGTTGAGATGCGGCGGCGATGGGGCTAGAACGTCTTCCACCCCTATCTCCGCCCCATCGAGCAGCAGCGCCGGGACCCTTTCGCCATGCCGTACGACCGTCTTGTCATCCGCCGTCCCGACGACTGGCACGTCCATCTGCGCGACGGTGCCATGCTGAAGGCGGTGCTGCCCTTCACCGCCCGCCAGTTCGGCCGCGCCATCGTCATGCCGAACCTGAAGCCGCCGGTCGCAACATCCGCCGACGCCGTCGCCTATCGCGGGCGCATCCTGGCGGCCCTGCCCGACGGCGTGGCCTTCACCCCGCTGATGGTGGCCTACCTGACCGACGGCACCGATGCCGCCGACCTGGCGCAGGGCTTCGAGGACGGGGTGTTCGCCGCGGCCAAGCTCTACCCCGCCAACGCCACCACCAACAGCGCCCATGGCGTCACCGACATCGCCCGCCTCGCTCCGGTGCTGGAGCGCATGGCGGAGATCGGCATGCCGCTGCTGATCCATGGCGAGGTGACCGACCAGTCCGTCGACATCTTCGACCGCGAGGCGGTGTTCATCGACAGCATCCTGGCCCCGCTGCTGGAGCGCCATCCCACCCTGCGCGTGGTGCTGGAGCATGTGACGACCTCCGACGCGGTGCAGTTCGTGCGGGCGCATGCGGCGAGCGGGCGCATCGGCGCCACCATCACCGCGCATCATCTGCTGATCAACCGCAGCCACATCTTCCAGGGCGGCATCCGCCCGCACCTCTATTGCCTGCCGATCGCCAAGCGCGAGACCCACCGCGTGGCGCTGGTCGAGGCCGCGACCTCCGGCGAGGGGCCGTTCTTCCTCGGCACCGACACCGCGCCGCACACCGTGACCGCCAAGGAATCCGCCTGCGGCTGCGCCGGCTGCTTCACCGCCGCCAACGCCCTGGAGCTCTATGCCGAAGCCTTCGACGAGGCCGGCGCGCTCGACCGGCTGGAGGCGTTCGCCAGCCTGAACGGCCCGCGCTTCTACGGCCTGCCGGCCAGCGAGGAGCGCGTGGCGCTGGAACGCCGTCCGTCGGTGGCGCCGGACGTGCTGCTGGTCAGCGAGGGCGACGTGGTGCTGCCCTTCCGCAGCGGCGAGACCCTGCGCTGGAGCTTCGCCGGGGCGGTGTGACGCTCCGGAGGATCGGCCCATCGGACAGGCAAGGGACGGAGACGGTCGTGGCGACGGTTCAGGAAGCTCTGCTCATCGCCTTCGACCTTCACCAGGACCGGCGCCTGGACGAGGCCGATGCCATCTACCGCCAGATTCTGGACGCGGTTCCCGGCCATGTCATGGCGCTGCATCTGCGCGGTGTCCTGCTGGGGCAGAGCGGCCGGCTGGACGAGGGCTGCGACCTGATCCGGCAGGCAATCGCCGGCGATGGGACGCGGCCCGATTTCCACACCAACCTCGCCGGCCTGCTGGAGGCGTTGGGCAGGCCGGGCGAGGCGCTGGACCCGATGGTCCGCGCGGCCACGCTCGACCCCACCCGGATCGTCCAGCTCAATGATTTTGCGACGCGGCGCCTGAAGGCGGGCCGGCCGGGCGAGGCCGTGCAGGCGCTCCGGCTGGCGGTCGGGCTGCATCCCCTTGCCGTCGAACTGCGCTGCAACCTGGCCGAGGCGTTGACCGCCGACAAACGCTTCGCGGCGGCGGCGGCGGAGCGCCGCATCGCCCTGCTGCTGGCTCCCGGCGACGCGGAGGCGTTGCGGCTGCTGGGGGAACGCCTCCTGCAAGCGGACAGGCAGGGTGGGCCGGGCGGCGAGGCCGGCCGGCTCCTCCGCCGTGCCCTGCGCCTCGATCCGCTCCATCATGGCGCATGGAACGGGATCGGCAGGCTGCACAAGGATGCCGGAGGGCTGGCGGACGCCCGCCAGGCCTACGAGCGCGGCCTTGCGGTCGATCCGGCGGCGGCGGAATTGTGGAACAACCGCTCGAATGTCCTGAAGGGTCTGGACGATCTGGACGCCGCACTGACCAGCCAAATCCGGGCAGCGGCCTTGCGTCCGGGAGAGGCCGGAATCCGCAGCAACCTCGCCGATGCCCTGCTGCTCGCCGGCCAGCCGGAAGACGCCCTGGCCAACGCGCAGGCGGCGCTGGCGCTGGCCGGCGATCTCGGGGTTGGGGACTCCCGCCTGATCCGCGCCATGGCCCTGCTGAGCATGAGCCGTTTCGACGAGGGATGGGCGGCGTGGGAGGACCGCTGGACCGTTCCGCCCTGGTCCTTCGTGGCCGGCCGTTTCCCGCAACCGGCCTGGACTGGCCGGCCGCTTGGCGGGAACCGGCTTCTGGTCTGGGGCGAGCAGGGGGTGGGGGACGAAATCCAGTTCGCCGGCCTGCTGCCGCTGCTGGTCCGGGCGGGCGTGCGCTGCCTGCTCGAATGCGAGCCGCGGCTGGTCCCGCTGTTCGCCCGTTCGCTGCCGGAGGTGGAGGTGGTCGCGCGCCGTTCGCCCGCCGACCCGCGCCTGACGCAACCGGACATTGCCGCCCCGATCGCCGCGCAAATCCCGGCAGGCAGCCTGCCGCGCCTGCTGGCGGGCGCCGATGGCGTTCCGCGCTCCGCTGCTCCCTATCTGTTGCCCGATGCCGCAAGGGTCGCAAGCCTGCGCGCGGCGGTTCCGGTCGGCACGCTGGCGGTCGGCATCGCCTGGCACACCGTCAACCCCAAATACGGGCGCGGCCGCAATATCCCGCTGCGTGAGCTGGCGCATGCGCTCCACCGGCCCGGCGTCCGCCTCGTCGTCCTGCAATATGGCGACTGGGCGCAGGAGATCGCCGCCCTGGCGGCCGAGGGAATCGACATCGGGGCACCGCCCGGCATCGATCTCCGGAGCGATCTGGACGGGTTGGCCGCGGCTATCGCCGCCACCGACCTCGTGGTCAGCATCGCCAACGTCACCGTCCATCTGGCCGGCGCGCTGGGGCGTCCGACCTGCGCGCTGCTGTCCCACGCCGCCGATTGGCGCTGGCTGCGCGGGCGGACGGACACGCCCTGGTATCCGACCGTCACGCTGTGCCGCCAGTTGGCGCCGAAGGATTGGAGCGTGCCGCTGCGGCTCGCGCGGGAACGGCTGGACGGGTTGGCCGGCGGATAGCCGGCCGCGCCGCAACGGTTCAGAACAGGCTGCCCTGCACCGGGATCGGCCGCGGCTTCTTCGTCTCCGTCTTCTTCTCAGGCTTTGGCGCGCCGCCATCGACAGTCGCCGCAACCCTGGCGTCATCGGCGAAGACGATGGTCACCTCCAGCCCCGGCGTCGCCTGGTCGGCACGGGTGACCGGCCGGCCGTCGCGATCCTCGACCAGGGCGAAGCCGCGGGCCAGCACGCCCTTGTAGCTGTAGCTCTCCAGCAGCTGGCCCAGCGACGCCAGCATTGCCGCCTTGTCGGCAATGCCCTTGGCGTGGCTGCGGTCGAGGCGCGGCGTCAGGTCGGCGAGGCGGCGCTCGCCCTCGCCCAGCTTGACCCGCGCCGGGGCCAGCGACAGCCGGCCGGCGATCCGGTCGAACCGCCCGGCGGCGGCGGCCACCGCATGGCGCAGGCCCGAATCGAGGGCGCGGCTCTCCGACGCCAGCTTCTGTTCGGCCTGGGCCAGCTTCTCGCGCGGGTGTCGCAGCTTCGCCGCCAACTCGCCGACACGGGTGCCGCGGCGCTCCACCAGGGCGGATGCTGCGAGATTCAGCCGTTCGGCGCGGTCGTCCAGCCGCTGGGCGTGGCCTTCCAGCAGGGCGCGGGGGTCGCCCAGGCCGCGCGCCAGCCCCTCGACCCGGTTGCGGCGGTCCTCCACCGCGCGCGACGCGCAGGCGAGCAGCCGGCGCTCGTCGTCGAGGATCTGGGCCAGCAACTCGCTGCGCACCGGCACCGCCATTTCGGCCGCGGCGGTCGGGGTGGGCGCGCGGAGGTCCGACGCGAAGTCGATCAGCGTGGTGTCGGTCTCGTGCCCGACGGCGGAGATCAGCGGAATGGCGCTGCCTGCCGCGGCGCGGACGACATTCTCCTCGTTGAACGCCATCAGGTCTTCGAGCGAGCCGCCGCCGCGCGCCACGATGATCAGGTCCGGGCGGGGGACCGTGCCGCCGGGGGCGATGCGGTTGAAGCCCTGTATGGCCGCCGTCACCTCGGCCGCCGCGCGTTCGCCCTGGACGGCGACCGGCCACAGCAGGACATGGCGCGGGAAGCGGTCGTTCAGCCGGTGCAGGATGTCGCGGATGACGGCGCCGGTGGGCGAGGTGACGACGCCGATCACGTCGGGCAGGAAGGGGATGCGCTTCTTGCGGGCGGGGTCGAACAGCCCCTCGGCCGCCAGCCGCCGCTTGCGCTCCTCCAGCATCTTCAGCAGCGCGCCTTCGCCGGCCAGCTCCATCGATTCGACGATCAGCTGGTACTGCGAACGGCCGGGGTAGGTCGTCATCCGCCCGGTGACGATGACCTCCAGCCCCTCTTCCGGCCGGATGGCCAGCTTCGCCATGGTGCCGCGCCAGCACACCGCCTCGATCACCGCGGTGTCGTCCTTCAGGCGCATGTAGCAATGGCCGGAGCTGTGCTTCTTCGGCTGGCTGATCTCGCCGCGGACGCGGACGAAGCCGAACTCCTCCTCGATGCTGCGCTTCAGCCGGCGGGCGAGGTCGCCGACGGTGAATTCCGGCAGGTTGGAGCCGGGCCGCGGTTCCGGCGCGATCAGCGGGGAGGAGGATTGGGGTGCGGTATCGGACGTCATGGCGCTCTTGAGTTGGGGCGCCGCCATGATACAAGGCGCGCAGTTCGCAACAAGGCGGAAGGAGCGCCACCCCATGAAAGTCCTCGTCGTCGGATCGGGCGGTCGTGAGCATGCGCTCTGCTGGGCCATTTCCAACTCGCCGCTGTGCGACGCGCTCTATTGCGCGCCGGGCAATGCCGGCATCGCCGACGTCGCCACGCTGGTTCCCATCGGGTCGGAGGACGTGGATGCGCTGGTGCGCTTCGTCCAGGATAGCGCCATCGACTTCGTGGTCGTCGGCCCGGAAGGCCCGCTGGTGCTGGGGCTGGTCGACCGGCTGGGGGCGCTCGGCGTCAAGGCCTTCGGTCCCAGCGCCGCCGCGGCGGAGTTGGAGGGCTCCAAGGGCTTCATGAAGGACATCCTGGCGAAATACGGGGTGCCCACCGCCTTCTACGAGCGGTTCAAGGATCCCGACGCCGCCAAGGCCTATGTCCGCAGGCATGGCGCCCCCATCGTGGTGAAGGCCGACGGCCTGGCCGCCGGCAAGGGCGTCACCGTCGCCCGCACCGAGCAGGAAGCCTTCGAGGCCATCGACGACGCGCTGGTCGGCGGCCGGTTCGGCGCCGCCGGTGCGGAAGTGGTGGTGGAAGAGTTCCTCGACGGCGAAGAGGTCAGCTTCTTCGCGCTGTGCGACGGCGAGAACGCGCTGCCGCTGGCGTCCGCCCAAGACCACAAGGCGGTGGGGGACGGCGACACCGGCCCCAACACCGGCGGCATGGGCGCCTATTCGCCGGCCCCGGCGCTGACCCCCGACCTGCAGGACCGCGTGATGCGCGAGATCATCCTGCCGACGGTCAAGGGCATGGCGGCAGAAGGCAAGCCCTTCAAGGGCGTGCTGTTCGCCGGCCTGATGATCATGCCGACGCCGGGCGGGCCGGTGCCGAAGACGCTGGAGTTCAACGTCCGCTTCGGCGACCCGGAATGCCAGACGCTGATGATGCGGCTGAAATCCGACGCGCTGGCGGCATTGGTCGCCGCCGCCGACGGGGTGCTCGACAGCATCGACCTGCGCTGGCACGACCGGACGGCGCTGTGCGTGGTGATGGCGGCCAACGGCTATCCCGGCGACTATGCGAAGAACACCGAGATCCGCGGGCTCGACAAGGCCGGCGCGGTGGGCGGGGTGACCGTCTTCCATGCCGGCACGAAGCGGGCCGAGGATGGCCGGGTGCTGTCGGTCGGCGGCCGGGTGCTGGGCGTCACCGCGCTGGCCCCGACGGTGGCCGAGGCGCAGGCGGCGGCCTACAAGGCGGTGGATGCGCTCGACTGGCCGGACGGCTTCTGCCGCCGCGACATCGGTTGGCGGGCGGTGGGGCGGTAAGTCTGTTTTTTCCGAACGGGGCGTGGCGGTGCTGCGGAGCGGCCCTCCACGCCCTTTTCATTGCTGCGGTCCGGCACCAGGGCGCCGGTTACGGTTCGAACGATCCCATAGGGCCGAACGCTGATGGTTGGGACAATGTGCCCGGTTCATCGATGGTGACGAGGCTTTGTGGCGAGATCTGGCGGTCTGTTGTCCCGGACATGCCAAGAGAATGTGAGTTATCATACATGATAATCCGGCGCGAATACCGTGTCCATGGTGCGGCAACTCTTCGCTGATCGTCCGGCCGGACTTTTGCTATCTTGGAGCATCCTCCATTTTTATATGACCGTCGAGGTTCGGAATGGAAATACTCAAGATACTTGGCGCCGGGTTTTCAATGGCGGGACCGGCCAGCAAACGACGCCTGGATGAGATCGCGTCGGGAACGCTGGTACATTTTTCGCGCAAGGCCTATTTGGACAGCGTCATCGCCGGTATCTACAGGAACGGGCCGGATCGGGCGAAGTGCCGGATCCGGTTGAGCGGCGACCGCGGCACCGGAATGGGCGAGATGTTGCGCACGACGATGCGCGATTACAGGATCATCGACTTCAACCTATTCCAGGGGGCGGCAGGGCGCCGGTTCCACGACTTCGTCTATTTCTTCCTGGGTGAACCGGCACAGTGGCAGGTCGGCTCCCAGAATTTCGGCGGATCCGGGGAATTCGCGACCATCCGCGTCAAGGGGACGGACGCCCTGGCCGATCCGCGGCGGCGGTTCTTCTATCGGAGGGGGCTGTTCTGGGAAGGCGATCGCGTCGTCATCATCAAGGGGGGCTATGAAGGGCTGGCGGAGGTGGAAGGAATGCCGATCAACCTGAAGGCTCCCTTCATCTGATCTGGCGGGGGCGGAGCAGGAGGAGGGCCCGGCCTCCTCCTCCCGTCGTCCCTGGGGTGCCGGCTGGCTTTCAGGCCCGCAGCCGCTCCGACGCGGTGGCGATGTTCTGGGACACCACCTCGATGTCGCGGACCACGCGGGTGACGCTGTGCGCGATCTCCTTGGTGGCCGATTCCTGTTGCGACACCGCGGCGGCGATGGTGGTGGAGATCTGCTGGACGTCCGACACGATGGCGCCGATCCGGCGGATCGCGTCGACGGCGTGCAGCGCCTCTTGCTGGACCGAGGCGATCTGCGCGGCGATGTCGTCGGCGGCGCTGCCGCTCTGCTGGGCCAGCGACTTCACCTCGTTCGCCACGACGGCGAAGCCGCGGCCCGCATCGCCGGCCCGCGCCGCTTCGATGGTCGCGTTCAGGGCCAGCAGATTGGTCTGCGACGCGATGCTGTTGATCAGCTTGGTGATGGCGCCGATGCGCTCGGCCGAGGTGACCAGGGCCTCCACCGCGGCGTTGGTGCGCGTCGCCTCCTCCGACGCCTTCAGCGAGGCGCCGGATGCCTCGGTGGCGCGGTTGGAGATGTCGGAGATCGAGGCCGACAGCTCCTCCGTCGCGGCGGCGACGGTCTGCGCGTTGGCGGTGGCGCGGTCGGCGGCGGAGCCGACCTCGCTGTCGAGCGACTGGGCGAGGTCGGCGACTGTGCGGCGGCGCTCGCCGTCCATCTCCATCTGGCGCAGTTCGGCCATCTTCTGCGCGTCGATGTCGATCAACGATCCGCAGGCGCGCAGAGCCAGCCCGTTGACGTCGCGGGCGACGCCGCCGATGGCGCGGAACCAGCGATAGCTGCCGTTCTTCACCTTCAGCCGGTAATCGACGTCGTAGCCGGTGCGGCCGCTGCGGTCGTTCAGGCAGGCCATGAAGGCGTCGAAGGTCGGCTTGGCATCGTCGGGATGCAGCCGGTCGGCCCAGGAATTGACGCCGTTGGGAAAGCCGACGGTGTCGTCGCGGTCGAAGCCGGCCAGGCGGCGGAACTCCGGCGACCAGTGCCAGCGGCTTTGCGCATGCATCGGATCGGCGTTGTGGAAGACGGCATCCCACAGCCCGACGCCGGCATGACGGTCGAGCAGCTTGGCGCGCTCCAGCTCGTTGCGTTCGGCATCGATGTCGATCAGCGACCCGCAGGCGCGCAGGGCCAAGCCATTCGTGTCGCGGGCGACGCCGCCGATGGCGCGGAACCAGCGATAGCCGCCGGTCTTCACCTTCAGCCGGTAGTTGACGTCGTAGCCGGTGCGGCCGCTGCGGTCGTTCAGGCAGGCCATGAAGGCGTCGAAGGTCGGCTTGGCATCGTCGGGATGCAGCCGGTCGGCCCAGGAGCCGACCAGATCCGGAAATCCGGTCTTGTCGTCGCGGTCGAAGCCGACGAGGCGGCGGAATTCCTGCGACCAGCGCCAGTGGCTTTGCCCATGCATCGGATCGCCGTTGTGGATCACCGCGTCCCACAGCCCAACGCCCGCGTGACGGCCCAGCAGGGCCAACTCTTCGGCCGCGTGGTTATCCTGCGGCTTGCGGAACGACAACATCCTTAACTCCTGATGACTGAAAGCGACATTGCCAACATGCTCATATGTTGGCTGAATAAATACTTAACCGGCTATACATTTATGTACGTATTGAAGTCGAGATTTTGTGCATATGCGAAAAGTGTAGGTGGATTGCTCAAGAACTGATTCGTTCTATTTCGGACGTTTGGTGGGAAATTCAATTTCGTAACTGGAGAACTATTATTTCGGCTTGCTGGATGTATGGATGCCTTGCCCCCCCGCCGAAGGGTCACCGCCGCTCCCTGAAGAAATCCCGCAGCAGCCTTCCCGCCCGAGTTTCCCCGATGCCGCTGTAGACCTCGGGCGCATGGTGGCAGGTGGGTTGGCCGAAGAAGCGCGGGCCATGGTCCACCGCACCGCCTTTGGGGTCGTAGGCGCCGTAATAGACGCGGCGGATGCGCGCGAAGCTGATCGCGGCGGCGCACAGGGCGCAGGGCTCCAGCGTCACATACAGGTCGCAGCCGGGCAGGCGGGGCTGGCCGCGGACGGCGCAGGCCTCCCGGATCGCCAGCAGTTCGGCATGGGCGGAGGGGTCGCAGAGCTCTTCGGTGCGGTTGCCGGCGGCGGCGAGCACGGTGCCTGTGGCGGGGTCGACGATCACGGCACCGACCGGCACCTCGCCGCGCTCTGCGGCGGCCTCGGCGGCGGCGAAGGCGAGGTCCATGGGGCGGGCCATGGGGGGGGCCATGGGGCGGTGATGCGGCATAGCCGGGCAGGGTGCCAACCGCCCATCCGCTCCGTCAACCGGATTCCGGTGCTTTTCCGCTGGACTCGTGTTGCGGGCGGCGCGTCCAGGCCCTATGGTCCCGGCCATGGACCGCTCCGATACCGTCAAGAAATCCGAATCCGCCGCCGATGGCGGTGAACGCATCGCCAAAAGGCTGGCGCGCGCCGGGCTCTGCTCGCGCCGCGACGCCGAACGCTGGATCGCCGAGGGCCGCGTCGCGGTCAACAGCCGTGTGCTGGACAGCCCCGCCTGCTTGGTGCGGCCCGGCGACATCGTCCAGGTCGACGGCAAGGTCATTCCGGAACCGGAGCCGGCCCGCCTGTGGCGTTATCACAAGCCCTCGGGTCTGGTCACCACCGCCCGCGACGAGAAGGGGCGGGAGACCGTCTTCGACCGGCTGCCGCCCGACCTGCCACGCGTGGTCTCCATCGGCCGTCTCGACCTGACGACCGAGGGGCTGCTGCTGCTGACCAACGACGGCGAGCTTGCCCGTTTCCTTGAGCTGCCGGCAACCGGCTGGACCCGCCGCTACCGCGTCCGCGTCTTCGGCGAGGTCGACGAGAAGCAACTGGCCGCGCTGGGAAAGGGCCCGACCATCGAGGGCGTGCAGTACGGCCCGATCGAGGCCGCGCTCGACCGCGTCCAGGGCCGCAACGCCTGGCTGACGGTCAGCCTGAAGGAAGGCAAGAACCGCGAGATCCGCAAGGTGATGGAGTCGCTCGGCCTCCAGGTGAACCGGCTGATCCGGGTCGCCTACGGTCCCTTCCAGCTCGGCAAGCTGGAGGAGGGTGCGGTGGAGGAGGTGCCGAAGCGCGTCGTCCGCGAGCAGATCGCCCCCTTCTTCGGCACGCCCGAGGGAGCCGAGGCCCCCGAATCCGGCAGCAAGCAGCGGGCCAAGGCCCGCGCCGAGGCGGCGGTCAAGTCCGCTCCGGCCAAGTCTGTTGTGGCAAGGTCCCCGGCCAAGGCGGCCCCGGCCGGCCGTCAAACCGGCAAGGCCGATGCACAGAGCGATGCCAAGGCTGCACCGAAGCGTGCGCCGCGCTCCGCCACCAAGCGGCACGAGGCGGAAGCCGCCCGTGTCGAAGAGACCAAGCCCGCCCGCCGCAGTGCTTCGCCCCGCGGCACGCTGTCGCTCGGTGCCCAATCCGACAAGCCGGGTTTTGCCAAGCCCGGCTCTACCAAGCCCGGCCGGCCCGGCAAGCCGGACAGCCGCGACGCAGCAGCTCCGCCGCGGGGAGGAAAGCCGGCCGGCTTCAAGGCCGGGGCCTCCAAGCCCGACGGCCGGCGCCCCGAAAGCGCTGCTCCCAGGGACGCCAAGCCGGCTGACCACAAATCCGCGGCAGCCAAATCCGCCGCTCCCAAACCTGCCGGCCCCAAATCCGATCCCAGGCATACCCACAAGCCCGGCGGTTCCAAGCCCGGCACTTCCAAGAGCGCCGGTTCCAAGGGTGCCGGCCCGGCGACAAAGGGCGGCCCGAAGGCCGGGAGCGGTGGCGGACGGACGGAGCGCCCGCGTGCGGATCGTCGGCGGTAGGCACCGCGGCCGGAGTCTGGTCGCGCCGGCCGGGCGCGACACCCGGCCGACCACCGACCGCACCCGGCAAGCCATCTTCAACATCCTGGCACATGCCGACTGGGCGCCCGATTTCGAGGGCGCGGCGGTGGTCGATGCCTTCTGCGGCACCGGCGCCCTCGGGCTGGAGGCCCTGTCGCGCGGTGCGGCATGGTGCGGCTTCCTCGACATGGGCCGTGCGGCGCTGGACGCCGTGCGCGCCAATCTCGACGCCCTGCATGAGACGGACAACACCCTGGTCCTGCGTGCGGATGCGGCCAAGCCGCCGACAGCCCCGCGGGCCTGCACCCTGGCCTTCCTCGACCCGCCCTATGGCCAGGGGCTGGCGCCGCGCGCACTGGATGGGCTGCTGAAGGCCGGCTGGCTCGCCGACGGCGCGCTCGCCGTGGTTGAGGTCGCCGACCGCGATCCACTGCCACTGCCGGACGGCTTTTCGGCGATCGACGAACGCCGCTACGGCGATACCCGCGTCGCGTTCCTGACGGTCGGCCGCCCGGCCTGACCTTAGCGTCGCCCCCCGGAGGCACGGTGCCCCGGGGTCGCGCGCGCCGCTTTCAACCCCCCGAGTTCCATTTTTTCTCCCCTCGGCCTTTCTGCCGAAGCGGCCTCCCTGCTTGCCTTCCAAGGCACGGAACCGTGTTTTTCCATGATACGGAAAGACAAAACGGACTGTTGAGTTCCAAAACAATCCGAGTAAAAGATCATGTGTCGCCGATGCGGTTCCTCTATGGAAACGGCGGCATCTATCTATCTCCTAAGACTGCACACCCTCGTTCGAGGGGGCCGTGCAGGTACCGGCACGGCTTCTTTTTGCAGGAAATAGGTAAGGTTGGGAAGCGGAACACAAGAACCGATGTGGACCGGTCCCGTAAGAAGGTATGACGCGTAAGTTCTACTTGGACTGTGCATATGTCTACGGCGTCGATACGTCCGTTGGGGTCTTTCTGTCCCCGGTTTTGGTATACCAGATTACATATCTGGCATTCCAAAACCGGGACAATCGAACTCCGAGCGATTGTCGGCATCCGCGCCGAGTTCCGGATCGGAACCGTCGAAAAGAACGGTCCGTCCGGGTCAGTCCGCACTCGTGATTGGTGCGCCGGCCCCCGGGAGAGGGGTCGCGCCACCGGCTCAGGCAAGCTCAATGGGAGGCACGATGGCTCATATGAATTCACAACCGGCGGGGGCAGCGGCGGCGCCGGTGTCCGATGCCGTCCGCTGGACGCAGATCGTCGTCGGCATCGTCTGCATGGTGGCCGCGGCCAACATCCAGTACGCCTGGACGCTGTTCGTCCCGGAAATCCAGGCGACTCACGGCTGGACACGCGCATCGATCCAGACCGCCTTCACCATCTTCGTCGTCGTGCAGACGTGGCTGACGCCGATCGAAGGGTATTTCATCGACAAGTACGGCCCCCGCGTGATCGTCGCCGCCGGCGGCTTCTTTACCGGCCTGTCCTGGGTCATCGACAGCTATGCCGGCTCGCTCAGCATGCTGTATGTCGGTTCGGCCATCGGCGGCGTCGGCGTCGGCTGCGTCTATGCGACCTGCGTCAACAACGCGCTGAAGTGGTTCCCGGAAAAGCGCGGCCTGGCGGTCGGCCTGACGGCGGGCGGCTATGGCGCCGGCTCGGCACTCACCATCCTGCCGATCTCGGCGACGATCCACGCCAGCGGCTACCAGACGGCCTTCTTCTGGTTCGGCCTGCTGCAGGGCGCCATCATCATCGCCGCCGCGCTGTTCCTGCGCATGCCGCAGAAGGAGCATGTCAAGGCGTCGACCAAGGTCGCGCAGACCCGCCGCGACTACACGCTGAGCGAAGCGATCCGCACCCCGGTGTTCTGGGTGATGTGGGCGATGTTCATCGGCACCGTCACCGGCGGCCTGATGGCGGTGGCCCAGCTGGGCGTCATCGCCCACGATCTGGGCGTGAAGGAAGCACCGGTCAGCGTGCTCGGCCTGACCATGGCGGCTCTGCCCTTCGCCCTGATGCTGGACCGTGTGATGAACGGCATCTCGCGTCCGCTGTTCGGCTTCATCTCCGACCACATCGGCCGTGAGGCGACCATGTTCGTCGCCTTCACGCTGGAAGGGCTGGGCATCATCATGCTCAGCAAGTTCGGCCACGACCCGATGATGTTCCTGATCCTCAGCGGCATGGTCTTCCTGGCCTGGGGCGAAGTGTACAGCCTGTTCAGCGCGACCTCGGCCGACACCTTCGGCACCAAGCACGCCGGCAAGATCTACGGCGTCCTGTACTGCGCCAAGGGTGTCGCGGCTCTGCTGGTGCCGCTGGGCAACCTGCTGATGGAAGCCACCGGCACCTGGGCGACCGTGCTGTATGTCACCGCGACCATGGATCTGACGGCCGCAGCCTGTGCGCTCCTGGTGCTGAAGCCGATGCTGGCCCGCCACCATGCCCGCAACGAGGAGTTGGCCCGCCGCGCCGAGCAGGGCGAGGTGAGCCGTGCGGTCCCGGTCGGGGCAGCCGCCGGCACCGCCAACGGGTAGCGGCCAACGGGTTATAGGTTCAAGCGCAACGGTTCAAGCGGGGGCTTGATCCGGGTGCGAGGGTGCCAGACGGAGGACGGACCGTGGCCGAAGGGCTCCGGTCCGTCTCCTCATTCGATCCAGAACGGCCGGTCCTCGGCCTTGTCGGACTTGGGCGTCTGCTGGAAGCGGTCGGAGGAGAACAGGATGCCCGGCTCTTCCTCGGTCTCGTCCTTCTCGGGCCGGATCACCGTAAAGCCGCCGCGGCCGCTCGCCATATAGACGGCGTGGCCGATCATGCCGGTCAGCGCGAGGAACAGAAGGGCCTGGGTCTCGATCATGGCAAGGTCATCCTTATCGGAAGGGAGGGGCCAAGGGAGGGGCATCGACAGGATCAACAGCGCATGACGGCAAACGGCGCAGGTCGCGGACGGTGACGTCCCGCGGCCAAGCCAAGGTCATGCTGTGCTGCAACATAAGCAAACTGGCATGCCATCGCAAAAAGTTTTGCATGCCAGATACCGGTTGCCTGACCTGCAACTTTGCTGGACCGCTCCCTGCCCGAACGATCGGTCCACCAAGCAACGAATCCGGCCCCGCCGCTGTTTCCGCCCTGTTGCCCCGGCGTCCCGCCGGGAGCCGGCGGACGGAGCGGCGCGCATGATCCGGGACCTCTGGTACAAGAATGCGGTGATCTACAACCTGTCGCTGGCCAGCTTCATGGATGCCAACGGCGACGGCGTCGGCGATTTCCAAGGGTTGCTGCGGCGGCTGGACTATCTGCACGGGCTGGGGGTGACCTGCCTGTGGCTGGGGCCGTTCCAGACGTCGCCGATGAAGGACGACGGCTACGACGTCGCCGATTACTACAACGTCGATCCGCGCTATGGCACGCTGGGCGACTTCGTGGAATTCACCCACGCCTGCGACCAGCGCGGCATCCGCGTCATCATCGATCTGGTGATCAACCACACCTCCGACCGGCACCCCTGGTTCCAGGAGGCGCGCCGCGATCCCGACAGCAGATACCGCGACTGGTATGTCTGGTCCGACAGGAAGCCGGACAACGCCGACCAGGGCATGGTCTTTCCCGGCGTGCAGAAGACGACCTGGACCTACGACCGCGAGGCGCGGGCCTGGTATTTCCACCGCTTCTACAAATTCCAGCCCGACCTGAACACCGCCCATCCGGAGGTGCAGGCGGAACTGCTGAAGATCATGGGCTTCTGGATCCAGCTGGGCGTCGCCGGGTTCCGCATGGACGCGGTTCCATTCATCATCGCCGAGAAGGGACCGGCAGTGACGGAGCCTCGGGAACAGTTCGACATGCTGCGCAGCTTCCGCGAATTCGTGCAGTGGCGCCGCGGCGACGCGGTTCTGCTGGCGGAGGCCAACATCCTGCCGGAGGACGATCTGGAATATTTCGGCAGCGACGGCGACCGCTGCCACATGATGTTCAATTTCCAGGTCAACCAGCATTTGTTCTACGCGCTGGCCACCGCCGACACCGAACCGCTGGCCAAGGCGCTGGAGATGACGAAGCCGCGCCCGGCGACCGCGCAATGGGGCATCTTCCTGCGCAACCACGACGAACTCGACCTCGGGCGCCTGACGGAGGAGCAGCGACAGGCCGTGTTCGCCGCCTTCGGTCCCGACAAGACCATGCAGCTCTATGACCGCGGCATCCGGCGGCGGCTGGCGCCGATGCTGCACGACGACCGGCGGCGGATCGAGCTGGCCTACAGCCTGATGTTCACCCTGCCGGGAACCCCGGTCATCCGCTATGGCGACGAGATCGGCATGGGCGACGACCTGTCGCTGCCGGAGCGCAACTGCGCCCGCACGCCGATGCAATGGTCGGACGAGCCGCATGGCGGCTTCACCAAGTCCGGCGAGCCCGAGATGCCGGTGATCTCCGGCGGCGTGTTCGGCTATGAGCGGGTGAACGCCGCGGTGCAGCGCCGCGACCCCGAATCGCTGCTGAACTGGACCGAGCGCATCATCCGCATGCGCAAGGAATGCCCGGAGATCGGCTGGGGCGACTTCCGGATCCTGAAGACCGGCCGGCGGGAGGTGCTTGCCCTGCGCTACGACTGGCGCAACAACGGCGTCGTCGCGCTGCACAACCTGTCGGACAAGCCCTGCGAACTCCTGCTGGATGTCGAGGGGCATGGCGAGGCCTGCCGACTGGTCAATTTGCTGTCGGAGGACCACAGCGAGCCCGATTCCGAAGGCCGCCATCGCTTGGTGATGGAGGCCTACGGCTATCGCTGGTTCCGGGTCGGCGGGCTGGATTACCTGCTGCGCCGGACGGAGGCGGTGGAGACTCCAAGCGGCAGCTAGATCGGATCGGACTGGCGGGCCGGTCAGGCGGCGTCGAGCCGGGCCGGGCCGTCGCCCTCCGCCCGGTCATAGGCGGTGCGTGCCTCCAGCATCCGCGCGATGTGGGTTTCGGCCCAGATGCGCAGGGGCACCAGCGTTTGGGCCAGCGTGGCGCCCAGCGGGGTGATGGAATACTCGACCGTGACCGGCACGGTCGCGAAGACCTTGCGGCTGACCAGCCCGTCGCGCTCCAGGCTTTTCAGCGTCTGCGACAGCATCTTCTGCGAGATGCCCTCGATCTCGCGGCGCAGCCGGTTGAAGCGCATCGGCCCGCCTTCCAGCAGGCCCAGGATCAGGACCGTCCATTTGTCGGCGATCCGGTCCAGCGCCTGCCGGGTCGGGCAGGCCGAGATGTAGGCGTTCGGATCCTGGACCGCCTCCGACGGCTTCTTCCCGCCCAGCCCCAGCAAGGTTCCGTCCATCGGCCTCCACTCCTCCCAGAATGCCCCCTTGCGCCGGTTACGCGCGGGTGACCATGTCACGAAAAGGTGCCTTCTTTACACCAGATTTCCAAAACGGCATCAAGTCACCATTGGAAACCTACCTGGGGAAAAGCATCATGAACGTCGCCATCATCGGCGCCGCCGGCCGTGCCGGCAGCCGCATCCAGGCCGAACTGCTCCGCCGCGGCCATGCCGTGACCGCCATCGTCCGCGATCCGGCCAAGGTCGCCGCCGCCCCCGGCCTGACCGTGAAGACCGGCGACGCCAACGATGGCGAGTCGCTGGCCCCCCTGCTGGCCGGTCACGATGCCGTGGTCAGCGCCGTCATGTTCCTGATGAGCGACGCCGGGACGCTGATCGGCGCGGTCAAGCGCGCCGGGGTGCCGCGCTATCTGGTGGTCGGCGGCGCCGGCAGCCTGGAGGTCGCCCCCGGCGTCCGGGTGCTCGATCTGCCGGAATTCCCCGAGATCTACAAGGCCGAGGCGACCAGGGGCGCCGAGTTCCTCGACCGCCTGAAGGCCGAGCCGGAGCTGAACTGGACCTTCCTGTCCCCCTCCGCCGAATTCGTGCTGGGCGAGCGCACCGGCGTGTTCCGCCTGGGTGACGACAGCCTGCTGGCGGATGCGAACGGCCGCAGCTGGATCTCCTACGAGGATTTCGCGGTTGCCCTGGTCGACGAGATCGAGACGCCGGCGCACGAGCGCAAGCGTTTCACCGTGGGGTACTGAGGGGAAGCGGCATCAGGCGGCCGCCTTCCGCGACATCACCGCCGATGCGGTGAAGGCGAGGCAGGCCGCCGCCGCGAAGAAGGCGAGGCCATGGACGGAGAGTTCCATTGCCAGCCCGGCCAGCACCGGCCCCAGCAGCGCGCCCACGCCCCACATCAACCCCATCACCGCATAGATGCCGACGAGGTCGGCCCCCTGGAACCGGCTGCCGACGATGGCGAGCATGATGGTGTAGATGCCGACGAAGGCGCCGCCCCAGACGAACAGCAGGCCGTAGGTGGCGATCTCGCTGGCGAGCGCGAAGGGCCAGGCCAGGGCGCCGGCCGCCGCGCCGGCCGCCAGCACGGTGACGAGCGTGCGGCGGTCCATCTTGTCGCCCAGCCAGCCGATCGGCAGTTGCAGCAGGATGGCGCCGATCATCATGCAGGACATCAGGCTGGTGGCGCCGCTGTCCGACCAGCCGAGATTGCCGGCATAGATCGCCAGGAAGGACAGGCCGGCGGTCTCGATCGCCGCGTTCAGCACGATGGCGGCGATGGCGACCGGCGCCAGCCGGATGAAATAGAGCGGGCTTTCCCGCGACGGCCGGTCGAAGGCCGGCGCCGTCACCGCTGGCGAGGCGACGAACAGCGCCGCCAGCAACGCCACCCCCGCCCCGACGAAATAAGGCAGGGCGGTCGCCGAGCCCAGCAGCGACAGCATCAGCGGGCCGAGCGCGAAGCCGACCGAAAGCGCGGCGGTGTAGACGGCCATCGCGCGGGCACGGGTCGATTCGGTGCTCAGGCTGTTGGTCCAGGTCTCCGACAGGACGAACAGCGTTTCCGACGCGGCGCCCAGCAGGATGCGCAGCGGGAACCACAGCCAGACCGGCATCGCCGGAAAGGCCATCAGCAGGACTGCGGCCCCGACCAGCGCCAGCACGACCAGGCGGCGGATGCCGGCCCGCGCCACGATGCGCGGCAGCAGCACGGCCATCGCCAGCACGCCGAGCGCATGCATCGCCGCGTTGGCGCCGATGGTCAGGTCGTCCAGGTTGCGCCGCGACAGGTCCAGCGCGATCAGGGCGGCGCTCAGGCTGTAGGTCAGGCCGAACATCATCGCGGTGGCGATGACCGCCGCTCGCGACAGCAGAAGGCCGCGGGCCGGGAGGGGAGTGCCGCTGTCGGTCATGATGCCGCCGTTTCCATGTCGTCGTTGCCGGATCGCAGCTGTTTCACGAAGCCGCGGAAGCGTTCGGTCCAGGACAGGCTTGGCCGGTCGACGATGCGCGACAGCGCCCGCGCGTAGTCGAGCACGAAGCCGGGGGTCCAGCTCATCGAATTCGCCCGGCTGCGGATCAGCGACGCCATCCAGACATCCGGGTTCATCAGCAGACCGGCGAGTTTCAGCCAGGGGAAGCGGGTGGCGAGCGCCCCCTCCAGCGTGGCGTCGAGCGCGGAGGCGACCACGACCGAGCAGTTGCGGTTCGCGAGGTTGTAGGTGTTGTCCTGGCGGTAGCCCGCCCAGAACGCCCGCAGGCGGCGCAGGTCGTAGTGCCACAGCTCGACGCTGGCGTCGGCGGGCTGCCAGTCGGCGACCTCCTCGGCATAGGAGGGCAGGAAGCGTCCGGCCACGTCGTTTTCTGCGCCGGCCCGCAGGGCGGTCAGGATGCTGACGCTGGACCGGTCGACCTCCACCGCCGGATAGTGGCTGATATAGAGGTCGGGCGCCAGTTCCAGCGCGCTGTGGCCGGTCGACACCACGCCGTTGCGGTCGATGGCGGCGACATAGCGGTCGAGCACCGGCCGGCGGTCCACCGGCGCCGAAGCGGAGCCGACCGCCGTCCAGATCCGGACGACCAGCGGCCGGTCATGCTGTTGGGGGGCCGGATCGTCGCCCACCAGCACCGGCGCGTTGTCGTACCAGCCGCGGCTGGAGAAGATCGGCAGGTTGAGGATGGCCGCCTCGTCCTCCAGCGTCCGCAGCATCAGCCCGAGCCGCAGCAGGAGCCAGCCCGACAGGCCGAGGAACAGCCCGACGCACAGCGGCGTGTTGCTGTCCCGCGGCAGCGGCCAGCCAGCCAGGATCATCGCCGACAGCGCCAGCTCCGCCGCTCCGTAGAGCGCGAAGAGGCCCCAGCCGCGGACGCGGAAGACATGGGCGGCGGCGACCCGGTTCAGCCCGTCGGCGGCGAAGACGACGGCGAAGGGCAGGGCCAGCGCCCAGTCGCTCAGCAGGGGAGAGGTCAGGACCAGCGCGCCGGCGACGATCGCTCCGCCGGCCTTGGCCAGCGCGAGGCGCCGGTCGGCCCCGCCCGCGGCCGACAGCCCACCCAGCAGCGCGAGCAGTCCGCCGGCGATGAACGCCACGCCCAAGGCCGCGTAGGTCAGCGCGGCGACGATGCCCGACATGCCGGCGGCCAGCGCCAGCCCGAGCCCGATCAGCAGGACCCCGACGATGGCGATGACATGCCATCGGGACCGGAAGGATTTGGGGCCGATCAGCAGGAACGCCAGCTTCAGCATCGCACTATCCGAACGCGGTGGTGTGCAACACCTTATATCGGGGAGGGTCGCCCGGTGAAGCCCTACTGTAAGAGTGGGAATTGTTATCGGACCCGGCTATCGGTGCCAGTTGCCGGCGCCCTCTAGCGGCGCCCGAACAGCCGCTCGATGTCGGCCAGCTTCAACTCGACATAGGTCGGGCGGCCGTGGTTGCACTGGCCGCTGTGCGGAGTCGCCTCCATCTGCCGCAGCAGGGCGTTCATCTCGTCGACGCTCAGGCTGCGGCCGGCGCGGACCGAGCCGTGGCAGGCCATGGTGGCGCAGACCTCCTCCAGCCGCTCCTTCAGGGAGAGGGCGTCGCCCAGTTCGGACAGCTCCTCGGCAAGGTCGCGGATCAGGTTCTTGACGTCGGACTGGCCGAGAAGGGCCGGCACCTCGCGCACCATGACGCAGCCGTTGCCGAAGCCCTCGATCACCAGCCCCAGTTCGGCCAGTTCGGCGGAACGGGCCAGCAGGCGGTTGGCCGACGGTTCGTCCAGCTCGATCAGTTCGGGGATCAGCAGGGCTTGGCGCTTGACGCCGCCCTCCAGCAGGGCGGTCTTCATCCGCTCATAGACCAGCCGTTCATGGGCGGCATGCTGGTCGACGATGACGATGCCCTCGCGGGTCTGCGCCACGATGTAGGTGGTGTGGACCTGAGCCCGCGCCGCGCCCAGCGGGTGGCTGTCGGGCGGCGGCTCCGGCCTCTGGGCGGACTGGTCCGGCTGCCGGTATTCCGGCGGGCGCGCGGCCGGGGCGAAGCCGTTGCCGAAGCCGCTGAGCCGGCCCTGCAGCGGCGGCAGGCCGGTCTGCAGCGGTGCCTGGAAGGCGGCCGAACGCTCGGCCAGCCCGCGCGGCACGGCGGCCGGCGTGTAGGAACCGCTCCAACTGCTCCCCGCACCGCTGCCGGCCCGTCCATAAGGCAGGGGGGAGGGCGTGACGACGCCGTCGTCCGGCGACATGCCGGCCGACTCCGGCCGCAGGGCGCCCAGCGTCGCCAGACCGACGGTGGTGGAGGCGCGGTGCCCGGCCTCGGCCAGCGCGTGCTTCAGCGAGCCGACGATCAGCCCGCGCACCAGCCCCTGATCGCGGAAGCGAACCTCGGCCTTCGCCGGATGGACGTTGACGTCGACCTCCTGCGGGTCGATCTCCAGGAACAGGGCCAGCATCGGATGGCGGTCGCGCGGCAGGAAATCGGCATAGGCGGCGCGGACGGCGCCGACCATCAGCTTGTCGCGCACCGGGCGGCCGTTGACGAACAGGTGCTGGTGCTTGGCCGTCGGGCGGTGCAGGGTGGGCAGGCCGATCCAGCCGGCCAGCGCCACGCCTTCGCGCTCGGCCCGGACCGGCACCGCATTCTCCTGGAAATCGCGGCCCATCAGCGCGCCCAGCCGGGTCAGCCGGGCGTCCAGCAGTTCGCCCTGGGCCGCGCTCAGCCGCAGGCCGCCGCGTCCGCCGTCGCTGAGCGTGAAGGCAACCCCGGGATGGGCCATCGCCAGCCGTTCCAGGCAATCGGCGATGTGGTCGTATTCGGTGCGTGGCGCCTTCAGGAACTTCAGCCGGGCCGGCACCGCGGCGAACAGGTCGCGCACCTCGATCCGCGTGCCATGGGCCAGGGCCGCCGGCTGTGGCGCACCCTTGGCCCCGGCATCCACCGTCAGGCTCCAGGCGCTGTCGGCGCCGCGGGCGCGGCTGGTGATGGTCAGGCAGCTGACGGCGCCGATGGAGGGCAGCGCCTCGCCCCGGAAGCCCAGCGAGCGGATGTCGAGCAGATCGTCGCCCGGCAGCTTGGAGGTTGCATGGCGTTCGACCGCCAGCGACAGCTCGTCCGCGGTCATGCCGCAGCCGTCGTCTGTGACGGCGATCAGCGACTTGCCGCCGTCGCGTGCCACCACGTCGATGCGGGTGGCGCCGGCATCGATGGCGTTCTCCACCAGCTCCTTCACGGCGGCGGCGGGACGTTCGACCACTTCGCCGGCGGCGATGCGGTTCACCAGGGTTTCGGGCAGCAGTCGGATCGGCATGTCCATAGATATAGTGGGCTGCCGCCGGCAACACCACCATCTTCGGACATGGTCCGCTTACAGGCCCTTCCAGGCCTTCAGATAGTCGATCAGCTTGCGCTCATAGAAGGGCTGGGGCGACTGGTAGCGGGCGACGAGGCCGGCTTCTTCGGTCAGTTTCACCACGATGCCGATGCAGCCGATGTCCACCGGGTCGCCGCCGATGTCGAACACCAGATGGAAGTCGAACTTCTGCTTGGCGATCAGGTCGCCGTCATAGGGACGGATGCGGAAGGAGCCCATGACGAACTCCTCCGGAACATAATCATGGTGGTCGATCACGATCTTGGGCGGCGTCGACGGGCGTTCCCGCCGGCTGTCGCCTGCTGCCTTCCCATCACCGGCCGCCTTGTTGCCTCCGGAAAAAATCGACAGCCAAGACATGAACAGCAGCGTCCTCTTGTTTCCGAGGCAGGTTTCCTAAGCCTGGGTTTCCGAAGCCTGAAACCGTCCCGACACATTGGGGCAGTTTCAGGCGGACAGTCTTTAGTAATAGTTAATGGCCTGAACGACGGTTACGATTCTGTAATTTCCGAACCGCGGAGACGATGGAGCACCGGTGGCGGAAGGACGGCACCGGAACTTCGCATCTGCGAAGACGCCAGTACGTCCTGCCGCGATGGTTGCGGCCATGATAGGCTGCCCAGCCGTCCCGCCATGCCCCGTTCGTGAGGGTGCCGTCATGTCCGCTTTGCCGGTGATCCATGATTTCGCCGCCGAGGCGTCGGACCCCGGCCGCTATGCCGCCCTCGATGGCGATTGGTCGCTGGCGGTGGCCGATGTCACCGGCAGCACGCGGCTGGCCGGACAGGGGCGGCACCGCGACGTCAATTTCGTCGCCGCCGCCGTGGTCGCGGTGCTGTCGGCGGCGGTGCGCGCCGGGGACGACCCGGTCGCCTGCCAGTTCGGCGGCGACGGCGCCATCGCCGCGGTCCCGCCGGGACGGGAGGAGGCGGCACGCGTGGCGCTTGCCGCGCTTGCCGATTGGTCGGCCGGGGTGATGGACGTGCCGTTGCGCGTCGGCCTGGTGCCGGTGCGGGCGCTGCTCGACCATGGGCTCGAGGTGCTGGCCGCCCTGCATGATTTCGGCAACGGCAACTGTTTCGGCCTGTTCCTGGGGGCCGGCGTGGTGGCCGCCGACGCCTGGGTGAAGGACGATGCGCGCTGGCGCCTGACGCCGCGGCCGGGACCGCTGCCGGGACTGGAGTCGGTCTCCTGCCGCTGGAATCCGGTGCCGCCGCGTCGGGGCATGGTGCTGTGCGTGATCGTCGACGCGGTCGATCCCGGTGCGGCCGGGCTGGGCGAGCTGGCCCGTATCCAGCGTGCCATCGAGGCCATCGTGCCCACCGCCGGAGCTGCGCCACTGGGCAGCGGCACGCGGCTGGAAGCGCGCTGGCCGCCGGCATGGCGTGCCCTGCTGATGGAGGCGCGCGGCACCGGCGGCAATGGCAGCGGCATGGGCGGCGGGCGTCTTGGATGGGGTGTCCAGACCCGGCGGATCGCCTCGGCCCTGGCGACTTCGGCTCTGCTGGTGCTGTTGCTGAAGCTGGGCCTGAAACTGGGGCGCTTCGATCCGGAGGATTACCGCCATCGCATGGCCGAGCGCACCGACTTCCGGAAATCGGCGGGCGGGCCGCGGCTGGTGCTGGACGTGACCCTGGCGGAAGCGGACGCCATCGAAGCGCTGCTGGCCCAGGCGGCGGAGGCCGGCACGATCCGCTACGGCACCGCAAGGGCAGACGCGACGACGGTGACCTGCTTGGTGGGCGACGTGACCGCCGACCGTCATGTCCATTTCGTCGATGGGGCCGATCTGGGTTTCTGGCGCGCGTCGGTCATGCTGAAGGCGATGAAGGCGCGGGACCAGCCTCTCGTCCGGACCGTCATGCCGGTCCCACCCTGAGGAGGGGGCGGGTGCCGGCACTGCGATGACGGCACTGCGATGACGGGGGGATCACGCGGTCCTGTCGCACCGCCCGCGGCGGACGGTCAGATGCGGCCCATCATGCGGCGGCGTCCGGCGTCCTCGGACGGCACGATCTCGGTTCCGACCGGCCACAGCGCCAGCAGGGCCAGCTTCAGATGCGCCCAGGCGAAGGGCAGGCCGATGATGGTGATGGCCAGACCGACCGCGGAAATCAGGTGGCCGAGCGCCAGCCACCAGCCGGCCAGCACGAACCACACCACGTTGCCGATGAAGCCGAGCGCGCCGGTGCCCATGTCTTCGCGCCCGCGGAACTCATCGCGGCGCACGGCGGTTTGTCCAAAGGGGAGCAGGGTGTACCAGGCGATGGTCACGGCGGAGCGGGCCCAGGGCAGTCCGACGATGGACAGCGCCATCAGCACCGCGGCGAGCAGCCAACCGAGCGCCATCCAGATGCCGCCCGTGACCAACCACAGGACATTGAGGAGAAGACTGACCAGAGGCATGAGACTGACCCTCCCTTTCGCCGCACATGTGGGGACGGTCCCATCCGTCTCCCAGATCGGATCGCGTAAAATCGGAATCGATGTGAAGCGTGGCTCCGATCGCCGGACCAGCGGCTGCGGAGGGTGGCGCCTCTCAGGGAATCGGATTTTGCAAGCGAAAGCCCGGCGGGCGCCGAACGGGGGCACTCCTTCCGGTGGCGCGAAAGAGGGGGAGGCCCGGTCCTTCAATGCCTTGAACCGGTTCCGCCGGATCCACAGATCCAGAGACAGGCATCATGACGACGCGTACGGACGGGTCCTCCGCCGACAGCACCGCCGGCGGACCGCCCGCTTCCGGATCACACCGATCGGAGGCCGCATGAACGAGGCTTTGAACACCGACGCCGGCGCCGATGCGCCGAACCTGCCGCGCGACGGCGAATCGCTGTCGCCGGTGGTCGCGGCCATCCTTGGCACCGCCCTCACGGCCGCGGCGAAGCGCGGCGGCAGCGGGGACGTCGTCCGCGGGCTGATCGCCGGCCTGCGCATCCTGCGCGCCACCGTCGAGGAGGAGGCCGGCTACACCATGGCCGCGGCGGTCGACAACGCCATCCGCACCCGGCTGCTGGCCGACAATCTGTCGCGGCTGCGCGTGAGCGGACAGACGCCCCAGGCCGTGCCCTTGCCCGGTCCGGGGCCGGGGAGCAGCGCCGCCGCCGCCATCTTCGAAAGCGCTGCCGAATCCTGCCTGACCGTCAACGCCCATGCCGAGGACAACGGGCCGCTGGAACATGCGGTCTTCGCCTTCACCGCGCAGTTGCTGCAACAGCTGGGCGGGGCACCGGAATGGCGCAGCCTGGCAGGCGAACTGCGACGGCCGCTGGCTGTCGCCCCCAATGGGGAGGAGGATGAAGTGACGCTGCATTGACCCGGCGCCGGCGGCACCGGGAAGAGGCCGGTTTTCCGTTGCTTTTGAGCCGTTTCATGCATGCTTGAAACCTTTTGCGGGCAGGACCGCCCCAAGGGGCGCGTTAAAGGTTCTGCCCGATTTATCGAACGGGACGACGTGCGTCGGGCTTCGATAGGGTTGGCTTCGGCGATGGGACCGTCCCATCGCGGAATGCCAGCATCGGGGATCCCGACCGTGTTCTTTCACACCCAGCCTTCCACCGTCCGCACCGGACGGGCAGACTCCGCCCGCTTCCCGGTGAAGGGTACGGTACCGGACGGCACGGATCCCTGGGCCGGAGAACGGAACGGAGATCGTGCGGGCGATCCGTGGGGGCGGCGGGTGGTCTTCCTCCATCCCGGCAAGGGCGCCTGGTGGCGCCTGCTCGACCATGTGCCGGCGGGCCAGGAATGGCTGACGGTGCCCGCCGCCGCCGGTGCGGCGCGGCTGTCGCCCCTGCTGGTGGAGCGTGGCGGACGCCGGCCGGTGCTGGTGGCCGGCGCGGTGACGGCACCGCTGGCCATCGCCGTGGTGCTGGACCGTCCCGATCTGGTCGGCGGGGTGATGATCGTCGACGATGCCGGTGCCTGTTCGCCATTGCGCCGGCAGTGGAACGCCCTGGCAGCACGCTTCGGCCGGGTTTCCCCCGATGGGCTGGGCGAGCTGGAATCCGAATTGCCGGCCTTGCAGGTGCCGGTGACGCTGATGCAGGGCAGCGACCCGGCGGACCTTTTCACCCGGCTGGAAAACGGGTTGACCGGTTGCCGCACCCTGACCGTCGTCGCGGTTCCCGATGCCGCGGCGATCCGCCCGCGCACCCACGCGGCCGAACTGCGCGGCGCCCTGGCGGCGCTGATCGCCGCGGTGGAGCGGGCGCGCCGGTGACAGGCACGCCCGCTCATCCCGGCCCGTTTATTCAGGCCGCCCGTCTTCCTCGCGGAGGCGGGTGGCAAGGCATGCGCCTGCGCTCAATTCGACAGGGAATTCGACGGGCGCGCGGGGCGGCGGGCCGTCCGGCGTCAGAAGCTCTGCGCGGTGAGGGCCGCCTGGGTGCGGTTGCGCACGCCCAGATGCCGCAGGATGGCGGTGACGTGAACCTTCACGGTGCCTTCCGTCAGCCCCAGTTCGTGGGCGATCTGCTTGTTGGATTTGCCGTCGCGCAGGCGGGCCAGAACATCGCGCTGGCGTGGCGTCAGCTGGTCGCCGTTGCCGTTCCCCAGCGGCGCGGAATCGTCCATCTGTTCGCCGGAACCGTTGCCGCCATGACCGCCATGGGCCTGGTCGACGCGGTCGCCGCCGCGGATGGCCTGCTCGGGCAGGTAGATGCCGCCGGCGAGCACCAGTTGCAGGGCGCCCAGCAGCACCTTGGCACTGGAGGATTTGGGGATGTAGCCGGCGGCGCCGTTCTCCAGCGCGGCCAGCAGGTCGGAGCGCTTCTCCGATCCCGAGACCACCACCAGCAGCGCCTTCGGCAGGTTGGCGTGGATGTCGCCCAAGGCCGAGAAGCCGGTCCAGCCGGGCATGCCGAGGTCGAGCAGGATCAGGTCGAAGAGCCGCGTCCCGTCGCACAGGGAAAGCACCTCGTCATAGGTGCTGGCCTCGAAGAACGTCATGTCGGCATCGAATTGCGCCAGCAGGCGGCGCAGACCGTCTCGGAACAACAGGTGATCGTCGGCGATCAGCACGTTCATCGCGGGCATTTCCAGATGTTGCGGCGATGGGACGCCGGGGTGGCGCCATCGGCCCGGACGTTCACATAAGCATGGTCATTCCGGCCCTGTAGCCCGCTTTTGGTCTTAGGCCGGTTCCTCTATGCCCGGCGCCCGCTCCGCGGGTCGTCCGGCACCCGCTCCGCCAGCCGCCGCCCCCGGATGGAGGGGCGGACGGCCATGGCGGACGTCGGACCGGAAGTCGGAAGAAAGCGGCAGGCCGGCGGATCAGACGGTGGCGGCGACGCCGGCCTCGGCGGTCTGGTCGCCGATGCCGTTGTTCAGCGCCCAGATGGCGGCCTGGGTGCGGTTCGAGGCGTTGATCTTGCGCAGCAGGCTCTTCAGGTGAACCTTCACGGTGGCTTCCGTGATGTTCAGGTGGTTGGCGATCATCTTGTTGCTGTTGCCGTTCAGCAGGCAGCGCAGGATCTGGACCTCGCGCTGCGACAGGCCCTTGCGGCGGGTCGGCAGTTCGGTCCCCATGTCGTCGGTGCGGCCGCTGACCAGCAGCGCGGCGAGATGGGTCGGGAACACCTTCTCACCCATCATCACCAGCTTCAGCGACTGCATCAGCGCCTCGCAGGCGATGTCCTTCAGCAGATAGCCGCCGGCGCCGGCGCCGAGTGCGGCCGAAAGGCGGCGGGTGCACAGGTCGTTGGTCAGGATGACGATCCGGATCGACGGATGGGCTTCGCGCAGCACGCGCATCGCCTCGACCTCCTCATCGGCGCCGCTCGGCAGGTCGATCAGGATCAGGTCGGGGGTGGTGCCGGTGTCGAGCGACGACAGCCCCTCGCGCAGGGTGCCGGCCTCGCCGACGACGTTGAAGGGCGTGCCTTCGAACAGGCGCTTCATGCCTTCACGGAAGAGCTTGTTGGCGTCGATGAGGAAAACGTTGATGGCATCCATGGTCGCAGCCCGCCTTTTGTTCCGTTCCGATCGATGTGGCGCCGAATGGCGCATCCGGGGCATCCCCGACCGTCGCTCCTGCGTCCGGTCCGCTTCCCCGTCAGGGTGCGGGGGTGCCTCGTTGTGATCCATAGATACCCCCGATTTGCGCGCTGCAAAATTTCGCTTAGGTAAATTTCGCGTCCAGCAATGGGCATATGCCGTAAGACCGGATAAGACAAGATGCGGTCATAATTGTGTTTTCTCTGGTCTGTAGGAGTAACTGCCTGTGACATAAACGGGGAAATCGTTAACGTGCTTCCCTTGATTTGATCGGGACTCTGAGCATAAGCGCCCTGAGACTTGATTATCGGCAGGAATAAGCCATGGACGACTGTTCCGTCGCCCGGTCGGTAGAGGCGTATGGCTGCACCATCGGCCTTTCGGCCTAAGCGGAATTCGTCACAATGCCGTAGAGCGGCCCGTTCCGGCCATCCCCACACGGAGTGCTGGAACCCCGTCCGCCCCGGGTGCGCCGCGAGGCGCGTCGCCAGAATGGGTGCGATGGCCTCTCACGGGGTTCGTGGACGCGCGGCCTGTGCTATATACGTTCCAATCGCAAGACAGCATTCCCATGCTTGCGCTGAGTTTTCTCCTTATCCCCAGGCCGGGCCGCCCATGTCAGACGCGTACGACGACGATCCGCTGAGCCACGCCGCTCCCCCCGCAGCCTCTTCCGCCGCCCTGGCGGCCGCGGTGCAGCGCTTCGCCTATCTGGACGGGTTGAACCCGACCCAGCGGGCGGCGGTGGAGGCGCTGGACGGTCCGGTGCTGGTGCTGGCCGGCGCCGGCACCGGCAAGACGCGGGTGCTGACCACCCGGCTGGCCCATCTGCTGATGACGCGCCGCGCCGCCGCCTTCCAGATCCTGACGGTGACCTTCACCAACAAGGCCGCCCGCGAGATGCGCGAGCGCGTCGCCCACCTGATGGGGATCGAGCCGGAGGGTTGGTGGCTCGGCACCTTCCATGCGCTGGCCGCCCGCATCCTGCGCCGCCATGCCGAGCTGGTCGGGCTGAAGTCGAACTTCACCATCCTCGATACCGACGACCAGGTCCGGCTGATCAAGCAGCTGCTGGAAGCCGAGAACATCGATTCCAAGAAATGGCCAGCCCGCCAGGTGCTGGGCGCCATCGAGCGCTGGAAGGACCGCGGCCTGACCCCCGACCGCCTCGCGGACAGCGACGGCGGCGACGTGGCCGGCGGCCGGGTGGTGGCGATCTACCGCGCCTACCAGGATCGGCTGCGCACCCTGAACGCCTGCGACTTCGGCGACCTGCTGCTGCACAACCTGTCGATCTTCCAGGGCCACCCGGACGTGCTGGCCGAGTATCACCGCAAGTTCAGGTATATCCTGGTCGACGAGTACCAGGACACCAACGTCGCCCAGTATCTCTGGCTGCGCATCCTGTCGCAGGCGCACAAGAACATCTGCTGCGTCGGTGACGAGGACCAGTCGATCTATGCCTGGCGCGGTGCCGAGATCGGCAACATCCTGCGTTTCGAAACCGACTTCCCCGGCGCCACCATCGTCAAGCTGGAGCAGAACTACCGCTCGACCGGCCATATCCTGGCCGCCGCTTCCGGCCTGATCGCCAACAACCAGGGCCGCCTCGGCAAGACCCTGTGGACCGAGGCCGACGGCGGCGAGCCGGTGAAGGTCAAGGCGGTGTGGGACGGCGAGGAGGAGGCGCGCTGGGTCGGCGAGGAGATCGAGGCGCTGCAGCGCAAGGGCACGCCGCTGTCGCAGATCGCCGTCCTGGTCCGCGCCGGCTTCCAGACCCGCGAGTTCGAGGAGCGTTTCATCACGCTCGGCCTGCCCTACAAGGTGCTCGGCGGCCCGCGCTTCTACGAGCGGCAGGAAATCCGCGACGCGATGGCCTATTTCCGCGTGGTGAATTCCAGTGACGACGACCTCGCCTTCGAGCGCATCGTCAACCTGCCCAAGCGCGGTGTCGGCCCGGCGGCGATGCAGACCCTCTACACCGCGGCGCGGGCACGCGGGCTGTCGCTGACCGAGGCCGGCTGGCTGCTGACCGAAACGGACGAGCTGAAGCCGAAGCTGCGCGCCACCCTGCGCGGCCTGCTGCAGGACTTCTTCCGCTGGCGGACGCTGATGGAGACGGTGCCGCACACCGAGCTCGCCCGTAGCATCCTGGACGAGTCCGGCTATACCCGCATGTGGCAGGAGGACAAGACGCCCGAGGCGCCCGGCCGGCTGGAGAACCTGAAGGAACTGGTCACCGCCATGGCGGAGTTCGAGAACCTGCCGGGCTTCCTGGAGCATGTCGCGCTGGTGATGGAGAATGCCGAGGCCGCCGGGATCGAGCAGGTCACGGTGATGACCCTGCACGGCGCCAAGGGGCTGGAGTTCGACCGTGTCTTCCTGCCGGGCTGGGAGGAGGGCGTGTTCCCCAACCAGCGCGCGCTCGACGAGACCGGCATCGCCGGGCTGGAGGAGGAGAGGCGGCTGGCCTATGTCGGCCTGACCCGCGCGCGTCGCCGCGCCTATGTCAGCCACGCGGCCAACCGGCGGCTCTACGGCAGTTGGGTCAGCTCCATCCCGTCGCGCTTCGTCGACGAGCTGCCGCAGGACAATGTGGAGATCGAGGCGGCCAACGGCCTGTTCGCCGGCAGCGGCGGGCGCGGCGGCTTTGCCGGCGGGGCGGCAGGCTACGGTGCCGGCGGAATGGGCGGGGGAATGGGGGGCGGCTTCCAGTTCCGCGGCTCCACCCGGCAGGCTCCGGCGCCAAAGACCATCACGCTCGACCAGGGCGCCTATGCCGCGGCGCCGCGTCCGCGGCCCGACGCGCCCTTTGCCAAGGGTGCGCGCGTGTTCCATCAGAAATTCGGTTACGGCACCGTCATCGCGGTGGCGGAGGACAAGCTGGAGATCGAGTTCGACCATTCCGGTGCCAAGAAGGTGATGGACAGTTTCGTCGTCCCCGCCGACAAGGCGACCTGACCCTCGGGGTGGACGGTTTGCCGCACTGTGACGGTCGTCACAGCGCCTGCAGGCCGTCGTGGTCCAGGATTGCAGGACTGCAACAGCACCGGGGGCTTCCGCCGTGTTCGGGACGGGCAGCATCAGTTTCGAGGTGCAGAGTCGCCGCGAGGGCCGTTGGCTCATCGAGGGCGCCTACACCGACCAGGAGTCGGCGCTGTCCGCCGCCCGCTCGCAGCTGGCGGCCCCCGGCGTCGACGAGGCGAAGGTGGTGAAGTTCCGCACTGTCGCCGGGCTGTCGCTGGAAACGGTGATCCTGCACAAGACCGCGGTCCGGTCCCAGCACAAGGGGCTGACCCTCGGCGGCACGGCGGAGGGGGCGCCGCTCTGCCGCGAGCCGGACGATCTGCGGAGCTTCGAGAGCCGGGTGGTGATCGGCCGGCTGCTGCGCCCCTATCTGGATGCCCAGCGCGTCACCCCGACCGAACTGCTGCATTCCTGGCCGCTGTTCCGCCGGCTGGACGAGCAGGGGGCGCTGCTGGGCGCCGCCATCCACGCCATCGCCCGCCACCATGCCGACCTCCACGGCGTATCGCACGCCGCCCGCGCCCGCGAACTGCGCCAATTGGTGGAGGCGGTCACCGGGGCTGCCCGCGATGCGCTGGCCGAACGGCGCCGGCTGCCCCGCTTCGATGCCGACGACCTGCCTGCGACCAGTCGCCGCATCTTCGAGGCGGTGGGGGAAGCCGGCCATGACGCCCTGTTCCTGACGCTGCTGTCCCAGCACCTGGAGTCGGGCGGCCCGCTTGCAGGCAAGCTCGACCTGCTGCTGGCGATGATGGGCGACGGGGCCGTGCCCCGCCATCTGGCGCTGCTGGATGGGGTGGTGGCCGACGTCATGGGGTCCGCCGACACGGTGAAGGAGCTGCTTGGGCCGCAGGCCAGCCTCCATGACGGTCTCTGCGCACTGGCCGACGGCCTGTTCGACCGCGACCCCGACCCGGCGCTGGCGCCGATGGCGGCATCGCTTCGCCGGGTCTGCCGCCTGGCCTTCCAAGGCCGTGCGCCACAAAGCCGCAGCGTGCTGGTGGATCGCCTGCGCCGGAGCATCGCCACCGACCAGCCCCTCGACCGCCGCGACGCCAAGGCGGAAGGCGCGCTGACCCGCGGCCTTGCCGACCGGCTGAAGGGAGCCGACGGCCTGACGCTCGGCGGTGCGGGGATGGAGAAGGCATTGGAAGGCCGCCTGCTGCGCCATCGCCAGACGGTCCTGCGCGCCCAGGGCATGCACGACATCGCCGACCGGCTGTCGGCGCGATGAGGCCGGGTCGCTAGGACGGCTGCGATAGGGATCGTCCCCGACAACCGGAAGCCTTGGTCTCGCTCCGGCTTGATGCTAAAAACGCCGCCTCTGTTCACGCGTCGTCGTCGGAAAGCCCCTGTCATGTCGCAAACCCCGCTCTGGCGCATCGCGCTTGTCGTTCCCGAATCCCATGTGCCGGCCTTCGCCGAAGCGGTGGGCGACCATGCCGATGCGGTGTCGACCTTCGAACTGGAGGAGGGCGGAGACTGGCTGGTCGAGGCGACGCTGTACGGCCCCCCCGACGTACCGCGCCTTCAGTCCCGCGTTGCCGTGCTGGCCAAGGCGCTGGGCATCGACGAGCCGAGGCTGGCGGTGGAGAACCTGCCGCCGATCGACTGGGTGTCGCACAGCTACCAGGGCTTCCCGCCGATTCGCGCCGGGCGCTTCTTCGTCCACGGCTCGCACCATGAGGGCACCGTTCCCGCCGGCAGCATCCCGCTGCTGGTCGATGCCGCCACCGCCTTCGGCACCGGCGAGCATGGCTCGACCAACGGCTGCCTCCAGGCGCTCGACCGGCTGTCGCGCCACCTGAAGCTGCCGCGCGGCGGCCGGCGCGGGGCGCTCGACATGGGCTGCGGCTCCGGCATCCTGGCGCTGGCGGTTGCCAAGCGCTGGCGCGTCGCCGTGACCGCCGTCGACATCGACCCGGAGGCGGTGCGCGTCACCCGCATCAACGCCGCGCTGAACGGGGCGAAGAACAGCATCCGCGCCCAGGGCGGCGACGGCTACAACACCCGCATCGTCGGGCGGCACAAGCCCTACACCCTGATCACCGCCAACATCCTGGCCCGCCCGCTGTCGCGCATGGCGCCGCAGCTGCGCCGCCACCTGAAGAAGGGCGGCTATGCCGTGCTGGCCGGCCTGCTCAACCGGCAGGAGCGCCACGTCATCCAGGCGCACCGCAACCAGGGCCTGCGGCTGGTCGCCCGCATCCCGGTCGGGGAATGGACCACTCTTGTGGTCAAGCGTTAAGCCGGGGGCCGTTGAAACCAAAGGGCCGGATTGCGATTTCCCCTAGGGACGATGTCCCGACACAGTCCTGGGGAGCCACCATGCTGAACCGCATCCGGTCCTTGTTCGCAGGCGACGAGGGCGCCGAGCCGGGCGAGGACGCCCTGCAGGCCGCCGCCGCCGCCCTGATGGTCGAGGCCGCGCGCACCGACGACACCATCACCCAGGCGGAGCGCGACCGCATCATGGCCGCCGCCCGCCGCCACTTCCAGCTGAGCGAGGAGGAGGCGCAGGACCTGCTGTCCGCCGCCGTGTTCGACACGGAGGACGTCTCCCCCTACCACCGCTATGTCACCGTCATCCTGGAGCGCTGCCCGCCCGGCCGGCGCCTGTGGATCGTCGAGATGCTGTGGGAGGTCGCCTACGCCGACGGCGTGCTGAACGACCTGGAGGCCAGCCTGCTGCGGCGGATCGGCGGGCTGCTGCACGTCTCAGACGTCGAGCGCGGCGAGGCGCGCAAGCGCGTGCTGGAACGGCTGGGACTGCCCGACGACGCGGGGTTGCCGGTTTAGGGGAGTTCGCCCCCACCCTGACCCTCCCCCGCCCAGCGAGGGAGGATAGGTGGGGGCTACCCGCCGTACCCGACCACCCCAACCGCCATGGACGCAGCACCGCCGCTTGCGCAGACCCGGCCGGGTGCCTAGCCTGGGGACACAGGCTCCACCCTTCCGAGGAATCCGTTCCGTGCCCAGCGCGAACCACTCCGGCGCTTACCGTGGCGACGACGCCCTTGCGACCCTGCTGACCGAGGCCGGGACCGGCCGCACCCCCGCGGACGTCCGCGCGCTGCTCGCCGGCGTGCTGGCGGCGCCGGAGGCGGAGGATGCGGCGGCCTGGCTGGTGCTGGTCGGCGAGAACTTGCCGCCCGCGCTGGCCGACCAGCTCCAGGCGCTGAAGGCGCTGCTGGCTGCCGAGCCGCAGCCGGCCCGCCCCGGTCCGGCGGAGCGGCTGGCCGCCCTGCGCGCCGCGCTGAAGCGCCGCGACCTCGACGGTTTCATCGTCCCGCGCGGCGACGAGCATCAGGGCGAATATGTGCCGCCGCGTGCCCAGCGGCTGGCCTGGATGACCGGCTTCACTGGCTCCGCCGGCAACATGCTGGTCACCGCCGACCGCGCCGCCATCTTCGTCGACGGCCGCTACACGCTCCAGGTCCGGGCCGAGGTGCCGGCCGACCTCTATGAATACCGGCATCTGGTCGAGGATCCGCTGACCGACTGGATCGTCGCGGCGCTGCCCGGCGGCGGGCGGTTCGGCTTCGATCCCTGGCTGCACACCATCGGTTGGGTGGAGAAGACCCGCCCCGTCCTGGAGCGCGCCGGCATCCTGCTGCTCCCCTGCGAGGACAATCCGGTCGATTCCGTCTGGCAGGGCCAGCCGCCGTCCCCGCTTACCCCCGTCGTGCCGCAGGACGAGGCCTTCTCCGGCGAAAGCTCCGCCGACAAGCGCGGCCGTCTGGCCGAGGAGCTCGGGCGCAAGGGCGTCGCCGCCGCGGTGCTGACCCAGCCCGACAGCATCGCCTGGCTGCTCAACATCCGCGGCGCCGACGTGCCCTGCACCCCGCTGCCGCTGTCCTTCGCCATCCTGTCGGCGGACGCGTCGGTCGACCTGTTCCTGGACGGTCGCAAGCTGGCGCCGCAGACCCATGCCCATCTCGGCAACCGGGTGCGCGTGCGGCCGGTGGAGGAGTTCGGGCCGGCGCTGGACGCCGTCGCCCGCGGCTCCGCCCGTGTGCTTGCCGACCCGTCCTGTACCTCGGCCTGGATCGTCGACCGCCTGCAGCTGGCGGGGGCGAGGGTGGAGCGCGACGGCGACCCCTGTGCCCTGCCCAAGGCCTGCAAGACCGAGGCGGAGCTGGCCGGCACCCGCGCCGCCCACATCCGCGACGGCGCCGCCATCGTCCGCTTCCTGCGCTGGTTCGCGGAGGAGGCGCCGAAGGGCGGGCTGACCGAACTGGCGGTGGTGGAGCGGCTGCTGGCCTTCCGCCGCGAGAACGAGCGTTTCCGCGGCGTCAGCTTCGACACCATCGCCGGGGCCGGGCCGAACGGTGCCATCGTCCATTACCGCGTCACCCCGGAGACCGACCGCCGGCTGGAGCCGGGCAGCCTGTTCCTGCTCGACAGCGGCGCCCAGTATCTCGACGGCACCACCGACGTCACCCGCACGCTGGCGGTGGGCGACCTCGCCCCGGAAACCGCGGCGGAGATGCGCGACCGCTTCACCCGCGTGCTGAAGGGCCACATCGCCCTGTCCACCGCCCGGTTCCCGCGCGGCACGACCGGCTCGCAGCTCGACGCGCTGGCGCGGCTGCCGCTGTGGCAGGCCGGGCTGGACTACGACCACGGCACCGGCCACGGCGTCGGCAGCTTCCTGTCGGTGCATGAGGGGCCGCAGCGCATCTCCAAGATCGGCAACAGCGTGGCGCTCCAGCCCGGCATGATCCTGTCGAACGAGCCCGGCTACTACAGGACCGGCGCCTACGGCATCCGCATCGAGAACCTGATCGTCGTGGAGCCGCTGGAGGCGGAGGGCGAACTGGCGGGGGCCGAGCGGCCGATGCTGGGGTTCCGGCCGCTGACCTTGGTGCCGATCGACCGCAAGGCGATCGAGCCGGCGCTGCTGTCCGGTGCCGAAACCGCCTGGGTCGATGCCTACCACGCCCGCGTGTGCGAGTCGCTGTCCCCCCTGCTGGACGGGGAGACCCGCCGCTGGCTGGAAGCGGCGACCGCGCCCCTGTGAGCTGCGGCACATGACCGGCCGGGGCTCATGACCTGTCATGGGAGCGCTGTCCATCGGGGGCGCTCCCGATGCCGGCCGGGCTGAATCGCCGGAATGCCGATGCTCGTGGTAACACGTTCTTTACCCACCTGCTTCAGTGTGACCCAAGGGGATGACTTTTGGCGGCAGTTAGGGCACTACAGTCGGCATCACTTCCCGGTTTACGGCGCAGCCCCCGCGCCGGGTGGGCGTAACGGCCGGTGAGACACCGGCAACGGAATATTGCGGAGACGTCTAGATGAAGATCCTCGTCGTCGATGATTACGCCACCATGCGGCGCATCGTGCGGAACCTGTTGACCCAGATCGGCTACACCGACATCGACGAGGCCGGCGACGGCGTGTCGGCGTTGGCGAAGCTGCGCGAGAGCAAGTTCGGCCTCATCATCTCCGACTGGAACATGGAGCCGATGACCGGACTGCAGCTGCTGAAGGAAATCCGTGCGGACGCCAAGCTGGCGGCGACCCCCTTCATCATGGTCACCGCCGAGAGCAAGACCGAGAACGTCATCGCCGCCAAGCAGGCCGGCGTGAACAACTACATCGTCAAGCCCTTCAACGCCGACACGCTGAAGCAGAAGATCCAGGCCGTCATCGGCGGCTGATCGGGACGGCCGATCCCGGGGATCGGCCAGCGCGACCGGCCAACGCTGCCGGTTCGGGCGGACGGCGGCTCAAGTCCGGCGCTTCGCCTGCACAGGCGGCGTCTGACGCATCCAGTTTGGGGAGTGGACCGGTTTGGAGCAGCTTCCGCAGCTGTCCGATGAAGAGTTCGAGCAGATCGAGGACGCCATCGCCCGGTCGGCGAAGGGCAGGGCGTTCCTGCGGCGGCTTCACCGGCGGTCCCTCGGGGCCGCGACGGAGGAGGTGCGGGCAATGCTTCAGGAGTTCCGCGACTCCTGGAGCCGGCAGAACGAGGCGGTGGAGGCCGGCAAGCATGTCGGCGTCCTGCGCCGCGAGCTGATGGAGATGGCTGCCTCGATCGAGCAGGCGCGGCGCGAGGTGGCGGCATTGCGGCCCCCGGACGGGTCGGGCGACAAGATCCTGTCCGCCACCAACGAACTGGACGCCATCGTCATCTCGACCGAACGTGCGTCCTTCGAGATCCTGAACTCCGCCGAACGGCTGATGGATCTGGCGGGCAAGCTGCGCGCCAGCGGGGCCGACCCGTCGATGTGCAACGAGATCGACACGCAGGTGAACGACATCTTCACCGCCTGTTCCTTCCAGGATCTGACCGGCCAGCGCACCAGCAAGGTGGTGAACGCGCTCCGCTACATCGAGCAGCGCGTGATGGCGATGATCAGCATCTGGGGCGAGGACGGCCTCGCCGGCATCGTCGTGAAGGAGGAGCAGACCGACAGCCGCCCCGACGCCCATCTGCTGAACGGCCCGCAACTGGACGGCCACGGCGTCAGCCAGGCCGACGTCGACAGCATGTTCGACAGTCCGGCGCCGATGGCCGCGCCTCCGCCACCGCCGCCGCCGGTTCAGGCCGCTCCGGCCAAGGCGAGCCAGGCGGATATCGACAGCATGTTCGATGCTCCGGTTCCGGTCCAGGCTGCACCCGCCGCGGCTCCGGCCAAGGCGAGCCAGGCCGACATCGACGGCATGTTCGATACGCCTTCACCCGCCGCGGCTCCGGCCAAGGCGAGTCAGGCCGACATCGACGGCATGTTCGACGCGCCTTCACCCGCCGCGGCTCCGGCCAAGGCGAGCCAGGCGGACATCGACAGCATGTTCGACGCCCCGGCGCCTGCCGCTCCGCCGGCGAAGAAGCCGGTGCCGAAGCCCCCCGGCGCCGCGCCGAAGGCCAAGGCTCCGCCCAAGCCGGCCGCACCCCCGGCGCCTGTCGCAGCGGAGCCTCCGACCCCGCTCGACCAGGCGGCCATCGACGCCCTCTTCGGATAGGAGGCCGGCCGGCCCGGCCAGTCCGGCAGCCGGCCTGCTTCCACCCGATGTCCCCCAACAGGTCTACCCGACCGGCCGGCCGATTGGCCGGACGGGGCCTGACGAGCCTAACGACACAGAACAGACACGCCAGCAGACACTCCACCGACAATCCATCACACAAGGCCACAGCCGGCCGTTTCCGAGAGGCGGGACCGAGGATGAAGCAGATGACCAAGCCCTTCATGGCCGAGCTTCAGAAAGCCCGCAAGTCCGGGCACCCGTTCCAGGCACTGATCGAGGATGGGGCGGCAGCCGCCGCCCTTCCGGCGCCGACCCAGGTGGTCCAGGCCGACAACACCGAAGTCATCCGGGCGATCGGCGATCTCGGCGCCAAGCTGGACCGCTTCCTCGCAATGGACGCGGCGCAGATCGACCAGATCCAGGTGGAGATCGCCGACATCTCCGGCCGCATCAAGGCGACCAAGGTGGAGATGGCCGCCATCCGCCACCCGCTGGCCGGTGACGACAAGTTCGAGCAGGCCAGCCAGGAGTTGAGCGCCGTCGTCGCCGCGACGGAGGCCGCGACCAACACCATCATGGCCTGCGCCGAAGAGTTGGAAGAGGTGGTCTCGGAGCTGAAATCCTCGCTGCCCGAGGGTTATCACAACGACCGCGTCAACGACATGGTCGACGTCATCGTCCGCATCTACGAGGCCTGCAACTTCCAGGATCTGACCGGGCAGCGCATCACCAAGGTCGTCCGCGCCATGTCCTTCATCGAGGAGCGCGTCGACGCGATGATGGGGCTGTGGAACAAGCGCGAGTTCGAGGCGATGCCGCTCCCGCCGTCGGTCACCAAGAAGGACGAGGATCTCGACCTGCACGGTCCGGCCGAGGCCACCCCCGACAGCGGCAACATCAGCCAGGCCGATATCGACGCCCTGTTCGGGTAAGGGCCTGTCCCGCGGGGCGATGGAACAGGTGAACAGCGCCCGGAAAACCGTTTCACGGCGTTCCAAACGTTCCATCCCCGCTCGGCGGCCCGCGTTCACCAGGCACACCCACGCCGGGGGAATATGCGCCGCGCGTCCCGCACCGCTTGCGTGCGGGCGGGGTCCTCGCTAACTATGCCCACTTCATCGGACGGAGTGGAAACGGTGCGGTACGTCAGCACGCGGGGCGCGGCCCCGGTCCTGGGTTTTGAAGACGTTCTCCTGGCCGGGCTGGCCCGTGACGGCGGGCTTTACGTGCCGGAGAGCTGGCCGCAGTTCACGGCCGACGACATCCGCGCGCTCCGTGGCCTGCCCTACAGCGAGATCGCGGTGCGGGTCATGCTGCCCTTCCTGGGCGGCGCGATCGCCGAGGACGAGTTCCGCGCCATCGCCCGCGACACCTATGCCAGCTTCGACCATGCCGCGGTGACCCCGCTGGTGCAGATCGACCCCACCACCTGGGTGCTGGAGCTGTTCCACGGGCCGACGCTGGCCTTCAAGGACGTGGCGCTGCAACTGCTTGGCCGCCTGTTCGACCATGTGCTGACCAAGCGCGGCGAGCGGGTGACCATCGTCGGGGCCACCTCCGGCGACACCGGCTCGGCCGCCATCGAGGCCTGCCGCGACCGCCGGAACGTCGACATCTTCATCCTGCACCCCAAGGGCCGCACGTCCGAGGTGCAGCGCCGGCAGATGACCAGCGTGCTGTCGCCCAACGTCCACAACATCGCGTTGGAGGGCACCTTCGACGATTGCCAGGATCTGGTGAAGGCGATGTTCAACGACGCCGCCTTCCGCGACCGGATGGGGCTGTCGGCGGTGAACTCGATCAACTGGGCGCGCATCATGGCCCAGATCGTCTATTACTTCACCGCCGCGGTGGCGCTTGGCGCGCCCGAGCGCAAGGTCGCCTTCACCGTGCCGACCGGCAATTTCGGCAACGTCTATGCCGCCTACGGCGCCCGCGCCATGGGGCTGCCGGTGGAGGCGCTGGTGGTGGGCTCCAACAGCAACGACATCCTCGCGCGCTTTTTCGCCAGCGGGGCCATGGTCGCGGCGCCTGTCGTGCCTACCTTGTCTCCCAGCATGGACATCCAGATTTCCTCCAACTTCGAGCGGTTGCTGTTCGACCTGCTCGACCGTGACGGCGCCGCGGTGACGGCGGCGCTGAACCGTTTCCGCACCGAGGGCAAGTTCGCGGTGACCGAGGCCCAGCTCGCCCGCGCACTCGCGATCTTCTCCGGCCATCGGGTGGACGAGGCCGCCACCATGGCGACCGTCGCCGACGTCTGGAAGGGCAGCCTCTATCTGCTCGACCCGCACACGGCGGTCGGCATCGGCGCCGCCCGTGCCGCCGTTGCCGCTGGCCGGGTCGATCCGTCCGTTCCCATGGTGGTGCTTGCCACCGCCCATCCCGCCAAGTTCCCCGACGCGGTGGAGAAGGCGACCGGCCGCCGGCCGGACCTGCCGCCGCGCCTGTCCGATCTTTATGTGCGCGAGGAGCGCCTGTCCGAGCTGCCGAACGATTTGAAGGCAGTGCAGGACTTCGTAACCGCGCGCGCCCGCGCCGCCCAGGAGGCCGCATGAGTTCCATTCGTGTGACGACGTTGCCCAACGGGCTTCGCGTCGCGACCGACACCATGCCCGACGTGCAGTCCGTATCCCTCGGCTGCTGGGTCGGGGTGGGAACCCGCAACGAGGCGGCGAGCGTCAATGGCGTTGCCCATCTCGTCGAGCATATGCTGTTCAAGGGCACCCGCCGCCGCTCCGCCTTCCGCATCTCCGAGGAGATCGAGAATGTCGGCGGGCAACTGAACGCCTACACCACCCGCGAGCAGACCGCCTATTACGCCAAGGTCCTGCACGAGGATGCGCCGCTGGCGCTGGACCTCATCGCCGACATGCTCCAGCACTCGATGCTAGACGCCGAGGAACTGGTGCGTGAGCGGACCGTGGTGCTGCAGGAGATCGGGCAGAGCGCCGACACGCCCGACGACATCATCTTCGACCATTTCCAGTCCACTGCCTATCCGGGGCAGGCCATCGGCCGCCCGGTGCTGGGCTCCGCCGAGATCGTCGGGGCGCTGCCGCGCGATGCGCTGGTCGACTATATCGCCGGCCATTACGGTGCGCCCGGCATGGTGCTGTCCGCCGCCGGCCGGATCGAGCATGACCGGCTGGTCGATCTGGCGCTGAAGGCCTTCGGCGACCTGCCGAGCGGGGCGCCGCCCAAGCCGGAGCCGGCCAGCTACACCGGCGGCGACTTCCGCGAGGACCGCGACCTGGAGCAGATGCATCTGGTGCTGGGCTTCGACGGGGTGGGGGTCCATGATCCGGACTTCTATGCCCATTCGGTGCTCTCCACCCTGCTGGGTGGCGGCATGTCGTCGCGCCTTTTCCAGGAGGTCCGGGAGAAGCGCGGGCTGGTCTATTCGATCTACACCTTCACCGGCGGCTACCATGACGGCGGCCTGTTCGGCGTCTATGCCGGCACTGGCGAGGACGAGGTGGCCGAACTGATCCCGGTCGTCTGCGACGAGATCGCCAAGGTCGGGGCCGACGTCACCGAGGACGAGGTCGCCCGCGCCCGCGCCCAGCTGAAGGCCGGGACGCTTATGGCGCTGGAAAGCACCATGTCGCGCTGCGAGCAGTTGGGGCAGCAGGTGCTGATCTACGACCGCCCGATCCCGGTGGAGGAGATCGTCGCCAAGATCGACGGCGTCGACCGCGAGTCGGTGATCAAGACCGCCGCCCGCCTGCGTACCAGCCGTCCGACCGTGGCTGCCCTCGGTCCCATCGACAAGCTGGAAAGCTACGACCGCATCGCGGAGCGCCTCGCCTGACGATGACGACTGCGGTCGCTGCCCCTCCTTCCGAGCCTCTCTCCCCCTTTTCGGGGGAGAGAGGGGATACGGTCATCCGATGATCCGCCTTCTCGGCAGCGGCCTGATCGGTCCGCCGGCCATGCGGCTCGATGGGCCGCACTGCTACATCCGGCCGCCCCTGCCGCGGGATTGGCGGGAGTGGGCCGACCTGCGCGACGCCTCACGCGGCTTCCTGACGCCATGGGAGCCGACCTGGCCGGCCGATGCGCTGACCCGCACCGCCTTCGCCCGCCGGCTGCGGCGGCAGGCGCAGGAATGGCGCGACGATCTCGGCTACAGCTTCCTGATCTTCGACCGTGCCACCGACGCCCTGGTCGGCGGGCTCGGCCTGACCAACATCCGCCGTGGCGTGGCGCAGATGGGCACGCTCGGCTATTGGGCAGGCCAGCCCCATGCCCGGCGCGGCTACGTGTCCGGCGGTACCCGGCTGGTGCTCGACTTCGCCTTCGGCCAGCTTGGCCTGCACCGGGTCGAGGCCGCCTGCCTGCCGACCAACCTGCCAAGCCGCGGCCTGCTGGAAAAGGTCGGCTTCACCCACGAGGGCTATGCCCGCGGCTATCTGCGGATCGACGGCGCATGGCGCGACCACGTCCTCTACGCCATCCTGCGCGAGGAGTGGAAGGGCTGAGGCCGCCGGTTCCTATCGCTGGTCCAGCTTGATCTCGATCCGGCGGTTCTTCGCCAGCGCTTCGTCTGAATTGCCGGGGTCGAGGGGCTGGAACTCGCCGAAGCCGGCGGCGGCCAGACGTTCCGGCGGAATGCCCTGGTCGATCAGATACTTGACCACCGAGATGGCGCGGGCCGACGATAGCTCCCAGTTGGAGGCGAACTGGAAGCGCACCGGCTTGACGTCGGTGTGGCCGTCCACCCGCAGAACCCAGGCGATGTCCGACGGTATGGCCTTGCCGATCTCGAGCAGAGTGCGGGCGAGGTCGGCCAGCCGCTGCTTGCCGGCCTCTTCCAATGTTGCCGAGCCCGAGGGGAACAGCAGTTCCGATTGGAAGACGAAGCGGTCGCCGACGATGCGGACGTCGGGCCGGCTGCCCAGCGCCTCACGCACGCGGCCGAAGAATTCCGACTTGTAGCGGGCGAGATCCTGCACCTTGGCGGCAAGCGCCTGGTTAAGACGTGCGCCCAACTCTGCGATCTGCACCTTCTGCTCGGACGACGCCTTCTCCGACGCCTCGAGCGCCGCGGCGATGCGGGCCAACTGCTCGCGCAAAGCCAGAAGCTGCTGGTTCAGCAGATCGACCTGCTGCTTGCTCTTCGTCCCCTCCGCCTGCTCGCCGGTCAGGGAGGCCATCAGGTCGCGGATGCGCAGGTCGCGCTGTGCCAATTCCGTCTGCGCCTGGGTGCGGGCGTCGGCCAGTTGGGAGTCGAGGGCCTTGAGCCGGATGTCGCGCTGGTCGATGTCCTTCTGGGCCAGCATCGTCTTTTCGGCAGCGGTGGCCAGCTCCGCTTCCAGCGCCTTGGCGCGGTCGCGGGTGGTGCCCAGCTCCGCAAGCAGGGCCTGGCGCTGCTGCTCGGTCAGTTTGGTCGCGGCGACGGCGGCGGCCAGTTCGCCTTCGAGCTTCTGGCGGGCGTCGCGCAGCGCCTTGATGTCGGCCTGGAGGCTGAGAATCTCCTTCAGCTTCAGGTCCAGGCTTTCACGGTCCACGCGGACGTTGCGTTGCAACTCCTCCAGCGTGCGGGCGGTGCGGTCGCGGTCTTCCTGGAGTTGGCTCAGCGTCAGCGTCATGTCGTCGCGCGAGGCGACGGAGGTCTGCAGTTCGGTCGACAGCTGGGTGATGTTGACCCGCAGGTCGGCGTTGGCATCGCGTTCCATCGCCAGCAGGTCGTTCATCTCCGCGATCTTGCGGTTCAGCACCGTCAGCTGCTCGTCGCGGCCGGTCAGGGCGGAGGCAAGGTAGAATTGCGCCACCACGAAGACCATCAGCAGGAAGATGACGACCATCACCAGCGACGACAGGGCGTCGACCCAGCCGGGCCAGGCGCTGGCGTCGCGATGGCCGTTGCGGCGGCTGAGGCTGGCCATGGTCTCTCCGTTCGGGCGCGAGGACGCCCTGTAAGATCAGCGCTGCTGCTGGTCGGCTTCTTCGGCCAGCGCGGCGATGGTGCGGGCCAGCAGCTTGATCTCGCTGCGGATTTCCTGCACCGCCTGGACGCGGCCGTTGGAGGACTCCTCGACGATGCGGGCGAGGTAGATGTCCATGTTGCGCAGATGCTGGCGCGAGGCGTCGTCGAAGCCGGCGGTGGCATTGTCCGCCAGCCGGTCGAGCAACCCCTTTACCTCGAGCTGGTTCTCGCCCAGACGCAGCAGGAGTTGCTGTTCCGCCCTCATATGGTCGGTCAGGCTCGATAGCCGTTCGGTCAAGGCCATCAGGTTGGCGTTGGCGGCACGGCGGCCTTCCTCCGCCGTCGCGACGGTGCGTTGCAGCGAGTCGAGGTTCTCGGCGGTCTGCTCCAGCAGGGCGGTGAGGTAGGCCGACGCCGAATGGTCGCCCGATTCGAGCCCGCCGGCAGCGCCGCTCGAAAGCCGGGTGGCGCTCGACAGCCAATCCTCCAGATCCTGGAAGAAGCGGTTGTGCGCCTGGCTGGCCTGGAGTTCCAGGAAGCCCAGCACCAGCGATCCGGCCAGACCGAACAGCGAGGAGGAGAAGGCGGTGCCCATGCCGACCAGCGGCGCTTCCAGCCCCTGCTGCAGATGGGAGAACATGGTGCCGACGTCGCCGCCCTGCACAGACAGGCTGCCGATGACGCTGCCGACCGACTGCACGGTGTGCAGCAGTCCCCAGAAGGTGCCGAGCAGGCCGAGGAAGATCAGCAGCCCGATCAGGTAGCGCGACAGCTCCCGCGATTCGTCGAGTCGCGACGCGATGCCGTCCAGCAGCGAACGCATCGACAGCGCCGACAGGGTCAGCCGGCCGCGCCGCTCGCCGAGCATGCGGGCCATCGGCGCCAGCAGGACCGGTTCCTGGAGGGTGGCGGGGGAAACCCCGCTCTGATACTGCTCCAGCCAGTCCACCTCCGGGCGCAGCATCAACACCTGGCGGAAGATGAAGGCAATGCCGGCCAGCAGCGTGGCGAGGATGACGCCGTTCAGCGGCGCGTTGTTCAGGAAGGCGGAGCGCAGGGCGGGGAACAGCAGCCCGCATACGATGCCGACAACCACCAGGAACAGGATCATCCGGGTCAGGAACCGCGCGGGGCGTGTCATGAGGGCGGATATCTCCTGCGGTCGGGACGTCGGGATGGTGGCGGTCATGATGCTCCGAAGGGGATGTTCCGATCAGACCCCGCGCACTGTGGGCTCTACTGGTGGGCGCTACTCGTTCAGAAATACGATGTCGATACGGTCGGCCGCCCCGCTTCCCTCTTCGACGCCCAACGCGCGGACATCGACGCGGGCGCTCCGGATCCCGAAGGCGGTCAGCCGCTCGCGCAGGGCCAGCGCCCGGGCGAGCGAGCGTTGCCGTGCCTCGCGCGCCGTGTCCGCGGTGCCGCTGGCATAGGACCTCAGTTGGAGCCTTGCGGTGTCGCTGGCGCGCAGCCGCTCGACGATCCGGTCGACCAGGGCGTCGGCCGTATCGGGCAGATTGGTGGCGTCGCCCTGGAACGCAAGGCTCAAAACACTCGAAGGTGGCAGGCTAGCCGCAGGGGGTGCCGCTTCCGGGGCAGGCGGCAGCGCCGCTGTGTCGGTCCGCGGGGCAGGCGGCGGCTCCACCGGTGCGGTGCCGGAGACCGGCGGGGGCGCCGGCGCCTGGGAGGCCGGGGCGGACGGTTGCGTCCCCTGATCGCGGGCGGCGGTACGCGGCGCCGGTTGGGCCGGGCCTTCCGTCAAGTCGGGCAACGGCGGCGCTTCCAGCGGCTGCGGCAGGACGAGCCGCGGCGGTGCCTTCACGGTCGGAGGGGTGCGCAGGCTCGGGCGCGGCGGGACAGGCAGCGGAACCGCGTTTTCCAGAGACAGCGCAGGCGGGGCTGCCGCCTGCGCTGGCGCACAGAGCGCCCAGACCGCGCACAGCGTGGCGGCGACGGCACGGAGCTTGCGGTCGGCGTGTTCCCAGCGGCCCAAAGCGATGTGTCCACTCAAACCCTTGATCTGCGAACCATAGCCTATCGATCGCTCCAGCCGCAACGCCTCAGCCCTTGGCGCTCTTCAGCAGGCGGGCGACCGGCACCTGGAGATGGCTGTTGGCGGCGAGCACGTTGCCGGTGAAGACCGGGTTGCGTCCACCGTCGATCTCGCCGACGAAACCGCCGGCCTCGGTGACCATCAGCACGCCCGCGGCGCAATCCCACGGCGCGAGGCCGCGTTCCCAATAGGCGTCGAATCGACCGGCGGCGGTATAGGCGAGGTCGAGCGAGGCGGCGCCGAAGCGGCGGATGCCGGCGACCTCCTTCATCACCGCCTCCTGCTCCTTCAGGAAACCGGCATGGTCGCCGCGGCCCTTGAAGGGGATGCCGGTGGCGATCACGCAATCCTCGAGCCGGCGGCGTTCGGACACGCGCAGGCGGGAGTGGTTGACGAAGGCGCCGGCACCTTTCTCGGCCCAGAACAGCTGGTCGCCGATCGGCGCGTAGATGACGCCGGCGACGATCTCGCCGCCCCGCTCGGCGGCAATGGAGATCGCCCAGTGCGGAATGCCGTGCAGGAAGTTGGTGGTGCCGTCGAGCGGGTCGACGATCCAACGCGCATCGGCATCGCTGCCCTTGGATGCGCCGCTCTCCTCCATCAGGAAGCCGAATTCCGGCCGCGCCTTCTGCAGTTCCTCGCGCAGGGTGCGTTCGGCCTTCAGGTCGGCGGCGGACACGAAGTCGGCCGGCCCCTTGCGCGACACCTGGAGATGTTCGACCTCGCCGAAGTCGCGGACGAGACCTCGGGCGGCCTTCTCGGCGGCGCGGACCATGACGTTGATGAGAGCGGAGCGGGTGGCCATGGGTGTGGGTGTACCGTTTGATGCAGGAACCAGAAAACAATACACCGGCCTCCGCGCTTGGCGAAGACCGGTGACAGCAGGACGGACCGGAGAAGGATCAGTCCTTGGCGCGCTCGACATACTCGCCCGACGCGGTGTCGACGACGACCCGGGTCCCGGCCTCGATGTGCGGCGGAACCAGGATCGACACGCCGTTCTCCAGCTTGGCCGGCTTGTAGGAGGACGATGCGGTCTGGCCCTTCACCACCGGGTCGGATTCGGTGATCAGCAGCGTGACCTTGCCGGGGATCTCGACGCCCAGCGGGCTGCCCTCGTGGCTCTGCACGGTGACTTCCATGCCGTCCTGCAGGAACACCGCCGGCTCGCCGATGATGTCGCGCGGGATGCTGACCTGCTCGAAGGATTCCTTGTCCATGAAGGTGAAGCTGTCACCTTCGGCGAAGAGGAAGGTCATTTCATGCTCGTCCAGGCGAGCGCGCTCGACAGTCTCCTGGGTGCGGAACCGCTCGATCGACTTGTTGCCGGTGCGAACGTCCTTCATTTCCAGCTGGATGAAGGCGCCGCCCTTGCCAGGCTGCACGATGGCGGTTTTGGTGATGACCCAGAGCTTTCCGTTGTGCTCCAGCACATGGCCGGGGCGCATCGTATTGGCATTGACCTTCATGGCGTACTCGTGAATTCCAAGATGCGGGCGGCGCGGACCCTACCAGCTTGACCGCGCATAGGCAACGACGCGGAACGGTAAAGGCCGGCGTGCCGGGCGATTGTGTGGCGAATCGGGCCGGGCCGCCGGCCGGACGGCAGGAATGGAACATTTGAAACCGGGTGAAACAGTGGACCGGCCCTGTTCCATGTTCCATTGTGCCGCGGGCCGGGACGGTCCGAACCGGGAAACGGGGATCGCACCGGCGGCCGGCGGCTGGACATGCGGGAGGCTCCGGGATCGGATGCGGGCCGTTCCACTCTATCACGCCGCTCCGGAAGCGATAAGGTCAGGGTGGAAATCGTCCTGCCGGCCCGCAGCATCGTCCAGTCTTCCCGGCCCGATTTCCGCCCCAGCCTTCCTCAAGAGCGCTCCTTATGTCCATTCGTCCCCGATCCACCGATCTCCCCTCCGGTCTTCCCCCCTGGCATCCCGAGGCGCTGGCCCGCCGCCGGCCCTATCTGGCCGCGCGCGGCCGGGTGCTGGGCGCCGTCCGCCGCGTGTTCGAGGACCAGGGCTTCGTCGAGGTCGATACGCCGGCCCTCCAGGTCTCGCCGGGGATGGAACCGCATCTCCAGGCCTTCGCCACCGAGCTGCAGGGACCCCATCCCGACGACCGGCGGCGGCTGTACCTGCACACCAGCCCTGAATTCGCCATGAAGAAGCTGCTGGTCGCGGGGGTGCCGCGGCTGTGGCAGCTGGCCCATGTCTACCGCAACGGCGAGCGGTCGGGTACCCACGCCCCGGAATTCTCGATGCTGGAATGGTATCGGGCGGGCGACGGCTACCGCACCCTGATCGGCGACTGTCAGGACCTGTTGCGCGCCGGGGCCGAGGCGGGCGGGCGGCGGCGCTTCGAGTTCCGCGGCATGACCTGCGACCCCTTCGCGCCGTGGCGGGTGCTGACGGTGCCGGACGCCTTCACCGACTATGCCGGCATCGACCTGATGGCGACCTATGACGGCAGCCACGATCCCGATCCGGCGGCGCTGGCGGCGGAGGCCGCGCGCATCGGCATCGCGCCCCATGCGGGTGACCGCTGGGAGGATATCGTCTTCCGCATCATGTTCGAACGGATCGAACCGCATCTCGGCGCCGGGGTGCCCTGCGTGCTGACCGACTATCCGCTGTGCATGGCGGCGCTGTCGCGGCCGAAGCCGGAGGATCCGCGGCTGGCCGAACGGTTCGAGCTGTATGCCTGCGGCCTGGAGCTGGCGAACGCCTTCGGCGAACTGACCGACCCGGCGGTGCAGCGCGCCCGTTTCGAGGCCGACATGGAGTTGAAGGAGCGGATCTACGGCGAACGCTTCCCGGTCGACGAGGATTTCCTCGCCGCGCTGGAGCTCGGCATGCCGCAGAGCAGCGGCATCGCCATGGGGTTCGACCGGCTGGCGATGCTGTGCAGCGGTGCGGACAGCATCGATCAGGTGCTGTGGCTGCCGGTGGCAGGATTCTGAGATGGTGGGGCTCTCCCTCTCCCGCCCCGGGAGAGGGAAGGGGCCCAAGCTGAGCTTGGGAAGGGTGAGGGGCAATCCAAGGATCAATATCCATGTCCGGATTGCCCCTCACCCTCCCGCCTGCGGCGGGTCCCTCCCTCTCCCGGGGCGGGAGAGGGCAAGCCCGGTCAGAAGGTGAACTTCGCCTGCAGGCCGATCAGGTCGATGCTGCTCTTGTAGTCGGCCGTCAGGTTGCCGCGGCCGGCTTCGGGGCCGGTCAGGTCGTCGCTCAGCGCGACCGAGGTCTTCGGGATGAAGACATGCGAATAGGCGGCGTCGACCCGGATGCTGTCGGTGACCTGATAACCGGCGCCGACCGACAGCCAATAGCGGTTCTGCTCCGGAATGCGCGGCGTGCGGTAGTCGACGTCGACCGACCCCTTGTCGAAGGCGATGCCGCCACGCAGCGTCAGCTTGTCGGTCACCTTGTAGGAGGTGCCCAGCGCGTAATACCAGGTGTCCTTCCAATGCTCCTCGGTCACCGAGTTGAGCGCCGGATTGGCGATGTTGACCCGCAGCTCCCGGAAGCGCGACCAGTTGGTCCACTGCACGTCGGCCATCACCGCCCAGCGGTCGTCGACCTCATGGTACAGGCCGATGGAGGCGATGTCCGGGGTGGTCAGATCCGCGTTGGCGCCCTGGGCCGGCAGGGCTCCGGAGAGCGCCGACGGCAGGCCGGTGAAGGAGATGTTGCCGGTCAGCGTGTGCTTCACCGCCGAGCGGTAGGCGAGGCCGACGCGGGTGCCCTTGACCGGCTCGACCAGGGCGCCGAGCGTGAAGCCCCAGCCCCAATCGTCGCCGGTGACGTCGCTCTTGACGTCGAGCGATCCCGGGCGCCCGAGCCGGCTGGCGCCGAAGTCCGACGACTGCGACAGCTTCGCCTTGGCGTACTGGATCTGCACGCCGCCGCCGATGATGATCGTCGGGTTGATGCGGTAGGACACCGACGGCACGAAATTGTAGGTGCGCAGGTCGGACCGGATGCCGTGGTAGCGGCCGATCCAGTTGTCGCCGTAATCGGTGACGAGACCCCAGGGACCGTTGGCCGACAGGCCGACCTTCAGGTCGTCGTCGATCGAATAGACGAAATAGCCGGCCGGGACGATGGCGTCCTGGGCGATGTCGCCGGGCGAGGCGTTGCCGCCGATCGAGGTGCCGCCCAGCCTTGCGGCGCGGGTCGCGCGGGCGTTCTCGACCTTCGACTTGACGATGACGCCGGTGGCGGTCTGGACGACCTCGGTCCCGGTGACCAGCCCCATGGTGGCCGGGTTGTAGAACATGGCGCTGGCATCGCCGTTGCCGCCGGCGGTGACGCCGGCATAAGCGGTGCCCTGGCCGGATACGCTCTGCTCCTTCAACGCAAAGCCGGCGGCGAAGGCCGTCGAGGCCGTCGCGAGCGGCGCGACCACCGCGATGGCGGCGGCGGTCATCAGGCGTGTCTTGAGCGTCGTCGGAGACATGGTTCCTTCCCCCAATTGTGTTGTTGACGCAATGATACACGAACTGACGCTTACGTAAAGGGGCGGCCACCACTTTTTGTTGGACGGACGAACAGTCTTGCCGGCCTGATCGGAAAGCGGAAGGCAAAAAATATGTATGAGGCGATGTACCGCCGCCGGCCGGACGAGGTGCTCCGGCGGTGCGGACCTTCGCCGGTCAGTCGGTGCGGCGAATTATCGCGGGCGATCGGGAAAATGGGAAAAGCCGGCGGACGGCCGGCGGGCCGAGGCCGTCAGGCGATCCAGGCGACCGCGGCGGAGAACATCTGGCGCAGGATGTTCTGGTCGTCGCTCCACACCAGCTTGGCGGTGATGACGATGGAGGCGACCACCAGCATCGGCCGCACGACGCGCGCGCCGTTGCGGATCACCATGTGGGCGCCGGCCTGGGCGCCGATATACTGGGCGACGCCCATCACCAGCCCCACCGTCCACAGCACATGGCCGCCGACGATGAAGAACAGCAGCGACGCGACGTTGCTGGTCAGGTTCAGCACCTTGGTATGGGCCGTCGCCTTGCGCAGGTTGTAGCCGAGCAGCGAGACGAAGGCGATGGCGAAGAAGGTGCCGGTGCCAGGCCCGAAGAAGCCGTCATAGAAGCCGATGCCGGTGCCGATGCTGAGCGCGAAGGCGTGTTCGCCGATTCGCTGGTGGGCGTCGACGTCGCCGGCCTTGGGCGACAGCAGCAGATAGACGGCGATGCCGATCAGCAGGATCGGGATGATGTCGCGCAGGAAGCTGGGATCGAGCATCTGGACCAGCGTGGCCCCGGCCCCGGCCCCGACGAAGGTGCAGACGATCATCGTCCGCATCGCCGAGGGATGGACCTCGCCGCGGCGGACGAACTTGATGGTGGCGGACAGCGATCCGAAGCTCGATTGCAGCTTGCCGGTCGCCAGCGCCTCGGCGGGGGACAGTCCGGCCGCCAGCAGGGCGGGGATGGTCAGCAGGCCGCCGCCGCCGGCGATGGAATCGACGAAACCGGCCAGCAGGCCGACGGCGAACAGGATGCCCAGCGACTCGGGCGTCAGAAGGTCCATGATCCTGGGAAAGTCCGCTTAAGGGTGCCGGTCGGCAGGGCCGGCATCCAGAAGACGAACCGGCAGGGCCGGCATATGTACGCTCAGCCGGCCGAACCGGCAAGCGCCGCCTCGATGGCGGCATTCAGCGCCCTGACCCCGGCAGCCGGACCTTGGGCATGGCCCCAGACCGCATTGACCACGGCCAGGAAATCGGCGCCTGCGGTGACCAGCGGCGCGCAGTTGTCGGCGGTGATGCCGCCGATCGCCACGCAGGGAACCTCCATCAGTTCCGACCACCAGCGCAGCAGCTCCGGCTCGGCCTGATACTCGGCGGTCTTGGTGGCGGTGGGGAAGAAGGCGCCGAAGGCGACATAGTCCGCCCCCTCCTCGCCGGCGATCATGGCGAGATGGCGGCTGTCATGGCAGGTGACGCCGACGATGGCATCGTTGCCGAGGATCTTGCGGGCGTCGCGATAGGGGGTGTCGGACTGGCCGACATGCACGCCGTCGCATCCCGTCTCGCGAGCCAGCCGGGGATGGTCGTTGAGGATGAAGGCGACCTCGCGCTCCTGCGCGATGGGGCGCAGCAGGTCGCAGGCCCGGCGGATGTCGTCGTCGGAACAGTCCTTCAGACGCAGCTGGACGCAGGCGACGTCGCCGGCATCCAGCGCCTCCGCCAGAAGCGGCGCGAACGCCGCCGGCTCCAGGGCCGGCGGCGTCACGAGGTACAGTCGGCAGGCGGCAGGTTCCACCTGCGACGGCTTTCCCTTGGCCAAGTGTTACTCCCGGCCCTGGTAGATCTTCATGATCCGGTCGAGCAGCTTGAGGGCATCCTCGCGCGGGCGCTGGAAGGCGTTGCGGCCGATGATCGAGCCGTTGCCGCCGCCGTCGCGGATGGCGCGGGCATCCTCGAACACCGCGTCCTCGCCCTTGGTGGCGCCGCCGGAGAAGACGACGATGCGGCGGCCGTTGAAGGCGCACTGCATGATGTGCTTCACGCGCTCGGCCTGGGTGGCGATCGGGATCTGCTTGGACTCGTAGATCTTCTTGGCTTCCGGCTGCTCCAGCGTGGCCGACGGCAGCTTGACCTTGATGATGTGGGCGCCCAGCAGCGCGGCCATGTGGGCGGCATAGCCGATCACGTCGATGGCCAGTTCGCCGTCCTTGGTGACGGCGCCGCCGCGCGGGTAGGACCACAGCACGGTGGCGAGGCCGTAGGACTTCGCCTCCTTCGACAGCTCGCGGAACTCCTCGTACTGGTCGTACATGCAGTCGGAGCCGGGATAGATGGTGAAGCCGATGGCCGACGCGCCGATGCGCAGCGCGTCCTGGACCGAGGCGGTCACGGCCTGGTCGGCCGCTTCCTTCTGGGTCGACAGGCTGTTGGCGCTGTTCATCTTCAGGATCAGCGGGATCGAGCCGGCGAAGGTGCCGGCGCCGGCCTCGAGCGAGCCCAGGGGGGCGGCGTAGGCGTTGCAGCCGGCGTCGATGGCCAGCTGGTAGTGGTAGTGCGGGTCGTAGCCGGCGTCGTTCGGGCCGAAGCTGCGGGCCGGGCCATGCTCGAAGCCCTGGTCGACCGGCAGGATCACCAGCTTGCCGGTGCCGCCGAGCTTGCCTTCCATCAGGATGCGGGCGAGGTTCGCCTTGGTGCCGGGATTGTCGCTCTCGTAATTGGCGAGAATGTCTTTGACGCGGCGCGTGAGCTTCATTGTGGCTCTTCCCCTGGGGCATTCTTGGAAATGGCGCCGTCTTAGCCCGTATTCGGCCATTTTGCAACGGCGGGAGGGGCATAAAGCGGCCATTTGCCACGCCTGAACGGCCTAGGGCCTGCGGCCGGCGGCGGCCCGGCCGGGCGGTTTCCGCCGGCCGAACGGGCTAGGGCAGAAGAGACCCGACCACCGCATAGAGTCCATAGCCGGCGCCGCCCAGCACCGCCCAGGACGCCGCTGTCAGCCCAACCCAGACGGCCACCAGCCGCAGGCCGCGCATCTTTTCCGACCCGGGCTCCGGATCGGCCGGATGGCGTCCCGCCCGTCCATCCAGGCGGTGGAGTCCGGCCTGTCCCGAATGGCGGGGCTGCGCGATCGTCTTCTCCGGCGGGGTCAGGCTGGTGATGCTCATGGGCGTTTCGTCCGACATCGGAGGGAGGAGGCGCGTGTCACAAAAATATCGTTAGGTGAATTTACACCACCTTTGCGCGGCGGCGCTGTGCGAAAAAGCGGTAGTCCCGGGCTGACCTTGGTTCCCGGACAGCCAGTCGCGGCATAGGGCCTCCCGTGCGGAACGGCGGCGAAGCCCCTGACCTTCGGCCGGGCCGCAGGTGCCTAGGTCGAGCAGCGGCGGGCAGCGGGTCAGCAGCGTCGCCCCGCCGGCCGCGGCGATGGCCGCCAGCCGCCCGGCCAGATCGGCGCGTCCGGTGAACAGCAGCTGCGGCACGCCGGCCGCCAGCGCACCCTGTGCCTCCCCGGCGCGGTCGCCGCAATCGAGCAGCGCGGCGACCTCCAGTCGCGGATGGGCACGCCGCACCCGCTCCAGCAGTTCCAGCAGCCACAGCGCGCCGCAACCCTCCGGCGCCATCAGCGTCAGCGGCAAAGCCAGCGCATCGGCGGCGGCGGCGGCGGCCAGCGCGTCATCGAGGCCGCGGATCAGGATCGGGTAGGGCGGCATGGGCGGGATCATCGGTTGACGGACGGGCAGGGCGGGCGGGGAAAGGCGCAGTCTAGCGCCGGCCGCGGCACAACCGGAACCGGCGATTCGGCCGACTCCCGGCCAACCGGTTGAGAGAATTGAGGCAGGTCAAACCCTGCGATCGCGCTCCCGGTATATGGTCGGTCATATCGGACACGGCATGTGCATGCCGGTGTCCGTTTCATGGGAATAGCTCCCTCGGGATTGCCGCGATGATGGAATACAAGGGTTACAAGGCCCAGATCGACTTCGACAACGACGAAGGCGTCTTTGTCGGCGAGGTCATCAACACCCACGACGGCATCACCTTTTCCGGCCGGTCTGTGGACGAGCTGCAGGAGTCTTTCCGTCGTGCGGTGGATGATTACCTCGATCTCTCCTGCGACATGGGGGGGGAGGGGGAGCAGCCTTTCTCCGGACGTCTTGCCATCCGCATCAACCCGATCCTGCACCGGGCGCTTGCCGACTGCGCGGCGCGCGAAGGGAAGAGCCTGTCCGCCTGGATCGCCGAATGCCTGGGCCGTGCCGCCGGCGTGATGGATGCGAAGGCCGGGTGAGCGGTCGCAAAATGCGATGCCGAATGCCCATGCCGCCCTGACGGATTGGCGGAATGGCAAGCTGTCCGTGTGCTTGATCGTTGCGCGGCCGTAGCGCCGCCGGCCCTTTCGATTGGCATCGTCCTTGCTGCAGGATCCCTGAACGATAAGGGAGATTGCCGCAATGAACGGACCGAAGATGACCTTGCGGGCGAGGCTGTGGGCGCTTGTGGCGTTGGCCGGCGCCGTGTCCATCGCACTTGCCGCTTCGGCCCTGTGGCTCAACCAGCGCAGCATGCTGGAGGACCGGAAGGAAACCCTGCGCTCCGTCGTGCAGGCGGCCCATGGGCTGGCGACCGGGTACGAGGCGGAGGTCAAGGCGGGACGCCTGACGCGCGAACAGGCGTTCGAGCGGTTCAAGGCGAACGTCAATACCATGTTCTACAACGGCAAGGATTACATCTTCGCCCAGAACATGACCTACCAGACCATCATCCATCCGGTCCGGCCCGACGTCATCGGCAAGGATCAGCGCGACAACAAGGATTCGAACGGCGTGTACTTCGTCCGTGCGCTTGTCGATACCGCGCGGAACCAGGGCGACGGATTCATCGAGTACATGTATCCCAAGCCGAACACCGAACTGCCGCTGCCCAAGCTCAGCTACGTCAAGATGTTCGAGCCCTGGCAGATGACGATCGGCACCGGTGTCTACATCGACGATCTCGACGCCCGCTTCACCAGCAGTCTTTGGACCATGGCGGCCATCGTCGGCGGCCTGGCCCTGCCGGTGGTGGTCCTGATCGCGCTGGTCGGCAACTCGATCAGCCGGCGGATCCGCCGCTTGTCGGACAGCATGCGCTCCCTGGCGGACGGCGACCTGTCGGTCGTCGTTCCGGAAATCGACCGCCGGGACGAGCTGGGCGACATGGGCCGGGCGGTGCAGATCTTCAAGGAGAATGCCGGGGCCCGCCGGCGGCTTGAAACCGAGCAGGCCGACGCCGCCCGCCGTGCCGAGGACGACAGGCGGCGCTCCATGGACCAGCTGGCAGCCCGCTTCGAGGGAACCGTGGGAGGCATGGTCCGCTCGGTGACGACGACGACCGGCACGCTGGAGCAGAAGGTGCGGGCGATGTCGGAGGCGGCCGAACAGACCAGCCGGCTTGCCGGGGTGATGGCGACCGCCAGCACCGATACGGCGGCCAATGTGCAGACCGTCGCCGCCGCGTCGCAGCAGCTGTCCGGCTCCATCGTCGAGATCGGGCAGCAGGTGTCGGAGGCCAGCCGCGTTGCGACCGACGCCGTCGGGATGGCCCAGGAAGCGACCGGCCGCATCGGCAGCCTGGCCCAGGCGGTGGACAGGATCGGTGCCGTCGTCGGGCTGATCAACAGCATCGCCGGACAGACCAACCTGCTGGCGCTCAACGCGACGATCGAAGCGGCGCGGGCCGGCGAGGCGGGCAAGGGCTTCGCCGTGGTGGCGAGCGAGGTGAAGGCGCTCGCCAACCAGACGGCCAAGGCCACCGACGAGATCGGCGGCCAGATGAGCGGCATCCAGGCCGTGACCGGTCAGGCGGTGACGGAGATCCAGAAGGTCTCGGCGGTCATAGAACGGCTGAGCGCCATCGCCACCGCCATCTCAGCGGCCGTGGAGCAGCAGAATGCCGCAACCGCCGAGATCGCCCGGTCGGTCCAGCAGGCGGCGGCCGGGACGGGGGAGGTGTCGTCCAGCATCTCCGGGGTGACCGCGGCGTCCGACGAAAGCGGCCGCACCGCGCGCGAACTGGCCCAGGCGTTGGCCGGGCTGTCCAAGGAGGCGGTTGGCCTGACCGCGCAGGTCGGCGACTTCCTGGCGACCGTGCGGGCCGCATAAGGGGATAGACAAAAAAGGCGCCTTCCCGCGGAGGAAGGCGCCTTTTTCATGCCGGAGCGGAGATTACTTCGCGTTCGCCATGGCGACGGCGGTGTCGCTCATGCGGTTGGAGAAGCCCCACTCGTTGTCGTACCAGGTCATGATGCGGACGAAGTTGCCGTCGATGACCTTGGTCTCGTTCAGCGCGAAGATCGAGCTGTGCGGGTCGTGGTTGAAGTCGGTCGAGACCAGATCCTCGGTGTACGCTTCCAGCACACCCTTCAGCGGGCCGTTGGCGGCGTCGCTGATCGCCTTGGTGATCTCCTCGACCGAGGTGGCGCGCTTGGAGGTGAACTTGAAGTCGACGACCGACACGTTCGGGGTCGGAACGCGCATGGCGGTGCCGTCCAGCTTGCCCTTCAGCTCCGGCAGGACCTTGCCGACCGCCTTGGCCGCGCCGGTCGAGGTCGGGATCATGTTCAGGGCCGCGGCGCGGGCGCGGTGCAGGTCCTTGTGGTTGGTGTCGACGATCCGCTGGTCACCCGTGTAGGAGTGGATCGTCGTCATGAAGCCCTTCTCGATGCCGACCAGATTGTTCAGCACGAAGGCCACCGGGGCCAGGCAGTTGGTGGTGCAGGAGGCGTTGGAGACGATCTTGTGCTCGGCCGTCAGCTTGTCGTGGTTGACGCCGTAGACGACGGTGATGTCCTCGTCGGTCGCCGGGGCGGAGATCAGCACCTTCTCGGCGCCGGCTTCCAGGTGCTTGGCGGCATCGGCGCGCTTGGTGAAGATGCCCGAGCATTCCATGGCGATCTGGACGCCCAGCTCCTTCCACGGCAGCTTGGCCGGGTCACGTTCCTGCACGACCTTGATGGAGTGGCCGTTGACGATCAGGACGCCGTCGCCCGTCTCGATGGTGCCGGGGAAGCGGCCGTGGACGCTGTCGTACTTCAGCAGGTGCGCGTTGGCCTTCAGGTCGGCCAGGTCGTTGATCGCCACCACCTCGACGTCCTTGCGGCCGCTCTCGTAGATGGCGCGCAGAACCAGACGGCCGATGCGGCCAAAACCGTTGATCGCTACCCGTACAGCCATGACTTCCTCCAGTTTGGATACGGGACGCCCGGGATGGGCGGGGCGTCCCTTCGGCTTCTCTCAGAGACGCGCCCTTACAGACGGGCTTTGACGGCGTCCACGACCGCTTCGGCGGTGATGCCGAAATGCTTGTACAGCTCCTGGTAGGGCGCCGACTCGCCGAAACCGGCCATGCCGACGAAGGCGCCCTTGTCGCCGAGCCAGCGGTCCCAGCCCAGACGGATCGCCGCCTCGACGCCGACGCGCACGCCGGTGCCCAGCACCGATGCCTTGTAGGCGTCGTCCTGGCGCTCGAACAGCTCCCAACTCGGCATGGACACAACGGCGGTGCCGATGCCCTGCTCCTGCAGCGCCTTGCGGGCCTCCATCGCCAGCGACACTTCCGAGCCGGTGGCGAGGAGGGTGGCCTTGCGCTCGCCCTCGGCCTCGGCCAGGACATAGGCGCCGCGGGCGGACAGGTTCTCGGGCGTGTGCTCGGTGCGCAGCGTCGGCACGTTCTGGCGGGTCAACGCCAGCACCGACGGGGCGCCGGTGGCCTCCAGCGCGATCTGCCAGCACTCGGCGGTCTCGACCGCGTCGGCCGGGCGCAGAACCAGCAGGTTGGGGATGGCGCGCAGCGCCGCCAGATGCTCGACCGGCTGGTGGGTCGGACCGTCCTCGCCCAGCCCGATCGAATCGTGGGTCATCACGAAGACCGTGCGCTGCTTCATCAGCGCGGCGAGGCGGATCGCCGGACGGCAATAGTCGGCGAACTGCATGAAGGTGCCGCCGTAGGGGATGACGCCGCCATGCAGCGTCATGCCGTTCATCAGCGTCGCCATGCCGTGCTCGCGCACGCCGTAGCGGACGTAGCGGCCGGCGAACTCGCCCTTGCCCTTCACGTCTGCGGTGTTCTTGACCTTGGTGTTGTTCGACGGGGTCAGGTCGGCGGAGCCGCCGATCAGCTCGTGGATCGCCGGGACCAGGACCTCCAGCGTGTTGCCCGAGGCGACGCGGGTCGCCCAGCTCGGCTTGTCGGCGCTGACCTTCTCCTTGAAGGCGACGATGGTGTCGGCCAGGGCGCTGGGCACGCCGCGGCCGAAAGCCTCGTCGAACGCCTTGCCGGCGGCCTCGGTAATGGTCGCGCGGCGGCTGCTCCAGGCGCTGTAGGCGTCGGCGCTGCGGGTGCCTGCGGCGCGCCAGGCCGACAGCACCTCGTCGGGAACGACGAAGGGCTCATGGGTCCAGCCGATGGCGGCGCGGGTCGCGGCGACCTCGTCGGCGCCCAGCGGCGAGCCGTGGCAGCCATGGGTGTTGGCCTTGTTCGGCGCACCCTTGCCGATGATGGTGCGGCAGGCGATCAGCGTCGGCTTGTCGGTGGAGGTCCGCGCCTGGGCGATGGCCTTCGACACCGCGTCGGTGTCGTGGCCGTCGACGGCGATGGTGTTCCAGCCGTAGGAGCGGAAGCGCGCCTGGGTGTCGTCGGTGAAGCTGAGGTCGGTCGAGCCGTCGATGGAGATGTGGTTGTCGTCCCACAGCACGATCAGGCGGTTCAGCCCGAGATGGCCGGCGAGCGAGCAGGCCTCGTGGCTGACGCCCTCCATCAGGTCGCCGTCGGACGCGATGACGTAGGTGTAGTGGTCGATCAGCTCGTCGCCGAAGCGGGCGTTGGTGATCCGCTCCGCCAGCGCCATGCCGACCGCGGTGGAGACGCCCTGGCCCAGCGGCCCGGTGGTCATCTCGATGCCGAGGCTGGGGTCGACTTCCGGGTGGCCGGGGGTCAGGCTGCCCAACTGGCGGAAGCGCTTGATCTCGTCGATGGTCATGCGCTCGTAGCCGGTCAGGTAGGCCAGCGAGTAGAGCAGCATGGAGCCGTGGCCGGCCGACAGCACGAAACGGTCGCGGTCGGGCCAGGCCGGATTCTTCGGATCGAATTTCAGGTACTGGGTGAACAGGACCGTGGCGGCATCGGCCATGCCCATCGGCATGCCCGGGTGGCCGGACTTCGCGGCCTCGACCGCGTCCATGGAGAGCGCGCGGATCGCGCTGGCCATCGTGTGGAGGGAGGGCTGGGCGGAGGCAGCGGACATCTGGCGATTCCTGATGGGGCGGGTGCGCGGTGCGGCGTCGGCAATATTGGTCGCGCGGGTCGCCCCTTGGGCGCCGCGAAACGGGCGCACCATGCAGAACCGCCGTCCGCAGGTCAACATGGGAATGGGATAGGCGCGGGCATGGCAGAAGACGACCTGCGGAAGGCGGGCCGGTCCGTCCGGCGGGCTGCGGCCTTCCGTCACGTCCTGGTATCCGGTATCGGCTTTCCGCGGAAGATGCGGTCGTAACGGTTGACGCGGCCCCGGTGCCGGCCCAACTCTATGCGTTCCGAACCGCAGCGGCTCGGCTTGGCGGGTGCCTCGCCTCCGGCCTTCGCCGCTTCGGCATGACGTGCCCACAGGCCGAGGTTGACTTGATGGATACCCTGAAAGCCGCAATCGACCGCCTCGGCCGGGCCGTGGAACGGCTCGACCATGCGGCCGCCGCCCGCGAGGAACGGGTCGGCCGGCGCGAACAGGAACTGGCGCAGGCGCTGGAGACGGCGCGGGCCGAGCGGGCGACCGCCCAGGCGACGGCGGAGGCGGTGTCCCAGCGGCTGGAGGTCGCCATCGCCCGCCTGCAACACGTGCTGGAGAGCTGACACCATGCCCCAGGTCGACATCGAGGTGAACGGCCGCCTCTACCGCATGCTGTGCGAGGACGGGCAGGAGGCGAGGCTGCGCGAACTGGCCGCCTATGTCGACGAGCGCCTGCGCCGGCTGACCGGCGGCGGCCGTAGCGGTTCGGAAGCGCAGATGATGCTGATGACCTGCCTGGTGCTGGCCGACGAACTGCAGGACGTGCTGTCCGGCAAGGGAATCGCGCCCGCCATCGACGAGGCTGCGGTCGCCGGCGCACTCGATCATGTCGCAAAACGCATCGAAGAGGTTGCCGCGCGGCTCGAGCGCGCCTAGATTGGTACACGGAAGGACCGCTGCCTGGTTCGACAGGCCGCATTAATCCCCAGGGCCGATAACCTTGATCTCTAGGGAGCTGTCCCTGTCCGGCTCATCGGGCCGGATACATGGCGCCCACCTGCTCATGCAGGCCATGGAGGATAGGCACATGGCCACCGGCCGAGGCGGCACCTTCCACCCTTTTCCTCCCGCCCGCGCCTGCAATCCCGATCCGCGATGACGAACCCGCAAGCCAAGGACGCCGCCCGACGCGAGGCGCGTGCCCGGCGCGATGCCATCGCCGATCCCGACCGTGCCGTTGCCGCCACTGCGGTGCGCGACCGCATCGCCGAACTGGCGCGGGACGGGCAGCTGCCGCGCGGTGCCGCAGGCGGTTACTGGCCGCTCGGCTCGGAACTCGACGCGCGGCCGGCTTTGCTCCATCTTGGACATCTCGGGTACCCGGTTTCCCTGCCGGTGTCGGGCCCGCGGGGCACCGCGCTGGCCTTCCGCGACTGGGATCCCGGCGGGCCGATGACGGTCGGGCGTTATGGTATCCACGAGCCGCCGGAGGGCCGCGCATTGCTGCGCCCGTCGCTGCTGCTGGTTCCGCTGCTCGCCTTCGACCGCGGCGGCCACCGTCTGGGCTACGGCGCCGGCTATTACGACCGGACGCTCGACGGGTTGCGGGATGAGGGGGCGGTGCTGGCGGTCGGCGTGGCCTTCGCCGCACAGGAGGTGCCGGCAGTGCCGGTGGACGGCCACGACGAGCGGCTGGACTGGATCGTCACGGAGCGCGAGACGCTTCGGATACGCAAATAGGTTTCAGGAGCAGGGGCGGCGATGCGGATTTTGTTTTTCGGCGACGTGGTGGGCCGGGCCGGGCGCGATGCGGTGATCGCCCACATGCCGGCGCTGCGCGAGCGGCTCGACCCCGACCTGACCGTGGTCAACGGCGAGAATTCGGCCGGCGGCTATGGCGTGACGGTCAAGATCGCCGAGGAGTTCTTCGCCGCCGGCATCGACGTCGTCACGCTGGGCAACCACACCTGGGACCAGAAGGAACTGGTCGGCACCATCGAGCAGCAGCCGCGCATCATCCGGCCGCTGAACTACCCCGAGGGCACGCCCGGCCGCGGCTTCGTCCTGCTGCAGGCGCGCGGCGGGCGCAAGGTGCTGGTGGTCAACGTCCTGCTGCGCCTGTTCATGGAACCGACGGACGATCCCTTCGCCGCGGTCGACCGCGTGCTGAAGGCGCACCGGCTCGGGGCCGGCCAGGGAGCGGGCGGCGTCGATGCCGTGCTGATCGACATGCATGGCGAGGCGACCAGCGAGAAGATGATCATGGGCCATTTCTGCGACGGCCGCGCCTCGCTGGTGGTCGGCACCCACAGCCATGTGCCCACGGCCGACCACATGGTCCTGCCGAAGGGCACCGCCTACCAGTCGGATGCCGGCATGTGCGGCGACTATGACAGCGCCATCGGCATGAAGAAGGAGATTGCGCTGGCCAAGATGGTGCGCAAGCTGCCGACCGAGCGGCTGACGCCGGCCGAAGGCGAGGGCACCGTCTGCGGCTGCTATGTCGAGACCGACGACCGCAGCGGGCTGGCGCTCCGCATCGAGCCGTTGCGCATCGGCGGCCGGCTGAGCCAGACCTTGCCGGAACGCATGCAGTAGCCGGCCGGGCGGCGTGACGCGCGCTGCCATCGGCGCCGCACTCTCGCCATATTGACTTTCTAATCCCGTGGGTGTCGTCTCCCGCGCCGAAGAGGTGCGGTGGGGCGGCAGACCTGTTACATGTGTCGTGCGCTCACCCCGCCGATCGCTCAAATTCCGTTTCGAGGCTCGTTCGACCCATGGCCGGTCATTCCCAGTTCAAGAACATCATGCACCGCAAGGGTGCGCAGGACGCCAAGCGGTCCAAGATCTTCAACAAGCTCGCCCGCGAGATCACCGTCGCCGCCAAGAGCGGCCTGCCGGACCCGGCGGCCAACCCGCGCCTGCGAGCCGCCATCCTGGCCGGCCGCGCGCAGAACATGCCGCGCGACCGCATCGACCGCGCCATCAAGCAGGGCACGCCCGGCGGCGGCGACGACGCCAACTATGAAGAGGTGCGGTACGAGGGCTACGGCCCCGGCGGCGTCGCGCTGATCGTCGAGGCGCTGACCGACAACCGCAACCGCACCGCCGCGGAAGTGCGCTCCAGCTTCACCAAGTATGGCGGCAGCCTGGGCGAGACCAATTCGGTCAGCTTCATGTTCAGCCGCATCGGCGCCATCTTCTACCCGGCGGCCGCGGCGGATGCCGACGCCGTGTTCGAGGCCGCGCTGGAGGCCGGTGCCGACAACGTCGAATCCGACGAGAACGGCCATGAGGTGACGAGCACGGTGGAGAATTTCGGCGCTGTCCGCGACGCGCTGGAGGCCAGGTTCGGCGGTGCGGAGAGCGCGCGCCTGACCTGGCGTCCGCTGAACACCGTCGCGCCCTCCGAGGATGCCGCGGCCAGCCTGCTGAAGCTGCTGGACGTGCTGGAGGACAACGACGACGTCCAGGTGGTCGAGGGCAACTTCGACATCTCCGACGAGCTGATGCAGAAGCTGACCGCGTAATCTGGGCGCTGGTCTTGCAGGCGGAGAGCGGGTGCCGTGTTTGCGCGGGCCGGACGGCGGAATGATGCGGCGGGGCCTTCGCCGGTGCGGCTGCTGGGGATCGACCCCGGCCTGCGCCACACCGGCTGGGGCATCATCGACGTGGCGGGCAACCGCCTGACCCACGTCGCCGACGGCGCGGTGCATTCCGACGACTCCTGTCCGCTGGCCGAGCGGCTGGTGCAGCTGCACGACGCCCTGTCGGCGGTGGTCGAGCGCTACGGCCCCGACGAGGCGGCGGTGGAGGAAACCTTCGTCAACAGCAACGCGGTTTCCACGCTGAAGCTGGGGCAGGCCCGCGCCGTGGCCCTGCTGGTGCCGGCCCAGGCCGGGCTGGCGGTGGCGGAATACGCCAACAACATGGTCAAGAAGGCGGTTGTCGGGCAGGGCCGCGCGGAGAAGGCGCAGGTCCAGACGATGGTGCGCCTGCTGCTGCCCGGCTGCGAGATCGGCAGCCCCGACGCCGCCGACGCGCTGGCCGTGGCGATCTGCCACGCGCACCACCGCGCGAGCTGGCAGATGTGGCGGCGGGGGGACGTGCCGAAACAGGCGCAAAGCGCCCTCTCCCGCCCCGGGAGAGGGAGGGGACCCGCCGTAGGCGGGGAGGGTGAGGGGTTATCCGCACCGTCCCTCGCCAATCAGGCCAAACGCTTCCCAAGCCCTCAGGAAACCGAACGCGCCCGTGTGCTTCTCGGCGATTCCACCGAGGTGGAAAAAATGCTGTGGCAGAAGCTGCGCAACGGCCAGCTTGGGGCAAAATTCCGGCGTCAGGAACCCATATTTGGGTTCACCGTTGACTTCGTCTCGCACGACCACCGGCTGATCATCGAACTCGATGGTGGCCAGCACGCCGAACTGAGCGCCTCCCATGATGAGCGGCGCACGAAGATGCTGGAGCAGGCCGGCTTCCGCATCATGCGCTTCTGGAACACGGATGTCGGCGACAACCTCGACGGTGTCCTGACGATGATCAAGGCACGCCTGGACGAAACCTCCGTCCTGCGACGGCCGGTCGCCGCGGCGAACCCCTCACCCGGCCCTGCGGGCCACCCTCTCCCGGGGCGGGAGAGGGATTCGGAGTCCTGATCCATGATCGCCAAGCTGACCGGCACCGTCGATTCCACCGGCACCGACTGGGTCGTGCTCGACGTGAACGGCGTCGGCTACCTGCTGTCCTGCTCCAACCGCACGCTGTCGCGCATGGCGGTGGGCGAGCGGCTGTCGCTGGTGGTCGAAACCTTCATCCGCGAGGAACGCATCGTCCTGCACGGCTTCGGCGACCAGGCGGAGCGGGACTGGTTCAAGCTGCTGACCACCATCCAGGGCGTCGGCGCCCGGCTGGCGCTGTCGATCCTCGGCGTGCTCGACCCCGACCAGCTGACCCGCGCCATCGCCGCGCAGGACAAGACGGCGCTGGTGCGCGCCGACGGCGTCGGGCCCAAGGTGGCGGCGCGCATCCTGAACGAACTCAAGGACAAGGTCGGCAATCTGGCGCTCGGCCCCGCGGCAAGTGCGGGCGCGCCGGCCGGCAAGGGTACCCCCGCCGCCGCTCCGGGCACCGGCCCGGCGCTGGCCGATGCGGTGTCGGCGCTGGTCAATCTCGGCTACGGCCGGTCGGAGGCCTTCGGCGCGGTCGTTGCCGCCGGGCGCGTGCTGGGCGATGACGCCGGCGTGTCCGATCTGATCCGCCAGGGCCTCAAGGAACTGAGCCAATGAGCGACCCCCAAAACGATCGTCTGGTCCAGCCCGGCCAGGGCTCCGGCGATTCGTCCGAGTCGTCGATCCGCCCGCTGACGCTCGCCGAGTTCATCGGCCAGCGCCAGGCGCGCGAGAACCTGTCGATCTTCATCCAGGCCGCCCGCTCCCGCAACGAGGCGCTCGACCATGTGCTGCTGTTCGGCCCGCCGGGGCTGGGCAAGACCACGCTGGCCCAGATCGTCGCCCGCGAGCTGGGGGTCGGCTTCCGCGCCACCTCCGGCCCGGTCATCGCACGGGCGGGCGACCTCGCCGCCCTGCTGACCAACCTGCAGCCGCACGACGTCCTCTTCATCGACGAGATTCATCGCCTTAATCCCGCCGTGGAAGAGGTGCTCTATCCCGCCATGGAGGATTTCCAGCTCGACCTCATCATCGGCGAAGGCCCCTCGGCACGGTCCATCCGGATCGACCTGCCGCCCTTCACGCTGGTCGGCGCGACGACGCGCAGCGGCCTGATCACGCGCCCGTTGCGCGAACGCTTCGGCATTCCCGTCCGCCTGCAATTCTACGAACCGGACGAACTGGAACTGATCGTGCGCCGCGCCGCCGGCGTGCTCGGCATGGGCATCACGCCTGAGGGGGCGCGCGAGATCGCCAACCGGGCGCGCGGCACGCCCCGCGTGTCGGGCCGGCTGCTGCGCCGGGTGCGTGATTTTGCCGCGGTCGCCGGGGTGGAGGAGGTCGACAAGCGGGTCGCCGACGCGGCCCTGACCCGGCTGGAGGTCGACCGGCTGGGGCTGGACAGCATGGACCGCCGCTATCTCGGGCTGGTCGCCACCAACTATGGCGGCGGGCCGGTCGGGGTGGAGACGCTGGGCGCGGCGCTGGGCGAGCAGCGCGACGTGCTGGAGGAAGTGGTCGAACCCTACCTGATCCAGCAGGGCTTCCTGCAGCGGACCCCGCGCGGGCGCATGCTGACCGACCAGGGCTTCCGCTATCTCGGCCTCAACCCGCCGAGCGCGCCGATCCGGCAGCTCGACCTGCTGGACCGGATTCCGGACGCCGCCGAGGGCGATGCCACCGGGGGCGACGCCGATGAGTGACGCCGCACCGATCTCCGCGCCGTCGCTGTCCGGCTGGTTCGCGGCGGACGGCACCCACCGCTACCCGCTGCGGGTCTATTACGAGGACACCGATGCCGGCGGCATCGTCTACCACGCCAACTACCTGCGCTTCGCCGAGCGGGCGCGGACGGAGATGCTCACCCTGATGGGCTTCCGTCAGGCGGAAATGGCAGCCGGCTCGGGCGATGTCACAGGTGTGTCATTTGCGGTACGGCGCCTGACCATCGATTTTGACGCGCCTGCCAAGCTGGAGGACACGCTTGAAGTCGAAACCCGAATGGTCGATATCCGCGGTGCCTCCTTCGCAGTTGCACAAGCCATCCGCCGCGACGGTCGCGTGCTAGCGCGCGCCGACCTGCAGTTGGTGACCATCAACCGGGCCGGGCGGGCCGTGCGCCTTCCCGAACCGGTGCGTACGGCGATGGAGACACTGCATGCCAAGCAAAAATCCCTACAGCCTGCCTGACCCTTCTTCCCGCCTCTACCCCGTGCCAACTGCGCAAACGCGAGACTGACTGCGATGGACGCCCTGCAAACCGCCCAACTGGCCGGCAATGCCGCCGCCACGACGGCACATGAGATCACCATCCTCGGCCTTTTCTGGCAGGCGGATGCGATCGTCAAGATCGTGATGCTGATGCTCGTCGTCGCTTCGATCTGGTGCTGGGCGATCATCATCGAGAAGCTGATGCGCATCCGGCGGCTCAATGCCCAGGCCGACGCCTTCGAGGAGGCGTTCTGGTCCGGCGGTTCGCTCGACGCGCTGTACGACCGCATCGGCCAGACGCCGGCCGATCCGATGGCCGCCACCTTCGCCGCAGGCATGCGCGAATGGCGCCACGCCGCCGACCGCGGCATCGGCGGCACGATGAAAAGCTCGCTGCAGCAGCGGGTCGAGCGGGTGATGGCGGTGACCATCGGCCGCGAGATGGCGCGGGCCGAGCGCTACATGACCTTCCTGGCCTCGGTCGGCTCGACGGCCCCCTTCATCGGCCTGTTCGGCACGGTGTGGGGCATCATGAACTCCTTCACCTCGATCGCCGGTTCCGGCAACACCAGCCTCGCCGTGGTGGCGCCCGGCATCGCCGAGGCGCTGTTCGCCACCGCCATGGGCCTGCTGGCCGCCATCCCGGCGGTGCTGTCCTACAACAAGTTCTCCACCGATCTCGGCCGCTATGCCGACCGGCTGGACACCTTCTCGGGCGAGTTCTCGGCGATCCTGTCCCGCCACCTCGAGGAGCGGGGAGCCGCCTGAACCATGGCCGGACAACTCGCAGGCAAATCCCACGGGCGCGGCAAGCGCCGGGGCTATCGCGCGATGGCCGAGATCAACATGACGCCGTTCATCGACGTCATGCTGGTCCTGCTGATCGTCTTCATGGTCGCCGCCCCGATGCTGACCGTCGGCGTGCCGGTCGACCTGCCCAAGACCAACGCCGCTCCGCTGGAGCAGCAGAAGGATCCGCTGTTCGTCACCGTGCAGACCGACGGCCGCGTCTTCGTGCAGGAGACGCCGGTGGAACTGACCAACATGGTGCCGCTGCTGATCGCGGTGACCAACAACAACCCCGAGGCCCGCATCCTGGTCCGCGGCGACGCCAAGATCGCCTACGGCAAGATGCTGGAGGTGATGGGCACGATGAGCGCCGCCGGCTTCAAGAAGGTCGGGCTGGTCGCCGAGATGCCGAACGGTCCGGCCGCGTCCAGCGCGCGGGTCGGCGCGCCCGGTCCGGCGCGTTGAGGCGGGCGGAACTCCCATGCGCAAGCCCCTGATCGCCTCGGCGGTGCTGCACGTCGCGCTGGTTGCGCTGATGGTGCTCGGCCTGCCGCCCAGCGATCGCAAGCTCGAAGTGACGGCCTCGATCCCGATCGAGATCGTCGACATCGGCGAGATCACCCAGGCCGCCCGCGTCGAGAAGGGCGAACCGAAGCCGGCGGCCAACGCCGCGGCCCGCCCGCCCGTGCCCGAGGCGAAACCGGCGCCCCCGGCCCCCGAGCCGCCGGACGAGGAGGACGAACCGCCTCCGCCGCCCCCGCCGCCGACCAGGATTCCGGAGCCGCCGAAGGTCGCCCAGGTGCCGCCGCCCCCGCGCGAGCCGACGCCGCCACCCAAGCCGACCCCGGCGCCTCCGCCACCTCCGCCGCCACCTCCGCCTCCGGATCCGGCGCCGTCGCCGACTCCGAAGCCGCCCGAGCCGCCCAAGCCCGAGCCGCCGAAGCCGGAGCCCCCCAAGGTCGAGCCCAAGAAGCCCGAGCCGCCGAAACCGGAACCGCCCAAGGCGGAGCCGAAGAAGCCGGAGCCGGCCAAGGAGGTCGCCAAGGCCGAGCCGCCCAAGGCCGAGGCCAAGAAGCCCGACGTCCCGGCAAAGCAGCCGGAGAAGCCGGCGGCCAAGACCGACCCGCTGTCCGACCTGCTGTCGAACGTCGGGAAGATCAAGCCGTCGGACAACCCGAAGGCTGACGGCAAGGCATCGGCCAGCGCCAACAGCGACGCCAAGCCCAGCCAGAAGACCGCATCCGCGGCTCCGGCCGGGGCGGCGAAGGCGACGAACGGCCCCGAACGGCCGTTCAAGCCGTCGGGCCGGGCGCTGGACGCCATCCGCGGGCAGCTCAGCAAGAACTGGAACTTCGACAGCGGCCGCAAGGACGCGGGCTCGATGCAGATCGAGATCCATGTCGAGGTCGGCCGCGACCACAGCGTGGTGCGCGCCTGGATCGACGACAAGTACCGGTCGCGCTACATGAGCGATGCGGCCTTCCGCGCGTCGGCGGATGCCGCCGTGCGCGCGGTCAAGCGCTCCAGCCCGCTGGAACTGCTGGCCAGCGAGTTCACGCCCCAGACCTATGAGGATTGGCGCTTCATCGTGTTCAATTTCGACCCGAGGGACATGTTCTGACCATGAAGACGAAGACCAGGCTTCTGATGAAGCTGGCCGGGGCCACCGGCGCGCTTCTCCTCTCCCTCGGCGTTGCCGCTCCGCAGGAGGCGCGCGCCGAGTTGCGCATCGACATCACGCGGGGCGTGTCCGAGCCGCTGCCCATCGCGATCACCAGCTTCGCCGGATCGGGCGGGCGTGACGCGCAGATGGGCGCCGACATCTCCAAGGTCATCTCCGACGACCTGGAGCGCTCCGGCCTGTTCAAGCCGCTCGACCCGCGCGGCTTCCTGCAGACGCCGGACCAGCTGCGCACCGGCGAGCCGCGCTACCAGGACTGGAAGGCGCTGGGCGCCCAGGCGCTGGTCGCCGGCAACACCACGACAGGCGGCGACGGCCGGATGAAGGTCGATTTCCGCCTGTGGGACGTTGCCGCCGGCCAGTATATGCAGGGGCTGAGCTACAGCGCCTCGCCGCAGGAATGGCGCCGCATCGCCCACATCGTCGCCGACGCCATCTACAAGCGCCTGACCGGCGAGGACGGCTATTTCGACACGCGCATCGTCTATGTGGCCGAATCCGGCCCGGCGAACGTGCGCAAGAAGCAGCTGGCCATCATGGACCAGGACAGCGCCAACCATCAGTTCCTGACCGACGGCCAGACGCTGGTCCTGACGCCGCGCTTCTCGCCGACGTCGCAGGAAATCACGTACATGTCGTACTTCAACAAGAAGCCGCGCGTGTACCTGTTCAACATCGACACCGGCCGCCAGGAGGTGCTGGGCGACTTCCCCGGCATGACCTTCGCTCCGCGCTTCTCGCCGGACGGCAACAAGGTCATCATGTCGATGGCCCAGAACGGCAACACCGACATCTACACGCTGGACCTGCGCACCCGCCGCCAGACCCAGCTGACCGACGCGCCGGGCATCGACACCGGCCCCAGCTATTCGCCTGACGGCCAGCGGATCGTCTTCGAGTCGGACCGCGGCGGCACGCAGCAGCTCTACACCATGAGCGCCGACGGGTCGGGCGTGAAGCGGCTGACCTTCGGCGAGGGCCGCTATGGGACGCCGGTCTGGTCGCCGCGCGGCGATCTGATCGCCTTCACGCGCCAACGGGGTAGCAGCTTTGCAATCGGCGTAGTCCGTCCGGATGGGACGGGAGAACGGATCCTGACCGAAGCCTTCCATGTCGAAGGGCCGACCTGGGCACCCAACGGCCGCGTCCTCATGTTCTTCAAGGACTTGCCGTCGGGCGACGGCCGCGGCCGCAATGCCAAGCTGTACAGCATCGACATCACCGGCGCGAACGAACGCCGGGTCAGCACGCCCGTCGACGGATCGGATCCGGCGTGGTCGCCCTTGATTCCCTAGTGGAGTAGTCCTATTTTGCGGCAGCGCGGGAGCAATGCTCAAGACAAAGGTCGGATGTCGTCTTTTCGTCGGGGCTTGGCGGAAAGAAGCGGTTCCCGTGCAGACAAGAACCGGCCAATCAACGAGTGTCGTTCAAGGGGTCCCTGAACATGCGTATGAAGTTCCTCGCTCTCGCCGCGGTCGCTCTGCTCGCCGCTTGCGAATCCACGCCGAACGACGCCGCCAACGGCGCCAACACCGGTGCCCAGCAGTCGTCGGTCCGTCCGGGCTCGGCGGAAGATTTCGTCGTCAACGTCGGCGACCGCGTCTTCTTCGGCCTCGACCGCTTCGACCTGTCGCCGGAGGCCCGCGCCACGCTGGACCGTCAGGCCAAGTGGCTGCAGACCTACGGCTCGGTCACCGTCACCGTCGAGGGCCATGCCGACGAGCGCGGCACCCGCGAGTACAACCTGGCTCTGGGTGAGCGCCGCGCCAACTCGGTGAAGAACTACCTGGCCGCCAAGGGCATCCCCGCCAACCGCGTCAATGTCGTGTCCTACGGCAAGGAGCGTCCGGCGGTGGTCGGCTCGAACGAGGCCGCCTGGTCGCAGAACCGCCGTGGCGTGACCGTCGTCAACTGACGCCGGTCCCCGCCTCAGGGGGATTGGAAGGGGCGCCGCCGCCGGGCAACCGGTGCGGCGCCTTTTCTTTTGGCCCGGGTCTTTTGGTCGGCTGGTTGTTGGCGGGCGCGCGCGAGTTCTGCTAAACAGCCGCCATCGCCTCGCCTCTTTCGTTTCCTACGGTCGCCGTGGGCAGGGCTTCGGCCCGCTTCCGGCCCCGATCTCTCCTAAGGTCTCTCCCAGATCTCTCCCAGGATCCCACGCGCATGACCAACATCCGTCCCGTCGCCGCCCTGATGCTGGGCAGCCTGCTCGCGGCAAGCCCGGCTTTTGCCCAGTCGAAGAGCCAGATCGACCGCCTGCACTCGCTGGAAACCCAGGTGGCGGCGCTTGGCGGCGCTCAATCGGGAGGCCCGGTGGAGGTGGCGCAGCTGTCGCCGTCCGTGGCCGCCGATTTCGAGATCCGGCTGCAGAACCTGGAACGGGTCATGTCGGACCTGACCGGCAAGTACGAGGAATCGACCTATCAGGTTTCCCAGTTGCGCGAGCGGCTGGAGAAGGTGAACGCCGACATCGATTTCCGCCTGAAGGAGCTGGAGAAGGGCGGCGGCGCCATGGGGGGAGCGATGGGCGGCGCGATGTCCGATTCGGCCCCGACCAAGGCCGCGAAGGCTGAGGACAGGAAGGCCGCCGACAAGCCGGCGCAGAGTGCGGCGGCCAATCCGCCCTCCACCGCCGGCCTGTCGCCGGAAAAGCAGTATGAGCAGGCCTTCGAGCTGCTGCGCAACTCCGACTATGACCGGGCGGAGAAGGCGTTGCAGGAGTTCATCGTCAAGAACAAGAGCCACGCCTATGCCGGCAACGCGCAGTACTGGCTGGGCGAGAGCTATTACGTCCGCAACAAGTTCCCGGAAGCGGCCCAGGCCTTCGCCGAGGTGCTGTCGAAGTACCGCAACAACCCGAAGGCGGCCGACAGCCTGCTGAAGCTGGGCATGACCCTGCAGCAGATGAACAAGAAGTCGGACGCCTGCACCGCCTTCGCCCAGCTGCTGAGCAAATTCCCCGAGGCATCGGCCAGCGTGAAGCGCCGGGCCGATACCGAGCGCAAGCGCATCAATTGCCCGGCCTGATGGCCGGGACTGCATCCGGTCGCGACCACGTCCGCCCGATCGAGTCGGGCGAGTTCGACCGCGCGATGACTTTTCCGGGGGCGTCTTCGGGGGCGGTGCGAGGGGGCTTCGAGCCGGCTCCGGCGGTCGCGGTCGGCCTGTCCGGCGGCGGTGACAGCCTGGCGCTGGTCCTGCTGCTGCGCCGCTGGATCGCCCAGCGCGGCGGCAGCCTGCTGGCGCTGACGGTCGACCATGGCTTGCGCCCCGACTCGGAGGCGGAGGCGGAGGCGGTCGGCCGGACAATGGCCGGGCTCGGCGTGCCGCACCGCATCCTGCGCTGGGAGGGCGACAAACCGGCCGCCGGGCTGCAGGCGGCGGCGCGGGAGGCACGGCACCGCCTGCTCGCCGATGCCTGCGCCGATGCCGGGATCCTGCATCTGGCGCTCGCCCATCACCAGGACGATCAGGCGGAGACCGTGCTGCTGCGGCTGGCCCGCGGCTCCGGCATTGACGGACTGGCCGGGATGGCGCCGGTGCGCGCCGAGGGCGCCGTGCGGGTGATCCGGCCGCTGCTGGGCTTCCCCCATGACCGGCTGCTGGCGACCTGCCGTGCCGAGGGGCTGGACTGGGTCGAGGATCCCTCCAACCGCAATCCCCGTTTCGCCCGTGCCCGGCTGCGCGCCGTCCGCCAAACGCTGGCGGAGGAGGGGCTGGACCGCGACCGCCTGTGCGACGTCGCCCGCCGCGCCGGCCGGGCGCGCGCCGCACTGGAGCGCGTGACCGCCGCGCTTTTGGCGGAGACCGCGACCCTGCACCCCGAAGGCTGGATGACGCTGGCGCCCGGACCGCTGCTGGCAGCGCCGGAGGAGATCGCGTTGCGGCTGCTGGCCCGTGGGCTCTCGGCCATCGGCGCCCCGGCCCATCCCATTCGCGACGAGGCGGTCGAGCGGCTGCTCGGCGCCTTGGCTGCAGGGCAGGGCGGCACGCTCGCCGGCTGCACGGTGCGGATGCGGCGCGGCACGGTGATGATCGCGCGCGAACCGGCGGCGGCGGTCGAACGTCTGGCCGTGCCGCCTGGCGGGCGGATCCGCTGGGACCGTCGCTTCGACCTCCGGCTGTCGCCGCTTCGCCAGCGCCCCGTCACGGTGGCGGCGCTGGGGGCCGCCGGCTGGCGCGAATGGGTGGGCCGGCAGCCTGCCGGAAGCGTGCCCGAGTTGCCCGCCCCGGTGCGGGATTCGCTGCCAAGCCTTTGGTCGGGAAACGAACTGCTTGCATTGCCGACATTTGGCGGCGCATACGGGTTTGACGCGGATGGACAGCACCCGATGGATCGCGCGACCTTCGTTCCGCTTTTGTCGTTGGGAAGACCAGCTTTTACGGTTGTTTCGGACCGGGGCGGCATTATTTAATCTGGGAACGTGCCCGTAGGAGACCGGGGTGCGGCCTTGTCGGCGCACCGCATGGCGATGGGTTCGCAGAAAGGCGTGTGACGTGAACAATTTCGGCAAGAACCTCGCGCTCTGGATCATCATAGGGCTGCTGCTCGTGGCCCTGTTCAATCTGTTCCAGAGTTCCTCCACCCGCAGCCCGCAGACGACCGTTCCGTTCAGCGAGCTTCTCGCCGAAGTGGATCGGGGCCAGGTCGCCGACGTGACGATCAAAGGCAACCAGGTCTCCGGCCATTTCACCGACGGCCGCTCCTTCAGCACCTATGTCCCGCCCGAAGCGGGGCTGGTGGAGCGCCTGACCAACAAGAACGTCCGGATCAATGCGGTCCCCGACGACAGCAACGTGCCGTCGCTGTTCTCGGTGCTGCTGTCCTGGTTCCCGATGCTGCTGCTGATCGGCGTCTGGATCTTCTTCATGCGCCAGATGCAGTCCGGCGGCGGCAAGGCGATGGGCTTCGGCAAGTCGCGTGCCCGCCTGCTGACCGAGAAGGTCGGGCGCGTGACCTTCGACGACGTCGCCGGCATCGACGAGGCCAAGCAGGAGCTGACGGAGATCGTCGAGTTCCTGAAGGACCCGCAGAAGTTCCAGCGGCTGGGCGGCAAGATCCCGAAGGGCTGCCTGCTCGTCGGCCCTCCCGGAACCGGCAAGACGCTGACCGCGCGCGCCGTCGCCGGCGAGGCCAACGTGCCGTTCTTCACCATCTCCGGTTCGGATTTCGTCGAGATGTTCGTCGGCGTCGGCGCGAGCCGTGTCCGCGACATGTTCGAGCAGGGCAAGAAGAACGCCCCCTGCATCATCTTCATCGACGAGATCGACGCGGTCGGCCGCCATCGTGGTGCCGGCCTGGGCGGCGGCAACGATGAGCGTGAGCAGACGCTCAACCAGCTGCTGGTCGAGATGGACGGCTTCGAGGCGAACGAGGGCGTGATCCTCATCGCCGCGACCAACCGTCCGGACGTGCTCGACCCCGCGCTGCTGCGTCCGGGCCGCTTCGACCGCCAGGTCGTGGTGCCGAACCCCGACGTGCTGGGCCGCGAGAAGATCCTCAAGGTCCACATGCGCAAGGTGCCGCTGTCTCCGGACGTCGACGCCAAGGTCATCGCCCGCGGCACGCCCGGCTTCTCCGGCGCCGATCTGGCCAACCTGGTCAACGAGGCGGCGCTGCTGGCGGCCCGCATCGGCAAGCGCGTCGTCGGCATGGCCGAGTTCGAGGCCGCCAAGGACAAGGTCATGATGGGTGCGGAACGCCGCTCCATGGTGATGACCGAGGACGAGAAGAAGCTGACCGCCTACCATGAGGCCGGCCACGCGATCTGCGCCATCCATTGCGCCGACAGCGATCCGGTCCACAAGGCCACCATCATCCCGCGCGGCCGTGCGCTGGGCATGGTGATGCGCCTGCCGGAAGGCGACCGCATCAGCCTGTCGCAGGCCAAGCTGCTGGCCGACCTGTGCGTCGCCATGGGCGGCCGCATCGCCGAGGAGCTGATCTTCGGCAAGGATCGGGTGACCACCGGCGCGTCGGGTGACATCAAGATGGCGACCGAGATGTCGCGTCGCATGGTGACCGAGTGGGGCATGAGCGACAAGCTCGGCCCGCTGCTGTACGGCGAGCCGACGCAGGAGGTGTTCCTGGGCCATTCGGTGACCCAGCACAAGAACATGTCCGATCGCACCGCCCAGCTGGTCGACGAGGAAATCCGCCGCATCGTCGACGAGAGCTACGACCGCGCCCGGGTGATCCTGACCGAGAACATCGACCAGCTCCACACCCTGGCCAAGGGCCTGCTGGAGTACGAGACGCTGAGCGGCGACGAGATCAACCGCCTGCTGCGCGGCGAGCCGATCCTGCGCGACGACGACCGCGACAGCATCTCCGCCGTCCCGCCGCGTCCGACCACCGGCAGCGGCCGCCGCTCCTCCGTCCCGCCGAGCAGCGGGCAGGAAGGCAGCGGCATGGGTCCGGAGCCGCAGGGCACCTGATCCACCCGAACCGGTTGGTTCCGAAAAGAAGAAGGGCGGCGCTGCGAGGCGCCGCCCTTCTTCTTTGGGGCTTCCGGCGAGGGAGAGAAGAGGCCGCCTCAGAAGGCGCCCTTCTGCTCGCGCCGACGGTCGAGCGCGACGTCGAACTGGCGCAGCAGCTTCTGCAAACCCTCGAAATAGAGCTTGCGCGACGGCGTGTTCTTCATACAGCGGGCGTCCAGATGGGCCACGCTGGTGAGCGCCGACACGCAGTAGCCGAGCAGCCAGTAGCGCGAGCGGATGCTGCGCAGATAGTCGCGGAAGGGTTCCGGCTGGCCGTTCATGAAGCTGCTGAACGAGGTCTCGTAATCCGACAGGATGGTGCGGATGTCGAGCAGTGTCGTCTCCAGCAGCTTGCCCACCTTCTCGATGTGCATCAGCAGCTGGGTCTCGTAGGGCTTGTGCATGCGGATGTCGACCGGGATGCAGTCGCGCGACTTCAGCCAGGTCAGGATGGTGCGGGCGCGCGGAGCGATGCGGCGCAACTGGTATTCGTAGAAGGTGGTGCCCTTCCAGGCGCTGAAGATGGTGTCGGCTTCCGACCGCTCGATGCCGAAGGCGGACACGAACAGGCCAGCTTCTTCCAGGTTGGGATTCCAGATCGCTTCCAGGAAGCGCTCGACGCTCTGGGCGCTGCCCTGGCTGCCTGACAGGGCCTTGCGGACGATCGGTTCGATGCGGGCGCGGATCAGGCGGCGAAGCTGGTGGTCCTCCTCGTTGCTGATCAGCCAATGGCGGGGATCGACGTTGACCTTCTCGGCCTCGAAGCAGGTCTTCAGCAGGAAGGCGTCGAGCGACGGCACGTCGTCGATCATCGACAGCATCTTCATGTCGCCGATGATGCCGTTTTCCTGCGGGCTGTGCTTGATGCCGAACTGTTCTTCCAGCAGCGCGGCACTGTTGCGGCCGCGCAGATAGACGGCGACGCCGCCGGCCTCCGGCGACTTGGCGTTGTGCGGCACGTAGATGCCGGTTTCCACCGGCCGTTCGCCGCCCTCCATCTCCTCGTCCTCTGCGATCGGATCGCCGCCGTCGTCGTCGCGATCGTCGAAGCTGGGGTACTTGAACAGGATGGAGTTGTTCAGCCCCTGCGCCTTGAACATGCGCTGTTCTTCGGGGATCTCGCGTGTGATGGCGATGAGATTCATCGACACGCTGGAGCCGCCGTAGAGAATTTGCTCAAGAATCGGAGAAACCGAGTCCATTTTCTTGCGAGCGCGCATGAATATTACCTAGCTCCGCGAATTTCGTACAAATCATAGACGCCGTTTTCGCAAACGCAAAGGGGGATCGGCAGACCGATCCCCCTCCTCATCATGACGATGGCCATTGCCGGTGCGGCAAGGACGGCCGGCTCAGGCGCCCGTCTTCGCCCCGCCGCCCAGGGAGCCCAGCAGGCTGGCGACCTCGGCCGCCTCGTCCACCGCGACCATGCCGACGGTGTGATAACCGCTGTCGACATGCATCACCTCGCCGGTGACGCCGCTGCCCAGGTCGGACATCAGGAACAAGCCGGCGCCGCCGACCTCCTGGATGGTGACGTTGCGCTTCAGCGGGGCGTTCAGCTCGTTCCATTTCAGGATATAGCGGAAATCGCCGATCCCGCTGGCGGCCAGCGTCTTGATCGGACCGGCGGAGATGGCGTTGACACGGATGCCGCGGCCACCCAGATCGACGGCCAGATAGCGCACGCTGGCCTCCAGCGCCGCCTTGGCGACACCCATCACATTGTAATGGGGCATGACGCGCTCGGCGCCGTAATAGGATAGGGTGAGCAGGCTGCCGCCGTCCTTCATCAGCGGCACGGCGCGCTGCGCCACCGCGGTGAAGGAGTAGCAGGAGATGTCCATGGTGCGCAGGAAGTTTGCCCGCGTCGTATCCAGATACAGCCCGTCCAGCTCGTTCTTGTCGGAAAAGGCGATGGCATGAACCACGAAGTCCAGCCCACCCCATTCCGTCTCGATGGCGGCGAAAGTCGAGTCGATGCTGGCTTCGTCCGTCACGTCGCAGGGCAGGACCAGCTTGGCGCCGACCTGTTCGGCCAGCGGCTTCACCCGCTTCAGCAGGGCGTCGCCCTGATAGGTGAAGGCGAGCTCCGCCCCGTGCTGGGCCAGGGTGGAGGCGATCCCCCAGGCGATCGAACGATCGTTGGCCACGCCCATGATCAGGCCACGCTTGCCGGCCATGAGCGGCATCGGATTGGACATCGGAACCTCGTGAACGACGGAAGTGCTGCGGGTATTGCCGCGAAAAGTGGGGCGCATCCTACACGAAAGCATCCATCGGTCAAACCGACGCGGGCGGTCTTGCCACGGGAGTCGTCGCATGCCCCATCCTGACGGCTTCCGCCACCAGGAGGAGCGCGGCCGCATCCTGTCCGGCCTCCGGGAATTGGGCGGCTTCTTCGGCCATTCGATGCTGCGCTTCTACAACGACAATTGTTTCCAGACCGCGGCGGCGCTGACCTACACCTCGCTGCTGGCGATCGTGCCGATCATGACCATCGGCTTCGCCATCTTCTCGGCCTTTCCGGCCTTCAGCGCGCTGCAGATGCGGATCCAGACCGCCCTGATCAAGAACCTGGTGCCGGAGATCGGTGACGCGATCCTGGAATATCTCGGCCGTTTCATGGCCAATGCCGGGCAGATGCCGATCTTCGGGGTGATCGGGCTGGCGATGTCGGCGGTTCTGCTGATCTGGACCATAGAGGGATCCTTCGCCACCGTCTGGCGGGTGCGGGAACCCCGGTCCTACGTGACCCGCATCCTGTCCTTCTGGGCGGTGGTCTCGTTGACGCCGCTGTTCGCCGGCGCCAGCCTGTCGCTGTCCAGCACGCTGTGGACCGCACTGGAACTGGCGCACCTGGAAGGAGTGGTCCATCCGCTGGCCGGCATCGGCATGCTGCTGCCCTTCGGCCTGCAACTGCTGGGCTGCTCGCTTCTGTACCTGATCATCCCCAACCGCGATGTCTTCTGGCTGGATGCGCTGTGCGGCGGCGCCATCGGCTCGATCTTGCTGGAGGGGTCGAAGGCGGTCTTCGGCTGGTACATGCGCGAATATCCGGCCTACCAGACCATCTACGGCGCCCTGTCGGTGGTGCCGATCTTCCTGTTCTGGCTCTACATCGCCTGGTCGACGGTGCTGTTCGGTGCGGTGGTCGCCGCCTCGCTGCCGGAATGGCGGGCCGGCAAGGTCACCCGCGGCGGCATGGAGGGGCTGCTGCCGGCCCAGCGGCTGGCGCTGGCGCTGGCCGTGCTGCACGAGCTGATGGAGGCGAGCCGGCTGGGCGTCGGCCTGCGTCGCCGCACCCTGGTCGGCCGCGTGCCGGTCGGTACCCTGCTGATCGACGGCATATTGGAACAGCTGCGCGACGCCCATTGGGTCGCCCACACCACGCGCGACGCCTGGGTGGCGACCCGCGACATGGGAGAGGCGACGCTGCTGGACCTGATGAAGGCGCTCGGCATCGGCATGCGCGGCTCCGTCCATGGGCTGGGCGGGCTCGACCTGCCCTGGCAGGAGCGCACCGCCCGCCTGCTCGACGCCGCCGAGGCGCGGCAGGGCGATCTGTTGAACGTGCCGATCAAGCTGCTGCTGAACGACGAGCCGCCGCCGGAAGGGCAGCCGATGGGGCAAGGGACCGGAGCGGTTCCGTTGCGCGCAGTGAAAACCTGAATGCTCCCATCCGGTTGGCGCTCAGCTGAACGCCAGAATACCGGCTAGGCTGCCGCCTCCCGGATCAGAGTTTCCGGAAATGAGGGTATGTACAGGTCCATGTATCAGGCCCGATGATTTCCAACCGGGCCTCCATATTCTGGAGCTCGCTGTCTATCGTGAAATTTTTCTCTATGAGAAGGAGCTTGTTTTTCTCGACGGAATAAGACTCCTTCTGGAGAATAATATTCCTTTCCCAATTGCGCACGACATCGAATACGGCCCGTGACTCGGGTGTAGCCGCATCGTGACCGTCTGAGCGCTCCAGCAGAAGCGATACGCTATAGTGCCCCGGTTCCAGGGTCGCATAAGGCCCGAAACACAGGTAGCTTCCATTGCGCCGTGGAACGCTGGTGCGGAATGCGGTCCGTCCGCACAGTTCCGCCGCCTCGCCAATCTGGGTTTGATAATGCTCGGAAGGCTGGGACTCGTTGCCGCTTCTCATGACTTCCGCGTGCCCAAGGGCACGGGCACGGCCGGCTATGGCTGCCAACCTGTTTTCATCGGCGGAAGCGATGGCGATTTCTCCGCCGCCATGGCCACCGCTGAAGAACTTCAGCTTCATTGAGTTCCGCTCGAAGCAATCACGGATGAATTTGTGAGACCATCCGGATTCGAACCAGCCATATTTACGTGCAACATACACAGACTCATAGTCGAGCCGAATCCCCCAATGCTTCCACCAAGATTTTTGGATGGGCTCACCGGTAAATCCTATGACTCCACCGTCAACGATTTTCTCTTTTAGTATTGATATTAGTTGCCACGGCCTGATGCAATGATGGAGCGACTGGAAAAAATAGGCGGCATCGTAGTGTTTGTTTTCAAGTATTGCGGAATCGTCAAAATTCATCATGCTTCGTTTTATTGGATATCCCAGTCTTTGGCTCCTGAGTCTGCTGAGTTCCGAGAGGGCCGGGTCGATATCGATCGCGTGAATATTCGCTCCGCAGAAGGAAAACAGCTCGGAGCTGAGGCCATGGCCTGCCCCCATATCCAATACCTTGGCGCCAACGCCAAGCTGGGAAATCGACAGCAGCGCGGTAAGGGCGCGTGCCAACTCCGAAGCATGCGAAACGTTACGAATTCCTAGTGGATTTGCAGCGTGAAGCAGTGACGGGATGTTAACCGGATGCAATTCTCCATCCGATTGGTTCAGCCGTCGCCCTGAAATTTCCTCATAGACCGAAAGTTGTTGGTTGAAATACTCTTCTGAAAATGGGCAAAGGGTTTCGTCGACTTTTGTGTCCAGTGTTATCCTGAAATTCCCAAATTCTCTAAGAAAATCCGGGGTTCCGAGGGCTCCGCCATATTTTTTGTCAACATAAAGAACCCATTCACCCAGGTCGCTTCTGGTAGCAGACATCGCTTATTTACTCTTTTTTACTTTTACGGTGTTTCGGCGGCTGGAAATCACCGTAGCATCGAAAGCCTGCAAATTGAAGGCACAGATCGAGAGAGGTGAGCGATATCGAGGCCGCGCGTCATTGGGCAGCCGGTGGATATGCGCCAATAGCAAAACGGGTAGCGTGTGGGCGGGCAAAGCCACGCCTGAACAGCATTTCAGGCGTGGCCTGCTCTTACTCCAAACCCGCCTTCTTGCGGACATCGTAGCTGCGGGTCTTCGCCCACTGCTCGACGAACTTGACCAACTCCGCGTCGGGCGGGTCGGGCAGGACAACCTTCAGCTTCACATACTGGTCGCCCGGCTGCTTGGTGGCCTGGTTCATGACCCCCTTGCCGCGCAGCCGCAGGACAGAGCCGGTGTTGGCGCCCGCCGGTACCTTCACCGCGACCTTGCCGCTGATGGTCGGGACATGGATGGTCGCACCGAGCACCGCCTCGTTCAGGGTGATCGGCAGCTCGACATGGATGTCGCTGTCCTGCCGGGTGAAATAGGGGTGCTGCTCGACATGCACCTCGACGATGGCGTCGCCGTCGGGCATGCCGCCCATGCCGGGCAGGCCCTGGCCCTTCAGCCGCAGCTTCGTCTCGTTCTCCGTGCCGGGGGGGATGGCGACGTCGATGCTCTTGCCGTTGGACAGGTTGATGCGGCGCTTGGCCCCGGCCGCCGCCTCGATGAAGGGGACGGTGACGGAATAGGAGATGTCGCTGCCCCGCACCTTGGGGCCGGCGGAACCGCCGCCAGCTCCCGCCCCTGCGGTGCCGGGGCGGCGCCGGCCGCCGCCGAACAGGTCGGAGAACCAGTCGTCGCCGCCGCCGCCGTTGAAGGCGGAATCGTCGGCGGTACCGCTGTAGGCCCGGCCGCGGCTGGTCCGGCCGCGCGGGCCGAAGCCCGCGTGCCGTTCCTGCCCCGACGGGTCGATCTCGCCCCGGTCGTAGCGGGCGCGCTTCTCGGCATCCGACAGCAGCGTGTAGGCGGCCGAGATTTCCTTGAACCGCTCCTCGTTGGCGGAGTCGCCCGGCTTCAGGTCCGGGTGATGCAGCTTGGCGAGCTTGCGGTACGCCTTCTTGATGTCGTCGGCACTGGCGGACCGGCTGACGCCGAGAACGCTGTAGGGATCGCGCGTTGCCACGGGCAGAGAATTCCCGCCCCAACCGGGGCTCAAGGGTTGCGGGTTACGAGTTGCCGACGATCTTCCACGTACCGTCGGCCTGTTTGCAAGCGGTTCCGTACGCCTGCTCCGTACGCCCCTTCACCACGATGGTCTGCTGGAACTCCCGGCAGTAGGTGCCGGTGTTGCTGTAGCCGTCGCGGGTGGTTACGATGGTACCGGAGTTGCCCGACTGCGGGTTGTTCCAGTCGATGCGGTCGCCGAGCGGGGCGGCATAGGCCCGGCGGGCCGCAGTCTCGGCATAGCCGGCATCGGCCTTGTCGAGGGAGCTGCCGACCTCGCGGCCGATGAAGGCGCCCAGCAGCGTGCCGACGCCGGTTGCGACCAGCTTGCCCGTTCCGCCGCCGATCTGTGAGCCGATCAGGCCGCCGGCCACGGCGCCGCCGACGGTGCCGACCGTTTCCTTCTGGCCGCCCATCGTGCAGCCGGCCAGCAGGGCCGTCACGATCAGGGCCGGAACGACTTTCTTCACGAACATACTTGCGCCTCGAAAAGGTTGGTTGCCGCGGCAGCTTATCGGTGGCGTCGCGGTGGACAGTGATATAAGCGACCCTATCCTTGCTGTGAATTGTGATGAGGCTGTGACCCTTACGCTTTCTTGCACGGGATCGCTCCGCGCCGGCCCATGCCGGCGGCGGGACGGAACGGGACCATCGGGACAGGACCCACGAGGCATGACGGACACCAACGAGCGCGACCCCTACGAACTCTTCACCGAATGGATGAAGGAGGCGGAACAGAGCGAGCCCAACGATCCCAACGCCATGGCGCTGGCCACCGCCGACGCGGCAGGGGTGCCGTCGGTCCGCATGGTGCTGCTTAAGGGCATCGATCCGCACGGTTTCGTCTTCTACACCAACACCGAGAGCCGCAAAGGCGGGCAACTGCTGACGAATCGGAACGCCGCGCTGTGCTTCCACTGGAAGACCCTGCGCCGGCAGGTGCGGGTGGAAGGCCCGGTGGAGATCGTCAGCGATGCCGAGGCCGACGCCTATTTCGACAGCCGCCCGCGCGAAAGCCGGATCGGCGCCTGGGCCTCGCAGCAGTCGCGCCCGCTGGAGGGCCGGTGGGAGCTGGAGAAGCGGGTGGCGCAATTCGCCGCGAAGTTCGCGCTGGGCGCGGTGCCGCGGCCGCCGCACTGGACCGGCTTCCGCGTGCTGCCGTCGCGCATCGAGTTCTGGCGCGACCGCCCCTTCCGGCTGCATGACCGGCTGGTCTACAGTCGCGCCGGCGGGGACGCGGACGGCAATCCACCGGTCTGGTCGACCGAACGGCTGTATCCGTAAGCGGCGGCAGCCGCGGGCGCAGGCGGACAGGGTGCCGATCGGGCCAGGGGGTGGATGTGAGCGGACGAATGGAAAGCGACGCGCAGGGGGATCGCCTGCGCCGTTACGCCACCTACGCCAGCGTGTCGGTGGCCTCCACCCTGATCGTGGCGAAGCTGGGGGCCTATCTGCTGACCGACTCGGTCAGCATCCTGTCATCGCTGATCGATTCCTGCACCGACCTGATGGCTTCGGTGGTGACGCTCCTGGGAGTGCGCCATGCCCTGCGCCCGGCCGACGCCAACCATCGCTTCGGCCACGGCAAGGCGGAAGCGCTGGCGGGACTGGCCCAGGCGGCCTTCATCGCCGGCTCGGCCGTGCTGCTGAGCGTCGAGGCGGCGCGCCGCATGATCCGGCCGGAGCCGATCGGCGAAGGGGCGATGGGCATTGCGGTGATGCTGCTGTCCATCGTGCTGACGGCCGGCCTCGTCACCTTCCAGCGCCGGGTGCAGGCGGCCACCGGCTCCGTCGCCATCGGGGCGGACCGGCTGCATTATTCCGGCGATCTGCTGATGAACGGCGCCGTCATCGCCGCCATCCTGCTGACCGGGGCCACCGGGCTCGCCATCGTCGATCCCCTGTTCGGCATCGGCATCGCGCTGTTCCTGCTGAACGGCGCCCGCACCGTGGCGCGCGACGCGTTGGACGTGCTGATGGATCGGGAACTGGGGGAGGAGGAGCGCGCCCGCATCGTCGAACTGGCGCGTGCCGAACCGGGGGTGCGCGGCCTGCACGACCTGCGGACCCGCAATGCCGGCACCGGCCTCTTCATCGAGCTCCATCTGGAACTGGACGGCGCGCTGACCCTGACCGCCGCCCACGACATCGCCGACCGGGTGGAGCGTCGGCTGCGCGACGCCTTCGTCAATGCCGAGGTGCTGGTCCATCAGGAGCCGGCCGGGCTGGCCGACGAGCGTCTCGACAACCGCATCGCGGGATGAGGGGCGCGGGAAGAGATGGGTGCGCACCTGTCCTCCGGAGATCCGCCGGACTTCGGGTAAACCCGTATATCGCGTATATCGGGCTGAAAGGGCCATGCCGCACAATCTCATGGCGTACCCTCCCCTAAAGGTATCCTACCAATGGACAGGGGGGCCGGGTTCGACTCGGCCTGCCGATCCGTTGCGAAACTATCTAAAAAACGCAATAATAGTGCTTGGGAGAAAGCGCCTAGCTACAAAACAGCAAGAACGGTGGGCATAATGGATGGAAGCTTCGGGCTTCGGCCGCATCTGATCGCGGACATCGCGACTGAGGCGGGCAATCTCGGCATCGAGATCGCAGACATCGCCGGCCACATCGAGGATGTGAACGCACGCGTTACCCACCAGTCAGAGGTCTTCGCACAGCTACGTGACACCGGCGCCAAGATGTCGCGCAGCACGCAGCGCATCTCCGAAGCGTCGTCGGTCGCCCGGTCGGTGACGGAACAGGCGCGGCAGGAGGTCGACAGTTCGCATGACCAGGTGCAGCGGTCGCTGTCCGACATCCATGCGCTGGTGTCGTCGGTGACCGGCATCGAAGCGCAGATCGCCGGTCTGCGCGATGCGCTCGACCGGGTCGGCAAGGTCGCCAGGGAGATCTTCACCATTGCCAAGCAGACCAACCTGCTTGCGCTGAACGCCACCATCGAAGCGGCCCGGGCGGGTGAGGCCGGGCGCGGCTTCGCCGTGGTCGCCAACGAGGTGAAGTCGCTGTCGACCAAGACCAGCGAGGCGACGACCGAGATCGATGCGACGCTGAAATACCTGAACGAGCAGGCCCAGCGGCTGATGGTCGAGAGCGCGGCGAGCGCGGTCAAGGCCCGCGCCGTCAACGAGGGCACCACGGCCATCGGTACGGTGATCGAGACGGTCGGCCGCGCCATGCGCGAACTGACCGGCGAGACCGACAAGATCGACGCGGCGTCCGCCGAGATCGGCACCAATTGCGGCGAACTGGAACGCGAGATCACCGATCTGGCGGCCGGCGTGAAGCTGTCCAGCGACAATCTGGCCCAGGCGCGCGACCGGGTGAACAGCCTGGTCGGCATGAGCGAGCGGCTGATCGGCGTCACCGCCGAACTGAACATCGAGACGGTCGACACCCCCTTCATCGCCGCGGTGAAGAACGCCGCCGCCAAGGTGTCCGCCGCCTTCGACGATGCTCTGGCCCGTGGCGACATCAGCGAGGCCGACCTGTTCGACCGTGCCTACCAGCCGGTTCCCGGATCGGACCCGCAGCAGGTGACCGCCCGCTTCACCCAGCTGTGCGACCGCGTGCTGCCCGGCATCCAGGAGCCGGTGCTGTCCGCCAACGGCCGGATCGTGTTCTGCGTGACGGTGGACGACAACGGCTATCTGCCCACCCACAATCGCCAGTTCAGCCAGCCCCAGGGCCGCGACCCGGTGTGGAATGCCGCCAACTGCCGCAATCGCCGCATCTTCAACGACCGCGTCGGGCTGGCCGCCGGGCGCAACACCAAGCCCTTCCTGCTGCAGACCTACCGGCGCGACATGGGCGGCGGCAAGTTCGTCCTGATGAAGGACGTCTCGGCCCCGGTGACCGTCCGCGGCCGCCATTGGGGCGGGCTGCGGCTGGCCTACAAGGTGTGAGAGCCCGCTGCCGGTGCGACATCCGTGTAAGCAGGTTTTCCCGGATCGGGCCACAGATGGCCCGGCCTGGGAAATCCTGCTTACATCGCGATGAATCGCGGTAAACTCGCCACCCAAAAGGGGTTGATGCGGCGCAGGCTTGCGCCCTGGAGGCGGGGTAATGGGGTTCACGGTCACCTTCTGGGGCGTGCGCGGCACGATTCCCTGTCCGATGGCCTCGCATCTGGGCTTCGGCGGCAACACCTCCTGCGTCGAGGTGCAGGCCGGGCGGCAGCGGATCATCATCGATGCCGGGACCGGCCTGCGGATGCTGGGACGCAAGCTGCTGGCCGAGGGGGTGACCAGCGCGACGCTGCTGCTGAGCCATACCCATCTGGACCATATCAGCGGCTTTCCCTTCTTTGCGCCGGCCTATACCAAGGGCTTCAGCCTGCGGGTGATCTCCGGCCACCTGACCGGCAGTCCGGACATCGAAACGGTGATGGCGCGCCAGATGGAACGGCCGCTGTTCCCGGTGCCGCTGCGCACCATGGGCGGCGACATCGGCTTCCTGGAGGTGCCGCCCGGCCACAGCTTCAAGCTGGAAGGCGGGGTGCGCATCCACACCGCGGCGCTGAACCATCCGGACGGCGCCACCGGCTACCGGATCGAATATCAGGGCCGGGCGGTCGCCTATGTCACCGACACCGAACATGTGCCGGACCAGCCCGACCGCAACATCCTGAATCTGGTCGACGGCGTCGATCTGCTGCTCTACGACTCGACCTACACCGACGAGGAATGGACGCAGCGCGTCGGCTGGGGCCATTCGACCTGGATGGAGGCGGTGCGCATCGCCCGCGCCGCCCATGTGAAGAAGCTGGGCCTGTTCCACCACGATCCCGACCACGACGACGCGACCATGGAACGGATCGAGGCCGCGGCCAAGGCGGAGTTCCCGAGTTGCTTCGCCGCGCGCGAGGGCACGACGATCTCGCTCGACTGAGCCTTCCCCCCCGCGATCCGGTATCCATGACCGCCACCATTCTCTTTCTGTTCACCGCGACCTATCTGGGCATGGCCCTGGGGCGCTTCCCCGGCCTGCGCATCGACCGCACCGGCATCGCGCTGGTCGCGGCGATCCTGCTGCTGGCGGCCGGCGCGCTCGACACCGGCCAGGTGGTGGAGGCGGTCGACTTCCCGACGATCTTCATCCTGCTGGGGCTGATGATCCTGTCGGCGCAATATGCCGGCAGCGGGTTCTATGACTGGTGCGCCCTGCGCGTGGCCCGGGCGGCACGGTCGCCGGCCCGGCTGCTGGCGGTGATCGTCGCGGTCGCCGGTGGATTGTCGGCGGTGCTGGCGAACGACGTGGTCGTCTTCGCCATGACGCCGATGCTGTGCCTGGGGTTGCAGGCCCGGCGGCTCGACCCGCGGCCCTACCTGATCGCGCTGGCGGGGGCGGCCAATGCCGGGTCGGCGGCGACGGTGATCGGCAATCCGCAGAACATCCTGATCGGGCAGGTCGGGCATCTCGATTTCTGGCGCTTTCTGGCCGTGTGCGGCGTCCCGGCGCTGGCGGCCATGGTCATCGTCTATGTCACCGTCCTGCTGGTCTGGCGCGGCCGGTTCGGCCTGCCCGACGGGATGGGGGAGGTGGCGCCGGTGACGCTGGACCGCTGGCAGTTGGGCAAGGCGGTGGCGGCGACGCTGGCGCTTCTGCTGCTGTTCACGCGCGACATCCCGCAGGAGCATTCGGTGCTGCTGGTGGCCGGGGTGATGATGATCAGCCGCCGTATGGCCAGCCGCGACATGCTGGGCATGGTCGACTGGCACCTGCTGGTGCTGTTCGCCGCCCTGTTCGCCATCAACCATGCGCTTGGGCTGACCGGCATTCCGGCCGCCTTCGTCGGCGACCTGCAGGCCGCGGGCTGGTTGCCCGACCGGCTGGCGGTGATGCTGCCGCTGGCGCTGGCCGGCAGCAACAGCATCGGCAACGTCCCGGCGGTGATCCTGCTGCTGGCCGCCTGGCCGTCGCCGCCGGAGGGGGCGCTGTACGGGCTGGCGTTGCTGTCGACGCTGGCCGGCAACCTGCTGCTGCCGGGCAGCCTCGCCAACATCATCGTGGCGGAGCGTGCGGCGGCGGCCGGGGTGCGGCTGGGCTTCGTCGAACATGCCCGCTGCGGCGTGCCGATGGCGCTGCTGTCCATGGCGGTGGCGGCGGTCTGGCTGTGGGCCGGCGGCTGGATGGCCCTGTGAGTCGCAATGGACGTGATTCGCGATGGCTGTGACTTGTGATCTTTGGGTGATCTCGGCCATTGCTTGCCCCTTCATCGTACTGCGGCATATGGAGTAATCTTCTGGCGCATCGGTGTGGGGGAGTGCGCTGTGGGTTTGGTCGGCCAGTTTCTGGAATTCATCGAAAGCGAGCCGAACCAGTCGCTTCGCGCGCTGAGCGCCCGCGTGCTGCGCAAATGCCGCGAGGTGACGGGGGCGGAGGCCGGCACGATCTTCATGCTGCATGGACGGGGGCGGGGCCGGCAACTGGAAGCCGTCAGCGTGCAGAACGACGTGGTCCGCGCCCGCTCGACTGTCTTCACGCTGCCGGTGGACCAAACCTCCATCGTCGGCTATGTCGCGACCACGGGCGAAACCCTGCTGCTGGACGATGCCTATGCCATTCCGGACGACCGGCCATACCGCTTCAATCCGGCCTTCGACCTGCGCACCGGATTCCGCACCCGCTCGATCATGGCGTTCGCGCTGAAGGGCTTCCGCGACCAACCCATCGGCGTCGTCCAGCTGATCAACAGGCACCCGTCGAGCGGGGAGAGCGGGCCGCTGACCTTCCTGGCCGAGCACGAGCAGATGATCGCCCCGGTCAACCACATCGTCGGCCGCGCCCTGGAGCGCACCGCGACGATGGAACGGCTGACCGAACGCAACCGTGCCTTGACCCGCGAGCGCCGCCGGGTCGCCGAACTGCAGGCAGAGACGGAACGCGCCTTCATGGTGTCGGTCAACCTGCTGGCCCGGGCCGCAGAGGTGCATGACGAGGACACCGGCAACCACATCCTGCGGGTCAACGAATATTCCTACGCACTGGCGACCTGGGCCGGCTGCAGCCGCGCCTTCTGCAAGGAGATCCGCTTTTCGGCCGCCCTGCACGATGTCGGCAAAATGAGCGTCGACCAGGCCGTGCTGCACAAGAAGGGCCGGCTGGACGAGCGCGAAATGGCGGAAATGCGGCGCCACCCGGTCTACGGCCACGACATCCTGATCGCATCCGACCGGCTGAAGATGGCGGCCGAGGTCGCGCTGTGCCACCACGAGCAATGGGCCGGCACCGGCTATCCCCGCGGCCTCAAGGGCGAGGAAATCCCACTCGCCGCCCGCATCGTCGCCATCGCCGACTGCTACGACGCCCTGCGCAGCGCCCGGCCCTACAAGCCGTCCTTCAGCCACGAGAAGACGGTCGACATCCTGCTGAACGGCGATGACCGCCTCGATCCGAAGGCCCATTTCGACCCCCGCCTGATCGGCCTGTTCGCCGGCCGGCATGCGGAGTTCGAAGCGATCTGGGAGCGGCTGAAGGACGCCGAGCCGGTGGAGGCGTAGGGGCGGGCGCTCCAATGCTCCCGCCCGGCGGGGGGAGGGGCGCGACGGCGCTTCGGCTTTCGTCTTGATCCGTATCAACGCGAACGGTCCGGCTTGCGGGTGAAATGGCGGGCCAGAGGGAGCGCCCATGAAGTATGTCGACGAGTTCCGCGATCCGGTCCTTGCCCGCAACGTCGCAGCAGCCATCGCGCGGGAGGTGCGGCCGGACCGCTCCTACCATCTGATGGAATTCTGCGGTGGCCATACCCATGCCATCTCACGCTACGGCATCCCCGACCTGCTGCCGGACACTGTCCGGATGATCCACGGGCCGGGCTGCCCGGTCTGCGTGCTGCCGGTGGGGCGGATCGACGACGCCATCGCGCTGGCCCGCCGGCCGGAGGTGACGCTGTGCACCTATGGCGACGTGATGCGGGTGCCGGGGTCGGGCCGGCTCAGCCTGCTGAAGGCCAAGGCGCAGGGCGCGGACGTCCGCATGGTGGTGTCGGCCGACGCGGCGGTGCGGATCGCGGCGGAAAATCCGGACCGGCAGGTGGTGTTCCTCGCCATCGGCTTCGAGACGACGACTCCGCCCACCGCCCTGGCGGTGCGTGCCGCGGCGGCACAGGGGCTCACCAACTTCACCGTCTTCTGCAACCATGTCCTGACCCCGTCGGCCATCCAGGGCATCCTGTCCGGGGCGGAGGAGGGGCTTTCGCTCGACGGATTCGTCGGGCCGGCCCATGTCTCCGTCGTCATCGGGTCCGAGGCCTATGCGCCGGCGGCGGCAGAGCATGGCAAGCCGGTGGTGATCTCCGGATTCGAGCCGCTGGACGTGCTGCAATCCATCCTGATGCTGGTCCGCCAGATCAACGAGGGGCGGGCGGAGGTGGAGAACCAGTTCACCCGCGCCGTCACCGCCGACGGCAACCGCAAGGCCCAGGCCATGGTGGCGGAAATCTTCGAGACGCGACCGTCCTTCGAATGGCGCGGTCTGGGCAGCATCCCCCACAGCGGCCTGATGCTGCGCGAGGCCTATGCCGCCTTCGACGCCGAGCGGCGCTTCCCCATCGCCGGCGCCAGCGTGCCCGACCACAAGGGCTGCGACTGCGGCACCATCCTGCGCGGGGTGAAGCGGCCGGTCGACTGCAAGCTGTTCGCCACCGTCTGCACGCCGGAAAATCCCATGGGATCCTGCATGGTGTCGGCGGAGGGCGCCTGCGCAGCGCATTACACTTACGGGCGTTTCCGCGACGCCTGACCGGTGCGGCGCCGGTGCGCATGGGCGCCTGGCCTGCCCTTGCGACCTTTCACCGCAGGCTGCACGGACGGCAGGCTGGACGGATGCCGTGTGCTCAAACATGATGCAGATGAAACAATCCGCGGGTCCGGTCATCCGGCTGGCGGAGAATGGCCGACGTCACAAGACATCGCCCCACATACCGGGAGAGCCCGCATGACCTACAAGCACATCCTCGTGCATCTCGACAGCAGCCCGCATGTCGAGGCGCGGCTGGACGCCGCCATCGCGCTGGCGCAGCGCCACGGTGCCTTCCTGCGCGGCCTGTTCGCCCAGGGCGACCGCAACGCCACCAGCGTGATCGCCCGCCGGTCCAGCGAGCATCTGGTCGAAGCCGCCGCCCGCAGCGAGGAGCTGTTCAAGGAGAAGCTGGCCGCCGCCGGGCTGCAGGGCCATTGGCACGGACTGACCCACGGCGAATACAACCACGTCATCCGCGAGGTGATCATCTGGTCGCGTTTCGCCGACCTGACGGTGCTGGGCCAATATGACCGCGAAGCCGGGTCGCACGCGGCGCCGGAGGAGTTGAACGAGCAGGTGGTGCTGAACTCGGGCCGTCCGGTGCTGGTCATTCCCTATGCCGGCCGCTTCCCGGTGATCGGCAAGCGGGTCGCAGTGGCCTGGAATGCCGAGCGCGAGGCCGCCCGTGCGCTGTCGGACGCCATGCCGATCCTGGAGAAGGCCGACGAGGTGACGGTGGTAACGGTGCTGACCCAGGCGTCCGGCGCGACGGCGGAGGCGCCGCGCGTCGGGGTGCTCGACCATCTCGCCTTCCACGGCGTGACGGCGGAGCAGACCCACTTCACCGTCACCGACATCGGCGCGATGGACGCCCTGCTGGCCCGCACCATGGACACCGGTGCCGATGTTCTGGTGATGGGTGCCCACGGCCATTACGGCTTCCCGTTCCTGCACCGCGGCAGCGGGACGCGGCATGTCCTGCGGACCTGCCCGGTGCCGTTGCTGCTGTCGCACTGACAGCGCACGCCCGCGGGCATGCCTGCGGGTATGCGAGGGGGCATCGCCGCGATGCCCCCCGAAAGCAACCGTCACGCAGCCTTCACCCCGTCGAGGAAGCTCTCGACCTCCTGGCGCAGGCGGGCGGATTCGGTGCTCAGATGGTCGGCCACGGAGCGGACCTCTCCGGCGGCTCGACCGGTGTTGCCGGCGGCACGGGTGACGCCGACGATGTTGCCGGTCACCTGCTGGGTGCCCTGCGCCGCCTCCTGGACGTTGCGGCTGATTTCCTGGGTCGCCGCGCTCTGCTGTTCGACCGCGGACGCGATGGTTGCCGAGATCTGGCTGATTTCGGTGATGATGCGGCCGATCTCGCCGATGGCGGCAACGGCCTCGCGGGTGGCTCCCTGGATTGCGGCGATCTGGCCGGTGATGCCCTCGGTCGCCTTGGCGGTCTGGTTGGCGAGGCTCTTCACCTCGCTGGCGACAACGGCGAATCCCTTGCCCGCTTCGCCGGCTCGGGCGGCCTCGATGGTGGCGTTCAGGGCCAGCAGGTTGGTCTGGGCGGCGATGTCGTTGATGAGCTCGACCACTTCGCCGATCTTCTGCGCCCCGTCGGCAAGGCTGGAGACGACGTCGCTGGCCCGGTTCGCCCCGCTGACCGCCTGTTCGGCGACGCGCGTCGACTGGCTGACCTGACGGCCGATCTCGGCGATCGAACTGGAGAGTTCTTCCGCGGCGGCGGCGACGGTCTGGACGTTGGCGGACGCCTGTTCGGCGGCCGACGCCACGGTGGTGCTCTGGCGGTTGGTTTCGTCCGCGGTGGCGTTCAGCGTGCCGGCCGACTGCTGCATCTGTGTCGCCGCGCCCGACAGGTTCTGTACCACGGTGGTGACGTTGCCTTCGAAGGCACGCATCAGCTCTTCCAGGCGGGCGGCGCGGCGTGCCTTCGCCTCCTCCTCGGTGCGCTGTTCGGCAGCGAGGCGATCTGCCTCGATGGCGTTGCGCTTGAAGACGTCGACGGCCTCGGCCATGGCGCCGATCTCGTCCCTGCGGCCGACGCCGGGAACCTCGATCGACCGGTCGCCGCCGGCCAACCGGCCCATCGCGGTCGTCATGGCGAGGATCGGCGCCGCGATGGCTCCGCGCAGCAGCAGGCCGGCGGCGACGGCGATCAGGAGGGACAGCAGGGCGCCGACGATGGCTGTGGTATAGCCGGTGGAGAAGGCGGCCTTCTGTTCCGCGTCGCGCAGCGACAGCAAAGCGCGTTCGGCCTCCTCGATCTGCACAACCAGCGTCCGGATGCCGTCCATCGAGGATTTGCCATGCGCCTCCGCTTCCATCATGCGGGCTTCCTCGCGCGTTTCCGCCTTCGCCATCAGGGCGATTTCCTTTTCAGCGACGGTCTGTCGCCAGGTGGCGGCATGCCCGCGCAACTGCTCCAGCCGTGCCTGCTGCTGCGGATTGTCGGCGGTCAGCGCCTTTACTTCGGCCAGCGCCCGGTCGAACGCCTGGCCGCCCCGGCGATAGGGTTCGAGGAAGGCCTCGTCGCCACTGAGCAGATAGCCGCGCAACCCGGTTTCCTGGTCGATCATCGCGGTCATCGCCGCGTCGGTGGTCTGGAGCACGCGATATGTGTGCTGCGTCCAGCCGATCGAGGTTTGGATCGAGGACAAGGTGGCATAATTGCCGACACTGATCGCACCTGTGATGACGATCAGCGCGGCAAAGGCCGTCAGCAGCTTTCCGCCGATTCGAAGGTTGGTGAACCAGGACATCTTCATGCGCCTCATGTGACCGGATGGACTTGACGTTCGCGCGGACTATCGCCCCGCTCGGAGGTGGTGGTCGAAAAGGTCAGGGCCTGACCCGATCGGACACCGCTTCAGATACGGTGGCGAAATCGATTTCGATCATCGAAAATTCCGCGTATGCCGAAATCCGTGGCCTGTTACATAAGGAATAGAACGACCGGCGAAAGTCTAACCAATGGAGGCCGCTGGTTATGCCAATCATGGCAGGAGTCTTCACTTGCAATGCAACGGTATGCAAGTGAAGGTGGTCCGTTTCTCTTTGGATACCAGAGGGGTTCTTTCAGAAATCAGCGGCGCAACCGCATGTCGATGTGAGGTATTCCGAAGTCGTCATAGACCTCGCTGTCCCGCAGGAAGCCGAAGCCGCCGTAGAAGCGCTCCAGGTACAGCTGTGCGCCGATGACGACGTCGCGGTCGGGCCAGGAGTCGGCCAGCACGGCCAGGGAGTCGGCGACCAGCGCCCGTCCCAGTCCGGTGGCGCGCTGCGACGGATCGACCGCCAGCCGGCCGAAGGACACCGGGGCGTCGGGAGCGTCGCCGTCCGGGTCGAGGCAGCGGGCGCAGCCGACGACGGCACCGGTGCCATCGGTTGCGATCAGGTGCAGCGCTCCGGGATCGCGGCCGTCGATGTCGGGATAGGGGGATGATTGTTCCACCACGAACACGCGGCTGCGCAAGGCCAGCAGGTCATGCAGTTCGCGAAGGGTCAGCGCGTCGAACGGACGGCGGCGGATCGGCAGTACGGGCATGCGGCACCGTTGGATGAGGGGGCTGTGGCAGGGGAGGTTCGAAACGGCAAGACACCCGGCAGGGACGGAGCGGGATGTCCGGCTCCGCTTCGACACGGAGCGGACAGAGCGCCCCCCCTCAGCCCGCCGTCAGGCGATGGCGTTGCGGATCATGTAGTCGGCGATGTCCTTCGGCTTGACCTTGACGTCAGTCAGCGGCTCGTCGGCCGTCATTGCCTTGGCGACCAGCAACGCGTTCTGCACATTGGTCAGCGTGATGCGGAACACGCCGGCGGCCCCTTTCAGGCGGGGGTAATAGGTGGGATCGATCACCTTCTCCCGCCGGGTGAGCCGGGCGACCGCGGTCTCCTCGTCCAGCCCCTCGACCTCCTTGGACTGGATCAGCTTCCAATCGGTCTCGCCGCCCCAGCCGGCGGCGATCGCGGCCTTGGCCTCCGCCTCGTTCCCGGCGACGGCCAGCTTGAAGATCTGCTTGCCCTGCCCGACGTCGGAAGCCCATTTGGTCAGGGCGGCGCTGCGCGCGACATAGACGAGTGCCATGCGTCCGATCCTCGATCCAGGCCTATTGCAGCGAAGACTGGCGCGCGATCGGCGTGATCAGGATGCGGGTGACGACATCCTTGCCGAACATGGCGACCACCGATTCGCCGATGCGGCGGCGCAGCGCCGGGACGTTGGCGATGTTGCCGCGGACGATCCACCCTTCGTCGATGCCGGTGTAGATGGCGGTCAGGATGGCGTCGTGCAGGCGGGGAATGCTGAGCTGCACCTCGCCCAGACGCAGGGCGTCGCCGATCTCCAGGTTCACTTCGACCTGGGTGTATTTCTCGATCCGGCCGCCATTCACCACCGGCACCATCAGCGGTTTGATGCGCACCGACGGCGGCAGGGCGCCCGGCGCCCCTTCCGATGCGGTGGCGGGATGGAGTGCCGCCGCCGAAAGCATCAGGAGCAGGGCAAGAATCGGGGCAGGCAGAAAGCCGCGCATGGCAGGACACCGCAAAGGACCGGAAGGATGGAGCCTACCGGTCCGATGCGGCGGTTGCAACCGCGCCCTGGGCCGTTCGACGGCCCAGGGGCGTCAAGTCAGGGTTTGCCGCAGGTCAGGCGGCCTTCTTCCCGCCGGCGGCCAGTGCCTTCTTGTTGACGTCGCCGATGGCGAGCTTGTTCAGCAGCATGTCGGTATCCTTCTCCTCCTGCAGCGTTTCGTCCAGCAGTTGGGCGACCCTGTCGAGGCCGCAGGCGGTGGCGTAGGCATGCAGCGTGCCGTAGCTGGCGATCTCGTAATGCTCCACCTTCTGGGCGGCGGCGATCAGTGCGGCATCCTGCACCTCGGGGGCCAGCCCCATCTCCAGGATTTCCTGGGCCTCGCTGATCAGCCCTTCCATCGCGTCGCAATGCTTGCCGCGTGCCCGGGTGTCCAACTCCTCGAAAATCTGCTGCAGCCGCTCGATCTGACCATTGGTCTGTTCCAGATGGGCTTCGAACGCCTGGCGCAGCTGGTCGGACTTGGCGGCCTTCGCCATTTTGGGCAGGGCCTTCGCGATCTGCTTCTCGGCGTGGTAGATGTCGCGAAGATCCTCGATCAGCAGATCCTGCATCGTCTTGGCGGCCATGGGTGTGGTCCTTCGTCGCTGTGGATGTTTGCGGAGCGGGGCTCCGGCGCGCCGACTTGGCAGCGTGGACAACAGGAACGATGGCCGGGTGTTGCGGTCTCGAACGGAGCTGGCCTTCGGGCAAAGGAGGGGCATATGACGGCGGCAGGCGGGAACGGCGAGGTCCTGTTCGAGTTCCAGCGGGTGGGCAGCTACCTGAAGGTGGTCGCCATCGACGCCAAGACCGGCGTGGAGGTGACGGTGGCCGGCCCTGCGACCGGCAGTCTGGAACTGCTGAAGCGCACCGCGATCAACAAGCTGCGCTTCGTGCAGAGCAAGCCTGGACCGGGCAAGCCGGCGCCGGGCAGGTAGGGATTGGGCGGCGGGCGTTGACTGCGTCCGTTGCAGCTTCGTTTGGCGATCGGATTCACGCTTCAAATCGATGCCGCTTTTGATCCGATCTAAGAAAACGCGCCGTCGGGCAGAGCCCGGCGGCGCGGATCGAAGTCTGGCTTTTGCTGATGGTGAGCGCCGGCATGCCCACGCCGACGGTGGAGGCCGGGTGTGACTGCCCAGTGCCGAACCGCCGGTCGTAGAGCGAACCGCTCGCCCCGGACAGTAGACCTATGCCTGCCCGTTGACACTGGCGCAGGGGGTGTAACGCTTGTAGAACCGCCCTTCGCTGAACGAACGGCGCTTATGAAGGGCGCTCGTCCGGCGCCGTTCGGCTGGAAGAACGAAACAGCGGAGGATCGGGGCGATGGCTCGTGTGACGGCTTTCCTGCGGGTGTCGGTGATATCGGCGGTGCTGGCCGCTACCCTGCTGGCATCCCAGGCGGCGTCCCGGCCGGCCTCCGCCGCCAACCAGACGTCGCAGAGCCATGCCGGCGGGGGGCGGCCGGGCGACAAGCCGGCCGCCCCGGCGAATGCCGCCGAAACCCAGCCGGCCGCAACGGTTGCGGGGTGCCTTAAGCCGGGCGTGCCGTTGTGCATGGACGATCCGTCCACCTTTTTCAGCGCCGACAGGATGTCGTCCTGCCAAGGCGAGGTGAAGGACTATGTCGACAAGTCTATGGCCTACCTGACCTGCCTGAATGACGAGAATATGGCGACCGGGCGGGAGTTGGGCCGCAATGTCGAGCGCTTCAACTGCCGCCTTTCCGGCCGCAAGGGCTGTGCCAACTGAGGCCGCCGGTCAGGTGGAAGCGATCCCGCCTTCGATCGATCCGACGCGAGCTCCGTGAATCCAGTACGGCTCGGTCGGCTGGGCCGGACACGCGCGCGGGCCGCGTTCCCAGGGGAACCGGCCCGCGTTGCATACGGACGATGCGGAGTCAGCCGGCCTTGCGGCGGGTCTGGCGGCCGGAACTGCGGCCCAGGCCGATGCGCTTGGCGAATTCCGAACGCTGCGCGGCATAATTCGGTGCAACCATCGGATAATCGGGCGGAAGTCCCCAACGGACCCGATATTCGTCCGGCGACATGTTGTAGGTCGAGCGAAGGTGCCGTTTCAGCATCTTCAGCTTCTTACCGTCTTCCAGGCAGACGATGTATTCCGGCGTGACCGACTTTCGAATCGGAACGGCAGGCTTCAGCGGCTCCGCCGCGATTTCACGCGGCTGACCATTCAGGCCGGTCAGCGACGAATAGACCGTATTGATCACGTCGGGGATTTGCTGAGCAGGCAATACGTTCTTGCTGACATACGCCGATACGATGTCGGCGGTCATCCGCAGCAGCGCATTGTCCGGTACATCGGCGCGAAGCTGGTCGCTCATTGCACTGTGTCCTGGTTTTTCATTTGTCCGTAGGAACCAAGTTGCATACCGTGATTTGGGTGTCAATATAAATTCGGCAAGCGGCAAATTAGTTGCTCTTGTCGATCAGAACAAAGGAATACGGCATAAATCAGCCTTCGCTGAAAACCGTCCGCCGGTTGTGGCTGTGCCGCGCCTTTAAGGGCTGTCTAGTAAGACCCGGCTTTGGATTTTCCGCCGACCCCGGTGCGGCAATTGGCCGATTGCCTCGTCCTATAACGAATCGGCTATCTCCCTTGTTTGGCCAGCTCGACAACGAAGAGGTGAAATCCGTGTCTAAACTTTCGTGATGTCGGGGCAGGAGCCGTGACAGAAGCAGGGGCGTGGTGCTGTGGCATCGGGGATGCCGGGAGGGGAAGAGCGTAATCGGCCCGGGGGTCACCGCCGTTCCCGGCCTCGTCATTCCCAACATTGCCATGCATCCATGTCATGGTGTGGCAGTGGCGGTTCGCATCGACATCTGGTAGGGTTCCGGCGTCTTTTGCCGCAGCATCCGTTACCGTATCCGTACTGCACGCACCGGAGTTTCCGCCGTCATGACCGTCCGCACCGTAGCGCTCGCCTCCGACCACGCCGGCTATGAGCTGAAGGCTCAGATCGCCCGGCAACTTGAAGGTGCCGGCTACACCGTCCTCGATCTCGGTACCGACGGTCCGGCCTCGGTGGATTACCCGGACTTCGCCGCGGCCCTGGCCGCTGCCGTCACCGACGGCCGGGCGCAGCGCGGCGTGCTGATCTGCGGCAGCGGCATCGGCATCAGCATCGCCGCCAACCGCCATCCCGGCATCCGCGCCGCGCTGGTCCACGACGTCACGACCGCGCGCCTGTCGCGCGAGCACAACGACGCCAACGTGATCGCGCTGGGCGCCCGCATCGTCGGTCCGGAGATCGCCAAGGACTGCGTCGAGGTCTTCCTGAAAGCCGGCTTCGAAGGCGGCGAGCGCCACAGCCGCCGCATCGCCAAGATGGGCTGACGCCCATTTTGCCGGGATGGGCTGAAGCCCGTCCGCGAACCTGACGAACTCGGCCGCAAGGCCCGCAACCGGGGCGCGAAAGATCCCGGTACGACCCGTTTGGAGCGACCTGTCCGATCCTTGCCGGACCGCTTCATGCCTTCGATGAGGAGCCTCCCGCCATGACCACCACCAACGCCGCCGAGATCGGCCGCTTCTTCGCCGCCTCGCTCGCCGAGACCGATCCCGAACTGGCCCGCGCGGTGCGCGACGAGCTGGTGCGCCAGCAGGAGCAGATCGAACTGATCGCGTCCGAGAACATCGTCTCGCAGGCGGTGCTGGAGGCGCAGGGCTCCGTCCTCACCAACAAGTATGCCGAAGGCTATCCGGGCAAGCGTTACTACGGCGGCTGCGAGTTCGTCGACGTCGCCGAGACGCTGGCGATCGAGCGCGCCTGCAAGCTGTTCGGCTGCGACTTCGCCAACGTGCAGCCCAACTCCGGCTCCCAGGCCAACCAGGCGGTGATGCTGGCCCTGCTGCAGCCGGGCGACTGCGTGCTCGGCATGTCGCTGGCCGCGGGCGGCCACCTGACCCATGGCGCCGCGCCCAACATGTCGGGCAAGTGGTTCAAGGCCGTTCAGTACGGCGTGCGCAAGGACGACCACCTGATCGACTTCGATCAGGTCGAGGCGCTGGCGCGCGAGCACAAGCCGAAGCTGATCATCGCCGGCGGCTCCGCCTATCCGCGCGTGCTCGACTATCAGCGCTTCCGCGCCATCGCGGACGAGGTCGGCGCCTACTTCATGGTGGACATCGCCCACTATGCCGGCCTGATCGCCGGCGGCGTCTACCCGAACCCCTTCCCCTATGCCGACGTCGCCACCACCACCACCCACAAGACGCTGCGCGGCCCGCGCGGCGGCATGGTGCTGACCAACCGGGAAGACATCGCCAAGAAGATCAACTCGGCGGTGTTCCCCGGCCTCCAGGGCGGCCCGCTGATGCATGTCATCGCCGCCAAGGCGGTGGCCTTCGCCGAGGCGCTGCGTCCGGAGTTCAAGACCTATGCCCAGGCGGTGGTCGACAACGCCCAGGTGCTGGCGAAGACGCTGATCGACGGCGGGCTGGACATCGTGTCGGGCGGCACCGACAGCCACATCGTGCTGGTCGACCTGCGGCCGAAGAACCTGACCGGCAAGGCGGCGGAAGCCAGCCTGGAGCATGCCGGCATGACCTGCAACAAGAACGGCGTGCCGTTCGATCCGCAGAAGCCGATGATCACCTCGGGCGTCCGTCTGGGCAGCCCGGCGGCGACCACCCGCGGTTTCGGCGTTGCCGAGTTCAAACAGGTCGGCGAGATGATCGTGGAGACGCTGGACGGGCTGGCCGCCAGCAACTCCGGCGACAACACGGCGGTCGAGGCGGCGATGCGCGAGCGTGTCCGCGGCCTGTGCCGTCAGTTCCCGATCTACCCGACACTGTGATCGCCCACGCTGTAATCCACGGGGAAACCACGAGATGCGCTGCCCGTTCTGCGGAAACGAGGACACCCAGGTCAAGGACTCGCGCCCGACGGAGGACAACTCGGCGATCCGCCGGCGGCGCTTCTGCCCGAGCTGCAGCGCCCGCTTCACCACCTTCGAACGCGTCCAGCTGCGCGAGCTGACGGTGGTGAAGAGCAACGGCCAGCGCGAACCCTTCGACCGCGAGAAGCTGCTGCGGTCGATGCGGATCGCGCTGCGCAAGCGCCCGATCGACGGCGACCGCATCGACCGGGTGGTGAACAGCCTGGTCCGCCAGCTCGAATCCTCCGGCGAGAGCGAGATCCCGTCGAAGCAGATCGGCGAGAAGATCATGGAGGCCCTGCAGACCCTGGATCAGGTCGCGTATATCCGCTACGCCTCGGTCTACAAGGACTTCCGCGAAGCCTCGGACTTCAACGAGTTCGTGGAGCAGCTGGCTCCGGAGGCTTCGCCGGGGGTGTAAGTTCCATTGGGGCGGGGGCAGCAGCTGAATTCGCTATGCTCCCCGCCCCAACCTTTCATCCATACTGCGCCAGGATCGCCAGCAGCAGGATCGCCACGATGTTGGTGATCTTGATCATCGGGTTTACCGCCGGGCCGGCGGTGTCCTTGTAGGGGTCGCCGACGGTGTCGCCGGTCACCGCCGCCTTGTGGGCGTCGGACCCCTTGCCGCCGTGGTTGCCCTCCTCGATGTATTTCTTTGCATTGTCCCAGGCGCCGCCGCCCGAGGTCATCGAGATGGCGACGAAGATGCCGGTGACGATGGTGCCGAGCAGCATGGCGCCGAGTGCGGCGAAGCCGGCGGCCTGCCCGCCGATGGCGGCGATGACCATGTACAGCACCACCGGGGCCAGCACCGGCAGCAGGGACGGTATGATCATCTCCTTGATCGCGGCCCGGGTCAGCATGTCGACGGCACGGCCGTAGTCCGGCTTGGCGGTTCCCTCCATGATGCCGGGGATCTCGCGGAACTGGCGCCGCACCTCGACCACCACCGATCCGGCGGCACGGCCGACCGCTGTCATGCCCATGGCGCCGAACAGGTAGGGCAGCAGCCCGCCCACCAGCAGCCCGACCACGACATAGGGGTCGTTCAGCCGGAACTCGACGGGTACGTTGGGGAAATAGTGGCCGAGATCCTGGACATAGGCCGCGAACAGCACCAGCGCCGCCAGCCCGGCCGAGCCGATTGCATAGCCCTTGGTCACCGCCTTGGTGGTGTTGCCGACGGCGTCCAGCGCATCGGTGGTGACGCGGATGTTGGCGGGCATGTCTGCCATCTCGGCGATGCCGCCGGCATTGTCGGTGACCGGCCCATAGGCGTCGAGCGCCACCACCATGCCGGCCAGCGCCAGCATCGTCGTCGCGGCGATGCCGATGCCGAAGACTCCGGCCTGGCCATGGGCGATCAGGATGCCGGCACAGATCACGATCACCGGCAGGGCGGTCGATTCCATCGACACCGCCAGCCCCTGGATGACGTTGGTGCCGTGTCCGGTCTCCGACGCCTTGGCGACGCTGCGCACCGGCCGGAAGGCGGTCGAGGTGTAGTACTCGGTGATCCAGACCAGCAGGCCGGTGACGCCCAGCCCGACCAGGGCGGAGACGATCAGGTTGAACCCGGTGATCGCCGTGCCGTCGGCCATGACGATGGCGCGGGTGAAGCCGAACAGGATCGCGGTGACGATCAGGATCAGCACCAGCGACAACCCGGCCGCCACCGCCAGCCCCTTGTAGAGCGCCTTCATGATGGCGTTGTCGGCGCCCAGCTTCACCGCGAAGGTGCCGGCGACCGAGGCCAGGATGCAGACCGCGCCGATCAGCAGCGGATAGACCAGCATCAGCCGCAAAACCCCGCCGGAAAAGAAAATCGCCGCCAACAGCATGGTGGCGACGATGGTGACGGCGTAGGTTTCGAACAGGTCGGCGGCCATGCCGGCACAGTCGCCGACATTGTCGCCGACATTGTCGGCGATGACCGCCGGGTTGCGCGGGTCGTCCTCCGGAATACCGGCCTCGACCTTGCCGACGAGATCGGCGCCGACGTCGGCCCCCTTGGTGAAGATGCCGCCGCCCAGCCGCGCGAAGATCGAGATCAGCGAGGCGCCGAAGCTGAGCGCGACCAGCGCCTCCAGCACGGTGCGCACCTCCACCGGGTCGTTGACGCGGTAGATCAGGGTAAGGACGCCGAAATAGCCGCCGACTCCCAGCAGCCCCAGCCCGACCACCAGCATGCCGGTGATGGCGCCCGACTTGAAGGCGATGTCAAGCGCCGGCGCCAGCCCGCGGGTCGCCGCCTCCGCCGTGCGGACGTTGGCGCGGACCGACACGTTCATGCCGATGTAGCCGGCGCTGCCCGACAGCACGGCGCCGATCAGGAAGCCCAGCGCGACCGGAAAGCCGAGAGTCGCCCACAGGATGACCAGCAGCACGGATCCGGCGATGGCGATGGTGGTGTATTGGCGGTTCAGATAGGCACGCGCCCCCTCCTGCACCGCGGCGGCGATGGCCTGCATCCGTTCGGATCCCGGCGATGCGGCCATGACTTCTTTTCCGGTGCGAAAACCGTAGGCCAGCGCAAGCAGGCCGGCGGCGATGATGACGATGAACGCTAAAGCCATCGCATCCCCCGTTTGATTTTAAGGTCGCGCCCCGGAAAGGCTGTCTCCCGATGTCTGCGAAGAGAGGGAGTAGTCGGGCGCAAGTATTGTCGGAAAAAGCATGCCCCCCGCGGCAGCGCTTTGCAACCGCCGCACCGTCAATGGCAGCGCGGCGAAATGGCCAGGGGTGGTACTGACCTTTGTCGGTACCGCTGCGCTTCTGCACCGCACAATGGGTGCCGAATGCGTGTGGGGGGAGAAGCGTTCAGAGATTGCGCTGCGTAACCGCCTGGACAAGAACGTCCTGCACCGCATCCTTGCCCACGATTTTGCCGGCAGCCTCCACCAATTTGGCCTTTACGGCAGGAATATTGACCAATGCTCCTTTCAGGATCGACTGGTCGGCGATGCCGCCATAGAGCGCGGTCAGAAAGGCATCGGTCAGGCGCGGCTGGTTGGCCTGGACCATCGGTTGCTTTTCCAGAACCACCTCGACCGCCACCACGACGGTCACGAACTGCTCGACTCGGGACGGGCCGATCATCGGCACCACCAACGGCGGCAGCCGGACGAATGCGGTGGGCGGCTTGGGCGGCGGTTCGACCTTCTTCGGCTCGTCCTGCCGGTCTACATAGTATTTCTGATAGGCGAACCAGCCGCCGACGCTGGCGCCGCCCAGCAGCACGATGCCCAGCACGAGCACGATCAGGGCCTTGACCACCGCAGCACACCTTCGCAAAACACCAAGCCGCACCCTGCGACGCGGATGCTTTCCATTGTCTTAAGGTGTCATAGGGACCGATGGCAAAGGCGCAAGCGGGGTCAGAAATGGTCCCAGCCGCGGCGGGTCAGCGGCAGGGCCGTGCCCGTGCCGTCGAGGACGGTGACGGCGCCGGCCTCCCCTGGGAGGAGCAAGCCGATCTCGGTGATGGCGACGCCGCCGGCGGCCGACAGGGCGGCGAGGGCGTCCCGCGCCGATTCGGGCGCGCTGAACAGCAGTTCGTAATCGTCGCCACCGGTGATCGCCAGCGCCAGCCGGGCCGGGTCGCCGCCAATGGCCCCGCGGGCGGCGTCCGACAGCGGGACCGCATCGGCCTGCAGGAGGGCGGCGCAGCCCGACTCCTCGCACAGATGGCCCAGATCGGCGACCAGACCGTCCGACACGTCGAGCGCGCCGCCGGCCAGCCCGATCAGGCGGGGGCCGATGCCGGTGCGCGGGTCCGGCCGGCGCAGGCGGCGCAACAGATGGCCGCTGGCTTCCTCGTCCGGCAGGTCGAGCCGGCCATAGGCGATCTCGAGCCCCAGCGCGGCGTCGCCGATGGTTCCGGTGACGAAGACCCGGTCGCCCGGTCGCCCGCCCCAGCGCGGCAGGGCCCGGCCTGCCGGCACCAGCCCGAAGGCGGTCACCGACAGGGTGACCGGACCCGTGGTCGACACCGAATCGCCCCCGGCCAGCGCGATCCCGAACTGTTGCTGATCCGCGCCCAGGCCGGCGGCGAACGCCTCCAGCCAGGAGTCCGGCAGCCCGCGGGGCAGGGCGGTCACCAGCGTGTAGGCCAGTGGCTCCGCCCCCATGGCGGCGAGGTCGGACAGGTTGCTGCGCATCAGCTTGGCGGCGATGTCGCCGGGCGCGTCGTCGGGGAAGAAATGGACGCCTGCGACCATGGCATCGGTGGTGACCACCAGTTCCCGCCCCTCCGGCACGCCGAACACGGCGGCATCGTCCCGCAGGCCGCGGGCCCCGGCGAAACCGGCGGCGAGCGGCTTGAAGAAGCGGGCTATGCGGCCGAACTCGCCGGTGGTGCTGGTGGCCATGGTCTTGGGCGTGCTCTTGGTGGGGACGCCTGTTGCTCCTCTCCCTGGTGGGGAGAGGGCTCCCGGCTCACTCGTCGGCCGGGCTGCGGTCGGGGTCGGGCTTGGCGAGGTCGTCGGCGCGCAGCGCGCGGGCCACATGATCGAGGACGCCGTTCACCATCGCCGGCTCGCGGCCGGAGAAGAAGGCGCGGGCGACATCGACATACTCGCTGATCAGGATGCGCGGGTGGGTGTCGAGATGGACCGCGATCTCATAGGCGCCGGCCCGCAGGATGGCGCGCAGCAGCAGCTCCAGCCGCTCGATCGGGAAGCGCGGGTCGAGCGCGGCGCCCAGAACCCCGTCGACCTCGGCCCGGCGGTGAGTGGCGCCGCGGACGATGTCGGCGAACAGCTGCGGGTCGCCGGAGACGAACTTGGCGCCGTCGATCTCCTCGCCCAGCCGGTGGGCAACGAACTCGCCGACGACATTCTCGACCGGCGCCTGGGCGAGGTCGATCTGGTAGAGCGCCTGGGCCGCGGCCAGACGGGCAGCCTTGCGGCGGGCCTTGGCCGAGCCGCCGCCGGTCTTGTTCTTGCGGGACTTGCTTTTCCCGCCCTTGGATTCGCCGGGGGCGCGTTCGGGTGTCACGGGGCTGCCCGCGTCGTCGTTGCTCATGGTCATGCAGTCGCTAAAAAAGGGGAGATGCCGGGATCAGCGCGGATAGAGGCGGAATTTGCGCTTCAGGTCAATCATGTCAAGACAGGCCCGCGCGGCGCGCCCCCCCATATTGACCGATCCGACGGTGGCCCGCGCCCAGGCCTGCTCGCGATTTTCCACATTCAGGATGCCGTTTCCGACCGCCAGGCTGTAGCGCAGCGCCAGATCCTGCAAGCCGCGGGCGCTTTCGGCACAGATCGTGTCGTACCGTGTCGTCTCGCCCCGGATCACGCAGCCCAGCGCGACATAGCCGTCGAAGCGCTTGCGGGCGGTGAAGAAATCCATCGAGCGGATGGCGTACATGATCGCCGCCGGAAGCTCCAGGCAGCCGGGCACGCCATAACGGATGTGCGTGGCCCCGGCGCGGTCGAGCTCCGCGACGGCGCCACGCACCAGCTCCTCGGCGATGTCCTCATGGACGCGGGCGTCCACGACCATGATGTGGGGCGTGTCGGTCATCCGGCGGCGGTCTTGTCCTCAGTCGTAACCCTCAGTCGTCACCGGGATCGGCGGCGCCCGGCGTGATCGCACGATGGCCGACCACGGTCAGGCCGTAGCCCTCCAGCCCGATGATCGGCTTCTTGCGGTTGGACAGCAGGACCATCTTGCGCACACCCAGATCCAGCAGGATCTGCGCGCCGATGCCATAATCGCGCAGTTCCGGCGCGCTGCTGGCCTGGCCTTCCAGCCGGGCCTTCAGGACGGTGGACAGGCCGTTCGGGTTCGGCTCGCGCAGCAGCACGACGACACCGCGGCCTTCCCTGGCGATCAGTTCCATCGAGGCATGGAGGTCGTTGCCGCGGCCGGAGTTGCGGTCGCCCAGCACGTCGTCCAGCACCGACTGGGCATGCATGCGCACCAGCACCGGCTCGTCGCCGGAGATGTCGCCCCGCACCAGCGCGATGTGTTCGGCGTACTGGATCTTGTTGATGTAGACGTAGCTCTGGAAACGACCGCCGTAGCTGCTGTCGAGATTGCCGGCCAGCACCTGCTCGACGATGGTCTCGGTGCGGCGGCGGTAGGCGATCAGGTCGGCGATGGTGCCCACCTTCAGCCCGTGGAACTGGGCGAACTGCACCAGGTCCGGCAGGCGGGCCATGGTGCCGTCGTCGTTCATGATCTCGCAGATCACCGCCGACGAGGAATGGCCGGACAGCCGGGCGATGTCGACCGAGGCCTCGGTATGGCCGGCGCGCACCAGCACGCCGCCCTCGCGCGCCAGCAGCGGGAAGATGTGCCCGGGGGTGGCGAGATCCTGCGGACCCGACGCCGGGTCGATGGCGACCGCGATGGTGCGGGCGCGGTCGGCGGCGGAGATGCCGGTGGTGACGCCCTCGCGCGCCTCGATGGACACCGTGAAGGCGGTCTGGTGGCGCGAGGCGTTCTGCTGCGCCATCAGCGGCAGGCGCAGCCGTTCGATGTTCGGCCGGTCCATGGTGAGGCAGATCAGGCCGCGCCCATGCTTGGCCATGAAGTTCACCGCTTCCGGCGTGGCGCAGGAGGCGGGGATCACCAGATCGCCCTCGTTCTCCCGGTCCTCGTCGTCGACCAGGATGAACATCCTGCCCTGACGCGCCTCTTCGATGATCTCTTCGGCGGTCGACAGGTAGTTGTGAAACTCGGACGTCATTCCTGCCCCGCGAGCCGGGCGACGTAGCGCGCCAGCATATCGATTTCGAGATTGACCGCATCGCCCTCCTTCAGCCCGCCGAAGGTGGTGGCGGTCTGGGTGTGGGGGATGATGTTGACGCCGAAGCGGTTGCCGTCGACCTCGTTGACGGTCAGCGACACGCCGTCGATGGCGACGGAGCCCTTGGAGGCGATGTATCTGGCGAGGTTGTCCGGCGCCTCGAAGGTCAGGCGCAGCGACTCGCCGTCGGGGCGGATCGACAGCAGCCGGCCGACGCCGTCGACATGGCCGGACACGATGTGGCCGCCCAGCTCGTCGCCGACCTTCAGCGCGCGTTCCAGGTTGATCCGAGTGCCGGGCTCCCAGCCGCCGAGCGTCGTTTTCGACAGGGTCTCCCCTGACGCCTGGATGACGTAGACCCCTGGTCCCTTTTCGATGACCGTCAGGCAGACGCCGTTATGGGCGATGGACGCCCCGATCGCGATCGTCTCCGTGTCGAAGGCGGTCTCGATGGTGAACCGGGTGTCGCCCTGCCGCTCTACGGCCCGGACGCGCCCGACATCGGTGATGATTCCGGTGAACATGCGGCGAATTTAGCAGGTTTCACGGCCAGGGGAAGCGCGCGCGATGCCGCGTGGGACGCAACGGTCTGTTGCGTCGGCCAAACATATCCGGTCAGGCCGTTTCCGCCGGTGCGACCCGGCGGTAGCTTTCGACCCGGCGGTAGCCTTCGGCGAGGTCGGCCCCGGCGGCACGGACGGCGGTGCGTTCGAACCGGGCCATGGCTGCCAGCGCCTCGACACCGAAGCCGGCGACCGCCGGCAGCCCGTCGCCGCCGATCAGCGACGCGGCGCGGAACCATTCCAGCCGGTCGACCAGCCCGGCGCCGAACAGCGCGCCGGCCAGCGTGGCGCCGCCTTCGACCAGAACGCGGGTCAGGCCGCGGGACGCCAGCGCGGCGAGGGCGGCGGCAGGATCGACGCGGCCGTCCGGACCGGCGGCGGCCTGGATCACCTCCACTCCGAGGGCTTCGAGTGCTTCGGCGCGGGCGGCATCGGGGGCGGAGCGGGTGACGACCCAGGTCGGAATGCGACGGGCACCGGTGGCGAGCTTAGCGGTCGGGGACAGGCGCAGGCCGCTGTCGACCACCACGCGCACCGGGCTGCGGTCTTCGAGGCCGGGCAGGCGGCAGGTCAACTCGGGGTCGTCGGCCAGCGCGGTACCGATGCCGACCAGGATGGCGTCATGGCTGGCGCGCAGCCGATGGCCCCAGGCCCGCGCGGTCGGGCCGGTGATCCATTGCGACTCGCCGCTGCGGGTGGCGATGCGGCCGTCCAGCGTGCTGGCGACCTTGCAGGTGACCAGTGGGCGGCCCAGCGTGATGCGGTTGAAGAAGCCCTCGTTGAGGGCCAGTGCCTCCGCCTCGCACAGGCCGATGGTGACGGCGATGCCGGCGTCGCGCAGCCGGGCCAGCCCGCCGCCGGCGACCCGCGGGTCAGGGTCCCCGCAGGCGACGACCACGCGCGCCACCTTCGCCTCGACCAGGGCCAGGGCGCAGGGCGGTGTCTTGCCGTAATGGTTGCAGGGTTCCAGCGTGACATAGGCGGTTGCGCCCGCCGCCCCGCCGGAGAGGGCGCGGGCATGGGCCAGCGCCTCCGTCTCCGCATGGGGACGGCCACCCGGCTGGGTCCAGCCGCGGCCGATCACGGAACCGTCGCGGACCAGCACGCAGCCGACCGCCGGATTGGGCCAGGTCCGCCCCAGCCCGCGCGCGGCGAGCGACAGGGCGGCCAGCATATGGCGCAGGTCGGTTTCGGCAGTACTCACCGAAGCCGGTCCGATCAGCTGCCCGGGCCTTTGCCCTTGGCGTCCTTGGCGGAGAAGCGGCCGACGTTGCCCATCATCTGCTCGAGGAAGCCCATCTCGCGGCCCGAGGTGGGCGTCGTGCGTTCGACAAGGTCGATGTCCTTGCCGTTCGACTTATCCAGCGTCTTGAGCTGGCGCAGGATGCCGGCATCGTCGAAATGGGCGATGACGACTCGGCGCTCGGTCACTTCCGGCTCGAAGAAGGCGGTTTTCTCGGTCTTCTGCCCGATATAGTACCAGACATTCGGATCGAAGGTGCCCACCGAGGTCGGCGTGCCCAGCACAGCGGCGACATCGTCGCGGCGGCTCTGGCCGGGCTGCAGTTCGGCCACCAGTTCCGGGTCCGTCAGGTTGCCGCGGGTGGCGACGGTGGGCGAGCAGCCGGCCGCTGCGGTGGCGGCGAGCAGGGCGCTGCCCAGCAGGGCGGTGCGGAGAGCGGAAAAGTTCGATCTGGTCATGGTGCTCGGGCTATGATGGAGCCGGCGGGGCGGACGGCGCCGGCAGCGGACGACCGTCCACGCAATTCCGGACAATCGCACCGGGCGCTTCGCCCTGTCAACGAGACTCCGAGTCGGGAGAGGGGATCCGTTCGTGTCGGACAGCATCATCGGCCGGCTGATGGGCCGCCTGGGGATTGGGAGCGGTATCGGTGGCGGCGGGTCGGCCGGCATCGCCGCGGCGGTCGCCGGCCTGTTCACCGCGGTGGTCGGCCAGGCCCGCGAACCTGGCTTCTATCGTGTGCTCGGCGTGCCCGATACGCTGGACGGCCGGTTCGAGATGATGGCCCTGCATCTGTTCCTGGTCATGCGCCGGCTGAAGGGGCAGGGGGGCGAGGCGGCCGCGCTGTCCCGGCGCCTCTACGAAACCATGGTCGACGATTTCGAGAAGTCGCTGATGGAGATGGGGGCCGGCGACAGCGGCATCGCCCGCCGGGTCAAGACCATGGCCCGCGGCATGGCCGGCCGCATCCGCGCCTATGACGAGGCGCTGGCCGAAACCGGCGACCGGAGGCTGGAGGTCGCGCTCGACAACAACCTGTACGGCACGGTCGACCCGGTGCCGGACGGCGCGCTCGCCGCGATGGCCGCCTATGTCCGCGCGTCGGCGGCGACGCTCGATGCGCTCGCATTGGAGACGCTGCTGCGGGGCGAGGCCCGCTTCGCTCCGGTGCCGGCATGATGGCTGCACTCTATATCTATATGGATCCATGTGGATGCCGTGTCCGCGCGGCGTCTGAGGGCTTGCCTTTCGCCGTCCGCGGCTGCATGTGACAGAAGGAATGGGGCGCCCGGTCGCCCGCCGCTGTTTTCCGATCAGAAAGTCTTTCGCCATGAGCCCTGAGAACCGCGCCATGCCGGCCCCTGAATTCTCGCGAATCGTCAATGCCGACGCCGTGCGGCGCGCAGACGTGACCGAGACCATCGAGGCGACGGAGGCGGAGCGGCGCGCGCTCGCCGAGCGGCTGGAGTTGGAGGAGATCGGCAGCCTGACCGCGACCGTGCGGCTGCGCGCGGTGCGCGGCGGCCAGATGATCCGCGTGTCCGGCACGCTGGAGGCCGACGTGGTCCAGACCTGTGTCGTCTCGCTGGAACCGGTGCCGGCCCATGTCAGCGAATCGTTCGAGGCGCTGTTCGCGCCGGAGTCGATGATCGAGGATCCGGGGCTGGAGATCGATATCGACCCGTCTTTGTCGGACGAGGAGAGTCCCGAGCCGATGGAGAACAACCGAATCGACATCGGCGAGCTGGCGGCGCAGCATCTGTCGCTGGGCCTCGACCCCTATCCCCAGGCCCCTGGCGTCGCGTTCGAAGGGTATGATGACGGTCCGGACGAGGCGGCGGTGGTGGAGGAGCCCGAGAAGCCGAACCCTTTCGCCGTGCTGCAGCAGTTGAAATCGCGGAGCTGACCCCCGCGGTGCCCGAGGATTTCACAAAGGATTTCGCCCCCTCCAATGAGTGGTCTTTCCTGTGTGAAAAGGGGGTTGTTCGGGCTTGCCCTTTGGGGGCATTTGCCTTATTGAATGCCGCTCGCGCTGGGCGGCCCCTGTTCGGGCCGCCCTTTCCAATGAAGAGAGTTTACGGTCATGGCTGTTCCGAAGAAGAAGACCTCCAAGTCGCGGCGCAACATGCGGCGTTCGCACCACGCTCTGCCGACCTCGGCCTACAACGAGTGCCCGAACTGCGGCGAGCTGAAGCGTCCGCACCACGTCTGCGGGTCTTGCGGCCATTACGACCAGCGCGAAGTGGTTCAGAGCGGCACCGCGGCCGCTTGATCCCGATCGCGTTGTCTGAGGTCCCGATGACCGGGGGCGTTTGCCGTCCCTGCCGGGGTCCTAGCCGGGGAGCCTGTTCGCGGTGAGCCAGCGCCTGACCATCGCCCTGGATGCCATGGGTGGCGATCTCGGCCCCGACATGGTCGTGGCCGGGGCGGACATCGCGCGGGAGCGCCATCCCGACGTGCGTTTTCTGCTGTATGGCGACCGGCAGCGGGTCGAACCGCTGCTGAACCAGCGGCCTGCGTTGAAGGCGGTGGCGGAAATCCGCCATACCGCCGACTTCGTGGCCGGTGACGCCAAGCCGGCGGTTGCGCTGCGTGCCGGCCGCCAGTCCAGCATGCGCCTCGCCATCGACGCCGTTGCGGCGGGCGAGGCTGCGTGCGTGGTGTCGGCGGGCAACACCGGCGCCCTGATGGCGATGGCGAAATTCGTGCTGAAGACGCTGCCGGGAATCGACCGGCCGGCGATGGCATCCTTCTTCCCGACGCAACGGGGCGAGAGCGTGATGCTGGATCTCGGCGCCAACGCCGAATGCCAGCCCGAGAATCTCGTCCAGTTCGCCGTGATGGGGGCCGTCTTCGCGCGTGCCATCCTGGGCCTGCCGGAGCCGTCGATCGGTGTGCTGAACATCGGGTCGGAGGACATGAAGGGCAACGAGGTGGTGCGTGCCGCGGCGGCCAGCCTGCGCGACATGCCGCTGCCCGGCCGTTTCCATGGCTTCGTCGAGGGTACGGACATCGGGCTCGGCACAGTGGATGTCATCGTCACCGACGGCTTCACCGGCAACGTGGCGCTGAAGACGGCGGAGGGGACGGCCAAGCTGTTCTCCGAATTCCTGCGCCGGACCTTCGCGACGTCGTTCCTGGCGCGGATTGGCTATCTGCTGGCACGCGGCGCCTTCAAGCGCTTCCGTGAACGGATCGATCCGCGGCGTTACAACGGCGCGATGTTCCTGGGGCTGCGCGGCGTCTGCGTGAAGAGCCATGGCGGCACCGACGCGGTCGGCTTCGCCAACGCGGTTGCCGTCGCCATCAATCTGGCGACCCACGGATTCAACGAACGCATCAAGGAAGAGATGGGACGCATAGCCGACGCGGCCTCTCTTCCCGACACGAAGGCGGCGGCGGGCTGAACATGGTCATGCGTTCCCGAGTCCTGGGTTGCGGCATCTTCCTGCCGGGCAACGTCGTCACCAATCGCGATCTGGAACAGCGGGTCGACACGACAGACGAGTGGATCGTCCAGCGCACCGGCATCAAGTCCCGCCATATCGCGGCGGAGGGGGAGAAGACCTCCGACCTCGCGATTGCGGCGGCGATGCGTGCGCTGGAACATGCCGGGGTGCCTGCAGCCAGCATCGACTGCATCATCCTGGCCACGACGACCCCCGACAACACCTTTCCGGCCACCGCGACCAAGGTCCAGGCTGCCCTGGGCACGACCGGATTCGCGATGGACATCCAGGCGGTCTGCGCCGGTTTCGTCTATGCGCTTTCGGTCGCCGACAATTTCCTGCGCAATCGCCAGGCCCGCCGCGCCCTGGTGATCGGGGCGGAGACCTTCTCCCGGCTGCTCGACTGGAACGACCGTACCACCTGCGTGCTTTTCGGCGACGGTGCCGGTGCCATCGTGCTGGACGCCTATGAAGGCAAGGGCGACTCGAGCGACCGCGGCGTGCTGTCCACTCATCTGCATTCCGACGGCAGCCAGTACGACCTGCTCTATGTCGACGGCGGGGCGTCGTCGACCGGAACCATCGGCCATGTCCGCATGCACGGACAGGAGATCTTCCGTCACGCCGTGTCCAAGCTGTCGGCGGTGGTGGAGGAGGCGTTGGCCGCCAACGGCCTGGAGGCCTCCGACATCGATTGGATGGTGCCGCACCAGGCCAATCGGCGGATCATCGACGGGCTGGCCCGCAAGATGAAGCTGCCGCCGGAGAAGGTGGTGCTGACGGTCGACCGCCATGGCAACACCTCGGCGGCCTCGATTCCGCTGGCCCTGGGCGAGGCGGTGGCGGACGGCCGGGTCAAGCGCGGCGATCTGATCCTGATGGAGGCCATCGGCGGCGGCCTGACCTGGGGTTCGGCGCTGATCCGCTGGTAGGACCCATTTCCAGGTACCGGCTTGGCGTTCTGCTGCACTGCACTGCCGCCCTGGCGTCGCCCGGGCGGTTTGCTGCTGCCAAGCTTTTGAATTGACGGACCTTCTTCCCCCGGATTACCGTCTTCGCAATGGTTGCGGGGGAGGTCGAGCCATGTCCCAGAACACCGTCACGCGCGCCCAATTGAGCGAGGCCGTCTATCAGGAAGTCGGTCTTTCACGCAACGAATCGGCCGATCTGGTCGAAACCGTCCTGGATGAGATTTCCGACGCGCTGTCACGGGGGGAGATGGTGAAGATCTCGTCCTTCGGCAGTTTCCAGGTCCGCCAGAAGGGGGAGCGGGTCGGCCGCAACCCCAAGACCGGTGAAGAGGTGCCGATCCTGCCGCGCCGGGTCCTGGTCTTCCGCGCCAGCCATGTGCTGAAGAACCGCATCAACGAGGTGCAGGAGGGGGGGGCGCCGACGCCTGCACGGGCGCTGTCCTGAGAACGGTCGTGCCCGATGACACGACGTCCTCGCCCGTTGCCGTGCCGAATCGCCGCTCCGATCGTGGTTTGGCTTGCCCGCTGCCGGATGGCGGCCTGATCGTGCCATGAAATCCGCCACGGCCTATCGCACGATCAGCGAGGTGTCGACCGACCTGAATGTGCCTCAGCATGTCCTGCGTTTCTGGGAGACGAAGTTCCCCCAGATCCGTCCACTGAAGCGTGGCGGAGGCCGGCGCTATTATCGGCCGGAGGATGTGGAGTTGCTGCGGCGCATCCAGGTGCTGCTGTATGAAGACCGCTATACGATCAAGGGCGTCCAACGCCTTCTGAAGGAAGGGCGCATATCGGATCCGCCGCCGCCGTCGCCCGAGGATGTCGACGAGCCGGAATCCGAAGACGGCGAGGAGATGGCTTTAGGCGATCCGCTCGACGGTGATGACATGTCGGTGCTGTCCGACAGCCTGCGCCAGGAAATCATGCTGGTGGTGGACGAGCTCAGATCGTTGCGTTCCGTCTTGTCACGTCTGTCTGAAAGGAGTGATAAAAAGACATAAAAAACCTTACGGGAATGGTTGCGCCCGCGAAAGCGTCTCGCTATAGTCCCGTTCCCTTCAGGAACCAAGCCGCAAGCAACTGCGGTGAAAATGACGGAGCGTAGCGCAGCCTGGTAGCGCATCAGACTGGGGGTCTGAGGGTCGCAGGTTCGAATCCTGTCGCTCCGACCATCTCCGAAGGGAGCGGAAAAGCCTTGGAACCTAACGGTTCCAAGGCTTTTTCTTTGCCCGGTTCCTGCGGTGCCTTCGTCGCCGCCATTCCATCCGTTTGCGACTCTTGTTTGCGACTTGGCGACGCCATCGCATTGGCGAAGGCCTTCATCGGGATCGCCTCCACCGCGTTGCGCGCCGCTTGGTCGGCCACCCGGAGATACCGTTTCGTCGTCTCATAGCTCCGGTGCCGGGCCAGCTGCTGGGTGACGGCGGCGGTCGCCACATGGGCCACGGCGGTCACATAGCTCGCCTTCGTGTCATGGAAGCGGTATTGCAGCCCCAGCGCCTTCATGGCCGTCTGCCAGGCCCGCTTCGGGTTCTTCACCGGCAGGCGCTTGCCCTTCTCGCCGCGCTGGTAGGTCAGCAGGTGCAGCTGCTTCCAACCGCGCGCCTGGGCGACCAGCCGGGTCAGCACCTCCATGGCCTCCGTTCCGGCGGCGATGAACTCGGCCCGGTTCGCCTTCGTCGAGCTGGCCTCCAGCCACACCCCGCGGTTCTGGAAATCGACCTGATCGACCGTAAGGGCGAAGACCTCCCCCTTCCGGAAGCCCATGAGGCGGGCCAGCAGGATGCCGTCGGCGAGATGCTGGGGCACCCTCTGCATGATCGCCTGCAGGTCATCGTCGGACACCGGGCGGGGCAGGTGCTCCGGTTCCGCCAGCCGGGGCACCTTGGGCAGCTCGGCAAGGAGCGGGCGTCCGCCGGTGTCCTTCAGCCCATGGACCAGCCGCAGGGCCTCGCCAAGACAGATCAGATAGCGGTTGATGGTCGAGTCGGCGCGCTTGCGGTCGGATGGCCGGTAGAGCTTCGCCGGATCCGACTCGGGATCCCGCTTCTTCGATCCGCCGACATAGATCATGACCGGCTGTTCGCGCGACCAGGCGACATACTCCCATATCCGCTGTTCGGTGATCTCCGATGCCGGCACGTCGGCACCGAACCAGACCAGCATCTCGCGGATATAGACGGTCTCGTTGGGCCAGTTCTTTCCGCCACGCTTGCGCGTCGCAAGCGCGGCGAAGGTCTGCGCGAGCGTGAAGGCGCCGGCCGGAACCGCCCTTGGCTGTTCCTTGGCCGCCTCGACCTTCAGCACCTCCTCGATGCGCTTGGCGTCCGTCTTGGTCTTCGCCGGTTCGCCCGACGCCGGATCGACGCAATAGCCGGCATGCCGCTGGCCATTCCGGACGAAATTATACATCCAGCGGCCGCGCGCCTTGTTTAGGTAAACAGTCATCCCCGTCGCCGCGTTGTGGGTTTGGTCAACGCAGGCTGCGCCAGGACTCCCATGTCCCGCAAGGCGGCGAGGGCTTCACGGTGGGCAGCGGTCGCCGGCGCCGGCTTGGGAGGCTTCTGCGCCGACCGCTTCGCCGGCCGGATGGCGCCGCGTTGCCGGTATGCTTCGATCGAGGCAACGGAGATGCGCACGCCGCGTTTGCCGAGGCGATGGCCCTCCAACTCCCCTTCCCGAAGCAACTGCCGGATATGGCTTTCGTCGGCATCCAGAAGCGTGGCGGCGGTCGCCACGCGAACCGAGCGGTCCAGCCCATAGAGGCTTTCCAGGGCCGCCGGATCGGCCGCGATGCGGAGCGTGCTCACCTTCTCGCACCTCCCGTGTGGGGATCGGCCAGCGGGACGGCCGGCAGTGCCTTCGTCGGGCCGCCATGGGCCAGCAGATAGGCGACGATCGACGGCACCGCGACCACCAGCACCGGGAAGCTGGCGCGCGGGTAGTGGGCCGGGATGTCGACGGTGTAGACGCCGGGGGCGAGGATGTCGCACACCACCGGCACCTCGCCCACGGCGAGGATAACCAGTCGCTCGCCCAGCCGGAACTGGATCCGGCGGACCTCGCCCGGGCTGTCGAAGCGCGCGGCGTGGCACACCCGCCAATCGGTCGCCTCAAGGGTGGACATCACGGCAGTTCCTCCCGTGCCAAGTCTGCGCAATCGCGGTGAAAGCGGGCAGCGGACAGCAGGCGCATCCGGCGGTGGGGGAGGTTGGTGTTCCCTGCCTCCAGCTCGGCCCGTCCGGCTTCTTCCAGATGCCACCGGATCAGGCTGGCCGTGCTTTGCCCTGCGCACGCCATGTCAGTTCGTCAGCGGATTGGTGACGAAGCCCCGGCCATGGGCCCGAGGCGACTGGCCAAGGAACTCCAGCACCGCTTCGGGCGCCGTGTAGGTTTGCAGGAACAGCCGCACCATCGCCGTCAGCGGCAGGTCCGCGGTGTGCAACCGCTCATGCACCGCGCTGATCAGCACGTCGCGGTTCGCATAACCCTCCGTCTCGGCGATGTGGTCGAGCAGCAGCCACGACGTCACGTCCAGCCGCATCGAAGTCCGGTGCGAGGTCCAACGGTTGTCGACCACCACGTTGTAGGCGACCAGCGGCGTCGAGCCGCCCTTCGGCAGCGCCGGCACCATGTGGCGCAGCGTGCGCTCCATCCGGCACGACAGCCGGCCGAAGGACCGGTCCATCGGCACATTCTGCGGCCCGTCCCGCCGTTGTAACGGAACCTTGATCGCCACCTTCATCGGCTGACTCCCCGAAAGCATCCTCTCAACGGGTCTGGCATCCACGCCATACCCTGTATTAGGATGGGCGGTATACCGTTATCGAGTCAATCCCAAAAAACACGGTAAAGCGACCAACTCTTCGGCCCTGTCCGCGCGCGTTTCGCGCAAGGCCTGCCGCCGTCACGCGCGCCTGTCGCGCAACCTCCGGAGTTCGGATGTGGAACGACGCAACTTTTCCTTTAACGCAGCTGGGGCTCTGCCATAGGATGCCGTGGCCTGTTGCCTCCCCGCCTGGGGAGGCGGAGGCAGGGAGACCCCATCTCCCCACCCACGCGGCTGCCAACCGCATCGATGAGCCGTGCTGAGCTGGGGCGCGCACCCGTGCCCAGCCGCACACCTGTCCGCCTACCGGGGCCGGCCCCGGTGGAGTGTTGATTTATGGGGGGTTGGCGGTGCCAAACACACCGAAGAACGTACAGACCGAAGACTTATCGCATCGCAAGGCGCGCGAGGACCGCGCAACCGAACTGGTCACGCAGCTGTGCCGGCGCGAAGGCGCGGACAAGGTCCTGCCGCTGATCGAGCGGTGGATCAGGATGCGTCGCAGTCGCGCGGCTCGATTCGCCGCTCAAGAACCCGAATCAGGGCGTCAAAGTCCTCGGTAGACCAGCAGCGGAAGGTCCGGCGGGTCTTCACCTGCATTTCCCAATCGGGGTCGCCGTAGGCCAGCAGCTCGGCCAGCGACATGCCGGCGCCGTCCGCAAGTTTGTTTAAGGTGTCGATGGTGCTGTTCGCGCCATTGAATGCGTCCAGGACCGTTGTGGCTGGCAGCTTCGACAATCCAGCCCAATGGTTCTTGGACCGCAGACGCTCTTTGTGCGTTTGCAGAACACGATTGAGTGCTGCGGCGATGTCGGTCTTGGGCGGCGTATCCATGCCGGCATTATGCGGACCCCGTGCAAAAGCGCGAGAACGCCGTACCGATGAATTCATCTCGTGCAGCACCGAAGCATCCTCTTGACAGTCTCGGTATAGCGATTGATTTTGATGGGCATGAAACACGTCATGCACATCGATGCCTCGATTCATCGGATATGCGCCTTCGCCCGGCATCAGGGGTGGACCGCGCAGTCATTCGGCCGAGCCGCAGCCGTGCCGCCCAGCACCGTGCGTGACGTGCTCCGCCAGGAAGGCAACCCCACCGCCACGACCCTGCGGGCCATGGAGGCGGTGATTCCCGCCGACTTCATGACCGATCCCATCGCGCTGGCCGCCAGCGACCTCAGCGCGCCGATCCTGGGAAAGCCGCGTGGGAAGAGGCGACGGACATGAACAGGGAGACTCGGCAAGGCGCCACACCCTTGGTTGTTTCGGTGGGAAGCATCGCTCGCAGTGGGCGACTGCGCAACCCCCAAGCTCCGGCTCGGGCGCAACGCTTTCCCGTCGCCGAATCAGGCGCCGCCCGCCCGGCCCGGTCAATCGGGAGCGCCCCGAGTCCGGCCGGCCGATTCGCCCGGCGCCACCGTCACCGTTCCGCCGAGTCCCTTGTCCGTACCGGCGGAGCGGCTGCGGCCGGAGTCGCCATCCGACTCCGGCCGCTTTCCCTGCCTGGGGCCGGCCATGCCGCCCGCTGACCCGGCCCTCACCGACGCGCAGCGCGCCGTTCTGGCCGCGTGGCCGGCGTTCCAGTCCGCTGCCGCGGTGACCTGGGGCAGCGTCGACCGCCTGGTGCGGGCGCTCCACCATGTCGACACTCTGGCCGATCTGCCGGACGACGACGCGGCCGAGCTGCTGGCGCTGATGCAGCGCGCCACCAACCGCCTGCATGCCTTGCGGCCGGCATCTCCGCATCGGGGATCCGCATGATCGGGCGTCGCCCGACTGCCAGCTCACCTTCGGATCCCAGATCTATCCTGAAAATCAGTCGCTTCCGCCGACCGGTCCGCCATCGCGCCGGCTGCGCCATGGCGCGCGGCCCGCCGTGCGACCGCTCCACGGTCGCCAGTCTGCCGCCCCCATCGACTTTGAAGACCGCGCCGCTTTCGGCCGCCAGACGGCCGGAAGCGATGCGCGTCTGCACCCCAACGCCGCGCGCCCCCGCGCCGGTGAACCCTGGAGCTTTGCCCGATGGCATCGCCACGCGCGCCGCCCTGACCGGCGCCGGCTTCTCCCCGTAAGCCCCCGTCATCCGGTGCCCAGCGTCCGCCCTTGCCGGTGGCCGCGCCGCACCCGTCTTGTCCCCACCGTTGCGCGCCCGCGCGGCGGTGAACGCTGGAGCCTCGCCTTGTATCCGCGCGCCCCGCCCTGAGACGGGACGGCCCCGCCGGGGCCGCCCCGCTAGGACCGCAATCATCGCCAATGCCCGATGCCCCTGCCGTGCCCACGGCGGGAACGCGGCGATCTGCGTCCAGAGGCTAACAGAAATCAGGATTAAAATCCGCTGTTCCTTGCAGCCACGAACCCGTGCGCCCGCAGGGAGCCGCATTGCCACCGGCCGGCCACCGCGCCGCCGGGGGAGGATTCGTCATGAAATGGGTTCGCCTGTACAACGAGACCGCCATGGATCCGAAATGGCGGCTGGTCGCGGCCGACAGCGGCCAGCCGGTGCATGCCGTGCTGGCGGTGTGGGCGGCCATGCTGTGCCACGCCTCCGGAATCGTGCCGCGCGGCACGCTGGCCGGCTGGAGCGACCGCCTGATCGGCGCGGCGCTGGACCTGTCCGCCGCCGCCGTCGCCTCGATTCGCGCCGCCATGCAGGGTGTGACGCTGGACGGCGACCGTCTCAGCGCCTGGGACAAGCGCCAGTTCAAGAGCGACCACAACGGCGCGGAGCGGATGCGCGATCACCGGGCCCGCCGAACCGCCGTCGAGGAACCGGCCGGCGAATCGGCGGCTGTGACGTCACCGCCTCTGCGCGCGGCAGATTCCAGAGTCCAGATTACAGAAAGAAAAAACACCCCCCAAAGCCCCCCGCCGACAGCCGATCCCCCGGCCGATCCACCAGCCGAACCGCTGGCGCATCCGCCGCCCGCCCGGTCCTCGCTGGCGGCGGACTTCGCCGACTGGTACGGGCGCTATCCGCACCGGGTCGGCCGGGCCGCTGCCGAACGCGCCTACCTCGCCGCCCGGAAACGGGGAGCGGCGCGGGAGGATTTGCTATCCGGTGTGGATCGCTACCGCGAGCGGCTGGCGCAACCCGACGCGCCCCGGCCCTGCAATCCGGCCACATGGCTGGTCCAAGAGCGCTGGACCGACGATCCGATGCCGCCGGCCCCCGAGTCGCGGATCAAGGCCTGCGGACGGTCGCCGGCGCCGGAGCCGCTGGACACGCACCGTCCGTCGCGGACGACCATCGAGGCCATCCTGGCCGAGCGATGCCCCCAGCTGCACCCGATGCGCGTCCGGGACTTCGCCCAGCAGCTCGACCGCTGGTTCAACTGCGGCCGGCCGGGCTGGAACAGCTTCTGGGGCGATCCGCCCGACAGCCCGGAGTGTGAGATCCCGGTCACGGCCATCGCCGCCGTCCGCGCCCATCTCGCCGCCGGCATCGAGGGGAGGGCCTGAGCCATGCCCGTCCAGCCCGGCACCCTGTCCCGCCGCCGGCCCGACCGGCAGTTCCGCCTGGATCTGGGCGATCCGCCCCGCACCGCGCGCCACCAGCCGGTGCAGCCCCAGCGCGAGGCCGATGCCCTCTATCGCGCCGTCCAGGCCCTGCGCGCCGCCGGCCATAGGGTCTATCGGTGCGGCGCGCTACACCGGGTGAACGAGCGTCTGTTGACCACGGCGGACCTGATCCGGCTGTCTATCGGACGTGAGGTGCGTTGCAAAAATGCTTGAAGAGCATCTCTAAAGAGGTAAAATTCTGCCCGCTATGAATCATAGGTCGTAAACAAAGCATTCAAGGTGGGAAAATGGGCAGTTCAGGTGGCGGTAGCTTCACGGATTATTCTGGCTCGACCTCTTCAAAGACCGGTGGTGGCAGTTCCGGCGGATCGAGTGGTAACGACCCCTGCAGACAAGCATTCCAATGCACTCTTGAAGAGGTTGCTCTCTGCAATTACTATACCACGCATGGTACTGTGCCGGGGGTAGGCACCCCCCTTAGGGTCATTTTCAACGTCCGGCTTTATGCTGTTGACAGTGCGGGGCTCAGAGTTGGAGCGCTTCCTACGTCACTTAATCGTTATGCAGCGTGCGTAAAGAGTGGAGTTGTTTACGACGGCATCGTTACTGCCTCTACGAACTCTCCTGTTCCATCTGTTACTGCTGATTTTGTGCCAAGGTAATAATGTGATGGCCGGGAAATTACTGATTGTTGGTGAGATTATTGTTGATTTTACGCTCGCTCGGCCGGGAGTTGAGTGCAAACTTCGATTGGGAGGAGTAGTACATGCGGCTAGAGGGCTGTGGGCAGCTGGTATAGATTATGCCGTAGCTGCTATATGCCCAAAATATCTGGTCGGTAATGCCAGGAATTTTCTTCATCATCATGGATGTTCAGAATTCATATTTCTTGGAGAGGTTGACGGTTCTCCAAATGTAATGGTGATTGGCGATGTGACGGAAGTCGCTGATCAAGGATATGAAGACATCTTAAGAGACGAAAAGACAGTCAATGTTTTCGATGTGAGCGGTCAGCTCGCTCCATATAAAGAGGTGCTAATATTTCCAGGAAGTTACAATTTAGGAGACTTGAGAAAGCAATTTCAAGATGATGTTAAATTCAGTTTCGATATTGCTTACAATGTTCCTGACATTCATTCGCTTTCCTCTTATGACGGAAAAGTAAAATCCATAATAATATCAACTTCTTCTGATATGTTCTTAAAATATGGGAAGGATTGCGTTGACAACATTATATCACATGTAAACGCAGTTAGACCTGAAGTATTTCTTCTGAAAGAAAACAGGGGAGGAAGCAGATTATTTGAAATAGGAGTCGGGCGGGCGGAGATGATACCCGCTGTTCTTGGGTCAACGGTAAATTCAGTTGGTGTTGGAGATGTTTACTCGGCTGTTATGGTCGGATATTCGGAACGAGGATGGGTTGAAGCTGCGTGGAGAGGTTCACGCGCGGCCATGTATTATTCTCAAACAACCTTTCCCGACGACCTGAAACGGGATTTTCAAAGGGATTTGTGCCTTAGCCTTGATGACTTAAAGTCATTGGGAGGAACGGTTCTTCCTTGGCATGAGCGTCAAGACATTCAGGTGTATCTAGCGGCACCAGATTTCTCATATATTCAAAAACCAGAACTAGACAAAGCTATTGCATCATTAAATTATCATAATTTCCGCCTGCGACGCCCGGTTCTAGAAAATGGCGAAATGAAGGTGGACTCAACCCCTGATGTGCTTCAGGCCACATATCAAAAAGACTGCTCTCTTCTTAATGATTGTAAGGCTGTATTCGCTGTTCCGTTAGGCCGAGATCCTGGCACGCTGGTCGAGATCGGTATGGCTATTTCTATGGGGAAGCCTGTAATAACATTTGATCCGAGAGTGGAAAACAACAATACGATGGTTATCTCGGGTAGTGATGTATATTCGTCTGATTTGGACAGATGTCTCAACGGGTTGTTTGAGGAATTGTCAAAGATAAGGGTCGGGAAATGAATAAAGTAATGTTAATGGCATCTGGTGGCCTAGACTCAACAACCGTTGCATACCAACTGATTTCTGAAGGTGTTTCTGTCTACCCTTTGTTCTTCGATTATGGACAACATTGCGTCGAGACAGAATGGGAAAAAGTTAATGAGGTGTTACCCCCTTCGATGCAAAAGCCGGAAAGGGTTAATATCTCAGATTTGTTTAGGGGGTCGTCATCTCGACTTATAAAAGAAGCTGACCTTTGGGCGGATGATGTCAAGGACGACGATCTGTATGTTCCTTACCGCACCACATTATTTTACGCGGCAGCAGCTGCACGTGCGCAGACGGTTGGCTTAACAGAAGTCTATACAGGTTTCATAAATAGCAATCATGCTAAGGAAATTGATTGCACTGCGGAATTTATGAATAAAATGGAGCAATTATCTGAGAGTATTGGGCCTGTTCGTTTTTTCTCTCCCTTTCGCTATTCTTCAAAAGCGGAGGTTGCACGCAGGGCTGTTGAGCTTGGTGTCCCAATTGGCAGAACCTATTCCTGTCAAGCTGCTAGTAACTTCCCTTGCGGAGCGTGTCCGAACTGCGTAGAACGGCTGAAGGCGCTCGTGGAGGCCAAGCTCGTATAGACCTGAAGACAGCTGGGCTCATGGAGATCGAGGTATTCTAATGTGCACTTCGACCATGGAAATGCTGCTTGCAGCACGCCGCATTGCGGATCACGCGAAGGACGAGGGCGTGCTCTATAGGCAGGTGGGCGCCCGAGCCAGTTGTCAGCATATGGGCGGTATACTTGCAGATGCCGTGCTTCAGTCAGGCCTAAATTATAAATCAGTCGTTCGCCCCCGAGTGGTGGCAATCTTGCGTTTGTACCCTGAGAAGGATACGACATCGTCTTTGATGGAAGTGGTCGAAGAAGGGATGACGTCTTCTTTCCTGAATTGGAACCATCCACAGAAGATCGCACGTTTCGAGCGACTTGTCTGCTTCTTGCAAGATAGAAATATCGAGCTTGCGAGAGACTTGAAAAATCATCTTCAGGATGCAGAATTCTGCGAAGAAATTCAGGGCGTAAATGGGGTCGGGCCGAAAACTGTGGATTATATGGCATGTTTAGTTGGAGTCGACTCCATTGCAGTGGATAGGCATGTGCGTAATTTTGCGAAACGAGTTGGCGTGAGCAATGATGACTACCTCTTTTTGAGAAAGGTTTTCTGTTTCGCGGCCGATCTTCTGGAACTGTCTCGCCGCGACTTTGATGCATGGATATGGAGCCGGGAATCTAGCTCGTCTTCGAGGCAGCTTAGTTTCGCTGTTTGACTGTGTGGGGGTGTCTCTGCTCTTGACGCCCCACACCCAACGGAGCGACCCTTCCCACCGGAGCCTCAGAACCTCCCCACAAGCGGTCAGCCGCCCGTGCGATTTTCGCAACGCGGCTCTTTTCATGCCCGGATTCCGTCCGTAGCATGCCCCTTCGCCGGGGGTCGGATAATACAATACCCGCAAGGGGAATAGTCCGGCCTGGCTTGTGCAGGTTCTGAGCCCCCGGCACCAGGGCGGTCTTCAGAAGCCTTCCTGTTGCCGGCAATGCCGCACAAGAGGGCTTCGCCATGATCACCATGGGCGATAACGGGCAAGTCACGCCCGCGTTATCTCTGTCTGACATCGACACCACCATCAGCGGTGAGCCGCGCGTCCTCGACCTCCGCCTTGCGGAGGTTCTGGGCTTCTCCCAAGTCCGCGACATTCGGAAGCTCATCGAGCGCCACCGGGGGGTTCTGGAACGGCTTGGAGAGGTTTGCGCCACGGTGGCGCAAACCTCCCGGAAGGGAGGACGCCCCGCCACCGAGTTCTGGCTGACGAAGAAGCAGGCCGTCTATCTCTGCACCAAGGCCGAGACCGAACGCGCCATCACCGTCACCATCCAGATCGTCGAGCTGTTCGACGCCGTGACCGGCGGGGCCGCGCATCCCGCCCTGGCGCCGGTCCTCACCCGCGCCGATCTCGACGCCATCGACCGCCGCGCCCGCCGGATCGGGCAGGAGGAGGAGCAACGGGCGCGCTCCGCCCTGACCGACCGGGCGCTCGACCGCCTGCGCCGGGGCGAGCGGATCGACATCGCCTCGCTGTCCGCCGCCCGGCCGGATGAGCCCGCCGCTCTGCCCCCGCCGCCCGCCCGGACGCGCGAGGAGAGCATGGACCTCGCGCTTGCCCATCTGCGCGCCCTGCCGCCCGAGCTGCGGCAGGAGGGCTTCCGCCTGATGCACGCCATCAAGGCCCACAGCGACGCCCTGGCGGAGCTGAAGGCCGCGACCGAGGCGATCAACTCCCCGCTCGACACCATCGCCGAAATCCTGGAACGCGAGGCGACCCTCATCCGCCAGACCATCGCCGCCCAGGCGGGCCGGGCCGGGCAGGGGGACCGGGCATGAGGACGATCCTGGTGGTCCAGGGGAAGGGCGGCGGTCCGAAGACCGCCACCGTCCGCAATCTGGCCGTCGCGGCCACCGTCGCCGGCCGGCGGGTGGGCACGCTCGACACCGACCCGCAAGGCTCGCTGACCCACTGGCACGGCCTGCGCCCGGCCGACGCCGCCCCGATCCTCCACGAACAGCGCCCGCTGGGCGCGGTGACGGAGCGGCCGACTCCGCCCGGCCTCGACCTGCTGGTGATCGACACCCCGACCGCGGTGGAGAACTTCCCCCAGGCGACCGCCCTGCTGTTCGACTGCGCCGATCTGGTGCTGGTGCCCGTCCGCCCCGGCCCGGAGGATCTGGTCAGCATGCAGGCCATGCTGCCCTACCTGCGCGCCCGGCGCCGGCCGATGCGTCTGCTGCTGAGCCAGGTCGTCCCGCGCCTGCGCGAGACCGCCGACACCCGCGCCATCGTCTCCGCCATGGGAGCGGTGGCGCCGGTGGAGATCCCGCAGCTTCAGGAGGTGCCGCGCAGCTTCATCGCCGGGCTGGGCACGGCGGAGATCCCCGGCACCCGCACCGGCCCGCTGTTCCGCGACCTCTGGCTCCACCTGTCCGCCGCGATGGAGGGCTGACCCCATGTCCCGATCCGACTCAGGGCCCAAGCACAATCCCAGGCCGCCCGCCCGCCGCAGCCTGGGCGACGCCCGCCTGTCGATGCTGGCCACCCCGCGCCCGCTGACCACGCGGGCCGAGTTCGCCGCCGACATCCGCCGCGAATGGTCGAACGCTCTGGAGGCGACCATCGCCGTCGGCCGCCGCCTGAACGAGGCCAAGGCGGCTCTGCCCCATGGCGAGTACGAGGCGATGGTGGCGACCGACCTTCCGTTCAGCACCTCGACCGCCCGCAAGCTGCGCGAGATCGCCGCCTTCGTGGACGAGGGGCAGGTGCCTCTGGACCGTCTGCCGGAAGCGATGAGCACGCTTTACGCCATCGCCACCCTGCCGGACGACACCCGCCAGCAGGCCCTGGACGCCGGCACGATCCACCCGGCGGTGACAAGGGCGGAGGTGGAGGCGCTGAAGGTGCCGGCGGTGACGCCGGCGCCGGCCCGGCCGCCCCGCGAGTCGCGCTTCGCCGCGGCGCTGTCGCTGCCGTGGAGCACGGACCCGGACGATCCAGGCGCCATCACCGTCGAGCTGGACGGCGTGCGCCGCTACCTGCTGGTGATGGTGGCCCCCGATCCGGCTGCGGCGGATGTGGTCCGGCATGTGGTGGAGTTGCACAACGCGGGGCTGCGGGGGTAGCGGCCACCCTTCCGCCGAGGCAAGTCCGCTCGCGTGTTTTTGTCGCCGTCTGTCGTTCGTTCAGTGCGTGACGATCTCCGATTCTCTCCATAAGATTGAGAAAACCAGGAGATGTCGCCCGTGCCAGAGCAGACAGCGAACGGTCATAACAACGTTCTCGTTTCCGTGGATGGGAACAACAACACCGTAACGATCACGCTGGGCCGCGCGTCCCTTACCCTTTACCAAGCGCACAAGCGGAAAGGGACCGTGCCCAGGTCGAACCGCGAACTGCTGTTTGCCGATTTCCGGACCACCACGCTGGTCGGGAGGGGTGATGCCCTGGAACGGTTCGGTCGGTGGCTGACCTCTCCCGCGCCGATCGCGGTGGATTGCGTGATCGGGCGGGGCGGGGCGGGCAAGACGCGGTTCGGCATCGAACTGTGCGAACGGGCCGCAACCGCTGGCTGGACCGCCGGCTTCGTCAACTCTGACAGACTGGTCACCTTCTATAACGATCAGAACCTGTCCACCTGGCTGTGGAAAGGTCCGACCCTGCTGGTCATCGACTACGCCGCCGAAAATACGGCCATCCTGCGGCAATGGTTGGACGAACTGGCCCTCCGCCCGGACCCCGACGCGGAGAAGCATCCGCTGCGCATCCTGCTGCTGGAACGTCATGCCGACCGCGACCTCGGTTGGTGGGCCGATCTGGGCCGGCAAAAGGGATTGTCCCGCCGTGGTGGCGACTATTTCCTGGAAGGGGTGGAGCCGTTCGCCCTGCCGACCCTGGCGAATGTGGAAGACCGCCGCAGCTTGATGGCCGAGATCATGGAGCAGGCGGCGCGCCTGGAGTCGGTTTCGCCGGCGCCACGCCCGCCGGCGCCGGGGGCCGACCCGGTGTTCGACCGCGACCTGGCAGCGGACAGCCTCGACAACGAGCCGCTGTATCTCATGATGGCGGCCATCGTGGCGCTGGATGTGGGCGCGCGCGCCGCCCTATCGCGGTCGCGGACGGAACTGGCCGGAAACATCGCCGCGAAGGAGGAGGCGCGGTTGGGGCGGATCGCGAAGGCGCATGGTGTCGCCGAGTCGTTCTTCAGCCATCTGGCGGCCTGCGTCACCCTTCAAGGTGGATGCGACCGGGACGAAGCGGAACAGCTGGTCGATCAAGAGCGAACCACCAACCCGTCATGGACCAACGTTTCCCCCGAGAGCATCGCCGAATGGCTGGCCGACGGATTGCCTGGACCTAACTGGGGAGTCGATGCGGTCCGCCCCGATCTGATCGGCGGCGCTTTCCTTCTACAGGTCTTACGCTGCAAAGGACGGTCTTTAACCAAGCAGATTGTGATTGTTGGCCGGGCATGGGACCGGGCCGGCGTCGCAGTCGCCCAGACCATCATCCGCACCGCCGTTGACCATGCCGGTCATGATCCGAAGCATGACAGCCTGCAATGGCTGGATCATCTGATCGGACGGGCCGAGTCGGACGATGTGCTTGCCGCCATAGCGGACGCGATCCCGGAACAGACCGTGGCACTGCGGGAATGTGCGTGCGCTGCCAACGAACGGCTGGTCACTCTTCGGCGACAGGGCATCGATGATAATCCTGATAAGGCCGTAATTCTGGCTGCCAGCCTGAACAATCTGGCGAACAACTTGAGCGCTTTGGGCCGTCGAGAGGACGCGCTGGCCGCTGCGACCGAGGCTGTCACCTTGCGCCGCCGGCTGGCCAAACAGCGTCCCGACGCCTTCACCCCCGATCTGGCAACCAGCCTGAACAATCTGGCGAGTTTCCTGAGCAAATTGGGCCGTCGAGAGGACGCGCTGGCCGCTGCGACCGAGGCCGTCACCTTGCGCCGCCAGCTGGCCAAACAGCGTCCCGACGCCTTCACCCCCGATATAGCCATGAGCCTGAACAATCTGGCGGCTTGCCTGAGCGCTTTGGGCCGTCGAGAGGACGCGCTGGCCGCTGCGACCGAGGCCGTCACCTTGCGCCGCCAGCTGGCCAAACAGCGTCCCGACGCCTTCACCCCCAATCTGGCAACCAGCCTGAACAATCTGGCGAATTTCCTGAGCGACTTGGGCCGTCGAGAGGACGCGCTGGCCGCTGCGACCGAGGCCGTCACCTTGCGCCGCCAGCTGGCCAAACAGCGTCCCGACGCCTTCACCCCCGATATAGCCATGAGCCTGAACAATCTGGCGGCTTGCCTGAGCAAATTGGGCCGTCGAGAGGAAGCGCTGGCCGCTGCGACCGAGGCCGTCACCTTGCGCCGCCAGCTGGCCAAACAGCGTCCCGACGCCTTCACCCCCGATCTCGCGGGCAGCCTGAACAATCTGGCGATCCGCTTGAGCGACTTGGGCCGTCGAGAGGACGCGCTGGCCGCTGCGACCGAGGCCGTCACCTTGCGCCGCCAGCTGGCCAAACAGCATCCCGACGCCTTCACCCCCGATCTCGCAACCAGCCTGAACAATCTGGCGAGTTTCCTGAGCGAATTGGGCCGTCGAGAGGACTCGCTGGCCGCTGCGACCGAGGCAGCCGACCTATACCGCCAGCTGGCCAAACAGCGTCCCGACGCCTTCACCCCCGATCTCGCGGGCAGCCTGAACAATCTGGCGATCCGCTTGAGCAATTTGGGCCGTCGAGAGGACGCGCTGGCCGCTGCGACCGAGGCCGTCACCTTGCGCCGCCAGCTGGCCAAACAGCGTCCCGACGCCTTCACCCCCGATCTCGCAACCAGCCTGAACAATCTGGCGAATTTCCTGAGCGACTTGGGCCGTCGAGAGGACGCGCTGGCCGCTGCGACCGAGGCCGTCACCTTGCGCCGCCAGCTGGCCAAACAGCGTCCCGACGCCTTCACCCCCGATCTCGCGGGCAGCCTGAACACTCTGGCGAACCTCTTGATGGCATTGGGCCGTCGAGAGGACGCGCTGGCCGCTGCGACCGAGGCAGCCGACCTATACCGCCAGCTGGCCAAACAGCGTCCCGACGCCTTTACGCCAAATCTGGCAACCAGCCTGAACAATCTGGCGATCTGCTTGAGCAATTTGGGCCGTCGAGAGAACGCGCTGGCCGCTGCGACCGAGGCAGCCGACCTATACCGCCAGCTGGCCAAACAGCGTCCCGACGCCTTCACCCCCGATCTCGCGGGCAGCCTGAACACTCTGGCGAACCTCTTGATGGCATTGGGCCGTCGAGAGGACGCGCTGGCCGCTGCGACCGAGGCAGCCGACCTATACCGCCAGCTGGCCAAACAGCGTCCCGACGCCTTCACCCCAAATCTCGCCATGAGCCTGAACAATCTGGCGAGTTTCCTGAGCGACTTGGGCCGTCGAGAGGACGCGCTGGCCGCTGCGACCGAGGCCGTCACCTTGCGCCGCCAGCTGGCCAAACAGCGTCCCGACGCCTTCACCCCCGATCTCGCAACCAGCCTGAACAATCTGGCGATCAGCTTGAGCAATTTGGGCCGTCGAGAGAACGCGCTGGCCGCTGCGACCGAGGCAGCCGACCTATACCGCCAGCTGGCCAAACAGCGTCCCGACGCCTTCACCCCCGATCTCGCCCGGTCCTTGGCAGTGTTGGCAAATTGCCAGGATGGCTTGGGGGATGGGGCCGCCGCCCTTGAGTTGGATCGGGAGGCGATTGCGACGCTTTCATCTCTATTTCTTCAGCTTCCGCAAGCTTTTGCCGGTTTGATGGGAGGAATTGCCCGGCGGTACATCGAACGGTGCGGGCGCCTGGAACAGGAGCCTGATGAAAGGCTGCTCATGCCGATCGCGGAAGTTTTCCAGCGTCTTCAAAACAAATCCGAGGAGCCAGAGGCATGAGTGACACATTGATCACCGCAATGGACGTTTCTAAGGCTGCGGTAGACGCTCTATCGCCGTATTTGACGGAGGCGGGGAAGGAGGCGGCGAAGGCTGTGGGGAAAGAGGTCGCGGGGCAGGGGTTCAAGCTGCTGGGGTGGATGCGCGACAAGCTGACCGGACGGGGCGCGGAGGCGTTGGCGGAACTGGAACAGGCGCCTGCCGATGCCGACAACCAGGGTGACGTGCGCAAACAGCTGACCAAGCTGCTGACCGACAACCCCGCTCTGTTGGACGAGTTGCGGGCGCTGTTGACGGAAAAGATGCCGGAAGGGCAGTCGCTGGTTCAGAACGCGATTGGCAACAATATCAAGCTAATTCAGTCCCATGGGATTGGGAACCATAACAGCATCAGCTAAGGATTGCGGTATCGTCACCCTTGACGCTCCGCCTCGGTGGAGCGATCTTTCGGCCTGGAGCCTGACAACTCCATGACTAGGCGGCAAGCCGCCCGCGCGTTTTTCGCGATGCGGCTATTTTCATGCCCGGAGTCTGTCCGGTGCATGCCCCTATGCCGGGGGACGGATGAATACAACACCCGCAAGGGAAATAGTCCGGCCTGTCCTAGTCAGGTTGTCAGCCCCCGGCGCCAGGGTCGTCGTGACAAGCGGCCCTCCGTCGGCAACGCCGACTAGGAGGCTATCGCCATGGACAGCATGGGCGACGACGGGCAAGTCTTGCCCGCGTTATCACCTATCGACATCGACATCACGATCAATCATGAGCCGCGTATCCGTGACCTTCGGCTTGCCGAAGCTCTGGGGATGAAAAATTTGCATTCGATCCGGGAATTGATCGAGCGGCACATGGACGCGCTCACGACCTTCGGGGAGGTTTCTCGGCAAGCCGAGAAACCCAGCCGGCGTGGCGGTCGTCCGTCCAAGAGCTTCTATCTCACCAAACGGCAAGCGCTCTACATCACGGCGAAGTCGGACACCGAGCGCGCCGCGCTGGTGACGATCCAGATGGTCGAGCTGTTCGACGCCGTGACCGGCGGGACCGCGCATCCCGCCCCGGCGCCGGCCCTCACCCGCGCCGACATCGACGCCATCGACCGCCGCGCCCGCCGGATCGGGCAGGAGGAGGAGCAACGGGCGCGCTCCGCCCTGACCGACCGGGCGCTCGACCGTCTGCGCCGGGGTGAGCGGATCGACATCGCCTCGCTGTCCGCCGCCCGGCCGGAGGAGCCCGCCGCTCTGCCCCCGCCGCCCGCCCGGACGCGCGAGGAGAGCATGGACCTCGCCCTTGCCCATCTGCGCGCCCTGCCGCCCGAGCTGCGGCAGGAGGGCTTCCGCCTGATGCACGCCATCAAGGCCCACAGCGACGCCCTGAAGGAACTGAAGACCGCGACCGAGGCGATCAACTCTCCGCTCGACACCGTCGCCGAAATCCTGGAACGCGAGGCGACCCTCATCCGTCAGACCATCGCCGCCCAAGCGGGCCGGGTGGGGTAGGGGCGGCGGGCAAAAGCGATCTCGTGGCGATCCAAAGGAATGGCCGGCGGTCCGTAGGGCCGTCCGCCATTCCGCCGGGATAGGCTTCGGGCCGACGAAGAACCCCGCGCCTTGCTGTTCGGGATTGGGTGGGAGCTGCAAATTCGGTCGCCTCCAAGCATTGCCGATCCGATCGCCCTATATCGTTGCGGATGACGGACACCCGCACGCCCGAACAGCGCCGACGCATCATGCAGGCGGTGAAGACCAAGGACACCGGACCCGAATGGGCGGTTCGGCGGTGGTTGCATGCGCGCGGATACCGGTACCGCCTGCATCGCAAGGATTTGCCGGGGCGGCCGGACATCGTGCTTCCAGGGCGCCGCCTTGCCATCTTCGTTCACGGGTGTTTCTGGCACAATCACGGTTGCGAGAAGGGCCGCGCGCCGAAGTCTCGGTTGGAGTATTGGGGGCCGAAGCTCGAAGCCAATCGCCGGCGGGACGCCGTGAAGGCGGCCGAACTGGAGGCGTTGGGCTGGCGGGTTCTGACGCTCTGGCAGTGCGAGATCGCGGACGAGGCGACCCTCTCGGCAGTCCTGCTACCCGTTCTGGAGAGCGGCAAAATCCCGGTCCACAGCGCTTCCGAAACCGGCTAACGTGCTGGACGCTTAACCGGTTCAGAAAGCTTCACGCGTGAGACCCATCGCTATCGACTTGTTCGCAGGGGCCGGCGGATTGTCGCTCGGGTTCGAGCAGGCAGGTTTCGATGTCGTGGCGGCGGTCGAGATCGATCCGATCCACTGCGCTGTCCACAAGTTCAATTTCCCCGAGACCGCAGTGATTCCGCGGTCGGTCGTCGGTTTGACGGCTGCCGAAATCCGAGTCGCCGCCGGTATCGGCAGCCGGCCGGTCGATTGTGTGTTCGGCGGTCCGCCCTGTCAGGGATTTTCGCTCATCGGGCAACGGGCGCTGGAGGATCCGCGAAACGGCCTGGTGCTGGAGTTCGTGCGGATCGTCGCCGAATTGGATGCCAAGACGTTCGTGTTCGAGAACGTCAAGGGTCTGACCGTCGGTAAGCACAAGGCGTTTCTTCAGGAACTGGTGGAGGCGTTCGACCGCGCAGGCTATGCGGTTCGGTTGCCGTGGAAGGTGCTCGACGCGGCCGATTACGGAACGCCGCAGCATCGGCAGCGCCTGATTCTTCTAGGGGCGAAGAAGGGGTTGGCGCTCCCGGACTATCCAACGCCGAGCGTGAACGCCGCCGATGCGCGCAAGCCGGTGAAGGGATTGTCGACGGGGCCGACCTGCGCGGATGCGATCGGCGATCTTCCCGATGCGGATGGGTTCTTCGGCTTGGTCGATAGCGACAGCGTGCGCACGACCGGCTTCGGGAAGCCGTCGGCCTATGCCTCCGAGATGCGGTGCCTGAGCAATGGGGCCTGGCATTACGGTTACACCAGGGAGTGGGATCCGGGGCTTCTGACGTCCAGCGCCCGGACCGACCATACCGCCATATCGCGCCGCCGCTTCGGGGCGACCGAACCCGGTTCCGTCGAGCCGATCAGCCGCTTTTTCAAGCTGGCGCCGCAAGGGCTTTGCAATACCCTGCGCGCCGGCACCGACGGAGCGCGCGGCGCGTTCACCAGTCCCCGGCCCATCCATTACAAGCTCGATCGCTGCATCACCGTCCGCGAGATGGCGCGTCTGCATGGCTTTCCCGACTGGTTCAGGCTTCACGCCACGAAATGGCACGGTGCCCGGCAAGTTGGGAACGCGGTTCCGGCGCCGCTGGCGCGGGCGATCGGGGAATGCGCGATCGAGGCTTTGGGTGTCGAGCCGGTCCGGCCGGAGAAGGCGATCCGGTTGGGCGATGTCGGCCTTCTCTATATGGATCTGTCGGAGGCCTCGGAACATTTCTCCGTTGCGCGGCCTAGCAGCAAACGGGACCGGAAAAGCGGCGCTAAGAAGCGCAAGCAAGAAGAAATTGAAGCGGAATATAAAAGGATAAAGATTGCAAATGGCTAATAAAGTCGAGCGTCCTAATACGTATCAATTAATTATAGAGTCGATTTTCTTCAAGCATTGGAAGAAGGGGGAGGCGCAGTTCGAGTTCGAGCGGACCGAAATCGAGACGGTTGCGCAAGAGCTTGGTGTGAAGCTGCCGAAAAATCAGGGCGATGTTCCCTATGCCCTCCGCTACAGGATCGGTTTTCCAGATCGTATCCTTAGCACGCAACCGGAAGGCCTGGAGTGGATTATCGAGGGGGCCGGACGTGCGCGTTATCGTTTCAGGTTGGTGAAGAAGACTCGTATCTTGCCGCGCCAGGATCTGGCGCGGATTTCCATTCCCGATGCCACGCCGGAACTGATCCGGGCCTATGCGCTCGACGATGAACAGGCCCTGCTTGCCATCGTCCGGTACAATCGACTGATCGACACCTTTCTGGGTCTTACAACATACAGTCTGCAGAACCATCTGCGGACAACGGTCAAAGGAATAGGGCAAATCGAGATCGACGAGCTGTATGTCGGACTCGATAAGCATGGCTGCCACTATATCATTCCGGTCCAGGCGAAAGGCGGGACCGACCAAATCGGCGTTGTACAAACAACGCAGGATGTTCGTTTCGTAGAACAAAAATTCCCTGGAATGCGATGCAGAGCTATATCTGCGCAGTTCATGGAAGACGGTATCGTTGCCTTGTTTGAATTGACTCTTCAAGACGATGAGGTGAAGGTGGTCGAAGAGCGGCATTATAAATTGGTTCCAGCAAATGAATTGGATAAAAATTCCATAAAGGATTATCGCACTTAATGTTGAGTATTTGTTCATTGCGATAGCGGTATAGTGAAATTCAGCTGCAAAATTTGATCGATGTGACAATCGGCAAGGAATTGGTAATCCTTTTGGGCAAACAATCCTAACTCTCCGGTGTGGTGCTGCCATGCCAGGGGTTTGCCCGGAGGTTGCCCATGTCCAAACCCGCGTCGCTGATGCCGCTGTTCCTCGCCTACCAACAGTTGGCCGGCTGCGCGGAGTGCGAGCCGGCCGACCGGCTGCGGGGCGGGCTGGAGCAGTTGCTGGCGGCCGGCGAGGTGGTGTCGGCCGACGATCTGTTCGCCAAGGCGCGCTACCTGCAGGATTGTGGGCGGATCGACCCCAGCCTGATCCCGATGGAAGCGCTCGATACGCTGGTGGCCGGGGTGGCGCTGCTGCTGGGGCCCGGGCTGTCGCAGGCGGGCACGGCACCGCTCACCGTGGCGGCGTGAGGGCTGGATCATGGCCATCGCCTTCGCCCGCTGCGACACCCGCCGGCGGCTCGACCTGGAACGCCTCGTCACCTGGGCACTGCGGGACCAGCAGGCCGACCGAGCCCAGTCCGGGCTGTTCGACATCGAGGCGGCGGCGAACGACCGCGGATGGCAGCCGCGCGGGGTGAGCGGCGACGGCGTGGCCGCGCTGCTGCGCCGGAACGAGACCGGCGACCGGGTGGACGGCGGCGGGCCGGTGCGCGGCATCGCCGTGAAGGTCCATCCCGATGCCGAAGCCGTCGCCAACGCGCTGGGCTGGCTGGATCCCTGGCAGCGGCGCCTCGTCCAGCTCCATGGACGCGCCGGTACCCGGCCGGACTGGCTGCCGCTGGTGCCGCCGATGGTCGCGGTCAAGCGGCCGAGCGAGGCGCGCGGCCGATACCGGCATGTGCTGGCCGAGCGGTGGGAGGTCGTGCCGACCCGCTCGGAACTGGCCAAGCGGTATCTGCTGGGCGGCCAGTCGCTGTTCGACGCCCGCGGGCAACGGCGGATCGTCGAGGAGGAGCGCGGCTTCCATTTCCGGACCTTCGGCGACGGGCGCCGGCAGGTCCAGGTGAAATGGTGCCCGCTGGAACCGGCGCACAGCGACGCCGAGATCGTCGAGGCCAACACCGATTATGCCGGCTGGCATGCCGGCATGGCGGCGCTGCTGGGGTGGATCGATGGCCGGGGATTGCGCGATCATGTGCTCACCGGCTTTGCCGCACTGGCCGCGCCATGGGAATATAGTCCTTGACGGAAGGTCAATTCCTTGACAGGGTGAGCGGGACGAACTGCGTGTGATCGAAGGCCCGCCCGGCAGTTGCCGCGGCGGGCCTTCTGCTGTCCGGGGGCGGCGATGCGGACCGAATGGGACGGGGTGCTGCGGCTTCGGCTCGGCCCGGTGGATCGTCGGTTCGACGTGCGCATCCTCTACCGGGCCGGACCCTTCCGCGCCGACATCGAGGCGATCGAGATCCGGACCGAACAGGGCTGGATCGGGGCGCCCTGGCTGATCGGGCTGGTGGAGGATTGCGCGCCCCTCTTCGACAGGCTGCGCGACCATGCCGCTGGCCGCACCGCCGATGCGCGGGCGGTCGCGCGGCAGCCCTGACAGGATATCCGGATGGACGAGCTGATCCGTGAAGCGCTGGCCGCCGGCGCCGGCCTTTCCCATGGCGACCGGCCGGCGGCGGCGTGGCCGTCGGACGGCGCGGTCGAGTGCTTCCGCCAGCAGGTGGCGGCGACGCTGCGCGAACTGCCGGAGGAGCTGACCGTCGCCGAGCTGCGCGACGCGCTGGACGGATGACGCTCCCCGTCCTGCCGGGCGATGCGGCCGGACAGGACGTCAGCGACGCCCGGCATGCTCCGGCGCTGCGGCTGGACCGTATCCAGGAACATCTGCTGGACGCCTTCTATGCCGGGCGCTCGGCCAACACGGTGCGGGCCTACCGGCGCGACCATGAGGATTTCCGTGCCTTCGTGGTGCGGCAGGACGGGCTCGGCCGCTTCGCCGCCACCGCCGAACAGGCGGTGCGGATGCTGCTGGCGGTGGCGCATGGGCAGGCCAACGCGCTGGCGCTGGGCTACCGGACCGACATGCTGCGGCGGGGGCTTCAGCCGGCGACCGTCAACCGCCGGCTGGCGGCGCTGCGGTCGGTGGTGAAGCTGGGCAACACGCTGGGGCTCGTCACCTGGGGGCTGGAGATCGAGAATGTCGACGCCGTCGCCTACCGCGACACCCGGGGGCCGGGGCGGGACGGCGTGCGGGCGATGGTGGCGCAGGCCAGGGGGCGGACCGACGCCAAGGGGCTGCGCGACACCGCCATCGTCCGGCTGCTGCATGACGTGGCCCTGCGCCGCGGCGAGGCGGTGTCGCTCGACCTCGACCATTACGACAGCCGGCGCGGCACCGTCGCGGTGCTGGGCAAGGGGCGGACCCAGCGCGAGCGGGTCACGCTGCCGGCGGCGACCCGGGCGGCGCTCGATGGCTGGATCGCGGTGCGGGGCAAGGCGCCCGGGCCGCTGTTCCATCGCCTCGATGCCGCCGGGCGCGGCGAGGGGCGCCTCACCGGGGCGGCGGTCTACCGGATCGTGCGCGAGCTGGGCGCCGGGGTGGGGCTCGCCACCCGGCCGCACGGGCTGCGGCACTCGGCGATCACCGCGGCGCTGGACGCCAGCAACGGCAACATCCGGGCGGTGCAACGCTTCTCGCGGCACCGGGATGTTCGGGTGCTGCAGACCTACGACGACAACCGCGCCGATCTGGCGGGCCAGATGGCGGCGCTGATAACGGAGGATTGAGATGGGCGAAACCGTCCCGGCCCGCAGGCCGGCGCCGACCAGGGTCCGCACCGCCGACCAGGCCGCGGCCGTGGTCGGGCGGATCGGCACCGCGCAAGTGCAGCTCGGCCGGCTGAAGGCGGCGGCGGAGGTGGCGGTGGCGCAGGCGAAACTCGCCTATGAGGAGGCCGCCGCGCCGCTGCGGGCGAAGATCGCCGCCGATACCGAGCTGCTGCGCGGCTATTTCGACGCCAACCGGGCCAACCTGTTGACCGGCGGCAAGAAGTCGGTGGCGCTGGCCACCGGCACGATGGGGCTGAAGAAGGTGCCGCTCAAGCTGGTGGTGGCCGATGCCGGCGCGCTGCTGGCGCTGCTGGAGGCGGACCGCAAGCTGCGGCGCTTCATCCGCACCAGGAACGAGGTCGATCAGGCCGCGCTGCTGGCGGAGCCGAAGGTGGCGGCGACCATCGACGGCGTCACCGTCGAGGGCGGCGACGACGCCTTCTATGTGAAGCCGCTGACGGTCGCGGCGGCCTGAGTCCTTGAGCTTGCGAAAACCCGCATTATCGCAAGCTTCCCCCTGAAAAACGGCAGAAATCCAAGGGTTTCGCGATGATCCCCAATTCCGTGACGATCGGCGCCGCGACGCTGATGCTGGGCGACTGCATCGAGCGGATGCGGGAGCTGCCCGACGGCTCGGTCAGCCTGGTGCTGACCGACGTTCCCTATTCCAGCGGCGCCACCCGCGAAGCCGGCCGCACCGCCTGCGGCAAGACCATGACCCGGTCAACCAAGGGTGGCGGGGACCGGTGGTTCGGCTCCGACAGCCTGAGCACGCGCGGCTTCCTCCACCTGCTGCGCGCCTGCGCCATCGAGTGGCAGCGGGTGCTGAAGCCGGGCGGCCATGTGCTGGCCTTCATCGACTGGCGCATGGGCGACCATCTGGCCGACGCCATCGACGGCGGCGAGGCGGCGCTGTTCCTCAATGGCCATGCGGCCGACGCGATGGAAAGCGCCGACCTCAAGCGCGTCGGGCTGCTGGTGTGGGACAAGACCCATTTCGGCATGGGGACGCATTTCCGCCACCAGCACGAGCTGATCCACCACTTCACCAAGGGCAAGGGGGCCGAGCCGCTGCGCCGCAATGTGGCCAACGTGCTGCGTCATCCGCCGGTGCGGCTGGGCGCCCATCCGACCGAGAAGCCGGTGGGACTGCTGGCCGAGCTGATCGGCACGGTCTGCCCGCCGGGCGAGACGGTGCTCGACCCGTTCTTCGGCAGCGCATCGGCCGGCCATGCGGCGCTGAGCACCGGCCGGCGCTTCGTCGGCATCGAGCGCGACCGGCGCTATTTCGAAACCGGTTGGCAGCGGCTGGCCGGCCTGGTCGAGGAACTGGCGGCATGACCATGCAGATGGAGGACGTGATGCACGGCCTCACCAACCGCGCCGCGGCCGACGGGGTGATCGTCACCATCGGCGGGACGATGGGCTGGTGGCTCGACGCCCTGCACGGGCCGGCGCAGGAGCTGGCCTTCTGGGGCACGGTGGCGCTGGTGGTCGGGCGGCTGGTGCTGCTGGCGCTGGACGTCCGCGACCGGCTGCGGCGGCCGGGCAAACCGTTCACGCGTGAACAGTTCGACGATCCCAGGCGGTGAGGCCGTCGGCGGACTCAGTAGGGCACGGCGAGCCAGCCGACATCGCCGCAGCCCGGGCAGCCGGTGCTGTCGCAGGATGGGCAGGCGGTCCAATCGTCGTCGTTCCAGCGTGCAACGACCTCACCCTCGCACCGGCCGGTGGGGGTCCGGGTTCTGCACCCGTGGGTGATCGCCTCCAACGTGCCGTAGGGCGCTCCGCATTCCAGGCAGATCGCCAGAGGCTGGGGCTTCTGAAATATGACGATCCTGGCGGTTTTGCACATTCCGGAGGGCCTTCGGTTGAGCGGCATCGTGTCGCCAGTCTCGTCTTTCGGGCGCCGGCCGGCAGTGACGACCGTCACAATCGGGACGAAATCGATATGACCGACGCGACGATCCGGGCTTCCGCCGACCGGGTGAAGGGGGCCATCCGCCAGTATGGCGACCAACTGACCCGCTACGCCCTGCCGCTGGCGCTGACCCGGACGGCGCAGGATGCCAGGCTGGCGGTGCAGCGGGCGCTGCCGCAGACCTTCGACCGGCCGACGCCCTACACCATCAACTCCACCTTCGTCCGGCCCGCCACCAAGGCCGACCCGGTGGCGTGGGTGGGCTTCAAGGGCGACGCCGGCAAGGGCACGCCGGCGGCGCGCTACCTGCTGCCCAACGTCGAGGGCGGGCCGCGCCGGGACAAGCGGATGGAGCGCCAGCTGCGGGCCGCCGGCCTGCTGCCGGCCGGGATGTTCGCCGTCCCGGGCGAGGAGGCCAGCCTCGACGCCTACGGCAACATGCGGCGGTCGGAGGTGGTGCGCATCCTGTCGCAGACCCGGGCCTTCGGGGAACAGGGCTACAGCGCCAACCGCACGGGCAGCGCCCGCAGCATGAGGAAGCGCCGGCGCAGCGGCCACTTCGCCGCGCTGCCGGGCAACGCTGGCGGGCTGCCGCCGGGCATCTACCGGCGCGACGGCGCCGACGCCCGGCCGGTGGTGATCTTCGTCCGGGCGCCGAGCTACCGCCCGCGCTTCCGCTTCCACGACATCGTCGAGCGGGCGGTGCGGGCCAACGTCGGTCGCCGCATCGAGGAGGCGGTGCGGACGGTCAACGCCCGCTTCGCCGCCCGGCGCTGACGGACTGGCGACGACGGGCCGGGGGCGACGGGTCCTTCCCCGGGGGGCCCCCCGCGAGGGGAATTCGGGCCGCACCGGTCCCCTCCGTGAGACATTTTTGAATCGAGGTTTTTGTTTATGTCCAAGCCGGGCCAACGGGTGAACCGGGCCGAGCTGGCCGAGTTGTTCGGCGTCTCGCTGCCCACCGTCGACGCATGGGTGCGCGACGGCTGCCCCTTCGCCGAGAAGGGGGCCAAGGGCCGGGAATGGGCCTTCGCGACGGCGGACGTCCATCGCTGGCTGGTCGACCGCGCGGTGGCCGACGTTGCCGCCGGCTATGAGGGCGAGATCGGCGTCATCACCGCCGACGAGGCCAAGCGCCGCAAGGCGGTGGCCGATGCGGTGGTCGCCGAGATCCGGGCGGACGAGGCGCTGAACGAGGTGGTGAACCGTCATGAGGCGGCGGCCGACGTCGCCGGCTTCTGCATCTCCCTGCGCACCGGCCTGTCGAACGCGGTGGCCAAGATCGCCGGCCGCGCCGCGGCGATGACCGGGGCGCCGGAAATCCAGGCACTGGCGGAAAAGGAAATCAACCAGGCCTTCGATGCCGCACGGGGCGAGCTGGTCAAGATGTGGGGCGATGAGTCGGGGGCCTGAAGCGGCGGCGCGGGTCAGCGCCCACCGTCACGGCGACTACCGGACCGGACGGGGCGAGCTGCGCACCGCGCTGCTGGCCCTGTTCGAGGGCAGCCTGAAGTTCCAGGAACGGATGAGCGGCTCGGTGTGGGCCGAGCGCCATGGCTGGATCCCGAAGGGCACCGGGGCCGAGCACGGCAAGGTGACGCTCTACGGCTACCAGCGCGGGCTGGTCGACGCCATGTGCGACCCGGCGGTGCCGCTGCTGACGGTGCTGAAGGCGGCACGCGTCGGCTACACCCGCTGCGCCACGCTGGCGGTTGGCTACCACCTGCACCAGGACCCGACGCTGTGCGCCATCGCCCAACCCACCGTGCCGGATGCCGACGATTTCGGAAGCGGCGAGATCGCGCCGATGCTGCGCGACACCCCGGCGCTGAAGCCGCTGTTGCGGCCGGTGAGGAAGGGCGAGAAACAGGACAACGCCGCCTTCTACCAGCTGAGCAACGGCGCCAGCGTGCGGGTGGTCGGGGCCGCGTCGGACGACGCCTTCCGCCGCTACTCGGCCCGCTTCCTGTTCGCCGACGAGATCGACGGCGACGGCTGGACGCCCGGCGCCAGGACCCAGGGCGACAAGCTCAAGCTGTTCTGGACCCGCGGCGAAACCTTCTGGAACCGCTCGATGGTGCGCGGCTCCACGCCGCTGCTGTACGAGACGAGCCGGGTGTGGCGGCTGTGGCTGGCGTCGGACCAGCGGCGTTACTTCGTGCCCTGTCCGCAATGCTCGGAGGCCGCCGGCCGGCTCGACGGCTGGCAGTATCTCGACTGGGGCGGGCCGGACGTGCCGCACGGGCTGAAATGGAGCCTGGACGCCGAGGGCACCCTGGACAAGGTGTGGTACGTCGGCACCTGCGGCTGCGTCATCGAGGAGCGGCACAAGGCGTGGATGGACGCCAACGGCGAGTGGCGGCCGACCGCAAGGGCCAAGGTGCCCGGCCATGTCGGGATGCATCTGTGGACCGGCATGTCGCTCAACCCCAATGCGGCGTGGCCGGTGATCGTCCAGGAATGGCTGGAGGCGCAGGCCGACCCGGCGACGCTGGTGCAGCCCTTCGTCAACCTGCGGCTCGGCCGGCCCTACCGGGCGACCTATGGGCAGGAGATCAGGAGCGCCAGCTTCATCGACCGCATGGAGCCGTACCCGGCAGAGGTGCCGGCCGGGGTGGAGTTCATCACGGTGGGGGTGGACGTCCAGTCCGGCAAGGTCAACCCGCGGCTGGAGGCATCGGCCTATGGCTGGGGCCGCGGGCTCGAGGTCTGGCTGATCGGCCATTTCATCCTGCCGGGCGATCCGACCAAGGCCGAGGTGTGGGCGGCGCTGGATGAGGGGGTGCTGCTGCGGCGCTACCGCAAGGCGGACGGCAGCACGCTGGACGTGCAGGCGACCTGCATCGATTCGGGCGGCCACCACACGCAGGAGGTCTATGCCTTCGCCAACAAGCGCCGGGCCCGGCGGGTGTGGGCGATCAAGGGCCGCTCGGAAAGCCGGGGGCAGCGGGGCCGGGTGTGGCCGCGCAAGCCGTCGAGCAAGCTCGGCCATGTCTGGTACATGATCGGCGGCAACGCGGCGCGCGACTGGGCCTATGGCTCGCTGCCGGTGGACAGGCCGGGGCCGCGGCGGGTGCATTTCCCGCAAGCCGCCATCGACGGCGCCCGCGAGCTGGACGAGGAGTTCTTCGCCCAGCTGACCCGCGAGCGGCTGATCGTGCCGCGCGGCCAGCAATACACGGTGTGGCAGAAGCCGGCCGAAGCCCATGAGGCCGGGGTGTGCTTCGTCTACGCCTATGCCGCGGTGTGCGGCCTTCAGGCGCTGTCCGGCAAATACGTCAAGCTGGGCGAGGCCGATGCGGCGCCGGCGGATGAGGTCGAGGCCGCCAACGCGGAGTCGACACCCGCCGACGCCATCGCGGCGGCGGTCGCCCGGGCGCGCAGGCTGAGCCAGCCGGCCGCGGCAGTCCAACCGCCGGCGCCGGCGGCCTCGACCGACAAGGGGGAACTCTACCTATGACCGACGTCACCAGTCTGGAGGCGTGGCTCGCCGACGCGCGGGCCGCCCACCATGCCCTGCAGCTCGGCCGGCAGACGGTCAGCGTCCGCTTCGGCGACCGCGTGGTCGAGTACGCCCCGGCCAACGTCCAGGCGCTCGCCGGCTACATCGCCTCGCTGGAGCGCCGGATCGCCGCGGCCCGGGGCCGGCGCGGACCGGCGGTGTCGCCCTATGTCCGGACCATCGGCTGATGGCGACCGCTCCGGTCATCCTCGACCGGCACGGCCGGCCGATCCCGCAATCCGACATCCGCCGCGCCCGGGCGCAGGCGGCGATGGGCGCCTTCCTTGCCGGATCGGGCAGCGCGCCCGAGCTGCGCGACTGGACGCCGGCGGCGGGCTCGGCCGATGCCGACCTCGACGGCGACCGCCAGACCATCGCCGCCCGCGCCCGCGACCTGGAACGCAACGACGCGCTCGTCTCCGGCGCGGTGCAGTCGCTGAAGGACAGCGCCATCGGCTTCGGGCTGGATTTCCAGTCGATGCCGGATTACCGGGCGCTCGGCATCGGCCGCGACCGGGCGCAGGACGCCGCCCGGCGGATCGAAGCGATCTGGCACGAATGGAGCGAGGACCGCGACGCCTGCGACGTCACTGGCCAGCTGCCCTTCGGCGCCATGCTGCGCCAGTCGGTGCAGTCCGACCTGGTCAACGGCGAAAGCCTGCAGCTCGCCCTGTGGCTGCCCGAGCGGCAGCGCCGGCTGGGCAGCCGCTTCGCCACCGTCATGCAGACGGTGGAGGCCGACCGCCTGTCCAACCCGCAGGACCGCATCGGCGACCCGCGCCTGCGCGACGGCGTCGAGCTGGACGGCTACGGCGCCCCGGTCGCCTACCACATCCGGTCCAGCCATCCGGGCGACCTCTACATGCCGTGGGCGGTGGCGGCGGCAGTGGCGGCGCCCGAGTGGCAGCGGGTGGCGCTGCGCGGGCCGGGCGGGCGGCGGGTCGTGATCCACTCCTTCGACCAGAAGCGGCCGGGCCAGCACCGCGGCGTGTCGGTGTTCGCACCCGTCATGACCGAGCTGAAGCAGCGCGCCCGGTTCCAGCGCGCCGAGCTGCAGGCGGCGGTGGTCAACGCGGTGATCGCCGCGGTGCTGGAAAGCCCGGCCGACGGCCAGACGCTGGTCGACCTGTTCGGCGATGCCAACGCCTACATGGACATGCGCAACGCCCAGCCGGCGGTCCAGCTCGGCATCGGCCCGGGCGGCGCCATCCCGCGGCTGCTGCCGGGCGAGACGCTGAAGGGCTACTCGTCCAACCGGCCGAGCGCCGGCATGGACGGGTTCGTCACCACGGTCAGCCGGCTGATCGCCACCGGCATCGGCATGACCTACGAGACCTTCATGCGCGATTTCTCGAAGACGAACTACAGCTCGGCCCGGGCGTCGCTGCTGGAGGGCTGGCGCTTCGTGCTGTTCCTGCGCATGCACAAGACGCTGACCTGGTGCCGGCCGACGCTCGACCTGGTGATCGAGGAGGCGGTGTGGCGCGGTTACCTCGACCTGCCGGGCTTCGCGGAGAGCCGGGCGCGGCGGCAGGCCTGGCTGCGCGGGGTGTGGCGCGGTCCGGCGCGCGGCTGGGTCGACCCGGTGAAGGAAATCACCGCCGCGGCGATGCGGGTCCGGCTTGGCATCTCGACCCTGCGCGACGAGGCGCTGGACCAGGGCCGCGACCTCGACGACCTGCTGGACCAGATCGCGCTGGAACAGGAGGCGCTGAAGGCGCGCGGGCTGACCCTGCCCGAGGTGAATTTCATGCCCTCTCCAGACCCGACCGACAACGCGCAGCCCGAGCCGGCAGCCGCCGGCGCCTGACGGAGTCCCCCCGACATGCTGAAGACGATGCAGCCCTTGCTGGTGGCCCCGGCATGGGCCGAGATCGCGGCCGCGCGCCTGGTGCAGCTGGGCCGGGCCGGGGCCGAGCTGCCGGCTGGCTGCCTCCGGCTGGGCGAGGTCAACGGTGCGCGCCGGCCCTACGAGGTGGATCGGGGCGTGGCGCTGGTGTCGGTGGCCGGGCTGCTGGTGCCCAAGCTCGGCTATATCGGCGCCGGCTGGGCCACCGGCTATGACGGGCTGCGGGTCCAGCTCGCCCATGCCTTTGCCGATCCGGACGTGCGGGCGATCTGCCTCGACATCGACAGCGGCGGCGGCATCGCCCAGGGCTGTTTCGACCTGGTGGACTGGATCGTCGCCACCAAGAAAGCCGCGGGCAAGCCGGTCGCAGCAATCTGCAGCGAGGAGGCCTATTCCGCCGCCTACGCGCTCGCCTGCGCCGCCGACAGCATCGCCGTGCCGCGCACCGGCGGGGTGGGGTCGATCGGCGTCTGGCTGATGCACTGGGACCAGTCCCGGATGATGGAGGAGGCCGGGCTGGTGCCGACCATCGTCCAATCCGGCGCCCACAAGACCGACGGCCACCCCTATGCCGCGCTGCCCGAGGCTGTGCGTGCCGACTGGCAGGGGCAGGTCGACGCGCTGCGCCAGCTCTTCGCCGAAACCGTCGCCCGCGCCCGCGGGCTGGATTTGGCGGCGGTCCTTGCCACCGAGGCCCGCTGTTTCCAGGGGCCGGTCGGCACCGCCGAGGCCGTGCGCCTTGGGCTGGCCGATGCGGTCCTGCCACCCGACCGGGCCTTTTCGGCCCTGCTGGACCATGTGAGGGACAATCCGTGAAGAGCTTCAGCTTCGCCCACCTGAACCCCTTCGGCCGCTCCAAGGCGGCCGGGGAGGACGCGCAGGACGACACCACCACCAAGGCCGGCGCCGGCGACGATGCCGCGCCGCAGGATGAGGACCAGGAGAAGCCGGCGCCGGGAGACGAGCCGGAAGCCAATGGCCAGCAGGCCGCCGCCCCCGGCGAGCGCGAGCGCTGCGCCGCCATCTTCGCCGCGCCCGCCGCTGCCGGCCGCGTCCAGCTCGCCGCCCATCTGGCCTTCAACACCGACCTGACGGTCGAGGCCGCCTGCGCCGCGCTGGAGGCCGCGCCGGCCGGCGCCAGCGTGCCCGCCCCGGCGCCGGCCGGCAACCCGCTGGCGCTCGCCGCCATGGACGCCCACCCCACCCCGACCGTCGGCGCCGCCACCGACGCCGGCAGCCTGAGCGACGACGACAAGGCCGCCGCCGCGGTGCTGGCCAGCATGGCCGCCGTCGGCCTCATTCCGAAGAAGGACGGCACCCGATGAGCTCCGCCAGCTTCTCTTCCCAGAGCAACCAGCCGCTGCCGTCCCTGATCGGCGGCGACTTCCCCCGCGTCACCCGGCTGGTGACCATCGCCGGCGGTTCCGGCGTGCTCCCGGCCGGCGCCGTGCTCGGCCGCATCGCCGCCAGCAAGAAGCTCACCCTGTCGGCTGCCGCCGCCGGCGACGGCTCCGAAGCGGTGCGCGCCATCCTGGCCGAGCCGGTCGACGCCACCGCGGCCGACGTCGAGGCCATCGCCTATTTCACCGGCGCCTTCACCGCGGACCAACTGACCTTCGGCGCCGGCCACAGCGCGGACAGCGTGGCCGACGCGCTGCGCGACCTGTCGATCTTCCTCTGAGGACACCCGCCCATGGACATCTACTCCACCCTCGCCATGCTGGGGGTGCTGCGGTCGCTGCGCGCCAAGGCCCCCCGCTTCCTGCTGGACATGTTCTTCCCGCTGGCCAGCTTCAGCGACACCGGGAAGATCCTGTTCGACGTCGAGGTCGACGACATCGAGGTCGCGCCCTTCGTCTCGCCGCTGTCGGCCGGCCGCGTCGGGTCGGACACCGGCTATGAGACCCGGATGTTCGCCCCGGCCTATGTGAAGCCGCTGCACGACATCAAGCCGGACGAGCCGCTGCGCCGTCTCGCCGGCGAGCCGCTGGGCGGCGCCCTGTCGGCCGGGGCGCGGGAACAGGCGATCCTGGGGGCCAAGCTGCAGCGCCAGCTGACCCAGATCCTGCGCCGCAAGGAGGTGATGGCGGCCGAAGTGCTGCGCACCGGCAAATGCGTGGTCAAGGGGCCGGACTATCCGGAGGTGCTGGTCGATTTCCAGCGCGCCGGCGAGCTGTCGCTGCTGCTGTCCGCCGCCGCCCGCTGGGGCGAGGCCGGGGTGTCGCCCTTCGCCGACCTGTCGGAGTGGATCGACCTGGTCGGGCGGAAGTCCGGCGCCGCGGTCAATGTCGTGGTGATGGACGCCAAGGCCTGGGCGCTGTTCGAGGCCGACCCCAAGCTGGAGAAGGTGCTGGACCGGACCCTGGGACAGGCGGCCATCGTGCAGATGGGCTTTCAGCCCGGCGTTCCCGGAACGCCGGTGTTCAAGGGCCGCATCGGGATGGTCGAGCTGTACACCTACAACGACACCTACGCCGACGGCGGGGCGACCCGGGCGCTGCTGCCCGATCATACCGTGCTGCTGGGCGCCACCGGGGCGATGGAGGGCACCCAGGCCCATGGCGCCATCCTCGACCCGCGCGCCGGCTACCAGGCGCTCGAGGTCTTCCCCAAGAGCTGGATCGAGGAGAACCCGGGCCGGCGCCTGCTGCTGAGCCAGTCGGCGCCGCTGGTCTACCCGCGGCGTCCCAACGCCTGCATGGCCGTGACGGTGAGGTGAGCCATGGCCAAGCTGCGCCTGCTGGCCACCGTGAAGGTGGACAAGGACACCACGCTGCGGCCGGGGGCCGTCATCGAGGTCAAGGATCCGGACGATGCCGACGCCGCCTCGCTGGTCGCCCGCGGCTTCGCCCGCTGGGTAAAGGCCGGCGACGAGGCCGGGGAGGATGACCTGCCGCCCGACCGCCTCATCGCGGCGATCGGCCGGCTCGACCCGGCCAACCCCAAGCACTTCAAGGCCGGCAAGCCGGAGCTGAAGGCGCTGGGCGAGCTGCTGGGGGTGGATGTCACCGCCGACCAGCGTGACCGGGCCTGGGCGGCCCTGCAGGGGTGAGGCTCCATCCGCACCATCATTACCAGCAGCGACGCGACACGGGCGGCCTTCGGGCCGCCCGTCGCGTTTCGAGGATTGCCGATGTTCTTCGATGACCTGAACAGCGCCTGCGCCGGCGCCTTCGGTGAACCGGCGGTGATCCGCCGGCCCGGCCGGCCCGACATCACCGTCACCGGCATCTTCGACCGCCGGCACTACCAGCAGGACACCGACGGCGGGCCGGTGTCGACGCTGGTGACCTCGCTGGCGGTGGTCGACGCCGAGCTTGGCGGGCCGGTGCCCGCCGGCGCCGCCATCGAGGTGCGCGGCCTGACCTTCACCGTGTCGGAGCCGCGGCCGGATGGGCAGGGCATGACCGTGCTGCTGCTGCGGGAGTCGCGGTGATGCACCGGCGCACGCAGATCCGCAGTGCCATCGCCGCGGCGCTGGGGGCGGTCGCCCCGGTCACGGCCAACCGGGACGATCCCTTGCCGGCCGACGCGCTGCCCTGCATCGGCCTGTTCACCCCCGACGAGACGGCGCAGGAACTGACCATGGGCAGCCGGCGCCAGCTGCGGCGCCTGGACCTCTATGTCGACGGCTATGTCCGCGCCGACGGCACCGCCGGCGACCTGGACGACCGGCTCGACGCCATGGCGCTGCGCATCGAGCAGGCGATGGCCGCCGGCCGGCGCTTCGGCGGGCTGGTCGACCGCATCGAGCTGGTGCGCACCGTCACCGACCGCCTGACCGGCGGCGAGCTGAAGGCCGGCGTCACCCGCCTGCAGTTCGCCGTGACCTACCAGACCGGCTACGGCCAGCCGGATGCCTGATCCTGGTGCCTGAGCCGGGCGCCTGAGTCCCACGTCCATCCCATCGCGGCCGTCCGGTTTCCGGGCGGCCTTTTCTCTGCCCGAAGGAGGGGCATTCCCATGAGCGGCAACGCTGTCCAGAGCGCCGGCACGCGCCTGTTCCTGTCCACCACCGCCCTGTGCACCACCGAAGCGCAGTACAAGGCGCTCGCCTGGACCGAGGTCGAGGAGATCGAGGACATCGGCGCCTTCGGCGAGACCTTCGAGAAGGTCACCTACAAGACGCTGGGCGACGGCGCGGTCCACAAGAAGAAGGGCACCGTCGACTATGGCTCGGGCACGCTGAAGCTGGCCCGGGTGCCGACCGGCGCCGGCCAGACGGCGATCCGCGCCGCGGCGAAGAACCGCAAGGCGGCCTACAACATCAAGATCGAGTTCGACGACGCCCCCGACGGCGGCACCCCGACCACGATCTACCTGCGCGCCTACGTCATGTCCTACACCACCGAGATCGGCTCCAACGACAAGGTGATCGAGGCCAGCGTCGGGCTGGAGATCGACGCCGAGCCCATCGAGGTGGCCGCCGACGAGGCTTAAGCGCCGGCGCAGACCTCCCGCCCTTGACGTCGGCGGCCCGTCCTGGCTGCCGGCACCTTCCCCGTCCATAGCGAGATCCAGCCATGACCGCCCCCAGCACGGCGCCGCGCTTCGCGCACGGCGTGATGACCATCCATCTCGACGGCGACGACGTCGAGCTGTTCGCCAACGTCCGCGCGTCGCGCACCATCTGCCGCCTCTATGGCGGGTTGAACCAGGCCTTCACCAACACCAACGCCTTCGACTTCGACACGCTGGTCAACGTCGTCAGCGCTGCCGCCGGCCGGGTCGGCAAGGCGGCCGAGGCCACCGCCGAGGCGATCTTCGCCGAAGGCGTCATCACGGTGGCGCCGCAGGTGCTGCTGTATCTCAACTTCCTTGCCGGCGGCGGCAAGGCGCCCAAGTCGGAAAGCGTGAAGGCGGACGGCGAGGCCGCCCCGTCGGGGGAAGCCGGCTGACCTTCCCGGAGTATGTGGACCGGATGTTCGCATACGCCACGGGGTGGCTCGGATGGTCGCGCAGCGAGGCGCTGGGCGCCCCGTTCCCCGACATCCAGCTCGCCCTGGACGGGAAGGTCGATTTCCTCGCCGCCACCACCCCCGGGGCCAGGCGCAGGACGCGCCGCAAGCCCAAGGACGTGGCGGAGCTGAAGGATCGGGCGCGGGCCGTGTTCGGCCTGAAGCGCCCGGAACAGGGCATGGGCGCCGGGTGACCGGCGCCCTTTTCGTTTCCGGAGACCGGCATGGCTGATTTCCCCGGCATGATGGTGCCGGTCGGTGCGGACGACAGCGGCCTGCGGCGGGTGCTGTCGCAGGCCGAGGCCCGCGTCGACCAGTTCGCCGGCCGCGTCGATGGCTCCGTGCGCCGGGCCTCCTCCAGCTTCGACCTGCTGGGCAGTGCCGCCGGCCGTGTCGCCGGGGTGGTCGCCGGCATCGGGCTGGCGCAGGGGGCCGGCGAGGCGATCCGTGCCGCAGACGCGTGGTCGCTCGCCGCCTCCAAGATCGCCCTCTATGCCGGTGCCGGCGACAAGGCCGCCGCCGTCCAGGAGCAGCTGTTCCAGGCCGCCCAGCGCGCCCGCTCGGCGCTGGAGCCGACGGTCGGGCTCTATACCTCGCTGGCCGATGCAGCCCTCACCATGGGCAAGTCGCAGGGTGAGGTGATCCGGCTGACCGAGACCATCTCCAAGACCTTCCGCATCTCCGGCACCGAGGCCGGCACCGCCGCCGGCGCCCTGGTGCAGCTGTCGCAGGCGATGGGCAGCGGCGTGCTGCGCGGCGACGAGTTCAATTCGGTGATGGAGGCCTCGCCCCGGCTGGCCAAGGCGCTCGCCGACGGGCTGGGGGTGCCGCGCGCCGCGCTGAAGTCGCTGGCCGAACAGGGGGCGCTGACCGCCGACAAGGTGGTGACCGCGCTGCTGCGCCAGAGCACCGCCATCGACGGCGAGTTCGGCCGCATCGCCACCAGCGTAAGCGACAGCCTGACCGTGCTGGCCAACGCCGCCCAGCGCCAGATCGGCCAGCTGAACCAGGCGACCGGCACCACGGCGGCGCTGTCGCGCGGCCTGCTGGCGGTGGCCGACAATTTCGACACGCTGGCCGCCGGTGCGCTGACCGCAGCCACGGCGCTGGGCGCGGTCTATGCCGCCCGCGGGCTGGCGCCGGCGATCGGCGCCGGGGCGCAGTTCGTCGCGTCCCAGGTGGCGCTGCGCAAAGAGCTGGTGAGCAACACCGGCCACCTGCTGCAGAAGGAGGCGGCGTTGCGCGCCGGCGCCGCCGCGTCGGTCGAGGCGGCAACCGCCGACGTCGCCGCGGCGCAGGCCGCCCAGGCCAAGGCCCGCGCCGACCTCGCCGCCCGCGCCACGCAGTATGAGGCGGCGCTTGCGCTGGACGGCGCCATCGGCCGCACCGCGCGCCTGGTGCAGGCCGAGGAGGCGCTGATCGTCGCCCGCAACGCCCGGGCGGCGGCCGACCTGCGCGTCACCGAGACCACGGCGGCGCTGACCATGGCGACGGGCGCCCAGGCCTCCGCCATCGCCGGTACCGGCGTCGCCGCCACGGTGGCGGCGCGCGGCATGGCCCTGCTGTCCGGCGCCATGGCCCTGGTCGGCGGTCCGGTCGGTGCCGCCCTGCTGGCCGGCGCCGCGGCGGTGGCCATCTTCGCCACCCGCACCACGGTGGCCGAAGAGGCGGCCAGCAGCTTCGAGCATGCGCAGCGCGCAGCGCAGGATGCGGTGAAGGACGCCGCCGGCGACGTCGAGCGGCTGGCCCGCGAGTATGGCCGGCTGTCCGATGCCATGCGGGCGGTGACCCGGATCAAGCTGGACGAAGCGCTCGCCGAACAGGCCAAGGCGATCGCCGCCCAGCGCGCCGCCGCGTCGGCCGCGGTCTATGGTGCCGACTCGCTGGCCCGGCCGGTGTCGGGCAACTGGAACGTCTCGACCGACAGCGCCAGCTCGGCCCGCGTCTACGAGACGATGGGTCTGGCCGCCGACCAGGTCGACCGGCTGCGAACGGCGTTCGCCGCTTTTCACTCGGCCGCGGCCGACGATCCCGACGCCATCGCCACCCTGGTGCGGGTGCTGGACGAGGTCGGCCGCACCGCCGGCGCCGCCGGCCGGCCGCTGCAGGAGCTGGCGCAGCGGCTGGCCGATCCGGCAACCAAGGCCGAAGCCGCCTCCCGGACGGCGAAGGAGCTGGCCGCCCGGCTGGCGCTGCTGAACGACCCGGCCAACGAGGCGGCCAGGGCGGTGCTCGCCGCCGGCCAGACCGCCGACGGTGCCGCCTCGCGTTTCGCCGGGCTGGGCTCGGCGGTGGGTGGCGTGGCGTCCAAGCTGGCCGAGCTGCAGGGAAAGAGCTGGACCCTGTCGCTGCCGGACGGGCTGGAGCGCCGGGTCGGCGAGATGGTCGGCCCGCCGCCGGAGGCCAAGACGCCGGTGGTGACCGGCCTGCAGGACCGCAGCCGCTCTTCCGACGACACCGCCTATCAGGGCTGGGACACCCAGCGCAGCGTCGCCCGCACGGTCCTGCAGAATCGTGTGATTCCGGCGGAAGCGGCGGAAGCGGTGCGGCTGCTGAAGTTGGAGGCCGACGCCACCGAAAAGCTGTCAAAGGCTCGCGCATCTGCCGAGCCTTGGGGCATCAAGGTCGCGGAGGTCGACGTCGAGGTCGCCAAGCGGCTGCGCGAGGGCCTCGATCCGACGAAAGAGTCGGCCGTCCGCACCCAGCTGCTGCGCAAGGCCCGGGCCGAGTTCAGCGGCGATGTGGGCGCGCAGGTCACCCAGATCAATCTCGACGTCGCCGCGCAGCAGCGCCTGACCGCTGCCGCCGGCAAGGGCGAGGCCGCCCAGCGCGCCGCCGCTTCGGCCAACCGGGTGGCGGCGGCCGGGCTGAAGGGCTACGGCGACGCGGCGGCATCGGCTGAAGCCCGCCTCGAGGCGCTGACTGTCCAGCAGCTGCGCAAGGACGCCGACCAGCCGATCCAGGACCGCATCCGCGCGGCCACGGCGCTGGTGGCCGCCTATGAACAGGGTCCGAAGGCGGTGGAGGCGGCCGAGGTCGCCGAACAGGCCCACACGCTGGCGCTGAAGGAGGGCGAGGACGGAACCCAGGCCTACAACGAGGCCAAGGCCCATTACATCGAACTGCTGACCCGGGCGCAGCAGCTGGAGTCGGCGGCAGCGGCCGGGCCGCTGCTGCAGCGGCAGCGCGACCAGCTGGAGCTGGGACAGCAGCAGCTGGCCTTGATGGGCGCGTCGGCCGAGCAGCGCGCGGTGGAGCTGGCCCGCACCCAGGCGCTGATCGACCTGCGCGAGCACAACATCGACGCCGCCAGCCGGGAGGGGGAGGCCTATCTGGCCAACGCCGAAGCCCTCGCCCGGCAGACTTTGGCGCTGGAGCGCACCAGCGCCGCCTATCAGGAGCTGGAGCAGTTCGGGGACCGCAGCTTCGACGCCATCCTGCAGAAGCTGTCCGCCGCCGGCAAATCGACGATGTCGTGGGCCGACGCGATCGCCACCGTCAGCGTCGAGCTGCAGCAACTCGCGCTGAAGATGGCCGTCATCAACCCGGTCAAGAACGCGGTGCTGGGCACCAACCTGCCCACCCTGTTCGACCTGGGCGGCGGCAACGGCGGGCAAACGGGACAGGGTGGCGGGCTGGCGGGCAGCCTGACCAACACCGCCTTGTCGAAGGGGGCCGGCTGGGCGGCGGACAAGCTGGGGCTGACCAGCGGCCTCGACAGCATCATGAACACCCCGCTGTGGGGCTCGGCCGTCTCGATGTCGTCGGTCGGCGGCGGTGCCACCGTCATCGGCACGGCAAACCCGATCATCGGCGCGTCCACCGGAGCGATCCAGGCCGGCAGCCTGAACGCGGCCAACGGCATCGTGAACGCCGGCAACACCGCGGCGCTGAACGCGTCCTACAGCGGCACCGCCAGCGGCGCGGCCGGCACGGCGGGCGGCACGCTGAGCGGCGTTCTGGGGGCCGCCGGCGCCGGCGCCTTCGGTGGCGGCCTGGTCGGCGGCGCGCTCGGCACCGCGACCAACAGCAAGGCGGTGGGCGGCCTGTCCGGCGCGGCGGCCGGGGCCGGGTCGGCCTATCTCGCGTCGATCATGGGGCTGTCCTCGTTGGGCGGTCCGATCGGCATCGCGATCGGCGCCGTGGTCGGCGCGATCATGGGCATGGTCGGCACCCAGAAGGCGAGCGTCGGGCCGAACGCGTCGGGCAACGTCGTCATCGACGGCAAGGGTGGGTTCCGCACCGACACCGCGCTCGCCGACAACGGCGCCGACGCCGGCCAGATGCAGCAGGTCACCGACGCCGTCGCCACCGCCATGAACACGGTGGTGGCCGGTGTCGGCGGCAAACTGACCGGCGGCGACGGGCTGAACACCGGCCTGCTGCAGTTCTTCGCCAAGGACAACAAATGGTACGTCACGCCGCAGCAGGGCGAGAACGCCGGCAAGCGGGCGTCGTTCGGGTCGCAGGACGAGGCGATCCAGTATTACATGCGCGAAAGCCTGAAGGGGCTGATCGGCACCGGCCAGCTGACCGGCCTCAATGACGACACCAGGAAGGCGCTGGCCACGTCCAAGGCGACGACCGCCGAAGGGCTGGCCACCGACCTGGGCTTTGCCGCCGGTTTCCGCCAGCAGCTCGACCTGATGAACGCCAGCCTGGATCCGACCAACAACCAGATCAAGGCCTTCACCGAAGCGGCCAAGGCGATTGGCGACCAGGTCAGGACAAACATCACCGATTGGCGCGACAAGGCCAGCGAACTGGGTTTGGCCACCGAGTCGGAGCTGACCGGCGCCGCCCGTAAGGGCATCGAGGCGATGATGGGGCTCGGCCCGGCGACCAAGCCGCTGGTCGGCATGGCCGCCGCCACCAGGCAGGCGGAAATCGAGTTCGAACAGTTCCGGCCGGCCCTGCTGGCGCTGGGCTACACCACCGGCGAGGTGGCCGAACTGGCAACGCGCTACACCAGGCGCCTGCAGGACAGCTACGCCGACGCGGTGGCCTATGTGCAGCGGCAAGGCGCCGTCGCCATCGAGGCCCTGATCGACCCGACCGCCAGGACCGGCGCGCTCGACCGGCTGCAGGGGCTGGGGCTTGACCGCACCGACGCGGCGGTGACCGCCCTCGCCGCTGTCATCGAGGGGGTGGAGAAGGCGGCGTCCAGCGGCGTACTGACGATCGAGGCCGAGCGGGCGGCGCTGGGCCGGCTGAACAGTGCGCTGTACGACGGCACCATTTCCGGAGACCAGTACACCGGCATGGTGGGCATGCTCACCCAGGCGTGGCAGGACAGTGCCGACGCGGCCCAGGCGGCGGCCGAGAAGGCCAAGGCGCTTGCCTCCTACCAGGCCGACATCGCCGGCCGCATGCATGCGGCGGTCGGCAACAGCCGCGGCGCCGGGCTGATCGCGCTCGACGCCCAGCAGGCGACGGCCCTCGCTGAAGCCGCCGCGGCCGGCTACGACACCACCCAGCTGCGCCTGGTGCAGGCGGCCGAGCGGGCCGCCCAGGCCTTCCAACTCGCCCAGCAGGACCTGCTGGACGCCTACGATCGGGAGATCGCCGCCAAACAGGAGGTGGTCGACTCCATCCAGTCCGGCGCTATCGCCCTGTTGCAGGCCGCCCAGCAGTTCAAGGACGCCCGGGCGGCGCTGCGCGAAGGCGACGACTCGCCGCTGGCGCCGCGCCGCAAGATCGAGGAGGCGACCGGCCGCTTCGACGCCGCCTATGCGGTGCTGAAGGACGCCGGTTCCACCGATGCCGACAGGGAGACCGCGCGCCAGACCCTGCTGCAGCTCGGCCCGACCCTGGTGGCGCTGGAGAAGGCGGCCAGCGGCGGCACCGCGTCGGCGCTGTTCGACAAGGTGGACGCGGTCTTTGCCGAGCTGGGCGACACCAGCGGGCTGAGCCTCGACACCGCCACCAAGGACCTGCAGGTGGCGCAGGACCAGCTGAAGGAGCTGCAACGCGCCCGGGCCGAGGCCGCGGCGATCGGACAGCGCCAGCTGGGCAGCCTGTCCGGCCTGCGCGACGTACTGGACCAGAGCAACGCCGTCTGGCAGGCGGCGCTGACGCCGCTGCTGCAGCTTACCGGCACAGCAGACAGTCGGATGCATTACAGCGCGCCGGTGGCGGTGCAGACGGCATGGGATGGCCTGTCGGCCGAGCAGCAGCACGGCATCGCCCGCGCCATGGGCTGGGGCGGGGACATCGACGAGGCCTTCAACCTGTGGCTGGCCAGCTCGACCCAGCGCGCCGCCACCTTCGGCGCCGACGTCACCGCCATCGCCGGCGGGGCGCGCTACGGCGCTCCCGACGACGTCGGCCGGGCGTGGGAGGCGCTGACCCAGGCGCAACGGCTCGCCGCGGTGCGGGGTGCCGGCTATGACGGCGGGCTCGATGCCGGGCTGAATGCCTGGGTGCAGCTCGGCCACCGGGCCGCCTTCGAGGCGAATGTGCTGGCACAGGCGCATGGTGCCGGCATCCCGGGCTTTGCCACTGGCGGCATTTCCCACGGTCCGCAACTGGCATGGGTGTCGGAAGGCGCCCACACCGCCGAGGCCCATGTGCCGCTGCCCGACGGCCGGCGCATCCCGGTGGCCCTCGACCTGCGGCTGCCCGGCAGCGACCCGATGCCGCCGGCGCCGATGGTTTCCTTCCGCCGTCCTGAGCTCGATGCCGGCGCCGCCGGCGTCGCCGAGCTGCTGTCGGCGGTCGAAGGCCTGCGCGACGAGGTCCGCGCGCTCGGCCGCGACGCCCTGACCCAGCGTGCCCGCATCGGTGCCGATGCCGCCGCCCTGCTGGCCCGCGTCGAGGCTGCCACCGGCGACTTGCCCCGCAAACTCGCCAACACCCGGAGGGCCGCATGATGAAGGTGCGTCTTGTCGACCTGACCCTGTTCCACCGCCCCAGCGGTCACCGCCACCGGCTGCCGCTGGCCACCTTCCCCGGCTACCAGTCGGGCCCGGCCGACGATCCGCCCAACATCACCTGGCTGCCGCTGGTGACCGCCGGCGCCGATGCGTCGGTGTCGATCGGCAGCCTGGGCGCGGCGGACGGGCAAGCCGAGCTGCGGATTGGCGATCTGGTGCTGCGCAACGAGGCCACCCGCAATCCGGCGCAGCGCTTTCCCACCCTGCAGGACCTCGACACCGGCGCCTGGCTGCGCGTCGCCCTCGATGACCGGCCGCTCAACCTGCTGCTGACCGGCGACTATGTCATCCAGTCGGTGACCGAGCGGGAGATCGAGGACGGGGCGCCGCTGGCCGAGGCGGTGACCATCTGGACCGCCCGGGTTGGCCAGCCCAAGCCCAAGCGCACCGAGATCGCCCTGCCGATCTACGACCAGCGCCTCGACTACGACACGCCGATCCAGGTTGACCGCTACAAGGGCACCGGCGGCTACGAGGGGCCGGCCGAGCTGAAGGACACGCTGAAGGAGCTGCCGCTCGGGCACTGCCCGATGGCGCAGCCGACCTATCTGGGCATCATCGACGGCTTCCACCGCTGGTCCGTCGGTGGCGGCAAGCCGGTTCAGGACGTGCCGCGCGGCTGGTCATCCGGTGTCGGGGTGGCCAAGCAAAGCGGCACCACGCCGGCGGACAACGCGCACTTCACGGTCGACCTCGCCAGCGGGATCATCACCACCACGGTGAAATACGCCGATTTCCGCGTCGAGGTGCTGGGCCGGAAATTCGCCGGCGTTTACCGCCGCTATATCGGCGAGCTGATCGCCGCCCTGGCCACCGGCGCCGGGCTGGCCAGCACGGTGGACAGCGCCGGCATGGACGCTGTGCCGCGCACGGTGGGGCTGTTCCTCGCCGCCGGCGACGGCACCACCCATGCCGCCGCCTATGCCAAATTCGTCGGTAGCGTTCCGCGCGGCGGCTGGTATGTCGGCACTGCCGGCCAGCTGGTGGTGACCCGCGTTCCCCGTCCCACCGTCGCGGCGGCGGTGCGCGCCTACAGCAGCGCCGCCGGCACCACCACGGGCCTGCAATATGTCGAGGGTCAGCACAACCCGCCGGCCAAACAGGTGGTGCTGCGCTGCGCCCACAACCCCAGCCCGTACAGCAGCGCCGCCACCGACGCCACCGCGGCCGACGCCACCCGCTGGACGCAGGAATGGATCGAGGTGCCGTCCGCGGTGGACGACGAGATCGCCGCGGCCTGGGGCAGCACGGCCAAGGTGGCCACCATCGAAACCGCCCTGACCTTCAGCACCGACGCGGCGGCGGAGCTGCCGGCCTGGGTGGCCGAGCTGTCGGCACCGCCGACCCTCTACGAGCTGCCGGCGCTGGACGGGGCGCCCGGCGTCTGGATCGGCGACACCGTGACGGTGGAGGACGACATCGCCGGCTTTGCCGACGGGGCGCCGGTGGTGGTCTATGGCCGGACCATCGCCGACCGCGCCGGCGGCGCCACCCTCTACGTGGCGCGGTGAGCCATGGCCACCGGACTGCTGGCCCATATCAACGAGCTGTCGGAACAGGACTGCGACGTCACCGGCCAAGCTGGCGGCTGGGCGGCAACGGCGCCGCTCGATGCGCTGAAGACGCTGCCGCTGGTGGACGCCGCGGTGTCCACCCGGATCGGCACCCGCGACGAGCCGGTGGTGCTGGAGATGGAGTGGCCGCGGCCGATCGACCTGACCTATGCCGGCCTCTACCGCACCAACCTGTGGAAGACCGGCCGTATCCGGCTGGAGGCGTTCAAGACCAGCGCCCGGACCTCGCTGGCCTTCACCACCCAATCCGCCGGCGGCATCGACCGGCTGGTGCTGCCCGGGCTCTACGACCCGAAGACCCTGCGCTTCGGCGGCGAGAACACCGTGCTGGGCCAGCTCGGCGCCCGGGAGTTCCTGCGCTACCCGACGAACATCCATGTGACGATGCCGCTGTGCAGCGCGCAGGTGCTGCGCTGGACGCTCTACGGCCCGGCCTACCGGGTGACCGGCAGCCGCTACGCCACCACCGAACCGGCCTACCGCATCGGCCATGGCTGGGCCGGCGACAGCCTGGCGATCGACCGCCATGCCGGCGCGTCGGCGGAAGGCTACCGCCGCGGCGGCAAGGCGACCGAGCTGGCCGGCGGCGGGGTGGCGGTGGAGCCCGGCCGCGGCCGGCGCACCGCCACGCTCGATCGCACGGTGAACGAGGCCGGGGACCGCGACCGGCTGTTCGACCTGGTCGCCTTCCTCGACGCCGACCGGCCGGCGGTGTGGCTGCCCGACACCGACAGCCCCTTCGACTGCTTCCGCTATGGCGGGCTGTTCCAGGTCATCGAGGACTTCTCCCACAAGTACCTGAACGACCTGCACAGCGCCGCGACGATTTCCCTTGGTGAGGTGACGACATGACGATGCTGGCGGCCATGCTGGCGGCGGCGCAACGCCTGCTGGGCTACTACAACGGCGACGAGAAGACGGCGCAGAACCCGGGCGGCCTCACCGGGGTCGGCGGCATGGCCGACAATTGGGATCCCTGCATCCAGGACATCGGCACGGTGGCAAACGGGGTGGGTGAGATCGCTGGGGCCATGGCCGCGGCGCAGTCGGTCGTCGTGCTGAAATGGGACGCCGCCACCCTGGTGGCCGCCCCGGCAGCCGGCACGCTGCGCGCCACCACCGCCGCCCCGGCAGTGGGCAGCTACAGCCTGCTGGTGTCGGTCACCGACGCTGCCGGGACCGGTATCGGCGACATGCTGACCGACCTGGGCGCCAGCAGTTCGGCAGCCAAGGCGCGGGCGCGGCTGGTGAAGGTGGGCGATGCCGGCAAGTATCTCGACCTGCAGGTGACCGGCGTGTCCGGCTCGGGTGCCTATAGGACGGTGGCGGTTGCCTGCATCGGCGGCCCGGGCGGCTTTGCCGCCGGCGATACCGTGGCAATCGGTTGGACGCGGACCGGCGACAAGGGCGATGTGGGTGGCGCCAGCCTGCCCCCGGGATCGGTGGCGGCGCCAGGATTGGCGGTGATGGGGGACAGCAACACCGGCATCGCCCAGGTCGGCGGGGCGGACACGCTGTCGGCGGTGGTTGCTGCGATAGAGTCGATGCGGTGGGTTCCTGGGGCCGTCCACCTGAACCCCGGCCGCGCCGCTTACAACCCTGCGATCTGGCTGATGGGTCCGAGCGCAGGTGAGGATTACTCGGTCCAGCGGGATGCGGCGACCGGGTATCTGGTCCTCAACGGTTTGCAGACAGCCGCCAGCGGCTACAGCATCCGTGTCAACAACGGCACCGAACGGCTGCGCATCCCGAACACAGGCCCGATCGAGCTTGAGGCGACGAAGTTCCGCGGCCCGGCGACGGCGAAGCAGGGGGCAATCGCTTACGCTGCAACCCTGACGCTGGATTTCGCGACCTATCAGGACTTCGCCGTCGGCGACCTGACCGGCCCGTTGACGCTGGCCAATCCGTCCACATACCCGGTCGGGCAGCGCGGTGAAATCCTGCTGCATGAGGACGCGACCGGCGGCCGGACGGTCAGTTTCGGCGCCAACTGGATCAAGATGGGCAACGGCACCGTCAATACCGCCGCCGGCAAGTACAGCGTGATCACTTACTGGATCGTCTCCAGTAGCGTCATCATCTACAGCATCGCCGGAGGGGCATGATGGCCGTATTCGGGACCATGCGAATGGGAGCTGGTAAAGCCTGCGCCATTGATCCGGCTGCCGGGTCGCGCACATTCTTCCTACGCGCCGACGGCGTGCCGGGCACACAGCCGGTAACGGATGATTTGGGCAACCCGCTGACCTACTACGGGTCCATCGGGCTGAGTGCCGTCGTGCCGCAGAAATGGCCCGACTATCAATCCACCATGCGGACAGAGCAAAGCGGCCGCATAGTGATGCCGACGGCCAAATGGGACCTGGGTATCGGTGGCGCACCCTTCTCTATTCTGATGCGCTTGGCGATCTTCGGCTCCGTTGGGCCTGCCGCAGGCGTGGTGTTGCAGAATGGCGCGGGTGCAGGTTCGTGGGGTGCCGGTGGCATTCAGAACCACATCTGGTGTCCCTCTCCGGCCCTCAAGTGGGAATTTTTTGGAACGGGGAGTCCAACGGTAATGACAATGCCGGCGACGTCGGGCTCCTGGAATGACCATGCTTTCCGCGAGTTGCTGATCACTTACGACGGCACGACAACCAGGGGCTATTGCCAAGGGGTACAAGTCGCCAGTGTCACCGGGGCTTATACGAAGGTCGCGGGGACGACTGCATGCGTGGGGTCTGATGTCGCCGGAGGCCAGTCCCTGTACATGGCATTCAACGACCTGAGTGTATACGGCGCCTGCATCACCACCGCCTCCAGCTACACCCTTCCCACTCTCCCGCCCTGCTGAGGATCGCGGCCATGCAACGTCCCGCAATCATCATCTATCCGGACGGCTCCAGGTCCGTGTTCCACTCGCCGGCCGGCTTCCCCTGCGAAACCCGCGTCACCGTCCAGCGGCCGGTCCAGGGCGACGACCCGGACGCGCCGCCTGAAATGGTCGAGGAGGAGGAGGTGCAAGTCATCGCCCACCCGCCGGAGGCCTGGACGCTGTGGGCGGCCGACGATTGGGCAGCCATGTGCCCGGGCCTGACCGTTCGGCCGGTCGTCGACCCCGGCCCGCCAGCGACGGCCGGCAAGCGCGCAGTCCGCCGGCCGGTCGAAGCATGGGAGATCGGCGACGAGGCGGCCACCGTCACCTATGAACAGGTGGACCTGACGCCAGCCGAGATCGAGGCGCAAGCTGCCACCGCACGCCGCGTCAAGGCCCGGGCCATCGATGCCGAGCGGGACCGCCGGCTCGGGCTGGGGGCATTGCATGCCGGCAAGCGCTTCAGCATGGCCGACGGCAGCCGCACCGACCTGGGCGGCATGGCGACCACGGCGGGGCTGGTGCTGTCGGGTGCGCTGCCAACCTGGCCCGAAAGCTATGCCCAAGGCTGGATCGCCATCGACAACACCCGCCTGCCGCTGCCCGGTCCCGCCGACGGCATCGCCCTGGCCGCCGCGGTGGGGATCGCCTATTCCGCCATCGTCCAGCACGCCCGCGACCTGAAGGACGCGGCGCAGGCCTCCGACGATCCCGCCACGGTCGACGAGCTTTCCGGCTGGCCCGGATAGGCCGCGACAACACTCCAACCCCGACCGACCCGGCGCCCGCGAGGCGCCTTTTTCATGCCCGGAGGATCCCATGCGCGCCATTCCGCAAGCCGCCGTCGACCTGGTGAAGGAGGCCGAGGGCCTGCGCCTCACCGCCTACCCCGATCCCGCCACCGGCGGCGCTCCCTGGACGATCGGTTACGGCCACACCGGCCCGGACGTCCGTCCCGGCCTGCGCATCGCCCAGGCGCAGGCCGAGGAGCTGCTGCAGGCCGACCTGGGTGAGGCCGCGGCGATCGTCGACCGCGCCGTCACCGTGGAGCTGACCGACAACCAGTTCGGGGCGCTGGTGTCCTTCGTCTTCAATGTCGGCGCCGGCCGGAAGGCCAAGGGCCGGGATGCCGGCAAGGACGGGTTCGTCACGCTGAAGACCGGCCAGCCCTCCACGATGCTGCGCAAGCTGAACCTTGGTGACGTCGCCGGCGCCGCGGCCGAGTTCGCCAAATGGACCCGGGGCGGCGGCAAGGTGATGGCCGGCCTTGTGAAGCGCCGGGCGGCCGAGGCGTCGCTGTTCCTGTCGGACGGGACGCACCCGGTCGGCCGGGGTGCCGAGCCGGCGCCGGCGATGAAGCCGATGACCCGGTCGGTCAGCGCCGTCAGCGGCGGCGGGGCGCTCGGCCTCGCCGGTATCGCGGTGCTGCTGGACCAGGCGCGTGACGTCTCGACCGCCATCAAGGAACTGCTGCAGGCCCTGCCGTCGGGGGCGCTGGGCTGGACGGTGGCCGCCCTGCTGGGGCTGGCGGTGGCGGTGATGCTGGTCAGGCGCTGGGACGACCGGCGCAAGGCGGCATGATGCTGGCCTTTCTTGCCACGGGCTGGGGCCGGGCCGCGGCCGGCCTGATCCTCGCCGGCGCCGTGCTGGCGGGGATTGCCGCCTATGGCGCGCTTCAGCGCCAGGCCGGGCGGCAGGACGCCGCCATCGCGTCGACCACACAGGCACTCCGGAACGCAGAGGTGCGCCATGGGATTGAGGATGATCTGCGCCGGCATCCTGCTGGCGCTGCTGACCGGCTGCGCGACCAGTGGAGCAGGGACTGAAGGGGGGTGCGCCGCCTTCCGCCCGATCTACACAAGCCGGGCCGATGTGTTCACCGATCGCACGGCCGAGCAGCTGCTGGCGCACAATCTGACCGGTGCCCGGCTATGCGGGTGGCGATCGATCGCAAAAGATAGCTGAAACAAACTGAAGTCAATTCGGATCGATTAGCACGAAAACAGATAGTAGAAGCAATTTGAGTTATTGCTCATTAGGGCAGCGCGACTATTGTTGCGTCAACCCAGAGGTGCCAGAGATTAATGGATCCCGGGGCGTTCGCAGGCGGGGTCATGTGAGTGTAGACAAAAGACCTGCTATGCCGTGACTTTGCTGTGTCGCATGGGTCTAGCGTATATGAGGTTTTGAGATCTTCGACTGCATAGATCGTCTTCTGTGTTGGCAGCGATAAATACGGCTCCAAGCGGGTTGCAATAGTGGAGCCATCGCGCACATAGGCGATCATGAACGCTTCACGACTACCCCAGCTATATTCGCCGTTGAGAAACCGTCGTATGCCTTCGCTGCAATAGAGGTTTTCTCCCTTGGAAGCGTCGATGATTTTAGCTTCAGCAGTTAGTGGGAACCGGCGCGTTCTGGCCGTAAGATTAATTGTGAGATCCGGGCGTTTATGCAAATGGGAGCCGTCAAAGTTCAAGCTTTCTTGACCTCGTCCGACAGATGCCACGAGTTGACCCCAAAGTGGGTCATCATCAATCATGGCGTTAAGGCGCGATTGCAACTTGGTTGTGAGTTCATCTTCGTTTCCCGTCGAAATTTCATTTGGCCAATCATGGCGAACATCCTTAAAGGCCTGAACCACCCCGTCAGCTATAACAGAAAGGAGGAAATCATCGATCGGTGGCAGCGGTAAGTCGAGCCCACGCGTCAGTTCGGCGATTTGGTCTGGACGGGGTAATAGTGCCGTCGATGTCATTTCTGAAATAGCCCTTTCAAGAAATCAAGGCGTGACCAGATAATATGCTGAGCTAATAAACGCGCCTGAGTTTTAGTCCAGTAGCGTTTCTGGGCCAGACGCACAACAAGGAGTGCACCGCTATTATCCTCCACCATCATTTCACTTGAGGCAGTAGCATCGGCCATGGCCAGCAGCCCATCCCAATCCTGTTCGGCGTCGGCGCTCGGCACTTTGTGACCAGAATACAAAATAAATCCGAGCCAGGGGGAGGTCGGACGGTTAGCCACCATGCTCACCCTGATTTCCGACCTGAAGCGCTTAGCCCAGGGCGTAAGCTCGTTCTGGAGCAGTGCACAGAAATCCGCCGTAGTGGTCTGGTCCGGCCTAGCCTGGGCCGCACTTCGTGTCTCGGCGAAGGGGAGATTGAAGGCAAGCGTATCGGAAATGATCTGCAAATCGATAGGACCGAGGCCGTACAGTTCCGCGACCCAGCGGTCAACATCGTCCCAGCTCCTTTCGGAGCGGCGCAACCCCTCAAAGAGTGTAGTAATCTCATCCAAATTGCCGGGCGTCAGATCACGGAAGTCTGGCAATGGAATACGATCAAGCGCGGCCTTCTCGATAACCTCGCGTTCAAACCCAAACTCACCGCTTGTGATGAGTGCTAGCCATAGAGTGAACTTGCTGCCAAGTACGAGCGCGAGGTAGCGGACTAGCAAGTCAGCCCCCTCGAACTTCCCAGGAGCATAGCCGTAGAAGCTTTCGTTATAAGCAACGGGCTTATCAGAGATCCCGACACGGATCCGGCAATACTCTGCAGGCGGTGATTTGTGTACAATCGTAATTGGAGCATCAAACAGACGCGGATCACGAGGATCGTGAATCCGGTCACGAGAAAAAGGATCGAGTTGATCTGTATCGATCAAAATATTCTTCAAGGAATCGACGGTAACATCTGGCAGTTGGTGCAAATAACGCGCATCGGCACCCGGCTTGCCATCACCATTTTTCCTAATTCGACTGCTTTCTCGAAGACCCTGATACCCCTGTCCAGACCCTAACATACGGCCCCGTTCAGATGTACCAATTGCATCTCGCCAGAACATCTCAAGCGAGGGGAATCCTTTTGTCCTAATGCGCTCAATCAACCCTAGATCCGCTCTAGTTCCGCGGAACAAAATTTTGAGGATGTCCGGCGTTTCGATCAACTGCTGCGTTGCAATGATCTCTGCTGAGTGAGCATCAATGCGCATGGCGCCAGATGCATTGAGTGAGTTTTCGAGTCGAGGACTGATCAGGCGGAAACCAGCGCCCACCTCTGGCTTACGGTTAGTTGCGATCAACAAGCAGAAAGGCGCATCGATCTCTGGCCAGACCTTAGTCTGCCGGAGCTCGACGCCATTAATAATCGAGGTCACATCAAGGGCTTGGAAGAGCGCTTGCCGTGCTTCGATCATGCCGTCCCCTTGCTGGAAAAGCAGACGAGCATGGAGTGCAAGGGCAATCTGACCGCCTGGTTTTGCCCATTCCATTGCGCGCCAAACGAATGGAAGGTCGAGCACTTCATTGGGAAGCGGCGGCGCTATTTTTGTGCCGACGCGATTACTGGCAATGCGGCTGACCGTCGTCACCACCATTGACCAATTTGACAGCTTTGTACCCGCTGGCCAAGGTGGGTTGCCAACAACTATGTCATACTGTCCATTATGATGATCACCGACCAAAGGCCCAAGACTGCCGAGTCCTGCGCCAGGTTCATTCGTGTTTGTTTCAACGCGATGCAGCACGCTGCCGCGAAGATCATTGAAACGAAGTTTATCAACGGGCTGAGGTTCAGGATCGAGTTCAATTGAAATTAAGTAAAGCGCAAGGGCTGCGAAACGAAGCGCCTCCTCGTTGATGTCGAAGCCCGTAATTTGGTTGTAGAGAATATCGCGCAATTGCTGCGTTCCCGGCCGCTTACCGTCTGCACGCCATCGAGCGGCGACCAATTCTCTGAACGCAGTAAGCAGAAATACGCCCGCGCCAGCCGCCGGATCAAGAATACGCGCACTGACGCTGGTTCCGCTACGTTCCAGCGCACGGAATGATGCGCGTACGAGCAAGTCGGCAATGGGACGGGGGGTATAATATCCACCTTCTCGTTGCTGTTTGTCTGGAGCATGACTGCGCAGATACAATTCATACGCTTGGCTTAGAACCCCAACTGGAATGTGCGCAAAGTCGAGTTGATCCCAGCGTTCCTCCCAACCGAGAAATAACTGGCCACCCATGGCGCGAGCCATGATGTTGCCAAGGATATGATATGCCTCAGTTGGTAAGCGGTCGAAAAGATCGTCCGATAGTGGCAGAAGCTCGCCGTTGAACGTCCCATCAAGCCAAACGCATGTTGCGCGTGCGTTATCGCTATTGTCGAAAAGAGCAGCTGACACCCTGGGTGCGGACATGTCTGCTGGAAGCAGATCACGATCCCCAAGAAAGCGAGCAAAAAGGGCGCGACCAACTAACGATATGGCGTCTCCGTGTGCAAGTTCTAATCCGATCAGACGATCAATCGCGTCAGTAAGCAGATTGAGCACAACATTGGAAATCCAGCCCTGCTTCGTTCTAGTGGCTTTCGGGCGGCGATTGGCTAAATCGGGAAATAGATCCTTGGCTGATTGAGTTGATCGGTCGAGAGTAACTCTCGCCTTGGAAGGTGTCTTGCGGTCAAGCGCAATGGTATAAACGTCAAGCCGACCAGGGGCGACGATACCGAGATAGGGGGCATCGCCCCGCATTGCTAGCAGGCGCCGTAGCACATGGATATTCATGTCGCTGCCGATCTGTTCAGCATCGACGAGGAAAATGAGCGGCGCTTCTTGCCATTCGTAGACAGCGCCAACGACTCCTAAAATAGAATTGTTGTCGCGACGTGCGTTGACAAGCGTGGCATAGGGGAGCAACTCCGGTCCATCGGAATCGAGCGCATGCAGCCCCTGCCGATCGGCGCCGAAATCTTCAAGTAGCGCTAACCAGTTAGTCATGGCTGGGCTCTTTTGAGACCTGCATGCTCACGATTGCAGATCCATACTTGTCTGACGATCACCACCAAAATGGCCGCGATGCGTGGCGCCACGGGGTTTCTTCGTCGGTGCAACTTTTGAGATTGCTGTCCGATAGTCGATCCCATGCACCGCCATTTCAGCAACAAGGACAGCCACGAGAGCAATGTGTTGCGGCAACACTCCCCGCGCGGCGTAATTTGTAATTGAATTAGGGTTCATGCCAATAAGTTCAGCGAAGCTACGCACACTGAGTCCCGCTCGCTCTAGCTCGATAAGGAATTCAGTGTATGGCACCGCACCGTCACTCCCAACACAGTGTTTGATGTGGTGTAACACATCAAACGATGGTGCGGAAGGCAGATGCTGAGGGCAGGCAAGCTTCCGATAGGTGGTAAATCCAACTGGGTCAGCGAATTGAGTCCAACGCAGGTTCCGCGTTACCAGATCGTGATGCCGTTCCATTCTGCCAAAGTGTTCACGCGTGAACACTTTGGGCGCGTGTGACCGCATAGGTGGCTGAGACAATGACCAGGGCGCCGATCACCGTTTGCCATGTGGGCACCTTTCCCCACATCAGGTAATCCAGGCCGGCGGCCAGCGGGATCTCCAAGAAGCTGAGCGGAGCCACGATGGTGGCTGGGGCATGGCGGTAGGCTTGTGCAGTGCAGTACAGGGCCGCCGCGCCAAACAGGCCGATGCTCAGAAGCCCAATCATTTCCGCCTCGGAGGGCGGCACCCACACCGCGGCGGCCGGCGCGGCCAGCAGGATCGTGGAAAGCAGGGCATAGAGCGCAACGATAAGGCTGCTGGGGTTCGTCGCAGTTAGCCGGCGAACTGCCAGTTGCGATCCGGCGGAGGTAATGGCCGCTGCAGTGATGGCCAGCACGCCCAGAAGTTGGTCCGGCAGCGCAAGGGCAGGGGAGACAGCCAAAAGCACCCCGGCGAAACCGGCAATGGTTGCAAGCCACAGGCGCGGGCTTGTCCGTTCGCCCAGCGTCATGCGGGCCAGCGGGATCATCACGAGGATTCGTGAGTAGAGAATCACGCTGACGAGGGCCAGCGGCATACTGGTGGAAAGGGCGTAGACGCTGCACAGCAACGCGATGGTACCGAGCCCAGCCCGTAGACCATGGATCCAGGGGGCCCGGATTGATCGCCATGCCTTCAGCGCTCGCCATGTCACCGCCAACAGTGCCAGAGCTGCGGCACCCCGAACGAAGGCAATTTCCAGCGGGGGAAGTGTGGCGCCCAGCAGCTTCATCAGAGTGGAAAGGCCTTGGAAGGTGATGGAGGAGGCAAGCGCCCAGAGCACCGCTCGTGCGATGCTCCCCATCTCCCCGACTCGGCTTCTGATGCCAACAAGTGCCGCGCGCATTAACGTCCCCCCTATACCACTGGAGTGAACCTTAGCGGCCAGCAGTGATCAATTCCAGCAGCGTCAGCTTGGCCTGCATCCGCAGCCGGCTGTTTGGGAGGCTGTTTGGGAACCTTGGCAGAAATCGCTGATATTCGGCGGATTTACGCCACCCTTCTCTTATTCAATTTCAACACCTTAGCGGTTCCTCTCAAGTCTGGGGGTCTGAGGGTCGCAGGTTCGAATCCTGTCGCTCCGACCATCTCCGAAGGGAGCGGAAAAGCCTTGGAACCTAACGGTTCCAAGGCTTTTTCTTTGCCTGCACCATCGGGTGCCGATTCGTCATCTATCGGTGCCGCATGGAACTCTTGTGTGTAAGCCGAACCGGTTCCCACACGCAGCGACGCCATGGTTGCTCCCTCGACGGTCTGACGTGCGGCGGCCTCTGCGATACGCAGATAGCGCCGCGTCGTCTCATAGCTCTTGTGCCGGCCGAGCTGCCGGCAGGCCGCCACTATGACAACCACCTCGGGGCGGAACGCCTCGTCGACCATCCGGGCCTTCTCTGCCGGCGTGTAACTCCGCCGCGGTTCCGTCCCCGTCAGAACCTCGACCCGCTGATAAGCCATGATATTTGCAACTGGTTTGCGTCCGAGCGATGACGCGCCACGCAAAGCTCAGACGTCGGGCCCTATGTTGCACAGGCGGCCCTCAGTGGAGATGTCCAATCTATCGGTCAATCCACCATTTGTGGCGGATGCGACAGGCAGTCGCAGGCTCCCCGTTCAAGGGAGTGAACAACTTCACAGACCTATCCCGATGGCCTGCATACGACGATATGTGTCAAGTGCAGGAGAAATGTCGATGATCTGCCGGAACCTGAGGGTCAATGGACGTCGCACCAGCGTGCGGATGGAACAGAGTTATTGGGAGGCGCTGGAGGATGTCGCGCGGAGGCGCGGGGTTTCAGTGGTTGCGTTGGCAGCGGAGGTGGACTTGGCACGCGGTGGCGGTTCCCTGACCGACGGGTTGCGCTTGACTGCGCTGAGCTATTTCCGCGGCTTGGTCAACCAGCTTGACCAGTACGGCCTGCTACGTGCGGTGGTCGAGGAGAGCAGGCCGCGTCTGAGGTTTCGCTGCTCGAAGCGACGGAACACCGATCAAGCGTCGCCTGTCATGCCGGAACATACGACTTTGCAGTAACCGGTCGGGAGCCGAGTTGACGGCTTCGTCTGGCGATCGGATTCACGCTTCGAATCGATGCCGATTTTATGTGATCCGATCCGACTGCCATCGGTTCCTCGCAAACTTCGTGCGTTCTCCTTAAAGCCGCCACTAGATTGGCCATTGCTGCCGGGCGGGCTGGTACTCCGCAATTGCACGGGCGTCCCCAGCTCTGGTCCAGCTTCTGGATGAACGATGGCCTTCGTCGACCGATGCGGCCCGCCGATCTACCGGACAACAAGATCGTAAGGAATACGACCGTGGGAACCGTGACCAAGGGTGCCTTGTGGACGTTGGCGTCCGCCCTCAGCTTCATGGCGGCCAATCTCCTCATCAAGCATCTCTCCACGAAGCTCCCCGCCCTGGAGATGGCCCTGTTCCGCTCTGCTGGCGGAATCATCCTGGCTGTGGTGGCATGGCGGGCCTTCCTGCATCTGCGCCGGCTCCAGGACCCCAAGGGACACCTGATCCGGGCCGCGGTGGGTGCGGTGTCGCTGATGGCCCTGGTCCATGCCTACAGTTCGTCCGCGCTCCCGGTCGCCCTGGTGACGGCCTTCATGTACACGCGGGTCCTGCTGGTCATCCCGATGCAGCGCGTGTTCCTGGGCGAGGGCGCGGACCGCCGGGTGTGGGTGGCCGCCGGCATCGGCATCTTCGGCGCACTGGTGGCGCTCTGGCCCCGCCTGATGTCGATCGGCACTCCGCATTGGGACTGGTCTGTCGCCTCTCTGGCGGTCGCCGCCTTCGCCGGGGCCGGCAGTCAGATCGCCATGCGTCGGCTCGCCAGGACGAACCCGGCCTCCGTGGTGGTTGCGGTTGCCGCAATCCTGGTCAGTGCCATCGTGGCGGTGCCGGCTTCCGCTGTCATGGTGGAGCCGCCGGTTGGCGATCTGCCCTGGCTGGTTGGGATCGGCCTGCTGTCGGCCTGTGCGCAATGGTCGACTGTCCGCGGCTACAAGCACGCCAGCCCGGCCGTGTTGATGCCAGTTACCCTGATCGATGTGCCGGTGGCGCTGGCGGCCGGCTATCTGTTGTTCGGCGAGGTGCCGGGCCTCAACGCGGCGGTTGGTGCGGTCGTCATCATCGCGGCGGCGGCCTATGTCACTTCGATGACGGACAGGGGCCCGAGTCGCATCCGAGTCGGGAGGTGTATCGGATAGATTGTTGCGTAGTTACCATTTCCAAAGAAATTGAGTAATTCTCTGCATATCGTTGTATGGCGCCGTCACCGCATGGACGCAAGGTGGAAAAATATGGAAGAACCTCATCCTCCGGGATGCGAAACGGCTCTATTATCTCTTTTTCGTTGATTTACAAGAGCTTACTCTTTCTGGCCGGCTGATGACGGCCCTTGCCGTGCCACGTTGGCCGGCGCATCCAACCCATGTGGGTTGTGCCAATCTCTCAGGCTGCTTGCTATGATCCTATATACGCCACAACCTGCGAAATTTAGTTACGTCATGCACGCTCCGCCCCTGTGTTGGGATATGCCTGAACCCTTCGTCGAGATGGCCGTGATCGCCTCTCGCTATAATGCGATCATGACGGTCTATGATGAAGAAGACAGGCTGGTCTATGCAAATAAGGCGGTGCGTAACCTCTATACTTTCTTTGATTTCTCGGCCCCACAAACATTCGAGACTATGATCCGAAGCTCCTTGGAGCATAGTGAGAAGGCTCGTGCTGGAAGACCAGGGAATCACGATGATATTATTGCATATGTTAATATGCAGCGGCTTAATAGCCGATTAGAATTTTTGAGAGAGTATCCTGCAAAATTAATTTGTTCGCATATACGGCTTCCAAACGGTGAAAATGCGCAGCTTCGTATTGATCCATCGACTGTAGGTCTGGATAATTACTTTGTAAATCCGTCGTCGTCATTCAGCCTGATGGAAACAATCAGAAGAGGGGAAGACGCGGCGCAAAAGGCGGCTGCGCTCGACTGCCTATCTTTTGGGGTTGCGATTGTGGGGGTGGACCGAAAGGTTCGTCACAGCAACGCGGCCATGACTGACCAGCTTAGAAGACAGGACGGCATTACGCTTGACGATCTCGGCCGTTTTGTGACCACCGCACACCAAGGCGCCGCTGAATTGGCGCGCCTCATCGTTCTCGGCTGCGTGGGTAAGCTCCCGCACGCAACCATGACACTCAGTATTCGAGGGAGTGTCCCTGGCCACGTTCATTCTCTTTCGGTGTCGTCGGGCGCCCAAGATTCCAACACGGCTGTAGTCATATTGGCCCCCGCGCGTGTTGACGTGGCTTCCGTTTCCAGTGTGTTGCGTCGTGACTATGGTTTGACGCAAGCAGAATCCGAAATGGCCGCCATGATTGGCAACGGTATGACAAATGAAGAAATAACGAGAGAAACGGGACGATCTCTAGATACTGGCAGAGGTCATATCAAGTCCATTATTCGCAAGGTTTCAGGGGAAATCGCTACAAGCAACCAGACCGGTATTTCGCGATGGGCTGCTGTCTTGTGGGCGATCACCGGAGCCGCCCGGTCGCGCGGCGTTTGAGAAGGAGAAGTTACGTATGAACATCGATACGGAAGCAGTAACGGCGCTCAACCTCGACGTTATCGTCTCGGACCTGGTCCGCGATGGTTTGGAGCAGAGCGAGGCTGTCCGTGCGACCAGGATGTATCGTCAGTTTCTGGAGACGATCGCCGCTCACCCGGACGTTACTCTGGTTCCGTCCAAGCTGATCGACAAGGCGTGGCACGCTCACATGTCCCGACCGCGCAAGTATTACGACGACTGCATGGCCGCCTTCGGGGACATCATCGACCATCAGCCGGACGTCTACGGCACGACGAACTATGAAGCAGCCTATGCGATAACCCGCTCACTGGTTCCCTATGACATGCCGGCCGACTACCGTGCGGTTAGCGAAATGGCAGGAGCCGCATGCTGGCGTCGGCCTCAGGAGCCCGGTGAAGGATCGGAAGACCCGCTGACCTTGGCCGCTTGACCGGTAAGCGCCCGCCTGCGCCAACAGGCGGGCGCTCCGTCCGGAGAACCGAACTGATCACCGAGCCGTAGGAAGCGAAGATGATCAACCATGAGCATACTGCCGCAGTCGGCGGGAGCAAGGGCAAGCGCATGCCCGACGCACAATTGCCGTATATCGATCATTTGTCCGTCGATCAGCTTCGGCAGCGGGCGGCCGATGATCGTAGCGACGCGCTGGAAATGATCGACCGCGCCTCCGCAGGCCGGATCTCCATGCTGTTGGAGGACGCCGAGCGGTGCGAGACGCGAGCGACCCTGCTCGAACAACGCTGCGGCGACTCCATTGCCGCCGGCCTGGACGGGCTGACCCTGGATGGCCTGACCATCGAAAACGCCATCGAGCAGTTGGTGCGCGCGGCGCGCGGGCGGATGGTCGGCGAGCAGCCCGGCCATCCGGCGTCGCCTATCACAGGCATTCAGGCCGACATCCTGCACGACGCCGATCACGGCGCCGCCGTCCGGTCCCTGACGTCCATGGCGGTGAGGCGATGCTGATGTCCTGCATCGAGCCGACCTCGCCGTCTGCCAGCTCGGTCGGTACGGCGCTGAAGGCAGAGGTTTGTTCGTCCCATTCCCGCGGACAGGACATGGTCGCGCGCCTCACGCAGCTGACGGCGCGCGAGGTTGACGTGCTGGTGCGTCTGGTCGCCGGCAAGAGTTCAAAGGTCATCGGCCTCGATCTCGGCATCAGCTTCAAGACCGTGGAATGCCATCGTGCCCGCATCATGGAGAAGCTGGGATGTTCCGGCCTCTTCGAACTCGGCCGCGCGTGGGAGGCCGCCGTCTGGAGCAGCCGAGAGAGGAAGGCGATGCGGTAGCGGCCGGTCACCGAACTGCAAGCCCACCATGGCCCGAATTTGGCCTGGAGTTTTCGGCGGCGCTTTCATGTCCAGCGAGCGGCTTCCCGGCAGGGAAAGAGCCGGCAGACCGCGTCAGCGGGCATGCCGGTCAAGGAAGCCGCGGCATTCGTCGAAATCGCTCAGGCAAGAGGCGGGCAGGGTAACGCCTTTGCGCTCCGCCAGACTGCGGGCGAAGGACAGCATCCGCTCGGTCGGCTCGCGGCGCCGGCGCGCATCCTGCGCCGACGGCATGTCATGCATTGGCATGACAGGGAGCACGACAGGTGGTTCGGCGACGGGCGGTGCCTTCGTCTTGCGGGCACGACGGGGCTTCGGTGCAGTTTCCGCCGCCATCGCGTCAGCCGGAGCAGCCGCCTTGCGCGTGCGCCGGCGCGGGGCCGGCTTTGCCGCCGGGCTTGCGGCGGTAGCGGAGCGGGCAGTCGCGCCACGCCGGGCGAAGCGCGCCTTCGGCGCGGGCAGGCCCAAATCGAGGGCGGCGCCGCGCTGACCGACCAGTGCGCCGATCAACCGGCCGGCCTCGGTCGCAATGGCATCGATCACCGCGCGGAAATCGGCTCGGCCGGTCACCACCTCGTCCAGCTTCATCTCCCACAGCGCCGTGGTGCCGGGATCGACCAGGGTCGGGGCGGCCGCGCGCAGGGTTTCGAACAGATGCAGCCCGGCGGGAGTCGGCATCAGCCATTTGCCATCGGCATCCAGCAGGCTCTGCTTGCGCAGGCCCTTGATGACCTCAGCGCGGGTGGCGGGGGTGCCGATTCCCTTCGCCTCCTTCAGCCGGTCGCGCAGAACCGGATCCTCGATGAACCGCCAGGCATTCTGCATGGCATCGACCAGCGTGCCCTCGTTGTAGCGCGGCGGGGCCTGGGTGCGCTTGGCCTCCACCTTCGGGTCGGTCAAGGTCGCCGGTTCGCCGTCGGTCAGGGGGGGCAGGGTCTGTTCTGCCTCCTCCTCCGGTTTGCCGCCGGCCCGGTCGTCGTTCTCCGCCGAACCGAAGGCGGCCTTCCAGCCCAGCTTCAGCGGGATGCGGCCGACGGCGCGGAAGGCAGCCGGCTTTGCCCCTTCCGGCACCGGCACCGCCATGGTGACGCCCGTCTGCCGATATTCGTAATCCGGCATCACCGCGGCGAGGTAGGAGCGGCAGAGCAGTGCGAACAGCCGCTTCTCGTCGTCGGTCAGCCGGGCCAGACGGGGTTCAAGATCGTCCAGCACGTTGACGTTGGGAATCACCGCATGGTGCGATACCCCCTCCAGCGCCTTGTCGCAGAAATGGCCGGACTTGCCCTTGCGGATCACCGGCCGCCGGACATCCATGTGGTCGTGCAGATGGGCGAAGCCGCGCAGCCGGGTCAGCGCCCCGACGATGGCCGGGGCATCGGCGATCTGGTTCTCCGACAGATGACGGGCCTCGGCGCGCGGATAGGTGATCAGCTTCTTGCCGTCGCCGTCATACAGCTCCTGCGCCACCGACAGGGTGCGGTCGGCGGTCCAGCCCCAGCGCTGGCCGCAGGTCTTCTGCAGCGACGGCAGGTCGTAGAGCTTGGGTGGCGCCTGCCGCTTCTCCTCCACCGTCACGGTCAGCGGGCCGCGGTGGCGATCGGCGGCGCGGGCGATGGCCTCGGCCGCGGCGCGGTCCTTGATGCGGTCCTTGGGCGCCGGGGCGTGGCGCATCCGGAAACTGCCGCCGGCGACGGTGGCGGTCGCCACCACCTCGAAATAATCCTCCGGCTTGAAGTTGCGGATTTCCAACTCGCGCAGGCAGACGATGGCGAGCGTCGGGGTCTTCACCCGCCCGATGCCGATCACGCCGCGCGTACCGGGCGCCAGCAGCGTCTTGGTCGCGGTGCGGGTCAGCGAGAGGTTGTAGATCTGGTCGGCTTGCTGGCGCGCCACCGCCGCCTCGTACAGCGGCCGCATCTGGTCGTTGGGCTTCAGCGCGGCGAAGGCGTCGCGCAGGGTCTTGGGGTCCTGGGCCGTGAAAAGCGCGCGGCGCACCTTGCCGCGAAAGCCGGCATGCTCCAGGATCTCCTGGCCGATCAGCTGCCCTTCGCGGTCGCAGTCGGTGGCGAGGATCACCTCGTCGCAGGCACGCAGCGCCGCCGTGATCGCCTGCAGCTTTGCCGCCTTGTTGCCGCCCTGGTCCGGCCGGGTCGGATAGAGCCCGTCCGGTTTCAACAGGGTTGGCGACCAGCGCTTCCAGGCCGGATCGACCTCGTCCGGTTCGGCAAGCCGCAGCAGATGCCCCTCGGCCGGCAGGATGCGGCCGTAACGGTCGCCCAACGCGGAGCGCAGGTCTTTCGCCTGGCTGGATTTTTCGGTGATGATCAGCGTCGCCATGCCCGGGAGGATACGGGATTGAGGGAAACGGAGCAAGAACATGCGCGGCCCGGATACCGGCTTTGGCGTGGCCGCAGGGCGGCGCTCGCGCTGGTGCTGCTGTCGGCGTTCCCGGCGGTGACCGCCGCCGCCGCTGCCGGGTCGGAGCGGCCACTGCTGCCGGGCGTCGGGCCGGGCGACCGGCGCGTGCCGGTGGACGCTGCGACGGCGCCCTGGAACGGCGTGGTGCGGGTGCAGACCAATCTGGCCGGACGCTGCACCGGCGCGCTGGTGGGGCCGCGCACCGTGGTGACAGCCGGCCATTGCCTGTTCAACCCGCGCACCCGGCGCTTCCTGGCGGCCTCGTCGCTGCATGTGCTGTTCGGCTATGACCGCGGCGCGTTCAGCCGCCATGTGACGGTGGCGCGCGTCGCGACCGATCCCGCCTACGATCCCGCCGCCGTTCGTCCGGACGCCTCGGCCGATTGGGCGGTGCTGACCCTGGACCGGCCGGCGCCGGACTCCGCGACGGCCCTGCCGGTGGCGGCGGCTCCCCTGCCGGCCGGGACGGCGGTGATGCTCGGCGGCTACAGCCAGGACCGGGCGCAGATCCTGATGGCCGACCGTGACTGTCATGTGCTGGGAACGGCATCCGGCCTGCTGGTGCATGACTGCGACGCGACGCGCGGAACCAGCGGCGGACCGTTGCTGGTGCGGAGCGGGGTGGGGTGGGCGGTCGCCGGAGTCGGGGTCGCCGCCGGGACCGTGCCTGCCGTACGCAATTTTGCGGTGCCGGCCGCGCGCTTTGGCGCAATTCTGGCGAGGGAAAACGCCGTGGGGCAGCCTTGAACGGGGGACGCGCATTTTTCGCTTCGCGCGCGGCCCCGAATGGCATAGAGGTACGCGCGTCTTTTTTCAGCCCCGGAACCCGGAGTCTTTCCGCAATGTCGATCCAGCGCTTCCACACCGGACCGCGCATGAGCCAGATGGTCGTCCATAAGGACACGGTCTATCTCGCCGGTCAGGTCGCCGACGAGCCGACGCCCGACGTCGAACGTCAGACCGCCCAAATCCTGGCCCAGATCGACGCCTTGCTGGCGGAAGCGGGCAGCGACAAGAGCAAGCTCCTGTCGGCCACCATCTATCTGGTGGACATGGCCGGCTTCGGCGCGATGAACAAGGCGTGGGAGGCCTGGGTCGACCCGGCCAATCCGCCGGCCCGCGCCACCGTCGAAGCCAAGCTGGCCGCGCCCCAGTATCTCGTTGAAATTCAGGTCACAGCCGCCAAATAAGGCGGTGGAAACGGGGCGACCCGGCAGCCTCGGTTGGGGTGTGCCGGCGTGGCCCGAACGCTGTGAGGGCCGCGCGCTTCAATAACCCGACAAATCGCTTGTCGGTTTACGGAATGTTAATGACGCCTTAACAGATCGCCCGTAAAACCCCGACCAACCTCTGCCGCCGAAGCGGACGACCATGACGGTCGCGCTTCGGTTGCCGCGTTACTGCAATGGAACCGCAACATGCCGCGCCAAACGCCACTGTCTGATATTCGGAACATCGGCATCATCGCCCACGTCGACGCGGGCAAGACGACGACCACCGAGCGCATCCTGTATTACACCGGTCGCAAGCACACGATCATCGACGTGCACGAGACGAAGGATCTCAAGACGTCGACGACGACCGACTACATGGAGCAGGAGCAGAAGCGCGGCATCACCATCCAGTCGGCCGCCGTTTCGACCTTCTGGCGCGAGAAGAAGATCAACGTCATCGACACCCCGGGCCACGTGGACTTCACCATCGAGGTGAACCGTTCGCTCCGCGTGCTCGACGGCGCGGTCGTGGTGTTCGACGGCGTCGCCGGCGTGGAGCCGCAGTCGGAGACCAACTGGCGTCTGGCCGACAACTACAACGTGCCGCGCATCTGCTACGTCAACAAGATGGACCGTTCGGGCGCGAACTTCCAGCGTTGCGTCAGCATGATCAAGGCCCGCCTGAACGCGCGTCCGGTCTGCATCCAGGTTCCGCTCGGCTCGGAAGACAACTTCCGCGGCATGGTCGACCTCGTCGAGATGAAGGCGTATGTCTGGTTCTCGGACGACAAGGACGCCAAGTGGGAAATCTGGGAGATCACCGACGATCTCGCGGCCAAGCTCAACCTGACCGTCAAGGAAGACCTTGACAACATCGCCAGCATCCCGGCGTTGCGCGCCGAGCTGGTCGACACCGCGCTCGAGCAGGACGACGCGGCCATGGAAGCCTATCTGGAGTCGGGTGAGGATCCGTCGGCCGACGTGCTGCGCGCCTGCCTGCGCAAGGGCACCATCACCAGCGCCTTCACGCCCGTCCTCTGCGGCTCGTCCTACAAGAACAAGGGCGTCTGCCAGGTTCTGGACGCGGTCGTCGACCTGCTGCCCGCCCCGACCGACGTCGAAGCCATCAAGACGGTGGACGAGGACGGCAACCCGAACGGCGAGCGCCTCAGCTCCGACGACGCGCCCTTCTCGGCGCTGGCCTTCAAGGTGCTGAACGACACCTATGGCTCGATGACCTTCGTCCGCGTCTATTCGGGCGTGCTGACCAAGGGCATGTCGATCCTGAACTCGACCCGCGGCAAGCGCGAGAAGATCGGCCGCATGGTCGAGATGTACGCGAAGGACGCCAACCCGATCGAGGAAGCCCGCGCCGGCGACATCATCGCGCTCGTCTCCCTGCAGGAGACCGAGACCGGCGACACGCTGTGCGACGCCTCCGCGCCGGTGATCCTGGAGCGCATGCGCTTCCCCGACCCCGTCATCAGCGTCTCGGTCGAGCCGAAGACCAAGGGCGAGCAGGAGAAGTTCTCGATCGCGCTTGGCAAGATGGTCCGCGCCGATCCGTCGCTCCGTCTGGAGACCGACCGTGAAACCGGCCAGACCATCCTGCGCGGCATGGGCGAGCTGCACCTGGAAGTGACGCTCGACCGCATGCGCACGGAGTTCGGCGTGGAAGGCAACATGGGCAAGCCCCAGGTCGCCTACCGCGAGACGATCACCAAGCCGGTCGAATACACCTACACCCACAAGAAGCAGACCGGTGGTTCGGGCCAGTTCGCCGAGGTGAAGATCATCTTCGCGCCGCGCGAGCGGGGCGAAGGCTTCGAGTTCCTCGATGAGACGGTCGGCGGCACGGTTCCGCGCGAATACGTCCCGTCGGTCAAGAAGGGCCTGGAGATGCAGAAGGAAGACGGCGTGCTCGCCGGCTATCCGACCGTCGACTTCAGCGCCCGCTTGGTGGACGGCAAGTACCACGACGTCGACTCGAACGCCCTGACCTTCGAAATCGCCGCCAAGGCCTGCTTCCGCGAGGCCCTGCCCAAGGCCGGCCCGATCCTGCTGGAGCCGGTGATGAAGGTCGAGGTCGTCACTCCCGACGATTATCTCGGCGACGTGATCGGCGACGTGAACCGCCGCCGCGGCACGGTACTGGGCCAGTTGGAGCGTGGATCGAACATCGCCGTCGAGGCCAATGTCCCGCTGAACGAAATGTTCGGCTACATCGGCCAGCTGCGCGGCATGACCTCGGGCCGTGCGTCCTACACGATGGAGTTCAGCCACTACGAGCCGGTGCCGCGCAACGTCACCGACGAAATCGTGGCCGGCCGTAACAAGGCCGCCTGATCTGCTTGCCCCGCCCGACCCGATCGATCGGGGCTCGCACTCAGGACCCATCCGGTAAAATCGAAGGCCGGCGGAGCGATCCGCCGGCCTTCGGTCTTTTGGAGCGGCATGAGGCGCCTTCAAGCCTGTCCCGTCGAAAGGATGGAGTCTGAACCGACGGCATAACGGTCATAGGCCGGCGGCGTTAAGGCTTGCCGACGCGGCCTCTGTCGAACTTTGTAACGATTTGCAACCAAAAAACAGTTGGCAGCGGGTCGATTGCGTGCCCAAATTTGGTGCATGCTGATTCGCCGCTTCTTTTCCTTGACTGTGCTTTTGCTGATGACCGTCGGCGTGCCGGCCGGTGCAGGTCAGGGGAATCTGCGTCTGGACGGCCTTTTCCAAGCCCTGCGCAGTGCCACCGACGCGGCTTATGCCGAATCGGTGGAGGAACATATCTGGGACTTCTGGCTCGAACATCCCGATCCGGCAATGGTTCGCGACATGCGGGCCGGTGTGCTCAGCCTGAATGGCGACGATTATCGGTCGGCGTTGCGTGCCTTCGATTCGGCGATTGCCCGCGATCCGTCCTATGCCGAAGGGTGGAACAAGCGGGCCGCGACCCACTACATGCTCGGCGACTACACCGCGGCGATGATCGACCTGCGCCACGCCCTGCTGCTGGAGCCTCGGCATTTCGGGGCGCTGGTCGAGCTTGGACTGGTCTATCTGGCGCTCGGCGACGAGAAACCCGCGCTCCGGGCCTTCGACGCGGCGCTGGCGATCAATCCGCATCTCGACCATGTCCGCGCCCAGGCCGAGGCGATCCGGCGCCAGCCGGCCGGCATCGCCCTTTAGGCCGCCGCCACTCTGTCCGCCGTTACTCCGCCCCGACCCAGGCGATCCGCAGGATGTTGGTGTTGCCGGGGGTGCCGAAGGGCACGCCGGCGGTGATGACCAGCCGCTGGCCTTCGGTGGCGATGCCGTCCGCATGCGCGGCGCGGGTGGCCGTCTGCACCATCTCGGAAAAATTGGCGACGTCTTCGGTGTGGACGGCATGGACGCCGAACACGAGTTGCAGCCTCCGCGCCGTGTCCAGCGCCGAGGTCAGGCAGAGGATCGGCACCTCCGGCCGCTCGCGCGCCGCCCTCAGCGTGGTCGAGCCGCTGGTGGTGTAGGTGACGATGGCAGCCGCCTGGATGGTGTGCGCGACCTGACGGGCCGCGGCGGTGATTGCGTCTGCCGAGGTCTTCTGCGGGTCGGGATGCTGGGCGTCCATGATGGTGCGGTAGAGCGGGTCGTGCTCAACCCGCCGGGCGATGCGGTCCATGATCGACACCGCCTCCACCGGATAGGCGCCGGCCGCCGTTTCCGCCGACAGCATCACCGCATCGGCGCCGTCATAGACCGCGGTGGCGACATCGGACGCCTCGGCCCGGGTCGGGGCCGGGGCGGAGACCATCGACTCCAGCATCTGGGTGGCGACAATGACCGGCTTGCCGGCCCGCCGCGACTCGCGGACGATGCGCTTCTGCAGGGTCGGCACATCCTCCGCCGGCAACTCGACGCCAAGGTCGCCGCGCGCCACCATGATGGCATCCGACATCTCGATGATCTCGGCCAGATGGGCTATGGCCTGCGGCTTCTCCAGCTTCGACAGCAGGGCGGCGCGGCCGCCGATCAGCCGGCGCGCCTCGGCCACGTCCTCCGGCCGCTGGACGAAGCTCAGCGCCACCCAGTCGACGCCCTGGTCGAGCGCGAAGGCCAGATCCTCGCGGTCCTTCGGCGTGAGGGGGGAAAGCGGCAGCACGACTCCGGGAACGTTGACGCCCTTGCGGTCCGACAGCCTGGTGCCGGAGACGACGACCGTCTCGGCGAAATCGGCACCGCAGGCGGCCACCCGCAACCGCACCCGGCCGTCGTCGAGCAGCAGGTCGGTTTCCGGCGTCAATGCTGCGAAGATCTCCGGATGGGGCAGGCCAACGCGGGTCGCGTCCCCCGGCTCCATCGACAGGTCGAGGCGGAACCGCTGTCCGGGCGCCAGGGCGACCGGGCCGGCGGCGAAGGTGGCGATCCGCAGCTTCGGCCCCTGGAGGTCGGCCATCACCGCGATGGGACGGCCGGTGCGGGCCTCCAGATCGCGCAGCACCGCCAGCCGGGCGCCGTGGTCGGCATGGCTGCCGTGGCTGAAGTTCAGGCGGAAGACGTCGACTCCGGTCTCGAACAGCCGGGCGATCACCTCGGGCGAGGCGGAGGAGGGGCCGAGCGTGGCGACGATCTTGGTCAGGCGGGACCGCCGGATTCGGATGCCGCCGGTTGGGCCGGCATTGCCAGTCATGGTCATGAACACGAACCTTTTCCGTCGGAGGGGGTGCCGGTGGGCCGGAGACTGGTGCGCCGGCGTCGCCCGTTCAGCCGGGCAATCGTCGTGCGGCGGTTGTTGCCCATCACGCCGCGTCGATCAAGCCTCTGCTTTGCCGTATCCAATGGTGGGTCGCGCCTGCGTTGCGCCACAGGGTGGCTTGCCGCTCTTGTCCGTGACGGGGAACCCGGCCGGGCCGGCATTCGGCCTTGACAAGCTCCAGGGTTTTCCTATAGTCGCACCCTCTCGCCGCCCCACATAGGCGGCGGGAAGCATTGTGCGTCCCTGATTCCGGCGTGGTGCCGGACGGGATTTGCTCGGTGTGTAGGCGGCCCGACGGGCTGCCGTTGAGATATCGAGATCGAGGAGAGCAGCGTGGCGCGTATCGCTGGCGTCAACATCCCCGCGCAGAAGCGCGTGGAGATCGGGTTGACCTACATTCATGGCATCGGCCCCTTCAAGGCCAAGGAAATCTGCGCGAAGCTGGCGATCCCGGCCGAGCGTCGCGTGAACGAGCTGACGGACGACGAAGTCCTGAAGATCCGCGAAACCATCGACGCCGATTACCGCGTCGAGGGCGATCTTCGTCGCGAAGTCGCGATGAACATCAAGCGTCTGATGGATCTGGGCTGCTACCGCGGCCTGCGTCACCGCAAGGGCCTGCCGGTCCGCGGCCAGCGCACCCACACGAACGCCCGCACCCGCAAGGGTCCGGCCAAGCCGATCGCCGGCAAGAAGAAGTAAGAGGACGAACGCATCATGGCAAAGCCCTCCGCCGCTTCTCAGCGCCTGCGTCGTCGCGAGCGCAAGAACATCACCGCTGGCGTCGCTCATGTGAACGCCTCGTTCAACAACACGATGATCACCATCACCGACGCTCAGGGCAACACGATTGCCTGGTCGTCGTCGGGCACCATGGGCTTCAAGGGTTCGCGCAAGTCGACCCCCTACGCCGCCCAGGTGGCTGCCGAGGACGCTGGCCGCAAGGCCCAGGAGCACGGCATGAAGACTCTGGAAGTCGAAGTGAAGGGTCCGGGTTCGGGGCGTGAGTCCGCCCTGCGCGCCCTGCAGTCGATCGGCTTCCAGATCACCTCGATCCGCGACGTCACGCCGATCCCGCACAACGGCGTTCGCCCGCCGAAGAAGCGTCGCGTCTGATCCAGTATCGTTTCCGCACCCGCGGGGACCGACCGTTCCGGGGCAGGGGGCCGCAGCCATCGCGGTCCCCTCAGTATGGGAACGACTCGGGCCCCGCGGGTTCGTGTTCACCCGATGGCATCTTGAGGTCGATCCGTGCTTCAGAAGAACTGGCAGGAACTGATTAAGCCGAGCAAGCTGGACATCCAGCCCGGCGACGATGCCGACCGCTTCGCGACGGTGGTCGCCGAGCCGCTGGAACGCGGCTTCGGTCTGACCCTCGGCAACGCCCTGCGCCGCATCCTGCTCTCCTCGCTGCAGGGCGCCGCGGTCACGGCGATCCACGTCGACGGCGTGCTGCACGAGTTCTCGTCGATCCCCGGCGTCCGCGAGGACGTGACCGACATCGTCCTGAACATCAAGACGATGGGTCTGCGCATGGGCGGCGACGGCCCGAAGCGCATGCGCCTGCGTGCCGAAGGCCCGGGCGAGGTCAAGGCCGGCATGATCGAAACCGGCCCCGACATCCAGGTCATGGATCCGGAACTGGTCATCTGCACGCTGGACAACGGCGCGCGCCTGAACATGGAACTGACGGTCGAGACCGGCAAGGGCTATGTCCCGGCCAGCCAGAACCGTCCGGAAGACGCGCCGATCGGCCTGATTCCGATCGACGCCCTGTTCTCGCCGGTGCGCAAGGTGTCCTACAAGGTCGACAATGCCCGCGTCGGGCAGGTCACCGACTATGATCGCCTGTCGATGACGGTGGAGACCAACGGCTCGGTCAAGCCGGATGACGCGGTGGCGCTCGCCGCCCGCATCCTGCAGGACCAGCTGCAGCTGTTCATCAACTTCGAGGAGCCGACGCACGCCGTCTCCGAGGAGAAGCACGAGGAGGTTCCGTTCAACAAGAACCTGCTCCGCAAGGTGGACGAGCTGGAACTGTCGGTCCGTTCGGCCAACTGCCTCAAGAACGACAACATCGTCTATATCGGCGATCTGGTGCAGAAGACGGAGGCGGAAATGCTCCGCACCCCGAACTTCGGCCGCAAGTCGCTGAACGAGATCAAGGAAGTGCTGTCCCAGATGGGGCTGCACCTCGGTATGGAAATCCCGAACTGGCCGCCCGAGAACATCGAGGAACTGGCCAAGCGTCTGGAAGAGCCGTACTAAGCATCTCGCCTTTTGCGCCCTTTCCGCTTCCCTGCGGAAAGGGCGCTGTTCCCAGGGCCGAACCGGCCCGACCCGCAGCCGTACCAGCGTTTCGACTGGGCGGCGGGGTTCACGATCGGCTCCCCGAGGGGGGCCAAGCCATGAAGGAGGACCGCCATGCGTCACGGCGTTTCGGGACGTAAGTTCAGCAAGACCAGCAGCCACCGCAAGGCCATGTTCTCGAACATGGCGAACGCGGTGATCAAGCACGAGCAGATCACCACCACCCTGCCGAAGGCGAAGGACCTGCGTCCGATCGTCGAGAAGCTGATCACGCTCGGCAAGAAGGGTGGCCTGGCCAACCGTCGTCTGGCGTTCGCCCAGCTGCGCGACAACGACACGGTGACCAAGCTGTTCACCGTTCTGGCCGACCGCTACAAGGACCGCCAGGGTGGCTACAGCCGCGTCCTGAAGGCCGGCTTCCGCTATGGCGACGCCGCCGACATGGCGGTGTTCGAGCTGGTCGACCGCGACGTCGCAGCCAAGGGGCAGGATTCGGGCCCGTCGCAGGACGTTGCCGATGCCGATGCCGAGACCGCCGAGTGACATGACCGGCAATCGCGCCGGTCTTCCCGACCGTGCGGCATCGGGTCTCAGGATCCCTTGCCGGGCAGGACGGAACCGCCGATATCGGTGATATGTTAGACCCTTCCTTCGGGGCCATCCCCCGGAGGAAGGGTTTTCTCTTATGTGGCCGACCGAATGTTGCGTTCTCTTTACACGCGCCTCCAGCGCCTGTCCGCCCGCGACGATGCCGTTTGGTGGATGTCGGCGATCTCCTTTGCCGAAAGCTCCTTCTTTCCATTGCCACCGGACGTGATGCTGGTGCCGATGTGCCTGGCGAAGCCCAAGCGGTTGTGGTTCTACACCAACATCTGCGCCTTCGCGTCGCTGCTGGGCGGGCTGCTTGGATATGCGCTGGGATTCTATCTGTTCGAGAGCGTCGGGCGGATGATCATCGACTTCTACAATGCGCAGGAGTCGTTCCAGCATTTCCAGGAGATGTTCTCGGAATTCGGCCCCTGGTTCCTGATCCTGAAAGGGGTCACGCCGATCCCCTACAAGCTGTTGACCATCACCGCCGGATTCGCGCATCTCGACCTGACGGTCTTCATCCTCTGTTCGATCGTCGCACGCTTCTCGCGATTCTACATGATCGCCATCCTGCTGCATTTCTATGGGCCGCAGGTGCAGCACATCATCGAGAAGCGCCTGATGCTGGTGGCCACCGTCCTGCTGGTGGTGGTGGTCGGCGGCCTGCTCAGCTTCAAGTTCGTCTAGGACCGGCGTCCAGGCCCGGGGCTCAGTCCGGCATGCCCTGGTCCTGGCTGTCGCGCCTGGACGGGGGCAGGGCGCTGCGGTCGGCACGGTCGCGGCGCACGATGACGACGATGGCGACCGCCACCAGCAGCCCGCCGATCAGCGGCAGGATCATCTCGGGCATGCCGATGTTGGGTAGCGCAAGCGCACGCGAGGCCAGCATCACCAATCCCAGGACGAGCAGCCCGAGCAACAGCGGCCAGGACCTGCGGCGCGGGTGGCCGCCGCCCGATTTCGGTGTCATTTCAGTCATTCCCTTCTTACTGCTGATATCGGCATAGTGGGGGCCGAACGGGGGATGGTCCAGTGGGGTGTGGCATTCCGCCATGCCCATGCCCGTCTCCACAACAAGAAGAATAGGAGCCGTCGTGGCTAAGTTCCGTCCGGTCCGTCTCATCGCCCCGCTTCTGGCCGTGGCTCTGCTCGGCCTGTCGGCCTGCGCCGACCATCCTGCCGGGCGTCCCGCCGCATCGGGCCCGGCGCCCACCGTAACCGTGGTTCCGGGGCCGTCGACCCCACGTGCCGGCGCCGACGACCAGTCTCTGCGGCTGGATGGCGACGTCGGTCCAGGCGGGTCCTGCCAGGCCCAGTGCGAGCGCAGCCACAATTCCTGCATGGATTCGGTTGCGGCGCGCAACCAGGGCGGCATCGACCGCACCGACTCGACCCCCTTCAGCCCGACCGACAATTGCAGCTATCAGCTGCGGCAGTGCTACCAGCGCTGCACCTCGGTGCGCTGAGGAACCGTCATGGCGAAACGCGGCGAGTCGGGCGGGGATGCCGGGCTGTTCTCGGCAGCGGCCCCCCGTCCGCTCGCCGACCGGCTGCGCCCGCGTACGTTGGACGAGGTGGTCGGGCAGGATCATCTGTTGAAGCCCGACGGGCCGCTGGGCCGCATGGTGGCGGCGCGGCGGCTTGCCTCCATGGTGCTGTGGGGGCCGCCGGGCTGTGGCAAGACCACCATCGCCCGCCTGCTGGCCCACAGCACCGACCTGCATTTCGAGCCGTTGTCGGCAGTGTTCTCCGGGGTCGCAGACCTGCGGAAAATCTTCGATGCCGCCCGCGCCCGCCGGGTGGCGGGGCAGGGCACCCTGCTGTTCATCGACGAGATCCATCGCTTCAACCGCTCCCAGCAGGACGGTTTCCTGCCCTACGTCGAGGACGGCACCGTCACGCTGGTGGGCGCCACCACCGAGAATCCGTCCTTCGAACTGAACGCCGCCTTGCTGTCGCGGGCTCAGGTGTTCGTGCTGAACCGTCTGGACGACGCGGCGCTCGAAAGGCTGCTGGCGCGGGCCGAGGCGGAGGTGGGGCGGCCGCTGCCGCTCGATGCCGACGCACGGGCGGCGGTGAAGGCGATGGCGGACGGCGACGGCCGCTTCTGCCTGAATTTGTGCGAGGAACTGTTCGCGCTGCCCGCCGACACCGTGCTGGACACCAACGCGCTCGCCGCGACCATCCAGCGCCGCGCGCCGCTGTACGACAAGGCGCAGGAGGGGCACTACAACCTGATCAGCGCGCTGCACAAGTCGCTGCGCGGGTCGGACACCGATGCCGCGCTCTACTGGTACAGCCGCATGCTGGACGGCGGCGAGGATCCGCGCTACATCGCGCGCCGCCTGACCCGCTTCGCGGTTGAGGACATCGGGCTTGCCGACCCCAACGCCCTGACCCAGGCCATCGCCGCGTGGGAGGCCTATGAGCGGCTCGGCAGCCCGGAGGGCGAATTGGCCCTGGCGCAGCTGGTCATCTATCTGGGGACCGCGCCCAAGTCGAATGCCGGCTACACCGCCTACAAGTCGGCCGTGCGAGCGGCGAAGGAAACCGGGTCGCTGATGCCGCCCAAGCATATCCTGAACGCGCCGACCAAGTTGATGAAGAGCATCGGCTACGGCAAGGGCTACGAGTACGACCACGACACCGAGGACGGCTTTTCCGGCCAGAATTATTTTCCGGACGGGATGGCGCGGCGCGAGTTCTACAAGCCGGTGGAGCGGGGATTCGAGCGCGACCTGCGCAAGCGCCTGGATTACTGGACGAAGCTGCGCGAACGGCGCGGGGAGGAATAGGCGGAAGGGCCTTTACCGGCCCGCTCCGCGCGCGCGGGGGAGTGGCGAATCCGCAAGCCTCACGCCGCGATCCCGCCGGCCGGATCGGAGGCGATCAGGCGGTAATGGCTGGTGTCGGCCAGGACCGAACAGCTCAGCGTCTTGGAAACCCCCTCATCCTCGGTGCTGACGACGCGGGCATGCGGAATGCCCAGCAGGTTGACCGTCGCCGTCACCCGCCAACCACGGGCGGCTCCGCCGCCGACCGGTTGGAAAACCTGCCCGATCTGGACATGCTTCTTGCTCATGACGGACACCCTCGGACCGGCGGGCATCCCCAGGGGGAAGCCGGCCTGTTGCACAAAACCTCAACCCGCAGTTAAGCGCAGCAACGACTCGCGATCAACAGGGAAACCGCCGCTCATCCGCTTGGGAGCCATGATGGGCCTGTCACGGAGGGGTTGCGGCCCCCGATTCCGGCCTCAGCAGCCCGACTTGGGCAGCGCTTCGATCTTGTCCAGCACGGCCTTGACGGTGAAGTCGCCATAGTCGATCTGCATGGACTCGGCGATGCCGTTTTCCAGCAGGCGCAGGCTCATCTCGTATTCCGGTTGGGCGGCTTCGCTCTGCAGCGGGAAGAAGGCCATCCGGACCGGCCAGGACTTGGCCACCTTCAACAGCGGATCCTTGGCCGATTCCCTGGGTGCGCCCGGCTTGCCGACGACGGTCGAAACCTCGGTCGGGCCTTCCGCATCCGATCCGTCGAAGATGGTGCGGGTGAAGAAGGGGTCGCTGCGCTGGGCATGGTCGATGATCGCCAGCGTGTGGGCGGTCGGGAACATGGTGCCGGCCGGCAGATCCATCTCCTGCGGTTCCGGCTTGGTGAATTGGGCGGTGCCGGCGCCATCCGGCTTCAGGTTTGCCTCGCCGCGCACCTCCTCATCCAGCTCGCCGTTCACCAGCTTGCGGACGTTGAAGCGGTAGCGCAGCCCGTCCTTCGCCTCCCAGGTCGTGTAGTTGGTGTTCATCGCCATGTCGTCGCCTTCGCTGTAGACGAAGCGCAGCTGGAAGCGCTGCTCCGTCGTCCAGCCGTCGCAGGCGTCGGCCCATTCGAACATCATGCGTCCGCGGACGTCGCTGACCTTCGAGCCGTTGCGCGCCGATCCCAGCGACATGGTGTAGATCGCCCGGTGCGGCTGGATCTTGGCGCCGACCGCTGCCATCGACGTGGCGGCCGGCTGGGCCAGGGCGGGGGAGGCCACGAGGAGCGCACCGGCGGAGATGGCTGCGACGAGGGCCGCGCCGACGGTCGCCGGCAGGGCAGAGGGACGGTCGAGCAAGACGGGATCCACAGGTGATTGACGGCACTGGGTGAAGTATGGGTGTTTTTGCCGCGGTTCGAAAGAGCCGCCGCCAGAAAGTCCTATCAATGGAAGGGAACTGCCGGAATGACAAGCCCTGCCGAGCTTCCTCCCGCCGGCCATAAGGTCGTGCTGCTGACCCGCCGTCTTCCCGATGCGGTGGAGGCGCGGGCGTCACGCGACCACCGGATGGTGCCCAACCCGGAGGACCGGGCGCTCAGCGGGCTGGAGATCGCTGCCCGCGCTGCGGAAACGGGTGCCGACGCCGTTCTGTGCTGTGCCGGCGACCGGCTGGACGCCGCCGCCATCGCGGCATTGCCCGACCGGGTGCGGGTACTGGCGACCTTCTCGGTCGGAACCGACCACATCGACCTGGAGGCGGCGCGTGCCCGTGGCCTGATCGTCACCAACACGCCGGACGTGCTGACCGACGCCACCGCCGACATCGCGCTGCTGCTTCTGCTGGGGGCGGCACGCCGCGCCTCGGAAGGGGAGCGGATGATCCGCGCCGGTGCCTGGACCGGCTGGACGCCGACCCAGTTGATGGGAACCCATGTCGGGGGCAAGCGGCTGGGCATCGTCGGCATGGGGCGCATCGGGCAGGCGGTCGCCTCCCGTGCGCGGGCCTTCGGCATGGCGATCCATTACAGCAACCGCCGCCGCCTGGCGCCGGAGCTGGAGCAGGGCGCCACCTACCATCCAGACCCGGAGGCGATGCTGCCGGTGTGCGATGTCCTGTCGCTTCATTTCCCGGCCACGGCGGAAACCCGGCATTGGCTGAACGCCGAACGGATCGGCCGCTTGCCGCCGGGCGCCATCCTGGTCAACACCGCGCGCGGCAGCGTGGTGGACGACGCGGCGGTGATCGACGCGCTGACGCGCGGCCGGCTTGCCGCCGCCGGGCTCGACGTGTTCGAGAACGAGCCGGACCTGCATCCCGGCTACCGCGACCTGCCCAATGCTTTCCTGTTGCCGCATCTGGGCAGCGCCACGGTGGAGACGCGCAACGCCATGGGGTTCAAGGCCCTGGACAACATCGATGCGGTGATGGCCGGGCGGCCCGCACCCGACCGGGTGGTGTAGGCCGCAGGTCTTCCAACCCGGCCTATCGGCAGGCTTTTCCTGCCCCGTTCGATAGGGTGGGCAGAAGATGCCGGACGGGATGGGCAAGAGGAGCCCCTCCCGTCCGATGATCCGGCAACGCAATCGATAAAATGCTTTATATCTGCGGGTCGGGGGGTTTGGCACGCAGGTTGCTTGGGTAACGGCGAAGTGTTCCGACCTTCATCAGAGGAGCCGACCCCATGAATGCCATCGTCGCCGCACTGGACCTGAAGCACCACGCTTCCGACCGTTTCGACGCGCCGGGCAACTGGTCGCCGGTTGCGCTGGCCTCGCGTGTCGGGCTTTTGCGGGGAACCGAGCGCCAGGCGCTGGACGAGACGATCTCGCTGCTCGCCGAGGCCAAGGATACGATCGCCGAGTTGCAGGAGCGCATCGCCTACCTCGAAAGCCTGACGATGACGGACGAGTTGACCGGCCTGCTGAACCGGCGCGGTTTCTACAGCCATTTCCGGCGCGAACTGGCCTCGGCTCGCCGCCACGGCACGGCGGGCGGCCTGCTGGTCATGATCGACCTGGACGGCTTCAAGGCCATCAACGACACCCATGGCCACATCGCCGGCGACGCCTATCTGCGGCAGGTGGCCCGCATGATCGTGGCCAATGTCCGGCAGGAGGATGTGGTCGCCCGCCTCGGCGGCGACGAGTTCGCGGTGCTGCTGACCAACACCGATACCGCGAACGGTCTGGTCCGCGCCCGCCAGCTGGCCGCCATCGCCGATGCCTCCCACGTGGAATGGGCCGGGCATGCCTTGCCGGTCCGCTTCTCGGTCGGGACGCAGCCCTATGGCGCCGACGACGGCGAGGACGAGGTGATGCGCCGTGCCGACGCCATGATGTATGGCGCCAAGGGCGCCCGCCGGCGCGATGCCAAGCGCAGGACGAAGCGGGTACCCTGAGTCGCCTTTCCGGGCATCGTTCAGGCCGCGCTATTCCGGCGATTGCCCGAGTGGATAATTGTGCAAGTATCAGAGCCGCCCGCGCTGGTCGTGGGCGGTTTTCGCGTGTGCACAGGAACCGGATAAAGGCGGTTCGGAGCCGGGGGTAACGACTATTTAACCGTCGCGACCTATTCAGAAAGGGGGTATACCGGAGTCTCGGTTGCGCGCGCGTTGCCGCGGTTGGGCTGTCGAGGCGGTCGCATCGGACGGAATGGGCGCTGTGAACGTGGGGACCAGGCCCAGAGGGGGATGCATGTCAGCGGAGCCGGACGGTCCGATGGTGACCGGTGCGAGGCCGATGAAGACCGTCCTCATCGTCGAGGACAACGAGCTGAACATGAAGCTCTTCCATGACCTGCTCGAAGCGCATGGTTATGACACGTTGCAGACCCGCGACGGCATGGAGGCGATCAAGTTGGCCCGCCAGCACCGCCCCGACCTGATCCTGATGGACATTCAGCTTCCCGAAGTGTCGGGTCTGGAGGTCACACGTTGGATCAAGGACGATCCGGAGTTGCGGAGCATCCCGGTGGTGGCGGTGACAGCTTTCGCCATGAAGGGCGACGAGGAAAAAATTCGCCGGGGCGGCTGTGAAGACTATGTTGCGAAGCCCATATCGGTCGTGAAGTTTCTTGAGACGGTAAAGAAGTTCCTCAACTGAGCCGGTTCGCTTTGTAGAAATTCTTCAGGATTCTGCCCCCCTATGTCTGCGCGTGTCCTTGTCGTCGATGACGTCCTGCCCAATGTGAAGCTGCTCGCGGCAAAGCTGACGCGCGAGTACTTCAACGTGCTGACGGCGTTCAACGGACCCGACGCCTTGGAGATGGTGCGCAGGGAATCGCCCGACATCGTCCTGCTGGACGTCATGATGCCGGGCATGGACGGGTTCGAGGTGTGCGAGAAGATCCGCTCCGATCCCGCGACCATGCACATCCCGGTCGTGATGGTCACCGCCCTGTCCGACGTGGCCGACCGCGTCCGCGGGCTGGAGGCCGGGGCCGACGATTTCCTGACCAAGCCGGTGAACGACATCGCGCTGTTCGCGCGCGTCCGCTCGCTGGTGCGGCTGAAGATGATGATGGACGAATGGCGCCTGCGTGAAAGCACCTCGGGCCAGTTCGGCGTCATCGAGCGTAGCGGCACCATGCTGAGCGAATCCTTCGAGCGCGCCAACGTGCTGGTCCTTGAGGATTCCGCGCTCGACCTGGAGAAGGTGACGGAGACGCTGCAGCGCGACCATAACGCGGTCATGGCCGCCGACACCTGCGCCAAGGCGCTGGAACGGGCGCTGGGCAGCGAACTGGATCTGGTCGTGGTCAGCCTGACCCTGCTGAACGAGGACGGGCTGCGGCTGTGTTCGCAGCTGCGCTCGCACGAGCGCACGCGGCAGGTGCCGATCCTGCTGATGGTGGACGAGGGGGACCTCGGGCAGGTCGCCAAGGGGCTGGAACTCGGCGCCAACGACTATGTCGTCAAGCCGGTCGACCGCAACGAGCTGCTGGCCCGCGCCCGCACCCAGATCCGGCGCAAGCGCTATCAGGAACGGCTGCGCTCGAACTACGAGCAGAGCCTGTCGATGGCGCTGACCGACAGCCTGACCGGCGTCTTCAACCGCCGCTACGTCAACGCCCATCTGCCCCGCCTGCTGGAGCGCGCCTTCGACAGCCACAAGCCGGTGTCGGTGCTGATGTTCGACATCGACCACTTCAAGGTGGTCAACGACACCTACGGCCACGCCATCGGCGACGAGGTGCTGCGCGAGGTGTCGGCCCGGTCCAGCCGCAACCTGCGCACCTTCGACCTCGTCGCGCGGCTGGGCGGCGAGGAGTTCATCGTCATCCTGCCCGATACCGACGGCGAGGCGGCGCTGATCGTCGCGGAGCGGTTGCGGTCCCGCATCGCCGACACCCCCTTCGCGGTGTCGTCCGGCGGCGGCGAGATCAACGTCACCGTCTCCATCGGCATCTCGGTCGGCGGCCGGCTGGGCGATACCGCCGAAGGGCTGATCCGCCGCGCCGACGAGGCGCTGTACGAAGCCAAGCGGTCGGGCCGCAACTGCGTCATGGCCGACGCCCGCGCCGACCATCTGGAGGGCTGACGGGCAGGCGGGTGGATGCGCAGGGCGGAAGCGTCGAGCCCTTGTCTTCTTGTTGCGCCGCACCATCTGCCAAAGCCGTTCCTTCCATTCCACCGGCATCCATGGGGGCCAGATGTTCGCCACCGCCAGCGGCGCCATCACCCATCTCGGCAGCAGCAGCCTTCTCGTCCCGCTCTCCGCTCTCTACGCCACCGCCCTGTGGCGGCATCATTCCGCACCGCTGGCCCTGCGCTGGCTTCTGGCGCTGGCGCTTTGCCTGGGCGTCATGGTGGTGCTGAAGCTGGTCGGCCATGGCTGCGGACTGCCGGAGTTTCCCCTGTTTCCGTCGCTGTTCGCCGGCGACCGCTTCCTGAGCCCGAGCGGCCATGCCGCCTTCTCGGCCGTCTTCTACGGATCGGTGGCGGCGCTGGCCGCGCGCAACGCCTCCTCCCGCTGGCTGCAGGTCGGGCTGCCGGCGGCGGCGGCGGCGCTGGTGCTCGCCATCGGCGCCTCGCGCGTCGCCGTCTCCGCCCATTCGGGAGCCGAGGTGGCGGCCGGGTTGCTGGTCGGCGGGCTGTCGGTCCTGCTGTTCCTGTGGAGCAGTCGGAAGGACGGGGCGCCGCGGTTGCGCACCTCGCCGTGGGTGTTGGCGGCGATGGCGCTGGGGCTGGGCCTGCTGGTCCATGCCGGGGATCCGTCCTTCGTAGAGGCTACGATCCGCCGGGTGGCCTTTCATCTCGGCAGCGGGGCCGGGCTGTGCGAACTCGCCGGTCAGGTTTTTTCGGGCCGGTCCGGATAAGCGAGCATCCGGGGTGAAGCCGTCGGCATCCTGTGCTATGACGGACGGCCGCGCTCCGCCCGCCGGTCATGGCCGCGTTTGAGCCGATGCTTGCATCGCTTGGCGCAAGAGCCTATACCGACGCCCCGTTTTCGTTTCGTTCTGTCCTGGTCCGTCCACACCGCATGTCGCTTTTCGATGCCCTGCCGCGTGGCCCTTCGGGGGGCGCCGCCGTCCCCTTCGGTCAGGAGGACCTGACGCGCGTCTTCGATGCCAAGACGCTGCAGCGCGGCCGCACGCTGATGATGACCGGCGCGGTGACGCTGGGTCCTCCCGGCGGCGACCGCATCGAGGCCGAGGTCAGCGATCTGGGCCGCCGCCTGGCGGTGACCGTGATGCCTGTGCAGGGCAAACGCAGCGTCGTGCTGGAGCGCAGCTGCGGCTGTGGCCGCAACGCCTGCGCCCACATGGCCGCCGCGGCGATGCTCGCGCTGGAAAGCCGTCCGGAATGGCGCCGCGCCTCGCTGTTCGACGTCGCGGACGTAAAGGCCCCCCTTGCTCCACCGCCTGCCGATTCGCCCGCTGCCGTCCCGCCTGCGGCTCCGGTGGCCAAATCGCCGCCGCTGTCGCTGGTCCGCCCGCCTGCTCCTCCTCCTCCTCCTCCGCCGAAAGCCGGTCCGGTGCGCAGCCTGCGCTGGACGCTGGAGCCGGGGCAGGGCGACATCGCCTGCTACATTCTGGTCGATTTCGTGACCGAGGGGTCGGCCGACGCCAGCCCGGCCAGTCCGCGCGACGTGCTTGCCAAGGCGCCGCGCAGCGTGGACGGCGACGCCGACCGTGCCATCGCCCGGCTGCTGGGTGGCGGCGGGACCGAACGGACGCCCATCGCCAAGAGCCGGGGGGAAGCGGTGGACCGGCTGCTGCGCCGCCTGCTCGGCACCGGGCGGCTGCGCTGGCGCGACGGTACCCCGCTGGCCGAAGGGCCGGGCCGCACCGTGCGCACCTTCCGCGACCCGGCAACCCGCAAGCTGCGCCCCACTGGCCTGCCCGAGCGCAGCGTGCTGCTGAAGGGCCAGTCCTATTGGTGCGTCGACAGCGCGACCGGCACCGTCTTCCCGGTCGACCTCCAGGTGGTCGAGGTGCCGAAGGCGAAGCCGGTTCCCCCTCCCGCCCCGGTGCCTCCGGTGCCATCGAAAGCGACGCCGTCGCGCCTGTTCGGCCCGTCGCGTGGCGCGGCCGCGGCAGCGATTGCGCGCACCGCTCCGCCGCCGCCCTCCAGCTTCCGCGACAACGCCATTCCCGGCGTGCGCGGCGGGGCTGGCGATGCGGCGGCCATCGTCGAGCGGTCGCCGCGCATCGTCGCCCGTCTGGGCCGGGTGGTGACGCCGGCCGACGGGCTGGTCGACGTGCTGCGCCTGTCCTTCGACTATGGCGAGCCCGGCCGCCCGATGGAGATCGAACCCGACGACCAGCGCCAGTTCGCCCGCGCCGAGGACGAGTTCGGCGACGTCACCTTCGTCCGCCGCGACAAGGCCGACGAGCAGGCGGCGCTCGACCGCCTGTCCGGTCTCGGCTTCGCCCAGGCGCGGATCGAGCCGCCCAGGGGCGTGCTGAACGCCCGCGGCACGCGCGTCCATTGGCTGACCGGCCGGGACGTCGAGGAGCGCTGGCAGCATTTCCTCGCCAACGAGGTGCCGTCCCTGACCAAGGCCGGCTGGACTGTCGAGGTCGGCGCCGATTTCGGCACCCGGGTGATCGAACCGGGGGCCGAGGTGGAGGTCGCCGTCCGCGATGCCGGCGACGGCTGGTTCGACCTGGATGTCGGCGTCGAGATCGATGGCGAGCGCCAGCCGCTGCTTCCGATCCTGGCCCGTCTGGTGGAGAAGGGCGGCCTGTCCTCCACCCGCGTCATCGACGGTCGTGCCCATATCGTGCTGGACGACGGCAATGTCCTTGCCCTGCCGGCCGCACGGATCGAGCGGCTGCTCAGCGTGCTGGAGGCGATGCTGGACAGTGGCCGCAGCAGCGGCGACCGGCTGAAGGTGCCGCTGGCCGAGGCCGATTCGCTGCTGGATATCGACGACCTGATCGCCCGGCGCGGCGACGAGACGGCACAGATCGACGGCTATCTCCAGCGCCTGCGCGCCGACGAGATGCCGGGCGACATGACCCCGCCGCCAGGCTTCAGGGGCGAGTTGCGCGACTACCAGCGCGCCGGTCTGGCCTGGATGCAGAGCCTGCGTGCCAACAGTGTCGCCGGCATTCTCGCCGACGACATGGGGCTGGGCAAGACCGCCCAGACGCTGGCCCACATCGCGATGGAGGAACATGAGGGCCGGCTGACCGACCCCTGCATGGTGGTGGTGCCGACCAGCCTCGTGCCCAACTGGGTCGCCGAGGCGGGGCGCTTCACCCCCCATCTGCGGGTGGTGGTGCTGCACGGCATCGACCGCCACGGCAGGCTGTCCGAGATCGACCGCGCCCACATCGTGGTGACGACCTATGGCGTGGTGGCGCGCGACATCGACCTGCTGAAGCGGCTGAACTGGCACATGATCGTGCTGGACGAGGCGCAGGCGATCAAGAATCCCGATGGCAAGGCGACCCGCGCCGTCGCGGCGCTGCCGGCGCGGCACCGGCTCTGCCTGTCAGGCACGCCGGTCGAGAACAATCTGGGCGAGCTGTGGAGCCAGTTCGCCTTCCTGATGCCGGGCCTGCTGGGCGACCGCAAGGATTTCGGCAAGCGCTACCGCGTGCCGATCGAGAAGCGTGGCGACAACACCCGCGCCAACCTGCTGATGCGCCGCATCCGCCCCTTCCTGCTCCGCCGCACCAAGGAGGCGGTGGCCAAGGAACTGCCGCCCAAGACCGAGGTGGTGGTGCGCATCGACCTCGACCGCGACCAGCGCGATCTCTACGAGACGATCCGCCTGTCGGTGAACGAGACGGTGCGGGCGGCGCTGGCCGCCAGCGGCAAGGGGCTGGGCCAGAACGCCATCGCGGTGATCGACGCGCTGCTGAAGCTGCGTCAGGTCTGCTGCGACCCGCGCCTGCTGAAGTCCATCGCCGCGCTGGGCGGCAAGGCGCGGTCGAGCGCCAAGCTGGACGCCCTGACCGAGATGGTGAAGGAGATGGTGCCGGAAGGCCGGCGCATCCTGATCTTCTCGCAGTTCACCACCATGCTCGACCTGATCAAGCTGGAGCTGGAGAAGGCCGCGGTTCCCTATGTCGAGCTGACCGGCCGCACGCTGGACCGCGCCGAACCGGTGAACCGCTTCCAGAACCGCGAGGTTCCGGTCTTCCTGATCAGCCTGAAGGCCGGCGGGCGCGGCCTGAACCTGACCGCCGCCGACACGGTGATCCATTACGACCCGTGGTGGAACCCGGCGGCGGAGGACCAGGCGACCGACCGCGCCTATCGCATCGGCCAGGACAAGCCGGTCTTCGTCTACAAGCTGATCGCGGCGAACACGGTGGAGGAGCGCATCCTCGACCTGCAACGTCGCAAGGGCAGCCTGTCGGACGCCACCATCGAGGGCAAGGGGCTGGTCAGCGCGCTCGACGGCGGCGACATCGACTATCTGCTGGGCGACGACGAGGAGGAGTAGGCCGGGACCGGGCCGGCTGGCTCGGATCGGCCTGTCAGCGGGGTCGCTTGCTCGCCAGCAGGCTGGCGACCGCCGCGCCGTTCCTGCCGGCGCGGCTGCCGATCGCGGTCAGGGTCTCGCCCGGCGCCGCCTCGATGCCGGCAACCTTCAGCACCTCGACGGCCTTGTCGGGCGTCAGTCCCAGGGCCGGGGCGGCGGCCTCCAGGCTGGCGGCGGACAGCGCACCGAACACGGCACCCGGATTGGCGCCACTGCCGCCGGTGGTGCCGGTCATGCCGGTGAAGACGATGGAAACGATCAGGCTGGTGGCGAAGGCGGCCTGCGCGGCGTGGCGCTTCAGATAGCCCGTGAAGGCACGCCAGTTCTTCACCAGATGCCAGATCGCGATGGCGGAGAACACGACGCTCAGCCATTCGTGCGAGAAGCGCACCAGTCCGGCATTCCAGTGCAGCAGCAGCATGATGCCGGTGACGGTGGACACGACGAAGGTCACGATGGTGACGGGCGTGACCACGTCGCGGGTCATCAGTCTGGAAAAGGAGAATCCGGTCTTGCCGGCGGTGGGGGGAGGGGTGTCGATGACGCTCATGGCAGGTGTCTTTCCGGTTCGATGTCTCGTTTTTTCCGGAAGGATCGCACCCGACTGTAACTGCCCGATAACCGGCAACACGGCAGTTTGTATCTGTTTGTAACCGTTTGCGTGCGAACGGAATGCCGATGAGGATGTTACCCGCAATCCTGTCCAAGACGGACGCTCCACCCGCCTGTTAGACTGTGGCATGGACCAGCAATCCGCACTTACCGAGATACCGGCCGGCGGCGGCGATTTCGCACGGCTGTGGCGCGAAGCGCGGTTCGACGGCATGGAGTGCCTGAACGCACGCTTCCAACGCCACAGCTACGCCCCGCACATGCATGACACCTACGTCGTCGGCGTCATCACCGCCGGGACGGAGCTGTTCCGGTGCGCCGGGGTCGATCTGGCGGCCCATGCCGGGCAGGTCGTCGCCCTCAATCCCGGGATCCTGCATGACGGCCGGCCGGCGGACGACGGCTTCGCCTATCGCATGTTCTATCCGTCGGCCGGCCTGTTCGAAGGGGCGCTGGAGGAGGCGACCGGCCGGCGGGTGGCGCCGCACTTCGGTGTGACGGTCTTCGACGATCCGGCTCTATTCGCGGCGATCGGCTCCTTGCATCGCGGGCTGGAGGGACGGGGGGCCGACCCGCTGCGCGCCGACACCGATGCGCTGCGCGCCTTCACCCTGTTGGCGCTGCGCCACGGCGACCTGACCGGGCGGCTGCCGGCGGCCGGGCGGGAGCCGGCGGCGGTGCGCCGTGCGCGGGAGTATCTGGACGCCCATCTCGACAGCCCGGTCGAACTGGCCGATCTGGCCGGGGCGACCGGGCTCAGCCGCTTCCACCTGCTGCGGGTGTTCCGCGCCGCGGTGGGGACGACGCCGCACGGCTACCTGACCGACCGCCGGGTTGCCCATGCCAAGCGGTTGCTCGCCGGGCCGCTGACCCTGGCCGAGGTGGCGCTGGCCTGCGGCTTCTGCGATCAGGCCCATTTCAACCGGGTGTTCAAGGGGCGGGTCGGCGTCGCCCCCGGCCAATACCGCCGGGGCAGCAATCCAGTCCAAGACACCGGGGCCGCCGCCGCCTAGTGTCCCCGCCATGAGCACCGATACCCTCACCATACCGGCGTCCCCGCGGCAGGAGTTCGCGTTGGGCGCCATTCATTGCCTGCCGGTGATGGCGGGCGCGGTCCCCTTCGGCTTCCTGCTGGGCAGTCTCGCCGCCAAGGCCGGACTGTCGCCGCTCGACATGGGGCTGATGAGCGCGCTGGTTTTCGCCGGCAGCTCGCAGTTCGTCGCGGTCGAGCTGTTGGACAAGGGCACCGCCGGGCTGGCGGTGGTCGGCGCCATCCTGCTGGTCAATCTTCGTCATCTGCTGTTGGGGGCGACGCTGGAGCCGCGCTTCCGTGGCGTCGCTCCGGCGCGGGCCGGGCTGGCGCTGTTCTTCATGACCGACGAGCAATGGGCGCTGGCGCTGCGCCGCGGCGAGGGGCTGACGCTGGCCTATTGGTACGGCGTCGGGGTGACGCTCTATCTGGCGTGGCTCGCCAGCACCGTGGCGGGGACGTTGGCCGGCGCGCTGATCGCCGATCCCGCCGCCTGGGGGTTGGACTTCACCTTCATCGCCGTCTTCCTCTGCCTGCTGGCCGGTTTCTGGCGCGGGGTGGGATCGCTGCCGCCCTGGCTGGCGAGTGCCGCCGCGGCGCTCGGCGCCCATGCGCTGTCGCCCGGCGGGCCGTGGCACATCCTGGCCGGCGCGCTGGCCGGCGGTGCGGTGGCGGCGTGGCGGGGAAGGGGACAATCGAAAGGCCAGGTGAAGGGGAGTGCGGGCGATGCTTGAGGCGCTGCATCTGGACTGGAGCATCTTCGCGATTGTCCTTGGCGGGGCGCTGGTCACCTGGCTGACGCGGGTCGGCGGCCCATGGCTGATCGCACGGGTCCGGCTCGGCCCGTCGGCGAGTGCGGCGCTGGAGGCGACGCCCGGCGCGGTGCTGGTGGCGCTGGTGGCGCCGGCCGCCCTGTCGCGCCCATCGGACGCGCTGGCCGCTGCCTTCGTCTGCCTGATCGCGCGGCGGGTGCCGATGGTGGTCGCGGTGGCGGCGGGCGTGGCGGCGGTCGTGCTGTTGCGGCACCTGCTGTAGCGATTCCGGGCAAACTGCCGTCTGGTGAAGAGGGCGGAGGATGCCTATAAGTCGGGTATGACCGACCTGTCCCCCATCCCGCCCGCGCCCGCATCCGCCCCGGCTGCCTTCGACCCGCAAGCCCTGCCGCCGCTGCGCGACGTGATCGCGCGTTTCGGCCTGGAGGCGCGCAAGTCGCTGGGGCAGAACTTCCTGCTCGACCTCAATCTGACCGGACGGATCGCACGCTCGGCCTGCCTGCCTGCCGGTACCACCGCCATCGAGGTCGGCCCCGGCCCCGGCGGTCTGACCCGTGCGCTGCTGGCGACCGATGCGGTCAAGGTCGTCGCCATCGAACGCGACCGCCGCTTCATCGAGGCGCTGCAGGACGTCGTCGAGGCTGCCCATGGCCGCCTGACCATCGTCGAGGCCGACGCGCTGACCGTCGATCCGGAGGAGCTGGCCCCGGCCCCGCGCGCCATCGTGGCGAACCTGCCCTACAATGTGGCGACCCCGTTGCTGCTGGGCTGGCTGGCGCGGATCGAATCCTATGTCAGCCTGACGCTGATGTTCCAGAAGGAGGTCGCCGACCGGCTGGTGGCGAAGCCGGGCAGCAAGGCCTATGGCCGGCTGTCTGTCATCACCCAATGGCGCTCCGACGCCCGCGTGCTGTTCAACCTGCCGCCGCGCGCCTTCACCCCGCCGCCCAAGGTCGAATCGACGGTGGTCCACCTGACCCCGCGGGCGAATCCGGAGCTCGCGGACTGGCGCGCGCTGGAACAGGTCACCGCCGCCGCCTTCGGCCAGCGCCGCAAGATGCTGCGCCAGAGCCTGAAGTCGCTGGGCAGCGCCGAAGCGCTGCTGGAGGAGACCGGCATCGCCCCGACCGCGCGGGCGGAGGAGATCGACGTCGCCGGCTTTGCGGCGCTGGCCCGCGCCTTCCGCGCCCGGACTCCGCTGGGGCCGCCCCCGGAGAGGCCATGATGATCCGGGTCACGCCCCGCATCAGCCTGGACGAAAGCGAACTCCAGGAGGAGTTCGTGCGCGCCAGCGGGCCGGGCGGCCAGCATGTCAACAAGACGGAAACGGCGGTCCAGCTGCGCTTCGACGTGGCGGCGTCGCCGAACATCCCGGATGACGTGAAGGCTCGGCTCGCCCGTCTGGCCGGTTCCAGGATGACGGCCGCCGGTGTCCTGATCCTGTCCGGCGACAGCTACCGAAGCCAGATGCGGAACCGCGAGGATGTGCGGGAACGGCTGATCGACCTGATCCGCGATGCCTCGGTTCCGCCCAAGGTGCGCCGCAAGACCAAGCCGACCTATGGCTCCCAGCAGCGCCGGCTGGAAGGAAAGGCCAAGCGGTCGGAGGTCAAGCAGGGCCGGCGCGGTCCGACGGGAGACTGAGCGGGTCTTCCGAACCGTCCGGCACCGCCCGGCATGCCCGCCATGAGGGGGGCGCATTGGACGGTTCAACCGTCCCGTGCCAGCCTTCCCACTTCGCTTGCCCGTGAAACATTTCCCTGTGACGACAAATCCGGGGCCGGAGACGTTCCATGAGTCATCCATCCGCCGGCGCAGCCCTGCCGTCGCCGACCTCCGCCCGGCTGTCGGTCGGATTCGCCTGGGTCGGGCATTCGCTGATGCACATCGTCTCGGCGCTGTTCCTGACCATCGTGCTGGCGTTGGAGACGGAATGGAAGCTCTCCTACGACGAGCTGATCCGGCTATGGACCTTCGGCTCGCTGATGATCGGGCTGGGTGCGCCGCTGGCCGGCTGGCTGGGCGACCGCTGGAGCTCGGCCGGGATGATTGCGGTGTTCTACCTGATGACCGGCGGCGGCGCGGTGCTGGCCGGCCTGTCGGACGGGCCGGAGATGCTGATGTGGTCGCTGGCCCTGCTCGGGCTGGGGGCGTCGATCTACCACCCGGTCGGCATGGCCTGGATGATGGCGAACGCCGAGAACCGCGGCAAGGCGATGGGCTGGCTCGGCCTGTTCGGCACCTTCGGCGTCGCCACCGCCGCGGTGGTCGCCGGCAGCCTGACGCAGTGGCTGGACTGGCGCATGGCCTTCATCATTCCGGGCGTCCTCTGCGTCGTGCTGGGCGCGGTGCTGGCCCTGCTGATCGCAACCGGCATCGTCCAGGACCGCCATGCCGACGTGAAGCCGCAGCCCAAGCCGTCGCGTGGCGACGTGGTGCGGGCCTTCTTCGTGCTGTCGCTGACCATGGTCTGCGCCGGGCTGATCTTCAACGCCATGCAGGTCGTGCTGCCCAAGCTGTTCGAGGCGCGGCTGGGCGGCCTGCTCGGCAGCGGTACGCTGGGCGTCGGCGGGTTGGTGACGGCGGTCTATCTGGTCGCGGCGCTGCCGCAGATGGTCGGCGGCGTGCTGGCCGACCGCCATTCGCTGAAGCGCGTTTATATTCTTTGCCTGCTGGTGCAGATTCCGATGATGGCCGCGGTCGCCGTGCTGTCCGACCTGCCGCTGGTGGCCGCCGCCGCCTTCGTGGTCATCGCCTCGCAGACGCAGATCCCGGCGGAGAACATGCTGCTGGCCCGCTACACGCCGGACAAGCATCGCGGGCTTGCCTTCGGCGCCAAGTACATCCTGTCCTTCGGTGCCGGTCCGCTGGCGGTGCTGCTGGTCGCCTGGGTCTATGAGCACACCGGCGAGTTCACCATGCTCTACCTGACCCTGTCGGTGCTGGCCGCCATGGCCTTCGCCGCCGCCCTGCTGCTGCCCGACGACCGCAGGAAGAAGGCCGAACCGGTGGCCGAGCCGCTGCCGGCGGCGGAGTGAGGGCAGTGGGGAGCGTTGGCGGCGGTGTTGAACCCTGCAGCATTGGTTTGTTCTCTCTTCGGTTCCGTTCCGCTATAGAGGAGCGATCCATCGGGCGGTAACGGACAGCTGCGGCTTGTGCCGGGCATCCCGGTCGTGAGCATCCCGGTCGTGATCGACCAGCTGCCAACGGGTCTGATTATGAAATTGCATATTGGCGGCCATGAGAAGCGCCAGGATTGGCATATCTTCGACATCGCTCCCAGCGATATTGTGGATTTTGTCGGAACCTGTGCGGATATGAGCCAGTTCGAGACGGCGTCCGTCGAAGAGATTTACGCCAGTCATGTGCTTGAGCATCTCAGCCATAACGCGGAACTGGCGCAGGCCTTGCATGAGTTCCTGCGCATACTGAAGCCAGGTGGGCGAGTGCGGATATCCGTTCCGGATTTCTACGAGATAGCCCGGGCCTTCTGTTCGGAGGATCTGACGACGGGTGATCGTTACAAGCTGTCACGGCTGGCGTTCGGCGGGCAGCGGAACGAATATGATTTCCATAAGATCGGCTTCAGCTTCGACATTCTGCAGCTTTATCTCGAGGAGATCGGCTTTTGCGACGTTTCGCGCGTCGATCAGTTCAATCTCTTCACCGATGCGAGCATGGGGAAGGTCGATCCGCGTCGGCCCGACGGCTCGATCTGTCGGACCATTGACGGAATGCGGTTCAGCATCAACGCGATCGCCTACAAGCCGAGGATATGACCGGCTGCCGTCGGCAAAGCCGCAAGCCCGTTGCGGGACGAGCCGGAATCCCGGCACGTCCCGCAACGACAACTCCTCAATCCAACGTCCCGTTCAGCGCCCGGTCCAGGTCGGCGATGATGTCCTCGGCCGTCTCCAGCCCGATCGACAGGCGGAGCACGTCGGGGCCGGCGCCGGCCGAGGCCTGGGCCTCCGCCGACAGCTGGCGGTGGGTGGTCGAGGACGGGTGGATGATCAGCGAGCGCGCATCGCCGATGTTGGCGAGATGGCTGAACAGCTCGACGCTCTCCACCACCTTGACCCCGGCCTCGAAACCGCCCTTGACGCCGAAGGTCAGCACCGCACCGGCACCGCGCGGCAGGTATTTCTGCGCCAGGGCATGGTACTTCGACGATTCGAGCCCGGCATAGCTGACCCAACCGACCGCCGGATGGCTTTCCAGGAACTTTGCCACCTTCAGTGCGCTTTCAGCGTGGCGCTGCATACGCAGCGGCAGCGTCTCGATCCCGTTCAGCGTCAGGAAGGCGTTCATCGGCGCCTGGCTCGGCCCCAGGTCGCGCAGGCCGACGGCATGGCCGTGGATGGTGAAGGCCAGATGGCCGAAGGTTTCGTGGAAGCGCAGGCCGTGATATCCCGGGTCCGGCTCGCTCAGCGCCGGGAACTTGCCCGATTTGCTCCAGTCGAACTTGCCGCTGTCCACCACCACGCCGCCGACCGAGGTGCCGTTGCCGGACAGGAACTTGGTGGTGGAATGGACGACCAGCGTGGCGCCCCACTGGATCGGGTTGATCAGGTAGGGGGTGGCCAGCGTGTTGTCGACGATCAGCGGGATGCCGGCCTCGTCGGCGATCTTCGCGATGGCCTCGATGTCCGTCACCACGCCGCCGGGGTTGGCGAGGCTTTCGACGAAGATCGCCTTGGTCTTCTCGGTCAGCGCCGCCTTGACGGTGTCGGGCGTGTCGGTGTCGACGAAGCTCGGTTGCCAGCCGAAGGCGCGCGGGAAGCTGATGCCGAGCTGGTTCAGCGAGCCGCCATAGAGTTTCTTCGACGCGACGATGTGGTCGCCGGGCGCCATCAGCGGGAACAGGGCCAGCAGCTGCGCCGCATGACCCGACGAGGTTGCGGTGGCACCGGCGCCTCCTTCCAGGTTGGCCAGCCGTTCCTCCAGCACCGCGACCGTCGGGTTGGTCAGGCGGGAATAGATGAAGCCGACCTTCTGCAGGTTGAACAGCGAGGCGGCGTCGTCGACATTCTCGAAGACGAAGCTGGTGGTCTGGTAGATCGGCGTCTGCCGGGCGCCCGTGGCCGGGTCGGGTGCGGCGCCGGCATGGATGGCGCGGGTCTCGAAGCCGAAGCTCTTCGGTTCAGTCATCTGCGTGGTTCCCCCTTTTTCAGATCAGTTTCTTGAAAGATTTGGTCGGTGCCCGGCGGTGCGTGACCAGGATGTTGGAATTGACGCCGATCCGGCCGATCTCGCCGTACAGCCGCTGGATTTCCATCTTCGGACAGCGGTCCATCACCACGGTCAGGCCGGCGGCCTGGGCCCGCGCCGCCGCCTCGTCGTTGCGGACGCCGAGCTGCATCCACACCACCTTGGCCCCGGCGGCGATGGCTTCGTCCGTCACCCCGCCGGCGGCGGCGGAGTTGCGGAAGACGTCGACCATGTCCGGCGGCTCCGGCAGGTCCTTCAGGCTGGCATGCACCGGCAGCCCCAGGATGGTCTGTCCGGCCAGCTTCGGGTTGATTGGGACGACGCGATAGCCCTTGTCGCGCAGATACTTCATCACGAAGAAGCTGGCCTTCACCGGGTCGGCGCTGGCACCCACCACGGCGATGCTGTGGACGCCGTCCAGCACCCCGCGCAGGAAGGAGTCGGTGTAGCGGGCCGGATCGGTGATCGCTCCATCGGGGGGCATTGCCGGATCGCTCATCGCCCGCACCATACCGGCGTGCGCTTGCCGAGGAAGGCGTCGATGCCCTCGGCCGCGTCCTGCGCCATCATGTTCTCGGTCATCACCTGAGCGGCGTAGGCATAGGCGCCCTCGGCATCCAGCTCGATCTGGCGGTAGAAGGCCTCCTTGCCGGTCGCCAGCGTCAGCGGCGACTTCGACGCTATCTTGGCGGCGACGGAGTCAACCACCTCGTCCAGCTGGTCGGCCGGCACCGTGCGGTTGACGAGGCCGATGCGCTCGGCCTCCTCCGCGTCGATCAGGTCGCCGAGCAGCAGCATCTCCATCGCCGCCTTGCGCCCGACCGCACGGGTCAGCGCCACCATCGGCGTCGAGCAGAACAGCCCGATGTTCACGCCCGGAGTCGCGAACCGCGCCCCCTCCTCGCAATAGGCGAGGTCGCAGGTCGCCACCAGCTGGCAGCCGGCCGCGGTCGCCACGCCGCGCACCTTGGCGATCACCGGCTGGCGGATGCGGTTGATCGTCAGCATCAGGCGCGAGCATTGGGTGAACAGCGCCTCGTACATCGCGCGCGACGGCGCGGCGCGCATCTCCTTCAGGTCATGCCCGGCGCAGAAGGCGCCTCCGGCCCCTGCCAGCACCACGGCGCGCACCGTCCGGTCATCGTGGATGGCGTCGAGCGCGTCCTGCAATGCCGCCATCAGCCCGACCGACAGCGCGTTGCGCGCCTTCGGCCGGTTCAGCGTCAGCGTGGCGATCCCGTCGCGATCCTCGCGCAGGACCAGCGGGGAATGGGGATCGTGTGTCGAAGCCGCGGCGCTCATGGTCGTCATCCTCCCGTTTTCTTTCGGTTGTTTACCGACGGCAGCTTAACGCGCCGGACCTGCGGGCGAATACGGCAACCTGCAGGATGGGAGCTATGAGACGACAGGAGGCGGATGAATTCAACAGAAAAACCTGTGAGACGACACTATTTATCTATTATTTTGATAGGAAAATGCGATTTTCAAAGCCTGTTCCCTCCTCCCCCAGTGGGGGAGGAGGGTTGCAAAAAGGGTCAGGCGGTTACGACGCCTTCGCGGTCTTCTTCTTCGGTGCGGCCGCTTCGGCCGGCGCATCCTTGGCAGGCTTGGCCTTGGTCGCCTTCTTGGCGGCCGGCTTCTTCGCCGGAGCCTTTGCCTTGACGGGCTTCTCCGTCTCGGCGGCCTCGGCCTTTTCCGCGTCGGCCTCCTTTGGGGCCTTGCCCTTCTTGGCTGCGTCCTTGGCGACCTTGGCGTCGATCAGTTCCAACGCCTGTTCCAGCGTAACGCTGTCCGGCTCGGTCCCCTTGGGGATGGAGGCATAGACGCTGGCATGCTTCACATAGGGACCGAAGCGGCCGGCCCCCATGGTGATCGGCTTGCCGGTCTTCGGGTGGTCGCCCAGGGCCTTGGCAGGAGCGGACGCCTTCTTGGCTGCGCCGGCAAGCAGATCGACGGCGCGGTTGATGCCGACGGTCAGCACGTCGTCGTCGGGCGTCAGCGACTTGTAGACGCTGCCATGTTTCAGATAGGGACCGAAGCGGCCGATGCCGGCGCTGATCTCCTCGGCCGTTTCCGGATGGTTGCCGATGACGCGGGGCAGGGCCAGCAGCTTCAACGCGGTGTCGAGATCGACGTCGGCTGCGCCCATGCCTTTGGGCAGCGACACCCGCTTGGGCTTCGGCGCCTCGTCCTTCTTCTTTTTCTTGGCCTTCGGCTTCTTGCCGTCTGCCGCCGGCTCCTCGACAGGCGGTGCCTCCGGCGGAGCGGCGGCAGCCGGTGCCGGGCCGAGCTGGATGTAGGCGCCGAACGGGCCGCGGCGGACCGTGACCGGCAACCCGGTTTCTGGATCGTTGCCCAGCTCGCGCGGACCTTCCTGCACCTCGCCGTTCTCGTCATTGGCGACGGCCAGCGGCCGGGTGTAGCGGCATTCCGGGTAGCGCGAGCAGCCGATGAAGGCGCCCATCTTGCCCAGCTTCAGCCCCAGCCGGCCTTCGCGGCAGACCGGGCAGACGCGCGGGTCATGGCCGTCCGCCGTCACTGCGGGGAAGAAATGCGCCCCCAGCTCGTTGTCCAGCGTGGTCAGCACCTGGGTGATCGTCAGTTCCTTGGTGCCGTTCACCGCGACGTCGAAAGCGGTCCAGAAGTCGCGCAGCACGGTCTTCCAGTCGATCTTGCCGTCGGAGATCTCGTCCAGCTGGTTTTCCAGTTCCGCCGTGAAGTTGTACTCCACATAGCGGTGGAAGAAGTTTTCCAGGAAGGCGGTCACCAGCCGGCCGCGGTCTTCCGGAATGAAGCGCCGCTTGTCGAGCCGGACATAGTTGCGGTCCTGCAGCACCTGCAGGATCGAGGCGTAGGTCGACGGCCGGCCGATCCCCAGCTCCTCCAGCTTCTTGACCAGGCTGGCTTCGGAATAGCGCGGCGGAGGCTGGGTGAAATGCTGCTGCGGGTCGATGTCGCCGCGGTTCAGGGCGTCGCCCTGGTCCATCGCCGGCAGGCGGCGTTCCTGCTGGTCGTCCTCGGCCGCGTCGTCGCGGTCCTCCTGATAGACCTTCAGGAAGCCGTCGAACATGACGATGGAGCCGGTGGCGCGCAGCACCACGTCCTTGGCCGGGCCGGCGATGTCGACGGCCACCTGATCCAGGATGGCGCTCTCCATCTGGCTGGCCAGCGTGCGCTTCCAGACCAGCTCATACAGCCGCAACTCGTCCTGCTCCAGATAGGAGGCCACCGACTCGGGGCGGCGGTGCAGGTCGGTCGGCCGGATGGCCTCGTGGGCTTCCTGGGCGTTCTTGGCGGCGGTCTTGTAGACGCGCGGCTGGGCGGGAACGTAGCGCTCGCCATACTGCGTGCCGATCAGGCCGCGGGCGCTGTCGATCGCTTCCTGCGACAGGCTGACGCCGTCGGTTCGCATGTAGGTGATCAGGCCGACCGTCTCGCCGCCGATGTCGACGCCCTCATAGAGTTTCTGCGCCGTGCGCATGGTGCGGGTGGCGCCGAAGCCCAGCTTGCGCGAGGCCTCCTGCTGCAGGGTGGAAGTGGTGAAGGGTGGCGACGGGTTGCGGCGGCTCTGCTTGCGCTCGACCGACGAGACGGCGAAGTCCTGCGGGCGGATCTTTGCCACCGCGGCCTCGGCGGCCTCGCGGTTGGGCAGGCCGAACTTGTCCAGCCGCTTGCCGTCCAGCTGGGTCAGCGATGCGGTGAAGGAGGCACCGGCCGGTGTGGTGAAGCCCACCGCGATCGACCAGTATTCCTGCGGCTTGAAGACCTCGATCTCCGACTCGCGTTCGCAGATCAGGCGCAGAGCCACCGATTGGACGCGGCCGGCCGACTTGGACCCCGGCAGCTTGCGCCACAGCACCGGCGACAGGGTGAAGCCGACCAGGTAATCCAGCGCCCGGCGCGCCAGATAGGCGTCGACCAGTTCGCGGGAGACGTCGCGCGGGTTGGCGATGGCTGCCTGCACCGCGCTCTTGGTGATCTCGTTGAAGGTGATGCGCTGGACCTCGCGGTTCTCGGTCAGCTTCTTTTCGCGCAGCAGTTCGGACAGGTGCCAGGCGATGGCCTCTCCCTCGCGATCCGGGTCGGTTGCGAGATAGATGCGGCTGGCCGACTTCACCGCCTTGGCGATCTCGTCGATGTGGCGCTTGGAGCGGTCGCCCAGCTCCCATTCCATCGCGAAGTCTTCATCCGGACGCACCGACCCGTCCCGCGCCGGAAGGTCGCGGACATGGCCGAAGCTGGCGATGACGGTGTAGTCGTCGCCCAGATATTTGTTGATGGTCTTCGCCTTGGCCGGCGATTCGACGATGACGACGTTGCTGCCCGGCAAGAAACCAGCCCTTCGCGTGTGCCCACTCAAACCACGGCGGTGCGGATCAGGTAAGAGAGACCTGATGACCGGGAAGACGCTGGACTCGGCCGGCAAGCTCAAGTTCCAGAACCACGGTCAGCACCACCGGAGCGGACAATTGGCACCCGCGGACGAGTTCGTCAATGGTGACGGGCGAGGGCCCCAGGTTTTCCAGCACGATGGCGCGGGCCCTGGACAGCTCCGATTCATCGGGTTCCACCGGGCCGGCGGGCCGGAACAGGTCGCGCTCGCGTTCCGACATCGCAGGCGGTCGAAGCCCTTCGATGGCGCGCAGCACGTCGTCCGCCCGCTCGACCAGCGTCGCTCCCTGGCGCAGCAGGTCGTTGGTGCCGTGGCAGCGCGGATCGAGCGGCGAGCCCGGCACCGCCATCACCTCGCGCCCCTGTTCCAGCGCCATCCGCGCGGTGATGAGGGAGCCGGAGCGCAACGCCGCCTCGACCACCAGCACGCCGAGCGACAGGCCGGAGATCAGGCGGTTGCGGCGTGGAAAATGACGGGCCTGCGGCTGGGTGCCGACAGCGCATTCCGCCACCGCCACCCCCTGCGCCAAGATGTCGCGGTATAGCTGCTCGTTCTCCGGCGGATAGACGACATCGATGCCGCCGGCCAGCACGGCGGCGGTTCCACTGCCCAGCGAGCCGGCGTGGGCCGCCGTGTCGATGCCTCGGGCCAGCCCGGACACCACGAGCAGCCCGGCCGTCCCCAGGTCGCGCGCCAGCGATTCGGCGAACTTCTTGGCGTTCAGCGAGGCGTTGCGGGCGCCGACGATGGCGATCGCGCGCCGCTTCAGAAGATAGGCATGGCCGGCGACCGAGATCACCGGGGGTGCATCGTCCACCGCGGCCAGCGGTTCCGGATAGTCCGGCTCGCAGGCGCACAGCAGCCGCGTGCCGAGGCGCCGGTTAGCCTCCATCTCGCGGTCCGCTTCCGCCTTGGATGCGACGCGCAACGGCTTGGCCCGCCCGCCGCGCCGGGCGAGATCCGGCAGGGCGTCCAGCGCCTTGCCGGCGCTGCCATACTGCTCCAGCAGGCGATGAAAGGTGATCGGCCCGACATTCTCCGTCCGGATCAGGCGGAGCCAGTCGAGCCTTTCGGCTTCGGTCAATGGGCGGCGCGGTTGTGTCATGCGCCATGGTTCTACAACCGATTCGGCGGAGCTTTCAACACTCAATCGTATGCCGGCGGGAAGCTTCGCGCACCTGTGGAATACGATGCGTCCGATGCAATTCATGCTCGGGCGCCGGGATTCGAGGGAAGCGGGGAGGGGACTGTGCCTACCACCTTCGCATGTCTGGTCGCAAAGCGCGCGCGCCTCCATGCTCAGGCGGCGGGCCGGTTCCGGAGTCGCGGCCGACGCCAACATGATATTGCGCCATTTCCTCCATTGGTGGCGCTTTGTTTCCTTCCACCATTCGAAGAAACATCCGCTGTTCCAACGGACTGCGGCGGAATGCCGCATGGTTTAACCCCGATCCAGGCTCAACCTCTATTGCCGTGATCCGTGCCAAGCCTGAGGAAAAGTCTATGCGGAGAGTGGGAGAGAGGAAAGGCTTGTAACCCAGCGTGACGGGGGGATAAGCTCCGGCTGCGGGTATATGTCGCGCTAAGATGGCGTGATCCCTGCATAAACCGGCGTTCGCTGACAAACCCAACCATGGACCGCGCAAACAGATCGCGGTACGAATGAACAGGGTGGATGGAGCGCCGGCGGGAAGAGACGACCGCGGGCCATGACGAGCGTCGCGGCTAAGAAGGGGTTGGGGATGAAAAGGCAAAGCCTGTGCGCCGCCGGCCTGGCGGCGGTCCTGTCGATGGTTGGCGCCTGGAACGGCGCGCTGGCGAACGAGCCGCGGCCGTGGGAGATGGGCATGCAGCCCTCCGCCTCGCCGGTGAAGCACCTGATGGGGTCTTTCAACGACCTGCTGACCGTCGTCATCACGCTGATCGTCATCTTCGTCGCCGGGCTGATCGCCTATTGCGTCGTCCGCTTCAATGCGAAGGCGAACCCGGTCCCGTCCAGAACCTCGCACCACACGGTGCTGGAGGTTGCCTGGACCGTGGTGCCGGTGATCATCCTGATCGTGATCGCCGTGCCGTCCTTCAAGCTGCTCTACGCCGCGGAGCGCATTCCGCAGGCCGACATGACCGTCAAGGTGACCGGGCATCAATGGTACTGGGATTATGAGTATCCCGACCATGGCGGCTTCACCTTCTCCAGCTACATGATTCCGGAAGCCGACCTGAAGCCGGGCCAGCGCCGCCTGCTCGAGGTCGACAACCGCGTCGTCGTTCCGGTCAACGCCACCGTGCGGGTGCTGGTCACCGCCGGCGACGTCATCCATTCCTGGGCGATCCCGTCCTTCGGCGTGAAGAAGGACGGCGTGCCCGGCCGCATCAACGAGACCTGGTTCAAGGCCGAACGCGAAGGCGTCTATTACGGCCAGTGCTCGGAAATCTGCGGCACCAACCACGGCTACATGCCGATCGCGGTGGAGGCGGTGTCGAAAGAGGCGTTCGACGCCTGGGTCGCCAAGGCCAAGACCGCTTACGCGCCCGATGCCGCGCCCGCAAGCCGCGACGTGGCGCAGCGTCCGACGGGAACGCTGGTCGAGTGACGGCACATCGCCCCCCGGTAGCGGGCCGGGCGGAGGCACGACGCGACAAGAAGAACCTACCCAGCCGCCGCCCATCCCAGGGACCGGCGCAGGCGGCCAGGGACAGCGACAAAGGGTTGAGACATGGCAAACGCCACACCGGAACATGGGCTTGGTGAGCATGGGCATGAGCACGGGCATGACGACCACCACGTCCCCGGCTTCGTGCAGCGCTGGTTCTATTCGACCAACCACAAGGACATCGGAACGCTCTACCTGATCTTCTCGGTCATCGCCGGGCTGATCGGCGGGCTGTTCTCGGTGATCATGCGGGCGGAACTTCAGTCGCCGGGCCTGCAGTTCGTCGCCGACGGGCAGGTCTGGAACATGCTGATCACCGCCCACGGCCTGATCATGGTGTTCTTCGTGGTCATGCCGGCGCTGATCGGCGGTTTCGGCAACTGGTTCGTCCCGCTCATGATCGGCGCGCCCGACATGGCGTTCCCGCGCATGAACAACATCAGCTTCTGGCTGATCGTGCCGGCCTTCCTGCTGTTGCTGGGTTCGGCCTTCGTCGGCAACGGCGCGGGCACCGGCTGGACGATCTATCCGCCGCTGTCCTCGACGCTGGGGCACAGCGGGCCGTCGGTGGACATGGCGATCTTCGCGCTGCATCTGGCCGGTGCCAGCTCGATCCTGGGCGCGGTGAACTTCATCACCACCATCTTCAACATGCGCGCGCCGGGCATGACGCTGCACAAGATGCCGCTGTTCGTCTGGGCGATGCTGGTGACGGCCTTCCTGCTGCTGCTGGCGGTGCCGGTGCTGGGCGGCGCCATCACCATGCTGCTGACCGACCGCAATTTCGGCACCACCTTCTTCAATCCCGAAGGCGGCGGCGACCCGATCCTGTTCCAGCACCTGTTCTGGTTCTTCGGCCACCCCGAAGTCTACATCATGATCCTGCCGGCCTTCGGCATCATCAGCCACATCGTCTCGACCTTCTCCAAGAAGCCGGTGTTCGGCTATCTCGGCATGGCCTACGCCATGGTCGCCATCGGCGTGGTCGGCTTCGTCGTGTGGGCGCACCACATGTACACGGTCGGGCTGGACGTGAACACCAAGGCCTATTTCACCGCGGCCACCATGATCATCGCGGTGCCGACCGGCGTGAAGATCTTCTCCTGGATCGCCACCATGTGGGGCGGGTCGATCGAATTCCGGGTGCCGATGCTGTGGGCGCTGGGCTTCATCTTCCTGTTCACGGTCGGCGGTGTCACCGGCGTGGTGCTGGCGAACGGCGGTCTCGACAACTACATGCACGACACCTACTACGTGGTTGCGCACTTCCACTATGTGCTGTCGCTGGGTGCGGTGTTCTCGATCTTCGCCGGCTGGTACTACTGGATCGGCAAGATGTCGGGGCGCCAGTATCCGGAGTTCTGGGGCAAGGTCCATTTCTACACGACCTTCATCGGTGTCAACCTGGTGTTCTTCCCGCAACATTTCCTCGGCCTGTCGGGCATGCCACGCCGCATCCCGGACTATCCGGATGCCTTCTGGGGCTGGAACATGGTCTCGTCGCTGGGCGCCTACCTCTCCTTCGCCTCGACGCTGCTGTTCGTCTGGATCGCCTGGAAGACCCTGCGCAGCGGCGAACGGGTGCCGGGCGCCTATTGGGGCCCGGAGGCCGGCACGCTGGAATGGACGGTCAGCTCGCCGCCGCCCTTCCACGCTTTCGAGACGTTGCCCCAGGTGAAGTAGGCATGCTAACGGGCGGGCATCGCACGGAGACAATGCCCGCCACAAGGGACGCCGCCAAAAGGGACGCCGCTACAGGGCGGTCCGGGCGACGGAACCCGGGTTAGACGACAAGGACCAAGCCATGACCGACATGACCAATGACCTGACGCTCGACCACAGGGGAGGGGCGTCGGCCGGCGACTTCATCGAACTGCTGAAACCGCGGGTCATGTCGCTGGTGGTCTTCACCGGTCTTGCCGGCATCGTGCTGGCGCCGGGCCATATCCATCCGTTCCTGGCGGCGGTCGCGGTGCTGTGCATCGCCGTCGGCGCCGGGGCGTCGGGCGCCATCAACATGTGGTACGACCGCGACATCGACGCGGTGATGACCCGTACGGCGAAGCGGCCCATCCCGTCCGGCCGGGTCGAGCCGGCCGAGGCGCTCGGCTTCGGCATCACCCTGTCGGTCCTGTCGGTCGTGGTGATGGGGCTGGCGGTGAACTGGACGGCGGCGGCGCTGCTGGCGCTGACCATCGGCTTCTACGTCCTGGTCTACACCATGTGGCTGAAGCGCAGGACCCCGCAGAACATCGTCATTGGCGGCGCCGCCGGCGCCTTCCCGCCGATGATCGGCTGGGCCGCGGTGACCGGCGGCGTCGATCTGCCCTCGATCCTGCTGTTCCTGCTGATCTTCCTGTGGACGCCGCCGCATTTCTGGGCGCTGGCGCTGTTCCGCAACGGCGACTACACCCGCGCCGGCGTGCCGATGATGCCGGTGGTGGCGGGAGCGGCGGCGACCAAGCGCCAGATGCTGGCCTACACGCTGGTCCTGCTGCCGGTGGCTGCGGCGCCGTTCTTCGTCGGCATCGCCGGTCCGGTCTATCTTGCGGTGTCTCTGGTGCTGGGCCTGATGTTCGTCGCCTGCGCGGTGCGCGTGCTGCGCGCGGCCGGCGACGGGCCGGCCAAGAAGATGTTCGGTTTCTCGATCCTGTATCTGTTCCTGCTGTTCGCCGTGATGATGGCCGAGCGGCTGATCTTCGGAGGATGGGCATGACCGTGATGGAACGCGACGACCTCACCGGCGCCCGGCCGGATTCGGCGAAACGGGATCCGGCAAAGCGGCGGGAGGCGGAGTTGCGGGCGAAGAAGCTGCGCAGCCGCAACCTCGCCGTCCTGGCCGCCCTGCTGGCGTTGGTTGTGCTGTTCTACGCCATCACCCTTGTCCGGATGGGCGGGGCGCACTGATGGCGGGGGGCGACGACAGGCTGCGCCGCCGCAACCGCCGGGTCCTCGGCTCCCTGTTCGGGCTGGTGCTGGGCATGATCGGGCTGACCTATGCGTCGGTCCCGCTCTACAGCCTGTTCTGCGCCGTCACCGGATTCGGCGGCACCACCCAGCGGGCAGAGGCGGCGGCGGCGCGTGTCGTCGACCGCAAGATCGCCATCCGCTTCAACGCCGACACGAACTCGGCGTTGCCCTGGTCGTTCAAGCCGGAGCAGAGGGAACTTGTGCTGAAGCTGGGCGAGACGGGGTTCGCCGCCTACCGGGCGGAAAATCGCGGCGCCAGGCCCACGGTCGGCACCGCCGTCTACAACGTCACGCCCGACAAAGCCGGGGCCTATTTCAACAAGATGCAGTGTTTCTGCTTCACCGAGCAGATCCTGGAGCCCGGCCAGGTCGTGGACATGCCGGTGGTCTTCTTCGTCGACCCGTCGATGGCCGACGATCCCAACATGGACGACGTGACCACCATCACGCTGTCCTACACCTTCTTCCGCGCCAAGGACGGCGAGGCCCGGCTTGCCCAGCAGGCCGCCGTTCCGCCCGTGGCACCGGGGGCCAACAAACAAAAGGCGGAGCCGGGGGCGACCGCCACAAACTAACCATATGGGGTAGTGAGACGATGGCCGACATCACCCACGGGCAAATGCCGCACGCCGAACCGTCAGCCCACGGACCGGGCGCCGGCATCCCGCATCCCTACCATCTGCTGAAGCCCAGCCCGTGGCCGCTGATCGGTGCCTTTTCCGGCGGGCTTCTGGCGACCGGCCTGGTCGTCTTCATGCATGGCGGCGGCAAGCTGCTGATGATCCTGGGCGTGCTTGCCATCCTGGTCACGATGTTCGGCTGGTGGCGGTCGGTGATCCGGGAATCGGTGGTGGAGCATGCCCACACCCCGGTGGTGAAGATCGGCCTGCGCTATGGCATGGCGCTGTTCATCGCCTCCGAGGTCATGTTCTTCGCCGCCTTCTTCTGGGCCTTCTTCCATGCGGCGCTGGAGCCCAAGGTTTCGCCGATCAATCCGGATGCAATCTGGCCGCCGCCGAACGTCCATGTCATCGACCCGTTCGACATGCCCCTGATGATGACGCTGACCCTGCTGCTGTCCGGCGTCACCGTCACCTGGGCGCATCATGCGATCATCGAGGGGCGCAATCGCGAGGCCGCCAAGGCGCTGGGGCTGACCGTCCTGCTGGGTGTGCTGTTCTCCTTCTTCCAGGTCTACGAGTATGTCCACGCCGCCTTCAAGTTCACCGACGGTATCTTCCCGTCGACCTTCTACATGGCGACCGGCTTCCACGGCTTCCATGTGCTGGTCGGCACCATCTTCCTGGCGGTCTGCTGGGTCCGCACGGTTAAGGGGCACTTCACCCCCGGCAGCCATTTCGGCTTCGAGGCGGCGGCGTGGTACTGGCACTTTGTCGACGTGGTGTGGCTGTTCCTGTTCGTGTCGGTCTACTGGTGGGGCGGCCATGGCGGCGTGATCGCCGCCCATTGACGCCACCGCTGGTCGAGCCGTTCCGGCGGCCCATATCCATCCCGGAACGGCCCGAACCGAAGGTGCAGAGCGCGTGAACGAGTATCATCCCACTGTTTCGCCGATGTCCGCTGGCTTGCGTTGCGTTTGCCCGCGCTGCGGCCGGGGGACGCTGTATACCGGCTATCTGACGGTGGCGGAGCGTTGCGGGTCATGCGGCCTGGACTTCTCCCAGGTCGACAGTGGCGACGGGCCGGCGGTGTTCCTGATCTTCATCCTGGGGTTCCTGGTGGTGCCGGTCGCGCTGTGGGTGTCGATGAACGTCGACTGGCCGCTGTGGCTGCATGCCATCGTCTGGAGCATCGTCGTGCTCGGCCTGACGCTGGGCATGCTGCGGCCGGCCAAGGCCTATGTCGTCGCCTTGCAGTATCGTTACCGCCGCAGCGAGGTCGAAAAGGGATGAGTGCCGCGCCGATGGCAGCGGGGGAGCGCCGCCGCTTCCGCCCGTCGCTGGGGGCGACGCTGGTGACGCTGCTGGGGCTGGGGCTGACCATCGGGTTGGGGACCTGGCAGATCGAGCGGCTGCGCTGGAAGACCGAGTTGATCGCCCGGATCGACCGGCAGATGGCTTCGCCGCCGCAGCCGTTGCCGGCGCGCATCGACGACCCGGATGCCTGGGAATTCCGGCCGGTGACCCTGGCCGGCCGTTTCCTGAACGACAAGGAAATGCTGCTGATCGCCCGACCGCAGCAGGGGCAGGTCGGCTATGAGGTTCTGACCCCCTTCCAGCGGGCCGACGGCGGCGGGATCGTACTGGTCAATCGCGGATTCGTGCCGATGGACCGCCGCGATCCGGCGACCCGCGCCGCCGGCCGGGTGGAGGAGGAAACGAACCTGCGCGGAATCGTCCGGCTGCCGCAGCCGGCCGGCCTGTTCCAGCCCGGCAACGGCACCCCCGCCCCGGGGGCGGAGGCTGGATCAGCCGGCGGATCGGTCTGGATGCGGCCCGATCCGCCGTCGATGGCGGCGGCCTTGTCGCTGGCGGACGTGGCGCCGGTGGTGGTGGAGATGCTGCCGGGCCAGACCGCCGGCCGCCCGGCCGCCCCGGACGGCATCCGGCCGCGCGTGGAACTGCCGAACAACCATCTCCAGTATGCCTTGACCTGGTACGGGCTTGCGGCGACGCTCGCCGGGATCTACGTGCTGTCGCAGCGCAAAGGCGCCGACATAGGAACCGACGGACACCCCGATGACCGCATATCAGGATCTTGAGCGCCGCCATGCCCGCATCGCCGCCATCGGCGATGCGCTGGGCATTCTCGGCTGGGACACCCAGACGATCATGCCGGAGGGCGCCAATGACGGCCGTGCCGAGCAGACCGCGACCCTGTCGGTGATCGTGCATGAATTGGCGACCGACCCGCGCATGGCCGACCTGCTGGCCGAGGCAGAGGGTGACGGGAGCCTCGACTCCTGGCAGCGCGCCAACCTGCGCGAGATGCGCCGCCACCATGTCCACGCCACGGCCATCCCCGGCGAACTGGTGGAGGCGACCAGCAAGGCGGTGTCCGTCTGCGAGATGACCTGGCGCGCCGCGCGTGCCGAAGGCGACTTCGCCATGCTGCTGCCCTCGCTGAGCGAGGTGTTGGCCCGCGTCCGCGAGGGGGCGGAGGCGATGGGCGCGGTGATGGGGATCAGCCCCTATGACGCGCTGCTCGACAGCCATGATCCCGGTGCGCGCACCGAGCGCATCGATGCGCTGTTCGCCGATCTGTCGGGCTTCCTGCCGGACCTGATCGGCCGGGTGCTCGACAGGCAGGCGGCATCACCGGCGCCGCTGCTGCCGGACGGGCCGTTCTCCGTCGAGAAGCAGCGCGAGTTGGGCGTGCGGATGATGGAGCGGCTCGGCTTCGATTTCCGCCGCGGCCGGCTGGACGTGTCGCTGCACCCCTTCTGCGGCGGGGCGACCGGCGATGTCCGCATCACCACGCGCTATGACGAGGCGAACTTCACCGATGCGCTGATGGGCGTGCTGCACGAAACCGGCCATGCGCTGTACGAGCAGAACCGTCCGCGCGCGTGGCTGAGCCAGCCGGTCGGCCAGTCGCGCGGCATGGCGGTGCATGAGAGCCAGTCGCTGCTGATGGAAATGCAGGCCTGCCGTTCGCCCGAGTTCATCACCTGGCTCGCCCCGGCGGTGCGCGAGGTTTTCGGCGGGGAGGGACCTGCCTGGGAGGCGGGCAACCTGCGCCGGCTCTACAGCCGGGTGGAGCGTGGATTCATCCGCGTCAACGCCGATGAAGTGACCTATCCGGCCCATATCATCCTGCGCTACCGGTTGGAAAAGGCGCTGATCGGCGGTGATCTGGCGCTGGCCGACCTGCCGGGGGCCTGGAACGACGGCATGGCCGAACTGGTGGGGGTGGTCCCGCCCAACGACCGGTTGGGCTGCCTGCAGGACATCCACTGGCCCGGCGGCGGCTGGGGCTATTTCCCCAGCTATACCCTCGGTGCGATGACCGCCGCGCAGCTGTTCGAGGCGGCGCGCACCGCCGATCCGGAGATCGTTCCCGCCCTGTCGCGCGGCGAGTTTGCGCCCCTGGTGGCGTGGCTGCGGGTGAATGTGCATGAAACCGGCTGCTTCCATGCGTCGGGCGACGAATTGCTGACTGCGGCGACCGGCCGGCCGCTCGATGCGACGGTGTTCAGGCGCCATCTGGAACAGCGGTATCTCTGAACCACCGCTCGCGAGGGGCGTGCGGAAGCCTCTAGCGGGATGCCGCTGGGTATCCTGTTGAGGAAACCGCGAAGAAAGTGGAGCCGTGGACAACAAGAAGGCCGCCCCATGGGGCGGCCTTCTTTATAAGGGACGTTGAGGGCAGCTTATCCCCTTGCGGTGGTCCGCAGCGTCTCTTCCGCGGCGCGGATCAGGGCCATCGATTTGTTGACCGTCTCCTGATACTCGGCCTCGGGGTCGCTGTCGGCGACCACGCCGCCGCCGGCCTGGACATACATCATGCCATCCTTCAGCACCGCGGTGCGCAGCGCGATGCAGGTGTCCATGGCGCCCGACGCGCCGAAATAGCCGATGCAGCCGGCATAAACGCCGCGGCGGGCCTTTTCCAGTTCGTCGATGATCTCCATGGCCCGCACCTTCGGCGCGCCGGACACCGTGCCGGCGGGGAAGCCGGCAACCAGGGCGTCGAGCGCGTCGAACTTCGGATCCAGCTCGCCCTCGACATTGGAGACGATGTGCATGACGTGGCTGTAGAGTTCCACGATCATCTTGGCGGTCACCTTGACGGTGCCGATCCTCGCCACCCGGCCGACGTCGTTGCGGCCGAGATCGAGCAGCATCAGGTGCTCGGCCAGTTCCTTCGGATCGCTCAGCAGGTCGGCGGCCAGCGCCTCGTCCTCCGCCGTGGTGGCGCCGCGCTTGCGGGTGCCGGCGATCGGGCGGACTGTGACCTTGCCGTCGCGCACCCGCACCAGGATCTCGGGGCTGGAGCCGACGACGGTCAGCTCGCCGAAGTCGCAGTGGAACAGGAAGGGCGACGGGTTCAGGCGGCGCAGCGTGCGGTACAGCGCCAGCGGCGAGGGCTTGAAGGGGAAGCGGATGCGCTGGGACGGCACGACCTGGAAGATGTCGCCGGCGCGGATGTACTCCTTCGCCTTCTCCACGATCGCATGATACTCCTCGCGCGTCGTGTTGGAGGTCCAGGCCAGCGGCAGACCGTCCTCGGTGCGCGGCTCGCGCCGGTAGGGCAGGGGGCGTTCCAGGTCGGCCAGCGCGTCGGTCAGCCGTTCGCGGGCATCGGCGTAGGCGCTGGTGGAATCCTTGCCGGCCTTCGGCCAGACCGGCGTCACCAGCGTGATCGAATCGGTATGGCTGTCGAAGATGGCGACGATGCTGGGCCGTGTCAGGATGGCGTCCGGGATGTTCAGCTCGTCTGGATTGTCGTCCGGCAGCCGCTCCATCAGCCGCACCATGTCGTAGGTCATGTAGCCGAACAGGCCGGCGGCCATCGGCGGCAGCTCTGCCGGCAACTCGATGCGGCTTTCGTTGATCAGCGTGCGCAGGGCGTCGAGCGGCGCGGCGTCGAGCGGACGGTAGGCGTCACGGTCGTGCAGGGCGTCGCGGTTGATCTCGGCCTTGTTGCCGCGCGAGCGCCAGACCACGTCCGGCTTGAAGCCGATCACCGAATAGCGGTCGCGCCGCGACCCCGCCCCGCGCTCCGCCGATTCGAGCAGGAAGCCGAAGGGGCGGCCGTCGGCCAGCTTCATGTAGGCGGAGACCGGGGTCTCCAGGTCGCTGACCAGCGTGGTCCATACCACCTGCGGCCGACCGGCGGCGTAAGCGGCATCGAAGGCGGTGGTATCGGGCTGGACCTTCACGGCACGGGACCTCTTGTTTCCCCTGGCCTCGGCGTCGATGCGCCGGAGCCTCAGTTGCTGGCGAAGAACTGGTCGATGCGCTGGCGGTGGATCTGCACCGGGTACTTGTCGCGCAGGGCGTTGGTGAACTCGGCCACCAGATCGTTCTCCATGCCCTGTTCGACCGAGGCACGGACCGGCGCCAGATCGGCGTCGGCGGCCTTGGGATCGGCCGGGACGATCTCCTTCAGGCGGGCGACGACCTGGGCGTCGGCGGTGGAGCCGTCGACCACCTCGTTCGGCTTGGCGGCGAACAGCTTGACGACCATCTCGGCCGGCAGTCCTTCGACCGACTGAGCGTCGCGGGTGAAGGGGGTGGTCATGGCGAAGCTGGCGCCGGCCGCGGTGGCGACGTCCTGCGCCGCCGCCTCCGCCCCCTGCCTCAGGCGGTCGGCGATCTCCTGCGCCTTCTTGGCGGCGCGGTCGGCGCGCTGTTCCTGCTGCCAGTCGGCGACGACCTGATCGCGCACGTCGGCCAGTGGACGGACGGCGGCGGGGATCACGCTGTCGACGCGGACGGCGATGAAGTTGCTGCCCTCGCCTTCGGTCAGGTTGGAGGCCGCGCCCGTCCGCAGTTGGAACGCGTTGGCGAGCTGCGCCTTCAGGCCCGGCAGGTCGGGGGCGGCATCCTTGCCGTCCGGCGCCTTGCCGGTGCTGTCGATGGCGGCGACCTTGGTCAGGGCCAGGCCCTGCGCCTGCGCCACCTCGTCAAGAGACGCGCCGCTGGCGAGCTGGTCCTCGACCCGGTTGGCGATGGAGAAGACGGAATCGAGCGCCTGCTCCTTCTTCAGCTCTTCGGCCAACTGGTCGCGCACATCCTCGAAGCTCCTGGTCGTAGCCGGGGTCATGCCGGTGACGGCCATGACGTGCCAGCCGAGCGCGCTCTTCACCGCGTCGGAGGTCTTGCCCGTTTCCAGCGCGAAGGCGGCGTCGCCGATCTCCGGCAGGTCGGTGCGGGCGATGTTGTCGAGCGTCACCGGCTCCACGCCCGCCTCCTTGGCGGCCTCGTCCAGCCCCTTGGTCTTGGCGGCCTCGGCGATTTGCTTCGCTTTGGCTTCGTCGTCGATGACCACCATCTGCACGGTGCGCTTCTCGGGAGCGCCGAACTCGCTCGCGCGTTCCTCATAGGCCTTGCGCAGCTGTGCCTCGTCGATCTTGATGTCCTTGGCCAGCGCGTCGGGCGACAGCCGGGCCACCGTCAGGGCGCGGTATTCCGGCGCGGTGAAGCGGACCTGATGGTCGTCGTAGGCCTGCTTGATCGCCGCATCGTCCGGCACGCCGACATCGCCGATGGAGGCGTTGGGCAGGGTCACCACCTCCGCCACACGCTTTTCGCCGCGGTAGCGGTAGAGATCCTGAACCAGCGGCGCCGGCGGCGTCACCGCCGCGGCGACGGCACCGGCCACCAGCTGGCGCGCCGTCTCGCGCTGGATCATCGCGACGTAGCCGTCTTCGGTCAGCTGGCTGTTGCGCAGTACCGAGCGGAAGATGTTCGGGTCGAACTGGCCCTGCTGGTTGCGGAAGGACGGTTCGTCGGCGATGCGCAGCTTGATCACCTCCTGCCCGACGGAGATGCCCATGTCGGATGCCGCGAGGTCGAACAGGGTGCGCTGGATCAGCGATTGCAGCGACTGTTCCAGCAGGCCGAAGCGCTTGGCCTGTTCGGCGGTCAGGTTGCCGCCCAGCATCGGGCGCAGCCGTTCCATCTGGCGGCGGAATTCCTGGTCCAGCGCCTGCTGCCCGATCTCCACCTTGCCGACTTCGGCTACGGTGGTCGGAGTGGAGGAGCGGAACACGTCGCCGATACCCCATACGCCGAAGCTGAGGATCAACAGCACGAACAGGATCTTGACGACCCAGGAGCCGGCGAAATTGCGGATGAACTGGAGCATGGGACCCTAAACTGAGCGCGTCGTTCGGCCATCCGGCCAGGGCGGCGCATCATAGATAGGGGACGGTGGGGCGGCAACAGCCCTTTTCCACACGCTGCCTGCAAGTGGCGGATGCGGTTGGTGCGCGGACCCTGCGGCCGGTCGCGGAAATGGGAACGCCCCGGTCCGCGGCGAACGCGGCACCGGGGCGTTCCCAGGAATCCATGCTGTTACTTCAGCGCGTCGCGTGCGGCATCCTTGGCGCCGCCGACGGTGTTCTGGACCTTGCCGGCGGCCTTCTCGGCGCGGCCCTCGGCCTCGGTCTTGGTGTCGCCGGTCACCTTGCCGACAGTCTCCTTGACGGAACCCTTGAGGGAGCGGGCAGCGCCTTCGATCCGGTCCTTGTCCATGATGGCAACCTCCGTGACGTTGAGTATGCTCTGACAACGCTGCGGGCAGCGAAAGGTTTCATTAAAGATCGTCCATGGAGCGGACCGGCGGTCTGCAGGCGTCACGCCTGCCGCGGTCCGTCGATACCGCGTTCCGCCCGGCGCGGGGCGGACGGCACTTTGACGACGGGCGGGCTGGACGCGCAGCCGGCCAGCAGCAAGAGAGCGATCGGGTCCTCTCCTCGACAGTCTTTAGGTTGGGCTTGGAGCGTGGGGCGAGCGCCTTCAGCGCCCGCGCATCGGCCGCCGACTTCGCCGCGGTGGCCTTGTCCTGCCAGTCCATGACGAGCATGGCGGACTCCTTTCTGGCATGAAAAAAAGCCCGCGACCAAGGTGGCGCGGGCAAAAAGGAAAAGCCGCCGGGCTGGATGCCGGGCGGCTGAGTAAACCAAACTGTGGGCGCCGTGCATGTGGCGCCCACCAATTAGGTTTTAATGCCTTTTTCTGTGGCGAGCTGTCAGCCGAGCCAGCCTCAATTCACAAGGTCGTAGCCCATCCGCACACCGCCAGCACCGGAATCAGTGCTGGAGACAACAGACAACGATACCCCTGCCGGTAGATTGATCGGATAAGGCATTGCGGCATTCACTGGATTGGAAGGAAACGAAGTCACGTAAAATGGGGTAACTTTGCTGGAGTTTGGATAGGTGGCGACCAATGAAAGGCTCAGGCCTCCGCTGGCCCAAAACTGTAGAGACTTGATATTTATACCTCCTGTATTCTGATTTGCGCTAACAATCGTTGCGGTCTGGCTCGTGGTGAGATTGGTCTCATAGCCATTTTTTCCAATCCGCACCTCTTCGGCTCCAGCATGCCCTGCGCCGAAGCTCAGGATCCCACACAGCAGGCCGGCGATAAGCATGGAGAACTTCATGTCTGCCTCCCAATAAGAGAATAGGTTCTAAAACCTATCAGCATATGAGGTGGCCGTGGGATATTTCTGAAAATTCTTGAGTTTCACCAATCATAACAACTGCATCGCCCTTGCTCGCCGGTCCGCGCCACGCGGACCGGATGCTCGCTCTCGAACAGGAAAGGGGTGGGTTCGGTACTCATGTAAGGATGCCCCCTTTCGGCCATGAAAAAGCCCGCGACCGGGGTGGCGCGGGCGGGTTGCCGTGGTATCGTCGATGGGTCTGTTGAGGGCGGAAGACCCAGCCGCCGCACTTTCCCGCAAGGGCGAGTTGAGGGCTTGACCCAAGAGATCCGTAATGGGGCACGGCTCAGACAGTGACCGCCGGACGATTGGGCAAATAGCGCAGCCGGCTCGCCGATCCCGCCCTGACAGCGGGTACGGAATATGAGGTGGGGTGGCGTCACCTCCCGGCGGTCACATCGAAGCAAGGACTCATGCCAGAATAACCATACGATGTGATGCTTCTGATTGACTTGCTGGCACTGAGGTTCCATCGCATCAAGCAGCGCAGTCATTTTGGCACGCCCCTTAGCCGGCGCTGGGTGGCGAGTGTCAAGGCATGGTGGCTGATCCGGTCGCGGAACTCGCGGTCGATCCGGCTGTAGGCGCTGTAGGCCAGCCGCACAGCTGCCGGGGAGCGGTTTTTCAGGGCTTCGTGCAGGGCGTCGCGCAGCGTCCGCAATTCGAGGATGCCGGGGACGAAGGCCATCTCGACAGCTTCCGCCAGGATTTCGACGGAGCACAATGTCGCCTCGTCGTCCAGGAGAACTCTCATGGGGATGCTCCGGCAGAGGGACCGGCAGAAGGGCCGGCGTCGGCGGTCAGGAGCCGAGCAGGTCGAAAACCGCCGTCAGGCAGCGGCGGCGGGTCCGGCACTCCTCGCATTGGCTGTCAGCCTGGCAATGCTGCCGCCGCCAAGCCTCCAATTCCCGGTAGAGGACATGCTTCTTGTCGTCCGAGATCACGTCTGTGGCCCGGATCGTCTCAAAGGCATCCTGCATTGGGTTGGCCGCGTCCAACAACATCGCCATGAACCTCCCGTTGACGCGAAATCTATGCCGCGCCACAGCCTAAGTCCATGAACGGACTGTAATAGCACGGCGGCAAATTGAAACGAGCTGTGGCGGCTTTCGGCGGGCGATCCGTTCACGGTCGGCCGTTGACTGCCGGCGGCACGGGCCGCAGCATCCCTCGAAACCGGGGCGAGGAATGGCGAAGGGGGCGGCATGGAGCGGGCGGTGTGGCCGACGCTGGTCTTGTACGGTGCGGCGGCGCTGGCGGAGATCGCCGGCTGTTTCGCCTTCTGGGCGTGGGCGCGGCTGGGGCGGAGCCTGTGGTGGACGATGCCGGGCGTCGCCAGCCTCTGCCTGTTCGCCTGGCTGCTGACCCGCGCCGACGCCGATTTCGCCGGGCGGGCCTATGCGGCCTATGGCGGGGTCTACATCGCCGCGTCGCTGCTGTGGCTGTGGCTGGTCGAAGGCGCGCGGCCGGACCGCTGGGATACGGCCGGTGCGCTGGTCTGCCTCGCCGGGGCGGCGCTTATCCTGGCAGGGCCCCGGGGCAGTTGAAGGGCGGCGGCACCGGCCGGCCGACCCACTGCCGGAGCGCCGGGCCGTTCACCAGCACCAGCCGTCCGCCGTCGAGCCGCAGATAGGCACCGACGCGCACCCGTCGTCGCAGGATGTCGTCGTTGAGCATGATCTGGGCATCGGCCAGGGACAGTGGATCCCCCTGGTAGTACGCACCGCCGTCGGCATGGCGGATCTGGCTGAATGCGGTGGTCATGTCAGGATGCTCCCTCTTCTTCTTCAACCGCGGACTGCAGGCGGACCCGGATGCGTGGCGTCGATGCGCGCCAGCCGCGGTTGTTGTTGCGGCCGTTACCGGATGAACGCCGGAAGCGTCCGGTTTATTCCTCCATCGAATGCGGCAGAGTTGGTTTTCGTTGGGTCTGGCCGGTGCGGGGCGGCGGATTCCCGGAGAGCGACGGTTTCGCGAATATCCTGCGGGGGACGCCGCCGCCGGTCCAGTTCCGATGCGTGCATGCTACCGAATTGCCGTGGCCGGCACGCGCAAAAGCTGTAGGGGTGCCGGTCGGTGGCGGCCGATTATTCCCAGGTCCGGTGCGGCGCATTGAACCATGTCAATCGCACATCCGGCATGAACCGTTAGAGTGCCCAACACATCATGGTTCCATCAGGAAAATACAGCCGTCCCGCAACACCGGCGGACATTGGAAAAGATGTGGAAGGAAGACATAATGCTTCCGACTGGAATGAAATAATTGCTGCCGGGCAACCGGCAGTGGCTGCGAAGGGTCGGCCCGTCGGGCCGGACAGAGAAAACGGATTGTCTCGTGAACCTACAACCGGCGGATCAGATGAACGGTTCCGACAGCAGCGGTTCCGGCGGAAAGGGATCCGGCGGAAAAGGATCGGATGGAGCGGAAACCTGGGGGGCCGGTAGCGGCGGCCTGCCACGGGATCCGGCATTCCTGGCGTCGCTCGCTTCCAGCCTTCTCGACCATGGCGACATGGCGCTGGTGTATGTCGACCGCGCCGGGATATGCCGCCACGCGGACCGGCGTTTCGCCGCCGCCCTCGACCGCAACCCGGCGGATCTGGCCGGCCATGCGCTGGGGGCTCTCGACCATCCGGTGGCGGCGGCCATCGCGGCGGCCATCGCGGCGGTGGGCGATGCGCCCGCACCGTCGACGGCCCCGGTCGATTGCCGGACGCTCGGCTGCGACGGCCGGCTTTCCTTCCTGAGCGGCAGCGTGCTGGTCCACCGCGACGGGGCGGGGGCGGCGCTCGGCTATCTCGGAGCCTTCCACGAGACGGGCGATCCCGACCGTATCGCCGAGTTCGTGACCTGCCGCGACAGCTTCGTGGCGACGCTGCTGGATGCGGCGGTGGACGGGATCATCATCTCCGGCCGCGACGGCATCATCCGCTCCGTCAATCGCGCCTGCTCCCGCCTGTTCGGCTATGAGGAGGGCGAATTGCTGGGGCGGAACATGGCCATGCTGATGCCGCCGCCCTTCTCGCGCGACCATGGGCGCTACATCGACAGCTATCTGAAGACCAGCCGGGCCAAGATCATCGGCATCGGCCGCGACACGCTGGGCCAGCGCAAGGACGGCACCGTCTTCCCCATGCATCTCAGCGTCGGCGAGGCGCGGATGGGTGCGGAGGTGACCTTCGTCGGCATCATCCGCGACATCTCCGAACGCCTGGCGGCGGAACAGCGCGCCTCATACCTGGCGCGTCACGACCCGCTGACCGGGGTGCTTACCCGCACCGCCTTCCTGGAGGAATGCGAGGCGCTGTTCGCCGGCCAGCGCGCCGGACAGCAGGCCGGCCAGGATGCCGACCAAAATGCTGGGGAAACGGCGCCGGAGACACTGTTCGCGCTCTTCACGCTCGACGTCGACCAGTTCAGCGACATCAACGAGGTGTTCGGCTTCCATGTCGGCGACGCGGCGCTGAAGGCGATGGTCAGCCGGGTGACGGAGGTGCTGCCGCCCAACACCATCGTCTGCCGCATCGCGGCGGACGAGTTCGCTGCGCTCTCGCGGGTCGCCGACGGCGAGCATGCGCACAGGCTGGCCGATGTCCTGCACGACCGGCTGACCGCATCGATCTACGCCGACCGGCATTGGGTGCGGCTGCGGCTGTCGATCGGGGCGGCGGTGGAGGACGAGACCGTCCATACGCTCGAGGATCTGAACGCCAAGGCGAAGCTGGCCCTGCAGGCGGTGCAGCACAATGGCGGCAATGCCGTCTGCTTCTACACGCCGGAGATGGCCGCGGCGGCGACGCGGCGGATGATGCTGACCATGCATCTGGCCCACGCCATCGAGCGGAACGAGCTGCATCTGGTCTACCAGCCGATCGTCGACAAGGACGGCCGCCTGCGGTCGGCCGAGGCGCTGCTGCGCTGGAACCATCATGCGCTGGGCGCCGTCTCGCCCGGCGAGTTCATTCCGGTCGCGGAGGAAAGCGGCCTGATCGTGCCGATCACCGACTGGGTCCTGACGACCGCCGTCGCCCAGATGGCACGGTGGGAAGCCGAGGGCGTGCTGCCGGACCGGGTGTTCCTCAACATCTCCGGCCAGCAGTTCCTGCGCGGCAACCTGACCCTGCGGCTGGAGGAACTGCTGGCCGGGCACCCGTCCCTGCGCAGCCATCTCGGGCTGGAGATCACCGAGCAGGCGGCGGTGCGCGACCTGAAGGTGGCGGTGCGCACGCTGGGCGAGTTGGCCGATCTCGGCATCCAGGCGGCCATCGACGATTTCGGCTCCGGCTATTCGTCGCTCAGCTACGTGCAGCAGCTGCCGGTGGCGAAGCTGAAGATCGACCGCGCCTTCGTCATCGACGTGCCGGAGAACCCCAAGAGCAATGCGCTGGTCCGTGCCGCCGTCGGCATGGCGCACGGGTTGGGGCTGGTCACCGTCGCGGAAGGGGTGGAGACGGTCGAGCAGCGCGACTTCCTGGTGTCGGTCGGCTGCGACATGATGCAGGGCTATCTGTTCGGCCGCCCGATGATGCCGGAGGCGCTGGCCGACATGGTGCGGAGGCAGACGGTGGTGGCCTTGGAATGATGTGTCGCCGCTGCGGACATTTCCGTCGTTCCGGTCCTTGGGGAGAATCCCATCTCGACAGGTTCTCCTGCAACTGATATCCATTCTCATGGATTTGAGAGTCATTCGCAGTCTGGGAGTAATGGATGTTCATCGACAAGTTCGCGGGGATCGCCTTCGCCGTTGGTGCCTTGACCGCTTTTTCCGTTCAGGCTCAGGAAGTCAACGTCTACAACTCGCGCCATTACAACACCGATCGCGCGATCTATGAGACTTTCACCAAGGCGACTGGGATCAAGGTCAACATCATCGAGGGCAACCACGATGAACTGATCCAGCGCATGAAGTCGGAGGGCGCCAGCAGCCCAGCCGATCTGCTGATCACCGTCGATGCCAGCCGTCTGGCTGCCGCGGCCAAGGAAGGGCTGCTGGCGCCGGTCAACTCGCCGGTGCTGGAAGCGATCAAGGTTCCCGCCAACCTGCGCGATCCGAACGGTGCCTGGTGGGGCCTGTCCACCCGCGCCCGCATCATCGTCTATGCCCGCGACCGGGTGAAGCCGGAGCAGATCCGGAATTACGAGGATTTGGCCAAGCCGGAGTGGAAGCAGCGCGTGCTGACCCGCAGCGGTACCCATCCCTACAGCCTGGCGCTCACCGCCTCGATGATCGATGCCGTCGGCGAAGAGAAGACCGAAGCGTGGGTGAAGGGGCTGGTAGCCAACCTCGCCCGTCCGCCGCAGGGCGGCGACACCGACCAGATCAAGGCGGTGGCGGTGGGCGAAGGCGACGTCGCCATCGCCAACACCTATTATGTCGGCAAGCTGATCACCTCGGCCAAGCAGGAGGACCGCGAGGTCGCGGCCAAGGTCGGCGTGATCTTCCCCAACCAGGACAACCGCGGCACCCACGTCAACCTCAGCGGCGCCGGCGTGGTGAAGACCTCCAAGAACCAGGAGAACGCCCGCAAGCTGCTGGAATACCTGCTGAGCCCGGAGGCGCAGCGCCAGTTCGCCGACGGCAACATGGAATATCCGGTGAACCCGGCGATCCAGCCGCATCCGGAACTGGTGAAGTTCGGCGACTTCAAGCATGCCGACGTCAACGCCGCCGCCTTCGCCGCCTACACCCCGCAGGCGCTGCGCATCATGGACCGTGCCGGCTGGAAGTAAGATGACCGACGCCCCGTTCTCCTCTCCGGCCCCCTCCGTCATCCTGTCGGGCATCACCCATCGCTACGGGCGGCTGACCGCGGTCGACGACGTGTCGCTGTCGGTCGCCCCGCGCGAGGTGGTGTGCATCGTCGGCCCGTCCGGCTGCGGCAAGTCGACGCTGCTGCGTCTGATCAGCGGGCTGGAGACGGTGCAGGCCGGCACGATCACCGTGGACGGGGCGCCGCTTGCCACCGCCGACCGCTCGCTGCCGCCGGAAAGGCGGCCGGTCGGCATGATGTTCCAGGACTTCGCGCTGTTCCCGCACCTGACGGTCGCCGGCAACATCGCCTTCGGCCAGACCGACCGGCCGCGTGCCGAGCGCAAGCGCCGGGTGGCCGAGCTGCTGGAGACCATGGCGCTGACCCGCTATGCCGATGTCTACCCGCACACCCTGTCGGGCGGCCAGCAGCAGCGGGTGGCGCTGGCCCGCGCCATGGCGCGCGACCCCAAGGTGCTGCTGCTGGACGAGCCCTTCTCGGCGCTCGACGAGCAGCTTCGCCGGTCGGTGCGGGAGGAAGTGGTGCGGATCATCCGCGCCACCGGGGTCGCCACCATCGTCGTCACCCACGATCCGGAGGAGGCGATGGAGATGGGCAACCGCGTGGTGGTGATGGAGGCCGGCCGCGTGATCCAGGCCGACACGCCGGTCACTCTCTACAAACGTCCGGCCAACAGCTTCGTCGCCCGCCTGTTCGGCGAGGTCAACCGCTTCCAATCGACGGTGCGCGACGGCCGGATCGTCACCCCGCTCGGGTTGATCCAGGCACCGCACCTGCCTGGCGGCACCCGGGTCGAGGTCGCCTGCCGGGTCGAGGATCTGGAGCTGGTGCCGCTCGGCGCCCGTCCGGACGCCGTGCCGGTCCGCGTGCGGCATTCCAGCTTCCTCGGCTCCGCCACCCGTGTGTGCCTGGATTTGCCGGGCGGTGCGCCGGAGATCCACGCCCGCCTGCCTGGGCATGTCGACGTCCATGCCGGACAGGAACTGTCCGCCGCGATGGCGGCGGAACGGGTGATGGTGTTCCCGGCGGAGTGAGGGCGGAGTGTTACAGGGTTAGCCCCCCACCTAACCTCCCCCGCTGGGCGGGGAGGGACTGCCGCCGCTCTCCCGCTTCAGCACCTGTTCCCTCCCCCGCCCAGCGGGGGAGGGTTAGGGTGGGGGCATTCGGGGCCGGACCTCACACCCCCGCCTGCACCTCGTCCTCGCCGAACTGCAGCCGGCACAGCCGCGCATAGGCGCCGTTGGCGGCCAGCAGCGCCTCGTGCGTGCCCTGCTCGATGATCCTCCCGCCTTCCATCACGACGATGCGGTCGGCATTGCGCACGGTCGCCAGCCGATGTGCGATCACCAGGGTGGTCCGCCCCGCGGTCAGCCGCTCCAGCGCCGCCTGCACCAACCGTTCCGATTCGCTGTCCAGCGCGCTGGTCGCCTCGTCCAGCAGCAGAATCGGCGCATCCTTCAGGAAGGCGCGGGCGAGCGCCAGGCGCTGGCGCTCGCCGCCCGACAGCTTGACGCCGCGGTCGCCGATCACCGTGTCGTAGCCCTCCGGCAGCTTCGAGACGAACTCGTGGGCGGCGGCGGCCTTGGCGGCGGAGATTACATCCTCCATTCCGGCGTCGAGCCGGCCGAAACAGATGTTCGCCCGCACCGTGTCGTTGAACAGGACGGTGTCCTGGCTGACGATCGACACGGCGCCGCGCAGGCTGCGCAGGGTGGCCCCGCGCACGTCCTGGCCGTCGATCAGCACCTCGCCGCCGGTCACGTCGTAAAGGCGCGGGATCAGGTTGAAGACGGTCGATTTTCCGGCGCCGCTGCGCCCGACCAACGCCACCGTGCTGCCGGCCGGAACGTCGAGGTCGATGCTCTTCAGCGTCTCCGCCCCGGTCTCGTAGGCGAAGCGGACCCCGCGGAGGGCGACCGCGCCCGTGCTGACGGCCAGCGGCCTGGCGTCCGGGCTTTCGAGGATGGTCGGCTGCTGGTCGAGCAGTTCGAAGATGCGCTGGGCGGCGGCCAGCCCCTCCTGCAAGGCCGCGTTCAGCGTGCCGATGGCGCGCACCGGCTGGGCCGCCATCAGCAGCGCGCCGACGAAGCCGGAGAAGGCGCCGACCGACCCCTCGCCCAGCGTCATCCGGTAGCCGGCGAAGGCGATCACCCCCGCCACCGCGACGCCGCCCAGCACCTCCATCATCGGGTCGATGCGCGAGCGGGCGCGCACCGCCTTCATGGTCAGCAGGTAATTGTCGTGGAAGGCGCGGCCGGCGCGGGCGCGCTCATAGTCCTCCAGGCTGTAGGTCTTGACCATGCGCGCGCCCGACAGGCTCTCGGTCAGCAGCGAGGTCATGTCGCCCATCTGCGCCTGGGTGTCGCGCGACACGCGGCGCAGCCGCTTGCCGATGCGGACGATGGGAACCGCGGCGATCGGGTAGATGATGAAGACGATCAGCGACAGCAGCCAGTCGAGATAGAACATCGACCCGACCAGCGCGATCACCGTCAGGATGTCGCGCACCAGCCCGGTCAGCGTGCGGGACAGCGCGTTGCGGATCAGGTCGACGTCGTTGATGAAGCGCGAGGTCAGCGACCCGGTCGGGGTGGCGTGCAGTTGCGCCATGTCGGCGCTCTGCAGATGGGCGAACATCGACAGGCGGATGTCGGCGATGATGCGCTGGACGATGTCGCTGGTCACCACCGTCTGCGAATAGAGCGACGCCCCCTTGATCACCGTCACCGCGACGATGGCCAGCGGAATCGCCAGCAGCATGCCGCGGTCCTGGGCGGAGAACATGGCGTAGGATTGGTCGATCAGCAGCGGATAGGCGCCGGTCGTCGCCGCCACCACCGCCATCAGCAGGAAGGACAGCATCAGCTTGCCGCGATAGGGCCGCACCCACTCGCGCCACATCCGGCCCGCCAGTCGTTCGGTCGCCGCATCGAGGCGCAGGGGCTTGCCGCTCTTGTTCGTCACGGTCGCATCCGATCTCTTGTCCGTTGCCGATGGCTTAGCCCATGGGCTTCGGTCTTGTCCACCGGTCGGAGCTGACGCCGCCCGGCGGGGCATATGAGGCCGGGCCTATGCGTCGGGCTACAGGCTTCCTTTACCCGTTCGTGCGATGTTCGGGACCAAGGGGGCGGCGAACGTTCCGGCATCGGGAAGGAGATCGCTCATGGCATTTGGAAACGGCCAGGGCAATGGCCACGCCAACGGTCCCAGCAACGGCCCGACGCGGCGCCCGCGCATCGGGATCGCGCTGGGCGGCGGGGTGGCGCGCGGCTGGGCCCATATCGGGGTGCTGCGGGCGCTGAAGCGCTATGGCATCGAGGCCGACATCGTCTGCGGCGCATCGGTCGGCGCGCTGGTCGGTGGCCTGCATCTGGCGGGCAAGCTCGACGCGCTGGAGGAATGGGTACGGGCCCTGACCCGGCTGAAGATCGTCGGCTATCTGGATTTGCGGCTGCGCCAGGGCGGCGGACTGATCGGCGGCGACCGGCTGATGGCGGAGCTGCGCCTGCATCTGGGCGACCTGCGGATCGAGGAACTGCCCTGTCCCTATGTCGCCATCACCACCGATCTGGTGACCGGCCACGAGGTCTGGCTGCAGCGGGGCGAACTGGTCGACGCCATGCGGGCGTCCTTCTCGCTGCCCGGCGTGTTCCCGCCGATGTCGATCGACGGGCGCTGGATGATCGACGGCGCGCTGGTCAACCCGGTGCCGGTCTCGGCCTGCCGGGCGCTGGGCGCGCAGATGGTGATTGCCGTCAACCTGTCCGGCGACATCCTGGGCAAGGCGCGCAAGCCGGGGGCCAGCGTGCCGACCGCCGCCGGCTTCGACCTGCTGCGGATGGTCGAGGACGAGGTGCCGGGCAACCGTGGCCCGATCGGTGGCGGGATCGGGGCGCTGACCCGCCGCATCTTCCGCCGCGACTACGAGGGGCCGAGCCTGTTCGGCGTGATGGTGTCGTCGCTGGGCATCGTCACCGACCGCATCACCCGCTCTCGTCTGGCCGGCGAACCGCCGGATGTCCAGATCGCGCCGCGGCTCGGCCATATCGGCCTGACCGAGTTCGACCGGGCGGACGACTGCATCCGCGAGGGCGAGGCCGCGGTGGAGCGCGTCCTGCCCGACCTGCACGACGCGCTCGCCGTCTTCGCCACCGGCCCGCGCGAATCGACGCGCGAGCCGGTGCGCGACTGACGGCCGCCGCACGGTCGCCAATAGGGTGGCCGATTGCGGCCGGCGATTGCGGTTAATGGTCGATCGCGGTGCCGATCGCGGCGCCGCCCAGGCCGCCGATCACCGCGCCGCGGGTGCCGTCCACCGCATAGCCGCCGGCCGCGCCGGCAGCACCGCCGACCACGCCGCCAGTCGAGCAGGCGCTGATGGAAAGAAGCGCGATCACCGCACCGATCAGACGCAAACGGGACATTGTGCAACCCTCCTCGTGTTGACTGTTCGATGTCTAAACACGCGAAAACGCGTTTTGCTTCCATGCCCCCCTGATCTTTTGGGTGGGAACCTCCTCATCCTTCAAGCGTTGACCTGACTTTGACCGCGCAACGTTGAAACGGGAGAACCACCATGCGGGGCATCACCATCCGCCTGCGCGCAACCGCAATCGCCGCGACCGCGGCACTGTCCCTGGCCGCCTGCCAGACCGGCAACAGCGGCGGCATCGGCGGCATGAACACCAGCGAGACCGTCGGGACGCTGGGCGGCGCCGTGGCCGGCGGCCTGCTCGGCTCGCGCTTCGGTGGCGGGGCCGGCAAGCTGGCGACCACCGCCATCGGCACGCTGCTGGGCGCCTATGCCGGCCAGCAGCTGGCCCGCCAATTCAGCCCCGCCGACCAGAGCCGGGCGTCGGACGCCGAGGAGCGGGCGGTCGCTAACAACCAGACCATCACCTGGAACAACCCGCAGTCGGGCAACAGCGGCACCATCCAGCCAGTCCGCACCTACCAGGGCGACGCGGGGCAGACCTGCCGCGACTACAACCATACCGTGGTGATCGACGGCAAGACCGAGGTCGCGCGCGGCACCGCCTGCCGCCAGGGCGATGGAAGCTGGAAGCTGGTTTCGTAAGCGTACAGCCTATCCGAATGACCGCCTTCTGGTCCTACGCCTTGCGGATGTGCCGGTTTGCCGTCAAAATCAAGGAGTTCCGCCTGTCGGCGGCTTGATGGACACGGCGTGCGGGGCTTATGGAGGCGGTCAGCTACATCATTCTCATCGGGTCGAGCCTGCTGATCGTCAGCGTGCTGACCAGCTATCTGGCCTTGCGGGTCGGCGCGCCGCTGCTGCTGATCTTCCTCGGCATCGGGCTGCTTGCGGGCGAGGACGGCATCGGCCACATCGCCTTCAACGATGCCGGCTCGGCCTTCCTGATCGGGTCGATGGCACTGGCCGTCATCCTGTTCGAAAGCGGGTTCGACACCAAGCTGGCCAGCTACAAGGCCGCCGCCTGGCCGGCGATGACTCTGGCGACGCTGGGGGTCGGCATCACCACCGGCACGGTCGGCGTCGCCGCCCATTACCTGATGGATCTGGGCTGGGGGGAGGCGCTGCTGGTCGGCGCCGCCTGCAGCTCCACCGACGCGGCGGCGGTCTTCTTCCTGCTGCGGGTCGGCGGCATCACGCTGCGCGACCGTGTCCGCTCCACCCTGGAGATCGAGTCGGGCAGCAACGACCCGGTCGCCATCATGGTGACGATCCTGCTGGTGGAGGCGGCGACCCATGGGCTGGCGTCGCCCGCCGCCATCGTCGGCGAGCTGGCGCTGGCCTTCTCGCTGGGCGGGGTGATGGGGCTGGCCGGCGGCTGGCTGCTGGTCGCCTTCATCAACAAGGCCAATTTCGAAGCCGGACTGAATCCGGTGGTCACGCTGACCTTCGCCCTGTTCATCTTCGCCGCCACCAACGTGCTGGGCGGCAGCGGCTATCTCGCGGTCTATGCCGCCGGGCTCTATGCCGGGAACGTCAAGCTGCGCGGCGCGCTGGAGCTGCGGCGCTTCCATGCCGGCCTGACCTGGCTCAGCCAGATCGTCATGTTCGTCATGCTGGGGCTGCTCGCCACGCCGCGGGAGTTCATGCCCATGCTGCTGCCGGCGCTGGGAGTGGCCTTCCTGCTGATCGCCGTCGCCCGGCCGCTGGCGGTGTGGATCTGCCTGCTGCCCTTCCGCTTTTCGGTGCGCGAAACCAGCTTCATCGCCTGGGTCGGGTTGCGCGGGGCGGTGTCGCTGCTGCTGGCGCTGGTTCCGGTGCTGGGCGGGCTGGAGCACGGCCAGCTGATCTTCAACACCGCCTTCATCGTCGTGGTCGTCTCGTTGCTGGTGCAGGGCTGGACCATCGGCGCGATGGCGCGGGCGCTGGACCTGATCGTGCCGCCGCGCCGTGGCCCGGTGGAGCGGGTGGAACTGGAGCTTCCCGGCAACGCCGACCAGGAACTGGTCGCCTATACCGTCCATGCCAAGAGCCCGGCGGCGCGCGGACAGCGCATGCCGCGCTGGGCCCGGCCGTCGCTGGTGATCCGTTCCGGTGCGGTGGTGCCGCTGCACCGGGCGAAGCCCCTGCAGCCCGGCGACCATGTCTATCTGTTTACGCCGCAGCACCGGCTGCCGCTGATCGACAGGCTTTATGGCGGCAGCCGGGCGCTCGACCAGAACGACCGCGAGTTCTACGGCGACCTCGTGCTCAGCCCGGATGCGACGGTGGAGCAGATCGCCGAGATGTACGGCCTGCCGCTGTCGCTGCCCAACGCCCGGCTGACGCTCAGCGACCTGCTGCGCAACGAGTTCGGCGGCTCCTGCGAGCTGGGCGACCGGGTGCGGATGGGCGGGGTCGAGCTGATCGTCCGCGACATGGACGACCATGGCATCACCTCGGTCGGGCTGGCGCTGGAGCCCGTCCGGGTGACCAGCCGGCGGCGGCCGCTCTACCAGCGGCTCGCGGATTTCGGCAGGCGGCTGCATGGCGTGTGGCAGCAGCGCTCCTTCCGGCGCTGGAAGCGCAGGGAACAGCAGCGCGAGCGGCGGCTGGAGCTGACGCTGGCCGAGGCCGCAGCTCCGCCGGGCGAGGTGGAGGGGCCGCCGCTGGAGAGCCGGAACGGGATATAGAAACTGCGGCAGCCCGGCTCCGCCGCGGTCAGCCTTTGTGTCCGGGCCGCGAGGAGGCGATGGTGCGGCTGAGATAGATGACCGGGGCGAGACCCACCAGCACGATGACCAGGGCGGGCAGGGCGGCGTCGTCCAGCCGCTCGGTCGAGGCCATCCGGAAGGCCTCGATCGCCAGGGTGTCGAAGTTGAAGGGCCGCAGGATCATCGTCGCCGGCAGCTCCTTGGTGATGTCGACGAACACCAGCATGGCGGCGCTGAGCAGGCTGGGGCGCAGCAGCGGCAGATGGACCCGGCGCAGCACCTGCAACGGCGTGTGGCCGAGCGAGCGGGCCGCCCCCTCCAGGTTGGGGCCGATCTTGGCGAAGCCGGATTCGAGCGGACCGTAGGCGACGACGAAGAAACGGATCAGGTAGCCGTAGAGGATGCCGACGATGGTGGTGCCGAGCAGGGCGCCGACCGGCCAGCCGCCCCAATCGCGCATCAGCCCGACCGTGATGAGGATGCCGACGGCGATCACCGTTCCCGGCGTGGCATAACCGAGCGAGGCCAGCCGCGCCGCGCCGGTGGCGAAGCCGCTGCGGTCATGGCGCACGCCGTGGATCACCATCAGCGCCACCGCGACGACCAGCAGCGCGCCGCTCGCCCCTAGGATGAAGGTGTTGACCGTCAGGTCGGTGAAGCGGGCGAGCGTCAGCTCGGTGCCGCCGCGCAGGATCATGTGGATCAGCACGCCGCCCGGAAGCAGGAAGCCGAACAGGATCGGCGTCAGGCAGACGATCCAGGCCAGCACGGTGCCGCGCGCCGAGAGGCGCGGGGCGGGCAGGGCGCGGTAGCGGCCGGTGGTCTGGTGGAAGCGCATCCGGCCGCGCGACAGCCGCTCCAGCCCGACCAGCGCCAGCACCACCAGCAGCAGCACCGCGGCCAGCTGGGCCGCCGCCGCCGCATCGCCCAGCGCGAACCAGGTGCGGTAGATGCCGACGGTGAAGGTGTCGATGCCGAAATAGCGCACGGCGCCGAAATCGGCCAACGTCTCCATCAGGGCATAGCCGACGCCGGCGACCAGCGCCGGGCGGGCCAGCGGCAAGGCCACGCGGCGGAAGGCGCCGAAGGCGGAGCAGCCGAGCGTGCGGCTGGCCTCCAGCACGCAGACCGACTGTTCGAGGAAGGCGGCGCGGGTCAGCACATAGACATACGGATACAGCACCGACGACAGCACCAGACCGGCGCCCCAGGCGGTGTGGATCTCCGGAAACCAGTAGTCGCCGCGCCGCCAGCCGAAGCTGGCGCGCAGAACGGATTGCAGCGGCCCGGCGAATTGCAGGAAGTCGGTGTAGGTATAGGCCAGCACGTAGGCCGGCATGGCGAGCGGCAGCAGCAGCAGCCATTGCAGCACGCCGCGGCCGCGGAACTCGTGCATGGTCACGGTCCAGGCACAGGCGACGCCGGTCACCAGCGTGACCACCCCGACGATGCCCAGCAGGATCAGGGTGTTGGCTATATAGCCGGGAAGCACCGTCCGTGCCATGTGTCCCCACAAATCGGTGGAGACGCCGGCCGCCTGGACGAAGACGGCGAGGATCGGCAGGGCGATCAGCAGTGCGAGGATCAGGGCGGACAGGCCGGTCGGGCCGATCCGCGACCACAGGCGACGGGGGGAGAAGGACGGGGAGCCGGGGGACTTCGCGTCGGTCGCCGTCGCCATGCGGGGGGTGTCCTCGCTGTCGTGTGTGGAGGTGGTGGAGGTGTCGTGGCTTTGCCCCCACCCTAACCCTTCCCCGCTTCGCAGGGGAGGGAACTCCGCCGCCATGCGACAGACCCCCTCCCCCGCCCAGCGGGGGAGGGCCGGGGTGGGGGCAAGACCAGACTGGTACTCTACTCTAAAAAGCCGCGAACCGATCAGCTCGCTTCGGCGGCGCGCGAGTGGCGCTTGCGCTCGTTCGGGTCGAGGTAGCGCTTGCGCAGGCGGATGGACTTCGGCGTCACCTCCACCAGCTCGTCATCGGAGATGTAGGACAGCGCCTTCTCCAGCGTCATCTGGATCGGCGGGGTCAGGCGGACCGCCTCGTCCTTGCTGGTGGTGCGGATGTTCGTCAGCTGCTTGCCCTTGATGACATTGACCTCGAGGTCGTTGCCACGGGTGTGCTCGCCGATGATCATGCCCTGATAGACCGGCACGCCCGGATCGATCAGCATCGGGCCACGGTCTTCCAGATTCCACAGCGCATAGGCCACCGCAGTGCCGTCGCTGTTGGAGATCAGCACGCCGGTGCGCCGGGCGGCGATGGCGCCCTTGAACGGGGCGTAGCCGTGGAACAGGCGGTTCATGATGCCGGTGCCGCGGGTGTCGGTCAGGAACTCGCCCTGGTAGCCGATCAGGCCGCGCGACGGCGCATGGAAGACGATGCGGGTCTTGTTGCCGCCCGAGGGCCGCATCTCGATCAGGTCGGCCTTGCGCTCCGCCATCTTCTGGACGACGGTGCCCGAGAACTCCTCGTCTACGTCGACGACCACCTCTTCGATCGGCTCCAGGCGCTGGCCGTTCAGCGGATCGGTCTTGAACAGCACGCGCGGACGGCTGATCGCCAGCTCGTAGCCCTCGCGGCGCATGGTCTCGATCAGGATGCCCAGCTGCAGTTCGCCGCGGCCGGCCACCTCGAAGGCGTCGCCGCCTTCGGTGTCGGAGATGCGCAGGGCCACGTTGCCTTCCGCTTCGCGGAACAGGCGGTCGCGGATCATGCGGCTGGTGACCTTGTCGCCTTCGCGGCCGGCCAGCGGGCTGTCGTTGACCGAGAAGGTCATCGCCAGCGTCGGCGGGTCGATCGGCTGGGCGGCCAGCGGCTCGGCCACTTCCGGCGCGCAGATGGTGTCGGCGACCGTGGTGTTGGTCAGGCCCGCCAGCGCGACGATGTCGCCGGCATGCGCCTCGTCCACCGGAACGCGCTCCAGGCCGCGGAAGGCCAGCACCTTGCTGATGCGGGCGTTCTCGACCAGCTTGCCGTCGCGGCTCAGCGACTTGACCGCCATGTTGACCTTGACCGAACCGGTCTGGATGCGGCCGGTCAGGATGCGGCCCAGATAGGGGTTCGCCTCCAGCGTGGTCGCCAGCATGGTGAAGGGCAGGTCTTCCACCACCTTCGGGGCCGGGACATGGTCGCGGATCAACTCGAACAGCGGGGTCAGCGTCTCGCGGGCGCCGTTCTCCAGGTCCGTGGTCGCCCAGCCGTTGCGGCCCGAGGCGAACAGGGTCGGGAAGTCCAGCTGCTCGTTCGAGGCGTCGAGCGAGGCGAACAGGTCGAACACCTCGTCATGCACCTCGTGCGGACGGCCGTCGGGACGGTCCACCTTGTTGATGACGACGATCGGGCGCAGGCCGAGCTTCAGCGCCTTGCCGAGCACGAACTTGGTCTGCGGCAGCGGGCCTTCGGCCGCGTCGCAGAGCAGGACGACGCCGTCGACCATGGAGAGGATGCGCTCGACCTCGCCGCCGAAATCGGCGTGGCCCGGGGTGTCGACGATGTTGATGCGCAGGTCGTTCCACAGGACCGACGTGCACTTGGCCAGGATGGTGATGCCGCGCTCGCGCTCCAGATCGTTGGAGTCCATGGCGCGTTCGGCCACCTGCTGGTTCTCGCGGAACGAGCCGGCCTGCTTGAGGAGTTGGTCGACCAGCGTGGTCTTGCCGTGGTCGACGTGGGCGATGATGGCGACGTTACGGAGATTCATGGAGCCTTGGTCTCGCAATGGCACCCCCGACACGCAGCACTCTGCCGCAAACAACAAAAAGGCCCGCCGAAGAATTCGGTGGGCGCTGTCGGGGAAACTGTTGCGGCGCAATATATGGATCTTCGCCGAAAACGCAAGCGCCGTGCCCTTTGGCCTAGCGCGAATTTCCGGGATGGAGCCATGCGTCATTGGATCTTACATTGGGGGCGATGATCCGCTTCGCCTCCGCTTCCCGCCGCAAGGCGGCCGCCGCTGCCGGTTCCGTAACCGGATTTGCCACGGCGCCGCTCAAGGCTCCCATCGCCGTTCCGCTGGTCGCCGCCCTGCTGTTGCTGGGGCCGGCCGCTGCCGGGCGCGCGCAGGATTCACCCCCCGACGCCCCCCCGGCCGCCTCCGAGGTGCCGCAGGACGAGGAGGCGCGGCCAGCCGGCCTCCGCTACGCGGTGGAGTTCACCGGCATCGAGGATGACGGCCTGCGCGGCACGCTGAACGACGCGTCCACGCTGGTCGAGTTGAAGGACGACGCGCCGCCCTCGCTGATCGGGCTGGAGCGGCGGGCCGACAGCGACCGCGACAGGTTGCAGACCGCGCTGCGCTCCGCCGGCTACTACGATGCCCGGCTCGACATCCGGATCGACGACCAGTCGACGACCGGCGCTCAGCCCGCGGGGAACGATGCGCCGCCGGTCAAGGTGACGGTGGCGGTGACGCCGGGGCCGCTCTACCACATCAAGACGGTGAATGTCCGGGGGGCCGGCGGCTCCGGCCTGCCGGCCGAGGTGGCGACCGACGATCTCGGTCTCGCCGCCGGAGCGCCGGCCGTGGCGCAGAAGGTGCTGGACGCCGAATCCGAACTGATCGGGCGTCTCGCCAGGCGCGGCTACGCCTTCGCCAAGGCGGCGGACCGGGAGGTGGTGGTCGACCATTCCGACCGCACGATGGATGTGGCCTACACGGTCGACCCCGGCCCGCTGACCCGCTATGGCGCCACCCGGATCGAGGGGCTGGAAAAGGTCGACGAGGATCTGGTGCGCGGCCGGCTGGCCTGGAAGGAGGGGCAGGTCTACGACCCGGGCGCCACCGACAGGGCGCGGCAGGACATCGCGGCCCTCCAGGTGTTCGACACCGTCCGCGTGCGCATGGCGGACGAGCCGGGGCCGGACGGCGTGACCCCTGTCGTCGTCACCGTGGGCGAGCGCAAGCGCCGCTTCATCGGCGGCGGCGTCACCTTCTCGACCGAGGATGGGCTCGGCACCAACGCCTATTGGGGCCACCGCAACCTGTTCGGCGGGGCGGAGCAGCTGCGCGTCGGCGTGGATGTCGGGCGCGTCGCGGGATCGTCCGGCGGCAGCTCCAGCACCGGCAACGACCTGCCGGACCTGCGCTTCAGCGTGAATTTCCGTAAGCCGGACTTCCTGGCGGTCAAGCAGTCGCTGCTGGTCAATTTCGCCGTGGTGAACGACCAGCCGCCCGCGTACAGCCGCGTCGCCTCCGAACTGACGGTCAAGCTGGAACGCCCGCTGACCGACCAGCTCACCGTCAGCTACGGCGTCAGCGGCGAGCGCGGCCGGGTGAAGACGGAGGACACCACCTACCAGACCGCCTTCATCGGCGTGCCGCTGGGGGCGGCGTGGAACGGCACCGACAATTTGCTGAATCCGACCTCCGGACAGCGGGCGTCCCTACAGATCACGCCCTGGTTCCCGATGGGTGGCGACACCAAGTCGCCCTTCACCTCGGTGCTGCTCAACGGCTCCACCTATCACGACCTGGGCAACGAGGGGCGCTACGTCGCCGCGGCGCGCATCGGGGTGGGCAGCATCCTCGGCACCTCGCTGTCGGACATCCCGCCCGACCACCGCTTCTATGCCGGCGGCGGCGGGTCGGTGCGCGGCTACGGCTTCCAGAAGGCGGGGCCGCGCGACCGCTACGACGATCCGGTCGGCGGCCGGTCGCTGCTGGAGATCGGGGCGGAGCTGCGCATCAAGGTCACCGAGAGCATCGGCGTCGTCCCGTTCGTCGATGCCGGCACGGTGTACGACAAGGCATATCCGGATTTCAGCGAGCCGCTGCGCATCGGTGCCGGCGTCGGTCTGCGCTATTACACCGATTTCGGCCCGTTGCGTGTCGATGTCGGCATTCCGCTCAACCCCGCCAGCGGCGACGCACGCTGGCAGCTGTATCTCAGCCTGGGGCAGGCCTTCTGAGGCTCGCGATCCCACTCCGGCGGGAGGGGGATGCGGAGGACTCTTTTTCGTCCCAATCCTTCGGGACGATGGCGGTCTATTGCGGTTGAACGATTGGCGCTCCGGGGAACGGGGCCGGTGAAAGGGGATGGTGTGACGGCGTTTCGCTTCCTGATGGTCGGCCTGATGGTCCTCGCCGGCCTGCTTTCGGGCTCCCAGCCCGCGCGGGCCTTCTCGTTGTTGGGCGATTCCACCCGGGAATGGCTGGCCGGGAAGATCGAGGGCGCCGTCGAATCGCCGGACATGCACCTGAAGCTCGGCGCCATCGAAGGCAGCATCCCGACCGACTTCACCATCGCCACCGTCACGCTTGCCGACAGCCAGGGCGTCTGGCTGACCATAGACCGGCTCCGTGTCGTGATGTCGCCGTCGGCCCTGTTCCTGCGCAGCGCCAGGATCGATTCGTTGGAGGCCGCCTCCATCACCGTCACCCGCGCCCCGGTCAGCACCCAGCCGGCCACGCCGTCGGACCCCGACGCACCGCTGCTGCCGAGCCTGCCGGTCGACATCGATCTGGGCAGGCTGGTGGTGGAGCGGCTCGAACTGGCGCCCGCCCTGCTCGGCGAACCGGCGGTGCTGCGCCTCACCGGAGCGCTGGCGCTGGCACACAGCGGCGGGGCGCTGAACACCACTCTTTCGGTTTCCCGCATCGACGACAAACCGGGGCAGGCCGAGGTCGCCGCCGTCTTCGACCCCGACAAGAACGCCTTGACCCTGTCGGTCGATGCGTCCGAGCCGGCGGGCGGCGTCATGGCCCGCGCGCTGTCGATCCCCGGCTTGCCGCCGGTGGCGGTGACGCTGAAGGGCGATGGCACGCTCGACGACTGGTCCGGCAAGCTGACCGCCCTGGCCGGCGACGCCGCGGCCCCAACCGGCACCCTGGACGCCGACGCCACCATCAGGAAGCAGCCGGACGGCCATGCCCTGACCCTGGCGGCCGGCGGCAATTTCGCCCCCCTGATTGCCGGGCTGGCGGGAGACACAATCGTCCCGCTGATCGGTCCCGGCCCTACGCTGAACGCCAGCCTGCTGCGGGCGCCGAATGGCGCCATCACCCTGCGACCGCTGGCGCTTAGCGTCGCGGCGGCGACCGCCACGCTGAACGGTGAGGTCGCCGCCGACTACAACAGCCTGAACCTGCGTTGGACGGTGCAGGCAGGGCCGGACTCGGCGCTGCATCCGCTGGTGCCGCTGTCCTGGCGCGAGGGCGTGGTGGAAGGCTCGGCCGAGGGTGCGTTGAACGCGCTGAACGTCGCGGTGACCGCGACGCTGCGCGATCTGGCCGCAGACGACCCGGCGCTGTCCCGCCTGACCGGCCCCGAAACCAGGGTGGCCGCCCGTGCCCGGATCGACACCGGCAGCGGGCAGATCGGCCTGGAGTCGCTGGCGCTGACCGCCGCCGCCGCCCGCGCCGAGGCGAAGGGCAGCATCGGCGGCTGGGGGCAGACCGCCGATCTGACGCTGTCGGCGGCCGCCGACGACCTGGCGCCGCTGTCAGACCTCGCCGGCCGGCCGCTCGCCGGGGCGGTTGCGCTGTCGGGGCCGGTGCGGCGCGGCGCCGACGGCACGCTCACCGCCGAGTTGAGCGGATCGCTCGACCGCCTCGCCACCGGCACGCCGGCCGACGCGGTGCTGGGCGACAAGGCGGCGCTGGCGCTGGCCGCGCGGATGGACCCCGACGGCGCCATGCGCCTGACCGACCTGACGGTGGACGGCCGCAATGGCAAGCTGACCGGCAATGCCGCCTTGGCGAACAACCAGGTGGACGCCCGCACCACCCTGACACTGCCGACGCTGGAGCCGCTGGGCGGCGCGCTCGGCACGCAGATGGAAGGGGCGGCGACCCTGGAGGCGACCGCTCGCGGCCCGTTCGACGCCATCGAGGCGCAAGCGAAGTTGAGTGCCCGCGATCTCGTGCTGCAGGGCCGCAGGCTGGGTGCGACGGAGTTGCAGGCGACCGCCGCCGGACTGCCGGCAACGCCGAACGGCACGCTGTCGATGCGCACCAACCTCGACAGGACACCGCTGTCGCTCGACGGGCGCTATGCCCTGCGCGACCAACTGCTGCGGCTGGATGGGCTGACGGTCGCCAACGGTAATAACCGGATTACCGGTCAGGCGCAGGTGGCGCTCGATACGCTGCTGGCCACCGGGCGGCTGGAGGGCGCGCTGCCAAACCTGAACGGCCTGTCGGAGTTGGCGGGCATGCCGCTCGGCGGCGGGGCGACCTTCGCCCTGGCGCTCGACGGCAAGGGCGGCAAGCAGGCGGCGACGCTCACCGCCGATGCCAACAATTTGCGGGTGGGGGGGCAGGGGGCGGAGGCCGGCGGACCGCTGCTGACCGCCCGCCGCCTGACCGCGCGGGCCGAGGTCGCCGACGCGCTCGGCACCCCCAGTGGCAAGGCAAGGGTCGAGATGACCGGCGGGTCCGCCTCCGGCACCGAGTTGCGGACGGTCACCGCGTCGGTCGACGGTTCGCTGGCGAAGGCGACCTTCCAGGCCAACGCCGCCGGGATGGGGCCAAGTGCAGCGGGAGGGGCCGCACAGCCGGTTTCCCTCGACCTCGCAGGGGCGCTGGCGCGGGAGGGCGACACCACACGCATCCGCCTTGAGCGGTTGCAGGCGCGCTATGCCGGCGAGGAGCTGCGGGCGACCGCCCCGGCGACCATTCTGCTGGCCGAACGCCGATATGAGGTGAAGGACCTGCGGCTGTCGTCGGGCAATGCCCGGCTCGCCGCCGATCTCGGCCTTAACGGGGACCGGCTGAGCGGGGAACTGACCGTCGACCGGCTGCCGCTGGCGCTGGCGAAGCTCGCCAGCCCGGCGTTGCGGCTGGACGGTGTCGCCAACGCGCGGGCATCGCTCGGCGGTACGCTGCGCAGTCCGCGCGCCGACGCCACGCTGCGGGTCACCGGGCTGAAGGCGCAGCAGACGACCCAGGCCGGCCTGCCGGGCATCGACGCCGCGCTCGACGCCCAATGGCGCGACCGTCGGCTGTCGCTGTCCGGGCGTGTCGCCATGCCGAAGAATGCCGGCACCCTGACCGCCAATGCGGCGCTGCCGTTGGTGATGGACCCCGACAGCTACGCCGTCGCCATGCCGGCAAAAGGGGCGATCGAGGTGGCGGTGAACGGCGATCTCGATCTGTCGCTGGCGAACGACCTGCTCGCCGCATCCGGTGACCGGGCTCGGGGCACCCTGCGCCTCGACGTGCGAGCCGGCGGCACGGTGGAAAAGCCGTCGCTCGGCGGCTCGATCCTGCTCGCCAACGGGCGCTACGAAAATCGCGCATCGGGCGCCGTCATCAGCAACATCGAGGCGCGGCTGGTCGGCGATGGCGACGTCTTCACCATCCAGAGCTTCCGCGGCCGCACCCGCAATGGCGGTGCGATCAGCGCCAGCGGCGTCATCCGGCCGGCCGCCCCGGCCGACCGGCAATTGGACATCGCGCTGAAGGCCGACAATGCCCGGCTGGTGGAAATCGATCTGGCGACGGCGGAGATCGGCGCCGACCTTACGCTGACCGGCGGTTTCGCCAATGCCCGGCTGGCCGGGCCGGTCGACATCCGCCGCGCCGAAATCCAGATCCCCGACCGCATGCCGGCCAGCGTCGTCGACCTGAAGGTGACGGAGGTCGGCAAGGGCCGCCGGCCCCGCGGCACGACCCAGGTCTCGACCGCCGGCGGCACCCGCCGCGTGCCGCAGCCCGAAGCGGCCCCGCCGGCGGCCACGCCCTTCGTGCTGGCGCTCGACATGACGGTGAATGCGCCCAACCAGATCTTCGTGCGCGGCCGCGGGCTGGAAGCCGAGTTGGGCGGCAACCTGCGCGTCGCCGGCACCGCCGCGGCACCGGAGGTGACCGGCCGCTTCACCGTCCTCAAGGGCAACCTGAACCTGCTGGCCAAGAATTTTGAGTTCAAGCGCGGCATCTTCGATTTCGACGGCACCCAGCCGATCGACCCGCGGCTCGATTTGCTGGCGGAGGCGACGGCGAACAGCATCACCGCGCAGGTGGTGGTCAGCGGTACCGCCCGCCAGCCGAAAATCCAGCTGACCTCGCCCCAGGGATTGCCGCAGGACGAGGTGCTGGCCGGCGTGCTGTTCGGCAAGTCGGTGGGCGACCTGACCGCGACGGAGGCGGTGCAACTCGCCCAGTCGGCGGCGGCGCTGGCCGGCGTCGGCGGCGGGGGCGGCATCCTGGATCAGGTGCGCCGCGGCCTGGGCGTCGACCGTCTGGACTTCACCCAGGGTGAGAACGGCAAGGGCGGCGCGGTGCAGGCCGGACGCTATGTCAGCGACCGCGTCTATGTGGGCGTCGAACAGGGCATCGGCGCCAACCAGAGCCGGGCCAAGGTCGAGATCGACATCACCAAGAACCTGAAGGGAAGCGCGGCGGTCGGGGCCAACTCCGACACGCAGTTCGGGCTGACCTATGAGAAGGATTACTGAGGTGGGAAGGAGTATCGGCGGAGTGCCGCCGCCGTTACCAGCCCACCACGATCCGGGCATGCGACGGCACCGGCACCACCCCATCCACCGCCTGCGCCTCGAAATGGCGGGCGATGTCGGCCTCCAGCGCGGCGCGCCGGTCGGCGGCCAGTCCGCCCAGCCGGTGGCCGAAGCTCATGTCCAGGGCGGCCCGCCAGAAAGGCTGACCGGCCGGGGCCTTGCGGACCGGGGTGAGATCGGCTTCCTCCGTCTCGGTGAAGCCGGCGGCGTGCATCGCCGCGCAAAGCCGGCCGGGTTCGGCGAAGCGGAACAGCGGTGCGAGGCTGCCATCCTCGCCAAGATGATCGGCCACGACGTCGCCGATCCCGGCGAACAGGCCGTTGCCGGCACGCGGCCCCCACACCATGAAGGCGGCCTTGCCGCCGGGGCGCAGGACGCGCCGCACCTCGCCCAGCGCGCTTTCCGCCGCCGGAACGAACATGATGCCGAACCGGCAGGTCACGCGGTCGAAGGCAGCGTCGGCGAAGGGCAGGGCGGTCATGTCGGCGGCGATGAAGGTGGGCGCCGGCCCTCCCTCCCTTTCGCCAATGTCACGGGCGCGGCGGACGGCACCGGCCATCATGCCGGGAACGAGGTCGCTGCCCACCACCAGCCCGCCGGCACCGGCACGCCGCGCGGCACCCAGGGCCGGCTCGCCGGCACCCGATGCGAGATCGAGCAGCCGCTCTCCCGCCGTCAGGCCGGCGGCATCCAGCAGCGGGCGGTTCAGCTTGTCGGCCAGATCGGCCATCGGGTCGGCCCAGCGGTCCCAGGCATCGGCGCTGGCTGCCCAGCGGTCGCGCTCGCGCCCTGCATCGGGATGGGCGTCCAAATGGGCGGGGTCGGTATTCGGGAGGGTGGTCAATGGAGAAGCCTTGCCGTGCCGGCCGCGCGCCGGACCGCGTCGGCATCGCTCAGCCTCTCGCCGATGGCGGTCAGCTCGTCGGACAGCCGGCGGTTGGCGTCGGTCAGTTGCTGGATGCGGGTCTGTGCCGCCTGATGCTGCGCGGACAGCGTGACCACCGTCTCCGTCAGCTTGCGGATTTGCTGGGACTGGCGCGCCGAGGCTTCGTTCAGGCTGCGCCTGATCGACCCGACGGCCACAAGCACCACCAGACTGATGGTTACGCCGGCCAGAATGCCGAAGATGCCGATTCCGGTGAACCAGTCCATGGACGGAAAGTTTCCGCCCATTTCACTTATTGGTCAAGCCGACAAACAGTCGCGCAATCGGGGCAATGCCCCAACCGGGCCGATGCTCCAATCGGATAATGTCACGGATGGAGCGGCAGGCCCAGGGGGCCCGGCCCCCTGGCTGGGCAGAGGGCGGACGCTCAGCCGACGGTGCCGTTCACCGGACGCTCGGCCTTCATGCGGAGTTCCCTCAGATGGTCGCCGAAGGCGCGCAGCACCGGCATGATGCGCTGGGTCTGGTCGGTGGTGACGTGGGCGTCGGTCTTCAGCACGATGGTCGGCGCCTCGCCCATCAGGCGCTTGGCACGCATCGGGCCGACCTTGTCGTCGAGGAACATGGCCATGCCCATCAGGATGCCCAACGTCACATCGTCCGGGGCCTTGGGCAGGGCCAGGATGTCATGCAGTTCGTTCATCAGCGTGTAGGCGACGATTGAGGTGCGTTCGATGGTGTCGACGTCGGCAGCCATGGGCATCGGGCGGGTCCTCGGGAAACGTTCGGGGAAACGTTGCGGGTGAGACGCTGGCGGGTGACGCGGCCATGCGCCCCCGAGGGCACCGGCACTTGCGAAATCCGTCGAGTCCCGAGGGTAATCGTCATTTTATAACCAAAGTGTTAACCATGCGACACTCCGAGTCGCCCGAGTCGCTTTTTTCGAGTCGCAATCTTGCGTTCCTACCGTTTCCCGCCGCTGCGCGTCCTGGTCGAAAGCGACAGCTCCGCAACCTCCTCTCGCGCGGTGCTGACCAGGCCGGCCGACTGAACGATGTCACGGTTGAAAGGATGGTAGGTGCGCGCGTAGACGCTGTGGATCTTCACCACATAATCCTTGGTCTCGCGGTAGGGCGGGACGCCCTTGTACTGCAGCACCGCCCCTTCGCCGGCGTTGTAGCCGGCCAGCGCATGGGTGACGTTGCCGTCGAAATAGGCCAGCAGCCAGCGCAGGTACTTCATGCCGCCGCGCAGGTTTTGTTCGGCGTCGAAGGCGTTGGTGACGCCGAAGCGCTCCGCCGTCTCCGGGATCAGCTGCATCAGACCCATGGCGTTCTTGTTCGACACCACGTCGACGCGGTACCCGGATTCCACCGCGATCACCGCCAGCACCAGGTCGGGGTCGAGCCCGTAGGTCGGCGCCATCTTCTGCACCATGGCGCGGATCTCCGCCGGGGGCTTGCGGATCACGCCCCAGCGGACATTGGGCGGCTCGCAGCGGTCGGGCGTCTTCACCGTACCGGCGACGCTGCCGACCAGCCGTTCCGCCGGTTCGCTGCCCAGCGACGCCGCCTTGCGCAGCCATGCCCGGCCGAGATCGGCATCCTTGGCGACACCGCCTTGACCGGCCATGTGCATGCGTCCGGCCATCAGCGCGGCGTCGGCATAATCCTGGCGGGCGGCCCGGCAGTAGAGCGACAGCGCCATCCGCGGATCCGCCTTCACGCCATCCGCCCGCTCGTAATGTTGCGCCAATTCATACTGGGCGCGGGAACTGCCCTTGCCGGCCAACGCCTCCAGCGCGGCGACGGTCTGCTCGGCGATGCCGGCCCGGGCGGGAGCGGTCGCCAACAGCCCAGGCAGCAGAACCGCGGCAGCCAGCCCAAGCAAGCGTGCAGGGCGGAGCACGATCCGGTGGCTGGGCCCTATGATTGTCGGAATATCCGGCCCGGATGCTGTACCGCAAAGGGTCGTATGGCCTTCCACGTGCCCCCCCCTGTATGATTTTCTTGAAGCGTTCGGGGACCTTCAAAAGGTCATGCCTAGGAAAAAGGTCAGAGGCCAAATGCTGATCGGAGTTCGCCGGGGGGATGCCGTTGTGTGTCCGGTATTGCCTGCGAAGGGTGTCGGCATACACCGAAACGGAAAGTCGAACGCCCCGTAATGCGTTGCCGTAACTGTTTGATCCGGCGCCACCAATAAGAAATCCATAGACCGATCGACGGATGTCGCTCGGTCTTTTTGTTTTCATTCTGGTCATGCGTCCTCCAATCGTGTTGGAGAGATAACGAAAGACCGTATTTTTATCCAACACCCGAACGGCGACGGCGGCGGGATACACGGGGTACTCTGGGGGTGCTCTGTCGCCGTTCTATGACCCACTAGCCTTTTTCCCAACTGGTAGCCGGTTTGCCCGCTCATTACGTAAGGGTCGGGCCAGACAATCGGCTGCAAATTCGACGGACCCGATGGGCGGACGAAATTCCTCTTTCGGGGCCGTTGCGCCGGAGGCCCCGGCAACGCCCGTGCGACCGCGAGGTCGCCTGCGTTTCCGCGGCGAACGGCATTGAAGGAGGCATCGTTTCACCGATGGCGAACCACGTCGCGACCACCTTGAGCCACCGAATGGGCGGCCCGGCACGGATCGAGCCGGCAGCCTTCGGCGCCGTGTCCGTCGGCCGGACCCGTTCGGACCGCGCGCCGGCGTTCATCTCTGACCACCACGACACCACCGATGCCGGCAGCGGCCACGCCGTTCTCGATGGCGGGCACGATGCCGAGGCCCAGACGGAGACCCATTTGACCGCTCATGCGGAGGCCATTCCGGCCGATGCCGACACCGATGCAGACGGTTGCGCCGCCCCTGTGGAGGGCGCTGCTCCTGCGGAGGAGGAATTCCGTCCCGATCCCAACGCACCGCCCGACCCGGCGGTGATCCGTCAGATCGAGGAGGAAATCCCGCGTCTTCGCCGTTTCGCCCGCGCCATGGTGCGCGACGCGACGCTGGCGGACGATCTGGTGCAGGAATGTCTGGAGCGTGCGCTGTCGCGCCTGCATCTCTGGCGTCCCGGCACCAATCTGCGGGCCTGGCTGTTCACCATCCTGCGCAACTTGCACATCAACGGCGTCCGCCGCCGCCAACCCGTGGTCGACATCGATGCCGAGGCGCAGGCCGCCATCGGGGCTGCTCCGGGATCGCAGTTCGTGCGGATGGAGCTGCGCGACCTGCGCCGCGCACTTGCCTTGCTGCCCAACGAGCAGCGCGAGGTGGTGCTGCTGATCGGGCTGGAAGGGATTTCCTACAACGAGGCGGCCGACATCCTCGGCATCTCTATCGGCACCGTGAAGTCGCGCCTGTCGCGCGGGCGCCGCGCGTTGCGCCTGCTGATGGAGGGCAGGAATCCCGCCGACGACGCCGATTCCTGATCGCGGGCGGACCTTCGCCTGACTATGAATTGCGGGGTGTCCGGTCGCCGGACGCCCCGTTTTGCTGTGCGCGCAGAGAGCGCAAGCCCCGGACGGAACGCCGGTAAAAAGAACGGCGGCGTCCGTCCGGACGCCGCCGGAGGCGGGGACAATCCAGGCAAGGTCCGGGACCGGTCGGGCCGGATCCATCGCTTGGGGAAGAGAAACGCAACGTCAGGAGATGCTGCAATCAACCGGGCAGTCCGCCGATGGTTCCTGCCCGGTCCTGCCGCGGCCTCGCGGCCCGGGCTACCGTCGCCGGACCAGACCCATGATCAGGCTGATGGCGAACAGCACCAGGAACAGGAAGAACAGGATCTGCGCGATGCCGGAACTGGCCGACGCGATTCCGCCGAACCCAAGCGCGCCGGCAATCAGCGCAACGACGAAGAAAACCAGAGCCCAATAGAGCATCGTACCCTCCCTCGCTCGGCCCCTCGCTCGACCGAAGATCCGAACAGGATTCCGGGCGTCGCGCATGAGACCAGTTGTGGCAGTGACCGCCGTCCTGTCGTCTCCACCCTCCTGCCCCGGCAAGTCGGGCCAAGGTGGCGGCAAGCACAGCCGGTGCGGCGGCATTCGAAGATCAGAACAGCGACGTGGGCGCGATGTTCCCGAATCCGGATTCGACCATGTCCGCCCGGTGTTCGTTCGGCATGTCTGCAACAACCGGCCGGTTGGCGCGTTGTCCATCTCTCGAGGGGCCGATGACATCGCGATGTCACTGCGCCAGCGATGGTCCCGGCGGTGGACTCGCGGCTGCAAGGAGGATGAGGACATGAAGAGCATGCTTTGCCTGGCGGCGCTCGCCGCATCGCTGGCCGGTCTGGCCGCGCCCGCCGCGATGGCCGAGGGAAGCCGGACCTATGGCGGCAGCAACTCCGGCAGCACCGGCGGTGCGCCGATGGCAGCGACGGGGGCGGCGACGGGTTCGTCGGAGACGCGGCACCGGCAGGATGCCGGCATCGCCGCGCGCCGCGGTCCAGGGCAGAAGCCGGTGGAATTGCAGCAGACCACGCTGCTGAACCAGCTCAGCGCCGCGGGCTATGTGACGGTCCGCGACTTCCGCAAGGACGGCGACCGCTATGTCGCCAGCGCGATGGATGGTCAGGGCCGCTGGACGACCGTGATCCTCGATCCGCGGGACTCCACCACAACGCCCGGCATGGCGCCCGGCCCGATCTCCGGCCGCTGACCGTCACTCCCTCAGTCGCTGCCCCACAGACGCGACCATGTGCCGGCGAGGCGGCCGACGCCTCCCGGTACCCTCAGGTCGTAGAGGGGCAGGGGCTGCGCCAGACGCTGCCCGGCATCCCGCCCCAGGGTACGGACCGCGGTTTCCACCGTGCCGCCGGCCGGCAGCCATCCCGACGCGGCGATCGGGACCACCAGCGACAGGCCCCAGTCCATGCGCCCGCCGAACCGGCTCTGGCCGCCGTCCGGTCCCTCGGTCCAGGTGGCGTGGGCGTTCAGTCCGATCCCGCTGTCGAAGCGCCGCATCACCTCGACCGTCCCGCCCCAGTCGCCGCCGAGATAGCGCCCCAGCCGCAGGGCAGTCGTCGTGCCGGCCCCCGGCGCCTCCCAATAGAGGCTGGCATGGCCGGTGTTGAGGCCGGTGCCGCGCCCGTCGCCGTCGCCGATGCCGAAGACATCCTCCGGCCGCCGCTTCCACACCCGGTTGAGGTCGAGGCCCAGCGCCCAGCGCGCTGCCAGCGGCTGATACAGCGCCTCCGCCCCGACGCCGCCATACATCTCCTCCTGAAGGCCGGCGGACAGCCGGGTGGTCAGCCCGTCGGCCGGCGCGGAGAGCCAGGCGGCATAGGCATGGTCGAGCGACAGCGGACGCCCGGCATAGCGCGGCAGGTCGCTGCGCACCGGCTGCGCCGCCGGCAGGGCGTTGGTGTCGAGGAGACCCGTATCGTCGGCGGTGCCGGCGCGCAGCCCGGCACCCAGCACCAGCCCGCGCAGCGGCTCGGCCCGCAGCATCACGTCGGCATAGCTGCGCTGGGCCAGCGCCGTTCCCAGTTCCGCCAGATCGACGGCGGCGACCAGACGGGTCGAGACGTCGAGCCGCGGGCGCCAGTCCGGCGGCGGGCCGGCCGACGGGTCCAGCGTCGCAGTCCGCCAAATCTCCTCCGCGCTGCCGCGCCGGCCGGCGGCGCGCTCCAGGTCGCGGCGCAGCAGGGTGACGGCGGCGGCGTCCAGCCCGGCGGCGCCGGTGACGATGCGCAGCCGCTCCACCTGCGGCGGAGCGAGGTCGGCCAGCAGCCGCGCCGCATCGCCCACCTCGCGCGCCAGCGGCAGCGGGCCGGTCCCGGCCGGGTCGAGCCACAGAGTCGCCATGTCGCCGTCGATGCGGACGGTGCGGACGGGCAGGCCGCGGGTGCGCGCCACCAGCGCGATGGCGGCGGCCGGCAATGCCGTTCCGTCCGATGGCCGCGGCCCGATCGCCGGCGATGGGCGTTGCGGCCGGCCGGCACCCGTGGACCCATCGGATGCCGCCGGGTCGAAGCGCACCGACAGCCGCAGCATGAGGCGCTGGCCCTGCTCATAGGCCGCTCCGACATCGGCCCAGGACACCGGCCGCCAGGACAGGCCGAGGCTGTAGCGGCTGCCGGGATCGAACCCCGGCTCGTCCTGCCGCTGGGCGCGGAAGCGGTCGCCGGAGGATTCCAGCTTCAGGCTCAGCCCCTCCAGCGGTCCCAAGGCTGGAACGTGCCATTCCGCCCCGCCGAACAGCGCCACCCGCTCGCCCCCGAACCAGACCCCCGGCCCGCGCCGGGTCGGCCAGGCCGACGGATCGCGGTCGCGGCGGAACCGGCCGCCGAGGAAGCGCAGCGGGTTGCGCAGGTGCCTGGCTTCCCCCAACGTTCCCCATCCCATCCCGATGGTCAGGTCCACATCCCACCAGCGCCGCGACAGGGCGATGTATTCCCCGGCGAAGCGGCCCTTGCCCGGCAGATCCAGCCCCGACCCGGTGACGTCACGCCCGCCGACCACCAGCGCCGGGCCATCCTCGCCCTCCCGGCGCAGGCGGACCTTCAGGTCGAGCCCCGGCTCGGTCAGACCGTAATAGCCGGGATAGGCGCTGTTGCGCGCGGTGATCTCCAGCCAGGGCAGCGGCTGGGCCGAGACCGTGAGATGGCGGTGCAGGTCGCCGAGCGCGGTCAGCCCGCCGCCCATCGACCCGTCGGGCGCCATCCGTGCCGTCGGCATCTGCAACAGCCCGACGCCGCCCCAGTCGGAAAGGCTGAACCGCGTGTCATCGGCGAGGGCCGGAGCGGCGGCAAGAAGGACGAGGGCTGCGATCTTGTGCACGCGGCAATCGCGAAGAATCGGAAGTTAAGACCGATCCTTCGCGATCATTGCATGCGAATGCAACCAAAAAAGGAATCCGTTGCGAGGGCCGGCGCTGGTCCCGTCCTCAGGAAGCGCCGGTCACGGCGCCTCGACGACCTCGAAATCATGGGTGATGGCCGCGGTCTGGCCGAGCATGATCGAGGCGGAGCAGTATTTCTCGGCCGACAGGGCGATGGCGCGCTCCACCTTGGCCGGGTCCAGCTTGCGGCCGGTGACGGTGAAATGGACGTGGATCTTGGTGAAGACCTTCGGGTCGGTTTCCGCCCGTTCGGCCTCGATGGCGGCGACGCAGTCGGTGATCTGCTGGCGGCCCTTTTCCAGGATCATCACCACGTCGAAGCAGGTGCAGCCGCCCATGCCGATCAGCAGCATCTCCATCGGGCGGACGCCCGCGTTGCGGCCTCCGGCCTCCGGCGCGCCGTCCATCACCACGGCATGGCCGCTGCCGGATTCGCCGACGAACATCTTGCCGTCCACCCAGGTGACGCGCGCCTTCATGACCATTTCCTTCGTTCACGGTTGATGCGAATGACCGCGCGAAGCTAGGCGCCGCGGCGGATCGGCGCAAGAGGGGCGCAAGGGCGGTGGGGACGTGGCAAACCATGTCACGGGGCTTGCCCGGCGGCGGCGGCGCTTCCAGACTTGGGGCGTTGCACTGCGAGATCTCGGAAGACGAGGCTGCCTACCATGCCGCACGGCGATCATCATCATGGCCATCAACACGGACCGCATCAGGGGCACCGTCACGGGCCGGCCAACCCGTCCGGCACCTACGACCGCTCCTTCGCGCTGGGGGCGCTGCTGAACATCGGGTTCGTGGTGGTGGAGGCGGTCTATGGGGTGCTCGCCAACTCCACGGCACTGCTGGCCGACGCGGGGCACAATCTCAGCGACGTGATGGGACTGCTGCTGGCCTGGGGGGCGGTGTGGCTGGGGCGCCGGCTGCCGAAGGGGCGCTACACCTACGGATTCGGCTATGCCTCGATCCTGGCGTCGCTTCTGAACGCGACGATCCTGTTGATCGCGGTCGGCGCCATCCTGATGGAGGCGGCGAACCGGCTTGCCGCACCGGAACCGGTGGCGGAATCGACGGTGATGGCGGTCGCGGTCGTCGGCATCGTCATCAACACATGGACCGCCTGGCTGTTCATGGGCGGGCAGAGGCACGACATCAACCTGCGCGGCGCCTATCTGCACATGGCGGCCGATGCGGCGGTGTCGCTGGGCGTGGTTGTGGCGGCGCTGGCGATCGGCGTCACCGGCTGGCTGTGGCTGGATCCGGCGACCAGCATCGCCATCGCGCTGGTGATCGTCGCCGGCACCTGGGGCCTGCTGCGCGATTCGGTGCGTCTGGCGATGCACGCGGTGCCGGAGGGCATCGACCCGGCGGGGGTGGAACGCTATCTGGCCGGGCTGCCGGGCGTCGCCGCGGTGCATGACCTGCACATCTGGCCGATCAGCACGACCGAAACCGCGTTGACCGCCCATCTCGTCCGCCCGGGCATGAACCAGGACGACGCGCTGCTGCTGGAGATAGCGTCGGCACTGAAGGACCGCTTCGGCATCGGCCACGCCACCATTCAGGTGGAGCATGACGGCAGTTGCTGCCGCCTTGCCCCGGCGGACGTGGTCTGACCTGCCAAAGCGGATAGAAGGCGTCAGGCCTGTTCGCGGGCGAGGCGGCGGGCGTTGGCGCGGACCTTGCGGTAGGCGGGGTTCAGGCTGGCGGCGGTCAGGGCGGCCGTCGCCTCGATCAGGCGCAGGTTGGCATGGATGCCGGCGTCCATCGCATCTGCCAGCAGCCGCTGCTGCACGTCGACGATCTCCACCGGGTTCTTGCAGGCGGCGAGGCCGCCGATGGTGACGGCCGCCGCCTGGGCCTGCTTGGTCACCATGGTGAACCAGGCCTGCCCGAACTCGCCGATCCCGGTGGCGACCGCGTGGAAGGCCTCCACCGCCGCCTCGACCTTCTCGGAGCCCATGCGGATGAATTCCGGATTGGCGAAGTCGATCGGGTTGGACATGGCCGCCGCCATCATCGCGGTGCGATAGCCGATGGTCTGTGCGGCGGCGACGCCCATCTCGCTGCTGCGCATGCCGGTCTTGGTGAACTGGCCCGCCACCGCAAGAAGCCGGTCGGTGGGGTGGCCGTTGCCGGCGTTGGAAGATGCCATGGGCGTAGCCTCGCTCTCGTCTCGTTGCCGGAACCTGGAAGACCGCGCCGGTGCCGTGGAGGACGGCGCCGACGCTGTGGTGTCAGCCTCAACGCTGCACTGCAGCATAAGGTTCCGGTACGATCTTTACGCCTCGGCAAGCGCGCGGTCGAGATCTTCGATGATGTCCTGGGGATCCTCCAGACCAACGGACAGGCGGAGCAGGCCGGGCTCGATCCGGGCGGCGGCCTTTTCCTCGTCCGTCAGCTTGGAATGGGTGGTGGTGGCTGGGTGGGTGATCAGGCTCTTCGAATCGCCCAGATTGTTGGAGATCATCACCATCCGCAGGCCGTTCAGCGCGTTGAACGCCTCGGTCTTGCCGCCCTTCAGGAAGACCGACAGCATGTTGCCGCCACCGGTCATCTGCTTGCGCACCAGATCGTACTGCGGGTGGCTGGGCAGCAGCGGGTAGAGCACCTGGGCCACCTTGGGGTGGCTCTCCAGGAACTCGGCGACCTGGAGCGCCGCGGCCGACTGGGCGTGGACGCGCAGCTCCAGCGTCTCCATGCCTTTCAGCAGCAGCCATGCGTTGAAGGGGGAGATGGTCGGGCCGGTGTGGCGCAGGAAGGGATGGATGACGTCCACGCCGTACTTCCTGTCCTTGGCGAGGATGACACCGCCCAGACAGCGGCCCTGGCCGTCGATGTGCTTGGTCGCCGAATAGATGACGACGTCGGCGCCGAACTCGAATGGGCGCTGGAGGACCGGGGTGGCGAAGGCGTTGTCGGCGATGACCACGGCGCCCGCCTTGTGGGCGAGCGCGCAGACCGCCTCCAGATCGACCACTTCCAGGCCGGGGTTGGACGGAGTTTCCAGGAAGACCGCCTTGGTCGGCTTGGACAGCGCCTCTTCCCACTCCGCAAGGTTGGTGCCGTCGACGAACACCGACTCGATGCCGAAGCGGCTGCACAGCTCCTTGACGATCCAGTAGCAGGAGATGAAGAGGGAGCGAGGCGCCACCACCCGGTCGCCGGTGCGAAGGCCGCTCATCAGCGCGCCATGCACCGCTGCCATGCCGCTGGAGGTGGCATAGGCCCATTCGGCGCCCTCATATTCCGCCAGCCGGTCCTCGAACATCGCCGAGGTTGGGTTGCGGAAGCGCGAATAGACGTGGCGCGAGCCATCGTTGGCGAAGGCGTTCTCCGCCTCCTCCGCCGAGCCGTAGACGAAGCCGGAGGTCTGGTACAGCGCCTCGCAGGTCTCGTCGAATTGCGAGCGGCGGATGCCGCCATGGACCAGCTTGGACCGCGGGCGCAGCCCCGCGACGTTCGGATTGCGATGATCGGTGCGCGACATTCCGCAACTCTCCCCTGATGAACGCCGGTGGGGCGAGGCCGGCCGCAAACAAAAAACGCCCCGACCGTTCGGGTCGAGGCGCGGACGCGGCTCGGACCTTTTTAGCGGGTTGTTTTACGTGGCCCGCAAGCCGGTCGACCAAATCACCACGTAGAACCGCTTGTACGACCGGCTATGACCGTCGTCAAGGGGGGGAAGCCATGCATCACGGGACGCTCTCTCCCCCGGCGGGAGAGGGGGTGCGGCTCAGCATCGCCTTCAGATCGTCCGGGCTGGCTCCGCCCAGAACCACCGCCAGCGCGCCGAAGGCGGCGGTGCCGCCGGCCACCAGCAGCGCCAGCGCGGCGAAGCGCACCGCGGTCGCGGGCGCGGCGAGCCAGGGGGCCAGCAGCGCGTCGCCCAGCAGCAGCGCCGCCCCCATGCCCACCGCCGCGACGGCGATGCGCGGGGCGCGGCGCTTCAGCCGGCCGTCCAGGTCGAACATCCCGCGCTTGCGCATCGCAGCCACCAGCAAAGCCACGTCCAGCCAGGCGGTCAGCCCGGTGGACAGCGCGATGCCGACATGGCCCAGCCAGGGCATCAGCGCCAGCGCCAGCACGGCGGTCGCCACCGTGACGATGATGGCGACCCGCACCGGCGTCACCGTGTCGTGACGGGCGAAGAAGGCGGCGTTCAACGACTTCGCGATCACATAGGCGGGAATGCCGACCGCATAGGCGGCCAGCGCCATCGCCGTGGCGTGCGCCTCTTGCGGTCCGAAGGCGCCGCGCTCGAACAGCACGGCGACGATGGGCCGCCCGGCGATCCCCAGCGCGACGGCGGCGGGCAGGCCGAGCAGCAGGCTGAACTCCAGGGCGCGGCTCAGATAGTGGCGGACCATCCGCTCGTCGCCGGCCGCGGCATGGCGGGCCAGCACCGGCAGCAGCGCGGTGCCGATGGCGATGCCGATGACGCCCAGCGGCATCTGGTTCAGCCGGTCGGCGTAATAGAGGAAGGACACCGCCCCCGACGGCAGCAGCGATGCCAGCACGATGTTCAGGAACAGGTTGATCTGCATGACGCCGGCCCCCAGCGCGCCCGGCCCGACGAGCCGGAACAGCCGTCGCACGCCGCCGGTCATCCGCGGTGTGCGCAGGCGCAGGACCACGCCTGCGCCGCGGCAGGCCCAGGCCATCCACCCGACCTGCACCGCACCCGACAGCGTGACCGCGGCGGCCATGGCGATGCCGGGCTCGAACCCCAGACGCGGGGCGGTCAGCAACGCCGCGACCAGCGTCAGGTTGAAGGCGATCGGGGCGGCGGCGAAGGGACCGAAGCGGTCCAGCGCGTTCAGCACGCCGCCCAGCAGCGCCACCAGGGAGATCAGCGCCAGATAGGGAAAGGTCAGCCGGGCCATGTCCACCGCCAGGGCGAACTTCGCCGGCTCGTCGACGAAGCCGGGGGCGAGGCCGTGCATGAGCCAGGGCATGGCGGCGACCGCGGCCAGGGTGAAGGGCAGCAGCACGGCCATCAGCATGGCCAGCGCCTCTTCCGCGAAGCGGATGGCGGCGGCCCTGCCGCGGGTCTGGAGTTCGGCGGCGAAGAGCGGGACGAAGGCGACGCCGAACGCGCCCTCCGCGAACAGGCGGCGGAACAGGTTCGGCAGCTTCAGCGCGACGAAGAAGGCATCCGCGACCGGACCGGCACCCAGCACCGACGCGGTCAGGATGTCGCGGGCGAATCCGGCCAGCCGGCTCAGCAGGGTCAGGCCGCCGACGGTGGCGATGGCGCGGGCAAAGCTCATCACCGCGGTATAGCCGGCGCCGGGGTCGGCGGAAAGGCGGCTTTTCGGCTTGCCCGCGACAGGCGATGCCACCGGCTTGCGTCATTTGCGCAGGTTGTGCTCAAGGGTGGAGCAACATTGTTGCGTTGCCACTTTGCCGGTAACGTTGTTGCGTCGCCACGCCCGTTGCGGCATTCTTGCGTCGCCTGTCGCCTCCATCCACTCCTTGCCGGCGGATGCGGCAGGCGGACGATCCACAGCGTTCGGGGAACACGTGAAGCGGGCGCTTTGGCTTTTTTCCGGGTTCGGCGGCCGCCTCGTCCTGCCGGCATTGGCGGTGGCGCTCGCCATCGCCGCGCTCTGGTGGATTCTGCTCGATCGCCTGGACCGGGAAGAGCGGCTGCTCGACCTGAGCGCCCATGAGAAGACCGCCGTGCTCGCACGCCTGGTTGAGGAGCATGCGATCTCGACCTTCCGCAGGGTCGACGACCTGCTGCTCGACCTGATCGCCAACACCGAACGCAACCGCGCGATGCGCCTGGATTCCCGCCGTGCTTTCGAAGAGGGGCTGGTGGTCGGCGTGCGCGTCTATGATTCCGGCGGGCTGCTGACCATGGGGGCGGGGCGCGCCACCTTCCAGGGCACCGTCACCGACCGGGACGAGTTCCGCATCGCCCGCGACGCCGCGCCGCGCGGGCTGGTGATCGGCGTGCCCTATGTCTCGTCGGAAACCCAGGATCTGCTGATCCCGGTGTCGCGGCGGCTGGAGGGCGACGATGGCTCCTTCACCGGAATCGCCGTCGCGGATATCCCGGCCGAAGCCTTCCAGCGCTATTACCGGGTGCTGGGGATGCCGCCCGACGGCGTTGCGACCTTGCTGCGGCCGGACGGAACGATCATCGCCCGCAATGTCGGAACACTTGCGGTCTCCGGGCGCGGCTTTGCCAATGCCGAGGTGTGGCAGGCGCTGAAGCAAAGCCCGATCGGCCACATGCGCATGCGCAGCCCGGTGGACGGGGTGGAGCGCATCCTGGCCTACCGCTCGGCCCCGGACTATCCTGTGGTCGCCATCGTCGGCCTGTCGGTCGAGACGGTGTTCGGCCCCTGGCGCGACAATGCGCGGCTCTATATCGGCTGGGCGGTCGCCACCACGGTGGTGATCCTGCTGTTCGTCATCGCCTTCATCGTCGAACTGCAATGGCGCCGGCATGCCGACCGCGCCCTGCGCGTCCGCAACCGGGCGCTGGGATGGAGCAACGACGGCATCATGGTCGCCGACGCCACGCAGGCGGGCATGCCGATCGTCTATGTGAACCCGGCCCTGGAGCGCCTGCTCGGCACGCCATCCTCCGCCCTGATGGGCAGCGGCGCCTTGACCGCGCTGGAACGGGCGACCAGGGACCGGGCGGCCTTGCAGCCGTTGCGCGACGCCATCGTCGTCGGCCGCGACGCGCGGGTGGAACTGTCCCGGGCCGGCGACGGACCGGAGGGGGGGCGCTGCCTGGAATTGAGCGCCTCGCCGGTGCGCGACCACGACAATCGGCTGGTCAGCCTGATCGCCACGGTCCGCGACATCTCCGAGCACAAGCGTGCCCAGTCCGCCCTGACCGAGGCCCGGCGGGAGGCCGACCGCGCCAACATCGCCAAGTCGAAGTTCCTCGCTGCCGCCAGCCACGACCTGCGCCAACCGGTGCAGTCGCTGATGCTGCTGATGGAGGTGCTGTCCAGCCGGATCACCGACGGGATGACACGCAACGTCCTGGGCACCATGGACCGGGCGCTGGGGGCCTTGAAGATGCTGCTCGACGGGCTGCTCGACGTGTCCCGGCTGGAGGCCGGCGCCGTTGTGCCGGAGATGGAGGTCTTCGCCCTGACCGAGGTGATGGAGCGCGTCGCCGCCAACAGCCGGCCGGTCGCCATCCAGAAGGGGCTGCTGCTGCACATCGTGCCTTGCCATGCCCATGTGCGCAGCGACCCGATGCTGCTTGGCCGCATCCTGCAGAATCTGGTGGAGAACGCGCTGCGCTACACCGACAGGGGGCGCATCCTGATCGGCTGCCGCCGCCGCGGCGGTACCCTGCGGATCGAGGTGTGGGACACCGGCATCGGCATCCCCGCCGACCAGCAGGAGGATATCTTCCAGGAGTTCGTCCAGGTCGGCAACGCCAGCCGCAACCGCGACCAGGGGCTCGGGCTCGGGCTGGCGGTGGTGCGGCGGCTGTCGGTGATGCTCGGCCATCCGGTGACGGTTCGCTCCACCCCCGGTCATGGCTCGGTCTTTTCGGTGGAGGTGCCGCTGGCCCCGCCGCCGGCCGTGAAGGCCGCGGTGCCGGCCGCGGCCCCGCGCCCGGCCTTCGCCACCACGGTTCTGGTGATCGAGGATGACGGGATCGTCCGCGAGGGGCTGCGGGCCATGCTGGTCGAATGGGGTTACACGGTGCTGGCCGCAGAATCCTGCGCCGAGGCGCTCGACCTCGCCCACCGCGGGCCGGCGCCGGACCTGATCGTCGCCGACTACCGCCTACGCGAGAGTCGGACCGGGACGGAGGCGATCCGGGAGGTCCGGCTGGCGCTGGGCCGCATCCTGCCGGGCATCCTGGTGACCGGCGACACCGCCCCCGCCCGCGCGCTGGAGGCCGAAGCCGGCAACTTCCGGGTCATGCACAAGCCGGTCATCGCCGCCGACCTGCGCCGCGCCGTGGCCGAGGCGCTGGAGCCGGTGGCGCGTGACCGCCAGACGGTTGCGTGACGGCCACCGGCGGCATGGCGGTCAGGGGATCAGCGCATCGAGGTCGAAATCCTGGGCGAAGGCGATCATCGCGCCGCAGGCGCTGGACGAATTCACCCGCAGCACGCCGTTGCCGACCACGGTCGGGAACTTGCTCTTCTGCAGGGCCTGCTGCGTGCGGACCGGGTCGGCGACGCGCAGCACGAAGCCGGCGACGAAGGGCGGCGGGGTGGCGAAGGCCGGGTCGGCGGTCCAGGCCCAGTGCAGCCGGTCGGGGGTGGCGACCAGCACGGGAACCTGACCATTGCCCGGCTGTGCCGGTTCCACCACACGGGCGGCGCCGCGCTCGCTCACCGTGCCGCCCAGCAGGCGGGCGAAGGCCGCGGCCACCGCATCAGGGTCGGCGGCGGCGACCACCAGCGCTTCCAGCCCGGCGGCGCCGTTGGCGTGCTCCATTGCATCCGCCCGCCAGACCAGCTCCGGCGTGTGGTGCTGGCACAGGAAGACGCGGCCGGCCGGGGTGGCGGCAGGGTCGATCTGGGCGATGGTGAAGCTGGCGTCGCGCGTGCCTTCGGGAAGCGTGACCGGGCGGCCGAAATCGACCGGTTCGGTGGTTGGGAAGCCTGCTGCGGCCAGCGGGCCGGCGGCTGCGCGCGCATCGGGGGTCTTCAGGGCGATGGCGGCGATGCCCTCGCGCTGGCGCAGGAAGGCGCTGTAATGGGCGTTGACCAGCCTCTGTTCCTCGATGCCCAGCAGTTCCAGATAGGTGCCGGTCGGGAAGAGGACGGTGTGGTTGGCGGATTTCAGCTGGGTGTGGTGACCGCGCGGCGTGACCGTGAAGCCGAGCCGGCCGTAGGCATCGCGCGCCGCGTCCAGGTCGCGGGTCGCAATGACCAGATGGTTCAGTCCGGTGATGCCGTCGATGCTCATGGCGTCCTGCCGCTGTCGGGTTGCTGTGCCGCCAGCGATAGAACAGCCGGCCGGCCGCGGCAAGGGCCAACAGGCCGGACCCGTGGGGCCCAAATCCATATGGGATCGGGTCCAGCCCCCTGGATCACAGTGCCTGCCGCAGTTCCGGCACGGCCTTGAACAGGTCGGCGACGAGGCCGTAATCGGCGACCTGGAAGATCGGCGCCTCCTCGTCCTTGTTGATGGCGACGATGACCTTGCTGTCCTTCATGCCGGCCAGATGCTGGATCGCGCCCGAGATGCCGACGGCGATGTAGAGGTCGGGTGCCACGATCTTGCCGGTCTGCCCGACCTGATAGTCGTTCGGCACGAAGCCGGCATCGACGGCGGCACGGCTCGCACCGACGGCAGCGCCCAGCTTGTCGGCCAGCGCCTCCAGCAGCGGGAAATTCTCGCCCGACTGCATGCCGCGCCCGCCCGACACGACGATGCGCGCGCTGGTCAGTTCCGGCCGCTCCGACTTCGACAGCTCGGCCGAGACGAAGCCCGACAGGCCGGGGTCGGCCACCGCGGCGACCGGCTCGACCGGGGCGCCGGCGCCGGTGGAGCCGGCGGCCTCGAAGGCGGTGGTGCGGACGGTGAGGATCTTCACCGGATCGGCGGATCGCACGGTGGCGATGGCGTTGCCGGCATAGATCGGCCGCTCGAAGCTGTCGGCCGACACAACCGCGGTGATGTCGGAGATCATCGCCACGTCGAGCAGCGCCGCGACCCGCGGCAGCACGTTCTTGCCGGTCGAGGTGGCGGCGGCGAGGATATGGCCGTAGCCGGGAGCGAGCGACACCAGCAGCGCCGCCAGCGGTTCGGCCAGGGCATGCCCGTAGGCGGCATCGTCGGCCAGCAGCACCTTGGCGACGCCGTCCAGCCTGAAGGCGGCGTCCGCGGCGGACGCGGCGTTGCTGCCGGCGACCAGGACATGGATGTCGGAACCGAGCCCCTTGGCGATCTCGGCGGCGGCGGTCACCGCATGGGCGGTGGCGGGCTTGAGGCTGGCGTTGTCGTGGTCGGCGAGGATCAGGATGGGCATGGGGCGGGTCCTTTGGTGGCGGAGCTTGGCGGATGGTGTGGAGGAGTGTCGGCTGCGGATGCCCCCTCCCTAACCCTCCCCCGTTTCACGGGAGAGGGGACTGCCGCCGCTGCGCGAACAATTCACGCCGGCAAGCGTCCTACCCCCTCTCCCGCGAAGCGGGGGAGGGATGGGGAGGGGGCAATGGGGCGACCTCTCCCCTCAGATCACCCGCGCTTCGGTCCTGAGCTTATCGACCAAGGCAGCGACGTCGGCGACCTTGATGCCGGCCTTGCGCTTGGGCGGCTCGACCACCTTCAAGGTCGTCAGCCGCGGCGTCACGTCGACGCCGAGCGCGTCGGGCGTGACCGTCTCCAGCGGCTTCTTCTTCGCCTTCATGATGTTGGGCAGCGAGGCGTAACGAGGCTCGTTCAGCCGCAAATCGGCTGTCACCACCGCCGGCAGCTTCAACTCGACCGTCTCCAGCCCGCCGTCGATCTCGCGCGTCACCGCGACCGTGCCCTCACCGGCGACGACCTTGGAGGCGAAGGTGCCCTGGCCCCAGCCGAGCAGGGCGGCCAGCATCTGGCCGGTCTGGTTGCAATCGTCGTCGATCGCCTGCTTGCCGAGGATGACCAGCCCCGGCGCCTCCTTGTCGACCAGCGCCTTCAGGACCTTGGCGACCGCCAGCGGCTCGGTCGCCCCGTCGGTCTGCACCAGGATGGCGCGGTCGGCCCCCATGGCGAGCGCGGTGCGCAAGGTTTCCTGGGCCTGGGCCGGTCCGACCGACACCACGACGATCTCGGTCGCCGTGCCGGCCTCCTTCAGCCGCACCGCCTCTTCGACGGCGATCTCGTCGAAGGGGTTCATGCTCATCTTCACGTTGGCGGTCTCGACGCCGCTGCCATCCGCCTTCACGCGGATCTTCACGTTGTAGTCGACGACCCGCTTGACGGGCACCAGCAGCTTCATGGCGGCGTTTCTCCTCTGGAATGGTGTTTTTTCCTGGCCGTTCAGGCGGTGGCCGGGCTTTGCCCGCGCAGGGCCGCGACCGTCTCGGGGATGGGCGGGGAGGCGGTGGCGGTGCCCAGCGCGGCCAGCACCTCGGCCGGGGCGACGACCCCCGTGCTGCCGACGAAGGCGCCCTGGACGACGGCCAGCGCCGCCAGCCCGCTCCGTGTTTCCATGCGGTGTTCGATGAAGATGTATTTCTCGTCCCAGCACAGCACCCGGCTGACCAGGGTGAAGCGCCGGAACGGCGGCAGCGGGCGGCGGTAGCGGATGGTGGCGCCGCCGAGCACCGGCTGCCAGCGGTTGCGCAGGATCGCCGGCCCCAGCCCGACGCGGATCATCAGGTCGGTCCGGCCCAGATCCATCACGCTGAAATAGCGCGCGTTGGTCATGTGCAGATTGATGTCGAGATCGGTCGGCCAGACCCGGAAGCGCAGGGTCGAGGGCGCCAGAAGCCCGGTGCGGCGGCCGCGCAGCGCAGCGAAGATGGCGGCGGCCAGCACCGCCAGCAGGCGGAAGATCAGGGTCATGCCCGTTCTCCCGATCCGCCGGCCGCGTCACCAGCCGCCCGGATGGCACCGGAAGCCGCGTGCGTCGGCCGATGTCCTGTTCCCCTCATGCTCCGATCCTCGATTGCGGCCGGCCGGAGCGCGAAGGGGCGGGCCGGTCAGCTGTCCTTGGTGGTGTCGGCGATAGCCGTCTTCAGCCCGGCCAGGGTGTTGGTGACCTGGTCCTCGATCTCGCGCAGTTCATGCACGGTGGCCTCCAGGTCTTCGCGCTGCTGGGCGAGGTCCTTCAGCCGCTTCTGCACCCGCTTCAACAGGTTCCGCTGCTGCTCGACTCCGCCATTCACGGTGTAGAGGTCGAGATACTCGCGGATTTCCGCCAGCGAGAAGCCCAGACGCTTGCCGCGCAGGATCAGCTTCAGCCGCGCACGGTCGCGCTTGGTGTAGACCCGGTTGTTGCCGACGCGGTTGGGCGCCAGCAGCCCCTTGACCTCGTAGAAGCGCAGGGCCCGCGGGGTGATGCCCAGCTCTTCCGCAAGCTGGTTGACCGTGTAGAGCTGTTCCATCCCTGGGAGAACCTTTTGTTCGCGTCCGGCACAATGCGCCTGCCGTTTGGTAGCACAGCTGCCGTCGCGTGATAAGGCTTCCCCATAGGTCCGGTCCGGCGGGAAGGCGCGAGGCCGGGTCATCCTCCCTTCGAGGCGGCATCCTGCGCCAGCGCCCGCTGCGCCTCGGCGACCAGCTCCTTCTTCGACAGCTTGCCGACGGCGGTCTTGGGAAGCTCCTCGCGGAACTCGATGGCCGTCGGCATCTCGATGCGGGAGATCTTGTCGCGCAGGAAGTCGCGCAACGCCTCCGCCGTCAGGGAGGAGTCCGGTTTCGTCTGCACGAAGGCCTTCGGCGTCTGGCCGCGGTAATCGTCGGGCAGGCCGATGACGCAGACCGCGACCACGTCCGGATGCTGGTAGATCGCCTCCTCGATCACGCGGGGATAGACGTTGTAGCCGCTGCAGATGATCAGATCCTTCAGCCGGTCGAGCAGGAAGACGTAGCCGTCCCCGTCCATCGTGCCGACGTCGCCGGTCAGCAGGAAGCCGTCGACCACCGTGCGGTCGCTTTCCTCCGCCCGGCCCCAATAGCCGGCCATGACGTTGGGCCCGGAGACCGCGACCTGCCCCTTGGCGCCGATGCCGAGCTTGCGCGACGGATCCTCCAGGTCGCGGATCTCGATGGCGATGCCGGGCAGCGGCAGGCCGATGGAGCCTTCCTTGTTGACCCCGTTCAGCGGGTTGGCGGCGCAGACCGGCGAGGCTTCCGACAGGCCGTACCCCTCGATCAGCACGCAGCCGGTGGCAGTCTCGAACTGGCGTTTCAGTTCGGTCGGCAGCGGCGCGCCGCCGCTGATGCAATAGCGGATCGAGGTCATCGGATAGCGCGCGGCCCGGGGATGGCCCAGCAGCGCCTTGTACATGGTCGGCACGCCGGGGACGAGCGTCGGCTTGCGCCTGGCGATGGTCTTCAGCACTTGCTCGGTGTCGAAGCGCGGCAGCATGACCAGTTCGGCGCCGCAGGCCAGCCCCATGTTCAGCACCACCGTCATGGCGAAGACATGGAAGAAGGGCAGCACCGCCAGGACCCGTTCCTGTCCCAGCGCCACGTCGGGGAACCAGGCCAGCACCTGCCGGGCATTGGACAGCAGGTTGTGGTGGGTCAGCATGGCGCCCTTGGGCACGCCGGTGGTGCCGCCGGTGTATTGCAGCACCGCCACGTCGCGCAGCCCGTCGATGCGCACCGGGCGTAGGCCGCCGTTGGTCAGCAGGCCGTCGAAGTCGACATGTCGGCCGTCGCGTGGCACCTCCGCGATCTCGCTGCGCTTGAGGACGCGGAACAGCGCGCCCTTCACCGCCGGGAGGATGGTCGGCATCCGGCAGACGACGATGCGTTTCAGCGGCGTGCGATCCAGCATCGCGGCGACGCGCGGGTAGATCTGCTTCAGGTCCAGCGTCACCATGATCTCGGTCTGCGAGTCGGTGATCTGGTGCTCCAACTCGCGCTCGACATAGAGCGGGTTGTAGTTGACGACGGTGCCGCCGGCCTTCAGCACCGCGAAATAGGAGATGACGTAGGTCGGGCAGTTGGGCAGGCACAGGCCGACCCGCACCCCCGGCCCGACCCCCAGATCCTGGAAGCCGCGGGCGGCGCGGTTCACCAGATCCAGCACCTCGGCATAGCTGTAGCGGCGGCCCAGGAAGTCCAGGCAGGGGCGGTCGGCATAGCGGCCCGCCGCCTCCTCGAACAGCATGTGCAGGGGCATCGGCGCGAAGGACTGGTCCCAGGCGATGCCGGCCGGGTAACGGGCCAGCCAGGGATGATCGGGACCGGTATCGGCCGGTCGGGTGTCGGCGGTGTGCGGGTTGGCGCTCTGCTGGTGGGCGCTTTGCGCAAGCGGCTCGGGCATGGATTCGCTCCCCTCGGCGATGGCGCGTTCCGGATCGCCTGTCGGCCGGCGTCTGAAACGCTTTCGTTATGACGTTGACGTAAACGTAATGCGCGCCTACTGTCAAGACGGTCCTACGAACAATCACGAGGTTCCGCTTTCATGGTCGACGACATTCTCCAGGAAATGCGCAGCCGCAGCGCCGACCTGCGGGGGCTCAACGCCTCCGTCCGCTTCCTGCTGGGCAAGGAGGGCGATGTGATCCGGGTCGATGCCCGCGCCAATCCGATCGACATCAGCCGGGAGGACGCGGAGGCCGACTGCACCATCCGCATCTCGCCGGAAAACCTGTCGAAGCTGATCAATGGCAAGCTGAACCCGATGCTGGCCTTCACCATGGGCAAGCTGAAGGTCGAAGGCTCGATGGGCGTGGCGATGAAGCTGGCCCAGCTGCTGGACGACTGAGCGGCCGGCAAGAGCCGCGGACAACCCCGAAGCCGGCACACCGAACCGGGAGGAAACGCCGATGACCATGACGCGCGCGAAACGCGCCACCCTGTTTGCTGCCCTGATGCCCGCCGTCCTGCTGACGGTCCCGTGCGGCCCCGCCGCGGCGCAGGGCGGTGCCCGGACGCTGACCTACCGGATCCTGATGGGCGAGGATCCCATCGGCACCGAACAGGTGACGGTCGAACCGCAGGGAGACCGCAGCAAGGTGACCGTCACCGCCACCACGCGGGTGAAGGTGCTGTTCATCAACTTCCGCTACGACCACAAGCGCGAAGAGCTGTGGAAGGGCGGGATGCTGGAGTCGATGATCGCGAGCACCGACGACGACGGCACCCCGCACAAGATCGACATGGCCCGCGAGGCCGGCGGCTACCGCCTGACCGTCGACGGCAAGACGCAGCTGGTGCCGGCGGCAACGCTGCCGTTGACCCTGTGGACGCCCGAGGTTCTGAAGTACGGTCAGCTGCTGTCGGTGATCGACGGCGCTCCCTACAAGGTCACGGCGCACAAGGTCGGGACCGAAACGGTGGAGGCCGGCGGCAAGCCGGTTGAGGCCGCGCATCACCGCATCGATGGCGACGTCGAGCGTGACCTGTGGTTCGCGGCGGACGGCACGCTGCTGAAGACGCGCTTCAAACGCAGCGGCTATGATATCACCTATGTCCTGAAGTGATGCCGTCTTGACCTGATCTCCACCGACCGAGGACGCGATGCCGATCTTCCTGTTCCCCGACGATCCCATCTGGAACGAGGAGGCCGACGCGGTGGAGCTCGCGGTGCAGGTCGGGGAGTACCAGGGCCGGGTCTTCGTCACCCGCCGCACCCTGCAGGGCATCGTCGGCCACACCCCCAAGCCGGACGAGGCGGTTCAGCAGGTCTGCATGAACCGCTCCCTGGTCGAGCGCGCGGCCGAGCAGCGCATCATGGCCCGCGCCCTCGACCCCGACGCCAACATCCATCTGACCGGCCGCGACCTGCACCGGGCGGCGGGGTAGGGCAGGGGGCAAGGGGGCGGGGCAGGGCGCCGCCTTATCCCAGCCGGGCGTAGCGGCCGCGGAAATACAGCAGCGGCTCGCCGTCCTCGCGGGCGGTCAGGTTGCGCACGCGGCCCAGCACGATGACATGGTCGCCGCCGTCCAGCAGATGCTCGCGGTCGCATTCCAGCGTGGCGAGGCAACCGGTCAGCAGGCGGACGCCGCCGCGGCCGGTGGTGGTTTCCAGCCCGGCCCAGCGTTCCTGCTGGTCGCGGCGGGAGAAGCGGTTGGACAGATCCTCCTGGTCGGCCGCCAGGATGTTGACGGCGAAATGCGGCGCCGCGTTGAAGGCGTCGAAGGACATCGCCGCACGGCCCAGGCAGAACTGCACCAGCGGCGGGTCGAGCGACACCGAAGAAAAGGAATTCACCGTGACCCCCAGCGGCAGCCCGTCGGGCGCGATGGTCGTGATGACGGCGATCCCGGTGGCGAAGCAGCCGAGGGCGGAGCGGAACGCAAGGGGATCGATCGGCTGGTCGGTGGTCATGACGTCCTGTGGCATGGGCTGGGTGGGGTACGGACCGGAGACGATAGGGGCGGGGGCGTATCGTATCGGCCCAAGGGCCGTGAAGATGACACACAAGGTGGAAGATACCGGGAATTAATCCAGCATGCCTCCCGGTGCAAGCCGCATCTCCGACCCTGACAACGTCGTTAAACGGATGTTAATGAAACCCGGGCAGGGTTCGGCGGCAGCAGACGGCTTCCGCCTCCGGGGCGATGCGGCGCGCAGGAATCGGCCCTCGGGCCGCGGACCAATCGCTACGGCCAGGGCATGAGCGGGAACACCGGCGGCAACGAGCGGCCGATCATCATCAAGAAGAAGAAGGGCGGGCACGGCGGCCACCATGGTGGCGCCTGGAAGGTGGCCTATGCCGACTTCGTGACCGCGATGATGGCCTTCTTCCTGCTGCTGTGGCTGCTGAACGTCACCACCTCCGACCAGCGCAAGGGCATCGCCGACTATTTCTCGCCCGTCTCGGTCAGCCGCGAGCAGTCGGGTTCCGGCGGCATGCTGGGCGGCAAGACCATCACGGTGCCGGGCGCCCAGATCTCCCCCAGCTCGCCGATGTCGGCCGACGTTCCGGTGTCGGGACCGCCCGGCTATTCGTCGCAGCAGACCGACGATGCCGACGACCCGACGGAGTCGGCCAACGGCCCCGGCCAGGGCGCCGCCGGCCAGGGCCAGCCCGGCGGCAGCGCCGACGCCGCCGCCAATACCAACGCCTCGGCGGATATTGCCGACCAGAAGCAGAACGAGACCCGCGCCGAGTTCCAGAAACGGATGGAGGAACTCGCCAAGCAGCTCGGCATCCCCGGCCAGAAGCCGGGCGAGAAGCTGTCCGACTTCGCCGAGCGGGTGAAGGAGGCGATGGAGAGCCTGCAGGGCGCCGCCAAGGAGGCCCGCCAGTTCCAGCAGGCCGCCACCGAGATCCGCCAGGCCATCCAGTCGGTGCCGGAACTGGAACCGCTGGCCCAGAACCTGATGATCGACCAGACGCCCGAGGGCTTGCGGATCCAGATCGTCGACCAGGACCGCGTCTCGATGTTCCCCGGCGGCTCCGGCCAGATGTATCCGCAGACCCGCCAACTGGTGCAGCAGGTCGCCAAGGCCCTGTCCAAGCTGCCCAACAAGCTGTCGATCAGCGGCCATACCGACTCCACGCCCTTTTCGTCCGGCTCCGGCCGGGACAATTGGGATTTGTCGACGGAGCGGGCCAACGCCACCCGCCGCGCCCTGCTGTCCGGCGGTGTCGACCCGTTGCGGATCCAGGACGTCGTCGGCAAGGCGGACCGCGATCCGCTGGTCGCCGACCAGCCGAACAGCCCGCGCAACCGCCGGATCACCATGGTCCTGCTGCGCGAAACCCAGGCCGCCCCGGCGACGGGCGGCCAGTCCGGCGGCGGCGGCGCGCCCGTCACAGCCCCCGCCACGACCAAAGCACGATAGGGCTTCACGGCCGCCGGTACTTTAGCGCTAATTTCATAAGGTGCCGGCGTCCGAATTCTTGCTTTGCCATTGCGTCGCACAACAGGCCGCGCGTTTGCCCCTGTTCAAAGCGCGCGGCGATGGGTCATACTTCTTGCACAAAGCGACATGGCCGGGGCGATGCCGCCCGGCCCGCGATGATCGGTCAGATACAAGCGCGGGGGAGTCTGTGAGCGTACCCGAGGGCAAACCGTCCGACCTTTTGTCATCCTATGATCCCGGGCTGTACTTCGATGAACTGTTCGGATCCATGGATTTGCCGGCCGAACATACGGCGCTGATCCGACGGCGGCTGGCCGCGCTCAACTTCGACGAATTGCGCCGCAGGGCGCAGGACGCCGAGCGGGAGCTTTACAATCTCGGCATCACCTTCATCGTCTATTCCGACAAGGACGCCGTCGACCGCATCCTGCCGTTCGACGTCATCCCGCGCGTGATCTCCGCGCCGGAATGGTCGCATCTGGAGGCCGGCGTCAAGCAGCGCGTCGCCGCGCTGAACCTGTTCCTGCACGACATCTATCACGACCAGAAGATCCTGAAGGACGGCGTGATCCCGCGGGACCTGGTGGAGGGCAACCATAACTTCCGCCCGCAGATGATCGGGGTGGACGTTCCTTTCGACACCTACATCCACATCATGGGCACCGATCTGGTGCGCGACCGCTTCGGGACCTTCCGCGTGCTGGAGGACAACGGGCGCGTGCCGTCCGGCGTGTCCTATGTCGTGGAGAACCGTCATATGATGCAGCGGGTCTTCCCCGACCTGATGCAGGACATCGGCATCCGGCCGGTGGACAATTATGGCCACAAGCTGCTGGATGCGATGGTGGAGATCGCACCATCCGGTGTCGACGACCCGCAGGTGGTGCTGCTGTCGCCAGGTACTTACAACTCCGCCTATTTCGAGCATATCTTCCTGGCGCGCGAGATGGGCGTGCCGCTGGTGGAGGGCCGGGATCTGGTGGTGGACAACGACCGCGTCTACATGAAGACGACCAACGGTCTGGCCCCGGTCCATTCGATCTACCGCCGGCTCGACGACGCCTTCCTCGATCCCAAGGCCTTCAACCCCGACAGCCTGCTGGGCGTGCCCGGCATCCTGGAAGCCTACCGCAAGGGCAATGTCGCGCTGGCCAACGCCATCGGCACCGGCGTCGCCGACGACAAGGCGGTCTACTGCTACGTCCCGCGGATGATCAAATATTACCTGGACCAGGACCCGATCATCCCCAACGTCGACACCCGCATCTGCCGCGAGCCCGACGCCCTGCAATACACGCTCGACAATCTGGCCGATCTGGTGGTGAAGCCGGTGGGCGAGGCCGGCGGCTACGGCATCACCATCGGTCCGCGTGCCAGCAAGGCCGAACTGGACGACTGCCGGACCAAGCTGCTGGCCGACCCGTCCAACTACATCAGCCAGCCGGTCGTCGACCTGTCGGTCTGCCCGACGGTGTGCGACGACGCCATCGAGCCGCGCCACGTCGATCTGCGTCCCTTCGCCATCACCGGCAAGAGCAGCTGGGTCCTGCCCGGCGGCCTGTCGCGCGTGGCGCTGAAGAAGGGCACGCTGATCGTCAATTCGTCCCAGGGCGGCGGCTCGAAGGACACCTGGGTTCTGGAAGGTGGTGCGGCATGAACCTGCTGTCCCGTTACGCCGAGTGCATTTTCTGGATGGCCCGCTACATGGAGCGGGCCGAGAATCTGGCCCGCATCATGGACGTGCACGAGACCTTCGCGCGCGACACCCGCGGAGCAACCAACTGGTTCTCGATCGTCCAGCTGAACGCGGACGAGAAGGACTTTTTCAGCCGCCACGACCGCCCGACGGCCGAGGCGGTGATCCATTACTACATGTTCGACCCGCAGAACCGGAACTCGCTGCTGTCCATGATGCGGATGGCGCGGGAGAACGCGCGGACGCTGCGCCCCTGGATCTCGACCGAGATGTGGACGCAGATCAACGTGTTCCACAACAAGCTTCTGGAGATGTCGGTCAAGGACGTCGCGACCCAGAACCTGTCCAAGGTCTGCACCTGGATCAAGGAGGAATGCCAGACCCACACCGGTATCACCGAGGGCACCTTCTACCGCGACCAGGGCTGGTACTTCTACCAGATGGGCAAATATATCGAGCGGGCGGACCAGACCACGCGCCTGCTCGACATCAAGTACCACACGCTGCTGCCGTCGCCGGTCGAGGTCGGGTCGACGCTGGACGTCAGCCAGTGGACGACGGTGCTGCGCTGCACCGCCGGCTACCATGCCTTCCGGCGCGTCTATCCCCGCGGCATGTCGCCGGCCACCGTCGCCGGCTTCATGCTGTTCAACGAGGGATTTCCGCGTTCGGTTGTGATGTGCGTGCGCCAGATCGACGGGGTGCTGACGCGGATGCGGTCGCGCTATGACCTGCGCGGCGGTTCGGCGGCGATGGAGCGGGTGGACGAACTGCTGGCCGCCTTGCTGTCCCGTCCGATCGACGCGGTGCTGCGCGACGGGCTGCACGAGTATCTCGACTGGATCCAGCTGCAGCTGAGCATCATCACCACGGAGATCGCGCAAGCCTTCTTCGGCTTCCAACCGCCTCTGGCGGTACAGAGCCAGTCGCAGTAAGCTCGGGTATCGGGGAGGGACGTCGATGTCCCTCCCGCGCCCTTTCCACAGTCGCGGTGGTTGTCGGTCAGAATGTCGGTCATCCAGCCACCGCAACGCCCCTTGCAGCAATTCTTCCGGTCGGGGCCGATGCCCTGCCCCTATCTGCCCGGGCGTGTCGAACGCAAGCTGTTCACCCGGCTCATCGGTCCCTATGCGACCGAGGTGAACTCCACCCTGTCGCGTGCCGGCTTCCGCCGCAGCCACGACATCGTCTATCGGCCGGTCTGCCCGAATTGCCAGGCCTGCGTTCCGGTGCGCGTTCCGGTCGCCGATTTCCTGCCGTCGCGTTCGCAACGCCGGGTGCTGAAGCTGAATGCCGGTCTGACGCTGGCCGAACGGCCGGCCTATGCCACGTCGGAGCAGTATCGGCTGTTCGCGCTGTACCAGAACTCACGGCACGGCGATTCCGACATGGCCCGCATGGCGATGGGCGATTTCGCCGCCATGGTGGACGAGGGGAGGGCGGACACCGGCCTGCTGGAGGCGCGCGACGAGCGTGGGCAGCTGGTGGGATGCATGCTGACCGACCGGCTGTCCGACGGCTATTCGGCGGTCTACAGCTTCTACGACGCGGCCCAGGACCGACGCAGCCTTGGCACCTTCATGGTCCTCGGGCTGATCGAACGGGCGCGGCTGGCCGGCATGCCCTATGTCTATCTCGGTTATTGGATCGCCCACAGCCGCAAGATGGCCTACAAGGCGAAGTTCCACCCGCTGGAGTGCCTGGGCGAGGATGGTTGGCGTCCTGCGGCGATCGCGCCGGAAGAGGATGCTGAGGGCTGACGGGAACGTCAGCTTCCCCGGGCGTATGATCTTCCCCGGACGGGGCCTTCCCCCTGCCCGGATCCGTACTGGAGGGCAGGGGGAAGGGGCCGGGTAGCGCCCTTACGCCGCCTTGATGTTGCTGAGGAAGGTTTCCACGTCGTGGCGCATGCGTTCGGCCTGCTGCGACAGTTCTCCGGCAGCATCCAGGACCTGTCCGGCCGCGTTGCCGGCCTCTCCCGCCGCCTGGGTGACCTGAAGGATGCTGCCGGTGACCTCCTGCGTGCCGGCTGCCGCCTGCTGGACGTTGCGGGAGATCTCGATGGTCGCCGCGCTCTGCTCCTCGATGGCGGCGGCGATGGCGGTGGTGATGTCGTTGATGCCGGCGATCGTGCTGCCGATTCCGGCGATGGCGCTCACCACCCCGTTGGTGGTCTGCTGGATGGCGCCGATCTGCGAGGCGATCTCCTCCGTCGCCTTGGCGGTCTGGCCGGCCAGGCTCTTGACCTCGCTGGCGACGACGGCGAAGCCCTTGCCGGCCTCACCGGCGCGGGCGGCCTCGATGGTGGCGTTCAGGGCCAGCAGGTTGGTCTGGCTGGCGATGTCGGTGATCAGACCGACCACCTCGCCGATCTTCTGCGCGGCATCGGCCAGGCTGCGCACCGCGTTGCTGGTCTGCGCCGCCTCGTTCACCGCCTTGCCGGCGATGTCGGCGGAGCGGGAAATCTGGCTCCCGATCTCGCGGATTGAACTGGCCATCTCCTCGGTGGCGGTGGCGACGGTCTGGACATTGGCGCTGGTCTGCTCGGCGGCCGATGCGACGACGGTGGCCTGGGTGCTGGTCTGCTGCGCCATCGCCGACATGGAATGGGCGGTCGCATCCAGCTCCGACGCGGCAGCGGCCACCGTGCGCAATGCGGCGCCGGAAGAGGTTTCGAAGCCGGCCAGCAGCCGCTCGATCACCTCGGTGCGGCGGGCCTTGGCCTGCTGTTCGGCGGCTTCCGCCTTGGCGAGGCGGTCGGCTTCGATCAGGCCGTCCTTGAACACCTGCACCGCCCGGGCCATGGCGCCGAGTTCGTCGCCGCGGGAAAGACCGTCGATGGAAGCCGCCATGTCCCGGTTGGCGAGCCGTCCCATCACCGCGGTGATCGCCTCGATCGGGCGCAGGACGGTGGCGACGATCATCCAGGCCGCGCCGATGCCGACGGCGACGGCAAGGCCCAGGATGGCGGCGACCCACAGCTTGCTCGACTGGTAGACCTCCTCGCCATGGTCGGCCGACCGCTTGCCTTCGGTGGCGTTGAAGTCGACGAGGGATTGGAGAATATCCTTCGATATGCGGAATTCATCCCGCGATGCGCCGCGGAACAGGGTGCCCGCGGCTTCATTGTCGTTGCTCCGTGACAGCGGCAGAAGCTGTTCACGGCTGATCTTCATGTAATTCTGGTAGCTCTTGATGAATTTCTGATAGGTTTCGGTTTCCCAGCCCGGCGTCAGCAGCTTTTCATAGTCGAGGCGACGTGTCTCGATTCGGGCGGCGATTTCCGAAAGCGCCTGTTCCTCCTTGGCCATATCCTCATCGGTCGACGCGATCAGGTGGCCGCCCTCCACGGTGCGGTAGAAGTCGAAGGTGGTGTAGAGCCGGGAGATCGCGACGATCGACGGCAACCAGTTGTCCCGGACGTCCTCCGCCTCGGTGTTGATCGCCGAGAGTCTGCTCAATGAGAAAAGCCCGAGGCCGACGGTGCAGACCAGAATGGTCAGGATCGCGGCGAACGTCCGGGACTTGACGGTTATATTCGAAATCCATGCCATGGCGGGTGCTCCGTATCCAAGCTTCTCCCGAGCCGGGTTCTCCGGTCGATGGCGCCAAGTCGAACGCAGCCGTTGGCGGTGTGGGCGAGAGAAGCGATTGCCGATCGTTTGGCGGCATAAAAGCAAGATGCGTACCAAAGGACACCGAATGGCCGGGCAATTTACCCATTCTTCGAAATCAAGAGCTTGAACGGCTGCGATGAGCGGTGCAGTGCCCGGAAATCGGTGCCGATCCTTGCAATATGCGGGGCGCACTTCGCAAAATGCGCATCCTCCCGATACGTAACGGTGGAGAGAGCTGGAGCTCCGTTATCCGAAACTACGGGATTCTACGTAGCTCCAACGTAGCCCTTGCCGGTGGAGGGCGGGAAAGGAATAGTCCCGTTCAATCCTATCTTTTGGTATACCCTCGATCCGAGAGAGGGTCGCGTCCTGCCGCGCCCATGCGGCTGCAACAAAAGCAAAAGGGGACGGCCGCGGCCGCGCCCCCGCAACAGGGAGGTTTCTCCTTTGACAGGTCTGCTCAGACTTAGCGGGCTGATCGATGCCGTGAACGAAGGCATCGGCAAGCTGGCCTACTGGCTCGTTCTGGTCGCCGTCGCCGTCAGTGCCACCAATGCGGTTGTCCGTTATGGGCTCAACACCAGCTCCAATGCGTGGCTGGAACTGCAATGGTACTTGTTCTCGGCCGTGTTCCTGCTTTGCGCCGGCTATACGTTCCTGCGCAACGAGCACATCCGCATCGACATCGTCCTCGGCCGTTTTTCCCGGCGGGTGCAGGCCTGGGTCGACATCTTCGGCATCCTGGTCTTCATGTTCCCGATGACGATCCTGATCATGGTGCTGTCCTGGCCGATGTTCATGGACAGCTTCCTGACCAACGAGATGTCGAGCGATGCCGGCGGCCTGATCCGCTGGCCGGCTAAACTCCTGGTCCCTGTCGGCTTCTTCCTGCTCACCGCGCAGGGTGTGTCGGAACTGATCAAGCGCATCGCATTTCTCACCGGCCATCGCGACGAGCCGGGCGAGAAGATGCACAGCCATTCCTAAGGACCGGGAGCACCCCCCAGATGGTCGAGTTCGTATCCGCCAATTTGGCACCGGTCATGTTCGGTGCCCTGGTGTTGTTCCTGTTGATGGGTTTCCCGGTCGCCTTCGCCCTGGCTGCCAACGGTCTGGTGTTCGGCCTGGTCGGCATCGAACTGGGGCTGCTGACCCCGGCGCTGATGCAGGCCTTGCCCGAACGCGTGTTCGGCATCATGCGCAACGACACGCTGCTGGCCATTCCCTTCTTCACCTTCATGGGCCTTATCCTGGAGCGATCCGGCATGGCCGAGGATCTGCTCGACACCATCGGGCAGCTGTTCGGGCCGATCCGTGGCGGTCTGGCCTATGCGGTGATCTTCGTCGGCGCGCTGCTGGCGGCGACCACCGGCGTCGTGGCGGCCTCGGTCATCTCGATGGGACTGATCTCGCTGCCGATCATGCTGCGCTATGGCTATGACCGCCGCATTGCCACGGGTGTCATCGCCGCGTCGGGCACGCTGGCCCAGATCATCCCGCCGTCGCTGGTGCTGATCGTGCTGGCCGACCAGCTCGGCCGGTCCGTCGGCGACATGTATGCCGGCGCCCTGATCCCCGGCCTGGTGCTGACCGGCCTCTATACCGGCTATATCCTTCTGGTCAGCATCATCCGCCCGGCGGCGGTGCCGGCCCTGCCGTTGGAGGCCCGCACGCTGCGCGGCGCCAAGCTGCTGCTGCGGGTCATCACCTCGCTGGTGCCGCCGCTGGTGCTGATCTTCCTGGTGCTGGGAACCATTTTCCTCGGCATCGCCACCCCGACGGAGGGCGGCGCCATGGGCGCGGCCGGCGCCATCCTGCTGGCGCTCGCCAAGGGCAAGCTCGGCTGGGGACTGATGCGGCAGGCGATGGATTCCACCGCCAAGCTGTCGTCCTTCGTGCTGTTCATCCTGATCGGGTCGACGGTGTTCGGCCTGGTGTTCCGCGCCGTCAATGGCGATCTGTGGGTCGAACATCTGATGACCGGCCTGCCGGGTGGCCAACTGGGCTTCCTGATCGTCTGCAACATCCTGGTCTTCGTCCTGGCCTTCTTTCTCGATTTCTTCGAGCTGGCCTTCATCATCGTTCCCCTGCTGGGGCCGGTGGCGGACAAGCTGGGGATCGATCTGATCTGGTTCGGCGTGCTGCTGGGCGTGAACATGCAGACCAGCTTCATGCACCCGCCCTTCGGCTTTGCACTGTTCTTCCTGCGGTCGGTGGCGCCGAAGTCCGACTATATCGACAAGATCACAGGGAAGAAGATCGCGAGGATCACCACCGGACAGATCTATTGGGGTGCGGTGCCCTTCGTGGTCATCCAGCTGATCATGGTCGCCCTCGTCATCAGCTTCCCGCAGCTGGTCGATGCCGGCCGCGACAAGGGGCCCGCGATCAACATGGACGATGTGAAGATCGAAATCCCGGCCTTCGACAATCAGGAGGTCGCACCGCCCTTCGGCGGTCCGGCGCAGCCGGAGTCGAATCCGGGCGACGACATCATGAAGCAGCTTCAGGGCAAGTGACGGCGTCGGGCCGTCGAAGCGGAAAGGGGGGGCCGGCTCGACCGGCCCCCCCTTTTTCATGGGCGCATTTCCCTGACGGGGATTGTCAGCGTGACCGGGTGGCGCCGGACCAGTCGGTCGGGGCGCCGACGACGGGCAGGGCCGTGCCGGCGCCGAGCGACATCATGCGGTCGCTGCCGCCGGTCGGCGGCAGGGCTGCGAACTCCTCCGCTGTCATGCCGGTCAGGATGACGGCCTGGCGGTCGTGGGCGTAGCGCAGCTTCTCGCTGGCTACCGTCACCTTGTGCTCGGTCGGAAAACGCGGGGCGCCGACGGTGACGATCGCCTGCTCCACCCGGTTCGACGGTCCCAGCACCAGATCGGTGACGTTGCCGAGGATTCGCCTGCCGTCTGGTGTCTGCACGGTCAATCCGACCAGTTCGATGGGGGGCTGGGTCGCCACCTCCGCCGATGGCATGCCGTCCATGTCGGAGCCGGCACAGGCACCGAGCGCCAGCGCCGGCAGAAGGGGGAGGAGGAATCGCAGGGTGGGGCGGCGGCGGTGGTCCATCGGTTCTTTGCCTTTCGCTGACGGCGCACTTGTGTCCGCGATGGCAACAGCGCGCGCCTGGCCAAAGGTCCCACGCGCCGAGGGGGTGATCCCATCGCCCGCGCGGGACCTCTTCCGGAGAGGTCAGCTGAAGATGTAGTCGTGACCCGCGCTCAGGCCGATCTGGTCGACTGTCAGGGTCGAACCGTCGGTGAAGGCGAAAATCGTCGCCGAGCCGTTGGTGGTCATGGACAGTTGCGAGGCGGCATAACCGTGGAACTCGATCTGGTCGATCCCCTTTTCGAAATAGTTGATCGTATCGAGGCCGAAGCCGCCGGGCGCCTGTTCCATCAGGAAGCGGTCGACAAACCCGTCGGTGTAGCTGACCATGGTGTCGTTGCCGGTGCCCGGCTGGAACAGGTCGGCGCCGCCGTCGCGATAGCTGTCATACAGCAGGTCGTTGCCGGTGCCGCCGATCATGGTGTCGTCGCCGCGCATGCCCTTGAGGATGTCGTCGCCGGTGCCCCCGTTCAACCAGTCATTGCCGGTGCCGCCGAACAGCTGGTCGTTGCCGGCATCGCCCCACATCTTGTCGTTGCCGGCCTCGTTCCCGCCATAGGGGTCGCCCAGCCAGTCATTGCCATCGCCGCCGTGCAGCTGGTCGTTGCCGAGACCGCCGATCAGCGAGTCGTTTCCCCGCTCTCCATAGAGCAGGTCGTTGCCACCGGCGCCATCGATGCGGTCTTCACCATCGAGACCGTCCAACCGGTCATCATAGGCGCTGCCGGTCATGGTGTCGTTGTTGGAAGTCCCCCAGAACTGGCGCATGGCGTCTCTCCATCAATTTCGTTAACGCACTGTTAACGATTAATCAGATGTTAACCATGGGGCCGCTCAGATCGAAAAGCGATAAAGGAGCAATACAAAGGGATTTTGACGAAATGACACAGATGTTCGTATCTTTATCAAAGATACGAAATTGTATATTTCTGTTTTCGAATTGTTTGTGATGAAAAGTGGGATCTTCTTGTGATCGGCGCTCCGTTTCCTCTCCCGACGGGACAGGTTGATGCTGGCGAAAAGACATAAGCCAGCTGGCTGAAAGGCATGCCGGGCCGGATGGGGCCTTATGCCGCCGCGGCCGGGCTGTGTCGAAGCGGATCGCTCGAAAGAGGTCGACGCGATCGGGCAGGTCCGAACGGGTCATTGCGCAAGGAGGCAAAAAATAACCGGGCGTTCATGGGAACGCCCGGCGCAGTCGTATACAGGGAGGGTTAGAGACAAGAGAGTGTTTATCCCCTTTGGCCGGGGTGCCGCCTTGACATGGATCAACGAACCGTTGCAGGCCGGGCGCGAATCGATCCACACGGCTTTACCCCCAAGGCGGCATTCTCAGCCAACTCCTCAGCCGTGGCTGTGGCCATGGCCGTGGCCGCCGTAGAGGATGGCCGGATCGGTCTGCACCTCCTGGATCGTCTCCAGCCGGCCGTCGCGCCAGGCGCGGTAGAAACAGCTGCGCCGGCCGGTGTGGCAGGCGACGCCGTCCTGCTCCACCACCAGCAGCAGGGTGTCGCCGTCGCAGTCGACGCGGAAATCCTTCAGCCGCTGCATCTGGCCGGAGGTTTCCCCCTTGCGCCATAGCCCGCCGCGCGAGCGCGACCAATAGCAGACACGGCCGGTGGTCAGGGTCTCGATCACCGAGTCCCGGTTCATCCAGGCCATCATCAGGATCTCGCCGGTGCCGTCGGCCTGGGCGATGGCGGGCACCAGCCCGTCGTCGTTGAAGCGGATGGCGGCCAGCACCTCGTCATAGGGGGCGGCATCGATCGACGGGATGTCGGTCATGGCAGCTTTCTCCTTGCTCGCGCCGCTCACAGGGCGGCGGCCATCCGGCGGAAACCGGCATCCAGGTCGCGGATCAGGTCGTCGGGGTGTTCCAGCCCGGCATGCAGGCGCAGGACCTGCCCCGGCTCGGTCCAGCGGGTGGCAGACCGGACGGCGGCGGGTCGTGCCGGCAGGATCAGGCTCTCGAAGCCGCCCCAGCTGTAGCCCATGCCGAACAGTTCCATCCCGTCCAGCATCGCCGCCAGCGCCGCGCGTGGAACCTGGTCGATGACGATGGAGAACAGGCCGCTCGATCCGGTGAAGTCGCGCTTCCACAGGGCATGGCCGGGAAAGTCGGGGCGGGCGGGGTGCAGGATGCGCTTCACCTCCGGCCGGGCCGCCAGCCAGTCGGCCAGCGCCAGGGCGCTGTCCTGGTGCTGGCGCAGGCGCACCGCCAGGGTGCGCAAGCCTCGCAGGCCGAGATAAAGGTCGTCCGGCCCGGCGCAGGCGCCGAATCGGGTGGCGGTCTTCTTCACCGCGGTCCAGGTCGCCTCGTCCTTGCAGGTGACGACGCCCAGCATCGCGTCGGCATGGCCGACCATGTATTTGGTGGCGGCATGGATCGAGATGTCGACACCCTGGTCGAAGGGCCGGAAGAACAGCGGCGTCGCCCAGGTGTTGTCCATCATGACGGTGGCGCCGACCGCTTTCGCCGCTTCGGCGATGGCCGGCACGTCCTGGATTTCGAAGGTCAGCGACCCCGGCGATTCGAGGAAGACCACGCTGGTGTTCGGCCGCAGCAGGGCCGAGATGCCGGCGCCGACGCAGGGGTCGAAGAACTCCACCTCCACGCCGTAGGGAGCCAGCGTCTCGCGGGCGAAGCGCCGGGTCGGGCCATAGGCGCTGTCGGTGATCAGCACATGGTCGCCCGCCTTGGTGAAGGCAGACAGCGCGATGGCGATTGCGGCGAGGCCTGAGCCGGTGTTCACCGCCCGGTAGCCGCCCTCCAGCGCCGCCGCCGCCTCCTCGAAGGCGAAGGTGGTCGGGGTGCCCATGCGGCCGTAATGAACGCCTTCCAGCGTGTTGCGGTCGCTGTCCTCCAGCGCGTCCAGCGTCGGGAACAGCACGGTCGAGCAATGATAGACCGGGGGATTGACGATGCCGTGGTTGTTCCGCGGGTCTCGGCCGGCGTGAACGAGAATCGTGTCCTGGGTGACGTCCTTCATCGACTGTCCGTTTGGCTGGGGCGGCGACCGGCTCCGCAGGGGCGGAACGGCGGGGCCGAACATTGTGTCATCCCGGACGCGCCGCGGCCATCGCCGATTGCGTCGGACCGCGCATTCGCTTTCGGGAGATTCTGGTAACACCACCGATGCACGGAGGATTCGACAAGCCGGATCAAGTTGATGCACTCTTGTCCCACGCGCATGGCTGTGTCGCGATCCCCACAGGGTTGGGCGGCCGGCGTGGTCAGGCGCGTCATCAGACCGCTCAATGCGAAGAACGCAAGAACAGGGTGGAGTTCATAATATGAAGTCAGGGTTCCTGGCCGCCGCCGCGGCGGCCGTCGTCGTTTCCGCCAGTGTCGCCGCCGGCGCCGCCACGCTCGACACCGTCAAGCAGCGCGGCTTCGTGCAGTGCGGCGTGAACGCCGGCCTGCCGGGTTTCGGCAACCCCGACAGTGCCGGCAACTGGACCGGCCTGGACGTCGATTATTGCCGTGCCGTCGCGGTCGCCATCTTCAACGATCCGAACAAGGTCAAGTTCACCCCGCTGTCGGCGCAGCAGCGCTTCCCCGCCATCCAGTCGGGCGAGGTCGACCTGCTGTCGCGCAACACCACCGCCACGCTGACCCGCGACACGTCGGTCGGCCTCAACTTCGCCCCGGTCACCTATTATGACGGCCAGGGCTTCATGGTTCCGAAGAAGCTGGGCGTGAAGAGCGCCAAGGAGCTGAACGGCGCCACCGTCTGCGTCCAGTCCGGCACCACGACCGAGCTGAACCTGGCGGACTATTTCCGCGCCAACAACATGACCTACAACCCGGTCGTCATCGAGTCGAACGACGAGGTGAACGCCGCCTACTTCGCAGGCCGCTGCGACGTGCTGACGACCGACGTGTCCGGCCTGGCCGGCACCCGCGCCGGTGTCGCCCCGGTTCCGGACGACCATGTCATCCTGCCGGAAGTCATCTCCAAGGAGCCGCTGGCCCCGGCTGTGCGCCATGGCGACGACCAGTGGTTCGACATCGTGAAGTGGACGGTCTTCGCGACCATCCAGGCCGAGGAGTTCGGCATCACCTCGAAGAACATCGACGAGTTCACCAACTCCAAGAACCCGGACATCCAGCGCTATCTCGGCACCACGCCGGGCATGGGCAAGGCCCTGGGCCTTGACGAGAAGTGGGCCTACAACGTCGTCAAGAAGGTCGGCAGCTATGCCGAGATCTTCGACCGCAACGTCGGTCCGGGCACCCCGCTCAAGCTGGAACGCGGCCTGAACGGCCTGTGGACCAAGGGCGGCCTGATGTACGCCCAGCCGTTCCGGTAAGCTTATCGACAGAAGGCCGCCCGTCAGCAGTCCAACGGGGGCGGCCTTCCGATTGAGGAGCGGTCGCGAAGGGTGTCGATGAAACGCCCGCGCAACAGGCCGCATTGGGAGACATGTCGCATCCAAACGGTGTGGGAAATGCCCGGAAGAACGTCCGGGACCGCGTGGGCACCGTCTGGGGCGCGACAGTTGGGGGAGAGTAGTCCGTGGCGACCGAGACCCGGACCACCCAAGGCGCTCCGCCGCCGGGTGGCGTATCGTTTTCCCTCAGCGACCCGACGTTCCGCGCCATCGTCTACCAGATCCTGGTGGTCGGCGCGGTCGTTCTGGTCGGCTGGTTCCTGATTTCCAACACGCTCGACAACCTCGCGCGGCGGTCGATCGCGACCGGTTACGATTTCCTCGAGCGTGAGGCAGCCTTCGGCATCGGCGAGTCGCTGATCGATTATTCGCCCAAGGACAGCTATGGCCGGGCCTTCCTCGTCGGCGTGCTGAACACGCTGAAGGTGTCGGTGATCGGCGTCCTGCTGGCGACGATCATCGGCACGGTGATCGGCGTCGCCCGCCTGTCGAGCAACTGGCTGATCGCCAGACTCGCCTCGACCTATGTCGAGATCGTGCGCAACATCCCGCCGTTGCTGCAGCTGTTCTTCTGGTACGCACTGGTGTCGGAAAGCCTGCCGCCGGTGCGTCAGGCGCTGAACCCGGTTCCGGGCGTCTTCCTGTCGCAGCGCGGCCTGCGCGTACCGGTACCGGCGCCCGATCCCGTCTGGACCACCATGGGCATCGCCCTGCTGGTGGCGCTGCTGCTGACCTGGGGCATCTCGCGCTGGGCAAAGGCGAGGCAGGCGCGCACCGGGCAGCCTTTCCCCATGGGCTGGACCGGGCTCGGCCTGATCCTCGGCCTGCCGCTGCTGGCCTGGCTGGCCGGTGGGGCGCCGATCGCGATGGACGTGCCGAAGCTGACCGGATTCAACTTCACCGGCGGCGCCGCCGTCTCGCCGGAATTCTTCGCCATCCTGACCGGCCTGACCATCTACACCTCCGCCTTCATCGCCGAGGTGGTTCGCAGCGGCATCACCGCGGTCAACTGGGGCCAGACCGAGGCGGCGCGCGCGCTCGGGCTGCCCAGCGGTCCCACCCTGCGTCTGGTGATCCTGCCGCAGGCGCTGCGGGTCATCGTGCCGCCGCTGACCAGCCAGTATCTGAACCTGACCAAGAACAGCTCGCTGGCGCTTGCCATCGGCTATCCGGATCTGGTGTCCATCGCCAACACGACGCTGAACCAGACCGGACAGGCGATCGAGGGCGTGACGATGATCATGGGAACCTACCTGGTGATCAGCCTGAGCATCTCGATCTTCATGAACTGGTACAACAAGCGCATCGCGCTGGTGGAGCGGTAACCGCCATGACCGACAACGTGCAAAACGCGCAAAGCGTCGGGCTGCCGGACGAACGTCCGCCGTCCAACATCGTCGGCCCCCTGGCGTGGCTGCGCAACAACCTGTTCAACAGCTGGTACAACGCCATCCTGACCGTGCTGGTGCTGGGGCTGCTGGCGACGGCGGTCCCGCCCTTCGTCAACTGGCTGCTGGTGCGGGCGCACGGCTTCGACGCGGCCTCCACCGTCTGCCGCCAGGATGCGGGCGGCGCCTGCTGGGGCTTCATCAGCGAAAAGCTGCGCTTCATCATGTTCGGGATGTTCCCGTGGGATGAGCAGTGGCGGCCGCTGGTGACGATCTGCGTCATCATCGCGCTGCTGGTCGTCAGCTGCGACCGCCGCTTCTGGAAGCCGTGGCTCGGGCTGGTCTGGGCCGCCGGGCTGGCGCTGGTGGCGGTCCTGATGTGGGGCGGCGTGCTCGGCCTGACCTATGTCGAGAACACGCTGTGGGGCGGCCTGCCGCTGACCCTCATCCTGTCGGTGATCGGTCTGGCCGTGGCCTTCCCGGCGGCGATCCTGCTGGCGCTCGGCCGCCGGTCGAACATGCCGGCGGTGAAGGTGCTGTGCGTCACCTACATCGAGCTGATCCGCGGTGTGCCGCTGATCAGCCTGCTGTTCATGGCGTCGGTGATGCTGCCGCTGTTCCTGCCGAACGGCGTGTCCATCGACAAGCTGCTGCGCGCACAGATCGCCTTCATCATGTTCGCCGCCGCCTATATGGCCGAGGCGATCCGCGGCGGCCTGCAGGCGATCCCGAAGGGCCAGTACGAGGCGGCCGACGGGCTGGGTCTGTCCTATTGGCAGAAGATGCGCAAGATCGTCCTGCCGCAGGCACTGGCCGTCGCCATCCCGCCGCTGGTGAACACCTTCATCAGCTTCTTCAAGGATACCTCGCTGGTCATCATCATCGGCCTGTACGACCTGCTCGGCACCGCCAAGGCCGCGCTGTCCGATCCGTCCTGGCGCGGTTTCTACCGCGAGGCCTATCTGTTCATCGGCGTGATCTACTGGGTCTTCTGCTTCAGCATGTCGAAATACAGCCAGAAGCTCGAACGCGATCTCAATCGCGGCCACCGCCGCTAGATCCCACGCCGTCAAGGGAGTCCACCACCCATGTCCCAGGCCATGTCCCAGGGCGCCGTCAAACCGAAGCACACTCTGAGCGGCGAGGAGATCATCCGCTGCACGGGCGTCAACAAATGGTACGGCGAATTCCACGTCCTGAAGAACATCGATCTCAGCGTCCAGAAGGGCGAGCGCATCGTCGTCTGCGGCCCGTCGGGGTCCGGCAAATCGACGATGATCCGCTGCCTGAACCGGCTGGAGGAGCATCAGAAGGGCACCATCGTCATCGATGGCATCGAGCTGACCAACAACCTGAAGAACATCGAGCTGGTCCGCCGCGAGGTCGGGATGGTGTTCCAGCACTTCAACCTGTTCCCGCACCTGACCGTGCTGGAGAACTGCACGCTGGCGCCGATCTGGGTCCGCAAGAAGCCGAAGGCCGAGGCGGAGGAGATCGCGATGAGCTACCTGAAGCGGGTGCGCATCGCCGAGCAGGCCCTGAAATATCCGGGCCAGCTGTCGGGCGGCCAGCAGCAGCGCGTCGCCATAGCGCGGTCGCTGTGCATGAGCCCGAAGGTGATGCTGTTCGACGAGCCGACCTCCGCCCTTGACCCGGAAATGGTCAAGGAGGTGCTGGACGTCATGATCGGGCTGGCGGAAGACGGCATGACCATGCTGTGCGTGACGCACGAGATGGGGTTCGCCAAGTCGGTCGCCGACCGCGTCATCTTCATGGATCGCGGCGAGATCGTCGAGCAGGACACGCCCGACGCCTTCTTCTCGAATCCGAAGTCGGAGCGCACGCGCCTCTTCCTCAGCCAAATCCTGAACCATTGACCGCGGTGGCGGGCCGGCAGTTCCATCCGACCCGCCATTCAGAAATAAAAAACCTCGACTCCCGGTGCGCGGCGCAATGTCCTGTGGCGTTGCGCGCCGGTTTGCGGTTCAATCGGTCGCGTGACGTGCTTTTCGCCTGAAACGCTCACGGAGACCGAGGTCATGGACTTGCTTTGCCCCCGTCCCAGCGTCGGCCAGATCAAGCCGTACCGCCCCCCCCGGCCGCCCCGCGACGGCCGCCGGTGGATCGATCTTTCGCTTACCCACAATCCGCTCGGTCCCAGCCCGCTGGCGCTCGATGCCTATTGCGAGGCGGCCGGACGGATCCACAACTACCCGGATTGGGACCAGAGCCCGTTGCGCCATGCCATTGCCCGGCGCCACGCCATCGATGCCGATCACATCGTCTGCACCGCAGGGTCGGAGGAACTGATCCATCTGGTCGCCCAGGCCTTCGCCGGTCCCGGTGACGAGGTGCTGTGCCACGAGCGCGGCTATCGCGGCTTCCTGAAGGCGATCCGCGCCACCGGCGCCACCGCCGTCGTCGCGGCCGAACGCGACATGGTCGTGGATGTGGAGGCGATGATCGACCGCGCCAGCGAGCGCACCCGGATCTGCTTCCTCGCCAACCCCAACAACCCCACCGGTACCTACATCCCGACCGAAGCGGTGCAGCGCCTGCGCGCCGGCCTGCCGCCGCACACGCTGCTGGTGCTGGATTCGGCCTATGCCGATTATTGCCGCCAGCCGGATTACAGCGACGGGACCGAGATCGTCGAGAATTCCGACAATGTCCTGCTGATCCGCACCTTCTCGAAGATGCATGGGCTGGCCGGTCTGCGGGTCGGCTGGGGCTATGGTCCGACCGCCGTGATCGATGCGGTGAACGCGATCCGCGGCGCCTTCAACGTCTCGCTGCCCGCCCAGGTGACCGCCGCCGCGGCATTGTCCGATGCGGAGCATGAGGAGGCGACCTATGCCCACAATGCGCAATGGCTGCCCTGGCTGTCGCGCGAACTGGAGCGGGTGGGGCTGCGGGTCTATCCCAGTGTCTGCAACTTCGTGCTGGCGCGCGTGCCGACCGATCCGTCGCTGGGCACCCAGGCGGTGGTCGACCATCTCGCCCGCCGCGGCATCCTGGTGAAACCGGTGTCCGACTATGGCCTGCCCGACTGCCTGCGCATCACCATCGGCCGCGAGGAGGAGAACAAGGCGCTGATCGTCGCGCTTGCCGAGATTCTGGGGTGATCCGGCGCATAGATCAGCGCGAGTGAATTGGAAGGATTTTCATCTCTTTTGATGTGGATCAACGAACGGTCTATGAGGTTGAGGATAGATTTCTTCTTGTCTCTAACCTCCCTGTATCACTGAACCGGAGCCTCCGCATGGATGGCTCCGGTTTTTTTATGCCGGAGACGGCTTCTCCGGAATAAGGCTGAGCAGCAACGGGATAGGAGTTCTCTCCATCGTGTCTGGCGAAAGCATTTTCACGGAGTTGGAGGATGAGAGTTTCTGTTCGGATCTGCGCAATCTGTCCTGACAAGAGGCAGGAAGATTGAATCGACCCAGGCCGTCCGTAAGGTTGGTGACGGAGGAGTAAAAGTCATTATGGCATGGTGGCGAAATAGATCGCCTAAGAGCGTGGTGATGGGAGGAAATAATTTTTCTGAGTTAACTTCCCCGCGGCCAACAGCTCTGTCAAGGATTTTATCTAAAGCGCTTGTGCTTCCCTCCAGAAGAGTGGTGCGCAAATCCTGTGGCGTCGACCGCTCCGCCTCAAAATATTCACTTGAGAAAAGACTGAATACGGCGGCCATGAATTTGGTTTTGTTGGACAGGCGCTCCAGGAATTCCAACAGTTCGGCGCGAAGATCGCCACGATCCTCCACCTCCAGCGGGTGCCTTGCCATCTGCTGCCGGATCGCCGCAATCGCGAGTTTGGCTTTTCCGTCCCATCGCCGGGCGAGCACGGGCCGACTCGTGCCGGCCCGGGCGGCGACGCTTTCCATCGTCAACCCGGCATATCCATGTTCCTCCAACTCCTCCCAAGCGGCATCCAGGAGTGCCTCTTCGAGATCCGCACCGCGACGGCGTTCCTTCATAAAAACGGCTTCCCCGTTAATAAGATGCATCTTTGCATCTTGACGGCAGTGGGTTTCGGCCGCAATAAGATGCATATAAGCATCTTATTAGAGGAGTGCCGACGTGACAAGACCTTCTGCGTCGATGCGACCGGTTGCCGCCGGTGTGTGGCTTGCCGTGGCCGTGCAGGCGTTCGGCATCGCATCTCCCGCACAGGCGGGCTCGGATGTCATGGTGGAACCACCGGATGGAGCGACTCCCGGTGCAACCGAGCCTGAGCGGAAGGGCTCGGACCATTGGACGCTCGGCGCCGGCATGGCGGTGGCGCCACGTTTCCAGGGAGCCGATGAGTACAAAATTCAGCCTCTACCGCTCGTTGACGTGAAATACGGACGATTTTTCGCGAAGGTCGACGACGGAATTGGCATCACCATCATCGAAACGTCCACATTCACGGTGGGAGCAAGCGTCAACTGGATGCAAGGCTACGATGAGGATGACGTGCCCAAGGGTATCCAGGGGGTGGACAGTGCCTTAGGGGCGCGCCTTTTCGCATCTGCGCGTTTCAAGGGATTGGTGACCACGCTTGCGGCCACCCAGGCTGTCACCGATAAGGATCGCGGATTGCTCGTCAATATCGGCGTCGCTTACCCGATAAGTGTGACCGAGCGTTTCAAGATTACGCCGGGCCTTGGTGCGTCCTGGGCGAATGGCAAATACATGAACGGCTATTTTGGCATCGATTCGTCCGAGGCGGCGCGCTCGGGGCTTGCCCGCTATGAACCCACGGGTGGTTTCAAGGACGTCACCTTCCGCATCAATGCCAGCTATCGCATCACAGACAGCATAAGCGCGGTTGCTTCCATCGGCCTTACCCATTTGCTCGGCAAGGCTGGGGATAGCCCCCTTGTCGAGCGGAAGACGCAGCCCCTCGGGCTCGTTGGGATGACCTATAGTTTCTAGAGACGTTCGATGAGGGAAACGTCCCGACCGATGTCGCGGGACAAGGCAAGCGATCGAAAGCCTGGATCTGAGCCGGCCCCCAATGAATGCCACTCGTTGACATGCATCAAAGCGGGAAGCGGCGAGGGAGCGTAGACCTATGGCTGTCTCTAACCCTCCCTGTTTCACAGGAGGCCCCGGTTCCGGAGCCTCCTGTTTTTTTGTCCGCGGCCTTGCGCAGAGTCAGGACGGCGGGCGGGAGCGGTTCCAGCGCAGGATCAGCCCGATCAGCGATAGCGGCACCACAATCACGGCGCCGATCAGGATGTAGGGCAGGGCCCAGCGTCCGGCCTCGACCGCCAGCGCCACGATGTCCTGCACCGTTTCCCAACTGTTGGTCAGGATGCTGGCCGGATCGATGCGCAGGAACGACAGCACGAAGCCGACGGCAAAGCACAGAACCAGCGTCCGAATGATCCAGCCCACCAAGGCCCACCTCTTGCTCGTCACGGCGGAGCTTCCGCCCCGGCTTCAGGAACGCCACCCGCCCCCGCTGGGTTCCGGCGCCTGCGCGGTAGATGGGGCTGGGCAACCGGGGCGGTCAAGGGGGCAGGGAGGCGACGGGACCTCCCCTTCCGATCATCCTTTGCATTCCGGCCCGTCACTCCGTGATCGGGATATGCGGCCCGGCGCTGCGCGACAGGACGCCGTCCAACCGCGGGTCGCGCACCTCGCGCATCACATGGCGGGTCGGCACGAAACCCATGCTCTGGTAAAGCGGCAGCGCCTTGGGATGGTCGAAGCTGCAGGTGTTGACGACCAGCTTCTTCGCGCCGCCGTCCCAGGCCTTGCGGATGGCGCTGTCGAGCAGCCAGGGGCCGAGCTTGCGGCCGATGAAGTCGGGGATCAGGCCGAAATAGGCGAGGTCGGTCTCGCGAGTCCGCCGGTCCAGTTCGGCATAGCCGGCGGGCGTGCCGTCGACATGCAGCACCCACACCTCGACCAGCGGGTCATGGATGGAGCGCTCCAGCTCCTTGCGCGGCATGCGGCGGCGCTCGTGCCACAGCCAGGGCTCGCCCACCGTGTCGTAGAGGTAGCGGTAGAAGGACCAGGTCGGCGGGTTGGCCCGCAGCAGCGCCAGATCGCCGTCCGGCCGGCGCACGGGCTCGCGGGCCGGCGGTGCCGTCATCTCCAGATAGGTGACGATGACCGGCAGATGGCCGGGCCGGCTGGGGGCGGGGAGGGCGGGGCGGGTCAGGGAGAAGGGTTGGTCAGCCATTTCTGCATCATCGTGACGGGCGACTTGGCATAGCCCAGCCGCTCATAGAAGGCCAGGACAGCTTGGTTGGTCTCCCGAACCAGGAGTTGAACCTTCGGCATGCCGGCGGCGGCGAGCCAGGCTTCGGCCTCCGCCACCATGTGTTTGCCGAGACCCCGACCCTGGTGCGAAGGATCGACCGCGACATAGTAGATCCAGCCGCGATGACCGTCCTGCCCCACCATGGCGCTGGCGACGGTCTGGCCGCCGACCAAGCCGGCCAGCACGGTGGAATTGTCCTTCGACAAGGCCAGCGCGAAATCCGCCGCCGGGTCGTTCCACGGCACCACCAGACCGCAGGCGGTCCACAGCGCCACCACGGCGTCGCGATCCTCCGCCGTGCACGGGCGGACGGTAACGGGATCGGTCACGATTGTCCTGCTCGACCGTCCTGGCCACCACCGTCACGGGGACCGGTTTCCAGCGGCAGATCCGCTCGCAGCCCCCATTCGGCCCAGGAGCCGTCATAGATCGCCACGTCGGTCTTGCCGGCGGTGGCAAGCCCCAGCGCGATGACACAGGCGGTGATGCCACTGCCGCAGGAGGCGACGATCGTCCGGTCGAGGTCCAGCCCGGCGGCGCGCGCCTTGGCGGCGATGACGTCCGGCGGCAGCATCGTCTTGCTGTCGGGGTCGATCAGGTCGGTGTGCGGCAGGTTGAAGCTGCCGGGAATCCGGCCGCTGCGCCGTCCGGGCCAGGGCTCGGCCACCGCGCCTTCGAAGCGGGGCTGGGCGCGGGCGTCGGTCACCTGATCCTGCCGGACGTCGATGTTGGCGAGCAGCTGATCGGCGCTGCGGATCAGGTCGGCCCGCTTGCGCGCGGTGATGCTGCCCGGCGTGGCCGGCGCGGCCTCGCCCGAGTCGGTCGGTCGGCCCTCGGCCAGCCATTTCGGCAGGCCGCCGTCCAGCACCGCCACCCGGTCGAAGCCGAACAGCCGGAACAGCCACCACACCCGCGCCGCCGCGGTCGCCATGCCGGCGGTGTCGTAGACCACCACCGTATCGCCGTCACCGATGCCCAGCGCGCCGACCCGGGCGGCGAAAATCGCCTCGTCGGGCGCCATGTGCGGCAGCGGGTGGGTGTCGGGCGCCGCCACCTCGTCGACATCGCACAGGCGGGCGCCGGGGATGTGGCGGTCGGCGAACTCCGCCCGGATGTCGCGCTTCAGCGCCGGCATGTGCCAGGATCCGTCGAGGATCCTCAGGCCGGGCCGGCCGAGGTTGCGGGCGAGCCAATCGGTGGAGACGACCGGGCCGGTCAGCGGCTCTACGGTGGTATCGCTCATGGGGCGCGTCCTTCAGCGGATCGTTGAAACAAGGATCGTTGGGGGCGGTTCAGTCCTTCAGCGCGATGACGATGCGCCGGTTCTGCTTGCCCTTGTTTTCGATCTTCGTCACCTCGATTCCGCCGATCTCGCCGGTACGGGCGACATGGGTGCCGCCGCAGGGCTGCAGATCGACGCCTTCGACATCCAGGAGACGGACCCGGCCATGGCCGCTCGGCGGTTTCACCGACATGGTGCGCACCAGCTCCGGCGTCGCCGCCATCTCCTCGTCGGTGATCCAGCGCGTGCCGACCGGGGTGTCGGCAGCGATCAGCCGGTTCACCGCCGCGGCGATGGCGTCCTTGTCCAGGCTTTCGGCCGGGACGTTGAAATCGAGCCGGCTCTTGTCCGCCCCGATCTGCCCGCCGGTGACCGATCCCGGCACCACCGCGCACAGCAGGTGCAGCGCCGTGTGCATGCGCATGTGGCGATGGCGGCGGTCCCAATCGATCTCCGCCTCCACCGCGATGCCGGGGGCCGGCAACTCCTGGCCGTCCTCCGGCACATGGATGACGTCGTCGGGGCCGCCGTCACCCTTCACCGTGTCCTTGATGCGGACCTCCAGCCCGTCGAAGCGCAGGAGGCCGATGTCGCCCGGCTGGCCACCGCCGGTCGGGTAGAAGACGGTGCGGTCGAGCCGGATGCCGCGCTCGTCCACCGCCGTGACGGTGGCGATGCAACTGCGGGCGTATGAGTCCTCGCGGAAAAGCGCGTCCATGTCCCCTCGGGAGAAATCAGGCCAGCCAGTCTGGCACAGGAAGAGTCTTCTCACGGAGGAAGTCGGGATTGAAGAGCTTCGATTGGTAACGCTGCCCCCCGTCGCACAGGATGGTCACCACGGTGTGGCCGGGGCCGAGGTCGCGCGCAACCCGCATCGCCGCGGCGATATTGATGCCGCTCGATCCGCCGAGCACCAAGCCCTGGGTCTTGATCAGGTCGAAGATGATCGGCAGCGCCTCCTCATCCGGGATCTGCAGCGCGCCGTCGATCGGCGCGTCCTCCAGGTTGGCGGTGATGCGGCCCTGGCCGATCCCCTCGGTGATCGAACTGCCTTCCGACTTCAGTTTGCCGGTGGTGTAGTAGCTGAACAGGGCGGCACCCATCGGGTCGGCCAGCGTGATGCGGATGCCGGGGTTCCGCTCCTTCAGCGCCAGCGCGACGCCGGCCAGCGTGCCGCCGCTGCCGACCGCGCAGGTGAAGGCGTCGACCTTGCCGCCGGTCTGCTCCCAGATTTCCGGCCCGGTCGTCAGCCGGTGGCCTTCGCGGTTGGCCGTGTTGTCGAACTGGTTGGCCCAGATCGCGCCGTTCGGTTCGGTCTTCGCCAGTTCCTCGGCCAGCCGGCCGGAGTAGCGGACGTAATTGTCGGGGTTGGAATAGGGGACCGCCGGGACCAGCCGCAGGTCGGCGCCGATCAGGCGCAGCATGTCCTTCTTTTCCTGGCTCTGGGTCTCCGGCATCACGATGACGGTGCGGTAGCCCAGCGCGTTGCCGACCAGCGCCAGCCCGATGCCGGTATTGCCCGCCGTTCCCTCGACGATGGTTCCGCCGGGGCGCAGCAGCCCGCGCTGCTCAGCGTCACGCACGATGGCAAGGGCAGCGCGGTCCTTCACCGACCCGCCCGGATTCAGGAACTCCGCCTTGCCCAGAATCTCGCAGCCCGTCTCCTTCGAGGGGCCTTCCAGGCGGATCAGCGGCGTGTTGCCGATGGCGCCGATGAAGCCGTTGCGGATGTCCAAGGCGGGTACTCCTAAGGTCTGGTGTCGATTGCTTCGATACTATCAGGATTGCGGCAAAGGGTTTCAAGGCGGCGGTGTGGAATGCTGCATTGAACGATCTGGAAGTGTTGAATATGGCCGGAAGAAGGGCCGCCGCACCGCGGCCCCCGTCTCTCATCCCTCTGGCAGCCAGCGTTCGCGCAGGCTATCGCGGTGGCGGGCGAGCCAGCCGACCGCGATGATGGCGACGGAATTGCGCAGGCGGTTCTCGTCCATCATGCGGATGGCTTCGTCGACGGGCAGGACGAGGATGCGGATGTCCTCATGCTCCTCCTCCAGGCCGCCGGTGGCGGCGAGGCCGCGGCTGTCGACCCGGCCGCAGAAGACGGAAACCACCTCGGTAAAGGCGCCCGGGCTGACGTAATAGTCGCAGATCGGCTCGATCTCCCGGATGGTGCAGCCGGCCTCCTCCATCGATTCGCGACGGGCCACCTCCTCGGGGGTCTCGCCGGCACCGACCATGCCGGCGACGATCTCGGTCATCCAGGCCGGTCCGCCGGCGGCCGCGGAACCGACGCGGAACTGCTCGATCATCACCACCGCTTCGCGGTCGGGATCGTAGAGGAGCACCGCCACCGCCGGGCCGCGGTCGCATACCTCGCGCGGCGGCAACACGTCGGTCCAGGTGCCGTCGAATCTCCTGTGGCGCAGACGGTAGACGTCGACGGTGAGAAATCCCTTGTACGCGGTCTTCCTGTCGACGATCTCGATGTCGGGATGGTTCATGATCTGCGCGGTTCCCTTCCGTGTCCGATGCGTGGCGGTTTCCGGCAGGGTGCGCCGCCGGGACGAGCGCCACAAGCCTTCCGCTCACAGGGTCGGGTTCAGACGCAGGAAGCGCACGCGGTCGGCCGACGGCACCGGCACCGGGGTCAATGTGGTGCCGCGCATCACCTCCAGCGGCACGACGATCCCGGCCGGCCCCAGGCCCCAGAGCTTGCGGTAGAAATCCGCCAGCCCGCTGAAGCGCTGCCCGCCGACCCCGACGATCCAGTCGCCGGGGCGCAGGCCGGCCGACTCGGCGGGGCCGCGCGGCGAGACCTTCTCCACCATCAGCCGTCCCAACTCCTCGCGCAGGGTCACGCCCAGCCAGGGGCGCGCCGGTTCCTGCCGCTGCCCGTAGGCGAGCAGGTCGGCCAGGATCGGTTCCAGCGCCGAGATGGGAACGAACAGGTTGCCGGGCAGGCCGCGCCCTTCCACCGCCTCCATCACCAGCAGCGACCCGACGCCGACCAGCCGGCCCTCGCGGTTGACCAGGGCGGCGCCGTTGAAGGCGCGGATCGGCGGGAAGGTGAACAGCGCCTCGTCCAGCAGATATTCCCAATAGCCGGCGAACTCGCGCTTGCTGACCAGCTTCACGGCGACGGCCGCGCGATTGTCGCCGCCGCTGAGCGCCAGCAGCGTGTCGCCCTCCTTCACCGCCGCCGAATCGGCGAGCCGCAGCCAGGGGGCGGCGAATCCCATCTCCGCCCGCAGCAGGCCGAAGCCGCTGACCGGGTCATAGGCGACCATGTTGGCCGGATAGCGGCGACCGTCGGCCACCGTGACCTCGATCTGGGAGGCCTCCATGACGGTATAGCCGATGGTCAGGATCAGCCCGGAGCCGTCGATGACGACGCCGCTGCCCTCGCGCCCGGTGCCGAGGGTGCGGGCGCTCTGGCTGTCGGGCGGCACCACCGCGCGGATGCCGACGACGGAGCGCACGACCCGCTCCGGATCGAGCCGTTCCGGTTCCGCCGCCCGGGCAAATCCGTCCAGCGGCGCCGGACCGGGCGCCAGCGCCAGGACGAGGAAAACTATGCCGGCCGCCCACCGTGGCAGGCCCGATTTACCGATGGCCGGTGTTGAGACGACCCGCATGACGCCGCCCTCCCAGGCAAGGCAGGACCCGAGGGAAACCCCGTCGCCGCGCAGCCTTGTCCGTCGCGACTCGGGTGACAGGAGCATGACATTGCTCTGGAGTCGCGGTGCATCAAGCGGTCATCTCGTCATGGTCGATCTCGACCCGGCCGCAGCCTTGGCCGCGCCCTTGACCATCGGGGCGGAAACATACGGGTGCCGCCGGCTGTTGTCCTGTCCTGAGCCCGGAAATGACAAGGAAAGGCGAGATCATGCCCATCACCAGCGAACAGGATCTGGAGCGCGCCGTCCAGGAGTTCCAGCGGTTGACCGACGCGCCGGAGGAATCTGCGGACGGCCGCCGCCGCAGGGTTCTGGACGCGGACATCAAGGCGTATTACGCCAGATGCGCCGACACGCTGCGGCCGGGCAAGCCGCCATCCAGCTGATCGGGCCAACCGATCGGGCCAGTTGATCGGGCGGCCAAGCGGTCGGACATGATGAGGAGACCGGTCCGCGATGAAGCGACTCGATACCTGCTACACCTGCCGCTTTTGGGAAGGGCAGGGGCTCCGCCAGCGCGGGCCGAAGGGAACCTGCCGGCGTTATCCGCCGGTGGTGACCCCGCGCAGCCCCGAGGGCGATTTCCCCATCACCCTGTCCACGGATTGGTGTGGCGAGTGGAAGCGGGTGGCCGTCGCCCCCGGCAGCGGCGATCCGGCCGATCCCGGCAACATCTATGACGATCTCGTCGAATAGGCGCGTTTCAACGCGGCCATCTCATCCTGGCCACCTCAGCGCGCCCATCTCATCGCGGGTGAGGCGGGATCACCATGACCGGCGTGTTTTCGTAGGCCTGCGGTTTGGCATCGGGCAGCGTCGCGGTCCAATCGACGCTGAAGGCCAGAAGGGTGAGCAGGACGGCCGCCGCGAACAGCAGCACCGCCGTCACGCAATCGACGGTCCGTACCGGCCGGTCGCCGGACTCGTGCGACCCGTTGCCGTTGAGTGGCGGAGCGGTATGGAAGCGTTCGGAGTGGATCGGCAAAAGCACGGCGGTCCTCCATCGGCTGGAGACGCCCGGCCGATCGCTCGGCCCGGAATTGTTATCAAGTCTAAGTCTAACGCCATGCGAAGGCGCGCGGCACTTCGCTTCCGGCAAGTCTGTATCGTCTTTTGGGTCTAGCCGCCGTCCGTCGGTCCTAGTCCGGCCGCTTTAAACCGAATTTGGGTACTGAGGAGCCACAGTCAAGGCGGAAGAAGGCGGAAAGAAGAAAAGGCCGGATGCGCTGGGCATCCGGCCTTTTCGATCTGGCTCCCGGTGCTGGACTCGAACCAGCGACAAGCGGATTAACAGTCCGCTGCTCTACCAACTGAGCTAACCGGGATCGGTGACCGGCCTTTCGGCGGCCGCCGTTGTTGGCGTGGCGGGTGTATAGCGGAACCATCCGGCGCTGCCAAGCCCATTCAGCGAGAAAAACGCATTTCTTTTCGGACGCAGGGAGGGCGGGCGTTTCGGCAGCAAAAACAAGCCCCAAACGCAAAATGCCCCGCCAGGGGCGGGGCTTTCACAGTCACGGATCGCACGGAAAAACGTCGCGGTCCGTCATATGATCAGGTATGGAGGCACGGGCGGGAATCGAACCCACGTACACGGATTTGCAGTCCGCTGCATCACCACTCTGCCACCGCGCCATCCTGACCGGCACTGGCGCCGCCGTTTCCGGAGCGCCCTCGGTGTGGAGCGGTGGTATAGCGATCTCGAACGGGGCGGTCAAGGCGAATGGTGACCATTTTCGCTCGTCGCGCCGGATGACGCCGCCGGCCGCCCCCGCAGACCTCCACTGCCCGGCTGTCTGCGGCTTTCCGGTCTGCGGCAAAGCCTCCCGCCGACGCCGCGCAGAGCCTGTCCCGTGCCCCTGTGGCGTTGTGTTCGCCAAGGCTTTCCGGCTATATACCGCCATGGCAGGAAGCCGTCCGCTGTTCGGCTTGGTGCCGGTGTCGTCACAACACATCAATAAGCGACCGCCATGACCGATTTCGCCGCCGCACGCTATTTCATGGTCGAGGGACAGATCCGCCCCAACAAGGTGACGGACCATCGTCTCGTCGATGTCCTGTCGGAGCTTCCGCGCGAAGCCTTCGTTCCTGAGTCGGCGCGTGGCGTCGCTTACGTCGACGACGATCTTCCCATCGGCAAGGGCCGCTTCGTGCTGGAGCCGATGGTCTTCGCCCGCATGCTGCAGGCGGTGGGCGTGCAGGAAACCGACCGCGTGCTCGATGTCGGCGCCGCCGGCGGCTACTCCACCGCGGTGCTGGCCCGTCTGGCCCGGTCGGTGGTCGGGCTCGACTGCGACGAGGACCTGACCGCCGCCGCCGCCGCCGCGCTGGCCGGGCAGGGCATCGCCAACGCCAAGGTCGTCACCGGCCCGCTGGCGGAGGGGTACGCCCAAGGCGCCCCTTACGACGTCATCGTCGTCGAAGGTACCGTGCCGGAGGTTCCCGCCGCGCTGGCCGCGCAACTGGCCGAGGATGGCCGTCTCGTCGCCGTCGTCCAGGGCGGCCACGGTGTCGGTGAAGCGCGCCTGTTCCAGCGGACCGCCGGCGTGGTGTCGAGCCGCATCCTGTTCGAGGCCCAGCCCCACGCGCTGCCAGGCTTCGAGAAGAAGGCGTCCTTCGTGTTCTGACCGGTTTTTCCGGTCGAAGGTGCTTTGAACTGAACCGTGCAGTTTACCTCTGCGCGGTTCTGCGTTACCGTCGCCGTCGCCCTTGCACGAAAGTGAGCATCCATGGCCGCGCCGTTTGAGATCGAGGTTGAAGAGCTGGACCGCCGCCGCAAGGCCGGCGACGGGACGGTCCTCCTCGATGTGCGCGAGCCGTGGGAGTTTGCGCTGTGCGCCATCGACGGCAGCCTGCACATCCCGATGAACGGGCTTCCCGGTCGCGTGGACGAGCTGCCGAAGGATCGCGACGTCGTCGTCGTGTGCCATCACGGTGGCCGCAGCGCGCAGGTCACCATGTGGCTGCGTTCCAAGGGCTTCGACCGTGCCATCAACCTGGATGGCGGCGTCGATGCGTGGGCGCGCCGAATCGACCCGAACATGAAGGTCTACTGAACATGACCGTGCAAAGCCGTTTTGCGCGCCGCTGGCTGCTGGCGACGGCCCTGACCCTGACCGCCACCATGACCACGGCATTGACCGGCGGTTCCGGCGCGGCACAGGCGCAGTCGCTCGAGCAGGCCCTCGCCCAGGCCTATGCCAACAACCCGACCATCGGCGCCCAGCGCGCCCGCCTGCGTGCCGTGGACGAAGGCGTGCCCCAGGCGCTGTCCGGCTACCGCCCGACGGCGCGGGTCACCGCCGGCATCTCGCGCTCGACGGGGGAGAGCAAGTTCGACGGCGGCTCGACGGGGTCGGAAGCCAATCCCAAGACCGTCGGCGTCACCGCCACCCAGCCGCTCTACGACGCCACCGTCGCCCCGGCCGTCCGCCGTGCCGAACGGCTGGTCGAGGCGCAGCGCGCCACCCTGATCGCGTCGGAACAGTCGGTGCTGCTCGCCGCGGCGCAGGCCTACCTGGACATCGTCCAGAACCAGGCCATCCTGCAGTTGCAGACCAACAACGAGCAGGTTCTGCGCCGCCAGCTGGACGCCGCCCGCGACCGCTTCCGCGTCGGCGAATACACCCGCACCGATGTCAGCCAGTCCGAGTCGCGCCTGTCCGCCGCCATCGCCTCCAAGATCTCGGCGGAAGGCACGCTGCGCGCCTCGCGCGCGACCTACGAGCGTCTGGTCGGCGCCGCCCCGGGCGAACTGAAGGCGCCCAAGCCGGCCTTCCGCCTGCCGAAGAACCTGGACGAGCTGGTCGAGCTGGCCCGCGCCAACAACCCGAACGTCCTGTCCGCCTCCTACACCGAGGCGGCCCAGCGCGAGGCGGTGGACCAGCAGTTCGGCCGCCTGCTGCCGTCGGTGAACCTGTCGGCCACCGGCAGCCGCACCTACGATCCGGGCCGTTCCTCGGGCGTCGACCTGAACCGCTCCGACAGCGCCCAGATCACCGCCCAGGTCACCATCCCGCTCTATCAGGCCGGCCAGCCGGAAGCGCTGGTGCGCGAGGCCAAGCAGACGGCCAACCAGGCCCGCCTGCAGATCGAGGAGACCCGCCGCCAGGTCACCGAATCGGCGGTCAGCGCCTGGCAGGCCCTGCAGACCGCGCGCGCCAGCATCGAGTCCTATTCGGCGCAGATCAAGGCGGCGCAGATCGCCCTGGAAGGCGTCCGGCAGGAGGCCCAGGTCGGGTCGCGCACCGTGCTGGACGTGCTGAACCAGGAGCAGGAACTGCTGAACGCCCGTGTCTATCTCGTCCGTGCCCAGCACGACGAAATGGTCGCGGCCTTCAATGTCCTGTCGGCCAGCGGCCAATTGACCGCCGACCGGCTCAATCTCCCGGTCCAGAAATACGACCCGCAAGCCAATTACGACAAGACGCGGGGCAAATGGTTGGGCACTTCGGTGACCGAATGAACGAAGCGGCCCGCGCAAGCGGGCCGTTTTTGTATTATGGCTTTTTTGTCGGTCCTGCCCTAGGTTTGGGTCAGGTTGACGTCTCGGGTTGCCACGATGAGCGATAAGGGCCAGCAAGAACCTTCGATGGAGGAAATCCTCGCCTCCATCCGGCGGATCATTTCCGAGGACGGCGAGCCTGCCAAGTCGGAAACCCAGGCGCCATCGCCGCCACCCCCTCCGCCCCCGCCTCCTCCACCGCCGCCCCCGCCTCCTCCTCCTCCTCCGCCGATGGTGGACGAGGATGACGACGACGTTCTGGAACTCACCCAGATGGTGGAGGACGAGCCGGACGAGCGACCGGATTTCGGCCAACCCGAACCCGAGCCGTGGCCGGACGAGCCGGCCTTTCCCGAGCCGCCGGCCCCGCCGCCGCGCTGGAATGAGCCGGACCCCGAACCGCCGCCGCCGCCGCGTCAAGCCCGCCGGCCGATGCCGGTGTTCGACGAGTTCGAGGATGACGAGCCGCCGCCGCCGCGTCCGCGCCGCCGCAGTGCCGATCCCGATGCTGGGCTGATCTCCCGCCGCACGGCGGAGGATGCCTCGCATCACCTGACCCATCTGGCGCGCGAGCTGGGCGACGATTTGTCGATCGGTCCGATGCCCATCGGCATCCGCACGGTGGAGGAGGTCGTGCGCGAGTTGCTGAAGCCGCTGTTGAAGGAGTGGCTCGACGAGAATCTGCCGACCGTGGTCGAGCGGCTGGTCCAGCAGGAGATCGACCGGATGATCCGCCGGTCGCAGAAATTCTAGAATTCCGGTGCATGGTCGTCAGAACCGGTTGAGACGTTTCAAGCGAAAGTTCGGGTGATGTTGGAAAAGACGTACCGGCCCGCCGAGGTCGAGGAGAAGCATTACCGTCTGTGGGAGGAGTCGGGCGCCTTCGCCGCCGATCCGCGGTCGAACGGCAAGCCCTACACCATCATGATGCCGCCGCCGAACGTCACCGGCAGCCTGCATATGGGCCATGCGCTGACCTTCACCATCCAGGACGTGCTGACCCGCTACAACCGCATGCGCCGCCGCGACGCGCTGTGGCAGCCCGGCACCGACCATGCCGGCATCGCCACCCAGATGGTGGTAGAGCGCAACCTGGCGAAGGACGGCAAGACTCGCCATGATTTCGGCCGCGACGCCTTCATCGACAAGGTGTGGGAATGGAAGGCCGAATCGGGCGGCACCATCACCCGCCAGCTGCGCCGCCTGGGCGCCTCGCCCGACTGGCCGCGCGAACGCTTCACCATGGACGAAGGGCTGAGCCGCGCCGTCCGCAAAGTGTTCGTCGAGCTGCACCGGCAGGGCCTGATCTACAAGGACAAGCGGCTGGTCAACTGGGACCCCAAGCTGCACACCGCGATCTCCGACCTCGAGGTCGAGCAGAAGGAGATCAAGGGCAACCTCTGGCACTTCCGCTATCCCATCGACGGGGAGGAGGGGCGTTTCATCACTGTCGCCACCACCCGTCCGGAAACCATGCTGGGCGATACCGGCGTTGCGGTGCATCCGGAGGACGAGCGTTACAAGGATCTGATCGGCAGGATGGTCCGCCTGCCGCTGGTCGGCCGTCTGATCCCCATCGTCGGCGACGAGTATGCCGACCCGGCGACCGGATCCGGTGCGGTGAAGATCACGCCGGCCCATGATTTCAACGACTTCGAGGTCGGCAAGCGCTGCGGCCTCGAACAGATCAACATCATGGACCGCGATGCCCGGTTGAACGACAATGTTCCCGAGGCCTATCGCGGGCTCGACCGCTACGAGGCGCGCAAGAAGATCGTCGCCGAGCTGGAAGCGCTGGAGCTTCTGGAGAAGATCGAGCCGCACACCCACATGGTGCCGCACGGCGACCGCTCCGGCGTCGCCATCGAGCCGTGGCTGACCGACCAGTGGTATGTCGACGCCGCGACGCTTGCCAAGCCGGCGATCGAGGCGGTGGAAACCGGCAAGACGGTGTTCGTGCCCAAGCAGTGGGAGAACACCTATTTCGAATGGATGCGCAACATCCAGCCCTGGTGCATCAGCCGCCAGATCTGGTGGGGCCATCAGATCCCGGCCTGGTACGGGCCGGACGGCACCTTCTTCGTCGAGGAGACGGAGGAGGAGGCGCGCGCCGCCGCGGCGACGCATTATGGCAAGGACGTCGAGCTGACGCGCGACCAGGACGTGCTCGACACCTGGTTCTCGTCGGCGCTGTGGCCCTTCTCGACGCTCGGCTGGCCGGACCAGACGCCGGAGCTGGACCGCTATTACCCGACCGACGTGCTGGTGACCGGCTTCGACATCATCTTCTTCTGGGTCGCCCGGATGATGATGATGGGACTGCACTTCATGAAGGATGTGCCCTTCCGCACCGTCTACATCCATGCCCTCGTCCGTGACGAGAAGGGGCAGAAGATGTCGAAGTCGAAGGGCAACGTCATCGACCCGCTGGAGATCATCGACCAGTACGGCACCGATGCGTTGCGCTTCACCCTGTCGGCGATGGCGGCCCAGGGCCGCGACATCAAGCTGGCGGTGAACCGGGTCGAGGGCTACCGCAACTTCGCCACCAAGCTGTGGAACGCTGCCCGCTACTGCCAGATGAACGGCTGCGAGCCGGTCGCCGGATACCAGCCGGTCGGCCTGACCCAGACGGTCAACCGCTGGATCGTCGGTTCGCTTGCCGATGCGGCGAAGAAGGTGTCCGAGTCGATCGACGCCTACAAGTTCAACGAGGCTGCCGGCGCCGCCTACCAGTTCACCTGGGGCAGCTTCTGCGACTGGTACATGGAGTTCACCAAGCCGATCCTGGCCGGGTCCGACGAGGCGGCGAAGGCGGAGACGCGGGCGACGACCGCCTGGGTGCTCGACCAGATCCTGCACATCCTGCACCCGCTGATGCCCTTCATCACCGAAGAGTTGTGGGAGCAGCTGTCGCCGGCCCGCGCCAACCGCCTGATCTCGGCGGAATGGCCGGAGTTCGCCGCCGGCATCGTCGATCCGGCGGCCCGCGACGAGATGGATTGGGTGGTGCGGCTGATCACCTCGGTCCGGTCGATGCGGTCGGAAATGAACGTCCCGCCGGCGGCGCAGATCGAGTTGAAGCTGAAGGATCCGAACGGGATCAGCCTGCAACGGCTCGACACCCATCGCGACCTGATCCTGCGCATGGCCCGCCTGTCGAGCGTCGAACCGCTGCAGGGCGACGTTCCCAAGAGCAGCGTGCAGGCCGTGCTCGACGAGACGACCCTGGTGCTGCCGCTGGAAGGCATCGTCGACCTCGACAAGGAAAAGGCGCGCTTGTCCAAGGAGATCGACAAGCTGACCGGCGAGATCAAGAAGATCGATGCCAAGCTGTCGAACGAGCAGTTCGTCGCCAAGGCTCCGGAAGAGGTGATCGAGGAGCAGCGAGACCGCCGCGAGGCCGCCGACCAGGCCCGCGACAAGCTGCAGAAGGCGCTGGAGATGCTGGCCGGGTGATCGACCGGCAAGAGTTGAGGGGGCAGCAGCGCTTTTGCCCCCTCCCTAGCCCTCCCCCGCTACTGCGGGAGAGGGGACTGCCGCCGCATTTCCACAAAGCTCCTGACCCCTCCCCTGCGAAGCGGGGGAGGGATGGGGAGGGGCAAAAGTGCCGCGAAACTCAGCGTTACAGTGTAAAGATCGCCAGCAGCACCAGCACCGCGATGACTCCGGCGATGCTGAGCTTCATGAACTGGGTGAAGGCGATCCAGCCCGCCTGATGCGCGCGGACGGTTTCCTCACTGACCGGGTTGGGACTGACGGCTGCCATTTCGATTAATCCTCCAATGGTTTCTTTTGCCCGCAATTTTGACGCAGGCGCATGGAAACGCAACAGATTCCGAGCGGAACCGTCAACTATACCGGAGGGGTAGGCGATACGGGGCGACCCAGCCTAAAGCGGCGGATTGACCATGGTCGCAAGGTCCGGGTCGGGACCGTCGATCCGCACATGATCGCCCTCGACTCGGGCGCGGCCTTCGGCGACCAGGCGGACGGCGTGGGGATAGAGCAGATGCTCGGCTTCGAGCACCCGCCCGGCCAGCCTGTCGGCATCGTCGCCGGGCAGGACCGGTACGGCGGCCTGGGCGATGATCGGGCCGTCGTCCATCTCCGGCCGCACGTAATGCACGGTGCAGCCATGGAAACGGACGCCGGTCGCAAGCGCCCGCTCATGCGTGTGCAGCCCCTTGAAGGAGGGCAACAGCGACGGATGGATGTTGATCAGCGCATCCTGCCAGCGCCCGACGAACCAGGGCGACAGCAGGCGCATGAAGCCGGCGAGGCAGACCAGCCCGACGCCGGCCTGCCGCAGCGTGGCGTCCATCGCCGCCTCGAAGGCCGGCTTGTCGCCGGGATAATCGCGGTGGTCGACAACCGCGGTGGCGATCCTGGCCTTCGATGCCCGTTGCAGCCCGAAGGCGTCGGCCTTGTTCGACAGCACAAGGGCGATTTCGGCCGGGAAATCCGGCGCGGCGCAGGCGTCGATCAACGCCTGCAGGTTGCTGCCGCGCCCCGAGATCAGAACACCGAGCTTCAGCTTGCTCATCACCGTACCTTCAGGCGTCCCTTACGCAGTCCAGGCCGCATCCATGCCGGTGACGGTCACGCGGGCGTCGCCGTCCTTCAGCGCGGTGACGCTGCCAACGGTGAACACCGTCTCGCCGCCTTCGCGCAGGATATCGGCCGCTTCGTCCGCCTTGTCGGCCGGAACCACGACGACCATGCCGAGGCCGACATTGAAGGTGCGCGCCATCTCGTAAGGCACGATGCCGCCGGTCTTCATCAGCCAGGAGAAGACGGGGGGCAGCGTCCAGCTGGAAGCGTCGAGCGTCACGCCAAGCCCGTCGGGCAGGACGCGCGGGATGTTCTCGATCAGGCCGCCGCCGGTGATGTGGGCCATGGCACGGACCGTGCCGGCACGCACCGCCTTCAGCGTGCTCTTCACATAGATGCGGGTGGGGGTCAGCAGCGCCTCGCCCAGCGTCTTCGACGCATCCCACGGGCAGGCGGCGTCATAGCCGAGGCCGGACTTCTCCACCAGCTTGCGCACCAGCGAATAGCCGTTGGAATGCACGCCGGTCGAGGCGAGGCCGAGCAGCACGTCGCCCGCCTGGACGGCCGAGCCGGTCAGCGCATGCTGGCGTTCCACCGCGCCGACGGAGAAGCCGGCGAGGTCGTAATCGCCCTCCGAGTACATGCCCGGCATTTCGGCGGTCTCGCCGCCGACCAGCGCGCAGCCGGCCTGACGGCAGCCTTCGGCGATGCCGGCGACGATGTCGCGGCCGGCGGCCACGTCGAGCTTTCCGGTGGCGTAATAATCCAGGAACAGCAGCGGTTCCGCGCCCTGGACCACGAGGTCGTTCACGCACATCGCCACGAGGTCGATGCCGACCGTGTCATGGCGGTTGGCGAGGATCGCCACCTTCAGCTTGGTGCCGACGCCGTCGGTCGTCGCGACCAGAAGCGGATCCTGGTAGCCGGCGGCGCGCAGGTCGAACAGGGCGCCGAAGCCGCCCAGGCCCGCGTCGGAGCCGGAACGCGCGGTGGAGCGGGCAAGCGGCTTGATCGCTTCGACAAGCGCGTTGCCCGCATCGATGTCCACACCGGCCTGCTTGTAGGCGTCGGACATGTTATAGGACTGGGTGCTGATGGTATCCTCGCTTGGGCTGAGCTATATACCGGCCCTTGGGCTCGGGCCGAACATACTCGAATCGGAAGGCTTTGCAATGCTCCACCGCCGCCGCGCGCCGCTCCTCGCCGGTCTTGCTGCCATGTCCACCGTCCTGGTCCTGACCATGGCCGGGCCGGCGGGTGCGCAGACCGGTTCCCCGCCGCCGGCCGCCGCCGCTTCCGCCACCAACTCCGCCGCCGATCCCTTCGCCGTGACGGGGGTGAGGGTCGACATCAACGGCAGCAACCCGACCACCGTCCGCGACCAGGCGATCCGCGAGGCGCAGGCGAAGGCCTGGGCCGAGCTGTACCGGCGCCTGGTGCCCGGCGGCGGCAACCCGCCGCGACTGTCGGACAACGACATCGCACGGCTGGTCCAGGGCTTCGAGATCGACGAGGAGAAGGTGTCGGCCAGCCGCTATCTCGGCGCCATCACCGTTCGCTTCCGTCCCAACGCGGTGCGCGACGCGCTCGGCCAGAGCGGCGGCGCCACCCAGTATGTGGAGCCGCCGGCACAACCCTTCGTGATCCTGCCGGTGACCCAGACCGATGGCCGGATCATCCTGTGGCAGGACCGCACCCCCTGGCGCGAGGCGTGGGAGGCGCGTCAGCCCGCCGCCTCGCTGGTGCCGCTGGTGGTGCCGGACGGCGAGCTGTCGGATGCCCAGGCGATCAGCGGCGAGGATGCGGTCGGCGGCAACGCCGAGGCGCTGGCCCGCATCGCCCAGGCCTACAAGGCCGGCGGAGTCGTGGTTGCCCGTACCGATCTGCCGGCGAACGGGCCCGACCCGGCGCGCGGCCTGACGGTGGAGGTCGTGCGCTACGGCCTGGACGGCACGCGCGACGCCCAGACCGTGCAGGTGAAGGGCAGCAGCCCCGAGGACCTGATGACCCGTGCGGTCGCCGCGGTAGGCGCCCAGCTCGACGACTCGTGGCGGCGCGAGCACACCACCGCGACCGGGCCGGAGCAGACCACCCTGGTCCGCGTGCCGCTGAGCGCGGTGAACGACTGGGTCGAGACGCGCAAGCGGCTTGCCGGCGTCCATGCGGTGACGCGCACCAACCTGGTGTCGATCAGCCGCAGCGAGGCGTTGGTCGCCCTGACCCATCGCGGCGATCCCGACCAGTTGGCCCAGGCGCTGGTCCGCCAGGATCTCGGCCTTGCGCGCACTGCCGCTGTTCCCGGGGCGGTCTCCGCCGGCTATCCGGGCGCGCCCCTGCCGGCACCGTCGGCAGCGCCGTCCGCCGACTGGCAGGTCACGCTGCTGCCCCGCGGGTCGGGCGCGGCCTCCACCAGCGCAAGTCCCTCCGGCGCCTCGCCGGCTGCTTCGCCGACCAGCCTCGCGCCGTCGGCGCCGCTCGACGCGGGCACGGCCGGCACCGTGATGGGCGCCCCGCCGCGCAACCTCGGAACGCTGCCGGCCAAGAGCGTGCCGTGAGCGTTCCCAACATCATCACCTTCCTGCGCATCGTGGCGGTTCCGGCCGCGATGTACATGATCCTGACCGGCAGGATGGACTGGGCCTTCTGGCTGTTCGTCGCCGCCGGGCTGTCCGACGCGCTGGACGGCGCCATCGCCCGCATGTTCCGGGCGCGTACGGTGCTGGGCGGCTATCTCGATCCGCTGGCGGACAAGACGCTGATCATCGGGGTGTATGTCGCGCTGGCCTGGGTGGGGGCGATCCCGCTGTGGCTGGCGATGATGGTGGTGTTCCGCGACATCATGATCATCGGCGGCGTCATCCTGCTGTTCACCCTGAAGGAGACGCTGGCGATGCAGCCGCTCTATGTCAGCAAGGTGAACACGGTGGTGCAGATCGCGCTGGCCGCCGCCGTACTGGCGCCGCCGGCACTCGGCCTGCCGGACATCCATCTGTACGGGTGGGAGCTGGTGGAGCTGCTGGTGTACGCCTGTACCGCGACGACGCTGCTGTCCGGCCTGCTGTACGCGCGGCGCGGCGCCCTGCTGTTCAACCGGCTGGGCGGCGTGCCGTGACGGAGAGCAAGCAGATCCGCTTCTGGCTGATCGGGCTGGGGCTCTTCATCCTGGCGCTCTGGCTGCTGGCCGACATGATGCTGCCCTTCGTGGCCGGGCTTGCCATCGCCTATCTGCTGGACCCGCTGGTCGACCGGCTGGAGGCGGTGAGGCTGCCGCGCTGGCTCGGCACCACGCTGGTCCTGCTGTCCTTCCTGCTGGCGCTGGTGCTGGTGTCGCTGCTTCTGCTGCCGCTGGTACAGGGACAGGTCTCCCATCTGCTGGAGGTGCTGCCGACCTATGCCACGCTGGTGAAGGAGCGGTTGATCCCGGCGCTCGACCGGCTGATCCACCGGCTGCCGGCCGACGATGTGGAGCGGCTGCGCGCCGCCGCCGGCACTTATGCGGGCGAGGTCGCCGGCATGGTCGGGCGGGTGGTCAGCCGCATCCTGTCCGGCGGGGTGGCGGTGTTCGACATCGTGACGCTGCTGTTCATCACCCCCATCGTCGCCTTCTACATGATGCGCGACTGGGACCTGATGGTGGCGAAGGTCGATTCGTGGCTGCCGCGCCAGCATGCGGAGACGATCCGCGAGCAGGCGCGCGAGGTGAACGTCACCCTGTCGGGTTTCGTGCGTGGGCAGGCGCTGGTCTGCGTCGTCCTCGGCGTCTTCTACGCGCTCGCGCTGTCGCTGGCCGGGCTCGATTTCGGGCTGGTCATCGGCCTGCTGGCCGGGCTGCTGTCCTTCATCCCCTATGTCGGCAGCCTGTTCGGCTTCGTCGCCAGCACCGGGCTGGCCCTGCTTCAGTTCGATGAGTTCTGGCGCGTCGGCATCGTGATCGGCATCTTCCTGTTCGGACAGGCGGTGGAGGGCAATGTCCTGACCCCGAAGCTGGTCGGCGACAAGGTCGGACTGCATGCGGTCTGGGTGATGTTCGCCCTGCTGGCCGGTGGCAGCCTGTTCGGCTTCGTCGGCGTGCTGCTGGCGGTTCCGGTGGCTGCGGTGATCGGCGTGTTGACCCGCTTTGCATTGCGACAGTATCTCTCGAGCCCGTACTACCGCGGCACCGACGCGGAACGCTGATGGGTGTGTCCGCATGAGCTTGCCGGCGCAGATACCGCTCGACCTCGGGCACCGGACGGCCATGGGCTGCGAGGATTTCCTGGTGGCGCCCAGCAACGCCGACGCGGTGGCGTGGCTCGACCGCTGGCCGTCCTGGCCGGCGCCGGCACTGACGGTGTTCGGACCGGCCGGCTGCGGCAAGACCCATCTGGCCCAGGTCTGGCGCGCCCGCAGCCATGCGGTGGTGACGGCTGGCGATGCGCTCGACCGGGCCGACCTGCCGGGGCTGCTGGCGGCGGCCAACGCGGTGGTGGTCGAGGATGCCGACGCCGTGGCCGGCAAGCCGGCGCGGGAGGAGGCGCTGTTCCACCTCTACAATCTGGCCCGCGAGCAGCAGGGGCATCTGCTGCTGCTGTCGCGCAAGGCGCCGTCGCGCTGGCGTGCCCGGCTGGCCGACCTGCGGTCCCGCATCAAGGGCGCGCCGGCCGTCGAGGTGCGGCCGCCCGACGACGCGCTGCTGGCCGCCGTGCTGGTGAAGCTGTTCGCCGACCGCCAGTTGCGGCCGGGGATGGAGGTCGTCACCTATCTGCTGGCGCGGATGGAACGCTCGCTCGACTTCGCCCGCCGTCTGGTCGCGGCGCTCGACCATGCGTCGCTGGCCGCCCATCGCGGGGTGACGGTGCCGCTGGCGCGCGAGGTTCTTTTGGAGCTGCAACAGACGGAACCGCAACGATCCGGTTCCAAAACGACCTGAAGGAAGGGATGAGACATGGATCTGGGGATCGCCGGCCGCCGCGCCATCGTCTGCGCCGCCAGCAAGGGGCTGGGCCGCGCCTGCGCCTTCGCGCTAGCCCGCGAAGGGGTGCATGTCACGCTGACCGCCCGCAGCGCCGACGCGCTGGAGGCCACCGCGGAGGAGATCCGCAAGGCAACCGGCGCGACCGTCACCACCGCACTCGGCGACATCGCGACGGAGGAGGGGCGGGCCGCCGCGCTCGCCGCCTGTCCTGAGCCGGACATCCTGATCAACAATGCCGGCGGCCCGCCGCCGGGCGATTTCCACGATTGGGACCGCGACGACTGGATCCGCGCGCTGGACGCCAACATGCTGGCGCCGATCTTCCTGATCAAGGCGACGGTCGACGGCATGGTCGCCCGCAGGTTCGGCCGGATCGTCAACATCACGTCCGCCGCGGTGAAGGCGCCGATCCCGATCCTCGGCCTGTCGAACGGCGCACGCACCGGCCTGACCGGCTTCGTCGCCGGGCTGTCGCGCCAGACGGTGAAACACAACGTCACCATCAACAACCTGCTGCCCGGTCCCTTCGAGACCGACCGTCTGCGCAAGACGATGGAGGGCGGGGCCAAGGCCGCCGGACGGACCATCGAAGAGGAGATGGATGTCCGCCGCAAGGCCAACCCGGCCGGCCGATTCGGCGACCCGGAGGAGTTCGGAGCGGCCTGCGCCTTCCTGTGCGCCGCGCAGTCCGGCTTCATGACCGGCCAGAACATCCTTCTGGATGGCGGCGGCTATCCCGGGACGCTGTAAAACACCCGGTCCTCTCGTCCCAAGTTTGTCCCTCCAATTCGTATCAAAATCCGCCCATCGTCAAAGGCCATTCAGGAACGACCGCGGGAAGGGGTGCCGAGGCGCCGCTTCCCGGGTCCGCCGGTTCACAGCCGCGGCGGTGCCGCGGCGGCCGGCCAACGGCGACACGCCACTGGCACAGGAACGATGAGCATGCAGCAGAGCGTGGCGGCCCCCGCGGTCTACACCGACCTAGGCCGCGTCATGGAGAGCATCACCCGGCGTTTCCTCGACGTGCTGCGGATGGAACTGGCCCGGGTCGGCGTGACCGACCTCAGCCCGACCCAGGCCCTGATGCTGCTGCACATCGGCACCGAGGAACTGTCGGTCCGCGACCTGCTCGAGCGCGGCTATTACCTGGGTTCCAACGCCTCCTACAATCTGAAGCATCTGGTCGAGGCCGGCTATGTCGACCGCAGCCCCTCGCAGCGCGACCGCCGGGCCGCCCGGCTCAAGCTGTCCGGCCAGGGGCTGGCCACCTGTGAGGCGCTGAAGAAGCTGGAGGCGATGCGGGCCGACAGCCTGCTGCGCAACGACAGCGACAGCGCCGATTTCGAAACCACCTACCGCACGCTGCGGCGGCTGGAACGTGCCTGGACCGATCTGATCCGCTACGACGATGCCGATACGGCCTGACTGCCCAGGCTCTTCCAGCACGTAACTTTATAAGGGCCTGACGGTTCGGCTTGTGTCCGAAATGGAACACCCAGGCCTATAACAAGAACATAGAGGGAACTGACTGGTTGCCGTTCCGCGTCTGTTCTGGTAGCTAGAAAGAACAAGACGCGAACGATGGAGGTTGGCATGTCGGTTCTGGCTTTCCTGCGCGAGTGCGTGACCCTCGCCCTGTTCCTGGCGGTGCTCTATGGCTGGGCCATGGTCGGTCCGATCCTGATCGGCTGAAGCCTCGATGGGAGCCGGACGGGACCACCCCTTCGGAAGAGCTCCCCGAATGGGGGATGCCGCGTCGGTATGATATCCGAAATCCCAGGTCCATCCGGCCGGCGCAGCGCTTACATCGGGAACACGCGGAACCGTCCCTGGCCCGATCAGAGAAGCCGAAACGGGATAGGCTCCGCGAACGCCGACAACGCGTGGGGATTCGGACGGATGCGGAATTTCTTTCGGAAGCGTCGCTCGGCCGCCGTGGCGGACGAGCGGATGCCGGCGGCCGGCGGGACCGGTCCCGGCAGCGGCATCACCGGTGCCGGCCTCGGTGCCAACCCGGTGCCCGTGCATGGCGGGCCGGTTCCGGCCGGTCAAACGATGATGGGACCCGGCCAAGCCGGCTTTACCAATGCCCCGGGATTCGGCCGTCCGGCGGGCGCGCACCTGCGGCCGGTCGACGGCAACCGTGGCGGGTTCGACGCGATGCGCGGCCCGACCGCCCTGGCGGCGCCCGACATTCTCGACAACGACGCCACCGGCGACCGCCGCGGCCTGATGTTCCCGCAGCCGGGAGGCCGCGAGGCCGAGGGCGAACATGAGCTGCCGCGCTTCACCATGTCGGTGAACGGCGGTTACCGCGGCGGCATGGGCGGCGGCCCAGGGAGCGGCATGGGGGGCGGCGCGCCGGCCATGCTGAAGGGGCTGACCCCGGAACTGAACGGCCTGCTGCGCGAGGCCTTCACCCCGACCCGGCCGAAGCAGCAGCTGAACGGTCTGTTCATCGGCCGCAACGACACGCTGCGCCGCATCATCTCCGCCATCGAGGAGGAACGGGCACACGTCATCCTCTATGGCGACCGCGGGCGCGGCAAGACCTCGGTGGCCAACGCCATCGAGAAGATCGCCGGCCAGGCCGGCTACCTGTCGCTGAAGCTGACCTGCAGCGGCGAGCTGAGCTTCGAGGACATCTTCCGGCATTTCCTGAAGAAGATACCCTCGACCTATTATCGCTCGGCGCTCGACAACCCGTTCGCGGCGCGGCGCAACTTCGCCAGCTTCAACGAGCTGCTGCCGGAAGGCACCTTCAGCGTCACCGAGCTGAACGAGGTTCTGTCGGGAATCCACGCTACCCATGTGCTGCTGATCCTCGACGAGTACGACCGCGTCACCGACGAGGATTTCCGCAACAAGCTGGCGGAGCTGTTCAAGAACCTGACCGACAGCTCGATTCCCGTCACCCTGCTGGTCGTCGGCGTCGCCGAGAATCTCGACCAGCTGCTGGGCAAGCACCCGTCGATCCAGCGCTCGCTGGTGCCGGTGCATCTGCCGCTGATGACCGACCAGGAGATCGGCCGGCTGATCCAGGCCGGCGCCCAGAACGCCGCGATCGAGTTCGCCCCGGACGTGGTGCGGCGGATCGCCGAGTTCGTCCGCGGGCTGCCCTATTACGCCCAGCTTCTGGGCCTGCATGCGGCGCGCAGCGCTGTCAGCCGCGGCAGCAGGATGGTCGAGCGGCCCGATCTGGCCTATGCCGTCGCCCGCTGTCTTCAGGAGGCCGAACGCGGCATCGTCGAGAGCTATGCCCGCGCCCTGGCCGCCGACCGCCGGGCCGAGCTTGAGGACGCGCTGCTGGCCGCCGCCCTGTGTCCGGCCGATGCCTATGGCGCGTTCGACCCGAGGGATCTGGCCGGCGAGGATGGCGAGCCGCCGGGACCGGCCATGCTCGACCTGTTGAAGCGCCTGACCCGCGACGATCATGGCGGCATCCTCGCCCCGGTGATCGAGCCGGGCCGCGAGCGTTACCGCTTCCGCAACCAGATGATGCGCCAATATGTCCTGATGCGTCAGGCCAGCGAGCGCGGCCAGATCTGATCCATCCCCGATCAGGCCGTTCTTCGGCCCTTCCCCGGCGACGGGGGAGGGCCACTCTTTCTTTGCGAAAAGGCTGCCGGCCTTTCTACAGGAAGGCCGCCCGGCGCCGGCCGCTGGCCTTCTGCCAAGCCCATTCGACGACGACGCTCATCAGCCTTTCCAGCGGCGGCTTCACCTGGGATGCGAGGTCGGGGCGGAAGCCGTAGGGGGCGTCCTCGTCCATGTAGGTGGACTGGGTCAGCTCCAGCTGGATGGCATGGATGTTGTCGTCCGGCCGGCCATAGCTGCGGATGATGTAGCCGCCGCGCAGGCGGCCGTTCAATGCGGCGGAGTAACGTTCCGATGCCGAAAGGACATTCATCAGCCGGCCCACCAGCGGCTGGGCGGTGCTGCTGCCCTCGCCGGTGCCCAGATTGAAGTCGGGCAGGGTGCCGTCGAAGAATCGCGGAACCCGGCTGCGCACCGAATGGGCGTCGAACAGGATCGCGACGCCGAACCTGTCGCGCAGAGCCTGCAATTCGCTCCGCAACTGCTCATGGTAGGGGCGCCAGTAGGCGCCGACGCGCCGGTCGATTTCCGCCCGGTCGGGCTGCCGTCCCGGCAGATAGACCGGCGCATGGGCGAAGGTGGTCAGCGGACAGATCTCGGTTGGGTCCGGTCCCGGCTGGGCCATGGTGCCGTCGGGGTCGCGGTTCAGATCCACCACATAGCGGGAACAGAGCGCGGTCAGGAAACCGATTCCGAGTGCCGGAGCGAAATGGTACAACCGGTCGAGATGGCGATCGACATCGGGCTGCGCCCGTCCCTCGTCCGTCATCAAAGCGGCGATGTCCGGCGGAATCATGGTCCCGACATGCGGAATGCTGAGCAGGACCGGGGTTTCGCCCGGCTGGAAGCGGAAGGTCTCCATGGCTCGTCTCGTCACCGGAACGGCTGGCTCTGGGCTGTGTGCGGTGCAACAGGCACAGCGGGTCGACTATGGGACGCCGTGGCGCATCCCGTCAAACAGATTGCGTTTTTTTGAAACCGCGGGTGTGCCGGGGGGCGGGAAACCTGTCCTTCGGAGCCGTATTCCCTGCCCCGATTTGCCGGAATGCCGGCCGAAATGCGGGTTGACCGCAAGCTTGGCTTGCCTGAGACTTCCGCGCAATCGGCGGCCGCCCGGAAGAAGGTGCCGCCCCGCACCGGATCATGCTGTTTCCAGGCGACCGGACCGACGATTTCCAAACGACACGGCGCCCCGATTTCGCAAACCCGGTGACGAAGCAACGAAGCACGGGAGAAGCGACCATGACCACCGCCACCCGCCTTGGCGCGGCCATGCCCGGCCGCCGCCAGTTGTTGTTGCCGCTTGCGGTCCTTCCCGTCGCCGGCTGGGCCGTGTGGGCCGCCGGGACGCCGGATGCGCCGAGCCATCCTGCCGGCCCCTTCCATCTGCCGCTGGACGAATCCACGGCGATCTGGCGAGACCTGGGCGCCGTGCGGCTGGGCGGCCTCGCCGGCGATCCGCAATTCCCGGTCAGGGTTTCGGCACTGGATGGGCGGGCGGTAACGGTCCGCGGCTTCATGGTCCCGCTGTCGGACGGCGCCACCCACAACCGCTTCATCCTGTCCGCCAACCCGATGGGCTGCCCGGCCTGCCGGAGTCCCGGTCCGGCGACCATGATCCATGTCCACAGTTCCATCGCGCTGCCCGCCACGCGCGAGCCGCTGACCCTGGCCGGCACGTTGCGCCTGCGCCCGCAGGAAGGACTGTTCTACCGGCTGGACCGCGCCCTGCAGCGCTGGGCCTGAACCGGCGCCCGCATCGCCGGATGCGGCGGTGAGGGGCGGCGGGGTCGCCCTGCTGGCGATGCCGGCCGCGCTGCTGGTCTATGGCGGATTGAGCGTCCCGGCGCCGCCGGCCCTGCGCTGGGTCGAGGCAGCCATCGGACTTCTGATGGTGCTGGCAGTCGGCTGGCGCCGGCCGCTGGCGGTCATGACCGGCCATGCGTTGCGGGTGCGGTCGGACGCCGGTTGGCAGACGGTGGCGGTCCCGGCGCTGGCCTGGTTGCTGTGGGCGCCGCTGCTGCGCGGGGCCGCGCTCGGCTGGGAGGCGGCGGACATCCTGCGCGACGTGGTGCCTCTCCTCTACCTGTTCCTGCCCGTGCTGCTGGTGCCGGCGCTGAAGCGACTAGGCCCGGCGGGCGCCGGGCCATGGGGAGTGCGTGCGCTCGCGGGCGGGCTGGCGTTGGCTGGGCTGCTGCTGGCGCTGCGCTGGTGGCGGCAGTCCGGATGGGGGTTCGGCGCGGTCGGCCTGCGGGCGATGGCGGATGGCGGCGTCTATCTGCTGAACGCGCCGTCGGTGCTGTTCGCCGCTGTGGCGTTGCCGGCGTTGTCGCTTTCGCTGCTGGCCTCCGGGGGAAGGGTGTGGCGCCCGGCCGTGGCGCTTGCCTCCGCCGCTGGCGGGGCGGTTTGCCTGGGGGCGCTGGGTGGGGCGGTCCACCGCACTGCGCTGGGGCTGGCGGCGCTGTCGCTGGCGCTGATCGCGCTGTGGTGGATGCGGCGGCGCCCCGTGCTCGCCTTGCCACTGCTGCTTGGCGTCGGGCTGGCGGCGGCGCTGGCCGGCGATGCGCTGACCGGCATCTGGCAGCAGGCGGCGGAGAAAACCCGGCTGACCGGCGCCAACACCCGATGGGAGGAGGCGGCGGCGGTGATCGACCATGTCGCCGCCTCGCCCTGGGCGCTGCTGTTCGGCGACGGGTGGGGGGCGCGCATCGCCAATCCGGCGGTCGGCGGCTGGCGAGTCGGCTACACCCACACGCTGGTCAGCTACAGTCTGCTGAAGACCGGATTGCTGGGCATGCTGGCGCTCGGCGCCTATTTGGGCGCGCTGGTCCGGCCCTGGTGCCGGCTGCTGGCCGACGATCCGCCGCTGGCACTGGCGCTGGTGCCGCCGCTGCTGATGGCGCTCGGCCTCCACACCAGCTTTAAGTATCTCGACACCGGCGTTCTCCTGTCGCTGATGCTTCTGGCTGCCGGATGCAGGAAAGGGTTGTCGACGCGCTAGCGGATCGTCATACTTATGCGTGCAATTCATGTGCTGGTGCACCGTGGCGCTCGATCCTTTGTCCATCATGTTCGTAAATCGGGTATTCCCGCCGGACCGTGGAGCAACCGGGCGCTGTCTGGCGGACCTCGGCGGGCGGCTGGCGGCGGCGGGCTGGCGGGTCACGGTGGTTACGGATGGGGAGACGTCTCGGCCGGACGCTCCGGCCGGCATCGCCGTGCACCGCACCGGCGGGGCGGTGCCGGAGCGGGGACGGCCGACCGTCCGCGCCTATCTCGATTCGCTTTGCCGGCTGACCGGGTTGGCGCTGCGCCTGCCGCGCCATGACGTGATCGTGACGATGACCGATCCGCCGATGCTGGCCCTGGCCGGGCCGATGCTGGCGGCCCGGCACGGCGCGGCCTCCCTGCATTGGTGCCACGATCTCTACCCGGACCTGCTGCCGGTGCTGGGGGTGGGAATGCCGGCGGCGGTGCTGGGACTGGCGAGGCACGGCATGGCGCGGGCGCTGCGCCGCCATGACCGGGTCGTCGCCATCGGCCGCTGCATGCGGGACCGGATCGCCGCGATGGGCGTTGCGGCTGACCGCCTGGCCCTGCTGCCCAACTGGCCCGACCCCGTCATTCGCCCGCAATCCGCGGCCGGCAATGGGTTTCGCCGCTCGTTGGGGCTGGAGGATGGGGACGGGCGTATCCTCGTCGCTTATTCCGGCACGCTCGGTCTCGCCCATCCGATGAACGGCGTGCTCGATGCCGCCGCGCGGCTTCAGGAAAGCGATCCCGCGCTGCTGTTCCTGTTGACGGGGGAGGGGCGCGGCTTTGCGGCGGTGGAGGAGGCCGCGCGCAGCCGGGGCTTGCGCAACCTGCGGCGCCTGCCCTGGCAGCCGGCCGGCCGGTTGGCGGAGAGCCTGTCCGCCGCCGATCTGCATCTGGTGACGATGGACCCGGCGGCGGACGGGATGATGGTGCCGAGCAAGCTGGCCGGGGTGCAGGCGGCCGGCCGGCCCTGCCTGTTCCTGGGACCGCGGTGCGGCGAGGCGGCTGCGCAGGTGGCGGACTGCGGCCTGACGATCGACCCGTTCGACGGTGCCGCCATCGCCGATGCGGTGCGGGCCTATGCTGCCGATCCCGGCCGCCGCGCCGTCGAGGGGGCGCTTGCGGCTCGCCGCGCCGCCGGCTGGACCGCCGACCACGCAGCCGCCGCCTTTGCCGATCTGGCCGCCGGTGCTGCAAGGGGCCGCGGGACGGCGAAGCGGGCGGTGCGGCCGGTCATGGGAAAGGCTGCCGCAAGTTCCGTCGAAGGAAGGCCGGTCCCCAATGCCTGACGGCGTCATCGCACAGCGGGGTGCCATGACCTTGGGTCTGCGGGTGCCGGACGACGGGGAAGGCGATCTGCGCAGCTTCGTCCGCACGCTGTCGGGCGGCTGGCGCTGGCTGCTGGCCGGCTTCGCGGGTGGTTTGGCGCTTGCGGTCGGCACCTTGTGGCTGGTGACGCCGGCCTACACAGCGACGATGGTGATCGGTCCGACGGCACGGGTCGGTTCCGCCGCCATGGGGGCGCGGGTGCCGGCGCTCAGCGGGCGCGAATCGGCTGCGGTGGCCGAGCCCGGTGCCGGCGACGAGTCGCTGTCCGACTATGCCCGCTATCTGGAGTTGTTCGGGACCGGTCCGGTGGCGGACCGGCTGGCGCGCGAGCCCGCCCTGCTGCGTGCGCTGTTCCCGGAGCGCTGGGACGGCGAGGCCGGACGCTGGCGTCCGCCGCCGGGGCTGTTGCCGGCGGTGAAGCGGATGCTGCTGGCGCTGGTCGGGCGCGAGGACTGGGTGGAGCCGGACGGGGAACGGGTGGCGCGCGCCCTGCGCGACCGGCTGGTGATCGACATGCTGCGGTCGGGACCGATGCGGCGCATCACGCTCCGCCATGCCGACCGGGCGACGGCGCTCGACCTGATCGGCTGGATAGCGTCGGCGACCGATGCCCACCTGCGGATGGAGGCGGCGCGGCGCAGCGCCGCCCAGATCGCCCACATCAAGGCCCGGCTGGCGGCGATCACCGTGGCCGAGCACCGGCAGGCGCTGAGCGATCTGCTGCTGGATCAGGAGCGGGTGGCGATGATGATCGGCGTTGACCTTCCCTTCGCCGCCGACATGGTGCAGCCGCCATCCGCTCCCGCGCTGCCCGACTGGCCCAATCCGGCGGTGGTAGTGCCGCTAGCGGGGATGGCCGGGCTGGTGGCCGCCGGCTTCGCCCTGTCGGCCCGCCATGCCCTGCGCGAGGGTGCGGCGTCCGACGGCTTGGCGGCGGAGGATCGACGATGATGGGCCGCATCCCGGTGTCCGTCGTGGTGATGACCAAGAACGAAGCGGCCAATCTGCCGCTCTGCCTGCCGGCGCTGGCCGACTTCGCCGAGTGTTTCGTTGTCGACAGTGCCAGCGACGACGGCACGGCTGAAATTGCCCGCGCGCATGGCGTGCCGGTGGTGCCCTTCCACTGGAATGGCCGGTATCCCAAAAAGAAGCAATGGTGCCTGGATGCCCTGCCGCTGGCCCATGACTGGGTGCTGTTCGTCGATGCGGACGAACGGCCGACCCGGGCTCTCGTGGCGGAGATCGCCCGGCTGATGGCCGACGGGCCGTCACACCCCGCCTATTGGATCGACGGCCGGCCGGTCCTGCATGGCCGCGCTCTGCGCTTCGGCTGCTGGAACCGCAAGCTGGCGCTGCTCGATCGCCGGCGCATGCGCTACCCCGAGCAGCCGGACCTGGACGTTGCCGCCATGTGGGAGGTGGAGGGGCACTACCAGCCCTCGGGCGAGGGAACGGCCGGTCGGCTTCGCCACCCGATGGATCATGGCGACGTCAAGCCGTTGTCCGCTTGGTTCGATCGTCACAACCGCTATTCCGACTGGGAGGCGGCGCTGCGTGCCGACGGCCGGATGGAGCGCCTGATCGACGGCGAACCGCGCGGCTGCGGGCCGGTCGGCCGGCCTTTGCTGAAACGGCTGTTCCAGCGCCTGCCCGCCCGCCCGCTCTGGGCCTTCCTGCATGCCTACGTCCTGCGCCTGGGCCTGCTCGACGGCGCAGCCGGGCTGGACCATGCGTTGGCGCGCGCATTCTATTACTGGCAGGTCGGGCTCAAGATGCGGGCAACCGCAAGGGCGCAGAATTCCTCCGTCCGCATTCCGTCCATTCACTCCCCGCCGCCCCAAGCCCCGCCCATCGGGTCGCCGGTGGGGGGCGCCATGGATGGCCGTTCTCCGGAAGCCCCTTATTCCTCGACCAGTGCGATGCGGTCGCCGCCAAGCGCCTTCAACAGGTCGAAGGTGCGCTTGCGGACGCCCGGATCCTCGATCCGGTAATAGGCGCGAACCAGTTCCAACGTCTCGCGGCGGGCCATCGACTCGAACTCTTCGGTTTCGCTGGGGGTCTCGGGCGGGACTTCCGCGGCGATCTGGTCGGGGGACGGCATGTCGTCGAAGAAATAGCTCACCGGCACGCCCAGGACCTGGGACAGGTTGTACAAGCGGCTGGCGCTGATGCGGTTCGACCCGCGCTCGTATTTCTGGAGCTGCTGGAAGGTGATCCCCACCGCTTCACCCAGCTTTTCCTGGCTCAGGCCAAGCAGGGTGCGACGAAGCCGCAGGCGGGCTCCGACATGGATGTCGATGGGATTCGGACCTTCGCCGCGGCGCGACAGAGTGTGGGCGGGGGCGAGTTTGGTCTTGGTCGCGCTCATAAGTCATACCTCGAAGGGAAAGCCGGAGGGAAGGCGCCGCAAGAATGCTTAGTTCAGAAAGTAAATTCTATGCAACCATTTGTGCGCATCAACGGTCCGTTTGGTTGGAAGCGGGAATGCATATGCGAAAGACATTAAGTTTCGGGGCATCTGAAACGTAATTTCGCGTAAGCGGCGGGAAAATGATGGCGTACCGTCAGCGCGACTCGTTGGGCGGCGACGACCGTCGCGACGCGCAGCCAGCCATGTCCAAGGATGGACCGCCGAATCAGCGCCTGTTCCAGTCGCCCGCGTGCGGCTTGACGTTGTGACAGGCCGCCCGGCGCGAACAGACAGACGGGCGCGTTCAACCGGACCGCGTTTCCACGGGCGAGGACCGACACAGTCATGGCATAGTCGGCCGCGATCCGAAACCGAAGGTCGAAACTGAGCCCCTGCAGGGCGGCGACGCGATAGATCATGGCCTGATGATGGGTGAACATGCCGAAAGGCGCGCATCGATGGGATCTTGCGCGCTTCAACAGGATACGTCCATCGTGCTGCCGCTCCAGCGCGTCGCCATACAGAAGGATGCAGTCGGGATGGCGGCCGATGGCCTCGAGCAGCATGGCAACGGTGTCGTCTTCCGCCAGCTGGTCGCCGGCATTCAGGAACAGCACATGGCCGCAGCCGAGATCCCGTGCGGCGTCGAGGGCAATGTTCATCGCGTCGTAGAGCCCCGAGTCGGGGGCCGAGCGCCACCAGTGCAGAAGCTCCGCATGCTCTTCGAGCCACTGTGCGGTACCGTCGGTGGAGCCGCCGTCCGCGACCATCCAGACGACATCCGGACCCAGCTGCCCGCGCAGGCTGTCGCAGGTGTCGGCCAGCCCGGCCCGGTCGTCGCGCACGACGGTGAGAATCGCCAGCCTTGGGGGTGGGCGACCGGGAGCCATGCGGGGGGCGGGTCCTGGGGCCGCCGCCGTCATCGCGCGATCACCGAGACGGATGCGGCGGTGATGGCCAGCTGGCTCAGGATGCTGCCGACAGCCTTGGTCGCGTCCAGCGCGTCGAAGGGGCGCGGGTCGCGAGGAACCACCAGGACTGAACCGGGCGGAATCACGTCCACCCGGTGGTTCCAGGAGGATAGCGCGAGCGGCCGCGCCCGGCCGTCGGGCAGGATCAGGAAGCTGCGGCCGGTGTCGGCATCGCGGGTCGGGCCGCCGGCCTCTCCCAGATAATCCTCGGCACTCTTGCCGCTGACGAATTGCGCGGCGGTGGGGTGCAGCACCTCGCCCGACACCGCCACGGTCAGTGGCCGCTTCGGGATCACGATCCGGTCGTCGGGTTCCAGCAGCGGATCCAGTTCCGGACGGGTGCGCAGCACGGCGGGATCCGCCTCCACCACCACGCGGCCCAGCGGTTCGGCACCGCGCAGTTGGGTGGCGATCTGGCGGGCAAGCGCGACATTCTCCGCCTTCACCGGCTCGCCCTTCTCGACCTCCAGCGCCAGGGTGCGTTCCAGCTCGCGCGCCTGGCGCTGGAACTGCTCCTTTTCGCGGCGGCGCTCGCTCTCGCGGGTCAGGACCGCTCCGGCAGGGTAGGCGTCGGCCATCAGGCCGCCGGCCCGGGCGATCAGCGAGGACAGCGTCTCGCCCCGCCCGATGTCGTAGCGGCCGGGACGGCGCACCGCCCCTTCGATGGCAACGGCGCGCGCCTCCAGGGCCTGCGGCCGCGGGTTGACCCGCAACGCGTCGCCGGGGCCGACGGTGCGCCCGGTATCCTGGCCGAGATCGACGATGCTGCGGCTTCCGGTCGCCGCGGTCAGCTCCGCCGCCGTCGGGTCGGCGTCGGCCGACAGCCCGCCCGCCACCGCGATCAGCGACGGCAGCGGCGTACGGTCGGCGACCGGGTAGCCGCCGGCATCGCGCACCGCGCCGCGCACCTGCACCGTCCGCTCGCCGATCAGGGCGACGACGGCCGGATCCAGCAGGGCGGCCAGCATCGGCGGCTCGCTCTGCTCATCGGCCGGCGGCGCGGCATCGGCATGACCGGACGGCACGAGGCTGCGGATGTCCTCCGTGGCGAACAGATGGATGCGGTCGCCGTCGGCGAGGCTGCGGTCGGCGCGGCGGGCAACGACCTCCTGCGGCGAAAAGGGCAGCCATGTGCGGGTCAAGCTCCGCCGGTCGAATCGCTCGACGATGCCCAGCAGCGGATAGACGTCGCGTTTCAATACCTTGCCGCCTGCCAGCGCGCCGCGCAGCGTGGCGCCGGCCGACAGCCTGCGGGTGCCTGGATGGCGGACATGGCCGATCAGCTCATAGCGCGGCAGCTCCGACTCGACGATCGCCTCACGGGCGCCGGTTGCCGCTCCAGGCCCATCCCCGCCTGCAACCGGGTAAAAGCCCGGGCGCTGCACGCCGGACAGCCGGAGCACGGCATGGCGCAATGCCAGCGGCAGCAGGTCGGGCACCGCCGTGAACAGGGGCGTGCAGGGCGTGCGCGCGCCGGTCAGGCCGGCGGCGGCGTGGGCCTGCGGGCCGGTGGCGAGCGGGCCGTCGGGTTCCGCCGCCAGCTTGCGGGCCAACGACACGAGCCCGGGGCAGGCGTCGGGCGGCGGCTGGCGTTCGCCGCGCAGCAGGGCCAGCACTGGTTCGGCGGTCAGGAAATCGACGTCGGCGGCCCCCAGCACATACAGCGCATCGCCGTCGGCCAGTTGGCGGCGGTCGCGTCCGGCCAGCACGGCGGCAAGGTCGACCGGGCGCAGGATGCGGGCGGCACTAACGGGGTCGGCGCTCTCCAGGGCGGCGAAGGGCAGATAGGGATCGGGCCGCAGGTCGGTGCGGGCGACCAGCCCGGCCAGGGTCTTCGCCTGGGGCAGGGCGCGCGGGCCGGGGCGCAGGACATGCCCTTCCAACCGCACCTCGTCGCGGCGATCCTCGCGCTGCGGGGCCAGCACCAGAAGGTCGCCGTCGGCGAAGCGTCCGGCATCGGGGTCGGCTACATCCTCCGTCATCTCCTCGCCGGACGGGCCGATGCCGAACCGCAGCAGCCGGGCACGGCCGGGACGCAGCGCGCCGCCGGCCAGATCGCGCAGTTCCATGGCGGACAGCGGGCCGGCGCCGGGCGGCAGCTCGTAGATCCCCGGCCGCTTGACCGGACCGGCGACGGCCACCGTGGCGCCCAGCGGCGGGACGAACAGCCGGTCGCCGTCGCGCAGCGGCCGGTCGGCGTTGCCGGCATTCCCATCCATCCGGCCGGCCGTCTGCAGCGGGTAGAGGTCGACCGTCATCCCGGCACCCGCCCGCATCAGCCGGATGGCGCGCAGGGTGCCGCCGCGCTCGACCCCGCCGGCCGCCGACAGCGCGTCGAGCACGGTGGCGAAGGCGCTGATCTCCTGCCGGCCAGGGCGCCGCACGGCGCCGGTCACCATCACGCCGATCCGGCGGACCTCCGCCAGGGACGCGAAGGCATCGGTGTTCGGCCAGGTCGCGGCGACGGTGGCGGTCAACTCCTGCCGCAGGGCGTCCAGTGTCAGTCCGGCCGCGGTGACCGGCCGCAGATCGTCCACCACCAGTTGGCCATTGCGGTCGATGGAGAAGCGCTTGCTGAAGGATTTCTGGCCGCGCAGCGTCACCAGCAGGGCGTCGCCGGTGTTCAGCACATAATCGCCCTGGATGGCACCCGGTGCCGCGCCCTCCGCCTGAACGGGTTCCCCGACGGGGGCGAACAGGTCGTAGCCGAACTGACGCAGCGGTTCGCCGGCGCGGGTGGAAAAGGCCGATTCCAGCGGCGAGGGGGATGTCGGCAACGCGGCATCGCCACGCGGCGGCCCGGCGGCCAGCACGTCGCATGCCCACAGCAACGGCGTCATCACCAATGCCAGGAGGGCGAATATTCTGCGCGCAGCAGCAAACATCGGATATCAAGCAACCAGTCCCACCACCCGCACGGCGCGGATCGCGATTCAAGAACACTATTGCGTGTATTGGTCGAAAAGGCAATGGTGCGCATCCTGGGCGCCATGCAAAAGGGCGGCATCCGAAGCCCCGCAGGCGGGGCTATGATGCCGCCCCAGGCGGATATGCGGCCCGAACCGTTCGCCTTATTCCTGCCATCCGGACCATGGCGGCGCCGCGCGGCGCCGGACTATCGAGGATACCAGCGGCGTGATCGTCATCCACAGCGAAGAGCACCGGCTTCAGGCCGGGCGATCCGAACTCAACGACGGCCAACTCGTCCCCTGCTACGAGAAGCCGGCACGCGCCGACATCGTCCGCGCGCGGATCGAGGCGGTGGGGCTGGGTCCCGTCGTGGAACCCACCCGCCACGGCCTCGCCCCGCTGGAACGGGTGCATGACGCCGGCTATCTCGGCTTTCTTCGCACCGCCTGGGACGACTGGGTGAAGGAGCATGGCGCCGACATCGATGCGCTGCCGCTGAACTGGGTGGCGCCGGGCATGGCGCGGCGGCAGGTTCCGCGCTCGATCGACGGGCGGCTCGGTTACTACTCCTTCGATGCCGGGACGCCGATCACAGCCGGCACATGGCGGGCCGCTACCGCCGCGGCCGACAGTGCGCTGACCGGCGCCGACCGCCTTCGCGCCGGCGACCGCAGTGCCTTCGCGCTGTGCCGTCCGCCCGGACACCATGCCGGACATGCCTTCTATGGCGGCTATTGCTTCCTGAACAATGCGGCCATCGCGGCGCAGGCCTTGCGCGACGGCGGGGCGACGCGGGTGGCGGTGCTGGACGTCGATTACCATCATGGCAACGGCACGCAGGAGATCTTCTGGGAGCGTGGCGACGTGCTGTTCGTGTCGCTGCACGCCGACCCGATCGATGAGTTTCCCTATTTCTGCGGCCATGCCGACGAGACCGGGGCGGGAGCCGGCGACGGTGCCAACCTGAATTTGACGCTGCCCTGGGGCACCGACTGGGACGGCTATGCCCGGGCACTTGAGACGGCGGCGGCGCGCATCGGCGGTTTCGGGGCGGATGCGCTGGTGCTGTCGCTTGGCGCCGACACCTACGGCGGCGACCCGATTTCCCGGTTCCGGCTGTTGTCGGAGGATTTCCTGCGCATGGGGGCGGCCATCGCCGGCATTGGCCTGCCGACCCTGTTCGTGATGGAGGGGGGCTATGCCGTCGACGACCTCGGGGTGAATGTCGCCAACGTGCTGACCGGCTTCCTGGGCGGGTGAACGCGGCCGGTCTTCGCTTCGAATGCCGTTCCAACGAAAGCCGTACCGTTGCCGGCACGGACGATTCGTCCTAGATTGAGGAGAGGTTCAGCCCTTTCTTGAGGACGCGGGCGTTGGCTGCCGACGTCTCGATATCCAGCCTGTCCATCGGGACCTATTCCGCCCCCCGCAGCCAGCCGCTGCGGGAGGACGGGAAGGGCGCGTCCGCCGCCAGGACGGGCGCCGCCGAATCGACAACCGGTTCGGCGGCCGGTTCGGCGACCGACACGGTCACGCTGTCGGATGCGGCACAGCAGCAGGTCCAGAAGCTCAAGCAGGCCGATACCAACGTCCGCCGGCATGAGGCGGCGCATCAGGCGGCCGGCGGCAGCCATGCCGGCGGGGCCTCCTTCACCTATACCCGCGGACCTGACGGCAAGAACTACGCCACAGCCGGCGAGGTGCCGGTCGACGCCAGCGCCGAATCGGAGCCTGCCGCCACCATCGCCAAGATGGAGCAGGTGAAGGCCGCGGCGCTCGCTCCCGCCGATCCCTCGCCGCAGGACATGCGGGTCGCCGCACAGGCCGACGCGACCAAGCTGCAGGCCCAGGCGGAACTGCGCCGGCAGGGTGGCGACGGTGGAGGTGGAGGTGACGGCGCCGCGGCGCGCGCGGCTGCCGCCTATGGTGCGGCGCAGGGATTGGGCAGCGGAGCAGGGCGGGGGGCTGGGCTGACGGTTTGAGGAGGGCGCCGCGGCCGATGCCCCCTCCTCGCCGCAGGGTGTCGCCCGCTCACCGCCGGGGCGTCGTCTCGCCGTCCAGCGTCAGCAGGGCGCCGTACAACTCCGGCCGGCGGTCGCGGAAGACGCCCCAGGAGGCGCGCTGGGCCGCGATGCGGTCGAGGTCGAAGGTCGCCGTCAGGACCGTCCGGCTCACGCGGTCGGCCTGAGTCACGATCTCGCCCTGCGGCCCGGCAATGAAGGACGAGCCGTAGAAGGTCAGCGCGCAGTTGTCACCCTGCTCCACTCCGATGCGGTTGGATGCCACCAGCGGCATCAGGTTCGCGCCGGCATGGCCCTGCATGACCCGGGTCCAATGGCCCTGGCTGTCGATGGCGGAGTCCTGGGGCTCCGACCCGATGGCTGTGGGATAGAGCAGCAGTTCGGCCCCCTTCAGCGCCATGATGCGGGCGGTTTCCGGGAACCACTGATCCCAGCAGATGGCGCAGCCGATGGTGGCGTAGCGGGTCTTGAACACCGGGATGCCGGTGTCGCCGGGGCTGAAATAGAATTTTTCCTGATAGCCGGGGCCGTCCGGGATGTGGGACTTGCGGTAGATGCCCAGCAGGCTGCCGTCTGCATCCACCATGGCGACCGAGTTGTAATAGGCGTTGCGGGCCTTCTCGAAGAAGCTGACCGGAATCACCACCGACAGTTCGCGTGCCAGGGCGCGCATCCGCCCGATCACCGGATGGTCTTCGGCCGGGGCCGCCAGTTCGAACAGAGACTGCTTCTGGTCCTTGCAGAAATAGGGCGTCTCGAACAGTTCCTGCGGCAGGACGATCTGCGCCCCTTGGGCGGCGGCCTCGCGAATCAGCGATTCGACTCCGTTGACGTTGGCGGCACGGTCCCAGCTGCAGGCCATCTGGGTCGCGGCGACGGTGACGGTACGGGACGAGGGAACGGGCGGCGAAGCGGTCATGGCTGACTTGGGACTCCTGTTCACGGACGAAGGGACGACGGACAAACCCTGTGTGGCCATAGGTCGCGGCGGATACAAGCGGGTGGAAGGGCATTCATAAAACTTTAGAGAAATGTTAATTTTTCGCAGCTTGCCGTGTGAATTGCCAAATAAAACCGGCCCAATTGGCAATGAATGGGTTTCTCATCATATGCGGATATGAAGGAGGCCCGCGAAATGGGAAACATCGAGGTGACACCGATCGGCCATGCGAAGAGTCCACCAAATCGTTATGTCTAGACTGATCGTCGATCGGCGGCCATATCCCGGCATATCATTGCATGTCGCCGCCCGAAGCCCGCGCAATTGATTTGCGCTTTGCGTGCAGCACGTTATGATTGGATGACGCAGCCGCCCCCATTCGTGTCAAGGTGGTATGGCCGGGACGAAGTGATTCCGATGGACGCGATGTCGCCGCGGCGCCTCACAGGCGACAGCCCGGCGCGCGCAGCCGGTCGGCGGGCGCGGTTGCAGGCGTGGGAACGACGGCAGAGAGATTGTCGGTATGGAGGCGTCTGTCAAGGGGTGGGAGCCGGAGCGCCCCGATGAATCGGGGGATATGGCGGAATCTGCCGACGGTGCGTTATCGTTCGTCGTCAGGGAGGTCAACCGTGCTTTTTCCCGCGCCCTGCAGATGCGCATCGCGCGCTCGGGCGTCAGCATGGGGCAGTGGTTCTTCCTGCGTGCCCTGTGGGAGGAGGACGGCCTGACCCAGCGGGAGTTGAGCCACCGTGTCGGCATGATGGAGCCGACCACTGTCACCGCGGTCAACGTGATGGAAAGCCAGGGGCTGGTCCAGCGCGTGCGCAACCGCCACGACCGCCGCAAGATGAATGTCTTCCTGACCGACAAGGGCCGGGCGCTGCGCAATGCGATGATGCCAAGTGCCGCGGAGATCGCCCAGATCGCCATCAGTGGAATCACGCCGGGCGAACTGGAACTGACGTTGGACGTGCTGCGCCGCGTCGGTTCCAACCTCAATGCCGCCTCGGCCGCGGCCCGGGACGGTGAAGAGGATTGAAGGTTTAAGCCTCAGGCCTCAGGTTTTCCTCGCCATCCTCCGCCGGCCTGACCCGTACCGGCCCATCTTGTGGATTCAGTCGTCATCCGGGTCGGGTGGCGGGGGCAGGCTGGCGCCGGTCAGGTTGGCTCCGGCGAATTTGGCGTCGCGAATGTTGGCGTCGCTCAGGATCGCGCCGGTCAAATTCGCGTCGCTGAAATCGCAGCCCGCCAGATTGGCGCCGCGCATGTTGGTGCGAATGCAGGAACTGCGGGTCAGCCGCGCGCCGGTGAGGTTCGCCGCCCACAGCCGACCGGTCGGCTGGCCGTCGGGCCCCTTGATGTCGACCCAGCCGACTCCGGCGCCATCGAGCCGCACGCCGTCCATGTTGGCGCCGCGCAGGTTGGCCCCGTCCAGGATCGCCCCGGCGCAGTCGGCGCCGGCAAGCACCGCTTCGGAGATGTCGCACATGATCAGCAGCGCCTCGCGCAGCTTGGCGCCGTCGAGATTGGCACGCTTCAGGTTGGCGCCGGACAGGTTCACGCCGGACAGGTCGATGTGGCTGAGGTCGGCGCCGGTCAGGTCGGCCCGCGCGCCCATCGTTCCGTTGGTGTTGATCCAGGTATAATGGCTGTGCAGCGCCTGCTGGATCTGGACCGAGAAATTGTCTGCCGACCGCGCCAGGTTGGCGCCGGTGGTGTCGGCTCCGGTCAGGTCGGCGCCTTCCAGCTTGGCGCCCTGGAGGTCGGCGTTGCGCAGGTTGGCGCCGGCCAGCATGGCGCCGGTCAGGTTGGCGTCGCGCAGCACCGCCCCCTGCAGGTTCACGCCGGACAGGTTGCTGCCGCGCAGGTCGGCGCGGGCTAGATTGCAGCTTTTCATGCTGGCGCGCATCAGCGTGGCGCCGGTCAGCAGCGCCCCCTCGCAATCGGCACCGTTCATCGACACGTCGGTCAGGTCGGCGCCCGACAGGTTGGCGTTGGTCAGCGACGCATCGTCGAAATCGCTGCCGGACAGGTCGGAGCGGACGAAATCCAGTCCCTTGCCGCCGCCCTTGCCGCCGTTCGGCCCGCCATAGAGCAGCGCTCCGCCGCGGAGGTCGGCCTCCTTCAGGATCGCGCGCTTCATCTTGGCGCCGCGCATGTGGGCGCCGCGCAGGTCGGCACGATACAGGTTGCAGCCGGACAGATCCGCCTTCGTCAGATGGGCGGCGAACAGGTCGGCCGTGCTGAGATTGGCGTTCGACAGGTCGCAATGGGACAGGTTGGCGCCCGACAGCTTTCCCTGCGCCAGGTTCACCCCGGACAGGTTGGAGCCTTCCATGTTCGCCATGGTCAGGTTGGCGCGTGAACCGCCGGATTTGTTCTTCAGCCAGCGCTCGTGCTTTTCAAGCACGGCAACCAACTCGTGCGGCGTCATCGGTTTCGTCCGGTCTGCCTGGTTGCATGGTCCATCGATAGACCAGTGTCCCTGAATAATCTATGACAAAGGTTAAGGAGCCTCCAGTTCCGGAAGCCGCTTGGCGCGGCGGCACCGCGATCCCATCTCCGGGGCGGCGGGTGTCCGAATGCCTGTCACTGCAAGGAGTTGGGGACCATGTCGGGTGGACATACGATCGCGGCGTTCGATGCCGAGCTTACGGCCCTGCGGACCGCCGTCGACCGCATGGGCGAACTGGTCGAAAGACAGGTCGCCCTGGCGCTCGATTCGCTGGCCGGTCCCGATGCCGACCTTGCGGCCGAGGTGCTGAAGGGCGATACCGAGATCGACCGGCTGGAGATGGAGGTGGAGGCGATGACCGTCCGCCTGCTGGCGCTCCGCCAACCGATGGCGAAGGATCTGCGCGAGATCGTCGCGGCGTTGAAGATCGCCTCGAACCTGGAGCGGATGGGCGACTTCGCCGGCTCGGTCGCCAAGCGGGCGGTTACGCTCTCGACCTTGCCGGTGGCTCCGCCGGTCGCCTCGCTGATCCGGATGGGCCGCATGGTGCAGGCGATGATCGGCGACATGCGGCGGGCCTACAGCCTGCAGGACGCCGATCTCGCGGCTTCCGTCCGCGAGTGCGACGGTGAGGTCGATGCCGCCTACACCAGCCTGTTCCGCGAGTTCCTGACCTACATGATGGAGTCGCCGGCCCAGATCACCGGCTGCACCCACCTGCTGTTCGCCGCCAAGTCGATAGAGCGCATCGGCGACCACGCCACCAACGTGGCGGAGAACATCAGCTTCCTGGTCAAGGGCCGGCTGCCGTCGGACGAACGCCGCAAGGAGGATCTCAGCAGCTATGCCGTCGCTCCGGTTCAGGAGGGGCCGCAAAAGAGCGAGTGAGCGGGACGGCTTGACAGGAGCCGCGGGTCTGTGGCTGGCTAAGGCCCATGAACATGTCCTCGCTCCTCCTGTCGCAGCGTTGGTGGCGGCCCGTCCAGATCGGGCCGGCCTGGCGACGCGTGTGAGCGCGGATTGAACGAAAAGGCCGCCCGGTGCATCCGGAGCGGCCTTTTTCCTGACCCCCAATCGCGGGTCATGCAGCGGAAGACGGACAGGCAAGCGGAAGCACCGGGCGGCGTCACCCCGACAGACATCCCATCCGGAGTCCCGCCGCCATGATCCCGCCCGATCTCTTCCTCGCAGACCCGGTCCTTCTCGAACCCTTCGCCGCCCGAACCGGCGGCGGGCTGGAGGTCCACCGCAGCGCCGAACCGGCCGTTGCGCAGCCAGCCGATGCACTCGATGCGCTCGCCGTGGCGCTGGACGAGCGGCGCGGCCTGCTGCTCTCCGGCGGGGTCGAGGCGCCCGGCCGTTATCGCCGCCAGGCGCTGGGCTTCGTCGATCCACCGCTGTCAGTGACTGCCCGCGGCCGCACCGTGCGCATCGATGGGTTGAACCCGCGCGGCCGGCTGCTGCTGCCGGCGGTGGTCCGTGCACTCGACGGGCATGAGGCCCTGGTGGGGCTGGAGGTCGCGGAGGGGCGCGTCACCGCCCTGGTCCGTCGCCCGTCCAGCGTCTTCGCCGAGGAGGAACGCAGCCGCCAGCCCTCCGTCTTCAGCGTGCTGCGGGCGCTGATGGCGCTGTTCGCCAGCCCGGACGAGCCGTTCCTGGGGCTCTATGGCGCCTTCGGCTACGATCTGGCCTTCCAGTTCGAGCCGATCCGGCGGCGGCTGGAGCGGCCGGACGACCAGCGCGATCTCGTCCTGTATTTGCCCGACCGGCTGCTGGTGGTCGACCATGCCGCCGGGGTGACGCGCCGCTTCGCCTATGAGTTCGTGGTGGACGGCGTCTCGACCGATGGCGTCGCCGGCGGCGGTCGGGTCCATGGCTACCGGCCCGACACAAATGCCGCCGCGGGGTGCGACCATGCCCCGGGCGACTACCGGCAGGTGGTCGAGGCAGCCAAGGAGGCCTTCCGACGCGGCGACCTGTTCGAGGTGGTGCCCGGCCAGACCTTTGCCGAGCCCTGTGCCGACAGCCCCTCGACGATTTTCCGCCGTCTGCGCGCCGCCAACCCGGCACCCTACGAGGCGCTGATCAATCTGGGCGACGGCGAGTTCCTGGTCGCCGCCAGTCCGGAGATGTTTGTCCGCGTCGGCACCGGTGCCGCACGGGGCCGGGTGGAGACCTGCCCGATTTCCGGTACGGTCGCGCGCGGGGCCGACGCGCTCGGCGATGCCGCGCAGATCCTGACGCTGCTGAACTCGGCCAAGGACGCGGCGGAACTGACGATGTGCACCGACGTCGACCGCAACGACAAGGCACGGGTGTGCGAGCCGGGGTCGGTGCGCATCATCGGCCGGCGGATGATCGAGCTCTATTCCCGCCTGATCCACACGGTGGACCATGTGGAAGGACGGTTGCGCACCGGCTTCGACGCACTCGACGCCTTCCTCACCCACAGTTGGGCGGTGACGGTGACCGGCGCGCCGAAGCGCTGGGCGATGCAGTTCCTGGAGGATACCGAACGCTCGCCGCGCCGCTGGTATGGCGGGGCCTTCGGCCGCATCGGCTTCGACGGCAGCATGGACACCGGGCTGACGCTGCGCACCATCCGCATGAAGGACGGCATCGCCTTCATCCGTGCCGGCGCCACCCTGCTATCCGACAGCGATCCGGACGCGGAGGATGCCGAATGCCACCTGAAGGCGTCTGCCTTCCGCGATGCCGTACGCTCGGCCGCGGACGGGCGGCCGCCGTCCGTTCCGCAGGTGGACAGACCGGAGGTCGGGCGGCAGAGCGGGCTGGGGAGGCGGGTGCTGCTGATCGACCATGACGACAGCTTCGTCCACACGCTGGCCGACTATTTCCGCCAGACCGGCGCGATGGTGACGACCCTGCGCCATACCCATGCGCGGGCGGCCCTGCGCAGCGATCCGCCCGACTTGCTGGTGCTGTCGCCGGGACCGGGCCGCCCGGAGGATTTCGACGTCGGCGGCAGCGTTCGGGCCGCGCTGGATCTCGGCGTGCCGGTCTTCGGCGTCTGCCTGGGCCTGCAGGGCATGGCCGAGCATCTGGGTGCGACGCTGGAGCGGTTGCCGGAGCCGATGCACGGCAAGGCTTCGGCCCTGCTGCACCGGGGCGGGGCGCTGTTCGACGGGTTGCCTCAGGGAATGCGGGTCGGCCGCTACCATTCGCTGGTGGCGAAGCGCGACAGCCTGCCCTCGGACCTTTTGGTAACGGCGGAAACCGGGGATGGAACCGTCATGGCGGTCGAACACCGCAGCCTGCCGTTGGCGGCTGTGCAGTTCCATCCCGAATCGATCCTGACCCTGGATGGCGGGCATGGTCTGGCGTTGATCGGCAACGTCATGGCAACGCTGGCCGGGCGCCGCAAGGAGCCGGTTCTGGAATGCGAAGCGGCGGCCTGAGGGCCGCCGCGGCATACCGGCAGACTGTCGGGCGGGCGGTGACGGAAACCGGTCGCCGCCCGTTACTCGACCATCCCCAGCGCTTCCTTGTACAGTTCCAGGATCGCTTCCTGTTCCTGGCGGTCGGCCTTGTCCATCTTCCGCAGGCGGATGATCTGGCGGATGATCTTGGTGTCGAAGCCGGTGCCCTTGGCCTCGGCATAGACTTCCTTGATGTCTTCCTGGAGACCGCGCTTCTCCTCCTCGAGACGCTCGATGCGCTCGACAAAGGATTTCAGGCGATCCGCCGCGATGCCGCCGACGTCGGACATGGCAAAACCTCAAACGATGGGGGTGTTCGTAAACGGGGCGGGACGATATCGGCGGGCGGGGGGAATGGCAAGCGGACGATGCGCGGCTCGGGGATGCAGCGGCCGGGGCAGGGGCCGGGAAGGGGCTGCCGCCTGCGACACCGGGTCGCGGCCGGTCCTTCGTACAACCCCGAATCCATCCGGCATGTGAACAGCTCGTGGCTGATTTGTCTTACCTTCTGAAACAATCGTACGATGGATGCACGCGGCCATTCCCTTTGTTGCGATGCGGTGTATAGGCTGGTATTACCATCGGTGTGTTCGGCTTCACAAAGTCACACGGATCCGGCATGAATGCGCGTCGTCTGGGCCGATAACCCAGGGGGGGTGCCGGGATCGGCGTATCTGAGGCAGGGGAGTTGTATTCAATGAAAGTCGCCATTCCAAAGGAGCGACGTGCGGGCGAACTTCGCGTGGCCGCATCACCGGAAACGGTGAAGAAACTGAAGGGGTTGGGACTGGACGTGGTGGTTGAGAGCGGGGCCGGGCTCGGCTCCAGCATCACCGACGCCGCGTTCGAGGCGGCGGGTGCCGCCATCGCCGCCGATGCCGCCTCGGCGCTGGCCGATGCCGACATCGTGCTCAAGGTGCAGCGGCCGCTCATTGCTGCCGAGGGCGGCGAGGACGAGCTGGCGCTGATCCGCAAAGGCGCGCTGCTGTTCGCCATCCTCAACCCGTACAACAGCCGCGACCATGTGAAGGCCTATGCCGATGCCGGCGTGAACGCCTTCGCCATGGAGTTCATGCCGCGCATCACCCGCGCCCAGGTCATGGACGTGCTGTCCTCCCAGGCCAACCTCGCCGGCTACAAGGCCGTCGTCGATGCGGCCAGCGAGTATGGCCGCGCCTTCCCGATGATGATGACCGCGGCCGGCACCGTGCCGCCGGCCCGCGCCTTCATCATGGGCGTCGGCGTCGCCGGGCTGCAGGCCATCGCCACCGCCAAGCGCCTCGGCGCCATCGTCTCGGCCACCGACGTGCGCCCGGCGGTGAAGGAGCAGGTGCAGTCGCTGGGCGGCAGCTTCGTCGCGGTCGAGAACGACGAGTTCAAACAGGCCGAGACCGCCGGCGGCTATGCCAAGGAGATGTCGGACGACTACAAGCGCCAGCAGGCGGCGCTGGTCGCCGAGCACATCAAGAAGCAGGACATCGTCATCACCACGGCGCTGATCCCCGGCCGCAAGGCGCCGATCCTGGTGACGGCGGAGCATGTGGCGTCGATGAAGCCGGGCTCGGTCCTGATCGATCTCGCGGTCGAGCAGGGCGGCAACGTCGAGGGCGCCAAGCTGGGCGAGGTGGTGACCACGGCCAACGGCGTGAAGATCGTCGGCCATGCCAACTACGCCAGCCGCATCGCCGAGAGCGCGTCGCTGCTCTACGCCAAGAACCTGCTGGCGCTGCTGACGTCGCTGCACGGCAAGGAGACGGGCGTGGCCGTCAACTGGGACGACGAGGTCGTCAAGGCCATCGCGCTGACCCGCGACGGCGCCGTCGTTCACCCCGCCTTCGCCGGCTGACCGGGCGCCCGAGGAGACAATCGCAATGGACCAGACCCAACTGTCCGCCCGTATCGCCGAGCTCAAGGCGAACCTCGCGGCGCTCGGCCAGCAGGCCGACCAGCTCGCCGCCCAGGTCGCCCATGCCGCCCAGCCGGCGGCGGAAGCCGCCGGCGGCCATGGCAGCTTCTTCGTCACCGGCCTGACCGTGCTCGTGCTGGCCTGCTTCGTCGGCTATTACGTCGTCTGGCGCGTCACCCCGGCCCTGCATTCGCCGCTGATGGCCGTCACCAACGCGGTGTCGTCGGTCATCATCGTCGGCGCCCTGGTCGCCGCCGGCCCGGCCGGTTTCGGCTTCTCCAAGGTCCTCGGCTTCCTCGCCGTCATCCTGGCGTCCGTCAATATCTTCGGCGGCTTCCTGGTGACCCAGCGCATGCTCTCCATGTTCAAGAAGAAGGGCAAGTAAGACCATGGAAACCTTGTCGGCCCTTCTCTATCTGATCGCCTCGATCTGCTTCATCATGGCGCTGCGCGGGCTCTCCAGCCCGGAAACCTCGCGCCAGGGCAACATCTACGGCATGGTCGGCATGACCATCGCCATCCTGACCACGCTGGCCTCGCCCATCGTCCAGTCCTACTGGATGATCGTGCTCGGCATCGCCATCGGCGGCGCCATCGGCTATGTCGTCGCCAAGAAGATCGAGATGACGGCGCTGCCCCAGCTGGTCGCCGCCTTCCACTCGCTGGTCGGCCTTGCCGCGGTGTTCGTCGCGCTGGCCGCCTTCTATTCCCCGGAGGCCTACGGCATCGGCACGGCCGGCGCCATCGCCAAGGGCTCGCTGGTCGAGATGGCGCTCGGCACCGCCATCGGCGCCATCACCTTCACCGGTTCCATCGTCGCCTTCGCCAAGCTCCAGGGGCTGGTCACCGGCAAGCCGCTGGTCTTCCCGATGCAGCACCCGCTGAACGCGGCGCTCGGCGTGCTGACCGTCATCCTGATCGTCTGGCTGGTGCAGTCGAACTCGACCGCCGCCATGTGGATGATCGTCCTGGTGGCGCTGGCGCTGGGCTTCCTGCTGATCCTCCCCATCGGCGGGGCGGACATGCCGGTGGTCATCTCGATGCTGAACAGCTATTCGGGTTGGGCGGCCTGCGGCATCGGCTTCACGCTGCAGAACAACCTGCTGATCATCACCGGCGCGCTGGTGGGTTCTTCGGGTGCGATCCTGTCCTACATCATGTGCAAGGGCATGAACCGCTCGATCTTCAACGTCATCCTCGGCGGCTTCGGCGGCGAGGCGGCGGGTGCCGTGGCTGGGGCCAAGGGTCCGCAGGGCTCGGTCAAGGCCGGCTCGGCGGAGGATGCCGCCTACATCATGAAGAACGCCCAGTCGGTGATCATCGTCCCCGGCTATGGCATGGCGGTGGCCCAGGCCCAGCATGCGCTGCGCGAGATGGCCGACACCCTCAAGCATGAAGGCGTCAGCGTCAAATACGCCATCCACCCGGTGGCGGGCCGCATGCCCGGCCACATGAACGTGCTGCTGGCCGAGGCCAACGTCCCCTACGATGAGGTGTTCGAGCTGGAGGACATCAACCGGGAGTTCGGCACGGCGGACGTCGCCTTCGTCATCGGCGCCAACGACGTGACCAACCCGGCGGCCAAGACCGATCCGGCCTCGCCGATCTACGGCATGCCGATCCTCGATGTCGAGAAGGCCAAGACGGTGTTCTTCATCAAGCGCGGCATGGCGGCGGGCTATGCCGGCGTGGAGAACGAGCTGTTCTTCCGGCCCAACACCATGATGCTGTTCGGCGACGCCAAGAAGGTCACCGAAGAGGTGGTCAAGGCGATGGAAGCCTGATCCGCTTCCAAGGCGGTTGACCGGAACGGGCGCGGGGAGCGAGGCTTCCCGCGCCCTTTTTTTGGGGCCGCCGCCAGGACGTATCACGGAAAAAGGACGAGGACCCATGGCCGCCTACATCATCGCCGACGTGCGGGTGACCGACCCGGTCGCCTACGAGCTCTACAAGTCGCTGACCCCCGACGCCATCGCCAGGAATGGCGGCCGTTTCCTCAGCCGCGGCGGCGAGACGGCGGTGCTGGAGGGCGACTGGCAGCCCAACCGCATCGTCATCCTGGAATTCCCGGACATGGCGACCGCCAGGGCCTTCTATGACAGCCCCGAATACCGCAAGGCGCGGGATGCGCGGCGCGACGCCGCCGACTTCAAGATGATCGTGGTCGACGGCCTGTAACCGCCCGCCACGCCGTTACCGTCGGTTACACAAAGGCGTCAGCGGGACATACCGCGGCAACATGGCCTCGTTAACGGTTGGGTCACCGGAAGGCGGCGGTTTCCCCGCTGCCTCCACCACAGTGACGGAAACCCCGGCCATGCATGACGATCGCCATTCCGAACCGTTCGATTCGCACATCACGCTCTGGACCCGCATCGCAGTCGCCATCCTGATGGTCGGCGTCTCGCTCTGCGGCGTCTCGCTCTATCTGCTGACGGAATTCTGACACCACGCCGCCCATCCGCGCCGAACCCACATTCCGCGCCGAGTCCAGCCCTTTGGCGGTACAGTATGAACATACAAAAAATGTTCTATTGTGAATTCCCGTTCGCTTCTGTGTGGAAATCTCTCTTCCCGATACGTCCAACCGTGCTAAATAGCGTCGGAACCCCAGTCGAGGATGACCCGATGCTCCGCTTGTCCCGCCGCTCCACCCTTGCCGCCCTGGTCGCCCTCGTGTCGGCTGCCGCGTCGGCCGTGGCCGTTGCGCCCGGCACCGCCCGCGCCGCCGATCCGGTGAAGTTGGAAATCGGCTATATCCCCATCCTGGCGGCGTCGCCGCTGTTCATCGTCGACGGGCAGGGCTGGGCCAAGGAGGCCGGGATCGAGCTGAAGCTGACCCGCTTCGAGTCCGGTCCGCACGCCATCCAGGCGATGGCCGCCGGCCAGATCGACCTGCTCTATGCCGGCGTCGCCCCGGTCCTGGTCGCCCGGACCAAGGGGGTCGACATCTCGGTCATCGCCAATTCCGCGGTGGAGGAGATGGTGGTCGCCGCGCGCGGCCCGTTCGCCAAGGCGCTGGGCGCCGCCCCGACCGCCGAGTCGTTCAAGAAGTTCGCCGCCGACACCGGCCGCAAGGCCAAGATCGGCACCCAGCCGCCGGGCTCGGTTCCCGACACGGTGCTGAAGCACTGGCTGTACAAGGTGGTGAAGGTCGATCCGGCCGACGTGGAACTGGTGCCGATGGGCATCGAGAAGACGCAGCAGGCCCTGCTGGCCGGCGCGCTCGACGCAGCCACCATCCGCGAGCCGACGGTGACCGTCACCCAGCAGATGGATCCGAACGTGGCGCTGCTGGCGACCGGCGCCCAGATGTTCCCCGACCAGCCCGGCACCGTCGTCGCCGCCCGTGCCGAAGTGCTGAAGAAGAACCCCGACGCCATCAAGGCGCTGGTCAAGGCGCACATCCGCGCCGTCGAGCTGATCGCCAAGGATCCGGCGGGTTCCGCCAAGATCGTGAACAATTATCTGGGCAAGGGCCTGCTGGAGCCGGCGACGCTGGAGGCCGCCTTCAAGGGACCGGGCTCCAAGTTCGTCGCCGATCCGCACAAGGTGGTGCCGGCGGTTGAGCGGATGATGGCCTTCACCAAGGAAATCGGGTCCGCCAGCGAGACGATCCCGGTGGCCGAAGCCTTCGACTTCAGCTTCTATGACGCCGTCGCCAAGTAAGGCACCCCATCGATCAAGACGGCCTCTCGATGAAGACCTATCAAAAGATCGCCCTGTCGGCGCTTGGCGTCGTCGCCTTCCTGCTGCTGTGGGAGGCGGTGGCGCGCAGCGGCGTCGTGCCGGCCCGGCTGCTGCCGTCGCCGAGCGCGGTGCCCGCCGCCTTCCTGACCGAGTTCAAGAGCGGCACCTGGCAGGCGATGGTGGCCGCCAGCCTGTCGCACTATCTGGTCGGCCTGTCGCTCGGCACCTTCCTCGGCGTGACCTTCGGCACGGCGGCGGCGCTGTGGGGTGTGTGGGACGCCTTCCAGGCCTGGGTGGTGCGCATGCTGAGGCCGATCCCGGCCATCGCCTGGATCCCCTTCGCCATCATCTGGTTCGGCGTCAGCGAGGGGGCGGCGTCCTTCCTGATCTCGCTGACCGTGTTCTGGATCAACTATTACGCCAGCTACGCCGCGGTGCGCGGGGTGGACAAGGACCTGATCGAGCTGGGCCATGCCTTCGGCCAGGGCGGACTGCTCCCGCGCCTCTTCAAGATCATCTTGCCGGGCGCGCTGCCCGGCATCCTGTCCGGTGTGCGCGCCGGGCTGGGGCAGGGCTGGATGACGGTGGTCGCGGCCGAACTGTTCGGCATCTCCGGCCTCGGCATGCGGATGATGGAGGCGTCGGGCCTGCTGGCGACCCACATCGTCGTGCTCTACATGGTCACCATCGCGCTGCTCTACGGCGTGTCGGACTTCCTGTTCATGCAAGTTCAGTCGCGGGTTCTCTCATGGCAGCGGTGACACAGCCCAACCAGCCCGCAGGATCGGTCATCGACCTGGAGGGCGTCTCCATCGGCTATGGCGCCGACGCGCCGCCGGTGCTGGTCGACGTCAACCTGTCGGTCGAGCGCGGCAGCTTCGTCGCCATCGTCGGTCCGTCGGGTGTCGGCAAATCCACGCTGCTCCGCGTGGTCGCCGGACTGCACACCGCGCGCAGCGGCGGCGTGACCATCCATCAGGACCAGCGCCCCGGCCATCGCCCGGTCGGGCTGGTGTTCCAGGATGCCCGCCTGCTGCCCTGGCGCCGGGTGATCCGCAACGTCGAGTTCGGGCTGGAGGGGCTGCCGGTCAGCCGGGAGGACCGCCACCGCCGGGCCGAGGCGGCGTTGAAGCTGGTGCGGCTCGACGGCTACGCCCGCCGCTGGCCCTACGAGCTGTCGGGCGGCCAGCGCCAGCGCGTCGGCATCGCCCGCGCCATGGCGGTCGATCCCGACATCCTGCTGATGGACGAGCCGTTCGGCGCGCTCGACGCCATTACCCGCAACAACCTGCAGGACGAGCTGCGCCGCATCCACCAGGAGACCGGCAAGACCGTGCTGTTCGTCACCCACGACCTGGAGGAGGCGGTGCATCTGGCCGACCGCATCATCGTGCTGGGCGGAACCCCGGCGCGGGTGGTGCGCGACGTCCGCAACAGCGCCGGCCGTGACGGCTCGATCTTCCGCGATCAGGTGGAACAGCTGCGGCTGGAGATCGCCGACAACTACAGCATCTGAGCGACCGGATGCGGCCCTCCCCCCCAGGGGAGAGGGCCGCATCCGTCAGCCTACCTCGACCATCAGGCTGGTGGGATAGCCAGCGTCCTTCATCCGGGCGATCAGCGCCTCGACATGGGTCTGGTTGCGGGTTTCCAGCACCACGTCGACCTCCGCCATCTTCACCGGCACGTTGTGGAACAGGCGCTGGTGATGCACCTCCACGATGTTGGCGCCGGCCTCGCCCAGCAAGCGGGTGACGCGGGCAAGCGCGCCGGGGGCGTCGGTGATGCCGATGCGCAGGCGGACGATGCGGCCCTCATGGACGAGGCCGCGCATCAGCACCTGGGCCAGGATGCGGGAATCGATGTTGCCGCCGGACAGCACGATGCCGACCTTCCGCTCCTTGTAGCGCTCCGGATCGTCGAGCACCGCGGCCAGCGCCGCCGCCCCCGCCCCCTCGGCCACCAGCTTCTGCACGGTGGCGAGATGGTAGACCGCCTCCTCCAGCCGCGCCTCGCTCACCTCGACCACCTCGTCGACGAGGTCGCGGATGATCGGCAGGGTCAGGGCGCCCGGCGCCTTTACCGCGATGCCCTCCGCCACCGTGGCGCCGCCGCAGGTGATGGGCTGGCCGGCCAGCGCCTGCCGCACCGCCGGATACAGGCTGCACTGCACGCCGATGATCGTCAGGTCCGGCCGCAGCGCCTTGGCGGCGGTCGCCATGCCGGCGATCAGCCCGCCGCCGCCGACCGGGATCACCAGAACATCGAGGTCCGGCAAATCCTCCAGCAGTTCCAGCGCAGCGGTGCCCTGGCCGGCGGCGACCAGCGGGTCGTCATAGGGATGGACGAAGGTCAGCCCGTCCCTCGCGGCCAGATCATGGGCGAAGGCGGCGGCCTCGCTCAGCGTCTCGCCATGCAGCTCGACGGTGGCGCCGAGATTCTCCGTCCGCTCAACCTTGGTGAAGGGCGTGAATCCCGGCATGACGATGGTCGAGCGGATACCGAGCCGCGTCGCGTGGCAGGCCACCGCCTGGGCATGGTTGCCGGCGGACATGGCGATGACGCCGGCGCGGCGCTCCGCCTCGCCCAACGACAGCAGCTTGTTCAGCGCGCCGCGCTCCTTGAAGGAGGAGGTGGCGTGCTGGTTCTCCAGCTTGACATGCAGCCGGCATCCCGCCATGTCCCCCAGGCGGGGCGCCGCTACCGTGGGCGTTCGGGACAGATGTCCCGCGATGCGCGCCGCCGCGGCGCGCACATCCTCCAGAGTGATGGTCATTTCGCATTTGCCCCGGTGTTGCGTGGTGTGAGTGTCAGCACCTCCGCCCCTGCCGCGACCAGCGTGCCACGGTCGCCGGCCAGACGCAACGCGCCGCCGTCGCGCCATGTCTCCACCAGATCGCCCCAATGGCGCGACCAGATGTTTCCGGACTGGCCGGTGGCGATCACGAAGCGCGAATTGTCGAGGTCGGCCAGATCGTAGACCGCGCGGAACCCGGCGCCATGCACATGGCGGAACGGATTGGCGCCGTCGCGGGTGGTGGTCGTCCCGCGGTTGACGGTGAAGAAGTCGCCGTCGGTCTCGACCGACAGGTCGGCCCGGCCGCCGATCAGCGGCAGGCGGCCCAGCATCCGGTGGGCAAGCTGCGCCTTGTGCTCGTCGCCCCAGCGCCAGCTCTTCGGGCTGGAGCCGTGGCGGTCGGCCAGCATCTTCACAGCGCTTTCCAGCGCCTTGCCGATGGTGTCGGCGCAGGTTTCCTTCTGCGGGGTGGTGACGTCGTCGCACCAGTCCGGCCGTTCGCCGATGACATGGCGCAACGCTTCCGGCCGCAACTCCCAGTAGGAGGCGAAGTCGGGGCCGAGTTCGTCGGCGAAGACCGCCCGCACCAGTTCGCGCAGCCAGGCGGTGAAGATCAGCGGCTCCGGCCGGTCGCGGTCCATCCGGCCGTCCCAGCCGCGCAGCAGTGCCGCGGCGTCGGTCGCAAGGCCGGGCGGTGTCGGATACTTCAGCAACTCCGGCAGGAAGTCGCGGGCAGGCAGGGAGACGACGTCCATCTGCTGGCGTGCCACATCCTCGACGGAATGGCGGCCGGTGCCCAGCATCTCGATGATGCGCCGGGCGCGCGACGGGTCCGGCCATTCGGTGGCGAGGCGGTAGGGGTAATCGCGCCCGACCACCGCGTTGTTGGCGTTCACGAACTGGCCGGACGGCGGGTTCACCGCCTGCGGCAGGGCGTAGTAGGGCAGGAAACCGGTCCAGTCATACTCCCCGGTCCAGCCCGGAACCGGCACGCGCCCGTCGCCCTTGCGGCGGATCGGCAGCCGCCCGGCGGTGATGAACCCGACCTCGCCGGCAACGTCGGCATAGACGATGTTCTGCTGCGGGGCGACATGCAGGCGCAGCGCGTCGCGCACGCCCTCCGCCGTGCCGGCATGGTTCAGGCGGTAGAGCGACTCGGCGCTGGTGTCGTCCTCGGCCAGTCCGGGGAAGGACAGGGCGAGCGGGGAGCCGGTGGTGGCGCCGTCTAGGTCTGAGATCACCGGCCCATGCCGGGTGCCGCGCACCGTCAGCGTCTGCGAGGCTTCGCCGGCGATGGCGATGGTCTCGCTGCGCGTCTCGAACGGCTGGCTGCCCTCCGGGGTCAGGTAGCGGGCGGGATCCTGCGGGTCGGGCTTCTCGACGAACAGGTCCTGGGTGTCGCTGTGGGTGGTGGTGAAGCCCCAGGCGACCTTGCCGTTGTGGCCGAGGATGGTCAGCGGCACGCCCGGCACGGTCGCCCCGGTGACGGTGAAGTCCGGCGTGACGATGCGGGCGAGATACCAGAGAATCGGCGCTTCCAGCCCGAGATGCGGGTCGTTGGCGATGATCGGCTTGCCGGTGGTGGTGCGCGCGCCGGTCAGCACCCATTCGTTCGAGGCGGTGTCGAAGCCCATCCGCGGCAGCGCGGCCAGGGTGCGGGTGACGGCTTCCCGCAGGTCGTTCATGCCGCGCAGTTCGCCGGCCAGCGTCGTCGGGGCGCCGGGCGCGTCGGGCGGGAACAGATCCTCGACCTGGCCCGGCGACAGCCGTTCCAGCACGCGGGTACGGAACAGCTCGTCACGGTAATTGGCGGACAGTTGCAGCGCCATCAGCTTGGCCCAGACCAGGCTGTCGGCCACCGTCCAGGGCTCCGGCGTGTGGCGGAGAAGCTGGAATTCGAGCGGCAGCGCTTCCGACCGGGTGGCGAGATAGGCGTTCACGCCCTCCGCATAGGCCTCGAACGCGGTGCGGGCGTCCGGCGACAGGGAGGCGGCCATCGCCTGGGCCGAGCGGTAGAGGCCGAGCGTGCGCATCAGCCGGTCGCTGCGCAGCGCGAAGTCGCCATATTCGGTGCCGACCAGCTCGGCCAGCCGGCCGGCGCCGGCGCGGCGCATCGTCTCCATCTGCCACAGCCGGTCCTGGGCATGGGCGTAGCCGAGGGCGCGGTAGCCGTCGCGTTCCGTCGCGGCGAAGATGTGGGCCACGCCCTGTCCGTCGCGGACGATCTCGGCCGGGGCGCCGCTGCCAGCAATGGCGACGGTGCCGTTGGTCTGCGGCTGCTGCGCGCGCATCCATAGCCAGGCGCCGAACAGCGTCACCACCGGGACCAGAACCAGCATGCCCAGAAGGGCGGCGACCTTGCCCCGGCGGGTTCGCGGCAGGCGGAAGCGCGGCGGACGGAATTGCGAGGGGTGCGGCTGGCCGGGATGCTGGCCATGCGGGTAGCCGGCCGGCGGCGGCATGGCGCCGGCCTGTCGGCTGGACAGCAGGCGGGCGAGGACGGCGCGAAGAAGGAAAGCGCAGGACTGGCCGGCGCTGAACAGGGCGGCGCGAAACGGGGAACGGCGAAGCATCACGGTCCGTGGGAGAGGATGGGGCGGCGAGCCGGGGCGCCGGGGCACGGTCGGGTTGCGGATGCTAGTATCCCAGCCGCCGGCCCGTCCAGGGTTGCTTGGCCGGGGCCGGCGGCTTTTTTTCCGGCCCCGCGGGGGGGTGCTCACGCCGCGGCGTTCAGGATTTCGCGCAGCAGCGGGGCGGATACCGGCTTGTGGATCAGGCGATGGCCGCTGCGCTGAACCTCGGCGATGCGGGCGGGGTCGGTGTCCCCGGTCAGGACCACGGCGGGGACGCGGACGCCGCAGACGCCGTAGATGTCGCGGATCGCCTCCACACCCGTCCGCCCTTCGCGCAGGCGGTAGTCGGCGACGATCATCGCCGGGCGGCGGCCCAGGTTCAACAGGGATTCGATCGCCTCGTCGGCGGACACCGCGGCGACCACGTCATAGCCCCATTCCTCCAGCATCGCCCGCATGCTGAGCAGGATGATGCTGTCGTCGTCGACAACGACGATCAGGCCCTTGCCGCGCTGCCGCTCGACCGCGGCGCGAACCGGCTTGGGGACCGGGCGCGGCACCGCCGCCGGCAGGTCGAGGAAGAAACCGCTGCCGCGGCCCGGGGCGGAGCGCACCGTCATTCCGTGACCCAGCAACCCGGCCAGCCGCCGCACGATGGCCAGCCCCAGCCCCAGCCCCTTGCGCCGGTCGCGTTCGGGATTGGCCAGCTGGGTGAATTCCAGGAAGATGTCCTGGATCTTGTCGGCCGGGATGCCGATGCCCTGGTCGACGACCGCCAGCCGCAGTCCGCCGTTCCGGTGCAGGCAGCCGATCAGGATGTCGCCCTGTTCCGTGTAGCGGATCGCGTTCTCGATCAGGTTGCGCAGGATGCGTTCCAGCAGGGCGGGATCGCTGCTGATCCAGGCGGTGGTCGGGACATGGCGTAGCCTGAGCCCGGACTCGGTGGCGCGGATGCGGTATTCCTCCGCCAGCCGGTCCAGCAGCGGGCCGAGTGCGAAGTCGGTGACGCTGGGCTTCACCACCCCGGCATCCAGGCGGGAGACGTCCAGCAGGCTGTCCAGCATCACCCGCAGCCCGGTCAGCGACTCGGTCATGCTGGCGAGCAGCGGGGATGTGGGGTGGTTCTCCAGCTTGTCGGACAGGGCATGGGCGAAGAAGAACAGGGATTGCAGCGGCTGGCGCAGGTCGTGGCTGGCGGCGGCCAGGAACTTGGTCTTGGCGCGGTCGGCGCGCTCGGCCTCGACCCGGGCGCGCACCGCTTCGATCCGGGCGGCCTCGGCCTCGTCACGGGCGCGGAGGATCGCCTCTTCCGCCGCCTTGCGGGCGGTGATGTCGCGCATGATGCCGGTGTACATGCGCCGCTTGCCGACATGCCATTCGCCGACCGACAGGTCGAGCGGAAAGACGGAGCCGTCCTTGCGCAGCCCCTCCACCTCGCGGCCGATCCCGACGATCCGCCGCTCCCCGGTGCGGTGGTAGCGGGCGAGATAGCCGTCATGCGCAGTGCGGTAGGGTTCCGGCATCAGCATCCTGACATTGCGGCCGATCACGTCCGCCGCGGCATAGCCGAAGGTCTTCTCGGCGGCGAGGTTGAAGGATTGGACGATGCCGCGGTCGTCGATCAGGACGATGGGGTCGACCGCGGTGTCGACGATGGCGCGGTAGCGCGCCTCCTGCTCCTCCGAGCTTTCGGCCTGCCGGCGGCGGCCGAGCAGGGAGGACAGCAGGGCGAGCGACAGCAGCAGCAGCGTGCCGGCTCCGATCATGGCGGCCAGCAGGGAGGACGACAGCGCCATCCCGGTCGCCGAGGTGGCCATGCCGTGGCCCTGCATCGCCTGGGGGGACGCCGCATCGCCGACGCCGGCGATCGGCTCCATGCCGGCTGCGGCCATGCCGGTATAATGCATCGCCACCACGCCGAGCCCGAGCAGCACCGCCCCGGCCGCGCGTTCCAGCGGTCCGTTGGTGCGGAAGGCCAGCCACAGGGCCGCGATCGATGCAACGATGGCGATGATGACGGAAGCGGCGACCAGAATCGTGTCGTAGGACAAGCGGGCCTCCATGCGCATGCCCGCCATCCCCACGTAATGCATGCCGACGATGCCGAGCCCGGTCAGGGTACCGGCGATGTGCAGGGTAAGGCGGCGCGGCCGGTTGCGGGCAACGGCGAACAGGCCGGCGCCGGACACGGCGACCGCCAGCAGGAAGGAGAGGGCGGTCAGGCCGGCGTCGTAGCCGATCGGAATGTTGCTGCGATAGGCAAGCATGCCGATGAAATGCATCGACCAGATGCCGACGCCCAGCGCCAGCGCGGCGCCGGCCAATTGACGGGTTCCGCTGCGTCGGTCCTGCGCATCCGGACCGGCGGTGCTCCCTGCCGCTCCATCCCCTGTTGTTATTTTGGCGCGCGCATGGTGGGCGAGATCCAGTGCGACGTAACCGCCGAACACGGCGATGACGTAAGATAAGACGACAAGAAGCGGATCGTAATAGCCGGGCACGATGCTGTCGGTCTGTATGAGGTTGGTTGGGGAAGGAGCGGAATTGTTCGCGCATCGCAGAAGACAATTTGGGAGAGGGTGCCAGTCCCTCCCATCGAACGAAAGGCTCCCCTTCGTGGTAGTGGGGGGCCTACGCCTTCCGTCCGGATATCTCCAATGACCAGGTCGCCTCCCCCTCCGGCAGAGGGCACGTCCGGATCCCCTCCGCCATCTGGCCGCTTGCGCCCGGTTCCACTGCGTATTCTCCGTGGAATCTCAACCCTGTTCGCACTCGCATATTTCCTGCTGGATGCGCTTGCATACTGGGTTGTGCGGCCCGTCCTGTACCGAATTGCACGGCTCCCGGTCTTCGCGCGGATCGGCCGCTGGGCCGGCGGGCTGGGGCCTTACCCGTCCCTGCTCCTGGTCCTGCTGCCGCTGGCGCTGTTGGAGCCCGCCAAGCCGGTCGGCGCCCTGCTGCTCGCCACCGGGAGGCCGGTGGCCGGGGTCGCCGTGATCGTCGGGGCGGAACTGGTCAAGATCACGCTGGTGGAACGGCTGTTCCACGTCGTCAAGCCGAAGCTGCTGACCATCGGCTGGTTCGCCCGGGGATATCGTCGGGTGACAGGCTGGCTTTGCTGGCTGAAGGAGACCGCGCCGGCCCGTGCGGCCCGCCGCCTGCTTCGACGGCTGCGGCGGCTGGGACGTCGGCTGTCGCTGACAGTGCGGCGGGCGTTGCGGGGATGAAGCGGCCCTATACCGCCGCGACATGCGGTCAGCCCGCCATCGCCAGCACCAGCGCCCCGGCGATCAGCAGGATGCAGGCCCGCCGGTAGAGCGTCAGTGCCCGGCCGATGTCCTCCGGAGTCGCGGCGGTGCGGCCGGCGCCCAGCCAGACATCCTCGATGCGGGTGGTGCCATAGACGCGCGGTCCGCCCAGCCGCAGGTCGAGCGCTCCGGCCATTGCCGCCTCGGGCCAGCCGGCGTTGGGGGACCGATGGCGGTGGGCGTCCCGCCGTACCGACAGCCAAGCCCGCTGGGCGTCGGCCCCGGCGGTCAGCCTTGCGGCGGCAACCAGCAGAAGCGCGGTCAGGCGCGATCCGGGCAGGTTGACCAGATCGTCCAGCCTTGCGGCGGCCCAGCCGAACGCCTCGTGCCGGGGGGTGCGATGGCCGATCATGCTGTCGGCGGTGTTGATCGCCTTGTAGAGCGCCAGTCCGGGCAGCCCGCCCACCAGCAGCCAGAAAGCCGGAGCGACCACGCCGTCGGAGAAGTTCTCCGCCAGGCTTTCGATGGCGGCGCGGGCGACGGCGGGCTCGTCCAGCGCCGCCGGGTTGCGGCCGACGATCATCGACACCGCCTTGCGTCCGCCCTCCAGCCCGCCGGTGCGGAACCCGTCGGCGACCGCCTGCACATGGTCGTGCAGGCTGCGCTGGGCCAGCAGGGTGGAGGCGAGGGCGGCCTCGGCCAGCCAGCCGAAGGGCAGCAGCCGGCAGGCCCAGGCCGCCGCCACGGCAACGCCGCCCACCGTCAGCAGCAGAACCAGCACGGCCAGCACGCCCGACGCCTTGCGCCGGCCGAACCCGTCGATCTCGCGGTTGAGCGCATGGTCGAGCTGCGCGATAAGCGCACCGATCCACACGACCGGGTGACGGATGCGGGCGTAGAGTGGATCCGGATAGCCCGCCACCGCTTCGATGACCAGCGCGGTGGCGAGCAGGAAGGAATGCAGCGGCACGGACGTTCCAGGGAATGGGGCGGCCGGCAGGCCGCGCGGCGGCGGGAAGGAAGAGGCGCGATCATGGCCGAAGACGGCACGGCGACCAAGCGGGCTATGATGGGGCAGGCCATGACGGGTCAGGCCGCGGCTGGACTGGGAAAGCCGGTCGCGTCAGGCGGCACCCTTTTGCATGGCGGCGACCTGGATGGTGCCCGTGCCGCCTTTCCCGGCGCGCCGGCCCCCTGGATCGACCTGTCCACCGGCATCAACCCCTGGCCCTATCCGTTGCCGCCGGTCCCGCTCGATGCCTGGACCCGGCTGCCCGGCCGGGGGGAGGAGGAGGCGCTGCGCGCAGCGGCAGCATCCTGCTACGGCGCGCCGTCGTCCGGGCTGGTCGCCACCGCCTCCGGCTCGCAGGCATTCATCCAACTGCTGCCGCGGCTGTGCCGGCCGGGCCGTGTCGCCGTGCTGGGGCCGACCTATGCCGAGCATGCCCGCTGCTGGGCGCTGGCCGGCCACGAGGTGCGCGCGGTCGAGCGGCCTGAGGAGGCCGGGGTTCTGGTGATCGTCAATCCCAACAACCCCGACGGCCGGCGCTTCGCCCCCGGCGAGATGCTGGAGTTGGCCGGGGCGCAGGCGGCGCGCGGCGGCCTGCTGGTGGTGGACGAGGCCTTCGCCGACATGCGGCCGGAGGACAGCGTCGCTCCCGCCGCCGGCCGGCCGGGTCTGGTTGTGCTGCGGTCCTTCGGGAAGTTCTTCGGGCTGGCCGGGCTACGGCTGGGCATCGCCCTGGCGCCGGCGGCGCTGGCGGCTGCGCTGCGGGAGGCGATCGGTCCCTGGGCGGTGTCCGGTCCCGGCCTTGTCATCGCCACGGCGGCACTGGGCGACCGCGACTGGATCCTGGCGACCCGCGATCGTCTGGCGCGGGCCTCGGCGGAGCTGGACCGCCTGCTGGAGGGAGCCGGCCTGCGGGTGACCGGGGGCACCGAGCTGTTCCGTCTGGTGGAGGACGCGCGGGCGCCGTCGCTCTACCGGGCGCTGGGGAGCGCCGGGATCCTGGTGCGCCGATTCGAGCATCGTCCCGACTGGCTCCGCTTCGGATTGCCCGGTCCGGACGAGGCGTGGCAGCGGCTTGGTGTCGCATTGGACGATTGGGCCACGCGGGAAACGCAACCGACTTGAATGTCAGCTTATTGAACAATCGGCGAAAATTTTATATTTTCAACCCTTTATAGAATTTCATTTTGCGCTTCGCCACCTCATAGGGATTCACCGGCATTGCAAGGAAATAAAATTCTATGGGACACTGCACGCCATGCTGGATTCGGGTAACGTGGCGATGATCTCTGGCCGTGGTTCGCAGGACACGCGGGATGCCGCGTGGTCGGCTTTCGACCGTCTTCCGGTCGGGGTCTGCCTTGCCACGGCTTCGGGGCTCATCCGCTATGCCAACCCCGCGCTTCATGGCCTGCTCGGCTGCGAGCCGGGCGGGCTGCCGGGGCTCAGCCTGTGCGATTTCCTTCTGGACGGCGATGGCCCGGACGGCAAGCCCCTCGGCACCGATGCATCCGGCGGCCCCCGCACGGTCAGGCGTGCCGATGGCTCGCTTCGTTGGGCGATGGTGGCGGAATCCCCTTGGGAGGCGCCATTCACCGCTGCGCGTGCCGACCGCCCCGCGGCGGAGGCGTTGCGCCTCTTGACGATGACCGATGCGGATGCCCTGCAGCGGCAGGCGGCTGCTTCGCGGGACAGCGGCCGGCGCGGCGAGATGCCGGTGGTCGACGCCCTGATGGCGGCGGCACCTGTGCCGCTGTTCGTCAAGGATATCCGGGGCCAGTACATCGCAGTCAACGACGCCTTCGCGCGCTTCACCGGCATCGATCCGGCGGAGATGCTGCAGCGCACGACCTTCGCCCTGACCTCTCCAGCCGCTGCCAAGGAACATGTCGGCCATGACCGTGCCGTGATGGAGCGGCACGGGAGCGTGCAGTACGATGCACCGATCTGCACCGCCGATGGCGCGCTGCGCATGGTCAGCCTGACCAAGGCGGCCTTCCGCGACGGGACGGGCAAGGCCGTGGGTATCGTCGGCGCCATCCATGAGCTGGCGGAGGCCCGTCCGAACGAGGAGCGGCTGGAAGCGATCCTGGAGCAGAGCCCGGTCGGCGTATCGGTCTCGCGCCGCGACGATGGCCGGATCATCTTCGTCAACACCCGCTTTTCCGAACTGATCGGCCTGCCGCGCGAAAGGCTGATCGGCAGCCGCGCCCGCGACTATTACCTGGACAGCCACCAGCGCCAGAGGGTGCTGGAGCGGCTGCGCAGCGGCGGCAGCGTCACCAACATGGAGGTCCAGTTCAAGCGGGCCGACGGCTCGCCCTTCTGGACGCTGTTCACCGTCAATCAGGCGGTGATCCAGGGCGTGCCGGTGAATTTGGCCTGGATCTACGACTACACCGAACGCCGCAGCATGGAAGAGGCGCTGCGCGACATGGCGTCGCGCGATCCGCTGACCGGCATCTACAACCGCCGTTCCTTCATGGAGCTGGCGCGGTCCCAGCTGGCCCGCGCCCACCGGTTCCACGAACCGCTGTCGGTCTTCGTGCTGGACGTCGACCATTTCAAGAAAATCAACGACAGCTTCGGCCATGCCACCGGCGACGACGCGCTGCGCATGGTCGCCGCCGGCTGCCAGGCGATCCTGCGGGAATACGATATCCTCGGCCGGCTGGGCGGGGAGGAGTTCGTCGTGGTGCTGCCGGGCGCCACCGCCGACGAAAGCCGCGTGGTGGCCGAACGGGTGCGCCGGCACCTGGCTCGCATGCCGATCGAGGCGCCGGACGGGACCTTCCGCCTGACCGCCAGCATCGGCATCGCCGGGCTGGACGGGGCGACCGATACGCTGGAGCGCGCCATCCACCGCGCCGACCTCGCACTTTACCGCGCCAAGCATATGGGGCGCAACCGTGTGATGGTGTTCGAGTCGGGGATGTAAGCCGGCAGTTGGTGGCGGCCCCGTGCTCTGCTAGCCTGATCACCGCCGCTGCCCCAGGTGCAGGCAGGCGGGCGGGTGGCGGTGGATCGGCGGAGTGGATCGGGGCATGGACTACGCGGTGCGTGACAGCGGCGGCGTGCGGGAACTGGAGCTGCGCGGGCAGTTGACCTTCGAGGCCGATGCCGGTTTCCGCCAGATCCTGGAGGCGTGGGAGAAAGGCGGCGTACGGGAGTGCGTCCTGAACCTCGCCGCGGTCGATTTCATCGATTCTGCCGGGCTGGGGCTGCTGGTTCTGGCGAACAACGCGGCCAGGCGGACGGACGTGCTCCTCCGCCTGAAGCACCCGCGCGGACAAGTGCGCGAGATGATCGAGATTTCGGAGTTCCACACCATCATCCCCTGCGAGTTCTGACCGGTGAGCGGCGGCCCGCGCGTGGTGATCGGCCATCCGCGCCCGGCGGCGGCCGGCCCGTTGCGTGGGGTGGTCGAAGGGCTGGGCGCCCACGATGTCGCCGTGGTCGACGGAGACGGGCTGCCGGCCGCCGTGGAGGAGCCACCGCATCTGCTCGTGCTGCATGCCGGCCTGCCTGGGTTCGGGCCGGAAATGCTGAGCGCACTCAGGGCCGGGGCGATGCTGCGCGAGCTGCCGATCCTGGTGCTTGGCCGCTTTGCCGGCGCCCGGCAGCGTGCGGCGCTGATGGCGGCGGGTGCCACCGACCTGCTGGCCCGCCCGCTGACCCTGCCGGAGCTGTCGGCCCGCCTGTCGCTGCATCTGGAGAACCGCAAGCTCTCCCAGTCCCTGCAGGAGATGATCGACAGCCTGCACGCCTACCATGGCGGCGCCGTGCAGCGGATGGCGCTGGCGCGGGAGATGCAACTGGGGCTGCTGCCCGACCGCGCCCTTTGCCAGGGGCTGGAGCGGAGCTACGGCATCGAACTGGACAGCCATTTCGAATCGAGTTCGGAGCTCGGCGGCGACCTGTGGGGCGCCCATCCGCTCGACGAACGGCGCTTCGCGCTGTTCCTGTACGACTTCACCGGGCATGGGGTGGCGGCGGCGCTGAACACCTTCCGGCTGCATGCGCTGCTCGCCCGCACCGACCTGCCGGCCGACGATCCGGCTGGGACGCTGGCGGCGCTGAACCGTCTGCTGATCGGGCTTCTGCCGGAAACCCAGTTCGCGGCGATGGTCTATGCGGTGGTCGACACGGTGGCCGACACGCTGACCTATGCCACCGCCGGTGCACCGAAGCCGCTGATCGGCCGTCCGGATGGGTCGCTGGAGATCGGGCCGAGCTGCGGCGTACCGCTGGGCGTGGCGGCAGGGGCCACCTACCGCAACCACCGGCTTGAGTTTCCCGCCGGCTCGTTCCTGGTCCTGTTCAGCGATGCCCTGGTCGAGGCGCGCGGCGGGGACGGCCGGCTGGTCGGCCATCGCGGCGTTGCCGATCTTGTGCGCGGCCTGCCGGGCCTGTGCGGGAGCGGCGCGCGGGAGGATGGAATGGAGAACGGCATGGAGGAGGGAATGGAGGTGGAGGGCGCCCGGCCGCTGGCCCGCCTGCTCGACCGCTATTTCACGACCATGCCGCGGCCCTTGGCCGACGACCTGACGGTGCTGTGGCTCAGCCGGCCTTGGCGTCCCGATCCACGGCCTTGCCGTCCCGATCCAGATTGACGATGCCGACCACGCGGTTGCCGGTGCCGACATAGGTCAACTGGTCGAACCCGACCATGCGGGCCAGCGCGATGCCGCGCCCATGGGTGGCGGTGGACTGGAAGGCGTCGACCGACAGGTAGCGCGTGAAATCGAAGCCGGGCCCCATGTCTGAGACGGTGAAGATGACGCGGCTGTCGCTGCGCTCCACATGCAGGGTGGCATATTTGTCGCGATGTTCGGCCGAGGCCAGCCGTGCCTCGATCTCGCGTGCCAGCAGGCCGTTGGCCTTCAGCCGGCCCTTCGCCTCGAACCCGATGCCGAGATTGCCGTGCTCCACCGCATTCACCAGGATTTCCGCCAGGCCGAACGTCAGGCTGTGCGTCGTGGCGGCGACCGATGACAGGGCGATGGCGAGATTCTGCGCCTCCTGCGGGGTGCGGAAGCGGAAGTGGGCGTCGCGCAGCAGTCCGATGGCGTCGGAGCGCGAGCGCAGATCGCCCAGCAGGCTCTTCAGCCGTCCGGTCGTCTCCTCGGCCGCGCGCACGACGGAGCGCAGCAGGGCGCCGTCATAGGGCTTGATCAGGTAATAGAACACGCCGGCGCGGATGGCCGCTGCGATCTCGGCGCTGCTGTCGGAGATGGTCTGCACGATGACCGGGATGCCGGCCAGATGCGGCACCTTCTTCATCCGCTCATACAGGTCCAGCCCGTCGCCGTCTGAAAGCCGCCGGTCGAGCAGCACGACATGGATCGTCGACCCGGCGGAGGTCAGGATGTCCCAGGCTTCCGCCCTGGTTTCGGCCTCCAGCGTCCGGTAGCCGATGCGGGCGAGATAGCCGGCAACGATGGCACGGGTCATTTCCTCGTCATCGACGACCAGTGCGGTGACGGCTTCGGCCATGGTCGGCATGAACTCCGGCGGATCGGGCTGGCGGATCAGGTTGCCAGATCGGGGCTGGCTGGCCCTGTCTTGAATGTGCCGCAATTTATACAAAAACCGCCTTCGCTACAATCATCGGCGGCACTGCGTCGAAGGACTGCGGCCTCCGTGCCCGCATCACCGGGCCGGCGCATCGAGCGCGGCAGCCGCGTGGCGGGCGGCGGTCAGCTCCGCCGCGACTCGCTCCACCGCATCCGCGGTCAGGGCGGCGTGGTCCTGGCGGCGGGCGGCGGCCACGAGATGATGGGCGGCGGCGGACAGCCGGTCGAAGCCGACATTGGCGGCCGACCCCTTGAGGACATGGGCTTCGCGTTCGATGCCGGTGCAGTCGCCGCGCGCGGTCGCGGCGCGCAGACGGTCGAGATGCAGCGGACTGTCGCTGAAGAAGGTCGTCAGCAACAGGGCGAAGCCGTCCTTGCCCAGCGCGTCGCGGACCTCTTCGATCTTCTCCGTGTTGAGTGTCGCCGGCTCCGGTTCGGCGGCCGGTGCCGGGCCCGGGGCGGCGGAAGCCGTGCCGGGGGAGGCGCCGGGGGATTCGGCAGCAGGGTGGGCAGGCGGGCCGGCAGGGGTGGGGGGAACGACGAAACGGGCGATCGCGTCCAGCAGCTTGCGGGCGTTGACCGGCTTGGACAGGTAATCGTCCATGCCGGCTTCCAGGCAGATGGCGGCGTCGCCCTGCATGGCGTTGGCCGTCAGGGCGACGATGGGAATGCGGGGTGCCGCGCCGGACAGCCGCCGGATGCGTCGCGTCGCCTCCAGCCCGTCCATCACCGGCATCTGCACATCCATCAGGATCAGGTCATAGGGGCGGGCGATGGCCGCCTCCACCGCCTCCTCGCCGTTCGACACTGCATCCGCGCTGTGTCCGGCCCGGCGCAGCAGGGCCAGGGTCAGCTGCTGGTTGACCGGGTTGTCCTCCGCCACCAGAACGCGGGCGCGCGGCCCGGTTTCCGGCTCGTCGCGGGTGGCCGGCTTGCGCGGTACGGCAGAGGCCGCCATGGGCGAGCCCGGGGGGACCCTCCCGTCCGTGGATATGCCCTGCGGTTCCAGCAGGCGGGCGAGGCACTGGCACAGGGTGCTGAAACGGATGGGCTTCGCCAGATGGGCGTCGACCGGCGCGGGATCGGGCTCCTGCCCCTCGAGCCGTTGGGAGGAGGCCAGCGCCAGCCTTATGCCGGCCAGCGCCGGGGTGGCGCGGATGCGCCGAGCCACCTCCGGTCCGGTCAAGCCGGGCATCCGGTGGTCCAGAATCGCCGCGTCGAACGGGCGGCCCTCGCGTGCCGCGGCGATCAGCCGCTCCAGCGCCTGCTCCCCGTTCCCGGCGGTCGCGGTCTCGATTCCGAAGCCGTCGAGTTGCCGGGTCAGCAGCTCGCGGTTGACGGCGATGTCGTCGACCAGCAGCAGGCGCCGCCCGGCCCAGTCGCCGACCGGTGCCGGCTGGTGGGAGGTGCCGCTGCCGCGCCGCAACGGGATCGACAGCCAGAAGATGCTGCCGGCGCCCGGCTGGCTTTCCACCCCGATGCGGCCGCCCATCAGCTCCGCCAGCCGCTTGCAGATCGCCAGTCCCAGCCCGGTGCCGCCATGGCGGCGGGCGGCCGAGGAATCGATCTGGGTGAACATGGCGAACAGCCGCGGGCGCTCCTCCTCCGGAATGCCGATGCCGGTGTCACGCACCTCGAAGCGGACTCGGACGGTGTCGGGCGGCTGGTCGGGATCGGCCGCCTCCTCGCCCAGCAGGATGGTGACGCTGCCGGCGTCGGTGAACTTCACGGCGTTGCCGGCGAGGTTCAGCAGGATCTGGCGCAGCCGGCCGGCATCGCCCAGCAGGCTGCCGCGCAGGGCCGGGGGGACGAAGCTGGCGAGATCCAGCCCCTTGGCCACGGCGCGCGGCGCCAGGATCTCGGCCACGCTTTCGACCATCGGCACCAGTTCGAACTCGCCGATTTCCAGATCCAGGCGGCCGGCGTCGATCTTCGAAAAGTCCAGGATGTCGTTGATGATGACCAGCAGGGATTCGGCGGAATCGCGGATGGTCTCGGCATAGCCGCGCTGTTCCGGCGCCATCGGCGTGTCGAGCAGAAGCCCGGCCATGCCGATCACCCCGTTCATCGGTGTGCGGATCTCGTGGCTCATGGTCGCGAGGAATTCCATCTTGATCCGCTGCCCGTCCTCCGCCCGGTCCTTCGCGTCGCGCAGCGTATGCTCGACGCGCTTGGACTCGGTCAGGTCGCGCAGGATGGCGGCATAGAGCGGACCGGCCGCCGTCTTCACCAGCGCGATCGAATAGGCGAGGGGGAATTCCTCCTTCAGTCCCGCTTCCTCCGCCTGTCCGCTTTCCTCCGGCAGCGGCCGGATCGCCAGGGTCTCGCCACGGACGGCGACGTCCATCGGGCGGCGGCCACGGGCGATGTCGTCCAGCGCGCGGGCGGCGGTATCCCGCGTCGCCGGCGGCAGCAGGTCGACCACCGAACGGCCGGCCAGCCCGCCGGGCGGATGGCGGAACATGGCATGGGCGGCCGGGTTGGCGGCTTCGATCACCCCATCCGGCCGGGCGGTCACGATCCCTTCTGCCGCAGTGGCGACGATGGCCGACAGGCGGGCGTTCGCCTCCTCCAGTGCGTCGCCCTGCCGGCGCTGTGCCGCCAGCGCGCGCGCCAGCAGGATGCCGAACAGGCCGAGCAGCAGGATCATTCCCGCCGACAGCAGGGTCGTCATCCACAGATTGCTCCGCCAGTCGGCAAGCACCCCGTCCTGGCGGACGCTGACCGTCAGCACCAGGGGCCATACCGGCGTCGTGCGGTAGGCGACGATGCGCGTGCCGGTGGCGGCGCCGATGTCGGTGCCGGAATGGTGGAACACGCCATATTCGGCCAGCGGCAGATGCGACCGGAACAGCGGCGTCGCGGCGAAGGAGCGGCCGATCGCCTCGCCGCCCTGCGGTTGGACGGTCAACAGCGTGCCGTCATACCGGTAGAGCGCGATTCGCTCCCCGCCGCCTTCCGCGTCGGTGGCGGTCTGGACCGAGCGGTAGAGCCCCTGGAAATAATCGGGGTTGACCGTGGCGACCACCACCGCCTGCAGCGTGCCGTCGGCGTCGCGTACCGCGCGGCTCATCGGCAGCAGCCAGCGCCCCGACCGTTCGGTCCCGGCGGCGCGGTCGATCAGGCCGCGCCCGGGCTTGGGGTCGCCGATCACCAGCCCGGTGCCCGGGCCGCCGGCGGCCTGGAGGCGGAAGACGTCCAACTCGCTGAGATGGATGCCGGGGGGATGCGTGCCCTCCGTGCTGGCGACGATGCGGCCGGTGCGGTCCAGCAGGGTCAGCCCGCGCAGGTGCGGCGACCGGCGCAGCCGGTCGGTCAGCAGGGCCGCCGGGGCGGGCGCCGCCACGCCGGGCGCTGTCCCGCCGGGCGGAGCGCCGTCGCTGGTCCAGTCGGACTCGGACAGCGAATCGGCGATGGCCTGCAGGGTCACGTCCACCGACTGGACCGTCCGGGTGGTCGATACCTCCAGCGCCGCGGCAAGGCTGGCGAGGTTGGTTTCGGCGGCGTCCAGGGCGCCTTGGCGCGCGGCGCTCAACTGCTGTCCCTGGTTGACCAGCAGGGCAAAGACGGCAAGGAGGGCGAAGGCGATGACGCCGCCCCGATGCTGGAAGAGACCCTTCAGATCCGCTTTTGCTGGAGACGAGGACAGGGCGGCGTTCCGGACAGTCAGGTGTGGCGGACGGGGCGGCACGGGCGGAGGGCCGGTCCGCTGCGAAACCGCGGCCGTGTCGGCGTCGTCGCTTGCGACAATAGCAGTTGCGGCCGGCCGACGCCAAGCATCGGCTGCCGTTCGGCGCCGGTCGATGCTAAGATAGCCGGGCCTTTGTGGTTGCCTTGCCGACCGGGCTCAAAGAACAAGACCGGTGACGAAACGAGAGGTGTGACATGGAGACGCGGGTATGCCGGACGATGGGTTTGGCAATTCTGTCCCTTCTTGCTGTCGGCACCGCCGGACCGGCTCTGGCGGACCAAGGGAGACTTCAGAAAATTACGGATCAGAAGCAACTTCGTGTCTGCTCCTGGCCCGATTACTACGCGATCTCGTTCCGGAACCCGCGCACCGGCGTGCTGGAGGGGCTGGACGCCGAACTGGCCCAATCCTTCGCCGACGATCTCGGTGTTCGTCTGTCGGTGGTCGAGAGCAGCTTTCCCCGCTTCATCGACGATCTGCTGGCGGATCGCTGCGACATCGGCATGTTCGCCATCGGCGCGACCCCGGCGCGGGCGCAGCGCGTGGCCTTCAGTCAGCCCTACCTGCGCAGCGGCATCTATGCGGTGACCACCCAGACCAACGATCTGATAAGGCGCTGGGAGGATCTGGACCGGTCCGGGAATGTCGTGGCGGTGCAGAAGGACACCTACATGGACGGCTACGCCCGCAGGGAGATGAAGGCGGCCCGCATCGTCGCCGTCACCCGCCCGCAGGAGCGGGAGGAGGAGGTGCAGGCCGGCCGCGCCGATGCCTTCCTGACCGATTATCCCTACGGGCAACGCATGCTGGCCTTCCATCCCTGGGCGCGGCTGGTCGTGCCGGATGTCCCGGTGCAGCCGACCCCCTATGCCTATGCGGTAGCGCCCGGCGATGCCGCCTGGCTGGAGCGGGTCAACGCCTTCGTCGCCGCGATCAAGGCCGATGGGCGGTTGGAGAGTATCGCCGCCCGCTACAAGCTGACGCCCATCGTGGCGCGGGACTGAGGCGCGCGCCACGAATACGGTTCCGGGAAAAATCCGGTGTAGGATCGGTCGCGCAGCCGGCATTCGGTCCGGCATTTTCCGGGGGAACCGTCGATGATCCTGATCGGACAGTATGATTCGCCCTTCGTGCGCCGCGTCGCGGTGGCGTTGCGGCTCTATGGCATGACGTACGAGCACCGGCCCTGGTCGGTCTTCTCCGACGCGGCCGAGGTCGCCCGCTTCAACCCGCTGAAGCGGGTACCGACCCTGGTGTTGGGAGAGGGCACGGACGGTGACGAGGCGCTGATCGAAAGCGGCGCCATCCTAGACCATCTCGACGAGGTCGCCGGGCCGGGCCGCGCGCTGATCCCCCGGCAGGGGCCGGAGCGCCGCCGGGCGCTGAAGCTGTGCGCGCTGGCGACCGGATTGGCCGACAAGGCGGTCAGCCTGGTCTATGAGCGGGTTCTGCACCGGGAGCGGTCGGAGCTGTGGGTTGAGCGCTGCACCGGCCAGATCGGCGCGGTGCTCGACGTGCTGGAGGCCGACCGCGCCGCGCAGCCCGGCCCCTGGTGGTTCGGCCCGCGCATCGGCCATGCCGACATCGCCGTCGCCTGCGCCCTGCGGTTCGTCGGCGAGGCCCATCCGGGCGTCTTCGACCGCGGGCGCTGGCCAACGCTGGCCGCCCATGCCGCCGCCTGCGAAGCCCTGCCGGAGTTTCAGGCGGTGGTGCAGCCCTTTTCGGTGAGCGCCTGAGGCCCTTGCCCCTTTCCGCCGCCTTCGGCCGTGGCGGAAAGGGGCGGTGCGGTTTACCGAGCGGTGTGCCCGCTGATCTCGGCGTGCAGCGGCTTGGTGTCCTCGAACGCTTTCTGCTGTTCGGGGGTGGCTTCCTTCTGATGGGTCCGTTTCCATTCAGAATAGGGCATGCCGTAGACGGCGATGCGGGCATCCTCGTCGGACAGCTCGACGCCGCGTTCCTTGGCGGCGGCCGCGTACCATTTGGACAGGCAGTTGCGGCAGAAGCCGGCGAGATTCATCAGGTCGATGTTCTGCACGTCCGTGCGCTTGCGCAGATGGTCGACCAGCCCGCGGAAGGCGGCGGCCTCGAGTTCGATGCGGGTCTGGCGGTCCAGGTCGGCCATAGGGTCTCTACTCCTCCGGTGTTTGCTTAGAGATTGGGTGTCCGGTGCAGCGTGACCATCCGGCCATGGGGATGAAAATCGCGTGAGCCGCCGCCGCCGGCAATGGTGCGCGCCACCGCCTCGCGGTCGACGGCGACGAAGCCGGCCAGCGATTCGATGCCATAGTCGAACAGGCGCGGGGTCAGCGGCGTGCCGGGACCGATCATCGCCACCCGCGCCCCGGCCGATACCCGCAGCAGGCGGGGCAGGGTGCGGTTGGCGAAGGCGGACGCCGTGACCGCCACCGCGTCGGCTCCCGGCAGCAGCCAGTCGCAGGCCGCCTCCGGAAATTCGTCCTCCTGCGGGTTCATGTCGATCACCCGGGCCTGCGGCATCCGGCGGGCGATCTGGGGGAAGCCGCCGATCACCACCACCCGGCCATCCACCCCGGCGAACAGGTCGAGCCCGTTGCCCGGCGCGCCGGTCAGGTCCGGGCGGTTGTAATGGGCGTTGAGCGCCGCCGCCCCGATGGCGATCTCCAGCGCATCCCACGACTGGCCGGCCATGGCGGCGAGATCGCGCAACGACCGTCCGGCCCAGCGTTGCGCATCCTCCACTCCGTCTGCTGCGGGCGGCGTCTGCCGGGCGGCGACGCCCATGCCGGCATCGGTCTCCACCAGCACCCATTGGGCGCCGGTGACCACGCGCAGCACGCGGGCGTCGGCGACGCCCTGCACGAGGTCGTCATACAGCCGCTGCGGTCCCCACCAGCGCCACAGCGACTCCGCGGTCGGCGACAGCAGCTCGCAGAAGCCGCCGGTGGCCGTCTGCCATTCGTTGAGATAGCGGCTGCCGACGCTGGTCAGCACCGGGATGCCCTCGGCGATTGCGGCCAGCATCTCGTCAGAGAGGCCGTCGCCCTGCGATTCCAGCCCGGCGAACTTGTTGACGACCAGCAAATCGACCTTCGCGGCGACCGCCTGGCGGATCGCCTGGCTGGCCTCGGCCACGCCGGTCGGGTCGACGCGGCAGGATTGCGACTCCCGCCCCAGCCGCTGGGTGATGTCATAGGCGCGGCCGGTGGCGACGTCGACCAGCTCCATCGACTCGGCGCAATCGTCGCCCGGCCCGCGGTTGCGCTGGACCAGCCCGCCGACGCGGAAGCCGCGCCGCTTCAGCTCCGCCGCGAAGCCGTCCAGCAGCGTGTCGACCCCCTGCGAGCCCGGACCGTGGATCACGGCGCCGGGACGCAGGGGCGGCGGAGAGGCGGGGGGCAACGGCATCGGCATGGACCTTTCGCGGGGAGGCGGGGGGAGGGGGGAGGCGGGCGCCTCAGCCGCCCCGGCGGATCCGGTAGATGAAGACCGTCTTGTGGACCTCGTCGGGCTGCGTCTCGTGCGACAGCAGCGCGTTGTCGGTCGTGTTGCAGAAATGCTTGAAATCGATGACGGAGGCCGGATCGGTCGCATGGACCACCAGCTCCTCCCCCGCCTCCATCCGGTCCAGCAGGGCCCGGGTGCGCAGGATGGGCAACGGGCAATGCAGCCCCTTCACGTCAAGCTCTCTCGCCGGCACCGCGCCCGCTCCACACTGGTTGAGGATGAAAACCACACTGGACGTATGACTGTAGCGGGTTCGCGCCCGCATCTCCAGACCTGCGGCTTGGGCTCGGCTTGGGCCTGGGGGGCTCGCCCGCGATCTTCCGGAATCCGCCCTGTTGTACGCTCCAACTGCAGGAATTCCGATGAAAGGGCGGCAATCATGGCGAAGCGGTTCGACGACAAGGTCGTGGTCATCACAGGTGCGTCCAGCGGCATCGGGCGGGCGACCGCGCTGGAGTTCGCCCGCCAGGGGGCGGCGGTGGTGCTGGCGGCGCGGCGGATGGCCGCCCTGCACGAGGTGGCGGAGGAGTGCGTGGAGGCCGGCGGCCGGGCGATGGTGGTGCCGACCGACGTCACCGACCGGCGTGCCGTGCAGCATCTGGCCGACCGTGCTGTCGAGGCCTTCGGCGGCATCGACGTCTGGGTGAACAATGCCGGCGTCATCGCCTTTGGCCGGTTCGAGGACATCCCCGACGACGTGTTCGAGCAGGTGGTGCGTACCGACTTCTTCGGCATGGTCCATGGCTGCCGCGCCGTGCTTCCCCATTTCCTCGACCGTGGCGAGGGGATCGTCATCAACACCGCCTCGATGGTGTCCAACATCGGCCAGCGCTATGCCACCCCCTACGCAGCGGCGAAGTACGCGGTGCGCGGATTTTCCGAATCCCTGCGGCAGGAGCTGGTGGACGAGCCCGGCATCCATGTCTGCATGGTGATGCCCGCCGCCATCGACACCCCGCTGTGGCAACATGCCGCCAACTACACCGGCCGCGCGGTGAAGCCGCTCAACCCCGTCCACCCGCCGGAGGAGGTCGCCGCCGCCATCCTGTCGCTCGCCCGCGATCCCCGGCGCGACCTGCTCGTCGGCGCCGAGGCCCGCCTCGCGGCGGTCGGCAACGCCATGGCGCCGCAGCTGACCGAGCGGGCGCTGGCCCACACCATCGAGCGCGACATGTTCCAGAACCGCTCCGCACCCGCGACCTCCGGCGGGGTGCTGACTGCGATGCCGGAGTATCAGGGCGCCAGCGGCGGCTGGATCGAACCGAAGCCGGCAAGCCCCTTCTCCTGGACCAACCTGACCCTGTTCCTGCTGCCGGTTCTCCTCGCCAGCCGGCCGCTGGGCGGCGCCCGGATTCGTCATGCCCGCTGAGCGGCGAAGGGAAGCGGCTTGATCCGCCGGTCCGGAGCCGTTATACGCTCGCCCCTTTTCCGGTGCGGCGTGTGGTCGCGCCGGCCATCCGGGCAGGAGGCGGGACATGACGGCTTGCGGGCTCGATTTCGGCACGTCGAACACGACGCTGGGCGTCCAGGATTCCGGCGGCTTCCGGCTGCTGGCGCTGGACGGCGCGCGCACGACGCTGCCGACGGCGGTGTTCTTCGACTTCGAGCATGACCGGACGACCATCGGGCAGGCCGCCATCGACGGCTATGTGTCGGGGGTCGAGGGCCGGCTGATGCGTTCGATCAAGTCGATGCTCGGCACCGACCTGATCGACGCCGACACCGCGCTGCGCAAGGGCCGTATCAGCTTCCGTGCCGTCATCGGCACCTTCCTCGAACTGGTGAAGGCGCGGGCCGAGCAGGCGCTGGAGAGCGAACTGGCCGACGTGGTGGTCGGCCGCCCGGTCCATTTCGTAGACGGCGACCCGGCCGGCGACGCGGCGGCGGAAGAGGCGCTGGGCCTGATCGCCCGCACTGCCGGCTTCCGCAATGTCTCCTTCCAGTTCGAGCCGATCGCCGCGGCGCTCGACTACGAGCAGCAGGTGAATGCCGAGGAGTTGGCGCTGATCGCCGACATCGGCGGCGGCACGTCGGATTTTTCGGTGGTGCGGATCGGGCCGGAGCGGCGTGGCCGGGCCGACCGGGCCGGCGACATCCTGGCCAACGACGGCATCCGCGTCGGCGGCACCGACTTCGACCGTGACCTCAGCCTCGCCACCGCCATGCCGGAGCTGGGGCTGGGCAGCGCAATGAAGCGCGCCGGGCTGCTGGCGCCCAAGAGCATCTATTTCGATCTGGCGACCTGGGCGAAGATCAATTTCCTCTACACCGCCAAGGCGATGGCCGAGCTGGAGCGCCTCCAGCGCGATTCCGCCGAGCCGGACAAGATCGAGCGATTGATCGGCGTGGTCGAGCACCGGCAGGGCCATGCGCTTGCCATGGCGGTGGAGCGCACCAAGATCGCGCTGTCCGACCGTGAGGCGGCGGAGCTGGCGCTGGACTGGGGCGACGGCAAACTGGCGCTGCCGGTCGACCGCGCGGCGCTGAACCGTGCCACCGGTTCGCTGGCCGCCCGCATCGGCGCCCGCATCCGCGACTGCCTGGCCGATGCCGGGGTGACAGCCGACCGCATCGACGCGGTGTTCCTGACCGGCGGCTCGACCCTGCTGCCCCAGGTCCGTGCAGCGATCCTGGCCGAGGCGCCGGACGCCCGCGTGGTGGAAGGCAACATCTTCGGTTCCGTCGGCCTCGGCCTGACGGTGGAGGCGCAGCGGCGCTACGGGTGAGGAGGCGGTCGCACGGCTGCCCCCTCCCTGACCCTCCCTCGCTGGGCGGGGGAGGGGATAAAGTACGTGTTCAAGAAGGCTACGGCAGTCCCTCCCCCGCCCAGCGGGGGAGGATAGGTGGGGGTTTAACCCTCCTCACTCCACCACGATGCGCGGCGCGGCACGGCCGGTCGGGCCGCCGCCGATCTTCTCCCACAGGCGGGTGGCGATGCGGCGGTAGGACTGGGCGTGCTCCGACTCCGGCTGGGACACCACGATGGGCTGGCCCTGGTCGGAGGTTTCGCGGATCGACAGGTGCAGCGGGATCTCGCCCAGGAACTCCATGCCGAGATCGTCGGCCTCCTTGCGGGCGCCGCCGTGGCTGAAGATGTCCGTGCGGTGGCCGCAGTTCGGGCAGCAGAAATAGCTCATGTTCTCGATGATGCCCAACACCGGGACATCGACGCGGCGGAACATGTTCAGCCCCTTGCGGGCGTCCAGCAGCGCGATGTCCTGCGGGGTGGAGACGATCACCGCGCCTGCCAGCGGCACCTGCTGCGCCATGGTCAGCTGGGCGTCGCCGGTGCCTGGCGGCATGTCGACCACCAGCACGTCGAGCGTGCCCCAGTTGACGTCGCGCAGCATCTGCTGGAGCGCGCTCATCACCATCGGCCCGCGCCAGATCATCGGCGTGTCCTCGGCGACCAGGAATCCCATCGACATGACCTTGACGCCGTAATTCTCCATCGGCTCCAGGCGCTTGCCGTCGGGGCTGTTCGGCCGGCCGGAGATGCCCATCATGCGGGGCATCGAGGGGCCGTAGATATCGGCGTCGAGCAGCCCGACCCTCAGCCCGTTCGCGGCCAGCGCCAGCGCGAGGTTGGCCGACGTTGTCGACTTGCCGACGCCGCCCTTGCCGGACGCGACCGCGACGATCGCCTTGACGCCGGGAACCAGCGGCTTCTGCGGGTCACCCTGTGGCGCCCCCTGCGGCGCCCCCTTCGGCGCTCCATGGGAATGCCCATGCGAATGCCCATGGCCCTGCTGCGCCGGGGCCTGCGGCGCGGCGCGGTGGGCGGTCAGCACCGCGGTGACCGACAGCACGCCCGGCAGGGCGTCGACCGCCTTTTCGGCGGCATGGCGCAGCGGCTCGGCCTGGGCGCCGCGTTTCGGGTCGACTTCGATGGAAAAGGCGACATGCCCGTCGCGCACCACGAGGCCCGACAACATGCCTAAGCTGACGATGTCGCCGCCCCGGTCCGGGTCGACGACGGTCTTCAGCGCCTGCATGACTTGAGCTTCGCCAATCTGCGCCATGGTTGAAAACTCCGCTGTATTCCCGATATTGGCGGATATCCGTTGGTGGAATCCTTACCGGAGGGTATGGGGGACTATAGGACCGACGGACGAGATCGGTAAAGGGATGCGCTGGGCTAAACCCTTGCGCTTCCATATGATGGGACGAATCGCAGAAAGGGGACGGAGTCGGATGCCGTGGAACAATCAAGGCGGGGGTGGCGGTGGCGGCCCCTGGGGTCCTCCGCCGGGCAACAACGGCCCGGGCAACCCGTGGGGGCGTCCCCAGGGCGGGGGAAATGGCGGCGGTGGCGGCGGCCCGCAGCCTCCCGACCTTGAGGATCTGCTGCGGCGCAGCCAGGACCGGCTGCGGCGCGCAATGCCCGGCGGCTTCGGCAGCGGGCGCGGCGCGGCGCTGGTCGTCGGCGTGCTCGGTCTGATCTGGCTCGCCAGCGGCATCTACCGCGTCGAGGCGGACGAGCAGGGCGTGGTCATGCGCTTCGGCGAATGGACGCGCACCGAACAGCCCGGCCTGCGTTACCGCCTGCCGTCGCCGATCGAAACGGTGCTGCTGCCCAAGGTCACCCGGGTCAACCGGATCGAGGTCGGCTACCGCTCGTCGGTGGGCGGCGGCCGCAACGACCGCGACGTGCCCGACGAATCGCTGATGCTGACCGGCGACGAGAACATCGTCGACATCGACTTCACGGTGTTCTGGGTCATCAAGGACGCCGGCAACTTCCTGTTCAAGATCCGCGAGCCGGAAGTGACGGTGAAGAAGGCGGCTGAAAGCGCGATGCGCGAGGTCATCGGCCGCACCGACCTGCAGCCGGCCCTGACCGAGGCCCGCCAGCAGATCGAAACCTCGACCCGCCAACTGCTCCAGACCATGCTGGACGAGTATCAGGCGGGCATCGAGATCACCCAGGTCCAGCTGCAGAAGGCCGACCCGCCGCAGCCGGTCATCGACGCCTTCAACGACGTGCAGCGTGCCCGCGCCGACCGCGAGCGCGCACGCAACGAGGCGGAAGCCTACCGCAACGACATCATCCCGCGGGCACGCGGCGAGGCGGAGCGGCTGGTGCAGGAGGCTTCGGCCTACCGCGAGCAGGTGGTCAGCCTGGCGCAGGGCGATGCCGAGCGTTTCCGCAAGGTGTACGAGGCCTATGCCCTGTCCAAGGACGTCACCGCCAAGCGCATGTACCTGGAGACGATGGAGGAGATCTTCCGCGGCCGGAACAAGATCATCGTCGACGGCTCGGCGCAGAACGTCGTGCCGTACCTGCCGCTGAACCAGCTGGCCCCGAACGCAGCCCCCGCTCCGCAGCAGGCGCCGCGCCAGGTTCCGTCGACCAGCCAGGGCGGCAACCAGGGAGGGGCGCGGTCGGGCACGCAGACACAGCCGTTGTCGGCCCTGCCGCAAAATCCATCCCTGTCCGGCCAGTGAGGAGGATCGCATCATGAACCGCACCCTCGCCATCGCCGGCGTCGCCATCGTCGCCCTGGGCGTCATCGCGTCCTCCGCCCTCTTCACCGTCAACGAAGCCCAGCAAGCCCTGGTCCTCCAGTTCGGCGAACCGCGCCGGGTCATCCAGGAGCCCGGCCTCAAGGCCAAGATCCCCTTCATCCAGGAGGTCCGGATCCTCGACCGCCGCGTGCTCGACCTCGATCCGCCGGTCGAGCAGGTCATCCTGGCCGACCAGAAGCGCCTGGACGTCGACGCCTTCGCCCGCTACCGCATCCACGACCCGCTGCGCTTCTACCAGACCGCCGGAACCGAGGCGGTGGCCGAGACGCGCCTGAACTCCATCGTCAACTCCGCGCTCCGCCGCGTGCTCGGCAACGTCACGGTGCTGGCCGTCCTGTCGGACGAACGCGCCCGCATCATGACCGATATCAAGGGGCAGGTGAACGACGAGGCCAAGCGCTTCGGCATCGAGATCGTCGACGTGCGCATCCGCCGCGCCGACCTGCCGGAAGAGACCAGCCAGTCGATCTTCGCCCGCATGCGGTCGGAGCGCGAACGCGAGGCGTCCGAGGCCCGCGCCCAGGGCCAGGAGCAGTCGCAGCAGATCAAGTCGCGCGCGGAACGCGAGCGCACGGTCATCATCGCCGAGGCCCAGCGCGACGCGCAGATCCTGCGCGGCGAAGGCGACAACAACGCGATCAAGCTGATTGCCGACGCGACCTCGCAGGATCCGGCCTTCTATGGCTTCTACCGGTCGCTGGAGGCCTACCGCAAGTCGCTGAACGGCAACGACACCACCATGGTGCTGTCGCCGACCAGCGAGTTCTTCCGCTACTTCAGCGGGGCCGGTGTCCAGTCGGATCCGCAGGCGGCGGTCCAGCCGCCGGCAGCCCCGACGCCGCCGGCAGCCGCCCCGGCGCAGTAAGGGCCGGAGACGGCAGGAGCATGAACGGCCGGGTCGAGTTTCCTATCGATCCGGCCGTTCTATTTGAATGCCAACGGATCGTGACTGCGGAAACCGGAGTTCGGCGAACACCGGGGCAGGGCGGAAATTCGCCGGCTTGAGATTTCCACTGGTCCCGACTGGACCGGCACGCCATCTTGCGGCCATACTCTTGGCCCAACACATATATGGCCCAGAACTGGGCGGCCGCTCCCGTCCACGGAACCGGCCGGACGTCTGGTAGGGAGAGCATGTTGATCCGCATACCCAAATTCGAACCTGCCACGCGTGGCGCCGAGGCTGGGGCCCGGCCGCGTAAGGCGGGCGTCCGGCCGCTGGCTGCGGCCATCGTCTGGGGCATGACGTCGGTCATGGCCGGCGGTGCCACGGTCGGTGCCGTCATCGGCGCCTTCGCCGGCGCCGCTCCCGCCCAGGCCCAGGCGGCCCAGCCCCATGCGGCGGCACCCAACCGCAACGCACCGGGCAGCTTCGCCGATCTGGCGGAAAAGCTGCTGCCGGCCGTCGTCAACATCTCCACCAGCCAGAGCGCGCCTCAGCGGCCGCAAGGCCCGCGGCCGGAGATCCCGCAATTCCCGCCGGGCTCGCCCTTCGAGGATTTCTTCCGGGACTTCTTCGACCGCCAGCAGCAGCAGGACCAGCCGCAGCGCAAGGCGACCTCGCTCGGCTCCGGCTTCGTCATCGACGCCACCAACGGCTACGTGGTCACCAACAACCATGTGGTCCAGGACGCCGACGAGATCACCGTCATCCTGCAGGACGACACCAACATCAAGGCCGAGCTGGTCGGCAAGGACAGCAAGACCGACCTTGCGCTCCTGAAGATCAAGACCAGCCATCCGCTGGTCGCCGTTCCCTTCGGCGACAGCGACGCGATGCGCGTCGGCGACTGGGTGCTGGCGATCGGCAACCCGTTCGGCCTGGGCGGATCGGTCACTGCCGGCATCATCTCGGCCCGCCAGCGCAACATCGACGCCGGTCCCTACGACGATTTCCTGCAGACCGACGCATCGATCAACCGCGGCAATTCCGGCGGCCCGATGTTCAACCTGAACGGCGAGGTCATCGGCATCAACACCGCCATCTTCTCGCCGTCGGGCGGGTCGGTCGGCATCGGCTTCGCCATCCCGTCGAACCTGGCCAAGCAGGTGGTGGCCCAGCTGAAGGAATACGGCAAGACCCGCCGCGGCTGGCTGGGCGTGCGCATTCAGGCGGTGACGCCGGAGATCGCCGAGAGCCTGGGCCTGCCCAACCACAAGGGCGCGCTGGTCGCCTCCGTCACCCCCGACGGCCCGGCGGCCAAGGGCGGGATCCAGGCCGGCGACGTGGTGACGAAGTTCGACGGCAAGGAGATCGACGAGATGCGGCGCCTGCCGCGCGTCGTCGCCGAGACCTCCATCGACAAGGCCGTCCCGGTCGAGGTCTGGCGCAAGGGCAAGACCCAGAACGTCCAGGTCAAGGTCGGCGAGCTGGAGGCGGCGGAAGAGCAGGGCCTGCTGGCCGCCAACCCCGACGAGAAGCAGCAACCGAAGGACAAGCCGCCGGCCCAGAAGCCGACCGAGTCGCTCGGCATGAAGCTGACCGCCATCACCCCGGAGCTGCGCCAGCAGTACGAGATCAAGCCCGACCTGAAGGGCGTGGTCATCACCGAGGTCGCCGGCAACTCGACGGCCAGCGAGAAGGGCCTGCGCGCGGGCGACGTCATCATCGAGGTCGGGCAGGAAGAGGTCCGCAAGCCGGAGGATGTCGCCGCCAAGGTCCAGAAGGCCAAGGAGCAGAGCAAGAAGTCCGTCCTGCTTCTGGTCGACCGCAAGGGCGACCTGCGCTTCGTGGCGATCCCGCTGAGCTGATCCGGCTGAGGCGACTGGGCGGGAGTGGAACAGGGGCGTCGGCGGGAAACCGCCGGCGCCTTTTTCATGTGCGCTTCAAGTCCGGATGTCGGGGGGCGCCTGCCGCGTCAGGCGCCATCCAGTACCATCGCCAACGCCACGGCGCCCGCAAGCAGTGCGCAGAGGGCGGCGACGATGGCGAGGCTGCGCAGGAACTGGCGGAACTCGCCCTGCTTCCAGGCGCTGCGTCCCAGCAGCACCAGATAGCCGGCCATGAAGGCGCCGATCAACTGCCAGCCCATTGAATCCCCGTCCTGTCTCCGTCCGATGCTGTCGGGCAGCACGGTCCGGCGCAAATGCGCATGGGCATCCCGGCCGGGTCAAGCGGTCCTCGCGCCGCTCCCCCACGGTTTATGCCGAAAGGCAAGGGCGCGGTTGGGGTTATCGGACAGCATCACCGGTCGGGATGATCCCGGCGCAACTTCGTGTGAGATTTTTAGGACGGCACTCGCTTATGGGGTGCGACATATCGCAAATAAGTGGTGGTTAACGGTATAGTTAATTCTCTTGAGCGCTTAAATGTTCGTCGCTGTGATATCTTTAGATCCGGAAATCTTGAGGAGGCTTTGAGCATATGTCCAATGCGTTCTTCTTTTAACTCCGGAGAGTGGTACCGTAGGACACGACACGGGGGTAACCTCCCCCTAAATAACGGCCTGCCGAAGCCATCGAGGGGTAATCGCCGAGTTACGAATGCGTCGAGACCTTCACTTCGTGGAACGGATGTCATGGGCCACGACGACATAATGATCGATCCAAAATTGCGGGAGCGGAAGATGGACACAGTGCGCGCTTTTCTAATCGACTCGAACAAGCTGTTTCGCGAGGGGCTGAAGCGCCTCCTCGACGATTCGCCTTTCCAGATCCTCGCCGAGGCGGGAAACCTGCGCGAGGCCCTGGGGTCGGTTGAGAACGGCCTGAAGCCGCAACTCCTCCTTCTCGACCTGCAGAACGGTGGCGACGAGGAGGCGGAGGGGATGCGCCGTCTGCGCGCGCTGCTGCCCGACACCCGCATGGTCATCCTGACCAGCGATCTTTGCACCCGCCGCCTTGCCAACGCGCTGGAGGCCGGTGCCGACGGCTACCTGATGAAGGACCTGTCGTCCGACGCGCTGGCCCAGTCGCTGAAGCTGGTGATGATGGGCGAGAAGGTGTTCCCGACCCATCTCGCCGCGCTGCTGATCTCCGGCCGCGTCAACGGCAACGGCACCGAGATGCCGGTTTCGCGCAAAGGCTTGTCCCAGCGCGAGGTCCAGATTCTGCGCTGCCTGCTGAACGGCGACAGCAACAAGATGATCGCCAACCACCTGAACATCACGGAAGCCACCGTGAAGGTTCACCTGAAGAGCCTGCTGCGCAAGATCAACGCGTCGAACCGCACCCAGGCCGCCATCTGGGCCCTGAACAACGGCATCGGCGGCGAATTGGCCGGTGCCGGCGCGGTCGCCGCCGCAGCGAACCAGTAGGCGCCCCTCCGGTTTTCCTCCGCCTCTGCAAAAGCCCCTGTCGTCCCTTCCACCATCGGCAAAGGAAGGGGCAGGGGGCCGGCGGCAATGCGGCCCATCGGCCCGCCTTCCTTCCGGAACCGCGGGCTTTTCCTTGCCGGGATTTTTGCCTTTATACCGGCAGCCGGATCACCGCGCGCAGGCCGCCATAGGGGCTGTCGTCCAGCGTGATGTCGCCGCCATGGCTGCGGGCCACGTCGCGGGCGATGGTCAGGCCCAGGCCGGACCCGCCGGTATCCAGGTTGCGGCTGCTGTCCACCCGGAAGAACGGCTTGAACACGTCGTCGCGGATATAGGCGGGGATGCCGGGGCCGTCGTCGTCGACGAGGATCTCGATCACGCCGTCCTTGCGTTCCGCCGTGACCCAGGCGGTGCCGGCATGGCGGCCGGCATTGACAAGCAGGTTGGCGATGCAGCGGCGGACCGCGTTAGGACGCAGCGGCAGGACCAGCCCGTCCGGCGCGGTCAGCGTCACCTCGGTGCCGTCGCGCCGCGCGCCGGCGGCGACCTCGTTCAGCAGGCGGGTCAGGTCGGTCGGCTGCGCCGCCTCCGTCCCCTCGCCGCGGGCGAAGGCCAGATAGCCCTCGATCATCGTCTCCATTTCGGCGACGTCGGCCTTCAACTCCTCCACCTCGGGATCGAGGTCGGGGTCTTCGATCATGTCGAGCGCCAGCTTCATCCGGGTCAGCGGCGTGCGCAGGTCGTGGCTGACGCCGGCCAGCATCTCGGTCCGCTGGGTGATCTGGCGCTGGATGCGCTCGCGCATCAGCAGGAAGGCGGAAGCGGCCTGCCGCACCTCGGTCGCCCCCTCCATCTTGAAGTTGGAGACGTCGCGGCCCTTGCCGAGGGCGTCGGCGGCGATGGCCAGCCGCTTGATCGGCCGGATCTGGTTGCGCATGAACAGGATCGCCACGGCGAACAGCACGATGGCGGAACCGACCATCCACAGGATGAAGATGTAACTGGTCGGCGTGAACAGCCGGCGTTCCGGCGACATCACCGACAGCACGCCGTTCGGCATCTGCACCCTGATCTCGTACCATTCATGGGCGACGCGGGTGTTGATGGTGAAGGGGCGGCCGACCCGCTCCTCCATCGCCTTGCCCAGCGTGCGTTCCAAGAGGCCGCTCAGCTTGCGGCGGCGGTCGGGCAGAACCTGGTCCGGTTCCAGCGTGACGATCAGGTCGGTGGTGCGGGCGGTGGTGGCCAGCGCCCAGTCGCGCCCGTCCTGCGACGGGTCGCGTTCCAGCATGGCGATGGAGGTGGCGATCTCGCCGGCCACCGCATAGGCCAGCCGGTTGGTCACCGTGTCCCAGTGACGGTCGTAGAAGATCCAGGTCGCCACCGCCTGCGCAAGGATCACCGGCGTGACGATGATCACCAGCGACCGGCCGAACAGGGTGCGGGGCAGGAACCGCTTGACCAGGGGAATGCGCCGCCGCCGTTCGGCCCGCCGGGCGGCAGCAGCGGCCCGCGTGTCAGTTCCGCCTGCCGCGGTCACGGATCGGGCCTCAGCACATAGCCTTCGCCGCGCACGGTGTGGAGATAGCGTGGCTCGCGCGGGTCGGCCTCGATCTTGCGGCGCAGGCGGGTGACCTGGACGTCGATGGTGCGGGCGTTGCCGGCGACCTTGCTGCGCTCGGTGAGATCCTCGCGGCTGAAGGTCACGCCGGGGGAGGCGGCGAGAATCCGCAGCAGGCTGGCTTCCGCCGTGGTCAGCCGGATCACCTCTTCGCCGGCGCGCAGCTCGTCTCGGTCGGGCAGGTAGATCAGCGGGCCGAGCTTCACCGGGGCCGCGGGCGGGGCCGCCGGCTCCGGCGGGCGGGCGGCCTGGCGGCGCAGGATGGAGTTGATGCGCAGCAGAAGCTCGCGCGGCTGGAACGGCTTGGCGAGGTAATCGTCGGCCCCGGCCTCCAGCCCGGCGATGCGGTCGTCCGGCTCGTCGCGGGCTGTCAGCAGCAGGATCGGCAGATCCCGTTCGCGCCGGAGCGATTCAGTCAGCTCCAGCCCCGACTCGCCCGGCATCATGATGTCCAGCACAAGCAGGTCGAAGGCAAGCCCGCCCAGCTGCGCCCGCGCATCGGCGGCGTCGCGGGCGGTGCTGACCATGAAGCCGTTTCCGGCAAGATACTTGCGCAGCAGTTCGCGCAGGCGTGTGTCGTCGTCGACGACCAGGATGTGGGGCTGATCTTCGGTCATGGCGCGACTATAGCGCGGCTCCCCGCAATCGACATAGCCTCGCCCATGCGGGACGCATCTACCGACCATGCGGGACGCATTCATCGACCAAGCGGGGCGCATCGTGGGTGTGCATGGCGGGCAGGCGTGTAAGGGTTTGGCCGTTTCGGTCCCGTTCCGTGTTAATCTTCCATCTGTCCTCTACGAGGGCCGAGAGACACAGGAGCGATCATAATGGCCGACGACAACAGGTCCAACGACCCGCGGGACCTGGACGCCCAAGACCTCGCTGAAATGACCCGTGCCTTCCTCGCGAAGGGCGGCAGCATCGTCCAGTGCGCGCCGGGTGCTTCCGAGAATGTTGTGTACCGCAAGGGTGGCTTCCGGCGCCGCAGTCCAAACGACGCCAAGGCGGCCAACGGTCAGGTCAATGGCCAAGTCAATGGCCAGCCCGGCGCCCCGGCCGCCGCCAACGCCCCCGGTGGCGTGGAGCCGGAGACGGCCAAGCCCGAATCGAATGCCGGCTGAGAAGGGCGCCTGAAAAGGACGGCTGGAAACGGCCGCCGGCCGCGGATCAGCGCTTCGCGGCCAGACGGGCGGGGGGGACGGGTGGGGCGAATTTGGCCCGGTCCCCCTCGTCCAGCATGCCCATCATCACCTTGCGGAAGCCCTCCACCGCCTCGGCACCGGCCATGCGGTAGGCGCGGGCGATGCGCTGGCGCTGGGTTTCGGACAGCTGGCGTTCCAGCTCCACGCCCTTTTCCGTCAGCTCCAGCAGACGTTGGCGGCGGTCGCGCGCGCCGGTCTGCTGGTCGATGAAGCCCTGGCGCACCAGCTCGCCCAGCACGCGCGACAGGCTCTGCTTGGTGATCTTCAGGATCGCCAGAAGCTCCGACACGGTGATCCGGGGATAGCGGCCGACGAAATATATCACGCGGTGATGCGCGCGGCCGAAGCCGATCTCCCCCAGAATTTCGTCCGGTTCGGCAGTGAATTCGCGGTAAGCGTAGAACAGCAGCTCCATTCCGGTGCGGAGTTCCTCCTCGCGGAGGAAGAGCTGGTTCACGCCTGCTTTCAGATCGGCCATGGCGACGCGGTTGGTTCGATTTATTCTAATTAGGACAGCGACTCAGACATAAACAATCGCAAGCCCGCTTACAAGGATAAGCTCTACCATAGAGGTCGCCATTTGTGGCGTTCCGGCGGGATCCGTCAGGCGCTGCCGATCAGGATGCCGGTCGCGAAGACCAGCAGCCCGCCGACCACCACCTGGAAGGCGGCGGCCAGCAGCGGCGTGTCCATGTAGCGGTTGCGAATCCAGGCGATGACCGCCAGCTCGACTGCGACGACGGCGATGGCGACGGCGGTCGCCGTCCAGAAATGCGGGATCAGGTAGGGCAGGGCGTGGCCCAGGCCACCCAGCGTGGTCATGGCGCCGCAGACCGCCCCGCGCAGCCACGGGCTGCCCCGCCCGGTCAGCGACCCGTTGTCCGACAGCGCCTCGGCGAAGCCCATCGAGATGCCGGCGCCGATCGAGGCCGCCAGCCCCACCAGGAAGGTCTCATGGCTGTCCTGGGTGGCGAAGGCGGCGGCGAACAGCGGCGCCAGCGTCGAGACCGAGCCGTCCATCAGCCCGGCCAGACCCGGCTGGATGATCTGCAGGACGAACAGGCGGCGTTCGGATTCGTGCTCCTGCTCGGGCGCGGTCGAGGAGAGATATTGCGCCTCCAGCCGCTCGGCCTTGGCCTCGTGGCGGCGTTCCTCCTCGGCGAGGTCGCCCAGCAGCTGGCGGACCGCGGCGTCCTGCGTCCGCTGGGCGGCCCGGACATAGAAGCGCTTGGTCTCCGCCTCCATCAGTTCGGCCTGGCGGCGCACGGTGTCGAGTCCCAGCGGGCGCGACAGCCAGACCGGCTTGCGCTCGACGAAGCCCTTCACGTCCTGGCGGCGGATCAGCGGGATATGGTCGCCGAACTTGCGGCGGAACAGCTCCAGCAGCCGGTGGCGATGGCCGTTCTCCTCCGTTCCCATGGCGCGGAACATCCTGGCGGTGTCCGGATAGCTGTCCATCAGCCCGTGCGCGAACTCGTCGTAGATACGGCTGTCCTCCTCCTCCAGCGCGATGGCGAGCGCCAGCAGTTCCTTTTCCGTCAGGTCCGAGAAGTTCTTCATGGGGTGGCCTTCGCCGCATGGGAAGCATGGGAATGGTGCGTTGCAATGATCCTATTGCGAAAGGGGGTACCTGCAACCCGGCGCTTCGGCCGGGGTGCTACACCCGGGGTGCTACACGATGTCCCGGCGGCTCTTCCTTGGGGACTGCGCCGGTCGGGTGGGTGGAATTCCGGCCGCGGGCTTGCTATGGGCTTTGCTCACGAGAGGCAAAGAACGTTCCACAAGTTCCCATATAAAGCCGACACAAGAAGGAAACGACCATGACCGCCAACCGGAAGCTGATCGCCGGAAACTGGAAGATGAACGGGTTGAAGGCCGACGGGCTCGATCTTGCCTCCGACCTCGCCGGGCGGTTGAAGGGCGCCGGGCCGGTCGCCTTCGACATGCTGGTCTGCCCGCCCTTCCCGCTGCTGTTCCCGGTGGGGGAGGCGATCGCCGACAGCCCGCTGGCGCTGGGCGGCCAGGATTGCGCGCCGAAGACCTCCGGGGCCCACACCGGCGACGTCGCCCCGACCATGCTGAAGGACGCCGGCTGCCGCTACGTCATTGTCGGCCATTCGGAGCGCCGCGCCGACCATGGCGAAAGCGACGCCGTGGTCAACGCCAAGGCCGTCGCCGCCCATGGCCAGGGCCTGATCGCCATCGTCTGCGTTGGCGAGACTGAGGCGCAGCGCGATGCCGGGCAGGCGGACGCCGTGGTCTCGGGCCAGCTCGCCGGCTCCATTCCAGCCGGTGCAACGGCGGAGAACACCGTCGTCGCCTATGAGCCGGTGTGGGCGATCGGCACCGGCAAGACGGCGACCCCCGACGACGTGAAGGCGATGCATGCCCACATCCGGGCCGAGCTGGCCGGCAAGATCGCCGACCCGGACAAGGTGCGCATCCTCTATGGCGGCTCGGTCAAGCCGGGCAATGCCGCAGAGCTGATGGCGGTCGCCAATGTCGACGGCGCGCTGGTCGGCGGGGCGTCGCTGAAGGCGGACGATTTCTGGGGCATCGCCACCGCCTGCCGCTGATACCTGTCGCTGACACCTGCCGCCGATACCGGCTCCTTGGTGCCAGCCATGCCGTGGGCGGATATGCCATAGGTATTTTGGCGCTGGCATATCGCGCGATGCCGCGGTACAAACAGTGGGCGCGCGCCACGGGCCCCTGATACGGCCTGTGGCGCGCTATTCGATTTTTGGGATGGTTGTGGGGTGAGCATCGCATGGAATCGGTGATTCTGGTCATTCACCTGCTGATCGCCATCGGGCTGGTCGGTGTGATCCTGATCCAGCGGTCGGAAGGCGGCGGACTCGGCATCGGTGGCGGCACCATGGGCGGCATGATGAGCACCCGCGGCACGGCCAACCTGCTGACGCGGACCACCGGCATCCTGGCGGCCTGCTTCTTCGCCACCAGCATCGTGCTGGCGATCCTGGCCGGCGGGCATTCGCGCCCGGCGTCGATCATCGACACGTTGCCGGCCGCTCCGGCGCAGTCGACCGTGCCGGCCCAGCCGGCCGTTCCCGCGCCGCCGGTGTCCCAGTAACGGGACCGTCCGGCTAACGGGTACGAGCGAACAGCGAGGCGGCCTCCCCGAAGCCGCCTCTTTCTTTTGAGGGCCGACGATCGCGACGCGATGTTTCGGCGGCGGCCCTCCGGTGACATTGAACGCTCTCCCCTTCGGGGAGATGGAACGGCTCTCCCCTTCGGGGACATGTTGAATTCGTCCCCTTCGGGGACATCCAGACTCCGTCCCCTTCGGGGACATGGTGAATCCGTCCCCTTCGGGGACATGGAACAGCTCTCAAGCTCTTCGGACGGACATGACTCGCTACATCTTCATCACCGGTGGCGTCGTTTCTTCGCTGGGCAAAGGTCTGGCGTCGGCGGCTCTTGGGGCGCTTCTCCAGGCGCGCGGCTACAAGGTGCGCCTGCGCAAGCTGGACCCGTACCTGAACGTCGATCCCGGCACGATGAGCCCCTACCAGCACGGCGAGGTCTTCGTGACCGACGACGGGGCCGAGACGGACCTGGACCTCGGCCATTACGAGCGCTTCACCGGCGTATCGGCCCGCAAGGGCGACAACATCACCACCGGCCGCATCTATTCCACCGTGATCGCGAAGGAGCGTCGCGGCGATTACCTGGGCGGCACCGTCCAGGTCATTCCGCACATCACCGACGAGATCAAGGAGTTCATCCGCGCCGACGCCACCGACGAGGACTTCGTCCTGATCGAGATCGGCGGCACGGTGGGCGACATCGAGTCGCTGCCCTTCCTGGAGGCGATCCGCCAGTTCGGCAACGAGGTGGGGCAGGAAAATGTCCTGTACATCCACCTGACGCTGCTGCCCTACATCCCGACCGCGGGCGAGCTGAAGACCAAGCCGACCCAGCATTCGGTCAAGGAGTTGCTGAGCGTCGGCATCCAGGCCAACATCCTGCTGTGCCGCGCCGACCGCCCGATCCCGGAGAACGAGCGCAAGAAGATCGCGCTGTTCTGCAACATCCGTCCGGAGCGGGTGATCGCGGCGCTCGACGTCGAGTCGATCTACCAGGTGCCGATCAGCTACCATGAGGAAGGCTTCGACACCCAGGTCCTGAGCTATTTCGGCCTTCCGGTCGACAAGGAGCCGGACCTGTCGCGCTGGACCCGCATCATGGAGCGGGTGCGCAAGCCGCAGGGCGAGGTCACCATCGCGGTGGTCGGCAAATACATCAGCCTGCTCGACAGCTACAAGTCGCTGGCCGAGGCGCTGACCCATGGCGGCATCGCCAACAACGTCAAGGTCAACCTCGACTGGATCGATTCGGAGATCTTTGAGGACGACGACGCGGCGGTGAAGCGGCTGGAGAACGTCCACGGCATCCTGGTGCCGGGCGGCTTCGGTTCCCGCGGCACGGAAGGCAAGATCCGGGCGGCCCAGTTTGCGCGCGAGCGCAAGGTGCCCTATTTCGGCATCTGCTTCGGCATGCAGATGGCGGTGATCGAGGCCGCCCGCAACATGGCGAAGATCGAGGATGCCGGCTCCACCGAGCTGGGCAAGCCGGGCAACCCGGTCGTCGGCCTGATGACCGAATGGATGCGCGGCAACACGCTGGAGCGCCGCGCCGAGGTGGGCGACCTGGGCGGTACCATGCGGCTCGGCGCCTATCCGGCCAAGTTGTTGGACGGCAGCAAGGTCGCCGAGGTCTACGGCACCACCGACATCTCCGAACGGCACCGTCACCGCTACGAGGTGAACGTGTACTACAAGGAGCGGCTGGAGCGCTGCGGCATGCGGTTCAGCGGCCTGTCGCCGGACGGGGAACTGCCGGAGATCGTCGAGATCCCCGACCATCCCTGGTTCATCGGCGTGCAGTTCCACCCGGAACTGAAGTCCAAGCCGTTCGAACCGCACCCGCTGTTCACCGCCTTCATCAAGGCGGCGATCGACCAGAGCCGTCTGGTCTGATCCCAAGCGCGGCACGAAAAGCCCCGCCTCCCGCCGGAGGCGGGGCTTTTTGCGTCCTGTTCCCGGGCTGCTGGCGAAAGGGGGGTGACCGTGGCCGTCTCCGCTCCATATCAGGGGCGGATTTGCCAACGGGAGGATGAGGACGCCATGTCCGAAGTGATGATCGACGCCGCCGACGGTGGCCGTTTTTCCGCTTATGTCGCCAAGCCGGCGGTTACCCCGGCTGGCGGGCTGGTGGTGATCCAGGAGATCTTCGGCGTCAACGCGGTGATGCGCGAGCTGTGCGACTGGTACGCCTCGCAAGGCTTCCTGGCCGTGTGCCCGGACCTGTTCTGGCGCCAGCAGCCGGGGGTGCAGCTGACCGACAAGACCGAGGCGGAATGGAACCAGGCCTTCGCCCTGCTGAACGGCATGGACCAGGACAAGGCGGTCGACGACCTTCAGGCGACGCTGGCCTGGGTGCGCGGGCAGGACGATTGCACCGGCAAGGCCGGCAGCGTCGGCTATTGCCTGGGCGGCCGGCTCGCCTTCCTGATGGCGGCGCGCTCGGATGCCGACGCCAATGTCGGCTATTACGGCGTCGGGCTGGAAGGGCTGCTTGGCGAGGCGGGGAAGATCGGCAAACCCCTGCTGCTGCACGTCGCCGAGGACGACAAGTTCTCCAGCCCCGACAAGCGCGACGCGCTGCTGGCCGGGGTCAAGGACCACACATGGGTGACGGCCAAGCTCTATCCCGGCATGGACCATGCCTTCGCCCGGCCCGGCGGCGAGCATTACGACAAGGACGCCGCCGATGAGGCCAACCGCCTGACGGTCGAGTTCTTCCGCACGCATCTGGCCTGACGCCGGGGCCGTTGACGCAATTGCGGACAAGCTCCTGCCCCCTCTCCCGCCCAAGGCCGGGGAGGGAGGGGGAGGGGGCATTCGTCGGGCGCCGGAGTGGCTTGCAGATCTCCATGCCGCCCGCCATTGACCATCCGCCCTGTTTAATGGGATGCAAAGGTCCACGGGCGCCCTCTCGCCCGTTTTCGTTTTGGAGCACTCCGATGACCACGCCGCGCGCCGTCCAGATCGGCGACCTGACCATTGCCAACGACCGTCCCTTCGTCCTGATCGCCGGCCCCTGCCAGATGGAGAGCCGCGACCACGCGCTGGAAACCGCGTCCGCGCTGGTGGAGATCGCCAAGGGTCTCGGCATCGGGCTGATCTACAAGTCGAGCTTCGACAAGGCCAACCGCACCTCGATCGCCACGGCGCGCGGCCTTGGCATGGACAAGGCGCTGCCGATCTTCGCGGAAATCCGCGAGCGCTTCGGCTGCCCGGTCATCACCGACGTCCATGATTCCCGCCAGTGCGCTCCCGTCGCCGAGGCGGTGGACGTGCTGCAGATCCCGGCCTTCCTGTGCCGCCAGACCGACCTGCTGATTGCGGCCGCCGAGACTGGCCGGGCTGTGAACGTCAAGAAGGGCCAGTTCCTTGCGCCGTGGGACATGAAGAACGTTGCCGCCAAGCTGGTGGCCTCGGGCAACGAGCGCGTACTGCTGTGCGAGCGCGGCGCCAGCTTCGGCTACAACACGCTGGTGTCGGACATGCGGTCTCTGCCGATCATGGCGGAGACGGGATTCCCGGTGGTGTTCGACGCCACCCATTCGGTCCAGCAGCCGGGCGGGCAGGGCACCACCTCGGGCGGCCAGCGCGAGTTCGTGCCGGTTCTGGCCCGTGCCGCAATCGCCGTCGGCGTCGCCGCCGTCTTCATGGAGACGCACGAGAATCCCGACTGCGCCCCCAGCGACGGCCCGAACATGGTGCCGCTGGCGGAGATGCCGGCGCTGCTCGCCAAGCTCCAGGCCTTCGACCGTCTCGCGAAGGCCTGACGTCGCTCAATCCCCGCTTCAGCCTTGACGGACATGCATGATGATTGGACGGATGTTGATCGGGCGGATGTTTAGGGGCGTGGCGGTCGCGCTCCTGCTGCTGGTCGCCGCCTTCCCGGCTGCGGCGCTGGAGAGCTTCCCGAAATCGAAGCTGACCGTCGAGACGGCGGGCGGCGGGAAGTTCCGCTTCGACGTCGAACTTGCGCTGACCCCCGGCCAGCAGGCGCAGGGGCTGATGTACCGCCGGACGATGGCGGCCGATGCCGGGATGCTGTTCATCTACGACCGGGTGCAGCCGGCCAGCTTCTGGATGAAGAACACGCTGATCCCGCTGGACATGCTGTTCATCGCCGCCGATGGGCGCATCGTGAACATCCACGAGCGCGCGGTGCCGGAATCGCTGGACTCGGTCAACTCCGACGGGCCGGTCAAGGCGATCCTGGAGCTGAACGGCGGCATGGCGGCGCGGCTGGGCATCCGCCCCGGCGACCGCGTGGTTTCCGCCGACCTTCTTCCGAAGCCTTAAGCGGAATGACCGACCGCGGCCCCGTGACTTTGGCGTAATCTCCCCCAGATTCAGTGGGCATGGGCAATGCGGCGCGGAGGGCAGGGATGGGCAGGCGGGCGGCGGTCATCGTCGGGGCGGCGCTCTGCGCCGTTGCCGGCCTGTCGGCCTATGTCGTGCTGGCAAGGGCCGAGCCGGGGCCGGCCTATCGCCTCGCCCGCATCGAGCAGGGGCCGCTGGTCAGCGCCATCACCGCCACCGGTACGATGAGCGCCCTGGTAACGGTCGAGGTCAGCTCCCAGCTGTCCGGCCAGATCGCCGAGCTTTACGCCGATTTCAACAGCCGGGTCAGCAGCGGCCAGATCCTCGCCCGACTGAACGGCGACCAGTTGGCGGCCCGGCTGGCCCAGGCCGGTGCCGACGTCGACTCATCCCGGGCATCGCTGGTGCAGCAGCAGGCGCTGCTCGACAAGGCGCGTGCCGACCTTGCCAGCGCCAAGGCGAGCGTCGCCAACACCGACGCCCAGATCCTGCTTGCCGACCTCGCCCAACGCGATGCCGAGCGCGACCTGCGGCGCCGGCGCGACCTGCAGGGCCGCGGCGTGGTCGCCGCCGCCGACCTGGAGAAGACGGAAACTGCCGCCCACAGCGCCCAGGCGCAGCTGGTCGCATCCCGCGCGCAAAAACGGCAGGCGGAAGCGGCGGAGGCCTCGGCCGCCGCGTCGCTTGCGGTCGCCGCCGCCCAGGTCGACGTCGCCCGCGCCCAGGTGGCACAGCGCGAGGCGGCCCTGCAGTTGGTCCGCGTCGACCTGAACCGCTCCGTCATCCGCTCCCCCATCGACGGCGTCGTCGTCAACCGGGCGGTCAGCACCGGCCAGACGGTCGCCGCCAGCCTGTCGGCCCCGACCCTGTTCACCATCGCCCAGGATCTGCGGCAGATGGAGGTTCTCGCCAACATCGACGAGGCCGACATCGGCCGGGTGAAGGAGGGGATGCCGGTGCGCTTTACCGTCAACGCCTTCCCCGGCGACAGCTTCACCGGGCGCGTCGCGCAGGTGCGGCTGGCGCCGAAGGAGGATCTGACCGTCGTCACCTACATCGTCGTCATCACGGTGGAGAATCCCGACCTGCGGCTGCTGCCGGGCATGACGGCCAACCTGCGGATCACGGTGGACGAGCGGCCGGCGGCGGTGAAGCTGCCCAACGCCGCGCTGCGCTTCCGTCCGCCCGGTGCCGGGCCGGGCATCGACGCCCCGGCGCCGACCACCGGCGGTGCCGATGGCGGGCGCGGCGCCGCGGCGCTGGAGGCCGCCGCGAAGCGGGTGGTCGACGGGCTCGCTCTCGACGAGGGCAGGCGCCGCGACATCGCCGCGCTGGTGGCCGAGGCGCGGGAGCGCTTCGCCGCGCTCGATGCCGAAGGGGGCGATCCGGAGCGCCGCCGGGCGGAGGCGAACGCCATCCGCGTGGCGGCGCTGGAGCGGATGGCGGCCCTGCTCGGCCCGGCGCAACGTGACCGTTTCGACGCGCTGGCCGAGCCCGGCCGGAGCGCCGACGCCACGCGCACGGTGTGGGTGCCCGCTCCCGGCACCGGCAGCCCGGTCGGCGTGCCGGTGCGGCTCGGCATCGGCGATGGCAGCTTCACCGAGCTGGTGTCCGGCGACCTGCGCGCCGGCCAGGAGGTCATCACCGGCATCCTGCCGCCCGACCGCGACACCCGCCGGGGGCCGCGCCTTGGCTTCTGAAGGGCACGGCGGCCCGCCTCTCATCGCCGTGGAAACCCTCAGCCGCCGGTATCGCATGGGGCCGCAGACCGTCCATGCGCTGGACGGCGTCACCGTCACCGTCGGCCGCGGCGAATTCGTGGCGGTCATGGGGCCGTCCGGCTCCGGCAAATCCACCTTCATGAACCTGCTGGGCTGCCTGGACCTTCCCGATTCCGGCCGCTACCGGCTGGACGGGCAGGAGGTCGCCGGCCTGTCGTCCGACGCGCTGGCGGCCTTGCGGAACCGCAGCATCGGTTTCGTCTTCCAGTCCTTCAACCTGCTCGCGCGCCAGACCGCGCTCGCCAACGTGATGCTGCCGATGGTCTATGCCGGCGTCGGCCATGCGACACGGGCGGAGCGGGCGCTGGCCGCGCTGGAGTCGGTGGGCCTGAGCGAACGGGCCGGGCACCGGCCGACCCAACTCTCGGGTGGCCAGCAGCAGCGCGTCGCCATCGCCCGCGCGCTGGTCAACGAGCCGCTGCTGCTGCTGGCCGACGAGCCGACGGGCGCGCTCGACAGCGCCACCAGCCTGGAGATCATCGCCCTGTTCCAGCGGCTCAACCGTCGCGGCATCACCGTGGTGCTGGTGACGCACGAGCCGGAGGTGGCACGCTTCGCCGGCCGAGTCCTGCATTTCCGCGACGGCCGCCTGATCGGCGACGTCAGCCAAGCCCCGGAGACAGCAGCATGACCGCTTTGGAGGTGGCGGCATGACCGTCTGGGACGCGCTCCGCGCCGCGCTGGAGTCGTTGCGCGCCAACCCGCTGCGCAGCGCGCTGACCATGCTCGGCATCGTCATCGGCGTTGCCGCGGTGATCGCCATGGTCGCGGTCGGCGCCGGCGCCCGCGACCAAGTGCTGCGTCAGATCGCCAGCCTGGGCACCAACCTGATCATGGTCGGGCAGGGCAGCATCGTCCGCAGCGGGGTGAAGCTCGGCGCCGGCACTGCATCGTCGCTGACCGAGGACGACGCGCTGGCGGTGTCGGCGGAGATCCCCGGCGTGGTCGTGACGGCGCCGTCGGTGCGCTGGGGCCTGCAGATCGTCGCCGGCAACCAGAACTGGGGCAGCGTGCTGTTCGGCGTCACTCCCGACTATATGGACGCCCGCGACTGGACTCTGGCGATGGGCCGCGGCCTGTCGGACGAGGATGTCGCGCAAGCCAACAAGGTGGTGGTGCTGGGTCGGACGGTGGTGCGCACTCTATTCGGCGGCGGCGACCCCATCGGCGAGCCGGTGCGTATCTTCTCCACGCCGCTGACCGTTGTCGGCGTGCTGGAGGAGAAGGGTCAGAACACCCAGGGACAGGACCAGGACGACGTCGTCTTCGTGCCGCTGTCGACCGCCAAGCGCAACATCCCCGGCATGGCCAAGAGCAACCCGCGCTTCATCCACACCATGGTGGTGAAGATGCGCGACGGTGCCGACATGGCCGAAGCCCAGATCCAGATCCGCGACCTGCTTCGCCAGCGCCACCGGCTGATCCCCGGCCAGGACGATGATTTCTGGATGCGCGACCTGTCGGAGGTGTCGGCGACGCGCGACGCCTCCTCCCGCGCGCTGTCCTTCCTGCTGGCGGCGGTGGCGGCGGTGTCGCTGCTGGTCGGCGGCATCGGCATCATGAACATCATGCTGGTCTCGGTGACCGAGCGGACGCGGGAGATCGGCCTGCGGCTTGCCGTGGGCGCGCGGCGGCGCGACATCCTGGTGCAGTTCCTGATCGAATCGACCACCCTGTCGTTGATCGGCGCCGCTGTGGGCGTGGTCCTGGGCATCGCCGCCGCGATGGGCGTGGCGACGCTTGCCGGCTGGCCGACACTGATCCGGATCGATTCGGTGGTGCTTGCGGTGGTGGTCAGCGGGCTGGTCGGCGTGTTCTTCGGCCTCTACCCGGCCCGGCGGGCGGCCCAGCTCAACCCGATCGAGGCATTGCGGCACGAATAGCCGCCCGGTCGGCATCGGCGTCGCCATCCAGCAGCACGAGCGTCGCACCGTTGCGCGCCAGCCGCCGTGCCAGCCGCCCTACCCAGGCGGCTTCCCGCGGTACGGCGAGCAGCGACGGCTGCCGCTCCGCCAACACCCGGGCCAGCGCCAGGAACGAGGTCGCGGCATGCCGCTTGCCGAGGTCGATCTGCCCGATGGCGGGATCGAGCGCTGCGCGCAGCAGCCCGCCGCCCGTTGGTGCCACGACATCGACCGCGGCACCGGCCTGCAGCAGCTCGTTGGCGAGCCCGACCGCCGCAAGCCGGTCGGGCCGGTCGCCGAGATCGGGCAGGAAGAGGGCGATGCGGAGCGGAACGGCTGTGAGGGACGGCAACGGACGGACCCTGTGGGATGTTGAAACCGGATGGGGTGAGCGACCGAACGCCGCATGGCGGCAGGCAGGATGGAGAAAGACCGGAAAACCGGTGCGCCGTTCGCTTGCCGTGGGCGTGGCGTTCGTGTATCTCACAACGCGGCGACGGGGCGTAGCGCAGTCTGGTCAGCGCGCCAGTTTTGGGTACTGGAGGCCCCCGGTTCGAATCCGGGCGCCCCGACCATCGCCGAAGGCAAGAACCGTGTCCCAGCCGGAGCGCCGGGACGCACGTGCAGACATTTGGGGGAGACGAGCGAGCCATGAACGTCCGGATCTATCAGCCGAGCAAGACGGCCATGCAGTCCGGCCGCGCCAAGACTCACCGCTGGATGCTGGACTATGAGATCGAGACCCCGCGCCGTCCGGAGCCCCTGATGGGCTGGACCAGCTCGGGCGACACGCTGAACCAGGTGCGCCTGTCCTTCGAGACGCGGGAGGAGGCCATCGCCTTCGCGGAGCGCAAGGGCTTCGACTACACCGTGCAGGACGCTCCCGTCCGCCGTGTCCGTCCGCGCAACTATGCCGACAATTTCCGCACCGACCGCCCGCGCTTCTGAGCGTGGCCGGGGATCGGGATAAGGCCCCATAGCTCAGTTGGATAGAGCAGCCGCCTTCTAAGCGGCAGGTCGCTGGTTCGAATCCAGCTGGGGTCGCCACCCGACACCATCGTCGCTCAAAAAGGAAAAGCCCCGCTTCGGCGGGGCTTTTTTGTGCTGAATTCTCGTGCAACATGGGGGCAACACGGAACCTTGTTCCTTCCAAGCAGCGGTACATAACGCAATGGGTGATACCAGGGTCAGAAAGTTTTGACTTCTGATCCCGGTATCATCGGCAGGTCCGGGAGCCCGGATCGCCTACTGCATGAACCAGCCGTGGCTCACGACCAGGGACTGGCCGGTCAGCGCGTTGGATCCGAAGGACGCGAAGAACAGGGCGGCCTGGGCGACATCCTCGACCGTCGTGAACTCACCGTCGACGGTCTCCTTCAGCATGACCGTCTTCACCACGTCCTCTTCGGAGATGCCGAGTTCTTTGGCCTGTTCGGGGATCTGCTTTTCGACCAGGGGGGTCCGGACGAAGCCGGGGCAGATCACGTTGGCGCGCACCCCATGCGCCGCACCTTCCTTCGCGACCACCTTGGCAAGGCCGATCAGCCCGTGCTTGGCGGTAACGTAAGGGGCCTTCAACGGCGATGCCTCCTTGGAGTGGACCGAGCCCATGTAGATGATGCTGCCGCTTCCCTGCTTGTACATCACCCGCAAGGCGGCGCGCGTGGTCAGGAAGGCGCCGTCCAGATGGATGGCGAGAAGCTGCTTCCATTTCGCGAACTCGAACTCCTCGACCGGTGCGACGGTCTGGATGCCGGCATTGCTCACCAGGATATCGATGCGGCCGAAGGCGGCCGCGGCGCGGGCCATGCCGGCCTCGACCTGGGCTTCGTCGGTCACGTCCATGGCGACGCCCAGCGCCCTCTGGCCAGTGGCGTCGAGGCTGGCGGCGGCCGCATCGGCGCCGGCCTGGTTCAGGTCGGCGATCACCACCAGCGCACCCTCGCGGGCGAAGGTCCGGGCGATCTCAAGCCCGATTCCACTTGCCGCCCCGGTGACGACGGCGACTTTGTCCTGCAAACGCATTGGTCTGCTCCTTCGGTCAAGATGGGTCTGATCGGTCATGGCGGGATCGGCCGGGCCGTGGCCGTGGCATGGTGGGTGGCGGTCTGTCAGGAGGGCTGGGCTTGGTCGCGCAGCACGTCGTGCGTGACGGGACCACCCATCCGCGGCGGCACCACCAGCCATTCCGGATGGGCGAGGGTGGCGAGGGTGTCGGCAAGGCCGCTGTCCCAATGCTCCCGCATGCCGGCGTTGGAGAACTCGTAGTCCTTGCTGTCGCGCTCGTAGCTCTTACGGCGGTAGATCAGGTGGATGATGTTGATCGCCGCGTCGCAGGAGGCGGTTCGCAGGGCCCTGGCCTCCGGCGTGTGCCTGAGATCGTCGGGGAGCCGGTCGAGGAGGGCGACGAGCTGGTTGCGCAAGGTCTGCTCGTAGGTGACCTTGTCGGTGTTGAATCGGGTCCGGCTGGAATAGATGATGTCCTTCTGCCGCTCCAGAACCTCCGACATGCCGCGCGGAACCTGGCCGCTTGCGCTCCACAGGTCGACCTGGAAGACCAGCGTGTCGCGGCGCGGCCGGTCTTCCAACACATGGTCGAGCGGCGTGTTCGAGACGAGCCCGCCATCCCAATAGAATTCGCCGTCGATCTCGACGGGGGCGAAGCCGGGAGGCAGGGCGCCGCTGGCCATCACATGCTCCGGGCCGATCCGGTGGGTATCGGTGTCGAAGTAGATGGAGTTGCCGGTCCGGACGTTGACCGCGCCGAGCGACAGCCGGATTCCGCCGGCATTGACGCGGTCGAAGTCGATCAGGTCTTCCAGCGTGCTTTTCAGGGGCGCGGTGTCGTACAGGCTGGTCGGTCCGGCAAAGGGGCCGGCCACGGCCCATTCCACCGCCGGCCGCGGGCGGAAGAAGCCCGGCTGTCCGGACAGCGCCGTCCGCCATGCGCTCCATTGGCTGAGGACGGAAATCGATGGGCCGTCGGGATCCAGCCGCCGCCAAAGGCTTTCCGCACCTTCCCAGGGCGAGGGCGGGGCGACGCGGGTCCAGAACTCCGACAGCGCGGCGCAGCGCCGTTCCGGGGGATTGCCGGCGATCAGCGCCGCGTTGATGGCGCCGATCGACACGCCGGCCACCCAGGTCGGATGGATTTCGTGCTTGAACAGTCCTTCGACGACCCCCGCCTGGTAGGCGCCAAGAGCGCCACCACCTTGAAGGACAAGAGCCACCCGTTCATAGGGGGCGATGAGATCAGCAAAGGATCCGTCGCGCATAGAAGCCTTTCCCAACCAATGGGTGTCCTGGAGGCCTTTTCCTTCGGCCAGCAGGTCAGATATGGGGCGAGAATCGGAGACGGCCATGCGAAACGGCCAGAACGGATTGGGACGTCTTCATGGCAGCCATGCTCAGCGCCTGGGTTGGTGTCGGTGACTTACAGGTCTGGGGGGGCACCAACCGGTACCGTCCTGTTCGCTTCACCATGCCCGGGGGCATTCCAGGGTGGCGGCGTACAGCCTGACGCAAAAAGACGCGTCACCGGAACAGGGAGTTCGACACGCGGCAGGGCGGGAGTTTGACACTGCCGCCGAACAGGCCGCTAAGTCATTGAAAAGATGGTGATCCGGGTGGGATTCGAACCCACGGCCACATGATTAAAAGTCACGTGCTCTACCGACTGAGCTACCGGATCATCCTTGCAAGGCGGTGGGGCAACCGACCCCCGCCGAAGGTGGGCGCACCATAGAAAGGCGCGCGCGAAAGGTCAACCATGGGCTTGATGGCAAAGGCAGGAAATTGCCATCAAGCCCAACACCGGGTCACTCAGGTCTGATTGGTGATCGGTGCCGTGCCGTTGCCGGCTTCCAACGCAAAGCGTTCGGCCAAGCGTTCCGCCACACGGGCCGAAACGAAATGACGGATGTCGCCACCGAGCCGACCGATTTCCTTCACAAAACGCGACGAGATGAACTGATGCTTTTCCGACGACATAAGGAAGATCGTCTCGACCTTCGGGTTCAGCCGCGCGTTCATCCCCGCCATCTGGAATTCATATTCGAAGTCCGAGACGGCGCGCAAGCCGCGGATGATGACCCGAGCATTCATCTCGATGGCGAAATGCATCAGCAAATTGTCGAACGCCCGCACTTCGATGCTCGCGCCGGCAGCATTCAGGCCTGCCACGTCCTCGCGGACCATCGCGACCCGCTCGTCGGTGGAGTAGAGCGGGCCCTTGCCGGCATTCCGGGCGACGCCGACGATCAGGTGGTCGACCTGACGGGCGGCGCGCTGGATGATGTCCATGTGACCGTTGGTGATCGGATCGAAGGTGCCCGGATAGACACCGATTCGACGACCCGTGCTGGTCTCGGTCTGGCTGGTCGCCATGGAGATTTTCCTTTACGCCTGTCCGTTATTCGTTCGGCACGGCCGGGCCGCCGGCATCGCCGCCGGTCCCGACACCGTTTTCACCGGTACCGTTCTCGGTCATGCCGCTCTCGCCCACGCCGTTTTCACCGGCACCGTTCTCGCTGCCGGGTTCGGCGTCTTCCTCGGCGATGGTGGCGACGGACACCACGCGCTCGTCCGCTCCGACGCGGAACAACGTGACGCCCAGCGTCTTGCGGCCGGCCACCCGCACATCGTGCAGCGGCATGCGGATCACTTGGCCGCCATTGGTCACCATCATCACCTGATGGGTCGATTCGACCGGGAAGGCGGCGACGATCGAGCCATTGCGCTCGCCCATTTCCATGTTCCAGATGCCCTGGCCGCCGCGGCCGGTCACCCGGTATTCGTAGGAGGAGCTGCGCTTGCCATAGCCCTTGTCCGAAACGGTCAGGATATATTGCTCCAGCCGCTTCAGCTCCTCGTACCGCTCCGGCGTCAGGGTGACGGATTCGGCGGATACCTCGTCGGCTTCCGGCGCGGCCTCGCCCTCCATCTCCAGACCTTCGTCGCGCTTCATCTTGAAGAAGGCGGCGCGCTCCGCGGCGTCGGCCTCGACATGGCCGAGGATCGACAGCGAGACGACCTCGTCCCCGTCGGCCAGCCGGATGCCGCGCACACCGGTGGAGGTGCGGCCGGCGAAGACGCGCACGTCGTCCACCGCGAAGCGGATGCACTTGCCGCCGCGGGTCGCCAGCAGCACGTCGTCGGTTTCCGAGCAGGTGTGGACGCCGATCAGCCGCTCGCCCTCCTCCTCCAGCTTCATCGCGATCAGGCCGTTGGACCGGATGTTGGCGAAGTCCGACATGCGGTTGCGGCGGATGTTGCCCTTTGAGGTGGCGAAAACGACATGCAGGTCGGCCCAGGCCGCCTCGTCCTCTGGCAAGGGCAGGACGGTGGTGATGGTGTCGCCGTCGACCAGCGGCAGCAGGTTGACGAAGGCCTTGCCGCGCGCCTGCGGATTGCCCAGAGGCAGTCGGTATACCTTCAGCTTGTAGACCATGCCGCGGTTCGAGAACAGCAGCAGCGGCGTGTGGGTGTTGGCGACGAACAGGTCGCTGACCGCATCCTCCGCCTTCATCGACATGCCGGACCGGCCCTTGCCGCCACGCTTCTGCGCCCGGTATGTGGACAGCGGCACGCGCTTCACATAGCCGGACTGGCTGACGGTGACGACCATGTCCTCGCGCTGGATCAGGTCCTCGATGTCGGCCTCGAACTCCAGATCCTGGATTTCGGTGCGGCGCGGGTTGCCGAACCGCTCCTTCATCTCGACCAGCTCGTCGCGCAGGATCCCCAGCAGCTTCGGCCGGTTGGCGAGCGTGGCGAGGAAGTCGGCGATCTGGTCGGTGACGTCGGTCAGCTCGGCGCCGATCTTGTCGCGCTCCAGCCCGGTCAGCCGGTGCAGGCGCAAATCGAGGATGGCGCGGGCCTGGACCTCCGACAGGCGGTAGGTGCCTTGCTCGCTGACGCCGCGGCCCGGCTCGTCGATCAGTTCGATCAGCGGGCCGACGTCGTGGACCGGCCATTCGCGGGTCATGATCTCCTCGCGCGCCCACACCGGATCGGGGGCGCTGCGGATCAGCTCGATCATCGCATCGAGGTTGGCGACTGCCACGGCCAGACCGACCAAGGTGTGCGCCCGCTCGCGTGCCTTGCCCAGCAGGAACTCGGTCCGCCGGGTGATGACCTGCTCGCGGAAGCGGACGAAGGCCTCGATGATCTGCTTCAGGGTCATCAGCACCGGCCGGCCGCCGTTCAGCGCCAGCATGTTGACCCCGAAGGAGGTCTGGAGCTGGGTGTGGCGGAACAGCTGGGCCAGCACGACGTCGGGCACCGCGTCGCGCTTAAGCTCGACCACCACGCGCACGCCATCGCGGTCGGATTCGTCGCGCAGGTCGGAAATGCCCTCGATGATCTTGTCGTTCACGACCTCGCCGATGCGTTCCATCAGCTTGGCCTTGTTGACCTGATAAGGGATCTCGGTCGCGATGATGGCGGTGCGGTCCTTGCGCACCTCTTCGAAATGGGTCTTGGCGCGCAGGATGACCGAGCCGCGCCCCTGCATCAGCGCCGCCCGGCTGCCCGACCGGCCCAGGATCAGGCCGCCCGTCGGGAAATCGGGGCCGGGGACGATCTCCAGCAGTTCCTCGTCCGAGACGTAGGGGTTGTCGATGTAGGCGCAACAGGCGTCGATCACCTCGCCCAGATTGTGGGGCGGGATATTGGTCGCCATGCCGACGGCGATGCCGCCGGCGCCGTTCACCAGCAGGTTCGGGAAGCGGGCCGGGACGACGGTCGGCTCGCGGCCCGAATCGTCGTAGCTTGCCTGGAAGTCGATGGTGTCCTTGTCGATGTCGTCCAGCAGCGCTTCCGCCGCCTTGGCCAGACGCGCCTCGGTATAGCGCATCGCCGCCGCCGGATCGCCGTCCATCGAGCCGAAATTGCCCTGGCCGTCGATCAGCGGCAGGCGCATCGAGAAGTCCTGCGCCATGCGGACCATGGCGTCATAGATCGCGCTGTCGCCGTGCGGGTGGTATTTACCCATCACGTCGCCGACGATGCGCGCCGACTTCTTGTAGGGCTTGGTCGAGTCGTACCCGCCCTCCTTCATCGCATAGAGGATGCGCCGGTGAACCGGCTTCAGCCCGTCGCGGACGTCGGGCAGGGCACGGCTCACGATCACGCTCATCGCGTAGTCGAGATACGATTTCCGCATCTCGTCTTCGATGTTGATCGGCGCGATGTCGGAGGCGGGAGGAAGGGGCGTATTGCTCAAGCAGGACACTCGTTCTTCAGTTGCGCCGCACCGGAAAGCCCGGGGGCCTCAAGCGGCGGACGCTGGCCTGGACGGCCGAAGGTTTTGCCCAGGAAATATAGCAACTCTCGCAATTGCACACAACGATTCGGGCCGGAAGAGGCAGGTCAAGACGTTGGTCAAGACGCAGGTCAGTGCCGGCTCAGACGTGCGAAGCGCAGCGACAGGATCGCCACCGATACCACACTGGCGATCAGAATCCCCTCGAAAAGCCCGTGCGGGCCGTGGCCGAGGCCGAAGACCAGGAACGCCGACACCGGGATCATCACCACCGCGTAGGAGAAGAAGTGCAGGGCGGTCGGAACCCAGGCGTCGTGCCGGCCGCGCAGCGCGTTGGCCATCACCGTCTGGCCGCCGTCGGCGATCAGGATCCAGGCGGCGAAGGCGATCAGCGGCACCACCGCTTCCAGCAGCTCCGGATCGTTGGTGTAGATGGCGCCCAGCGCTTCCGGCAGGCTGCGATAGAGGATGCCGACGCCGGCCAGGATGGCGCTGGTTACGCCCAGCCCGGTCCAGCCGGCCAGCGCCATGTCGCGGCGGTCGCCGCGGCCATAGGCCACACCCACCCGCACCGCCGTCGCCGACGCCAGCCCGACCGCCGCCATGAAGGGCAGGGCGGTCAGGTTCAGCCCGACCGTGTAGGCGCCCAGCGCCAGCGGCGAGATCATGCCGGCGAACAGGCCGAGCGCGGCAAAGGCGCCGCTCTCCACCCCGATGCTGAGCCCGGCGGCATAGCCGAGATTGCGTTGGCGCCGCGCGCCGCTCCACCAGCCGGCCACCGGCCGGCGCAGCTCCCACCGGTCATGGTCGCGCATCCACCAGACATAGGCGACCAGCCCCAGCCCCATGCCCCAGCGGACGATGGTGGTCGCCCAGGCGGAGCCGACCGCGCCCAGCGGTTCCAGCCCCATATGTCCCCACACCAGCGCCCAGGCCAGCGCGGCATTGACCAGGTTGCCGATCACCATCGCCACCATGCCGGGCAGTGGGCGCTTGACGCCTTCCAGGAAGAAGCCGGTGGTGATGTAGAGCATCATGCCCGGCGCGCCGAGCCCCAGCACCGCCAGCACATGGGCGCCGCCCGCCGCCATGTCCGGCGTCTGCCCGCCGGCCTGGAACAGCGGGTCGCCCAGCAGCGAGACCAGCGCGAACAGCACGCCCAGCAGCAGCGCGTAGGGCACCGACCGCCGCCATGCCCGGCCGCATTCCGCGTCGGTGCCGGCGCCGAAGGCATGGGCGGTGATCATCACCGTGCCCATCAGCAGCCCGACTCCGGTGCCGACCATGATGTTCCCGGGCAGGTGGGCCAGCCCGTAATAGGCCAGTTCCTGCGCCGAGAATCGGCCGACGATGGCGGTGTCGACCGCCATCATCACCATCAGCCCGGCGCGCGAGACGATGACCGGCGCGGCCAGCCGCAGCAGCTCGCCGATATGGACGGCAAGGCGCGCGCGCAGCGGCTCGGGGGCGGGCAGGGTGGCGGAGCTCATGGGACTGGACCGTGGGGCAGCTATGGAGACGGATGGCGATCGGTGGATTTGGCGCCGCCGGAGCGTAGTGCCTGACCGGAAATCAGGCAGGCTGCGCAAAAGCCGGTCATCTTGACCGGTCGGCGTACCGCGTCAAGGCTTTCGCGCCGCCTGAATGGACGGTTGCGCTCCACGCATGGCCCGTTGCCGCCGGGCGGAACCAACCCGCCGCGGCCCCGTTGTCAGAAAACAGCCCGTTGTTGGAAACGGAAGCGAACGACGCCCGGACCGGTACGCACTCAACTCCAACCCCCAGACCGGAGAGACAGCATGCACCACGCCAAGCACCGTGCCCGGCAGCGCGCAGCCGCCCGCGCCGTTCCGTTTCCCGCGCGTGGGATGGTGCTCCTGACCTTCCTGGTCGCCCTCGCGGCGATGCTGGCCGGCTGCAACACCGTGGAGGGCGCCGGGCAGGATGTCCGTGCCGGCGGCCGCGCCATCGAACGGGCGGCCGACTGACCGCCATCCGACCGGAGCCCCATTCCCAGAATCTTCGGACCACCAGGAGTTTCCGCATGAGCGAACCGCTGAAGCCGTCCACCCCCGGCGAGATCCCGCCGCCGTCGAACCCGAATCCGCCGCAGCCCGACCGCCCGACCACGCCGGATCCCTATCCGGTGCCCGAGAATCCCGGCATCCTCCCGGAAGTGCCACCGCCGGCCGACGAGCCGATGCCCGGCATGCCCAATCCGACCACGGCATAAGCTGCAGGGCGGGGGAGCGGCTGCGAAGCTGCCTCCCTCAAACCGCCTCGGGCGCCGGTTCCACCGGCGCGACCGTCGCCAGGATCCAGCTCTCGATCCGTTCCGCCACGGCTTGCCAGTCCCGTTCCAGCATCATCGCATGGCCCATGCCGGGCATGAACACCGGCTGGGTGCCCAGCGCCATGGCGGTGGCGACCACCTCGGCATGGGGAAACAGCATGTCCTCCGCGGCCCCCATCACCAGCACCGGGGTTTCGCGCGGGGGCAGAACGGGGAAGGGGATCCAGCCGCCGATGTCCATCAGGACGCGGCGCGATTCCTCCTGCAGATAGGGCTCGTACCGCGCGGCCTCGGCCGCCGGCATCGCGTCGGAGAACATGGCCCGGCGAATCGCCGCCGGGTCGATGGCCTTCTCGCCGAAGCTGGTCAGCATCGCCATCTGCTGGAACACGTAGGGCGAGCGCCAGGCCAGCCCCATGGTCGAGGACCACAGCCCATGGGGCGGGGCGGACGCCATCAGCACGCCACCCGGAAAGCGCCGCTTCGCCAGCGCGCGCTGCACCACCATGCCGCCCATCGAATGGCCGATCAGCAGCGGCGGCGCCGACAGCCGGTCCGCCGCCTCCAGCACGTCCTCCACATAGTCGGCGATGCCGAAGCCGTGCAGCCGGTCGCGCCCTTCGCTGCCGCCATGGCCGCGCAGCGAGACGGCATGCGCCTCCCACCCCCGTTCGGCAAACCAGGGCAGGAACTTGGCGTCCCAGATCCAGGCCCCGCTGAAGGCGCCATGGACGAACAGCAGCGGGGGAGCCTTCGGCGTGCCGGCGGGACGGCGGCTGATGATTTCCAGGTTCGACATCGGATCGCCGATTGTGAGTGTGCGTTGCGGCAAGGATGGGTCGCCGGTCCGCGTCTGTCCAGCCGCGGCGGCGGCAACCCTGCCCATCGTCGGGACTTGCACCGTTTGACGCCACCGGCCCGGTTTGCGACAGTCCGCGCGTACAAGCGCCTGCAACATCACTCCGGAGACGGCCCGTGCCGAAACAGCCGCCAAATCCGCCGGTTATCGACCCCGCGGTTCTGAGCGCCGAGACCGGCGCCACCGACTATCCGCAGCCCTTCCGGGCACAGGTCGCCGGGCGGCACCGGGTGGCGCTGGGCGATTCGCTGGGGCTGAGCAATTTCGGCGTCAACCTGACCCGGTTGGCACCCGGCGCGTCCTCCGCCCTGCGCCACTGGCACAGCCGCCAGGACGAGTTCGTCTATGTCGTCGAGGGTGAGTTGACCCTGGTCACCGATGCGGGCGAGACGCCGCTGACCGCCGGCATGTGCGCCGGCTTCCCGGCGGGGGTCGCCGACGGCCACCGGCTGGTCAACCGCGGCGACCATCCGGCCAGCTATCTGGAGGTCGGCGACCGCAGCCCCGGCGACGCCATCGACTATTCCGACGAGGACATGGTCTGGCGTGACGGCGCCTATGTCCACCGCGACGGGACGCCATGGTGATGACGGCGGTTATGACTGGCGACCTCACGCTGGTGCTGGGCGGCGCCCGCTCCGGCAAGAGCCGCTATGCCGAGGGGCTGGTCACTGCGCTCGGCGGTCCGCGCGTCTACATCGCCACCTCCCAGGTCTGGGATGCCGAGATGGCCGAGCGGGTGGCGGCGCATCGCGACGACCGCGGCCCCGGCTGGACGACGGTGGAGGAGCCGCGGGACCTGACCGGCGCGCTCCGACGCCATGCCGCCGCGGGCACCGGCCTGCTGGTCGACTGCCTGACCCTGTGGCTGACCAACCTGATGATGGCGGAGGCCGACATCGCGGCGGAGACCGCGGCGCTGGTGGCGCTGCTGCCGGAGTTGCCCGGCCGGGTGGTCCTGGTCTCCAACGAGGTCGGGCTCGGCATCGTGCCCGACAACGCGCTGGCGCGTCGTTTCCGCGACCATGCCGGCCGCCTGCATCAATCCATCGCGGCCGTCGCGCCGCGCGTCGTGCTGACCGTCGCCGGTCTGCCGATGTACGTGAAGGGAACCCCCGCATGACCGACACCCCGGCCGCAGACGACTCCGCAGACGATTTCGAGGCCAACCGCCGCCATGCCGAGAAGATGAAGCGGCGCAAGGCGTTGCAGGAGCGGACCCTTGCTTCCAAGACGGTGGAGAAGGGCCTGCTGATGGTCCACACCGGCAAGGGCAAGGGCAAGTCGACCGCCGCCTTCGGGCTGATGATGCGCGCGGTCGGCCACGGCATGCGCGTCGGCATGGTGCAGTTCGTCAAGGGCGCCTGGTCCACCGGCGAGACGGTGGCGCTGGAGCGCTTCGAGGATCTGGTCGATTTCCACACGATGGGCGAGGGCTTCACCTGGGACACCCAGGACCGCGCCCGCGACATCGCCGCCGCCGAGGCTGCCTGGGCCAAGGCCAAGGAGCTGATGGACGACCCGCGCTATCGCCTGATCGTGCTGGACGAGCTGAACATCGTCCTGCGCATGGAGTATCTGCCGCTGGACGAGGTGCTGGCGACGCTGGCCGCCCGCCGGCCCGACCTGCATGTCTGCATCACCGGCCGCAACGCCAAGCCCGAGCTGATCGCCGCCGCCGATCTCGTCACCGAGATGACCCCGGTCAAGCACCCGTTCGAGGCCGGGGTGAAGGCCCAGGCCGGCATCGAGTTCTGAGCGATGCGGTCGCGCGCGATCATGCTGCAGGGCACCGGCTCCGACGTCGGCAAGTCGCTGCTGGTGGCCGGGCTGTGCCGGGCGCTGGTGCGGCGCGGGCTGACCGTCCGGCCCTTCAAGCCGCAGAACATGTCCAACAACGCCGCGGTCACGGCGGACGGCGGCGAGATCGGCCGCGCCCAGGCGCTCCAGGCCCGTGCCTGCGGCGTGGCGCCCAGCGTCCACATGAACCCGGTGCTGCTGAAGCCGCAATCCGACGTCGGATCCCAGGTGGTGGTGCGCGGGGTCGTGGTCGGCACTGCCCGGGCCGCCGATTATCAGGCGCGCAAGCGCGAGCTGCTCGGCACCGTGCTGGACAGCTTCGAACGGTTGAGGGCCGAGGCGGACATCGTGGTGGTGGAGGGGGCCGGCAGCCCGGCGGAGGTCAATCTGCGGGCCGGCGACATCGCCAACATGGGCTTTGCCACCGTCGCCGACGTGCCGGTGATCCTGGTCGGCGACATCGACCGCGGCGGCGTGATCGCCAGTCTGGTCGGCACGCACGCCCTTCTTCCAAAGGATGAACAGCAGCGGATTCGGGGCTTTCTCATCAACAAGTTCCGCGGCGATGTTCGCCTGTTCGATGAAGGGTTGCGGGTGATCGAGAGGCACACCGCATGGCGCGGATATGGCGTGGTGCCCTGGCTTGGCGAGGCGGCGACCCTGCCGGCGGAGGATGCGGTGGCGCTTGACCGTCCGCGCCTTGCCGGCGGCGGCGAGTTGCGGGTCGCGGTGACGATGCTGCCGCACATCGCCAATTTCGACGATTTCGACCCGCTGGCGCAGGAGCCGGGCTTGGCACTGACCATGGTGCGTCCGGGGCAGCCGCTGCCGGGCGATGCCGATCTGGTGATCCTGCCCGGCACCAAGACGACGATTGCCGACCTCGCCTTCCTGCGGGCGCAGGGCTGGGATATCGACCTGCTGGCCCACTGGCGCCGCGGCGGCCGGGTGCTCGGCATCTGCGGCGGCTACCAGATGCTGGGCCGCCGCATCGCCGACCCCGACGGCATCGAGGGTCCGCCGGGCGAGGCCGCCGGGCTCGGCCTGCTCGACGTCGAGACGGTGCTGAAGGGCCCGAAGGTGCTGGAGGAGGCCCGCGGCAGCGACCGCCGCACCGGCGAGCCGGTCGCCGGCTACGAGATGCACATGGGCCGCACCGAGGGACCGGACCGGGCCCGCCCGGTGCTGGAACTGGCGGGCGGCATCACCGACGGCGCCGAGTCGGCGGATGGGCGGGTCGCCGGCTGCTATCTGCACGGGCTGTTCGGCGCCGACGGCTTCCGCGCGGCCTATCTGCGCGGTCTGGGCGGACGCTCGGACCTCGCCTATGGCGTCGCGGTCGAACGGGCGCTGGACGCCATCGCCGAACGGCTGGAAGGCGTGGTCGATGTCGATGGGCTGCTGGCGGTGGCGGAGGGGGCGTAGCGGGACGACCGATGCCCCCTCCCTAACCCTCCCCCGCCTTTGGCGGGAGAGGGAACTCCGCCGCTCCGACGCCTACCCCCTCTCCCGCGTTAGCGGGGGAGGGTTGGGGAGGGGGCAAGCGCACGCGCCTTCCCTCAAACCCCCTCCCGCTCCTCCGTCAGGGCGCGGGGCAGCTTGAAGACGATGTTCTCGGTCGCCGTGCGCAGTTCCTCGACGGTCACGTCGAAGCGGGCGCGGGCGGCCTCGATCACCTCCTCGACCAGCACCTCCGGGGCCGACGCTCCGGCGGTGATGCCGAGCCGGCGCACGCCGTCCAGCGCGCTCCAGTCGATGTCGGCGGCGCGCTGCACCAGCTGGGCGGCCGGGCAGCCATGGGTCTTCGCCACTTCGACCAGCCGCTTGGAATTGGAGGAGTTCGGCGCCCCCAGCACCAGCAGCGCCTCCACCTTCGGCGCGATGGCCTTCACCGCTGCCTGCCGGTTGGTGGTGGCATAGCAGATGTCCTCCTTCTTCGGCCCGGCGATGGCGGGGAAGCGGGCCTGGAGCGCGGCCAGAATCTCCGTCGTCTCGTCGACCGACAGGGTGGTCTGGGTGGCGAAGGCGAGGTTCTCGGGATCGCGCACCTCAACGGCCGCCACGTCGGCCACCGTCTCCACCAGAACGACCGCACCCTCGGGCAGCTGGCCCATGGTGCCGACCACCTCGGGATGGCCGGCATGGCCGATCAGGACGATCTGGCGGCCGTCGTCGAAATGGCGCTCGGCCTCGCGATGGACCTTGCTGACCAGCGGGCAGGTGGCGTCGAGATAGAACAGCCCGCGCGCCTCGGCGGCCTGCGGCACCGATTTCGGCACGCCATGGGCGGAGAACACCACCGGCCGGCCGTCCGGAACCTCGCTCAGCTCGTCGACGAAGACGGCGCCCTTGGCCTCCAGGCTTTCGACCACGAAGCGGTTGTGGACGATCTCATGCCGGACATAGACCGGCGCGCCGTAGCGGTCGAGCGCCGTTTCGACGATCTGGATCGCCCGGTCCACCCCGGCGCAGAATCCGCGCGGGGCCGCGAGGAGGATGGTCAGGGGAGTGGTGGTGGTCATATGCGCTGCGCAGCCTTCAGGTGGATGACGTCGCCCTTAGGTGGTCCTGTGCCGAACGGCCGCAAGGGATAGAACCGCCGCGCGGTCTTGTGCCGGTCAAGCTGGGACACTAAAGTCGCGGTCCAACAGCCCGTTAACCGATCAGGCCGAACCGATGGACCGCCGCGACCGTAATATAGGAACCCCCGCCCGGAAAAGCCCGCCGGCGTCCCTCCTGCGGATGGGCCGCCCTGCGCTGCTCGCGGCCGGGGCCGTGCTGGCTTTGTCCGGATGCTCCGGCATGGGGCCGACCAACCCATCGGACGCGGCGCTGGCCTGCCCGAAGGTCAACATCGTCCGCGACCTGCAGGAAGTCACCGTCTTCCGCCCCGGCGGCAAGGACCTGACCGACCTGGAGTCGCGCGCGGCATTGACCGACTATACCGGCAATTGCGAATACACCAGTGCCGGCGTGACCGTGAATGTGAACGTCTATCTGGTGGCCGAGCGCGGCCCGGCGCTGAAGGGCGACGTCGCCAAGTACCAGTATTTCGTCGCGCTGGCCCAGCCGGACGACACGCTGGTGTCGAAGGCCTATTTCGACACCGACGTCACCTTCGTCCCCGGCCAGCCGCGCGCCGGCAGCAAGGAGGAGCTGGCCCCGCGGATCCCGCTGCCCAAGGACGGCAACGCCAAGGACTGGAAGGTCTATCTGGGATTCCAGCTGACGCCGGAGCAGCTGGAGTTCAACCGGACGCAGGTCAAGAAGTAAGGCGCACGGCCGGCGCGCCACACGCCATTCCCAAGCCATCCGCCAGGGAGAGTATGATCAAGCCTGTTGCCGCGTCCAAGGAGCCCATCACCATCGAGATGGAGGCCGGCAAGACTTATTGGTGGTGCCGCTGCGGCCGCAGCGCCAAGCAGCCCTTCTGCGACGGCAGCCACGCCGGGACGGGGCTGGAACCCATGAAGTTCTCGCCGACCACGACGATGAAGGCGCGTTTCTGCGGCTGCAAGGCAACCAAGAAGCCGCCCTTTTGCGACGGCAGCCACTTGGATTTGTGAGGATGCTGTTGGAGGGCCATTGAAACATGAAGCCGGACATAGGTCCGGCTTCATGCGTTTCAGGTCAGGGCAAGCGAGTGGCGGTGAAGAAGGTTGCCGTCGGCGTTCCATCCAGGATGCCATCGGTGATGATGGTGTTGAGCACTTTCATCTCGACATAGTCGGTCGTGCCGTTGAGGTAGCAGATGGAGCTTGTCGCGGCGTAGGTCGGCGTCGCGACGGGGGTCAGTGACCGGCACAGGGAAAGGTTTGTGCCGTTGACGTAGAGGCCGGCATAGACGGACCCATTCACACCGCAGTTCATCATCACCTGGGCGTGAAGCAGGTAATTGCCGGCAACCGACGGCAAGAAGCGGGACGTGGACGTATCGAACGCATTCCCGACGTTGATATCCGTCGTCGTCAGCAGGGCCTTGGCCCAGGCGTTGTTGGTGACCCCGCTCTGGCCGACGTTGTTCCGGTGCGCACGAACCACGACCGAATTCTGGGGCGACGGGGTCAGGTCCACCAGCGCCCGTTCATCCACGATCAGATCGTTGCCGATGGCGTCGGTCGTCGGCAGCAGCATGACACGCGCCACCGGCAGCGTGCCGGCCGGAATTGCCGGCGGAGTCAGGCTGTTGGCAATGCCGGTCACGATCGCACCGGCGCCGGTGCCGCGGTCGATTACCACGCGGTCGATGCGAAAGCCGCTGGCCGGCGGGGTGAAGGGGCCGACGGGCTGGGCGTTCACCTCGGTCAGGGTGGTGCCGTTCAGCAGGTTGCCGGGGTCGAGCGCTAGTGTCAAATTGGGCCTGACCTGCGCGTGGGGCGCGAAGGCGCCGACGATGCGCTGGGCGACGGCCCAGTTGGTGGCGGACTGCGGCAGATCGGTGGGATTGAAGGTCTGCACGGTCATGGATGGGGCTCCGCTGCATCGGTGGTTAGAAGGGCACGCGACGGACGAAGGCTGGCCAGCTCGGCGAAACGCGCGGCGCCACCATGACCGGCTTATAAGCCTATCGTAAAGATAAAAATCCTAAAACAAGGAATATCAACAGCAAGCGGTCATGACTCTGCCGTGTGCCGCCGTCCGATACCCCGATTGACAATCGCCCCCATCCGCGACAGTGTGCCGCCATCACGCCGATGATCCCTCGCGGGAGAGATCGCCTTGGAACGCGCCGGAAACGGCAGTTCTGCAGGTGGCGCCGAAGGAGCAACCGCCCCCGGAAACTCTCAGGCAAAAGGACCGCAAGGGGATAAGGCAACTCTGGAAAGCAGCCTCGGCGCTCACCCGCCGCGACTCACCGAAGGAGTAAACCGGCTGCCCGGCTCGACCCGGCGGCGGTGAATCTCTCAGGTCCAAGACAGAGGGGGCAGCTCACCCGTGCCGATCCCGGCGCGGGGGCGAACCCCTGTCGGAGGACCCGCAGCGTGACCGAGGCCGCAACCGCTCTCAAGACCACCCCGCTGCACGCGCTCCATGTCGAGCTTGGCGCCCGCATGGTTCCCTTCGCCGGCTACGACATGCCGGTGCAGTATCCGCTGGGCATCCTCAAGGAACACCAGCACACCCGCGAGAAGGCCGGGCTGTTCGACGTGTCCCACATGGGGCAGGTCCGCCTGACCGGCGCCGATCCGGCCGCAGCCTTGGAAACGCTGGTTCCCGGCGACATCAAGGGGCTGGCGCTGGGCCGCATGCGCTACACGCTGTTCCTGAACGACCAGGGCGGCATCCTCGACGACCTGATGGTGACCAATGCCGGCGACCATCTGTTCCTGGTGGTCAATGCCGCCTGCAAGGAGCAGGACGTCGCCCATCTGCGCGAAAAGCTGGCCGGCAAGGCCGAGGTCGAGCTGCTGGACGATCTCGCCCTGATGGCGCTGCAGGGCCCGGCGGCGGCCGGGGTGATGGCCCGTTTCGTGCCGGAAGCCGCCACCATGAAGTTCATGACCTGCCTGTCCGCCAGCTTCAAGGGCGTGCCGGTGATCCTCACCCGCTCCGGTTATACCGGGGAGGATGGCTACGAGATCTCCTGCGACAAGGCCGATGCGGAGATGATCGCCCGCGCCCTGCTCGCCGAATCGGAGGTCGAGGCGATCGGGCTGGGCGCCCGCGACTCGCTGCGGCTGGAGGCGGGGCTGTGCCTCTACGGCCATGACATCGACACCACCACCACCCCGGTCGAAGCCGCGCTGGAATGGACCCTGCCCAAGCGCCGCCGCGCCGAGGGCGGGTTCCCCGGCTACGACATCATCCAGCGGCAGCTGACCGAGGGGGCATCGCGCCGCCGGGTCGGCATCCAGCCTGACGGCCGCCAGCCGGCCCGTGAGCACACCGAAATCCAGGATGCCGCTGGCGTGACGCTCGGCGAGATCACCAGCGGCGGCTTCGGCCCGACCGCCGGGGCGCCGGTCGCCATGGGCTATGTCGACACCGCCAATTCCGCGGTCGGCACCGCGCTGACGCTGGTCGTCCGCGGCAAGCCGCTGCCCGCCCGCGTCGCCGCCACGCCCTTCGTGCCGCAGCGTTATTACCGGGGCTGACGCTCCGGGGCCGCAAACCAAGCAACCGTTCCGAACAGGGAAACTTCAGATGACCAGGAAATTCACCAAGGACCATGAGTGGGTTCTCGTCGAGGGTGATGTCGCCACCGTCGGCGTCTCCGACTTCGCCCAGAGCCAGCTGGGCGACGTGGTGTTCGTCGAGCTGCCCGAGGCCGGCCGCGTGCTGGAGCAGGGCAAGGAAGCCGCCGTCGTCGAATCGGTGAAGGCCGCCAGCGACGTCTACGCCCCGGTGTCGGGTACCGTCCTGGAATCGAACCAGGCGCTGGTCGACGACCCGTCCAAGGTCAACGGCGATGCCGAGGGCGAGGGCTGGTTCTTCAAGCTCCAGCTGAGCGATGCCGCCGAACTCGACGGTCTGATGGACGAAGCGGCCTACAAGGCCTTCGTGGAGGCGTCGCACTGATATGCGGTATCTGCCCCTGACCGAGGCCGACCGGCAATCGATGCTGGAGGCCATCCGCGCGGAATCGGTGGACGACCTGTTCCGCGACGTGCCCGAGGCGGCCCGGCTGGCCGGCCCGATCGGGGGCTTGCCCAACCATATGGGTGAGCTCGAGGTCGAACGGCTGCTGGGCGCCATGGCGGCGAAGAATATCCCGGCGGGCACGGTGCCGAGCTTCCTCGGCGCCGGCGCCTACCGCCACCATGTTCCGGCCACCGTCGACCATCTGGTCCAGCGCGGCGAGTTCCTGACCGCCTACACCCCCTATCAGCCGGAGGTGAGCCAGGGCACGCTGCAGGTTCTGTTCGAATTCCAGACCCAGGTCGCGCTGCTGACCGGCATGGATGTGGCCAACGCCTCGATGTATGACGGTGCCACCTCCTGCGCCGAGGCGGTGATGATGGCCAACCGCATCACCCGGCGGAAGAAGGCGATCCTGTCCGGTGGCCTGCACCCGCATTACCGCGACGTGACCAGCACCGACGCCCGCTTCATCGGTTTCGAGGCGGTGGCCCTGCCGCCGGCCCCGACCGGCGGCGAGGATCTGCTGGCGCTGGTCGATGACAGGACGGCCTGCGTCGTCGTCCAGAATCCGGACGTCTTCGGCCATGTCCGCGACTACACCGACCTTGCCGCCGCCTGCCAGGCCAAGGGCGCGCTGCTGGTCGTCGTGGTGACGGAGGCGCTGTCGCTCGGCCTGCTGACCCCGCCGGGCGACATGGGCGCCGACATCGTCGCGGCGGAAGGCCAGTCCTTCGGCAACGCGCTGAATTTCGGCGGCCCCTATGTCGGGCTGTTCGCGGTGAAGGACAAATATGTCCGCCAGATGCCGGGCCGCCTGTGCGGCGAGACGGTGGACGCCGACGGCCGCCGCGGCTTCGTGCTGACGCTCTCCACCCGCGAGCAGCACATCCGCCGCGAGAAGGCGACGTCCAACATCTGCACCAACTCCGGCCTGTGCGCGCTGGCCTTCTCGATCCATGTCAGCCTGCTGGGCGAGGCCGGGATCACGCAGCTGGCCCAGCTGAACCACGCCAAGGCGGTGCAGATGGCCGACCGGCTGGCCACCATCCCCGGCGTCGAGATCCTGAACGACGGCTTCTTCAATGAGTTCACCGTGAAGCTGCCCAAGCCGGCCGCCGCGGTGGTCGAGGAGCTTGCCGGGCGCCGCATCCTCGGCGGCGTGCCGGTGTCGCGCCTCTATCCCGGCCAGGGAATGGACGACCTGCTGCTGGTCGCCGTCACCGAGACCAACACCGACGCCGACATGGACGCCTTCGCGGCTGCCTTGACCGAGGTTCTGGCATGAGCATGAACACCCAGGGCCGTCCCTCGGCCATCCCCGCGAACTCGGGCGCTTTCGACGGCGTGACCGGCACCGTCACCGGCAACCGCGGCCTGCAGATCGAAGAGCCGCTGATCTTCGAACAGGACAGCGCCGGCCGCACCGGCGTCGACCTGCCCGACCTGCCGAAGGTGGCCAGCCGTCTCGGCGCCGTGAAGCCGCGCGCCCGGGTCGGGCTGCCCGGCCTCGCCGAGCCGCAGGTGGTCCGCCACTACACCCGGCTGTCGCAGAAGAACTACGCCATCGACAGCGGCTTCTACCCGCTGGGCTCCTGCACGATGAAGCACAATCCGCGCCTGAACGAGAAGATGGCGCGGCTCCCCGGCTTCTCCGACGTGCATCCGCTCCAGCCGGTCAGCACGGTGCAGGGCGCGCTGGAGCTGATGGACCAGCTTGCCCATTGGCTGAAGACGCTGACCGGCATGGCCGCGGTGACGCTGGCGCCCGCCGCCGGTGCCCATGGCGAGATGTGCGGCATCATGGCGATCCGCGCCGCCCATGAGGCCAACGGCGACAGCGGCCGCACCAAGATCCTGGTGCCGGAAAGCGCCCACGGCACCAACCCGGCGACCGCCGCCGCCTGCGGCTACGGCGTCGATGCCATCCCGGCGACCGCCGACGGCCGCGTCGACCTGGAGGCGCTGAAGGCCAAGCTCGGTCCCGACGTCGCCGGGCTGATGCTGACCAACCCCAACACCTGCGGCCTGTTCGAGCGCGACATCATCGAGATCGCCGAGGCGGTGCATGCGGCCGGGGCCTATTTCTACTGCGACGGCGCCAACTTCAACGCCATCGTCGGGCGGGTGCGTCCGGCCGACCTCGGCATCGACGTCATGCACATCAACCTGCACAAGACCTTCTCCACCCCGCATGGCGGCGGTGGGCCGGGGTCGGGTCCGGTGGTGTTCGCCCAGTCGCTGGCGCCCTACATCCCGGTGCCCTACGTCACCCATGGGGCCGACGGCTTCGCCCTGGTCGAGGCCGCCGGCGACGGTCCGGCCTTCGGCCGCATGAAGGCCTTCCACGGTCAGATGGGCATGTTCGTCCGCGCGCTGTCCTACATGCTCAGCCACGGTGCCGACGGGCTGCGGCAGGCGTCGTCCGACGCGGTGCTGAACGCCAACTACGTGATGGCGCGGCTCGACGACGTGATGACGGCGTCGTTCGAGGGGCCGTGCATGCACGAGTGCCTGTTCGACGACCGTTTCCTGAAAGGGACGGGCGTCACCACGCTCGACATGGCGAAGGCCCTGATCGACGAGGGCTTCCACCCGATGACCATGTATTTCCCGCTGGTCGTCCATGGTGCCCTGCTGATCGAGCCGACCGAGACGGAAAGCAAGGCCAGCCTCGACCAGTTCGTCGATGCGCTGCGCGCGCTGGCCGAGCGGGCGAAGTCGGGCGACGCCGCCTATTTCCAGGCGGCTCCGCGCCTGACCCCGCGCCGCCGCCTGGACGAGACCGCCGCCGCCCGCAAGCCGGTGCTGCGCTGGACCCCGCCGGTCGTGGCCGAGGCCGTGGCGGCGGAGTAGGGGCCGCCCGAGTAAGGGCAGCGGCGCTTGCCCCCTCCCTGACCCTCCCCCGCTCTCTCCCTGACCCTCCCCCGCTCTCGCGGGAGAGGGAACTCCGCTTCTCCATTGCAGGACGTCTGCAAGCGTCCTACCCCCTCTCCCGCGGAACGCGGGGGAGGGATGGGGAGGGGGCCGCCACTCACTTGTCGGATTTGTCGACGTAACGATCTGCCTGTTTCTGCTCCTCTGCGGCCTCGCGCGACATTTCCTCGCCGATCTTCGGGTCGAGGCGCTTGGCCTCTTCGATCAGCTCGCGCGCCTTGCGGGGATCGCCTTCGGCGGCTTTGTCCAGCGCCTCCTCGGCGATCTCATGGGCCTTCTTGTGCTCCGGGGTCTGTTCGTGGCGGGTTGCCATCGCTGCGTCTCCTGGACATTGCGGAAATTCGTTCGGACGTCCTCCAACAGCCCGCGGCCGCCCGGGTTCCAGCCGCCGCAACGCACAATTTTTTTTAGAAGCGGCGGAATAGGGAAGGCGGGCTGCCCGTTTGTGCGGATGTCCGGTGGCACACGGCCACCCTGCAACAGGGCACGCGAACTCCCCATGAGCAACCCGAAGAACCCGATCCGGCGAGCAGCCATCGTCGCCGCTCTGCTGGCCGTGACTGCCGGCCACGCGTCCTTCTGGTCCTGGCGCAACGCGCCGACGCCGGTGGAGGCGGAGCCCGGACGCATCGAATCCGTGTCCTACTCGCCCTCGGGGCGCGGCTACGATCCCACCCACCAGCCGGTGGTGCCGCGCCGGGAGATCGAGAAGGACATGACCGCCATCGCCGGCTTTGCCGACGGCGTGCGCACCTACTCGACACTCGGCTCGCAGGGCGAGGTGCCGGAGATCGCGGTGTCCAAGGGGCTGGACGTCACGCTCGGCATCTGGCTGAGCAAGGACAAGGCCCGCAACGAGCGCGAGGTGCTGCACGGCATCGCCCTTGCCAAGGAGTTCCGCGGCATCAAGCGCATCGTCGTCGGCAACGAGACGCTGCTGCGCGCCGAGTTGACCGACGCCGAGCTGTCGTCCTACATCCGCCGCGTGCGCGCCGCCGTGCCCCCTGGCATCAAGGTCGGCACCGCCGACGTCTGGTCGGAGATGATCAAGGCCGACGCCACCGTGAAGGCCTCGGACTTCATGGGCGTCCACGTCCTGCCCTACTGGGAGGGCGTGCCGGTGGCGGATGCGCTGACCTGGATCCGCGACCGGCTCGACACCGTGCGCAAGGCGCATCCGGGCAAGCCGCTGTTCGTCGGCGAGGTCGGCTGGCCGTCGGGCGGCGAGAACTTCCATGACGCCTACCCGACGCCGGAGGCCCAGGCCGCCGTCGTCCGCGGCTTTGCGGCGGAAGCCAACGCGCTCGGCATCCATTACAACGTGGTCGAGGCGTTCGACGGTATCTGGAAATCGACCATCGAAGGCTCGCCCGGCCCGACCTGGGGCGTGCTCGACGCCGACCGTGCGCCGAAATGGGCGATGACCGGCGCGGTCGCCGCCCCCTATGGCGAGCGGGTCGGCGCCGGGGTGGCGCTGGCCCTCGGCCTCGCCCTGTCGGCCTTCGCCGTGTTCCGCCGCCGCAGCAATGCCGGCTTCGCGCTGGCCGCCGCGCTTGGCGCCAACGTCATCGGCTTCGCCATCGGTTCCGCCGTCGCCGGCGCCTTCGCCGAGTATCTGACCTTCGGCGCCGTCACCACCTGGGGCTCCGCCTTCGCGCTCGGCGCCCTGATGATGAGCGTCGCCTTCGCCGATCTGGTCGACGTCGCCCGCCGCCTGCTTACCGGCCGCGCCCCGGCGCTGCTGCCGCAAGCCGTGCCTGAGGTCGGACACCAGCCGGCCGGGCACACGCCCATGGTCTCCATCCACGTCGCCGCCTGCCGCGAGCAGCCGGACGTCCTGAACGCCACGCTTGCCTCGCTGTCGCGGCTGGACTACCCGAACTACGAGGTCGTCGTCCTGATCAACAACACCGAGGAGGAGCATCTCGTCCGCCCGGTGGAGGAGATGTGCCGGGCGCTCGGGTCCAGGTTCAAGTTCCACTGGTACAAGAAGATCTCCGGCTTCAAGGCCGGCGCGCTGAACGCCGCCCTGCGCCACACCGATCCGTCGGCCGAGATCGTCGCCGTGCTCGATGCCGACTATACCGTGTCGCCCGACTGGCTGTCGAAGCTGGCCCCGGCCTTCGCCGATCCGTCGGTCGGCATCGTCCAGGCGCCGCAGGAGCACCGCGACGGCGACGAGACGGCGCTGAAGGCGGCGATGACCGCCGAATACCGCCCCTTCTTCGACGTCGGCATGCAGGAGGGCGTCTCCAGCCAGGCCTTCATCTGCCACGGCACCATGATCATGCTGCGCCGCTCCGCCATGGACCGGGTCGGCGGCTGGTCGGAAGCCGGCATCTGCGAGGACACCGAGCTGGGCCTGCGCATCCTGTCGGCTGGCTACCGCGCCGCCTACACCGACGAGCGGCTCGGCGCCGGTCTGGCCCCGGACAACTTCATGCAGTTCCGCAAGCAGCGTGACCGCTGGGTGTTCGGCTCGACCCAGATCGTCCGCGCCCATTGGAAGAAGTTCCTGCCGGGCTCGGCCGAGCTGAACGCGCGGCAGAAGCTGGGCTACGTCACCAACTGGATCCGCTGGTGGTCCGACGCCGTCGGCCTGTTCGCCGCCGCCGCCGCCGTGGTCTGGACCTTCGCCTCGCTGGTCCTGCCGCTCCACCTGCCGCCGGTCGCCGCGACCGCCGCCGTTCTGGGTGCCCTGGTCCTGCGTGCCGGCTCCAGCCTGCTGGCCTCGCGCTACGCCTCGGGCAACAGCTGGAGCCACAGCCTGGGCGCCTGCGCCGTCGGCATGGCGCTGTCGACCACGGTGGCGCTGGCCGTCGTCCGCGGCCTGTTCCGCAAACAGGATGCCTTCCGGGTGACCGCCAAGGGCGGCAAGCGCGCCGCCGGCCGCTTCTGCGCCAAGCCGGAGGCGATCCTGTCCGCTGCCCTGGTTGCCGCCGCGGCCACCGCCGCGCTGGTCAACCCGCTGGGCACCCTGTCGCTGGAGCTGTGGTCGGTCCTGCTCGCCGCCATGGCGGTGCCGAACCTGATGGCCGTCGCTTTCGGCATCGGCGACATGCTGCCGGTGAGCGAGGGGATCCGCGAGGCCAAGCCGGTGCCGGCCCCGCTGCCGGCGGCGCAGCAGAACGCCCCGGCCGGGCAGGAGCAGGCGGCGAACCGTCCGATCGCCGCGTAATCCCCGGCCCTCTCCGACCCTCCCGTCCATTCGGCCCCTCTCCTGCCCGCCCGGTGGGGGAGGGGCCGTCTTTTTGGAGGGAGCGTCCGCATGTCCCACCAAGGTCAAACTTGTGAGCGGCGGCGCTTCGTGCCTACCATCGGCGCGTCGACACCGCGCGAACCAATGCGCCCCCGCAGCCCCTGTTGCGCTTCACGTCACGGGAGAACGCCATGCACGTCGTCACCGCGTCCGACCAATCGCCGCACCCGTTCCTGTCCGCCGACGACCGGGGGCGGCTGGAGCGCTTCCTGGCCGACCAGGCCGGTGCGGCCCGGGTCACGGTGATCGAGGATGGGCGGCTCGGCGGCGGCGCCATCTCCCTCAATCTGGCGGTGACGCTCGACATCGACGGCGGGGGGCTGGCCGGGCGCCATGCCTGCGTGCTGCGGATGGAGGGGGCCGGCCGCATCTCCGCCAGCATCGGCAAGCTGCGCGAGTTCGTGGTGCTGCGCGCAGCGTTCGCCGGTGGCGTGAAGGCGCCGGAACCGCTGTTCGCCTGCGACGATCCGGCGGTGCTGGGGCCCGACTTCTACATCATGCGCCGGGCCGAGGGGCTGGGCGCCGGCCATGCCGTCACCCGGTCCGACGCGCCGCAGCCGGACCTGGCGCGCGAGCTTGGCCGGCAACTCGGCCTGCTGCACCGGGTGTCGCCGGACACCGACGGGCTGGAGCGGCTGGGCGACCTGCCGGGCTGCCCGGCGCAGGAAACGCTGGCGCAGCTCCGCCGCTGGTTCGGCGATCTGGCGCGGCGCGATCCGGTGATCGCCTGGGGGCTGCGCTGGATGGAGATCAATGCGCCGCTGCCGGGGGCCGTGGTGCTGTGCCACCGCGATTTCCGCACCGGCAACTATCTGGTCAAGGACGGTGCCCTGACCGCGATCCTCGATTGGGAGTTCGCCGGGTTCAGCGACCCGATGGAGGATCTCGGCTGGTTCTGCGCCCGCTCCTGGCGCTTCCGCCGCACGGACCGCGAGGCCGGCGGCATCGCCGACCGTGCGGATTTCTATGCCGGCTACGAGGAGACCTCCGGCCGCCGTGTCGATCCCGCCCGCGTGGCCTATTGGGAGACGGCGGCCTATCTGCGCTGGGCGGCGGTCGCGCTGGAACAGGGGCGCCGCCACAGCTCGGGCGCCGAACCGTCGCTGGAGCTGGCCCTGACCGGCCGCATGCTGCCGGAGATTGAGATGGACCTGCTGCGCCATCTGCGCTCGACCGGCGCGGTGATGGCAAGCGCCGTGGACAAGGTGGCCTGATGCTGAGCGATGCCGACGCCCGCGGCTTGCTGGAGATCGCCGCCGCGACCTTCCGCACCGACGTCCTTCCCCATGTGGCCCCGGAGGCGCGCTTCAAGGCGCTGATGGTCGCCAATGCACTGGAGATCGCCCAGCGCGAGTTGAAGGGCCTCGATGCCGCCGGCCATTCCGTGCTGGGGGCGCTCGCGCTGCTCTATGGCGAGGATGCCGACGATGGTCTGGCCGGCGACGAGCTGCGCCACCGGGTCGAGGCGTTGGAACATCGCTTGTGCATCGAGATTGCGGCCGGCGACTTCGACCATGACGGCCAGGAGGTGCTGATGGACTCGCTGGAGGCCATCGTCAGGGCGCGGCTCGGGATCACCAATCCAAAGGCGCTGGGGTAGGGGGGATCCGGCGGCGATCCCGATGACGGCACCTGGGCCCCGCCTTTGGCGACCGACCCTGAAGTCGTCCGCAATTTTCGCGACTGCCTTCCACCTACGATTGCCTTTGGCACCTGTCCGGCCTATGGGCGACGGCTTCATGCCCTCTTCCGGGGCGGGAGGGTAAACCATATGCGATTGCTCTCGCCCTGCCCGAAGGCGGCTTGACTTTCACGCCCGTCCGGTGTGGTGTGTCGAACCGTTTTTTCCGCCGGAATCCGACCTTTTCAAGGTGTTTCGACCCATGCACCCCTACCGCACGCACACCTGCGGCCAGCTTCGTGAAGAGAATGCCGGTGAGACCGTCCGCCTGTCGGGCTGGATGAACCGGAAGCGCGACCATGGACAGCTGCTGTTCATCGACCTGCGCGACCATTACGGCCTGACGCAGTGCGTGGTCGATACCTCCAATCCGGCCTTCGAGGTCGCGAACCGGCTGAAGCTCGAATCGGTCGTCACCGTCACCGGCAAGGTGGTCAAGCGCACCGCCGAGACCATCAACGACAAGCTGCCCACCGGCCGCATCGAGCTGCAGATCGCCGAGCTGACGGTCGAGGGCGAGGCGGAGCAGATCCCGCTGCAGGTCAACCAGGACACCGACGCCGGCGAGGATGTGCGCCTGCGCTACCGCTTCCTCGACCTGCGCCGCGAACGCATCCACGAGAACATCATGCTGCGCTCGCGCGTGATCGCCTCGGCGCGCCGCCGCATGATCGACCAGGGCTTCACCGAGTTCCAGACGCCGATCCTCACCGCCTCCTCGCCGGAGGGGGCCCGCGACTATCTGGTGCCGAGCCGCAACCATCCCGGCAAGTTCTACGCGCTGCCGCAGGCGCCGCAGCAGTTCAAGCAGCTGCTGATGGTCGCCGGCTTCGACCGCTACTTCCAGATCGCCCCCTGCTTCCGCGACGAGGACGCGCGCGCCGACCGCAGCCCGGGCGAGTTCTACCAGCTCGACTTCGAGATGTCCTTCGTCACACAGGAGGACGTCTTCGCCGCCATCGAGCCGGTGCTGCACGGCATCTTCGACGAGTTCGGCGGCTTCCGCCGCGACTCGAAGCCGGCGATCGACCAGCTGCCGTTCCGCCGCATCTCCTTCGCCGAATCGATGCTGAAGTACGGCAACGACAAGCCCGACCTGCGCAACCCGCTCGTCATCACCGACGTGACCGAGGTGTTCAAGCGGGACGACGTCGAGTTCCGCGCCTTCAAGCAGACGCTGGAGAAGGGTGGGGTCGTGCGCGCCATCCGTGCCCCCAAGGTCTCCGACCGTCCGCGCAGCTTCTTCGACAAGCTGAACGACTGGGCGCGCGGACTCGGTGCTCCCGGCCTCGGCTACATCGTCATGGAGGCCGCCGGCGGCAAGGGACCGATCGCCAAGTTCGTGCCTGAGGCAGCCCAGGCCGCGCTGCGCGAACTGGTCGGTCTGGAGGACGGCGACGCGGTCTTCTTCGTTTGCGACCAGCCCGGTCCGGCGGCCAAGCTGGCCGGCTTCGCCCGCACCCGCATAGGCGAGGAACTGGACCTGATCGAGAAGAACGCCTTCCGCTTCTGCTGGATCGTCGACTTCCCGATGTACGAGCTGGACGAGGAGACCAACAAGGTCGTCTTCAGCCACAACCCGTTCTCCATGCCCCAGGGCGGCCTGAAGGCGCTGGAGACGATGAACCCGCTCGACATCAAGGCCTACCAGTACGACATCGTCTGCAACGGCGTCGAGCTGTCGTCGGGCGCGATCCGGAACCATCTGCCGGAGGTGATGTACAAGGCCTTCGAGATCGCCGGCTATCCGCCGGAGGAGCTGGAAGCCCGCTTCGGTGGCATGCTGAGCGCGTTCAAGCTGGGCGCCCCGCCGCACGGCGGCTCGGCCCCCGGCATCGACCGCATCGTCATGCTGCTGGCCGACGAGCCCAACATCCGCGAGGTCATCGCCTTCCCGCTGAACCAGCGCGCCGAGGATCTGCTGATGCAGGCTCCGGCGCCGGTCGATACGGCGCGCCTGCGCGAGCTGCACCTGAAGCTCGACCTTCCCAAGCCGAAGGTTGTCGCGCCGCCGACGCCCCAGGCCTAATTCGGCCGGACCCGATCCGGACTTCCGAACCGCTTCCGGTTCAAGGAAAAAAGGCCGCGCGGACAGGGCTCCGCGTGGCCTTTTTTCTTGTCAACACAGGTCCGCGGGGCTATGTAAGCGCCGTCGTCAAAACCTCACGCGGGCTGGCGGACCGTCGGTTTCGTCCGATGGCCCGATCCGGTGTCATAGGCCATGGTTTCCATGCGCTCGACAACGCCCGCGGCGGAGCAACCGGAAAAAGGGATTTTTTCCACATGACCATGCCCACCTTTACCATGCGCCAGCTGCTGGAAGCCGGTGTCCACTTCGGTCACCACACCCGCCGCTGGAACCCGAAGATGAACCAGTACATCTTCGGCGTCCGCAACGGCGTGCATATCATCGACCTCGAGCAGACCGTTCCGATGCTGCACCGCGCCCTCCAGGCCGTGCGCGACGTCGTCGCCGGCGGTGGCCGCGTTCTGTTCGTCGGCACCAAGCGCCAGGCCCAGGAGCGGATCGCCGAGGCCGCCGCCAAGTGCGGCCAGTACTACGTCAACCACCGCTGGCTCGGCGGCATGCTGACCAACTGGAAGACCATCTCCCAGTCGATCAAGCGCCTGCGCGAGATGGAAGAGCGTCTGGGCGGCGATACCTCGGGCCTGACCAAGCGCGAAGTGCTGGAGCTGACCCGCGAGCGCGACAAGCTGGAGCGCGCGCTGGGCGGCATCAAGGAGATGGGCGGCCTGCCGGACGTCATCTTCATCATCGACACCAACAAGGAGTCGATCGCGGTCAAGGAAGCCAACAAGCTGGGCATCCCGGTCATCGCGGTCCTCGACAGCAACTCCGATCCGGACGGCGTGGCCTTCCCGATCCCCGGCAATGACGACGCGCTGCGCGCCATCGAGATGTACTGCGACCTGACGGTCGGCGCCGTGCTCGACGGCCTGCAGGCCGAGATGAGCGCTGCCGGCATCGACGTCGGTGCCGCCGAGGACGCCCCGGCCGAGCAGCTGCCGGAGGAAGAGACCGCCGAGACCGCCGCCCAGGCCTGACCCTGACGGTTGAAGGGCAGCCGGGCCTTATGACCTATGGCCCGGCTGCCTTTTTTATGGCTTGCCACCCGTTTTGACTTTGTGACTCAATCCGATCCGCCTGCCGGATCGCTTGGAAGGAAGAGGGCGCAACATGGCCGAGATTACCGCCTCGCTCGTCAAGGAACTGCGCGAGAAGACCGGCGCGGGCATGATGGACTGCAAGAAGGCGCTGAACGAGACGCAGGGCGACCTCGAGGGCGCCGTCGACTGGCTGCGCAAGAAGGGCCTCGCCGCCGCCGCCAAGAAGTCGGGCCGCGTCGCCGCCGAAGGTCTGGTCGCCGTCGCCACCGCCGGCACCAAGGGTGCCGTCGTCGAGGTGAACGCCGAGACCGACTTCGTCGCCCGCAATGACCGGTTCCAGGCGTTCGCCGCCACGACCGCCGAACTGGCTCTGACCACCGGTGGCGATGTCGAGGCGCTGAAGGCCGCCACCTATCCGGGCACCTCGCACACTGCCCAGGACGAGCTGACGAGCCTGATCGCCACCGTCGGCGAGAACATGAACCTGCGCCGCAGCGTCACCCTGTCGGTTTCGGCCGGCGTGGTCGTCAGCTACGTCCATTCGGCCATCGCGCCGGGCCTGGGCAAGATCGGCGTCCTGGTCGCTCTCGAGTCGACCGGCGATGCGGCCAAGCTGGCCGACCTCGGCAAACAGATCGCCATGCACATCGCCGCCGCCCGTCCGGATGCGCTCGACATCGCCGATGTCGACAGCTCGTCGCTGGAGCGTGAGCGCAGCGTGCTGGCCGAGCAGGCCCGTGCGTCCGGCAAGCCGGAAAACATCATCGAGAAGATGGTGGAAGGCCGCGTCCGCAAGTACTACGAGGAGGTCTGCCTGCTGGAGCAGACCTACGTGATCGACGGCGAAACCAAGGTCCGCAAGGTGGTCGAGAACGCCGCCAAGGACATCGGCGCGCCCGTGAAGGTCACGGCCTTCACCCGCTACGCGCTGGGCGAGGGCATCGAGAAGGCCCAGTCGGACTTCGCCGCCGAAGTTGCCGCCGCCGCCGGCGTCCAGGGCTAACCAAGGTTCGACCGTCAGCCGCATTCCGAAACAGCAAGGGAGCGTTCCCCCAATGGTCGAGACCACCGGGACCACCGCGTCGGCCGCGAGCCCCCGCTACAAGCGGGTTCTCCTCAAGGTGTCGGGCGAAGCGCTGATGGGTCAGCGCGACTACGGACTGGACCCCGAGATGGTCAACCGCATCGCCAATGAGGTGAAGGCGGTCATCGCGCTCGGTGTCCAGGTCTGCCTGGTCATCGGCGGGGGGAACATCTTCCGGGGTGTGAAGGGTGCGGCCGGCGGCATGGAACGTGCCTCGGCCGACTATATCGGCATGCTCGCCACCGTGATGAACGCGCTCTCGATGCAGAGCGCGCTCGAACGGATGGGTGTGATCACCCGGGTACAGTCGGCCATCCCCATGTCCTCGGTCTGCGAGCCCTACATCCGGCGCCGTGCGGTCCGTCACATGGAAAAGGGCAGGGTGGTGATCTTCGCCGCGGGCACCGGCAACCCCTTCTTCACCACCGACACCGCCGCCGCTCTGCGCGCGTCGGAAATGGGGTGCGACGGCCTGCTGAAGGGCACGCAGGTGGACGGTGTCTACACCGCCGATCCGAAGAAGGATCCGGCGGCGACCCGCTATGAGCGTCTCACCTACATGGACGTCCTGACCAAGGACCTGCAGGTGATGGACGCGTCGGCCATCGCGCTTGCGCGCGAGAACCACATCCCGATTCTCGTCTTCTCCATCCACACGCCCGGCGCCTTCGCCGAAGTGATGCAGGGCCGTGGCAAGCACACCATCATAACGGAAGAAAGGGAGTAGGCCCGTGGCTGCGCCCGACCTATCGGATCTGAAGCGCCGCATGGAAGGCGCGCTCGAATCGTTTCGCAAGGAACTGAGCGGCCTGCGTACCGGCCGCGCATCGTCCAACCTGCTTGAGCCGGTGATGGTCGAGGCCTACGGCAGCCGCATGCATCTGCGTGAGGTCGCCACGGTCTCGGTTCCGGAACCCCGCCTGATCTCCGTGCAGGTGTGGGACCGCGGCATGATCAAGGCGGTCGAGAAAGCCATCCGCGACAGCGGCCTGGGGCTCAATCCCCAGTCCGAAGGCCAGGTCATCCGCGTGCCGCTGCCCGATCTGACGCAGGAGCGCCGCGCCGAACTGGCGAAGGTCGCCCACAAATATGCCGAGCAGGCCCGTGTCGCCATCCGGAACATCCGTCGCGACGGCATGGATGCGCTCAAGAAGGCGGAGAAGGCCAGCGAGATCACCCAGGACGAGCACAAGGTCCAGGCCGACAAGGTGCAGACGTTGACCGACCAGCACATCAAGCTGGCCGACGATGCGCTTGCACAAAAAGAAAAGGAAATCATGCAGGTCTGATCCGGAATGCGCGACGCGGACGACAACCGGTCCCAGAAGGCCCCGGCACACGTCGCCATCATCATGGATGGCAACGGGCGTTGGGCCAAGGCGCGCGGCCTGCCGCGCACCGCCGGTCACAAGAAGGGCGTGGACGCCGTCCGCCGTACCGTGGAAGCGGCGCGCGAGCTTGGCATCGGCACTCTGACGATCTTCAGCTTCTCTTCGGAGAACTGGCGCCGGCCGGAGGAAGAGGTCAGCGACCTGATGGGTCTGCTGCGCTTCTACCTGCGCAGCGAGGTCGCCGAACTGCACAAGGCGGGCATCCGTCTTCGGGTGATCGGTGATCGCGCCCGGCTGTCGGACGACATCAACCGTCTGATCGTCAATGCCGAGGACCTGACGGCAGCCAACCGGGTCATGACCCTGGTGGTGGCGCTCAGCTATGGTTCGCGGCTGGAAATCGTGCAGGCGGCGCGGCGGCTTGTCGAGGATGTCGCGGCTGGGCGCCTCTCGCCCGGCGCCATCGACGAGGGTGCGCTGTCGGCCCGGCTCTATACGGACGACATTCCCGACCCCGACCTGATCATTCGGACCAGCGGCGAAAAGCGGATCAGCAATTTCCTGCTGTGGCAGGCCGCTTACGCGGAGTTCGTCTTCGTGGACACCCTCTGGCCCGATTTCACCAAGTGCGACCTGGAGGCGGCGATTGAAGAGTTCCACCGACGGGAACGCCGCTTCGGCGCCACCACCGCCGGGACCCGCTGAGGCGCCGGAGGCTGCATCGCCACCGCCGCCGGTGAAGGCGTCCAGGGCGGGGGACCTCAAGGTTCGCGTCCTGTCGGCCGTCGTCCTGGCTCCGGTCGTTCTGGGGGCCGTCTGGATGGGCGGCTGGGTGTTCCATGCCCTGATTGCCTTCAGCGCGGTGGTCGCAGTTTCCGAATGGACGAACATGGTTCCCAGCGCCCGGCGCCTGCCGGCGCGGCTGATGGCTGCGATCGGCATTATGATCGCCGTGATGGCGCAGATCGCCGCCGGCCCTGCCGCGGCCTTGGGAGTTGCGGCTGCTTTCGCGGTCCTGACCGGTATTGTCGGTGGCGGTACGGATCGCGGCCTGCTGGGATTCGGCGTGCTCTATGTCGCGGTCGGAATGGCCGGGCTGATGTGGCTGCGTGACCTTCCCACCGTCGGGCTTTCTCTTTTCCTCTATGTGATGCTCGCCATATGGGCGACCGACATCGGCGCCTATGCTGCCGGCCGGAGCATCGGCGGACCGAAGCTGGCGCCGCGCATCAGCCCCAAGAAGACCTGGGCCGGCCTGATCGGCGGCATGGTTTCCGCTTCGCTGTTCGGCTGGCTGGTGGCCCTGGCATTTGGCGCCGCACGGCCGGATGTCGCGCTGGCAGTTGGGGCAGTCGTCGCGGTGGTCGGACAAGCCGGCGATCTCTTCGAGTCGGCGGTCAAGCGGCGCTACAATGTGAAGGACAGCGGCCAGCTCATTCCCGGGCACGGCGGCATCCTCGACCGCATCGACGGGCTACTGGCCGCAGCCCCGGTGCTGGCTCTGTTCCATGCGGCCGTTGGATCGGTTCTCTCATGGTGGTGATGGCGGAAGCGGCGTCCGATGCGCCGCGCAGGGTGACGATCCTCGGATCGACCGGTTCTGTCGGTACCCAGACGGTGGATCTCGTCGCCCGCGATCCGGATCGCTTCCCGGTCGAGGCGCTGACCGCCAACCGCAACGTCGATCTGCTGGCCCGGCAGGCGCGGCAACTCAACGCAAGATTGGCGGTCGTCGCCGATCCCGCCTGCTACGCCGGATTGAAGGAGCGGCTATCAGGAACAGGGATCGAGGCGGCGGCCGGGGCGGATGCCGTCATCGCCGCCGCCGAACGGCCGGCCGACTGGGTGATGGCTGCCATCGTCGGCGCGGCCGGGTTGGGGCCGACACTGGCCGCCGTGCGCCGTGGCGCCATTGTCGCCTTTGCCAACAAGGAGGTGCTGGTCTGTGCCGGCGCCCTGATGATGGAGGAGGTGAAGGCGCACGGTGCCACGCTGCTGCCGGTCGACAGCGAGCATTCCGCCATCTACCAGGTCTTCGATTTCGAGCGCACCTCCAGCATCGCCCGCCTGATCCTGACCGCTTCCGGCGGTCCCTTCCGCAGCCGGGACCGCGCCTTCATGGCGGCGGCGACGCGGGAGCAGGCGGTGGCCCACCCGACCTGGGAGATGGGCGCCAAGATCTCCGTCGACAGCGCCACGATGATGAACAAGGGGCTGGAGCTTATCGAGGCCCATTTCCTGTTCGGGATTCCGGAAGAGCGGATCGACGTCCTGGTCCATCCGCAATCGGTCATCCATTCCCTGGTGGAGTATGTCGACGGTTCGGTCCTGGCCCAACTCGGTACGCCGGACATGCGCACCCCCATTGCCTACGCGCTCGGCTGGCCGGCACGCATCGCCACTCCGGCGGAGAGGCTCGACCTGGTCAAGGCCGCGACCCTGACCTTCGAGGCGCCCGATCCCGTGCGTTTTCCGGCTCTCCGGCTGGCCCGCGCCGCCTTGCAAAGCGGGGGTGCCGCCCCTACTATTCTCAGTGCCGCCAACGAGGTGGCCGTCCAGGCGTTTCTCGACCGCCGGATCGGCTTCCTCGACATCGAAAGGATCGTCGAGGAGACGTTGGCGGCGTTGCCCCACCGCCCGCTGAGCGATCTCGCCGCCGTGCGGGACGCCGACGCGGACGCCAGGCGTGATGCCGTCGGACGCGTGACGGCCAGCGGTGCGATGGCGGTTGGCAGCCGATGATCCGCGTTCGAGGCGCTGGAAGGCGCAAGGGTTGAAATGAACGTTATCGGCGGTTTCTGGACTTCGGTGCTGGCCTTTTTGTTGGTTCTCACCGTGCTCGTCTTCGTGCATGAGCTTGGGCACTATCTGGTCGCCCGACGCAATGGCGTAAGGATCGAGACCTTCTCCATCGGATTCGGACCCGAGCTGTTCGGGTTCACCGATCGCGTGGGCACACGCTGGAAATTCAGCGCGCTCCCGCTCGGCGGCTACGTCAAGATGTTCGGCGACGCGGATCCGGCCAGCACGCCCGGTGCCCATCTGACGGCCATGTCGGCGGACGAGCGTGCGGTTTCGTTCCATCACAAGCGGCTGGGTCAGCGTGCTGCCATCGTCGCCGCCGGCCCGATCGCGAATTTCGTCTTTTCCATCGTCGTGCTGGCCCTGCTGTTCATGACGGCCGGCCAGTCCTTCACTCCGCCCGACGTCGGCGGAATCCAGCCAGGCAGTGCGGCGGAACGCGCCGGCATCCAGCCGGGCGACCTGATCCTGGCTGTCGATGGGACCGGAGTGCAGCGTTTCGAGGAAATCCGTCAGATCGTCTCCATCCGCCCCGGTCAGCCGCTTGCCATCGAGTTGAAGCGCGACGGCCGGGTGATGACGGTTACGGCGACGCCGGATTCCCAGTCCGTCACCGACCGACTCGGCAACAGCCACCAGATCGGATTGCTCGGCATCAGCCGCGGCAGCGTCGGAATGATGCGCCACGACCCGCTGACAGCCGTCTGGCAGGCGGGACGAGAAGTCGCAGGCATGATCACCGGCACCTTCACCGCGCTGGGCCAGATGGTCCAGGGATCGCGCGGGACCGAGGAACTCGGCGGGCCGCTGCGCATCGCCCAGATGTCGGGCGAAGTGGCTCAATCCGGCTGGTATCCGCTGGTGTGGTTCATGACCTTCCTGTCGGTGAACCTGGGGCTGATCAACCTCTTCCCGGTGCCGATGCTGGACGGCGGCCACCTGCTGTTCTACGGCATCGAAAAGCTGCTCGGCCGACCCCTTGGAGCGCGAGCGCAAGAATACGGTTTCCGAATTGGATTGGCCTTGGTATTAACGCTCATGGTCTTCGCCACGTGGAACGACCTTGTTCAATTGCGCGTGGTCGATTTCTTCCGGGGACTGGTCTCCTGAGTCCAGCCCCTTGCCAGGGAGCGTGATTTGCCGGTGTCGAGCAAAGTTCTGGTGGCGGGCCTGTTGGCCGGCTGCGCCATGACGACGGTGTCTGTCGCCCACGCCCAAACCGCCGCCTCCCCCGGGCGGGCGCCGGCGGGATCCGGGTCCATGGTCGCCCAGGTTTTCAGCGGCGGAACGGTGCGCGACATCCGGGTCGAAGGCACTCAGCGAATCGAGCCGTCCACGGTCCGCTCCTACCTGACCATCCAGCCGGGCGACCCGTTCGATCCCGATCGGATCGACCAGTCGCTCAAGGCACTGTTCAACACCGGCCTGTTCGCCGATGTCGTGCTGAAGCGCGAAGGCGATGCGCTGGTGGTGACGGTGGCAGAGAACCCGATCATCAACCGCATCGCGTTCGAGGGGAACCGGCGCATCGACAAGGAGACGCTGGAGAAGGAAATCCAGCTGCGTCCCCGCGTCGTTTATACGCGCACTCGTGTTCAGACCGACGTTCAGCGCATCCAGGAAATCTACCGGCGCCAGGGCCGTTTCGCGGCGACGGTCGAACCCAAGATCATTCAGCTCGACCAGAATCGCGTCGATCTGGTCTATGAGATCAACGAGGGTGTGCGCACAGGCGTGCGGGGAATCACCTTCATCGGCAACGAACATTTCTCGGACGGGACGCTGCGCGAGTCGGTCCAGACCAAGGAATCGGCATGGTGGCGTTTCCTCTCGTCCGACGACAACTACGATCCGGATCGCCTGAATTACGACCGCGACCTGCTGCGCCGTTTCTACCTGAAGGAAGGCTACGCAGATTTCCGCGTCGTATCCGCCGTGGCGGAACTGACGCCGGATAAGGAAGACTTCTTCATCACCTTCACCATCGAGGAAGGCGAGCGCTACAAGTTCGGCAAGATCGACATCAAGACCTCGTTGAAGCAGCTCGATCCCACGGTGCTGCAGAACAGCGTCACGACCGGCGAGGGCGACTGGTACAACGCGCAGAAGGTGGAAGACAGCATCACGAAGCTGACGAACGCCGTCGGTGATCTGCAATACGCCTTCGTCGATGTGCGGCCACGCATTACGCGCAACCGTGAAAACCACACCATCGACATCACCTACGAGATCAACGAGGGGCCGCGCACATTCGTCGACCGGATCGACATCACCGGAAACGTCCGCACGCTGGACAAGGTTGTGCGACGCGAGATGCTGCTGTCGGAAGGGGACCCGTTCAACGCTTCCAAGTTGAAGCGGTCCGAACAGCGCATCAAGGATCTGGGCTTCTTCGAGCGCGTGAACATCACGACCGCCGAGAGCAGCGCGCCTGATCGCACCGTCGTGAACGTCGATGTGGCCGAGCAGTCGACCGGTGAAATCTCCATCGGTGCCGGCTTCTCCACGTCCGATGGTCCGTTGGGTGACTTCTCGATCCGTGAGCGCAATTTGCTCGGCCGCGGTCAGGACCTGCGTCTGGGGGCCACGCTGTCCGGCCGGCGCCAGTTGTACGATCTCTCCTTTACGGAGCCGTACTTCATGGACCGCGACCTGTCGGCCGGCGTCGATGTTTTCCGGACGCGGTACAATTATCAGGATGAGAGCTCGTTCAACGAGAAGAATACCGGCTTTGCCTTGCGGCTGGGCTACCCGCTGACCGAGACACTGCGCCAGCGTGTGTATTACCAGCTCCAGGACACCCTGATCGAGGAAGTGCCGACCACTGCATCGAAATACATCCAGGAGCAGCGTGGCGAACGTTTGACGTCGTTGATCGGCCAGGAACTGACCTACGACGTTCGCAACAGCAAGCTGACGCCGACCGAGGGGTATTTCGTCCGCTTGACGAATGACATCGCCGGTCTGGGCGGTTCGGTGCGCTTCCTGCGCAACAAGCTGGCAGGCGGTTACTATCTTCCGCTCGGCGAGGACCAGTGGGTCCTGAGCACGACGGGCGAAATCGGCTATATCCATGGCATCGGCAAGAAGGTCGATCTCGGGGACCGCTTCTTCATCGGTGGCGATACGTTGCGCGGCTTCAACACCGCCGGTATCGGTCCGCGCGACGTTTCGACCGGTGACGCGCTGGGCGGCACGCGCTATGCCCGCGCATCGGTCGAGATGAGCTTCCCCTTCGGCCTGCCTGAGGAATTCGGCCTGCTCGGCCATGCCTTTACCGACGTCGGCACATTGGGCAAGGTCGACATCAACGATCCGAACGTGAAGGACGAGGAGTCCATCCGCGTATCCATCGGCACCGGTGTGTCGTGGAAGTCTCCGTTCGGCCCGATCCGGCTCGACGTGGCGTTGCCGATCCGCAAGGAAGGCTACGACAAGAAAGAGCTCATCCGCTTCAGCTTCGGAACCAGGTTCTAAGATGCAACCCACTCTGTCGAAGGCGCCTTTCCGCGTCGCCCTTCTATCGGCTGTCACGGCCGCCGGTTTCCTGTTCGCCACGGCCTCGGTCCAGGCGCAGACCGCGCCCAAGGCGGAGGCTCCGAAGGCTGACGCTGCCAAGCCTCCGGCGCCGGGTGCGGAGCTCAAGGCTCCCGTGATCGCCGTGATCGACGTCCAGAAGATCATGCAGGAGTCCAGCGCATCGAAGGGTATCACCAAGTCCTTCGAAACGCTGCGCGACTCCTATCAGAAGGAAATCTCCGCTCTGGAGGATAAGCTTCGGAAGAACGAGGACGAGTTGCGCAAGCAGCAGACGGTCCTGTCTCCGGAAGCCCTTGCCAACAAGCGCCGCGACTTCGAAAAGCAGGTCGCCGAGGTGCAGAAGACCGTCCAGAACCGCAAGCGGGCACTGGAAACCGGGCTGAACGAGGCGATGGCTGTTGTCCACAAGACGATGGTCGAGGTGGTCGCGGACATCTCTCGTGAACGTGGCGCCAATCTGGTGTTGGCGCGTCAGCAATTCGTGCTGGTGGACACCCAGCTCGACGTCACCGATACGGTGATGGAGCGGGTGAACAAGAAGCTGCCTCAGGTTGCTCTGAACGTTCCGAAACAGTGAACCATGCTTGAACAGGGCCGCTGCCGTCCTTGGAGGGCGGTGGCGGCCCTGTCCCGTTTCCAGGTTGCCGCGGTTGCGGTCGCCGCGGAAATGGGGCAAGAAGGCGGGACATACGATATGGCGCCGTGCTCCCCATCGGGGCAGCGGTGCCCGTTCCCTTCGAAGACGGGAACATCGAACCCTATCGGTTGGTGGAAAGGCGGGCGGCCGGGCAATGGACGTGACGGCGGACAACAACGCACAGAGCATGAAGATCGACGACATCGACATTGGGCGGATCATGCAGATGATTCCGCACCGTTACCCGATCCTGATGATCGACCGGGTGATCGATGTGACGCTGGGTGAAGGTGCTACCGGCGTAAAGAACGTTACGATCAACGAGCCCTTCTTCCAGGGTCATTTCCCGTCACGCCCGGTCATGCCCGGTGTGCTGATCATCGAAGCGATGGCTCAGACGTCGGCTGTCCTGGTGGTTGCAACGCTCGGTTCTGACGCCGAAGGCAAGCTCGTCTATTTCATGACCGTGGATGAGGCACGCTTCCGCCGACCGGTAACACCCGGCGACACCATCCACATCCACGTCACCAAGCAGCGTAAGCGCGCCAACGTGTGGAAATTCAAGGGCGAGGCCAAGGTCAACGGCGTCCTTGTCGCCGAAGCCATTTATTCCGCCATGATTCTGGACGAAAAATGACCGTCACCATCCATCCGTCCGCCATCGTCGATCCCGCGGCCAAACTGGGGGAGGGGGTCGGCATCGGCCCCTTCTGTGTCGTCGGTCCCGACGTCACGCTGGGCGACGGCGTTCGGCTGGTGTCGCATGTGGCGGTCGACGGGCGAACCAGCATTGGCGCAGACACCGTCATCTACCCGTTCGCTTCCATCGGCCATCGCCCGCAGGACCTCAAGTTCCACGGCGAACCGTCCGAACTGGTCATCGGTGCCCGCAACCAGATCCGCGAGCATGTGACGATGAACCCCGGCACCGAAGGCGGCGGCATGATCACCCGTGTCGGCGACGATGGGCTGTTCATGATGGGATCGCACGTGGCGCACGACTGCATCGTCGGCGACCACGTCATCATGGCGAACAATGCCACCCTGGGAGGCCATGTCACCCTGGGCGATTACGTCATCATCGGCGGGCTTTCGGCGGTCCGGCAGTTTGTCCGAATCGGTTCCCACGCCATGATCGGCGGAATGTCCGGCGTCGAGAACGATGTCATCCCCTTTGGACTGGTGATGGGGGACCGGGCACGGCTGGCCGGCCTGAATTTGGTGGGGCTGGAGCGGCGTGGTTTCAAGAAGGACGATATCCACGCCCTGCGTGCGGCTTATCGTATGCTGTTCGGTCCGGAGGGAACCTTTGCTGAGCGTGTGGAGGAGGTCGGACGGGATTTCGGCGAGCGTGCGCTGATTTCCGACGTGCTCACCTTCATCCGCGCCAAGGAAGCGCGATCCCTCTGCCAGCCTCGCGAGAGCTGAGGGAGGCGGCCGATGGCCGATTCCGGGCAAATGGCCCCTTGCGACTCGTTCGGCCCGAAACTGGCGATCCTGGCCGGCGGCGGCACCCTTCCGGCCAGGATCGCCAGCGCGGTGCGCGGCCAAGGTCGTGAGGTGTTCGTGGTCGCATTCGACGGCCATACGGATCCGGAGACGGTCGCCGGGCTGCCGCATCTGTGGAGCCGATTCGGTGCCGCCGGCACCATCCTGCGGCGCCTGCATGACGAGGGCGTTGGCGAGGTCGTTCTCGCCGGTCCGGTCAAGCGTCCCTCCTTCACCGAATTGATGCCGGACTGGCGAACCGCGCGCTTCCTCGCCCGCGTTGGAACCCGGGCGCTTGGTGACGATGGGTTGCTCCGTGCCGTGGTCCGCGAGATGGAAGAGGATGGTTTCCGTGTCGTCGGGTTGCAAGAGCTGCTCAAGGACCTGCTGACGACTCCCGGCCCGGTCGGGTGTCTGACACCGGATGCCGAGGCTGAGCGCGACATCGCCCGTGCGGTCGAGGTCGCCCATGCTCTGGGCGGGCTCGATGTCGGACAGGGTGCGGTGGTCCAGCAGGGTATCGTCCTGGCGGTGGAGGCCATCGAGGGCACCGACCAAATGCTTGCACGCTGTGCCGGGCTCGCGCGGCCCGGCCCCGGCGGTGTGCTGGTCAAGGTGAAGAAGCCGAGACAGGACCGGCGCATCGACCTGCCGACCATGGGCGTCATCACCGTGGAGAAGGCCGCCGCCGCGGGGTTGCGCGGTATCGCGGTGGAAGCGGGCGGGAGCCTGCTGGTCGACCGTGCGGCGGTGGCGGAGGTGGCCGACCGGCTCGGTCTGTTCGTGGTGGGAATCGAGACTCCCCAATGACGATGACCGACACGGCCGACGATGGGCCAACCCTGTTCCTGATTGCAGGCGAGCCATCGGGCGACGCGCTGGGTGCCCGGCTTATGGCGGCGGCACGGCGTCTCACTGGCGACAGGGTGCGGTTCGTTGGAATTGGCGGAGAGAAGATGATCGCCGAAGGGCTGGTCAGTCTGTTTCCAATGGGTGAGTTGACCCTGTTCGGCATTTTCGAACTGTTGCCGCACCTGCCCAACTTGATCCGCCGCATCGACCAGACGGTGTCGGAAATCACGCGGCTGCGCCCTGATGCAGTGGTCGGCATCGATTCTCCGGGCTTCACGGTTCGCGTGGCCAGGAAGGTCCGCGCCGCCTCCCCGGGCATTCCGTTGATCCATTATGTCGCCCCGACCGTCTGGGCCTGGAAGCCGAAGCGGGCGGCGAAATACGCGGCGATCTACGATCATCTTCTGGCCGTGCTGCCCTTCGAGCCTCCTTATTTCCTGCGGGAGGGATTGCCTTGTACATTCGTCGGCCATTCCGTGGTCGAGGGTGGCGCGGGAAGGGGCGATGGCACCCGGTTCCGCGAGAGGCATGGGCTGGCGCCTACCGACCGGGTCGTCGCAATGTTGCCGGGGAGCCGTAAGGGCGAAGTATCGCGCCTGTTGCCGGATTTCCGAGCCACGCTGGAGATGCTTCGCCCAACCCACCCCGATCTCGTGGCGGTCGTCCCCACCGTGGCGACAGTGCGCGATCGGGTTGCCGCTGCGGTTGCGGATTGGCCAGTGCGCACTCTGCTGCTTGAGGGTGATGCTGAAAAATATGATGCCTTCGCCGCTGCGGAAGCGGCGCTCGCTGCATCGGGGACCGTGGCGCTGGAACTGGCGCTCGCGCGGCTGCCGACGGTGATTGCCTATCGACTGAACCCGGTTACAGTCGCGCTGTATCGCCGGCTGATCCGCGTGAAGTACGTCAATCTCGTCAACCTGATGCTCGATCGGATGCTGGTCCCGGAACTGCTGCAGCAGGACTGCCGACCCGATAGACTGGCTGCCGAGTTGGGCCGTTTGCTTGACGAGCCGGAAGCGCGCCGGATGCAGATCGATGGCGTCGCCGAGGTCGCTCGCTGGCTGGGGCAGGGCGGCACGCCGCCCAGTGAACGCGCGGCCCGCACCATTCTGGACGTCATCGCGGACCATCGACCAAACGACCGCCAAGCGGGAGAACAGAGACCATGAGCGAATTCCGTCTGCTGCATACCATGTTGCGCGTTCTGGACCTGGAGAAGTCTTTGGACTTCTACACCCGGCTTCTCGGGATGAAGCTGCTGCGCCGCAGCGATTACGAGGGGGGACGCTTCACGCTGGCTTTTGTCGGCTATGGCGAAGAATCCGATACCGCAGTTCTGGAACTTACGCACAATTGGGATCAGAAGGAACCGTACGAGATCGGAACCGCCTACGGCCACATCGCACTCGGTGTTCCCGACATTTATGCCACCTGTGAAACACTGGCGGCCGAAGGTGTCAGGATCCCGCGTCCGCCAGGGCCGATGAAGCACGGCTCGACGGTAATCGCCTTCATCGAGGATCCCGACGGCTACAAGGTCGAACTGATCGAGACCAAGTAGGCGTCCGATCGATAATCTTTGCGTGACGCAGGGCCGGCAGCGGTTGGGTCGGTGGCTATTTCCCACACCGCCGCCGCTCATGCGTCACATCCTGCCAGACAAATACACAGGTAGAACGCCGGCCGTCGAATTTATCCCAGGCGCAGGCGGAAATAGACGCTCCCCGCGGTCACAGGTCGCCTGTTGTCGAGGCCGGTTCCTGGATGCGCTTCAGGCCGAGCGGCTTGAGCACATAGCGCTCGTACCCCGGCTCGCTAAGGCCTTTGCAGACCTTGCGCAGGAAGTAGCGCTCGAACCCTGCTTTTGCGAAATTCGCCCAGCGCCCGCGCGATGAAAAGTTGATGTTGAGCGGCGGAGTCTGCGGCATGGCAACGAAGGCGACGCCGCTGTCCCCAAAATCGGCCAAGCATAGCGCATTCCAGGTCAGTTCCTCGATTGGCTCCGTTCCATCGAGCGGGGCGCGGATGTTGCGCGCCGTGGCGGTGACCATGGTCTCGATCGTATAGCCGGTCTTCGGCACGCCGGCCGGCATCAGCGTCTTCTCGACCGGCGGGATGGCGATGCACACTCATAGGCCGAGCCGAAACAAGAGGCGCCCTGCATGGCGCCGATCACCAGCGGGCCGGGCCGCGCGGCAGAACGCCTCCCATCGTTCGGCCGCCTCCATCGCATGGTCTACGTGGCAAATGGAGATCGTGTTGGCCTGCGGACCGAAACCCTCGATCTCGTCGAACGCAATCGAGCATGGATGTGAGGACTGATTTGGTTACCAGGTATGGCGGCCATCCAAATCATTCATTGACACTAATTTAGTATTTCCTAAATTACAGATCAAGAGGTGCTCCACTCACCCCGTTCAAGGTTGCCTGCCATGTCCCGTCGACGCACCCCTCTCACACTGATCGCGACGCTCCTGCTCTCCACGGCTCCACCGTATGGCGTGCAGGCTCAGATGAAGGCAGACGCCGACCGCATCACCGTACAGCCCCGGCCGGTCGAGGATCTGAAGGCCGTCTTCGCCACTGTGGAAAGCGTCCATGAAACGCTGGCCCGTACGCGCATCGGCGGAACGATCGCTGGTCTGAAGGTCAAGGAGGGGGACAAGGTGACCATGGACCAAGTCGTCGCCACCGTGCGTGATCCGAAGCTGCCTCTGCAATTGGCAGCGCTGGACGCACGCATCCAGGCACTGCAGGCCCAGCAGCACCAAGCGGAACTCGAACTTGACCGGGCGCGCCAGCTGCGTGCCAGCGGCAGCGGCACACAACAACGGCTTGACGATGCGCAGGCTGCGATGGACGTGGCACGGGCTCAGATCGCTGCCATGAGGGCGGAGCGCGCGGTGGTGGATCAGCAACTGCGCGAGGGCGACGTGTCCGCTCCCGCCAACGGCCGCATCCTCCAGGTCAAGGTGATCGACGGCGCAGTGGTGTTGCCTGGCGAGCCGGTGGCGAGCATCGCCGTCGAGACCTATGTGCTGCGCCTGCATCTGCCCGAGCGGCACGCCCGCTTCATACACGAGGGTGACCCGGTGCTGGTCGGCGACCGTGGGCTTGCGCCGGTCACGCCGTCCGGCGTTGGGGCGGCCCAGGAAGCGAAGGCTCCAAACCTGAAGCGAGGCACCGTCCGCCAGGTTTATCCCGAGATGGCGAATGGCCAGGTGGTCGCCGACGCCACGGTCACCGGGCTCGGCGACTTCTTCGTGGGCGAACGGGTGCGCGTCTATGTGGCCACCGGCACGCGGGATGCCGTCATGGTGCCATCCGACTGGATCATCCGCCGTTTCGGAACCGATTTCGTCCGGTTGACCGACGGTACGGAGATACCGGTGCAGGTCGGCAATACGATTCCCACGATCGGCGACCAGTCCGGCGGGCTGGAGGTGCTGTCCGGCCTGAGGCCCGGGGACGTCATCGTCCGGCCGGAGGGGGGGTGATGAAGCTCGGCATCTCCGGAGTGCTGACGCGGACCTTCATCCGCTCGCCCCTGACCCCGCTGCTGCTGCTCGCCTCCTTGGTGGTCGGGACGGTGGCCCTGCTTTCGCTTCCACGCGAGGAGGAACCGCAGATCAGCGTGCCCATGGTGGACATCCTGGTCCGCGCGGACGGGCTGAAGGCGGACGACGCCGTCGAACTCATCACCAAACCACTGGAGGAGATCGTCAAGGGTATCGATGCGGTCGAGCACACCTACAGCCAGACCACCGACGACCGCGTTGTCGTCACCGCCCGCTTTCTGGTCGGCACCTCGTCCGACGACGCGATCCTGCGCGTGCATGAGAAGGTGCGGGCCAACATGAACCGCATTCCGCTCGGCATTCCAGAGCCTCTGATCGTCGGACGGGGCATCAACGACGTGGCGATCCTGACCCTGACGCTGGCACCGAAGCAGCAAGCGGCCGGGCGCTGGGCCGACAATGCGCTTCATGGTGTGGCCGATGATCTGCTGGCGCAGTTGGTGGCGGTGGAGGATGTCGGCCTGACCTTTCTGGTTGGCGGTCGGCCGGATCAGATCCGCGTGGAACCGGATCCGGAGCGGCTGGCACTCTACGGGGTGACGCTCAACCAGCTCGTCGACAAGGTCAAGAATGCCAATCGTTCCTTCATCGTCGGACAACTGCGCTCGCAGGGTGGCAGCCTGCCCGTCGTGGCCGGGCAGACGCTTCAGGGAACGACGGACATCGGCCTCTTGCTGGTGACCACGCACGACGGCCGCCCGGTCTATGTGAAGGATGTTGCCAATGTGGTGGTCGGCGCCCGCCCTGACGAGAGCCGTGCATGGCACCTGGTGCCGGATGGCAAGGGGGGGCTCATCCGTTTGCCGGCAGTCACCATCGCCGTCGCCAAGCGTGCCGGTGCCAACGCCGTGACCATCGCGGAACATGTGCTGGAGCGCGTCCACGCCATCGAGGCAGGCGGACTGCCCAAGGATCTGACGGTCACCGTCACCCGCGACTATGGCGAGACGGCGAACGAGAAGGTCAACGAGCTCCTGTTCCATCTGGCGCTTGCCACCGTGACCATCGTCGGGCTGATCGTGCTGGCGATCGGCTGGCGCGAGGGTGTGGTGACCTTCATCGTCATCCCGACGACGATCCTGCTGACCATGTTCGCGTCCTGGTTGATGGGCTACACCATCAACCGCGTCAGCCTGTTCGCGCTGATCTTCTCCATCGGCATCCTGGTGGACGACGCCATCGTCGTGGTGGAGAACATCGACCGCCATTGGTCCATGCGCGACGGCCGCACCAAGGTTCAGGCTGCCATCGAAGCGGTGGCCGAGGTCGGCAACCCCACCATCATTGCCACCCTGACGGTGATCGCGGCGCTGCTGCCGATGATGTTCGTTTCCGGCCTGATGGGCCCCTACATGAGCCCGATCCCGGCCAACGCTTCTGCTGCCATGCTGTTCAGCTTCTTCGTCGCCATGGTGCTGACGCCCTGGCTGATGGTGAAGCTGCGCCCTGGCGAAACGCACGTCGGCGGGCATGGCACCGGGCATGGGAATGGCGAGCATGGCCATGGTGGTGTGCTTGGGCGGATGTACCTGGCGGTCGCCCGGCCGGTCATCCGGAGCAAACGGACGGCCTGGATCTTCCTGCTGGCCATCGGAGTGGCGACGCTGGCGTCCACGGCGCTGTTCTACACCAAGGATGTGACGGTCAAGCTGCTCCCCTTCGACAACAAGTCAGAGCTTCAGGTTATCGTGGATCTGCCGCGGGGGGCTTCGCCGGAGGATACCGAGCGCATCCTGCTTGCCGCCGCCCGCAAGATTGGCGACCTGCCGGAACTGGCGAACGTCCAGGCCTATGGAGGTACGGCGTCGCCCTTCAACTTCAACGGTCTGGTCCGGCACTACTACCTGCGCGACCAACCGGAGCAGGGTGACCTTCAGGTCAACCTCGCTCCCAAGGAGAAGCGCCGGCGGGCCAGCCACGACATCGCGCTGGACATCCGCGAGCGCCTGGCCGACCTGGCCGTTCCCCCTGGAACCTCCATCAAGGTGGTCGAGGTGCCGCCCGGTCCGCCGGTTCTCTCCACCCTCCTGGTGGAAGTTTACGGCCCCGACGCCGAATCCCGCCGCAAGGTCGCCACCCTGGTCGGGGACGTCTTCCGCCAAGTGGACTTCATCGTGGACGTGGACAACAGCTTTCGCGAAGCGGGCGAACGTCTGCGCTTAGCGTTGGACCGCGAGAGCCTGGAGTTCCACGGGGTAGAGGAACAGGCGGTCTACGACACCTTGCAGGCGCTGATGGGTGGCGTGCCGGTTGGCTATTCGCACCGCGGGGCCGGCCGCAACCCGATCGAGATCGCGATCCGCCTGCCCAAGTCCGGCCTGTTCCTGTCGGAGCGCATCCTCGCCACGCCGGTTCCGGGTGCGCGGGGCACGGTGGAACTGGGCGACCTCGTCACCATGACGCGGGAGGCTGCCTCCTACCCGCTGTTCCGCCGCAATGGCCGCTTTGCCGAGATGGTAACGGCCGATCTCGCCGGGCGGTTCGAGGCGCCGATCTACGGCATGTTGGCCGTCCAGGAGCGCTTGAAGGACGTCGACTGGAAAGCTGCCGGTTTGCCGGGTGAACCCGAGATCCTTCTGCACGGCCAGCCCGACGACCAGAGCTCACCCAAGCTTCTGTGGGAGGGCGAATGGGAGATCACCTACGTCACCTTCCGTGACATGGGGGCGGCGTTTGCTGTGGCGATCCTGGGCATCTACCTGCTGGTGGTCGGTCAGTTCGGCAGCTTCAAGCTGCCGCTGGTGATCCTGGTGCCGGTGCCGCTGACGTTGATCGGCATCGTGCTGGGCCATTGGCTGTTCGGCGCAGCCTTTACGGCGACCTCGATGATCGGCTTCATCGCGCTGGCGGGCATCATCGTGCGCAACTCCATCCTGCTGGTGGACTTCATACGCCACCTGCGGGAACGTGGGATGGACGTTCGCGAGGCCGTGCTGGAGGCAGGGGCGATTCGCTTCAAGCCGATCCTGCTGACTGCCGTTGCGGCGATGATCGGGGCGGCATTCATCCTGACCGACCCGATCTTCCAGGGGTTGGCCATCTCGCTGCTGTTCGGACTGTTCAGTTCCACGCTGCTGACCGTTCTGGTGATTCCGGCAATCTATATTGTCCTGCGCGGTGACGCTCCCCTCCCGCGGCATGCCGCGGGCCAGAGTCCAGCGCATGGTGCAGAGGACGTCTGAATCAGTTTCGGGAAGTTTCGACCGGTGGTCGGGACTTCCCGGAAATGGTATGGATAAGTCGCTGAATTCCAGCTCGCTAGATTTCATCCTGCCCGATACTCGGGCCGGCGGCGTTTGCACTCGGACATGTCCCGGGCGCGATAAATCTGCCGCACGGCAAGATTACGGAGCGCAGGATGGCGGATTGGCCGGAGGGAACGCTGTTCGTCGTTTATTGTGCCGGGCCCCATTGCAACGGGGCGGATCGCGCTGCGCTGCGGCTGGCGCGGATCGGGAGGCCGGTCAAGCTGATGATCGGCGGCGTGACGGGCTGGATCGATGAAGGGCTTACGCTGGCATCCGGCAACGGCCAGGACTGAGTCCAAGCGTCAGATGAAGACGATTCCGGCGATCAGCGCCAGGATGAGCAGGTAGACGATCATTCGGCGGACCCGCCAGCCGAACGGCGCCTTGTTGTCGTTCGCCGGCGAGCGCAGACGCACCCGCCGGACCGGAACGATGTACGCAGTCGGGTCCTGGGCGGCTCCGTTGGAGCCGCCCATTCCCTTATGGGCTGTGGGCCGGTTAGCCACGCTCGTTCAGCGGCACGAAGGGCCGCTTGGTGTGGCCGGTGTAGAGCTGACGCGGACGGCCGATCTTCTGCACCGGATCCTCGATCATCTCCTTCCACTGGCTGATCCAGCCGACGGTGCGGGCCAGTGCGAACAGCACGGTGAACATGCTGGTCGGGAAACCCATCGCCTTCAGGATGATGCCCGAGTAGAAATCGACGTTCGGATAGAGCTTCTTCTCGATGAAGTACTCGTCCGACAGGGCGATCCTCTCCAGCTCCATCGCGATGTCGAGCAGCGGCTCGTCCTTGATGCCCAGTTCGCCGAGCACCTCGTGGCAGGTCTGGCGCATCACCTGGGCGCGCGGGTCGTAGTTCTTGTAGACCCGGTGGCCGAAGCCCATCAGGCGGAAGTTGTCGTTCTTGTCTTTGGCGCGGCGGACGAACTCGGGGATGCGGTCGACCGAGCCGATCTCCTCGAGCATCTTCAGCACAGCCTCGTTCGCACCGCCATGGGCCGGACCCCACAGCGAGGCGATGCCGGCGGCAATGCAGGCGAACGGGTTGGCACCCGACGAGCCGGCCAGACGGACGGTCGAGGTCGAGGCGTTCTGCTCGTGATCGGCATGCAGGATGAAGATCTTGTCCATCGCCTTGGACAGGATCGGGTTGACCTTGTAAGGCTCGCACGGCGTGCCGAAGGTCATGTAGAGGAAGTTTTCCGCATACGACAGGTCGTTGCGCGGATACATGAAGGGCTGGCCCGTCGAATACTTGTAGGCCATCGCGGCGATCGTCGGCATCTTGGCGATCAGGCGGTGCGCGGCAATCTTGCGCGCCTGCGGATCGTTGATGTCCAGCGAGTCGTGGTAGAAGGCGGACAGGGCGCCGACGACGCCGCACATGATCGCCATCGGATGTGCGTCGCGGCGGAAGCCGCTGTAGAACTTGGTCAGCTGCTCATGCACCATCGAGTGGCGGCGCAGGATGTTCTCGAAATCCGTGCGCTCGGCGGCAGTCGGCAGGTGGTTGTTGAGCAGGAGGAAGCACACCTCCGGGAAGGTCGAATGCTCGGCCAACTCGTCGATGGCGTAACCGCGGTGCAGCAGGACACCCTCGTCGCCGTCGATGTAGGTGATGCCGGATTCGCAGCTGCCGGTCGAGGTGAAGCCCGGATCGTAGGTGAAATAGCCGGTCGCGGCGTAGAGCTTGCGAATGTCGATCACGCTCGGCCCGACGGCGCCGTGCAGGACCGGCATCGTGACCTGGCTGCCCGTTTTGTTGTCGATGAGGGTAACGGTATCCTTGCCGTCCTCAGTCTGGGTCATCTCGGCACGTCCTTATCGTTGAGGGTCGGGCTTGGCGCCCTTTTTTCGTCGGCGCAGCATAGTTCCATGGCAGGCTGATGGCAACGCACGGAAATGACCTTCATGCTGCACCCGCTGCATCGCGGATGCGAGAAAGAGTCGCTTCCCTGCCCAACAGTTCAGCCACTTCGAAGATCGGCGGCGACACCGTCGATCCGGTCAGTGCGGCGCGCAGCGGCTGTGCCACTTTGCCGAGTTTTTCCCCCCGCGCCTCGGCGAAGGTGCGGACCCGTGCTTCCAGAGCCGTGGCGGTGAATTCCGGCTCCTCGGCGAAGGCGGCAGCCAACTCCGTCAACAGGCCACGGCCCTTCTCATCCAGCAGAGCAGACGCTTTTTCATCATAGCCGAGCGGCTGCGCCGCGACATAGAATCGGGCACTCTGCGCCAAGTCGACGACGGTCCGGGCGCGCTGCTTCAGCCCGCTCATCGCCAGCGTCAGAAGGTCGCGGTCGGCGTCGGTCAGGCTGCGGCCCAACTCGGCCTCCAGCCGCGGCGCGATGAGCCCGACCAGTCGCCCGTCGTCGGCCAGACGCATGTAATGGGCGTTCAGATTTTCCAGCTTGGCGAAGTCGAAGCGCGACGGTGAGCGGCCGATGCTCTCCAGGTTGAACCACTCGATCGCCTGTTCGGTCGAGATGATCTCGTCGTCGCCATGCGACCAGCCGAGCCGTAGCAGGTAATTGCGTACCGCCTCCGGCAGATAGCCCATGTCGCGGTAGGCGTCGACGCCGAGCGCGCCGTGGCGCTTGGACAGCTTGGCTCCGTCGGAGCCGTGGATCAGCGGGATGTGGCCGAAGCGCGGCAGGTCCCATCCCATCGCGTTGAAGATCTGAATCTGGCGGAAGGTGTTGGTCAGATGGTCGTCACCGCGGATGACATGGGTCACGCCCATGTCGTGGTCGTCCACCACCACGGCCAGCAGATAGGTCGGCGTACCGTCGGCCCGCAGCAGGATCAGGTCGTCCAACTGCGCATTCTGAACCGTGACCTCGCCCTGGACCAGATCGTCGAGGACGGTCTGGCCTTCCTGCGGAGCCTTGAGGCGGATGACGGGCGCCACGCCCTCAGGCGCGTCGGACTCCGGGCGGTCGCGCCAGCGGCCGTCATAGCGCATCGGCTGGCCGGCAGCCTTCTGGGCGGCGCGCATCTCCTCCAGTTCTTCCGGGCTGCAATAGCAACGATAAGCCTTGCCGGCGGCCAGCATCCGGTGCGCCACCTCGGCATGGCGGTCCTTCCGCCCGAACTGGCTCACCGCCTCGCCATCCCAATCCAGGCCCAGCCACTTCAGCCCGTCGAGGATGGCGTCGACCGCCGCCTCGGTAGACCGTTGCCGGTCGGTGTCTTCGATCCGCAGCAGGAAGGTGCCGCCCATCCGGCGGGCGTACAGCCAGTTGAACAGTGCGGTACGGCCGCCACCGATGTGAAGAAATCCGGTGGGCGACGGAGCGAAGCGGGTGACGACGGTCATCGGTCTCTCAATTTCCGGTTCGGCGCTGGTATGATGCGCCGGTGTAACGACACTGTGGTTTAACACAGCCACCCGGTTCGGAGGCAATGCGATGCGCGCATGGAGGATGGCGGAGAGGCTTGCGGGCGGCATTGCTGCGGTTGGAATCCGTTACCGGTGACGGCCGCGGGCTGGCCGGAGGAGGAGACCGATGGTCCGCCGTCATTCGGCGGGCGCTGGCGTCGTGCGCTGGCATGGATCCGAAGCCGACTCGCGGCGCTTGCGGAGGCGGAAAGCGAACGCTGGGTGCTGTGGTTGCCGGTCGCCTTCGGCGTGGGGGCGTCGCTCTATTTCGGGCTGATGCAGGAACCGCCCTGGTGGATCGGATTGGCCGCGGCGGGCGGTGCTGGAATTCTGCTGCTGATCGTGCGTCGCCGTTTCGTGCCGGCGGCGGTGACGGTGGCCCTGTTGACGATGGTGGGTGGATTCCTGGTAGCGCAGGGCCATGCGACGCGCGTGGCGGCGCCGGTATTGACCCGCGGCATAACGGCGGCGACCGTCACCGGACGGGTGATGGCGGTGGAGCGGCGACCGGGTGCGGTGCGGCTGACCCTGCATGCACCGTCGATCAGCCGGCTGGCGCCCGAGCAGACGCCGGCCGCCCTGCGCATCCGGTTGTCCGACCGTCACCCGCCGCCCGCTCCGGGATCGCTTGTGCGGTTGCGTGCGACCCTGTCGCCGCCACAGGCGCCGGCCGAACCCGGGGCCTTCGACTTCCAGCGCCGCGCCTGGTTCATGGGACTGGGAGGCGTCGGCTTCGCCACCAGCGCGGTCGAAGCCATCGAAGCGCCGCCGGTCACCGGATGGAGCACCGTTGCCCTTGTTTTCGAACGGGCACGCGGTGCCATCGCGGAGCGGGTTGCCGCCACCATCGGCGATCCGGTCGAGGCCAGCGTCACGACGGCCCTGCTGAACGGTGAGGAGTTCGGCATCCCCGAAGAGACGCTGGAAGACTTCCGCAACAGCGGGCTGGCGCATCTGCTGTCGATCTCCGGCCTGCATGTCGGGATCGCCGCCGGCATCCTGTTCTATGTGGTGCGGGCCTTGCTGGCGGCGGTGCCCTACATCGCGCTGCGCTGGCCGATCAAGAAGATCGCGGCGCTGTTCGGCATCCTGTCGGCGCTGGCCTATACCATGCTGGTCGGCGCGCCGCTGCCGACGGTGCGGTCGGTGCTGATGACCGGGCTGGTGATGGGAGCGATCATGCTGGACCGCGACCCGCTCAGCATGCGGCTGGTGGCATTCGCCGGGCTGGTCACCATTGCCCTGGATCCGGAAGGGATGCTCGGTCCTAGCTTCCAGATGTCCTTTGCGGCGGTGGTGGGGCTGATCGCCGCCTTTGAACGCGGCAGCCTGCGGCTGGCGGCGATACGGCGCGATTCCGGATGGCTTGTGCGCAGCCTGCTCTATGTCGGCGGCATTCTGCTGACCAGCGTGGTCGCCACGCTGGCGACCCTGCCGTTCTCGCTTTTCCATTTCCAGCAGATCGCCTTCTACGGCGTGCTGTCGAACCTGATCGCGATTCCCATCACGTCCTTCTGGGTCATGCCCTGGAGCCTGATCGCCTATGCGCTGATGCCCTTCGGGGCGGAGGCGCCGGCAGTGATTGCCATGAATTGGGGCGACCGGGCGGTGATCTGGACGGCGGAGCTGTTCGGCCGGTTGCCCTGGGCCTCCCTGACCGTGCCGGCGATGCCGGTGGAAGGATTCGCGGCGCTGGTGGCGGGCGGGCTGTGGCTCTGCATCTGGACGCGGCGCTGGCGCTGGCTCGGGCTGTTGCCCATCCTGGCCGGCCTCGCCTCGCCGGCACTGGTGACGCGGCCGGATGTGCTGGTCGCCGGGGACGGGGCGGTGGTGGCGGTGCGCATGCCGGACGGGCGTCTCAGCGCGTCGGGCAAGGGCGGCGGACGGACCGTCGAAACCTGGAGGGAGCGGGATGGTGACCGGACGGCGACCGATCCCTGGCCGGCGTCGGGCGGATGGGTCGGCGGCGCAGGAGGCCCGTCGCTGACGTGCGATGCCTGGGGCTGCCTGTACCGGCTGCGGAGGAAGATCATCGCCCTGCCGCGATTGGCGGATGCGCTGGACGAGGATTGCGGCGTCGCCGACGCGGTGGTGACGGCGGCGGTGGCGCGCGGCTGCCGGGCCGGACTGGTGATCGACCGTTGGGCGCTGCGGCATGGAGGCGCGCACACGCTGACGGTCACGGACGAGGGAATTCGGATCGAGACATCCGACGGTCGGCAGGGAGAGCGTCCCTGGTCGGGATCTGGGCGGTGAACCTGCGCATCCGGCCCTCCCCCGCCGAACGGGGGAGGGCCGGATGCGCATGATGACGAGCAGTCAGTACTTCCGTACCAACCCGACAAGCTTGCCCTGCACGCGGACACGGTCGGCACCGAAGATGCGGGTTTCATAGGCGGCGTTGGCCGGCTCCAGGGCAATGGTGTTGCCCTTGCGGCGCAGGCGCTTGAGCGTCACCTCGCCCTCGTCGACCAGAGCCACGACGATGGCGCCGTTGTCCGCCGCGTCGCAGCGCTGGATGATGACGGTATCGTGGTCGAGGATGCCGGCCTCCACCATCGAATCACCGGAGACCTCCAGGGCGTAATGGTCGCCGGCGGTAAGCATGGAAACCGGGATATCGACGAAGGCGCTGTTGTCGCGCAACGCCTCGATCGGCGTTCCGGCGGCTATGCGGCCGTAGAGCGGCAACTGCACCGTTTCCGGCGCGGCAGTCGGGGCGGGTAGAGCCACATCGCGGCCGACGAAGGCGAAATCGCCCCTGATGACGTTGGGATGGAATTTCGGCTTGGACGCCGTACGGGACCGGGCGGCATCCAGCCCCTCGGGCAGTCGCAGAACCTCGAGCGCGCGGGCGCGGTGAGGCAGGCGGCGGATGAAGCCGCGTTCCTCGAGGCCGGTGATGAGGCGGTGGATACCCGACTTCGATTTCAGGCCCAGGGCGTCCTTCATCTCGTCGAACGACGGCGAGACGCCGCCCTGGCCGAGCCGCTCGTGGATGAACAGCAGCAATTCGTGCTGCTTGCGCGTGAGCATGGATGCCTCCCGGCGGTCGCCAGACTGAAGATGGAACAAATACAAAACGTTGACCCGTGTTCTAGTTTGGTTCCCGCCGCGCGTCAAGCCCCCGTCATCCTCGCGGGACGGGAAATGGAACATTTAGCCACTCGTCTCAGGAATGGGATGCGGTCAAGGGCTCGACAGACGGCAGGGCGGCGGCCATATAATCGGTTCCTGTTCCGTACCTCCTTCCCGATCCGGATGCCGTCCCATGGCAAGCCCAGTCCTCTCCGCCATTCCCGCCAAGCCGCTCGCGAAGCTGGAAGCCGGGAAGCAATTCGTCCTCTCGTCGGACTTCACGCCGTCGGGCGACCAGCCGAACGCGATCGAGGAGCTGACCGCCGGTCTGCGCCAGGGTGAGCGCGATCAGGTCCTGCTGGGCGTCACCGGGTCGGGCAAGACCTTCACCATGGCGCATGTCATCCAGACGGTGCAGCGCCCGACGCTCGTCCTGGCGCCGAACAAGACGTTGGCGGCGCAGCTCTATGGCGAGATGAGATCCTTCTTTCCGAACAATGCGGTGGAGTATTTCGTCTCCTACTACGACTACTATCAGCCGGAAGCCTACGTCCCGCGCACCGATACCTACATCGAGAAGGAATCCTCGATCAACGAGCAGATCGACCGCATGCGCCACTCGGCGACGCGGGCGCTGCTGGAGCGCGACGACGTCATCATCGTCGCCTCGGTGTCCTGCATCTACGGCATCGGCTCGGTCGAGACCTATTCGGAAATGACGGTCGATTTGCGCAAGGGAGAGATTGTCTCCCAGCCCGAGTTGCTCCGCAAGCTGACCGAGCTGCAATACAAGCGCAACGACGCCGCCTTCGGCCGCGGCCTGTTCCGCGTGCGCGGCGACACGGTGGAGCTCTTCCCGGCCCATATGGAGGACCGGGCGTGGCGCATCTCGCTGTTCGGCGACGAGATCGAGGGCATCCACGAGATCGACCCGCTGACGGGCGAGAAGCTGGCGGCGCTGGAGGCGGTGCGTGTCTATCCGAACAGTCACTATGTGACGCCGAAGCCGACGCTGAACCAAGCGATTTCCCAGATCAAGAAGGACCTCAAGGACCGGTTGGAGGAGTTTGCCGCCGAGGGAAAGCTGCTGGAAGCCCAGCGGTTGGAGCAGCGCACCACCTTCGACATCGAGATGATGGCGGCCACCGGCTCCTGCGCCGGCATCGAGAATTATTCCCGCTATCTTACCGGCCGCGCCGCGGGCGACCCGCCGCCGACCCTGTTCGAATATCTGCCCAAGGACTCCCTGCTGATCGTCGACGAGAGCCACGTCATGGTGCCGCAGATCGGCGGCATGTACCGCGGCGACCTCGTGCGCAAGTCGACGCTGTCCGACTACGGTTTCCGCCTGCCCAGCGCCAAGGACAACCGGCCGCTTAAGTTCGAGGAATGGGAAGGGATGCGACCGCAGACCGTCTTCGTTTCCGCCACCCCAGGCCCGTGGGAGATGGAGCGCACCGGCGGCGTCTTCACAGAGCAGCTGGTCCGCCCGACCGGCCTGATCGACCCGCCGGTGATCATCCGTCCGACCGAAACCCAGGTCGACGACCTGATCGGCGAGTGCAAGGAGGTGGTCGCCAAGGGCTATCGCGTGCTGGTCACCACCCTGACCAAGAAGATGGCCGAGGCGCTGACCGAATACATGCACGAGGCGGGGCTGCGCGTCCGCTACATCCACTCCGACGTGGAGACGCTTGAGCGCATCGAGATCATCCGCGATCTGAGGCTCGGCGCTTATGACGTGCTGGTTGGCATCAACCTGCTGCGCGAGGGGCTGGACATCCCGGAATGCGCGCTGGTGGCGATCCTCGATGCAGACAAGGAAGGCTATCTGCGCTCGAAGACCTCGCTGATCCAGACCATCGGCCGTGCGGCGCGCAACATCGACGGACGGGCAATCCTCTACGCCGACAAGATCACCGACAGCATGAAATACGCCATCGACGAGACGGCGCGTCGCCGCGAGAAGCAAATGGCCTATAATCTTGAACACGGCATCACGCCGGAATCGGTCAAGAAGGCGATCGGCGACATCCTGGAAAGCGTGTTCGAGCGCGGCGACCATGTGACGGTGAAGACCGGGCTGAACGCCACCGAACTGGTCGGCCACAATCTCAAGACCGTCATCGCCGACCTGGAAAAGCGCATGCGTGCCGCCGCCGCCGACCTCGAATTCGAGGAGGCCGCACGGCTGCGCGACGAGCTGCGCCGGCTGGAGGCGATGGATCTCGGACTGGAGGCCCCCGGCAGCATCGGCATCAGCAGCGCCCGCCAGGGGCGCGGCATCCCGGAGGGCGCCCCGAAGAAGCAGGGCCGCCGCCGCCGCGGGCCATAAAGGCGGCTGGGGCTGCCGGCCTTGTCGGCGGCAGGGTGCATCACCATACTCCGGGCTCCCGCGGGATGACGCGGGGGCAGGAGGAGGGCAGGGGGTGCGGTTTCGTCGGGTCGTCATGGGATCGCTGGCAGCATCGGCGCTGTGGGGCGCCGGGCTGGGATCGGTGCCCATGGCTGCGGCAGCCGCTACCAAGCCCGCCGCGGTGGCTGAACTGCCTCTGCCCTCCCTGAAGATGAAATCCACCGACTGCGAATTGGCCGAGCAGGGCGACCCCAACGCGGCCTATCGGCTGGCCCGCCGCTACCTGTTCGGCAAGGGCGTGGCGAAGAACCGGCGGCTCGGCACCGCTTGGCTGCGGGCCGCCGCCTCGCGTGGGCATCCAGAGGCGCAGCGGCTTGTCAGCTATGTCCCTGGGCGCATGGGGCGCATCCGTCCCTGGTGCCGGCCCGGTGCCGCCCCGGTGCGCGAGGTCGGCCCGCCGCCGGCCGAGGTGGTGGCGCTGGTAAAATCCATCGCTCCGAAATACGGAGTCGACCCTGCGCTGGTGCTGGCGGTGATCCAGGCGGAAAGCGCCTTCCGGACCGACGCGGTGTCGCCGAAGGATGCGTCCGGGCTGATGCAGCTGATCCCCGACACGGCAGACCGCTTCGGCGTCGGCGACATCTTTGACCCGCGCGAGAACATCACCGGCGGGGTGAAGTACCTGCGCTGGCTGCTGGCCTATTTCCAGGGCGACGTGACGCTGGCGCTGGCCGGCTACAATGCCGGGGAGAAGGCGGTCGACCGTCACAAGGGCGTGCCGCCCTATGAGGAGACGCGCAATTACGTGCGCATCATCCGCCGCAGCTACGACGCCGTCCGCCACCCCTTCGACCGCTCGGCGGCAGAGCCGTCGCCGGCCCTGGCAGCCATCCGCGGGGCCTCGGCGGCGGATGTGGAGACGGAGTTGCCACGCACCGCCAAATCGCCGAAAAAGGGGTGACGGAAGCCCTTCCCGGAACAGGAGTATACCGCCCGTGCCGATGTCCGAACGCAGCGTCCTCGGCCTTAGTGCCGCCGGATTCCACAAGATCGCCTACACCCAATGGGGACGCGACGACGCTGTCCGGACCGCGGTCTGTGTCCATGGGTTGACCCGCAACGGCCGGGATTTCGACCGGCTGGCGCTGGCACTGGCCGACCGCTGGAGGATCGCCTGCCCCGACGTGGTGGGGCGCGGCCGCAGCGACTGGCTGCCGGTGCCGGCGCTCTACGGCTATCCGCAATATTGCGCCGACATGGTGGCGCTGATCGCCCGGATGGGGACGGAGACGGTCGACTGGATCGGCACCTCGATGGGCGGGCTGATCGGCATGACGCTGGCGGCCCAGGCCAACAGCCCGATCCGCCGCATGGTGATCAACGATGTCGGCCCCTTCATCGCCCAGGCCGGTTTGCAGCGCATCGCCGACTATGTCGGCAAGGATCCGGTGTTCGAGGATCTGGCGGCGCTCGAATCCTACCTGCGCTTCGTCCTGATGGGGTTCGGGACGATCGGCGACGAATGCTGGCGCCATATGGCGGAGCACAGCGCCCGCCCGCTGCCCGATGGCCGCTTCCGCCTCGCCTATGATCCCGGTATTGGCGATGCGTTCAAGGCGGCGCCCATCGGCGATGTCGATTTGTGGGCCTTGTGGGACCGCATACGCTGTCCGGTGCTGGTGCTGCGCGGTGCCGAGTCCGACCTGCTGAGCGCCGAGACGGCCGAACGGATGGCCGCGCGCGGTCCGGGGGCCGCCGGCCTGGTGCGGGTGGTGGAGTTCCCCAACACCGGCCATGCCCCATCCCTGATGACCGACGACCAGATCGCCATCGTCCGCAACTTCCTGGCGGAGGGCTGATTCTTTCGCGGAGGGAGCCTCAATTCACCCGGCGCAGCACCGTGTCGAGCCGGCCGCGGCCATCCTTGTCTAGCCAGGTGGCGGCGACACGGCCGTCGGCGCGCAGGCGGTAGCGCAGGAGGTTGCGGCCCTTCTCGTCGAACACCAGTTCGCCATTCTCGATCCGGCCCTTGCGGCGCACCCGCTCGAAGGGCTGGTCCGCCTCCATTCCGGCGCCCAGCAGGTAATCGGCATAGACGGCGTCGCCCTCGGCCTTCTCCACCGACAGGGCAACCTCGCGGCCGTTGATGTAGCTGCCGTACCACATCCCCATATAGGGCCGCAGGGCGGAGATGGTGTCGGTTTCACCCTTGCCGGAGCCGGACCCGGTGGCGGGCAGGGCGGCCTGAAGCAACTCGGCGCTCGGGTTGCGGCCCCAGGATTCGTCGCAGGGCGGATCGTTCGCGGCCGGCGGCGCCTCGGCGAAGCGGACGATGCAGGCGCCGAACCGGCGGACGAACAGCCCGGTGTTTGCGGCGCCATGGCCGGTCAGCAGCGACGGCTGGTCGACGATCAGGCTGTTCAGACCGCGCTGGGCCAGGATGCTGCGCGCCGGCTCGGCCCGCCCGCCGGGATCGAAATCGTCGCCATGGAAGAGGAACATCATGACCCGCGCGCGCCGCACCTCGCGCAGGATCGGCCAGAGCTGGGCCGCATTCTCGCGGTAGCTGTCGTAGGCCTCGGTGAAGTTGCCGAAGGCAGCCGGGGCGGTGGCAATGACGGCGTCGATGGCAGTGGTCTGGCCAGCGGCGATCAGCGAGATAAAGGCCCCGAACGATTGGCCGGTCAACGCCACGCGGCGGTAGCCCTTGCCCTTCAGCATCTCCGAATAGCCGGCGAGTGCGCGCGCGCTGTTGGGCAGGGTGTCGCTGACGCGCATGCGGTCCAGCCGGTAGACGTCCCAACCGGCACTGTGCAGAGCCTTCATGTAGAGCGGGGTAGGCGCTTCGGAATCCTCGGAATCCACCGAGCGGCCATGGCTCCACACCACCGCGCCCCGCGCCCGGGCCGGACCGGCCAGCGACGCCTCGCCATAGGCCGGTTTCAGAACGATCTGAGCGGTCGCCGGTCGGGCCGTCGCCAGGCCACCCGCCGCGGCCAGTCCGATTATCGCAGCCAGTCCGAGAACCACTCCCCGAAGCGTCAGCATCATCCCCACCGATCCCCGTTGTGCTGCGATGTCGGTTCAGGATTGGCTGCGGTGGTTAACGCGTCCTTTCCATCGTTTGACCGACGCGCAGGGCGCCACATTTTGTCACAGGCCGGACGGCGCAAATAAGAATGACTCGCAATTGATTGCGGGTGGCGCTAGGATGCTTCCGCAACCGAACGAAGGAGCATCGGCATGTGCGAGACGGTGGGAGAAGGGCGGCCGTCGCCCTGGACGGTGACGGACCTGACGACGGCCGAACGCGCGCTGTTGACCGGCGTCCGCCAGTGGTTCCGCGCCGGAACCGCCGGGGCGATGGCCTCCATGCGAATCGGGCTGAACGTCGCAGGCGTGCCGAACACGGCGCTGTTGCCGCTGTTCGCGCTGCTAGGCACCTTTGCGGTGGCCGGAGTCCGCAAGCCGGAAATCCGCTGTCCGGCCTGCAGCCGGATCAGTGCCGACGAGGCCGCCTTGCTGGACTCCCTGGCCGCCGTGCAGAGCGGGGATGCGGAGGTGGCGGCCCAGCTGCTGGATCGCTGGCTGCCGCTCGTGGCGCTTTGCATGGCCACCGATGCGATGCGGGAACTGTCCGGCGTCCTGGACGGTGCGCGCATTTATCTGCCCCGGCGTCGTGCCGCCCGGCTGGTGCCGCTTCCGGCCGGGACGGCGCTGGCGGCCGAATGACCGCTATCCCCGGATAACCGCTATTCCGCGGCGAGGCGCAGGCCGGAGCCGCCATCCGGTTCTCCCTTTGCCGGTAGCTTCTTGCATAGCAGCCATTGGTCGATGGCGACGCGGATCGGCTTTCCTTCCGGCGTGCGGTAGAGGAACTGACCGCGTTCACGGCCGCAATGCTCGTAGCCCAGCCGTTCGTAGAAGGGCAGCACTTCGGCATTGTCACGGTCAACTCCCAGTTCCGCGACGGCGACGCCGCGGCTTATCACAATGCGCTCTGCAGCGTGCACCAATATGACCCCGAGCCCAAGCCCACGGAAGGGCTGGAACACCCGCAATGCCCACAGGGTGGCGCGGCCACTAGGCCGTTTGCGCAAAAAATCGATGCAGATCTGGCCGACGGGAAAGCCGTTGACGTCGGCCAGCAGCATGGCGCCGTCGCCGCGTTCCTGGAGCCGATAGGCGTCGGCGATGATTTCGCGGTGAGGCGTGTGCAGGCCGTACCATTCCAGTGTCGGCAAATCCTCTCGCTTTGCCCGACGTATCGTCACCGCCATCGCCAGGGTCGCGTGGTCTACCGGAACTCCATCCGTTTCCGATCCGACCCGACATTTTCCAGCCATTCCACCTGTGCCGGTGTGCCGGTGTGCAGTTGCCATGATGCCGATGCCTCGCAGGTGTCTCCCGCCCGCCTTGCCACAGGAGGCGGCTGCCGATGACAACCCTACACGGAGCACGGCCGTTCCGACGCTATGCGGTCGGGATAGTGCTTTCGGTCGGATGGAACGCATGGAAAATAAATAAAATTTATCGCAAAAATATAATAATAAAATAAAAATACGCAAAATTCACTTTTCTTGTCTATGGTTGAATTGATCTTATGAAGCTAAGGCGATGTTGCATGACGGAAGCGTTATTGACATTTATTTTGAGTGTTTGATATCCAGTCTTCTCGAAGAAAGTGCATGTTCGATCGACGAATAAAAATAATTTTCTGTAAAATGCGAGCAATATGGTGGGGGGATCCAAGCATGATGAGGATAGTCAATCTGGGGCGTACAGGGGTATTCGTGGCGATACGTGGCGGAGTTGTGACCAGCCTCGGTGGGCGCAGCCACTGGCGTACAGCGGATGAAGTTCGCCGTGCAGCGCAAGCGGAAAGCATTCCAGTCAGCGACTACGTAATTCGGACGCATCCCTGAATTGTCGCGACGGGTAGCCGGGCAAGGAGCTACCGAAAGGGCGCATTCCTGCGAACGCGCCCTTATTTCGGCTTGGCGGAGGGTGTTTCCAACGAGCCTCCACACTTATGGATCGAATTGATCAGCCTGCTCGGACACGGGTCAGGAAACGTTCAACCTCGGCGCGAAGTGTGGCGGATTGGCGCGACAGCTCATTTGTGGCATCCAGCACATGGCGAGCCTCCTCACCGGCATTGTTGGCCGACGCGTTCACCGCAACGATGGTCTGGCTGACCTCGCGCGTACCGATTGAGGCCTGCTGAACGTTGCGGGCGATCTCCGTGGTGGCTGCACCCTGTTCTTCCATGGCAGTGGCAATGGACGTCGAGATCTCATTGATACGGGCGATGGTGCCGGAGATGGACCGGATCGCCCCCACCGCTTCCTGCGTGGCACTCTGAACCGCGCCGATCTGGGAGTTGATCTCCTCCGTCGCCTTGGCTGTCTGGTTGGCGAGGCTCTTGACCTCGCTGGCGACCACGGCGAATCCCTTGCCGGCTTCGCCCGCGCGCGCCGCTTCGATGGTGGCGTTCAGGGCCAGCAGGTTGGTCTGGCTGGCAATATCGTGGATCAGCTTCACCACTTGGCCGATGCGGCTGGCGGCGTCGGCAAGCCCCTGCACCGTGGCGTTGGTACGTTCGGCTTCCGTCATCGCTGCGTTGGCGATGGCGGCGGACCGGGTCACCTGATGGCTGATCTCGCCGATGGAGGCAGTCAGTTCCTCTGCCGCGGCGGCGACCGTCTGGATGTTGACGGAGGCCTCCTCTGCGGCGGCAGCGACCTGCGTCGACTGTTCGCTTGTGATTTCAGCGGTGCGGCTCATTGCCTGGGCCGTACCCTGAAGCTGATGGGCCGCTGATGCCACCGCCTGGACCACGCCCTTCACTTCCCGTTCGAAACCGTCTGCTGTGCTGCCCAGTTCACGTGCGATGATCGCAGCGGTGTTCAAGTCGATATAGACCGACGTGGCGAGATCCATGTCGAGGAAGACCGCCTTGTTGATGGCCTGGAGCAACTGCGAGAGCTTCTCCGGCTTCTTGCGGTGGATCTGGCTCGCCAGTTCGATCAACTTGTTCAGCGTGAAGCAGTAGGCGCCGGTATACCAGCGCGGTTCCAACCCGATGCGTTGATGGGTCTGGCCGATCCTCAGCACCTGGTTGACATAGGCCTCATCGAAGGTGCCGGTGAAGACATTGCGTAGCCAATGCTGCTTTTGCAGGTCACGCGCTCGACCGGTCACGGCAGGATCGGTCAGCATTGGGGCGACATCTGGTACCGAACGTAGATAACCGTAAAACTCTTCAAGTATCTGATCGATCCGCTGCGTCAGATGGGGCTGGAATTCCCGCAGAGTTGCCTTTGTCGCGTCATCGATGCGCAGGAAGTTGATACGGCTGACAATCGATTGAGTCTGGGCAGCGTTCGACATGGAGCCCCTCTCCCATTTGAGATATGATTAGCGTACTAAGAATTGACGAAAATGCAAACTTTACAGAGAGCGGCACATCATGCTCAAGCAGTGACATCTTTAAACATGTCACTTTGTCGCAGAACGTTTTTGAGAGGGTCGCACGGAAAGCAATAAAAGCACTGATAAGGCGAAATAAAAAGCATAACGCCCAATGAAAAGTACCGGCGGAGCCTGGGGCGCCGCCGGCTGACAGTTGACAGGTTTGGAGGCAACAAGCGGAGCCGAAGCCCGCGGAAGCTATGCGGCAGCGGGCAATGACCGTCCGGTGCCGCATATGGCCCTATCCGGAGCATCGCCGCACCGGACGGGGTGACAGAGTTCCTTCAGGCCACCATCGGAGTGACCGGACGGCGCAAGGCCTGCGCAGCGCTGAGCACCGCCTTCTGGAGTTTCTCGAAGGCGCGAACCTCGATCTGGCGCACGCGCTCGCGCGATACGGAGAATTGCTGGCTAAGTGCCTCCAAGGTGGATGGGTCGTCCTTCATCCGGCGCTCGAACAGGATACGGCGTTCGCGAGCGTCCAACCGGTCCAAGGCCTGCCCGACCAAGCGGCGGCGCAGCGCCAATTCGTCGGCTTCGGCCAGCATGGTGTCCTGGGTGGGGCGGTCATCGGCCAGGAGTTCCAGCCAGTTCGTCTCGCCGTCGCTCGATAGCGTGGCGTCGAGCGAACTGTCGTTGGCGGCAAGCCGGCGGTTCATCTCCACCACCTCTGTCTCCGGCACATCCAGTTCGGCGGCGATGGTCGCCACCGTCTCCGGCGAGAGGTCGCCCTGTTCCAACTCGGCCATCTGGCTCTTCAGACGGCGCAGATTGAAGAAGAGCTTCTTCTGCGCAGCGGTCGTGCCCATCTTCACCAGGGACCAGCTGTGCAGGATATATTCCTGGATCGCAGCCCGGATCCACCAAGTGGCGTAGGTGGCGAAGCGGAAGCCGCGCTGCGGATCGAATTTCTGAGCTGCCTGCATCAGGCCGACATTGCCTTCCGCCACCAGGTCGACCAGCGGCAGGCCATACCCGCCAAAGCCGCGGGCGATCTTGATCACGAGACGCAGATGGCTGCCTACGAGCTGTTCCAGCGCCTGCGGACTTCCACGCTCCCGCCATGCGATGGCAAGATCGCGCTCGACATCCGGTGCGAGGATGGGGAAGCGCTTCGATTCTTCAATGTAGCGGGTCAGGCTGGCGTTTTCACCGGTCAGCAGTTTCTTCAGCACGCGAATGCCTCCTCTCCAACGCTTCCTGGGGCGGCCCGCGACAGGGACCGGCCCCTTGTCGGGGCCCATGGCGGAGATCGCCCGAGAGGCGATGATCCATTGGCGGACGCAGGAATTTCGTCCGTCTCTGCGGCTTTGGCTGTTGTAGGGTTTGTATTTTGCCGGGTGTCGCCAAGGAACTGCGTCCTTTCGACACTGTAAATGTGGCCGCGCAAACCAAACGGATCAAGCCTGTAAAGGGCGTGTCCCGGCAGTTTTTCGGCGTATACCCAGGCTCTTCCTCCACCCACACCGGCGGACCGGGAGGGGGGGCGATCCTATGACCTCTGACCTTCCGCCGATGATCGTTTGGGCAGGTGGCGGCCCCGGGACTTCCGTCATTTTTCTCCGCCGGTCCGTTGTCCGGTGCCGCACCCGCGAACTGCATCGGCCGAATGTCGGCCTGGGTGAGGAGAGGTTACTATGCCTCTGCTGCGAAGTAGGGGATAGGACCTCCCCTGAACCAAGAACCCTAGATGGGAAGGCCGATCCACTTCGCCACCTGAACCTTGGTCATAGGCCAGTGAACCGGTTTGGAGGTAATCCGTGATGACGGCGCGCTGATCGATGAAGCCTGTCGACCGCGTTGCATTCAAAGGTCGCCGTGGAACATCAAACGGAAAAGGACACACCCACCGGGGTGCGTCCTTTCCAGTCGAGGTTGAGAGTCGAAGCGGGCTACTCGGCCGCCGCGCGCTTGCGGCCAAGGCCGAGCTTGGTCGCCATCTCCGAACGCGCCTTGGCATAGTTCGGCGCAACCATCGGATATTCCGGCGGAAGCGCCCACTTGGCGCGATATTCGTCCGGCGTCATGTCATAGACGGTCTTCAGATGCCGTTTCAGCATCTTCAGCTTCTTTCCATCTTCCAGACAGACGATGTATTCCGGGGTAACCGACTTCTTGATGGCAACGGCCGGAACCAGTTCGGCCTTGGCCTGAACGGGCTTGTCGTCGCCCAGGCCACGGAAGGCAGCCTGCACGCTGTTGATCAGCGTGGGCAGATCCTGGACCGGCACCGAGTTGTTGCCGACATAGGCGGCGACGACCCTGGCGGTCAACGATTGCAGTTCAGTTTGATCGATGCTCATGGCGGCGCTCCCCAACGGCAAAGGTGGCGTGCGGGTCAGCCGTTCACCAGATCGCGCAGCTGCTTGGCCGGCTTGAATTTCGGAGCCTTCGACGCGGCGATGGCAACGACTTCGCCGGTACGCGGGTTGCGGCCTTCACGGGCGGCACGCTCGGCCACCTCGAAAATGCCGAAACCGGCCAGACGCACGTCCTCGCCCCGGCCCAGCGCGCCGGAGATGCCCTCGAACACCGCCTGAACGACCTTGGCCGCGTCGGCCTTCTTGATGCCGGCATTGGTGGCGACGGTTTCGATCAGTTCGGCCTGGTTCATGCAAAACTCCATTTGGTCGGTTTGGTTTCGGTTTTTCGGAGTTATTGGCAGAACGGCACCATCCGCACAAGAGCGAACACAGATTGGGCAACCGCCGGTGTTTTTCTTGCCCGCTCTTCGTTCCCCATCTGTGGCGGCGTTGCATCAAGACCCGAGTCCCGAAGCCCGTGAAGCACCCCCGGCCGCGGTCTTTCTGACTTCGACGGAGATGTGCGTCGCGACTCGCAAAGATGCGGCTGTTGGCTGGATGTATTTTGATTGGGATGACGCGGTGGCGGTCTTCGGGCATCTTGACCTGATCCAAGCCGACACCATCTGCCGGAAAGTACGGGTCCGGGCCCCTCTGGCGACCGAGGCGTCGGTCGTGATGTCGGAACCGCTTGATCACTCCGCTGACGCAGCGTCATCAAGTGGATCTTGCGATGGACGGTATAATGACAATGGTTTTCCTCGAATTTTTGGGAAAACCAATCTGGATTTGGCTGATTTTCGTTGGTGTTGTCCTGTCGCTGCTGGTTCTCGATCTGGGTGTCCTGAACCGGCGCGACCATGTCATCGGGGTCGGCGAGAGTTTGAAGCTGTCGGCCTTCTACATTGCCGTCGCCATGTTGTTCGGCGGCTGGATCTGGTGGTCGATGGGGGGCGAAGCCGGTCTTCAATACTATACGGGCTTCTTCGTCGAAAAAAGCCTGTCGCTCGACAACGTCTTCGTCATATCGCTGATCTTCAGCTACTTCGCAGTTCCGCGCGAATTGCAGCACAGGGTGCTGTTTTGGGGTATCCTGGGCGTGATCGTGCTGCGCGGCCTGATGATCGGCGCCGGCGCGGCCCTGGTTGCCGAATTCCACTGGATTCTTTACGTGTTCGGCGCATTCCTGCTGCTGACCGGCATCAAGATGCTGTTCGCGTCGGATGAGGAAATGAACATCGGCGACAATGCGGTGCTGCGCTTCCTGAAGAGACGCATCCGTGTCACCGACCGTTTCCACGGCCACCACTTCTTGGTGAAGGAGCCGGCAGGCGAGGGCGGTGCGCTGCGCTGGACGGCGACTCCCCTCCTGCTGGCGCTGGTCATGGTGGAACTTGCCGATCTGGTCTTTGCGGTCGACAGCGTTCCGGCGATCTTTGCCATCACCACCGACCCTTATCTGGTCTACACCAGCAACATCTTCGCGATCCTGGGACTGCGTGCGCTCTATTTCGCGCTCGCCGCCATGGTCCACCGCTTCCGCTATCTCAAATACGCTCTGGCACTGGTACTGGTCTTCATCGGCGGCAAGATCTTCTACACCCAGCTGGTCGCCAAGCCGGATCCGCTGATCGCATTGGGCGTGACCTTCGCCCTGATCGCAGGCGGCGTTCTGGTGTCCCTATGGAAAACCAGTCGCGAGGATCGGACCGCTGAGGCTGGGTGACGCCATGGCCTGAATGGGCAGCAGCGATGCATGATGCAGTGCGATCGCATCGTTGCCGCCCTTCAGAAGCCCAGCTTCATCAGTTCGGCGATGCTATCCGAGGCGTTGCGATGAAGGACGAAACGGCCGCCCGCCGCCTCCCAGGGCTTGCGGGCCTTCTCGCGGTCGTCGACGAGAACCGCACCGGGGGTGGCGTGCAGGGCCTTATCGCGGGCCATGCAGGTGATGACCGGCACGTCCGCGCCAAGCATCCGGGCAACCCAGCGCATCTTCTGGTCGGGAGCCCAACTGCCGAGCGGCAGCCCGGTCAGGATGGTCGGCCGGTGCGGCGCGCAGAAGCTCCACAGTTCCTGCGCGTCGTGCATGAACTCCAAGGTGCCGAAGAAGTCGGCGTGGCGGGACAGGGCCCGCCACATCTCCTTCATCGCCAGTTGCTCCGGGCGCCTGCCGGTAACCGCGACGACGCCGCGGTCGAAGTCGGCCAGCACTCCGTCGAGATCCAGGAACAGCGGCGGCGCCACATCAAGCACCGCTCAATTCGGACCGTTCGCGGAACTCGTCGAGGGCCTGCGGATTGGACAGCGCCTCGGTGTTCTTGATCGGGCGTCCGTGGACCGCATCGCGCACCGCCAGTTCGGTGATCTTGCCGGAACGGGTGCGCGGGATGTCGGTGACCTGCACGATCTTCGCCGGGACGTGGCGGGGAGAGCAATTGTCCTTGATCCGCTTGCGGATGGCTGCGGCAAGGCTCTCGTCAAGCGTCATGCCCTCGCGCAAGACGACGAACAGCACGACGCGGACGTCGCCGTCCCATTCCTGTCCGATGCAGACCGCCTCCATGATCTCCGGCAGCTGTTCGACTTGGCGGTAGATCTCCGCCGTGCCGATGCGCACGCCGCCGGGGTTCAACACCGTGTCCGACCGGCCGTAGATCACCCAGCCGCCATGTTCGGTCTGCTCTATGAAGTCGCCATGGACCCAGATGTCGGGGAAGCGGTCGAAATAGGCGGCGCGGTATTTGGAACCGTCGGGATCGGCCCAGAATCCGATCGGCATGCTGGGGAAGGGACGGGTACAGACCAATTCACCCTTCTCGCCGCGCACCGCCACGCCGTTGTCGTCGAACGCTTCCACCGCCATGCCAAGTCCACGGGTCTGGATCTCTCCTTTCCAGACCGGAGCGATCGGGTTGCCCAGCACGAAGCAGGACATGATGTCGGTTCCGCCGCTGATCGAGGCGAGATGGACATTCTGTTTGATCGCGCGGTAGACGAACTCGAAATTCTCCGGCATCAACGGCGAACCGGTGGAGGTCAGCGTCCGCAGGTTTGTCAGCGGGTGGGTCCTGATCGGCTCCAATCCCGACTTCTCGAGCGACTGGATGAACTTGGCCGAGGTGCCGAACAGGGTCACCTTCTCGGCTTCGGCATAGTCGAACAGGATGTTGCCGTCCGGCGCGAAGGGCGATCCGTCATAGAGGACCAGCGTCGTGCCGCTGGCCAGCCCGCTCACCAGCCAGTTCCACATCATCCAGCCGCAGGTGGTGAAGTAGAACAACCGGTCGCCGTGTTTCAGGTCGCAATGCAGCCGGTGTTCCTTCACATGCTGAAGGATGGAGCCGCCGGTGCCGTGGACGATGCATTTCGGCTTTCCAGTGGTACCGGAGGAATAGAGGATGAACAGCGGGTGGTCGAAGGCGACCCGCTCGAACACCGGTTCGGCCGCCGGATGGGGCGCCATGAAGTCCTGGAAGCCGACGGCACCCGGAATCATCGACACATCCGGCGTCTGTTCGACATAAGGAACGATGACGGTGGCGACGACGGTCGGCAGGTCCTTCAGCACCTCGACCAGCTTGGCGCGGACGTCGTGGCTCTTGCCATTGTACCAGTAGGCATCGGGGGCGAAGACCACCTTCGGCTCGATCTGGCCGAAGCGGTCGGTGATGCCCTGGATGCCGAAATCCGGCGAGCAGGATGACCAGACCGCGCCCAGGCTGGTGGTGGCGACCATCGCCGCGAGTGTTTCCGGCATGTTGGGCATGATGGCTGCGACGCGGTCGCCCTTGCCGACCCCCTGCGCCCTCAGCGCCTGCTGGAGCCGGGAGACGGTGGCCCTCAACTCGGCGCCGCTCCAGCGGTATTTCACCTTGTCCTCGCCCCAGAAGACCACGGCATCGTCGGCGGGCGCCCCGGCCAGCAGGTTCTCGGCATAGCTGAGGCGCGCTTCCGGGAACCAGCGGGCGCCCGGCATCCTGTTGCCGTCCAGCAGGTCGACGGCACCCAGGTCGCCGGTCAGTCCCGCCCACTCCCACAGGAAACGCCAGAACCGTTCCTTCTCGGCGATGGACCAGTTGTATAGCGCTTCGTAACCGTCGAGCCGCAATCCGAAACGCGCGTTCGCCGCTTCCCGGAAGGCGGTCAGGTTGGCCTGCGCGACGCGTTCCTCACTCGGGCTCCACAGCGGAGTGTCCATTCTCGATTCCCTCAGCGTCTGGTTTCCAGCCGGCATCAAGCAGCCGGCTTATCTGCCGGGTTGCTTGTTCGTACCCCGGATTGCCGTGCAGCATAGCGCATGGCTGCATCGGTTGTCTTTCCCCTGGTGGGTGAAATGCTGCCGGACGGGGTTCGTGGAACGCGGAATGAAATCAAGCTGATACAAAAGGTAACAGCGGGGAGGGGCCTCCCCGCCGCAAGGGCTTGCCGTCGGCGACGCGAGGGCGGATGCCCCGTCAGGCCGCCCGGATCGTCGCAACGAAATTCTGAACTTCCTGACGCAGCCGCTCGGCTTCGCGGGCAAGGCCGCCGGCCGCGTGCAGGACCTGACCCGCCGCCGATCCGGTTTCCGATGCCGCCTGATTGACGCCCAGGATGTTGGAGGACACCTCGCCGGTGCCGCGTGCAGCCTGCGCGACGTTGCTGGCGATATCGCCGGTGGCGGCATTCTGTTCCTCGATCGCCGCGGCGATTCCGGTCGAGATGTCGCTGATCCGGTCGATGGTGCCGGCGATGCCGGTGATGGCGGCCTGCGCACCGATGGAGGCAGCCTGGATCTCCTTCACCTTGACCTGGATGTCTTCCGTTGCGCGAGCGGTCTGGTTGGCGAGCTGCTTCACCTCGCTGGCGACGACGGCGAATCCTTTGCCGGCTTCACCGGCGCGGGCCGCCTCGATGGTCGCATTCAGCGCCAGCAGGTTTGTCTGGCCGGCGATGGAGTTGATGAGCACCACCACCTGCTCGATCTGCTGGGCGGCCTGCACCAGCCCGTCGATCGCCTCGCCGGTGCGGCGTGCATCCTCCACCGCCCGGGCGGCGACCTGGGTGGAGGTGGTAACCTGCCGGCCGATCTCGGCGATGGAGGCGGACAGCTCTTCCGTTGCCGCGGCCACGGTCTGGACGTTGGTCGACGCCTGCTCGGCTGCCGCCGCGACGCTGGAGGCCTGCACGTTGGTCTGATCGGCAGTCGAGGACATGGCGGATGCGGCACCCTGCATCTCGGTTGCCGCCGAAGCCACCGTCTCGACGATGCCCTGGACGCTTCCTTCGAACCGAGCGGCCATCTGCAACATGGCGGTGCGCTGAATCTCCGAAGCGCGGACTTCGGCCTCCTTGGCCTCCTGCTCCACCCGCCGGGTCCGTATCATGTTGTCGCGGAAGATCTGGACCGCGGCGGCCATCGCGCCGATTTCGTCCCGGCGGTCGGTGGCGGGGATTTCGACCTCGAGGTCGCCTTCCGCCAGAAGGCCCATGGCGGAAGTCATGGCGAGAACCGGAGTGGCGACGCTGCGGCCGATCAGCCATGCCAGCAGGATTGCCAGCGCGGCTGCGGCGGGCGTCAGGATCAGGGACAGGGATTCGGCGGCGTTGGCCGTCTCCTGAGCTTCCTTGCGCAAAGCCGACTGGCCGGCGCCGATCGTCTCGCGGATAGCCTGCAATTGCCTGCCGATTGCCGTGCCGGTGGGTGACAGTCGCTTGTCGGTGATCTCGGCCATCGCGGTCATATGGCCTTCCATCGCCTTCAATCCGGCCGCGAACTTCGCAAACAGTGCGCGGGCTGCGTCGATCCGCGCCAACTGACCGTCCGCCAGTGGCATGCCGGTCACGTCCTTCATCGAATCGGAAGCTTCGGTGAGGCGTGCGATCACGCGGTCGAAACCATACTCCCTATCGCCGGCCAGCAGGCGGAAGGCCAGGATTCGACTGGTCCAGACCGCTTCACTGATCTTGTTCAGCGTGACGATTGTGCCGTAATGATCGGTGTTCTCCTCAGCCGTACGCATTTCGACCAGCAGGGCTCGCAGGCTGGAGCCCGCGTCGTAGACGATCTCCCGGTTCAGCCGTTCCAGTTCGCCGCGGCGGTCCCGGTAGTCGAGCGCAGCCGCCGCATAGGCTTGGAGATTAACCGACACCTCGTCGAGCCGCTTGCGGGCGGCATCGTCCGGCATCATCGGCTTGGCGGCCGACAATTCACGTTCGGCATTCGCCATTTCGGTAAAGAGACCTTCCGAGTTTTCCAGCTTGGGTTCTGCCATGTATCGCAGGAAGGCCATTCGGCCGCGCAGAACGGAGAGGTCGACGTGCTGCATCTTTTCCACGATCAAACCTTGATCGGAGAACTCGTTCAGGGAGTCGCTGGAACGCTGGGCCGAATGCCAGGACACGATACCGAGTATGAGAAGGAGGAGGACGATCACACCGAAACCGGCTGTCACCCGCGCGCGAATCTTTAAGCCACCCATCGTCTAAAAGGCCCCCGTTCCATCCATTTTCATTGGTTTGCCTGCCGGTCCACCGAGCCCCAAACAGGCGCTCATGCGTGACTTCATATGCTGTCGAGTGATTAAAAGAATGGAAAGGGAAAGGCCGATGTTTTTATTCATCGGTCCGCAATGATGATATACGAAAATATTTTCGACTCTAGTCAAAATAGCAATAGACCGGCATGGTCTCCATGATAAAAAAGTTCATTTTGCTACTTATAATTGATTTTTATATTATTTTCTATTGCGAGTAAGAATATGAAAATTCTTTCTTGAATTATGAGAGGCGCAGTATTCTTGGGATCGGACAGGGATTGGCGGTCAGTCGTGCATTTTTAATATTCTAGTATATCAACTTAGACGCCGATGACCCCCGTGTCCGGCCCACTTTCCACCATCGCCATTCGACAAATTTCGAATGCCAGCCGGCGCATCCGACCACTGCATGACGGCCCCCCGCATAATGCATGCGATGGGAACTTTGCCTGTTCGCAAGCGGTTCTTCCCGGCAGCGCTTCCGCATGACCGGGCGCCTCCCAGCGAGATCGGGGGTGGAGCAAGATGAAGGTGATCGGGATTTCCGGGTCTTATGGTGGTCTGAACCTGGGAGATGAGGCGATCCTCACCGCCGCCGTGGAGCAATTGCGGGCGACCGTACCGGAGGTCGAGATCGTCGTCTTCACCCGCGATGCGGAACACACCCGCGCCAACCACGCGGTCGACCGTGTGTTGAATCCTCGTGAAGCGACACGGGATGAGATCATGCCGGAGGTCGAGCGGCTGGACCTGCTGCTGCTGGGCGGCGGCGGCATCCTCTATGACAGCGAGGCCCAAACCTATCTGCGCGAAGTCGTCATCGCCCAGCGCTTTGGCATACCGACCCGCACCTTCGCCATCGGGGTCGGCCCGTTGAAACATCAGGTCGAGCGCGATGCGGTGCGCGACGGACTCGACCGCATGGATGGAATCACCGTGCGTGAACAAAGTGCCAAGCGGCTGATCGAGGAGATCGGCGTCCGCGTCCCGGTTGAGGTCACCGCCGATCCGGCCCTGCTGCTGACTCCCGACCCCTTCAGCGCCGAAATGCTGGCGGAAGCCGGCATTCCCCGTGACCGGCCGCTGATCGGCCTGTCGGTGCGCGAACGCGGGGGGGCTGCACCGGATCTGTCGGAGGCCGCCTACCACCAGCTGTTGGCCGAGGCCGCCGATTTCATGACCGAACGGTTCGAGGCCGACGTGCTGTTCGTACCGATGGAGCGCGCCGATGTGCGCGAGGCCCATCGGGTGATGGGGCGTATGAGCCTGCCGGAGCGGGCCCATCTGCTGAAATACCGGTACGGACCGCGGCAGATCCTCGGCTTGATGGAGCATCTGCATCTCGCCGTGGGGATGCGGCTGCATTTTCTGATCTTCGCGGCCATATCCGGCACGCCGGTGATGGCTTTGCCCTATGCCTCCAAGGTGGCGGACTTCCTGACTTCGCTGGGGCTGGAACCGCGCTCCACCGTTGCCCATACGACGGCCGGCACCTTTCTGGCCGATCTCGACCGGCTGTGGGATCACCGCGCCGATCAGCAGGCGCTGCTGCGCGAAAATGTACCGCGCCTGCAGGAGCTTGCCCGTCGCACGGCGCCGCTGGCCACGCGCGGTGAGGAGTGATGCCGCTCAGGCGGCGTTGAACGAACCGAAAAACCCCAGGGAGATCGAATCGTGCCCGTCCTGACACTGCCCGCCGACCCGGCCACAGTCATCCTGCCACCGCGTATCGCCACGCGGGTCGGCCGTTGCGACGTGCTGGTCGTCGGTGGAGGTCCGGCAGGAATGGCCGCGGCGATGGGAGCATCGCAGGCGGGGGCCGACACCATCCTGGTCGAGCGCTACGGCTTTCTGGGCGGCAATGCCACGGTGGCTTTGGTCATGCCCTGGATGAGTTTCTATACCCGGCGCGGATCGGTCGCCGTCGTCGACAACACCAGGCTGATGCCGCAGGACCATGGCCCCGGCGAGCCGGTGGTCGGCGGGGCGCTGGCAGCGTTCCTCGGGCGGCTTTATGCCGCGCATGGTGCCATCGCTCCGTCGTCCGATACCGGATTCACCGTGCCCTTCGACCCGGAAATCCTGAAGGCGGTGTCGCAGGAGATCCTGGACGATGCCGGGGTGCGGGTGCTGTTGCATGCCTTCGCGTCCGGCATCGTGGGGGAGCGCGGCCGGCCGACCGGCGTCGTCTTCGAAACGAAGTCCGGCCCGTTGGTGATCGAGGCCGGAACCATCGTCGACGGCACCGGCGACGGAGATATCGCCGCCCTGTCCGGTGCCGAATATGAGATCGGCCGTGACGAGGATGGGCTGACCCAGCCGATGACGCTGATGTTCCGCATGGCCGGCTTCGACCATGGCCGGTTTTCCGGATTCGTGCATGAGAATCCGACCCAGTGGCGGGGCGTGCATGGATTGTGGGATCTGGTGTCGAAGGCCACCGCCAACGGCGATCTGTCGCTGACCCGCGAGGACATCCTGTTCTTCGGCACCACCCATCCGGACGAGGTGGCGCTGAACTGCACGCGGGTGACCGGCGTGCTGGGCACGGACGTCTTCGACCTGACCCGCGCCGAATGGGAAAGCCGGCGGCAGGCGGCGCAGATCGCGGCGTTCATGAAGAAATACGTGCCGGGTTTCGCCGATTCCCATATCTGCCAGACCGGCGTTGCCGTCGGCGTGCGCGAGACGCGGCGGATCGTCGGCCGTTACCGCATGAGTGCCGACGACGTGCTGGGCGCGGCCAAGTTCGAGGATGCGGTGGCGCGCGGGACCTACCCCGTCGACATCCACAGCCCGACCGGCAAGGGCACGACCCTGAAGCGTGTGCCGACCGGCGAATGGTACGAAGTGCCGTTGCGTGCCCTGCTGCCTGTCGGCGTGGACAATCTGCTGGTGGCCGGACGCTGCATCTCCGGCAGCCACGAGGCCCATTCCTCCTACCGCGTCACTCCCACCTGCATGGCGACCGGACAGGCCGCCGGCGTCTGTGCCGCCTTCGCGGTCAAGCGGGGCGAACAGCCGCGCGACATGCATCATCGCATGGTGCAGACGGAACTGCTGCGCCAGGGTGCCTTGCTGCGGCCGGTGGAGTAGGGCATCCCGAGCCGGAAGCCAGGGGGCCGGAAAATCCCGCCGTCATAGCCCGCTGTTACCTGCCGGGCCGTTCGGCGCCCTACAATCCGTCCCGCAAATGGATTTCCACCGATCACGGGAGGATGCGATGGCGGCGAAGACCATTCTGATGCTGGTGGGCGACTATGCCGAGGATTACGAAACCATGGTGCCGTTCCAGACCCTGCTCGCGGTCGGCCATGTGGTCCATGCGGTCTGTCCCGGCAAGACAGCGGGCGACCGCGTTGCCACCGCGATCCATGATTTCGAGGGCGACCAGACCTATAGCGAGAAGCGCGGCCATAACTTCACGCTCAACGCCAGCTTCGAGACTGTGACCGCGGGCTCCTACGACGCCCTGGTGATTCCGGGCGGCCGGGCTCCGGAATATCTGCGGCTCAATCCAGCGGTGCTGGCGCTCGTCAGGGAGTTCGATGCCGCCGGCAAGCCCATCGCCGCAGTCTGCCATGGCGCCCAGTTGCTGGCTGCTGCCGGTGTGTTGAAGGGGCGGCGGGTTTCGGCCTATCCCGCCTGCCGGCCGGAGGTGGAGCTTGCCGGCGGCGAGTATGCCGACATCGCCATCGACGATGCGGTGACCGAGGGGAACCTGATCACCGCCCCGGCCTGGCCGGCCCATCCCGCCTGGATGTCGCGCTTCATCGCCGCGCTGGGAACCCGCATCGAACTGTGATGTGATCGTGGTGCATGGTCAGGGGCGGCCGCAATCCTGCCGCCGTCCCTTCCGCTTGACCGGGAGGGTGCCGCCGATGTGCGAGATCTACGTCAAGGCCGACCCGATCCTGTACGAGCCGCGTTCGCGTTCGGTCAGAATCCATGGTGTCGTCACCACGATCCGGCTCGAAGCGCTGTTCTGGGATGTGCTGGCCGAGATCGCCGCGCGAGACGGCATGACCACGAACCAGCTGATCGCCAAGCTCTATGACGAGATTGTCGAATTCCGCGGCGAGGTGCCCAATCTGGCGTCCTTCCTGCGGGTGAGCTGCCTGCGCTACCTGTCCCTGGTGGTGAATGCCGGTGAAGACCGCATGCCGGCGCAGCGGCGAGGCGGCACGGTGGTAAGCCTGCACGCCACTGCCGCCGGGATGTGATACGGGCCTAGGCCGACTTCTTCTTGCCGGCGCCGATCTTCGGTTCCTCGCCCTTTAGCAGGCGGCGGATGTTCGCCTCGTGGCGGATGAAGACCAGGATTGCGATGAACAGGCACAGGCCTGCCACCAGCGGTCCGCCGAAATACCAACCGGTCAACGGGCTGATGCCCAGTGCCGTCAGTGCCGACAGCGACGAGATGCGGAACAGTGCCGCCATGACCAGCCAGGTCAGGCAGGCCAGCAGGCCGACCGGCCAGGATACGGCCAGCAGTACGCCGAGCGCCGTCGCCACACCCTTGCCGCCCTTGAAGCCGAGCCACACCGGGAAGCTGTGGCCCAGCATGGCGCCGCCCGCGGCCAGCACCGCCGCTTCGGGGCCGCTCCACCACAGCGCCAGCAGCGCGGCGATGGCGCCCTTGCCGCTGTCTAGCAGCAGGGTCGCCAGCGCCAGCGGCTTGTTGCCGGTGCGCAACACGTTGGTTGCGCCGATATTGCCGGAGCCGATCTGGCGGATGTCGCCCAGACCGGCCATCCGGGTCAGCACCAGCCCGAAGGGGATCGAGCCCAGCAGGTAGCCCAGCAGGGCGGCAAGCACGAGAGTCAGCACCGGATCAATCCTCCGCCTGCCAGACCGTGCGGCCGTCTACGACGGTGCGCAACGGCCGGCCTTGGACTGGACGGTTCTCGAAGGGCGAGTTTTTCGACTTCGACTTGAAGCGGCTGACGTCGATCTGCCACGGCACGTCCAGGTCGAAGGCGACCAGATCGGCCGCCCCCCCCTTGACGATCCGGCCGAGCGGCAGGTCGAGAATCCGGGCAGGGTTCGAGGTGACGCAGGCCAGCGCCTTCAGCAGCGGCATCCTGCCCTTGTGTACAAGTTCCAGCGTCAGCGGGAACAGGGTTTCCAGCCCGATCACGCCACAGGCGGCCTGGGCGAAGGGTAGGCGCTTCTGGTCCTGGTCCTGCGGCACATGGTCGGACGCGATGGCATCGATGGTGCCGTCGGCCAGTCCCTCCACCACCGCCCGGCGGTCCATCTCGCCGCGCAACGGCGGCGAAACCTTGGCATAGGTGCGGTAATCGCCGACGTCGGTTTCGGTCAGGGCGAAGTAATGCGGGGCGGTGTCGCAGGTCACCGTCAGCCCGCGCGCCTTGGCCCGGCGGATCAGGTCGACAGACTCGGAAGTGGTGACATGGGCGAAGTGCAGGCGCCCGCCGGTCAGCTCGGCAAGCCGCAGGTCGCGCTCGATCATGATGATCTCGGCCTCGCGCGGGATGCCGACCAGGCCGAGACGGGTGGCGATCTCGCCGGAATTCATCATGCCGCCCGATGCCAGCGACGGCTCCTCGGGATGCTGGACGATCAGCTTGCCGAAGGTCTTGGCATAGCTCAGGGCCCGGCGCATCGTCTTGGCGCTGACGATGGCCTTGGTGCCGTCGGTGAAGGCGACCGCACCGGCATGGCTCAGCAGGCCCATCTCGGTGATCTCGTTGCCTTCGGTGCCGCGGGTGGCCGAGCCATAGGCGAACACCTTGACCAGCTTCACCTCGCGGGCACGCCGGGCGATGAACTCCAGCCCGGCAACTTCGTCCAGGACCGGGTCGGTGTTCGGCAGCAGCGCCATGGCGGTGATGCCGCCGGCAGCCGCGGCGCGCGACGCGCTCTTGATCGTGTCCTTTTCCTCTTCGCCCGGCTCACCGATCAGCACGCGCATGTCGACGAGCCCGGGGGCGAGGCACCGTCCGGCAAGGTCGATCACCTCCGCACCCTCGGGCGTAGAGTCGTTGAACAGGCCTGGGCCGAAATCGGCGATCCTCTCGCCGTCGATCAGCAGGTCACCATGCTGGTCGAGGCCGGTGGCCGGATCGAGCAGGCGGGCGTTGCGATAGACAGTAGGGGCATTCATCGGAGCACTCATCGGGCGGCTCCCGCAAGGTCGGACTGGCGGCGTTCACGGGTCAGCAGGTCGAGCACGGCCATGCGGACGGCCACGCCCAATTCCACCTGATCGAGGATCATCGAACGCTTTAGGTCGTCGGCGACTTCCGAGTCGATCTCGACGCCGCGGTTCATCGGGCCGGGATGCATGATGACCGCGTCGGGCTTCGCCACCTCCAGCTTTTCGTAATCGAGGCCATAGAAGTAGAAATACTCGCGGGTCGAGGGGACGTACTGGCCGCTCATCCGCTCGGTTTGCAGGCGCAGCATCATCACCACGTCGGCATCGCGCAGGCCGGTCTTCATCGAATGATGAACCTCGACGCCTAGCCGCTCGATCTGCGAGGGCAGCAGCGTCGGCGGCGCGACGCAGCGCACCCGGGCGCCCATCGCGTTCAGCAGATGGATATTGGAGCGCGCGACGCGGCTGTGCAGGATGTCGCCGCAGATCGCCACGATCAGCCCGTCCAGCCGGCCGAGGCGGCGGCGGATCGCCAGCGCGTCGAGAAGCGCCTGGGTCGGGTGCTCGTGGTGGCCGTCGCCTGCATTGATGACCGAGCAGTTGACCTTGTCGGCCAGCAGTTTGACCGCGCCAGAATCGGCATGGCGCACCACCAGCGCATCAAGGTGCATGGCGTTCAGCGTCATCGCCGTGTCGATCAGGGTTTCGCCCTTCTTCACCGAACTGCTGTCGGTCGACATGTTGATCACGTCGGCGCCCAGCCGCTTGCCCGCCAGCTCGAAGCTGGTGCGGGTGCGGGTGGAGTTCTCGAAGAACAGGTTCACCTGCGTGCGGCCGTCCAACAGGTTGGACTTCTTCACGGGACGGCGGTTCTGCTCGACATAGCCGTCGGCAAGGTCGAGGATCTGGGTGATCTCGCCGGCCCGCAGCCCCTCGATACCGAGGAGATGGCGGTGCGGGAAGACCGTGTCGGGGGACGGGTTCGCGCTCATGGGCGCGGACTATAGGAGCGCGCATGGGCGCCCGCAAGCCGTTCAAGCCGACGGCTGCGGCAAGGCTTCGCCGGCGCTTTTCAGGCCGTTCCCGCCTCGTCGAACAGCCAGTCGCGAAAGGCCTTCACCTTCGGCCGGGAAAAGTAATGCTGCGGCGCCACAACATAATAGGCGAGGCTGCCGGGCAGCCGTACCTCGAACAGCCGCACCAGCCGTCCGGCGGCGATGTCGTCGGCGACCAGCACGCCGCGGGCGAGCGCGATCCCGTGGCCGTTGATCGCCGCCTGCAGGGTGAAGGAGGAATCGTCGAACCGCAGGCCGCGTTCGGTGTCCACCCCCTCGATTCCCGCTGCCCGGCACCACACGGTCCAGGAAATATTGTAATCGTCATGTAGCAGCGTGTGGTGCCGCAGATCGTCTGGATTGACCAGCGGACGGTCGCCGGCGAGCAGAGACGGGTGGCCGACCGGAAAGATCTCCTCCGTCAAAAGCCGCTCCACCCTCAGGTCCGGCCACAGGCCGTTGCCGAAGCGGATCGCAAGGTCGACGTCGTGGCGGGCGAAATCCACCACCTGTGCCGTGCTGTGGACCCGCACGTCCATTTCAGGATGGCGTTTCTGGAAGCGCATCAGCCGCGGCACCAGCCATTTCGACGCGAAGCTGGGCATGGTGGAAATGGTCAGCGTGCCGCTGCTGTCGGCGCGGATCAGCCGGTCGGTTGCCTGTGACAGCGTGTCCATCGCCTCGCGGACCGGCGGCAGGTAGCTCTGGCCGGCCTCCGTCAGGGCGAGCGCGCGGTTCATTCGACGAAACAGCGGTAATCCGAGCCATTCCTCCAGCGCCTTGATCTGGTGGCTGACCGCTGCCTGCGTCACATGCAACTCGTCGGCGGCTTTGGTGAAGGAAAGATGACGTGCAGCGGCTTCGAAGGCGCGCAGCGCGTTCAGCGGGGGCAGGCGGCGTGACATGCGGGGGCGTACCGGAGGAGGGGAATCGGATTAGGAGAGCTAATCGATTCTATGAGAAAGCGTCGTTTGTCGGCAAGCGGCGTCTGCCCCATCCTCGGTTTCGCAAACGATCACATGAACCGGAGCGACGAGGCCGAAGCCCCGCTCCCCATCTGTCGGAGGAGACCCGATCATGGCTCACGGAACGCAGTCGTCCCTCTCCAGCGCCACGCTGTCCGCCCGTACCCCGGTCCGCTCCGGCACCGGCCTGGGGGACTGGCTGGTCTCCCTGTTCGACCGCTTCGCGACCTGGAGCGAGCGGCGCCGGCAGCGCCGGGCGCTGGAGGCTCTGCCCGACCACCTGCTGTCCGACATCGGCATTTCCCGTGCCGATGCGGAGCAGGAAGCCCACAAGCCCTTCTGGCAGGGCTGAGCGATGGCCGATGGTCGTCGGGATGGCTTCGAGGAAGACCGGGTCTGGACCGGCGGCTGTCTGTGCGGCGGCGTGCGCTATGCCCTCGACACCCGGCCGGAGCCGATCTCCTTCTGCCATTGCGCCCAGTGCAGGCGTCAGCACAGCCATGTCGGTGCCTACACCGGCTTGCCGCGTGCGGCATTGCGTCTTCTCTCGCAGGATACGCTGTCGTGGTACGCGTCCTCCGACCGGGCGCGCCGCGGCTTCTGCGTGCGGTGCGGTGCGGGCCTGTTCTGGGAGGCGCTGGACCGGGCTCCGGCAGACGGCGGACCGCGCATCACCGTGACCGCCGGCAGCCTGGACGATGCGACGGGGCTATGGGTCGAGCGCCACATCTTCGTCGACCACAAGGGCGGTTATTACGACATCGGCGACGATGGCGTCGAGCGCCGGGCCAGCACGGGAGAGGTCGTGGCATGAGTGTCGGTTCGAAGGGGCTGGGGATCGAGTCAGGATTTGGGCCGGGATCCGGACTTTCGGGCGGCTGCCTGTGCGGCGGCGTCCGCTTCCTATTGGTCGAGCGGCCGGATGGCGTCATCACCTGTCACTGTGGCCAATGCCGGCGCTTTCACGGCCATATCGGTGCCTACGTCACGGTCCCGCGCGACACTGTCGTCTTCGAGGCCGACGCGACATTGTCCTGGTATCGCTCGTCGGACATTGCGGAGCGGGGGTTCTGTGGCCGTTGCGGCTCTTCGCTGTTCTGGAAAGGCGACCGCAGTACGGAGATCGAGATCGCCGCGGGCAGCCTCGACCAGCCCACCGGCCTGACGACGCTGAAGCATGGCTATGTCGCCGACAAGGCCGATTATTACGAGATCACCGACGGGCTGGAGCAGTTTCCCGGGTCGTCGGAGCCGACGTAACGGAACACGCGCGCTGCGCGCAGGTATCCGCACTCAATCATCGGGTTTCGAAAGACGGCCGCATTCCTGCCGGGTGCGCGTTTCCGTCGCATGTGCGTTGCGGTGCGTGCGGGGGCCTTTTCATTTGACCGTGGGTGTCCGGGGTGAGAATGATTTTCAGAAGCAAACGCTCATCCAGTCCCGAGGTTTTCCGCGAATGCGCCGTTTTTCGATGCTTTCCGCCGTCTGCGCCGTCGCCCTGACCGGCCTGGCCCTGGTCGAGGCGGCTCCTGCCCGTGCCGATGACATGGTGACCATCGTCATCAAGGAGCACCGGTTCGACCCCGCCGAGGTGAAGATTCCCGCCAACAAGCGGGTGACCCTGCTGGTCGACAACCAGGACGCCACGTCGGAAGAATTCGAGAGCGGCGAGATGAAGGTCGAGAAGATCGTCGGCGGGCGCAAGCAGATCAAGGTCATGGTCGGTCCGCTGAAGCCGGGGCGCTATCCCTTCTTCGGTGAGTTCCATGAGGCAACGGCGCAGGGCGCCGTGATCGCCGAGTGATGCGGTCCTGACCGCCTGCCCATACCGGAGACGACCATGCTCGCTAGTCTGATCATCGTCTTTCGCGAGGTCCTAGAAGCGGGCCTCATCGTCGGCATCGTCCTGGCCGCCACGCAAGGCGTTGCCGGGCGGGGCCGTTGGGTCGCGCTGGGGATCGCCGCCGGCATCGTCGGCTCCTGCATCGTCGCCGCCTTCGCCGATGGCATCAGCTCGCTGTTCGCCGATACCGGGCAGGAACTGTTCAATGCCGGCGTGCTGCTGGTCGCGGTGATCATGCTGGCTTGGCACAATGCCTGGATGGCGCAGCATGGTCGCGAACTGGCCCGCGACATGAAGGCGGTCGGACGCGCAGTCAAGAGCGGCGAGAAGTCGCTGGCTGCGCTGGCGATCGTCATCGGCGTGGCGGTGCTGCGCGAAGGGTCGGAGGTCGTGCTGTTCCTGACCGGTATCCTGGCGTCGGAGGAAGGCGGTCTCGCCACAGTCGCCGCCGGCGGGCTGGGCGGCATGGCGCTGGGGGCGCTGGTGTCGGTTCTGCTCTATGCCGGGTTGGTGCAGATTCCGACGCGGCACCTGTTCGCCACCACCACCTGGCTGCTGACCCTGCTGGCTGCCGGCATGGCCTCCACCGCGGTCAACTTCCTCGCCCAGGCGGGCATCCTGATGTCCGGCGGCACCGTGCTGTGGGACACCTCCGGGTTCCTGCGCGACAACAGCCTGATCGGGCAGGCGCTGCACATCATGGTCGGTTACACCGACCGCCCGACCGAGGCGCAACTGGTCGCCTATGTCGCGGTGGTCGCGGGCATCCTGCTGTTGACCCGCTGGGCAGCGCGCAGCGCTCCGCGTATGGTCCGCGTGGCCGAGTGAGGCAATAACATCAAGGTATAGGGCCGCACTGACGGTCAAGTGTCTGGCCTTGCCCCTTGAATTCACGCCATAGTCTCTCCGCGGAAAGCGGAGTGGCGGGGGACATGGCAGAGTTGGTGACGTTGGTGGTTCTGCTGGCGGCGATGGTGGTCGCAGTGCCGGTGGCGAAGCGGTTCGGATTCGGTGCGCCGCTCGGCTATCTTGCCGCGGGGCTGATCGTCGGGCCGGCGGGGCTGGGGCTGGTGACCAATGTCGGGTCGATCGCCCATGCCTCCGAACTCGGCGTGGTGATGCTGCTGTTCCTGATCGGGCTGGAGTTGCGGCCGGCCCGGCTATGGGTCATGCGCAAATCGGTGTTGGGGCTGGGCGGGGCGCAGGTCGCGGCGACCGGCGCGATCATCGCCGCGCTCTGCGGCTGGGGACTCGGGCTGGCCTGGCCGACCGCGGTGGTCCTGGGCTTTGGATTCGCCCTGTCCTCCACCGCGATGGCGCTGCCGATGATGGCGGAGCGCGGGCTGCTCGCCAACCAGTCCGGGCGCAATGCCTTTTCCGTCCTGCTGTTCCAGGATCTCGCGATCATTCCTGCGGTGGCGCTGCTGCCCTTGCTCGGCAGCGGCGCGGTGCCGCAGGCCGACGGCGCTTGGATGGCCGTCGCCAAGGCGGCGGTCGTGGTGGTGGGGGTGCTGATCGGCGGCCGCTACCTGCTGCGCCCGATCTTCCGCGCCGTCGACCGGGCCGGCGCGCCGGAGATCTTCACCGCGACCGCCCTGCTGATCGTCATCGGCACCGCCGTGCTGATCGAGGAGGCCGGGCTGTCGATGTCGCTGGGCGCCTTCATGGCCGGCGTCCTGCTGTCGGATTCCGAATACCGGCACGAGGTCCAGGCCGATATCGAACCGTTCGAGGGCTTGCTGCTCGGCCTGTTCTTCGTCTCGGTCGGGATGGGGGCGGACATCCCGGCCCTGCTGGACCATCCTGTCCGCTTCCTCGGTCTCGCGGTCGTCCTGCTTGCGGCGAAGGCGCTGGTGATGCTGGTGCTTGCCCGCGTCGCCGGCGTGCCCTGGGCCGGGGCGGTGCGGATGGCGACGGTGCTGAGCCAGGGCGGCGAGTTCGGCTTCGTCCTGTTCGGGCTGGCCGTCGACGGCGGTTCGATGGGGCGGGAGCAGGCATCGGCGGCCATGCTGGTGGTGACCCTGTCGATGCTTGCCACCCCCTTCCTGTTCGCGGCGGTGGAGCGCTGGCTCGTCCCGCGGCTGATGTCGGCCAAGCCCAAGCGGCCCTTCGACGCGATGCCGGACGACAACCCCCAGGTCATCATCTGCGGCTTCGGCCGGGTCGGACAGGTGGTCGGCCGCGTGCTCCGCATGCGGGGCATCCCCTTCACCGCGCTGGAGCAGAGCGCCGCCCAGGTCGACTTCGTCCGCAAGTTCGGCAGCAAGGCCTATTACGGCGATCCGACCCGCGTGGAGCTCCTGCGCGCCGCCGGGGCGGAGAAGGCCAGCGTGCTGGTGGTGGCGCTTGACGACATGGAGCAGTCGCTGCGCGTGGTGGAGCTGGCGACGCGCCATTTCCCCAACCTGACCATCTTCGCCCGCGCCCGCAACCGCCGCCATGTCCACCACCTGATGGACCGCGGCGTCACCCACATCGTGCGCGAAACCTTCGATTCCAGCATCAGCCTGACCGGCGACGTGCTGCGCCGGATGGGGCTGCCGGAAGGGGAGGTCGTCCGGACGCTCGACACCTTCCGCGCCCATGACGAGCGCACCCTGATCCGGCAGCACGCGGTCCACAATGACGAAACCAAGCTGATCCAGACATCGCGCGACGCCGCGGACGAGCTTCAGGCACTGTTCGAGGCGGATCGCGAGGATGTGGTCGGCGAGGAAAAGGTCAGGGCGTGAGGCGCCTCAGCCGATCAGCAGGCTGTCGTCGCTGATCTCCGCCCCGCCGCGCTGCCTGGCGAACAGAGCCAGCAGGTGCGGCACGTCGAGGCCGGCGCGCTCGTCGCCGGCAACGTCCAGCACGACGCGGCCTTCGTGCAGCATCAGCGTGCGGTCGCCGTAGTCGAGCGCCTGCCGCATCGAGTGGGTGACCATCAGCGTGGTCAGCCGGTTGTCGCGGACGATCCGCCGGGTCAGGTCCAGCACGAAGTCGGCGGTGGCGGGGTCGAGCGCCGCGGTGTGCTCGTCGAGCAGCAGGATCTTGGAGCCGGCCAGCGTCGCCATCAGCAGGCTCACCGCCTGCCGCTGGCCGCCGGACAGCAGCCCCATGCGGTCGTGCAGGCGGTTCTCCAGCCCAAGCCCGAGGGCGGCGATGTGGTCGCGGAAGCCCTTGCGGCGGTCGCCGCCCAGCGCGAGGCCCAGGCCGCGGCGGCGACCGCGCGCGGCGGCCAGCGCCATGTTCTCCTCGATCGTCAGGGCGGCGCAACTGCCGGCCATGGGATCCTGGAAGACGCGGGCCACCAGCCCGGCGCGGCGTGGCGTGTCCCATCGGGTGACGTCGGTGCCGTCGATGGAGATGCGCCCCTGCTCCGCCAGCACGTCGCCGGCGAGCGCCCCGAGGAAGGTCGATTTGCCGGCGCCGTTGGAGCCGATGACGGTGACGAACTGCCCTTCGGGGATCGCCAGGCCGATGCCGCGCAGCGCGTGCTTCTCCAGCGGCGTGCCGCGCCCGAAGGTGACGTGGATGTCCTCGATGGCGATCATTCGGCGGCTCCCGCGCTGCGGGGGGTCCTGGACTTCGCCCTGGATTTGAGGCGCGGCAGGATCAGGGCGACGGCGACCAGCACCGCGGTCACCAGATTGAGGTCGGAGGCCTGGAGGCCGATGCTGTCGGCCGATAGCGCCACCTGTACCGCCAGGCGGTAGAGGATGGAGCCGGCGACGCAGCCGATCAGCGCCAGCGCCAGGGCGCGGGCCGGCAGCACGGTCTCGCCGACGATGACGGCTGCCAGCCCGACGACGATGGTGCCGATGCCGGTGGTGACGTCGGCGAAGCCGTTGGTCTGGGCGAACAGCGCGCCGGCCAGCCCGGTCAGCCCGTTGGACAGCGCGATGCCGGCATAGACATGGGCGTCGGTGTTCACGCCCTGGGCACGGGCCATGCGGGCGTTCACCCCGGTCGCCCGCATCGCCAGCCCGAATTCGCTGGCCAGGAAACGGGCGAGCAGGGCGACCACCGCCGCGACGACGAGCCCGACCACCAGCGGCCGGACGATGTGCTCCGGCAGCCCCAGCCCGTAGAAGGGAGTGAGCACCGTGTCCTGCATCAGCAGCGCCACGTTCGGCCGCCCCATGACCCGCAGGTTGACCGAGAACAGCGCGATCATCGTCAGGATGCTGGCGAGCAGATGCAGGATCTTGAAGCGCACGTTCAGCGTCGCCGTCACCAGCCCGGCCGCGGCGCCGGCCAGCCCGGCGGCGAGGCTGGCGAGCCACGGGTTGACGCCCGAGATCAGCAGCACGGCGCAGACGGCCGCCCCCAGCGGGAAGCTTCCGTCGACCGTCAGGTCGGGGAAGTCCAGGATGCGGAAGGACAGATAGACGCCGATGGCGACCAGCGCATAGACGAGGCCGATCTCGATGGCGCCGAAGAGGGCGATTTCGGTCATGGGGAGCTTTTGCCTTCGGAGGGGACGGGGCCCCTTACTCCCCGACCACCTTGGTCGCGCGCTTCACCACCGCATCGGGCAGGGTGATGCCCATGGCGGCGGCGGATTTGGGATTGACGAACAGGTCGGTGCCCTTGGCCAGCGCCACCGGGATGTCGCCCGGCTTCTCGCCCTTCAGGACGCGGGCGACGATGGCGCCGGTCTGCTTGCCGACCTGGAAATAATCGAAGCCGATGGAGGCGGCGGTGCCGCGCGCCACGCTGTCGGTGTCGGCGGAGAAGATCGGCAGCTTGGCCTGCCGGCCAACCGCGATGACGCTCTCCAGCGCCGAGACAACGGTGTTGTCGAGCGGGATGTAGACGGCATCGGCCTTGCCGACCAGGCTGCGCACCGCCGGCTGCGCGTCCGACGATTTCGGCACGGAGGCCTCGACCACGGTCAGGCCGGCCTTCGCCGCCTCGTCCTTCAGCGCCTTGACCAGCACCACGGAGTTCGGCTCGCCGGGGTTGTAGAGCACGCCGATGCGCCTGGCCTGCGGCAAAATCTCGCGGATCAGGGCGACATGCTCGGCCACCGGGGCCATGTCTGACAGGCCGGTGATGTTGGCGCCGGGCTTGTCCATCGACTTGACCATCTGGGCCGACACCGGATCGGTGACCGCGGTGAAGACGACCGGAATGTCGCGGGTCGCCGCAGCCACCGCCTGGGCCGAGGGGGTGGAGATCGGCACGATCACGTCGGGACGCGAGCCGGCGAACTGGCGGGCGATCTGGGCGGCGGTGGCCGGGTTGCCCTGCGCGCTCTGGTACTCGACCTTCAGGTTCTGGCCCTGCACGAAGCCGGCATCCTTCAGCGCCTCCACCACGCCGTCGCGGGTCGCGTCCAGCGCGGGGTGCTGGACGATCGCGGTGATGGCGACGGTCTTGCCCTGCGCCAGCGCCGGAACCGGCGCGGCGAACGGACCGACGAAGGCGGCGAGGGCCGCTGCGGCGCACAACAGACGGGTGAAGGACATGGCTGGCTGGTCTCCGGAACGCAAAGGTCTTCCCCTAGACTGCGCGGGCTGCGGCGTCAACTCGGCAGGAGCGGCGGCGGCGCACGGGATCGGGGTGGCGAATGGAACGTTTGAAACCGGGTGAAACATCGCAAGCGCGGCGTTCCATTGTTCCATCCGCCGCTCCCTCCCGGGCATCGGTGTCAGGAGTGCAGCGAATCCAAGGCTGTAGCACCGCGGCGGGGAAAGTCGGGGCGGATGGCCGTGGAACATCGGGCATGCGGAACCCTCCGGTATCGGGACGAGGATTGTCCTTCCTACCATGGAGGCCTTGGCCGGGTAAGCGCGGCAGGCAAATCCAGGGTTTCAAATCCAGGGTTTGGCCAGGCAATCGGGGCAGGCAATCGGGCCAGGCAATCGGGCCAGGCAATCGGGGCGGGCATGTCGGGCGCCGGTGCATGGCGGACCCGGCGGCAAGCAGGGATGCGGAGGGACCGGAAAGAGCCTATATTGTGGGCAACACTGAAGGAGTGGTCATGATCGCTGGAACCGAAGCGGCTCCGTCGAGGGTACTCGCCTCGTTCCGTGGCCTGATCGGCTGCTGTCCCAACTGCGGGCGCGGCCGGCTTCTGCGGAATTTCCTGAAGCCGGTGGACCATTGTTCGGCTTGCGGGGAGGCCTATGGCCATCTGCGCGCCGACGACGCGCCGCCCTGGATGACGATCCTGATCGTCGGCCATATCGTGATCCCGGCCCTGCTGGCGGTGGAACAGTCCTACGAGCCGCCGACCTGGGTGCATCTGACGATCTGGCCGCTGCTGACCCTGGTGCTGACGCTGATCCTGCTGCCGCGCTGCAAGGGACTGGTGCTGGGACTGCTGTGGAGCACGGGGGCGCCCGGATCGGAACGGGGGTAGCGGGAGCGGCGTTACGCCCTTCCGTCCGCCAGCTCGTCGATCCAGGCGAACTGGCGTGGCAGGCAGACGGTGCGCAGATCGTGGTTGGCGCGGATGAAGGCACGGGCCTCGGCGCCCAGCCGGTCGCGCGCCGCCCGGTCGGCCAGCAGGTCGGCCACGCTGTCGGCCAGCCCGCGATGGTCGAAGAAATCGACCAGCCGCCCGGTCCTGTCGTGCTCGACGATTTCCTGCACAGGGGCGGTATCGCTGCCGACGACGGCGGCACCCGCACTCATCGCCTCCATCAGGCTCCAGCTCAGCACGAAGGGGTAGGACAGATAGACGTGGACGGAGGAGAGCCGGAGCAGCGGGATGAAGTGGTCGTAGGGGATGTTGCCCAGGAAGAACACCCGTGACCAGTCGGCGTCCGGGATGGCGCCGCGCACCTCCTCGATGAAGATGTCCCGCCAGTTGCCGGACGGCGGCGGCACGCCGTAGGTCGTGCCGGCACCGCCGACGATCAGAACGTGGGCATTGGGACGCCTGGCCAGCAGGCGCGGCAGGGCACGCATGAAGCTGTGATACCCACGGTGGGGTTCGAGGGTCCGGTTGACGAAGGTCACCACCTCGTTCTCCCGCGTCAAGGCGAGGGTGCCGTTCAGGATGGCCTGGGCGTCGGGATTCGGAGCCACCGCGTCGGTGTCGATGCCGTCATGCACCACGGTGATGCGGTCGCGGAAGAGACGGGGAAAGCTGTCGGCCTGCCAGCGGGTGGGGGAGAAGCCGGCGTCGGCGATCTCGAAATGCATCAGGTTCGCGGCGTTCTTCAGGCGCAGGCGGCACGGGTCGGCGATGTCGGTTGCCGGGAATTCGGGATCGAAGCCGACATCGGCCCCTTCGGCACGATAATAATACTCGGAATAGAGGCCCAGCCGGGCTTGCGGCCAGACCTCCTTCACGAACAGGCTGTCGCCCCAGCCCGGATGGGCGACGATCACGTCCGGGCGATAGCCCGCCGCCCTCATCGCCAGCGCCCGGTGGAACAGGGCCTCGCCATGGATCGCGTTGATTTCGAATTCGGCGGTCCAGGGATGGATGCCGGGGGTCGGCGCGCGCGAAGGCGCGTAGGGGATCACGGTGATCCCGCACCAGCCGGCCGGCACGTCCATCGTCCGGGTCAGGGCGTGGACCGTGTGTCCGCGCTGTACCAGGGCGGGCGCCAGGAACTTGAACTGGCCGGGAAAGGCGGGGTGGATGAACAGGATCTTCATGGCGGGCGTTGCGGTCCGGCGTGCGCGTCGTCGGCAGGGCGGCCATCATGGCACGGCACCACCGGGGCGCGAAGCGATAAGCCGACTCTCTTGGCAACGCGGTATATGGCCCGACCCCTGAGCCCACCCCGATCCGAGGGCGGCGTCTCCCGTGAAATGGAAAATGGCGCCGCACTGTCGCGTGCGGCGCCATTTTCGGCATCATGACCGGTTCCGCCGCCGGGCGGGGCCGTCCCCTGGAGACGCGTGGGGTCGGCGTCGGCTCAGCGCGCGCTCGGGCTCAGGACCGGGCCATGACCGGCGGCCTGGCCGCCGCGGGGGCCGGTCAGGGTGGCGCGCAGCTTGCCGAACAGCTCGCGCAGGTACTCGGCGCGCATCCGGCGGGCGAGTTGCATGATCTCTTGGTGGCTGCGGGGGTCGCGGATGTCGTCGAAATTCGTGTTCATGGCTCTGGGAATCTCCACGTGAGGTGAGAGACGTCCACTCCCTGTGACTTTGTTTGCCTTGTAGGGCTTAAGATAGGGCAGAAAGGCTGCCCTAAGAAGCGCGGCCCGCGCAATGCCGCCCGACGTTTTCCGTATCAGCTGCCCCAATCAACGGAGGTGCGAACTATTGTCGCAGGCCACTGTCGACGGATTGCCGGCAACCATTCGCCTGTCCGATCATTTGCGGTCGCGGGCTCCATCCACGGCGACATTGCGATCCGTGACGATGCGATCCTCCGGCCGACTCTCTTCCAGCCCCTCCGTCTCCGGGGGCTGCGGCGGAACGTGCCTGTGCGGCGGCCGTGCCCCGGTTCCGAGGACGCCGGCCTCCTCGCTGCCTGGAATGCCGAATTCCCGGTCCGGCCGGCCGCCGGTGTTGCGGTCGCTGGCTGCCATGGGCGCTCTCCCGTCGTGAATGTTTCGGTGGTTGTTCCCGCTGCTTCCTCAACAGGGCGGGACGGCATCCGTCACCTTGCGGACGTCGAACCAGCCGCCGACGCCGTGGCGCAGGTCGTGCCGGCGGTCCTGCTCCGGCGCAGGCGCGATGTCCCACAGCCAGGACATGTCGGGGGCGGGCAGGGCGAGGCCCCAGGTCGAGTCGTCGGCCTCCAGCACGTCGCCGCCGCGCAGCCAGCAGCTGTCGGTGTCGGTGAACAGGGCCGCCCGTTCGGCGACGCCGGCCAGCCAGCCGAGATGGTCGCGGACCAGCCGGCGGGCGAAGGCCATCCGCTCGGCTTCCTGCATGTCGGGGATGTGGCGCTCCACCGCCTCCAGCGGCAGCAGCGGCAACTGTGACAGCAGGTTGCAGGACAGGGCGAAGCGGAAGGGCTCGCCGTCCAGCACCGGCGGGGCGAAGGCCGTCGGCAGCGGACCGCCGCGGTCGAGCGCCGTGGCCAGCGGCGCCAGCGCACCGCTGACATCCAGTTCGAGCAGGCGGACGTTCGGCAGCCGTGCCGCGCGGCGGCGCACCGGGCGGGCATGCAGCATGTCGACGAGAACCACCTGATCGAAGCGGGCGGTCAGCGATTCGAGCGGGATTTCGATCAGCAGCCCCGATCCGGCGACCAGCGCCCGCCCGCCCGGCTCGACCCGCTGGATCGCCTGCTCGACGAAGCGGCGGCAGGCCGCGACATGCGGTGCCCAGGCCAGCCGCTGGCGCCGGTGGCGGGCGCCGAGCGCCACCATCTCCGCCAGATAGCCGAAACGCCGGGCCAGCGGGGGGCAGGGCGTGGTCAGGTATTCGAAGGCTTCGCGCAGCATCGCCGGATCTCCGTCCCCTTCGGCCCTCTCGCCCCTTGACCCGCGGTGGTGGCAGGGTACCAATGGCGGCATGGTCGAGATCAAGAGGAAAACGGCCCTGGTGACAGGGGCCGGCAAGCGCATCGGGCGGGCCATCGCGCTCGATCTGGCAGGGCAGGGCTGGGGCGTGGCCGTGCATTACCGCAGGTCCCGCAGGGAGGCCGACGCCGTCGTCGCAGAGATCGGGCGGGCCGGTGGCCGGGCCATGGCCTTCGCCGCCGACCTCGACCGCGAGGCGGAGGTGAAAGCATTGGTCCCGGCGGTGACCGAAGGGCTGGGGCCGCTGACCCTGCTGGTCAACAACGCCTCCCGTTTCGAGCGCGACGAGGTCGGCGATGTCACTCGGGAATCGTGGGACGCCCATATGGAGGCGAACCTGCGCGCTCCCTTCGTGCTGTCGCAGGATTTCGCGTCACGGTTGCCGGAGGGCGAACAGGGGCTGATCGTCAACCTGATCGACCAGCGGGTCTGGAACCCGACGCCGCACTTCGTCTCCTACACCCTGTCGAAGATGGGGCTGTGGGCGCTGACCCGCACGCTGGCGCTGGCGCTGGCCCCGCGCATCCGCGTCAACGGCATCGGCCCCGGCCCGACCCTGCGCAACGACCGCCAGACCGAGGCGGAGTTTGCCGCCCAATGGGATTCGACCCCGTTGCAGCGCGGCACCACGCCGGACGAGGTCTGTGCGGCGATCCGCTTCCTGATCGCCGCCCCGGCGATGACCGGCCAGATGATCGCGCTGGACGGCGGGGAGCATCTGGGATGGGCGCAACCGGCGCATGGCTTCGTGCCGACCGAATAGCCGATTGTTACAGCAGGGCAATAAGGGCGGATGCGGCGGCACGATCCCGGCGGCGGGGCCGGGCGGGTGCGCTGCGGTGAAAATGACCGCGCGTTTTACACAGGTGCCCCACCCCGCGCAAGAGGCGCCTGCGACCCCGCGACAATTTTGTGTCTACACGGCAATAGCCGTCCTTGACTCCAAGCTGACCTAGCAAAATCAACGAGTTAGCAAAAATGCCTAAAAAATAGGCGGAGGCCTGCGATCCCTTGCGGCGCTTGGCTCCGGACGGGCTACCCCCTCCGTTATCGACAAACTTATCCACAGGATTCGTGGATAGTCTTCCGGAGGGGTGAGTCGATCCGCATGCGTCCTTGGCGTGCCCGACGGTTGACCCGCGACGGCCACTCGACGACATTCTGGTCATGTCCGAAACGCAATCCTCCGCCCCTCCGGCGTCCGTCGCCGAAATGACAGCAGACGGAACCGCCGGCGGCGCGGTGCCCGCCGGCGAGGCCGCAGTGCGCCCGAAGCGGCGGCCGGCCGACATCGGCCGCGGCGTCGAGATCATCCGCGAGCATCTGAAGACCCTGCCGCAGACGCCCGGCGTCTACCGCATGCTGGCGGGCGACGGGGCGGTGCTCTATGTCGGCAAGGCGCGCAACCTGAAGCGCCGGGTGACCAACTATACCCAGGTCGGCAAGCTGCCGGTCAGGCTCCAGCGCATGGTCGCCGAGACCGAGACGATGGAGTTCGTCAACACCCATACCGAGGTGGAGGCGCTGCTTCTCGAATCGAACCTGATCAAGAAGCTGATGCCCCGGTACAACGTGCTGTTGCGGGACGACAAGACCTTTCCGCACATCATGATCACCAGGGACCACGACTATCCGCAGCTGACCAAGCACCGGGGCGCCCGCGGGCGGGACGCCGACTATTTCGGGCCCTTCGCCTCGGCCGGTGCCGTGAACCGCACCATCACGGCTCTGCAGCGTGCGTTCCTGCTGCGCAACTGTGCCGACACCGTCTTCGCCAGCCGCACCCGGCCCTGCCTGCAATACCAGATCAAGCGCTGTACCGCGCCCTGCGTCGGCCGCGTCACCCCGGCGGAATACCAGGCCCAGGTCGGCGAGGCGCGCGCCTTCCTGTCGGGCAAGAGCCGCGACATCCAGACCGAGTTCGCCGGGAAGATGATGGCGGCCTCCGACGCCATGGATTTCGAGGCGGCGGCGCGCTACCGCGACCGGATCCGGGCGCTGACCGCGATCCAGGCCCACCAGGACATCAATGTCGAGGGGGTGGTGGAGGATGCCGACGTCATCGCCGCCTATGCCGAGGGCGGCGTGACCTGCATCCAGGTCTTCTTCTTCCGCGGCGGGCGCAACTACGGCAACCGCGCCTATTTCCCCAGCCACGACAAGGCGGCTGACACCGACGAGGTGCTGTCCGCCTTCATCGCCCAGTTCTACGAGAACAAGGCCGCCCCGCCGCTGGTGCTCGTCAGCCACGCCCTGCCGGAGCTGGACCTGCTGACCGAGGCGCTGGCGGTGCGCGCCGGCCAGAAGGTGGAGCTGGCCGAGCCCAAGCGCGGCGAGAAGCGCCGGCTGATCGAGCATGCGCTGACCAACGCGCGCGAGGCGCATGGCCGGCGGCTGGCCGAAAGCTCGTCGCAGGCGCGGCTGCTGGAGGGGGTGGCGGCGGCCTTCGGCATGGACGCGGCGCCGGAACGGGTGGAGGTCTACGACAACTCCCACATCCAGGGGGCGCACGCCATCGGCGGGATGATCGTTGCCGGGCCGGACGGCTTCATCAAGAACGCCTACCGCAAGTTCAACATCCGCAGCGAAGGCGCGGCCGGCGACGACTTCGCCATGATGCGCGAGGTGCTGACCCGCCGATTCGGCCGCGCGGTGAAGGAGGATCCGGAACGCAGCCTGGGCAGCTGGCCCGATCTGGTGCTGATCGACGGCGGGCTTGGCCAGCTGAACGTCGCGCTGGAGGTGTTCGCCGAGCTGGGGATCGACGACGTGACGCTGGTCGGCATCGCCAAGGGGCCGGACCGCGACGCCGGCCGCGAGCATTTCTTCATGGAGAACCGGCCGCCCTTCCAGATGGAGCCGCGCGACCCGGTGCTGTATTTCCTGCAGCGGCTGCGCGACGAGGCCCACCGTTTCGCCATCGGCACCCACCGGGCCAAGCGCACCAAGGCCATCGGCAAGTCGCCCATCGACGAGATCGCCGGAATCGGGCCGGCGCGCAAGAAGGCGCTGCTGCATCATTTCGGCAGCGGGGCGGCGGTGGCGCGCGCCGGGCTGGCCGATCTGGAATCGGTGGAAGGGATCAATCGCACCGTTGCGAAAAAGATATACGATCACTTCCATCCCGATGGTTAGAATGCAGGCACCGGCAATCGGGCGGGCCCCCCAGGGGCGCCGCGCAGCGACATCCTCAAGCGGTTCGAGTTTCCCGTCATGCTGACCAGTCTGCCCAACCTGCTGACCCTGTCGCGCATCGCGGTGATCCCGCTGGTCGTCGGGCTGTTCTATGTGCCGGAAGCCTGGGCCGCCTATACGGCCTGCGCGCTCTATGCCGCGGCCTGCATCACCGACTGGTTCGACGGCTATCTGGCGCGCGCCTGGGCGCAGGAAAGCGTGATCGGCAAGTTCCTCGACCCGATCGCCGACAAGCTGCTGGTGGCGGCGACGCTGATCATGCTGGCGGGCTTCCACCGGCTGACCGGCCTGTCGATCCTGCCGGCGGTGGTGATCCTGCTGCGCGAGGTGCTGGTGTCCGGCCTGCGCGAGTATCTGGCCGGCCTGCATGTCGGCGTGCCGGTGACCTGGCTGGCGAAATGGAAGACGACGATCCAGATGATCGCGCTGGGCTTTCTGATCGTCGGCGATTATGGTCCGCCGAACCTGCCGGTGACCTTCATCGGCATCGTCGGGTTGTGGATCGCCGCGGCCCTGACCTTCTACACCGGGTGGGATTACATGCGCGCCGGGTTGACCCACATGATGGCCGAACAGCCGGCGAAGCCGCCTGCCGCCCGGTCCGCCCGCAGCGCCGGCTGAGAGTTTCCGACATGAAGATATTCGGGCTGACCGGCTGGAGCGGCAGCGGCAAGACCTCGCTGCTGGTCCGTTTGATTCCGGCCCTGACCTCCCGCGGCCTGCGGGTGTCGACGGTGAAGCATGCCCACAAGGGCTTCGACATCGACCATCCCGGCAAGGACAGCCACAACCATCGTCTGGCCGGCGCCACCGAGGTGCTGGTCAGCTCGCCGCTGCGCTGGGCCCTGATGCACGAGCTGCGCGACGGCGAGCCGGAGCTGACGCTGGACCAGCTGCTGACCAGGGTCGCGCCTGTCGACCTGCTGCTGATCGAGGGGTTCAAGCGCGAGCCCCACGAGAAGATCGAGGTCTGGCGCGCCGAGGTCGGCAAATCGCTGATCGCCCCGAACGACCCGACCATCGTCGCGGTGGCCAGCGATGGGCCGGTCCCCGGCTGCCCGGTGCCGCTGTTCGACCTGAACGACGCGGAGGCCGTGGCGGCCTTCGTCGTGGAGCGCTGCGGGCTGGGCTGAGGCGGTGCCGTCCCGCAAACCGTCCATCGGCAAACCGTCCATCAGGCTCGCCGTCTTCGATTTCGACGGTACGCTTGCCGACTCGTTTCCCTGGTTCATGGCGGTGCTGAACGGCGTCGCCGACCGCTACGGCTTCGACCGGGTGCGGGCGGAGGAGGTGGAGCGGCTGCGCGGCTACGACGCCCGGCAGATCATACGGCACCTGCGGGTTCCCGGCTGGAAATTGCCGTTCATTGCCGGCCACATGCGGCGGCTGATGGCGCGCGACATCGACGGCATCCGGCCGTTCGACGGAGTGCCGGAGATGCTGCGGGCGCTGGACGGGCGCGGCGTCACCATCGCCATCGTCAGCTCCAACTCGGTCTCCAATGTCCGGCGGGTGCTGGGGCCGGAGGCGGCGGGGCTGGTCGCCCACTACGGTTGCGGGTCGTCGCTGTTCGGCAAGGCCGCCAAGTTCCGCCGGATGCTGCGGCTGACCGGCATCCCGGCGGTGCGGGCCATCGGCATCGGCGACGAGGTGCGCGACATCGACGCGGCCCGCGCCGTCGGCATCGGCTGCGCGGCGGTTACCTGGGGCTATGCGCGGGCCGATGCGCTGGCGGCGCGCAACCCCGACCGGCTGTTGACCCGTGTCGAGGACATCGCCGGGCTGTTCGGCGGCTGAACGGGGCGGCTGAACGGGGCGCCCGGGAGGGCCGTTCCTTTTCCCTCTTCGCAGCCGGCGCCGCGACGGACTAGAGTGCGGCCATGGTGCAACTCGACAACGACTGCTTCGCCTTCGGCGGGCCGATGATGGCGCTGGATCCGGCGCTGGCGCTGCTGGCCGGCCGGATCGCCGCGGTGACGGCGACCGGGACGGTGCCGCTGACCGGTGCGCTGGGCCGCGTGCTGGCCGCCGATCTGGTGGCACCCTTCAACGTGCCGCCGCACGACAATGCCGCGGTGGACGGCTATGCGGTCGCCTTCGACGACCTCGCCGACGGCGGGCCGACGATCCTGCCGGTCACGGCGCGGGTCGCCGCCGGCCGGTCGCTCGGCCGCCCGGCGGTGCGGGGGGAGGCGGTGCGCATCTTCACCGGCGCGCCAATGCCCGCCGGGATGGACACCGTCTTCATGCAGGAGGACTGCCGGAGCGACGGTGCTTCAGTCACCCTGCCGGCCGGCATCCGGCGCGGGGTGAACCGCCGGCTGGCCGGGGAGGACGTCCGCGAGGGTTCCATCGTGCTGACCGCCGGGCGCCGCCTGCGGCCGGAGGACATCGCGCTGGCGGCCTCGCTCGGCCATGCGGCGCTGGCGGTGCGCGAGCGCCTGCGCGTCGCCGTCTTCTCCACCGGCGACGAGCTGCGGCAGCCGGGGCAGCCGCTGGAGCCCGGCGCCGTCTATGACGCCAACCGCTTTGCCCTGGTCGCGCTGCTGACCCGGCTGGGCTGCGCCGTCACCGACCTCGGCATCCTGCCCGACCGGTTCGAGACGATCCGCGACGCTCTGGCGTGGGCGGCGGCGGACCATGACGCGATCATCACCTCCGGCGGCATGTCGACCGGGGAGGAGGACCACGTCAAGCCGGCGGTCGAGGCCAATGGACGGCTCGATTTCTGGCGGCTGGCGATCAAGCCCGGCCGTCCGGTGGCGCTGGGCCGCGTGCGCGACGCCGTCTTCGTCGGGCTGCCCGGCAACCCGGTGGCGGTGGTGGTGACCTTCCTGCGCATCGCCCGGCCGATCCTGCTGCGGCTGATGGGCGCATTGGAGGAGGCGCCGCGGCCGGTCCCGGTCCGCGCCGGCTTCGCCCACAAGAAGAAAGCCGGCCGGCGCGAGTTCCTGCGCGGGTCGCTGAGGCGCGACGGGGACGGCGCGCTGGTCGCTTCCAAATACCCGCGCGACGGGGCGGGCGTCCTGTCGTCGCTGGTCGACTCCGAGGGGCTGATCGAACTGCCGGAGGATCTGGCCCAGGTCGAGCCCGGCATGACCGTCGATTTCCTGCCCTTCAAAGAATTCCTGTAGCAGAGGTCGCGTGATGAAGATTCTCTATTTCGCCTGGCTGCGCAGCAAGATCGGCGTGCCGACCGAGACGGTCGAGCTGCCGGCCGGGGTCGACACGGTGGGCGCGCTGGTCGACTGGCTGAAGACCCGCAGCCCCCGCCATGCCGACGCGCTGGCGAACAGCAAGGTGGTCAAGGTGGCGGTCAACCAGGAGCATGTGCCCTACGACCATCCGATCTCCGCGACCGACGAGATCGCGCTGTTCCCGCCGGTGACGGGGGGCTGAGACCATGACGATCCGCGTGCAGGCCGGGGATTTCGACGTCGGCGCCGAATATGCCGCCTTCACCGCCGGCCGCACCGGCGTCGGCGGCGTGACGATGTTCGTCGGGCTGGTGCGCGACATCGCCGGCGGCGAGGCGGTCAGCGCGATGACGCTGGAGCATTATCCCGGCATGACCGAACGGCAGCTGGAGGCGATCGAGGAGGAGGCGCGGCGGCGCTGGCCGCTGGACGACGTGCTGGTGATCCATCGCCATGGCCGGCTGGAGCCGGGCGACCGCATCGTCATGGTCGCCACCGCGTCGGCCCACCGTGATGCCGCCTTCGACTCCTGCCGCTTCCTGATCGACTGGCTGAAGACGAAGGCGCCCTTCTGGAAGCTGGAAGCGACGCCCGACGGCGACCGCTGGGTCGAGGCGAAGGACAGCGACGATGCGGCGGCGGCGAGGTGGGCGGAGTAGGGCTGCGCCGCCGTCCGGTTCCGGCCGTGCCCTCATCGGGCGTGGCCGGCTTTGCCCTCAGGCATGGCCGGCTTCGCCTGACAGCATGGAGACGCTGACCCCGAGCTTGCCGATGGCGCGTTCCCATTTGGCGTCGAGGTCGGTGTCGAACAGCAGCTTCTCGTCGCAGGGGACGTTCAGCCAGCCGTTGGCCTGGAATTCGGCGTCGAGCTGGCCCGGCCCCCAGCCGGCATAGCCGAGCAGGAGCAGGGTGCGGCGCGGGCCGCGGTCCTCGGAAATGGCGCGCAGGATGTCGATGGTCGCGGTCAGAGCCACCTCGTCATCCACCACCAGCGTCCCGTCGCGCACATAGTCGGTGGAGTGCAGGACGAAGCCGCGGCCCGATTCGACCGGGCCGCCGTAATGGACCGGCAGGTTGTTGGACGGCTGCGGGATGTTCATGTCGAGCTGTTCCAGCAGATCCTCGAAGGTGATCGAGCCGAACAGCCGGTTCACCACCAGCCCCATCGCGCCATCCTCGCTGTGCGCGCAGACATAGATGACCGTGCGCTGGAAACGCGGATCCTCCATTCCCGGCATGGCGATCAGCAGCTGGCCGGTCAGCGATTCCGAGGCCTTGGAGACCGGAGACTTGGTCAGGCGCGGCATGGGCGAGTATCCTTGTCGTCGGTCCGGTGCGGATGCCCGCCTCCGTCCCTACGGTCGGTTGTGGTTGGCGCTCTGGCGACGCTTTTGCCGGAGTGTGACAGCACCGGCCGAGCTTTGTCACCTGGATATGAGCTATCATATAGGGTGCCGGGGACGCGGATGCGCCCCTTCCAGGGATAGAGAACAGTGCGCGCGATGAAAAGACATGCCTCCGTCCTTCTGCTGCTGCTGACCGTCCTGGCCGGCGGCGCGAGCCCCGCCCTGGCGCAGGATGGCGTCGGTGCCTGGACCAAGGCCGGGCCGGTGGAGGCGCGGCTGGTCTCAGCGGTGCGCGGCACCGGCGAACTGGCGGCGCTGCCGCTCGGGCTGGAACTGCGGCTGGAGCCGGGATGGAAGACCTATTGGCGCTCCCCCGGCGATGCCGGATTCGCGCCGCGCCTGGACTGGAGCCGGTCGGCCAACCTGACCGGGGCGACCCTGTCCTATCCGGCGCCGCACCGCTTTTCCGTGCTGGGATTCGAGACGGCCGGCTATGACGGCGCGGTGCTGTTCCCGCTGCAGGGCGTGCCGGCCGCGGCGGGCAAGCCGGTCGATCTGGCGCTGACCGCGGAACTGCTGGTCTGTTCGGAGATCTGCGTGCCGCAGACGCTCGATCTGGCGCTGGCGCTGCCGGCCGGACCGGCGGATCCGTCGGACGCCGCGAACGACATCGCCCGCGCCCAGGCCCTGGTGCCGAAGGGGCCGAACGGGCTGCTGCGGATCGACGCGGTGCGGGCGTCGGGCGGCACGCTGGAGGTCGAGGCGACCGCCGCCGACGGCTTCGTCACGCCGGACCTGTTCGTCGAGACCGATCCGCCGCTGACCTTCTCCGCTCCCAAGACCGTCTTTTCCGACGACGACCGCCATGTCCGGCTGACCCTGACGGTGAACGATCCACAGCCGGGCCTGGATCTGGCAGGCCGCGCGCTGACGCTGACCCTAGTCGACGGCGACAAGGCGGTGGAGGCGCCGGCAACGGCATCCCCGGCGGCCGGCAGCGGTGCGGCGGTTCCCGCCGGTGCCGGGTTGGCGGCGATGCTCGGTGTGGCGCTTCTGGGCGGGCTGATCCTGAACCTGATGCCCTGCGTGCTGCCGGTGCTGTCGCTGAAGCTGATGTCGGTGGTCAAGCATGGCGGCCGCGCCCCGGCCGCGGTGCGGGCCGGTTTCTTGGCCAGCGCCGCCGGCATCCTCGCCTCCTTCCTGCTGATGGCGTCGGTGCTGGTCGGGGTGAAGGCGGCCGGCGGGGCGGTCGGCTGGGGCATCCAGTTCCAGCAGCCGCTGTTCCTGGTCTTCATGGTCGTGCTTGTCACTTTGTTCTCGGCCAACCTGTGGGGCCTGTTCGAGGTTCCGCTGCCGCGGTCGCTGGCCGACCGTCTGGGAGGCGAGGGGCTGGCCGGGCCGTTCGCCACCGGCATGTTCGCCACGCTGCTGGCGACCCCCTGTTCGGCGCCCTTCCTGGGCACGGCGGTCGGATTCGCGCTGTCGAAGGGGCCGGTCGAGGTCTATGCGATCTTCGCGGCGCTGGGCGTCGGGCTGGCCCTGCCCTATCTGGCGGTGGCGGCGTGGCCGCGGGTCGCCGGCTGGCTGCCGCGGCCGGGACGCTGGATGGCGACGCTGAAGACCGTGCTTGGCGTCGCGCTGATGCTGACGGCGCTGTGGCTGCTGTCGGTGCTGACGGTGCAGATCGGCGAGGTGGCGGCCGCGACGGTCGGGCTGCTGATGGCGGCGCTGGTGCTGGCGTTGTGGATCGGGCGGAGCGCAAGCGGTGCGGCGCGCAGGGCCGGGCCGGTCCTGGCCGGCGCGCTGGCCGTCGCCGCCTTCGCCATGCCGGCGGTCGTCGGTCCGCCCGCCGGGGCGGCTCCGGTGGTGGATGCGTCGAAGGCGCGCTGGGTGCCGTTCGTCGAAGCGACGATCCGCGAGCATGTCGCCGCCGGGCGCACCGTCTTCGTCGATGTGACCGCCGACTGGTGCATCACCTGCCAGGCGAACAAGAAGCTGGTGCTGAACCGTGGCGAGGTGGCGGCGCGGATGGAGGATTCGGCGCTGGTCCCGATGCGCGCCGACTGGACCCGCCCGGATGCGGCCATCGCCAAGTTCCTGGCCGACCATGGCCGCTACGGCATCCCCTTCAACATCGTCTACGGCCCCGGCGCGCCGGAGGGCATCGCCCTGCCGGAACTGCTGAGCGACGGCGCGGTGCTGGAGGCCCTGGACAAGGCGGCCGGGAAGGCGGCTGGCAAGGCAGTGAGTGGGGCGTCCTGACCGGCGATCCGGCCCGGCCAGGCACGGCCCGGTGCGGTTTGGGGGAAAAGGCCTATGGCCGTTCCGGCTATTCTGCGCTAACAGGGCGCCTCCGGGAGCCCCTCCCGCGCGACGAGGACGATGATGGACGATCAGATGAACTGCCCGCAGTGCAACTCCGAGCATGCCTACAGTGACGGAAGCCTGTGGAACTGCCCGGAATGCGGCCACGAGTGGAATCCCGAAGCCGCCGGTGCGGCCGGGACGGAGGCTGCGGCCGACCAGGGCGTGCGCGATGCCAACGGCAACATGCTGAGCGATGGCGACAGCGTGACGGTGATCAAGGATCTGAAGGTCAAGGGATCGTCGCTGGTGGTCAAGGGTGGGACCAAGGTGAAGAACATCCGTCTGGTGGACGGGGCCGACGGCCACAACATCGCCTGCAAGATCGACGGCATCGGCGCCATGAACCTGAAGTCGGAATTCGTGAAGAAGGCCTGACCCGTTCGCCGGGGCCAACCGTATGGGGCACCAACCGTGCCTTGCGGCCATTCGCCGCGGGGGATAGAAGGGTGAGAGGGCCGGGCTCCGCGACGGGGGCCGGCCCGACCCAAAAGACAGCCCCCAAAAAACGGGAAGGGTTAGAGACGATGAGCATCCAGGTTGGCGATACCATTCCGTCCGTCACGCTGAAGCGGCTGACCGACAACGGCATGCAGGAAGTGACCACGGACGAGCTGTTCAAGGGCAAGAAGGTCGTCCTGTTCTCCGTCCCCGGCGCCTTCACCCCGACCTGCTCGGCCAAGCACCTGCCGGGCTTCGTCCAGCAGGCCGACGCGCTGAAGGCCAAGGGCGTCGACAGCATCATCTGCCTCGCCGTCAACGATCCGTTCGTGATGCGCGCCTGGGGCGAGAAGGGCGGCGTCGGCGACAAGGTCGTCATGCTGCCGGACGGCAACGCCACCTTCACCGCGGCGCTCGGCCTGACCATGGACGGCTCCGCCCACGGCCTGGGCACCCGCGGCCAGCGCTTCGCCCTGGTGGCGGAGGACGGCAAGGTCACCCATGTCGCCGTCGAGGCCCCCGGCAAGTTCGAGGTGTCGTCGGCCGAAGCGGTGCTCGAGCAGGTTTGAGGCCAGCTCTTTCCCTCTCCCGTTCCGGCGGGAGAGGGAAATCTGTCAGCTCCGCGCCCGCACGTCGGCCACGCCGCGCCGCGCCAACTCGTCGGCGCGTTCGTTCTCGGGGTGGCCGGCATGGCCGCGGACCCAGTGGAATTCGATCTCGTGCTGTTTCTTCGCCTCTTCCAGGCGCTGCCACAGGTCGACGTTCTTCACCGGTTTGCGGTCGGCGGTCAGCCAGCCCTTGGCCTTCCAGCCATGGATCCATTTGGTGATGCCGTTCTTCACATATTCGCTGTCGGTGAACAGCCGGACGGTGACCGGCTTCTTCAACGCCTCCAGCGCCATGATGGCGGCCATCAGTTCCATGCGGTTGTTGGTGGTCGCCGGCTCGCCGCCATACAGCTCCTTCTCCACCTCGCCATAGCGCAGGATGGCGCCCCAGCCGCCGGGGCCGGGATTGCCGCTGCAGGCGCCGTCGGTGAAGATGTCCACCGTTCGGCGGTCGGGCATGTCGTCCGTCATCGGGTCAGGCTCCGGCCGCGTCTGAATCGTCGAGGAAATAGTCGCCGAGCCCGCGCACCGTCTGGTGGAAGCGCAGCTTGCGCAGATACTCCAGCGGATCCTTCGGCCGGACGAAGGCGCCCGGCGGATGGTTCAGCCAGTCATAGAGGCGGGTCAGCAGGAAGCGCATCGCGCTGCCGCGGCACAGCCAGGGCAGGGCGTCCAGCTCGGCCCGCGACAGCGGCCGGACCTTGCGGTAGTTGGACAGCAGCAGCCGCGCCTTGGTGGCGTTGAACGACCCGTCGATCTCGAAGCACCAGGCGTTGATGCAGATCGCCACGTCGTAGGCCAGGAAGTCGTTGCAGGCAAAATAGAAATCGATCAGGCCGGACAGGCTGTCGCCGCGGAAGAAGACATTGTCCGGGAACAGGTCGGCATGGATGACGCCCGCCGGCAGGCCGGCAGGCCAGTTGGCCTCCAGCGCCGCGAGTTCGGTTTCCAGCGTCGCGCGCAGGCCGGGCGCCACCTCGTCGGCACGGGGTGCCGACCTGGCGAAGAGATCCTTCCAACCGGGCAGGGCCAGCGCGTTCGGCCGCTCCATGCGGAAATCGCCGACCGCCAGATGCAGGCGGGCCAGCGCCTCGCCAAGCTGGGCGCAATGCTGCGGCGTGATGCGGCGCGGCCACATGCCGGCCAGGAAGGTGACGATCACCGCCGGGCGGCCGCACAGCTCGCGCAGCGCCACGCCGTCGCGCGCCGCCACCGGCAGCGGACAGGCGATGCCCTTCTCCGCCAGATGCTCCATCAGGCCGAGGAAAAAGGGCAGATCCTCCTTGCGCGTGCGCTTCTCGTAGAGGGTCAGGATGTAGGGACCGCGTTCGGTCACCAGCAGGAAGTTGGAATTCTCCACCCCCTCCGCGATGCCCTTGCACGACAGCACCGCGCCCAGATCGTACTGGGCGGCGAAGCTGCTGAGATCCTCGTCGGTGACTTCGGTATAAACGGCCATGATGTCCTGCGCCTTACCGGGATTCTGTCCGGCGGTCAATTTCGGGGGTGATCGGCTCGTAATATTCCGGGCCGAACCCGGCCAGCCGGCGGCTGGCGACGTTGAAGGGGCGCTTCAGCCCGCCGCGGAAATGGCGGCCGACCAGCTCCTGCCACAGCGCCACCGGCTCCGCCCCGCGTTCGGCGCAGAGATGGACGAACCAGCGGCGGCCGGCGGCGACATGGCCGATCTCCTCGTCATGGATGGTCTGGAGCAGGTCGGCGCTCTCCCCGTCGCCGAAGTCGCGCAGGCGGCGCACGGTATCGGGGGTGACGTCGAGCCCGCGTGCCTCCAGCACCATCGGCACCACCGCCAGCCGGGCGGCGAGGTCGTGCGCGGTTTCCGTCGCCGCCTGCCACAGCCCGTCATGGGCGGGCAGCTCGCCGTAGGAGGAGCCCAGTGCGTTCAGCCGGGTCTCCAGCATGCGGAAATGGCGAGCCTCGTCGTCGGCGACCTGGACCCAGTCGTCGGTGAAGCCCCTGGGCAGGCCGAGCGGGGCGAAGCGGGCGACGATGTCCCAGGCGAGGTCGATGGCGTTCAGCTCGATATGGGCCAGGGCGTGCAGCAGGGCGATGCGGTTCTGCGCGCTGCCGCCGCGGCCGCGCTTGGGCATGTCGCGCGGCAGCTTCAGCTCGGGCCGGTCGGGCCGGGCCGGGCGGGCGGGGGGCGGGGCGGGCACGTCGGGCGCCAGCAGGCCGTCGCGCCACGCGGCGGCGAAGTCCTGGGTCAGGCGCACCTTCTCCAGCGGCGCCGCGGCGGTCAGCACCGCGGTCGCCGCCTCGCCGAGGCAGGAAACGGCAGGCGTCATTTCCAGCCGTAGGCCACGAAGTTCGGGTTCAGGATGTCGGACTTGCCGTAGACCAGCGGTGTTCCGTCCGGCTGCTCAACCCGGCCGCCGGCACCGATCAGCACGGCATGGCCGGCGGCGGTGTCCCATTCGCTGGTCGGACCGAAGCGGGGATAGAGGTCGGCCTTGCCGCTGGCGACCGTGCAGAATTTCAGCGAGCTGCCGCAGGACACCCGGTCCTTGACGGTGTATTTGGCGAGGAAGTCCTCCAGCACCGACCCGCTGCCGTGCGAGCGGCTGGCGACGACGGTAAGCCCATCGGCCGGCGGATTGCGGACGCCGATGGCGTGGTCGTGCCGCCCCTCCGCGCAATGAATGGCAGTGCCGGGGCCGGCGGCGGCATAGAGGTCGCCGGTGGCCGGCGCATAGACGACGCCCAGCACCGGGACGCCATTCTCGATCAGGGCGATGTTCACCGTGAACTCGCCGTTGCGCGAGATGAACTCCTTGGTGCCGTCGAGCGGATCGACCAGCCAGAACCGGCCGCCGGAGATGTCCGGCCGATGGCCGGCCGCCGCAGCCTCCTCCGCCACCACCGGCACGCCGGGCGTCAGGTGGTGCAGCGCCGGCAGGATCACCGCTTCGGCGGCATGGTCGGCCTGCGTCACCGGGCTGCCGTCGACCTTGGTGGCGACGTCGATGCCATCGTTGTAGAAGCGCAGGATGACCTGACCGGCCTCGTGGGCGATGGTGCGGACCGTCGGCAGCAGGCTCGCCACAGCGGCGTCGGGCATGGGGTCGTCTCCTATGGTATGAGGAGTCAGCATATCGTGCCCGATGGCGGGCCGGAAGCTTTTGAACGGGTGTGGAAGGGAGAAGGCGGATGACGGGTGAGCTTCGTGATGCGCGATGGCGTGCCATGACCGCGGCCGACCTGGACCGGGTGCTCGCCATCGCGGACATCGTGCATCCGGACTATCCGGAGGACCGCGCCGTCTTCGAGGAGCGTCTGGCGCTCTATCCCGCCGGCTGCCGTGTGGCCGAATGCCGCGGGGAGGCGATCGGCTACGGCGTGATGCATCCTGGGCGGCTGGGCGTCCCGCCGCCGCTCGACTCGCCGCTGGGGGATGTGCCGGCGGATGCAGACTGCCTCTACCTGCACGACATCGCGTTGCTCCCCGCGGCCCGCGGCAGCGGGGCGGGGGCGGCGGTGCTGGCCTACGCCCACGGGCTTGCGGCGCGGGAGGGTTGGCGGTGGCTGGCCCTGACCTCGACGCCGACGGCACGGAGCTATTGGGACCGTGCGGGGTTCACGCCCTACCGCGACGGCGGCGCGGCGCTGGCGGCCAAGCTGGCGAGCTATGGCGGCGGCATGAGCTACATGACCGCGGCGGTTATGCCCGGATGATGCCCCCGGAGACGCCTCAGGCCACCAGCCCGGCGAAGTCCGGCTCACTCACCACCGTCCGGAAAGCCGGTCTGGCGAACAGATAGCCCTGCATCAGGGTGACGCCCAGGTCGCGCAGGGTCTTCGCCTCGTCCGCTGTTTCGATGCCCTCGGCGATGGGAATGATGCCGAGGTCGTCGCACACCGTCAGGATCGCCTTGACGATGCTGCGGCGGGCGCGGTCGGCGTCGATGTTGCGGGTCAGCGCCATGTCCAGCTTGATGATGTCGGGCTGGAATTCGGCGAGCAGGTTGAGGCCGGAATAGCCGGAGCCGAAATCGTCGATGGCGGTCAGGAAACCTTGACGCTTGTATTCGGTGAAGATGCTTTTCAGATGGTCATGGTCGACCACCCGCTCGTTCTCCGTCACTTCGAAGATGATGCGGTCGGTGGGAAAGCCGGTGCGGCGGGCGGCGGCGAGCGTCGCCCGGATGCAGGTCTCCGCCTTGTAGACGGCGTTGGGCAGGAAGTTGATCGACAGGCGGGCACCGTCCATCGGCAGGCTCGCCGCCAGTTCGATGGCCTTGATCCGGCAGGACTGGTCGAAGGCATAGCGGTTGGCGTCGGTCACCTGTCCCAGTACCCAGCCGGCGCCCTGGCCTTCGGTTCCGCGCACCAGCGCCTCATGCGCCCACACGCCGCCGGCCGCGATGTCGACGATGGGCTGGAAGGCCATCGTGAAGTCCATATCCAGCCGTTCGGCACATTGTCCGCCACACCCACCGTCACCGAACGCCATCACCTTGCCTCTGTCCACTAGGATCGTTGTCTTCAGATAATAATGACATGCACTGGTTTAATCCGACGGAGGTGAGGCAAATGCCACACCTTCGGGCTAGGTCTTTCCCCTATGCCACCATCCGGCTCTCGGCAGCGCGGATCGCCGTCCACACCGCCTCGGGCGTCGCAGGCATGTCGATGTGGGTGATGCCGAGGTCCGACAGCGCATCGACCACCGCGTTGATGATGGCCGGCGGCGCCCCGATGGCCCCGGCCTCGCCGGCACCCTTCATCCCCAGCATGTTGGTGGTGCTGGGCACGCTGTTCAGCTTCACCTCGATCGGTGGCATGTCGACCGCGCGCGGCATCTGGTAGTCCATGAAGGATGCCGTCAGCAGTTGCCCGCTGTCGGGATCGAACACCACGCGTTCCTGAAGCGCCTGCCCCAGCCCCTGGGCGACGCCGCCATGGATCTGGCCGATCACCAGCATCGGGTTGATCACCGTGCCGAAATCGTCGACGACGCTGTAGCGCAGCACCTCGACCACGCCGGTGGCGGGATCGACCTCCACCTCGGCGACGTGGCAGCCGTTGGGGAAGGTGCTGGCCGGCGGCGTCCAGCGCGCCATTTCCGAGAAGGCGATGCCACCGGTCCCGCTTTCCGCAGCCTTGGCGGCGACCTCCTTCAGCGTCACTGCGCGGTCGGTTCCGACGACGGCGAAGCGTCCGTCGGCGAACTCGATGTCGATTTCGGCGGTTTCCAGCAGGTCGGCGGCGACGGTCGTCGCGGCCTTCACCACCTTGGCCGCCCCCTCCGCCAGCGCCGAGCCGCCGACCGGGACGGAGCGGGAACCGCCGGTGCCCGATCCCCAGCTGACGCGGTCGGTGTCGCCCTGGACCACCTCGACATCCTCCGGCGGCACCCCCAGCCGGTCGGCGAGGATCTGCTTGTAGGCAGTCTCGTGGCCCTGGCCGTTGGTCTGGGTGCCGATCATCAGCACGACCTTGCCGTCGCCGTTGACCTGGACGGTTGCCTGCTCCGGCCCGCCGCCCGAACAGGCCTCGATGTAGGTGGCAAGCCCGGCGCCGCGCAGCTTGCCGCGGGCCTTCGCCGCCGCCTTGCGGGCCGGCAGTCCGGCCATGTCGGACAGCAGCAGGCCGTCCTCCAGATTCTGCGCGAATTCGCCGGTGTCGTAGACCTGCCCCATCGGCGTGGCGTAGGGCATGGCGGTCGGCGGGATGAAGTTGCGCCGCCGGATCTCCGCCGGGCCGAGCCCGGTGACGCGGCCGGCATGGTCGATCAGCCGTTCCAGCAGATAGGCTGCCTCCGGCCGGCCGGCGCCGCGATAGGCGTCCACCGGCTGGGTGTTGGTGAAGACGCCCTTCACCCGCACATAGACCGCGGGCGTCCGGTAGGATCCGACCAGCATCGCCGATCCGGCATCGGTCGGGATGAAGGGGCCGTAGTTTGACAGGTAGGCGCCCAGGTTGGCGACGGTATCGACCCGCAGCCCGAGGAAACGGCCATCGGCATCGAGCGCCAGGCGGGCCTTGCTGACATGGTCGCGGCCATGGTCGTCGCTGATGAAGCCCTCGATGCGGTCGGCGGCCCATTTGACGGCGCGGTTCAGCCGTCGGGCGGCGAACAGGCAGGCGACATATTCCGGGTAATTGAACAGCTTCATGCCGAAGCCGCCGCCGACGTCGGTGGTCAGCACGCGGATGCGCTCCTCCGGCTCGTTCAGCATCTTGGCGAACTGCTTCTGCAGTCCGTGGACGCCCTGGCTGGTCACATAGATCAGCAGGCGGCCGGGAGCGCCATCCGCACCGGATTCGACGCCGGCGAGGCAGGCGCGGCCCTCCATCGGGTTGGCGACGACGCGGTTGTTGACCAGCTCCAGTTCGACCACGCGGTGGGCGGCGGTGAGGGCCGCATCCACCGCGGCCTCGTCGCCGGTGTCCCAGTCGAAGCAGAGATTGTCCGGCGCCTCGTCCCACACCAGCGGGCGGCCGGGCTCCAGCGCCGCAAGCGTGCCGGTGACGGGCTCGCGGTCCTGGTAATCGACCATGACCAGTTCGGCGGCCTCGCGCGCCGCTTCCAGCGTCTCGGCCACCACCATGGCGACCGGGTCGCCGACATGGCGGACGAAGCCGCGCGCCAGCACCGGGCGCGGGGTGCGGACATAGCGCGAGCCGTCGCGCTGCTTCAGCGCCGCCTGGCAGGGGATCATGCCGACAGTCTCGGCATCGAGGTCGGCGACGGTGTAGACCGCCAGCACGCCGGGCTGGGCGAGCGCGTCCGACGCATCGACCGATCCGATGGCGGCGAAGGCGTGCGGGGAACGGACGAAGGCCGCATAGGCCTGGCCTGGCAGCGACACGTCGTCGGTGTAACGGCCGCTGCCGGTCAGCAGCCGGGCGTCTTCGGTGCGCGGAACCGCCTGTCCGATGCCGAACTTCATGGGTGAACTCCCGCCTTCCGGTTCGATGCGTGCTCGATTGAGTGGGTGCCCCGCGAAGATAGGCCGGCCGGCGCCCCAGGGAAACCCTGTCGGGCAACATAGGTGACAGTCGTTCGCCTCGGCGATTGTCCGAATGAGTCATGATCTCGCCGAAGCGGCTGGCATCGCCGGCATGGAGGGGTCATAGTGGCAGGCATGTGTGGACGCATGCTTCTCACCACCCCGGTCAGCGAGATCGAGCGCGTGTTCGGTGTGCCGGAACGGCCGAACCTGATGCCGCGCTGGAACGTCGCCCCGACCCAGGACATCCCCGTCATCCGGCGCGAGGAGGAGGAAGGCCGGCCCGGCCGCCATCTGGCGCTGCTGCGCTGGGGGCTGGTGCCGCCCTGGGCCGACGACCCGTCCATCGGCTCGCGGATGATCAATGCGCGCGGCGAATCGGTCGCCGACAAGCCGGCCTTCCGCGATGCCTTCCGCAAGCGTCGCTGTCTGGTGCCGCTCGACGGATTCTATGAATGGACCAGCGTGGGGGAGGGGTCGAAGCCGCGCAAGCAGGGGCATGTCATCCGCCGCCGCGACCGCGGCCTGTTCGCGTTGGCCGGACTGTGGGAGCGCTGGCGCGGTCCGAAGGGGGCGCCGCCGCTGGAACCGCCGCTGGAAAGCGTGACGGTGGTGACGACGGCGACCAATGCCACCCTGTCCTTCCTGCACGACCGCATGCCGGTGGTGCTCGCCCCCGCCGACTGGGACGCCTGGCTCGATCCGGCCACCCCGCTGCCGGTGGTGGAGGGGCTGATACGCTCGGCTCCGGAGGATTGGCTCGACGTCGTGCCGGTGGGGCCGAAGGTGAACAACGTGCGCAACGACGACGCCTCCTGCCTCGACCCGCCGCAGGAGATGGAGCGGGAGGCGGCTCCGGCCGAAGCGAAGCGGAAGAAGGCCGATGACCAGCCGAGCCTGTTCTGACGCGTGCAAGCCGGTCCTGACGCCGGTCCTGACGCTGGCGCTGTGTCTCCTCTGGACGGGACCGGCGGCGGCCCAGGGAAACCCGCCGACCAATCAGGCTGCAAAAGGACGCGGCCCGATCGCCGATACGCCGGACCAGACGATCAAGGGGTCGGCGATGGCGGTGGAGGGCGACCTGCTGACCGTCAACGGCACCGCTGTACGGCTGATGGGGATCGACGCCCCCGATCCCGGCCAAAAATGCAAGAACCGCTACGGCCACGAGCTGGATTGCTTCAAGGTCGCCACCGCGGTGCTCGCGAACATGGTGAAGGGCGAGGAGGTGACCTGCATCGTCACCGAGCAGGACCGCACCGGCGAGCGGAAGGGCGAATGCCGGGTGCGTGGTGTCGATCTCGGCGCGGCGATGGTGGCGCGCGGCTGGGCCTTCCAATATGCCAGCCTGTCGCCCGCCTACCAGAAGGGTGAGGCCTACGCCCAGAGCAAGCGGATGGGGCTGTGGGCGGGGCAGGTGGAAAAGCCCTGGCAATGGCGGTCGCGGCAAATCCGGGAGGCGGCCCGCTGATGCCCGGAAGACCGCAAGCCGGCAGGCCAGCACCCCCATTTCCCATTCGCCGGATCCGCCGGCCGTGATAGGATCCGAACAGGAGGAAGGACCAAGAAAAGCGATCCGAATCGGCAACTCCCCCCGGGGAGCCAAGGGAGCCCAAGGGGAGCAGAGTCACCGGCATGTTGGTTTACGAATGTGAACTGTTCGAGCTGGTTCCGGTCCTGCGCCGCTATGCGCGGGCTTTGGCCGGCGCGACCGACCGCGGCGACGCGCTGGTGACGCGGTGCGTCGAGGCGGCGACGATGGCCCCGTCCCATTTCGGTTTCGACCGCGGCGGAGACAGTGCGCGCCTGCCGCTCTACGCCCTGCTGAACCTGCTGTTCGACCGCTCGCCGGAGGAGTTCGGCCCGCCCGGACGGCCGCTGCCGTCCCCCCACCCCATCGAACGCGCGCTGGCGGAACTTGCCGAGCCGGACCGCCGCCTCTATCTGCTGACCGCGTTGGAGGGGCTGAGCCCGTCCCAGGCCGCCAAGGTGCTGCAGCTGCCCTGCGCCGAAGCGGTTGCACGGGTGAAGGCGGCCCGCGACCGTGTGCGCGCCGCCATGGTGCAGCGGGTGATGGTGGTGGAAGACAACGCCCTGCTGGCGATGGAGTTGGGCGAGCTGGTTGCCGACATGGGTCATGTCGTCTGCGGCACCGCCGGCAACGAGCCGGAGGCGCTGGCCCTCTTGAAGGCGCAAAAGCCGACGCTGGCCCTGCTGGACGTCCGGCTGGCCGATGGCGGCAGCGGGATCGAGATCGCCCGCCGGCTGAAGCGCGTCCGCGACCTGCGCACCATCTTCGTCACCGCCTTCGACGACGACATCCATGCGCTCGACGCCCGCCATCTCGGCCAGATCGTCCGCAAGCCCTTCACCAATGCCGGCCTCCAGGCCGCCATCTCCCGCGCCATCTTCATGCCGCAGCCGGTGGCGCTGGGCTGAGATCCCCGGCCCGATCCCCCGGCCCGATCCAATGGAAAAGGGACCGGCCGGCGTCCGGCGGTCCCTTTTTGCGATGCGCAGCCTCGACGCAGCCGGTCAGACAGTGCTGCGGCGGCCGACGATCATGCGGTAGATGGCCAGGATGACGATCGCACCGACGATGGCGCCGATGAAACCCGCCCCCTCGCCCGGACGATACCAACCGACGGCGGCGCCCAGATAGGTTGCGACGAAGGCACCGGCGATGCCGAGCAGGGTGGTGATGATGAAGCCGCCCGGATCGCGACCCGGCATCAGGAACTTGGCGACGATGCCGGCGAGAAAGCCGATGATGATCGTCCAGAGAATGCCCATGGTTGTCTTCCCTTCCGTTGCGGGACCGTCTTCCCATGCCCAATAACGGGCAAGGAGGCGTTTGGTTCTCCGCAACGGCGGATCTTTTGGGGCCATGCTCCTTTCGGACGTCCGGACAAGTCGGCCCGGAGGCGGCTTCAGCGCAGCGCGCGGATGTTGGCGGCGTACTGGTCCGGCCCGCCGGTGAAGGTGGCGGTGCCGGCGACCAGCACGTCGGCACCGGCCTCCACCGCCAGCTTGGCGGTCTCGGGGTTGATGCCGCCGTCGATCTCCAGGTCGATCGGCTTGCCGATGGCGTCGATGCGGGCGCGCAGCTCGCGGATCTTCGGCAACTGGCTCATGATGAAGCTCTGGCCGCCGAAGCCGGGATTGACCGTCATCACCAGCACGAGGTCGATGTCCTCCAGCACATGCTGGATGGCGTCGACCGGCGTAGCCGGATTGAGCGAGACGCCGGCCTTCTTGCCCAGCGACTTGATCAGCTGGATCGTGCGGTGCAGGTGCGGCCCGGCTTCCGGATGGACGGTGATGATGTCGGCGCCCGCCTTGGCGAATTCCGGCACGAACGCATCCACCGGCGAGATCATCAGGTGGACGTCGAAGATCTTGGCCGTGTGCGGCCGCAACGCCTTCACCACGCCCGGGCCGATGGTGAGGTTCGGCACGAAATGGCCGTCCATCACGTCGATGTGGATGTAGTCGGCGCCGGCGGCGTCGACCGCGCGGACCTCCTCGCCCAGCCGGGCGAAATCGGCGGAGAGAATCGAGGGGGAAATCTTGACGGCGCGCATGGGGATGTCCTGGGGCAGAGGATGGCGAACGGCTGGACCTGAGTCCCACGCCATTCCTAGCATGGGGCGGCTGCGCAAGTCATGGCATGAAGTGCGGCGCCGACGGTGCCGCCCTCCTCCCCAAAGCGGCAGCCAGGGCATTTCCGCTTTACCGCAATCGCGAAGCGCTGTATCCGTGAAGATATAGATCGGGGCGTTGAACTTGCTGGAGGTGACGATGTTCGGTTTGCGCTTGGCCTTGGGTCGCCGGGATGGAAGCCATGATGGGCGCAGTGCGGTGGCACGGGCGGTTTCGGTGGCCGTCCTGGGCTTCGGACTGACGCTGGCCGCCCCGGCGGCGATGGCGCAGGATGTGCTGGTGCTCGCCGCCGCCTCCACCAAGAACGCGGTCGAGAAGCTGGCCTCCCAGTTCAAGGCGAAGACCGGCATGTCGGTGACCTCGTCCTTCGCCGCGTCGTCGGCGCTGGCCAAGCAGATCGAGAACGGTGCGCCGGCCGACATCTTCATTTCCGCCGATCTCGACTGGATGGACTACCTGCAGCAGCGCAATCTGATCAAGACCGACAGCCGCATCAGCCTGCTCGGCAACGAGCTGGTGGTGGTCGCGCCGAAGGGGTCGCCGATCAAGCCCGACCTGTCAAAGGGCGGCACGCTGGCGGCCCAGCTGGGCGACGGCCGGCTCGCCACCGGCGACCCATCGAACGTTCCGGTCGGGAAGTACGCCAAGGCGGCTCTGGAGAAGTTGGGACAGTGGACAGCCATCGAGCCGAAGCTGGCGCGGGCGGACAGCGTGCGCGCGGCGCTGGTGCTGGTCAGCCGCGGCGAGGTGCCGCTGGGCATCGTCTACCGCACCGATGCCGCCATCGATCCGGGCGTCGAGGTGGCCGCGGTCTTTCCGCCGGACAGCTATCCGGCCATCGTCTATCCGGCGGCGCTGACCGCCATCTCGAAGAGCAGCCACGCCGCCGCCTTCCTGGACTACATCAAGTCGCCGGACGGCATGGCGGTGTGGAAGGAATTCGGCTTCGTTCCGGCGCCCAAGGCACCGTAAGCTCTGCGGCATGGATATCCTGACACCGATGGAAACCACCGCGTTGCTGCTGAGCCTGCGTGTCGCGGGCGTGGCCATCGCGTTGGGGTTGCCGGTCGCCGTGCTCGCCGCCTGGGTGCTGGGGCGCTATTCCTTTCCCGGCAAGACCCTGTTCGACGGGCTGGTCCATCTGCCGCTGGTCCTGCCGCCGGTCGTCACCGGCTACATCCTGCTGGTGACCATGGGCACCAAGGGCGTGGTCGGCGGCTGGCTGTACCAGAGCTTTGGCATCAAGCTGATCTTCACCGCGGAAGGGGCGTCGCTGGCGGTGGCCGTGACCTCCTTCCCGCTGATGGTGCGGGCGATCCGGCTGTCGGTCGAGGCGATCGACGGCGGGCTGGAGGCGGCGGCGCGCACGCTGGGCGCCGGCCCGGTCGACCGCTTCTTCACCATCCTGCTGCCGCTGATGGCGCCCGGGCTGCTGTCCGGCGCCATCGTCGCCTTCGCCGCGGCGATGGGTGAATTCGGCGCGGTGATCACCTTCGTTTCCAACATTCCCGGACAGACGCAAACCCTGCCGCTGGCGATCTATGCCGCGACGCAGGAGCCCGGCGGCGACGCAGTGGCGGCGCGGCTTGCGGCGATCTCCTTCTCGGTCGCCCTGGTGGCGCTGATGCTGTCGGAAGTCCTGGCGAGCCGGCTGCGCCGCCTGATCGGGCAAACCTGAATAAATGACGGGCTGACCATGCTGGACCTGTCGATTCGCCAGACGCTGGGCGCCTTCACGCTCGACGTCGCCTTCACCGCCGAGGAAAGCGGGGTCACCGCGCTGTTCGGCCGCTCGGGCTCGGGCAAGACCACGGTCATCAACGCCATCGCCGGGCTGACCCGGCCGGATGCGGGGCATATCCGCATCGGCGACACCGTCTTCTTCGACAGCGCCCGGCGCATCGACGTCCCGGTGGAGAAGCGGCGCATCGGCTACGTCTTCCAGGATGCGCGGCTGTTCCCGCACATGACCGTGCGCAGCAATCTGGAATTCGGCCTGCGCCGGGTGCCCGCCGCCGAGCGGCGCATCGCCTTCGCCCCGGTGGTCGACCTGCTGGGGCTGGGCCACCTGCTGGACCGCCGGCCGCGCGGCCTGTCCGGCGGCGAGAAGCAGCGCGTCGCCTTCGGCCGCGCCCTGCTGGCGCAGCCGCGCCTGCTGCTGATGGACGAGCCGATGGCCTCGCTCGACGCCGCCCGCAAGGCGGAGATCATGCCCTACATCGAGCGGCTGCGCGACGAGATGAACATCCCCATCGTCATGGTCAGCCACGCGCTGGACGAGGTGGTTCGGCTCGCCACGACGATGGTGCTGATCGGCGAGGGCAGGGTGCGCGCCGTCGGCCCGGTCGGCACGGTGATGGGCCGGCTCGACCTGTCCGCGGTCACGGGCGCGCAGGATGCCGGCGCCGTGCTGGACCTGACCGTCGAGCGTCATGTCGAGGGGGACGGGCTGACCGTGCTGGCCTTCGACGGCGGGCGGCTGACCGTGCCGCGGATCGACCGGGCGCCGGGAATGGCCGTGCGCCTGCACATCCACGCACGCGACGTCATCGTCGCGCTGCAGCCGCCGGCCGGGGTCAGCGTGCGCAACGCGCTCGCCGCCGAGGTGGTCGAGGTGGCGGAGGCCGGGCCGTCGTCGGCCGACGTGCGGCTTGCGGTGGGCGGCTCCTTCCTGATCGCGCGCATCACCCGTGCGGCGGTGCGTGAACTCGAACTTGCGCCCGGCCGCCCGGTGGTGGCGCTGGTCAAGGGCATCGCCTTCGAACCGGGGACCGGCGGGGTAGCGAATGGCGGGGCGGTGAACGGCGGGCGGGGCCGCGTCGTCGACGTCTGACGCGGCCCCGGCTGCAACAGGGCTGCTACTGGCCGCCCGACGGCGTGGGAGCCGCTCCGCTGTTGGCGCCGCCGCCGGCCGATCCGCCGGCGGTCGAGCCGCCCGGCACAGTGGTGGTGGAGCCGGTGGTTTCGTTCATCGAATTGCCCGAGGTGCCGCCATTCATCGGAACGCCAGGGGAGGGTGGCGGAACCGTGGTCGATTCGGTGCTGGAGCCGCTGCCGGTGGTCGGGCTCGTCTGGTTCGCCGCGTTGGAGTTCTGGGCGTTCTGGTCGTCGCAGGCCGCCAGACCCAGGAGAAGGGCAGGCAGGGCCGCGATCAGAAACTTGCTGCGCATGGCATGTGTCTCCTCAGCCATTGGGCGGCGTCACCCGTGGAATGCAGTGGTACACCGCCCCCGAGGACGCTGTGCGAACCCGTCGAGGTTCCGGTAACGCCGTGAGGGTCAGAACACGCTGCCTTGGATTTCATTCCATGAGCCATTGGCACTATACCGGGCGGACGGCCGGATTTCGGCGCTTCGAGCCGGATTGGGCCGGGATGGAGCCGGGATGATGGCGGAATAAAGATTCACGAAACGTTCCGAAAACATGTGGCGCCTGCGCGATCGATGCCCATTACTGGGTTGCGCAAAGATCACGATACTTTTGCGACTTGCTTGTTCCATCTTTTTCGTTTGACCCATGGAAAGCCGCTGTGATTCCATCGGCGGACCATGACGATGATCGCAGACTTCACCGACGTTATCGCCCGCGCCGCCAAGAGCGCGATCCGCCAGGCCATCATGCCGGCGCTGTGTGCCTGCGTGGTTGCCTATTTCGCCTACTACGCGATCCATGGCGACCGCGGGCTGGTGGCGATGAAGCAGATCCAGGGAGAGATCGCCCAGGCCGAAGTGGTCCTCAACCAGCTCCGCACCGAGCGGGAGGAGATGGAGCGCCGCGCCCAGCTGCTGCGCGGCGACGGGCTGGACCGCGACATGCTGGAGGAGCGGGCGCGGCTGATGCTGAACTTCTCCAACCCGCGCGACGTCATCGTCAAGCTTCCCAAACTGGCCGAGCCGGAAGGGGCGGCCATGCAGAAGTAAGGGTTGAATCAGCCGATTAACCGAAAACCGGTTAATCGAAAATAGCGCTGCAAAAACAGACATTTGCGCGAGCATTCAAGCTCGTGTACTGTGCGCGCCATATTCGCTTCCGGTGCGGGCTTTCGCATGCCCGCAACGCGTGGCGGCACCGGCTGCTTCAAGGCCGTTGCCGCATGAACCCTGGGGAGGAATCATGGCCGCGTCCCGACGCCGTCCGACCAAGGCGCTGACCGACACCGCGCCCGCTCAAGCCGTCTCATCCGAAGAGCTTCTTCATTACTACCGCGAGATGCTGCTGATCCGCCGCTTCGAGGAGAAGGCGGGCCAGCTCTACGGCATGGGCCTGATCGGCGGCTTCTGCCATCTCTACATCGGCCAGGAAGCCGTCGTGGTCGGCGTGCAGGCCGCGCTGAACGAGGGCGACACCGTCATCACCAGCTACCGTGACCATGGCCACATGCTGGCCTGCGGCATGGACGCCAAGGGCGTGATGGCCGAGCTGACCGGGCGCCGCGGAGGCTACTCCAAGGGCAAGGGCGGCTCGATGCACATGTTCAGCCGCGAGAAGAACTTCTACGGCGGCCATGGCATCGTCGGCGGCCAGGTTCCGCTCGGCACCGGCCTGGCCTTCGCGCACAAGTACCTCAACGACGGCGGCGTGTCCGCGGTCTATTGCGGCGACGGCGCCATCAACCAGGGCCAGGTGTACGAGAGCTTCAACATGGCGGCGCTGTGGAAGCTGCCGGTGCTGTTCGTCATCGAGAACAACAAGTATGCCATGGGCACCTCGCAGGAGCGCGCCTCGGCCGGCGAGCTGCACCAGCGCGGCGCCGCCTACGGCATCCCCGGCTATCAGGTCAACGGGATGGATGTGCTCGAGGTGAAGGCCGCCGCCGACCAGTGGGTGAAGCACATCCGCGACGGCAACGGCCCGGTCATCCTGGAGATGAAGACCTACCGCTACCGCGGCCACTCCATGTCCGATCCGGCCAAGTACCGGACGAAGGAAGAGGTCGAGAAGATGCGGTCGGAGTCCGATCCCATCGACCAGCTGAAGTCCAAGCTGCTGGCCGGCGGCCATGCCGACGAGGACAAGCTGAAGGAGATCGATCGCGCGGTGAAGGCGATCGTCACCGAATCGGCCGAGTTCGCGCAGCAGAGCCCCGAGCCCGATCCGTCGGAGCTGTGGACCGACATCCTGGTCGAGACCTGATCGTCGAATCCACCGTCTGGTCCTGACGTCAACGATAAGCAGGAGCGGCGCCGGCCGGAACGGGTTGCCCCCGAAAGGGAGTGGCACCCGGTTATCCCCCGCGCCGCCGGAGGTTGAGGAATGCCGATCGAAGTGCTGATGCCGGCCCTGTCGCCCACCATGACCGAGGGCAAGCTGGCGAAATGGGTCAAGAAGGAAGGCGACGCGGTTAAGTCCGGCGACGTGCTCGCCGAGATCGAGACCGACAAGGCCACCATGGAAGTCGAAGCGGTCGATGAAGGCCGCGTCGGCAAGATCCTGGTGCCGGAAGGCACCGACAATGTCGCGGTGAACACCCCCATCGCCATCCTGCTGGAAGAGGGCGAGGACGAGAGCGCGCTGTCCAAGGGCGGCAACGCCCCGGCCGCCGCCGCTCCGGCCAACCCGGCTCCGGCGCCCGCCGCCGAAGCGGCCCCGGCTACCGCCCCGGCGCCGACCGTGCCGGCCGCCCCGGTCGCGGCTCCGGAGTCGGACGAGGACAAATTCTTCGCCAAGACCGTGAAGAAGACGGTGCGCGAGGCCCTGCGCGACGCGATGGCCGAAGAGATGCGCCGTGACGACAAGGTCTTCGTCATGGGCGAGGAGGTCGCGCAGTACCAGGGCGCCTACAAGGTGACCCAGGGCCTGCTGCAGGAGTTCGGCGAGCGCCGCGTCATCGACACGCCCATCACCGAGATCGGCTTCGCCGGTCTGGGCGTCGGCGCCTCCTTCAAGGGGCTGAAGCCGATCGTCGAGTTCATGACCTTCAACTTCGCCATGCAGGCGATCGACCACATCATCAACTCCGCCGCCAAGACGCTCTACATGTCCGGCGGCCAGATGGGCAGCCCGATCGTCTTCCGCGGCCCGAACGGCGCCGCCGCCCGCGTGGGCGCCCAGCATTCGCAGTGCTACGCCTCCTGGTACGCCCACTGCCCGGGCCTGAAGGTCGTCTCGCCCTGGTCGGCGGCCGATGCCAAGGGCCTGCTGAAGGCGGCGATCCGCGATCCGAACCCGGTGGTCTTCCTGGAGAACGAGATTCTCTATGGCCAGAGCTTCGAGGTTCCGGAGGACGAGGAGTTCGTGCTGCCGATCGGCAAGGCCAAGATCGAGCGTCAGGGCAAGGACGTGACGATCACCGCCTTCTCGATCATGGTCGGCCATGCGCTGGCCGCCGCCGAGGAACTGGCGAAGGAAGGCATCGACGCGGAGGTCATCAACCTGCGCTCGATCCGTCCGCTCGACACTGCGACCATCGTCAACAGCGTCAAGAAGACCAACCGGCTCGTCTCCGTCGAGGAGGGCTGGCCCTTCGCCGGCATCGGGTCGGAGATGTGCGCGCTGATGATGGAACAGGCATTCGACTATCTCGACGCGCCGGTTGCCCGCGTGGCCGGCCTGGACGTGCCGATGCCCTACGCCGCCAACCTGGAAAAGATGGCGCTGCCGCAGATCGCCGACATCGTCAAGGCCGCCAAGCAAGCCTGCTACCGTTGAGAGGAGGGCTGATAGGATGACCGTTCAGATTCTGATGCCCGCCCTCTCGCCCACGATGACCGAGGGCAACCTCGCCAAGTGGCTGAAGAAGGAAGGCGATACGGTGAAGTCCGGCGACGTGCTCGCCGAGATCGAAACCGACAAGGCCACCATGGAAGTCGAAGCGGTCGATGAAGGCCGCATCGGCAAGATCCTGATCCCGGCCGGCAGCCAGGGCGTCGCGGTGAATACCCCGATCGCCATCCTGCTGGAAGAGGGCGAGGACGAGAGCGCGCTGGCCTCTGCCGGTTCCGCTCCCGCCCCGGCTGCTGCTCCGGCTCCGGCCGCCGCCCCGGCGCCTGCCGCTGCTGCTCCGGCCGCCGCCGCACCGGCTCCGGCCGCTGCCGGCGGCGCGCGCGTGTTCGCCAGCCCGCTGGCCCGCCGCATCGCCGAACAGGCCGGCGTCGACCTGAAGTCGGTCAAGGGCAGCGGCCCGCACGGCCGCATCGTCAAGGCCGACGTCGAGGCAGCCAAGGCCGCAGGCCCGGCCAAGCCGGCCGCCGCCGCTCCGGCTCTGGCCGCCGCCCCGGCCGCTCCCGCCGCGGCACCCGCTCCGGCGGCCAAGCCGGCCGAGGGCGTCGACGCCAAGGCGCTGGCCGACAAGCTGGGCATGGCCTACACCGCCGTACCCAACAGCGGCATGCGCAAGACCATCGCCAAGCGCCTGGGCGAGGTGAAGCGCACCGTTCCCGACTATTACCTGACGGTGGATGTCGAGATCGACGCGCTGATGAAGATCCGCGCCGATCTGAACGGCCGGTCCGACGCCTACAAGCTGTCGGTCAACGACTTCATCATCCGGGCGGTCGCCCTGGCGCTGAAGAAGGTGCCGGCGCTGAACGCCGCCTGGACCGACGAGGCGATGCTGCAGTTCAAGGATGCCGACGTGTCGGTCGCCGTGGCGACCCCGACCGGCCTGATCACGCCGATCGTCAAGAAGGCGGAAACCAAGGGTCTGGCCGACATCTCCAACGAGATGAAGGCGTTGGCCAAGAAGGCGCGCGACAACGCGCTGAAGCCGGAAGAGTATCAGGGCGGCACCATCTCCATCTCCAACCTGGGCATGATGGGGGTGAAGCAGTTCGCGGCGATCATCAACCCGCCGCAGGCCTGCATCCTGGCGGTCGGCGCCAGCGAGCAGCGCCCGGTGGTCAAGGACGGCGCGCTGGCCATCGCCACGGTGATGAGCCTGACCGGCACCTTCGACCATCGCGTCGCCGACGGCGCGGTCGGTGCGGAATTCCTTGCGGCGGTGAAGAAGCTGCTCGAGGATCCGCTCTCGATGCTGCTCTGACGACCGAAGGAACCGGATCTTGTCCAAAAGCCTTGCCCCGCTCCGCGCCGAGATCGACGCCATCGACGACGAGATCGTCGCGCTGCTGGGCAAGCGCCTGTCCGTCGTCCACCGCGTCGCTGCGGTGAAGATGGCGGAGGGCCTGCCGGCCGTCCTGCCCGACCGCGTCGAAGCGGTGAAACGGCGGGCGGCCGGGGCGGGCCTGGCTTATGGCCTCGATCCGGACTTCATGGCCACCCTGTACCAGACGATCATCGACGAGGCGTGCCGGGTCGAGGATGGCATCTTTGCCGCCGGCCGCGGGGAAACGCCTCGCTCCTGAATGGGGAGAACACCCTTGGCCGACATGAATTACGACGTCATCGTCATCGGCGGCGGGCCGGGCGGCTATGTGGCGGCGATCCGCGCCGCCCAGCTCGGCCTGCACACCGCGGTCATCGAGCGTGAAAACCTGGGCGGCATCTGCCTGAACTGGGGCTGCATCCCGACCAAGGCGCTGCTGCGCTCGGCCGAGGTGCTGCATCTCGCCAAGCACGCGGCCGACTACGGCCTCGTCATCCAGAACCCGTCCTTCGACCTCGACAAGGTCGTCGCCCGGTCGCGCAAGGTCGCCGGCCAGCTGAACGGCGGCGTCAAGCATCTGCTGAAGAAGAACAAGGTCGCGGTGATCGAGGGTTCCGCCAAACTGGCCGGCAAGGGCACGGTGGCGGTGACCAAGGGCGAGGCCCCGGTCGGCACCTTCGGCGCCAAGCACATCATCATCGCCACCGGCGCCCGCGCCCGCACGCTGCCGGGGCTGGAGGACGATGGCAAGCTGGTCTGGACCTACCGCAAGGCGATGACGCCGGACCGCATGCCGAAGTCGCTGCTGGTCATCGGCTCGGGCGCCATCGGCATCGAGTTCGCCAGCTTCTACAATGCGCTCGGCGCCAAGGTCACCGTGGTCGAGGTGATGGACCGCATCCTTCCGGTTGAGGATGAGGAGATCTCCGGCATGGCCCGCAAGGCCTTCGAGAAGCAGGGCATGCGCATCATCACCGGCGGCAAGGCCGGTAACCTGCGCAAGGCCGCCGACAGCGTCACCGTGGCCGTCGAGGCCGGCGGCAAGACCGAGGACATCACGGTCGACCGCGTCATCGTCGCCGTCGGCATCAGCCCCAACACCGAGAATCTCGGGCTGGAGAACACCAAGGTCAAGATGGACCGCGGCCACATCCAGACCAACGGCATGTGCCAGACCGACGAGCCGGGCGTCTACGCCATCGGCGACGTGACCGGCGCCCCCTGGCTCGCCCACAAGGCCAGCCACGAGGGCGTGATCGTCGCCGAGCACATCGCCGGCAAGCACCCGCATGCGCTGGACGTCCGCAACATCCCGGGCTGCACCTATTCGCACCCGCAGGTGGCCTCGGTCGGCCTGACGGAGAAGAAGGCCAAGGAGGCCGGCTACGAGGTCAAGGTCGGCCGCTTCCCCTTCGTCGGCAACGGCAAGGCGATCGCGCTCGGCGAGCCGGAAGGCCTGATCAAGACCATCTTCGACGCCAAGACCGGCGAGATGCTGGGCGCCCACATGATCGGTGCGGAAGTGACTGAGCTGATCCAGGGCTACGGCATCGCCAAGACCTCGGAGCTCACCGAGGCCGAGCTGATGCACACGGTGTTCCCGCATCCCACCCTGTCGGAAATGATGCATGAGTCGGTCCTTGATGCCTATGGCCGGGCGATCCACTTTTAACTAGGATTTTCCGAGGTGACGTTTTTCCCGATCGGCCGGAGCCATGGACCGCAGCAGCGCCGCGTATGACGAGGATTTCTACGCCTGGACGCAAGCCCAGGCGCAGGAACTTCGCCGTGCCGGCGCCGAGCGGAACAATGCCCCGGTCGACTGGGAGAACGTCGCCGAGGAGATCGAAGGCATGGGCCGCAGCCAGAAATCCGAGATCGACAGCCGCTTGCGGGTTCTGCTGACCCATCTGCTGAAGTGGCTGTTCTGCCCGGACCTGCGTGAGCGGTGCGAACGCGGCTGGCGGCGAACGATCCGCGAGCAGCGTGACCGGCTGGTGGATGAGATCGCCGCCAGTCCCAGCTTGCGGCCCTACATCGCCGCAGTGTTCGACAAGACCTACCGAAAGGCCCGGCTGGATGCCGCCGACGAGGCGGATACCCCGGACGGCCATTTCCCGGCCGAGCCGCCTTTCACGCTTGACCAGGCGCTCGATCCGGCCTATCCGGCCGAGCTGTTTCCGCCGGAATGGCGGGTTTGACCATCCTCATCGCATCTACAAGTCGGGGCCGGGGCATCGCGTCGGCCGTCGGGAGCTTTAGACCATGACCCTCGTCGACCAGACCGAGAAGCTGCGCCACCCCGAAAAGGCCCACAAGCCCGACAACCCCATCCAGCGCAAACCGGCCTGGATCCGGGTCAAGGCGCCGATGAGCCAGGAATACAATGAAACCCGCCAGCTGATGCGCGGGCTGAAGCTGAACACCGTCTGCGAAGAGGCTGCCTGCCCCAACATCGGGGAGTGCTGGAAGCACAAGCACGCGACCTTCATGATCCTGGGGTCGATCTGCACCCGCGGCTGCGCCTTTTGCAATGTCGAGACCGGCCGCCCGGACCGGCTCGACCCGCATGAGCCGGACAATGTGGCCGAGGCGGTCGGCAAGCTGAAGCTGTCCCACGTCGTCATCACCTCGGTCGACCGCGACGACCTCGAGGATGGCGGGGCGCAGCATTTCGCCCGCACCATCCGTGCCGTGCGCGCCGCGTCGCCCACCACCACCATCGAGATCCTGACCCCCGACTTCCAGAAGAAGAAGGGCGCGGTCGAGATCGTGGTCGAGTCGAAGCCCGACGTGTTCAACCACAACCTGGAGACGGCGCCGCGGCTCTACCCGACCATCCGGCCGGGTGCGCGCTACTTCGCCTCGCTGCAGCTGCTGGCGCGGGTGAAGGAACTGGACCCGACGATCTTCACCAAGTCCGGCCTGATGGTCGGTCTGGGCGAGACGAAGGAGGAGATCGGGCAGGTGATGGACGATCTGCGCTCCGCCGATGTGGACTTTCTGACGATCGGGCAGTATCTCCAGCCGACGCCCAAGCATGCGGCGGTGGATCGCTTCGTGACTCCCGAGGAGTTCGACGGTTATACCACCGTCGGCCGCGGCAAGGGCTTCCTGCTGGTGGCGTCGTCGCCGCTGACGCGCTCGTCCTACCATGCGGGTGCGGATTTCGAGAAGCTGCGCGAGGCCCGGCTGCGCAAGCTGGGGATCGCGGCCGCCTGATGCGGGCGGTTCACTGACAAGGATGTGGTAAGGGCATGCCGACGCACGCGGAAAAGAAGGTTCTTCCCTACACGCCCCGGCAAATGTACGACCTGGTCGCCGATGTGGAGAAGTATCCGGAGTTTCTGCCCTGGTGCCTGGCGGCCCGGATCCGCAAGCGCGAAGGGGAGGTGATGTTCGCGGATCTGATCATCGGATTCAAGATGGTCCGCGAACGCTTCACCTCGCGGGTGGAGCTGGATGAACCCGGCAGCCGCATCAATGTGCAGTATACCGACGGGCCGTTCCAGTACCTGAACAACCACTGGATCTTCAACGACCATCCCGGCGGCTGCTGCGTCGACTTCTTCGTCGATTTCGAGTTCCGCTCGAAGATGCTGCAGAAGATCATGGGGCTGCTGTTCAACGAGGCGGTGCGCCGGATGGTGCAGGCCTTCGAAACGCGCGCCGCGCAGCTCTACGGGCCGGCCGGGGCGACGCAGTCGGCGTGACGCCCTGGCCGGTTCCGGTGATTGTGGCCGATCAGGTCTTGTCGGACCACAACTCGCCGCCGCTGGCCCAATCGCTCTTCTTCACGTCCTGGAAAATGATCTCCACCGCCGACGGCGGGCAGCCGAGCACCGCCACGGTCGTCTCGGTCAGCGCCTTGGCATAGGCGCGCTTCTGTTCGACGGTGCGGCCTTCGAAAAGCTGGATGTTGATGGTCGGCATCGCGGGTTTTCCTGTTCTCAGTGAAGGTCTTGGCGGGAGGTCTTCAGCGCAGGCTCGTCGTGGGCCGGGCCAGCCGCAGCCGCTCCAGCGCCGCCTGGACGGTCGCCATCCGCACGGCGTCGCGGTCGCCGGGGAAGGTGTATTCCTTGGCCTTGGCCGAGCCGCCGCGCACCGCGGTGGCGACATAGACCCGGCCCACCGGCTTGGTCTCCGTTGCCCCGCCGGGTCCGGCGATCCCGGTCACCGCAACCGTCACGTCGGCCCGCGACCGCGACAGCGCGCCCACCGCCATGGCGACGGCCACCTCCGGGCTGACGGCGCCATGGGCATGCAGCAGGCTAGCAGGCACGCCCAGCAGCTCGGTCTTGGCGATGTTGGTGTAGGTGACGAAACCGCGGTCCACCACCTTGGAGGAACCGGCGATGTCGGTCAGCGCCCCGGCGATCAGCCCGCCGGTGCAGGATTCGGCGGTCGCCAGCATGTAGCCGGCAAGGCCGTATTCAGCCAGCGTCTGGGCGGCGAGTTCGCGGATGGTGTCGGGAAACATGACGGCCTCTCCCGGTTTTCGTCGGTGGAGTTGGAGCTTAGCCGGGAAGCCGGATGGTCGCCACGGCTTGCGCTGCGATGCCCTCGCGCCGGCCGGTGAATCCGAGCTGTTCGGTGGTGGTGGCCTTCACGCCGACCCGCCCGGTTTCGATGCCCAGTATTTGGGCGATGCGCTCGGCCATCGCGGCGCGGTGCGGCCCGACCTTGGGCCGCTCGCAGATGATGGTGACGTCGGCATGGGCGATGACGCCGCCGCGCTCCGCCACCAGATCGGCGGCGTGGCGCAGGAACTGGGCGCTGTCGGCCCCGCGCCAGCGTGGATCGGTCGGCGGGAAATGGCTGCCGATGTCGCCGGCGGCAAGCGCGCCGAGGATCGCGTCGGTCAGCGCATGCAGCCCGACATCGGCGTCCGAATGCCCCTCCAGCCCATGGCTGTGCGGTACCCGCAGGCCGCAGAGCGTGACGAAATCGCCGTCGGTGAAGCGGTGGACGTCGAAGCCGCTGCCGGTCCGCACATCCCACAGAGTGCTCATGAGCGCGCGGTTGGCGCGGGCCAGATCGTCGGGGGTGGTCACCTTGAAATTATCCTCCTTGGACGGCACCAGGGCGACGGCCAGCCCGGCGCGTTCGGCCACCGCGGCATCGTCGGTCAGCGACAGGCCGGCGGCGGCACGGTGGGCCTCCAGAATGGCGGGGAAGCGGAAGCCCTGCGGGGTCTGGGCCCGCCACAGCCCGTCGCGGTCGACCGTGCCGGTTATGACGGATTCGGCCTCACGCTTGGCCCCGCGCTTGAGGGTGTCGGCCACCGGCACCGCGGCGATGGCACCCGGCGCCGTCTCCAGCGCCGCGATCACCGCGCCGATGGTCGCTTCGTCGATCAGCGGGCGGGCGGCGTCGTGGATCAGCACGAGATCGGGAGCACCTGCGGATGCCAGCGCCTCCAGCCCGTTGCGCACCGAGTCCTGGCGACAGGAACCACCGGCCACCGGATCGGGCAGGCCGAGGCCGGCGACGGCGGCGTCATAGGCGTCGCGCCATGCCGGATCGATCACCACGCGCACGCCGCCGACCTGCGGATGGTTCAGGAAGGCCTCCACCGTCCGGCGCAGCACCGGCTTGCCGGCGAGGTCGAGATACTGCTTCGGCCGTTCGGCTCCGAACCGCTGGCCGGAGCCGCCGGCGACGATCAGGGCGATGCAGGTGGGCGCGATGCAGGTGGGCATGGGACAAACCGTAAGATATGATAGCCACTTGACGGAAACGTCGCGGAGCCTAGCCTGTCGCCGTGGTTCCGCCAAGTGCCGAGCCTTGCCGTTTTGCCGGGGACGATGCCCCCCGCAAGGCTGCGGCCGGCATGACGTGGCGGGAAGACGGGAGCGCGTTCGGGTCCATGTCGCAAAACATCCTTTTGAGCCTGACGGCGCTGGTGGCCCTGTTGCCGGCGGCCTTCTATCCCTATCGCCGCATCGCGGGGCAGGGAGGGGAGGGGCGCGGCTGGTCCTTCTGGGGAGCCCTGCTGCTCGCCGCCGCAGGCCCGGGCATGTGGGCGATCCTCCAGGTCGCCGGACAATGGCAGACCGGATTCTCCACCGCCCTGTGGGTGACGACCGCCGCCTGCATGATGCTGTTCATCGGCCTCAGCCTGTTCCACCGCACCGCATGGCGGCTGGCGCCGCTGCTGCTGCCCTATCTGCTGGTGGTCTGCCTGTTCGCCACCCTGACGGAGGATGCGCCGGCCCCGGTCCTGCGCGGCAACGCGCCCGGCGTATGGATCGACCTGCACATTGCGGTGTCGGTCTTCACCTATGCCCTGCTGACGCTGAGCGCGGTCGCCTCGCTTGCCGCCGTGCTGCAGACGCGGGCGCTGAAGACCAAGCGGCCGACGCCGCTCAGCCGCTTCCTGCCACCGGTGGCGGAGAGCGAGCGGCTGCAACTGCGGCTGCTGATCGCGTCGGAGGTGGTGCTGGGTGCCGGCCTCGCCACCGGCATGGCGGTGCTGTTCTTCGAGCAGGGGCGGCTGTTCCGCACCGATCACAAGAGCCTGCTGTCGGTCGCGACCTTCGTGGTGATCGGCATCCTGCTGCTGGCGGAATACCGGACCGGCGTGCGGGGGAAGACTGCGGCGCGGACCATGCTGATCGTCTATCTGCTGGCGACGCTCGCCTATCCCGGCGTCAAATTCGTCTCCAACGTGCTGATCGGGCAATGGAGCTGGGGGTGACAGGGGGGAAGGCGCAAGGGGACGGGGACGAACCGAAGGCGCTGGTTGACGAAGAATTGGTCATGCTGCGGCTTGAATTGGCGGCAAGGGCCGGGGTTCCGCCGGATTTGGCCTTCCCGGGCGCCGCGCGCAGGGCTTCGCGCTTGCACACCGCCGCATCAGCGTGATAACTTGCTTAAAATGTTGGCACTTTGTTGTTTTGCCCATCAATCGGGCAGGTGAGAATGACCATACAAATCGGCCCAATCACGCTCGCCGGACCGGTGATCCTGGCGCCCATGTCGGGCGTGTCCGACCTGCCGTTCCGCCGTCTGGTGAAGCGCGCCGGCTGCGGCCTCGTGGTGTCGGAGATGATCGCCAGCCAAGCGATGATCCGCGAGAACCGCCAGACCCTGCGCATGGTGGAGACCGAGCCGGAAGAGTTCCCGATGGCCGTCCAGCTCGCCGGCTGCGAGCCCGAGGTGATGGCGGAGGCGGCGAAGCTGAACGAGGACCGCGGCGCCGCAATCGTCGACATCAATTTCGGCTGCCCGGTCAAGAAGGTGGTCAACGGCCATGCCGGCTCGTCGCTGATGCGGGACGAGGCGCTGGCCGGCCGCATCCTGGAGGCGGTGGCGAAGGCCGTCCGCATCCCGGTGACGCTGAAGATGCGCCTGGGTTGGGACGAGACCAACCTCAACGCCCCGCGGCTCGCCCGGATCGCCGAGGAGGCCGGCATCCGGATGGTGACGGTCCATGGCCGCACCCGCATGCAGTTCTACACCGGCACCGCCGATTGGACCGCCGTCCGTCCTGTGAAGGAGGCGGTGTCGATCCCCGTGGTGGTGAACGGCGACATCGACAGCTTCGAGGCTGTGGACCGTGCGCGCACCGAATCCGGCGCCGACGGCGTGATGATCGGCCGCGGCAGCTATGGCCGGCCCTGGTTCCCGTCGCAGGTCATGCATTACCTGCGCACCGGGGAGAGGCTGCCCGACCCGCCGCTGCACGAGCGGATGGACATCCTGCTGGAGCATTTCGACGGCATGCTGAGCCATTACGGCAGCGACGGCGGCATCAAGGTCGCGCGCAAGCATGTCTCCTGGTATTCGACCGGCCTGCGCGGCTCCAACGAGTTCCGGCAGGAGGTCAACCGGCTGGGCGATCCCGACGCGGTGCGTGCCTGCATCCGTGCCTTCTACGAACCGGCAATCGAAAGGATGGCCGCCTGATGGAACCCGTTCCCATGACCGCCCGGACCCAGCGCGGCCGGACCCGGTCAGCCGCTGCGCGGTCGCCCCGGCTGGAGTCCCTGGTGGTGCTGAACAGCCTGCCCGATCCGGTGCTCGTGGTCGATGGAAACGGTGAAATCCGTTTCGTCAACCTGGAGGGCCAGGAATTCTTCGACCTGTCCGCCAACGCGATGGAGGGCATGCCGCTGCCCGACCTGCTCCCGCCCGACAGCCCGGTGATGGGCCTGATCGAGCAGGTTCGCCGCGGCAGCCGGCGCGTGTCGCAGGATGCCGTCATCATCGACACGCCGCGCATCGGCCCGCACCATGTGACGGTCCAGGTGGCGACCATGGGCGACCCGGCCGACCATGTGGTGCTGACCATCCATGAACGGTCGCTGGCCCGCAAGATCGACCATTCTCTGACCCACCGGCACGCTGCGCGCTCGGTCACCGCCATGGCGGCGATGTTGGCGCACGAGGTGAAGAATCCGCTGTCGGGCATCCGCGGCGCCGCCCAGTTGCTGGAGGAGAATGCCAGCGACCAGGACCGCATGCTGACCCGCCTGATCTGCGACGAGGCCGACCGCATCGTGGCGCTGGTCAACCGGATGGAGGTGTTCTCCGACGAGCGGCCGCTGGAGCGCGCCGCCGTGAACATCCACACCGTGCTCGAGCATGTCCGAAAGGTCGCCCAGAGCGGCTTTGCCCGAAAAATACGCTTTGTCGAGCGCTACGACCCGTCGCTGCCTCCCGTTTACGGCAATCGCGACCAACTTGTGCAGGTTTTCCTGAATCTGGTTAAAAATGCGGCAGAGGCTGCACCGGAAACAGGCGGTGAGATCACGCTGACCACCTCCTATCAGCATGGGGTGCGGATGGCGCTGCCGGGTGGCGATGTGCGCCGGCACCTGCCGCTGCTGGTGACCGTGCAGGATAATGGCGACGGGATTCCGGAAGACCTGCAGTCGAACCTGTTCGATCCCTTCGTGACCAGCAAGGTCAACGGGACTGGCCTTGGTCTTGCATTGGTGGCGAAACTCATAGGCGACCATGGCGGAACCATAGAGTTCGACAGCCAGCCTCGCCGGACTGTCTTCAAGGTGTCGCTGCCGATGTATGATGATTCCAAGTTCGACGACCCGAAGATTTCCGAGGACGCCAAGACCTCCGAGGACCGGGCGATCTTCGACGCCGGCCCGCAGACCAGAGGCGGCCGGGGGAATCGTTGATGAGCGCGGCGACCATTCTCATCGCGGATGACGACCGCGCCATCCGCACCGTCCTGACGCAAGCGCTGGCCCGCCTCGGACACGAGGTGCGCACCACCGGCAACGCCTCGACGCTGTGGCGCTGGGTGGCCGACGGGCAGGGGGATCTGGTCATCACCGACGTGGTGATGCCCGACGAAAACGGCCTGGACCTGATCCCGCGCATCAAGAAGCTGCGGCCCGAACTGCGCGTCATCGTGATGAGCGCGCAGAACACGCTGATCACCGCGGTCAAGGCGGCGGAACGCGGGGCCTTCGAGTACCTGCCCAAGCCCTTCGACCTGAAGGAGCTGGTGTCGGTCGTCGAACGGGCGCTGAACGCCAACAATCCGCCGGCGGCGATGCCCGGCGGCGATCAGGAGAGCGAGGAACAGCTTCCCCTGATCGGCCGGTCGCCGGCGATGCAGGAAATCTACCGCGTGCTGGCCCGCCTGATGGGGACAGACCTGACGGTGATGATCACCGGCGAGTCCGGCACCGGCAAGGAACTGGTGGCGCGCGCGCTGCACGATTACGGCAAGCGGCGCAACGGCGCCTTCGTCGCCATCAACATGGCGGCCATCCCGCGCGAACTGATCGAATCCGAACTGTTCGGCCATGAGAAGGGCGCCTTCACCGGCGCCACCAACCGGTCGACCGGCCGGTTCGAGCAGGCGCAGGGTGGCACCCTGTTCCTGGACGAGATCGGCGACATGCCGCTGGATGCCCAGACCCGGCTGTTGCGCGTGCTGCAGGAGGGCGAATACACCACGGTCGGCGGCCGCACCGCGATCAAGACCGACGTGCGCATCATCGCCGCCACCCACCGCGACCTGCGCACCCTGATCCGCCAGGGCCTTTTCCGCGAGGATCTGTTCTACCGGCTGTGCGTGGTGCCGATCCGCCTGCCGCCGCTGCGCGAGCGGACGGAGGACATCCCGCTGCTGGTCCGCCATTTCCTCAACATCGGCATCAACCAGGGGCTTCCGGCCAAGAGCATCGACCAGGCGGCGATGGACCGGCTGAAGCGCTATCGCTGGCCCGGCAATGTCCGCGAGCTGGAAAACCTCGTCCGCCGGCTGGCTGCGCTCTATTCGCAGGAGGTCATCGGGCTGGACGTGATCGAGGCCGAGCTGGCCGACGCCGCCCCCGCTGCCCAACCGGTGGAGGAACCGCAGAGCGAGGGGCTGTCCTCGGCCGTCGAGCGGCACCTGCGCGACTATTTCGCCGCGCACAAGGACGGCATGCCGTCCAACGGCCTCTATGACCGGGTGCTGCGCGAGATCGAGCGGCCGCTGATCTCGCTCAGCCTGTCGGCGACCCGCGGCAACCAGATCAAGGCGGCGCAACTGCTGGGTCTGAACCGCAACACCCTGCGCAAGAAGATCCGCGATCTCGACATCCAGGTGATGCGCGGGATCAAATAGCGGCGGCATCGACCCGCCTGCGACCCGTCCGTGCCAAAATTGTGACACAGCCTAGGCGCGGACGGGTGGCAGGCCGCTGTGCATACCGTCTCCAACAGCCGGCATAGCGGTCCCTGTCCGAAAGGCAGAGCCATTGCGGCTTGGCAGAGCCGCAACAGAGGTGTATCTTTCCGGCAACAGATCAACGCCGGACCATGCCCTCGATTTCCGACAACGCACCGCCCGGCCTCGTGCCGGTTTGGCAGAAGATTTTCCTATGGTCCCGGCGGGTCGGCCTGGGCAAGCGGCTGGCATTTGCCCTGTCGCTGGCCGCACTTGCCGCCGGATTCGCCACCTATGCGGCGATGACCGAAAGCGCGCCCTTCGGACAGGCGAACCCGCGCACCGTTACGCTGCTGCTGACACTCGACCTTGCCATCCTGCTGACACTCGGCGTGCTGATCGCCCGGCGCATCGTGGCGATCCTGATCGGGCGGCGCCGCGGGCTGGCGGGGTCGCGGCTGCATAGCCGGCTGGTGCTGGTGTTCAGCCTGCTGGCGGTGGCGCCGGCCATCATCATGGCGGTCTTCTCGACCCTGTTCTTCTATGTCGGCGTGCAGAGCTGGTTCAGCGAGCGGGTGCGCACCGCGGTGAACGAATCCCTGGTGGTCGCCAGCGCCTATCTGCACGAGCATCAGCAGAACATCCGCGCCGACGCGCTGGCGATGGCCAACGACCTGTCGCAGGAGGCGCGTTTTTCCAGCGATCCCGAGCGGTTCGAGCAGGTCGTCGCCACCCAGGCGATGCTGCGCACCCTGTCGGAAGCCATCGTCTTCAACGGCACCACCGGCGCCATCGTCGCTCGCGCCGGCTACACCTTCACCCTGGAGTTCGAGCCGATCCCGGAGGAGAAGGTCCAGCAGGCCCGCAACGGCGAGGTCGCGCTGATCGTCAAGGAGACCGACGACCGTGTCCGCGCGCTGGTCAGCCTGGACCGGGTCTCCGACACCTTCCTCTATGTCGGCCGCATGGTCGAGCCGCGGGTGCTGCAGCACATGGCCTCGGCCGAGGGGGCGGTCAAGGAATACACGGCGCTGGAGAACCAGCGCGGCAGCCTCCAGGTCACCTTCACCCTGATCTTCCTGGTGGTGGCGATGCTGCTGCTGCTGGCCGCGGTATGGGCCGGGCTGAACTTCGCCACCCGGCTGGTCCGCCCGATCAGCGCGCTGATCGGCGCGGCGGAGCGGGTGCGGGCCGGCGACCTGACCGTCCGTGTCTCCGAGCCGCCTGGCGAGGACGAGTTCGTCCTGTTGTCGCGCGCCTTCAACCGGATGACCACCGAGATCGAGGGCCAGCGCCGCGAGTTGCTGTCGACCAACCGCCTGCTCGACGAGCGGCGCCGCTTCACCGAGACGGTGCTGTCCGGCGTGTCGGCCGGCGTGCTCGGGCTGGATGCCGATGGGGTCATCAACCTGCCCAACCTGTCCGCCGCCCGCCTGCTGGACGAGGAGGATCCCGACCGGATGGTCGGCATGCCGCTGGTCGAGCTGCTGCCCGACATGGGCGACCTGCTGGAGAACGCGCCGAAGAGGCCGGGCCGGGTCGTGCAGGACCAGATCCAGATCCGCCGGCCGGGCAAGCCGACGCTGACCCTGCTGGTCCGCATCGCGGCGGAGGTGCGCGGCGGCGACGTCCGCGGCTATGTCGTCACCTTCGACGACATCACCGAACTGGTCTCGGCGCAGCGCAAGGCAGCATGGGCCGACGTGGCCCGCCGCATCGCGCACGAGATCAAGAATCCGCTGACGCCGATCCAGCTCTCGGCCGAGCGGCTGCGCCGCAAGTACCTGAAGGAGATCTCCAGCGACACGGAGGTCTTCACCATGTGCACCGACACCATCGTCCGGCAGGTCGACGACATCCGCCGCATGGTGGACGAGTTCTCCGCCTTCGCGCGGATGCCGCAGCCGGTGATGAAGCCGGTCAACATCAACGATCTGGTCCGCCAGGCGGTGTTCCTGCAATCGAGCGCGCACAGCGGGAAGATCCGCTTCGAGACGAAGCTGCCGTCCGGACCGCTGACGGTGGCCTGCGACAGCCGCCAGATCTCGCAGGCGCTGACCAACCTGTTGCAGAACGCCGCCGACGCCATCGAGGGCCGTACGCCCGCAGCCGGCGGCGGCGACCTGCCGCCCGGTGAGGTGTCGATTGCGGTGGAGGATGACGGCGACAGGGTCGTCGTCACCGTCGAGGACAATGGCAGGGGGCTGCCCGGCGGCGAGCAGCGCGACCGGCTGACCGAACCCTATGTGACGACGCGGGCCAAGGGCACCGGCCTGGGGCTCGCCATCGTCAAGAAGATCATGGAGGACCATGGCGGCATGCTGACCCTGGAGGACCGCGAAGGCGGGACCGGGGCGCGGGTGACGCTGGTCGTTCCACACCCGGTTGCGGCCGTGGCGGACGTGAAGGCGGACGCGGGCGGACGCGATGACAGGCCGGCGGAGACCGGCGGAGAGATGAGGCACGAAGCCCATGGCGCATGACATTCTGGTCGTCGACGACGAAGCTGATATCCGGATGCTGATCGCCGGCATCCTGAACGACGAAGGCATCAAGACCCGTGAGGCCGCCGACGCCGATCAGGCATTCGCCCAGGTGGCGGCTCGCCGGCCGAGCCTCGTCGTGCTCGACATCTGGCTCCAGGGCAGCCGGCTGGACGGCCTGCAGATCCTGGAACAGCTGATGCGGGACCATGCCAACCTGCCGGTCATCATGATCTCGGGCCATGGCAACATCGAGACCGCGGTCCAGGCGATCAAGGTCGGCGCCTACGACTTCATCGAGAAGCCGTTCAAGGCGGACCGGCTGCTGCTGATGGTCGACCGCGCCATCGAGGCGGCCCGGCTGAAGCGCGAGAACCAGGAACTGAAGCTGCGCGCCGGCGGCGACGCCGAACTGATCGGCCGGTCCTCGGCGATCAACCAGGTGAAGCAGTCGATCGACAAGGTGGCGCCCACCGGCAGCCGGGTGCTGATCTCCGGCCCGCCCGGCGCCGGCAAGGAGGTGGTCGCCCGCCTGATCCATGCCCGCTCGCGCCGGGCCGGCGGTCCCTTCGTCGGGCTGAACTGCGCCACCATGCGGCCGGAGCGGCTGGAGATGGAGCTGTTCGGCACCGAGGCCGGCGTCGACGGTCCCGGCCGCAAGATCGGCACCTTCGAGCAGGCCCATGGCGGCACGCTGCTGCTGGACGAGGTCGCCGACATGCCGCTGGAAACCCAGGGCAAGATCGTGCGGGCCCTGCAGGAGCAGGTGTTCGAGCGGGTCGGCGGCGGCCAGCGGGTCGAGGTCGACGTGCGGGTGATCGCGACCTCCAACCGCGACCTCCAGGCCGAGATCGAGCAGGGACGCTTCCGCCAGGATCTGTTCTACCGCCTGTCGGTGGTACCGATCCGCGTGCCGTCGCTGGCCGAGCGGCGCGAGGACATCCCCGTCCTGGCCCGCCATTTCATGCAACGGTCCGCCGAGGCGTCGGGCCTGCCGGTGCGCGAGTTCGGCGAGGACGCGATGGCGGCGCTGCAGGCCTATGACTGGCCGGGCAACGTGCGCCAGCTCCGCAACGTGGTCGACTGGCTGCTGATCATGGCCCATGGCGACCCCAAGGAGCCGATCCGCGCCGACACCCTGCCGCCGGAAATCGGCGCGATCACCCCGACCGTGCTGAAGTGGGACAAGGGCGGCGAGATCATGGGCCTGCCGCTGCGCGAGGCGCGGGAGGTGTTCGAGCGCGAATATCTGCTGGCCCAGGTCACCCGCTTCGGCGGCAACATCTCGCGCACCGCCTCCTTCGTCGGCATGGAGCGTTCCGCCCTGCACCGCAAGCTGAAGTCGCTCGGCGTGCATGGCAGCGAGAAGGGGAAGATGTTCATCGAGTGAGTGGTGTGGACCGCCAACGTCCGTCATTCCGGCAACCTGTCGAGAGTTCTTCCTTGCCCTCCTCCTTCTCTTTGCCGCGCGCCGTCCTCTATGATTGGGACAACACCCTGGTCAGCAACTGGGACACAGTGCGCGCGGCGCTGAACCATGCGCTGGTATCGTTCGACCTGGATCCCTGGACCGCCGAGGAGGCGCGGGAGCGGATCAAGCAGTCGTTGCGCGACAGCTTTCCCCGCATCTTCGGCGAGCGCTGGACCGACGCGCGCGATCTCTTCTACGGCTATTTCGCCGAACATCATCTGGAGGGGCTTCGGCCGCTGCCGGGCGCCGAGGCCCTGCTGGCCCATTTCCACGAGCGCGGCGTCTATCAGGCGGTGGTGTCCAACAAGAACGGCAAGTTCCTGCGGGCCGAGGCCGAAGCGCTGGGCTGGACCCGCTATTTCTCCCGGCTGGTGGGAGCGCAGGACGCCGAGTTCGACAAGCCGCATCCTGCCCCGGTGCGGATGGCGCTGGAACCGGCGGGGATCGAACCCGGGCCGGATGTCTGGTTTCTCGGCGACGCCGACATCGACATGGAATGCGCCCATGGCGCCGGTCTCGTTCCGGTGCTAATAGGGCTCGGCGAGGGGAGCGGCTTCGACCGTTTTCCCCCCGCCCATCGCCACACCGACTGTACGGCGCTGCACGGCGTCCTGTATGGCTTGGTTGACGGCAATGGTGATACCATATCCCTTCAAACGGCTGTCGAGACGGTACCTGCGCGCACCAAACCTACACCGTGAAACGGGGAGCGGACCGCCTGAAGACAAGGGGTCCCAAGAACATTGAAGAAGGGGGCATGAAAAATGTCTGAAAAAAGCCAAAATGTGCAGGACGTGTTTCTGAACCACGTCCGTAAGAACAAGACTCCCGTAACCGTCTTTCTCGTGAACGGCGTGAAACTCCAGGGCATCATCACTTGGTTCGACAACTTCTCGGTACTTCTGCGGCGCGACGCGCATTCCCAGCTTGTCTACAAGCACGCGATCTCGACGGTCATGCCAGCCCATCCCATTCAACTTTTCGAGCCGCCCAAGGAAGGTGAAAGCGTCTGATCCCTTGACCAATGGCAACGGCGCGGCCCCGGAAGGCGCCGCGCGGGCCATCGTGGTCCACCCCGTCCTCCGCAACGAGGCGGACGGGGACATGCGTCCTCCCGAATCCCGGCTCGAGGAAGCGGTCGGTCTTGCCCAGGCGATCGAGCTGGACGTCGTCCATGCCGAATGCGCCAAGGTGAACCGGCCGCAGCCATCGACCCTGCTCGGCTCCGGCACGGTGGAGCAGCTGGCCCAGGTGGTGGAGGAAACCGAGGCGACGCTGGTCGTGCTCGACCACGCCCTGTCGCCGGTGCAGCAGCGCAACCTGGAACGGGCGCTGAAGGCGAAGGTCATCGACCGCACCGGCCTGATCCTGGAGATCTTCGGCGCCCGCGCCCGCACGCGGGAAGGCATGCTCCAGGTCGAGCTGGCGTCGCTGACCTACCAGAAATCGCGGCTCGTGCGGTCCTGGACCCACCTCGAGCGCCAGCGCGGCGGCTTCGGCTTCCTCGGCGGCCCCGGCGAATCCCAGCTTGAGCTTGACCGCCGCCTGATCGGCGACCGCATCATCAAGATCAAGAAGGAGCTGGAAGAGGTGCGGCGCACCCGCGGCCTGCACCGCAAGGCGCGGGCCAAGGTGCCTTACCCGGTGGTGGCGCTGGTCGGCTATACCAATGCCGGCAAATCGACGCTGTTCAACCGGTTGGCGAACGCCGACGTCTTCGCCCAGAACCTGCTGTTCGCCACGCTCGACCCGACCATGCGGCAGGTGACGCTGCCGTCGGGTCGCAAGGTGATCCTGTCGGACACGGTCGGCTTCATCTCCGACCTGCCGCACGGCCTCGTCGCCGCCTTCCGCGCCACGCTGGAGGAGGTGGACGCCGCCGACATCATCCTGCATGTCCGCGACATCGCCCACATCGACAGCGAGGCCCAGAAGGCCGACGTCCATGAGGTGCTGTCCGACATGGGCATCGACCCGGAAACCGATGACCGGGTGATCGAGGTGCTGAACAAGATCGACGCACTGGACGGCGAAAGCCGCGCGGCGGTGATGGCCCAGACCGGGCGCAATCCGCGTGCGGTCGCGGTGTCCGCCCTGTCCGGCGAGGGGATCGACGACCTCGACCGCCTGCTGGACCAGCGGATGAACGTCAACCGGCAGGTGGTCGACCTGTCGGTCGAGCTTGGCGACGGTGCGGCGCTCGCCTGGCTCTACGACAAGGGCGAGGTGCTGGAGCGCCGGGACGACGAGGAGCGGGCGCATCTGCACGTCTCCCTCGACCCGGCCGACCTTGCGCGGTTCGAGAAGCGGTTCCAGCCGCCCCCGGACTCCGCGGCGCCCTCCTCGGCGGCGCATTAGACGGTCCGCCGAACGGAAAGGGGTGCAACTCAAGGCTATGACCTGTTGCACCCCACTCCCGTCTTACGACGAATGCGGCGTGGTGATTTCCTTCTTGGCGCCCGATTATGGGAACGGAGCGATGCGCTCCCGTCAGGAGGACTGCCAATGCGGTTGCAAACCGACCCATCGTGCTTTTCGATCACGGCCTTCCTCGCCGATCAGGTTACCCTGGTGGCCCGCCAGGAGAAGTTGCCGCCGGGGGCCGCCCTGCTGCGGTTGCAGGAGCTTTCGCGCACGCCGGATGGACGGGCGGCCCTGATGCGCCTGATCGAAGCCGCGGCGGAGCAGGAAGCCAATCCCGACGAAGCAGCGAAGATCGGTGCGATCTGCCATGAGCTTGCCGCCTGGGGCTATGGCGAAGGCCGCCGCGGCCTCGGTGCCTACAGCGGCGATATCCACCGTGCCGCGGCCTGACCGCCGAGGCGGGATGGTTATTTGACACATGCTTGATTGATGACGGCACAGGCGTCGGCGGCCATAATGGGCCGTCCGTCATCGCCACGGTTCCGTCTTGCTCCGTTTCCCCCTTCGTTCCGTCCTCACCGGTGCCGGCTGCCTGTTGCCGGCGCTGCCGGTGTTGCTGGCATTTGCATTGCCGGCGGGGGCCGAGCCTCCTCCTCCGGGAATGCCGCTTCCACCCGGCTATGTCGAGGAGCCCGACGTTCCGCCGGAAGACCCCCTGCCGCCGCCGCCCGAGCCGCTGTCGGTGGCGCCCGACGAGCCGCTGGTCGTGGCGCCGGATGCTGCCGGCTTGCTGAAGGAGTGCAAGCAGCAGACCTTCACCGACTGCTTCCGGCTGTGGCAGCCGCCCCCGCCGCCACCTCCCCCGCCGGAACCGGAAAAGGACACGGCCACCGCGCCGCCTCCCCCGCCGCCTTTCGACCCGAAGGCCCCGCGCGAACCGGCGCAGGGCGGCCCGGTGCCTCCCTCGCCGTCCGATCCGGCCAAGGAGGCCGCCGCGGCAGCCGCCGACCGCGCCACCTTCGACGCGCTGTCGAAGGCGCTGAAGGACAGCGGTCTCGACGGCAAGGTGATGCTGACCAACCCCGGCGGCGGCGATCCGACGCTGAAGCTGGACAGCACGACGGGCAAGCCGGCGACCGCCACCAAGCGCTGAGCGTCAGTCCGGCCCGACACCGGGGTTCGATGGCCGGCTTCCGGTCAATCCGGGGTGGCCCGCAGGCCGGTCCGCGGGCAAGATGCCGACGACCCCCCAGCTTCACGAGCGCACATCATGACGGGCTTCACCCTTCCCGACATCGACCGGGTTTCCGACCTGATCCGATCCGTCGCCCAAACGGAAATCATGCCCTATTTCCAGAGGCTCGACGCGTCCGGCATCCGGGAGAAGACCGGGCCGACCGACCTCGTCACCCTGGCGGACGAGGCGGCGGAACGGGCGCTGACCCCGGCGCTGTCGGCGCTGCTGCCCGGCAGCCGGGTGATCGGCGAGGAGGCGGCGTCGGAGGATGAACGCGTGCTCGACCGCATCCATGGCGACGACCCGGTCTGGATCGTCGACCCGGTGGACGGCACCATCAATTTCGCCCAGGGACGGCCGATGTTCGCGGTGATCGTCGCCCTTGCCTGCAAGGGCGAGACGCTGGCCGGCTGGATCCACGACCCGGTCGACGGACGGATGGCGACCGCGGTGAAGGGGCAGGGTGCCCAGCTCGACGGACGCCGGGTTCATGTCGCGCCCGCGGTGCCGCTGCCGCAGATGACCGGCGCGCTGTCCACCCGCTTCTGCGGCGAGGAGATGGGGCGCCGGCTTGAGGAGCGCAGCAGTGGGCTGGGCGAGCGTGTCTGCCTGTCGAGCGCCGCGCAGGAGTATCTGCGGCTGCTGGACGGCCGGGCGCACTATTCGCTCTATCACCGGCTGATGCCGTGGGACCATGCGGCCGGGGTGCTGATGCATGCCGAGGCGGGCGGCTATTCGGCGCTGATCGACGGGACGCCGTACCGGCCCGGCCTGCTGAAGGGCAGCATCCTGCTGGCGCCCGACCGGGACAGCTGGCAGGCGCTGCACGGGCAGCTGTTCGGGTGAGCACAGGCCGGAGGGGGCGGTTTCGCCCCCCTGGCCCTCTCGCCGGGTTCGTCAGTGCGACAGCAGCGCCGGCAACGACAGCCCTTCCAGCACGGAGCGGGTGGCGCCGCCCAGAACCAGTTCGCGCAGACGGGAATGGCCGTAGGCGCCCATCACCAGCAGGTCGGCGCCCTGGTCGGCGCAGCAGGACAGGATCATGTCGCCTACCTCGCCGCCGGACGCGATGACCGATTGCGGCCGGGCGGCGATGCCGTGGCGGTGCAGCCACTCGACGAGGGCCGCCGCTTCGCTGGTGCGTTGGCCGGGCGGGTCGACACAGAGGACGATGACGGACTCGGCCGTCTCCAGGAAGGGCATGGCGGCGCGGACGGCGCAGGCCGATTCGCGGCTGTTCTTCCAGGCGATCAGGGCATTGCGGCCGATGGGGGCGGTGGCCGGCAGGCCGGGTGGCAGGACCAGCACCGGGGTGCCGGTCTCCAGCGGCAGGCGGTCGGGGATGTGGTGCAGCGACACCCGCTCCCCCGCGCGCACGGCGGCCGATTGCGCCACCACGACCAGATCGGCGTAGGAGGCCCGTTCCGTCAGAAGTTCGACATGGTCGCCCTCCTCGACCGACCAATCATAGGACAGGCCGTCCAACGCCTGGCGCACTTCCCGCTCGATCCGTTCGGCATTCTCATGGGCGATGGCGGTGGCCTCCGCCATGAAGCCGTAGGAGGCGGCGCGGCCGGTGGCGCCCGCCGGCATCGACACCGGGGTGGCGATGTAGAGCGCCTGGATATGCGCGGAAAAGCGCTTGGCCAGCGCCACGGCGACGGCAAGGCGGCCGGCGTGGGCGTCGTCGTTGGCCATGTGCAGCAGGATGGTCTTGATCTGCATTTCCCGGCGTCTCCCGTCTTTTTCCGGCGGTCTTTTCCGACCGCCTGCCGTCCTTTGCCCCATGGCTGCCATGCGGCAGCGGAGCGGTTGCCTTCTAGGTAACGCTCCGCCGGGCCGGTTGGCAACGCCGCAGGGTGCGGCTTACTTCACCACGACCGCATATTGGTCGACCGGGGCCACCGTCTTGATCAGGCCGCGCGCCTTGAGGAACTCGGCGAAGCGGGTGTAGCGCTCGGCATCCAGGGCGGCCGGGCTGTGGGCGAAGCGCGGCAGCGTGTCTGCCCAGGCGCGGCGGTTCAGCTCGTCGTTCAGCTCCGGCCGATCCTTGACGAAGGCGGCCTGCGCCTCCTCCGGATGGTTGAGGATGTAGAGCGTCGCCCGCTCCACCGCCGCCAGGAAGCGCTTGAAGCGTGGGTCGTCGGTCTTGCCCTTCTGCGCGACCAGGATCAGCTCGTCATAGGGCGGGACGCCCTCCTCCTCGGGGTAGAAGGCGCGGCCGGGATGCTTCTCGATCTCCATCTGGTTCAGTTCGAAGTTCCGGAAGGCGCCGACCACCGCGTCGACCTGCCCCGACAGCAGCGACGGCGACAGCGAGAAGTTGACGTTCACCAGCTCGACGTCCTTCAGGCTCAGCCCGTGCTTCTCCAGCATGGCGCCGAGCAGCGCGTCCTCGAAGCCGGCGATGGAGAAGCCGATCTTGCGGCCCTTCAGGTCCTTCAGCGTTTTCACCGGCCCGTCGCGCAGCACGACGACCGAGTTCAGCGGCGTGGAAACCAGTGTGCCGACGCGGACCAGCGGCAGCCCCTCTGCCACATGCAGGATCAGCTGCGGCTGGTAGGACACGGCGAGGTCGGTCTTGCCGGCGGCGACCAGCTTGGGCGGGTCGTTGGGATCGGCCGGCGCGGTCAGCGTCACGTCGAGCCCGGCATCCTTGAAGAAGCCCTTCTCCTGGGCGACGACCAGCGGGGCATGGTCCGGGTTGACGAACCAGTCGAGCATCACGGACAGCTTGTCCTGGGCCAGCGCCGGCAGCGCGGTCATCAGGCTGGCGGTCATCAGGCTGGCGGCCATCAGGGCAGCGGCGAACAGGTGCTTCATCGGGCGTCTCTTCCCTTCGGGGGGTGGGTCATGGATCGGCGTCATGGATCGGCGTCATCCGCCGGCTGGGTATCGGATTGCCAGGGCAGCGCGCGCCGGGCGAGCGCGTCGACGGCGGCATAGAGCGTCACCGCGAACAGCCCCAGCACCAGCACGGCGGCAAACAGAAGGTCGATCTGCATGCGGGCGTTGGCATGCAGCATCAGGTAGCCGAGGCCGGAGGAGGAGCCGACCCATTCGCCGATCACCGCCCCGATGGGGGCCACGGCGGCGGCCACCCGCACGCCGGACCAGAAGGCGGGCAGGGCGGCCGGCAGGCGGATGGTCCACAGGATGGCGGCGGGCGAGGCGCCCATGGTACGGGCAAGGTCGAGCCAGCCCGGATCGGTGCGGCGCAGCCCGTCGAACAGCGCCGTCGTCACCGGGAAATAGATGACCAGCACCGCCATGGCGATCTTGGACGCCATGCCGTAGCCCAGCCACAGCACCAGCAGCGGCGCCAGCGCGAAGACCGGGATCGCCTGGCTGACCAGCAGCAGCGGCATCAGCCAGCGCCGGGCGGTGCGGAAGCGCGCCAGCAGCAGCGCGCTGACCGTGCCCAGGGCCACGCCGGCGACCAGCCCGACCAGGATCTCCGCCAGCGTGGTCAGCCCATGGCTCAGCAGCAGCGGCGCCTGCCGCCGCATGGCGTCGGCCACCGCCAGCGGGCCGGGCAGCAGGTAGCGCGGCAGGCCGGTGGCCCAGACCAGCGCCTGCCAGCCGGCGGCCAGCACGGCAAGGGTGACCGCGGCGCGCAGCAGCGCCCTCATTCCGCCAGCCTCCGCAGCAGCTCGGCCTGGAGCGCCAGCAGGGCGGGATCGTCGACGCGGCGCGGGACCGCGCCGGCGGGCTCCAGCGCCGGCCCCATGGTGGCGGGACGGCCGGTCATCACATGCAGGCGGTCGCCGAGCCGCAGCGCCTCCAGCGGGTCGTGGGTGACCATCAGCACGGTGCGGCCGGCCAGCGTCTCCGCCGCCGTCTCCTGGAGACGCAGGCGGGTGATGGCGTCGAGCGCCGAGAAGGGCTCGTCCATCAGGACCAGCGGCTTGTCCTCCATCAGCGTGCGGGCGAGCGCCACGCGCTGCCGCTGGCCGCCGGACAGGGCGGCGGGGCGGTCGCGCTCGCGGCCCGCCAGCCCGACGCGCTCCAGCAGGGCGCGGGCGCGCTCCACCCGCGCGGCATCGGGCCGGCGGTGGCGCAGCCGGTCGCCCAGCAGCACATTGTCGAGGACGGTCAGCCAGGGCAGCAGCAGATCCTGCTGCGCCATGTAGGCGATGCGGCCGGCCAGCGGCCGGCGGTCGCCGGTGACGACGGCGGTGGGCGGCTCCGGCTCTGCCAGCCCGGCGAGGATGCGCAGCAGCGTGGTCTTGCCGACACCGCTCGGGCCCAGCAGGCAGGTGGTCTTCCCCGCCGGCAGGTCCAGGGTCAGGTCGGAGAACAGAAGCGTGCCGCCATAGGTCAGCCGCGCCCCTGCAATGGTGACCGACAGGGGGGTCATCGCGGACATGAGCGCGGGGAGGAGGGACAGGTCCGGGGATGCGTCTTATCTGGCATCACTGATCCCTACGCCGGCATGAACCGGATCAGGTTCCAGGGGTCGTCCCGCAACGGGACCTCTCAGCCGCCCATCGGCTCCCCCCAGTGAAGGCGGCGACTATAGGCGCGGACGATCCGTGACCGCAAGCATCGCCGGCACCGCCTCCCATCCTGCGGAAGCACCATCGGCGCTTGACCGGGCGGCAACGCCGCCTAGTTTCCGGGGGACATGACGGAGTTCCTCCCCTGACCACGCCGTTCCGCACCCCGCTGTTCATCGGTGGCGAGATCTACCGCGGCTCGACCTATGGGCCGAAGCACCCGCTGGCGATCCCGCGCGTCTCGACCGCCATCGACCTCAGCCGCGCCATGGGATGGCTGCCGGATCAGGTCTATCTCGACACCCATGTCGCCAGCGAACGCGAACTGGCGCGCTTCCATACCCTCGACTACATCGCGGCGCTGAAGCGGGCGGAGGCGGAGCAGCGGGTGGACGAGGCGACGGCGGCCCGCCACAATCTCGGCAAGCTGGAGAACCCGGTCTTCGCCGAGATGTACCGGCGGCCGGCCCACAGCAGCGGCTCGGCCCTCCAGGCGGCGCGGCTGCTGGGGGATCGGCCAGCCGGTCTGGTCTATGCCCCGGCCGCCGGCACCCATCATGCGCGCCGCGACCGGGCCAGCGGATTCTGCTACTTCAACGCGCCGGTGCTCGGCATCCTGGAACTGCTCGACCATGGGCTGGAGCGGGTGCTGTATGTCGATCTCGACGCCCACCATGGCGATGGGGTGGAGGAGGCGTTCGCCGACGACGACCGGGTGCTGACCGTCTCGGTCCACGAGGATGGGCGTTGGCCCTACACCGGCAGGGCCGAGGACCGGGCCGGCGGGATGGCCCGCAACCTGCCGGTGCCGCCCGGCTTCAACGACAGCGAGATGGAGCATGTGATGGAGGCGGCGGTGCTGCCGCTGGCCCGTGCCTTCCGTCCGCAGGCGATGGTGATCCAGACCGGGGCCGATGCGCTGGCCGAGGATCCGCTGAGCCGGCTGGAGCTATCCAACCGCGCGCTGTGGAATGCGGTGGCGGCTCTGCTGCCGCTGGCGCCGCGGGTGCTGGCGGTCGGCGGCGGCGGCTACAATCCTTGGTCGGTCGGGCGCTGCTGGGCCGGGATCTGGGCGGTGATGAACGGCATCGACCCGGCGCAGCCGCCCACGCCGGAGGCGGAGGCGGTGCTGCGGTCATTGACCTGGAGCCGCGCCGCCGGCCGCAATCCGCCCGCCCATTGGTTCACCACCATCGCCGACGTTCCGCGGCCGGGGCCGGTGCGCGACGCGGTCAAACGGGTGGCGGAGATGGCGCTGTCCTGAGACCTTGCGGCCACCCGCGCCGTGGCCTGGTCGGGCAGGATGAAATCGGACCGAACCGTGACGATTCGTTGACGGATGCGGATTGTTTGTTGATTCTCGTTCGTCTGTGGCTGCGCCGTTTCCACCGCGTCCGGCGGACGGGACGGCACAGGTTTCAGGGGGAGAACGGGCGGGCGGATGTCGAACACGACGCTGTTCCTGATCGCCATCGTCGTCATCATGCTGGCCGCCGTCCCGGTCGCCATGATGCTGAAGGATTTCCTGCCGAACATCCTGGAAAAGAGCAGTGGCCTGGAGCAGATCGAGAACCGGATCTATGTGCTGCATGCCGAGGCGCAGGACCTGCAGAACCGTGTCAACCAGCTGGTCCAGCGCCGCAACAGCCAGTCGTCAGACCGCCACCGGCTGGAAACCGACATCCGCAAGGCCGAGAAGCTGATCAAGGATCTGGCCGAACAGCCGCCGCTGTTCGTGCACGAGGTCGGCGACCCGCAGGCCGGACTGATGAAGTTCGCCGCCACGGTCACCCAAGAGAAGGCGTCCTCCGCATCGGGAGCGGGCGGGGAACGGGCGGCGGTCAACCCGATCTGGCGCTGCGCCAACGTGGCGGAGGTCTGGGCTTCCAGCTTCGACGAGGCCCGGCAGATGGTCGAGGTCGCGTTTCCCTTCAAGATGGGGTTCCAGAAGAGCTTCATGCGCGGCGACGCGCGCAAGGGCGGGGTGCCATCCGGCCCGGCGACCGCGCGGACGAAGGCCGGTGCCCAAACATGATGATCAACTTCATCATCGTCCTGGCGATCGTCGCCATCGGGGCATGGCTCGGCAACCTGCTGCTGGCGGTGGAGCAGCGGGTGTCGCAGTCCCGCCTGCGCGTCCGCGGCGTGCGGTCCAACCTGGACAAGCTTGATGCCACCATCCACCGCCTGCACCGCGAGGAAGAGGCTCTCCATGCCGAGATCGGGGAGTTGGTGCGCGGCATGGTGGAACTGCGCGGCAAGCAGGCCGAAGTGCAACAGCGCCTGACGGAGGCGCAGTCCAAGCGCCGCCCGCAGATCCTGATCCTGACCGACCGCCGCAATCCGGGCGACAAGGAATGGCTGGTCACCGTGGTGAACCAGCAGATCGGCGAGATCGATGCCGCCCATCCGCTGGCCGCCGAATGGGTGCGCGGGCGCACCTATCTGGTGTGGGCGGAGTCGGAGCGCGAGGCCGCAGAGCGCGCCAACCGCCGCTTCAGCGCCCGGCCGGGCTATCAGGTGCGCTCGGTGACGCCGGTCAAGGAAAACCTGTACAGCGCCAACCCGGCCCGCAGCGCCGCTTGAAACCCTGAAACGCAAACGAACGGGGGCGCCCCGCCGGACGCCCCCGTTCGTTTCGCAACGCCTGAACGCCGGCGCCCGGAACCGTCAGCGGCCCTTGGTCGTGGCCGGGGTCTGGCGGAAGGCGTCGTGCAGATAGGGCGACAGCGCCTGGCGCATGTTGCGCAGCCATTCGTGGATGATGATCAGCGAACGGGACGCGACCGGCGGGGTCATGCCCAGCTTCACCAGATCCTCACGCGTCATCGTCGCAACCTGATCCAGCCGGTGGCCGGTCAGGCGCGCCCAGGCCGGGGCGGTGCAGGGCGGCATCGAGATGACATGCAGCCCCTCGCGTTCCACCATCTCGGCCTTGCGGCGGGCATACTGGCTGTCCTCCAACTGCGAGAAGGGGCCGGAGAAGCCGTTCTCCACCAGGACGCGCTTGGCCTTCGGGGCGATGGTCGCCACCCGCTCCAGCGTGGTCATGCCGGTGGACAGCGAGGCGAGGTCGACGGTCACCGGCACCATGAAGGTCAGCCGCTCGCCGTCGCCGACGTAATAGTCGAAGCCCGACACCTCGGCCCAGTTGAAGAACCATTGCGAGATGTTGCCGCCGAAATCGAACAGGCGGCCGCCGCGCTGCAGTTCCGGCCCGATAAGGTCCCAGAACTCATAGAAGCCGTCGGCCGACCCCATCATGTTCATGAAGTCCTGCGTGATGCGGCGATGTTCGACCACGTCCGGGCCGAAGAGTCGGGCGAGACGCTCGTTCACCTCGTACTCGACGACCTTCAATTGCAGGCCTTCGAGCATGGCGGTCGCCATCAGGTGATGGGACAGCAGCGTCTTGCCTACGCCGCCGCGGTCATTGAGGACGAAGATCGTGCCCAGCATGCGATCGCCTTTCCAGTGTACGTTTGTTGGTTTGTCGTGGGACATTTTATCGGGAGACGCCAAGGAGCGGGTGCTTTGCGCGACCGCCGCGGATGCCGGTTCCGGCTTGGGTGTCGATTCGGATGACCGCCCTGCATTGTCGGCGGCCGGCGCTTCGGCCAGCGGCCCGGCGGAGGGCGGGTCGCCCGTAACGGGATCGAGCACAGGGTCGTCTGCAATGGGGATGGCAACGGACTCGGCGGCCGGGTCGAGCGCGGGTGCCAGCAGGTTGGGGGCAGGGGAGGCGGGTTTCGGCGCCTCATGATGGGGTGGTGGTTCCTGATCGGCTGCCACCTGCGTGCCGTCAGACGCCTCCGGCACAGGAGAGTCGACTGCCGCTTCGGGCTGTTGGACTTCAGGTCGTTCGGCCGGGGCCTCGGCGGTGGGCGCCTCCTCCGCCATGTCGTCCGGATCGGTCGCCGCCGGGGCTTCATCGTCCGCCGGGGGATCGTCTGCCGGGGGAATTGCCTCGGGGAGATCGGTCGCAATCGGCTCGGCGGCGGAAGCGGCTGCTGTCGCGGGTTCGGCCGCGGGGGCTTCAGGCGGGGGGTCGTCTCGGTTGACGTCTGGGCTGTCGGGGCTCCCGGTCATCTCTGCGCCGGCTTCTTCCTCCCCCTCCATCTCCGTCTTCGTGCCGGCGGACAGTGCCGCTTCATGGACGGCGGCCAGGGTTTCCGCAGGGGTGGCGACGGCCGGACGGGCAGTGTCGCCGGCCTGCTCGCCACGCCCCTCGTTGCCGACCAGGAAGAAGGCGGAGCGCAGGGTCACCGGCGAGATCGGCTGGTTGTCGCGGGCGGTGACGCCCAGCGTTGCCAGCAGGTCGGAGATTTCCGCCCATGACAGGCCGCGTTCGCGCATCAGCCCGATGTCGCCATAGCTTTCGCGAACCGCCTGCATGGCGCTGCGGCTGCCAGCCGGGCGATCGGCAAGGAGCCGTTCAAGTTCCGAGCGGTCGATCGACACCGTATGGGATTCCGGCAAGATGAAAAGGCGGCGGGGAGACGCCTGGATGTTGGATCGCAAGGAATCCATTCCCCCGGGGCCGAAAAAATAGTACAAGCGGCCATCACGCGCAAACGGTTTCCAAACGACTTCAACAGCGCTAAACATCGGTCCAGGTCCGGGGGCGTCGGTCGTGACGCCCAGCGACTTCGCCGACGTTCCAGCACCGGCGCCCGACGTTCGCTTTTGGAACCGTGGTCCGGTTGCGTGGTTTGCAACACAACTGCCCGATCCGTTTCGGGCTGGGCTTGGAATCGGGGTTGGGCAGGATGCCTCACGATTTTGGTTCGTCACGGGACCGGCGATCCGCATCCGCGCCGGGGGCTGGGATCGTCGGCTTCCACGAGTTGCGGCAGGCTTGCGAGATATCGGCCCTGCGCGAGGATCTGGAACGGCTCGCGCATGAAGCCGGCGCGCTGCGCGACGGTGTCGAGCGGGCGGTGGAGGAGGTTCGCGACCGTTTCGCCGCGCTGAGCGCGGAGCAGATGGCCGATCCCATGGCGCTGGCTCCGCTTCTGCAACTCGCGGTGACCACGCTTCTGGAGATTCGCGAACAGGCGCGGCGGCTCGACACCCAGACCGGCGCGCTTGCGGACGATGAACGCCCGTCCCGGCTGGGAGCCGCCGATGCCCCCCGCCTGCGTCCGGCGGCGGCCTGGGACGAGCCTGCCGAGCCGGCTCCGCCGCGCCAATCGCAGCCGCCCCGGCCGTTTGCGGCGGAGCCGGCGCCCCAGGCTCAGCCGCCTGCCATCCCGTTCCGCCCCGCCGCGACCACCGAACGGCCACTGCCGGCGGCGATCAAGCCTTTGCTTCAGCCCGCGGTCGAGTCCGCGGACCCGGCGCCGGAACCTGCGCGACCCGCTCCCGATCCCCTGTCTGCCGCGTGGTCGGCGGACAGCCAAGCGTCTTGGCTCGCCAGCGAGCCGGCGCCGGTTCCGCCGCCGTCGCGTGCGGCGACGGCGCGCAACAGCGGGGCGGGCGGCCCCCGTCCCGCCGGCGGAATCGACTGGCTCGGCCCTGCCGGACGCTGACGGTTTGCGGTCGCAGGGACGGCTGTCGCCGGACATCTCCCGACCCGAACCGGGGCGGTTTGCATGAACTGCGCTTTTTCTGCATCGAGTCGGGCGAAAGGTCAGGATCCGAACGATTGAGCTTGCAAATTCGGGGGAGTGTTAGTACAAACGGCCTATTGGTAAATGCAATGTTTACCAATATTCGCCGCTTGCCGCTTCAACGCCGTGATGCCCCGAGGTCGGTCGCATGCTCAGGATCGACGCCGTCGCCAAGCAGAACGCGTCCCAGCGCACCCGTGTGCCTGGGCAGCCCCTGCGCCTGATCGTGGTGGAGGATGACGGTGCCGCCGCCGACATGCTGGCGGTCGTGGTGACGGATCTGGGCCATACGCTGTGCGGCGTCGCGCGGACCGAGGATGAAGCGGTCGAACTGGCCACGCGGGAGCGCCCCGACCTTGCGCTGATGGATGTGAGGCTGGGCGGTGGCGACGGCATCGCCGTTGCGCGGCGGCTGAACCTCGGCCATGGCGTCCGCTCCATCTACCTGTCGGGCAACAGCGACCATGGCACCATGGCCCGCATCACCGAGACCTATCCGCTCGGCGTGGTGCACAAGCCTTTTTCGCATGCCCAGTTGAAGGTCGCGCTCGATTTGGCGGCACGCCGCCTGCGCTGAGCGGAGTCACGCGTTCCCCCTTCCATGCTCGAAGGAAACGGTTTTCCGGCAACCGTTCCTCTGCTATATTTGTTCATGGAGTGTTCTGGTGCGGAGCGGTGGGGCGAGTGCGCCGGTCCGTTATCGCCAGGGCATGTCCGACGGCGGTTGACCGGCGTCGGTCCATCGTGCTTCGTTGCGCGGGACCGGGGGGATGGTCGCCATTTTGAACAGCCGGCCCTGCGAATGGGAACCCTCGGCATCTGGGTGCCTCCGCCGGGCATCCTGACGGGTCGGCATGGATGCTGGGACACTCGCGCTTAGGAGCAACGAGCGATGAATGTTTGGACGTTTACGGGACGCCTGGGCGCGGACGGCGAATTGCGCACGACCCAGAGCGGCGAGAAGGTTCTGGGCTTCCGCGTCGCCAACGACGTCGGTTTCGGTGAACGCAAGACGACCCAATGGGTCGATTGCTCGATCTGGGGCCGGCGCGCCGAGTCGCTCGCGCCGCACCTGACCAAGGGCAAGAGCGTCGTCGTGTCGGGCGAAGTCACCCTGCGCGAGTATGAGAAGCGCGACGGCACCCGCGGCGCCGGCCTGTCGGTCCGCGTGGCCGAGATCGACTTCACCGGCGGCGCCCGTGAAGAGGGCGGCGGCAGCTTCGGCGGTGGCGGCAGCGGCGGCTACGAGTCGCGCGGCGGCGGGAGTGGCGGCGGCTACGGCGGCGGCGGCGGCAGCTATGGCGGCGGTCAATCCGGTGGCGGCCAGTCGGGTGGCGGCCGCAGTGGTGGTGGCGCCCCGCCCCGTCACGAGGATCTCGACGATGAGATCCCGTTCTGACCGCGTTCTGACCGACGAGCGGGTCAATGCGATCGATCGGCCGGATGCCTCGTCATCCGGCCGATGCCGTTTCAGGACGGCGCTTTTTCTGATGGGTCGGTCGGGTGGCCTTGCCCTGCCAGCCGGGCGCGCAGGCGCGGGGTCATGAAATCCAGGAAGGCGCGCACACGGCGCGGCACCCGCTCGCGGCCGGTATAGACCGCGTGGATTTCCTCGGTATCCACCAGCACCCCGTCCAGCACCGTCAGTAGCCGCCCATCCCGCAGATCGTCGCGGACATGGTACTCCGCAAGCCGTCCCAGCCCTAGCCCCAGCAGGGCCATGTGACGCACCGTCTCGCCATTGTTGGCGAGCACGCGGGTGGGCACCTCGCGGTCGACCAGCCGGCCGCCGGACTTCAGCGGCCAGACCGCGGCGGCACGGCGGAAATTGAACCCCAGGCAGTCGTGCGTTTCCAGGTCGGCGGCGGTCAACGGCACGCCCTTGCGCTCCAGATAGCCGGGCGATGCGACGATCCGCCGGCGCACCGTGCCCAGCCGCTGGGCCAGCAGGGCCGAATCGCTCAAGGGGCCGGCGCGGAAGGCGATATCGACGCGGGCGGCGTAGAGATCCACCACCTCGTCCGTCATGGTGACGTCCAGCGTGATGCCGGGATGGTCGCGCAGGAATTCCGGCAGCAGCGGCAGCAGGCAGTGATGGCCGAAGGGAACCGAGGCGTTGATGCGCACCGGCCCGGTGGGGGTCCGGGCTCCGCCGGCGATCTCCGCATCCAGCGCGTCCATGTCCCCCAGCAGGGCTTCGGCCCTTTCGCGGTACAGTTCTCCCTCCGCGGTCAGCCGCAGCCTGCGGGTCGACCGTTCGACCAGCCGGACCCCCAGCCGCTCTTCCAGCCGGCCGACCAGCTTGGCGGTCGAGGACGGGGTCATGCCCACGTCGCGGCCGGCGGCGCTGAAGCTGCCGTGGCTCGCGACACGCAGGAACACCCGCATTTCCCAGGCGCGTGGATCGCTCATGCCGTCACCGTGTCCTAGCCTTGTCGTTGAATGACAAAATCATGGGAATATGGCTGGCATTCCCGTTCTCCACCTTATGGCGCACATGGTCTCCCCTGCACAGTCCGCAGACAATGGAGCCAATGAAATGCCTCTCGCACTGCTGGCGCTGGCGATCAGCGCCTATGCGATCGGGACGACGGAGTTCGTCGTCGTCGGTCTTCTGCCCACCGTGGCGAGCGATCTGGATGTCAGCCTGCCGCTGGCGGGGATGGTGGTCAGCGTCTATGCCCTGGGCGTCACCTTCGGCGCTCCGGTGCTGACCGCGCTGACCGGCAGGTTGCGGCGCAAGCCGCTGCTGCTGGGGCTGATGGGCGTCTTCGTCGCCGGCAACCTGCTGGCCGGCGTCAGCCCCAATTACGAAACGCTGCTGGTTGCCCGGGTGCTGAGCGCCTTCGCCCATGGCGTCTTCTTCTCGGTGGGGTCGACCATCGCCGCCGATCTGGTGCCGGAGGACAAGCGGGCATCGGCCATCGCCATGATGTTCTCCGGCCTGACCATCGCCATCGTCACCGGCGTGCCGCTGGGCACCTGGATCGGCCAGACCTATGGCTGGCGCGCCACCTTCCTGGCGGTTTCGGCCCTGGGCGTCGTCGGCGGATTGGGAGTGGCGGCGCTGGTGCCGGCGCGGCTGAGCCAGCCGCCAGCCGCCGGCTTCGGCGCGCAGGTGGGCGTCCTGGCCAATCCGCGGCTGCTCCTGGCCTTCGCCATAACCGCGCTCGGCTATGGCGGCACCTTCGTCGCCTTCACCTTTCTCGCGCCGATCCTGGAGACGATCACCGGCTTTTCGAATGCGACCGTCAGCCTTGTGCTGGTGCTGTACGGAGCGGCGATCGCGGTCGGCAACGTCGTCGGCGGCAGGCTGGCGAACCGCCGGCCGGTGCAGGCGCTGGCCTGGCTGTTCGCCCTGCAGGCGGTGGTCCTGATCGTCTTCACCTTCACGGCCGACGCCAAGATTCCAGCCTTGATCACGCTGGCCGGCATGGGGGCGCTGGCCTTCGCCAACGTTCCCGGCCTTCAGCTCTACGTCGTCCAACTGGCGCAGCGCCATGCGCCTGGGGCAGTCGACGTCGCCTCCGCCCTCAACATCGCCGCCTTCAACCTGGGCATTGCGGCGGGCGCTTTCTTCGGCGGGCAGGTGGTGTCCTCCCCGCTCGGTCTCGGCGCCACGCCCTGGGTCGGCGGGCTGTTCGTGCTGGGCGGCCTTGCCCTGACCCTGGCGAGCGGCGCCCTGGACCGGCGGGAGCGGGCCGCGGCAGCGGCCTGTTAGGTCGGATCGACCTCCAGCGTCAGGGTGTCGAGCAGAAAGCTGCCATCCTCGGCGATGTCGAAATACTGTTTCACCTCCGCCGCGGCGTTGCGCTGGATGGAGCGGATCGCCTGGGCGTGGAGGTCCGGCGTGCGGGTGCGGGCGGTCCAGACCGCGAACTCCATCCGCAGGCGCCGGGGCGTCAGCGAGCGGACGGCGAAGCCCGCCCGCGCCAGTGCCGCCATCCATTCCGCCGTGGTGTAGTTGCGGACATGGGAGGTGTCGCGCAGCACCTCCACCACCTGGAGATGGGTGTCGAGCACGGCGGGGGCGGGGGCGACGCAATCGATGAAGATCGCCGTGCCGCCGGGCGCCAGCACCCGCCGCGCCTCGCGCAGCCCGGCCTCGAAATCCCGCCAGTGGTGGGCGGTGAAGCGGCAGAGCACCATGTCGAACCAGCCATCCTCGAAGGGCAGCCGTTCGGCCGGGGCCTGACGGGTGACGATGTTGGTCAGGCCTCGCTCCGCCGCGGTGCGGGCCACCGCCTCCAGCATTTCCGGCGTGACGTCGACGGCGACGACCTCGGTCGCATGGGGCGCTGCGCGGTAGCTGACATGACCGCCGCCGCAGCCCAGATCCAGAACGCGGATGCCGGACCGGCCGGTCTTCCGGTCGGCCTCTCGGTTGGCCCCCCAGGTGGCCAGGACGGTTTCGATCTGGTCCAGGTCGGCACCTCCGGCATGGACGGCGCTGGTGACGTAGGCATCGGCGCGCGGGCCGTAGCTGTCGGCGACGAAACTGTGGTGACTGGTGGTCATGGGGTGGCTCCCGTCTGGCGGTGTGGCTGGTGAGGGCAGGGTCGCCGCTTCTGCAAACGGGTACAAGGCTGGTACTTATCCTGGTATAACGAGTGCTACCATGCCGACCTCGCCAAGCGATGCCAGTTCCGATCCGGCTGCTGACCGCCGCCATCTGCTCGGCGCCTTCCTGCGCCGCCACCGCGAGCGGCTGACTCCCGCCGAGGCGGGGTTCGCCGCCAAAGGCGGGTCAACCCGCCGCCGCACTCCAGGCCTGCGCCGGGAGGAACTGGCGCAGCTCTGCGGCATCAGCCCGACCTGGTACACTTGGCTGGAACAGGGGCGCGACGTTTCGGTCTCCCCCAGCGCGCTGGCCCGGGTGGCGGAAGCCCTGCATCTGACCGCGGCGGAGCGTGCCTACCTGTTCGAACTGACGCGCAAGCGCGATCCGGATGCTCCGGCGGTCGGAGCGGCGGACAACCCGCCTCCGGCCCTGCTGGCGGCACTGTCCGCCATGACGGCGCCGGCCTATCTGCTCGACCGGCTGTGGACCGCCGTCGGCTGGAACCCGGCGGCGGAGCGGCTGTTCGGCGGTTGGCTGGGCGGGGCGGAGCCGAACCTGCTGCGCTATGTCTTCCTTGACCACAGCGCACGCAGTTTCATCCAGGATTGGGAGAACCGGGCCCGCCGGCTGCTGGCGGAGTTCCGGGCCGACACGGCCCGCCACCCAGACGATCCGGCGGTGCGTGCGCTGGTCGACGGGTTGCGGCAGGCCAGCGCGCTGTTTGCCCAGCTGTGGGAGGACCATGGCGTGCTGGAGCGCGAAGGGGGGATGCGCCGCTTCAACCACCCGCTGGACGGAACGCTGATGCTGGAACAGCTGACCCTGCGTCCCGGCGGACGATCCGGCCATACTCTGGTCATGCTGGTTGCATCGTCCGACCGTGTGGCCGCGGACCGCCGCGAAACAGGCGATTGACCCTCAAGTCCTCTTCTGTTTGGCATGCTCAGCCGCATCTTCACTTAAGGTTGAGGAGCGTGGCGGCAAATTAACCCGTCTGCAACAATTTCTGTGTCCGATTTGTAATATTATGACGAAATCCGTTTCGTAAAAATACGCTTGCCAGTTTCTGAAAGCTTATAGTTGTGCTATCGTTGAATGGAGTTCCTCAGGCTTGAGGAATGCTCACGGTCTGCGCACGAATAGCTCGTAAAGAGCAAAACTGAACGCAATGCAGAATTAGGGGAAGGCCTATGGCTCGCTTCGTTGCAGGTGGATCGACCTCGATCAACACGGATTACATCCAAATATCGGACCTCTTGTTTGGGCGAATTACCCAAGCAAACAGCAGCTTCGTTTCCGTGGACTATGGTGGCGGCACATCCACCGAGTTTTATGGAAGTTTCTCATTCAACGCGACGAATTCCGCCGTGGTGGGCGGAACGATCGGTGCGATCCGTTCGATATCGAACGGTGCCGTATCCTACACCGTCGATGGCCTGGCGCTCTCTGCGACGACTTTCCTTGGATGGTTGTCGAGCGGCCAAAGCAGCTCTGCGGTTTCGGCGATCCTGTCGGGCTCGGACACGATGTACGGGTCGGAGTTTGACGATACGATTCGTAGCTATACCGGGAATGACACCATCTTCGGTGGCGGCGGATCCGATCAACTGGATGGTGGGACTGGAAACAATTATATCGACGGCGGTGCCGGCACCGACACCGTCAGACGCTATTCGACTGCGGCGGCCAGCACGGCCTTCAGCTATGGCGGGAATGTTTATGTGTACGACTCAAGCGGCTACGACCAGCTGACCGGCGTCGAATACATTCGCTACACGGATCAGACGGTGGCCACATCCAGCGTGGGAGCGTTCGATCCCATGTCTTATCTGGCGGCCAACAGGGATCTCGCCGCTGCGTTCGGAAGCAACACGGCTGCGGCACTGAGCCATTATCTGAGCAACGGCATTCGTGAACGCCGCTCGACGACGTTCGATGCTGCAAGCTACATCGCGGCGAATGCCGATCTTGCCGCTGCTTTCGGGACGGACACCGTGGCCGCCACCCAGCATTATATCACTTTCGGACGGCTGGAAGGACGCAGCACCACGTTCAACGCGATGAGTTACATCGCTGCGAACTCCGATCTCATCCAGGCGTTCGGAACGAACACCACCGCGGCGGCACTCCACTACGCCGTCAACGGGCGGCTGGAAGGCCGGACGACGACCTTCAACTCTTCGGCCTATCTGGCCCGATACGCGGATCTCCAGCGCGCATTCGGCAGCAACGAGTTGGCTGCCGCGACGCATTACGTGACGTCGGGTTATCGCGAAGGCCGTTCTGCCGCGCCTTTGACCACATCGGCCGGTCTTGCTGCGCCTCTGCTGGCGTCCGAGCAGGGCTCGGCGACGCTTGCCGCGGCTTTGTGAGGAACAGTCAATACGGGAGCGGGCGGAAGGCACCGCTCCCGCATCGTTCAATACGGGTGGGCTTGGCGTTGAGGACGATGCTCCGATGCTACTCTGCCAGACCGCCGCTTGTCGCAGCGGACACTGCATCCCGATACCGCCGCAGACGGCCGTAGGTCGGCCACGCACGGGCCACCAGCGGGTCGGCCCAGATCACGGCAACCATCACGCCCAGACCGGCGAAGATGCCGATGAGCGTGCCATAAAGAGCCCCCGACAGCGCGCCCAGCACCCACGGCTGCGCATACCGCGCTCCCTCGATCGTTTGCATGACGATGGTCCCGGTGGCGACGAGCAGGGCCAGGGCAACCCCGGCACGGCCGGGCGCATACCAGATGCGGAGGTCGTTCGCCGTCAGGCCGTAGTCCTCCGGAATCGGAAGAGCGGCTTCCTTCCGCGCATTGTCGACAGCGAGCTTCAAATGCGACCGGTCCATTGCGGGTGCTTTCCCAGCGCTCAAGAAAAGTCAGGTTGCCAGAGGAATACAGTGGAGTTGCCCGGCCAGCCTGACCGGTTGGAAGCATTGCGACTTCGTCAGGATGCCCGATTCGAATTTGCCCGAACACAGGTACAAGAGCGGAACGAGCCTTCCGATCCATGCAGCATCGGATAAAAAGACAAAACCCCGCCGGCGGGCGGGGTTGATATGCCGGATCAAACTGGAAAAGTTGGCTGGGGCGGCAGGATTCGAACCTGCGGATGGCGGTACCAAAAACCGCTGCCTTACCGCTTGGCGACGCCCCAACCGGCGCGGCGAACTCTCGTATCGCCGGAAGGAGCGGCACCTTAATCGGAAGACCGGCCGAACGCAACAGGCTGTTTTCAGAAAATTTTCGCTGCGGAATCAGACTTCCCACCGGCCGTTCACCGTCCCTCCCGTCGCCACGCCATCAGCAAGCCGCCGAGCACCAACGCCAGCACCGCGCCGACCGGGAGCAGCGGCACGTCGGTCACGCCGGTGACGGTGTAGTCGCCGTTCGCGCGCAGGCCGATCCAACCGGAACCGGCCTGGCTGCGGTCGGGCTGAGTGCGGCGCACCTCCACGCCCGGGTTTGGACCTGTGTCGCTGTCGGTCACCCATTGGATGCCGCCGCCGGTCGCCTCGGCCACCGGCTGCATGCGGTCGCCGGTGGAGCGCACGTCGGCCAGTTCGGGCGTGTTGACCGCACCCACGACCGCCAGGGTCGTCCGCTCCCCATCGGAAACCCGGTAGATGCCGGGAGCCCCCGCGGTCACCGTGGCGACAGCACGTCCGTTCCGGTCGTCGGCCAGCTGAAGCGTGCTGGTCCGGTCCGACGGATCGGTCAGGGTGACGGCACGCGGGTCGGGGGTGAGGGAGCGGCGCTCGACCGTGATGCGGTTGCCGTCGACATGGGCGCGCAGGTCGTTCTCCTCCAACTCCGGCTCCTTCATCAGCCAGTGGGCGAGGCGGCGCAGCAACTCCGCCTGCGGGCCACCGCCCTCGAAGCCGCGGCTCCACAGCCAGATCTGGTCGGAGGCGAGCTGTGCCACCCGGCCCTTGCCGACGCGGTCCAGCACCAGCAGCGGGCGGTTCTCGGCGCCCTGCATCACCACCGTGCCGCCGTTGGGCGTCACGTCCACCTGATGGAACCAGCGGCCCCAGGTCGGCGGCGCATCCAGCCGGTCGCCGGGCAGGCCGGCGGTCACCGGATGGCGGCGGCCGACATCGGTCACCGTCGGCAGGAAGGGGCGGTCCACCGTCTGCCCGCTGGGCGCCGCCGGCAGGATCGCGCCCAGCGGCGTCCGGTAGAGCGACAGCGGCGAGGCATAGCCCTGGCCTGAGGTTTCCAGCAGGGCACCGCCCTTGCGGACATATTCGGCGATGTTCTCGAGATACATCTGGGGCAGCACGCCGCGGCGGCGGTAGCGGTCGAAGATGATCAGGTCGAACTCGTCCAGCTTCACCTCGAACAGCTCGCGGATCGGGAAGGCGATCAGCGACAGCTCGCGGATCGGCGTGCCGTCCTGCTTTTCCGGCGGGCGCAGGATGGTGAAATGGACCAGATCGACCGCCGGATCGGCCTTCAGCAGGTTGCGCCAGGTGCGCTCGCCCGCATGGGGCTCGCCGGAGACCAGCAGGACCCGCAGCCGGTCGCGCACGCCGTTCACCACCACCGCGGCGCGGTTGTTGGCGAGCGTCAGTTCCTGCTTCGCCGGCTCCACTTCCAGTTCCAGGACATTCTGGCCGCCATGAGCGATCGGCAGGTCGATGCGGACATCCTGGCCGACCGGGACGCGGAGGATTGCCGGCGCGCCGCCGTCCTGGCGCAGCGTCACCGCGGCGTCGGGGGACTGGCGTCCCGGCATGTCGTCGATGCGGACGGTCAGCTCTACCGGCTTGCCGACGATGCCGTAGTTCGGTGCCTGCACAATGGCGATGCGCCGGTCGCCCTCGTTGCGATCACCGGTCAGCAGGGTGTGGATCGGGCCGATGTCGGCCAGTTTCGACGGCATCTGTGGCACGTCGTGAACCTGTCCGTCGGTGATGAAGACGGCGCCCGCCATGCGGCGGCGCGGCACGTCGGCCATGGCGCGGTTCAGTGCGTCGAACAGGTGGGTCTCGTTGATGGCACCGCCATCCTCCGCGCCCTCGCCGGTGCGGGCGATGCGGACCTCCAGGTCGTCGAAGCCCTTCAAACGCTGGATCAGCTGCTCCGCGGCCCGTTCGGTACGGGCACGCCGGTCACCGATGGACTGGCTCGGCGACTCGTCGACCACCACGACGGCCACGTCCTTGATCGGGTCGCGCTTTTCCTGGACCAGCGACGGGTTGACCAACGCCAGCGCCAGCACGAGCACCGCCAGCAGGCGCAGCAGCGTGCCGCGCGCCCGGCGCAGGGCGGCGACCAGCACCACCAGCAGGGCGAAGCCGATCAGGGCGCCCAGCACCGGCCAGGGCAGCAGCGGCGCCAGCGCCACGGAAAGTCCGGAGAGCAGATCGACGGGCATCACTGGCCGAACCTTTCCAGGATGGCGGGCACATGGACCTGATCGGCCTTGTAGTTGCCGGTCAGCGCGTACATCACGAGATTGACGCCGAAACGGTAGGCGATCTCGCGCTGGCGCTCGCCGCCGGGAATCACCGCAAAGAGCGGCTGGCCGCCGCGGCCGACCGCCCAGGCCGCTGCCCAGTCGTTGCCGCCGATCACCACGGAGGACACGCCGTCGTTCACCACCCCTTCGCGCGCTTCGATCCACAGCTGGCCGCCGGCCTGCCGGCCGGGAAAGTCGGTCAGCAGATAGAAGGATTTGCGCAGCACATGGTCCTGCGGAACCGGAGCCAGCGGCGGGATGTCCAGCCCTTGCGTCAGCCGTTGCAGCACGGCCGGTCCGCCGCCCGGCGACTGGTCTCGCGTGTCGAACAGGATGGTGCCGCCGTTGCGCATGTACTCGTTCACCCGCTGGCGCGCCTGATCGGACAAGGGCCTCTGCCGGTCAGACACCGGCCAGTAGAGCAGGGGATAGAAGGCGAGCTCGTCCTGTTCGGGATCGATGCCGACGGCGCCCGCCGCCTCGACCGCCGTGCGCAGGCCGAGCACGCCGACCAGCCCCTCCAGCCCGGCGCGCGAGGTGTCGTCGATCGTGCCGTCACCGGTCTGGACATAGGCGAGATAGGTTTCCTCAGTCACCTTGACGGCCCGTTCCTGATCCAGCGCGCGGGCCGGCTGCGGCATCGATATGAGCGCGGCGGCGAGCAGCAGGCCGGCGGCCGCGCCACCGGCGCTCCGCCGCAGGCGGGGCGGGCGCAGCAGGCCGCGCAGCGCCAGCGCAATCAGCAGGTCGATGGACAGCAGCGCAAGCGCCGCAGCAAGCAGCGACGGCTTCAGCGGCACCTCGCCCCGGCTGCCGTAGCCGGCACGGCCGACGCCGGCCGGCAGGGGCGGCAGCGGGTCGATTCGGGTCACCGCTGCCGACAGGTTCAAGGCCCGGCGTGCATCGTCGGTGCCGTAGAAGCCCGGCGGATGGCGCGGCCCGATGACGTCGGCGGTGGCGTTGCCGGGGATGGGGAAGGCGGTCGGCGGCGGCGGCACCAGCCGGCCGGTGCCGTCCAGCAGTTCGACCGGGTCGAGCGAGGCGCTGCCAGCGGCGCCGGTGACGCCGCCGCTGAGCGCGACCAGCCGGCGCAGCATGTCGACGAACAGGCCGGACAGCGGCAGGTTCGACCAGTCGGGGCTGGCGGTGGTGTGGACCAGCACGATCCAGCCATCGCCGCGCTTCTGCGAGGTCACCAGCGGCGTGCCGTCGGCCAGCCGCGCCCAGCTGCGTTCGGCCAGATCGAGCGCCGGTTCGGCCAGGACCTGCCGGTTGACCTGCACGTCGGCGGGGATCGCGAGCCCCTCGAACGGCGATTTTGCCGGGAAGGGCTGGAGCCGCGCCGGCTCGGACCAGGAGAGGGCCCCGCCCAGCGCGCGGTCGCCGATGCGCAGCCGCACCGGCACCAGCGTGTCGGCATGCTGGGCCAACCGCGGCCCGGCGAAGCGCAGCAGAACGCCGCCCTTCTTTACCCAATCCTCGATGTCCTGCACCTCGCTGCCGGTCAGGGCGCCGATGTCGGACAGGATCAGCACGGCGAGATCGCGTTTCAGCAGATCCTCCGTCCCGCCCCGGCGCACCTCGTTGTAGGGCGACAGCGCGCGTTCGAGGTAATAGAGGTCGGACAGCAGCGGCTGGCTCTCGCCCTCAGACCGGCCGGACACGAGACCGACGGGACGGCGGCGCCAGCGCTCGTCCAGCAGAACGGTGGCGCCGGCGGTGGTGTCGCCCTCCACCCGCAGGCTGGCGGCGTCGTTGCGCAGTTCGGTCGGGATATCCAGGCGGACCTCGCGCGTCTTCTGGCCGGGCTCGAACGCCACGGTCTGACGGGTCAGCAGACGGCCGTCGGTGGCGGCAAGCCGCACCGTCACCGGCTCCGGCTTCGACGGGTCGGCGCGGACGATCCGGGCGGTGAGCGCCGTGCCCTCGCTGGAGGGCGGCAGCAGCAGGTGCGGCGGCCGTTCGGACGAATCGTCCAGCACGTCGGCGGAGCCCAGACGTTGAAGCCCCTCGGCCAGCGCTGCGGCGCTGCGGTCGCCCACCCCGTCGCTGAGCCACACTGCATGGATAGAGCCGCGGCCGTTCGCCTGGGCCGTCGCCGTCCTCAGCGCATCCAGCGCGGCGGCGCGGTCGGTCGGCCAGGGCAGGGGGACCAGCGCCTGGGCCAGACGGCGCGCCTCCGGCGCCGGCAGGACGGTGCTGGCATGGATCGGCTGCCCGTCCGCGGGCGGGGCGGTCGGCAGCAGGATCACCGGGCGTTGCTGCCGGTCGGCCTGTGCGATCAGTTCGTCCATCACGCGCTTGCGCGCCGGCCAGTCGCGCCCGGCGGCCCAGCCATTGTCCACGACCAGCAGCAGCGGCCCGCCGCCCGGCAGTGCCGCGCGCGGGTTCAGCAGCGGCCCGGCCAGCGCCAGGATGATCAGCGCCGCCACGATCAGGCGCAGCAACAGCAGCCACCAGGGGGTGCGGGCCGGCGTCTCCTCCCGCGCGGTCAAGTCGTGCAGCAGGCGGATGGCGGGAAACCGCACGGTGCGCGGCGCCGGCGGCGTGACGCGCAGCAGCCACCACAGCACCGGCAACGCCGCCAGTGCGGTCAAGACCCAGGGGGCGGCGAAGGCGATCGGTCCTAGACCCAGCATTGGCGCGTCTTCACGAGGGGGAGGAGAAATGCGGCCGGCGTGCTCACACCGCCTCCATCGCCATCGCACCCCACAGGGTGAGCAGGGCCGATTGCGGCGAGCGGTCGGTGCGGTGGACGGCGAAGCTCCAGCCGGCGGTTCGGGCCAGAGCGGCGAGGCCGTCCTGCTGCGCCTTCAGACGCTCGCGGTAGGCATCGCGCACGGCTTCGACCCGGGGGACCAGCAGGGGCTGCTCACCCTCCAGCCCCTGGAAGTCGACACGGCCGTCATAGGGCAGCGTCTCCTCCGCGGGATCGAGAATCTGGACCAGATGACCGCGCAGGCCGCGGCCTGACAAGCCGGAGACGGTGGCGTGGATGTCCGGCAGCGGCGACAGCAGGTCGCCGAACAGGACGACCTGGGCATGGCGGGGCAACGGCTCCACTGCCGGCAGTGGATCGGACGCCGCCGCGCTGCGCGGGTCGGTCATCAGCCGGGCGAGCCGGTCGATCGCGGTCTTGCCATGGTCGGGACGGACCCCGCTGTTCAGCAGCGCCACCCGCTCGCCGCCGCGGGCCAGCAGCACGGCGGTGGCCAGGGTCAGCAGGTCGGCGCGTTCGCGCTTGGTCGGCAGGGCGGCGGCGGAGCGGAAATCCATCGAGGCCGAGCGGTCGCGCCACAGCCAGACGCTTTGCGCCGCCTCCCACTCGTTCTCGCGGACATAGACCGGCTGGGTCTTGGCCGACTGGCGCCAGTCGATCATCGACGGCGCGTCGCCGGGCTGGTAGCGGCGGAACTGCCAGAAGGTCTCGCCCAGACCGACGCGGCGGCGGCCGTGGACACCCTGAGCGACGGTGGCGGCGACCCGTTCCGCCGCGACCAGCAGCGGCGGCAGAGCCGACGCCAACTCTTCCGCGCGATGCCGGGCCAGCAGGGTGCCGGCTGGCTGGGACGTGGCCGGCTGGGACGTGGCCGGCTGGGACGTGGCCGGCTGGGACGTGGAGGTTGGGCCTGGGCTTCGCGGCATCGCGGCTCCGCTGGGATGGTGGTGAACCGGGCGGCTCACATCAGGGGCGCGCAGAGGCGGCCGATGACGTCGTCCAGCGTCACCCCGTCGGCCCGCGCGGCGAAATTCAGCGCCATGCGGTGCTTCAGGATCGGCCGGGCCAGCGCCACCACGTCGTCCAGCGACGGCGACAGCCGGCCGTCGAGCACGGCGCGGGCGCGGGCGGCCAGCATCAGCGCCTGGCTGGCGCGCGGGCCGGGACCCCAGGCGACATGCCGGCGCACCTCCAGCAGGTCTGAGCTTTCCGGCCGGCCGCGGCGCACGAGGTCGAGGATGCCGTCAACGACCCCTTCGCCGACCGGCACCCGGCGGACCAGCCGCTGCGCCGTCTGCAGGTCGGCAGCGGACAGCACCGTCACCGCGCGTTCGTCGGAGGAGCCGGTGGTGGCGATCATCATCCGCCGTTCCGCCTCGCGGTCGGGATACTCGACGTCGATCTGCATCAGGAACCGGTCGAGCTGGGCTTCCGGCAGCGGGTAGGTGCCTTCCTGCTCCAGCGGATTCTGGGTGGCCAGGACGTGGAAGGGCTGGGGCAGGGGGTGGTACTGGCCGGCGACCGAGACGCGGTGCTCCTGCATCGCCTGCAAGAGGGCGGACTGGGTGCGCGGGCTGGCGCGGTTGATCTCGTCGGCCATCAGCAGCTGGCTGAACACCGGGCCGGGGATGAAGCGGAAGGAGCGGCGGCCGCTCTCCCCCTCCTCCAGCACCTCGGAGCCCAGGATGTCGGCGGGCATCAGGTCGGGGGTGCACTGGATGCGCTTCTCGGCGAGGCCGAGCACGATGCCCAGCGTCTCCACCAGCCGCGTCTTGGCGAGGCCGGGGACGCCGATCAGCAGGACATGCCCGCCCGCCAGCAACGTGACCAGCGTGCGGTCGACGACCTCCTGCTGGCCGAAGATCACCCGGCCGATGCGGTCGCGGACCGAGGCCAGCCGGTCGCCCAGCGCCTCGATCTCCTCCATCAGCCGTTGCGGATCCTCCGGCACGGGAGGCTGTCCCCTCAGGATGTCCTGTGCGCTCAAGGTGTGCTGCTCCCCGGATGGTGGGCATGCCCGATGGCGGGCCGGTTCGGTGTGGCGGTTGCGGTCGCCCGCAACGCGAAACACGGGATCCGCATGGTCGGCCCTGTTCCCGTACGTTGTCGACACCCATTTTCCAGATGGTGTCACCGGACCGGCCCACCGGAGCGGGTAAGGTCGGGGAGCCATAGGAGTGGACCTAACGGTCGAGTGTGGCGAAAATACGCATGTCCAGGGACAAAACGGTTCCCAATCCCATGAAGGTCGGTAACGCGATGGCGAATGACAAGCGCGCAGATGGGCAAACCGCATCGGAAACCACCTCAGGCATTCCCGCGGCCGGCATTCCCGCGGCTTTGGGCCGGATGCCGACGGAGGAAAGCTACGACATCCGCATTGCGCGCGACGGCACCTGGTTCCACAATGGCGATCCCATCCGGCGCATCGAACTGGCCAAGCTGTTTTCCACCGTGCTGAGACGCGACGACGACGGCGACTACTGGCTGGTGACGCCCGCCGAACGCGGCCGGATCCAGGTGGAGGATGCGCCGTTCGTCGCGGTCGAGATGAGCGTGGCTGGCAGCGGAGCCGATCAGGTTCTGTCCTTCCGCACCAACCTGGACCATTGGGTGGAGGCTGGGCCCGACCATCCGATCCGCGTCGCCGTCGACCCTGAAACCGGGGAGCCGGCACCCTACATCGAAATCAGAAGCCGGCTGGAGGCGCTGATCCTGCGGTCCGTGTTCTACGACATGGTCGAGCGCAGCGAGACGCGCCCCACCGAAACCGGCAAGTCCGAGGTGGGTCTATGGAGCAAGAAGGTCTTCTTCGCGCTGGGCAGGCTGCCTGGCGATTGAGCCTGGAGGATGTCCGCCGTCGCTTTCCGGCGCTCGGCGAGGGACGTGCCGGCAATGACCGGGCGGTGGAAAACGCGGTGCAATCGAACCGTGCCCCGCTCAAGATCCGTGGCGACCACGACCTGAACCCGGGGTTCGGGCCGCCCGGCGCGTTGCGCGAGGCCGCGGTGCTGGTGCCGCTGGTCGACCGGGCGGAGGAACTGACCGTCATCTTCACCCAGCGCACCGCGACGCTGAGCGCCCATGCCGGCCAGATCAGCTTTCCCGGCGGCCGGATGGAGCCGGAGGACGGCAGCCCGGAGGAAACCGCCCTGCGCGAAACCGCCGAGGAGATCGGGCTGGAACGCGCCCGGATCGAAATCGTCGGCCGGCTGGACACCTATGTCACGCGCACCGGATTCCGGGTGACGCCGGTGGTCGGGGTGGTGACGCCGCCCTTCATCCTGACCCCCGACCCGATCGAGGTGGCCGAGGTGTTCGAGGTGCCGCTGTCCTTCATCCTCGATCCGGCCAACCCGGAACGCCACAGCCGCGAATTCCTGGGCAAGCCGCGCTGGTTCTACGCCTTCCCCTATCCCCAGCGCTACATCTGGGGGGCGACCGCCGGCATGCTGGTGAACCTGCGCGACGTCCTGGGCGCGGCCGGGGAGGGCGGGCAGTCGCAGGAATCGGCCTGACGAGGATGGATCGCGCCTTTGGAATCCGCTAGCGTCGCGGCGACCATGACCGTCGCCGCCCGCCTGTCCCCTCAGCCCTGGATGACCGCGCCCGAAAGCCGGGCGGTGTTCGCCGCCCTTGCAGCCGGCGGCGCCGACGCGCGGTTCGTCGGCGGCTGCGTGCGCGATGCGTGGCTCGGCCGGCCGGTGAAGGACATCGACATCGCCACCCACGCCCCGCCGGAGCGGGTGATGGAACTGCTGACCGCTGCCGGCATCCGCGTCATCCCGACCGGCATCGCCCATGGCACCGTCACCGCGCTGTGCGGCGCCAAACCCTACGAGATCACCACGCTGCGCCGCGACGTCGAAACCTTCGGGCGGCATGCCCGCGTCGAGTTCACCGACGATTGGGTCGAGGACGCCGCCCGCCGCGACCTGACCATGAACGCGCTGAGCTGCACGCCCGACGGCGAGATGTTCGACCCGTTCGGCGGCCTTGCCGACCTTGCCGCCGGCCGCGTGCGATTCGTCGGCGAAGCGTGGCGGCGGATCGACGAGGATGTGCTGCGCCTGCTGCGTTTCTTCCGCTTCCATGCCCATTACGGCCGCGGCGAGCCCGACAGGGAAGCGCTGGAGGCCTGCCGCGACCTGGCGCCGCGCCTGCCGACCCTGTCAGGCGAGCGGGTGCGCGGCGAACTGTTCCGCCTGCTGACCGCACCCTGTGCCGCCGCGGTCTGGCGGCTGATGATGGGGCAGGGGATCATGCCCCATCTGCTGCCGGAAGCGATGGACACCGCCCGCCTGGAGCGGCTGATCGCCGTCGAACGCGACCTGGGGCTGGTTCCCGATCCCACGCGGCGGCTCGCCGCCGTGCTGGACAGCGACCGACCGGGAGCGCTCCGGGCTGCCGATGCCCTGCGCCTGTCCAACCACGAGCGCGACCGCCTGCTGGCGCTGGTCGAACCGCCGGTCGTCCTGGTGCCGGCCGACGACCGCAGGGCGCTGCGCCACGGACTTTACCGCGTCGGCGATGCCGGGCTGTTCGCCGACATGCTGCTGATTGCCGCCGCCATCCATGACGGTCCGCTCGACCTGACGATGCTGCGCGCGGCGCTGGCCGTGGCTGAAGATTTGCCGTGCTTGCACCTGCCCATCGCCGGGCGCGACCTGCTGGCGCTCGGCGTGCCGCGCGGCCCGGCCGTCGGCATGATGCTGAAGCGCATCGAGGGCTGGTGGATCGCCGAGGATTTCCAGCCCGATCACACCTCCTGCCTGGAGATGGCGCGCGGAATGTTGGGCAGCGATTCTGGAAGGGTGCCCCAGAGCGCCAAACGGGAATAAGGCAAAAACACTCAATCTTTGTGCGCCGAATTAAAAGCGCATAAGGAAGATTATGGAAAATTAAATGCGCACTCCATCGGACCGGAACGGTCCTGTTGATCGACCCTTGCTGGTCTATGACGGCATCTCCGTCATCCGATCTGACTATGGTTAGCTGTCGGCCACCCGGCCGGGCGTCTCGGGTGGCCGGTTGCCTTATTCCGCCGCCTGCGGCCGCAACGGTTGCGCCACGTCGCCCCTGAGATTCATCGCCTTGGCGAGCGCGTCGATCCGGCGCTGGACCGCTTCGCCCGACGGGACGCTGCCGTCGTCGGGCAGGGTCAGAACGACGCGGCCATCGCCGACCTTCAGGCTGGTGCGCTCCAGCAGCGCTGTGGCGCCGCCCGACAAGGTGTGGGCGAGGCGGAGAGCCAGGCCCAGCACCAGCGCCTTCATGCCCTGCCCTTCCGTCACCAGCGTCCGGACCGGAGCGGTCAGCGGCACGTCGATGGTGCCGGCATAGCGGGCATGGGCGGCGAGCGCCAGGAAGGCGCGCTCGTCATGGTCAAGCGCCGGGAACGGATAGCGCAGCACCCGCAGGAAGGCATGCTCGGCCCGGTAGTCTGGATGGTCGGCCCAGCCGACATCGCTCAGCAGACAGGCGGCATGCCGCAGGCGGATGGCGTTGTCGTCCTCCCCGGCGAACAGGCCGGCGGTCCAGGACATCAGCAGTGCCGGATCGCCCATCCGCACGAAACGGCGGGCCCAGTCGGAGGCCGACGCCATCAGCGGATCCTCGCGGCGGCCTTCCGGCGACAGCAGCGAATAGAGATGTCCTTCGCGCAGGCCATAGGCTGAGAAGACCAGTTTCGACGGCTGGGCCATGCGCAGCAGCCGCTCCAGGACCAGCCCGGCGAGCGGCAGCGTGTCGAGGCGGCGGCGCGAACCCGCCATCTTTTCCAGGGACGAGCGGCTTTGCCGGCCGATCAGCCCGGTGAACTCGCGCGCCTCGCCCGACGGAATGGTGTAATGGTGGATGATGTGCAGCGGATGGCCGGACTGCTCCATATGCAGCTTGGCGATGGCCCGCCAGCTGCCGCCGACCGGGTAGAAGGGCCGTCCCTTCATTGCCGGCAGCCAGGGCAGCGATTCCAGATGCTGGTCGATCAGCTTGGCCGGTCCGCCCTTGGCCGAACCGACCTCCATCAGCCGCAGCGGGCCCAGCGGCAGGGTGAGTTGCTTGCCGATGATGCCGCGGTCCAGCGTCACCAGTTCCAGGCTGCCGCCGCCAAGGTCGCCAACCAGCCCGTCGGCACCGGGCGTGCCCGACAGCACGCCCATGGCTGACAGCCGCGCCTCCTCCTCGCCGCTGATGACGCGGACGGTCAGGCCGGCGCGCCGGCGGATCGCGTCGACGAAGGCCGCGCCGTCCCGGGCGTCGCGGACCGCCGCGGTGGCGATCACGTCCAGCCGGCCGACCCGCATCCCCTGGGCCAGCGTCGCGAAGCGTTCCAGCGCCGCCAACCCCTGGGCGACGCCGTCGGGGTTCAGCAGGCCGGCCTTCTCCACGCCGCGGCCCAGCCCACACAGCACCTTTTCGTTGAACAACGCCAACGGCGAGCGGGTCAGCCCGTCATAGACGACCAGACGGATCGAGTTGGATCCGATGTCGATGACGCCGACACGCTCGCCCGTCCCCGGGGTGGAAAGAATCCCGAGGGCGGAAGGATCGCCGCCCGCCTGCCCGCCTTCGCCGAGCCCGGCGGTCGCGCGATTGTCCATGCTCATCTCATGCTCTCCGACTCCCGTCCCGTCCTTCAAGGCACCGCGTGCAGCATCAGCCGCGGCGGCGTGCGCTTGCTGGCGACCGCACTGCCCCGGCCCGACAGGCTGGGGTTGGTCATGAAGTAATTATGGGCGCTGAACGCGTCCGGGCCAGCCTTGATCCGATGGTACACGCCATCCGGGCCAAGCTTCCAGGTGCTCGCGTCGTCCTTCATGTTGGCGACCATGATCTGGTCCAGCACCTGTTCATGCACGGTCGGGTTCTCGATGGGCACCAGCGTCTCGATGCGGCGGTCAAGGTTGCGGGTCATCCAGTCGGCCGAGGAGATGAAGATCTTCGCCTGGTTGCCGGGCAGGCCATGGCCGTTGCCGAAGCAGATGACGCGGCCATGCTCCAGGAAGCGGCCGACGATGCTGCGCACCCGGATATTCTCCGACAGTCCCTTCACCCCCGGCCGCAGGCAGCAGATGCCGCGAATGACCATGTCGATCTGTACGCCGGCCTGCGACGCCTTGTACAGCTTGTCGATGATGACCGGATCGACCAGCGAGTTCAGCTTCACCCAGATCGCGGCAGGGCGGCCGGCGGCGGCGTGGGCGATCTCCGCCTCGATCAGGTCGGACAGGCGCTGGCGCAGGGTGATCGGCGCGATGGCGATCTTCTCCAGCACCTTGGGCGTGGCGTAGCCGGTCATGAAGTTGAACATGACGGCGGCGTCGTGGCACAGCGCCGGGTCGCAGGTGAAGAAGGACAGGTCGGTATAGATCTTGGCGGTGATCGGGTGGTAGTTGCCGGTCCCGAAATGGACGTAGCTGCGCAGGGCCTTCTTCTCGCGCCGCACCACCAGCGACACCTTGGCGTGGGTCTTCAGGTCGACGAAGCCGTAGACCACCTGGGCACCGGCGCGCTCCAGGTCGCGCGCCCAGCGGATGTTGGCCTCCTCGTCGAAGCGGGCCTTCAGCTCGACCAGCGCCGTCACCGACTTGCCGGCCTCGGCCGCCTCGATCAACGCGGCGACGATCGGGCTGTCCTTGCTGGTGCGGTAGAGCGTCTGCTTGATGGCGACGACCTGCGGGTCACGCGCCGCCTGCCGGATGAACTGCACCACCACGTCGAAGGACTCGTAGGGGTGGTGGACGACGATGTCCTTGTGGCGGATGGCCGCGAAGCAGTCGCCGCCGAAATCGCGGATCCGCTCGGGGAAACGGGCGTTGAAGGGGCGGAAGACCAGATCCGGCCGCTCGTCGACGATCAGCTGCTTGGTGTCGGTCAGGCCGATCAGCCCGTCCAGGATGAAGACGTCGTCTGATGCGACGTTCAACTCGTGGCGCAGGAATTCGCGCAGGTCGGGGGCCATGCCGCTGTCGGTGGCGAGCCGGATGACGCTGCCGCGGCGGCGACGCTTCAGCGCGCTTTCGAAGGTGCGGACCAGATCCTCCGCCTCCTCCTCGATCTCCATCTCGCTGTCGCGCAGGACGCGGAAGACGCCGTGGGCCTTGACCTGGAAGGGCGGGAACAGGCGGTCGATGAACAGCATCACCACCTTTTCCAGCTGGATGAAGCGGATGTCCGAGCCCGGCAGGCGCAGGAATCGATCCAGCTGCGAGGGCAGCGGCACCAGCGCGTCGATGTGCCGGCCCTTGACCGGGTCATGCAGTTGCAGCGCCAGCGAGAATCCGAGATTGGGCAGGAACGGGAAGGGGTGGGCCGGGTCGACCGCGATGGGGGTCAGGATCGGGAAGATGTCGTCGAGGAACCGGGCTTCCAGCCAGTCCTTTTCCCCGTCGCTGAGGTCGGCGGGATCGGCCACAGTGATGCCGGCCTCGCGCAACTCGCCCCTCAGCGAGCGCCACATGGTCTGCTGGCTGTCCATCAGCGTGGCGATCCGCTGCTTGACCGCGGCCAGCTGCTGGGCGGGCGTCAGGTTCTCCGGGCTGGGCGCCTTCACGCCCGCGGCCACCTGCCCTTTCAGGCCGGCGACGCGGACCATGTAGAATTCGTCCAGGTTGCTGGCGGAGATCGACAGGAACCGCAGCCGCTCCAGCAACGGATGGTTCGGGTTGGCGGCCTCGTCCAGGACGCGCTGGTTGAAGGCCAGCCACGACAGCTCCCGATTGATGAAGCGTTCCGGGGCGTTCGGCTCGATGCCGACCGACTCGAGTTCCTGGAGATGGGTCACGTCAACCTCTGAAATCTTGGGGCCCCGAAGGTCTAGAGCCGGCGGCTTCGTGCCGCCGGCTGCCCTTATATGGTGGGCAGACAGAGTATCCCATATGCGTTACGGTTTCAGGACTCCCAATCGGCGATCTGCCGAGCCGTTTTCCGTCCCCCGCCCCTTCCGGACCGATCCTGCCGCCATGAAGACGTTGTTTCTGTTGCGTCATGCCAAATCCGCCTGGGACGATCCGTCGCTGGCCGACCACGACCGCCCCCTCAACGCCCGCGGCGAGCGGGCGGCGGCGCAGGTCGGCGCCTATCTGGCGCGGCACCATGCCCGCATCGACCTCGTCCTGTGTTCGACCGCCGCCCGGGCGGTGGAGACGCGCAAGCGGACGATGGCGGCGATGGGCGCGCCCTACCCGCCGGTCGAGCATGAGCGCGGCCTGTATCTCTGCGGCGCACGCACCCTGCTGGAGCGGCTGCGCGACACGCCGGACACGGCGACCGGGCTGATGCTGGTGGCCCACAACCCGGACCTGCACGAGCTGGCCAACGCGCTGACCGGCAGCGGCGACCATGGGTTGCGCCATGCACTGACCGACAAGTTCCCGACTGCCGCCTGCGCCGTTCTGGTGTTCGAGACGCTGCACTGGGCCGACCTGGAACTGGGGGCCGGCCGGCTGGCGGATTTTGTGCAACCGCGTAAACTCTCTTAACCTGCGGCGGAGGTTGGAGTATCCACGGGTCCACCGGTTCGTTCCAGACCGGTTCATTCCAGGCCGCTCCGGCCGGATTCGGGAGGACGCACAGCCTTGTCACCCGCCATTCCGCCCGTCGCCCCGCCCGCTGGCCCGTCCGCCGGTGCCGACACCCAGCCATCGAGCGCGGGTTTTCGCGAAGTGGAACTGAAGCTCCACGCCGCCCCGGCCGATCTGGCGCGGGTGACGGCGCTGCCGGCGGTGCTGGCGCTGGCCGACGGCCCGCCGGTGACGCAGCGGCTGCGCACCGCCTATTTCGACACGCCCGACCTGCGGCTGGCCGCCAACGGCGTGGCGTTGCGGGTGCGGCAGGAGGGCGACCGCTTCGTCCAGACGCTGAAGACCGTCAACAGCGCCAGCCCCGGCGATTCGGCGGCGGTCGCGGTGCGGCGGGAGTGGGATTGGCCGGTGGCGGGCGAGGCTGTGGAACGCAGCCTGCTGGCCGATCCCGCCGTGGCCGGGCTGGTGCCGGCAGCGGCCCTCGACGCGCTCGACTGCCTGTTCGTCACCGATTTCCGCCGCACCACCCTGCTGGTCCGCCCCGATCCGCTGACCGCAGTCGAACTGGCGGTCGACGACGGCGGCGTCTATGCCGGCGGCCAATCGCTGCCCCTGAGCGAGGTGGAGCTGGAGTTGAAGGCCGGCAAGGTGGCCAGCCTGTTCGATCTCGCCCTCACCCTGCAGAACGCGGTGCCCATGCGCATCGGCACCGAAAGCAAGGCGGAGGCCGGGTTGCGGCTGGTGACCGGCAGGGCGCCGGGACCGGTTGAGGCCGAGGCGCTCGGCCTGTCGCCGCTGACCACGGTGGCGGAGGCCTACCGCCACATCCTGCGCCAGGCGCTCCGCCAATTCCTCGCCAACGAGGCCTGCGCGCTCGGCGGTGCCCACGTCGAGGGGTTGCACCGCATGCGCATCGCGCTGCGCCGGCTGCGCATCGCCCACCGGTTCTTCGCCCCGCTGGTCGCCTCGCCGGACGCCGACCGGCTGGTGGAGGAGAGCCGGGCGCTGGCCAAGCGGCTGGGCCCGGCGCGCGGCTGGGACGTGCTGATGTCCGGCGCCCTGGAGCCGTTGCTGGCCAATCCGTTGCCGGCCGATCCGCGGGGATTGCCCGGCATCGACCGTGCCGCGCTGGAGCGTCTGGCCGCCCTGGCCCGTTCGGCAGGTGCCGGGCCGGCGCGGGAGGCGATGGCGGCGATCCTGGCGCCCGGCTGCACCACCATGGTGCTGGCGCTGGCCGCCTGGCTGGAGCATGGCCGCTGGGTGTCGGAGGCTGAGGGTGACCGGCGGGCGGCGCTGGCGGCCCCGGTCTCGTCGCTCGCCGGCGGCTGGCTGTCGGCGCGGCTGGCCAAGCTCGGCAAGGCCGCCCGGTTGCCGGAGGATGCCAAGGCGCGCGACAAGCTGCGGCGGCGGCTGCGCACGCTGCGCTATACCGCCGACTTCTTCCGCGGCCTCTATCCCGAAGCCGCCGCCCTGCCCTTCTTCGCGGCGCTGGAGCCGTTGCAGGCGGCGCTGGACGCCGAACAGGACGCGATCACCGGTGCCCGGATGCTGGGCGGGCTGAAGGGCGCCGACCCGCAGACGGTCGCCGCCGTCGCCGCCTGGATCGACCGCCAGTCCGACAAGCGGCGCAAGGCTCTGCCCGACCTGTGGAAGCGCTTCCGCGCGGTGCCGCCCTTCTGGTCATGACCGACCCGCGCGGCGCGCCGCTGGCAATGCGGACCCGCGCGCATATATCGTCAACCCGGTCGGCTCCCCGGGCCGGCGTCACTGGGCCGGCGTCCCGCGGTCCGATTTTCGTCTCGCGGCGCTGCAGCTTGCCGCTTTCCATCCGGCTGGTCTTCGGGTAAAAAGAACACACCATGAACAAATACATCAGCGTCCGCGGCGCGCGGGAACACAACCTGAAGAACGTCGATGTCGATCTGCCGCGCGACGAGCTGATCGTCATCACCGGCCTGTCGGGATCGGGCAAATCCTCGCTCGCCTTCGACACCATCTATGCCGAGGGACAGCGGCGCTACGTGGAGAGCCTGTCGGCCTACGCGCGCCAGTTCCTGGAACTGATGCAGAAGCCCGACGTCGATTCGATCGAGGGGCTGTCGCCGGCCATCTCGATCGAACAGAAGACGACGTCGAAGAATCCGCGCTCCACCGTCGGCACGGTGACGGAGATCTACGACTACATGCGCCTGCTGTGGGCGCGAGTCGGCATCCCCTATTCGCCGGCCACCGGCCTGCCGATCGAAAGCCAGACGATCAGCCAGATGGTCGACCGCATCGTGGGCATGCCGGAAGGCACCCGCCTGCTGCTGCTGGCTCCCTTCGTGCGCGGCCGCAAGGGCGAGTACAGGAAGGAGATGCAGGATCTGCGCAAGCGCGGTTTCCAGCGCCTGCGGGTCGACGGCACCATGTACGAGATCGACGAGGTGCCGGCGCTCAACAAGAAGCTGAAGCACGACATCGAGGTGGTGGTCGACCGCATCGTGGTGCGCGAGGGGCTGGGCAACCGTCTGGCCGATTCGCTGGAGACAGCGCTGGGGTTGGCCGACGGCATCGTCTGGGTCGAGAATGCCGAAACCAACGAGCAGACCGTCTTCTCGCAGAAATTCGCCTGCCCGGTCAGCGGCTTCACCATCCCGGAGATCGAGCCGCGGCTGTTCTCCTTCAACAACCCGTTCGGTGCCTGCCCGGCCTGCGACGGGCTGGGCAGCAAGATCTATTTCGACCCGATGCTGGTGGTCCCGGACGAGCGGCTGACCCTGGCCAAGGGTGCGGTGGCGCCGTGGGCCGGGTCGACCTCCAAATATTACGACCAGACGCTGGAGAGCATCTGCCAGCATTTCGGCGCGGAGATGACGACGCCCTGGCAGGATCTGCCGGAGACAGTGCGGCAGACCATCCTGTTCGGCTCGGGCGGGTCGGCCATCACCATGACCTATGACGACGGCCTGCGCAGCTACCAGACCAACAAGCCGTTCGAGGGCATCGTCAACAACCTGGAGCGGCGCTATCGCGAGACGGAAAGCGCCTGGATGCGCGACGAGCTGTCGAAATACCAGTCCTCCCAGCCCTGCGAGGTCTGCAAGGGCGCGCGGCTGAAGCCGGAGGCGCTGGCGGTCAAGATCCGCGGGCGCAACATCTCGGAAGCGGCCGAGCTGTCCATCGCCGGTGCCGGAGCCTGGTTCAGCGAGCTGAACGAGCATCTGCGCCCGAAGGACCGGGAGATCGCCTACCGCATCCTCAAGGAGATCAACGAGCGGCTCGGCTTCCTCAATGCCGTGGGCCTCGAATATCTCACGCTGAGCCGCGGTTCCGGCACGCTGTCGGGCGGCGAGAGCCAGCGGATCCGGCTGGCCTCGCAGATCGGCTCCGGCCTGACCGGCGTGCTCTATGTGCTGGACGAGCCGTCGATCGGCCTGCACCAGCGCGACAACGACCGGCTGCTGGAGACGCTGAAGCGCCTGCGCGACATCGGCAACACCGTCATCGTGGTCGAGCATGACGAGGACGCCATCCGCAGCGCCGACTATCTGGTCGACATGGGCCCCGGCGCCGGCCAGCATGGCGGCACCGTGATCGCCCAGGGGCGGCCGGAGGAGGTCCAGAAGAACCCGGACAGCATCACCGCCCAGTATCTCAACGGAACCCGCTTCGTTCCGGTGCCCGACACCCGCCGGCCCGGCCATCCCGGCCAGTTCCTGGAGGTGCAGGGCGCCCGCGCCAACAATTTGCAGAATGTCTCGACCAAAATCCCGCTCGGCACCTTCACCTGCGTGACCGGCGTGTCGGGCGGCGGCAAGTCGACGCTGATCATCGAGACGCTCTACAAGGCGGTGGCGCGCAAGCTGATGGGCGCGCGCGAGCATCCGGCGGAGCATGACGCGGTGCTCGGGCTGGAGCATCTGGACAAGGTCATCGACATCGACCAGTCGCCGATCGGCCGCACCCCGCGCTCCAACCCGGCGACCTACACCGGTGCCTTCACCCCGATCCGCGACTGGTTCGCCGGCCTGCCGGAATCGAAGGCGCGCGGCTACGGCCCCGGCCGCTTCTCCTTCAACGTCAAGGGCGGCCGCTGCGAGGCCTGCCAGGGCGACGGCGTCATCAAGATCGAGATGCATTTCCTGCCCGACGTCTACGTCACCTGCGACGTCTGCCACGGCAAGCGCTACAACCGCGAGACGCTGGAGGTCACCTACCGCGACAAGACCATCGCCGACGTGCTCGACATGACGGTCGAGGAGGGCAAGGAGTTCTTCAAGGCCGTGCCCGGCATCCGCGACAAGATGGACACGCTGGAACGGGTCGGCCTCGGCTACATCCACATCGGGCAGGCGGCGACGACGCTGTCGGGCGGCGAGGCGCAGCGCGTCAAGCTGTCCAAGGAACTGAGCCGCCGCGCCACCGGCCGGACGCTCTACATCCTGGATGAGCCGACCACCGGCCTTCATTTCGCCGATGTCGAAAAGCTGATGGAGGTGCTGCATGCGCTGGTCGACCAGGGCAACACGGTGCTGGTGATCGAACACAACCTGGAGGTCATCAAGACCGCCGACTGGATCATCGACCTGGGGCCGGAGGGCGGCACCGGCGGCGGCGAGATCGTGGCGGAAGGTACCCCGGAAGATGTCGCGAAGGTGGAGCGCAGCTATACCGGCCGCTACCTCGCCCCCTACCTGAAGGCGAAGCCGGCGGCGCGGAAATCGGCAACCCGAAAGAGGGCGTGAACAAACGCGGCCTTCGCCATGTTCTCCCGGGCAGAATCCTCAACGCACGGGAGAATACGGGCATGACCAGGACTTTTCTGACCGGTGTGGGCGTCGCGCTGGGCGGCGCCCTGTTGCTGGCCGCCTGCGGCTCCGACGGCAGCACCACCAGCACGACGACGACGACCACCACGACGCCCAGCTACGGTTCGAGCAGCGTGGCCCCGGCGCCGACCGGCTCCACCACCGTCGAGCGCAGCACGACGACCAAGAGCGAGTGAGTCCCGCCGCCTCCGCGGTTCTGACCGACCCCGATCCACATGCAGCCGGCCTTCTCCGTGAGGGCCGGCTGACTTGTGTATGGATGTTGCCGTTTGAGGACTGTCGTTTTTGGAGCGGACCGCCTAGATTGCGCGCAAATCACCCGCAGTCTCGCCTGGATAATTGCCTCCATGACCGACACCATTCGTCCCGTCCATGTGATCGGCGGCGGTCTCGCCGGCACCGAAGCCGCCTGGCAGCTCGCCACCCGCGGCGTGCCTGTCGTACTGCACGAGATGCGGCCGGTCCGTAAGACCGAGGCGCACGACACCGACAAGCTGGCGGAACTGGTCTGCTCCAACTCCTTCCGCTCGGACGATGCCGAATACAATGCGGTCGGGCTGCTGCACGAGGAGATGCGGCGCAGCGGTTCGCTGATCCTGCGCTGCGCCGATGCGCACAAGGTGCCGGCCGGCGGCGCGCTCGCCATGGACCGCGACGGCTTCGCCGATGCGGTGACCGAGGCGATCGCGGGCCACCCGCTCATCACCCTCGAACGCGGGGAGGTCGCCGGCCTGCCCCCCGACGAATGGGACAGCGTCATCGTCGCCACCGGCCCGCTGACCTCCCCCGCCCTGGCGGACGCGGTGCGCACCCACACCGGCGAGGAGTCGCTGGCCTTCTTCGACGCCATTGCCCCGATCGTCTATTTGGAGAGCGTCGACCTGTCGAAGGCGTGGTTCCAGTCGCGCTACGACAAGCCCGGCCCCGGCGGCACCGGCAAGGACTACATCAACTGCGCTTTCGAGAAGGACGATTATCGCGCCTTCATCGATGCGCTGATCGGCGGCGAGAAGCTGGACTTCAAGGAGTGGGAGAAGAACACCCCCTATTTCGAAGGCTGCCTTCCCATCGAGGTGATGGCGGAGCGCGGGGTCGACACGCTGCGCTACGGCCCGATGAAGCCGGTCGGACTGACCAACCCGCACAAGCCGGAACGCCGCCCCTATGCGGTGGTCCAGCTGCGCCAGGACAATGCGCTCGGCACGCTCTACAACCTCGTCGGCTTCCAGACCAAGCTGCGCCACGCTGAGCAGGCGCGCATCTTCCGCATGATCCCCGGCCTGGAGAATGCCGAGTTCGCGCGGCTGGGCGGCATGCACCGCAACACCTTCCTGAACAGCCCGCGGCTGCTGGACGGCGCGCTGAGGCTGAAATCGCTGCCCCGCCTGCGTTTCGCCGGGCAGGTCACCGGTTGCGAGGGCTATGTGGAGAGCGCCGCCGTCGGGCTGCTCGCCGGCCGCTTCGCCGCCGCGGAGCGCCAGGGCCGCGAGATCGCAGCGCCGCCGGTCACCACCGCGCTCGGCGCCATTCTGGGCCACATCACCGGCGGGGCGGAGGCCGAGACCTACCAGCCGATGAACGTCAATTTCGGCCTGTTCCCGCCGGTGGACGACAAGATCCGCGGCCGCGACCGCAAGCTGGCCTACACCCGCCGCGCGCTCGCCGACCTGGACGGCTGGCTGAAGGAGTGATCGGCCGCCATGGCTGCGCGGATGCTCAGTAGCGCCCGCGCAGCGCCGCCCAGCCCAGCCTGATCTGCCGGAACGGGTTCGGCAACAACACGCGCGGCGCGAAGACGTCGTTGCCCTCCCGGGCGATCACGCCCAAATGCAGGTCGGCCAGCGTCGCCGGCAGCAGGGCCGGGATGGCCGCCTTCGGCACCTGCCGGCGCAAGGCGCGCGCCTCGCCCAGATGCTTGCGGGCCACCGCCGCGATCTCTCCCACCACCGGCCGCAGTTCGGGCGTGGAGCGGCCGGCGAACAGATCCTCGCTTTTCGCGCCATGGCGCCGCATCAGGTCGTCGGGCAGGAGCTGGCGGCGCTGACGGGCCAGGAAGGGAGCGGCGCGCAGGATGCCGGCCAGGGCATAGGCGATGCCGGCATGGCGCCCGGCAGCCATCGCCGCCCCGTCGCGCACGCCCAGGATCTCCAGCGCCAGCTGCACCAGCGGCGCGCCGGTCACCTCGGCGTAATTGACCAGACAGGCCAGATCGGCCGGCGGCGTGTCGTCCAGGTCGGCCTCGCGCGCGTCGATCAGCCGGTCGAACAGGGAGCGGCTCAACCCAAACCCGCGGGCGGCCCCGGCCAGCGGATCCATCACGCCATGACGGGGTACGGGTCCGTCCCCATAGACGGACTCGATGCCGTCGCGCCAGAATTGAAGTCGCATCTGGCCCAGGATCGGTTCGCTCACGACCTCCCGGGTCTTTGCGATCTCAAGGTTGAAGGCGTGGAGTGCGAATATCGCCTCCCGTCTTTCTGCCGGAGAGAACAGACCTGTCAGAAAGTGGTCGTTGTCATATTTCCGAACCTCCCGTCCGCAATAGGACAGGTCGGTCGCAGCCTTCACCATGGGATGCCCGATTGGAAAAAGAGGAGAGGAGCCATCGAAGGACGGGCCAAAGCCGATTGACACGCCTATATGAAGCACACACGCTCGCACCGCCAGCCCCGACGCGCAGCAGGCAGGGATCCCATGACGGATTTCAACATCGCTCCGACCAAACCCCGCAAGACCGGCCCGGTCGCCCGCAAGGACGAGACGGGAGAGAATTTTCCGGTCGCCTCCCGCCTGATCCCCAAACACCTGCGCCCGCATGTCATAGCCTTCTACCGGTTCGTGCGCCTGGCTGACGACATCGCGGACGACCCCGATCTCGAACCGGAGACCAAGCTGGCCTACCTGGAGGCGCTCGAACGCGCGCTGACCTCCGGACAGGCCAAGCATGCCTACCTGAAGCCGGCCGTCGACCTGCGCGAGAGCCTGCAGACGACCGGCGTCAGCGACCGCCATGCCCGGCAGGTCCTGCGCGCCTTCCGCCGCGATGCGGTCGGCGCCCGCTGCCACAGCTGGAGCGACCTGCTGCTTTACTGCCGCTTCTCCGCCAACCCGGTCGGCCGCTACCTGCTGGACCTGCATGGCGAGGGGGTCGCGGCCGGTCCCGCCTCCGATGCGCTGTGCTCTGCGCTGCAGGTGCTGAATCATCTGCAGGATGCGCGGGAGGACTGGACCCAGCTCGGCCGCTGCTATATCCCGCTCGTCTGGTTCGACGAGGCGGGTCTCAGTGCCGAACGGCTGGTGGAGGCCGAGAGCGATGCGCGCCTGCGCGCGATCTTCGACCAGGCACTCGAGCATACCGACCGGCTGCTGGAACGTGCCGCGGCCCTGCCCGGCCTGATCCGGCATCGCGGCCTGCGGATGGAGGCGGCGGTCATCCTCAGCCTTGCCGAATCGCTGTCGCGCCGACTGAAGGCGCGCGACCCGATGAAGGCGCGGGTGACGCTGGGAACCGGCCACAAGCTGGCGGCGGTGGCGCGGGGGCTGGCGCGGAGCTTCTCCGCCGCATAAACTCCCGGGCCGCACGCCGCGACGTGCACCGCCCAGGAAGCGACAGATGCCCCCTGCCCCGCTGGAGACGGCCCCGCTGCAACCGGTATCCACCGCAGTGCCGGACAAGGTGCCCGACACGGCCGCGGCCGTGGCCGCCGGTTCGGGCAGCACCTTCTATTGGCCGATGCGCCTGCTGCCCGCGTCCAAGCGCGCGGCGATGTTCGCCATCTACGCCTTCTGCCGCCGCATCGACGACATCGCCGACGAGCCGGGCGATCCCGCCGCCAAGCGTGCCGCGCTGGACGTCTGGCGGCGCGACATTCGCGACCTGTATGCCGGCGGTGCGCCGGCCGATCCGCTGACCGCCGCGCTGAAGGGAGCCATCGACCGTTATGGCCTGCCGCGTGCCGAGCTTGAGGCGCTGATCGACGGCATGGCGATGGATGTCGCCGCCGAGGCGGAAGGCTGCCGGGACGGGGGCGGACCCGGCGGGATGCGCGCTCCCGACCTCGATACGCTCCGCCTCTATTGCCGCCGCGTCGCCGGTGCGGTCGGCATGCTGGCGATCCGCGTCTTCGACCGTGCCGATCCCGCGACCGAGCGGTTCGCGCTGGCACTCGGCGAGGCTCTGCAACTGACCAACATCCTGCGCGATCTGGCCGAGGATGCCGAGATGGGGCGCCTCTACCTGCCGCGCGAGCTGCTGCAGGCCGCCGGCATCACCGCCGACCTCGCTGCAGCCCGCCCGGACGAGGTTCTGGCCCATCCCGCCCTGCCCCGCGCCTGCGAGGCGCTGGCCGAACTGGCGGAGGCCCGCTTCGCCGAGGCGAGGGCGGCGCTGGACGGGCGAGCGCGCGGCTCGCTGTGGGCAGCGACGGCGATGATGGTGCTGTACCACCGGATGCTACGACGCCTGCGTGCAGCCGGCTGGCGCGACCTGACCCTCCGCTCGCGGGTTGGGCGGCGGGAAAGCGCCTGGGTGGCGGTGCGCTGCATGTTCGGCCTGCCGCCGGCCGCTTGAGAATGAGCGGGACACCGACCGTCCACATCGTCGGCGCCGGTCTCGCCGGCCTTGCCGCCGCCGTCAGGCTGGTGGAAGCCGGTCGGCGTGTCGTCGTCCATGAGCAGGCACCGCAGGCCGGCGGGCGCTGCCGCAGCTTCCACGACGCCACGCTCGGCCGCTCCATCGACAACGGCAGCCACATGGTGCTCAGCGGCAACCGGGCGCTGCTCGATTATGCCCGGCGCATTGGCGGCGGTGACGCGCTGGAGGAGTTGCGGCCGGCCGCCTTTCCCTTCCTCGACCTGCGCGACGGCCGGAACTGGACCCTGCGGCCCGGCGGCTTGTGGCTGTTCGATCCGGCGCGGCGGGCGCCGGGCAGTCGTCCCGCCGACTATCTCGCCGCCCTGCGCGTGCTGACCGCCGGCCGGGGCGCCACCGTCGCCGACTGCCTGCCACCCGGCAATGCGCTCTACGAGCAGCTATGGCGGCCGTTGGCGGTATCGGCGCTCAACGGGCCGATGGACCGCGTCTCCGCCCGGCTGTTCGGCGCGGTGCTGCGCGAGACGCTGCTGCGGGGCGAGGCCGCCTGCCGGCCGGTGCTGGCGCCGCGCGGCCTGTCCGCCGCCTTCGTCGATCCGGCGCTGGCACGGCTGGAGGCTGCCGGTGCGGCGCTGCATCTCGGGTCGCGAATCGACGGGCTGCGATTCGACGGCGACCGCGTTGCCGGCCTGTCTGCGGCCGGTGCCGAGCTGACGCTCGGGCCGGCCGACGGCGTGCTGCTGGCGACGCCGGCCTGGGTGGCGGAACGGCTGGTGCCCGGCCTGACGGTGCCGCCGCCGGGGCCGGCCATCGTCAATCTCCATGTCCGGATGGATGAGCCGGTGCGGCTGCCGGGCGGCCTACCCTTCCTGGGGCTGGTCGGGGGAACGGCGGAATGGCTGTTCGCCCGTGACGATCTGCTGTCGGTCACCGTCAGCGACGCCGACGCGCTGGCCGGTCTTCCGGCCGAGGAGATCGCCGCGAGGCTGTGGGCGGAGATCGCTCCGCATCTGCATTCCGAAGCGGGCCGACTCGGAAAGCCGAGTCGGCCATTCCGGGTGGTGAAGGAGCGGCGGGCGACCCCCGACCAGTCTCCCGACTCGGTCGCGCGGCGGCCGGGCACGCGGACCCGCTGGCGCAACCTGCTGCTGGCCGGCGACTGGGCGGAAACGGGGCTTCCTGCCACCTTGGAGGCGGCGGTGCGGTCGGGAAATCGAGCTGCCGAGGCGGCTTTGTCCAACGGAAATAACCCTATACGGCGCTTCAACCCTTTTCCGGCCTTCACAAGCTCCGGCCTTCGGCCTATTTGGACGGACGGAGGTGCCGTGTCCGCAAGGCGCGGCCCGGAAGGACAATCAAAGAAGAGAGGGTAAATCCAAATGGCGTTCGAACTTCCGCCGCTTCCGTATGCATATGACGCGCTGGCTCCGTACATCTCGTCGGAGACGCTGCACCTGCATCACGACAAGCATCATCAGACCTACGTCACCAACCTGAACAACCTGACCAAGGACACCCCGCTGGCCGACGCCAGCCTGGAGGAGGTCATCAAGGCTTCGGTCGGCGATGCCTCCAAGGTCGGCATCTTCAACAACGCCGCCCAGGTGTGGAACCACACCTTCTTCTGGCAGTGCCTGCAGAAGGACGGCGGCAAGATGCCGGCGGCCCTGGAGCAGCGCATCGTTGCCGATTTCGGCAGCGTCGAGAAGTTCAAGGAAGAGCTGACCCAGGCCGCCCTGACCCAGTTCGGTTCCGGCTGGGCCTGGCTGTACCTGGACGGCGACAAGCTGAAGATCGGCAAGACCGGCAACGCCGACACCCCGCTGGCGCACGGCCACAAGCCGCTGTTCACCATCGACGTCTGGGAGCATGCCTATTACGTCGATTTCCAGAACCGCCGCGCCGATTTCGTCAAGGCGGTGATCGACAACCTCGCCAACTGGGACTTCGCCGCCGAGCAGCTGGCCGCGTAAGCATCCGGCCGGCGCTTCCCCATTCCCCCTCCTCCGCAGTCGCGCGGGGGAGGGTCGGGGTTGGGGCAGGCGCCGCGAGTATCCATAAAAAGCAAAGGCGCTCCGATCCGGAGCGCCTTTGTCGTTTTCGGCACTATACCCCAGCTACACCGGCAGCATCGCCGCCGCCGCCCGCCGGCCTTCGGACAGCAGGACATTGTAGGTGCGGCAGACGGCACGGCTGTCCATCGGCTCCACCACCACGCCCTGGTCGCGCAGGGCCTTGCGCAGCTCCTTCGGGATCATCCGCATGGTCGGACCGGTGCCGAGCAGCAGGATCTCCACCTTGGGCTCGGCCGCCAGGACCGGGGCGAAATCCTCCAGCGTCAGGGACGCGGCGTCGGTCGCCGCCCAGGCCTGGGTGCGGTCGGGCAGCACCACCACCGCGCCGACCCGCCATTGGCCGGAAATGCAGAACTGCCCGGGACCGAACCCGTCGATGACCTGACGGTCGGACGGGATCATCGGCGTGATGTCCATGCTGCCCTCTCCTTCCCTGTCGGTACCGGCCTTACGGCGTGGCCGTCGGTGTGCTCGCCGCCGCTTCGGGGCTGCCGCGGCGCAGGCGGTTCTCACCCAGGAACAACAGGATCGGGGCGGCGATGAACACCGACGAGCTGGTTGCCAGGATGACGCCGAAGATCAGCACGATGCCGAAATCCTGCAACGCCTCGCCGCCGAACAGGGCGAGCGGGATGATCGACAGCAGGGTGCAGACCGAGGTGCCGACGGTGCGGTTCAGCGTCTCGTTGATCGACAGGTCGATCAGGTCGCGCAGCGGCATCTTCTTGTAGATGCGCAGATTCTCGCGCATGCGGTCATAGACGACCACCTTGTCGTTCACCGAATAGCCCATGACGGTCAGGATCGCCGCCACCGCCGTCAGGTTGAACTGGATATCGGTGATCGCGTAGAAGCCGACGATCTTGGTGATGTCCAGCAGCAGCGTCACCACGGCGCCGAAGCCGAACTGCCATTCGAAGCGGAACCAGATGTAGACGAGCATCGCCAGCATCGCGAGGCCCAGCGCCAGCATGCCGTTGGCGAACAGCTCGCCGCTGACCGACGCGCCGACGGCCTCGACGCGGCGCACCTGGGTGCCGGGCACCGCCTGCGCCAGGGTGCCGCGCACCTTGTCGGCGGCCACCTGCTGGGCGGCGTCGTCGCCGGGCTGCCGTTCCAGCCGGATCAGCACATCCTGGGGCGACCCGAACTCCTGCAGCGCCACCTGCCCCATGCCGAGGCCGGACAGGGTATGGCGCAGCGAGGCGAAGTCGGCCGCCTGCGGCGTCCGCGCCTCGATGACGATGCCGCCGCGGAAGTCGATGCCGTAATTCAGGCCGGGGTGGAAGAACAGGACCAGCGAGGCGATGGACAGGACCGCCGACACGACGAGGCCGGCGATGCGGCCGTTCATGAACGGGATCTTGGTGTTGTCGGGGACCAGGCGGAGATGGAACATCGGAGGACCTCTGACACCGGCAAGCCAATCGCTTGGCTTGCCGTATTGCGTTCAAACGCCACGCAGGCTTACCCGCGCCTTCCGGCGCGCCGCCGCGGTCGCGGCGGTATCAGACCGGCAGCACGGCCGGACGCGTCCGGCGCAGCCACGTCACCATCATCAGGCGCACCAGCACCGTGGCGGTGAACATGGAGATGAGGATGCCGAAGGTGATGGTGACGGCGAAGCCCTTGATGGCACCGGTGCCGAAGATGAACAGCAGCGCCATCTTGATCGCCGTCGTCAGGTTGCTGTCGACGATGGTGCTGTAGGCACGGCTGAAGCCGGCCTCCATAGAGGCGAAGACGCCGCGACCCTTCTTCGTCTCCTCGCGGATGCGCTCGTTGATCAGGATGTTGGCGTCGACCGCCAGGCCCAGCGACAGCAGGACGCCGGCGATGCCCGGCAGCGTCAGGGTGGCCTGCAGCAGCGACAGCGCCGCCAGCGTCAGCACCAGGTTGATCAGCAGCGCGAAGCAGGCGAAGGAGCCGAACAGCCCGTAGGATGCGATCATGTAGATGCAGACCATCACGAAGCCGACCATGACGGCGGTCAGGCCGGCCCGGATCGAATCCGCGCCCAGGTCGGGACCGACCGTCCGTTCCTCGATCACCTTCAGCGGCGCCGGCAGGGCGCCGGCGCGCAGCAGGACGGCGAGGTCGTTTGCATTGGCAGCGGTGAAGTTGCCGCTGATCTGGCCACGGCCGCCAGTGATCGGCTCGCGGATGACGGGAGCGCTGATGACCTTGTTGTCGAGCACGATGGCGAAGGGCCGGCCGACATTCTGCTTGGTCACTTCGGCGAAGCGGTTGGCGCCGGCGGTGTTGAACTCGAAGTTCACCACCCATTCGCCGGTCTGCGGATTGGTTCCGGCCGTGGCGTTCTGCAGCGTCGCGCCGTCGACCTCGACCTTCTTGCGGATGACGTATTTCGCCTGATAGCGGTCGCCTTCGGTCGAGGGCAGGATCTCCGACCCCGGAGGAGCGCGGCCGCTGTTGGGGTCGGCGTTCATGTCGACCAGCCGGAAGGTCATCTTGGCCGTGGTGCCGAGCAGCCGCTTGACGCGGTCGGGATCCTCGACGCCTGGCAGCTGGACCAGGATGCGGTCATTGCCCTGGCGGGCGATGGTCGGCTCGTTCACGCCGGTCTCGTCGATGCGGCGGCGTACGATCTCGATCGACTGTTCGATGGCCTGGGTGGCGCGGTCGCGCAGGGCGACCTCGCTCAGCGCCACGGTCACCGTGGAGCCGTCGACGGAGACGGTCAGGTCCGGCACGCCGCCGCCGAGAGCGGAGGCACCGATCGGGCTGGCCAGCTGGCGCAGCGCCTTGACCGCGTCGTCCGCCTGGGCTGGATCGCGCAGTTGGACGGTCACGGCGCGGTCGCCGGCATTCAGCGCGGTGTAGCCGATATTGGCGGTGCGCAGCTGCTGCCGGGCACCGTCGACCAGCCCTTCGACCCGGTCGCGGATGACGGTGGCCATGTCGACTTCAAGCAACAGATGCGATCCGCCGCGCAGGTCGAGGCCCAGCGAAACCCGGGTGTTGGCGTACCAGGACGGCAGCGCCGCCAGCGTGCTGCGGCCCATGAAGTTGGGCAGCATCAGGATGACCCCGGCGACGCAGATCGCCACGATCATGTAAATCTTCCAGCGCGAAAAATAGAGCATGCGTCACTCGAATCCGATTCCACACCCGGTCCGGGGGACCGGTCCGCCGCTTGGGCGCGGCGACCGGCCGCCCCGGACGGGAAGCGCCTTCGGGCTGGCCCGCGGGGGAGAAGGAGCCCTGTTGCGGCTTACTTGCGGCCGAACAGCTTGCCGATGCCGCCGGCGGCCGGCGTCTCGACCGGCTTGGCCTCGCCTTCGGCGGCCGGGGCGGCGTCACCACCCGACTTGCCGGCGGGCTCGGTCTTGGCGAGCACCAGATTCACGGTGGAGCGCAGGCAGCGCACGCGCACATTCTCCGCGATCTCGACGGTGATCTCCTCGTCGGCGCCGACCTTGGTGACGATGCCGATGATGCCGCCGCCGGTCACGACGCGGTCGCCGCGGCGGATCGCCGACAGCATGGCCTTATGCTCCTTCATCTTCTTCTGCTGCGGACGGATCAGCAGGAAGTAGAAGACGACGAAGATCAGGATCAGCGGCAAAAACTGGACGAGCATGTCACCGCCGCCGCCAGCCGGCGCCGCCGTCTGTGCATAAGCCGTCGAAACGAACATCTGGAAGCTCCTTTAGGTTTTGGTCTCGCGCGGGATCGGCGTTCCGCCGGGACGCCGCGACTATAGCCGCCCATGACCGGGATGCAATGGTGATGCGGCACAATCCGCGGAGCGGCCACAGCTTGTGCGCTTGCCTTGCTGTGTTACCGTGCGAAGGCGTCGGAAAGATGGCTGCGCGGTCGCCCACTTTCCATGGAACATCCAGAAAAAAGTCCGGAGAATAATGTCGCAGTTCAACACCGAGCACGCGCTGGCCCCCCTGCTGACCCGCATCGCGGAGGCTCTGGAGCGTATCGCCCCGCCACCGGCGCAGCCGCTGGACTTCACCGCGGCTGACGCCTTCGTCTGGCATCCCGACCCCGACCGGCTGGAGCCGGTGCCGGTGGTCAACCGGGTCGACATCCTGCTGCTGCAGGGCATCGAGCGGCAGCGCGGGATTCTGCTGGACAACACCCGCCGTTTCACCGCCGGCCTGCCGGCCAACAACGCCCTGCTGTGGGGCGCTCGGGGCACCGGCAAGAGCTCGCTGGTCAAGGCCGTCCATGCGGCGATCTGCGTCGAGCGGCCGGGCGAGCTGGCGCTGGTCGAGATCCACCGCGAGGACATCCCCACCCTGCCCCGCCTTCTGGCCCGGCTGAAGGGTGAAGCACGCCGTTTCATCCTGTTCTGCGACGACCTGTCCTTCGACCATGACGACGCGCATTACAAGTCGCTGAAGGCGGTGCTGGACGGCGGCATCGAGGGGCGCCCTGATAATGTGGTGTTCTACGCGACGTCGAACCGCCGCCACCTGATGCCACGCGACATGATCGAGAACGAGCGGTCCACCGCCATCAACCCGGCGGAGGCGGTGGAGGAGAAGGTGTCGCTGTCCGACCGCTTCGGGCTGTGGCTCGGCTTCCACAACTGCGACCAGGACACCTATTTCGCGATGATCGAGGGCTATGCCCGCCATTACGGCCTGGACGTTCCGGTCGACCGGCTGCGTGCGGAGGCCGTGGAATGGTCGGTCACGCGCGGAAGCCGGTCGGGCCGGGTGGCCTGGCAGTTCATCCAGGACCTGGCCGGTCGCCTCGGGCAGCCCCTTCGCTGACCTTGCGGTCCATCTGGTCGGACGGGTCGACCGCCTGGCTTCCCTTGCGCAGCTCGAAATGGAGCTGCGGCGAGGTGACGCTGCCGGTCTGGCCCACCCGGGCGATGGTCTGGCCGCGCTTCACCGTGGCGCCGCGCTCCACCTCGATCTTGTCGAGGTGGGCGTAGGCGGTGATCCAGCCGTCGGCATGCTTCAGCAGCAGCAGGTTGCCGAAGCCGCGCAGCTCGTTGCCGGCATAGGCGACCACGCCGTTGTCGGCGGCGACCACCGCGGTACCCTTGGCCGCCGCGATGTTCAGGCCGTCATTGTGCAGGCCGTCGGGCTTCGGCCCATAGCCGGAGATCAGCTTCCCCTTCACCGGCCACAGGAACCGGGCGCTGCCTCGCGGCGGCGGGGCGTCGACCTCGGCCTTCGGATCCGGTTTCGGCGGCGGGGCCGCCGCGGCGACCTCCTGCGGCGGGGCGGCGGGAGCCGGTATCGGCGTGGGGGACGGCTTGGCGCCCGGCGGCCGCAGCAGGGTCGGCCCCTGCCCCGGCTGATAGGTCACGTCCCCGGCCGCAGCCGGTGCCGGCTGGACCGGCGCGGGCTCCGGCGCGGCGCCGGCCTTCGGTGGCGGCGGCAGCGGCGTGGCGGAAATGGCGCCGGCCGAGGGAGCGTTCGAGGTACCGTTCGAGGACGGCGGCGGCAGTTCGGCGGCCTGGATCGACCCGCGCCCGGCGGCCGTTCCCTGCGGGCCTCCCTGCTGCGCCCCTTGCGGCGTCAGTGGAACGGCGCCGCCGGAAGCCACCATGGTCCCGCCGGTGTCGTTGCTGCCCGGCAGGCGCAGCGGCTGGCCGACCTGCACCGCATAGGGCGGGCTGAGGTTGTTCAGCCGGGTCAGTTCGCTGACATCGACATTGTGCATCCGCGAGATGCTGTAGAGGCTGTCGCCCTTCTGCACGATGTATTGGCGCGAGGTGGGCAGCACCAGCCGCTGTCCGATATCCAGCCGGTAGGGCGGCGCCAGCCGGTTCGCCTCGATCAGGTCGCGCAATGGCACATTGTAGCGGCGCGACAGGCTGTAGGCGCTGTCCCCCTTCTGCACGGTGATCGCGCCGCCGGCCGACTCCGGCACCTCGGCGACATGGGTGAAGGGCGCCAGCCCGCCGATGCGCTCGCAGGCGCCGAGCGCCAGGACCGCGGTCGACAGGACCAGGGCGGAGAGGACGGGTTTCATGCGGAACGGACCTGTTGCGGCGGGTCGGACAGCAGCGGAACGAAACGGACGGGCCACAGGTCCTCCCGGATAAGGCCAGCTTCGGAGCGCCGGAAACGCACGACCCTTTGGCCGCGGTGGTCGTCCCCGAGCGGAATGAGCATGACACCACCAACGGCGAGTTGATCCGTCAAGTCTTTTGGCGGCTCCGGCCCGCCTGCCGCCGTGACCAGTATGCGCGCGAAGGGCGCCTGTTCCGGCCAGCCTCGCGTCCCATCGCCGAGCCGCGTGGTGATGTTGCCGATGTCGAGCGCCCGGAACCGGGCCTCCGCCTCACGCAGCAGCGGTTCCAGCCGCTCGATGGTGAAGACCCGGCGGCAGAGCCGGGCCAGCACCGCCGCCTGGTAGCCGGAGCCGGTGCCGACCTCCAGCACCAGATGCCGCGGCTGCAGCTCCAGCGCCTGGGTCATCAGCCCGACGACCAGCGGCTGGCTGATGGTCTGGCCCTGGTCGATCGGCAGCGCCACATCCTCCCACGCCCGGTCCTGGAAGGCATCCGGGACGAACATCTCGCGCGGCACCCGCTCGATCGCCGCCAGCACCTTGGTGTCGGTGACGCCGGCCCCGCGAAGGGCCATCAGCAAGCGGATCCTGCGCGGGTTGTAGGTCACACGAAAGCCTGCCTCAATGTCTGCAGCGTCGGGGTATGGGTGAGGTCGAGATAGACCGGCGTCACCGAGATGCCGCCGTTGAAGACGACATGGATGTCGGTGTCGTCCGCCACGTCGGCCTCGCCGCGCAGCGTGCCGATCCAGATATAGGGCTTGCCGCGCGGATCGACGCGTTCGAGCAGCTCGTCGCCGATCTTGCGCTTGCCGTGGCGGACCACCCGGATGCCGGTCACCTCCGCCGCCGGGCAGGACGGGAAGTTGACGTTCAGCAGGACGTTCTTCGGCCAGGCCACCGTCACCGCCTTGCGCACCACGTCGGCGCCGTGGGCGGTGGCGGCGGACCAGTCGATGGGCTGGCCCGGCTCGTAATGCTGGCTCATGGCGATGGCCGGGACGTTCAGCAGCGTCGCCTCCATCGCCGCGGCGATGGTGCCGGAATAGGTCACGTCCTCGCCGATGTTGGAACCCTGGTTGACGCCGGACAGGACCAGCGTCGGCCGGGACTCCTTCATCACATGGTTGACCGCCAGCAGCACGCAATCGGTCGGCGTGCCGTCGACGGTGAAGCGGCGGTCGTCCAGCTTGCGCAGGCGCAGCGGCCGGTTGATGGTCAGCGAGTGGCTGGCCGCCGACTGCTCCATCTCCGGCGCGACGACCCAGACATCGTCGGACAGCTCGCGCGCGATGGCTTCCAGGACCTTCAATCCCTGGGCATGGATGCCGTCGTCGTTGGTGACGAGGATGCGGGTCCGGGACAGGTCGAGCGGCAGGTCGAACATCAGATGGAAATCCTCTCCACTCCGCGCATGTAGGGGCGGAGCGCTTCCGGAACCAGGATCGAACCGTCGGGCTGCTGGTAGTTCTCCAGCACCGCGATCAGGCAGCGCCCGACCGCCACACCCGATCCGTTCAGGGTGTGGACGAACTGAGTTTGCTTCTCGCCCTTCGGCCGGCAACGGGCCTTCATCCGCCGCGCCTGGAAATCGCCGCAATTGGAAATGCTGGAGATCTCGCGGTAGGCGTTCTGGCCGGGCAGCCACACCTCGACGTCGTAGGTCTTGCGCGAGGAGAAGCCCATGTCGCCGGTGCAGAGCACGATGGTGCGGTAGGCGAGCCCCAGCCGCTCCAGCACCGTCTCGGCGCAGCGGGTCATGCGCCGGTGCTCGTCCTCCGACTGCTCCGGCGTGGTGATGGCGACCATCTCCACCTTCCAGAACTGGTGCTGGCGGATCATGCCGCGGGTGTCGCGCCCGGCCGACCCCGCCTCGGCGCGGAAGCACGGCGTCAGCGCGGTGTAGCGCAGCGGCAACTCATCCGACGCGACGATCTGGTCGTTGACCAGATTGGTCAGCGGCACCTCGCTGGTCGGGATCAGGTAGTGGTCGGACGAGGTGGTCTTGAACAGATCTTCCTCGAACTTCGGCAGCTGGCCGGTGCCGAACAGGGCATTGTCGCGCACCATCAGCGGCGGGGCGATCTCGGTGAAGCCATGCTCGCCGGTGTGGATGTCCAGCATGAAGTCGGCGAGCGCACGTTCCAGCCGGGCAAGCCCGCCCTTCAGCACGGTGAAGCGGGCGCCGGACATGCGGGCCGCCGCCTCGAAGTCCATCAGGCCGAGTGCCTCGCCCAGCTCGTAATGCTGCTTGGGATTGGCGATGTCGGGCGGGGTGCCCCAGCGGCGGACCTCGACGTTGGCGCTCTCGTCCGGGCCGTCCGGCACGTCGTCGGCCGGGATGTTGGGCACTCCCGCCAGCAGCGTGTCCAGCTCGGCACCGAGCGCGCGCTCCTCCTCCTCCACCTGGGGCAGGCGGTCCTTCAGGGACGCCATCTCATCCAGGATGGGCTGGGCGTCGCGGCCCTCGCGCTTGGCGAGGCCGATCTCCTTCGCCGCCTCGTTCCGGCGGGCCTGCATCTCCTGCATCTGGGTCTGCGCGGCGCGGCGGCGGCCGTCGAGGTCGAGCACGGAGGACGACATCGGCGCCAATCCCCGGCGGCCAAGGCCACGGTCGAAGGCTTCGGGATTCTCACGGATGGCGCGAAGGTCGTGCATGGCTCGGGACATCGACGAATTGTGTGGGGCACTGGTTATACGGCGGCCCCCGTCGAAGGTCCAGTGCAAGGCCGTCGCCCCATCCTTCCGGCTGCGCCCTGCACGGGCGGCATGGCCGCTCCGTCCCCCGGCCGTTGGACTGGACGGCCGGCGCAGGGCAATGTCCGGTTTGCGCCGCACAATGGCCGGTGCGCCAATTTTGCCGAGGAGCCGAGGGCGTGCGCGACGAGATCGAGACCGGTGCCGACACCGCCTATCTTCAGGCCGGCACCCCCGCCTATCGCCGCGCCAGCCGAATCCTGTTCGTCGCCGGCTTCTCCACCTTCGCCACGCTCTACTGCGTCCAGCCGCTGCTGCCCGACTTCGTGCGCGAGTTCGGGGTAACGCCGGCCGAATCCAGCCTGTCGCTGTCGCTGACCACCGGTGTGCTGGCCGGCGCGCTGCTGGTGGCGGGCGCCATTTCCGACGGGATCGGGCGCAAGCCGGTGATGGTGGCGGCCCTGCTCGCCGCCGGCCTGCTCGGTATCGTCGGGGCGCTGATGCCGGATTGGCATGGCTTCCTGGCGGTGCGGGCGCTGGAGGGGCTGGCCTTGAGCGGCCTGCCGGCGGTGGCGATGGCCTATGTCTCCGAAGAGGTCGACCCCAAATCGGCCGGCGTCGCCATGGGGCTCTATATCGGCGGCACCGCCATCGGCGGCATGTCGGGCCGGGTGCTGACCGCCGTCGTCACCGACCTCGGCACCTGGAGGCTCGCGGTCGGGGTGGTGGGCGCGCTGGCGGTGGCGGCCGGGATCACCGTCTGGCTGGCCCTGCCGCCGTCGCGCCATTTCATCCGCCGGGCCGCCGGATTGCGCGGGCTCGCGCGGGCATGGCGCGGGTTGCTGACCGATCCGGCGCTGCTTGGGCTGTTCTCACTGGGCTTCCTGCTGATGGGTGGCTTCGTCACTGTCTTCAACTATATCGGCTTCCGCCTGAGCGAACCGCCGTTCGAGCTGCGGCCGGCCATCGTCGGCGCGGTGTTCCTGGTCTACAGCTTCGGCGTCGTCAGCTCGCCGCTGTTCGGCGGCTGGTCGGGGCGCATCGGCTCCAACCGCACGCTGGCCGCGGCGGTGGCCCTGATGGTGGCCGGGCTGGCGCTGCTGGAGATCGACAGCCTGTTCGCCATCGCCCCCGGCATCGCCCTGTTCACCTTCGCCTTCTTCGGCGCCCATTCCATCGTCTCGGCCTGGATCGGCCGGCGGGCCGCGGTGGCGCGCGGACAGGCATCGTCGATCTATCTGTTTTGCTATTATGTCGGCTCCACGCTCGCCGGGACGCTGGGCGGGCTGTTCTGGCACGACCATGGCTGGACCGGAGTCGCACTTTTCGTCGGATTGCTTCTTTTGGTTGCAGTGGCTGTGACGGCAGGGCTCCAGCGCAGCCGCTGATATCGCGGCGAACGGTCACACACGTCTTTCGGCCTGTTGCATCACGAACGGTCGCGCGTCACGCTTTTCCGGGTGGATTGGGCTGGAGCGCGCACGGGTGAGTCACCTGACCGTCTATCTGGAAAACGATGCCCGACGGCCGGAGCTGAGCACCGCCGATCCGGACCTGATGGCCGGGCATCTTGCCCATATCGGCATCCTGTTCGAGCGCTGGGCGGCCGATGCCTCCCTGCCCGCTTCCGCCGACGCCGAGGCGGTGCTGCTGGACCATGCCGGCCCCATTGCCCGGATGAAGGCGGGACGCCGTTTCGGCTCGGTCGACGTCGTGCGCATCACTCCAGAAACCGAGGACACAGCTGCCCTCCGCGCCAAGTTCCTGGATGAGCATACCCATGACGAGGACGAGGCTCGCGCCTTCGTCGAAGGGGCCGGAGCCTTCTACATCCATCTCGACCGCCGCGTTTTCCGCATCGTATGCGAGGCCGGCGACCTGCTGAGCATCCCCGCCGGGACACCGCACTGGTTCGACATGGGGCCGCGACCGCGATTCACCGCCATCCGGTTCTTCACCCGTCCCGATGGCTGGGTCGCCGTCCCGACCGGCGACCCCATCGCCGCGCGCTTTCCCCTGTTCGAGTCCCCTGTTCGAGCCTGACATCCCGGCGATGCCCTGACATCCTCCGATCCGCCCCATTCCCGCCTTAAAAATTTCACTTGAATCGCGGGCCGAATAGCGTAAATGAAACGGCACGACGCACCCGCACGTGCCTATGGCCCTCTGTGGTTATGCTACGACGTACCGCGTCCTTTTTGGAAGAACCGGCCATTCCAGTGGGTCGGTCCCGAGAGGGAGGTCAGTATGTACGCTGCCCACGGTGGGGCTGTGAGACGGTAGCCCTGTAGCCGGTAAACGACGCGCCGTTGCCTGGAGCTTCACAGCCCGGGGCCGCTGCTCGCACCGGCTTTTTCCGTCTCCCCCCTTCCCAAATTCGAACGATCGACGATCCTGCTGCCCAACCAGCGCTCCAGCCTTGTGCTGCGCGTTGCCTGTGCGGCCTGGGATCGCCATCTGCTCACCGGGCCGGCTTGCATGCCGCGGCCCGGGGATAGGAGTGCGCCATGGGCTTCCTGCGTTCCCGTTCCGCCGTCACCCCGCTCCGCCGCGTCGGCCTGAACGACAGCAGCGCCGTTTCGTTGTCCGGCAACGGCCGCCGCTCGACCGTCGCCCAGGCGGTCGCCCTGCATCGGCCGGAAGAGCCGATGCACTGCATCCGCCCCGGCGTGCTGGCCGACACCGCCGGCAGCTTCCTCGCCGCCTTCGGCGAGGCGACCGACGCGTCGGCCCGCGGCGGCGACGTGCTCTATGCCGTGAAGTGCAATCCGGAACCGGCGGTGCTGCGCGCGCTGTGGGCCGGCGGCGTGCGCCATTTCGACGTCGCCTCGCCCGGCGAGATCCGGCTGATCCGCCAGATGTTCCCCGACGCCGTGCTGCACTACATGCATCCGGTCAAGGGCCGGCAGGCGATCCGCAACGCCTATCGTCAATATGGCGTGCGGGACTTCGTGCTCGACAGCCGCGAGGAGCTTGCCAAGATCCTGGAGGAGACCGACAACGCCGCCGACCTCGGCCTCGTCGTGCGTCTGGCACTGCCGAAGGGCAATGCTGTCTACGACCTGTCCGGCAAGTTCGGCGCCGCCATGGCCGACGCCGCGGAGCTGCTGCGCGAGGTCCGCGCGGTGGCGCCGAAGGTCGGGCTTTCCTTCCATGTCGGCTCGCAGATGCTCGATCCGTCGGCCTACGAGCGCGCCATCGCGCTGGCTGGCCGGGTCATCGCCGACAGTGGCGTCGCCATCGACGTGCTGGATGTCGGCGGGGGCTTCCCGGTGTCCTATCCGGGTGTCACCCCGCCGCCGCTCGGTGACTTCATGGCCGCCATCGCCCGCGGCGTTTCGGCGCTCGACCTGCCCGCAAGCTGCCGCCTGTGGTGCGAGCCGGGCCGCGCCCTGGTCGCCCCCGGCGTCTCGCTGGTGGTGCAGGTGGTGAAGCGGCGGGGCGGCGAACTGTTCATCAATGACGGCGTCTATGGCGGGCTGTCGGACGCCGGCGTGCCGGGCTTCCGTTTCCCGGCGCGGCTGATCCGTCCGTTCGAGGCGATGTCCGGCGCTGGCGAGGAGGCGTTCAGCTTCTACGGCCCGACCTGCGACAGCGCCGACCGGATGAACGGCCCGTTCCACCTGCCGGCCGACATCAAGGCCGGCGACTGGATCGAACTGGGGCAGCTCGGCGCCTACGGCTCCTGCCTGCGCACCGCGTTCAACGGCTTCGACCAGGCGCGCATCGTCGAGGTGTCGGACGCGCCGCTGCTGGCCACACCCGGTTACCGCCTGCACTCCTGCGCCGCCTGAGCGGAAAAGCCGGAGTCAGCGGAAATGCCGGAATCTGTGGATAAAGCGTAAAGACACCCGTAACATTCACCGGCCCGGCGCAGCTCGCCCCCTTTTTTATCGAAGAGGCGAGTGCGTCGGCTTATGTCGTTGGCCTAAACTACCTCGGGGAGACAAAACATCATGGCCCTGGACACGAAGCTCTGTACGTTCACAGGCCGCATGGTCATCGTTGGATTCGGTTCGATTGGCCAGGGTGTCTTGCCACTGCTGTTGCGTCACATCGACGGACTTAGCGCCGACCGGATCACCATCGTCACCGCCGAGGAGCGCGGGCGCGAGGAGGCGGAGCTGTACGGCGTCGCCTTCCACAACAACCCGCTCGACAACGACAATTTCTTCCAGGTTTTGAAGCCGCTGATCGACCGCGGCGATTTCCTGGTCAACCTGTCGGTCGACGTGTCGTCGATCGCGCTGATCGAGTTCTGCCAGCGGGTCGGGGCCTTCTACACCGACACCTGCACCGAGCCGTGGGCCGGCGGCTATACCGATTCCAGCCTGTCGCCGTCGCTGCGCTCGAACTATGCGCTGCGTGAGACGGCGCTGGCCCTGCGCCGCCGCTTCGAAGGCGGGCCGACCGCGCTGATCACCCACGGAGCGAATCCGGGGCTGGTGTCGCATTTCGTCAAGCAGGCGCTGCTGAACGTCGCCGCCGACACCGGGGTCGCAACCGACGTGCCGACCGACCGCGACGGCTGGGCACGGCTGGCGCAGCGGCTCGGCGTCAAGACCATCCATGTCGCCGAGCGCGACACCCAGGTTTCGAACCAGCCCAAGCGCATCGGCGAGTTCGTCAACACCTGGTCGATCGATGGATTCGTCAGCGAAGGCTGCCAGCCGGCCGAGCTGGGCTGGGGCACGCACGAGAAGCAGCTGCCCGACGACGGCCGCCGGCACGAGTTCGGCTGCGGCTCCGCCATCTACCTGATGCGGCCGGGCGCCGCGACCCGCGTGCGCACCTGGACGCCGCTGGAGGGGCCGTTCCACGGCTTCCTGATCACCCACAGCGAAGCGATCTCGATCTCCGACTATTTCACGGTGCGCGAGGGCGACCGCGTCGTCTACCGCCCGACCTGCCACTATGCCTATCACCCCTGTGACGATGCGGTGATGTCGCTGCACGAGCTGGCCGGCAAGAACTTCAACATCCAGGCCGAACAGCGGCTGATGATGCACGAGATCACCGATGGCATGGACGAGCTCGGCGTGCTGCTGATGGGCCATGAGAAGGGCGCCTACTGGTACGGTTCGCGTCTGGCGATCGACGAGGCGCGGGGGTTGGCGCCCTACAACAACGCCACCTCGATGCAGGTGACCTCCACCGTGCTGGGGGGCATCGTCTGGGTGCTGGAGAATCCGAATCGGGGCGTGGTCGAGCCGGACGAGGTCGATTTCCGCAGGGTGCTGGACATCGCCGAACCCTATCTCGGCGAGGTGATCGGCGCCTATGGCGACTGGACTCCGCTGCAGGACCGCAACGTCCTGTTCCCCGAGGACATCGACGAGGACGATCCGTGGCAGTTCAAGAACTTCCGGGTCGTTTGAGAGCGTTTGGATGAAGCGCCGCAGCCCACGCCGCCGCACAGGCGGCGCGGGCTGCGGCAGCGGTGCCACAGCGCGGACGGCGACAGGGTGACATTGCCGGCCGACACTCTGCGAAACCGTTGACTTGGGCTTGCGCTTCCCCCAATCGTTCAGCCATGTCCAAGCACGTCTCCCGGCGCGCCCGCGCCAAAGCTCCGACCGCCGCCAATCCCATCCTGCGCTCCGGCATCGTCGGGCTGATGGTGGCGTGCGGGGTCGCCGCCGTGGATCTGGCCCTTCCGGACACGGCGAATGCCCAATCGTCGAACGGCCAGGCCTCTGGTGCCAAGCCCGCCGCCGCCCCAGCGGCTGCCGGAACCGGCTCGCCGCGGGCATCTCAGGATCCGGTCCTGCTGACCGCCGATCAGGTGACGTTCGACGAGGTGAACAGCCTCGTCACGGCAAGCGGCAACGTCGAGCTGGCGCAGGGCAAGCGCAGCGTCCGTGCCGACAAGATCACCTACGACCAGAAGACCAAGATCGTCACCGCCACCGGCAAGATCCGGCTGGTGGAGCCGTCCGGCGACATCATCTTTGCCGACTACGCCGAACTCACCGACGACATGAAGGACGTGTTCATCGAGAACATCCGCGTCCTGATGACCGACAACGGCCGTGTCGCCGGCAACGAGGGCGAACGGCGCGAGGGTCGCCTGACGCGCATCAACCGCGGCGTCTACAGCCCCTGCGACCTGTGCAAGGAGGACCCGACCCGGCCTCCACTGTGGCAGATCCGCGCCGTGCGCATCGTGCACGACAACGAGGAGCACGAGGTCCGCTACAAGGACGCGACGATGGAGATCTTCGGGATCCCCGTCGGCTACACCCCCTACCTGTCGCATCCCGATCCGTCTGTCGACCGCAAGAGCGGTTTCCTGACGCCGTCCTTCGGCAACGATTCCAACATGGGCGCGATCCTCAAGACCCATTATTACTGGGACATCGCGCCGGACCAGGATGCGACCTTCGACCTGCATTATTACTCGCAGCAGGGACCGCTGCTCGGCGGCCAGTACCGCAAGCGGTTCGAGAACGGCCGGCTGGAACTGGAGGGCGCGATCACCCGAGGCGACGTCGCCAACTCGACGACCGTCCCGAAGGAAACGCGCAACCGCGGCTACATCGCCGCACGCGGGCTGTTCGACATCGACGAGACGTGGCGCGCCGGCTTCGACATCAAGCGGGCCACCGATCCGACCTTCCTGCGGCGCTATTACGGCTTCCGCGAGGATTATCTGACCAGCAAAGCCTATGTCGAGGGCTTCCGCGGCCGGAACTATGCGGCGGTCACCGCCTACAGCTTCCAGGACATGCGCTACGGGAACTCGATTCCCGAACCGGTCACCCTGCCCTATGCCCAGTACAATGCGCTGGGCGAACCGGGCAGCCTGCTCGGCGGCCGCTGGTCCTTCGACACCAGCCTGCTGGCGGTTTCACGCCTCAAGAACGGCGGACCGGACACCCAGCGCATCATGGCGCAGCCGGGTTGGGAGCGGAACATCGTCTCCAATGCAGGCTTCGTCACCAACCTGTCGGGCAGCGTGCTGGTCGCCGGCTACACGGCGCAGCAGTTCAACACCGCCGACCCGTCGTCGCGCGGCGACGACAACGCCAGCCGCTTCCGCTTCTTCCCGCAAGGGCAGGCGACGGTGCGCTATCCGTTCGTCCGCTACGGCGAAAGCTCGTCGCAGCTGGTCGAGCCGATCGGGCAGCTGACCGTCGCGCCGAAGCTGTCCAACTCGAAGGTCTTCCCCAACGAAGACAGCCTGGACATCGAGTTCGACGACGTGAACCTGCTGCAGCCGAACCGATTCACCGGCATCGACCGGCTGGACGACGGCATGCGCTTCACCTACGGCATTCGTACCGCCATCTACGGCAACAGCGAAGGCTCGGCCAGCCTGTTTCTGGGCCAGAGCCATCGCCTGACCGACAGCAGCGTGGGCTTCACCGGCGGGTCGGGTCTCGAGGACCGCGTGTCCGACTATGTCGGTCGGTTGGACCTGCAGCCGGCCGACTGGCTGGATGTGAATTACGGCTTCCGCATCGACCATGAAACCCTGAGGCCGCGCCGCCACTCGCTGAACGCGTCGGCCGGCGCGCCGCTCCTGCGGCTGTCCACCGCCTATACCTATGTCGACCAGACCACTTCCCGCACCGCCGTCACCCGCAACCGGGTGGAGCAGGCGAACTTCGGCCTGTCGTCGCAGTTCACCAACTACTGGAACATTGGGATCGGCCATACCCAGGCGATGGAACCGCAGCCGGGGCCACGCTCCAGCGTGGCGATACTCACTTATTCGGACGAATGCCTGATCTTCCAGACCGTTGCGCAACGCGATTACACGGTCAGCACCACCGGGGAGAAGGACGGAAACACGATCTTCTTCCGTCTGGTCTTCAAGAATGTCGGCGAGTTCAAGAGCCCGGGCCTGAACGCCAGCTTCCTCGGTGGCGGATCGTCCAACCAGTAATCGCGATCCGCAACCGGAGCGGCGGCGGGGAGCGGGAGAAACGGACGGCCAGAGGGGTTGCATCCCTGCGCCGTTGCCGTTAGCCATTAACGCCCCGACCTGACAGCCTGCCGCGACGCATCATGACCCTGGGACGTTACGACTACGAAAGACGGTATCGCCGACGGCTGAGGGCCGGCGTCATCAAGTACGGGCTGCTGGCGACGCTCGTGCTCGGCGTCGGGCTCTTCTCCTACCAGATGGGCATCGAGCAGCTGAAGGGCCGCGACGTGACCCTGCGCGAGGAAATCGCGACGCTATCCCGCCAGAAGGCGGAGTTCGAGCTGCTTGCCAGCCAGATGCAGCATGCCGCCCGCACCGCGGAGGCGCGCGTCGCCGAGTTGGAGGGCCGCCTGCAGCGCGAGGTGCCGACCGGCGACCTCGCCAAGCTGGCCCAGCTGGTGGCCGAACGGCTGAAGGGTGGACTGGATGCCAACCGCCTGGCCTTCGTCATTTCCCAGGCCCAGGTTCCGCGCAACTGCCAGCCGACCGATACCAAGCGCTTCACGCTCAGCACCCCGCTGCTGAAGGGCGGTGCCCGCGGCGTGACCTTCGGCAACGGCACCATCACCGTGTCGGGCGAGGGCCAGTCGGCCCACAATACCCAAGGCAACGCCGAAAGCTGGTTCGATCCGGGCCAGCCGGTGACGATCCGCATCACCGGCATCGGCGGCAAGGGCACCACGGTCAGCGGCGTGCTGCCGCTGCATCAGTCACTGGTGGTCGACAACAGCGAATACCGCTTCAGCATCGCCGCTTCGCAGCGCTCCTTCGTCGAGGTCACGGCAGACCGCTGCGCCTATCCCTGACTTGCACCATTCCGTGCGGACACCGCGAAGCCGCGCGGCGGTGCTCCCGCCGCATGGATGTCCCACATGGTGGCATAGGCCGTCTCGATGGAGCGGGCGAAGCGGTCGGTGTCGAACGGCGGGGCGGTGAGGCGTCCGTTCTCCAGCCGCCGTTTCAGCGCCGACAATTCCGCCGGTGCAGTGGCGAGACGGTGTGCGGCCGCTTCGTAGGCACCCCAATCCGCCACCGCCAGCTCGGGCAGCCCGACCGCATGCAGCAGGCTGGCGGCGACCCGTCCGGCGAAGGAACGTCCGAGCACGCTCAGCACCGGCAATCCGGCCCACAGCGCGTCGCTGGCGGTGGTGTGGGCGCCGACTGGGCCTGAATCCAGGAACAGATCGGCCAAGCGGTGCCGTGCCAGATGCGCCGGCCCAGGCAGGCGCGGGGCGAAGACCAGCCGGTCGGGTGCGATCCCGTTCCCCGCCGCGGCGCCCCGCAGGTTGATCGCAACCTCCGGCGCTCCCTCCAGCAGCCACAGCACCGATCCAGGCACCCGGTCCAGCAGGCGGCACCAGCGGCCGAACAGGGCGGGCCCAATCTTGTACGAGGCATTGAAGGCGCAGAAGACCACGCCCTCCTCCGGCAGGCCGCAGGATGCGCGGCTCGGCACCGGTCCGATGACGCGCTTGCGGTCGTTGGGCTGGTAGCTGTCGGGCAGATGGACGATGCGCTCGCTGTAGAAAGGCTGATGACCGACGGGGGCGACCACCGGGTCGGCGATGACATAGTCGATGGCCGGGCTGCCGAGCGTTCCCGGATAGCCGAGCCACTGCGCCTGCACCGGTGCCGGGCGGTAAGCGGCGATGCCGGGGCGGGCGTTCTGGGTGTGCCCCTTCAGGTCGACCAGGATGTCGATGCCGGCCCCGTGGATCGCACGGGCGGCGGGCTCGTCGGGCAGGGCCGACAGGTCGAGGAAGCGGTCGAAACCGGCGATGAGCCGCGCCCGCAACGGCCCGCCGTCATCGGGGCCGGTCGAGCAGCCGACGATCTCCAACCGGTCGCGGTCGTGCCGCTCGACCAGTTCGGCGATCAGCACCGCGGTTGCGTGCTCATGGAAGTCGGCGGAGAGATAGCCGATGCGCAGTCTTGGACCGCGGCTGCGGCGTTGCGGAAAGGCCGGCCGGATGCCGCCGGTCTTCCAGGCGGCATAGCGCTCGGCGCAGGTCCGCTCCAACTCCGGCCCGGCACCCTCGCCCAGGAAGATCCAGGGATGCGCCTGCCGTGTCCGCCCCTCGCGCACCAGGGCGACGAGCCGGTCGGACAGCGGCCCCAACCCGTCCCAGCGGCAGAGATGCCGGCGCTGCTGCACCAGTTGGGCAAGCACGCCGCCGGGGTCGGGCAGACCGATGCGCAACGCACGCTCGAAACCGGCGATGCCGCCGGCGCCGTCTTCCGGCGGTCCACCCTGCTGCGCCCGCTCCTTCAGGGCCAAGGCGAGATTGGCCTGCCCCTCGGCCAGATCGGGGCGCAGACACAGGCAGGCACGGAAACCGGCGACTGCGCGCTCCAGGTCGCCGCGGTCGCGGTACAGCGCGGCCAGCGCCAGCCGGGCGGGCACCAATGTCGGATCGAGGCCGAGCGACCGGCGCAGCGGCACCTCCGCCTCGTCCAGGCGGCCGAGGTCGCGCAGCAGGACGCCCTGGTTGCAGGCGGCGGGGGCGAAGCCGGGCATCAGGCGGGCTGCTTCGCCATAGGCGTCCGCAGCCTCCGCCAAGCGGCCTAGCGCCTGCAGTGTGACGCCCCAATTGTAATGGTTGCCGCCGAATCCCGGCAGCCAGGCCAGTGCAATGCGGTGATGCGCCTCCGCCTCCGCCAGCCGGCCCTGGCGGCGCAGCGCCTCGCCGAGGTTGGAGCGGGCCACTGCTTCCTCCGGCGTGCCGGCCTGCCCTGCCCGGTCGAGCGCGTCGAACAGTGCTGACAGCAGCGATCCGTCGCCCGGCCTTCCGGCCAGACGACGGCGCAGGTCGGCGATGCCGGACCCTTCGGTCACCTGCCCGGTCACTTCCGTTGCCACTGGCCCGCAGCGGTCATCACGAACTGGCCGGCAGGCGTGCGCTCGATCAACTGCTGCCCGGCGACGGCCTGGACCTTGTCGAGTGCGGTGCCGTTGCCCTGGGCGATCTCCCGGTAGCGGGCGAGCCGCTGGGCGTTGACCTGCCCCGCCAGCGCCTGTGCCGTGGCGGGAGCGCCGGGGACGGCACCGACCAGCCCATCGGGACGCTCGCCGATCTGGCCGGCGGCCTTGGCGGTGGCCAGCGCGTCCTGGGCCAGCGCCAGCGGCGGCAGGGCCGACGCCAGCAATCCGGCGGCAAGGATGGACAGGGTCAGCCGGGTGAAGCGGCGGCGGGTCATGAGATGGCTGGTCATGGCTTTTTCCCCTTCGCAGAGGAGGGCGCGGAATCGGTGGGAAGGCCGAACAGGGCGGGATCGTTGCGGATGGCGTCGTCCACGTCGCGTTCCAGCTTGACCCGCACCTCCTGCTCGATACGGACGTTCAGGTTGATCTCGATGGGCTTGTCGGGCGCTTCGATCTTCACCGTGGGGGAGCAGGCTGCCGCGGCCGGGATCAGCAGCGCGGCGAGCAGGCGCAAGGATAGGGGAATGGTCACCATGGTGGCGGTCAGGGGTCCTTCTGGTCGAAGCCGGTCATGCGGTCCCGTACGGTCTCGGGAATCCGGTAGACGTCGAGGTTCTGGCGCAGAATCCGGTCGAGCGCACCCGACAGCTTAAGGTTAAGCGCAACCGGATAGCCATCGTAGAATGATGGGTTGGCACCGCGCAGCGACAGGCCGGCGCTGAGTTCACCGCCGGCCTCCCCGTCGATGGTGATGCGCAGGGTCTCATACCGGAAGTCGGTCAGCGCCCCCATCAGCATGGCGGTCGGGCTGCCCTCCTCCCCCTTCATCGCGGCCGGCGGGTTGGCGGGGTCGTAGCGCAGGGTGCCCGGAGCGGTGGATTTCAGCACGCCGCCATCCAGCGTCACGCGGTCGCCGGCGAAGACCACCGGCAGGGTGCCGGAGAGTGTGCCGCTGGCCTCCAGCCCGTCGACGGCGATCAACTCCAGCAGCCGGGCGGCGTCGATGCCGTCGGCATGCAGGGTGACGGCGCCCTTGGGCTTGTCGGGTGCCAGTTTGAACGGATCGGCGCGCAGCGTGCCGCCGGCCCAGCGCCATTGCGCCCGGTCGACATCCAGCCGTCCGTCGCGCCCATAGCCGAACAGCAGGGTGCCGTCGGTCAGCGGGATGCCGACGTCGAGCAGGCCGATCGCCAGCTTCTGGCCGGGCGGGATCACAGGCGGCGACAGGCTCGACAGCGCCACCGTGCCGCCCACCCCGGCGACGGTCACCGGGCCGGCATTGCCGGCCAGATCCTTGAGCACCGCCTGCCCGCCGGTCGTCATGCCCTTGGCGCTCCAGGCAACCGTCGCCATGCCGGACAGGGTGCCAGACGCCTTCTGAAACAGCCCGGCGGCGAGCGGCGAGACGGCGGCGAGGCCGGGGCCGTTCGGAGCGAGCCGGATCGGCCGGGTCACCGCCTCCAGCGAGCCGGCGCCGGCGGCCTGATCGTGGCGGCCGGTCAGGGTGACGGCGAGGATGCCATGCGCATCCCTGGCGGTGCCATCGATCGTCCAGGGCTCTTCCCCCGTCTGCGCGGCGCGCAGGGTGACGGCCAGCGGCACGACGGGCGCCGGCTTTGCGGTGTTGGTGAGCTTGGCGACGGTAGCGTCCAGGCTGCGCACGCCTTCCACCTGTCCCAGCCGTAGAACCACCTGTTCGGCCCGCAGGGTGACGGCAGGCGCGTCGAGCCGCGGTGCCGTGACCTCCATGGCAAGGCCGAGGGCAGCCGGCTCCGCGGTGGCGGGCGACCAGCGCAGCAGCGGCGCAGCAGGGACGGCGCACAGGCTTCCCCCCGCCGGCAGGACGAGCGGCTGGCCGCTGACGGTCAGGCGTTCGGCGGTGACGGAGAGGCAGCCGTCGGGGGTGGCCGTCGCCGTTCCGCCGTCCGGTGCCACGACGAGCGCGCCGGACAGTGCGACGCGTCCCGCCATCGGCAGGTCCAGTGCCGCGGCGGCTGCCTCCAGCGGGCCGCTGTCGACGGCGACCTCCAGGCGCAGGCCGCGCCAATCGTCCGCAAGCCGCAGGCCGGTGACCTGGACGGCGGCCCCGGCAAATCCGGCCTCCCGCATCGCCTCGGTGGCGAGGCCGCCGAGCAGGGCCGGGCCGGCCAGGATCGCGCCGCCGATGGCGGCGAGGCCCAGCGTCACCGTGGCTGCCGCCGTTCCCGCCAATGCCCGTCCCAGCCTCACCGGAGTCCCCTTCCCCGTTTTGCCGACCCGCTCCCGGCCTTATCCCCAACACATGGCATGTCCCAATGCCATGTCCATGCCGGAAAGAACACCCCGGCCGGGCGTTTTCGTCCGTGACCTTTGGTGGAACGCCAACCCTCGCCAGCGCGGCTTTGCATTCCCCCGCTTTTCCCCTATGGTCCGCTGCGCGGATTTCAGTTCATCGGAGTGTTTCGCATGAAGCGGTGGACCCGCGCATTGATGGCGGCCCTGTTCGCCACGATTTTCACTGTCTCGTTCTTTACAGTCTCGCAAGGGGAGGCGAAGGCCTTGGATCCGGAAAACACCATTTACCTCGACCTCAAGGACGGTCGCGTGGTGATCGAACTGCGGCCCGACCTGGCGCCGAACCACGTCGCCCGCATCAAGGAACTGACCCGCCAGGGCTTCTATGACGGCGTCGTCTTCCACCGCGTCATCGACGGCTTCATGGCCCAGACCGGCGACCCGACCGGCACCGGCATGGGCGGCTCCGGCAAGAAGCTGAAGGCCGAGTTCTCCAGCGCGCCGCATATCCGCGGCACCCTGTCGATGGCCCGTGCCCAGGATCCGGACAGCGCCGACAGCCAGTTCTTCATCTGCTTCGCCCCCTCCTCCTTCCTGGACCGCCAGTACACCGTCTGGGGCCGCGTGGTCGAGGGCATGGAGTTCGTCGACATGATCAAGAAGGGCAACCAGGGCCGCAACGGTCAGGTCACCGACCCGGACAAGATCGTCAAGATGCAGGTCGCGGCCGACGCGAAGTAATTTCGCCGTCGATACCGATCGTGGAGGGGGACCGGTACGCCGGTCCCCTTTTTTCATGCCCGGGCGCCGGCACTGGACACCGGTCAGCCGCCGGTCAAACCTGCGGTCATTCCGCGCAGCAGGTCGCGCATCGATTGCGGCCGATCCTGCCAGCGCATGGCGAGCCCAGCCATCAGCGCCTTTTCGAAACCGGACGGCAACGTCACACCGAGCTCGGCCGGCCGCGGCACCTTGTCGTTCATGAAGCGGGCGGTGGCGTCGGGCGGGGTGCGGCCGGTCAGCGCCAGATAGAGGGTGGCGCACAACGCGTAGACGTCCGACCAGGGCCCTTGCCGACCCTCGTTCGAATATTGCTCCGGCGGGGCATAGCCCGGCTTCAGGATGACGGTCAGGCCGGCGTCCGTCCGCGCCGATTGCCGGGCCGCGCCGAAATCCAGCAGCTTGCGGTCGCCGGCATTGGTCAGGAAGATGTTGTCAGGGCTGATGTCGCGGTGGATCAGCCCCTGGTCGTGGATGGCCTGCAGCGCCTTGGCGATCGGCGTCACCACCGACAGCGCCCGCTTCACATCGATCCGGCCGCCGCAGTCGGCCAGATACTTCTTCATGGTGCGGCCTTCCAGCAGTTCCATGACCAGATAAGCGGTGCCGTTCTCCTCGAAGAAGTCCTGGACACCAACGATCTCGCGGATGTCGCGCAGGCGGGCCAGGGTCCGCGCCTCTTCCAGGAACTTTGCCAGCCCGGCGGCGAAGGTCTCGCCATGCTCGTCGGAAAAGGGCGAGACGGCGGCAGCGTTGGGAAGGCGGGAGATCAGGTTGGCCGGATAATATTCCTTGATTGCCACCTTTACCCGCAGCCGGTCGTCCCAGCCCAGATAGGTGGCACCGAAGCCGCCTTGGCCCAGCATCCGCCCGGCCTTGTAGCGGCCGTGCAGCAGCGTTCCAGGCGCCAGATGCACGCCAGGGCGATTGTCGGACTTGGCTGGGTATCCGCATTCGACACAGGGACCGGCGGAGGGGCCGGTAGAGGAACCGGGTGAGTGCCTGCGGGCAAAACAGCTGGGGCAAGACTCGGCCCCGGCCGACACCGCAGGCGCCGCGGATTGGGCGGTCGGCGAGGCCGCGGCTGATGCCGCAGGCGTGGTCACCATGACCGTCTCGACCTGCCGCTGCATCCGGGCAGGCGCGGATTGGGCCGGTGCCATCCGGACCGGCCCCTTTGCCGCTGGATTGGCGGCGATCGGATGGGCGACCGTATCGGCGCTGCGCGGACCGGGCGGTATGGTCTGCGCGGCGGGAATCGAGCCCGGCGGCGGCGAAGCCGCGGTGGCGACCCGGCGCAGGCGGTCCAGCAGCTCCAGCAGCCGGCGGACCTCCGCCTGGGCGACATCGCTGTCTGGCTGGGCCAGCTCCGCCTGGAACTGGGGCTGGCGGACGATCTCCAGGATGTGCTGGCGCATCAGAGGCAGCGCCCCATCCTCCCGGACCAGGCCCGAGCAGGCGAATTCGGCCAGACGGATGGTGCGGCGGCGCAGCACCGGCTCCACCTGCTTCAGGCGGGCGGCGAGCTGTCCGGTCTTCACATACTCGTCGACGGCGCGTTCGGCGCGGGTGGCTATGCGCTCGCAGGCATCGGCCGGTAGCGGGGCGGAGCGGATGGCCGCCATCGCGTCGGCGAAGGAGCGCTCCAGCAGGGCCGTGTCAGGCGTCTGCACCAGCATGTTCTCGATCAGCAGCTCGTTTCCGGCGGCAGCCTCCAGCGAGGCGACGACCTCGTCGGCATGGCGCTCCCCGGCCGGCACGGCGGCGATGCGGGTCAGGTAATGGATGCGGCAGATCAGGTCCGGCTGGCCTTCGCTGAGCCCGACGATGGATCGGCGATAGGCGCTGGCTCCGCCCTGCTCCAGCCGGCGCGAATAGCGCACGGTCAGTGCGTCGGCCATCGCCGCTCCGCCGATCAGCCCGTCGCGGGTCAGCAGATGGCCGGTCAGGGTCTTCAGCAGCTCCCCTTCCTGGTCGAAGGCGCCGCGTCCCAGCGGCTGGGGTGCCTTCAACTGCCGGCGGATACGGTCCAGAACCGCGGCACGCGCCTGGGGCAGCTTGCCCTGGCGGAACAGGGCGTTCAGCACGCCGACGCGGTTCGGTCCCATCGCCTCCATGCCGATGCGGCCGAACAGCAGGTCGCACAGCATGGTCAGCAGGGTGCCGGGCATCAGGTTGCCGCCGAACAGCTCGGCCCCCGCTGCGGACGAGGCCAGGATGTCCCCGATCACCCCGTCGGCGGCCGCAGCCAGCCGGGAGTCGCGGTCCCACTGGTGCAGTTCCAGCAGGCGGTCGAGCTTGCCGCTCCAGCTCTTGATTTCCACCAGTTCCAGGCTCAACGCCACCCGCAGGTCATAATCGGCGTCACCGGTCGGCGTCTTGGTCCCCTGCGTCAGCAGCCAGTCGACCGGCGTCCGTCCGCGCGGCATCGAGGCGAAGGCGATCTGCGCCGCCCGGGCCCGAGCCCAGCTTTCGTCCACTGCGGCGCGGATCGCCTTGCGGCGGGCCTGCTGTTCCTGTCCCGGCATGCGGGCCTGGACCGTCGCGACCTTGGCGATGGCGTTTTCCGCCAGCTGTCCCTGATCGAGGCAGGTCTTCAACGGCTTCGCGAGATGGATCAGTTCGGTGGGGGTGAGGAACAGCGGGTCCAGGTGAGGCCGCAGGACCACGCCGATCACCAGCCGCGCCGGCAAGGCATGGTAATCGGCCAGGTCGCCGCACAGGTCCGCCTCGTCGACGACGCCGACCGAAGGGGGCGGTGTCGGCACCGCGCGGCTGAGCAGGGGACTGGACACTCCAAGCCTTTCCTAGCGACGATCCAGGCGGATGATCCGGCCCGCAACCGGTGAAACAAGTCGGCCGGAACGGTGTTGTCCGGTGCGACCGCAACCGCCCGGCAAGCTTCCGAAGGCCTCACCGCCGCATGATCGCCCGGCGACGGTAAAGGACGAATGTACGATACCCACATTTTTCGTCAAAGACACACCAACTGTGTCAGCCTTGTGCAGCAAGCGGCGGCCGTTCCCTTCGGTCTTCGCATGTGCGATAAAACCAGTGACGCCGACGATGGGAGAGACGCATGATCCGGACCGCCACCATCATCGCGTTGCGGCACGGGCCGATGACGCTTACCGCGGCCCCGCATTGCGGCGGTTCGCTGGCGAGTTGGAGCCTGTCGACCGCCGATGGTCCGGTCGAGCTGTTCCGCCACGCTTCCGACCGCGCATTGGCCGGCGATTTCGCTCCGGACATGGCCTGTTTCCCGCTGGTCCCCTTCTCCAACCGCATCGGTGGCGGCCGGTTCACGTTCCAGGGACGGGACATCGTCCTCACTCCCGATCCAGGATCGCCGCACCGCATCCACGGCCATGGCTGGGCAACTCCCTGGACCGTGGAGGCCATTGCCGACGACGCCCTGCGCATGGGATTCGCCCATCGGGCAACCGAGCGGAGCGGCGACTGGCCCTGGAGCTACCGGGCAGCGCAGACGGTGGCGCTGGATGGCGACGGGCTGACGGTCAGGCTGGATCTCACCAACGACTCGGACAGCGACATGCCGTCCGGACTCGGCCTGCACCCCTATTTCGTCAAGCCGCCGGGCAGCCGGGTGACCGCCGACGTCCGCGCCGTCTGGGACAATGACGACACCATCCTGCCCCGGCAGCGCCGCCCGCTCCCGCCGGCCTGGCATTTCCGTCATGGCGTGGTGATGGACGATGTGGCGCTCGACAACGGTTTCACCGGCTGGAACGGGACGGCGATCCTCGACCGCCCCCGGGAACGCTTGCGCCTGACCATGCTGGCCGACGGCCCGTTCAGCCATCTGATCGTCTATGCCCCGCCGGGCGAGCCTTACCTGTGCCTGGAGCCGGTGACCCACATGACCGACGCACTGAACCGCACCGACGAGCCGGACGCCGGGGTCATTGCCCTGCCGCCGGGCGAACGGCTGTCGGTGACGGTGCGTTTCCTGGTGTCGCGACTCTAGAAAGCGATCTGTTCAATCGGAATAGCTCGATCCTAGCGGCAGCGCAGGAACTCGGCCGCGAAGGTCGCGGGCGGTGCCATGCGCAGCACCAGACGGTCGAACCGCACCGAATCGGCGGGCAGCAGGCGCAGCGTCGCCAGCGGCCGGACGGCGCCGTCCGCCGCGGACCGGTCCGCCGCCGGCAGCAAGGCCATCTCCTGGGTCGGGTCGGCATCGGCCGCCAGGGTGCCTTCCAGCGGGAACTGCGGCAGCCGGGTGTCGACCGCATGGAGGCTGCGGTCGGCCGAGATCTCCAGATAGGAACCGCGGCAATCGTCGATGGCGGTGCGGTCATTCGGATCGGCCTTGGCCCAGCGGCCGGCCAGCGCCGACAGGGTGACCGTCCGGTTGACCGGCGCCACGCGCGGCGGCTGCGCGGCGAACCGGGGGGCGGCGGCCCCGGAGACCGCCAGGGGCAGGTCGGCCACCGGGCGGGAGCGGGCCTGCCGCTCCGCCGCAAGCGCCGTGGTGCGCTGGCGGGTGACGCGCAGCAGGCAGTCGGTGCGCAGTTTGGCGGTCTTGGTTTCGGCGAGGTCGGATGCCGTGACCGGGCAGACCTCGTCCCGGCGGGCGCGCCAAACCGTCTGCCCGGCGTCGATGGCGGCCCGGCCGCTGTCGTCGGTGGTGTCGCCCAGCGCCTTCAGTGCGGCGTCCATCTCCGCCGTTGCGGCGGCGAGCCCTGCATCTCGGCATAGCAGCTGCGCCGACGGCGTTTCGGCGGCCTCGCAACCGGGCGTCGGCGCATCGGATGCGGGCGCATCGGCTGGATTCTGGGCTGGATTCTGGGCCGGGCTCTCGGTCGGGCTCGGGGCCGGTGCCTCGGCTGGCGCCGCAAGGACCGGAGCGGCGGCCAGAATCGCGAGCAGGGAGCCTGCGGCCAGCAGGCCGCTCACCAGGGACAGGGCACGCATCGGATCGGGAACCTTGGATGGGAAGCGGGACATCACGAGGCGGGGAAGGCATCCAGGACGGATTTGACCTGACGCTGGAAATCCTGGTCGGTGCGATAGCGCGTCACGACCGTCTTGTCACGTTCCACGAAGAAGAACAGGTCGTCGCGTCTGGGCATCGACCGCGGATTGGGTTTTTCCAACAGCTCTCCGTTCCAATCCACGCGCGCCATGAAATAGACCGCCCGGGCGAACAGCATGAACAGCTTGTTGTCGGGCGCCAGCTTCTCCCGCCGCAACAGTGCGAAGTAGTAATAATTTCGGCCGTGGAAATAAGCGGTGTAGATGGCCTGGAGCGCCGCGAACCGCTCGTCCGGATTGTTGACCTTCTTGATCTGCTTTTCCATGCGGAATCCAGCGAAGAAATATTCCCGCGCCTCGTTCTCGAAGGAGAAGGGGCTGCCCTTCACCAGCGCTATCTGTTCGCCATAGCGCTTCAGTGCGCGGGTCATCAGCAATTCCAGGAACCGGCGCTCCACCGCCAGCGTATCGGGAATCTGCGGCAGTAACTCGAACACATGGCGCAGGTGATAGGGGTGGCGCACGACGATGATCGGCACGGACAATTTGCGATTCTTCGCCGGTGCCCGTTTTCCCGTCACCAGCGTCACCGCCGGCGACAACGAGGCCATGGTCGCCTGGATGGTGTCGTGGAGTTTCCAGCGCAGCCGGATTTCCGCCGTCTGGCTTCCCAGATTCAGCCGGGCGAAGAAGCGCCGCATGCGGCTGCCGAACGTCTCCTTCGGCAGCTTGTGGGTCGGCAGGTTGGGGACGACCAGCGGGTTGCCGAGGATGTCGTCCGGCGGAGGCAATGGCTTGAAATTGAAGTATTTCCCGGTGACGACGCCGCGCCCGGCACCGCCCATCCCGGCGTCGCCGCCCGACATGCGCATGTCGCCTTTCATGGAAGACACGGCCGATGACATCATCCGGACGCCGACCCCTGCCGCAGCCCCTGCCCTGTTCGCTCAGGATATAAAGGGTAACACGAACGGAAGAAAGCCGCAGCGCGCGTCCAGCGAAACTTCGTGACTTTTTCGCAACTGCGGTAGGGCCGGGGTCCGGGCGCCCTGTCGGGGCGGGTTTTTCGGTGATACCGTTGCATCGGCGACCCCGGAGCGAACCGGGGCGCGATCATCATCGAACAGGCATGAGGCGGGGTTTTCCATGGCGATCCACGTCGCGCTGAACCACAAGACGATCTATCGCTACGACCGGCTGGTTTCCCTCGGGCCGCAGATCATCCGGCTGCGCCCGGCTCCCCATTGCCGGACGCCGATCCTCAGCTATTCCCTGAAGGTCACGCCGAAGCAGCATTTCCTGAACTGGCAGCAGGACCCGCAGTCCAACTTCCAGGCCCGCTTCGTCTTCCCCGAGAAGACGCGCGAGTTCATCATTGAAGTCGATCTGGTCGCCGAAATCGCAGCGATCAACCCCTTCGACTTCTTCCTGGAGGAGAAGGCGAACCACATCCCCTTCGCCTACGACGATTGGCTGCAGCGCGAACTGCGCCCCTATCTGGAAACGGAGGAGCCGGGCCCGGAACTCGCCGCCTATCTCCAGGACATCCCGCGGGAGAAGACCCCGACCATCGATTTCCTGGTCGCGGTGAACCAGCGGGTGCAGCAGGACATCGGCTACGTCATCCGCATGGAACCGGGCATCCAGACCTGTGCGGAGACCTTGACCAAGCGCACCGGCTCCTGCCGCGATTCGGCGTGGCTGCTGGTACAGGTCCTGCGCAATCTGGGTCTGGCCGCGCGATTCGTCTCGGGCTACCTGATCCAGCTCACCGCCGACCAGAAGGCGCTGGACGGCCCGTCGGGGCCGGAAAGCGACTTCACCGACCTGCATGCCTGGACGGAGGTGTTCCTGCCCGGCGCCGGCTGGGTCGGGCTCGACCCCACCTCCGGCCTGCTGGCGGGCGAGGGGCACATCCCGCTGGCCTGCACGCCCGACGCCTCCTCCGCCGCCCCGATCTCCGGCATGGTCGACGAGGCCGAGGTCGAATTCGGGCACGAGATGTCGGTCACCCGCATCTACGAGGCGCCGCGCGTCACCAAGCCCTACAGCCAGCAGCAATGGGCGGCCATCGAGGCGCTCGGCCATCGTGTCGACGAGGATCTGAAGGCCGGCGACGTCCGCCTGACCATGGGCGGCGAGCCGACCTTCGTCTCCATCGACGACATGGACGGGGATGAATGGAACACCACGGCGCTGGGACCGCAGAAGCGGAAGATGGCCGCCGACCTGATCCACCGGCTGATGGCGCGCTTCGCACCCGGCGGGCTTCTGCATTTCGGCCAGGGCAAATGGTATCCCGGCGAATCGCTGCCGCGCTGGGCGATGACGGTCTACTGGCGCCGCGACGGCGAAGCGCTGTGGGCCAACAGCGACCTGCTGGCGCGCGAGGACACCGATTACGGCCACACCGCCCAGGACGCCGGCGTCTTTCTGGTGGCTTTGGCCAAGCGGCTTGGCCTCGACCCCAGCCTGGTGCTCGGCGCCTATGAGGATCCCTGGCATTACCTGCGCAAGGAATCGCAGCTTCCGGTCAACGTCGATCCGCTGAACAGCAAGCTGGAGGACAAGGAGGAGCGCGAGCGGCTGACCCGTATCTTCACCCGCGGGCTGGCCGAGCCGGTGGGCTTCGCCCTGCCGATCAACCGCCGCATGACCCAGCAGGGACCGGTCTGGCTGTCCAGCACCTGGCCGCTGCGCCAGGAGAGGCTGCTGCTGATCCCCGGCGACAGTCCGGTCGGCTACCGTCTTCCCATCGGGTCGCTGCCCTGGGTGTCGAAGGCCGACTATCCCTATGCCTGGGAGACCGACCCGTTCGAGGATCGCGGTCCGCTGCCGCCGCACCCGGTCCAGCGCCGGCAGGAGATCCGCGGCGCCGTGCAGGAATCCGACCGCGGCGTCCACACCGACAAGCGGATCGCCCAGCGCCAGCGCATCATGGCCGAGATCCGAGACGAGATGCCCGAGGAGGGCAAGTCGGCGTGGTGGGTGGTGCGCACCGCCCTGACCTGCGAGGCGCGCAATGGCCGCCTCCATCTGTTCATGCCGCCGATGAGCACGCTTGAGGATTATCTGGCGATGCTGGCCGAGATCGAGGCGACGGCGGTCGAGTTGGAAATGCCGGTGGTCATCGAAGGCTATCAGCCGCCGAAGGATCCGCGCCTGAACTCGCTGGCCGTCACCCCGGATCCGGGGGTGATCGAGGTCAACATCCACCCGGCCGCCAGTTGGGACGATCTGGTGCGCAACACCATCACGCTGTACGAGGACGCGCGCCAGTCCCGCCTGGGGGCCGAGAAGTTCATGATCGACGGCCGCCATTGCGGCACCGGCGGCGGCAACCATGTGGTGATGGGGGGCGCCACCGCCGCCGACAGCCCCTTCCTGCGTCGGCCCGACCTGCTGCGCAGCCTGATCACCTATTGGCAGAATCACCCTGCCCTGTCCTATGTCTTCTCCGGCCTGTTCATCGGACCGACCAGCCAGGCCCCGCGCGTGGACGAGGCACGCGACGACCAGCTCTACGAGCTGGAGATCGCCTTCAACCAGATCGACCAGGCGGCGGCGACCGGCAATTGCCCGCCTTGGCTGGTCGACCGGGTGCTGCGCAACCTGCTGGTCGACGTGCAGGGCAATACCCACCGGGCGGAGTTCTGCATCGACAAGCTCTATTCGCCGGACAGCTCGACCGGCCGGCTGGGGCTGGTCGAGTTCCGCGCCTTCGAGATGCCGCCCCACGCCGAGATGAGCCTGACCCAGCAGCTGCTGATGCGGGCGCTGGTCGCGCGCTTCTGGAAGCACCCCTACAAGGGCCGGCTGGTGCGCTGGGGCACCGACCTGCACGACCGCTTCATGCTGCCGCACTTCGTCCAGCAGGACATGGCCGACGTGCTGCAGGATCTGCGCGACCACGGCTATCCGCTGGAGGACAGCTGGTTCGCGCCGCACCTCAACTTCCGCTTCCCGATCTACGGTCACGTCAACCAGCGCGGCATCACCATGGAGCTGCGCATGGCGCTGGAGCCCTGGCATGTGCTTGGCGAGGAGCCGGGCGGCGGCGGGACGGTGCGCTATGTCGACAGCTCGGTCGAGCGGGTCCAGGTCCGCGTCACCGGCCTGACCGACGCCCGCCACGTCATCACCTGCAAGGGCCGGCGGGTGCCGCTGATCCCGACGGGAATCGAGGGCGAATTCGTCGGGGCGGTGCGCTACCGCGCCTGGCAGCCGCCGTCCTGCCTGCATCCGACCATCCCGGTCCATACCCCGCTGATCTTCGACATCGTCGACAGCTGGGCCGGCCGGTCGATCGGCGGCTGCACCTATCACGTCATGCATCCGGGCGGCCGCAACTACGACACCTTCCCGGTCAACGCCAACGAGGCGGAAGGCCGGCGGCTCGCCCGCTTCTTCCCCTTCGGCCACACCCCCGGCCCGATGGAGGTGCCGGCAGAGGAACGGAACCCGCAATTCCCGATGACCCTCGACCTGCGGCGCGGCTGAAGACCACAAAACCGCACACTCCGCACCGCGGTTCCGGAGCGTCATCCTGGATGGCGCTCCGGCTTTCCTTGCCGCCGGACGCTCCGGACCGTTCGTATTCCCAACGCCATAGGCATGGAATCTTTCCACTTTCGGATGGGTTCGCCAGCCACCGGCCTTGCATCGCCGGGCCTGGGCGTTCAGACTGTTGCTCCCTTCATAGGCAAAAAGCATCAGTCAGACCTTGTCCCAGCCCGATCAGCCTTTCCGTCCGCCGGCCTCCACGTCCCTTTCGGGAATGCCGCCGGTTCCCTTCACCCAGGGGTCGCTGTTTGGCGAGGCCGACGCCATCGGCTACGGTTCCGGCCAGGTCTATGACGAGATGGTGAACGGCCAGGGGCGGCTTCGGCCGCACTGGCAGACCTTCATGAGCACGCTCGGCCCGCTCGAATCCGGGCAGATGGCGGAACGCTGGGAGGAGGCACGGCGCCTGTTGCACCAGAACGGCGTCACCTACAACATCTACGGCGACCCCAACGGGATGGAGCGGCCATGGCCGCTCGACATGATGCCGCTTCTGCTACCCGCCCATGAGTGGAAGGCCATTGAATCGGGGCTGATCCAGCGGGCGTCGCTGCTGAACGCGATCCTTACCGACCTCTACGGTCCGCAGACCTTGACCCGTTACGGCCGGCTGCCGCCGTCGGTCATCCATGCCGACCCCGGTTTCCGCCGCGCGGTCCATGGCATCCGCGTTCCCAACGACATGCATCTGCATTTCTACGCTGCCGACCTCGCCCGCGCGCCGGACGGGCGCTGGTGGGTGTTGTCCGACCGAACCCAGGCGCCCAGCGGCAGCGGCTATGCGCTGGAAAACCGCGCGGTGATCGCCAAGGTGCTGCCCGACAGCTTCCGCCACTGCCAGGTTGAGCGGCTGACCGGCTTTTTCGACACATTCAAGGAAACCCTGCTGTCGATCGCGCTGCGGGCCGCCGGCAGCGGCGGCACCCCGCGCGTCGTGCTGCTGACCCCCGGACCCTACAACGAGACCTATTTCGAGCACGTCTATCTCGCCCGCTATCTCGGCATCACGCTGGTGGAGGGGGCCGACCTGACGGTGCGCGACCGGCAGGTGTTCCTGAAGACGCTGTCCGGGCTGGAGCGGGTGGACGTCGTCCTGCGCCGGCTCGATGCCGATTTCGCCGACCCGCTGGAACTGCGCGCCGACAGTTCGCTCGGCGTCGCCGGGCTGATCGAGGCGGTGCGCGCCGGCAATGTGGTGATGGCGAACGCGCTGGGCTCCGGCCTGATGGAATCGATGGCGATGAAATCGTCGCTTCCGACTCTGTGCCGCCATCTGCTGGGCGAGGAGCTGCGGCTGCCCGGAGTCGCCAGCTGGTGGTGCGGCAACGACGCGGAGCGGGCCTACGTCATCGACCATCTCGACGGGCTGGTGATCAAGCCGGCCTTCCCGTCCCTGTCCTTCGAGCCGATCTTCGGCGCCCAGCTGTCGGCCGGCGAGCGGTCGACCCTGATCGACCGGATCAAGCGCCGGCCCTGGTATTTCGTGGCCCAGGAACAGATGGCGCTGTCCACCGCCCCGGTCTGGCAGGACGGCCGGCTGCAGCCGCGCCCGCTGGTGCTGCGCGTCTTCCTCTGCGCCACCCCCAGCGGCGGCTATGCGGTGATGCCCGGCGGCCTGACCCGCGTGTCGAGCGAATCGGGGCGTCTGGTGGTGTCGATGCAGAGCGGCGGCGGCAGCAAGGACACCTGGATCCTGGCGGCGCGGCGCGCCGACGTGGCCTCCACCCAGCCGCGCCCGGCGCTGGCGACCGAGCCGACCGCCAGCGGCCTGCGCCTGTCCGCCAACGATCTGCCCAGCCGTGTCGCCGACGGCCTCTATTGGCTCGGCCGCTATGCCGAACGGGCGGAGGGCGTGCTGCGCCTGTTGCGCGCGACGCAGAGCCGCCTGATCGACAGCAACATGCCGGGCGCCACGGCGCAGCTCCGTCCGCTCCTCGACCTGCTCTTTTCTCAGGGCATGATCCCGGCGGAGATGGCGCGGATCACCGAGAGCGGTGCCAACCGCGGTCTGCGCGAGGCCCTGCACGCTGCGGTCGTCGACCCCGACCATCCCAACAGCCTGCGGGCCCAGGTCCTGCGCCTGCACCGCATCGCCTATTCGGTGCGCGACCGCCTGTCGATGGACATGTGGCGCGTGGTGTCGGCGATCGACCGCCAGTCCCAGCCTCCCAAGGGGCGGATGGATGCGGCGGCACTGCTGCTGCGGCTCGACGACGTGATGATCACGCTCGCCGCCTTCTCCGGCATGGAGCAGGAGAGCATGACCCGCGGAGCCGGCTGGCGCTTTCTCGACATCGGCCGGCGCGTCGAGCGGGCGCTGCACATGGTAGGGCTGATGCGGGGGGTGCGCGTCGCCGACCTGGACCGCCAGGAGGAGCCGGTGCAGGCGGCAACCCTGTCCGTCCTGCTGGAACTGGGCGAGAGCGTCATGACCTACCGCGCCCGCCACCTGACCAGCGTGCAACGCACCACGGTGCTCAACCTGCTGCTGGGCGAGGAGGCCAACCCGCGCGCGCTGGCCTTCCAACTGGCGGTGCTCGACCGGCACATGCGGGCGCTGCCCAACCAGGGCGTCGGCACCGGGACGGATCCGACCGGCGGAGCGCTCGCCATCGTCGCCGCCGCACGCAACAGCCTGGAGCGGAGCGAGGCGATGGCCTCCAGCGAGGCCCTGCGTTCGCTGCTCGACAATCTGGCGATGTCGCTGCCGGACGTTTCCAACTTCCTGGCCCATGCCTATTTCAGCCATGCCTTCGCACGATCGGCCTGACCCGATGACACCCCCCGCCCCCGGCAATGCCAATTCCGCAAACGGCTCCGCCACGCGCTACCGCGTGCGCCACGCCACCGCCTACGACTATGGCGAGGATGTGCCGATCTCCCACCATCTGCTGCATCTGGCCTTGCGGCCGCACCCGCGCCAGCGCATCCGGCGCAGCATGCTGACCATCGAACCGGTACCGGCGGTGCGGTCGGACCGCGTGGATTATTTCGGCAACACCGTCACCTATGTCGCGGTGCAGGAGCCGCACCGCAACTTCTCCGTCATCGCCGAAAGCGAGGTCGATGTGTTCGATCCGCCGGCATTGGCGCCGGATTCCTCCCCGGCGTGGGAGCATGTGCGCGACAGCCTGCGCGGCCTGACTGGGCCGGATGACGGGGCGGAGATCACCCAGTACTGCTTCGACAGCGCGCTGGTCGTCTCCAGCCCGGATCTGCTGGACTATGCCCGCATCAGCTTCACCCCCGGCCGGCCGGCGGTGGCGGCGGCCGTTGACCTGATGAACCGGATCAACCAGGATTTCGCCTTCGACCCCGCCGCGACGACCGTCGCGACGCCGCTGGCCGAGGTGATGCGCAATCGCCGCGGCGTCTGCCAGGACTTCGCCCACATCGCCGCCGGCTGCGTCCGCGCCATCGGGTTGCCGGCACGCTATGTATCGGGCTATCTGCGGACACTGCCGCCCCCCGGCCGTCCGCGTCTGGTCGGGGCCGACGTCAGCCATGCCTGGGCGTCGGTCTGGTGCGGGCCCGACGGATGGCTGGACATCTGCCCGACAAATGCCTGTGTCGCCAACCGCGATTTCATCACCGTCGCGTGGGGCCGCGATTACGACGATGTCAGCCCGGCGCGGGGCGTCCTGGTGGGCGGCGCCGGCCATGGCCTGACCGTCAGCGTCGACGTCGAACCGATGGAAGAGTAAGGCCGGTCACCCTTCCTGCGGCAGGCCCAGCATACGATGCAGCGTGTTGCAGATTGTGCGCGGATTGACCGGCTTGCTCAGGATTTCCAGCGGCTTCCAACGCTCGTGGGTCAGGTCGCTGTCCTGGGTCAGAAAGCCGGTCATCACCACCACCGGCAGCGTCGCGTCCCGTTCGCGGATTTCCTTGATCAGCGCATGGCCGTCCATCCGCGGCATGCGCAGGTCGGTCACCAGCGCATGCACCCGGTCCCGTGTGTAATGTTCCAGCGCTTCCAGCCCGTTGGCGGCGACGGTGACGCGGAACCCCTTGAAGGACAGGAAATCCTCCAGCGCCATCGCGGCCAGAACCTCGTCCTCCGCGACCAGGATGTGGAATGGGTCAGGCATGCGACAACTCCCGGTCGGATGAGGACACTGGCAGGCTCGGCAGGGTGATGGTGAAGCGGGCGCCGCAGCGTCCGCCGTCCAGTTCGACGTTGCGGGCATCGATGCGGCCGCCCATGCCGTCGATGATGCCGTAACCGATGGACAGGCCGAGGCCGGAGCCCTTTCCGACCTCCTTGGTCGTGAAGAAGGGGTCGAAGATCCGGGGCAGCACCGTCGGATCGATGCCGCCGCCGTCGTCGGTCACCTGGATGACCGTGTTGTGTCCGTCACGATCATTGTCCACCGCCACCATGATGCATCCTGCCCTGCCCTCTGCCGCGCGGCATGCGTTGATCGCATCCCGAGCATTCGACAAAAGGTTGAGTATGACCTGCTCCAATTCAAGGGGGCGGCCACTCACCGGCCGGTCGGCTGACGTGGCATTTTCAACCACCTCTATGTTTTCCAACGCGTACTGGTGACGCACCAGTTCCACCGCGCTGCGCACACAATGGGCGGGATGGAAGATCTGGGTTCCGCCGCCGTCCCGCCGTCCGAAGGTGCGGACATGGTCGATCAGCTTGGCCATGCGCTCGGTCTGGTCGATCACCAGCGTCAGCGCCCGTTCGGTTCTGACGGGATCGAACGTGGTCTCACGCAGCCGGGCCAGCGTGTTCTCCGTCCACAGGCGGATGACGTTCAACGGCTGGCTCATCTCATGGGCCATTCCGGCGGCCAGGGTGCCCAGCGTCGCCAGCTTGGAGGTCTGCACCATTTCCTCCTGCAGCCGCTTGCGCTCGGTCACATCACGACCGCTGCCCAAAAGCTGGGCCACCCGGCCGGCGGCGTCCCTCACCGGAACGAGCATGGTGTGGAACACGCGTTGGCCTACCGGCAGCGACAGCACCTCCTCATAGTCGACGCTTTCGCCGCTGTCCCGGCATTGCGCATAGCGGGGGAGCACACTGTCCGCGACTTCCGGCGACAGTGCATCCTCCACCCGCCTTCCGCGCAGCGTCTCCGGATCCAGGCCCGTTGCCCGCGCCAGTGCCGGATTGATCGCCTGATAGGCGAAACCGCCGTCGGGCAGCACCTCGACGATGAACAGCGCTTCTGCCAGATTGTTGAAGAAGCCTGAGTAGCGCTGCTCCATCTGCCGGCGGATGGCGATCTCATGCTCCAGCGCAGCGTTGCTGCGCTCCAGCTGCGCCGGGCTGGGCAAGGCCAGGAGGCGTGGCATCAGCCACCACAGCGTCGCCGCGGTGGCCAGCGATACGACCGCGGTGATCAGTTTCACCGCTCCTTCCAGCACGTAATCCGCCTCCCACAGCGTCCAGATCGAGAGGAAATGGGTGCTGCCGCAAGCGATGATGAACAGGGCGAACAGAATCGCGACCCAGCCGAAGGCCACGTCACGACGACGATAGACGAAATAGAGCAGCGCCAGGGGAATCGAAAAGTAGGACAAGCCGATCAGCGCGTCGGATCCGACATGAAGCGCCAGCAGATCGGGACGCCAGAGCAGGCAGACGCCATGCGGCACGAAGCCGCCGGTATCCAGGAGTTCATCCAATCCCACGGCCATCTCCGCCCCTTGTCCGAACCCACCCGACCATTCGAGGTCGCTGATTGAGTGTCGAAACTGTTTCGCGCGCCAGCACACGTTCTTCCACCGGATTGACGGCGTCAAGCCGTCAATCCGTAGAGGGTCCAACCATGCCGAGCTGCTATCTGGAAGGGTGCCCGCCCACGGTATCGGCGGGCGGGCGGGCGGCCGATCTGACAGCCGCTTCTCAGTCAGGTCGTCAAGCCGCGGTGTGGACCTTGCGGTTCTGCTCGCGGGTCTTCAGGAAGCGCAGGGCGGGAAAATCCTCCTGCGCGCGGTTCAGGTGCCAGGCGTTGCGGGCCAGGAACACCAGGGCGCCGTCATGGTCCTCCGCCAGCGCGGAGCGGTTGAGCTCGATGAACTTCTCCAACTGGACCTTGTCGTCGGTCTCGATCCAGCGGGCTGCGTCGAGACCGGCCCCTTCGAAGCGGGCGGCGATGCCGTATTCCGCCTCGATGCGCGAGGCCAGGACCTCGAACTGCAGCTGGCCGACCACGCCGACCACCCAGTCGGCGCCGGTCAGCGGCTTGAACACCTGGGAGGCGCCCTCTTCTGCGAAATGCTCCAGCGCCTTGCGCAGGTGCTTCACCCGCATCGGATCGTCCGGGCGGACGCGCTGCAGCAGTTCCGGCGCGAAGCTGGGCACGCCAGTGAAGCGCAGATCCTCGCCCTCGGTCAGCGTATCGCCGATGCGCAAGGACCCGTGGTTCGGGATGCCCATGATGTCGCCGGGCCACGCCTCTTCCGCCACCTCGCGGTCGCGGGCGAGGAACAGCACGGCGTTGTTCACCGCCATCAGCTTGCCCGAGCGGATGTGCTTCAGCTTGGCGCCGCGCTTGTAGCGGCCGGAACACAGGCGTACGAAGGCGATGCGGTCGCGGTGATTCGGGTCCATGTTGGCCTGGACCTTGAACACGAAGCCGGTGACCTTGTCCTCGTCCGGCTGGACGGTGCGCGGATCGGCCGGCTGCGGACGCGGGGGCGGAGCGTTCTCCGCCAGACCGGACAGCAGCTCGCGCACGCCGAAATTGTTGATGGCGGAGCCGAAATAGATCGGCGTCAGGTGCCCGGCTCGGTAGGATTCCAGATCGAAGGCCGGCATCAGGCCGCGCGCCATCTCGACCTCCTCGCGCAGCTTGGCGACGGCATGGGCCGGCAGCAGTTCGTCCAGCTTGGGGTCGTCCAGTCCGTTGCACTCGATGCCCGCGTCGATCTCGTCGCCCTTGCTGCGGTCCATCAGGATCAGCCGGTCGCGGATCAGATCGTAGCAGCCCAGGAAGTCGCGGCCCATGCCGATCGGCCAGCTCGCCGGGGTGACCTCCAGCGCCAGCGCGCTTTCGATCTCCGAGATCAGGTCGAAGGGATCGCGCGCTTCGCGGTCCATCTTGTTGCAGAAGGTCATGATCGGCACGTCGCGCAGACGGCAGACCTCGAACAGTTTCAGCGTCTGCGCCTCGATGCCCTTGGCGCCGTCGATCACCATCACCGCACTGTCCACTGCGGTCAGCGTGCGGTAGGTGTCCTCCGAGAAGTCCTCGTGGCCTGGCGTGTCGAGCAGGTTGAAGGTGCGCCCGTCGAAATCGAAGGTCATGACGGAGGCAGTGACGGAGATGCCGCGCTCGCGCTCCACCTTCATCCAATCCGACTTGGCACGCCGCTGTTCGCCACGCGCCTTGACGGCGCCGGCCATCTGGATGGCGCCGCCGAACAGCAGCAGCTTTTCGGTGAGCGTGGTCTTACCGGCGTCGGGGTGCGCGATGATGGCAAAGGTCCGACGGCGGGAGACGGCATCCTGAAGTTCGGACATGCACGAAGTCCCGTGACAAGAGAAGGTGATCCTACGAACGGCGAAAGGGGCCGGCAGGCGAAAAACGCCCACCGGCCCCCGTCGATTAGATAGCAGCAGCGCCGGGCGGATTCCAGAGCGTTCCGCCAGCCCGGTCCCGGCGCGGGTCCGTCAGGGCCGCTGCGGATAGGTGCCGTCGTTGCAGATGACGTAGTGAAGGCTTGGCAGCGGCTCCTTCCCCTTCAGGTTCGGCAGGGCGAAGGTCGTATGGCCGTCGCCGCCATATTGCGGGCCAATCAGGGAATAGAGCGCTTCGTACTGCGCGATTGGGAGGATGCTGCCGTCGCAGGGCAGAAAGCCCACGGGGACGAAGCTGCAGCCAACCAAAACGATGTCGCTGATCAGGTAATCCATCATCGCCTCGTGTCTGGATGCGACGGCGACGGGGGCACTGGTCGAGCCGAGCCGTGCCGCCAGAAGCACTGTCGGGCGTATAATGAAACGCGCAATGGAATTTCCGCAACTGGGAAATCAATACCACTGTATTCTCATATGGGGATTCTGCGGGACGGAGATCCGTCCCGCAGAGCTCAACCGATCAGAGAGCCAGCTCGGCGATCTGCACCGCGTTCAGGGCGGCGCCCTTCAGCAGCTGGTCGCCGCAGACGAACAGGTCCAGGCCATGGTCGCCGAACACGAGGTTGGTGCGGATACGGCCGACCTCGACATCATACTGGCCGGTGGCGTTCAGCGGCATCGGGTAGGCGCCGTTGGCCGGATCGTCCACCAGCTTCACGCCGGCAGCATCGGCCAGCACCGCGCGGGCGGCGTCGGGCGTGACCGGCTGGATGGTCTCCAGCGTGATCGCCTCGGAATGGGCGCGGTAGGTCGGGATGCGGACGGCGGTGCAGCTGAGCAGAAGATCGGGAACCTCCATGATCTTCCGCGTCTCCCACGTCACCTTCATCTCCTCCTTCGTGTAGCCGTTCTCCTGGAAGGCATCGATCTGGGGGATCAGGTTGAAGGGGATCGGGTGGCGGAACACGCTGTTGGTGACCGGCTTGCCGTCCAGCTGGTTGCGGGTCTGCTCCTCCAGCTCGGCCATTCCCTCGGCACCGGCGCCGCTGGTGGCCTGATAGGTGGAGACGATGGCGCGCTTGATGCCGAAGGCCTTGTGCAGGGGCCCGAGCGCCACGACGGCGATGGCGGTGGTGCAGTTCGGGTTGGCGATCAGGCGGGAACCGGCGGCGTACGCTTCGCGGAAGACGTGGGCGTTGATCTCCGGCACGATCAGCGGGATGTCGGCGTCGTAGCGGAATGCGGAGCTGTTGTCGATCACCAGCGCTCCGGCCGACGCCAGATCCTTGGCATGCGCCTTGGCGAAGTCGCCCGACACCGCCAGCAGGACCACGTCATAGCCCTTGACGGCATCGGCGTCGAACGCCTTCAGGGTCAGGGCACCATAGGGGGTTTCCTGCACCTTGCCGGCCGAACGCTCGGAGGCGAACAGGCCCAGCTCGGCGACCGGGAAGTTGCGGTCGTGCAGGACCTTGACCATCTCGCGGCCGACGGCACCGGTGGCGCCGACCACGGCGACGCGGCGGGGGGAAACGGAGGCGGTGTTGCTGCTCATGTCGGGGTTCCGTCCTGTCTATCGCACTGTTGATCGGACCGGCCTATCGGTCGTTCGGACAGCGGACCCCGGATACGACGAGGCCCCGTCCGATGTCCGGCGGGGCCTGCCTCGTGGAAGAAACGCTGGTCGATCCGATCAGCACGCACCACGACGCTTCCCGCCGAAGCGAGTCGCTTTTTTCGTCGTAGTGATGGTGATGGCCTTGCGGTTCATACAGGTTGTCATAGCCCATTGGAGGGGGCTTGTAAAGCGCTGGGTATGGTTCGGCCGCAGCGCCACTTGCCCCCTCCCCGACCCTCCCCCGCTGCGCGGGAGAGGGTGCCTTACGGTAAAGCGGCGGCAGTCCCCTCCACCGCCAAAGGCGGGGGAGGGTTAGGGAGGGGGCAAGATCTCAGCACCCAATCCCCTTACCGGTATCCCTCGCCTTCGTGGTTCGGGTGTACCGGGTGTACGTCCCAGACCTCTTCGGCATACTCGTTGACCGTACGGTCGGACGAGAACCAACCCATGCTGGCGGTGTTCAGGATGGCCTTGCGGGTCCATTCCTCCTGGTCGCGGTACAATTGCATCGCCGCGTCCTGCGCCTGGCAATAGTCGGCGAAGTCTGCCGTCACCAGGAAATGGTCGCCGCCGTCGGTCAGCGCCTGGACGATCGGGTGGTAGCGGTTGCGGTCGTCCGGCGAGAAGGCGCCGGTGGAGATCATGTCGAGCGCCCGCTTCAGGCTGGGGTTCGACGCGATCACCTCGCGCGGGTTGAAGCCGCCGGTCGCGCGCAGGTCGTTCACCTCGTCCGCGGTCATGCCGAAGATGAAGATGTTGTCGGGCCCGACATGCTCTCGGATCTCCACGTTGGCGCCGTCCAGCGTGCCGATGGTCAGCGCGCCGTTCAGTGCCAGCTTCATGTTGCCGGTGCCCGACGCCTCCATGCCGGCGGTGGAGATCTGTTCCGACAGGTCGGCGGCCGGGATGATGATCTCCGCCGCGGTGACATTGTAGTTGGGCAGCAGCACGACCTTCAGGTTGTCATGCACCGACGGGTCGTGGTTCACCACCTTGGCGACGTCGTTGATCAGTTTGATGATCAGCTTGGCCATGTGGTAGGACGGCGCCGCCTTGCCGGCGAAGATCTTGGTGACCGGCACCCAGCTGACGGTCGGATTGTCGCGCATCTCGTTGTACAACGCGATGGTGTGCAGCACGTTCAGCAGCTGGCGCTTGTATTCGTGCATGCGCTTGACCTGGACGTCGAAGATGCTGTCGACCAGCACCTCCTCGCCGGTCTGGCGGGCAATGTAGGCGGCGAGCCGCTTCTTGTTCTTGCGCTTGGCCCGGCGGAATTCCTCACGGAACACCACGTCGTCGGCCTTTTCGCGCAGCGCCGATATCTGCGACAGGTCGGAGATCCAGCCCTGGCCGATGCGGGTGGTGATCAGCTCCGACAGGGCCGGGTTGGCCTGCTTCAGCCAGCGCCGCGGGGTGATGCCGTTGGTCTTGTTGTTGATGCGGTCCGGGAATTCCTCGTGGAAATCGTTGAAGACCGTCTGCTTCATCAGGTCGGTGTGCAGGGCCGAGACGCCGTTGACCTTATGCGACCCCAGGAAGGCGAGGTTGCCCATGCGCACGCGCCGCTCGCCGCGTTCGTCGATCAGCGACAGGCGCGACAGCCGGGCGTTGTCGCCGGCGGCCTTGGCCTTGGTGCGGTTCAGGAACTTGGCGTTGATCTCGTAGATGATCTGCATGTGGCGCGGCAGCACCCGCTCGATCATCCTCACCGGCCAGGCTTCCAGCGCCTCGGGCAGCAGGGTGTGGTTGGTGTAGGCGAAGGTGGCGCGCGTGATCTCCCACGCATTGTCCCAGCGCAGGGCGTGCTGGTCGACCAGCAGGCGCATCAGCTCGGCGATGCCGATGGCCGGATGCGTGTCGTTCAGCTGGATCGCCGCCTTGTTGGGCAGGTTGTCGAAGCTGGTGTGGTGCTGGAGATAGCGGCGCAGGATGTCCTGCAGCGAGGCCGAGGTGAAGAAATACTCCTGCTTCAGCCGCAGCTCCTTGCCGGTCTCGGTCGCGTCGTTGGGATAGAGGACGCGGCTGAGATTCTCCGACAGGATCTTCTGCTCGACCGCCTTCATGTAGGCGCCGTCGTTGAAGTGGCCGAAGTTGAAGTCGCGGGTGGCACGCGCCGACCACAGCCGCAGGGTGTTGATGGTGTCGCCGCCATAGCCGACGACCGGCGTGTCGTAGGCCATCGCCAGCACGCGGTCGGCATCGACCCAGCGGTAGGCGCGTTCGCCGACGCTGTCGCGGAACTCCTCGACGCGGCCGTAGAACTGGACCGGATACAGCACCTCCGGGCGGGCGAATTCCCAGGGGTTGCCGAACTGCAGCCACTGCTCGGGATACTCGACCTGCCAGCCATTCTCGAAGCGCTGCTCGAACAGGCCGAACTCGTAGCGGATGCCGTAGCCGTAGCCGGGCAGCCCCTGCGAGGCCATGCTGTCGAGGAAGCAGGCGGCCAGGCGGCCGAGGCCGCCGTTGCCGAGCGCCGCGTCCGGCTCCGCGTCGACGACGTCCTCCATCGACAGGCCGAGACGGTCCAGCGCCTGCCGGCATTCGTCCATGATGCCCAGGTTCGACAGGCTGTTGGTCAGCAGCCGGCCGATCAGGAATTCCAGCGACAGGTAGTAAACGCGCTTGGCGTCCTCGTGATAATAGCTGCGTGTCGTGTCCATCCAGCGGTCGACGACGCGGTCGCGCACGGCGAGCGCAACGGTATGGAACCAGTCGCGCCGGGTCGCAGCCCGCGCATCCTTGCCGACCGAGTAGACCAGCCACTCCAAGAACGACCGTTTGAGGCCGTCGACATCCAGACTGCGGCGTTCGATGTCACGCGATTTGTACCGAGCGTCCATGTCCTGACTTTCTGCTTGAAAGGCCAATGGGAGCGGGCGGCTGGAAGGACGACGCTCCAAGATGCGGGAAGTGTCTGCGCTGTTGGTTAAACAAAGCTTTCCCACACGGAGCGTACAATCGTTTCCCTGTGGTAAAAGGGAGTAGGATCACACCAACGCCCCTTTTTTCCCGTCAACGATGCGTCACGAAATCGTTCCTGTCCACTGCGATGCAACACGCATCGGCATTCGCCGCGCCGAACCGGCCGACATCCCCGCGCTGTTGTCGATCGAGGAGCAGAGCTTCGCGACCGACCGGATGACGCGGCGCAATTTCCGATATGCGATCCTCAAGGCGAAAGGTGTGGTTTTGGTGGCGGATTGCGGCCCGCCGGACGGCGCGCGCCAAGCGGTCGCCTACGGCGTCGTCGCGGTCCATGCCGGCACGGGTTTCGCCCGGCTCACATCCTTTGCCGTCGCACCGTCCCATCGCGGCCGGGGTATCGCCCGGCGACTGCTGCCGGCACTCGAGAGTGCGGCAACGGCGATGGGAGCCACCGCCCTGCGGTTGGAGGTGCGGGCGGACAACACGGCGGCCATCGCGCTCTACACTGCAGCCGGATATCGCCGCTTCGCCGTCTATCCCGCCTATTACGAGGACGAGATGGCGGCGCTACGGCTGGAAAAGGCGCTGGCTCCTTCCGGTTCCCCGTCTCGCCCGCTGCCCACCGGTCCGCTGCCCAGTCCCCGGCCCTGACACCAGCCGTACCGCGCCTGACCGGCCCTCCCCGTGCCGCCCCCCTGCGCATTCGATGGTGGTAAACCCGGCAAGCGGGACCGTGACCGGAATCGCTTCGATCTGCCACCGATGTCACTCTTTCCGAATCCTCCGGTGGAACATCGGCGACGGGCGGTGCGTTAAGAGCCCGACACGATCAACGACGGGCAAAGAGGGAACCGCCGATGACGCCACCGCCGACCGGATCGTGCCGCGGCTTCCTGCACGGATCTCCGCCCCGCGCCAGATGACGGGCCGCGCTGTGGCGGACCTCCGGACCGCCCGGCACCTCAGGATCTGAGGCCGCAAGACCGCACAAGATACCACCAGCCTTTCGAACCGGCAGCGCCGAATGCGCGCCGGAACGCCCAATGCCGCCCCCGCCGGGTTCCGCCGTTCCCCGGCCGGAGACGCACCAGACCGTGGAGGCCAGACCGTGGAGGAAGAAAAGACCATGGCGTACTCGTTCGAAAACGAACTGATCCGTTGCATGCCCAATCTGCAGCGCTATGCCTGCAAGCTGACCCGCGACGCCAGCGCGGCGGAAGACCTGTTGCAGGATTGCATGGCCCGCGCCCTTTCACGCCAGCATCGTTTCGAACCCGGCACCAACATGCAGGCATGGTTGACCACCATGCTGAAGAACCTGCATTTCAACAATCTTCAGCGCGACCGCCACGTGACCAAGGTGGAACTGTGGGACGGCGCCATGTCGGTCGATGCGGCGCAGATGTCGCGCCTGGTCTTCCGCGACGTCGACCGCGCCTTTTCCTCCCTCACTCCCAGCCAGCGCAAGGTGGTGAAGCTGGTCGCCATCGAAGGCCGCCCCTACCAGGAGGCGGCGGAAACGCTGAACGTCTCGATCGGCACCATCCGTTCCCGCCTGTGCCGCGCACGTGAACGGCTGAACACCCTGATGGCCGCCTGACCACTCTTTTCTCCGCCTCAGGCCCCCGCGTCATCGACGCGGGGGCCATTTTTTCCTGGTCCTGCCACGCGCGCCTCCGGGAGAATCCCGGCCAGGAATCAGCTGCTTATCAGCCGTTAACCACCGTACCGCCGTTCGGGTGCAGCACCTGACCCGACATGTAGGAGGAATCGGCGGAGGCGAGGAACACGAAGCATGGAGCCACCTCGTCGGGCTGGCCGGCGCGCTTCATCGGCACGTTGCCGCCAAAGCTCTCCACCTTCTCCTCGTCGAAGGTGGACGGGATCAGCGGGGTCCAGATCGGGCCGGGAGCGACGGCGTTGACCCGGATGCCACGGTCGGCCAGCGCCATGGACAGCGACCGGGTGAAGGCGACGATGGCGCCCTTGGTCGCCGAATAGTCCAGCAACTCCGGACTGCCCTTGTAGGCGGTGACGGAGGTGGTGTTGACGATGCAGGCCCCCTCGTGCAGATGCGGCAGCGCCGCCTTCACCATGAAGAACTGGGAGAAGATGTTGGTGCGGAAGGTCCGCTCCAACTGCTCGGCGGTGATGTCCTCGATCGACTTCTGCGGGTGCTGCTCCGCCGCGTTGTTGATCACGATGTCGAGGCGGCCATGGTCGGCGATCATCCGCTCCACCGCCTTGCGGCAGGTCTCCTCCTGGCCGGCGTCGCCGCTCAGGACGGTGCAGGGCTGGCCCTCCGCCTCCACCAGCCGGCGGGTTTCGCGGGCATCCCCGTCCTCGCTCAGGTAGAGGATGCCGACCTTGGCCCCTTCGCGCGCGTACAGAACGGCGATGGCACGCCCGATGCCGCTGTCTCCGCCGGTGATCAGCGCCACCTTGTCGCGCAGCTTGCCGCTGCCGCGATAGCCGGGCCGGGTTTCCGACGGCTGGGGAGTCATCGGACCCTGGTGTCCGGGCCGCTTGTCCTGATGCTGCGGCGGTTGACTGGCCGGATGTCGGCTCTCTTGCTGAGCCATGGGCACTCTCCTTCCAAGGTGACGCCTTCGTGACGCGGATGGGCTGCGTTGCACAACGACAACAGACCCAATTGCATCGCGTTCCGCCCGGCTGCGCGGCCCGGAACAATAGGCGATGCCGCTCTGTTAATTGCCCGGGCGACGCGAAAGAGGATGCCGATGCCGGATTGCCCGCCTCGAAAGGGAGCGATGATCGTGCCGTTCGTCGGACTGGTATGGCCGAGGTTCATGCCCGTAAGATGGGAAGCAGGCGTCCTTTCGGCTGGCCTTTTCCGGGAACGGCGCCGCCGCCGGACGTGCCACGCCGGACGTGTCACGGTTGATCGTGTCCCAGGGAAGACTCCCCGGCGACCCATCCGGGAACGACAGAGATGAAGCGTGTGACGATGACCGATATAAACGCCTATCTGGACGGCGCCCTGGATGAGCAGGAGCGCGCGGAATTCGAGAGCGTGGTGCAGAGCGACCCAGATGCCAGGGCACTGCTCGTTCAGCACCGACAGCATGTGGAGGAACTCCATCGCCTTTACGATCCGGTGCTGAGCGAGGAGGTTCCCTCCCGCATGCTCGAACTGTTGCGTAAACGGAACGGCTGACCGGGGTGTCGCCGGACCATCCATGGACGGGCCGGGAAATCGGCTGTCCATGGGTCGTTCGACCTCGGATCGACCGGCTGCCATAATTTCTTCTCCCTCCGGCATCCCCTTGCGCTATGGGATGCGGCACCGCCCTTCTTTTGGTGAAGGCCCGGATCGGACGGATGGACCATGGCGCGCAGACGAGCGGAGCCGAGCATCCTGCTCGGCCCCATCCTGTATTTTCGCGGTGAGCAACGCGACCGCTGGTGGCTGTCGGCGCTGTTCGTGCTGGATGGCGAGGTCGAACCGGACGATCTACGGGTGGACGGCGTCACCCTCCCGGTTCCGCCGCGCCATTTGACCGTCTGGCGCCGCCGCCATGTCTGGCGCTTCGACTTCGCAGTGCCGCGCGGCATGCGCGACACCGACGTCGCCTATGGGTTTCCCGACGGACCGCGCTGGACCATAATTGTTCCGGGGCGTCATTCATTTCCGAGAATGGCCATTCTGTATGGAAGCGGAATGACAGCGCCGGAGCCGTCCGGCGGTGCGTCGTTCCAGGGCCAGGACCAGGCCCAGACCCAGTCCCAACCCCCATCCCTATGGCCGGACCTCGTCTCCCGCCATGCCGCCGACCGCTATCATCTGCTGGTCCAGGCCGGCGGGCAGAGCAATGGCGACGCGGTGATGGCCGCTGCTCCCCAGACCGCCGGACTGTTGGCCGCCGTCCATCGGCTGGGCCCGCCCCGGCCCGGTCTGACGGAAGAGCTGATGAATGCCGGCTTTGAACGCATGCTGCGGATCTGGAGCAGTGCGGCCGCGGCGGATGCGCTGGCGTCCATCCCGTCGGTGATGATGTGGGATGGCACCGACCTCGGGCGCCTTCTGGCCGACGCCTGGAGCGGTCGGGAGGATGGCGATGCCGCGTCGCGCAGTCTGCGCCCGCTGATTGCGGCGGCGCGGCGGCAGGTCCAGCTGTTCCAGACCGCCTCGGTTGCCGATTCGCCACCCGATTGCCTGTGGGGTGCCGCCGGCGGAACGCTGTCGCAGGGATTCGTCGTCGGGGAGGTCGGCCTGCTGGCGCTCGATCTGTGGAGCGACCGCAGCCGCCGGCACCTGCTGCCGGACCGTGACTGGAGCCTGCTGCCGGACTGGCTGGACCGTTTTTCCGGCTGCCGTCACCTGATCCTGGTCAGCGGCGGACCACTGCTGGTGCCGGCAGGCGCCGTGCCCGGCCAACCCTCCGACAGCCGGCCCGCCGGCCTGTTGCAGCGGCTGGGCCGCCTGCTGGAGGGTCGGCCGGGCACCGCCTGGAGCACCCGATGGGCCGTTGCGGGGCGTCATGCCGACCGGGACCGGCTGGTCCGTATGCTGGCTGACTTCTCCCGGCGCAGCGGCTGCCGCATCACCGTCGCTTCGCGCGGGCTGGCCGGAAGCGCGGGGCGCGGCGTGCTGCGCGGTGGCGGGTTGGAGATGTGGCAGCTCTATGCCCCCCGCTTCACCGGCGATGTCCACCCCGATTGGCGACTCCGCTGGCGGGCGCGTCTGGCGGCAATGGCGGCCCGGTCCGGCCGGACGCCCACCCACCGCTTCGAGTTGCCGATTTTCGCCGAGGGCGGGCACGCGCTGTTGCAGGGGCCGGGATGGATCGCCTGCGCCTTCGACGGCAAGGGCCAGCTGCATGCACGTTGGTGCCTGCCGGGCGACCCCGGTCACTATGCACAAGCCATTTGATTGACCCCTGTTCGGTTACAGTGAGCCGCGCTCCATCACGAACAGCAGCCCGTCGACCGGCACTCCCTTTTCCCGGCGCGGGGTACAGGGCTCGATCAGGCGGACCGAGAAGCCCGCCGCCTGCGCGGCGGCCCTGACATAGGTCTCCGCATGGGCATAGCGGCGTGTCGCTCCGAGCGCGAAGGGCTCGGCAGACTCCGCCGGCAACCGCTCAACCGTGGCGGCGAAGCGCCCCCCCGGCGGCAGGGCAGAGGCCGCCGCCGCGAAGACCGGGACGAGATCGCCGATGTAGACCAGCACATCGGCGGCGACCAGCAGGTCCCAGGCGCCGGGCGTCCGCTCCATCGCCTCCACCACGTCGCCGACGCCGAGTTCGTCATAGAGGCCACGTTGACGTGCCTTTTCCACCATGCGCGGCGACAGGTCGACCCCGGCCAGATGCCCGGCCAGCGGCTTGAAGCTGACGCCGGCAAGTCCGGTGCCGCAGCCGAGATCGAGGATCCGCAGGCCCGCCGCTCCCGGCAGGACGCGATCCATCGCCCCGCGCAGCAACTCCGGCGCCGCATAGCCGAGCTTGCCGACGAGATCCTGGTCGAATCGGTCGGCATAGCGGTCGAACAGGGCGCGGACATAGGAGGCCGACAGGTCGGCCCCCTCCCCGGCCTCCAACGCCGAGACCAGCCGTTCGATGGCGGCGGCCTCGTCGCCTTCGGCACCGTCACGCGCACGGCGCAGCGCCGTCAGGGCCTTGACCGGTTCCCGCAACGCCAACCAGCCGCGGCCAAGCGCATGATGGACCGTGGTGTCGTCGTCGAAGCGCCGCGCCAGCGGCTGGAGCAGCTCCACCGCGGCCAGGGCATCGCCACATGCGGTCAGCGCCTCCGCCAGGGCCAGGACCGCGTCACGGTCGTCGGGACGCAGGGCAACCGCCTCCCGGAACTCGTCCAGCGCCTCATCCATCCGCCCAAGTGCGGTCAGGCAGCGGGCGAGCCCGAGTCGGGCTTGCGCCGAATCGCTGCGCTCGGCCACCAGCTGTGTGTGGAACGCAAGTGCGGCAGGAATTTCGCCGCAATGCCGCAAGGCCTCTGCCAGCATCAGCCGCCAGGTCCAGTTCCCCGGTTCCAGGATAACGGCGCACCGCCAGGCAGCGGCACTGCGTCCCAAGGCGCCAGAGCCGCCATTGGCATCCGCCAACGCCGCCCAGGCCTCGCCATTGTCCGGAACGATGGCGGCCGTCCTGCGGAATCCATCGGCGGCGGCTGTGAAATCCCCTGCATAAAGCCGATCGTAACCGTACCGGAACAGTTGATCGGGAAGGGAAGCGGGCGACGCTTCGCCGAAGGACGGATCCGCTGGCAACTGGGATTCCTCTATCGTCGGGTTTGGGCCGAAGCGGTGGCGCCGGATCGGCAGGCTCCCATCCGGCCGCTGTCGGGGCGATCCCGGGAAACGCTGCAGAATCGTTCTCTGCCCGGATTCGCGGGGTCGGCCAAGGTCCGGGGAAATGGAGCGGCGCAGTTTACTGCCCCAACATGCTGCGTTGCGCAAGGGGGTGGTGAAAATCCTCCGGACGTGTGATTCGGGCGACACGCGGTCGCATTAGCCCATTTTTCGTAGGGTGTCCGTAGGGGCGCGCAGGACGACGGGGCCACCCCGATCGATTGTGTCATCAAATGTGGCAATTCAAGGGCTTATGCCACTCATCGAAGCGCCTACTTCTTCCGTCCGGCAGCCCTGCGTGACATGTGTCGGACGAAAGCTGTGGTATTACCAGGGAGCAAGCGGGTTGACGATGGATCAAATTTTTGGAAGTGTGACCGCGGCGCCCGATCGGGAGGCGCAGAACACTTGGGTAGGAGGCGGTCGCCGTAAGCGACTCGGTGACCGGAAGAACGGCCCCGCGCGGGGGGTCAAACAGCCGCCGTAATGGACGGGGCGTCAGCAGAAGGAGATTTGGGATGCAGGCACGAAATCAGCGCGTACGCGCCACAGGGGGTGGGCGTTTCGCACTGGCTGCCGGACTGCTGACGGCTCCGTTGCTCGCCATGACCGTGGCCGGCACTGCCCAGGCCCAATCCGCCTCTCCCGTTCTCTCCAAGGAAAGCTGCGTCACCCATGCGGTGGAAGCCGAACAGAAGCTGGGCATTCCGTCGGGCATGCTGGTCGCCATCGCCCTGATCGAAAGCGGCCAGGACGGTGCGCCGCACCCCTTCGCCATGAGCGTGCAGGGCCGTCCCTACTACGCCCGCAACGTCAGCGATGCGGCCCGCCACCTGCGCGACCATCGCGGCCAGCTTCGCTCCAACACCTATGTCGGCTGCATGCAGCTGTCGGTGGCCAGCCACCGCGGCGAGTTCCAGCCGCTGGAGCGAATCGTCGAGCCGCGCGACAACGTCTTCTATGCCGGCCAGCTCCTGATCCGTTTCCATGGCGAGGAAGGCAACTGGAAGACTGCGCTGGCGCGCTACAATGGCGGCTCGGGCCGCCGCGCCCAGGCCTATGTCTGCAAGATCTGGCAGAGCCTTTCTGAGTTGGATGCGCAGAGCGCCAAGCTGCTCGCCTCCTCCCGTTGCGAAGATACCGATCCCGTCAGCGTTGCCCCGCGCACCCGCCGCAGCTTCCGCAATGCGCAGCAGGTCGCCGCGATCAACTGAGCCGCATCGCGCCCGGCTCGATCTCCGATCGCACAGGTTTGGCCAAGCCGGCAAGACGCTGGCGCAAAGTGCCGTGATCGGGTAAACCCCGGCGCATGAACTACCGTCACATCTTTCACGCCGGCAACCCGGCCGACGTGATGAAACATGCCGTGCTGGCGCTGATCCTGGATCATCTGCGCGCCAAGCCCGCGCCCTTCTGCGTGCTCGACACCCATGCCGGCATCGGCCGTTACGACCTCGCCTCGGAAGCCGCCCGCAAGACCGGGGAGAGCGACGAGGGCATCGGCCGTCTATGGGCCGGCCTGCAGGGCGACCTTCCGCCCCACCCGGCCCTGGCGCCCTACCTGGATGCGGTGCGGACCCTGAACCCGAACGGTGCGCTGCGCTGGTACCCTGGGTCTCCCCACATCGCCCGTGCAGCCCTGCGCCCACAGGACCGGATGGTCCTGGTGGAACTGCACCCCGACGACGCCCGCAGCCTGAAGGCCGAGTTCGCCGGAGACCGCAGCGTCGCCGTCCACCAGACCGACGCCTACACGGCGTTGAAGGCCCATCTGCCGCCCCGGGAGAAGCGCGGGCTGGTGCTGGTCGACCCGCCTTTCGAACAGCCCGACGAGTTCGCACGCATGGCGGAGGGGCTGGCATTGGCGCATCGGCGCTGGCCCACCGGCATCTTTGCCCTGTGGTATCCGATCAAGGAGCGGGCAGCGGTCTGGCGGTTCCAGGAAGCTGTTGAGAAGACTGGAATCCCGAAGATCCTGATCGCCGAACTGACCTGGCATCCGGAAGACACCCATCTGCGGCTGAACGGCTCGGGCCTGCTGATCGTCAACGCGCCCTGGCGACTGGACGAGACGTTGCGCGCCATGCTGCCGGCCCTGCATGCCGTCCTGCCCACCATCGGCGGCGGTAGCGCGATCAGTTGGCTGACGCCGGAAGCGGCTTGAAGCGGAAACGAAAGAACCCCCGGCCTTCGCGGGCCGGGGGCAGGTCAGGATGGAGATCGTCCAGTACCGTGCCGACGGCTCAGAACCGCCGCTCGGTCTGCTGTGCCGCACCTTCGATGCGGGCGTTCAGCTTGGTCGCCGCATCGTTGGCGGAGCGAGCCGACATCTCGGAGATCTTGATGCTTCGATCGAGCACCAGTTGCATGTTGTCCTTCAGCATGCGGCTCTGCACCGCATAGAAATCGGGCACGCTACGGCTGCGCAACAGGGCGTTCATGCCTTCGGCGTTCCGGGTGGCGACATCCTGCGCCAGTCCCATCCATTCGCGCCACGCGTTCTGCCAGCCATCGGCAAGAACACTGCCGCACTGGACCATCACGTCCATGGTTTCGCGCGTCTGGCTGGCGACTTCGCCCTGTGCTTCCTTTGACAGGCCAAGTGCCCGCTGCAGTTTTTCCGATGTGCGGCCCGCGACCTCGGAAGCGGTGCCCATCACAGATTGCGTTGTACTGGCACCGCGCCGGGCCATTTCGGCGCTGGCGCCCAGTATCTTCCGACCTGTTTCCACACCGGCTTCATTGGCATGCCGCCCGGCTTCGCCGGCCTGCTCTCCGATCGACCGGGCAGCATCGGCGGCCCGGCGAGTGGTCGCTTCTCCGGCACGGGTCATGTCCTCGACCGAGCCCTTCGCCCGATCGGCGGTATCGCGTGTGGTGTTATGGTCTTTGTCCGTGGCCATGCGGGATGCTCCTCGAATATTATCGTCCGCTTGGACGTTTCTTCCCAAAGCCCGCGTCGGTCATTTTGCTGCACCGCCGCACGCGTTGAGTGGTATAACATCCGAGAAGCAAAACGTTCCAGGGCGCAAAATAACAGGACCACCCCCCTTCTTTCGTGGTAGGTATGCTATGAATCGGAATCGTATTTTATGCTACATTGTTCTGTAATATCGCCTTGGCAACACTTTCTCTTTTGATTAATACAGCTTAGCCATTCCGTTGCTGTTTCCCGAAGCGTGCAAGGATTTCGCCGGCGATGCCGCGGCGGAACAGCAGGACACAGACGATGAAGATGCAGCCGATCACCACCGGAACCGGCAGGCTGGTCGCCGCCAGATAGTTTTCCAGCGTCACCACCAGTGCCGCGCCAACCACCGGTCCGGACAACGTACCCATGCCACCCAGCAGCGTCATCAGCACCACCTCGCCCGACATCTGCCACGTCACGTCGGTCAGGGTCGCCAATTGGAACACGATGGCCTTGGTCCCGCCGGCCAGCCCGGTGAGCGTCGCCGACAGTACGAAGGCCAGCAGCTTGTAGCGGTCGGTGCGATACCCCAGCGAGACGGCACGCGGTTCGTTCTCGCGGATCGCCTTCAGCACCTGTCCGAACGGTGAATGGACTGTGCGCCAGATGATGGCGAATCCGATCAGGAACACCCCCAGAACCGTATAATACATCGCCATGGGCTCGTTCAGGTTGATGACGCCGAACAGCGTGCCGCGCGGCACCGCCTGGATGCCGTCCTCGCCATGGGTGAAGGGCAGTTGCAGCGCCAGGAAGAACACCATCTGGCTCAATGCCAGCGTGATCATGGCGAAATAGATTCCCTGCCGCCGGATCGCGATGCCACCGAAGGCCAGCCCCAGGACGGCAGCCGCAGCGGTGCCCAACAGGATGCCCAACTCGGGCGACAACCCCCAGACCTTCACCGTGTGCGCTGTGACATAGGCGGCGCTGCCGAAGAAGGCAGCATGTCCAAAGCTCAACAGGCCGCCGAAGCCGATCAGCAGATTGAAGGCGCAGGCGAACAGCGCGAAGCACAGCACCTTCATCAAGAAGACCGGGTAGAGGAAGAAGGGAGCCGCCAGCAGGACCGCCAAAGCCGCCACCGCCCCCAGCCGCGCTGCCATCGCTCCGGTCCCGGCGGCCGGCGACTGGTCATCGGTCGACGCCTTGGCGGGAGTTCGGGCGCTGCTTTGCGAATGGAGGCTCATGCGGTCACCTTTCCCGTCCGAACAGGCCGGCGGGCTTGATCATCAGCACCACCGCCATGATGACGAAGACCACGATGTTCGAGGCCTCCGGATAGAACACCTTTGTCAGCCCCTCCAACAGGCCAAGACCGTAACCGGTCAACACCGCGCCCAAAATCGATCCCATGCCACCGATCACCACCACCGCGAACACCACGATGATCAGGTTGGAGCCCATCAGCGGCGACACCTGGTAGATCGGCGCCGCCAGCACCCCGGCCAGCCCGGCCAGCGCAACCCCGAAGGCATAGGTGAGTGTGACCATGCGCGGCACGTTGATGCCGAAGGCCTGAACCAGCACCGGATTCTCGGTCGCGGCACGCAGATAGGCGCCGAGCTTCGTCTTTTCTATGGCGATCCAGGTGCTGATGCAGACGATCAGCGATGCCACCACGACCCAGCCACGGTAGTTGGGGAGGAACATGAAGCCCAGATTGTTGCCGCCCTTCAGCGCGTCGGGGATCGGATAGGGCTGGCCCGATACGCCGTACTGGTGGCGGAACGCACCCTCGACGATCAACGCCACCCCGAAGGTCAGCAACAGCCCATAGAGATGGTCGAGCTTGTACAGCCGCGACAACAGCGTCTTTTCCAGCACCACCCCGAACAGCCCGACGATGGCCGGCGCCAGCAGCAACGCCCACCAATAGCCGATGCCGGTATAGGTCAGCAGCAACCACGCCACGAAGGCCCCCATCATGTAGAGCGCGCCGTGGGCGAAGTTGATGACGTTCAGCATGCCGAAGATCACCGCCAGCCCCAGGCTGAGCAGCGCGTAAAACGACCCATTGATCAACCCCAGCAGAAGCTGACCGAACAGCGCCTGGGGTGGAATGCCGAAAATCGTTCCCATCATGAGCGTTGGCCTCCCGACGGCATCCCTGCAGCGTCACAGCCCTGCGGCCGTTGTCGCAGCGGGGATGCCGGTCCCTGTCGAACCGCAAAAGCCTGTCAAGCCAGCCGACAGATCACGGGGCACATCACTTCGGCAGCTTGCAACCGCTTTCCTCGAAGGTCGCGAAGGCCTCCTTGCCGGGGATGGTGCGCAGGATCTGGTAGTAGTCCCACGGCCCCTTCGATTCGGCCGGCTTCTTCACGCGGGCCAGATACATGTCATGGACCATGCGGCCGTTGGGCAGGATGGTGCCGTTCTTGGCGAACATGTCGTTGACCGGCATCTCCTTCATCTTGGCGGCGACGGTCGGTCCGTCGTCGGTGCCGGCGGCCTCGATGGCCTTCAGGTAATGGCGGACGGCGGAATAGCTGCCGGCCTGCACCATCGTCGGCATCCTGCCGTGGCGGTCGAAGAACTTTTTAGACCAGGCGCGCGTATCGTCGTCGCGGTCCCAGTAGAAGCCGGTGGTCAGCACCAGATCCTGTGCGACGGCCAGGCCCAGCGCATGCACGTCGGACAGGAAGATCAGCAGGCCCGCCAGCTTCTGCTGGCCGCCCTGCGTCAGGCCGAACTCGGATGCCTGCTTGATCGAGGTGATGGTGTCGCCGCCGGCGTTGGCCAGCCCGACCACCTTGGCGCCCGACGATTGCGCCTGCAACAGGAAGGAGGAGAAGTCGGCAGTGTTCAGCGGCGCCTTCACCGATCCCATCACCTTGCCGCCGGCCTTCTTGACCTCGACCGAGGTATCGGCCTCCAGCTGGTGGCCGAAGGCATAGTCGGCGGTGATGAAGAACCAGCTGTCTCCGCCTTCCTTCACCATGGCCTGCCCGGTTCCTACCGCCAGCGCGCGGGTGTCGTAGGGCCAATGGAAGCCGGTGGGGGAGCAGGCGTCGCCGGTCAGCCGGGAAGTGGCCGGACCTTCCATCAGGAAGATCTTCTTCTTCTCCTTCGTCACCTCCTGGACCGCAAGCGCCACGCCGGAGTTCGGCACGTCGACGATGACGTCGACACCGTCCTGATCGATCCATTGGCGGGCGAGGTTGGCGCCGATGTCGGGCTTGTTCTGGTGGTCGGCCGCGATGATCTCGATGGGCTTGCCGAGAATTTTGTTGCCGAACTCCTCCGCGGCCATGCGCGCGGCGATGACCGATCCCTCGCCGCCCAGATCGGCGTAGAGGCCGGAGCGGTCGTTCAGCACACCGATCTTGACCGTCTCCCCGGACAGCTTGCCCTGCTGGGCCAAGGCCTGTCCGGTCGACAGAGGCGCGGTGGACAGGACACCGACCGTCAGGGCAGCCAGGGCGGCACCGGTCAGAAGACGTGCGATCATGCGTGGATTCCTCCCCTCAGCGTTGCGTTGCGCGTGGTTCCGGGCGACCGGTCCGAAACGGTTCGGCCGGCGATCCCGGGACGGTCGCGCCGGCCGTTCATTTGGTTTCATCGGAAACCGTCTGGCCGTGCGCGCCGCCCCTTGCCAACACTATGCAGGCGCAGCCTGTTGTAAGCGAAGCGGATTTTCAGCTTAACAAGCAATTTTCATCAAGGGTCGGGCGAAACGCCGGCTTTTTCCATTCGGGGGTGTATGGACGGGGCGGAGAGCGGGGCCGCCGCCTGCCGGCGCCTGTCGATTCGCCGCATGACGGGCGTCACCGTGATGCCGTGGACGAGAATCGAGAGCAGGACGATCAACCCGGTCACCGCCCACAAGGCGTTCGGCACATCGAATTCCGCCGCGTTCAGGGCATAGGCGACGTAATAGAAGCTGCCCATGCCGCGAATGCCGAAGAAGCCGATGGCCAGCTTTTCGCCCGCCGGCATCGCCAGCCCGGCCAACCCCGCCATTCCTGCCAGCGGGCGTACCACGAACAGGATCGCCAGGGCAGCGCCGACGGTGCTCCACGACGCCGGATGGAGCAGGCCGTGGGCCAGCGTGCCGCCGAACAGCACCAGCATCAGCATCATCAGCAGCCTTTCGGTCTGTTCGACGAAATCATGCAGCCGCTCGTGATACGCGTTGTTGCGTTCCGCGTCGCGCAGGGACAGTGCGGCGACGAACACGGCGACGAAGCCGTAGCCGCCTGCCAGTTCTGTCACCCCATAGGCGATCAGCGTGATGCCGAGCGAGACGAAACCGTCGCCCGTCCGCGACAGGTTGGCCCGATTCGGCACGCGGAAGGTGACGAACGCCAGCAGCTTGCCGACCAGCCAGCCCATGCCGACACCGGCCGCCAGTTTCCACGCCACATCCACGGCGGCCCAATGCAGCAGCATGGTCCAGGGTGGGTTGCCATTCAGCAGAGCCACCCCGATGGCCACATGGACGAACGGAAAGGCGAGCCCGTCGTTCAGTCCGGCTTCCGATGTCAGGCTGAAGCGGATCTCGTCCTCCTCGCCGGATTTCGGCGGGCCGACCTGGATATCGGAGGCGAGCACGGGATCGGTCGGCGCCAGCGCCGCACCCAGCAGGATCGATGCCGCCATCGGGAAATCCAACCAGTACCAGCCGATCAGCGCGATCATCAGGATGGACAGCGGCATGGTGACGGCCAGCAGCCGCCAGGTGACGATCCAACGCCGCCAGCCGATGCGGCGGTCCAGCTTGAGCCCCGCCCCCATCAGCGCGACGAGGACGATCAGTTCGGTCAGCCGCTCGGTCGCTTCGGGAAAGGCCAGCGGTTCGGGGTTGTCCAGCGGAAGGGCGGCGAAGGCCGCATATCCAAGGCCGACACAGATGATCGGCAGCGACAGCGGCAGTTCCTTCAGCATCATCGGCAGCCAGGCCACCAACAGAATCAGAACCCCGAGCCCAATCAGCAAGACGATGTAAGACATGCAAGCGCATCCCCGCGATGCCCCGGCACGACAAGCCGGCATCACAACAGGCTGCATTGCGATGTGCCGGCCGCAGGAGGGCAGGTCCCCCGGGGGCAGTTACCGATCAACACGCCAGCGCGTCGAAGGGTTCGCGAAGATGCTGTTCGAATTGAGAATTCGGAACCGGTAAGGCGAAGCTGAAGGAGATTCTCGCCCTTGCAGCCGCGCCCTTTTGCCGCCCGCGGGAGCCGGTAACCGCGGGGGCTTCTGGAAGTGCGGCCGGTTTCAGGCCGCAGAGGTCATCGGAAAGCCGCTGTAGTCGAGCGACGCCGACCAGAAGCGTTCCAGTTTGCGCAGCGTTTCGTTGGCCTTGGTCAGTTCCTCGTCGCTGAAACCGGCCTTTTCCAGGGCGGTCAGATGACGTTCGAACATGACGCTGATCTTCTCGCGCAGATCCAGTCCCTTTTCCGACAGGCGGACACGGACGGAGCGGCGGTCGTGCGGGGAGCGCTCCTGGCCGAGATAACCGTTCTCGACCATCTTCTTGACGTTGTAGGACACGTTTGAGCCGAGATAATAGCCGCGCGCGGTGAGTTCGCCGACCGTCATCTCGTCTTCGCCGATGTTGTACAGAATAAGACTCTGGACGTTGTTGATATCCTGGATCCCAAGCCGGTCCAGTTCGGTCTTGAGCACCTCAAGAAAGTGGCGATGCAGCCGCTCTATCAACAGGATGCTCTCATAATAAGGTTTGCGCACCGCGGTCTCCTTTGGCTCTAACCGGCCGTTCCCCGCGCAAGGACGATACCGGGACCTTAAAGGGAGATTAACCGATCATTCGTCGGCAATCATCCTAATAATTCCGGAAAAAGTCCGGCACAACCCATTGTTCTGCCCCGACTTGCGCGACCTTCCCGCCCGAACCTCGGCGTTCGGACGGGATTTGGCGGCGAAGCGGGAATTCAGATGGGAAATCCAACGATTTTCGACCGGTTTCCGTCAGTCGCGGAAGACCAGATCGCCGCCCGCCGGCTCGGCGAAGTGGCGCTCGACGTCGGACGGGCCGACATCGGCCAACCCGGCCGGCTTCCATTTCGGGTTCCTGTCCTTGTCGACCAGGGCGGCCCGGATCCCCTCGTAGAAATCGTCACCGGCAAGGCAGGCAAGGCTTAGGCGCAGTTCCTGCACCATGCAGGCCTCGAAATCCAGCTTGCCCCCGCGTCGCAGCGCGGCAAGGGTCACCTTCAGGCTGGTCGGCGACACCCGGCGCAGGGTGGCCAACTGGCCCGCGGCCCACTCCGAGCTCTCGGCCTCCAGCGCCTTGACGATGGGTTCGATGGCATCGAAGGCATAGCAGCGGTCGACGGCGGCGCGAATCGCGGCAACCGTCGTCTCGCCCGCCTCTCCGCGATGGGCCGCCACTGCGTCGTCGGCCGGGACGCCGGCCGCCAGATCGTCGATCAGCGCATCGATCCTGCCGCTCGGGACGAAGGCGTCGGCCGCGCCGATGGCGATCAGGTCGGCGGCCTTCAGCCGGTCTCCGGTCAGGCCGAGCCAGATTCCGACCTGTCCCGGCAGCCGCGGCAGGAAGTAGGTGCCGCCGACGTCCGGATACAGGCCGATCCCGGTTTCCGGCATGGCGAACAGCGTCCGCTCGGTGACGATGCGGTGGGTGCCATGCACCGACAGGCCGACGCCGCCGCCCATGGAGATGCCGTCGATCAACGCGACATAGGGCTTGGACAGCCGCTTGATCAGACGGTTCAGCACATATTCCTCGCTGAAGAAGGCGCGCACGGGCACGCTGTCGCCCCGGCCCTCCTTGGCGGCCTTGCCGGCCTCGTACAGACTGACGACGTCGCCGCCGGCACAGAACGCCTTCTCCCCTGCGCCGCGGATCACGACGGCCTTGACCTCGGGATCGGCGTCCCAGGCCCGCAGCTGCGGATCGAACAGCCGGATCATGCCGAGAGTCAGCGCGTTCAGCGCCTTCGGCCGGTTGAGCGTGACGAGGCCGATGGCGCCCCGGCGTTCGAACAGAATCTCAGCGACGTCGCTCATCGTATTGTATTTTCTCGGTTATCGGTGGGTATCGGGCGGTGGCAGGCCGGGTCCTTCACCTCTGCGATGCATCGGACGGCGGAAGATCGGCCGGCAACGATGATACGGGAGTGGGCGCTTCTGTCAAACCGGCCATACGGCTCCGGATGTTCCCGTTCGCGGGCGTGGCGCGGATTGGGAACATCTCACCCCTTGGACCGTTGCGCCCACGCTCACATCTGTTGGCGACCAGCTTTGCGAAACAGCCCTATGGAAGGCCCGATCCCAATGCCGATTTCCCTCCTGCCGCACCAGATTTTCCGCGGTGAGCCATGAAAGTCGGGATCATCCTGAACCGACAGGCTGGGTCGCTGGTCGGCCGCCCGATCGAGGGGGCGGAGGCGGCGATCCGCAAGGCCTTCGAGAAGCATGGCGCGACGGTGGACCTGCATGCGGTCGAGGGCACCGAATGCACCCAGACGATCCGCAAGGTTCTGGACTCCGATGCCGAGACAGTTGTGGTCGGCGGTGGCGACGGCACGCTGCACAGCGCGGTGAAGCTGGCACTGCCGACCGGCAAGACGCTTGGCGTGATTCCTCTCGGTACTCTCAATCTCTTGGCCCGCGATCTTCATATTCCTCTTGAGCTGGAGGCCGCTGCCGAAGCGCTGGCCGCCGGCCAGGTTCGCGCCATCGACATCGCCGAGGTGAATGGCGAGCCATACACCAACAGTTCGATACTCGGCTTCTATCCGGCGGTGGTGCAGGAACGCGAACGCCAGCGCCGGCAACACCGCCTGCTGAAATGGCCGGGCGCCGCCCTGGCGCTGGCGAAGACGCTGTACCGGCTGCCGATGCTCGATGTCCGGCTGGACTGGGGCGATGGACCGAAGCGCATGCGGACGCCGATCCTGGTCGTGTCGAACAACGTCTACGACGACGGGTTCGGGCTGGTCCTGACCCGTCAGGCGCTGGATGCGGGGAAACTGGGAGTCTATGTCGCCCGCGAGCGGAACGCCTTGGCGATGTTGCGGTTGATGGGACGGCTGATCGCCGGTTCCTGGAAACAGGACGAGGCGTTGGACACCTATGCGGTCACCAGCCTGACCGTCCACAGCCGCCGCCATCACCTGAAGATGGTCAACGACGGCGAGATCCGGAAGCTGGAGGCTCCGCTCCACTATCGGATTCGCCCGGGTGCCCTGAAGGTTCTGGCTCCAGGCTGAGAAAGAGGATGAAGACGGCGTGAAACGGCTCGCTCATATCTCCGACCTGCATTTCGGGCGGATCGATCATCGCGTCGTCGACGGGCTGCTTGCCGACCTCACGGCCCAGGCGCCCGACCTGATCGTCATTTCCGGCGATCTCGTCCAGCGGGCGAAGCCGCGCCATTTCAAGGAGGCGAGTGCCTTCCTGGAGAAATTACCCTTTCCCTACATGGTCGTACCGGGAAATCATGACATCCCGGTTTATAATGTGTTCCGGCGCTTCACCAATCCGTTCGGCCATTACCGGCGCTACATCACCACCGATCTCAGCCCGCTGCACATCGACGATGAAATGGCCGTGCTGGGCATCAACACCGCGCGCCCGGTCATCATGGATTTCTCCGAAGGCCGGATGAACCGCCGCCAGATCGAGCGGGTGCGCGAGGTGTTCTGCGACATGCCGGACACCATGTTCAAGGTGCTGTTCACCCACCATCCCTTCCTGCCGCCACCCGACCTGCCCGGAACACGTCTGGTCGGCCGCCACAAGCTGGCCCTGCCGGCACTGGAAAGCTGCGGCATCGACCTGCTGCTGGCCGGCCATCTGCACAAGGCCTATTCGGGCGACATCATGAGCTTCCATACCCAGATCGCCCGCTCGATCCTGGTCGCCCAGGCCTCCACCGCCACCTCCACCCGCCTGCGCAACGAGGCGAACGCTTACAACCTGATCACCGTCGCCCATCCGGACGTGACGTTCGAGGTGCGGTCGTGGGAGGGAGCCGCCTTCATGGGCGGGCTGACGTCCTCCTACCGTAAGCATGGCCAGCGCTGGACCCTCCAGGCGCAGGACACCGGCTTCCGCCCGGTGGTCGGAGCCGGCCAGGAAAGCGGCCTGCGGGGAGGCGGCCCGGTCGACAGGGCATGACGCCCCCGCGAGGCTGCCGCAATGGTCCTTTGGGACCGCCGGTCGACCCGGCGGCTTGAGTTCACGATCCGGGAAGGCGTAGGATCGCCCCACTCGCTCTAAGTGCATGGTTTCCCCGATGCCGATCTCCCTGCCCGCCGCCTTCCCGCGCACCCGTCTGCGCCGCAACCGCGCCGATGCCTGGACCCGCCGCCTGGTCGCCGAGAACACGCTGACTGTCGATGACCTGATCTGGCCGGTCTTCGTGATCGAGGGCGAGAACCGGCGGGAACCGGTCGCCTCCATGCCCGGCGTCGAACGCCTGACCATCGATCTGCTGTGCGAGGCGGTGTCGCAGGCCGGATCGCTCGGGATCCCCTGCGTCGCGCTGTTCCCGGTCGTCGGCTCCGACGCCAAGTCCGAGGATGCGGCGGCGGCCTACAGGCCGGACAACCTGATGAACCGCGCGATCCGCGCGGTGAAGGCGGCGGCCCCCGACGTCGGCATTCTGGGAGACGTCGCGCTCGACCCCTACACCAGCCATGGCCATGACGGCATCCTGCGCGACGGCTATATCCAGAACGACGAAACCGTCGAGGTGCTGATCCGCCAGGCGCTGTCGCAGGCGGAGGCCGGCGCCGACATCGTCGCCCCGTCGGACATGATGGACGGCCGCATCGGCGCCATCCGCGACATGCTGGATGCCGAGGGCTATCAACTGACCCGCGTCTGTTCCTATGCCGCCAAATACGCCTCGGCCTTCTACGGGCCGTTCCGCGACGCGGTGAATTCCGGCGGTTTCCTGAAGGGCGACAAGACCACCTACCAGATGAACCCGGCCAACACCGACGAGGCATTGCGCGAGGTCGCCTGCGACCTCCAGGAAGGGGCCGACATCGTGATGGTCAAGCCCGGCCTGCCGTATCTCGACGTCATCCGCCGGGTGAAGGACGCGTTCGCGGTACCGACTTTCGCCTACCATGTGTCCGGCGAGTACGCGATGCTGCGCGCGGCTTCCGGCAATGGCTGGCTCAACTACGACAAGGCGTTGCTGGAGACTCTGATGGGCTTCAAGCGTGCCGGCTGCGACGCCATCCTGACCTATGGCGCGGTCGACGCGGCGAAGCTGCTCAGGCAGGGCTGAGCGGTTCGGGTTGCTGGCCGCACTATCCGCTGCCGCGCCTGCGGCAGCCTTCGATCTGCGCAGCCCCGACTTCACCGGAAATGCGCCAACTGTTGCGCACCAGGCCCGAGCGACCCTGGTCGCGGCGCTGGTCGCCGGAGCGCTGAACCTCGGCGCCGGCACGTTGCGCTGCCGGCTGGCGGAGAAAGCTCCTCGGTCCGCCGCATCCTGACCGAGGAACGGGTCGCCCATGCACACGATCTGCTGGACCGCGAGGGAGCTGAGCGTGCAGGAGGACGCGGAAGCCTGCGGCTATGCCAACCGCGCCCACTTCGCCAGGCGGATCGGGGCGGCGGTCGGAGTCAATCCATCGGAATTGCGGGGGCGCTGACCCGGCCACCCCCATGGGCGCGGACCAGCGCCGCCACCGAATCGGCGATCACCCGTTCGGGGTCGGCGGTGACCGGCAGGCCGAGCATGGTCGGCCAGAACAGCATCTCCTTCAGCCCGCCAAGCAGCTGCGCCGCCACCATGTGCGGATCTGGCGCATCGAGCGATCCGCGTGCATGTTGCGCGGCGATATAGGCGTTGAGCAGCGAATAGGTCTGGCTCTTGCCCTCGAGATAGTCCTGCGTCAACTCGGGGAAGCGCTGGTGTTCGGCGATCACCAGTCGCAGCAGGCCCTGGACCTCCGGCTGGCCCATATGGGCCAGCAGCGAGCGCAGGAAGGCCGGCAACGCCTGTTCCGGCGGCTGGTCATGGCGCAGGGTCTGGCCGCCGTCGCTGTTGAAACCTTCGTACAGGCCGGCGACCACCGCCCGGAACAGTTCCCGCTTGCCGGGGAAATGATTGTAGACGGTGCGTTTCGACACGCCGGCATCGGCGGCGATGGCATCCATCGACGATGCCTCGTAGCCATGGGTCAGGAAGGCGCGGGTCGCAGCCTCCACCACCGCATCCCTTTTCGCCGAGCCTCGCATCGGATGAACCGTTGACATTCCCCGCCCTCAAAATACACTGCACAGTGTAGTGTAACGCGTGCCGCCGGCCCCCAGGGTAATCCCCCCGGCCGCGGCACGGGAGGGGTAAAGCGATGAAACAGCGCAACATCGGTGGCATTCTTTCCGTCGGTGAGATCGGGCTCGGCTGCATGGGCATGTCGGAGTTCTACGGGCCGACCGACGATTCCCAGTCGCTTGCCACGCTGGAGCGGGCATTCGACCTCGGCGTCACCCATTACGATACCGCCGACATGTATGGCGCCGGCCACAACGAATCTTTGCTGTCCCGTTTCCTGGCCGGCAAGCGCGACCGCGTGGCGGTCGCCACCAAGTTCGGCATCGTCCGCCGGCCCGGCGACTATGCCCGCCGCATCGACACCAGCGCCGCCTATGTGGCCCAGGCCTGCGACGCCTCGCTGAAACGGCTGGGGGTCGAAACCATAGACCTTTATTACGCCCATCGCCTGAATCCCGACACGCCGGTCGAGGAGACGGTTGGCGCCATGGCCGATCTGGTGAAGGCCGGCAAGGTCCGTGCGCTCGGCCTGTCGGAGGTGTCGGCCGCCACCCTGCGCCGCGCCCATGCCGTGCATCCGATCGCCGCGGTGCAGAGCGAATATTCGCTGTGGACCCGCGACGTGGAAGCCGCGGTGCTGCCGGCCTGTCGCGAGCTGGGGGTGTCGCTGGTCGCCTATGCCCCGCTCGGACGTGGCATGCTCACTGGTACGGTGACCAGCCGGGAGCAATTGGCCGAGAATGATTTCCGCCGCGTCGCGCCGCGTTTTGCCGACGGCAATCTCGACCGCAACATGGAGCTGGTCGAGCAGGTGAAGACCCTCGCCGCACAGAAGGGCTGCACCGCCGGTCAGATCGCCCTGGCCTGGCTGCTGGCCCAGGGCCCCGAGATCCTGCCGATCCCGGGAACCAAGCGCATCAAGTATCTGGAGGAGAATGTCGCCGCCGCCGCGGTGACGTTGACGGCGGACGAAGTGAACGCGCTGGGCGACGCCCTGCCACCGGGGGCGGCCGCAGGCGAGCGCTATACGGCGGAGGGAATGAAGGGGGTGAACGTCTGAGCGGGCGCTTGGAAGGCGCCGGGACGCCGAAAGACTATTTCGGCGTCCCGGCCCAGACCTGGAATTGCGGGGTTTCCATCAGCATTTCGCTGTGGCCGAAGGCGGTCTTGAACAGCTTGCCGACGCCGGCCGTCCGCTGCGTCACCGCGACCAGCGTGCCGCGCAACTTCAGATACTGCTTGGTTCCGGCAACCAGCGCGTCGAGCATGCCGAAATCCTCGTCCTTGCCGCGGTGGAGCGGCGGATTGGACAGGATGAGGCCGAAGCGCTCGCGGGTGCCGAGTCCGGGCAGGCCGTCGCTCAGCACCAGTTCGGCATCCGGCACATTCTGGCGGGCGGCATGCAGGGCGACCGCATCGATGTCCAGCAGGGTCAGCGGTGCATCGGGCTGGCGCTCGCGCACCGCGCGGGCGATCACCCCGGCGCCGCAGCCGAAATCCAACACGCGGGTGCCGGCCGCGACGTCCGGCAGCACCTTGAGCAGGCATTCGGTGCCGGCATCCAAATGGCCGTGGGCGAACAGGCCTGGGTAGGACACCAGATCAAGCGTCCGGTCTGGCAGCGTCAGGGTGACGGTTTCCCGCCAATCCTCCAGCCCGCCCCGTGCCGGCGCCTCGGTCCGGCGGGCCTGGAGCAGGCGGGCTCGGCGCTTGACGATCAGCGTTTGCGGCTCGGCAGCCAGATCGTCGAAATGCTTGGGAGCACTGGTGATGCCCTCGTCGTTGCCGCCGGCGATCCACAGCGGGGCACCGGACGGCAGGCGCGAGGCCAGCGCGTGAAGCGCCATTCCGAATCCGGACCAGCCGCGCGGCAGCCGCAGCACAGCGCCGTCGAAGGCACCGTCTGCCGGCCACGCCGTTGCAGCCTGCCCGCCGGTGGCTAGCCGGTTCCATGTCACGACCTCCGCCCCGCCGTCACGCAGGGCCTCGGCAATGGCGCCGTCGCTGTCGAAGGCGACGAGGATGCGGCCCTGGGGGCGGATTTCGGACAGGGCTTCGGCGGCCACGGCGGCGACGGTCGAGTCGCGGTCGGTGGCCCGGTTGTCCAGACGTGACACCTTGGTTCAGTCCCCTGCCTTCAGCCCTTGTCGCGCATCAGTCGCGCCTTGTCGCGCTGCCAGCTGCGCTCCTTCTCGCTCTCGCGCTTGTCGTGCTTCTTCTTGCCGGTGGCGACGCCGATCTCGACCTTGGCCATGCCACGGTCGTTGAAATAGACCGACATCGGGATCAGCGTCACACCCTTCTGCTTGATGCCGGCCGCGAGCTTGTCCAGCTCGCGGCGGCGGACCAGCAGCTTGCGCGGCCGCTTCGGCTCGTGCTGATCGATGCGGCCGGCCTGGAGATATTCGGGGATGTACGCGTTGAACAGGAACAGCTCCCCGCCCTTCAGGCCGGCATAGGCCTCGTTCACGCTGGCACGGCCGCCCCGCAGTGATTTCACCTCGGTGCCGGTCAGCATGATGCCGGCCTCAAGGACATCGTCGATGAAGAAATCGAATCGCGCGCGGCGGTTCTGTGCCGCGAACTTCTTTGCTTCCTCGCGCGTCGCCAAGTCTCTCTCCTTGCGGCCCCGCCATCCGTCAGGACAGCAGGCCGGCTTTGCTCATGGCCGCACGCACGGCGGCGCGGGCGGTATCGGTCGCGGTGACCAGCGGCAGGCGGACCTCGTCGGTCGACAACCCGAGCAGGCTGGCGGCGAACTTCACCGGGGCCGGGCTGGTCTCCACGAACATCGAATCGTGCAGCGGGGCCAGCACGTCGCGCAGGCGGAAGGCCTCCTTGAGGTCGCCCTCGGCCCAGGCGATCTGCATGGCCGAGCACAGCGCCGGGGCGATGTTGGCGGTGACGGAGATGCAGCCGACGCCGCCCTGCGCGTTGAAGGCCAGCGCCGTGGCATCCTCACCCGACAGCTGGATGAAGTCCGGGCCCGTCTCCTGCAGCAGGCGGGACGGGCGAGCCAGATCGGCGGTGGCGTCCTTCACGCCGACGATGTTGGGCAGCTTCGCCAGCCGCGCCATCGTCGCCACAGACATATCCACGACACTGCGGCCAGGAATGTTGTAAATGAAGATCGGCAAATCCGCCGCGTCATGGATCGCCTTGAAATGCTGGTACAGACCTTCCTGGGACGGCTTGTTGTAGTAGGGCGTGACCACGAGCGCCGCCTGCGCGCCCGCCTGCCTGGCATGGCGGGTCAGCGCGATCGCCTCGTCGGTCGAGTTGGAACCGGTTCCGGCCATCACCGGGACCTTGCCGCCGGCCGCCTCGATGCACAGCTCCACGACGCGGTTGTGTTCCTCGTGGGACAGGGTCGGCGACTCGCCGGTGGTGCCGCAGGGCACCAGACCGTGGGTGCCCTGGGCGACCTGCCACTCAACGAAGGACTGGAAGGCCTTCTCATCCACTTTCCCGCCCTTGAACGGAGTCAGAAGGGCGACGATGGAACCGTGGAACATGGCTGCCTCCTCAGTCGGCTTAGCTGGAAAAAAGAGTTGCGCACATTATCCCTCCCCGCCGTCATCGGCAAGAGCGCCCGGACCGCTGTTTTCGCAGGTCTCCTCGCCCTGATTGCCGCGCTTCCCGGCGCCCTTCCGGCCGCCGCCGCGCTGAGCCCCCAGGACATCGCGATCTATCGCGAGGCCTTCAAGCTGGCCGACGGCGATAGGCTGGCCGAGGCGCAGGGCGTCGCATCGCAGGCACGCGACCCGCTGCCGGCCAAGGTCATCCGCTGGATGGCGCTGGCCAGCCCCGGCGGCGGCAGCTTCGCCGACATCGCCGCCTTCGTCCGCGAGAATCCGGACTGGCCGAACATGGCGGGACTGCGCCGACAGGCGGAGATGGCGATGCCGGATCTGCCCCCGGCGGACGTGGTGGAATGGTTCCGTCAGAACCAGCCGCAGACCAACGACGGCTTCGTCCGCTACGCCGACGCGCTGATCGCCACCGGCAGCGTGGAGCGCGCGACCGTCATGATCCGCCAGCGCTGGGCCGAAGCCACCCTCGGCGCGGACGAGGAGGCAACCTTCCTCGCCCGCTACACTCCCTATCTGCGCCAGCAGGACCACAAGGCCCGCATCGACCGGCTGCTCTGGGCCAGGCAGGAGGCGCCGGTGCGCCGGATGCTGCCCTTCTTCGACGAGGCCTACGACACGCTGATCGAGGCGCGCATCGCGCTGGACGGCGACAGCGCCGGTGCCGAGGCGGCGCTATCTCGCGTCACCCCTGCCCTGCGCGACGATCCCGGCCTGATGTTCGATCGCGCCCGCTATCTGCGCCGTCGCGGCGACGATGCCGGCGCGCTGGAGATCATCGCCAAGGCCGGAAACGACATGGGCCGGCCGCAATCCTGGTGGTCGGAGCGCCATCTGCTGGCCCGCCGGGCGATGGAGCGCGGCGACCACAACCTCGCCTACCGGCTGGTCAGCACCAACGGCATGAGCGAGGGCAGCGCCTTCGCCGATGCGGAGTTCCTGTCGGGCTTCCTGGCTCTGCGCTTCCTCGACAAGCCGTCGGAGGCCTTCGCGCATTTCCACAAGCTCTACCGCTCGGTCACCGCGCCGATCAGCAAGGCGCGCGGCGCCTACTGGTGCGGCCGGGCCGCCGAAGCGCTGGGGGAGACCGGGCCGGCGCGCGACTGGTACGCCAAGGCGGCGACCTACCCCACCACCTTCTATGGCCAGCTCGCCTTCCGCCATGTCTCCGGCGGCGCCGTCGCCCTGCCAGCGCCGCCGGTCGTGTCGAGCGGCGATTCGGCGGCCTTCAACAAGCGCGAGGTCGTGCGCGTCGCCCGCCTGCTGGCGGAGATCGGCGGCAGCACCGATGACCGGTTGGGCAGCTTCGTCCGCCGCGTCAGCCTCGATGCCAAGACCCCGGCCGACTTTGTGCTGGCCGCCCGGCTGGCGAGCGAGGTCGGCCGTCGCGACCTCGCTGTCGCCGCCGCCAAGGATGCCGCGCAGAACGAGGTGTTCCTGGTCGATGCCGGCTATCCGATGATCGACGCCCGTCCGCCCGCGCCGGAACTGGCGCTGGTCCACGGCATCATCCGGCAGGAGAGCACCTTCAACCCGACCATCGTCTCGTCGGCCGGTGCGCGCGGGCTGATGCAGCTGATGCCGGCGACGGCGCAGCTGGTCGCCGGCAAGCTGGGGCTGAAGCACACGAACGCCCGGCTGACCGCCGATCCCGGCTACAACATCACGCTGGGATCCGCCTATCTGGCCGAGCTGATCGACCGCTTCAACGGCTCCTGGGTGATGGCGATCGCCGGCTACAATGCCGGGCCGAACCGGGTGCGCCAATGGATCCAGACCTATGGCGACCCCCGCACCGAGGCGGTGGACGTCGTCGACTGGATCGAGCTGATCCCGATCTCGGAAACCCGAAACTATGTTCAGCGCGTGCTGGAGGCCGTACAGGTCTACCGCGCCCGCCTGAACGGCGACCGGGCGGAGCCGAACCTGGACCGCGACCTGCGGCGGTAGGGGAAAGCGGCGGCAGGGCGCAGCGGAGTTCCCTTCACCCCTTCGGCCGTTCCGACCGCGCGTAATTGCTGAAATGCCCCTCCTTGGCCGCCATCCGGCGGGCCGACTGGACGACGGCGCCCGACTTGCCCTCCGGCGCGACGTTCGACATCTGGCGGGACAGCCCCGCACTGCCGCAGGAGGGGCAGACGGGCGTGTCGCCGGAGCGGACCAGGGTTTCGAACCCATGGCCGCAGGCGTTGCAACGGTAGCTATAGAGCGGCATCGGGACCTCGCTGGACGGTCGGGCGGATCGCGCCGGCCCGATTATCCCGCAAAGACCATAATTTTAAAATGGCTTTGTTGCGCCGCACCCAGGGCAGGGCAAGCGGCGCGGCTCTACGCCGCCGGCCCGCCGAAATCGAAGCCGGCAGCCTCGACGGCCTCCCGCACGGTATCGGCCGGGATGCCGCCCTCGACCAGCACGGTGCCGGTGGCGAGGTCCACGGTGACGGCGGCATCGGGCGCCGCCTTGGTGATCGCGTTCGAGACCGAGCGGGCACAGCCGCCGCAGGTCATCCCATCCACCTTGTACGCATCGGCCATCGTCAAAGCTCCATCGGCTCCGGGTCAGCCACCGGCATGGTGTGTCCGCACCACGGCGCTGACCGGGACAAGTACGAAGCCACGCTTTTGCACCTCCGGCAGCCAGGATGCCAGAGCGTCGATTGTCGCATCGTGCGGATGGCCGATGGCGACGGCATAGCCCTGGTGCCTCGCCGTCTGCTCCGCCTTCGCCAGTTGCGCCTTCACCGCCGCCACCGTCTCGACATTGTCGAGGAAGATGTCCCGGCCGACCCAGGGCATCTTCAATTCCCGCGCAAGGCCGATGCCGGCGCTGTTGGGCGTGGTCCGGCTGTCCAGCCACAGCAGGCCGCGGCGGTGCAGCTCGGCCAGCACCGGGGCCAGTGCCGCGCGGTCGGCGGTGAAGCGGCTGCCCATGTGGTTGTTTACCCCGACATAGCCGTCGAAGCTGTCCAGCGCGGCGCGGAAACGTCTGATGACCTCGCCCTTGTCCAACGACACCAGCAGGGCATCAGGGCCGGGATCGGCCTTGACACTGGGCTCCATCGGCATGTGCAGCATCAGCTCGTGCCCGTTGGCGCGGGCGGATCTGGCCTGTGTCGGCAACTCGCGGGCATAGGGCAGCCAGGACAGGGTCAGCGGGCCGCGCAACGCAGCCATCCGCGTCGACCGCTTCCGGTCCAGCCCCATGTCGTCGATGACGATGGCGATCATCGGCCTGCCCGGCGGCACCTCGGTCGGCAAGGCGTTCCGGCGCCACAGCGCGGCGTTGCCCGGCGGGGACTGCACCGTCGGCAGTGCCGGCGGGCTGGGAGGCGGCAGCATCGCAACCGTAGTGACCGGCGGGCGCGGTTCGGCGGCCTGCTGGGCTGGCTTCTCCGGCATGGCCTGCTCCGGTCCCTCTGCCGCTCCCTCTGCCGCCTGCTGGACGGCGGCAGGCTTGGCGCCGGCCGGCGGTTCGGCCTTGACCGCCGGCAGCGGCGGTGGCTGTACGGCGGCCTGCTGCACCGGCGCCGTTTGGGCGCGCTCGCCGCCCGACCGGCCGCCGGTCAGAGTCGCCACCCCCATCGCCACGGCGAACACCGCGGCGACAGCGGCCAGCGCCAGGACGAAGGGGTTGGACAGAAAGGGCGGGAGCGGAGACTTGCGGGCCTTCGAAGGCGCCTTGCGGGCCATGGTGACGATGTCCATCCTGCGACCGGGGCGCCGCACAGTGGCACCCCGCCCCGGCATCCGCAATCGCCCAAACGGCACAAGACCATAGCGGCCGGACGCAGGATTCCCTGCCCGGCTCCTGCCCCGGCCAAGCCCTTCTCCCCGGAGTCCGTCCGATGCGTCCCATTCTTGTCACCGCCGCGCTCCTGCTGGCTGCCGCCGCGACTCCGGTCTCGGCCGCAGGACTGGACTGCCCGGCGAGCCTGACCGTGCAGGCGCAGCCCGACGCCCCCGGCGGCTGGTCGCCGTACCCGGGGCGCGACAGCCACGGCTTTGCCGGTGTCTCCATTGTGGAGGGCGACCGCGCCGCCCAGATGGCGTCCGCCGCTCCCGCCACCCTTGCGCCCGACCGGGAGGTGCGGCGCGGGCGCAGCCTGCTCCAGGTCTGGGAGTTCGCCGGGCCGCGGCGCGAAACCGTCTTCGTGGTCTGCCGCTACCGCGACACCCAGGCGACGCTGGCCGCCGACCTGCCGCGCAGTATCCGCCGTTGTACCCTGACGCTGGAAACCGACATTCGCGGCGCCGTCCTGGAGGAGCCGAAGACGCCGCCCCGGCTCGATTGCCGCTGACCCAATCATCCCCCCGGTGCCGCTGTCGATCCTGCGCCATGCGCGGAGGCTGGAAATCCGCCCCCTCAGCGGCTAGGGTGTCCGTCGTTGGAACAGGGCCGGAACGGCCCCGCCCCGGTCCGGGTCCAACCGGATCGGGCGCGATACGACGATATGGCCGAAGGTGGAAGGCGGAAGGCGCATGCTGCTGCTCATCGACAATTACGACAGCTTTACCTACAATCTCGTCCATTACCTGGGCGAGCTTGGCGCCGACGTGCAGGTTCGCCGCAACGACGCCCTGTCGGTGGACGAGGCGCTGGCCCTGCGCCCCGATGGAATCGTGCTGTCGCCCGGCCCCTGCGATCCAGACCGCGCCGGCATCTGCCTGCCCCTCATCGACGCCGCCGCCAAGGCCCGGCTGCCACTGATGGGCGTGTGCCTGGGCCATCAGTCGATCGGCCAGGCCTTCGGCGGCCGGGTGATCCGCGCGCCGGTCCCGATGCACGGCAAGGTCGACGATATCCGTCATGACGGCCGCGGCGTGCTGGCCGGCCTGCCCAGCCCGTTCCGCGCCACCCGCTACCATTCGCTGATCGTCGAGCGCTCGACCCTGCCCGCCTGCCTGGAGGTGACCGGCGAGACCGCCGACGGTCTGATCATGGCGCTGGCCCACCGCGAGCTGCCGATCCACGGCGTCCAGTTCCACCCCGAAAGCATCGAGAGCGAGCACGGTCACCAGATTCTCCGCAACTTCCTGGACCTGACCGGTCCGCGCATGGAGAGTGCGGCGGCATGAGCGGCGACCTCAACGACATGAAGGCCATCCTGGGCAAGGTCGCCACCGGCGCCGCCCTGACCGAGGCCGAGGCCGGCTTCGCCTTCGACATCATCATGTCCGGCAACGCCACCCCGTCGCAGATGGGTGGCTTCCTGATGGCGCTGCGCGTGCGTGGGGAGACGGTGGACGAGATCGCCGGCGCCGCCCGCGTCATGCGCGCCAAGGCGATCCCGGTCGAGGCGCCCGAGGGCACCATCGACACCTGCGGCACCGGCGGCGACGGTGCCGGCACCTACAACATCTCCACCGCCGCGGCGCTGGTGGTGTCGGCTTGCGGCGTGCCGGTCGCCAAGCACGGCAACCGCGCCATGTCGTCGAAATCGGGCGCCGCCGACGTGCTGGGCTCGCTCGGCGTCAATCTGGACTGCGACTTCCCGCTGGTGCGCAAGGCTTTGTGGGACGCCGGCATCGGCTTCCTGATGGCGCCGCGCCACCATCTCGCCATGCGCAACGTCGGCCCGACCCGGGTCGAGCTGGGCACCCGCACCATCTTCAACCTGCTGGGGCCGCTCGCCAACCCTGCGACCGCAAGGCGCCAGGTGCTGGGCGTCTTCTCCCGGCAGTGGGTGGAGCCGCTGGCCCAGGTGCTGAAGCGGCTGGGCTCGGATGCCGCCTGGATCGTCCATGGCTCCGACGGGCTGGACGAGATCACCACCACCGGCCCGACCACCGTCGCCCAGTTGAAGGACGGCGAGGTCACGGTGTTCGAGGTGACGCCGGAGGATGCCGGCCTGCCGCGCGCCAGGGCCGAGGATCTGAAGGGCGGCGATGCCCAGGTCAACGCTGCGGCGATCCATGCCCTGTTCGACGGGGTGCGCACCCCTTACCGCGACATCGTGCTGCTGAACGCCGCCGCCGCCCTGATCGTGGCCGGCAGGGCCGCGACGCTGAAGGATGGCGTTGCCCTCGCCGCCGACGCCATCGACAGCGGCGGCGCCCGCGACCGCCTGCGCCGGCTGGTCGCAATCACCAACGAGGCTGTGGCCTGATGAGCGACGTTCTGACCCGCATCAATGCCGACAAGCGCGCGCTGGTGGCCTCCCGCAAGGCTGCCCGCCCGCTGTCGGAGGTCGAGGCCGCCGCCAAGGCCGCCACAGAGGCCAACCCGCCGCGCGGCTTCATCCGCGCGCTGGGCGCTGCGGTCGAGGCCGGCCGCTACGGGCTCATCGCCGAGATCAAGAAGGCCAGCCCATCCAAGGGGCTGATCCGCGCCGATTTCGATCCGCCGGCCCTCGCGCGCGCCTATCGCGATGGCGGGGCGAGCTGCCTGTCCGTGCTGACCGACGAGCCCTATTTCCAGGGCTGCGACGAATATCTGGTGGCCGCCCGCGCCGCGGTCGACCTGCCGGTCCTGCGCAAGGACTTCATGGTCGACCCCTACCAGATCGTCGAGGCCCGCGCCCTGGGGGCCGACTGCATCCTGATCATCATGGCCTCGCTGTCCGACGCCCAGGCGGCGGAGATCGAGGATGCGGCGATCGCCCAGGGGCTGGACGTGCTGGTCGAGGTGCATGACCGCACCGAACTGGAGCGGGCGCTGCTGCTGAGGACGCCGCTTCTCGGCATCAACAACCGCAACCTCAAGACCCTGGCCGTCGACATCGCAACGACGGAGGAATTGGCGGCCAACGTGCCGGCAGACCGCATGCTGGTGGCGGAAAGCGGACTCTACGGCCCGGCCGACCTCGCCCGCATGGCGAAGGTCGGGGCGCGCTGTTTCCTGGTCGGCGAATCGCTGATGCGGCAGGCCGACGTCACGGCGGCGACCCGCGCGCTGCTGGCAGCGGCCTGACCCGCCTGGCGTGAATGGAGGAGTGCGAGAGGTGCCGGACATCGTCATCGCCGCGGAAAGCCCACGCCAGGACGCCGTGATCGCCCTGGTCGCCGCGCTCGACCGCTATCTGCTCGACCTCTACCCGGCCGAGACCTGCCACCTGCTGGATATCGACTCCCTGGAAGCGCCGGATGTCCGCTTCTTCGTCGCCCGCAAGGACGGCTTGCCGGCCGGCTGCGCCGCCCTGCGGATCGATCCGGCCGGCTATGGCGAGGTCAAGCGGATGTTCGTCGACCCGGCAGCCCGTGGCCACCGCATCGGCGAACGGCTGCTGGCCCGGCTGGAGGAGCAGGCGCGGGCGGAAGGTCTGACCGCCCTGCTCCTCGAATCAGGCATCCACCAGCACGAGGCGCTCGCCCTCTACCGCAAGGCCGGCTTCACCGACCGCGGCCCCTACGCCTGCTATCAAGAGAACGGGGTCAGCGTCTTCATGGAAAAGCCCTTGAACATCCCCGTTCCACATCCCGTGCCGGAGACCGTCGCATGAGCGGCTTCACCCATTTCGACGCCGAGGGCAAGGCGGTGATGGTCGATGTCTCCGACAAGGCGGACACCGAACGCACGGCAACCGCCGCCGCCACCGTGTCGATGCAGCCGGAGACGCTGGCGCTGATCATGCAGGGCGGCGTGAAGAAGGGCGACGTGCTGTCGGTCGCCCGGCTTGCCGGCATCATGGGCGCCAAGCGCACGCCGGACCTGATCCCGCTGTGCCATCCGCTGATGCTGACCTCGGTCAAGGTCGACCTGTCCTGCGACCCGGCGCGCAACGCGGTCGACCTCACCGCCACCTGCAAGCTGAAGGGGCAGACCGGGGTTGAGATGGAGGCGCTGACCGCCGTCACCGTCGCGGCGCTGACCGTCTACGACATGTGCAAGGCGGTGGACCGCGGCATGACCATCACCGACGTGCGCCTGCTGCACAAGGCCGGCGGCAAGAGCGGCGAATGGGGGGCTGCCAAATCCTCAATATCCACCACGCCGCCGTCAACCGGAGCCTGATGACATGATCTCCGTCGCAGAGGCGCGCGCCCGCATCCTGTCGGCCTTCGCCCCCCTGCCGGCGGAGACGGTCGCCCTGCCCGACGCGCTTGGGCGCGTGCTGGCGGAACCGGTGGTGTCCCGCCTGACCCAGCCGCCTTTCCATGCGGCAGCGATGGACGGCTGGGCGGTGCGCGCCGCCGACATTGCCGCCGCGACCGCCGACCGTCCGGTGCCGTTGCGCCGCACCGGCGAATCCGCCGCCGGCCATGCCTTCGCCGGCAGCGTCGGCGCGGGCGAAGCGGTGCGCATCTTCACCGGCGCTCCCCTGCCCGACGGTGCGGACGCCGTGGTAATGCAGGAGGATTGCCACGCCGACGACGCAATCGTCCAGGTCGGCCGCTCGGTGGCCGCCGGCCGTTTCGTGCGCCGTGCCGGTTTCGACTTCGCCGCCGGGCAGGAACTGCTGCCGAAGGGACGGCGCCTGACGGCGCGCGACATCGCGCTGGCGGCCGGCGGCAACGTGCCTTGGCTGACGGTGCATCGCCGGCCGCGGATCGCCGTGCTGGCGACCGGCGACGAGATCGCCCTACCCGGCGACCCGCTCGGGCCGAGCCAGATCGTCAGCACCAACGCGCTCGGCCTGTGCGCGCTGATTGCCGCACAGGGCGGCCTCGCCCACAATCTGGGTGTCGCCAAGGATACGGCGGACAGCGTCGCGACCATGGCGAAGGGGGCGGCCGGCTGTGACCTACTGGTCACCACGGGGGGCGCCGCCCAGGGCGACTACGACCTCGTGCGCGACGTTCTGGCTGAAAGCGGCGTCGCGCTCGACGTGCAGGCCGTGGCGATGCGGCCGGGCAAGGCGCTGATGTTCGGCCGGGCCGGAGCGGTGCCACTGCTCGGGCTGCCCGGCAACCCGGTTTCCACCGGTGTCACCGCACTGCTGTTCCTGCGGCCGATCCTGCGTGTCCTGCAGGGGCTGCCGCCGGAGGACGACCGGCTGCCGCTGCGCGCCCGCCTGACCGTTGGGCTGCGGGCCAACGACCGCCGAGAGGACTATCTCCGTGCAACATTGGCAGCCGACGGCGACGGTGCCCTCACCGTCACGCCCTTCGCCCGGCAGGACAGCGCCCTGACCTCGCTCTATGCCCAGGCCGATTGCCTGATCCCGCGGGAACCCAACGCCGATCCGGAGCCTGCCGGGGCGCTGGTTACGGTGCTGCCTCTGATAGACGGCGCGCTAAGCCTCTGATGTTTCGGGAGTTTTTATACCGTTCTTCCCGGCATCCGGCTGCGCGATAACCGGATTCGGCCTGCTTTTCGCCGTGGAGCAACCTGTCTGTTTTGCCCGCTGGCACCCGTCGACGCAAGATCGCCGACATCGAAGCCAGGGGAATCGCTGTCGATTATACAGCTTGTCTATGAAGCAAACGATGCAGGCCCGTGCCTGGACGATTTCGGCATAAGTGCGGCCGTCGACCTATTCGGTCTTGAGCGTCGTCGTGAAGCTATCCGCCATGGCATATAGGCCCGGCGCCGCGGTGAGCCTGACCCGCAAACGGCAGGCCACACCGCTAAGCCCCGGTTGAAAATCGCCGTCCGAGCCTCCCCCGTTGCGTCTCGATGCGTTCACACGCAAGCCGGTGCGTCGGCGGACTTTCACGCGCCCGCACGGTCGTGTATGAAGCAACCATGACGCTCATCACGACAACCGACGCCCTGCAGGCCTTCTGTCAGTCACTGGCAGGGGCCGAATTCATCACGGTCGATACCGAGTTCCTGCGGGAAAAGACCTATTGGCCCCAACTGTGCCTTGTCCAGATCGGCGGGCCCGACATCGCGGTCGCCATCGACCCACTGGCGGAAGGCATCGACCTGACGCCTCTGTTCGCGCTGATGAACGATGCGTCGATCCTCAAGGTGTTCCACGCCGCCCGCCAGGACGTGGAAATCTTCTGGCACCTTTCCGGCCAGATTCCGCACCCGCTGTTCGACACCCAGGTCGCGGCGATGGTCTGTGGCTTCGGCGAGAGCGTCGGATATGAGACCCTGGTCACCAAGCTGGCAGGCGCCCGCATCGACAAGTCCAGCCGCTTCACCGACTGGTCGCACCGCCCGCTGACCGAGCGGCAGTTGACCTATGCGCTTTCCGACGTCATCCACCTGCGTCCGGCCTACGAGAAGCTGAAGCGCCGCCTCGCGCGGTCCGGCCGGTCGCACTGGCTGGAGGAGGAGATGGCGATCCTGACCGACCCGAAGACATATCAGGTCGATCCGGAGAGTTCCTGGATGCGGCTGAAGGTCCGGACCAACAAGCCCCGCTTCATGGCGATCCTGAAGGAACTGGCGGCATGGCGCGAGCGCGAGGCCCAGCGCCGGGACCAGCCGCGGTCACGCGTGCTGCGTGACGAGGCGCTGCTGGAAATCGCCGCCCACGCCCCCACCACCGTCGACGACCTCGCCCGCACCCGCGGGCTAGGCCGCGGTTTCGCCGAAGGGCGGCAAGGGACCGACGTGATGGCTGCGGTGCAGGCGGGCCTCGACCTGCCGGACAGCGCCCTGCCCCACGTCGAACCGCGCGAGGAACCCCCACCCGGACTGCAACCCATCGTCGAACTTCTGCGGGTCCTGCTGAAGATGAAGTGCGACGAAAACAACGTCGCGGCGAAGCTGGTGGCGTCCTCGGCCGATCTGGAGGCGCTGGCCGCCGATGATTCCGCCGACATTCCGGCGATGCAGGGATGGCGGCGCGAACTGTTCGGCAATGATGCGCTGGCGTTGAAGCACGGAAAGATCGGTTTGGCGGTCATCGAACGCCGCGTCCGCATCGTTCCTGCTGGGGAACCGCGCCCGGTTGCCCAGCCGGCCGAATCGGAAACTTGACCTTTTCGGATGGCGTCGCTTCGATGATTGCAATGCCTTTGCGGACGTCCGGGCAGGGCAATGCCCGGACTTGTTCCTTAAGGGCTTTTTAAGGACAGTTACAGTTAACATAGGTTCGGCTCCGCAGGATTTGCGCGGCGACCATGCGGTCGGGGTTTCGAACCCCAGGCCGGAAATGAGGGCTGCCGAGAAAAGAGCAGCCGGCGATACGGATGGTTGGCAGGCGCGAGGCTTGTTTTGGGAGTGAAGCACCGATGAGCAGGTTTGGCGGCAGACCACCGATGGGACGGGACCGTGTCCGGCTTTCCACCACGGAAAAGCAGGCCGCCGTCGCCGCCGCCAAGGATCAGAAGCCCGAGTTCGACAACGACAAGCTGCTGAACCTGCTGCGGTCCGCCAAGAACGAGCTGCAGGGCATGCGGCTGATCCATATGCACCTGTCACTGCTGAAGGATCGCGACCCGACCGGCCAGATGATGGTGCGTAGCATCATCCAGGAGTTGGCGAGCAAGGCGTCCTACCTCCAGTCCTTCAACATCTCAAACGGCGACGTCATCGTCCTCTACAAGGGGCTGAAGCTGACCGGAGTGACCGATGTCTGCCAGACGGTGGAGCAGGTCTTCCTGTCGAAGACGACGCTGACCGGGCCGAATCCCTACAAGGAATATTCGCTCTATTCCATCATGGAACTGGCGTTGAACTTCATCAACGTCATCCGTTTCATCGAGGAACTGCAGGCGACGGAGACGGGCCACCACGTCACCGAAACGAAGCCGCCGATCACCCTGGAGGAGTTGGGCAAGCTCGAACGCTCGATGCAGATGTTCGACCTGTCCCCCTTCCTGTTCAACCAGGGCATCGCCAACATCGGCGGCGGCGAAGCCGACATGGAGTATTACGAGCTCTACATCTCGATCAAGCTGCTGCAGGAGCGGCTCTGCCCGGATTACGACATCACGGCCAACAAGTGGCTGTTCAACTACTTCACCGCCAACCTCGACCAGTCGGTGCTGCGGGCGCTGAACCATGGGCTCAGCTTCATGCGCGGGCGGCGGATCGGCATCAACATCAACCTGTCCACCGTGATCTCCACCGGCTTCGTGAAGTTCGACGAACGGCTGCCGATCGACTTCCGCGGGCAGGTCGTGCTCGAGGTATCGAAGGGCGACCTGATCGAGAATCTGCCGCTGTTCAACGAGGTGGTGGAGTTCGCGCAGGACCGCCGGTATCAGATCGCGGTCGACGGGCTGAACCCGTTCTGGGTGACGAATTTCGACCTTGAATACCTGAACGCGGACTACGCCAAGATCTTCTGGTCGAACGACATGCTGGAGATGGAGCCGAGCTTCGAGAAGTATTTCCGCGAGCGCATCGCCGAGCAGGATCGCTGCAAATTCATCCTGGCGCGCTGCGACAGCGTTTCCAGTCTGGTCTATGCCCACAAGATGGGGATCAACCTGGTCCAGGGCCGCGCGGTTGACAACATCCTGCGCAAGGGCGTCAGCGTCCGCGAAGCCATCGCCCACGCCAAGGTCGACTGACGCCCGGCCCGGTCAGGGTTTGCGGGGCGCCTGCCGCAGCAGTCGGTCGGTCCAGGCCGGCGGCAGCAACGCCAGGAGCCAGACCGCGGCCATCATCGGCCAGGGGAAGGCGATCCTTGCGGCGTTGCGCTCCAGCCCACGGCGGATGACCAGGGCGGCGTCCGCCGTCTCCATCAGGAAGGGCATGGGGAAACGGTTGACCGCCGTCATCCTGCTCTTGACAAATCCCGGGCAGATCACCGACACGCCGATCCCCGATTCGGCCAGATCTCCGCGCAGCGCCTCGCCATAGACCCGTACCATCGCCTTGCTGGCGCAATAGGCCGGAGCCCCCGGCAAGCCGCGGAACCCGGCAAGCGAGGCCATCAGGGCGATCTGTCCCCGCCCCCGCGCGCGCATCGCCGGCAGCAGCGGATGGATGCTGTTGAGCACGCCGTCGATGTTGACGGCCAGGATGCGGCGCGCCTGTTCCTCCGTCTCGCCGCCGGCACCCGTGCCGGCCGACATGCCGGCATTGGCGATCAGAAGATCGACCGGCGCTCCTGCATCGATTCGCTGCAGCCAGTCCGCCATCGCAGCCCGGTCGGCCACATCGACGGCAGCGACCGCGACATTGGCCCCGGCGGCGCGGCAGCGTGCGGCCACCTCCTCCAGCCGCACGGTGTCGCGGCCGGTCAGCGCCAGGGCCACGCCCGGAGCGGCATAGAGGACGGCAAGGGCCTCGCCGATGCCGCTGGAGGCACCGGTGATGACGATGGAACGTGGCTGCTTCATGAAACCTCTGCCCTGTCCGCCGGTTGCCGGATGGTGCCGGAGCTTGTTGTCGGCTACTGTCGAGTTTATAAGCTCCGCAAACCCGACACCGCTTTTAAAATGAGGCCGCCTTGCCCGCCCAACGCCCCGTCATAGCCAGCATGACCGGATTCGCACGCGTCGACGGGCACGGCGATGGCTATTCCTGGACCTTCGAGGCCAAAAGCGTCAACGGTCGCAGCTTCGACCTGCGCTGCCGCCTGCCGTCGGGTTTCGACAGCATCGAAGCGGCGGCCCGCGCCGACCTGCCGAAGCGGCTGGCGCGCGGCAACGTCAACCTGACGCTGACCGTCAACCGTGCCCAGGACGTATCGCACCTGCGCATCAACCGCGTGCTTCTGGCCCAGGTGCTGGAACTCGCCCGCGAGATCGAGGGGGCCGGCGCCGCGCCGCCGCGTCTGGATTCGCTGCTGGCCGTCCGCGGCATCATCGAGCCGGTGGAAGAGGATCAGACCGAGGCGCGTGAGCGCGTCGAATCGGCGCTCAAGCTTGACCTCACCAAGCTGGTCGACCTGTTGGTCGTCAACCGGATCGCCGAGGGCAAGCGCATCGCCGAGGTGCTGGACCGCCATCTCGACGAAATCGCCCGGCTGGTCGATGCCGCCGCGGCCTGCGCCTCCACCCAGCCCGAGGCGCTGCGCGAGAAACTGCGTGCCCAGGTCGCCGCCATCCTCGGATCCTTCCCGGCCTTGCCCGAAGAGCGGCTTGCCCAGGAAGCGGCCATCCTGATCGGCAAGGCCGACGTGCGGGAAGAGCTGGACCGCCTGCGCGCCCACATCCAGGCCGCCCGCGACCTGATGGCGGAGGGTGGCGCCATCGGCCGCCGGTTCGACTTCCTGTGCCAGGAGTTCAACCGTGAGGCCAACACCCTGTGCTCCAAATCCGCAGACGTCGAACTGACCCGCATCGGCCTCTCGCTGAAAGCCTCGATCGAGCAGCTTCGCGAGCAGGTCCAGAACATCGAGTGATCGCCATGGCCCCGACCACCTCATCTCTCATTCACCGGCGCGGCTTCATGCTGGTGCTGTCCTCGCCGTCCGGCGCCGGCAAGACAACCATTGCCCGCGGCCTGCTCGAGCGCGATACCGGCATCACCATGTCCGTGTCGGTCACCACGCGAGCCATGCGGCCGGGCGAAGTCGACGGACTCGACTATCATTTCATCGACCAGCAGCGCTTCGACCGCATGGCCGAGAGCGGCGACCTGCTGGAGCATGCCCGCGTCTTCGGCAACTGCTACGGCACGCCGCGCATGGCGGTGGAGGACGCGCTGGGAGCCGGCCGTGACGTGCTGTTCGCCATCGACTGGCAGGGTGCTCAGCAACTGGCTCAGAACGCCCGCGACGATCTGGTCAGCGTCTTTGTGCTGCCTCCGTCGGTCACGGAGCTGGAACGCCGCCTGCGCGGCCGTGGCCAGGATTCGGAGGAGGTCATCGCCAACCGCATGGCCAAGGCCTCCAACGAGATCAGCCACTGGCCGGAATACGACTACGTCATCGTCAACAGCGACGTCGACGAGAGCATCGCCGCGGTCGCGTCGATCCTGCACGCGGAACGGCTGCGCCGCCGCCGGCAGGTCGGTCTGCCGGAGTTCGTCCGCAGCATTCAGAACACGCTGTAAAGCGCCGGTTTTACGGATTTACCGGTTGGGAAAGGGCTTCGGCCTGACCTTGATCTCGTGGTCGGGTGGGCCATCGGCGCCGTCCGGCTGGCGGCCACGGTAATAGCCCTTCTGCCAGCGTTCCTGGGCTGCCGTGCTGCCGGGGGTCTTCAGGTCGGTGTTGAAGCGGCTGCGCGACTCGGCCCAGGCCCGGTACTGCGCGGCCGTCTCCGGATCGCTGTCCAGATCGCGGACCTCAGGCGTCAGGCTCTCCACCAGACCCCGCTGAACCGGCATCAGGTGGGCGAAGGGTTCGCCCTTCTCCCAAGTGACCGGCACGTCAGGTGCGGTGAACTTCCAATTCATGGTGAAGGGATAGGGTGACCAGTCGGTCTCGATGATGCCCGACAGCCCGACGATGCCGTGTTTCGGGTGGTTCAGCGGCCCGGTGACCATCAGGTTGACGCCCGGCGGCGTACGGAACAGTGCCGCGACGTGGAATGTGAGCACACCGCTGCCGAAATGGCTGGCCGGCAGCAGCGGATGCGGTTCGTCCGCCGTGATGCGGATGGCGTCGACACCGGTGCCGCCGTTCCATACCGCTGTGGCCCGCACTGGGCAGCACACCTCCCACCCATGCATGCTGGCGATGTTGAGCGGCAGGCAGCGGTAGCCGTACTGCTCGGGCAGGGCGTCGATCCAGTCGCGCGTAGGGCGCGCCGGTCGGATGTCGGGCAGCGCTCCCGACAGCGGATAAGCGATCAGCGTCATGCCCGGCATCCTGCCAGACTTCCCCGTCGGACGTAACCCGGTGGTTGCCGGATGGTCACAACCGGCGCGACGCACATCCGGATTAATCCTAGGTGCGCATTAGAGATTGGACTTACCGGCCATAGTCCAGTATCGAAGCGACTCTACATTAGTGTTTTTGAATTGATGCGGCCGTCCGAGCGTCGATGCCCTCTCCCCAAAGGCGGCGGAGGCCTGTGGCGCGGGTGTGGGGGAAAACAGGCAATGATCACCAGACTTCACAGCATCAAGGCAAAGCTCCTGATCCTTCAGGGGTTGTTCCTCGTCGCCATCCTCGCGGCCGGCATCTGGTCGGCAACGTCCAAGCGCACGACGATGGTCGAGGGCTACCGCAACTCAATCCAAGCGGTGGTGCAGACGTCGCTGTCGATCATGCAGGCCTACGAGGCGCGCGCTGCCAAGGGCGAGTTCAGCCGGGAGGAGGCTCAGAGCCGCGCCAAGGGCGAACTGCGGGCCATCCGCTATTTCGGCAATGAGTATATGTTCGGCTATCTCTTCGATGGCACCAACATGTTCCACGGGGTGCGCCCCGACCTGGAGGGCACCCGCAAGCTGGCTGACTTCAAGGACAGCAACGGCGTGCTGGTGATCCGCGGACTGATCGACTCGGCCCGCAGCGGCGACGGCTTCCTGATATACAATTTCCCCAAGGCCGGCGGTACCGAACCGATGCCGAAGCTGGCGCTGGCCGCGATCTTCGAGCCCTGGGGCTGGATGATCGGCACGGGCGTCTATATCGACGATGTCGACGCCGCCTTCCAGCGGACGCTGATCGAGACGCTGGCGGTCACGCTGGTTACCGCGCTGCTGCTCGGGCTGGTCGGTTTCCGAATGGTCACTCGCATCTCCAAGGGGTTGGACTCCATCGGCAGTGCCACTGACCGCATTGCCAAGGGCGAACTCGGCACAGAAGTGGCCGGCACCGCCCGCAGCGACGAGGTCGGGGCGCTCGCCCGCTCTGTCGAAACGCTCCGCCTCAGTGCGATGGAGGCCGAGGAGTTGCGCCGGCGCCATGCCGCGCTGGAGCAGGAGGCCGAGCAGGCACGGCGCGTCGACATGGCCCGCCTGGCCGACGAGTTCGAGAGCAGCGTCGGGGCGCTGGTTCGCAGCGTCGCCGAATCCGCCGGTCAACTGACCCACACCTCCGGCGCCATGAGCAGCGGCGCCGAACAGACCACCCGCCTGATGGGGAGCGCCGCCGGTGCCGCTGAAACCACCTCCGGCAACGTGCAGGCGGTGGCCGGTGCCACCGAGGAACTGGCTGCCTCCATCCGGGAAATCGCCCAGCAGATCGCCGAATCGACAGCCGGTTCGGCCCGGGCCTTGGAGGATGTGCGCCGCACCTATTCGCTGATCGAGCAGTTGGACGGTGTCGCCCGCCGCACGGTGGAGGTGGTCGACCTGATCCGTTCCATCGCCGAGCAAACCAATCTGCTGGCGCTGAACGCCACCATCGAAGCGGCGCGCGCCGGCGAGGCTGGCAAGGGGTTCGCCGTGGTTGCGAGCGAAGTGAAGAATCTCGCCAACCAGACGGCCAAGGCGACCGATGACGTCCAGGCCCAGATTTCCGCGATGACCGACGCCACCGCCTCGGTGGTCGAGGCGATGCGCGGGGTCGGCGGCGTCATCGAGACGGTGAACGATGTTGCCTCCAGCATCTCGGCCGCCATCGAGGAGCAGGGTGCCGCAACCCGCGACATCAGCCAGAACGTCAACGAGGCGGCACAGGGAGTGACGTCGGTGTCGAACAGCCTGAGCATGGTGTGCAACCACGCCACCGCCACCGGCCAGGCCTCTGCCGAGGTCGCATCCGCGGCGCGCAAGGTGGGCGAGCGCGCCGACCGCATGCTGACCGAGGTGTCCGCCTTCGTCGCCCGCATCCGGCAGGGATAAAGGGCTGCGGCATGGGAGGTGCCGCGCCGGATGCAATCCGCGACGATCCGCGCTATGGATGACCACAGCCAAACGCCGGACAGGATTCCATGAGCACCCCCCTCCCCGCAGCCGACGCAACCACCACCCGCCGGGGCTGGCTCGACGAGGCGCTGCGGCGCATCGAAGCGGATGTGAACCGTTCCGCCGACACCCATCTGCTGCGGCTGCCGATCCCGGCCGCCCAAGGGATCACGCTGTACCTGAAGGACGAGTCGACCCACCCGACCGGCAGCCTGAAGCACCGGTTGGCACGGTCGCTGTTCCTTTATGCGATCTGCAACGGCTGGGTGCGTGACGGGACGACGGTGATCGAGGCCTCGTCCGGTTCCACCGCGGTTTCCGAGGCCTATTTCGCCCAGCTGCTCGGGCTGCCGTTCGTCGCGGTGGTGCCGCGCAATACCTCTCCTGCCAAGATCGCGCAGATCGAGTTCTATGGGGGCCGCTGCCATATGGTGGAGCGGGCATCGGAGGTCTGCGCCGAGGCGCAACGGCTGGCCCATGACTGCGCCGGCCATTTCATGGACCAATTCACCTATGCCGAGCGCGCCACCGACTGGCGCGGCAACAACAACATCGCCCAGTCGATCTTCGAGCAGCTTGCCCAGGAACCGCACCCGGTGCCGGACTGGATCGTCTGCGGCGCCGGAACCGGCGGTACCTCCGCCACCATGGGGCGCTATGTGCGCTATCGCAGGCTGCCCACGCGGGTGTGCGTCGCCGATCCGGAGCATTCGGCCTTCTTCGAGGGCTTCCGCGACGACAACCCCAAGGCCCATGTCGGCCGCGGCTCCGGCATCGAGGGAATCGGGCGCCCGACTGTTGAACCATCCTTCCAGCCGACGGTGATCGACCGCATGATCCGCGTGCCCGATGCGGCGAGCATCGCCGCAGTCTGGGTGCTGCGCGACCGGCTCGGCCGCGCCTGCGGCGGTTCCACCGGCACGAATCTGGTCGGCGCGATCGAGCTGATCGCCGGCATGATGCGCGACGGCCGGCAGGGCAGTGTAGCCACTCTGATCTGCGATCCGGGCGACCGTTACATGGGCACCTACTTCAACCGCGACTGGCTGGCGGCTTCGGGGCTGGACATCGATCCGTGGATCGCCCGGATCGGCGAATTCTTCCGAACCGGCGCATGGAGCGGCGATGGCCTCGCCTCCGCCGAGCGTTGAGAAGGAAGGCGCAGCCATGACCCGCATGCGGATTCGCATTGACTTCGACAGTGGCGGCTCGGTCGGGCCCGGTAAGATCATGCTGCTGGAACGGATACGCGAAACCGGCTCCATCTCCGCGGCCGGACGGGCGTTGGGCATGTCCTACCGCCGGGCCTGGCTGCTGGTGGACGATCTCAACCGCATCTTCCGAGAGCCGGTGGTGAGCGCCGCGGTCGGCGGCAAGCATGGCGGCGGCACCGTGCTGACCGCCTTCGGCGAGCAGGTGATCGACCATTACCGTGCCGTGGAACGCGAAGCGCGCGTCGCCACCGCCCACCGCCTCGCCGCCCTGGCGGAAGGGATCAACCCGGATTATGGCGCCGACAAGCAGGCCGACGACGGCGGCTTTGCCAAAGACCCGGGATTGAAGCCGGGATGCGCCACGGGGGAATAGGCCACATCGCCAGCCGGGCACCACGGCCCTGCCCTTGCGTCCAAAAAAAGAAGGCCGGGCAAACTGCCCGGCCTTCTTTATCCGAAATATCGGCATCCTATAGGAAGGCCCTTATGCGAAGGCCTTATAAGCGATCAGCGTGAATGTATCACGCACCCCCGGCAGGGTCTGCACATGCTCGGTCACGAAACGGCCGATGTCATCGTCCTGCTTCAGGTAGCACTTCATCAGCAGGTCGTATTGCCCGGAAATGGAATGCACTTCCGACACCTGCTCGATCAACTGCACGGCCTGATCGGCGACTTCATAGGCCTTGCCGAGATCGCATTTGACCATGACGAAGATGGTCTGCACGGTCTCAGCCCTCCTGCGACGAGTCGGTCGTGGTCTCGACGGACGGGCGCGGGCGGGCGGAACGGAGCATGAAGGCCGGCATATGGTCGCCGAAGCCGATCACCGGCATGTCGTCATCATCCTCGTCGCGGCGACGGCGGCGATCACGGTCGCGGTCACGGCGCGGATCGTTGTTGCGGCGGGCCTCGGCGGCAGCGAGCGATTCGCGGGGCTGGCGCTCCTCACGAACCGGACGCTCCTCACGGGCAACGCGCTCTTCCCGGACAGGACGGTCGTCACGCGGCGCACGCTCTTCACGCGGAGCCCGTTCCTCGCGGCCGCCACGGGCAGGCCGCGCCTCTGTCTTGACGCCACGGCCACCGCGACCACGCCGGCGGGCGCTGCTGTCTTCCTCGCCGAACTCGGCCGTCTCCAGGCCGTCGATGGCGATCATTGGAATCTCCCGCTTGATGAGGCGCGCGATGGCGCCGACCAGTTTGGTGTCGTCGGGCGTGGCGAGCATGAACGCGCGGCCCTGCTTGCCGGCGCGACCGGTACGGCCGATGCGGTGGACATAATCGTCCGGCGTGAGCGGCACATCGAAATTGAAGACGTGGCTCAGCCCCTGCACGTCGATGCCGCGTGCGGCAACGTCTGAGCAAACCAGCAGCGTGATCTCGCCCTGCTTGAACCGCTCCAACGTCTCGGTGCGCTTCGACTGCACCATGTCGCCGTGCAGCGCGCCGACGTTGAAGCCATGGCGTTCCAGCGACTTCTGCAGGACGGCGATGTCGCGCTTGCGGTTGCAGAAGATGAAGGCGTTCTTGACGTCTTCCGTCTGCAGCAGATGACGCAGCGCCCGGCGCTTGTCCATCTCCTGGACCAGAACCATCGCCTGTGTCACCGTTTCGGCCGGCGACGCGGGCGGAGCGACGGAAATCTCCATCGGATCGTTCAGGAATGCATCGGCCAACCGGCGGATTTCCGGCGGCATGGTGGCGGAGAAGAACAGGGTCTGGCGGTTCTTCGGCAGCTTGCTGACGATTCGCTCGATGTCGGGAATGAATCCCATGTCGAGCATGCGGTCTGCCTCGTCGATGACGAAGACCTTGATGTCGTTCAGCATGATGTTGCCGCGCTCGAACAGGTCGATCAGTCGACCCGGAGTCGCGATCAACACATCCACCCCACGGTCAAGCTTCTTCACCTGCTCGGTGAAGGTTTCTCCGCCGATCAGCAGAGCCATGCTGAGCTTGTGGTGCTTGCCGTAGGTCTCGAAACTTTCCGAAACCTGGGCCGCCAGCTCACGCGTCGGCTCCAGGATCAATGACCGCGGCATCCGCGCACGGGCGCGCCCCGATGCCAGGATGTCGATCATGGGCAAGGTGAAGCTCGCCGTCTTGCCGGTGCCCGTCTGCGCGCAGCCCAGCACGTCGCGGCGTTGCAGGACACAGGGAATCGCCTGTTCCTGAATGGGCGTCGGTTGGGTGTAACCCTTGTCCTCGATAGCGCGCAGGACGTCAGGGCCAAGCCCAAGTTCCGAAAAAAGCATCCAACCTGTTTCTGTTCTGGAGTGCGCAAATCGAGCGAGCAACGCTCGACGCCTGGATAGGGCCGAAGAATAGGAAGTCATGGCTGCATGTCAATAGATGCGATGTTCCCATTCCGAAAATAGGCGTGAAAACACGCCGCGTTGGCGAAATGGGCAGCCTGCGGTAGGGTGCTGGACGGCGGTACCGCGAGTCGCGGTCATTGCCGACGCCATGATCCGGGGCCAACGCCCCAAATCGAACGGTCGAGTGCATTCGATGATTCTACATGCCCAGGAATCGGTGCTGGTGGTGGTGGACGTCCAGGAACGTCTGCTGCCGGCCATCCACGAGTCCGGCCGCGTCGTCCGCCACACCGGCATGCTGCTGAAGGCCGCCGCCGCCCTTTCCGTACCGGTGCTGGTCACCGAGCAGTATCCGCGCGGCCTGGGGCCGACGATCGAGGCGGTGCGCGCCGAGTTGCCTGCCGGCACCCCGGTGATCGAGAAGATCACCTTCGGCTGCACCGGCGAGCCGGCCTTCAATACAGCCATCGTGGAACTGAAGCGCCCGCAGATCGTGCTGTGCGGGACGGAGGCCCATGTCTGCGTGATGCAGACCGCGCTGGGGCTGCGCCAGCAGGGGCGTTCGGTGTATCTGGTGGCCGACGCGGTGTCGTCGCGCACCCCTGCCAACCATGCCGCGGCGCTTGAGCGGATGCGTGCCGCCGGCGTCACCATCGTCACCACCGAGATGGTGCTGTTCGAATGGATGGAGCGGGCCGGCACCCCGGTCTTCAAGGTCGTCAGCGCGTTGGTGAAATGAACGCAGGAGAGTCTGGCATGACAACGCGCCCCACCCTGATCCTGCTGCCCGGCATGCCGCTGGATGCCGCGCTGTGGGACCATCAGGTCAGGCATCTCGCCGACATCAGCGACCCGCAGGTGGTCGAACTGGCCATGTGCAGCAGCATCGCCGGAATGGCGGACACCGTGCTGGCCGCGGCCCCGGAGCGCTTCGCCGTCGCCGGCCTGTCGATGGGCGGCTATGTCGCGCTGGAAATCCTGCGGCGTGCACCGGAACGGGTGGAACGTCTGGCCCTGCTCGACACCAACGCCCGTCCCGATACGGCGGAGGCGAGCGCGACGCGCCGCGAGGCGGTGGCGCTCGCCCGTGCCGGCAAATACGCTCAAGTCATCCGCGCCGCCCTGCCCCGCCTGATCCACTCCGACCGCATGACCGACGAGGGATTCGTCCGCGCGGTGCTGGCGCAGATGGAGCGGGTGGGCGTCGACGGTTACGCCCGCGAGCAGGACGCGATCATCGGCCGTGCCGACAGCCGTCCGGGCCTGCCTGCAATCTCCTGCCCGACACTGGTCGTCTGCGGCCGGCAGGACGTCCTGACCCCGCCCGACCTCCACGAGGAGATGGCCGCGGCCATCCCGGGCGCCCGCCTGGTCCTGATCGAGGATTGCGGCCATCTGTCGGCGATGGAACAGCCTCAGGCGGTCACGGCGCTGATGCGCGACTGGCTGCTGCGGGGCTGACCCTGCTGCTGCAACCGGGCGTCAGCAATCGATGGCGCCACAGAACAGGTCGGCGCGGCGGGACGGGAACAGCGAAAAGGTCATGTCGCTGATCAGATAGTGGAAATCGGGATCGTCCGGCCCCAACGGCCGGTCGAGCCAGCCGGTGGCGGAGGTCAGCGCACCGCCCGACCGGCAGAACGCTCCCTGCACGACGATGGGCCCTCCCGGTGGTCGCGTCGGGATCGGTCCATCGGTACAGAGGGAGGAGTTCAGCATCGTTTCGGCCACATTGAAGGCCAGCACCACCTTGTAGTCACGCCTTGCCGTATCGTTCGGTGTGGTGGTCAGGGTCGTGACCACTCCGGCGCGGTTCTGCATGTGGGGCAGAACCTTTTCCGCAAAGCGATCCGCCGGCAGGCCGAACGGGTTGCCGTGCAGGACCACCCGAAGGTCACGGTTTCCAGCGGCATAGGCGACCTCGCTCCGCGTATAAGCCGGTGCCGGTTCGCTGGCCACCACCCGCTCATTCGTACAGGCGGAGAGAGAGGCAGTCCCCAGAAACAAGGCGGCGAGCGGCGGAAGCATACGCATGGTGGAACCGTGGATTGGTAACGCTGCCCTGGATATGGGGAGTGCCCGACCGCAGGACGAGTCGTCATCTGCCACTTCATCCCGGAACAGCATCGCGGTCCCGGTCCTCATCCGCGCTGGACTCCTGTAGCTTACACGTCGATGTCGTCGGCCTTCACGAACTTGGCGTTGTCCTGGATGAACTTGAAGCGCAACTCGGGCCGCTTGCCCATCAGGTCTTCCACAAGCGAGCGGGTACGCTCGCATTCCGGCTTTTCCTCCGGATCGGCGGCATTCGGCACCACCACCCGCAACAAGGAGCGCTTGGACGGATCCATGGTGGTGTCGCGCAGCTGGGCGGGCATCATCTCCCCCAAGCCCTTGAAACGGCTGATGTCGGGCTTCTTGCCCTTGAACATCCGCGACAGCAGCTCGTCCTTGTGGGCGTCGTCTCGGGCGTAGACCTGCTTGTTGCCGTGGCTCAGCCGGTAGAGCGGCGGCAGGGCGAGATACAGGTGCCCTTCCTGGATCAGGCCCGGCATCTCGCGGTAGAAGAAGGTCATCAGCAACGAGGCGATGTGGGCGCCGTCGACGTCGGCATCGGTCATGATGATGACCCGCTCATAGCGCAGCTTGTCCGTCGAGAAATCCTTGCCGATGCCGCAGCCGAGCGCCTGGGTCAGGTCGTTCAGCTCCTGATTGGCCTTCATTTTGTCGACCGACGCACTGGCGACGTTCAGGATCTTGCCGCGCAACGGCAGAATGGCCTGGGTCTCGCGCTGGCGCGCTTGCTTGGCCGAACCGCCGGCCGAATCGCCCTCCACCAGGAACAGCTCGGTGCCTTCGGGGGAATTGCGCGAACAGTCGGCCAGCTTGCCGGGCAGGCGCAGGCGACGGGTCGCCGACTTGCGCGTCATCTCCTTGGACTGCTTGCGCCGGGCCCGCTCCTCCGCCTTCTCGATCAGGCGCTCGAGCAAGGCGTTGGCGCTGGCCGGATCGCCCGACAGCCAATGGTCGAAATGGTCCTTCACCGCGGCCTCGACGAGGCGCTGCGCCTCCGCCGTCACCAGCTTTTCCTTGGTCTGCCCCTGGAAATGCGGTTCGCGGATGAAGACGGACAGCAGGATGCAGGCCTCGCCCATCACGTCGTCGGCGGTGACCTGACCGGCGCGCTTGTTGCTGGTCAACTCGCCATAGGCCTTCAGACCGCGGGTCAGCGCGGTGCGCAGGCCGGCCTCGTGCGTGCCACCCAGCGGAGTCGGTACGGTGTTGCAGTAGGTGTGCGAGAAGCCTTCGTCATCGTCCGGCCATGCCACCGCCCATTCGACGCGGCCCTGGCCGTTGGGAAAGTCGAGCGAACCGGCGAAGGGCGACGGCGTCAGCGTTTTGCGGTCCTTCAGCGCCGCCGTCAGGTAGTCTTGCAGGCCGCCGGGGAAATGCAGCGTCTCGGAGGCCGGCGTCGTGGCGTCGACCGACAGCAGCGCCGGGTCGCAGCTCCAGCGGATTTCGACGCCGCGGTAGAGATAGGCCTTGGACCGCGCCAGGCGGTAGAGCCGGTGCGGCTCGAAATGGGCGGTTTCGCCGAAAATCTCGGGGTCGGCATGGAAGCGGATGGTGGTTCCGCGCCGGTTGACGTTGCCCTTGCGGGCCAGCGGCCCCTGTGGCAGGCCGCGGCTGTAATCCTGGACGTAGAGCTGCTTTTCGCGCGCGATCTCGACGGTCAGCCGGTCCGACAGGGCGTTCACCACCGACAGGCCGACGCCGTGCAGGCCGCCCGAGGTCTGGTAGACCTTGTTGGAGAATTTGCCACCGGAGTGCAGCGTGGTCATGATGACCTCGAGCGCCGACTTGCCCGGATATTTCGGGTGGTCGTCGATCGGGATGCCGCGGCCGTTGTCGCGCACCACCACCGAACCGTCGGCGGCAAGCTCCAGGTCGATCCGGCTGGCATGGCCGGCCACCGCCTCATCCATGGCGTTGTCCAACACCTCCGCCACCAGATGGTGCAGCGCACGGTCGTCGGTGCCGCCGATATACATGCCCGGTCGGCGGCGTACGGGTTCCAGCCCCTCCAGAACCTCGATATCCTGGGCGGAGTAGCTGTCGGCCTTGGGGGCCGCGTTCTCGAAAAGATCGCTCATGGCGGGATGATAGGAATTTCGTCAGGGGTGCGCAAGCGTATCCTGGGGCGTTTATAGTGCGTTGCCACAAGCTTTTGTGTGCGAAATTTTCGTGATGCCGGAGGAAGCATGAGCGCGGTGGACGGTTACGACTTCGACAACGGCCCGGCGTTGCGGGCCATCGCCATGCCGGCGGACACCAACCCGAATGGCGACATCTTCGGCGGCTGGCTGCTGGCACAGATGGATCTGGCCGGCGGTACGGTCGCGGTGCGGCGCAGCCATGGCCGCGTCGCCACCGTCGGCATCGAGGCCATGACCTTCCACAAGCCGGTCTTCGTCGGCGACGAGGTCAGCTGCTTCGCCCGAATCGAGAAGGTCGGACGCACCTCGCTTCGGGTCCGGATCGAAACCTGGGTGCGCCGCGAACGTTCCGGCTCCGACCCGATCAAGGTGACGGAGGGCGTGTTCACCTATGTCGCCATCGGCGAGGACCGCAAGCCGCGCGAGGTTCCGCCGGAGTGATGATGCGCTGAGCCGGCGTCCCTTTCCTGCCCCCGTCCCGGCTGGTCGCCGGGACGGGGGCAGTGCGGTCAGGCCGCCGGAGCCTTCACGAAATGCTGGTGCCCGTGGTCGCACTGGCCGCGGGCGTGCTTGTCGTCGCAGCTTTCGCCGGACGTCAAGCCGATCCAGGCATGGAGCGTGGTGGGATCGAAGCCGGATTCGCGGCGGTCGCCGACCTGGATCAGCGGGCGACGGATCAGGTCACGGTCGGCCAGCAAGGCGGCGAGCGCACCAGCCTCGTCAAGGGCGTCGGGCTTGACCGAACCGCTCTTCACCGCGGCGGCTCGACGGTTGAACCAGGCCCCGACCTCCTTGTCGCCGAAGAAAGCGCGCAGACCGTCGGTCGTCAGGTCGGCAGTGGCAAGATCGCGCTCGACCAGTGCATGGCCGGCGGCAACCAGCTGCTGCTTCTGCTTGGCATTCGCCGGGCAACCGGCCATTGCGTAGAATATCACCTCTGCCATGGGGCACTCCGCTGTCGGATGGGGGGCCTGACCGCAGGCAATCAGGACCGATTTCGTCCAGTCTAACGGCAGCGCTGCATGAAAAAGGGCGCGACAAAATGCCGCGCCCATAATTTTTTTGTGGGTTTTTGACGCCCGGCCGACGGGCGCCGGGCAGATCATTTCTGCAGGCGCTTCAACGCATCCTCGACATACTGGTTGGTGTAGGTCCTGGACAGGTCGATGCTCGCGGAAGCCACCGCCGGGTCGAATGCCTTCAGCACCTTCAACGCCGCATCGGCGCCCTCCTGGGTGAAGCGGCCGTCCGGCGAATAGGTCGGCTTGGAATGCGCGAAGGCCTCGGCATAGAGCGTCTTGTTGCCCAGGAAATACTCTTCCGGCAGCACCTTCAGCACGTCGTCGGTGCTCGCCTTGTTCAGCCACAGCATGGTGCGGACGAAGACGTCGGCCAGCGCCTGGGTGGTCTTCGGATTCTCCTTGATGAAGTCCGGCTTGGCGTAGAGCACTGCCGCGGGATATGGCCCGCCATAGACGTCGAGCGTTCCCTTCTCGGTCCGGGTGTCGGCGAGGACGGTGATGTCACCGTCGGCCTGGGCCTGGCTGATCACTGGATCCAGATTGACGATGGCATCGATCTCGCCCCGCTTGATCGCCGCGATGGCGCTGGGTCCGCCGCCGACACCGATGACCGACGCGTCCTCCGGTTTCATGCCCATGGAGGTCAGCACATGGTTCAGCATGAAGTTGGTGGAGGAGCCGGGAGCGGTCACGCCGACTTTCTTGCCCTTCAGATCCTTGAGCGACTTGACGGTGCCGGCCTTGTTGACGGCGGCCAGCACGATGCCGGGATAACGGCCGAGCTGGGCCACCGCGACGATGGGCTGGCCCTTGGCCTGCATCTGGATGGTGTGGTCGTAGGCACCGGTGACGACATCGGCCGACCCGCCGATCAAGGCTTGCAGGCTCTTGGCACCGCCGCCGAAATCGCTGATTTCGACAGTTAGCCCGGCATCCTTGAAATAACCCAGCCGTTCGGCCAGCGTCAGCGGGAGGTAATAGAGAAGCGGCTTGCCGCCGACCGCGATCTTGATATCGGTCTTCTCAAGCTTCTGCTGGGCTGCTGACATGCCGGCACTTCCCAACGTCAGAATGACCGCGGCGGCCGTGATCAGTGATTTCAGTTTCATCTTTTCCCTCCCCAATTGAATTTCAGTGCTGCCCGCCATGATTGTCCTGCGGGCGCCAGTGCAGCAGCCGTTTCTCGATCATGGTGACGGCGGCGTCGATCAGGACGACGAAGATCGTCAGCACCAGCATGCCGGAGAAGACACCGACCGTGTCGAAGACACCTTCGGCCTGATGGATGCGGTAGCCCAGCCCGGCGGCGGAACCCAGATATTCGCCGACAACCGCACCGACCATGGCGAAGCCGACGGCGGTGTGCAGGGACGAGAAGACCCAGGACAGGGCGGACGGCAGATAGACATGCCGGAACAGGTCGCGGGAACTGGCGCCCAGCATGCGGGCATTGGCCAGGACCACCGGGCTGACCTCCTTCACGCCCTGATAGACGTTGAAGAAGACGATGAAGAAGACCAGCGTCACCCCCAGCGCCACCTTGGACCAGATGCCCAGCCCCAGCCACAGCGCGAAGATCGGCGCCAGCACGACACGCGGCAGCGCGTTGATCGCCTTGATGTACGGGTCGAACACCAGGGAGACGAGCGGCGCGCGGGCAAACCAGAAGCCGAAGGCGATGCCGGCCACCGTACCGATGACGAAGGCCAGCGCCGTCTCCAGCAGGGTGATGCCCAGATGATACCAGATGACGCCCGAAGCGAAGTCGGCCCAGGTGCGGGCCAGCACCGCCCCCGGCGTGCCGAAGAAGAAGGGGCTGAGAATCTTGGTGTCGGTCAGGATGTGCCAGACCAGGAGGAAGGCGATCAGGACGGCGAGTTGCAGCAGCAGGATGACCGGGCGGCCCGGCAGGCGCTTGGCATGGGATTTCATGATCTCGTCACCGCAGCTTGGTCTGGGCGTAGCCCTTCAGCACTTCGTCGCGCAGCTGGCCCCAGATCTCCCGGTGCAATGCTAGGAAGCGCGGGGTCATGCGGATTTCAGCCACGTCGCGCGGACGGTCGAGGTCGATGCGGTACTCGCCGATCAGCCGCGCGCCCGGTCCGGCGGACAACACCAGAACCCGGTCGGACATGGCGATCGCCTCCTCCAGGTCGTGGGTGATGAAGACCACCGACTTGCGGTCGGCCGCCCACAAATCGAGCAGCTCGTTCTCCATCATCTGGCGGGTCTGGATGTCGAGCGCCGAGAAGGGCTCGTCCATCAGGATGATCTTCGGGTCGACGATCAGCGTCTGGGCCAGCGCCACGCGCTTGCGCATGCCGCCGGAAAGCTGGTGCGGGAAACGGTCGCCGAACCCGTCCAGGCCGACGCGGGCCAGCCAGGGCTGCGCGCGCTCCCGCGCGTCCGATTTCGCGACTCCGCGGAATTCCAGCCCGGCCGCAACATTGTCCAGGGCCGATTTCCAGGGCATCAACGCCTCGGATTGGAACATGTATCCGGCCTTGGGATTGATGCCGGTCACCGGCTGCCCGAAGGACAGTGCGCGCCCCTCGCTGGGCTTCAACAGGCCGGCGGCAACGTTCAGCATCGTCGATTTGCCGCTGCCGGTCGGGCCGACGATCGATACGAACTCCCCATCGGCGACGGTGAAACTGGCGCCCTGTACGGCGGTGTAGGAACGTCCCCGGCCGTCGGGTGAAGGAAATGTGCAGGTCACGCCTTCCAGTCGGAGGGCGGGCGCCGCGGCGGCCTCGGCCATGTCGGTGTGGTCCTTATCGTTTGGGCTGGATCGTTTGGGCAGGCTCATTTGGTTTGATGGACATACTGTCCGAACTGAGGCGTATGGGCAACCGCTTGAGAAGGCCGCACAATCCGAAGCCGCCCATTTCGGGAATGCCCCGCTTACGGTGTCAAAGAAGGGACGAAGGCCGTTATCGGTTGCCGCGGCGGCGCGCAGTCACGCATCTATGGCATAGATCGAAAGCCAGCCCTTTTCCCATCCTGCCCCCATCCCCCTGCCCTATCCTCTGCCCTCGTCACGGAGCCGTCATGCCCACGTTGCCGAAACGCCCGTTGATCGCGCTCGCCGTCCTGGCCGCCCTGCTCGCCGCATGGCTCGGCTTCGCCGCCTGGTACGATCACAGCCAGCGGGCGGACGAAGAGGCGGCGACCTACAGCACGCTGATCGAACGGGCAAGCCGGGGCGAGATCGACTCCATCACCTTCGCCGGGGGCGCCGGCCATGCGGTCGCCGGTAACGGCACCCGCTACCGCGTCGTCTTGCCGGTGACCGACGACCTGCTGAAGGAACTGCGCGCCCACAAGGTCGCCATCGCCTTCGACGAGGGGCCCGACGGCTTGATGGCCCGGACGGTGGGCGTGCTCGACCGCGCCGCTCCCTTCCTGGTGATGGCATTGCTGATCGGCGGCCTTCTGCTCGGCGGCGGGCAGTTCTTCGGGATGGGGCGCGCCACCCGCGTGCGGCCGGAGGACACCGGCACCGTCTTCGCCGATGTCGCCGGCGTGGACGAGGCCAAGGAGGAACTGCGGGAGACCGTCCAGTTCCTGAAGGATCCGCGCCGCTTCGCCATGGCCGGCGCCCGCGTGCCGAAGGGCATCCTGCTGGTCGGCCCGCCCGGCACCGGCAAGACCATGCTGGCCAAGGCGGCGGCCGGCGAGGCCGGCGTGCCCTTCTTCGCCGCGTCGGGGTCCGACTTCGTGGAAATGTTCGTCGGATTGGGAGCAGCGCGCGTCCGCAGCCTGTTCAAGACCGCCCGCGCCGCCGCGCCCTGCATCCTGTTCATCGACGAGATCGACGCGTTGGCCGGCAAGCGCGGCGAATCGAACAGTCATTCCGAGCGCGATCAGACGCTGAACCAGTTGCTGGTCGAGATGGACGGCATCGTCGACGGCGGCGACGTGGTGGTGATCGCCGCCACCAACCGCTCGGAAATGCTTGACCCAGCGGTGCTCCGCCCCGGCCGGTTCGACCGTCATATCCATGTCAGCCTGCCCGACGTGACCGGGCGCGAGGCGATTCTGGGTGTTCATGCCAGCCGGCTGACGCTGGCGCCCGACGTCTGCCCCCGCACGGTGGCGCGCGGCACCCCCGGATTCTCCGGCGCCGAACTCGCCAACCTGACCAACGAAGCGGCGCTGTCCGCCGCGCGCCAGGGGCGCGTCATCGTCACCATGGCCGATTTCGAAGCGGCCAAGGACCGGGTGCTGATGGGCACCGAACGCCGCAGCCTTGCCCTGTCGGCGCACGAGCGGCGGCTGATCGCCGTCCACGAGGCCGGCCACGCGCTGGTTTCCCTGCGCTGTCCGCAGGCCGATCCGATCCACAAGGCCACCATCATCCCGCGTGGCGGCGCGCTGGGCATGGTGGTGCGGCTGCCGGAGGGCGACCGCGTATCGGTCTCTCGCGCCAAGCTGCTGGCCGATATCGCCGTCGCCATGGCCGGCCGCGCCGCCGAGGAGATCGTCTTCGGTCCCGACCAGGTCACTACCGGAGCGGAAGCCGATTTTCGTGCCGCCACCGACCTCGCCCGCCGGATGGTCACCGCCTGGGGTATGAGCGAGGAAATCGGCTTCGTCGCCCATGCCGCCTATGGCGGCGGCGAGTCGGGCGCACGCTCCGAACGCACCGCCTGGCGCATCGATGAAGAGGTCCGACGCATCACCGACGAGGGGATGGACCATGCCCGCCGCCTGCTGCGCACCGACCGCGCCGCGCTGGACGACATCGCCCAGGCCCTGCTGGAACGCGAAACCCTGAGTGGCGACGAGATCACCCGGTTGGCCGACCAACTGGAAGAGTTGGCCACCGAGGCAGCGTGACAGCTCACCGCCTGTCATTGCCCTCCTTCGAAGGACGGACAGGAAACGTCACGCATTGCAGCATGGATACATACGGGGGTAGAGTAACCCCACGGAAACAGGGCAAAAGGAGAGGGGCAAAATGACGGGGCCGGTATCCCGCCGCACGGCGCTGAAGACTGCGTTGCCTCTTCTTTCAGCCTTGCCTTTTCTCTCCGGCCGAAAGGTTTGGGCACAGGGGGCGCCGGTGACCGTCAAGGTCGGCGCCTATGAATTTCCTCCCTATGTCGATGATTCGGGCGGCGGCATCACAGAGGATCTGTTGAACCTGTTCAACGCCGCCCAGAACGAACGCCGCTTCCAACTGGTCCGGACGGCACCGCAGAGGCGTTACGAGGATCTGGAACAGGGACGGTTCGATATGATCGCGTTCGAAAGCCGGGCTTGGGGCTGGCAGGACCGTGCGGTCGACGTTACCCGTCCCTTCCTGCACGACGCGGAAGTGTTCGTGGCCAGAGCAGCGCCCGGGATCGACCAGCGCTACTTCGACGACCTGTCCGGCAAGACGATCCTTGGTCGGCTCGGCTATCATTATGCCTTCGCCGGATTCGATGCAGACCCGAAGGTTCTGGAACAGCGCTACCGCACCCGCGTCACAGTGACGCACGAAGGCAATGTGCGCAGCGTCGCCGCCGGACGCGCCGACCTTGCCATCGTCACCCGCTCTTTCCTGACCCGCTTCCTGCAACGCGAACCCGGGCTGGCGGGCCAGCTGCTGATCTCGGAGCGAACGGATCAGGTCTACGAGCATACCATCCTGACGCGACGCGGTGGTCCGGTTGCCGCAGCGTGGCTCACTTCATTGCTCGACCGTCTCACAGCAGACGGCCAGTTGGACTCTCTATGGCGGCGCAGCGGGATCTTGACGTGAAACGCCACGGTTCCCTGCTGACTCCTATGGCGGGCGTTGTCCTACCCACCAAAGCGGCCATCAGGACGGCCACTTTGCCGATGTCCGAATATGCGCAGCCAATCCGGTCCGTTACCCCGCGGTCGATGGGCATGCTGCCCGCCGACGCAAGCAACGGATCCAGACAGCTTGCGGCGTAAAAGACCTGGACCGATTCACCAAATCTGTTACAGAGATGTCACTTAATGTGACAGTTTGTAACGCGACGCGTTCGGTAGGATTTGAATTGCATCTACTTTGTTTTAAAATTTACGCATTCTGGGGTATGTTTCACCCGTTGAAGTGGTGATAGGGAGAGCGCGGGATGGCCGGTCCGACGATCGTCGTGGTCGAAGATGAGAATTCCCTGCGGACCGATATGGTCGAGTATCTGTCCGGCTGCGGCTTCGAAGCGATCGGAGCCCGCGACGGTGCCGAACTGGACCGGATGCTGGAGATGCACAACGCCGCCATCGTGATCCTGGACGTGAACCTGCCGGACGAGGACGGGTTCAAGATCGCGGCACGGCTGCGCGACGGCCATGATGCCGGCATCATCATGGTGACTGCGCGCGGCTCCACCGTCGACCGCGTGGTCGGACTGGAAATCGGCGCCGACGCTTATCTGGTGAAGCCGGTCGAACTGCGCGAACTGGAAGCGCAGGTCAAGTCGCTGCTGCGCCGCTTGAACGAGCGGGCTGCCGAATCGGCCGCCCCGCCGGTCAATGGTGCCGCTCCTGGGGCCGACGCTCTTGCTGACGGCGACGAGGCGCGCTGGTCCCTCGACCCTACGGAATGGAGCCTGACCAACCCGGCCGGGGTCCGCATCAGCCTGACCAGCATGGAAATGAAACTGACCAGCCTGCTGGCCGCCCTGGCGCGCAAGCCGGCGACGCGCGATCAGATCTCCCAGGCACTGTACAATCGCCGCTGGAACCCGGAAGACCGCTCGATCGACACTGTCGTCGGCCGCCTGCGTCACAAGGTGGAAGGCGCCATCGGCGGTCCTGCCCCGCTGAAATCGGTGCATGGCGTCGGCTACGTCTTCTCCGCCCCGATCCGTGTGGTGGGTACGCCGCAAGCCTAGTTCGGGGGCCTGCCAGGTCGGGTCGGCCGCATGTGTCGGCGATCGCCCGGATCCCAGACCGGCACCACCGCTATCGATCCACTTCAGGCATGTGGCGCGGGAAGCACGACCCGGAAGGTGGAGCCCTTGCCCAATTCGCTGTCGACCGCGACCGCGCCGCCATGCAGCAGCACGATCTGCTGCACAGTATGCAGCCCGATGCCGGTGCCGGGAACGCCCGATGCACCGGATCCGCGGAAGAAGCGGTCGAACAGACGCGGGATCTCCGGCTGAGGGATGCCACGGCCGTGGTCGGCCACCTCGATCACCGCCATGACACCATCCGTGTGGCCGCGCAGCAGGATCGGGCTGGGAGGCGCAGCGTATTTGACTGCATTGTTGATCAGATTGGTCAACACCAGCCCGATCAGATGGGCGTCAATCTCCATCTTGCGCGGCAATTCTTCCAACTCCATCCGGAATTTGCGATCCGGATAGGCGATGCGGAAAGGTTGAACCACATTGTGGATCAGATCGGGCAGATCGACCTCGCAACGCTCCACCACCAGTGCGTTGCCCTGCAGCTTTTCGTCGGTCAGATGGACATCGATCAGGCCGGTCAGGCGTTGGACGCTGCCACGGATCACCGCCAGACGTTCCAGCATGTCGGGCTCCACCTGCTCGGCCCGAATTGCCAGCAATTGCGCCGCACTGTCTATGATGGCGAGCGGTGTGCGGAATTCATGGCTGACCATACCCAGGAACTGCCGTTGGCGGTCACGGGCCAGCAATTCGCACTCCAGGGCGCGCTCGACTCTCTCCTTTGCCAGAATCAGCGCCTTCTGGTTGGCGGCAAGTTCATTCGTCCGATCCGCCACCCGCTGTTCCAGCGAGCGGTTCAGGGCCACCAGTTCCTCATAAAGGCAGACATTGTCGAAGCCGATGGCGACACGGTTGCAGAACAGTTCCAGCAGCCGATGCTCGTCCGCGGTGTAGCGTTCCGCCCGCTCCAGCCGGAAAGCGGTGACGCCATGCTCGCGCGTACGGAAGATCAGAACGCACCTGTCTTCGCCATACAGGTTGCAGTGGCCGCTCAACGCTTCCTCGATTTCCGTCACGGCGTCGGCGGGCAGGATGTCGGCCACCGGCAGCCCGACGGTCCGGGCAAATCCACCTAGGGCGGCAACCACCGAGACCGGGCGGGTGCCGTCGCCGCGCTCAATCGGCCGGCAAGCCAGCACGGCAGGCGCGATCCCGGGATCGACAACAAGGGCGACCTGCTCCACCAGTCGTTCGACGAAGCTGCGCATCGACCGCGTCTCGAACAGCATGGCGGCGGCGCTGAGAACGCGCTCCAGCCCCTGGCGGTTGCGTTCGATCGTTACGATGTCGCGCCAAGCCCGGAGCGCGCTGACCAGGGTGGTGAACAGGCGTTGGGCGGTCAATTCGCTCTTCGCCTTGTAGTCATTGATGTCGTAACCGACGATGACGTCACGTTCGGGTGCCTGCCCCGGCTGGCCTGTTCGCAGAACGATGCGCATGCGCCGGTTGCCCAGATCGTCGCGGATGTGCCGAACCAGCTTGAGGCCGGCATCCTCCGTCTCCATCACCACGTCCAGCAGAGCCACGGGCAGATCCGGTCTTTCCACCAGAATCGCCTTGGCCTCCTCCGCCGACATCGCACTCACCACTTCGAACGGACGACCGTCGAAATCGAAGTCGCGCAAAAGGACTGCGGTCATGGCATGGACCTGCGGGTCGTCATCCACCACCAGGATGGGCCAGGGGGGACCGCTCGGCCGCTGGGCGCGCACCGCCGAAACCGTGCCGTCCTCCGGCCCAAACAGCAGTTCGTCGTCCGTTCCCCCATTCATCATCCCGGCCATGAACCGCCTCCACCACGACCGGCCGTATCAGCCTTTGTCCCGCCTGCGATGGAACCACCGGAAGCCGGTACTTCCAAGGCCGATCTCACCGATTAGGTAGCATTCGTTTCAATTTGTCGCATATCATGGAAGTTTGTTTCCGGCTGTAACCGATCCTATCCAAGACGACGCTCTTTGGAAATGCGGAAATACCTGCAGTAGGAGAATGTTCCCCATGTGAAAGAGCGGGATGGTTCTGCCTCTCCCTACACTTTCCATGTTCTTGCGCTTTGGCTCACGGCAGGGTTTCTGCCTAAACTGAGATGTTAAACATTATGCTTCGACAGAAATCTGGCCAATTGCAACCACCCGTTTTTTCGGAGAGGCGGTGAACCGCTTCGCTTGATGAGCAGAGTCATGAAGGCGGTCCCGGCACCGTCTGGTTTCCAGGCATCCAATCCGAGAATCATATGCAATTACTACGGCCTAATACATGGGTATAATATCGCTTTGATTGTTGGATGACGGCAAGCTGCAGTTACGCTATGCTTGAGCATAACCAATCGTTCACCATAACCGAATTGCCTCGCTCCGATGACCTCTCCCGGCTTCGATCAGCACGCGCGCGCCGCAGAGGGTCGGACCGGCATGCAGAACATTCCGCCCCCGAACCGGTCCGCGCAGGAATCTAAGGCAATCGCCGGAACAAGCAACGAACCCGATGCCACGGACAACAGCCTTGGCCGAGCGGATGGCCGGCAAGCCGATGGGAACCGGACCAATGGCCGTCAAAGCAATGGTCGAATGCCGCAAAATGCGCGTGGCACTGCCCGAGAGCGGCGACAGGCGGCGTCGCCCGCCGTTCTGGCCTTGCTGGCTGTCGCAGTCACTCTGACGGCGGCCCTTCTGTCCATCGCGGCCCACCAATACCGCCATCAGGTGATCGAAGAGGCGGAGAACCGCAGTGTCGCCATCACCCGCGTCCTGGAGGAGCATGCCGCCAAGACGCTGGGCATCCACGCAACGACATTGTCCCATATCGAATGGATGATCGACGATCTCGGTTGGGAGCGCATCGATTCCTCCCCCCTGCTGCACCAGCGGTTGAAGGCCATGGCCGCCGAAGCACCGGAGGTACAGTCCTATTGGATCGCAGACGAAACCGGGCGGATGCGCGCCAGCAGCTTCGAATGGCCGATGCGCCCGCTGAACGTAGCGGACCGCGCGTATTTCCAGGCACATCAGGCGAGCAACGATCAGGTTTATTTCGGCCCGCGTCTGAGCGGCAAGCTCATGTCCAAGGTCATCTTCACCCTCAGCCGTCGGATGGAATCCGCCGACCACAGGTTCCACGGGGTGGTGCAGATCTCTCTGGAGCCGAGCTATTTCACCGATTTCTACCGGTCGGTCCTGCACGATCCTCAAGACGTCGTCCTGCTGCTGCGGGAGGATGGGGAAGTGCTGGTGCGCGAGCCGTCGAGCGCCGCCCCGGACAGCGTCAACATCGGCCGATACCCGGAGTTGATCAAAGGCACGGAAGAGAATGGAGTCGTCCGCATCGTGACCTCCTTCGACGGTGCACAACGGATTCTGGCTCGCCGCAAGGTCCCGAACCTGCCCATCTACGTGGTATACGGAACAGACATCACCTCCGTCGAGACGGCATGGCGTGACAGGGTGAAGCCCTATGCATTGTTCGCCATACCCTCATTAGGCCTGCTGTTCCTGCTGGGCGGCATCGCGTTGCGCCGGTCGCGTCAGGCCGCAGACGCACAGGAGGCGTTGCGATGCGTCAACGAAGCGCTGGAAAGTCGCATCGCCGAACGCACCCGCCATCTGGACCAGACGCTGGCTGAAAAGGAAGTGCTGCTGCGAGATGTTCACCACCGGGTGAAGAACAACCTCCAGGTCATCCTGAGCCTATTGGAATTGCAAGCCCAGCGTACGCCTGAACTGGAAGGACCGTTCAGCGAAGCACTGAGCCGTATCAACACAATGGGACTGATCCATGAGCAGATCTACCGGTCCACAGGCGTGTCGTCCGTCCGGCTCGACAATTTCATTGAGGCGCTGGCCGACCATCTTTGCAATTTCCACCGCCGACCAGGGCGCGAGATCGTAATTCGCCACAAGGTGGAACCGCTCAGTATCGACCTTAACCGGGTGGTTCCCTTTGCGCTCATCCTGAACGAAGTGGTGTCGAACGCCTTCAAGCATGCCTTCGCCGAACGCCATAGCGGCATCATCACGATCACCGTCAAGGCGGAGGACAATTTTCTTACGCTCACGGTCGAGGATAACGGCACCGGTTGTGCCGAACAGGGGGTGGCACCACCAGGAACCGGTCGGCGATCGATGGGCATGGAGCTGATTAGAGCCTTCACCAAGCAAATCCAGGGTGAATACCGTTTCACCCAGCGTGGCGGCACGCTCTTCGAACTCGTTTTTCCACGGGATGCCGAGAAAATCTAAGAAGAATAAGTCAAATCGGATCGCGTAAAATCGGAATCGATTTGGATTTTTAATCCAACCGCCGAACAAATGTCGACAGCTTCGTACGTTTCATAATAAACGTACGAAGCTGTAGAGTGGCTCATCGCTTGCCTCGCTTTACTGGACTGGCGGTAACATTGTTATTATTTTCGTCGGGCTTTGGCAGCTTTTCGGCAATCCCAAACACCATTTCGCGCCGACGCAGTTCCGCCAAAATTTCATCCGGGGCGATGTCAAGGTCGGCAAGCAATACAACCAGATTGTAGAGAAGGTCTGCCGCCTCCATTACCAGCGCGTCGCGGTCGCCCCGCATGGCTTCGATCGCAACTTCGATCGCCTCCTCGCCGACCTTCCGGGCCATGCGGACACGCCCCTGAGCCAGCAGCCTTGCCGTGCGGGAGGCTTCGGGTGCAGCAGCAGGCTCACGCCGCAGGATCTGTACGGCTTCATACAAGCTGCGGAGGGGATCGGGGCCGATGTACTGAACCATGGACCTGAAGTCGTCTTTTCGATGATCGCTGTCAATATATTGGTTGGATCAACCAGCTTTCCACTCATTCATCCGGACATCTTCAGCATCGTTACGATGAAGGAAGGCAAGCGCATCATCAGCAAAACCGACCATCCGCTACAAATATGTTCAGCCGGAGAAAATCTTGAGGAAGCTGTAATTTTTGCAGCATCCAGCAATGCAGAAGAAGCGTATTTGGCATTGGGTATACCAGTATATAGTCTTCTCAACAGCTTGATGGAGACTGATCATGTCCACCACCACTTTCCAGCTCGGCACCGCCAACCACGCATCGACTGATGCCCTGCATGTCGTCGCCGAGTTTCCGGTCGTCTGGTTTAAAGCGACCCCAGCCTATCTGATACTGCGTCCGGCAACCGCTTTCCTGCGCGAATGGGCCGCAGCGACTCCCGCCGGCATGGTCCTGGGCATGCTGAAGCGCTGACATCAACACGCCTTTCACCGCTTCACTTTTGCCAACGGGGGCACAACCATGAGCACGCTCAGCCTTCACCGCGACGGCCACAGCCTCCACGGCGACACTCCGTCCTTGCATCCGGTCCGCGACTTCATCGCCGATTGGCTCGAAGCCACCCCGGCGGCGATCCTGCTCCATCCGGTCGGTGCCCTTCTGACGGATTGGGCGAAAGCCACCCCGGCAGCCATTCTGTTCCACGCACTGCACCGCTAGCCCGCAAACCGTCGTCATTCAGCCGGACAAGGGCTTGGGCGGAGTTTACTGTGAGGAAATGGCAAGAAAAAAGGCGCCCGCGGCATGGCCCGTTCATTCGGACCGCCGCGGCCTTTTCTTTTCAGATCGATCCTTCGGCGCGTCACACGGCACCGCGCACATCCTCCACCAACATCTCCAATCTTGGAAGGTCGCGGACCACCAGCGCGTCCGGACGGCGTTCCAGCATACCATCGCGGGTCAGGTCGCTCAGAACGCGGGCAACGGTCTCACGCGTGGTGCTGACGCGGGCAGCGATGTCGGAATGGACGGGAATCGGCGCGATCAGCGCGACGACACCCTGTCGCTTGCCGCGCTTTGCAAGGCGCAGCAGCTCCGCATGAACCCTGTTGTTGGCGCCCAGCGTCGACAACTCCATGATGCGGTCGGTCGCACCGCGCAATTTATCGCACAGCCGCAGCAACATGGCCTGCGCCAGTTCCGGATGTCCGGTTACAAGTTCCTGGAATGGACGCGCCGGCAGGAAGGCGACCAGTGCCCCATCCGCCAGCGCCACGACGGACGCGGAGCGTGGCCGCCCATCCAACGCCGACATCTCCCCCACCGGCTCACCCGCATCGATGTCGCTGAAGCTGATCTCGCGCCCGCCGGCAGAATGGCTCAGTACCCTGACCCGCCCTTCCACCACGAAGGCGACATCGCGGGTATCGCCCCAATGGTCGATCAACTGTTCATCGGCGCTGAAGCGACGCCACCGACACTGACGCGCCACCGCGGCCCGCTGTTCGGGTGTCAGCGGTCGAAGCAACGCTATGCGGTCCAGTCCGGCTGGCGGCGGATCGGTCGCGGCTTCGTGTTTGGGCAATTCAGCTTTCGACACGGGAATGATTTGGCCTCCGGCCCGGACTGCATCTTACGCGAAAGGATAACTCGACCTGCGCAAAGGGGGAAGCCGTGTGACCAATGGATGGTGTCAACCCTCCGTTAACACCGACAGGGCAGAAGGAACCCAAGCCTCGCCGACCAAGCATCACCGACACCCTCATTTGCCTTCCGCCGCCGGAGCGCTGTCCATGCCCAAACTGTTCCCCGTGCCTACCGCCCGCCGCATCGATGGTCATCGGCTGCTGTCGGTCGCTCTGATCCCCCTGGCCGCGGCGATCGCCATGGCGAGCACGGTCGCCGCAACCGGCATGACCGCCACCCCGCTGGGCGAGGCGAACAGCACGCTGGGCTTCCTGCTCGACTTCGCGACCTTCTGCTATCTGGCCGTTGCAATGGCCCATCTGTCCGGCGCGATCGCCGAGCGCACCTGCGGCGGCATGGCTGCCGGCCTGTCGATGGACGAGTTCGATGCACCGGAGCCGATATCCAAGGATGAATTCTGGCGCGCCTTTCCAAATCATGTCGACGGCGCAGCCATCGCCGGCGCGGTTACCCTGCTCTGTACATTGGCCGGAGCCGTGATCGGCTGATCCCGCACACCGCAACGCACACGGCAGTTGAGAGCGGACCACGCTTGCCCCACTATGGCGTGGGTGGACGAGCAGCGGATGGGCGGGCGTGAGCGGGGATCAGACGGATTTGAAGAAGGGCCAGACACCGGAACCGGTGCGGCACCGCCGTGAAGGCATCGGATTCATGGGGCGCCTTCGAGCCTATTTCCTGGCCGGAATCCTGGTCACGGCCCCGATAGCCATCACCGCCTACATCGCCTGGTGGTTCGTCTCGCTGATCGATGGCTATATCCGCCCGTTCATTCCCAGCACCTATAATCCTGAGAATTACCTGCCCTTTTCCATTCCCGGCATCGGCGTCCTGGTGGTCATCGTCGTCGTCACCCTGATCGGCGCCTTCGCTGCGGGATATGTCGGCCGGCTGGTCTTGAGCGTCGGCGAAGGTGCGGTCGGGCGGATGCCCGTCGTCCGCTCCGTCTATGGCGTTGTGAAGCAGATCTTCGAGACGGTCCTGGCGAAGAAGTCCAACGCCTTCCGCGAGGTGGTTGTGATCCAGTACCCGCGCCCCGGTGTATGGTCGCTTGGTTTCATCACCGGCAACGCCCATCCGGAAGTCCAGTTGCGCCTGGACGGTCAGGCCGACGACATGGTGAACGTGTTCATTCCCTGCGCACCGCCTACCGCCGGCTATCTGGCGATGGTGCCGCGACGCGAGGTGACGGTGCTGAACATGTCGGTGGAGGACGGGTTGAAGCTGGTGATGTCCGGCGGCATCGTCGTCCCGCCCGAACGCCGTCCTGCACTGGCCGAGCCTGTCGAGAGCCGATCCGCTTCCGACGGCAATCAGCCGGACCGCAAGGTCTTGGCCGCGGCGTCGCGTTCGAACAGGTAGAGCAGCGTCCGTAGCGCCTGTCCGCGCGGGCTGGCAAGGTCGGGATCGCGGTCGACCACCAGGCGCGCGTCATCGCGCGCCACCGCCAGCAGATCGCCATGCACCGCCAGATCGGCCAGCCGGAATCCCGGCAGGCCGGACTGCCGCGTCCCAAGCACTTCGCCAGCCCCGCGCAAGCGCAGATCCTCTTCGGCGATGACGAAGCCGTCCTCGGTATCGCGGAGCGTCTTCAACCTTGCACGCGCCGTCTCGGTAAGGTTCGAATCGAACAACAGGAGACAGCTCGACGGCTTTTCGCCTCGTCCGACCCGACCGCGCAGTTGGTGAAGCTGAGCCAATCCGAATCGTTCGGCATGTTCGATGACCATCACCGTGGCTTCCGGCACATTCACCCCAACCTCGATCACCGTGGTGGCCACCAGCACGTCGAGGTTGCCCTCCGCGAAGGCAGCCATTACTGCATCCTTGTCCGGCCCACGCATCTTGCCATGGACCAGTCCGACCCTATCGCCGAAGCTCGCACGCAGAAAGGCATGGCGCTCGGTCGCGGCGGCAAGGTCGCTCTGCTCCGACTCATCGACCAGCGGGCAGACCCAATAGACCCGTGCCCCCTCGGTCACCTTGCGTTGGATGCCGTTGACGACCTCCTCCAGACGGTCGAGCGCCACGGTGACGGTCTGCACCGGCTTTCGGCCGGCCGGCTTCTCGGTCAGGCGCGATACATCCATGTCACCGTAGGCGGTCAGGGTCAGGGTGCGTGGGATCGGCGTCGCCGTCATCACCAGGACGTCGACGGCCCTGCCCTTGGCTGAAAGCTGCAAACGCTGGTGGACGCCGAAACGGTGTTGCTCGTCGATCACCGCCAGGGCCAGATCCTTGAAGGCGACATCCTCCTGGAACAGGGCGTGAGTACCGACCAGCAACGGCAACTCGCCCGAAGCAAGCCGGTCGAGCACGGCTTGACGCGCCTTCCCCTTGTCACGACCGGTCAGCAGCCCGATCTCCACCCCCGCCGCCCTGCACAGCGGCGCAAGGCTTTCGGCATGTTGACGGGCAAGGATCTCGGTCGGTGCCATCAAGGCGGCCTGGGCGCCGGCCTCCACCGCATTCAACATGGCCAGCAGTGCGACCACGGTCTTGCCGCTGCCGACATCGCCCTGCAACAGACGCAACATGCGCCGTTCCGCCGCCATGTCGGAATAGATGTCCTCCAGCGCCGCAGCCTGCGAGCCGGTCAGCGAGAATGGCAGCGCCGCCAATGCAGCCTGCCGCCGGCCGCCATCCCCCTGCGTAACCCTCCCGGCAAGCTGCCGCTGGCTCGCCCGCACCAGCATCAGCGCCAGCTGGTTCGCCAGCAACTCGTCATAGGCCAATCGGCAACGGATCGGCGCGGTCGGCGCAAGGTCTCCCTCGTCCTCCGGTGTATGGGCGCGCCTCAATGCATCGGCCCAGGTCGGCCATTGCCGGCGGGCCAGCCAAGCAGGATCCTGCCACTCCGCTATTTCAGGTATGTCGCCCAGCGCGGCGCGCACCGCCTTGCGCAGCGTCTTTGCCGGCAGGCCGGCGGTCATCGGATAGACCGGCTCCACCATCTCCATCTCGTCACGGGCGTCGAGCGGGACGACGGCGTCGGGGTGAGTGATCTGGGCAGTGTCGTTGAACCATTCGACCTTGCCGGAAACCACCATGGTGGAACCCGCCGGGATCTGCTTCGACAGCCAGTCGCCACGGATATGGAAATAGACAAGTTCCAGCACGCCGGTCTCGTCGGTGCAGCGGATCTTGTAGGGATGGCGCGGGTTCAGCGGCGGCGCATGCGAATCGATGCGGACGGTCAGTGTCGCAATGCGGCCGTGCGGCGCCTGCGCGATCTTGGGCGAGAAGCGGCGGTCGACCACGCCGCAGGGCAGATGCCACAGCAGGTCGACCACATGGGCACCAGCCAACTTCTCCACCAGCTTGCCCAATCGGGGGCCGAGGCCGGGGAGTGCAGTGACCGGCTTGAAAAGCGGAAACAGGATGGCAGGACGCACGGGCGGGACGCTATCGGGAAAGTCTTGGACAGTCCCCAGAAAGCCGCCTGGGCGGCGTGCCGTCAAGCCCGCTGCGACGAATGGGGGAAAGAAGGAACGGCGGAACGCACCGCGGCCGGTGGCCTTCGGTGGGGGGCAACGCCGGCCTGAACTTGGCCACGGACGCGCTCCGCCGATAGGTACCGTCCGGAGGCAAACGGGAGGCCCGGACGGCCAAGTCCGATGGCAGGGGACCATCGGGGAGAGACACCAGAAGAGAAGACGCTCTGGGTGGGCGGTCGGTGTTTCAGGGGGGCTGGCCCAACCGCGTCACAAGAAGAACCATAGCCCCGCCGCCCTGTCCCGAACCTGACCCGACCATGAATTCCACGTCATGAACCGGCCGGACCAAAGAGACAGGCTCAGGCGGTCGGCACCGTGCCGCCATCGATGACGAATTCGGTCCCGGTGATGCAACCGCCTCGGTCGGAAACGAGGAAGGCGATGAGATCGGCAACCTCCACTGGCTTGGCAGGACGGCCGAACGGAATACCGCCGAGCGATGTCATCAGCCCCTGTCGCGCGGCATCCATATCGGTACCGGCTTCCTCGTCGCGGTGAACTGGTCGAAGCTGCATGACGCGCTTGCCGGCCTGCCCGAATGGTCGGGGCGCATCGTCATCGACGCCAACAACCCGATCGAGGCGCCGCTGTTCAAGCCCGTGCCTCTTGGCGACCGGTCCTCGTCGGAAGTGGTCGCCGGCCTTGTCCCCGGCGCGCGGGTGGTGAAGGCGTTCAACCATCTCCAACCGCATCTGCTCTCCGGCGATCGGTCCGGCGATGGCGGCAAGCGCGTTCTGTTCTATTCCGGCGACGATGCCGACGCCAAGGCGCGGGTGGGCGCCCTGGTCGATCAACTCGGCTTCTTCGGCATCGACCTCGGCTCGCTCGCCCTCGGCAGCCGCCTGCCCCAGTTCCCTGGCGGACCACTCCCCGCTCTGAACCTTGTGAAAATCCGAACCGTCGCACGGCGGCTGCCAAGCCGCTCGGGAAGGGATAAACACAATGTCCAATGCGGATCACACGGCACATCCATCCGAGGAACCGGACTACAACCGTCTTCTGCGCTCGAACCTGGAGCACGTCTTCAATGAGCGTGATGCCGGGAAGCGCGACGCAGCCATAGCGGAACTCTTCGTGGCCGAGCCGATCATGTACGAACCGACGACCATCGTAAGAGGACGCGCGGCTATCTCGGAGGTCGCGGGCACCTTGCTGGAGCGGTTCGGACCTGCGTTTCGTTTCCAGCCCGAGGGTGACGCCGTCGGGCATCACGGTCTCGGATCGCTGTCATGGAAAGCCGGTCCAGCCGATGGCCCGGTTGCGGTCATGGGAAGCGATGTCGCTGATATCGCCGACGGCAGGATTGCCAGACTGTGGGTGCTGCTCGATCCGGAAAAAGCTCAATAACCTAAGGTTGATTGAAGCCATCCCCCAATCGCCAGCTTGACGGGCCGGAGCGTGAGGGCTTCCGATACCCGGATTCGAAGCCCTCAATGCCCTGGCGTAATACTTAACGGCCATGGACTCGGCGTAGAGGCGCCCATGAAGGATCGGCTCGGGGCGGCCCGATCACCGCTCCCGCTGCCGATCCTTGCTTACAAAGCGGCATGCTCCCTGACCGCTGCCTCAAGGCGGACCTTGAGATCGAGGAACCGCGCGTCGATGGCCAGCGGGTCGTCGCGGTTCAGCGCGATCATCGCCGCCCGGGCTTCGCCGCCGCGGATCACCTCGAGCGCATCCGTTTCGATCCCCGCCACGATGGCCGCGGCGACGGCTCCGGCACTTTCGCGGGTGAAGCCCAGCTCCGGACCGGCGTTGTTCGACGCCATCATCGGGGTGTCGGTGGCGCCCGGGTAGACGGTCAACACATGGACGCCCTCGCCCTTCAATTCGCGGCGCAAGGCTTCGCCGAACCGTGCCAGGCCCGCCTTGGCGCCGGCATAGGGGGCATAGAATGGCGCGCCGACGAGCCCGAGGCCCGACGATATGTTCACGACCATTCCCTCGCCGGTGGTGCGCAATGCCGGAAGGGCGGCCCGCGTCAACAGGATGGGCGCGGTCAGGTCGACGGCGATCATCGCAAGGATGTCCTCCTCCGCGATCTGCTCCAGCCGCCCGGCGCGAACGCCGCCAGCGTTGTTGACCAGGATGTCGAGTCCACCCAGCGCGCCGAGTGCGCGGTCGAGCGTTTGCTTGCGCCCGTCGGCGGTGGCGACATCGGCCACGATGCCGGTCACCGATGCTCCAGCCTTCTGCAAGGCCTCGACCGCGGCGGTCAGCCGGTCAGGGCGCCGGCCGGTGATGGCGATGGCCACTCCCTTCTCGCCCAGTGCCTGGGCGGCGGCAAAGCCGATGCCGCTGGAGCCGCCGGTGATCAGCGCGCGTTTTCCAGAGAGAATCATCTCAACTCCGTATGGATCGGGTCAGTGGTGGGGCCCGTCGGGTGCGTGACGAGAATGGCGCTCCGCTCCGTGTCAGGCACCGGCGGGCTTGCTCCACTCGTTGCCCTTCATGAAGGCGTCGAGCGGCGTGTGGGTGATGTGGTTGGTGTAGTTGCTCATCACCTTGGTGGCGACGCCGAGCACCACCTCCAGGACGTTGCGGCGGGTGAAACCGGCCGCCAGAAAGGCATCGACGTCCTCGTCAGCGACCCAGCCGCGATTGCGAACCACCAGCGTGGCAAAGCGGTGCAGCGCCTCCAACCGAGTGTCGGGCAGTTCGCTGCCGGCGCGCAAAGCGGCGATTACGTCCTCGCCCATCTTCTGCATCCGGGCGAGCGTGGTATGGCCGGCCATGCAGTAGTGGCACTCATTCTCGAAATTGGCGGTCAGATAGACGACCTGCTGCTCATGGGCGGTGAGCGTGGTCTTGGCGAACAGGTCCCACAGCGCCGTGTAGCCGGCCAGCAGTTCCGGCGACTCCGCCATATAGGACTGCAGGTTGGGCACGAAGCCGAAAGCGGCCTTCACGCCCTCGAAAATGGGCTTTGCCGCATCCGGGGCGGTGTCGAGGGTATGGCTGGTGAACTGGGTCATGGTGGCGGTTCCTTGTTCCGTCGGTTGCGTTCGACGGAGCGGACCCTGACCCATTCCAGAGGCGGCGCGTAGGCGGGCTGCGCGACTAATGCCTATGCCTCCTGGGAATGGCCTCACTGGGAATGGCGTCCACCCGGGTCCGTTTCCTCTGCCGGAGCATCCTCGCCGTTCACAATGCCTGCGACGAAATCAGCGAAGGCGCGCGCCTTGGTGCTGGCCAGCCGGCCGGTGGGGAACACCGCCCACAGGTCGATCGGCGGCAGCGTCCAGTCCTCCAGCACCCGCCGCACCGAACCGTCGGCAAGCTCGGGACCGAACATCCAGTCGGACGCGACCGCCAGCCCCAGATCGGCAAGCACCGCCGCCCGGATCCCTTCCGCCGCGCTGACCCGCAGCCGGCCGCGCACCACGACCGACGCTTCGGTCCCGCCCTGCCGGAACGACCAGCTGTTGCTGAGCTGGCTGTAGACCACCGCGTCATGGTCGGCGAGGTCGGCCGGGGTCCGCGGCACGCCCGCGCGGGCGAGATAGCCGGGCGTCGCCACGACCGAGCGGCCGCCGCTCGCGATCCGCCGTGCCACCGCCGTCGAGTCCGACAGCGTGCCCATGCGCAGCGCGACGTCGATCCCCTCGGACACCAGATCGATCACCCGGTCGTCCAGGATCACCTCCATGTCCAACTCCGGATGACGGCTCAGGAACTCGGGCAGGCGCGGCACGATCAGCAACCGGGCGAAGGTGGTCGCGGCGGAGATGCGCAACCGGCCCGACAGACCGGCACCGGCGCCCCGCGCCTCCAGTTCCGCTTCATCCGCCTCCCGGATGGCAAGCCGTGCGCGCTCATAAAAGCGCAGCCCCGCTTCGGTGGGCGTGAGGCCATGCGTCGACCGCAGCAGCAGGCGCACCTGCAGCCGCTCCTCCAACTGCGCGATCGTCTTGGAGATGGCCGGCTGGCCCACCCCCAGCTGCCGGGCCGCGCCCGAGAAGGACCCGTTCTCCACCACCCTCACGAAGCTGGCCATCGCCTGCAATCGGTCCATCGCTATTCCTGACAGGAATTTACATTATCGCTCCAGCCGGGCTGCCACCCGGAGATTGGAATGGCGATAACTCTCCCATCGGCGGCGACGCCGCAAGGGAGAACCGAAACATGATCGAGCTTTATGGATTTGCGACGCCGAACAGCGTCAAGGTTCCGATCGCCTTGGAGGAGATGGGGCTTTCCTATGTCCTGACGCCCGTCAACATCCGCCGGGGCGAACAGAAGGCCGCGGATTTCCTGGCGCTGAACCCCAACGGCAAGGTGCCGGTGCTGGTGGATGGGGGGCTGGTGCTGTCGGAAAGCGCCGCCATCCTCGTCCATCTCGCCGAGAAGACCGGCAGGCTGCTGCCGCGCGACGGTGCGGACCGGGCTAGGGTGTTCGAGCAGTTGTTCTTCCACGCCTCCGCGCTGAGCCCGGCCTTCGGCAACGCCGGGTTCTTCAAGCGCCTTGCCGCCGAACCGCAGCCGCTCGCCGAAGCGCGTTTCACCGCCGAGGCGAACCGCGTGCTCGACCGGCTCGACGCGCTGCTCGGGGAGCGCCGCTTCGTCGCTGGCGACGACTTCACCATCGCCGACATCGCCCATTTCGGCTGGCTGTGGCGCCGCGAATTCCCCGGCCTGACGCTCGATGGCCGTCCGGCTCTTGTCCGCTGGTTCGACGCCGTCGCGGCCCGGCCTGCCGTTGGACGCGCGATCGCCCGCGTCAAGGCTCTCCTTCCCCAGGCTGCCTGACGTCTCCGTTGCGAACCAGGCCAATCCAAGATTTCCCTCCGCTCCCTACGATGAAGGACTTCCCCATGTCGCTCCAGGACAAGCTCGATGCCTTCAAGGCCGATTTCCAGGCGGGCAAGCCGCCCTACAGCGTTCCCCGCCCGGTGATCGAGACGATGCACCGCGCCACCGCCGAACTGATCGCCTCGGGCGCCGCCGGCCTTGCGCTCAAGGCCGGGGACAAGGCCCCCGCCTTCACGCTCAGCGACCCCGACGGCAACGCGGTATCGTCCGCCGCCCTGCTGGCGGAGGGACCGCTGGTGGTCAGCTTCTACCGCGGCGTCTGGTGCCCCTACTGCAACATGGAGCTGCAGGCGCTGCAGGCGGCGCTGCCGACCTTCCGGTCATTCGGTGCAAACTTGCTCGCCATTTCGCCCCAGACTGCCCCGAACAGCCGCAAGTCGGTGCGCCAGAACGGGCTCGGCTTCCCGATCCTGTCGGACCCGCACAACGACGTCGCCGCCGCGTTCGGCCTGCGCTTCGCGCTGCCCGATTATCTGGTCGAGCTGTACAAGGGCCTGAAGAACGACCTGCCGGCGTTCAACGGCGATCCGAGCTGGACCTTGCCGATGCCGGCCCGCTTCGTCATCGGGCAGGACGGCACGATCCTCTATGCCGAGGTCAACCCGGACTACACCCGCCGCCCAGAGCCCGAGGACATGCTGCCGGCATTGCGCAGCGCCGGCCGGACGGCGGCCGCCTGATCCCCGCCGGCTCGAACCGCGTCAACAACGCCCCCGCTCCCTACCGGAGCGGGGCCGGAGATCAACGATGCAACGCAGTTTCCTGTTCACCGGCGCGAGCGAGAGCGCTCTGTTGCAAAATTATCTTGCAAGCGCGAGATGACGATTACGGGCATCACATCCGTCAGCATGGCCCGTGTCCGGCAGGGCCGCTGCCGCTCCGGATCGGAGAAGGCCCATTTCAGAAAATCCGCTTCCCACTTATCTTGCTTTTTGGGTCACCGTTTCGACGACCGGACCGAAAACCGAGTAGGCGTAGAAAATGGCGCATGGAAGTCCCGACGATCCCTGCTCCTCCCGCATGTGCCGCCAACGACCCAGGCCATTCATCGCCGCCGCCGGGCGGGGATTCCGAGTTGCGCGGCCATGAGGACAAGATCGGGCAATGACCGGGCCCCCATCTTCTCCATCATGTGGCGCTTGTGCACCTTTGCCGTTATCTCCGAGAGACCGAGTTCCCCGGCGATCTGCTTGTTCATCAGGCCTCCGATGGCGCAAGCCAACACCTCTCGCTCGCGGTCAGTGAGGGTGCCATAGCGATCGGCAAGCTCGCGACGGGCCAGGTTCTCGTCCAAGGCCGCGCTGTCCGCTTCTATAGCCCGGCTGATCGCCTCCAACAGCACGTCATCCTCGACAGGCTTGGTCAGGAACTCGATTGCGCCGCCACGTATGGCGCGCACAGTCATGGGAATCGTGCCGTAACCGGTCAGGAAGATGATCGGCACGGTGCTGCCCGCACCCCGCAACGCTTCCTGCACGGCAAGCCCGTTCTGACCCGCCAGCCGCACGTCGAGCAGCACGCAGCCTGGACGGTGGGCGAGCGTCTTTTCGGCGAGTTCTTCGGCATCGGAATGTTCGACGGCGGTCAGGCCCGCCGTTTCGCAGAGCCTCTTCAGGGCTCTGCGCAGCGCCGGATCGTCATCGACGATATGGACGACAGGCTTCATATCAGACAGTAAATCATGAACCATGCCGCGAATTGAACCTCGAAAGGCACGTTTCGAGGATGGCCGCATCGAACGGCTTGGTGAGATAGGTCGATGCTCCCGAATCCAGCGCCCGCTGCCGGATCGCCTCGTTCGGATAGGCGGTCATGGCGATGAGGGGAAGCGAGGGATGCCGCTCGGAGAGCGCCTGGATCAGGTCGATGCCCGTGACCCTGGGCATCTGGAGATCGGCCAAGACGCAGAACAGTCCCTCGACCGCACCGTACGACAGCAGGGATTCAGCGCTGTCGAACAGAAGAACCTCATAACCAATGGACAGGACGAGCCTTCGCAGTGCAGTCCGGATGAAGGGATCGTCGTCGACGATCGCCACGACGTCGCGCGTCCGTCCGGTCTCAGTCATGGGCGATCGGCAGTGTGAAATGAAAGGCAGCCCCGCCTCCCGGAGCCTGGTCCACCCAGATGTCCCCACCATGCGCATCGAGGCAGTTGCGGCATATGGCCAGCCCCATGCCCATGCCGCCCGGCTTGGTCGAATGAAACGGCTCGAAGATCTGCGCGCGCCGCTCCGGCGCCACTCCCGGCCCGGTGTCGGTCACGTCGACCGCAAGGGACGACTGCGCGACGCGGAGGCTCACGGTGATGTCCCGACGGCCCGGCCAGTCCCCCATGGCTTGCGCGGCGTTCAGCATCAGGTTCACGAACACCTGCTGGATCTGCACCGGGTCGGCCAAGGCGAGCGGAAGATCGCCGGGTGCAGCGAGGTGCACGACCGCGCCGTGGGCGCGCAGGTCCGTTTCCACCAGCAGATTGGCATTGCGGGCCACCTGGACGATGTCGACCGGAGTGAAGGATCCGGGGGATTTGCTGAAGTGCGAGGTGATGCGTGCCACGACGTCGCGCGCGCGCGCGGCCTGGGTGACGACGTCCTGCAGGGCGGCCGCCGCTTCCGCGACATCCGCCGGGGTTGCCCTGAGCAGGCGCTGGGCCGCCTGGGCGTTTGCCAGGATGGCGGCAAGCGGTGAGTTGACTTCGTGCGCGACCGAGGCGCTGAAGGCATTGGCCGTCGAAATACGGGAGGTCTTGGCGGCGTCGGCTTGGGCGGCAACAAGCCGCGCCTGCGCCTTCTTGTAGGCGGTGATGTCAACGGAGGTCACGACGATGTTCGAAAATCCGCCAAGATCGCGCGGCAGCATGGCGGTGAAGAGCGTATCGATCTCGACCCCCTGCTTGGTCGTCAGATGGGCCTCGGAGCGGAAGAACCGGTCGCCGCGGCCGAAGGCCACCAGCCACTGCACGAAGGTCTGGTCGGTTTCGGGAAGCAGCCGGTCGAGCGGGCCGATGTAGACGTCCTTTCCGGGCGCGCCGGTCTCCTCCAGCGTGAAGGCATTCACGTCACGGATCATCACGCGCGCCTTCAGCGCCCGGAGTTCGTCCGGACGGGTGGCGAAGTGGCTCTCCAGATCACTGACCCCCGCTTGGCGCAGCGCCATGACGGCCTCCGCAACGGCAGTCCAGTCCTCTCGCCACATGGAGATGCCGGCCCGCTCGAAAATCTCTCCGTATTGCCGCCGGCAGTGCGACGTCTCCCGCTTCAACCTCATCATGGAAAGGACGGCCAGAACGGCGGACAGGAGTGCCGCCGCTCCGGTCAGGAGCACCACGTCTTGCCGCTCGGCCGGTTGCGAGGCGGCAACCGCCGCCAGGATCACCGGGGCGAAGACCAGCAGGGCGGAAATGGCGAGGTCGCGCGCGGCGATCGGCCAGCGGCGCGGCGCAGCGGCGGTCATCCACGCCGGCAACCCGGCGGGATCGGGCAACGCCCCAGCCGAGGTTTCTGCAAGGCTTGGCCATCTGGAAAAGACTTGCCGCATCCACCTCGCCTCCGGATGAGAAGCAGTAGCAGCCTGGCGTCGCCACGTCTGCGATACGCCTGTATAGTGGCCGAGGGTTGCCGGTGATTCCATAGTGCTCCAATGAACCTGCACGCGCACGGCACCTTCAAGTTTCCCAACGCGGGCCTGGCCGCCACATCGCTCGGCCGTGGCTGGAACGGTGTCGCCGCCGAGTTGCGCTCGCACCCGGCCGGCGATTTGCCCGCGATCGTGCCGACCCAGATGGAGATCACGCTGGCCACGCGCCGCAGCCCGGGCGCCTTCGTCAGGCGCAAAGGGGCCGGCGTCCGCCAGCGCTCCGCCGTCGAGGAAGGCACCATCTGGCTGTGCCCGGTCGGCGTCGGCGAGGACGAAATCAGCATCTCCGCACCGCTCGACGAAATCCTGCACATCTACCTGCCGGCCGATCGCTTCGACGGGCTCGCCGACCTCTATGGGGACGCGCGCATCCGTGCAGATGCGATCAGATATCTCGCGGACCTGCGCGATCCGCTCATCCGGCAGATCGGCCTGTCGATCCGGGCGGAACTCCTGCAGGAAACCTCCGCCGGCCGGATGATGGTCGAGTCCGCCGCGCTGGCGCTGGCCGCCCGCGTGGCCCACGCCTACGCCCACGACCGCCCGGAACCCTCGCAGGCCCAGCAGGAAGCGGACTGCCCAAAGCGGATTTCGCGGGTGATCGACTTCATCCGTGACAACCTGGAACGCGACATCTCGGTCGGCGAGCTCGCCACGGTCGCCTGTCTGAGCCCCTTCCACTTCGCGCGCATGTTCAAGCGGCTGACGGGCAAGACACCCCACGGCTTCGTCAGCGCCGAACGCTTTGCGCTGGCGCGGAAACTTCTCGGCGATCCCGATATGCCACTTGTGACGGTGGCCCATCGGTCCGGCTTCTCGACCCAGGCGGCGTTCAGCACAGCCTTCAAGCGGGCGATGGGCTGCACGCCGGGAGCCTATCGCCGACGCCTTTCCTGAAGACGTGAATGCGACGGACACCAGCGTAAGGTCACGATCGCAGGCGATTGCGGACCGGCACCGTCAACGCGACAACCCGGCGAAAAACCTCCGCAGTTTCACGAAAGACCGGAGAGGGAAAAACGGCGACAGTGCCTTTCCAACGCAGCCAGGCGTCGCAGGCTGCCTCATGTCACCGACCGTTCCGCCGATCCGCCGATCCGCCCTGCAGAACCTTCCGACGAGGAGCGCCGCATGGAAGAGGAACTGGAATTCGGCCCTTTCAGGGTCATACCGTCTCGGCGCATGCTGCTGCACGACCGGCAGGTGGTGCCACTCGGCAGCCGGGCGATCGACATCCTGATTCATCTGATCGCCCACGCAGGCGAGGTTCGCACGAACAGAGAGATCGTGAAGCATGTCTGGCCCGACACCGTCGTGGACGACGCCAATCTCCGGGTGCACATTTCGGGCATCCGGCGGGCACTGAACGACACCCAGCGCCACCCCCAATTCATCGCCAACATTCCCGGCAGGGGCTATGCGTTCATCTCGCCGGTGACCAAGCGGCGTGCGTTGGGCGAGGCCGGGGAAGCCGGCGACCCCGTGCCCCGCCCCTTCACGACGGACCCCGGCACGGGGCGGGTTTTCGGGCGGGAGAGCGTGGTCGAGACGATCTCCGCACACCTCTGCCGCTCCCGGCTTCTCACCATCGTCGGACCGGGAGGCATAGGCAAGACGACGGTCGCACGCGCGGTCGTCGCGCGCGTTCCCTCGGACCTCCACATCGTCTGGATCGATCTTTCCTCCGTGGGCGGCGGGGGCCTCGTGCCGACCGTGGTGGCATCGGCGCTCGGCATCCTTTCGCGAACCGACAACATTCTGCGCGAGATCGCCGCTCATCTGCGCACGCGCCCCGCTCTGCTCGTCCTGGACAGCTGCGAGCATCTGGTGGGCAGTGTCGCGGCGTTCGCCGAGTGCCTGCTGGCCGAGACCCGGGAACTGCGCATTCTTGCGACCAGCCGCGAACCATTGAGGGCCGCCGGGGAGCGTGTGCACCGCATTCCGCCGCTGGAGCTTCCGGCGGCGGCGCTGACCGCGAGCGCGGCGATGAGCTCGCCAGCAGTTCAGCTTTTCGTGGAGCGCGCGGATGCTTGCCTCGGGCAGTACGAACTGACCGATGAAGACGCACCCTATGTCGGCGACATCTGTGAAAAGCTCGACGGCATCGCGCTTGCCATCGAACTGGCGGCCGGCCGTCTGGAGACGATCGGAGTGAAGGCTTTGGCCCGCTCCTTGTCCGATTGCTTTCGAGTGCTGACCCGCGGCCGCCGAACCGCGCTACCCCGCCATCAGACGCTGAGGGCGACACTCGACTGGAGCTATATGATTCTGCCCGAGCCGGAACAGTCCGCTCTGGGTGAGTTGTCGGTCTTCCGTGGCCGGTTCAGCGAAGAGGCGGCGGCAGCCGTCGTTTCCGGGGGAAACGCGGAAGCCGTGCTCGCCGCGCTCGTAGCGAAATCGCTCGTCGTGGCGGAGGCCTCATCCGCCCCGACGGCATATCGGCTCCTCGATACCACCAGGCTTTACGCATCGGAAAAGCTCGCCGGGACCGGCGATGCCGATACCGTCACGGCAAGATTGACCGAGTATCTGCGCGCCACATTCGAAAGCGCGGACCACGAGCTGATGTCGGCAGCGGTGGCCGACTGGACGCGCAATTACACACAGCACACGGACGATCTGCGCGCCGCGCTGGAATGGGCCTTCGCCGAACGGAGCGATCCACTGCTGGGCGTGCGGCTCACCGTCGCCGCGCTGCCCTTCTTCTACCGGCTTTCGCTGCTCGACGAGTGCCTGGCCTGGGTCAGGCGTGCCATCGACTACCTGGATGCCCGTCCCGGCCTGGACGAGCGGAACCGCATGAAGCTGTATGCGGCACTCGGTTGGCCCCGGATCCATGCGGCGGGCGCACCTGAACACGGTGTCGCGGCGTGGTCCAAGGCCTTGCGGATCGCCGAGGATATCGGTGATATCGATCATCAGCTCCGGGCGATCTGGGCACTTTGGGTCGATGCGATCAACCGCGCCGAACCGCAGCTCGGATTGACCTTCACGGATCGCTTCCGCGCTCTCGCCCCGTCCTCCCCCGATCCGGCCGACGCGGTCATCGGCAAAAGGCTGTATGGCGCGACCCTGCACTGGCTCGGCCGCCACGCCGAAGCCCGGGATCACCTTCTGCAGATGCTCGGCGAATACGCGGCACTGCCTGCGAGCTGCCATTCCGTGCGCTTCCAGTTCGATCAGACTGTTACGGCCCGCATTGCTTTGGCTCGCTCCAATTGGCTTCTGGGGGAAGAAGAACAGGCCTTGCGCGAGGTGGAAGACGCATTGGCCTGTGCCAGCGACATCCAGCACGATCTCTCTCTCAGCAATGCCCTCGCGGAGGCGGCCTGCCCGATCGCGCTGCTAGCGGGATGCGATGATCTTGCGATCCATTATGTGGCACTTCTCAAGGAACATACGAAGGCCCTGTCGCTTGACGTATGGAATTGCTACGCCAACTGCTTCGAGGCTGAGATCGCGCTCCGGAAGGGGCGTCCCGCCGACTGTGCGCATCAGCTGCACGTGAACCTGCCGACTCTCCGCAACAGCGGCTTCACATTGTTCCAGACGATCTTTCAATCCGTCGCGGCGCGGGCACTCCGTGAGCTGGGCAAGCATCCGGAAGCGCTGAGGGTGATCGATTCCGCGATCGAACACTGTGCATCTTCGGGAGAGCGATGGTGCCTTGCCGAACTCCATCGCGTGAAAGGCACGATCCTTCTCGGCGATGGCCTGCCCAACACCAGGGAGCGGGCGGGCGAAAGCTATCGGCAAGCGCTGGCCGAGGCGCGTCGGGATGGCGCCGTCGCATGGGAGCGTCGCGTGAATGCCGATCTGCATGCGCTGTCCCAGTCCTGCCGGATGCCGGAGGGTGGCCGGGTCAGGGGCGTCCAGTCCGCGGGACCCGGTCGCCTTTCGGAGCCTTCAGGTCTGAAAAGGAGAGAGCTGCCCAGGATGGGCAACCGGTCTCAGGCCCTCTGTCTGGCCCCATGTTCGCCTGCGGAAATCCCTTCGCGGGTTCGGCAGCACGGGCAAGGGCGGGTTCGCTGACCTCGGATCCTGCAAGGCCGGTGGATGCATGACCTTCCCGCCCCGGCCCTCCTGTCAGCTCCGATCCTCCAAACCGGACAGCCACTGCGTGATCATCCTGTCGGCCGCCTCGCGCAAAGCCGGCCCAGTGGTGCGCGCACTCCGCCGAAGGGCTGCCGGGTCGATCCCGGCGGCCGCCAGTTCGGCGGCATGACCGACGAGCCAGCGCTCGAATCCGTCGCCGCAGTCCACCTCGGCGTGGAACTGGAGCGCGAGAACCTCTCTGCCGATCGCGAAGGCCTGTTGCTCGACGACGTCGCTGGAGGCGAGGTTCGTCGCGCCGGGAGGAAGTGAATAGGTATCGCCGTGCCAATGGAGCACCGGCGTTCCCTCCAGATGACGCAGCGGGCTCCCTCGCCCGGCAACGGTAAGGGAAAGGGGCTTGAAGCCGATCTCCTTGATACCCGAAGGAAAGACGCGCGCGCCGGCGGCGGCGGCGATCAACTGTGCGCCCAAGCACACGCCGAGCAAAGGCCGCCGGGCTGCGAGCCTCGCGGCGATGAACGCCTGTTCATGGGCCAGGAACGGATAGACCGTCTCCTCGTAGACCCCGATGGGTCCGCCCAGGACGACGAGCAGATCCGGATCCTGGAGATGGTCCGGCGGAAAGTTCGCATCTCCGACGTCGGAATAGCGAATCTCGTAATCCGCCTGCTCGAAGGGCAAGGCGAAGGTTCCGAGATCTTCGAAATGGACATGCCGAAGCACGAGCGCGGTCCTGGTCATGGATTACCTCTCCTTCGGCGCCGATGGTTCGGACGCCGGTCCCGGAATCGGCACCGCTTGCTGCGGCGAGAGCCGGCGCGATTGCACTTCCGGTGAGAATACGGATATTGGAGTTGCTCCCCTCTCTCCATTTGCCTGGAGGAAGAAGCAAGCCGGTCCACCGATGGCAGTCGGTGGACCGGCGCCCTCTCTTACTTGCCGGTGACGACCTTGCCGGGAAGGCTGAGATTGCCCGACGCCACCTTGAACACGTTGTCGACGCAGAGCAGCGGCGAATGGAGGTTGCCGTTCACCTTGAGCCCGGCCGTGACGCCGTCGAACGAAGCGCCACCGATGCCGCCGAGCAGGGACAGCGGGATCGAAACTTCGACTGCATCGCCCTTGAACGTCGTCGGGTAGTCCGGACTGTCGATCAGCAGCGGGACCTTCGGCCAGGTGGGCGGAACCTTGGGCGTCTGACCCTTCGGAATATCGGTCACCTTCAGTCCACCCTTGCACGCCTTGTCCTCGTTCAGGACGACCCAGTGCGGGTGCCAGACGTCGCGGTTGCGCCCGTCATAGGCGGCGTCGTCGAAATCCGGATGGAAGGTGACGGCAAGGGCGACGATGCCCTGATCCCGTTCGAAGCCGATTTCACCGCTGTTCAGCGAGGTCGGCCAGACATAGGCGTAGACCGCCGAACCTTCGAACTTGCCCGTGGCGGCCGGCTTGTCTGAACCGGCTGTGCCGCGCACGCGCGTCGTGAAGATGGCCTTGTCCTTCTTCGTGACGACGACGGTCTCGATGATGTCGAACGACGCCGTCACGGCTTCGACGGGCTTGGCTTCGATCGGGTGGGCGTGAGCCGCACCGACCCATAAGGATAGCGTTCCGGCGGCGAGCGCCCCGGTCAAAAACTTTGTGAACATAGTCATGCGTCCTTCCGTCTCTTTTGCCTGGAGGTTTGAGCTATCCGTTGTGAAAGACGCCCCAAGTGGCAGCTTGGAGCGAAGGATCGGCTGTGGAATGGTCACGGCACTCGATGCGGACGTCCCGCTGGCCGAATGCCGCGTTCACGAAGGCGCAATGATGCGGCTTCGCAGCATTGGCGTGGGCGTAGGGCCGGAAATGGCGGCAGCTCACGCACATGCGCTGGATGGGGATGGCGCCGACGTCCTGCAGCCGCTTGATCATCGTGACCAGGGTCATCAGAAGATGTTCCTTGTCCGAATCCGAAAGCGCGCCCGCCGCCTGTTCCAGGACGCCGGGCACCGGATCGCCGGTCACGAGCGCCGCGCCGCCCGCCTCGGTCAGGCAGACATCGACGGCGCGCTTGTCGACATTCGAGGCGTGCTTGACGACCAGGGACTTGCGCTCCAGCGCGGCGATGGACTCCGTCGCGGTCGGTTGCGAGACGCCGAGCTGGAAGGCGATGTCCCTGACGGCCGCACCTTCGGCCCGGCCCGCCAGGTATTCGAGGATGGCATGCTGCGTCGGGTTGAGCCCGGCAGCCCTGGCACGGACCCAGTCCTCGGAGCGAAGAACCGAGTCCAGCCGCGAAAGGCCCTCACGGATGCGATGTTCGATCGGTGTCGGGGTTTTCGGCGTCTCCATGGCTCATACCATATACATAGGATTCCTATATATCAAGCGGACGCTGAGCCGGATATCGGATGACTGCCATGCGCGGCCGGATCAGCGGGCGCCGGTTCAGACCGTGTATCTGGCAGCGGGCTGCTTCAAAGACAGGTAAGGGGCCAGTGCCAGCCGGGCGTTTTCCAGGTCGGACCACAGTTGAACGTCCGCCAGCGACGGAATGGTGACGATCTCGCCACGGTCGAAGCCGACGAGCGCCGCATCGACCATGTCGCCTGCTTCCATGATCATCTCCGGCGGTATCACCGCGATGTCGACGCCGGCGCGCTCGAACAGTTCGGTCCGCGTGAAACCGGGAAGCACCGCCTGCACCTGCACGCCGTGCGGCTTCAACTCCGCGGAGATCGCCTGGGTGAATGCGAGAACGAACGCCTTGCTGGCACAATAGGTCGCGTTGAACCGCTCGGGCATGAGGGCGACGACCGAGGCGATGTTGATGATCGCCCCCCGGCGGCGTTTCGCAAACGCCTGGGCGGCGGTGACGGTGAGGTTATGCAGAACGTCGACATTGAGGTGGAGCATGCTTTCGAGTCCGTCCCGCCCGGAACCGAGCAGCGGCGCCTTCGGTCCGATGCCGGCGCAGTTGACCAAGAGCGAAAGCCCGTCGTCGTCCCGGAGCATCGTCAGCACCTGCTCGCGGTCGTCAGCCCGAGTCAAGTCCGCCGGCCAGGGGATGGCAGCAACGCCATGCTCCGTCGCCAGCCGTTCCGCCAGAGCGACCAAGCGGCCGCGGTCGCGGGCGACGAGCACCAGGCCGTATCCCCGCCGTGCGAACCGATCCGCATAAACGGCACCGATGCCTGACGAAGCTCCGGTGATGATTGCCGTTCCCATCGTCATCGTTACCTCCTACTTAACCGCCGATATGGCGGCCAGTTCGATCGCTGCCGCCACGCCCGCGCCGTAGGCCGGGTCGGCAAGGCTGCAATTCTCGATGTGGCGCCGCTGGATGTGGGGTGCGGCACCTGCAATCGAGCGGGCGGTGTTCTCGAACAGGGCTTGCCGCTGTGACGGCCCCATCAGACGGAACAGGTTGCCCGGCTGCTCCCAATGGTCGTCGGCGATCCTGTGGTCCCAATGGGCCGCCATCCCATCCAACGGCAGGGGCGGCTCCCCGGCGTCCGGATGGCTGACCCATTCACCACCGCCGTTGGGAGCGTAGGACGGCGTCGCACCCAGATTGCCGTCGGTGCGCATGGCGCCGTCGCGGTGGTAGCTGTGGAAGGGACATCTCGGCGCATTGACGGGGATATGGTTGAAATTCACTCCCAGCCGGTAGCGCTGGGCGTCACCATAGGAGAAAAGCCGGGCCTGCAGCATGCGGTCGGGGGAAAAGCCGATTCCGGGCACGATGTTGGCGGGGGAGAAGGCCGCCTGCTCCACCTCGGCAAAGACATTCTCCGGATTGCGGTTCAGTTCCAGCACACCGACTTCGATCAGGGAATGGTCGCCGTGCGGCCAGACCTTGGTGAGGTCGAACGGATCGTGGCGGTGAGATGCGGCCTGGGATTCCGTCATCACCTGGATGGCCAGGGTCCAGCGTGGAAAATCCCCGGCCTCGATGCTGTCGAACAGGTCGCGCTGATGGGTTTCACGGTCCTTGCCGATGGCGGCCTCGGCCTCCGCATCGCTCAGGGTCTCGATGCCCTGCTGGCTGCGGAAATGAAACTTCACCCATACCCGCTCGTGGGCGGCGTTGATCATGCTGAAGGTGTGGCTGCCGAAACCATGCATGTGGCGATAGGACCGGGGGATGCCGCGGTCGGACATGACGATGGTCACCTGATGCAGCGCCTCCGGCAGCAGACTCCAGAAATCCCAGTTGTTGCCGGCATTGCGCATGCCGGTGCGCGGGTCGCGCTTGACGGCATGGTTCAGGTCGGGAAAGCGCAATGGATCGCGAAAGAAGAAGACGGGCGTGTTGTTGCCGACGATGTCCCAGTTGCCTTCCTCCGTATAGAACTTCACGGCGAAACCACGGATGTCGCGCTCCGCGTCGGCCGCCCCGCGCTCTCCCGCCACCGTGGAGAAGCGAAGGAAGACGGGGGTTCGTTTCCCGACTTCGGCGAATAGCTTCGCCTTGCTGTACCGGGTGATGTCGTGCGTCACCGTAAAGGTGCCGTAGGCGCCGGAGCCTTTGGCATGCATGCGCCGTTCGGGGATCACCTCCCGGTCGAAATGGGCGAGCTTCTCGATCAGCCAGATGTCCTGCAGCAGCGCGGGTCCGCGGCGCCCTGCGGTCAGGATGTTCAGGTTGTCGGCGACGGGGGCGCCGTTGGCATGGGTCAGAAACGGTTTGGTCATGACGCTCGCTCCGTGTGACTGGCCTGTGGTTGCGGTTTTGCCGGGGATATGCCGATCTTCCGTTCTCCGCCCGTCGCGGTCAGGACAGCGCGACGCAGCGATAGGCGGCGCCATGCCGCTCGGCGATGGCGAAACCGGGGCTGGTCCAGTGATAGCCGAGCATGCGCAGCTTCTCCGCCGCCGCCCGCTCGATCAGACGGCTGCGCGTGGCGATGCCCTGCTCCTGGTCGGTGTCGAAGCCGAAGCGCCAACGTGGATGTTCGAAGGACGCGATGACGTTCGTGATGGCGTCGCCCGTGATCAGCAAACCGTCATCGCCGGCCAGTTCCAGGGAAATGTGGCCAGGGGTATGGCCCGGCGTGGCGAGAACACGGATGCCAGACACCAGTTCGTTCCCGTCGCGCATGCGGACCAGCCGCCCGGCGATGGCTCCCAGGTCGCGGCGGGCGCCCGGCACGAAACCGCTCAAGCCCGGATACCGCGCGGCCGGGTCCTGTTCCACCCAGAAATCCCACTCGGCCGCTGCCACATGATAGGCGGCATTGGGAAAGGAGAGGGTTCCGTCGGGCCGCAGGATGCCGCCGGCATGGTCGGGATGGGCGTGGGTCAGCACGACATGGGTGACGGCGTCGGGAGCGATGCCGGCGGCCAGAAGATTGTCCCGCAGCCGTCCGGCCGTTGCCTGGAACTTGTCCCCCGATCCGGTGTCGACGAGGATCAGCGCCTCGCCCGTCCGGATCAGGGGGATGTTGACGGGAATGTCGGCCGTTCCCTGCCGTCCGCCCAGCCGCCGGATGATATCGGCCTTCTCGGCCGGGTCGGCATCCGGCGCGATGACGGTATCCGGCAGGGTGATGAAGCCGTCGCTGAAGACCTCGATCTGGAATTTTCCGTGTCCGAACCGCCGCGGCGGGGCGGCCGCAGCTTGCCCGGTGACCGTCGTGCCGGCCGTGGCCAGCGCGGCGGCCCCGGCCAGGAATGAACGCCGCGGAAGGGTGAACGGTACGGATCTCTGGACCGGATGGACCATGATTGCCTCCGCCGGTTCATGATGAATGCGCTTCGGGTGGATCAATCCCGGATGAAGGCCAGCAGGTCGGCGTTGATCACGTCCGCGCGCGTGGTGGCCATGCCGTGATCGAATCCCTCGTAAATCTTCAGGCTGCCATGCTTCAGCAACTTGATGCCGAGGATCGCCGAGTCCGCGATGGGCACGATCTGGTCGTCGTCGCCGTGCATCAGGAACACGGGCACGTCGATCGCCTTCAGATCCTCGGTGAAGTCGGTCTCGGAGAAGGCCTTGATGCAGTCGTACTGGGCCTTGATCCCTCCCATCATTCCTTGGCGCCACCAGTTGTCGATCACTCCCTGAGAGACCGTCGCGCCGGGGCGGTTGAAGCCGTAGAAGGGGCCGGCCGGCACATCGCGGTAGAACTGAGCTCGGTTGGCAGCCACCTGGGCGCGGAATCCGTCGAACACCTCCAGCGGAAGGCCGCCGGGGTTCCGGTCGGACCTGACCATGACGGGTGGCACGGCCCCGATCAGCACGGCCTTCTTCACGCGCCCGGGCTCCGCCCGCGCCACGTAGCGGGCGACTTCGCCTCCACCCGTGGAGTGGCCGACATGGATCGCCCCCTTCAGGTCCAGCACGGCGGCCAGCGCCTTCACGTCCTCGGCATAGGTGTCCATTTCGTTGCCGGTGGCCGTCTGGGTGGAGCGGCCGTGCCCGCGCCGGTCATGGGCGACGGCCCGATAGCCCTTCGACAGGAAGAACAGCATCTGGCTGTCCCAGTCGTCGGCCGACAGGGGCCAGCCGTGATGGAAGACGATGGCCTGCGCCTCGCGCGGTCCCCAGTCCTTGTAGAAGATCTCGGCGCCATCCTTGGTCTTGATCGTACCCATGATGTGGTCTCCTGCGTTGGAGGTGCCGGCGATGGCCGGTCCGATGGGGGAAAGGGCCGCCGCGACGAGACCGGCGGCGGTCAGGCCGATGCCGCCCGCCAGGACGTCGCGGCGGGTGGCGCCAGAGGTGGCGCAAGTCAGGATGCATTTCATGATGCGGACTCCTGCGGGCGCTCAGGCCGCGACGGCAACCTTGCCCAGGAACTCGTCCGTGGACAGCAGCGTGGCGTAAGCGAAGCCGAGAGCCGCCATGAAGGCGGCGTGGACGTGGGCCGCCGGTACGGTGATGCCATCAAAAGCCAGATCGCGGGATGCGCAGGCATCGTGGACGACCGTCGCCTTGTATCCGAAATCGACTGCGGCGCGGGTGCAGGCATCCACGCACATGTGGCTCATGGCGCCGCAGATCACCACCTCGTTCACGCCCCAGCCATCCAGCAGGAACTTCAGTTCGGTGTCGCGGAAGGAATTGATCTGGTGCTTCAGCACCACCGGCTCTCCCGGTCGGTTGGCGACGACGGGATGGATCTCCGCTCCTTTGGAGCCGGGAACGAAGAACGGCGCTTCGGTCGTGGCAAACTCATGCCGAATATGCACGACCGGCTCCGTCGCTGCACGGAAGGCGGCGATCAGCCGGGCGGCGTTGGCGGCGGCAGCTTCGACGCCGCTCAAGCTCCATTTCCCACCAGGAAAGTAGTCGTTCTGCAGATCGATGACGATAAGCGCACGCTTGACCATTTCCCAATCCTCCAGGCTGATGGCGTATATGCCTGGAACGATCATGACTCGGCAGTGGCGGTCAGCCCTGTTAAGCGTTGTAAATGGACGTAGAATGTTGCAACGAGAGCTCGTTGCACCCTCCCGGCGCCCGCGCCAGCAGGGGCTTTGAACGGCATTGGTGCACGGAGGCAGGGCGGAGCGGGTTTTCCGGTGGCGAGCCGCTCTGTAGAAGGAGGTCTCCGCCTCCTCTCCCCTGAATGATCAACTGCCGGCATGCCGAACAAACACAGCGACGCCCGGCGCCATCACATCCCGAAGATGCGCTTCACGGTGGCGAATTGGGCGGCGTAGGAGGCCGGGGTGGCCGTCCCACCACGCGCCACGGCGGTTCTGAGCGATCCCGCCGAGACGGCCTCCACCCAGCAGGACCGCCACATCCAGATCACCGCCGAGCACGGACGGCTGGACATCCGTGCGGACATCGCTGCACCAACGTCTCGCCGATCGGCTGACGCCCCCTGCCAGCAAACCGGATGGCGGCCGCTACAGCTACCGCTCCTCGCCGTCGGCGATCTGCACGGCCAGACGCGCCATCTCGAACGCGCGGCCCAGAGCGGCTGGCGGCGGCGAATCCGTGACCAGAAGCCCGAAGTCGCTGGCCGGGGCGATACGGACGATGGCGGAGCGCGCGAATTTGCCGGCATCCGCGACCGCCACCGACCGGCGCGCGGCGGCCATGGCGACCCGCTTGATGCCGATTTTCTGCATGTCGAAATCCATCGGCGCGCCGTCGTCATCGAAACCGGAAATGCCGATCACCGCCAGATCAAGCCGGCAGCGCTCCAGCGTCGCGATCACCGCGTCACCGACCAGCGAACCATCGGCGCCATGCACGACGCCGCCAGTGACGAACACGTCGATGCCGGGCCGGCCGGCCAGCAGGCTTCCCGCCGACAGGCTGTTGGTGAAGACATGCAGCCGCCGCTTGCCGCGCAAGGCCCGCGCCACCGCCTCCACCGTCGTGCCGACATCGAGGAAGATCGACGCCCCCTCCGGCACCAGCGCCGCGACGGCGGCGGCGATCCGTTCCTTGCCCTGCGGCGCGATGGCCTGCTTTTCGACATAGCCGAGCCGGACCGACTGGTCGCGCACCCCGGCGCCGCCATGAAAGCGCTGGAGCAGTCCGACGCCGTCGAGCCGGATGATGTCCCGCCGGATGGTCTGGTCGGACACCGCGAAATGATCGGCCAACGCCTCGATCGTCACGAAGCCCCGGTCGCGGATCAGCGCCAGGATTTCCCGCTGGCGCAGCGGAAGACTCTGTTCCGGGTCGTCCCCTTTCCCGTGCGCCGTCATGCCGCCCAAACCCCACGCCGGATGGTTGTGGAAGAAAACGATCAGGTTCTTACAGCAAGCCCCTGCCGCTGACAAGCGGGAGCCATCGTACGCCACGGTTGCCCACCCCCGCCGCAGCGTTGGCTTCCCGTCGAAATGTCCAGGAAATGCAGCCGGACGGTCACAAAAGGATCATGGAGCCGTGCTATGTAAGAAAACGATCAGAGCGTGATCGAAAACTTACAGATTCGCCGCCTCATGCCCATCGTCACCGCCCTCTATCTGCTGTATCTGGCCGCCCCCATCGCCCTGCTCGCCATCGGGTCGGTGGGGCAGTCCTGGACCAACAGCCTGTTGCCCAGCGGCCTGACCGCCGGGTGGTACGGGCAGCTCTGGTCCGACGCCAGCTTCCGCCGGGCCTTCACCGTCAGCCTGACCGTCTGCGCCGCGACCTGCGCCGTCACGGCGCTCATCGGCGTTCCGCTCGCCTACGCGATCTATGGCGCCTCCCGCCGGGGCGTGCGCGCCGCCGCCCGCGTGCTGTTCCTGCTGCCGGTGGCGGCGCCGCCGCTGGTGCTGGGGTTCGGCTTCATCCTGGTCTTCTCGTCGGACAGCCTCCCCTTCCTCGGCAGCGGCTGGCTGCTGGTCGCCGGCCATGTAGTCTCGACCCTCCCCTACCTGATGCAGACGCTGGTGGCCGACATGCGCCATCTCGATCTCGTCACGCTGGAAACGGCGGCGGAATCGCTGGGTGCCGGCTTCCGCCAGCGGTTGTTCGGCATCGTGATCCCAAGCCTGCGCCAGAGCCTGTCCTCCGGCCTGATCATGGTGGCCGCCCTGTCGATCGGCGAATTCCAGCTGTCCAACCTGATCGCCGGCTTCCTCTCCCGCCCCTATCCGGTGGTGCTGCTCCAGGCCTTCTACGGCGCCACCGGCTTCGCCTGCGCCGGCACCATGCTGTTGCTGCTGCTGGCCGTTCTGTCCGCCCTCGCCTCGGCTTCGGCCGGGCGCGGGCTTCCCTCCAGGAAAGGGACGCCGTCATGAGCGTCGTCGTCGATTCCCTCGCCTTCCGCTATCCCGCCGCCGGGGCGGGCCTCGACGGCGTCAGCCTCGATGTGGCGCCGGGCGAGTTCTGCGCCGTCATCGGCCCGTCGGGCTGCGGCAAATCCACCCTGCTGAAGCTGATCGCCGGCTTTCTCAGCCCAGTGGCCGGGCGGATCCGGATCGCCGGAGCCGACATGACCGGCGTGCCGCCCCGGCTGCGCAACCTCGGCATCGTCTTCCAGAATTACGCCCTGTTCCCCCACATGACGGCGCTGGAGAATGTCGCCTATCCGCTGAAGCTGCGCGGCGTCGGCCGGGCGGAGCGGCTGCGCAGGGCCGGTCAGGCGCTGGAGCGCACCCGTCTGTCGGGGCTGGCCGACCGCCACCCCCGCCAGCTCTCCGGCGGCCAGCAACAACGGGTGGCGCTGGCCCGCGCCCTGGTCTTCGCCCCCGGCGCCCTGCTGCTGGACGAGCCGCTGTCGGCGCTGGACGCCGCCCATCGCGCGGCGATGCGGGACGAGATCCGCGCGGTGCAGCGCGAACATGGCATCGCCACCCTGCATGTCACCCACGACCAGGAGGAAGCGCTGTCCATCGCCGACAAGGTCGCGGTGATGCGCGACGGCGCCCTGCTCCAGCTCGCCGGCCCGCAGGAGCTGTACGACCGTCCGGCCAACCGCTTCGTCGCCGGCTTCGTCGGCCACGCCAACCTGTTCGACGGCACGGTGCGCGGGCCGGATCTGGTAGAGACCGCCATCGGCCCGCTGGCCTGCGACACCGGCGGACTGCCGGCCGGAACCGCCGTCACCCTGCTGGCGCGTCCGGAGGCGGTCCGTACCGATCCGCCCGACGATGCCGTCAACCGTTTCGCCGGGACGCTGGTCCGCGACCGCTTCCTCGGCTCTCTGCGCCGCTACGACTTCGCGGTGCCGGGCGGCACGATCCTGGGCGAAACCCTGTCCCGCGGGGACATCCGCTCGGTTCAGATCCCGCCGGACTGTCTGCGCATCCTTCCCGCCTGACCCGCATTTTTCCCTTCCCCCCGCCGGCCCCGTCCGCCGGCCTCCCTGGAAAGGCCTGACCTGATGAAACGCCTGATCACCGCGGTCGCCCTGTCGGCGGCCGGCCTGATGACCGCCGCCCTGCCGACCGCCGGAACCGCGCTGGCCCAAGCCACCGCCGTCGAAGCGGTCACCGCTGGCGACGAGCTCTATCAGGGCGAACGCGCCCTCTACGAGCAGGCCCTGAAGGAGGGGCTGGTCGTCTCCTTCGACACCGGCCCGACCTGGGCCAACTGGGCGGCGGAGTTCGCCGCCTTCAAGAAGCGCTATCCCGGTGTCGAGATGACCTACAACGATCTCGGCTCCGCCGCGACGGTGGTGGCGCTGGACAAGGCGCGCAACCGCCCGCAGGCCGACACCGCCTATTACTTCGCGGCGTCGGCCTTCGATGCCATGGCCAAGGACGTTGTCGCCCCCTTCAAGCCGGTGAATTTCGACAGGCTGCCCGAGGTGTTCCGCGACCCCGACGGCAAATGGTTCACCATCCATTCGCTGACCGTCGCCTTCGTCGTGAACACCAAACTGGTGAAGGAGGTGCCGAAGAGCTGGGCCGACCTGCTGAAGCCCGAATACAAGAACAGCGTCGTCTATCTCGACCCCCGCTCCACCGGCATCGGGCAGGTGATCGGCTTCGCCGCCAATTTCGGCAATGGCGGCGACATGGACAATCTCCAGCCCGGCTTCGACTATTTCGCCCGCCTGCACAAATCCGGCAACGTGATGCGGGTGGAGGGCACCACCCCCTACGCCAAATTCGTCAAGGGCGAGATTCCGATCTGGATCTCCTACGAGAACGATGGGCTGAAGGCCAAGCACACCGACGGGCTGGGCGATGCCGTCTCCGTCGTCATCCCGGCCGAGGCGTCGGCCGCCGCCCCCTATGGCATCAGCCTGGTGAAGAACGGCCCCAACCCGAACGCCGGCAAGCTGTGGCTGAACTTCATCATGAGCGGCAAGGGCCAGGCCATCTTCGCCGAGGGCTATGTCCGGCCGTCGGTGCCCGGTGTCGCCCTGCCGGCCGACATCGCGGCGAAGCTGCCGCCCGCCCCGCAGGTCCGTCCGCTCGACGTCAAGGCGGCGGCGGCGCGCAAGGCGGCGGTCGATGCCGGCTGGACCAAGGCGGCTCTCGACAAATGACCACCACCCGTCCCGGCATCGCTCGCTCAGGGTCCTGATCATGAGCAGATCGCCCATTCTCCGTCTGCTGCTGGCGGTGCCGGGGTTGACGCTGCTGATCCTCTTCTTCCTGCTGCCGCTGGGCGCCGTGGCGTGGCAGGCCCTGGCCGGAGACGCCATCCAGCGCGTCTTCGCCCAGGGCGACCTGCTGGCGGCGCTGGGCAACTCGCTGCTGCTGGGGGTGGAGGCGGGGCTTGTCTCGGTGGTGCTGGGCGTGGCCGTCGCCCTGCATCTCGCCCGCCTGCCGCCGGGCCGCCGCGCCCTGCTTCAGGTGGTCATCGCCCTGCCGCTGACCTTTTCCGGCCTGATCGTCGCCTACGGCTTCATCCTGCTGCTCGGCCGCGCCGGCTTCGCCACGCTGCTGCTGGCGGAACTGGGCGCCGATCCGGCGGCGATCGCCGCCTTCCTCTATGACCGGCCGGGGCTGGTTCTGGCCTACAGCTATTTCCTGACGCCGCGCGTGATCCTGACTCTGCTGCCGGTCTTCGCCAATTTCGACCATCGCCAGACCGAGGCGGCGGAATCGATGGGGGCCAGCCGGCTGCGCGCCCTGATCGACATCCTCGCCCCGCAGGTGGCGCCCACTGTGCTCGCCTCCTTCGCCCTGGTGACGGCCGTCGCCTTCGGCGCCTATGGAACGGCGCTGGCGCTGGTCGGCACCCAGATCAACATCCTTCCCCTGCGGCTCTACAGCCTGATCGCCGATGCCGGCGCCGATTTTCCGCTGGCCGCCGCCCTGTCGGTGCTGCTGCTGGCCGTCTGTTCCTTCCTGATGGCGGTGGCGGAGATCGCCGCCGCCCGTTCCGAGGCCGATCACCATGTTCGAACTTGACCGCGACACCAACCGCCTGCACCACGCCGGCCGTCTCTTCGATCCCGCCACCCAGGGCTGGACCGCCGGCCCGGCGCCCACCGGGGCGGAAGCGCTCGACCCGGAACAGGCGTTGCACTGGCTCCAGACCCGGGGCGGCCATCCCCTGCGGGCGCCGGTCGGGGTGATCGGCCCGAACGAGGCGACCGACGCCGCCCTGTCCGCCGCCCGTGCCACCGGCGCCATCCTCGCGCGCTGTGGCCTGACCCTGCTGTGCGGCGGTCGCCAGGGGGTGATGGAAGCGGCCTGCCGTGGCGCGGCGGAGGCGGGCGGCCTGGGCATCGCCCTGCTGCCGGGCGCCGATCCCGCCACCGCCAACCCCTATGCCGGCATCGTGCTGGCGTCTGGCATCGGCGAGGCGCGCAATGCGCTGATCGCCCAGGCCAGCCACTGTTTGATTGCAGTCGGCGACAGCTATGGCACCCTGTCGGAGGTGGCGCTGGGTCTGCGCCTGGGCAAGACCGTCTTCGGGCTGGCCGGCGCCGCCACGGTCGAAGGGGTGCGACATCTCGCCGACCCCGCCGCCCTGCCGGAGGCGCTCGCCGCCCATCTGTTCGGGCTGGACGCGCCCATCGTCCCGGCGCGGGCGTAGCATAGCCCACGCCAAAGCCCAAGCTACCGCCACCCGGTTCGACCATGTCGGCCTGATCGGATGGCTGCGCCCAACTCGGGCCGCCCCCGATCAGACCGGATGGGCGCCGGTGCGGATGATCGTCCCGACATGCTCGCCGCGCAGCCCGGCGGTCATCCAAACCGTCAATGAAGCCAAACCGCTTCGCAGGGTGTTGTCAACTTCGCTGGCGGTTGATGAGATGAGCGTCTGAACAACCCGCTTTTGCTTCCGCTCAGGTGGTCAGGGCAAGGTCAGATCCTGCATGATCCGCCCTAGCGGCTCCGCCACGGGTCGATGACCAGGAAATACTCGCACGGCTCGGTGCCGAGATTGGTGAAGGCGTGGCCGGCATCGGCCTCGAAATACAGACTGTCGCCCTGCTCGACGACGATCGAGCGCTCACCCACCACGGCGCACAGACGGCCCCGCAGAACATAGATGTATTCCGCCACGCCGCGGCGGTGCGCGGTGAACTCGCCGGTGCTGGCCCCCGGCGGCAAGGTGTTCAGAACCCAGTCGATTCCCCGTCCCGGCAGGACTGGGGACAGGCAGCGGCGCAAATATCCCGACGCCTCGTCGCGCAACACCGGCTGCCGGCTCGCCGGGATCAGCAGCACCTCCAACTCGGTCTGGGGGGCCAGCAGGCGCGAGAAGCTGACGCCCAGCGCCTCGGCGAGGCGCGACAGGATCGCGGTGGATGGAACCGCCTCGCCCCGCTCGATCTTGGAGATCATCGAACGGCTGACGCCCGACACCGTCGACAGCGCTTCCAGTGACAGTCCCTGTTCCCGCCGGCGGCGACGTAGTTCCTCCGAGATGTGGCTCTGGGGGCTTGCGTCCGAACTGTTCGGCTCGCGCTTCATCTTGGTCTTGGTCGTCATACCCGCCACCGCCTCACCCCCGCCTGACCTGTCGCCCTGATGTGCCGCAGGAAGCGGCACCCTGGCAAAACTTTCATCGCTCAGCCTAGCACGAATGCTTCCATCCGCGCCGGACCGCCGAATATGGGCGTCGGGTGGCCGTAGGCGCGCGGCCTGGCCCGAACACCGGCTTTTCTGGGGTCTAAGCCATCGACCGCAGCGCGACAAGCCACTTCGGCAGCGACGTATCGCCTCTGGCACGCCGCTTGCTCCACTCTAGTGGATTTTTTCCCTTACAGTGGAGAACGGCGCCGTGACGAACGCAGCGATATCCCTCGACGCGGCCGAGGCCGCCGCGCAAGAGATCGTGCCACCTGCCGAGCGGCGGCAGGTCGTCTGGTCCAGCGTGATCGGGACGACGGTCGAATGGTACGACTTCCTGATCTACGGCACCGCCAGTGCCCTGGTCTTCAACAAGCTTTTCTTCCCCAGTTTCGATCCGGTCGTCGGAACGATCGCCGCGTTCGGCTCTTACGCGGTGGGATTCCTCGCGCGTCCGCTCGGCGGTGCCGTCTTCGGTCATTTCGGCGACAAGCTCGGCCGCAAGGCGATGCTGTCGCTCACCATCATCATCATGGGGCTCGGCACCTTCCTGATCGGCTGCCTGCCGACCTACGGCCAGATCGGCGTCTGGGCGCCGATCCTCCTCGTGGCACTACGGCTGGTTCAGGGCATCGGCATCGGCGGCGAGTGGGGCGGCGCGGTCCTGATGGTGGTGGAAAGTGTACCGGCCGGACGCCGCGGCTTCTTCGGAAGCATTGTCCAGCTCGGTTATCCCCTGGGCGTCATCCTCTCGGTCGGAGCGTTCGCGCTGGCCGGCTTCATGCCCGAGGCAGCCTTCCTGGAATGGGGGTGGCGCATTCCGTTCCTGGCCAGCGCGCTTCTGGTCGGCATCGGCCTCTTCATCCGCTTGCGGCTGCACGAAACCCCATCCTTTCAACGCATCAAGCGCCAGGATGCGGTCGCCAAGCTGCCGATCGTCGAGATCCTGAAGGAGCATCCCGGAACCTTCCTCAAGGCGGTTGGCCTCAAGGTCTCCGAGATCGCCTACGTGAGCATCGTCACCGTCTTCTCCATATCCTACGTCACGGGCAAGCTCGGCCTGCCGCGCAGCGTCATCCTGAACGGGATCCTCGTCGCCGCCTTCATCGAACTCTTCACGCTGCCGATCTTCGGATGGCTGTCCGACCGGTTGGGCCGCAAGCCCCTGTTCATTGCCGCCTGCGCCTTCTCCATCCTGTTCGCCTTCCCGCTATTCCAGCTTCTCGACACCCGCGATCCGCTGATCATCACCCTGACCGTCGCCATTGCGGTGAGCTTCGGACAGGGCATCATGTTCGGCACCGGCGCCGCCTGGATGACGGAACTGTTCGATGCGCGCCTGCGCTACAGCGGCGCCTCCCTGGGCTTCCAGGTCGGTGCGGCGCTCAGCGGCGGCTTCACGCCGATCATCGCCGCCGCCCTGCTGACCTGGAACGGCGGGGAAACCTGGGCGATCTCGGTCTATCTGATCGCTCTGGCCTGCGTGACGCTGGCTGCCACCCTCGCCGCCCCCGAGACCGCGCGCAAGGTGATCGACTGAGGCCTTGCGGAAGCCTCTTCCCTCTTGTCGTCTCCTCCCCTATAGGGGAGGAGATTCCACTGGAATGACATCCATGCCGACTGATCCAACCATTCGGATGACCCCTGTGACCAGAACCATCATCGCCACCGCCGCGGCAGCACCGGCCGTCGGCCCCTATTCCCAGGCGACCCGCATCGGCGAATTCGTCTTCGCCTCCGGGCAGCTTCCCATCGACCCGGCGACCGGCGCCTTCCCCGACGGTGTCGAGGCGCAGACCCGCCGCTCGCTCGCCAACCTCGCGGCGGTGCTGGAAGCGGGCGGAGCCAGCCTCGCCACCGTCGTCAAGACGACGGTCTTCCTCAAGGACATGGAGGACTTCGCCGTCATGAATACGGTGTATGCAGAGCATTTTCCAGGCGAAGCGCCCGCGCGCTCCACCGTGGAGGTCGCCCGGCTGCCGCGCGATGCGCTGGTCGAGATCGAGGCGATCGCCCATGCGGCCGGGGAGGTGGCGCGATGACCGACACCCCCGCCATGGTCGAGGCGTTCGACCACCCCGCGGGTGCGGCGGCTGTCGCCACGCCCGGCGGCGCGACCGGCTGGCGCGGCACGCTGCTCCACATCCACATCGCCGCGGCTGCGAGCCACGAGATGGAGGAACTGACCGAGGCGCGCTGCGTCGCCGGCCGCGGCATCGAAGGGGACCGGTATTTCGCCGGCACGGGGACCTATTCGCCCAAGCCGGATGTGCGCGAGGTAACGCTGATCGAGCAGGAGGCGCTGGACGCACTGTCGCGCAACGATCCGCCGCTTCAGCACGGCCCTCTGATCGTGTCACCGGCCGATCATCGCCGCAACCTCACGGTCCGCGGCGTTCCGCTCAACCATCTCGTCGGCCGGCGTTTCCGGGTGGGCGAGGTGATCCTGCGCGGCGGTCGGCTCAACTTCCCCTGCAAATACCTGGAGGAACTGCTGGGTCTGCCGGTCTATCTGCCGCTCTACAACCGCTCGGGCCTGAACTGCGGCATCGAGCGCGGCGGGATCATCCGTCCCGGTGACACGATCGAACTGATGGACTGACCTATGACCGCACGCCTTATCATGAAGCTCCAGGTCGCCGCTGCGGAGCCGGCGACCGCCGAGGTGCTGCGTGTCGCCTTCGTGCATCCCCGGCGGCCGGAGCTTCCGGCATGGACGCCCGGGGCGCATCTCGACCTGCATCTGCCGGACGGGCGGGTCCGGCAATACTCGCTGTGCGGCGACCCGGCCGACCGGGGCCGTTACGAGATCGCGATCAAGCGGGAGGAGGCCGGCCGCGGCGGCTCGCTGTGGGCGCACGGCAATCTGGTGCCGGGAATGGCGATTCACGTTTCCGCCCCCCGGAACAACTTTCCGCTGGCCGACGGCGCGCGCGGCCATCTGTTCATCGCCGGCGGCATCGGCGTGACGCCGTTCCTGCCGATGGCCCGCCGGCTGGCGGCCGAAGGAACGGACTTCACCCTTCATCTGTGCGCCCGCTCTGCCGGGACGACCCCCCTCCTGCCGGAGCTGCGCGCCGTCTGCGGCGATCGGCTGCGCTGCTGGTTCTCGAACGAGGGGCGGCGTTTCGACCCGGCCCTGCTCGGGGGGCCGCAGGAGGGTGTCCATGTCTACAGCTGCGGGCCGCAGTCGCTGATGGATGCCGTGACGGCAGCCCTTGCCGCAACGGGTTGGCCGGCAGGTCAGCTCCACGCAGAGCATTTCGCTCCGGTCTCGGACGAGACCTTCAAGCCGGAGCCGTTCATCGCCCGCATCGCCTCGACCGGCCAGCAGTTCCACGTCCCTGCGGACCGCTCCCTACTCGATGTGCTGAAGGACAATGGTTTCCCTCTGCGCTCCTCCTGCGAGACGGGTGTCTGCGGCTCCTGCGAATGCGGCTATCAGGAGGGAACGGTCATTCATCGCGACGTCGTGCTGACACCTGCGAAGCGCCAGGATCGCCTTACACCCTGCGTCTCACGCGCCCGAACCCATGTGACGCTCGCCCTGTAGCCCGGCCTTTGACGTTGGTGCAAAAAAGCCGAGCTGGTGGCGGTTGTGAGGGCGAGCGGGTATAGAAGCGGCCGGCTGAATTCGAGCCCCCGAGCCCCACAAGGCCAACGAGCCGCACCGCCACCAGCTCCCGAAGGCCCGCGGTACCGTGTGGAGAACTGGGCGGCCTACGATGCGGCACTCCGCCGGCGGGGAAACCTGACGATCTGGGGGACACCGGAGGCGAGCGCCGCGTGGACGCCGCCCGCCACGGGGCGGTGTGGCCGGCCTTCCCGATACTCGGACTTGGCGATCGAGGCCAGGCTGATGCTGCGGCTGGCGTTCGGTCAGCCGTGGCGCCAGACCGAGTGTTTTCTGGGCTCGCTCATGCGCCTGCTCGGCCTGGACCTACCGGTTCCCGATCGTACGACGTTTTCCCGGCGTAGCGCCGATCTGGCCGTCGCGTCGGCGCTCGCCAGGACGGACGGGCCGGTCACCGTGGTCATCGGTTCTACCGGGCTGAAGGTGTTCGGCAGGGGCGAGTGGTACCTGGAAAGGTACGGCGGCACAGCGCGTCGATGCTGGCGCAAGCTGCACCTGGCCGTCGATCCCGCCACCGGCGAGATCTTCGCCTCGGCGTTGACGGGCAACGAGGAGGGAGACGCCTCGCTGGTCGGTCCGTTGCTCGACCAGATCACACGCCCAATCGGCGCGGTCCTGGCGGACGGCGCCTACGACGGCGAGCCAGTCTATCGTGTTGTCGCCGAGCGTGCGCCGGACGCTGAGGTGATCATCCCGCCGCGCGCGATCGCGGTGGTGAGCGACACCGCCGAGAGCGCCCCCACCCTGCGCGACCGCCACATCCAGGCGATCAAGGAGCGTGGTCGGCTGGGCTGGCAGCGAGCCGTCCAATACGGCAGGAGAGCGTTGGTCGAGGTGGCGATGCTCCGGTACAAGGTTGTGATCGGACGCAGCCTGCGCGCCCGCACCCTGCCCACACAAAAAGCCGAAGCCAATGCCGCCTGCACCGTCATCAATCGCATGACCAGCCTCGGCATGCCAACCTCCCGGAAGGTCGCCTGATCTCCATCGCCTTTGGGCGAACTCCGTCCGCAGGCCGAGTTCCGCACCAAAGTCCTTTCGGAGCACATTCGTGCCCTATGAAGCGCCTAGTCACTCATCCGGAATAAGATACGTCAGCCGGCCCCAGTGAGTGAGAGTGCCCGATTTCGAAACGCCTGCTACAACTTAACAGATATGGGAAGGATCCGGTGGCACCGTAGACTGCAAACACCCCGTCCGATCCGCATCCTTACAAATATCCGAAGTGGTAAGCCTTAATCCCAACTGGAGATATCTGGTATTTAAAGTTCTTTTAACCCTATTGCCTCTTTAATCGGTTCACGGGAACGCTTGATCCCGAGAAGACGCCATATCGACGCTCAAATCCAGCCGACACCAAGGGAGCTTTCCATGCCCGCACAGAAGGTCGCCGACGAAGTCCGTTTGGCCAGCCGTATCCATGCGCGCCTGTTGGACGCCTTCATCGACTTGACGGAGCGGGAACTTGCCGGACTTGCCCCGGGTTTTGCCGAAGAAAGCCTGCTGGAGGCGCTGGAGGGGCTTCGCGCCGCCCGTAAGTCCTACGGCACGACCGCCGGAGTGATGGTCATCTCGAACCTGTCCCTGCCGCAGGCCTCCAACGCAGCCTGACGAAGCGGCGATCAGGGGGCGTCCGCCTTGCGAGCCCGTGGCTTGCGCAACTTGACGGGCTCTGCCGCCACCGCGTCCGTTGCCATGGACTCCACGGCTTTCACTTTTGCCGCGGCCGGCTTTGCATTGGTCGTCTTGCGCGGTGCCTTCATCACCGCGACGACCGGTGCCCGATCCTGGCTTCCCGTCGCTTCGGTCCGAACCGCGAGTTCGGCCTGAAGCCAGTGATCGGCATCACGTCCATCCGGACAGCCTTCCTCCAGCCAGATCGCATAGGCACGATCACGAATACGCTGCTCGACATCGAGGCTCATCACTCTCCCCCATGGATTTGGTGGTCAATTTTGCTGCGGTGCAAAGAGTGCCGAAAATACGGGGAGCATGCAACCGAGTGGATAGTCTTCGGGCACTCGCCAGGGTCCATCGGCGATCATTCAGATGACGTGTCACCATGATCGGGTTGGCGGCTCTGCTGGATCTCCCGCCATTTGGCAACGTTGCGGTTGTGATCCGGCAAAGACTTCGCGAAGACATGACCACCGGTGCCGTCGGCGACGAAATACAGGAATTCGTGGCGCTCGGGCTTCATCACCGCCTGGATCGAGGCCTTGCCCGGATTGGCAATCGGTCCCGGCGGCAGACCGCTGATTTGGTAGGTGTTGTAGGGCGACTCGAACTTCCAGTCGTTGCGGGTCAGTGTCCGCCCCAACTCGCCACTGCCTTCGGTCAGGGCGTAAATGACCGTTGGATCGGACTGGAGTTTCATACCGATTTCAAGCCGATTGACGAAAACGCCGGCCACCTTGGGCCGCTCCGCCGCGATGCCGGTTTCCTTCTCCACCACGGAGGCCAGCGTCAATGCCTGTTGCGGCGTTTCAAAGGGCAGGTTCGGATCGCGGTTCTTCCATGCCTCCACCAGAGCCTGGGTCATCGCGGTCTGCATCCGCTCGACCAATGCGGTACGGCTGTCACCATAGGCGAAATGATAGGTTTCCGGCAGGAGTGAGCCTTCCTTCGGCGGCTTCTGGATGTGACCGGTCAAAATCGCCTCACGCTCCAGGAGCGCAACCACTTGGGCGGAGGTCAACCCTTCCGGCACGGTGAAACGATGCACGACGGTACGGCCTTGGCGCATCTGCTCCAGAACGGCTTCGATGCTGATGCCTGCAGGAAACTGGTACTCTCCGGCCTTCAACTCACGGAAAGCACCGGTCAACTTGGCCGCGGCAACGAAGACCAGCGGCGATCCTATCACGCCGGAGTCTCCAAGCGTGATGGCAATGGCTTCCAGGCCGCTGCCTCGCGGAATCACGACGGTTTCGGCCTGTTCCAACGGTCCGGGTGACTCGTAACGTTGAATCCCCCACATACCGATTCCGCCTGCGGCACCGGCCACGAGGGCCAGCGTCCCCGCGAAAACTCGGAGACCCCAGCCCATCGCTCACCTCATTGACGGCAGAAAACGGCAAGGTCGATGCGGAGATTCGTTTACACGAATTCCTTGAAGATCAGCGACGCATTGGTGCCGCCGAACCCGAAGGAATTCGACAGTGCAGCGCGGACACGACGCTCCTGCGCCACCTTCGGCACCAGATTGACGCCGAGGCAACTCTCCGACGGATTTTCGAGATTCAGCGTCGGCGGAACGATGCCATGGTTGATCGCCTTGATCGAATAGATCGCCTCGACCGCACCGGCAGCCCCCAGCAAATGGCCAATGGCTGACTTGGTGGAGGACATGGCCAGATTGTCCATGGCATTGCCGAACAGCCGCTTCACCGCACCAAGCTCGATCTCGTCGCCGAGCGGGGTGGAAGTACCGTGGGCGTTGACGTAATCGATATCGGACGGGTTTAGTCCGGCACGCTTCAGCGCCCCCTTCATGGCGCGGAAACCACCGTTGCCGTCTTCCGCCGGAGCGGAGATGTGGTGGGCGTCGCCCGACATGCCATAGCCGATGATTTCGGCATAGATGGTGGCACCGCGTTTCTTCGCGTGCTCCAACTCCTCCAAAACCACGACACCGGCACCCTCGCCGATGACGAAGCCGTCGCGGTCCTTGTCATAAGGACGGGACGCCTTCTCCGGTTCATCGTTGAAGCTGGTCGACAGCGCGCGCATGGCGGCAAATCCGCCAACGCCAAGCCTGCTGACGGCCGCTTCGGTGCCACCTGCGACCATGATGTCGGCATCGTCCCACATGATCAGACGGGCGGCGTCACCGATGGCGTGCGCGCCGGTCGAGCAGGCGGTAACGACTGCATGGTTGGGGCCCTTGAAGCCATGCTGGATCGAAATATGGCCGGAGGCCAAGTTGATCAGGCAGGCAGGAATGAAGAAAGGCGACAGCCGGCGCGGACCTTTTTCATGCAGGGTCACCGCACCTTCGGCGATGCCAGGGAGGCCGCCGATACCGGAACCGACCATTACGCCGGTTCGTTCACGCTCTTCATCCGTCTGGGGAACCCAACCGGAATCCTTGATTGCTTCCTGCGCCGCGGCGATGGCGAAGACGATGAAATCATCCATCTTTCGCTGGTCTTTCGGCGGCACGAAGGTGTCGGCATTGAACTCGCCGTCACCCGTACCGCGCGGAAGCTGCCCGGCAACCCTCGAGGCCAGGTCCGAAGCGTCGAACCCCGTGATGCCGCGGATTCCCGACTTACTGGAAATCAGCCGCTCCCAGTTCAGCGCGTGGCCGACGCCAAGCGGCGTGACCATACCGAGGCCGGTGACGACGACACGTCTCATGAGGCTGTTCCTTGACCTTTCCTCGAAAAAAATGTCGACGAATCAATCGTCGACGGCCAGGCCCCGCGATGCTGATACTGCACGAGCGGTTTGCCTGGCCCTCGGGGGCTCAAAGCCCGCGGCCCGATCAGGCGGCGGCGTTGGCCTTGATGAAGTCGATGGCGTCCTTCACCGACAGGATCTTCTCCGCAGCGTCGTCCGGGATCTCGACACCGAACTCCTCCTCGAAGGCCATGACCAGCTCGACGGTGTCGAGGCTGTCGGCGCCCAGATCGTCGATGAAGGAGGCGTTCTCCACCACCTTCGACTCCTCGACACCCAGGTGGTCCACAACGATCTTCTTCACGCGCTCGGCGATGTCGCTCATCTTTTAAGACCTTCCAATCCTTGAAACCGCTCGGGATAATCCGGTCGGAGCAACACGCGAAGAACGTGCCGTCCTGCCGCGAAAAGCCCCGTCCGATAACACATTTCACCAGGCTTGACCAGCACCTGCGAAGGGGCTGGACAGAGCCCTTCTTCACATAGGGCGATGCCGTCCCGTCAGATCCTCATCAGATCATGGCCATGCCGCCGTTGATATGCAGCGTTTGACCGGTGACGTAGGCGGCCTCGTCGCTCGCGAGGTACACGACCCCGGCGGCGATCTCCTCCGGCTGGCCCATGCGGCCGGCCGGAATGGCGGGGAGCAGCTTCTGTTTCTGCTCGTCGTTCAGGGCGTCGGTCATGGCCGTGGTGATAAACCCCGGCGCGACGCAGTTGACGGTTATGTTGCGTGATGCGAGCTCGGCTGCCATCGACTTCGACATACCGATCAGGCCAGCCTTGGACGCGGCGTAATTGGCCTGACCCGGATTGCCGGTGACACCGACGACGGACGTGATGTTGACGATGCGGCCCCAGCGGCGCTTCATCATGCCGCGCATTGCAGCGCGCGACAGCCGGAAGGCTGCCGTCAGGTTGACGTCCAGCACGGACTGCCAATCCTCGTCCTTCAGACGCATCGCGATCTGGTCGCGGGTCAACCCGGCATTGTTGACGAGGATGTCGATCCTGCCCAGTGCTGCTTCAGCATCCTTGGCAAGCTGTTCTGTAGCGGCAGCCTCGGCGAGATTGCCGGGCACCACGACGGCGCGCTCGCCCAGTTCTGCTGCCAATGCCTCCAGAGGGGCTACGCGGGTGCCGGACAGCGCCACGGAGGCACCCTGGGCGTGCAGCGCACGGGCGATTGACGCACCGATGCCGCCGGACGCGCCGGTGACGAGGGCCGACTTGCCGGTCAGGTCAAACATGGATGGCCTCACGAGGCTGTAGTGTTCACAGAGTCTTGAGGAACGACTCGACATCAGCCGGAGTGCCGACCGAAACCGCCGCCAGTTCCTTGTCGATGCGCTTGGTCAGTCCTGCCAGCACCTTGCCCGCCCCGACCTCGACCAGCCGTTCGACGCCCTGCTCTTTCATGAAGAGGACGCATTCACGCCAGCGGACCATCCCGGTCACCTGCTCCACCAGCAAACGGCGGATGGCGTTGGGGTCCGACACCGACGAGGCGGTGACGTTGGCGACCACCGGAACAACCGGCGCCAAAATCGTGACGTTCGCCAGAGCCTCGGCCATCGCATCGGCCGCGGGCTGCATCAGCGAGCAATGGAAGGGGGCCGAAACCGGCAGCCGAACCGAACGCTTCAAGCCGCGTTCGGCTGCCAGCAAGATGGCCCGGTCGATGGCGTCGGCGCTGCCGGAAATCACCACCTGCCCAGCCGAATTGTCATTGGCGATGCCGCACACCTCACCCTGGGCAGAGTCGGCGGCAATCGCCTGTGCCTGCTCCAGATCGGCACCGAGCAAAGCCGCCATCGCGCCCTTGCCTACAGGCACCGCCTTCTGCATCGCCTGGCCGCGCAGCTTCAGCAAACGCGCGGTGTCGCCGAGAGAGAAGGCGCCGGCAGCGCAGAGCGCCGAATATTCGCCCAGGGAGTGACCCGCGACGAATGTCGCATGCTTGGACAGGTCGACCCCGCCCTCGCTTGCCAGAACTCGCATCACCGCAACGCTGACCGCCATCAGGGCGGGTTGCGCGTTCTCGGTCAGGGTCAGGTCGGCGTCCGGCCCCTCCATCATCAGGCGCGAAAGCCGCTGGTTCAGCGCGTCGTCCACCTCTTCGAATGTGTGACGAGCGACTTCGAACGCCTCGGCGAGTTCGCGGCCCATGCCGACGGCCTGGCTGCCCTGCCCCGGAAAGACGAACGCCCTGGTCATGCTTCGGTGAAACCCTGGATGAAAGCGCCCCGCCCCTGCGGCGGCACCATGGATTGGGCGACAGTCATACCCTCACTTTCGAGCAAGTCAAGCGACGCGCGATGACCAAAGCCACTTCGATACGATAAAACACGGCATATTACGGCAGAACGGCTACGAAATGCCGCGATACCGGCAGCGTTGTTCGTGGGTTCGCCATACCGGATCTTGAGGCTGCTTCCTGCGCTGCAAAACGAATAACGGCTTTGATGCCGAAGCCGGCCGCCGGTCAGGCCTTGCCCACCAGCGCCACCCGACTCCACGGCCGCATTTGCGCCAGCATTTCCAGCACCATCGGCCCGCACAGCCCGGCAATGAGGGAAACACAAAAGATCATGCCGTCACCGGCATGCATCCGGTGCAACACCATCCGTGCCGCGGCAGCGAACAGAGCGTGATGCAAATAGATTGCATAGGACGACGCTCCCACAGTGCGGAAAATCCGGCTCGATGGCATGGCATGCAGCAGGGTTACCGCGCCCCCCATACCGCACAGCAGCGCAACCACGCTGTTCCATCCGAAATGTGGGAGGAATCCCCAGAGCGATGCTTGGTGCAGAGCCACTCCCAGGACGAGCGCCATGCCGGCCATGCCAACAAGGGTACGCCTCGGTACCAGATCCCGGAACCTCGTCACCCCCACGCCCAGCAGGAAATGCGGCAACAGGAAGCAGGCTTCATTCACCGACAGGATGTTCGATTCGGTACGCACCGTCAGGCAAGCCGCCACCACACCCGCCATCGCCACGGCGAATCCACCCATCCGTTCGATAAGGCGGGCGGCATCGAGCAACGCCACCAGGGAAAAGATCAGGAACAGCGCCTGCAGATACCAGAAATGGGCATAGGGGAAGACATAGATTTTCCACATCGAATCGGGGACGTGGGTGCCATTGGCGCCGGGCGCGCTTTTTTGCAAAAGGAAGAAAATTGCCGATACCACCAGAAATGGGAAACCCAGCCGCCTCAATTTCTTGACGAAGAATGTCCTCAGCCTGTCGCCCCTGGCGGGGTTCAGGGCATAGGCCAGCCCCGAGATAAAGGTGAACAGCGGCATGCGGATCAGCTCGAAACTGTCCGTGGCGTAGCGGTAGATCGATCCGTCCGCCACCTGCATGCCCGCCCCTGGAATGCCGACCACGTGGTAGGCGACCAACAGGATGCAGGCCAGCCCTCTCAGGTCCACGACATTGTACGGCAGTGTGTTCTTGTGCATCTCCACTCCCAGGCGCCGCTCTGCATGGCCGGACTCGGCGCGACCTATCCAAGCGGACACGGCGCCAAGCCCGGCCAGAAGAACATCGCTCCAACGGACTTGGCTTGCAGTTCGGTCAAATGCGCCACGATTTATCCACAGCGATATCGCGCATTGCGCAAGCGTTACCCAGCACAGGCCGCATGCAGCACGGCTGGGTTCCTCCAGCCCAATTTCCCGAGGAGGAATTGATCGCTCCGGATCAATGCAAGCAGGCCGGATTTCCGCTTGCCATGTCGATTGGCCTGTGCATACTGCGCCGCTTCATAACTCCTTGCCGGCGGTCCGCCGTCGGCTAGGCCCGGGCGGCTGATCCAAATCCATGAGGGATGGGGCGCAGCGCCGGACCATGAACAGCCATGGGGAGTGCAATGGCACTTTACGAGTGCGTGCTGATCGCACGCCAGGACATTTCGGCCGCCCAGGCCGAGCAGCTCGCCGAGCAGTTCGCCCAGATCGCCCGCGACAACGGCGGCACGATCGCGAAGAGCGAGTACTGGGGTCTTAAGACCCTCACCTACAAGATCAAGAAGAACCGCAAGGGTCACTACACCCTCTTCAACATCGATGCGCCGGCCGCCGCCGTCGCGGAGATGGAGCGGAACATGAGCATCAGCGAAGACGTGCTGCGCTTCATGACCGTGCGTGTCGACGCTCTCGACGCGAATCCGTCGGCGATGATGCAGAGCCGCAACGAGCGTGGCGACCGCGGCGAGCGTGGCGACCGTGGTCCGCGCCGCTTCGACGACCGTGGCCCGCGTCCGCCGCGCCGTCAGGAAAACGTTGCCGCCGCCGAAGGGGAGTCCGTGTAAATGAGCGACAAGCAGACCACGGGCGCTCCCGCCCGCACCGGCGGCGCCCGCCGCCCGTTCTTCCGCCGTCGCAAGACCTGCCCGTTCTCCGGTGCGAACGCTCCGGCGATCGATTACAAGGACGTCAAGCTGCTGTCCCGCTTCATCTCCGAACGTGGGAAGATCGTCCCGAGCCGCATCACCGCGGTCTCGACGAAGAAGCAGCGTGAACTGGCTCGCGCCATCAAGCGCGCCCGTTTCCTGGCCCTTCTCCCCTACGTGGTGAAGTAAGCCCGGCTACGGCCGAAGGTTATCGGTGAAGGTCTTTAAGGGGTTCCCATGGCCTTGGGTCCGGCCGTTCCGCTGGTGGTCGCTGTCGGCGGCGGTCTGGTCAGCGCGTTCTTCTACCTGTCCGTCATGTTCGGGGGGATGGGCGCGCTGATCCTGGGCTACCTGGCCCCCCTGCCGCTGTTCCTGACGGGGCTTTGGCTGGGGGCGCCGGCGGTGATGTTGGCCGGACTGGCCGGCACCGCCGCGGTGATGCTGGGGACTTCCGGCGGCACGCTGGTTGCGCTGTCCTATCTGGTCACCGGGGCTGCCCCGGCGATCCTGGTGGTGCGGCAGTCGCTGCTGGCGCGTTCGCTGGAGAATGGAACCCTGGAATGGTATCCGCCCGGACGGGTCCTTGTGGGCCTGACCGGGATGGGAATGGCGGCGCTGCTTGCCGCGGTGATCCTGACGCTCGATCAGCCCGGTGGGCTGGAAGGGCTGATGCGGCAGACACTGGCCCGAGTAGTCGAGCCGGCGTTCCGCGCGCAGGGCCAGCCGGCCCCGGATCCCGAGGCATTCTGGGTGGCTGCCGTCCTGCCGGGACTGGTGGCGGTGTCATGGCTTGTCATGACGATCGTCAACGCGGTGCTGGCGCAAGGGGTGCTGATGCGGTTCGGCCGCAACCGGCGCCCCGCCATGCGTCTGGCCCAGTTGGAGTTGCCGAACTGGCTGGTTCCGCTGTTCGCGGTAGCGGTCATCGTCGCTTCCATCGCACCGGGAACCTTCGGGTTCCTGGCGGCCAATATCGCGCTGCTCCTGGCGGTACCATTCGCCTTCGCCGGGCTTTCGGTGGTGCATGTGTTCGCCAGCCGGCGATCGGCACGCACGCTGATCCTGGTCGGCTTCTACATGATGCTGTTTCTCTTCGGGTGGCCGATCCTGCTTTTGGTCGGCCTGGGCATGATCGAGCAATGGATCGGGCTGCGCCGCCGGTTTTCCCCCGCGGCCCCCGGTCAGGAGGACGAGTGATGGAAGTTATTTTGTTGGAGCGGGTCGAGAAGCTCGGCCAGATGGGTCAGGTCGTCAATGTGCGCCCTGGCTTCGCTCGCAACTTCTTGCTGCCGCAGAAGAAGGCCATGCGCGCCACCAAGGCGAACCTGACCGTCTTCGAGAAGCAGAAGGCCCACCTTGAAGCGGTCAATCTCGAGCGCCGCAAGGATGCCGAGCATGTGGCCGGCAAGATGGACAATGTCTCTGTCGTGGTGATCCGTCAGGCCGCCGAAACCGGCGTGCTCTACGGCTCGGTCACCACCCGCGACGTCGCCGACGCGCTGACCGCCGCCGGCTACAAGACCGACCGCAAGCAGGTTCAGATCGACACCCCGATCAAGACCCTGGGTCTGTTCAAGCTGCGCGTCGTCCTGCATCCGGAAGTGTCGATCACGGTCACGGTCAACGTCGCCCGTTCGGCCGAAGAGGCCGAGTTGCAGGCCCAACGCGGTGGCATGATCACCGCGGCCGACCTGCGCGATGACGACGAGGAAGAGACCTACGTCGAAGAGACCGCGACCGAGGAAGAGGAGGGCTGATCGCCCTCCGGCCGCGAGCGTCCCGTACCGGCCTGGTCGGCTTCGGGTTCGCCTCGGCACAGTCGCACCGTTCGTCCGGAAGCCGCCCACCCGAACAGGGTCGGGCGGCTTTCCGCATTTCAGGTTCACTGCTTCAGCTCCATCGGGCGCCATACATCCGCAATGCCCGAATTGGGTAGCAGTCCTGACCGATTGACAGATTGTCGCATTCACCCCTGCGCATCATGCTTGAACCGGCACCGCGGAAGGAGTTCGGCATGCTGCTGGTTCATCTGCTTGCCGCCGCCAAGGGCGACGGAACCCTGGACCTTGTCACAGCCACTGGAAGGCATCACAGCATCGGGGCAGGCCCGCCAAAGCTGACCCTCCGGCTTCACGATCGCGCGGTGGAGCGCGACCTGCTGTTGAACCCTCGCCTGAATTTCGGTGAGGCCTATATGGACGGCCGCCTTTCGGTGGATGGCGGCACAATCTACGACCTGCTGGCGATGCTGATGAGCGGGACCGAGGTGCAGGGTGCCTTGGGGCGCGCAGCCCATTCGCTTTCGCCGTTGCTGCGCCGCCTGCAGCAATACAACCCGATGCGGCGATCGCGACAGAATGTCGAGCACCATTACAACTTATCCCGACAGTTCTATCAGCTCTTTCTTGACCGTGACATGCAGTATTCCTGTGCCTACTTTCCCGACACGTCCATGTCGCTGGACGACGCACAGGAAGCGAAAAAGCGCCATATCGCAGCCAAACTGCTGCCGGCCCCTGGCATGCAGGTGCTGGACATCGGTTGCGGCTGGGGGGGCATGGCGCTGTATCTGGCCCGGCGTACCGGCGCACGGGTGACCGGCATCACCCTATCGTCCGAACAGCTTGCCGTCGCCCGGCAACGCGCACAGGAGGCCGGGCTGGCTGATCGGGTCAACTTCGAACTGCGCGACTACCGTGAGTTCGCGGCAAACCACCGCGGAGTCTTCGACCGCATCGTGTCGGTCGGCATGTTCGAGCATGTCGGCGTGCCGCATTACCGCAATTACTTCGATGCGGTGCGCGATATGTTGAACGATGACGGGGTGGCTCTGATCCACGCCATCGGCCGGCTCGACGGACCGGGAGCAACCAACCCCTGGATCCGCAAATACATCTTCCCCGGTGGCTACTCCCCTGCCCTGTCCGAGGTGTTGGCGGCCGTCGAGCGGTCCGCCCTGTTCACAACGGATCTGGAGATCCTTCGCCTTCACTACGCGGAAACACTGCGTCACTGGCGCAACCGCTTCGATGCCCACCGCGAGGAAGCGAAAAAGCTATATGACGAGCGCTTCTGCCGGATGTGGGAATTCTATCTGGCCGGGGCCGAGCTGGCCTTCCGCCTGCAGGGGCACATGGTGTTCCAGCTCCAGCTTGCGCGAACGTTGGGAACTCTGCCTTTGACCCGTGACTATATGGTGAATGCCGAACATGAGCTGGTGTCGGCATTCACCGGCTCGGCCGGTCTGCGCCCGGCGCGGACGCCTGAGTCGGCCGCCTGAATCCCGGTCTGGCCGGAAGCAGGGCCTTTGCCTGTCATCAGGGCGGCAAAACGGCTCAATCCGGCCAACCGGTAATACCAATTGACCATCATGGCCGGGCGCTGGGCTGAGTTGCAAGCGGAATCGTGCGACATCGACGCCTGGACCACCGCCACGCCTTCCTTTCGGTCATGGGGCGATGCTATATAACCGCGATTGATTTCCGCCCGGGGTATCGGGGGGCGACCCATGCGGCAGCTCCCCGGCAACAAGCGCCCGCTGGACGACGCGCCCGGCTCCCAAGGAATGACAACGCCCTTACCCGTTCGGGGAGATCTCGCACCCATGACAAAGATCAAGGTAGCCAATCCGGTCGTCGAACTCGACGGCGACGAGATGACGCGCATCATCTGGCAGTTCATCAAAGACAAGCTGATCCTGCCCTACCTCGACATCGACCTGAAGTACTACGACCTCGGCATCGAGAACCGCGACAAGACCGACGACAAGGTCACCGTCGAGTCCGCGAACGCCATCAAGCAGTATGGCGTCGGCGTGAAGTGCGCGACCATCACCCCGGACGAGGCGCGGGTGAAGGAATTCAACCTCAAGAAGATGTGGAAGTCGCCGAACGGCACGATCCGCAACATCCTGGGCGGCACCGTGTTCCGCGAGCCGATCGTCTGCGAAAACGTTCCGCGCTACGTTCCGGGTTGGACCAAACCGATCATCATCGGCCGTCATGCCTTCGGCGACCAGTACAAGGCCACCGATTTCGTCGTCCCCGGCCCGGGCAAGATGACGATCAAGTGGGAAGCCGCCGACGGCAGCCAGCAGATCGAGCATGAGGTGTTCGACTATCCCAGCGCCGGCGTGGCGATGGGCATGTACAACCTTGACGATTCTATCGAGGGCTTCGCCCACTCCAGCCTGATGTACGGCCTGGAGCGCGGCTACTCGGTCTATCTGTCGACGAAGAACACGATCCTGAAAGCCTATGACGGGCGCTTCAAGGATATCTTCCAGAAGATCTTCGACGAGAGCTACGCCGAGCAGTTCAAGGCGAAGGGGCTGGTCTACGAACACCGCCTGATCGACGACATGGTTGCCTCCGCCCTTAAGTGGGAAGGCGGCTTCGTCTGGGCCTGCAAGAACTACGACGGCGACGTGGAGTCGGACGTGGTGGCGCAGGGCTTCGGCTCGCTGGGCCTGATGACCTCCGTCCTGGTCACGCCGGACGGCAAGACCGTCGAGGCGGAGGCCGCGCACGGCACGGTGACCCGCCATTATCGCGAGCACCAGAAGGGCAAGGAAACCTCGACCAACCCGATCGCTTCGATCTATGCCTGGACCCAGGGCCTGGCTTATCGCGGCAAGTTCGACGACACGCCGGATGTGGTCAAGTTCGCGCAGACGCTTGAGCGTGTCTGCGTCGAGACCGTCGAGGCGGGCTATATGACCAAGGATCTCGCCATCCTGATCGGCCCGCAACAGCCGTGGCTGACCACGAAGCAGTTCCTGGACAAGCTGTCGGACAATCTGGAAAAGAAGATGGCCGTCTGGGCGTAAGGCCCGCACCATTCTCCAGAGGGTGCGACGCCGCGTCAGGGTCAAACCGGACCGCGGCTCGGCTAGGGTTCGAGCGGGGAGTTTCGACTCCCCGCTTTTTTATTGCCCATTTCCGAAAAGGAACGCCCCCGATGGCCAATGACCTCTTCCGTATCGCCGTGGTCGGCGCCGGTGAGACCGGAACGCCCCTGCTGCGCAAGCTGTTGGCCGCCCCGTTCGTGGAGCTTGCGGGCGTGGCCGACCTCGATCCCGATGCCCCGGGCATGCGTCTGGCCCAGCACCGCGGCATCATGACAACCACCAGCTTCCTTGACCTTGCTGCGCTCGGCGAGACGGTGGACGTGCTGATCGACGTCACCGGCGTGCCCGCCGTGCGCGAAGGGTTGCGCAAGGCGATGCAGGAGACCGGCAATCATCACACGGTCATCGTCCATGAAATGGTCGTCCAATTGATGCTGTCCCTGCTGAACGGCGAACTGGTCCGGCTGAAGCACGACGCGCAGGACTATTGAGAGGGCGGCAACGGGATTTGCGCGGAAGCCAAAATGGCCCATGATGTGTTGGGCATATCCATGCCGCGCCCGTCCATGCCCAGGAGCAGCCATCGATGGAACTCGGCATTCTCGTCATCGCGGCTTTCGTGCTGGTCGTCATCTTGGCGATCACCAGCGTCCGCATCGTACCCCAAGGTTTCAACTTCATCGTCGAGCGGCTCGGCCGGTATCAGGAGACGCTGCTGCCGGGCTTCAACGTCATCTTCCCGGTCATCAGTTCGGTCCGGGCGAAGGTGGACATGCGCGAGACCGTGGTCGACGTGCCGTCGCAAAGCGTCATCACCAAGGACAACGCCGCGGTGACCGCAGACGGCGTGCTGTATTTCCAGGTGCTCGACCCCATGAAGGCGACCTATGAGGTCAACGACCTGCAGCGGGCGATCCAGACGCTGGCGATGACCACCACCCGTACGGTGATGGGCTCGATGGACCTGGACGAGTTGCTGAGCCAGCGCGAGGCAATCAATGCCAGCCTGCTGCGCGCGGTCGACGAGGCCACGGCGTCCTGGGGCGTCCGGGTGACCAGGATCGAGTTGCGCGACATCACCCCACCCGACGACATCGTCCAGGCGATGGGCCGCCAGTTGAAGGCGGAGCGTCTGCGCCGTGCCCAGATTCTGGAAGCCGATGCCGAGAAGGAAAGCCAGATCCGCATCGCCCAGGGCAAGCTGGAGGCCGCCAAGCTGGAGGCCGAAGCGCGCGAGCGTCTGGCCGAGGCGGAGGCCAAGGCGACCCGGTTGGTGTCAGAAGCGGTGGCCCAGGGATCGAGCCAGACGCTGGGCTATTTCCTCGGCCAGAAATACATGGAGGCGTTGAAGGCGTTCGCCGCGTCGCCCAACCAGAAGACGATGATCCTGCCGGTGGAGTTGGCCGGCGTCGCCGGTGCGCTGGCCGGGCTGGGCGACCTGCTGCGCGAGGCATCGCCGCCACGGGCTCCGGTCACGCCGCGCAATCCGTGGTCGGTGCCGCCGACCACCCCGCCGGCCGACGGGGACTGAGCGGATGTCGCCGTTGCTGTGGGGAGCGCTGGGTGCCGTGCTGATCGCGGCGGAGCTGGTGCTGCCCGGAATCTTCCTGATCTGGTTCGGTGGAGCCGCCCTGCTGACCGGGCTCGTCACCGCAGTGTGGCATGGCTGGGGGCTGGTCACCGAGGCCGGTTTCTTCACCATCGCAGCCGGCGTCGCGGTGGGTATCGCCATCCTTCGCGTCCGCCGCGGCAATGCGGTTTCGGAGGATGGGGCGGCACGGATCAACGACCGCGCCGGGCAGCTGGTCGGGCGTTCGGTAAGCTTGACCGAGCCGATCGTCAACGGGCACGGCCGGCTGTTCGTCGGGGATACGCTGTGGGCGGTCGAGGGGCCCGACCGACCGGCCGGCACTGCCATGGTGGTCGCAGGGCACAGCGGCATGGTGCTGCGGCTGCGCGATGCGGTCGAGTTGCCGGAGGATGTCCCCGGCACAACGGCCTAAGCCCTTGCGGGGACCAACAAAAAAGCCCGCCTCTCCCCCGAGAGCGGGCCTTTTTGTATATCGGTCGGATCCGTCGGTCAGGCCGCGCCGACGTTGCGGTCCCGGTCCTCGTCGCGCTTCTTGCTGCCCGACGCCGGCTGATAGGCGAGAGCGGCATGTTCGGCGCAATAGGGCATGCCGGGCAGCGCCGGCTTGCCGCAGAAATGGAAATCCTGGTGCTTGGGATCGCCGACCGGCCATTTGCACATCCGCTCGGTCAGGGCGAGGATGGTGGCGCCGCGGGTCGGCTTCTTCTTGATGGGCGACGGCCGGCCCGACAGACCCAGCCGGTGGGCCTTGCCGATGACGGCGTTGCGGGTGATGTCTCCCAGCGTGTCGGCGATCTCACTCGCGCTCAACCCCTGGGACCAGAGATCCTTGAGCTGTTGAATCCGTTCGTCCGTCCAACTCATCCCCGAGTACTCCCGATCCGGTGTCCGGTTCTGCTGTGGCAAATGGGACACGGTCTAGTGCCGTTTTCCATAAGCCGCAACATTTTGTGCCAGCCGGTGAGGAAGCTACCAGATGACGGCCGCGGACGATAGGGGGGCGCGGCAACATTCCTGTTGATAAGTCCGGGGCCCGACTCATGAATTCAGCGCGCCATACACCTCCTCCGCCACGCCGGACAGGACATCCCGATCGAGCTCGCCGGTGACGGCAAGCGCCAAGCCATTGTCCTGCCAATACAAAGCGCGGACACCGCCATCCTGGGCGAAGCGGAAGGCAGAACCTGAGGTGTTGGGAGACGGGCGGATATACAACGTGATGCGACGCCCGGCCGCATCCTCGTACATGTACAAGGCCACAGGTCCAACGGAATCGGCCAGAAGTCGGCCGCCGATCAGCTGATACCCCCCTCGTGTGACTTTCGGGCAACGCATATTCTTGCCCAGCCGCTTGGAGAGCCAGTTGACCAGATGCGCCTCCTCGTCCACGCCGATCTCGACCGGATGACGGACCTCGACGGAGAAGACGCGGTGGGCGGCGACGGCATCGGCGATGAAGGCGGCGGTCGGCGGCTCGGCCCGCCCGGCCATGCGGTCGCGCAGCAGCCAGCCGCCGGCACCGCCGGACACGAAGATCAGCAGCGAGGCGGCGATTGCCATTCCCCACAGCGCGCCCCGCCCCCATCGCGCCGCCGCCGGCCCGGCGGCAGGCTCGCGCATCGCGAAGGGCGGGGTCAGCCGGTCCGGCAGCGGCTGGTCGATCAGCGGCCCGAAGCTCTGGCCCAGCAGGGTCCGCTGCACCCGGTAGCGCTCGAACCGCTGGGCGTCGTCGGGATGGTCGGCAAGATGGCGCTCGACATCGGCAAGGCGCTCCTCCGGCAATTCGCCGTCGAGCCAGGCATGCAGCTCGGCCTCGGTCACGGGATTGCGGGTGCCGCTCATCATCTGATCCTCCTGACCGCCTGCTCGGCTCCACCATCCAGCAGGACCCTCAACTTTTCGCGCGCCCGGGCCAGCCGCGACATCACCGTCCCGATCGGCAATTCCAGAACCTCCGCCACCTCGCGGTAGGACAGCCCCTCCATTCCCGTCAACAGCAGGATGGTGCGGTGCTCGTCGGTCAGCCGGGCGAAGGCGCGGACGAAGTCGCGCACCGCCCCGCGGTCGGCCGGCGGCGCGCTGAGCGCCAGATCGTCGGACAGGTCGTCGACCGGGATCTCGGCCCCGCGCCGCCGCCGCCCGCGCTGGCCGGAAATGTGCAGGTTGTGCAGGATCGTCATCAGCCAGCCGCCGAGCTTCGACGGGTCGCGCAGCGCATGCCGGTTGGCCAGCGCCTTTTCGACGCAATCCTGGACGAGATCGTCGGCGTCCGCCCGGTTGCCCACCAGGGCGGTGGCATAGCGCCGCAACCGCGGCACATGGGCGGCGATGGCGCGGTCGTCGATGTCTGGCGGGCTCATGTCGGGTCCGGTCGCGGCGTCGTCTGCGGTCATGACGCCCTGCCCCACGGTTTTATTCCCATCCCGGCCATCCGCCCCCGGCCATCCATCACTGACCCGGCGAGGAAAAGCCGGCCTTGCCGTCGAAATTGCTGAGATTCTCGGTCTGGGTGAAGTCGATGCCGGCGTCGGCCAGCCGGCCCAGCAGCTCGACGATGGCCGCATGCTGGACCGGGCCGCCCTGGGCCAGGAAACGGCAGCGCCAATGATCGGTGCAGAAGACGTCGGCGTTGCCGTCCGGCCAGACCCGCTGCGAGCGGTTGGAGATGCTGGCGAGCGTCAGCGCCTCGGTCGAAAGCGGCAGCACCAGCTCGGCCAGATCGTCGGGCAGCCCGCCCGACCAGTGCAGGAAGACGTCGACCCCGACCAGCTCCTTGTGGGCGCGGACGCGCGGCGCCAGCCGGTTCAGCCCGTCATAGGCCGGCCGCATGGTCGAATAGCCGACCGGCGGCATGGTGACGGGGGTCTGGCCCAACCGCTCCACCACCGCCTCGGCGAAGGCGCCGGTGCCGGCCCGGACCCGGCCCAGCCCGCGGGCATAGATGTCGGCGGTGTGGATGCCGTCCTCGATGGTCTTCAGCCATGCATTGTGGATGCGCGCGGCGATGTCGCCCTGGCCGATATGGACCAGCATCATCACCGCCGCCATCAGCAGGCCGGACGGGTTGGCGATCCCCTGCCCGGCGATCATCGGGGCCGAACCGTGGATCGCCTCGAACATGGCGCAGGTCTCGCCGATGTTGGCCGAGCCGGCCAGCCCGACCGAACCGGTCAGCTGGGCAGCGATGTCCGACACGATGTCGCCATACAGGTTCAGGGTGACGATGACGTCGAAGCGCTCCGGCTGGTCGGCCAGCCGGGCGGCACCGATGTCGACGATCATGTGGTCGGCCTTGATCTCCGGATAATCGGCGGCGAGCTCGTAGAAGATCTTCAGGAACAGCCCGTCCGTCATCTTCATGACGTTGTCCTTGACGAAGGCCGTCACCTTCTGCCGGTGGTTGGAGCGGGCGAAGTCGAAGGCATAGCGCACGATCCGCTCCGACCCCGGCCGCGAGATCAGCTTGACCGACTGGATCACGTCGTCGGTCTGCCGGTGCTCGATCCCGGCATAGAGGTCCTCCTCGTTCTCGCGGATGATGACGACGTCCATCCGCGGGTGCCGGGTCCGCACATAGGGGTGATAGGACACGCAGGGCCGCACGTTGGCGAACAGGCCCAGCGTGGTGCGGGCGACCACGTTCAGCGACTTGTTGCCGTAGCCCTGGGGCATGGTGATCGGCCCCTTGAGGAAGACCCGCGTGCGGCGGATCGACCCCCAGCCGGCGGCGTCCAGCCCGCCCGGATGGCCGCGCTTGTAGACCGCCTCGCCAGCCGGCACCTCCTCCACCTTCAGCCGCGCCCCGGCGGCTGTCATCACATGAAGCACCGCGTCCATGATCTCGGGGCCGATGCCGTCGCCGGGGGCGACCGTGACGGGGGTGATATCGCGCATGCACTCACTCCAAGGGGACGGGCGACCGTAGACGCAAACCGGGGGCTTTTTCAATGGTTGGAGGCAGCGACGGATCGTAGCGACGGACCCCGGCGGACGGGGCACGGAGGGGGGACGACGGCGGCGGATGGAACGTTTGAAACGCCATGAACCGTTTTCCCGGCCGCGTTCCACCGTTCACTCCGGCAACCGCGCCGGCGGTCGATCCGGCCACCGGCCCGGCTCCCGGCCCGGTCATCGGCCCGGTCATCGGCCGCGGCGCGCGAAGGCACCCTGCCCGCCCCGCCTTTCCATCGCCGAACCGAGATTGGGGAAGGGATCGTCGGGATTGAGGGTCCAGGGATAGACCCCCGCCGGCCCGTCGGCCTCCGGCCGGGCGAGGATGGCGGCGACGGCCCTGGGGTCGGGCGGCGTGCGTTCGCGCAACGCGCCGGGAACGGCATCGTCGTCGAAAGCGGGAGCGGGTGACGGCGCGGGCGCACATCCCTCCGCCGGGCCTGGAACGGCAGCGGCATCGGCGGAAGGCCGGGGGTGCGGGTGGGGGTGGGGGTGGGGGTGGGGCTCGGGTCCGGCGTGACCGCGATGGGACACCGGCCGGACGGGCGCGTCCTCCCCCATCCGGAGCCGGTCGATCTCGGCGAACAGGCCGAGCCGCTCGGCCAGCCAGCGCACCGTCGCCGGATCGCCCGCCGACACCAACCGTTCGATCTGCTCCATCACCATGGCGCGCAGCGAGCCGAGCCGAAGATCGGCTTCCCGGTTCAGCGCCTGCCTTTCCCACCAGACACGATGGCGGAAGGGCTGCGACCCGTAATGGGCCCGCCACAGCGTGGTGCGGCTGCACCCCATGGCACGGGCCACCTGCTGGAAGGACGCACCGCGTGCCAGCATCCCGGCCGCCATGACCCATTGCTCGTCGTGGAAGCGCGAGCCGGGCACCAGGGCGCCGTCCGGCGGCACCGGCGGTTCCTCGGCCCAGCGCGGAAAGTCCTCGGCAATCGGAGCGGCGGCTAAACCTTCGGCGGTATGCAGGCAATCGGGGGGCATGGGGCGGCTCCATGGGTCGGGTGGTAATCACCGCCAGTTTCCACCAGGATCATGGAGGAATATAGGATAAAAATCATATTTTTCCGGACCAACAGTCCTGCCGCCGGAGTTTGGTTATCCGTCTTCACGCCCAAGCGACGATTTTGCCCCCACCCCAACCCTCCCCCGCTCTCAGCGGACCCATGGTCCGCCATGCGCCGTCGGCGCTCAGGCCGGCTGCGGCTCCCCGAGTTCGGGCGCGACGCTGTCCTCCAGGGCGATCCGCACGCAGTTGCGCCCTTCCTGCTTGGCCCGGTAGAGCGCCTCGTCGGCCGTCGCGACAAGGCCGTCGAAATCGTCGGCATGGGCCGGAAAGGCGGCCAGTCCGCAGGAGATCGTCACCTGGGGAAGGGTGGTTCCCTCATGCCGCATGACGATCTGCTCGACGCCGGCCCTCAGCATGTCCAGCCGGTCGCACGCCTCCTGCGGTCCGGTATCGGTCAGGATCATCAGGAACTCCTCGCCGCCATAACGGAACAGCCAGTCCGACTCCCGGATACTCTCCTGAAGATAGTGGCTGACCTTGACCAGGGCGGCATCGCCGGCCGGATGCCCTTGCGTGTCGTTGAACCGCTTGAAATGATCGATGTCGATCATCGCCACGACCAGCGGGCGCGAGAAGCGCCTGGCCTTGGCGACCTCCTTCTGCGACACCACCTCGAGATAGCGCCGGTTGAAGGCGTTGGTCATGGCATCGCGGATCGTCTGTTCCTTGAGGCTTTCCTTGAGCCGGATGTTGGCGAGGGTGAGGCCGAGCTGGCGGGCGACCATATCCGCCATCCGGCGGATGCGGCGCCCGTCGACGCCGCCGGACGCGCTGCCGGTGCTCCACAGGCTCAGAAGGCCGACCGTCTCGCCATGGGCAACCAACGGCACGCAAAGACTGGACGCGCCGCCCCCCAGCATGCCGAGATGGTCGCACAGCGGCGCCGCGGCCTCGGATTCGTGGATATGAACCTGGCCGCGCCGCAACCCCCAGCACTGCTGCGGCGCGAAGTGTTGAGCGGCCTCATCGGTCCCCCACTGGCAGAGAAGATCCAGGCGGTTCCTGGATGCCGCCGTCAGGAAGACGGCGCCATTCCAGTCTGGAAACAATTTGCGCGTGAAGGGAGGAAATGCAGACGAAATCTCGGCGACCGCGTTGCAGCTGTGGAGGAAGCTGCTGGCCTCGTTGAGCAAGGCGATTTCGTTACGGTCCCTGGTCAGATCCTCGGTCTGTCGATGCAACTCATCGGCCAGCACCTTGAGCTCATGCGACGCCAGGGTCTTTTGCTTGATCTCCCTGGATGCAAGATAGTAGAGAAGGCCAAGCAGCAGTGCTACGGCAACGATGAAGCCGGCCAATGCCACGAACGCCGCATGGCGAGCCACATCGACATTGTCCTGACGCTCCCGCAGAAGCTGACTTTCTATCCGTTCGATTTCGCGTATCGCGACGTTGAAGCTTTCCATCGCGCCGCCATCCTGGTCCATACGGACCAATTCCTTGGCGCTTGCCCGATCGCCGGAAATCTGCAGCCGAATTGCTTTCGACATCTCCTGGAATTTCTGGTTGAGAACAGCCGACAATTTTGTCAGATTTTCCAACTGATCATCGTTGTCGGATACCAGATTGCGCAGAGTGTCGATTTTTCCCATCGCCTCCTTCGATGCGCCATAATAAATTTGCAGATAAAATGCATCTTCCGTCAAGATATAGCCGCGTTTCGCGGATTGGGATTTGGCCAAATCCGTTTCGATATCGGAGAGAGCTTGTTTCACGTCAACGGAGTGACGCACCCACTCCACAGCATCGACAAGACTCCTGAGGCCGGAGTAGAGCAGGACGCTGTTTCCCGCGAGGATGGAAAGGGAAACAAAGATCATCGCCCGGCGCAAGATCTTAGCGTTCATGAGCATTTTTCTTGCACACTGTGGCTATTCCGCCGGTTTCCCAGATGGACGGACCATCCGCCCTTCGCACGGCAACAGATAGGGGCTCCGAAGACATTCGGAAAGGTGAATTCGCTCAATTCGGTGGTAGGGATTCGGCAATTCCCTGCCCGGTCACGCTGTTCTGCAACACTGTAGACGCCGTTCGGACTTTTTCGTCCAATCATACAGTCGCCATTGCCGGCAAGCCGTTCGCCCAATAATGCAAAGGCGTCGTCGCGACGAAGTTTGCAGTGCAAACCCTTCTTCCTGCCGCGCCCGGCCGCGAACGCAGCGGCCCGGGCCGATGCCGGGTTCGCAGACGGCGGACATGCAGCCCATCGCGCTGGACAGCGACAGTCGCCCGCCGGGCCCGCCTGGGGTGAGAGTACCGGACCGCCGCCGGTACCGCTCGGCCGCTCCGGCCGCTCCGGCCGCTCCGGCCGCTCCGGCCGCTCCGGCCGCTCCGCTCCGCTCCAGGATGCCGGCGACCCTTGGGGAGGTGGACGGACCCCATCGTCCACGGGATGCCTTCGGCAACGCTCCGTCAATCGGCAACAAAATCATGGATATGTTGTTTTATAGGATAATATGATCCATACATTTGAAATTGCAAATCAAATAACTCTGCGAATGCATTCAATTGCGTTCAATAAATTATTTGTATACTTTTGTATACGACACTCAATTTGTGACTACAGGTGATTATCAGATTCGATTCTTTTCGTAACAATATTATTGTTGAATAAATTTCCCCGAAATCGGAATGTTCTTTTGCGCAAAGCAAGAGTTTTCTTTTATTGCCCTGCGCATTTACACAAACTTCAATCATAGAAATAGGGAACATCAAGATGCGTTCTTCTTTCAAAACCGGCCTGATCGGCGCCGTTCTGACCATCGCTGCCTTCGCGGCCGGTGCCGCCCACGCCGACACGGTGGCCATCACGGTCCAGGCGGCCGTCGGTCAGCCGATTCAGCATCTCTCCGCCAGCCTGCCGCAATGGTCGGCCAACCCGACCTCTCCGACCCTGTCGGTCCAGGTGGCCGGCAAGACCTGTACCCTGGTCAGCTCCCTTCAGTCCGGCAGCTCGAACGGTTGCAACTATGCGCTGAATGCCGGTCCGGACGGCACGATCACCGGCGCGCTGATCGCCGGCAATAGCGGCTGCACCCAGACCCCGCAGATCGCGAGCAGCTGCAAGTAATCCGACGGCATGGGCCGGGCCGCTTGAAACCGGCATTGGCTCGACGCGTGCCGCCCATCGTCAAGTTCCCGGGGTTTCGCGCGTTCCGCGATGGATGCGCGAAACCCTGGCCTTCGTGACACTCCGCACCGGCCCCCATCCCGGCCGATGCCGGGCGCCCTTCCCACCCGCGTGGCGCCGGGCGGCCTGCCGGCCTTCGTCGGGCCGGCGGTCGTCATGCCGGTGCCGGATGTCAGTACGGCTTCAAGACCACGAGAAGAACGATGACGACGACCGCGGCGACGATCGCCGGCGGCGCATAGCCCGACATCGCAGAAGGCCGGCCAGCCCGGTCGAGCTTCCGAAGCAGGCCTGACAGCATCCCGTGCAGGCCGGACAGGGCGACGACGAACACCAGCTTCATCATCAGCCAGGGTGAGCCGAACCAGCCGCCCTGCATCGCCACCGCCACGCCGAAGAGCCAGGCCAGTGCCATCGCCGGCGAGGTCGCCAGGCGGTCCCAACGGCGCACGGCGTCGAGGATGCCGGCACGCCCCGGCGCGTCGGACAGGGGCTTCGATGCGGAAAGGGCGGCTACGGCGATTGCCGCGGCGAACATCCCGCCAATCCACACCATCACCGAAACGATGTGGAACGCCTTCAGCCAGAGGTAGGTCATGACCCTGCCTCAGACGGTCGGGGCGGGCGTCGCCCGCCGGGTCAGGGTGCGGGCGCTGAACAAGGCGCCGAATGGCACCACGGCGGCGATCAGAAGCTTGATCGTCTCGCCCCGCGACCAGCCGCCGGCCGACACCATCCGGATCAGCATCCAGACATAGGTCAGGAAGGCAAGGCCGTGGATCGGCCCCATGGCCCTTACGGCGTCGGGAAAACCGGCAAGATGCTTCAGCGGCACGGCAACGAAGAGCAGGAGAAGCAAGGTGCCGCCCTCGACAAGACAGGCCGTCCGCATCCGCAGCATCTGCCTGCGGTCTTCCTGGTCGGTCTCCGGCGACATCACCCGACGTCCTTCAGGATTTTCTCCACGCCGGCAAGCCGGCCCTCGATCTGCGTGACGCTGCCCCTGACCGAAGCCAGGCTCGCGGCCAGTTCCTCCTGCGTCTTGAGCATCCTCTCGACGAGGTCGCGGTATGCGGTGTCGTCGGCGATCTGTGCCCGAACCCGGCGGGCCGAGGAAAAATGCCTCATCGCGGAAATCAGGAGAACCGTCACGAGGACAAGGATGGTGACGAGAAGGAAATGGGATGGTCTGTCGGTCATCGGAGGCTCCTTCAGGAGTCGGAATTTCTGGCGGTTGCGGTCAGGGAAGGCACCGCCTCGGCAATCGCCGCAGGCGTCAGCACGATCGCGAACGGCGCGACCTCGAAGAAATTGAGGGCCTTTCCATCGGGAGAGACCTCAAGCTGGCTGGTGACGAGGCCCGCGTCCTCGAGCTTGCGCAAATGAAGGTGCAGAAGCGGACGGCTGATGCCGATCTCGCGCGCCAATTGACTGACATAGGTCCGCCCCATGACGCTCAACGTCGCCACGATCCGCAGGCGATGCGGGTTTGCCAGCGCGGATATCATCCCGAGCAATTGATCGCCGCTGCCGGTCATGTCCGCTCCGTCGCTAACCCGTAAGTTTTCTCTTACAGGTGCGCCGATGACCCGTCAACAGGAACTGACAGGTATCAGAAATAACTTTTGCAGGCGTGTGCCCGATTGATTCGACAGCCTGTTTCAAAGGCGAGGTGACAGGCACGCGCTTGCCGACGGAGTGAGCGCGGCACGATGAAACAGCCCCTGCCGGCGATCCTGTCGAGCTCGGCATCGGGGCGACCGATGCCGAGGCGCTCTCTGCCGTGACCCGGGTCTTTCCATTGCAGGGTATTTCACCCCGTATATGGCCGGCTTCAAGCGGCAACCGACAGACCCTCGTCGAGAGGCGGGCCGGCGGAGACGGGGATCCTGCCGGCCCTACCCTCAGGTCGGATCGGGAATGATCCTCGAACGCGAGCCGTAAAGGACAAGAACCTTCTGGCCGATGGCGAGTGCAGGCTCCTTGCCCTGGACCACCGTCAGAAGGGCGCCGTTGTCGGTCTGTACGACATACTCCATCCCGTCCTGGCGGGTGGCCGCCTCTTCGGCCATCGCGCCGGCGATACCTCCGATCAAGGCACCTCCCACCGCACCGACGATGTTGCCACGGGGCCCGCTGCCCATCGAAGACCCCGCGGCACCGCCTGCGACGGCACCGGCACCGGCACCCAGGCCGGATTGCGTGCCCCCGATGGCAACCGAACGGACACTGAGGACGTTGCCGCGGACCGTTCGGTTGACCTGGCCGACAGAACCCGCCGCATAGCTGTCCGGCGAGATGTTCGGCGCACAGCCCGTCAATGCCGCACAGGCGCCGAGAACGGAAAGCAGCAGAACCCCGCGGCCAGTCACGATGTGGGCACTCCCTTGCCTTTGACAGGTGCAGGAACGGGTGAAGCCGACGACGGGAACATCGGTTGCCCCAGCTTCGTCGTTTCAAGTTGCTGAAGGAACTGCAGGATGTTGTTCTGGATCGAGCGGTTCAGGCTTTCGCGCACGCGGACCGCGCCGATCAGGGCATAATCAAAGGGAACGACACCCTTGCTGTTCACGTCGGTCGTGAGAATGATCGAGCCGTTGGACCGGTCGATGATTTCATAACGTGCCCCGACGTCGGTGGTGAACTCGCCACCGAAATTGGGAATGTCGACCTTCAGAATCTTGACCGATACGGATACTTTCTTTGGGGCATCATCCTTGAAGATCGCCATCTTCGTCAGCGCCTCTTCAAGAGAGGTCTTCCACATCGGCGGGACGATTTCCAATCCGTTCGGCAGAGGGCCTGTCGCCTCGTCCGGACGCCCGATCGTGACCGTGATCGACTTGACCTCCGCATCGAGCTTGACTTGGGACGGCCCGACATTCGGCACCGAGAAGTTGAGCGGCGGCATCTGTGCACCGCAGGCCGACAGGGACAGAGTCAGCATCAGCGCCAAAGAGACTTTTCTTATCACCTGATATCTCCAAAAAGGATACCCCTTTTTAGCCTCTCTTTGTTACCCAGAGTTGTCAATAATATATCCATTGGATGGTGCCATTCGCCGCATGATGGAAATTGAATTGCATTCCCACATCGCGGACCATCGCCGGACGGGCGGCAGCTCACATCACCGCAACAACTCCCGCATCGCCCCGTCCAGCCCCTCCAGCGTCAGCGGGAACATCCGCCCGTTCATCAGGCCCCGGAGCAGGCGGGTGCTTTCCGAATAGTCCCAATATTGCGGCGCGGTCGGGTTCAGCCACACCGCCTTCGAATAGACCGACAGCAGACGCTGCATCCACACCTGCCCGGCCTCCTCGTTCCAATGCTCGACGCTGCCGCCGGGATAGACGATCTCGTAGGGGCTCATGGCAGCGTCGCCGACGAAGACCAGCTTGTAGTCGGCGGGATAGGTGTGCAGCACGTCCCAGGTCGACAGGCGCTCGGTGTGGCGCCGGGCGTTGTCGCGCCAGACGCCCTCATAGACGCAGTTGTGGAAGTAGAAATGCTCCAGATGCTTGAATTCGCTGCGCGCGGCTGAGAACAGCTCCTCGACCAGCCGGATGTGGTCGTCCATCGACCCGCCGATGTCGAGGAACAGCAGCACCTTCACCGTGTTGTGGCGCTCCGGCACCATCTTCAGGTCGAGCCAGCCGGCGTTGCCGGCGGTGGCGCGGATGGTGCCGGGCAGATCCAGCTCGCTGGCGGCGCCGGAGCGGGCGAACTTGCGCAGGCGGCGCAGCGCCACCTTGATGTTGCGGGTGCCGATCTCAACCCGGTCGTCCAGATTGCGGAACTCGCGGCGGTCCCACACCTTGACGGCGCGGCGGTGGCGGCTCTCCCGCTGGCCGATGCGCACGCCCTCCGGGTTGTAGCCGTAGGCGCCGAAGGGCGAGGTGCCGGCCGTGCCGATCCATTTGGAGCCGCCCTGGTGCCGGCCCTTCTGCTCGGCCAGCCGCTGGGCCAGCGTCTCCATCAGCTTGTCCCAGCCGCCGAGCGCCTGGACCTGCGCCTTCTCCTCCTCGGTAAGGAAACGCTCGGCCAGCTTGCGCAGCCACTCCTCCGGCAGGTCGGTGACGGGAACCTCGTCGCCGGCGGCGGCGGCATCGTCGGCCAGGCCCTTGAAGGTCGCGCCGAACACGCGGTCGAAGCGGTCGAGATTGCGCTCGTCCTTAACCAGACATGCACGACTGAGGTAATAGAAGTCCTCGACGCGGAAGGACGCGGTGCCCTGCTTCATGGCCTCCATGAGCGTCAGGTACTCCGTCAGCGAGACGGGGACGCCGGCCTTGCGCAGATCGAAGAAGAAACTCGTGAACATCGGCGCGGTCCTTCGCACGGGCTTGCCCTGCCGAGACTACCGCCCCGGCCGAGAGAACGCCAAGAGCCCGCTGACATGAGAGCGCCGACATGAGCCTGCCCAATGCCCCCCTTCTCGATTTCGCCCGCGCGCTCGACTTCGCCGCGCGCCGGCACATCGACCAGCGCCGCAAGGGCGTGCGCGCCGAACCCTACGTCAACCACCTGTCGGAGGTGGCGCTGCTGGTCGCCGAGGCGACCCACGGCAGCGACCCGGTGGTGGTGATCGCCGCCTTGCTGCACGACACGCTGGAGGACACCGACGCCAGCTATGAGGAGATCGAGCAGGCCTTCGGGGCGGAGGTGGTGCAGGTCGTCGCCGAGACCACCGACGACAAGCGGATGTCGAAGGCCGAGCGCAAGCAGCACCAGATCGACGCCGCCCCCCACGCCTCGACCCGCGCGAAGCTGGTGAAGCTGGCCGACAAGGTGTCGAACCTGCGCTCGATGGCGCACAGCCCGCCCGCCGACTGGCCGCTGTCGCGCAAGGTCGAGTATTTCGAATGGGCCCATGCGGTGGTCGCCGGGCTGCGCGGCACCGACGCCCGGCTGGAGGCGCTGTTCGACCGCGCCTATCATGACGGGCTGGCCGAGCTGCGCGGGCCGAACGGCTGAGCGGGCCGGGAGCGAAATCCGGGGGCCGATTGACATCGCGCAATGTGACTCCATCACGGAAGTCTTATGGAGAAGGGATGTAGCAGTATCCAGCGCGCCGCCGACGGCCGAGGAAACACGCCATGTCCCTTCCGCAAGAAAACACCCTCTCCCGCCAGCCCGCCCCGGCGGCCAAACCGGCCGGCCAGCCGCAAGGCGCGCCGCATGAGGAACCGGGACGCCATTGGTTCATCGACCGGCCCAAGGTCTATGCCGCCGACGTCCGCGGCACCTTCCGCCGGATCAAATGGGCGGCGCTGGTCGTCCTGCTGGCGATCTACTACATCACGCCCTGGCTGCGCTGGGAGCGCGGGCCGGGCATCCCCGACCAGGCGGTGCTGATCGACATGGTCGGACGCCGGGCCTATTTCCTGTGGATCGAGATCTGGCCGCAGGAGGTCTATTACCTGACCGGCCTGCTGATCATCGGCGCCTTCGGCATCTTCTTCGCCACCACGCTGGCCGGACGCATCTGGTGCGGCTATGCCTGCCCGCAGACGGTGTGGACCGACCTGTTCATGTGGGTGGAGCGCAAGATCGAAGGCCCGCGCACCACCCGCATCCGCCTGGACAAGGCGCCGATGACCGGGGCTAAGATCGCGCGCAAGACCGCCAAGCACGCGGCGTGGCTCGGCATCTCGCTGCTGACCGGCGGCGCCTGGGTGTTCTACTTCAACGACGCGCCGACGCTGATGAACGAGCTGCTGCACGGGCAGATCACCAGCGGCGTCGCCACCTTCATCGCGCTGTTCAGCTTCACGACATATTTCTTCGCCGGCTGGGCGCGCGAGCAGATCTGCATCTATGTCTGCCCGTGGCGCAGCTTCCAGTCGGCGATGGTCGACGAGGACACCTTCCTCGTCACCTATGAGGACTGGCGCGGCGAGGGCCGGGCGCCGCTGCGCAAGTCGCAGAGCTGGGAGGACCGGCAGGCGGCGGGGCTGGGCGACTGCATCGACTGCAAGCAGTGCGTCCATGTCTGCCCGACCGGCACCGACATCCGCGAGGGCCAGCAGATCTCCTGCATCGGCTGCGGCCTGTGCGTCGACGCCTGCAACGACGTGATGCGGCAGATCGGCCGGCCGCTGGACCTCGTGCGATTCGACACCCAGTCGAACCAGATCGCCAAGATCGACGGCAAGCCGGAACGGGTGAAGCTGGTCCGCCCGCGCACCGTCATCTATTCGCTGATCATGCTGGTGGTCGCCTGCGCCATGGGGATCGCGCTGCTCCTGCGGCCGACGCTGGACGTCAGCGTATTGCGCGACCGCGCACCGCTGTTCGTCGCCCTGTCCGACGGATCGGTGCAGAACGCCTACACCATCAAGATCCTGAACAAGACCCACATCGCGCGGGACTATGCCGTCACGGTCAACGGGCTGACCGGCGCCAGCCTGTCGGTGGTCGGCAACGAAACCGCCGGCAGCGGCGCCAGCCTGACGCTGAAGGCCGCAGCCGATTCGGTGGCGACGTACCGCGTCTTCGTGAAGGTGCCGGCGGCGGCGGTGAAATCCGGCTCGACCGACGTGGCGGTGATCGCCAAGGACCAGGGCAGCGGCGAGGTCGGCCGCCATGTCAGCGTGTTCATGGCGCCGTGAGCGGCAGGCGGGCATCCGGATGAGGAGAGGCGGCGGCCCCGATCCGCCGCCTTTTCCATGCTCGCCCCATCACCTCATGTCGCGGTGGTCTGGTTGAGGTATTTGAAGTCGCTGCAATAAGTCAGATTGTTATCGCCAGCCTTGCCATAAACCTGGTTCAACTGGACCATGGATTTATTCTCGTTGAAGCCGGAGAAAAAATAGACGATTGCCGACCCTTCCCCCGGGTAACGATAATCGCCGCCAAAGAAGTAATGATCCCGATTCAAATCCACCGCGTATGATATGCCATCCACTTCTATCGATAGCCAAAATCTCTCGAAATCTTTCCAATTCTTCTGATCGTAATTAATTACCAAGCTATTTTTATCAGATATACTGATATTTTTGATCTTAACATCAGGGTAATCTGGTGAATTATTCTTTTTTATTAGAACGGTATCGTTGATCTTGAGGTAGGTGATGCTGACAGCAGAGCCACCGGCATTCGTGAAGCTGAGACTTCCCATTATCGAACTCCGTTTCCTGAAATATTAATTTATTTCGACCGTAAATCATCCTGGCTGTGGATATATTTACTGGGCGTTCAGATATTTCAGATCATCGCAATATTTATATCTATCAAGATCAGGAGAGTTATAAGCATAGTTCATCTGAATATTCTTCAGATCAGAGCTCAGGCCACTCAGGATATAGCGGACTTTCGCCCCGGAACCGGGGTATCGATAATCGCCGCCACCGAAATAGTGATCCTTGTTGAGATCGATTCTATAGGAAGTGGACTCTTTTTCTACCTCAAATATAAAATTTGTGAAATTCTTCCAGTCGGTCAGCCGATAATCCAGCTCGATGCTCTGAAGCATGGGAATCTGGCTCTTTTCGAATGGAAGTTGCGTTCCATTGATGACCATCGATTTAAGGGACAAGTCTGTCCCCGTCAAATTGAAGACGGTTATGTTTGCCATGGCCCGATCTCCGTTACAATTCCGATATCGTTCCCGACGATGCACGCCTATGGAGACAGATTCTGCATCGAAATATCTACAGAAGAGATATTCTGTCAGGTTCTCCAATATCATATTACGAAAGTTTGATCGGGATATAGCAGCAATTTGTGCTTCTGTGTTTCAGATTGGCAACCGACGCATGGAAACTCCGCAAGTCCTGAGCTTGTATTTTCAATCCGCCCTGCGGATTTGCACCCTGCGGTTGGTTTTGTATGGCGATGGAACGCCGAAAAGTCGAAAGGCCGCCTTGCGTTCATGCGGCTTTCCCGGAAATCCCCGATCACCCGACGATCGGCACGCCATGCATCCCCCTCGCCCTGCCCTCTCCCCCGGGGGGAGAGGGTTCACCTGGGGGAGGACGGACTCACGCCCCCGCCGTCTTGGCCTGGGTCCGCTTCACGGCGGCCGGCGGCGGGGCGTCGCCGCTGGGATCGTCGAGCGCGCTCAGCAGCCGTTCCCTGATCTTCGCCAGCTTGCCCTCATGCGTCACCTTCAGGCCGAAGACGTCCTTCACATAGAAGACGTCGATCGCCTTCTCCCCGAAGGTCGAAACCTTGGCCGAGCTGATCTGCAGGGTCAGGTTGGACAGTGCCCGGGTCAGGTCGTAGAGAAGGCCCGGACGGTCGCGCCCGTTGACCTCGATCACCGTATGGGTGGTCGAGGCGTTGTTGTCGATCAGCACGCGCGGCGGCACATGGAAGACGCGGGTGCGGCTGGCCTGGGCGGTGCGGCGGGTCGACAGCTCGTTCAGCGGCTTCAGCTGCCCGGACAGCACCTTCTCGATCATCACAGACAGCCGGGCCAGCTTGTCGCCGCTTTCGAAGGCGCCGCCGCCGGCCGCGTCCTGCACCGAGAAGACGTCGAGCGCCATGCCGTTGGTCATGGTGAAGATGCGGGCGTCGACGATGTCGGCGCCGCTGGCCGCCAGCGCCCCGGCAAGTCGGGAGAACAGGCCGCTGTGGTCGGTGGCGTAGATCGTCACCTCGGTCACCGACCGACCGCGGTCGACACGGGTGTCGACGGTCAGCGGCTGCTGCTGGCGCTCCGCCTCGCGGACGATGCGGGCCTGATGGCCCAGCGTCCCGGCATCGAAGGCAAGCCAGTAGCCGGGATAGCCCAGCCCCTTGTGATGCTCGAAGGCGGCGTCGTCGAAGTCGGTCAGCTCGGCGCGCAATGCCGCCTGGGCCGCCTGGATGCGCCGGCCGCGCCCCTCCACCGACATGCCGCCCGACATCACCTCTTCGGAGCGGTTGTACAGCTCGCGCAGCAGCGTGGCCTTCCAGTTGTTCCAGCGCTGCGGCCCGACCGCCCGGATGTCGGCCACCGTCAGCACCAGCAGCAGGCGCAGCCGCTCCGGCGACTGGACCAGCGCCACGAAGTCGCGGACGGTCTTGTCGTCCTCCAGGTCGCGCTTGAAGGCGGTGTGCGACATGGCGAGGTGCCAGCGCACCAGCCAGGCAACCGTCTCGGTCTCCTCCGCGGTCAGGCCCAGGCGCGGGCACAGCTTCTCGGCGACGCGGGCGCCCAGCACCGAATGGTCGCCGCCGCGGCCCTTGGCGATGTCGTGCAGCAGCAGCGCGACGTAGAGCGCCCGCTTCGACACCACCTTGTGGATCACCTCGGTCGACAGCGGCAGCTCGTCGGCATGGTCGCCCGACGCGATCTTGTGCAGGATGCCGAGCGCGAACAGCGTGTGCTCGTCCACCGTGTAGACATGGTACATGTCGTACTGCATCTGCGCCACCACCCGGCCGAAGTCGGGAATGAAGCGGGCCAGCACCCCGGCCTCGTTCATCCGGCGCAGCGTGATCTCCGGATCCTTCGGCCCGGTCAGGATGTCGAGGAACAGCCGGTTGGCTTCCACATCGTTGCGCAGCTTCGGCCCGATGGCGGTCAGCGACCGGGTGATGGACCGCAGCGCCGCCGGATGGATGTCGATGTCGTTGATCTGGGCGGTGTGGAACAGGCGGATCATGTCGATCGGCTGTTCCTTGAACTGCTTGTCGTTGCGGGCGTTCAGCCGCTCGCCGTCGACGATGAAGCCGTCGACGTCCTTGCGCCTTGCGACCGAGGCCAGCCGCAGCAGGTTGAACTTGGGCGGCCGCTTGGATTCCGCCTCCAGCGCCGCGCAGAAGATGCGCGTCAGGTCGCCGACATCCTTGGCGACCAGGAAATAATGCTTCATGAAGCGCTCGACGCCCTTGGTGCCGGCATGGTCGGTGTAGCCCATGGCGGCGCCGATGCTGGTCTGGACGTCGAAGGTCAGCCGGTCTTCCAGCCGGCCGGTCAGGTAATGCAGGTGGCAGCGCGCGGTCCACAGGAAATTCTGCGCCTTGGCGAAGCGCTGCGCCTCCTCCGGCATCAGCACCTTCTTGCCGACCAGCTCGGCGACGCCCTCCACCCGGTAGAGATACTTGGCGATCCAGAACAGGGTCTGGAGATCGCGCAGGCCCCCCTTGCCGTCCTTCAGGTTGGGTTCCAGCACATAGCGGCTGTCGCCCATCTTCAGGTGGCGGGCGTCGCGCTCGGCCAGCTTGGCCTCGACGAATTCGGGGCCGGTTCCGGCCACGACCTCCTTGTCGTAGCGCTTGCGCAGCTCGGCGAACAGCTTGCCGGGGCCCCAGAGATAGCGCGATTCCAGGATGCCGGTGCGGATGGTGACGTCGGCCTTGGACTGGCGGATGCAGTCGTCGACGCTGCGCACCGCGTGGCCGACCTTCAGCCCCAGATCCCACAGGATGTAGAGCATGTATTCGACCACCTGCTCCACCCGCGGCGTGCGCTTGTAGGGCAGCAGGAACAGCAGGTCGATGTCGGAGAAGGGCGCCAGCTCGCCGCGGCCGTAGCCGCCGGTCGCCGCCACGTCGAACACCTCGCCCGAGGTCGGGTTAGCGGTGGGGAAGATGAAGCGCACGGTGAAGTCGGCCAGCGTGCCGACCAGCCGGTCGGCGAGATAGCAGTTCTCGCGCACGCACTGCTCGCCCGAGCCGCCGGCATCGAAGCGGCGGCGCACCTCGACCCGTCCGTCGGCCAGCGTCCGGCGCAGGCAGGCGATCAGCGCCGGGCGCAGCTTGTCGCCGGTGCCGTGCTCGGCGACCAGTTCCTCAAGCTCCCCCGCCAGCTTGCGGCGGGAGATGATGGCGCGCTTGTTGGGGATGGCGGTCGGCTGGGCATCTGCCCCGGAATCCGACGGAGAGGCGGGCGGCGTCGGCGTCTTGGAGCGGGCGGACAGCATCGGGCGGCAGGAACCTCGACATTCGGGCGGTCAGGACTGGCCGCAGCATTTGCACTATAGCGGTAAAGCCTTCAGGTAGCACGCCCGCTCTGGAAAACCAGCCCTGCCGGAAAGCGGCGCGGCGGCGTCCGTTGCGCGGAAGTGACGGCCGTCACAGCCAAGGCGGCGCCGCGGCGCCAGAGTGGGGCCTGCACAGCGGTTTGCAGGAGGGACGGGCCATGACCGGCCGGAAGAATACGGAGCGCGCGACGGGCGAGGCTTCCCTGAAGGCGCAGCGGGAACTGGCGGCGCTGAACGACGCGCTGACGCTGGCCGAGCGCGGCCTCGGGCGGCAGGGCCCGGCGGCGCTGATGGAGCGGCTGCTGCGGGTGGCGGCCATGCACCCGAAATCGGTCGACGACACGCTGATGTGGCAGGTCACCGACCTCGTCGCCGGCAGCGAGGTCGGCGAGGGCGTGAAGCTGACGCTGATCCGCATGGGCTGGGCGTCGATCGTCCAGGCCCAGTATAAGCAGCAGGGGCTGCGGCTGGTGGTCGAACGGGCGGCGGAGCGGGTGGCGGCCTGAAAGGATGACGGCCCGGGAGAGACGATCTGAGCGGTCTCCACCCGGCAAGATCGATCCGGCAAGGATTGCCCGCCGGCAGCGCCGTCCGGCCTGCGGGGCCGCCACCCATCGGAACCCGTTGAGGTTGTTGCCTAGGCCGTGGGTGGCGGATAACAAGCTGTCGGTGCAGCGGTATGGAAATTGCTTGAACTTGTGTGACCTTTACCGAAAGGGGCACGAATGTCCACCAGCAGCATCGGCAGCCAAACGCCCATTGAGGGCCTGCACGGCGTGAACCGGCATCGGCATGCCGGAAAGACGGACAGCACGGAGAGCTTCGGCCTCGATAAGGCGAGTGGGAACTCGCCGGTCGAGACTGCCGCCGCGGCCCAGGGCGCCATCGGGAAGGACGAGCCGTCCTCCGATACGCTCAGCGTCGAGATGCCAAACGGTTTCAAGATCAGCGGAACCCATCTCGGCGGCGACAGCGCGTTCAGTGCGCAGTTGCTCGGCTCGATGGAGGACATGATCGGGTTTCTGAACGGCTTCAAACCGGCCGGCGGGGAGTCCGGCACCGGGAGCGGCCCGGGGACCTCTGGCGTCGGGAGTACCGCGGCGGGAACCGGGGGCGGGTTCGCATCCCGATTCCTCGATACCTTCCACACCGACCTCGGCAACGGCGAGTCCGTGACGCTCCATTACGGAACGGAGAAGGACGGCGGCAACACCGACGCCTCGGCGGCGGACGCGATGGCGCAGGCCATGCAGCAGATCGTCAGCAGATACAAATCCCACAGCCAGCCCGATCTGGCCGACCTCTATGCGCAGATCGGCTCCCCGACGGCGAAGGCCTGAGGGCGAAGGCCTGAGGGCGATACCTTGACGGTGGGGCGGACCACGCCTTCGATTCGGCGATGGCAGGATGCCTCCCCCCGGCGCAGGGCGGCATCCCTCCCCGGCGGCACTCCATAGGGTAGGGGTAGTGCCTGGACCTGGACCCGCCACTTCGGCCGGTCGGACACTCGACAGGCAGCGCATGGCCGGGGGAGCGTATCGGTCAGGATCGCGAGGTTCCGTCTATCGGCCACGGGATGGACAGCGCGCGATCACGGATCCCGATGCACCGGCACCGCAGACGATGAAGTCATGGACGGGCTTGAGGTTGGAGAGTCTTTGCGCCTGATTGTCACGAATGCGTCGGTTGAACTCCTCGGAGCTGGCGGAGTATGGAATGGTTCATGTCGGGGACCTTCGGTAAGCTGAGAGAATGGGCTGACCGGACCGATGCCTAGCGCGAAACCGCGCCAGACTCCTTTGCGGCTTCGTCGATCGCCTTCGCGACGACTTCCGACTGGGTGAAGTAGACGGCATGGCTGGCGGGGACGTTCGTGACCTTCGCACCGATGCGTTTCGCCATGTTCTGGAGCATCCGCTGATCGAAGGCCTTGTCCTCCGTCGCGATCACCGCCCAGCTGGGCTTGGTCCGCCAGGCGGCATGCTGGAGCGTCACGCCGAAGCTCGCCATATTGATCGGAACCTGCGATGCCTTCAGGAAATCGACGTCGGCCTTCGTCGCATCCGCCGCGAAGCCGGCGGCGAAATTCTCGGGCTTGATGAAGCCGAAGCCGTCCTCGCTCTTCTCGATGACGAACTCGGGCGGTGTCGTATAGCCGTCATATTGCTGCGCCGTGGTCTCGCCGGCATCAGGCGACAGGGCGGACACATAGACCAGCCCACGCACCTTGGGATGGATGCCGGCTTCGGTGATGACGGTGCCGCCCCAGCTGTGGCCGACCAGAACGGCGGGGCCATCCTGCCTGTCGAGCGCGCGCCGTGTGGCCGCCACGTCATCTTCGAAGGAGGTCAGCGGATTCTGGACGATCGTGACCCGGTATCCCCGGCTGGTCAGGTCCTGATAGACCTTCCGCCATCCCGATCCGTCGGCAAAGGCGCCATGGACGAGGACGACATTCCTGACAGCCGCCTGATCGACGGAATGGCCGGCCTGCTGGGCCTGCGAGACCGACGGCGGCAGGGTGACGACCGAAGCGGCCAGGATCAGGGCCTGAAGCATGTTCTTCATGTTTGCCTCCATCAAATCGCGATAACAGTTATCGCGATATATGTTTGTATCGTCGGCGCTCTCTCTTGTCCACAAAAATTTATCGCGATATATGTCAGCGGAAGATGCGCTGCAAAGGAAGCCAACCTATGTCGGACATGAGCAACCCACCGGTCCCCCTGGAGGAACAGCTCTGCTTCGCAATCTACTCGGCCGGCATCGCCATCCAGCGGGCCTACAAGCCGCTGCTGGACGCCCTTGGACTGACCTACCCCCAGTATCTCGTCCTGAACATCCTGTGGCGGGAAGACGGACAGACGGTAGGGAGCATCGCCCAGCAGCTTGCCCTTGAATCCAGCACGCTCACCCCTCTGCTCAAACGCCTTGAGGCTGCGGAGCTGATCCATCGCACGCGCAACCCGACCAACGAGAGGCAGGTGATCGTGTCGCTGACCGACCAAGGGCTGGCTCTGCGCTCCAGGGCCGGTTGCCTGGGCGATACATTGCTCCGCGCCTCAGGGCAGTCACCCGACGCTTTGGGAAAGCTCAACCGCGAGATTGCACACCTGCGCGACGCCGTTTACGCGCATATCGGCGGCTGGACGTCACTCGACGCACATTGATGGGCGGGGCGAGATCGAGGGCACTGCGAGGATGATGCGCCCCGATCTCATGCCTACGCCACAGGCCCCGCTGCTTCCCGACGCCCGCCACGGAGGGCGACCGTCGGGGCGATGACCTCAGACAGTCCGAACGGTGCCGCCGTCGATGATGAACTCGGCGCCGTGGATCGCGGCGGCGCGATCCGAGGCAAGATAGGCAATGAGATCGGCAACCTCGTCGGGTTCGGCCGCACGCCCGATCGGAATCCCGCCCAGAGCATCGAGGACGGCTTGCCGCGCCTCCTCGATCGTGCCGCCATTGGCGGCCTGCAGACGCTCCAGAAAGTCGACGGACGACTCCGTCATGATCCAGCCGGGGGAGACGGCGTTGACCCGCACGCCCTTCGGTCCCAGCTCCTTGGAGATCGACTTGCTGTAGGTCCTGAGCGCGGCCTTTGCGGCGGCGTAGCCAGTGGTCGATTCGGGTAGCGGCAGGATCGACTGGATAGACGTGATATGCACAATCGCGCCGGCACCCCGTTCCATCATCTGCGGGGCCAGGAGGCGATCAAGGCGGACGCTGGCCAAAAGGTTAAGGTTCAGCTCGGCGAGCCAGTGATCTTCCGTCAGGGCAAGAAAGCCGCCGCCGGGCGAGGCCGAGCCGCCGATCACATGAGCGAGGATATCGATGCCGCCCATACGCTCGAGCGCCGCCCTGGCCAGGGTTGCCCCGCCCTCGGCTGTCGTCAGGTCTGCCTGGACGAACTCGACGCCGTCGATCGGCTGTGGAGTTCCGCGGGCGGCGGTGATCACCCGGGCGCCACCGGCCAGGAAGCGATCGACGGTAGCGCGGCCCAGGCCCTTGGTGCCGCCGCTGACGAGCACTCGTTTTCCCGCGAACTCAGTCGGATCAGCCTTGATGTTCATACCGTGATCTCCAAGGCTTTGATCGCGTCGTGTTCGAGCGTGAAGCGATAGGTGAAGCGGATGGGGCTGCCCTTGAAGTCGCCATGGGCAGGGCCTTCGGCCACGACTTGGCCGTTGTCGTCGCGAACAGTGTCCGGCGTGAAGATGGCCTTGACCGCAATCACCTCGTCTTCGAACAAGGTTCGCAGCCCGGCGTGGCCCTCGTGACGTTTTCCGTTGTCCAAGAGGACCGCGTCGGCGGCAAAAGGCTTCAGCATGCCGTCCACATCGAGCTGTGCATTGGCCTCGACATAGTCGGCTATGGGTTTGGGCAGTTCGATCGACATCGCTCGGCTCCTTGACGTGACAAGGCTGATTTAGCGATAAACATCGATCCCGATAATCGGGGTAAATTGGCATGCGGTATTGCGAAAACCGGGACAATGTCGAAACACGGCCTGATCGAATTCGATGCTGTTCTCGCCATTGCGCGGCGTGGATCGTTCCGGGCAGCGGCGCTGGAACTTGGCCTGTCGACCACCGCATTGAGCAACGTCATCGGGAAGCTGGAGCGCCAACTCGGCGTCCGACTGTTCAATCGCACGACCCGGAGCGTCTCCCTGACCGACGCCGGACAGCAGTTCGTGGATAAGATCGGTCCCGCGCTCCAGGACATCCATGAGGCGATGGAAAACGCCCAGTCGCAGCAGGACACGCCATCGGGCACCTTGCGGATCAACAGCTTTGTCGCGGCCGCGCGTGAGATCCTTCCGCTCCTGCTCCAGTTCCTGCGGCTCTATCCACAGGTCCATGTCGATCTCGTCACCGAGGGCCGGCTCGTCGACATCGTTGCGGACGGCTTCGATCTCGGCATCCGCACCGCGGACCTCGTACCCAGCGACATGATCGCGGTACCGCTCGGTCCGCGCCGCCGTTATGCGGTGGTTGCATCGCCGAACTATCTCCGGACCCGGGACCTGCCGAGGTCGCCGTCCGACCTGCTTGCCCATCCGTGCATCCGCGTAAGGTTGCCCAATGGAGCACTTTACCGGTGGCAGTTCGAGAAGGGTGGACAGCCGATCCAGATCGACGTGGACGGCCCGATCACACTGGACGAGGCCAGCCTCGCCCGCATGGCGGTGCTGGAGGATGTGGGGATCGGCTTCTTCATGGAGTCCGACGTGCAAGGCGATCTTGCCGCCGGCCGCCTGGTTCGCATTCTCGAAGACTGGACCCCGCCACTGGAGCAGCTTTGCCTCTACTATCCCAGCCGGCGACACTCGTCTGCCGCGTTCAAGGCATTCATCGATCTTGCCAGGAAATTCGCTGCCTCCACAACGGCGGCAGCCTGATCGTCGTCTTTGGGTTCCGTTGCAGAGGTTTGAAGCCTTCGCGAACAGCGACCCCGGAGCCGAAAGGGGCAGACGGCGATCCGACCCCCTCGTTTCGCGCGCCTCCAGCCCTCCAGCCCTCCGGCGTCCGGCCGCCTTTCGTTACGCGGTCGGGCGCCAACTCCGGCGGACCAAAGACGGCGGTATCTGCATCCGCCTGGCGGTAGCCGTCCATGGCTGATAATGGCGGGCATGCTGTGGATCGCCCGCAGCGGAGCGCCATGGCGGGATTTGCCGGAGCGTCATGGGACGTTCGGCACGGTGTCGAGCCGGTTCCACCGCTGGCGCCGCGCCGGCATCTGGCAGCGCATCCTGGAAGCCTTGCAGGCCCGTGCCGACCGCCAGGGCCGGGTGGACCATGGGCACCGAACGACCGGACCCGGCTTTCGACCGCGATGCCTATCGGGACCGCAAACGCGTCGAGCGCCTGATCGATCGGTTGAAGCAGTTCCGACGGATCGCCACCCGGCATGGGAAGCGAGCCGCCAACCATCTCGCCATGATCACCATCGCGGCGATCCTTCCATGACCCGGAACTTTGCCAACACAGCATGGCATGGAATTTGCTTCGCAGACCGGTGCGGCTGCCGGCGACGGGCCGCGCCACCGTGCAACCGGTCGGACGACCCAACGATGCAGATCAACGGCTATCTCGCCAGCGTTCTTGGCCAATCGCAGCAGTTCCGGTCCCGTGGAACGCGGAACGGCGACTCCTCCGACAGCGGGGGCATCGCCGGCGTGGCCGGGACCGCCGATGCGGCTGCCGCCGGTAAGGCCGGCGGCACATCCTCCGGGACGCTCGCGTCCAAGGTGCCGGACGCCGTCGACAACTTCCTTGCCGAAGCGAAGAAGACGCCGGCCCAGCGGATCCGCGACGATTGGCTCGCCCGCCACAAGATGACCGAGGAAGACCTCGCTTCGATGCCGGCCGAAAAGCGCGAGGCCATCGAAAAGGAGATCGCCGAGGAGATGAAGCGGAAGCTGACCGGCGACGACGCCAAGCGCGGCGCGCTGGTGAACCTGAGCGCGTGACCGCCGCTTCCATCGCGCGGCCTTGCCCCCACCCAGTGCCGGTTTTCCCCCACCCTGACCCTCCCCCGCTGGGCGGGGGAGGGACTCGGACCCTTGCCGGCGTTCATCGGCGCGCCTCCTACCCCGCCGGTATGGCTGCGGCCTTACGCTTCGCGCACCGTCACATGGACGTTGGCGCCGCCCTCGCGGTCCAGCAGTGTGAAAGCGCGCGCCTCCTGCTCCGCCGTGCCGACCCGCACCCACAGGACCACGCCGCCGGCCTCCAGCGCCCGGGTGAACTCGTCGGGCTTGGGGTGGCTGGTCAGCTCGTCCAGGTAATCCTTGATCGCGGCACCGCCGACGCCGGCCGCGACCACGGCCGCCAGCGCAGCCTCGATCGGGCCGCCGACAATGGCGATCAGGCCGGCGGTGGTCAGGGGAAAGGCGTATTTCAGCTCGCCGACCAGCCCGGTCAGCGCCTCGTCCCGCGGCTTGCTCCTGGTGTCGGCCGCCTCCAGCGACGTATGGCTGGCCAGCACCGACAGGTCGGCGCGGTCGAATCCCTCCGCCAGCAGCGCCTCGACCGCGCGGTCGAAGCCGGCGCGGGTGGCGAAGAGGGCAACGACCTCCCGCAGTTCGGCGGGGGTGGTGTCTTCGGTGGTCTGGGTCATGGTGGCCGTCTCCCACAAGTCCGGCCCGGGCTTTCCTCCCCGGGGTTTCATCCATTGTAGCGACCGGCTTCGAGCGTCCGTCAACCGCCACGGGGACGCAGCAGCATCCCAACCCGCCGCATCGGCCTATCCCGCCGCGGCATCTCCCGTGCTAGGGTGCGCACCCGACAGTCACCCGCAACCGCCGCACGGTTTCCCTTGTCCATTTCCTCGTCAAACGCAGCCGACATCGTCATCCCCGCCGACGCCACCCCGATGATGGCGCAGTATCTGGAGATCAAGCGGGCGCATCCCGACTGCCTGCTGTTCTACCGGATGGGCGATTTCTACGAGATGTTCTTCGAGGACGCGGTGAATGCCGCCGCGGCGCTCGACATCGCGCTGACCAAGCGCGGCCAGCATCTGGGCGAAGACATTCCGATGTGCGGCGTCCCGGTCCATTCGCACGAGAATTACCTGCAGCGCCTGATCCGCCAGGGCTTCCGCGTCGCCATCTGCGAACAGATGGAAGACCCGGCCGAGGCGAAGAAGCGCGGCGCCAAGTCGGTGGTGAAGCGTGGCGTCATCCGCATCGTCACCCCCGGAACCCTGACCGAGGACAGCCTGCTCGACGCCCGCTCCTCCAACTGGCTGGCGGCGGTGGCGGAGACCGCGGGCGGGCTGGGGCTGGCCTGGCTGGAGATGTCGACCGGCGAGCTGGTGATCCAGCCGGTGGAGCGGGCCGGGCAAGGAACGCCACTGGGCGCGGCGCTCGGGCGGCTCGACCCGCAGGAGGTGCTGGTCTCCGAGAAGCTGGCACAGACGCCGGAGCTGTTCGAGCTGTGGGGGGAGTGGAAGGCGCGGCTGACCGTGCAGCCCAACCCGCGATTCGACAGCGAGAACGGCCGGCAGCGGCTGCTGGCGCTCTATGGCGTCGGCACGCTCGACGCCTTCGGCAGCTTCACCCGTGCCGAGGTCGCGGCGGCCGGTGCGCTGGTCGGCTATGTCGAACTGACGCAGAAGGGCCGGGTGCCGCGGCTGTCGCCGCCGCGCCGCGTCGGGCCGGGCGCGGTGATGGAGATCGACGCCTCGACCGGGCGCAACCTGGAACTGATCCGCACCCTGACCGGCGAGCGGCGCGGCAGCCTGCTCGCCACCATCGACCGCACGGTGACGGGGGCCGGCGCCCGGCTGCTGTGCGCCCATCTCGCAGCGCCGCTGACCGATCCCGCGGCCATCGGCCGCCGGCTCGACATGGTCGCGTTCGCGCTGGCCGAGGAGCGGCTGCGCGGCGAGCTGCGCCAGGCGCTGCGCGGCTGCCCCGACCTGGAGCGGGCGCTGTCGCGGCTGACGCTGGGGCGCGGCGGTCCGCGCGACCTGGCGGCGATCCGCGACGGGCTGAGGCAGGCGGCGGCGATCCGGCAGCTGCTCGGCACCGTCGGGCCGCTGCCGGACGGGCTGGCGGCGCTCGACAAGCGGCTGGGCGACCATGCCGAGCTGGTCGACCAGCTGACCCAGGCGCTGGCGCCCGAGCTGCCGCTGCTGGCCCGCGACGGCGGCTTCATCGCCCGCGACTACAGCTATGCGCTGGACGAGCTGGTGACGCTGCGCGACGAGAGCCGGCGGCTGATCGCCGGGCTGCAGGGCAAATACGCCGAGATCGCCGGGGTGCCGTCGCTGAAGATCAAGCACAACAACGTGCTGGGCTATCACATCGAGGTCACCGCCGCCCATGCCGACAAGCTGATGTCGGACCGGGGCCGCGAGGTGTTCATGCACCGCCAGACCATGGCGAACGCGGTGCGCTTCGGCACGGTCGAGCTGTCCGACCTGGAGCGCCGCATCTCCGAGGCGGCCGACCGGGCGCTGGCGGTGGAGCTGGAGCTGTTCGGCGGGCTGGTCGAGGCGGTGTCGGCCCGCGCCGACGCCATCGCCCAGGCCGCCCACGCGCTGGCGGCGCTGGACGTCGCCACCTCGCTGGCCGAGCTGGCCGAGGAGCGGCGCTACAGCCGGCCGCTGGTGGACGACAGCCTCGCCTTCTCGATCAAGGGCGGGCGGCATCCGGTGGTGGAGGCGGTGCTGGACGCCGCCCATGGCGGGCCGTTCGTCGCCAACGACTGCGACCTGGCGTCGGACAACCGGCTATGGCTGCTGACCGGCCCGAACATGGCCGGCAAATCCACCTTCCTGCGCCAGAACGCGCTGATCGCCGTGCTGGCGCAGATGGGCAGCTTCGTCCCGGCCGAGCAGGCGCATATCGGCGTGGTCGACCGGCTGTACAGCCGGGTCGGCGCCGCCGACGACCTCGCCCGCGGCCGCTCCACCTTCATGGTGGAGATGGTGGAGACGGCGGCCATCCTGAACCAGTCCGGCGCGCGGGCATTGGTGATCCTGGACGAGATCGGCCGCGGAACGGCGACCTTCGACGGGCTGTCGATCGCCTGGGCCTGCGTCGAGCATCTGCATGACGTCAACCGCTGCCGCGCGCTGTTCGCCACGCACTATCACGAGCTGACGATGCTGGCGTCCAAGCTGCCGGCGCTGTCCTGCCACACCATGCGGATCAAGGAATGGCAGGGCGACGTGGTGTTCCTGCACGAGGTGACGGCGGGGTCGGCCGACCGCAGCTACGGCATCCATGTCGCCAAGCTGGCCGGGCTGCCGGCGGCGGTGGTCGGGCGGGCCGACGAGGTGCTGAAGCTGCTGGAATCGGGCGACCAGAACGCCACCATCCACCGGCTGGCCGAGGATCTGCCGCTGTTCAGCGCGGCGCTGAAGCGGCCGGCGCCGAGGGCGGAGGCTGCGGCGGTTGCGGTCGCGGGACCATCCCCGGTGGAGGAGGCGCTGGCCGGGATCGACCCGGACAGCCTCACGCCCCGGCAGGCGCTGGAGGAGCTGTACCGGCTGCGCGGGCTGATGCGGGGGCGGTAAGCCCCCCACTCCGACCATCGGGGCACCTCCGAAGATCCTGCGCATCACCATGCGGCTATGATTTTGTTCCAATCGGGCCGGTAATGACGTAACCTATTAAGGATAATTTTATTTCTGGTGAATTCGCACACCCATCGGTTTTGCAGGATGTCCGATCCCGGCCACCCGTGGGCAGGGCTCGGAACTCCCGCCCGGATCGAATCAGGCGGAGATCCGCACATCATGGTACAGCGAGAGAACATCCAAGAGGCACTGACCCGCCGGGCGGAAATGCTGCTGCAGAGAATGCAGCGGATCGTCGAATCCTCCAGGCCCGAGCAGTTCGACATCGAAGCGGGACTGTTGGGCGACCTCATCAAGAACCCCGATTTCCCCCGCCCGCACAAATCGGCCTTCCAGGAGGCGGCCAAGCAGTTGCAGCGGCAAGGCCACGAACGGACGACCGACCGGCTGCTGAGCGAAGCGGAAAACGGGGCGAGGTCGGGCGACCGGGCCGCCCGCGACCGCCTCGTCGCCAAGGCCAGGGAGACATTGTCGAAGGCGGTGAAGAGCGGTTCGGGCAAAGAGTTCCGCAAGGAGATGGAGAAGCGCCTTTCGTCGGTGGCGGCCATGGAGATCGCCCCGGCTCCCGTCCGGCAAAAACTGCGGAAACGCCAGGCCCAGGCACAGCCGCCCAACGGCGTCGAAAAGCGCAACACCATCCGCTACACCGAACCGGTCCTCACCGTGGCGATCAACCATGTGGAGTATCGGACGATCGACTGGTCGACCCGCGGGCTGCTTCTCAATGTCGGCCCCGCCGCGGTTCCGCTCATCGTCGGCGATCAGGTGCGCGTGGAGATCTCCTGCCCCAATGTCGAGATGCGTCATCGCCAACAGGCAAAAGTGGCCCGCCGCGATGACAGCACCAACAGCCTGGCCCTGGCGTTCCTGGACATCGACCCGGTGATCCTGGCCTTCCTCAAGGCCATCGAGTGATCGGCGGGTGATCGGCCGGCGATCGGCCGGCGAACCCGGCGGCCATCGCCCCTCACTGTGCCTGAACCAACTCCCCATGCAGGGTGCAGGCGGCCTCGGCAAGCTCGACGAAGCGTTCGGTCACGTCGTCGGGCTGGGCGATCTTCGTGGGATCCTCGCCGGGGAAGGCCTGGGTGCGCAGCTTGGTCGCCACCACGCCGGGGTCGATCAGGTTGACCCGCACGGTAGAGCTCGACACCTCGAGCGCATAGGTCTTGACGATCATCTCCAGCGCCGCCTTGCTGGCGCCGTAGGGCATCCAATAGTGATGCGGCGCCCGGGCGGCGGCGGAGGTGACGAAGATGGCGCGGCCGGTGCCCGACGCCCGCAGCAGCGGGTCCATCGAACGGATCAGCCGGTAGTTCGCCGTCACGTTCAGATCCATCACCCGCGACCACAGCTTGGGATCGTATTGGGCGACCGGACCCAGCGCCTCCAGCGCGCCGGCATTGCCGACGACGATGTCGAGCTTGCCGAAGCGCTGGTACAGCGCATGGCCGAGCTGGTCGATCCGGTCATAGTCGCGCAGATCCATCGGCACCAGCGTCGCCGACTGGCCGGACAGCTTCTGGATGGTGTCGTCGGTCTCCTCCAGCCCGCCGACGGTGCGGGCGACCAGGACCAGATGGGCGCCTTCGGCGGCGAAACGCTTGGCGACGGCGGCGCCGATGCCGCGCGAGGCGCCGGTGACGAGGGCGATGCGGCCGGACAGACGGGACATGGCGGAGACTCTGGCGTTGGACGTGGACACGCCCTCTCCCGCCCCGGGAGAGGGAGGGGACCCGCGCCGTCAGGCGTGGGGAGGGTGAGGGGTGATCCAAGGATTCATATGCGCTTCCTGCTCCTTGGATCGCCCCTCACCCCTCCCAAGCTTCGCTTGGGCCCCTCCCCTCTCCCGGGGCGGGAGAGGGTGTTAAATCAGGCGCGGACGGCGACGTTCGCCTCGACCGGTGGGTTTTCCAGCGCGTCGGTCAGCGGGATCGGGTAGTCGCCGGTGAAGCAGGCGTCGCAATAGCCGAGATTGGCCGGGTCGCGCTTCTCCTCTCCCATCGCGCGGTAGAGCCCGTCGAGCGAGATGAAGGCAAGGCTGTCGGCCTGGATGAAGTCGCGCATCTGCTCCACCGTCATGCGGTGGGCCAGCAGCTTGCCCTGCTCCGGCGTGTCGATGCCGTAGAAGCAGGGGTGCGAGGTCGGCGGGCTGGAGATGCGCATGTGCACCTCCTTGGCCCCGGCGGCACGCACCATCTCGACGATCTTCTTCGAGGTGGTGCCGCGCACGATCGAATCGTCGACCAGCACGACGCGCTTGCCCTCGATCATCGCGCGGTTGGCGTTGTGCTTCAGCTTCACGCCGAGATGGCGGATCTGGTCGGTCGGCTCGATGAAGGTGCGGCCGACATAATGGTTGCGGATGATGCCGAGGTCGAAGGGCACGCCGGCTTCCTGGGCGTAGCCGAGCGCCGCCGGCACGCCGCTGTCGGGGACGGGCACGATGACGTCGGCGGGAACCCCGGCCTCGCGCGCCAGTTCGCGGCCGATGCGCTGGCGGGCCTCATAGACCGAGGTGCCCTCCATCACGCTGTCGGGACGGGCGAAATAGATGTATTCGAAGATGCACAGGCGGCGCTGCTGCGGCTGGAACGGGCGCAGGCTGTGCACGCCGTCGCCGTCGATGACGATCATCTCGCCCGGCTCGACGTCGCGGACATATTCGGCGCCGACGATGTCGAAGGCGCAGGTCTCGCTCGCCAGCAGATAGGTGTCGCCGAGCCGGCCCAGCACCAGCGGACGCACGCCGAGCGCGTCGCGCACGCCGATGACCTCCTTGGAGGTCAGGGCCACCAGCGAGAAGGCGCCCTCGACCTGCCGCACCGCCTCGATCAGCCGGTCGACCGGCGAGCCGCCGCGGGCGGTGGCCATCAGGTGGACGATGACCTCGGTGTCGGTGGAGGACTGGAACAGGCAGCCGCGGCGGACCAGCTGGCGGCGCAGCGTCTGCGCGTTGGTCAGGTTGCCGTTGTGGGCCAGCGCGAAGCCGCCGAACTCGAAATCGGCATAGAGCGGCTGGACGTTGCGGATCGAGGTGTCGCCGGTGGTGGCGTAGCGCACATGGCCGATCGAGCTGGCGCCCTTCAGCTTGGCGATGATCGCCTCGGAGCTGAAATGGTCGCCGACCAGACCCAGCGTGTGCTGGAGATGGAACCGGCTGCCGTCGAAGCTGACGATGCCCGCCGCCTCCTGCCCGCGGTGCTGCAGGGCATGCAGGCCCAGCGCCGTGATCGCGCCCGCCTGCAGGTTGCCGTAGATGCCGAACACGCCGCACTCCTCGCGCAGCTTGTCGTCGTCGAACGGATGCGTCGTCAGCATCACCAGAAGTCCTTCGTCCAAGGAGGCGCCGGGGGGCGCGTCAGCACATGCAACGGGAAAATGCGATCCACAAACGTCGATCGCGCCGATCGCTCAGCGGGCTTTGTTCTCCATCAGCCTTTCGAGGTCGGCGCGGTCGCGGTCCTTATAGCCGGTATCCGAAGGCTGCGCACCCCCGGTCTTCGCGGGGCTGGGCACCGGCGTCGACAGCCGGTCGAGCGCCTGCTTGGCCTCCATCGCCTGGCGTGCGCGGTCGCGCGCGACGTCCATCTGGCCGAGACCTTCGCGGCGCAAATTATCGGGAACGACACCATAGAGCATCTCCGCACCGGCGGCCAGGAAGGGCCGGGTCTTCGCCTGCTGCAGCCACACCGGCTGTTCGGCCTGGTTCGGCACCAGCCACAGGAAGAACAGGTAGGCGATCGACACCAGCACCCCGCCCTTCACCAGACCGAAGACGAACCCGAGCGTGCGGTCCAGCGCCGACAGCGACGAGGACTGCACCCCGCGCGACAGGCTCCGCCCGAGCAGCGACAGCAGGATCAGCGCGACGATGAACAGGCCGACCGACGCGGCGGCATAGGCCAGCATCTCGAACCGGATATAGATCTGCACGTAGGGAAGGACATGGGGCAGCGCGTAGAGCGTGACCACCGCGGCGCCGGCCCAGGCGGCGACCGACAGGACCTCGGCCACCATGCCGCGGCTGAAGGCGAGAAGCGCCGCCAGCAGCAGCACGGCGATGACGACGATGTCGACCGGATTGACGGGAAGAGTGTCCATGAACCTTGCGCCGTTCGAGTGTGCGTCAGATGTATTCGTCATCGCGCCAGCGGCGCGAATCTTCGTCGCGCCGGCGGCGCGGGTCGTTGTCGTCCTGGGACCGGCGCGCGGGCGTCCTGCCGCCGCCCCCTGCCCCGCCATTCGCCCCTTGGAACAGCGGCATCAGTTCGGCGAGCTGCTGGAGCTCAACCGTCTTGAGGCCGTTGTCGCCGCGGCCGCCCTTGCGGCCGGTCCGCCCGGCCGGGAAGATCGCCGAGGAGAATCCCAGCTTGGCCGCCTCCTTCAGGCGGGTGTCGCTCTGGCCGACGGCGCGGACCTCGCCCGACAGGCCGATCTCGCCGAACACCACGGCGTCGGCCGGCACCGGCTCCCCGGTCAGCGACGACACCAGCGCCGCGGCGACCGCGAGGTCGGCCGCCGGCTCGGTGATGCGCAAGCCGCCGGCCACGTTGAGATAGACGTCGTTGGCGCCGATCTGCACGCCGCAGCGCGCCTCCAGCACCGCCAGCACCATGGCCAGCCTCGCCGAATCCCAGCCGACCACGGCGCGGCGCGGCGTGCCGAGCGGCGACGGGGCGACCAGCGCCTGCACCTCGACCAGGACGGGGCGGGTGCCCTCCATCCCGGCGAAGACGGCGGCGCCCGAGACGTCGCCGCGCCGCTCCGCCAGGAACAGCGCCGACGGGTTGGCGACCTCGCCCAGCCCGGCGTCGCCCATCTCGAACACGCCGATCTCGTCGGTCGGGCCGAAGCGGTTCTTCACCGCGCGCAGGATGCGGAACTGGTGGCCGCGCTCGCCCTCGAAATAGAGCACCGTGTCGACCATGTGCTCCAGCACGCGGGGGCCGGCGATCATCCCCTCCTTGGTGACATGGCCGACGAGCAGCAACACGACGCCGCGCCGCTTGGCGATGCGGATCAGCTCCTGCGCGCTGGCGCGGACCTGGGCGACGGTGCCGGGGGCGCTGTCCAGATTGTCCATGTACATGGTCTGGATCGAATCGATGACGATGATCTCCGGACCCTTGGCATCGTCGAGCGAGGCGACGATGTCGCGCACGCTGGTCGCCGAGGCCAGATCGACCGGGGCGGAGGCGCAGCCCAGCCGCTGGGCGCGCAGCCGCACCTGATCCACCGCCTCCTCGCCCGAGACGTAGGCGCAGCGGTGGTCCTGCGCCAGCCGGGCCATCGCCTGGAGCAGCAGGGTGGATTTGCCGATGCCGGGATCGCCGCCGATCAGGATGGCGGATCCTGGGACCAGCCCGCCGCCGCACACCCGGTCGAACTCGGCGATGCCGGTCATCCGCCGCGGCGGCGCCTCGCTGGAACCATGCAGGCCGACGAACTCGATGCGCCGGCCGCGGGCGGATCCCAGCCCCTTGGGCGCGGCGTCGGGCGCCGCCTCCTCGACCAGGCTGTTCCATTCGCCGCAGGCGTCGCACTTTCCCGCCCATTTGGGGAAGGAGGCGCCGCAGGCCTGGCAGACATATCGGGTGGTGGGCTTCGCCAAAGGTCTGGTAGTCCGATGGGGATAAGGCGGACCACATATAGCAAGCCGGCCCGGCGAATCCTATGCTTGCAGGTTGGCCATGCAGGGGCTTTTTTCAGACCCGCGGCGTGATAGCTTGCTGGGCCGGCCGCAGATCGGACGGACGTTGAGAGGAAGAGTCCACTCTCCCCCCGGGGAGAGGGTTAGGGTGAGGGGGGAGCGTGGCGGCCCTTCACCGAGAATCCACGCCATGCCTCCCCCTCATCCCGTCCCTCTCCCCGGGGGGGAGAAGGGGGAAAAGAGATTGGAAAGCGGATTTCGTGACGGATGAGGGTTTGATGGAAAAGGACGGCCGGCGGATCGTATTGCACGGTCCGGAAGGGTTCGAGGCGCTGCGCAAGGCCTGCCGGCTGGCAGCCGAGACGCTGGATTACATCGCGCCCTTCGTGGTGCCGGGCGTCAGCACCGGCCGGCTCGACAAGCTGATCGAGGCGTTCCAGCGCGACCGCGGCGGCATTCCGGCGACGCTCGGCTATCAGGGCTATCCGGCCTGCAGCTGCATCTCGCCCAACCATGTCGTCAACCACGGCATCCCCAGCGACGACAAGAAGCTGGTGGACGGCGACATCGTCAACATCGACGTCACCGTCATCCTCGACGGCTGGTACGGCGACAGCAGCCGGATGTATTTCGTCGGCGAGAAGGTCGGGGTGAAGGCGCGCAAGCTGGTCGACCTGACATATCGCTGCATGATGGCCGGCATCGCCCAGGCCAAGCCCGGCAACCATCTGGGCGACATCGGCCACGCCATCCAGACCATGGCCGAGGCGGCGCGCTGCTCCGTCGTGCGCGATTTCGGCGGGCACGGCATCGGGCAGGTGTTCCACGACGCGCCGCATGTCGACCATTTCGGCAAGCCCGGCACCGGCGTGGAGCTGCGCCCCGGCATGGTCTTCACGGTGGAGCCGATGATCAACGCCGGCCGGGCCGAGGTGAAGATCCTGTCCGACGGCTGGACCACGGTCACCCGCGACCGCTCGCTGTCGGCCCAGTTCGAGCATCAGATCGGCATCACCGAGGAGGGCTGCGAGATCTTCACCCTCTCTCCCGCCGGCTACACGCAGCCGCCCTACGGAGCCGCCACATGAGCGACGAGCTGAAGCCCTGGGCGGTGCTGGACAGCCGCGAGCTGCTGGATGCCAGCCCCTACCTGAAGGTGCGGGCGGAGACGGTGCAGTTGCCGGACGGCCGCACCGTCGACAGCTTCTACCAGCTCGACCAGCCCGATTACGCCCTGATGTTCGTCGAGACGGCGGACGGCCAGGTGGTGATGCTGCGCAGCTACAAGCACGGCCCGCGCCGCGTCAGCCTGACCTTCCCGGCCGGCGCCATCGAGCCCGGCGAGGAACCGCTGGCCGCCGCCAAGCGCGAGCTGCTGGAGGAGACCGGCTATGCCGCCGACGACTGGACGGCGCTGGGCGGCTTCGTGGTCGGCGCCAATTTCCGCGGCAGCACCTGCCACATGTTCCACGCGCGCGGCGCCCGCAAGGTGGCGGAGCCCGACAGCGGCGACCTGGAGGAGATGCGGATCGAGCTGCACAGCACCCGCGCGCTGATCGACGCCGCCGCCAACGGCGACTTCGCCCTGCTGCCGGTGATCGCGATGCTGGGCGCCATGCTGGTGCCGGAGCTGCGCGAGGGGCTGGGCATGGCGGCGCGGACGCGGTCAGTGTAGAAGGAAGGGCGAGCCTTCACCGACCGGGAGTGCCGGCATGGCCCTGCGCAAGCATCGCCACATGAGCCTGACCGAGTTCCTTGCCTGGGAGGAGCGGCAGGACACCCGTCATGAGTTCGTCCATGGCGAGATCGTCGCCATGGTCGGCGGCACGGTGGCCCACAACCAGATTGCCGGCAACCTCTATGCCGCCCTGCGGGCGGAGCTGCGCGGTTCGCCCTGCCGCGTGTTCCAGGAGACGATGCGGATCCTGGCCGACGAGTCGGTGTTCTACCCGGACGTCTTCGTCACCTGCACGCCGCTGGACGACCGCGACCGCCTGGCGACCCGGCCGACGGTCATCGTCGAGGTGCTGTCCGACAGCACGTCGAGCTACGACCACACCACCAAGAGCGCGGCCTACCGCACCCTGCCCTCGCTCGACCAGTATGTGCTGGTCCATCAGCGCGTCGCCGTGGTCGAGAGCTTTCACCGCTCCGGCGACGGCTGGACCCACCGGCTGGTTTCGGGCCGCGAGGGCGTCCTGACCATCCCGGCGCTGGAAATCGCCTTGCCGCTGGCAACCATCTACGAGGATACGCAGGTGTCCTTCGATCCAGTCACCCTCGCGAGCGACACCGATGATGCCTGACACCCCCTTGCCCGCCGAACGGCTGATCGAGCTGCTTGGGTTGCAGCCGCACCCCGAGGGCGGCTGCTATGCCGAGACCTACCGGGCGCCGGCGGAGGGCGGCCGGGGCGCGGTGACGGCGATCTATTTCCTGCTGCGGGCAGGAGAGCGGTCGCACTGGCACCGGGTGGATGCCGTCGAGATCTGGCTGTGGCACGGCGGAGCGCCGCTGGAGCTGTCCGTGTATGAGGATGGCGGCGCGGTGCAGCGGCACCGGCTCGGGCTTGACATCGAGGGCGGCGAGAGGCCGCAGGCGGTGGTGCCGGTCGGGGCATGGCAGGCGGCGCGCAGTTTGGCGGAGGAGCCGGGCGGCTGGTCGCTGGTGAGCTGCACCGTGGCGCCGGCCTTCGAGTTCGCCGGCTTCACCATGGCGCCGGAGGGCTGGGAGCCGGGGGCGTGGATGCCCCCTCCCTAACCCTCCCCCTCTTCGAGGGAGAGGGGACTGCCGCCGGATTGCAAGCTTACCCTCTCCTGCCGAAGGCGGGGGAGGGAGGGGCCCACGCGCCAGCGTGGGAGGGAGGGGGCCGGCAGTGCGCGCTCCCCTGCCCGCTCACTCGTCGGCGTAGGGGTTCTTGCCCTTGCGCAGCAGCAGGCGCACCGGCACGCCCGGCATCTCGAAGCTGTCGCGCAGATGCGTGGTCAGATAGCGCTGGTAGCTCTCCGGCAGGTCCAGCGGCTTGTTCACGAACAGCGCGAAGGTCGGCGGGCGCGATTTCACCTGGGTCACATAGCGGATCTTCACCCGGCGGCCCTCGACCAGGGGCGGCGGATGATGCTCCAGCACCCCCTCCATCCAGCGGTTCAGCTGGGAGGTCGGAATGCGGCGGTTCCAGATGGTGTAGGTCTCCAGCACCCCGTCCAGCAGCGTGTCGAGCTTGTGGCCCTTCAGCGCCGAGATGGTGACGACCTTCACGCCCTTGATGTAGCCGAGCGTCGATTCGAGCTTGTCCTCGACCTGGCGCAGCGCCATCGCCCGGTCGTCCACCGTGTCCCACTTGTTGATGGCGATCACCAGGGCGCGGCCCTCGGAGATCACCAGCCGGGCGATGGTCAGGTCCTGCTTGTCGAGGATCGCGCCGGCATCGACCACCAGGATCACGACATTGGCCATGCGGATGACGCGCAGGCTGTCGGCGACCGCCAGCTTCTCGACCTTCTCGTCGACGCGGGCGCGGCGGCGCATGCCGGCGGTGTCGACCAGCTTGAAGCGGCGGTCGCGCCACTCCCAGTCGACGGCGATGGCGTCGCGGGTCATGCCGGCCTCGGGGCCGGTCAGCACACGCTCCTCGCCGAGCAGGCCGTTCAGCAGCGTCGACTTGCCGACGTTCGGACGGCCGACGATGGCGATCTGGATCGGCTTGCTGCGGTCCTCCTCCGGCTCCGGCTGGTCGCCGATCGGGATGCTGGGATCGAAGCCGTCGTCGGCCCGCTCCTCCACCGCATCGTCGTCGGGCGGGGCATAGGGCAGCAGCGCCTCGACCAGATCGGCCATGCCCTCGCCATGCTCGGCCGACAGCGGGATCGGGTCGCCCAGCCCCAGCTCGTAGGCCTCGAACATGCCTGGCTGGCCGGCCTTGCCCTCGGTCTTGTTGGCGACCAGCAGGACCGGGGTCTTGCCCCGGCGCAGCAGGTTGGCGAAATGGCGGTCGAGCGGCGTGATGCCGGCGCGCGCGTCGATGATGAACAGCGCGACGTCGGCGCGGGCCAGCGCCTGCTCGGTCTGGCGGCGCATCCGCGCCTCCAGGCTGTCGTCGGTCACGTCCTCCAGCCCGGCGGTGTCGACGACGGTGAAGGACAGGCCGCCGACATGGGCCGGGGCCGAGCGCCAGTCACGGGTGACGCCCGGCGTATCGTCCACCAGGGCCAGCTTCTTGCCGGCCAGACGGTTGAAGAGGGTCGATTTGCCGACATTCGGCCGACCGACGAGGACCACGGTGAACGACATGGGGCCAAAGGCCTTTCACAACAGACGGAGGAAATCCGCGATCAGCGGAACGCAGCGAGCGTTCCGTTGTCGCAAAGCACATAAAGAGTGTTGTTGGCGACGACCGGCGACAAGTAGGAGCCGGCGGGAAGCGAGCGCGTCACCTCCACCCGGCCATCCGACGGCGACAGGCCGAGCAGCTGGCCGTTGGAGCCCGCCACCCACAGCCGGTTGCCGGCCAGAACCGGGCCGGACCAGACGATGGCGCCGGTCCTGTCCTCGGGATCCTTGTAGCGGGCGAGCGGCGCCACCCAGCGGATCCGGCCGGTCTGGCGGGCGACCGCGACGACCTCCTGGTCGTTGGTGACGGTGAACAGGAAGTCGCCGGCCAGCCAGGGCGTGTTGACGCCGCCGATCTCGGTCTCCCAGATGCGGTTGCCGATGCGCTCGTCGATGGCGACCATGCGGCCGGAATGCCCGATGGCATAGACGGCGCCGCGGTCGATCACCGGCAGCCCGCGGATGTCGGCGAGGGCGCTGAGCGCGCCGGTGCGGCGAATTGCCGCAAGGCTGTCCTGCCAGGCGACGCGACCGTTCTCCGGACGCAGGCCGAACAGCTCGCCCGACGAATAGGGGGCGACGACCAGCGTGCCGGTCGCCGCCGGGCTGGCGGCGCCGAGCAGGCCGGCACTCTCCAGGATGCCCTGGTGCGACCATTGGACGGCGCCGTCGTCGGTCGACAGCGCCAGCAGCTGGTTGTCCAGCGTGACGACCAGCACCCGCCCGCCCGCGACGGTCGGGGCGCCGCGCACCGGCCCGGCGATCCGCTTGCGCCACAGCACCTTGCCGGTGGCGGGTTCCATCGCCAGCACCTCGGCGAAGCCGGTGGCGGCATAGAGCCGTCCGTCGGCATAGGCGACGCCGCCGCCGGTGGCGCCGCCGCGTTCGTTCTCCGGCCGGGTGTCGACCCGCCACAACGACTGCCCGCTGCGCTCGTTCAGGGCCGAGACGTGCGAGTCGGCGTCCATCGCGAAGATGCGCCCGTCGGCGATCACCGGGGTGCCGAGCAGAGCCCGCGAGCTGCTGGAGCCCGAGCCGATGTCGGCACGCCAGGCGTCGGACGGGTTGGCCGACAAAGCGAGGTTGCCCAGCGCATGGTCGGTGGTGCCGCCCGGCTGCGACCAGGCGGCATTGACGGTCTGTGCCGGCACGGTGACGGCGACGCCCGCCAGCTGGGCGTCCGGCTCGACCTTGCGCTCACGCTGGAGGATGGCGAGGCGCTTGCCCGGCAGCGGCGGTTCCGCCGTCTTGCCGAACCAGCTGTCCACGGTGTCGCAGCCGCCGAGCAGGACGGCGAGCAGCGAGGCCGACAGCAGCGCGGTGCGGCGGAGGGTGCGGGGCCGATTGCGGGTCTTGCCGCCCGCCGGCATGGTGGCTTTCGCCTTATCGGTCGTCATGGCGTTGGGTCAGCCCTTGCCGTAGAGGGAGGCGAGATCGGCGGCGCGGCTGCGCACGCCGGACGGCGCCTGCTGGTCGTCCGCAAGCTGCCTGTAGAGCGTGCGGGCCTTTTCGGTGTCGCCGGCACGCGCGGCCAGCATCGCGGTCAGCTCGCGCGCGCTGAAGCGCCAGGGGCTGGCGTCGGCGGTCAGCGGCTGCAGCCGGGCGGTCAGCTGCGCGGCGTCGCCGTCCTCGGCCCGCTGCATCACCGCCATCAGGGTGGCGAGGTCGCGGTACTGGGCGGAGACGGACGCGTTGCCGGCGATGCCGTCATAGACGGCGGCCGCGTCGGCCGGCTTGCCCTGCCGGATCATCAGCGCGGCGGCGTTGAACTGGGCGATGGCGGCGAGGCTGGGGTCGGCCGATCCGGCGAAGGCGGCCAGCGCCTCGACGCCCTTCTCCGGCCCCTGGGCGCTCTGCGCGATGGCGGTGACCAGCGCCGCGGTCTGTTCCTCCTTCTTCTGCGCCTGCAAATGGCGCCAGAAGCTGTAGCCGCCGGTTCCGGCCACGACCAGGACGGCGGCGGCGATCATGGCGCCGCCATATTTCTTGAACAGATGCTCCGCGCGGTCCCGGCGCAGATCCTCGTCGACTTCGCGGAAAATATCGCTCATGGCGCTGCGGTGGCATCCCTGCGGTGGCGGCGTCGCGCACGGCCCGGATGGCGGCGCGGGTCAGGCGGAACCGCGCCGGCCGGCGGACCGGACGGACGATTCCACGAGATCAAGAGGGGCGGATAGCATCGGCCTACCCGCCGGGTCAAGAGCGAGGGCACGGCCGGCCCCCCCGCCGACCGACTTTCCGGCATGCGCAGACGAAAACGGGCCGCGGGGAGGACATCCCCGCGGCCCGTTGCTTGTCCGTGCCGGATCTCAGGTCGACCCGCTCAGGCCGACATGGCGGCGGCGGCGATGACCGCCTGGGTCCGGTTCTTGACGCCCAGCGACTTGAAGATCGCGGTGACATGGATCTTCACCGTGCCTTCCGACAGGCCCAGCTCGTAGGCGATCTGCTTGTTCGACTTGCCCAGCCGCAGGCATTCCAGCACCTCGCGCTGACGCTGGGTCAGCCCGTAGCCGGCATTGCGGTCGGCGATCTCGATTGAGCGGCGGCGCGGCGCGGCGTCCATGCTGGCGGTCAGTGCGCCCGGCGGCAGATAGATGCCGCCCGAGAACACGAGGTTCAGGGCGCCCATCATCACCTTCACGCTGCTGGATTTCGGGATGTAGCCGGTCGCGCCATGGTCGAGCGCGCCGCGGATGTCGCCCAGCGCCTCGGACGCGGAAACGACCACGACCGGCACGCCCGGCTGCAGGGCCTGGATCTCGCGCAGGCCGTCGAAGCCCGGCCAGTTCGGCATATGGAGGTCCATCAGGATGATGTCGAAGGTGACGCCGGCGCGGCACCGGTTCAGCACCTCGTCGAAGGTGCCTGCCTCGACGAAGCTCGCCTCGCCCTGCAACTGCTCGAGCAACCGCCGCAGGCCTTCCCGGAACAGCAGATGGTCGTCCCCGATCAGAATCTTCATGGTACCCGTCATCCTCGCTCGCCGGCCCTTTGCAGGGCTCCTGTCGATGTCGCCCGAAGCGCCCCCACGGCACCCGGATCGCCCCACACACCGCATTCTTCGGCTCGATGGTCGCTTTGCCCGATGGTCGATCGGCCCGATGGCCGATCGGCTGTCCGGTCTTCCACCGGCTCCGCCCGAAGGCCGTCTGCCGTTGTTGACCGGTATTCGCTGTGTTGGGTACCTGATACCACGATCGGAAGAGCCCCTGTATCCGGACAAGGGCCATAGGTCATTCGAGGACGATACATCCGCGCGCGGCCCATAGGTCATGGGACGCACAAGCATTGACTCCGCCGAAAGTCATAGGGTGTGTTGCAGGCGCGAATGGAGTTATCGGTCCCGCCCATCCGGATCATTCGGAAAGGGCGCCCTTATCTCCAATAGCGACGGGGAAGTTCTTGGAACCTTGCCATCTTTGCGCCGTTCGTGTGGCAGCAACCCCGATAATCCCGAATCGACCGTGCAAGCGAGGAGGAAAAACCGGCGGCCGAACCGAACGGATAGCCCTGAAGGATGCCTGTACCAACGCGCATTCCCCTGTGACCCGGCCAGCACACATCATTCCATAAGTGTTACCGTTTCGAAACCTGGGGCGACCAACAAGGAGACGACAAGCGATCTTGGCTGATCATCCTTCGCCTGATTTACGCGGAGCACCGTTCATTTCTAAATCACGCGGTGCGACCAGGACTTCCGCCCCGAACCGTCGCCCGGCGGGATTTCCACCGCGGAATGTCAATTCGACCGGAAATACTTCGATGCCCTTACCGATTCTTCCAAGACGTGCCTGGGCCGACCGGCCGGTTTCCTTCTCAACCCCTTGACGCAGGCGGCGACGCCCCCACTTGGGCCGGCCGTGGATGCCTCCTCCAGACAGAGCTGACCCATGCACACACACCATGAGTACGCCCATGAGAAAGCATCTCACCAGACCCGCAACGCGGTGACCCCCATGCATGTCTGCCTGATCCTCGACAACAACGCGCTCACCGAGACCGTGGTGCAGCAGCTCGACCGTGGAGGCCGCCACCGCGTGACGGTCCTCCACGACATCGGGGAGCTGACCCAGAGCGCGCTGACGCCCGATGCGATCCTGATCGGCCTGCAGCAGTTCACCGCGCTCCGCGAGAACGAGCCGATGGTCTATCTGCGGCTGTCGCGCCGGTCCCGCATCGTCGTGGTGCTGTCGTCGCGCGAGCTGCTGGACGCGGCCCACATCCTGGCCTTCGCCGACGCCTGGGTCTTCGAGGACCTGAACGTCGACCGCATCAACGAGCTGCTGGACCTCGGGCTGGAGGGGCATTGCCTGATGCCCAAGCAGTTCCTGTCCCGCCTGGGCGTGGACGAGATCCGGCTGACCCTGCTGCCGCGCCTGTCCGATCCGGAATTCGAAACCCTGCGCCTGCTGGGCGAGGGCATGAACAACCGGACCATCGCCAACGCGCTGGACCTGTCTGAAGCGGTCATCAAGTCGATGGTGCGCAGCGTGCTGTCCAAGCTGCATTTCCGCAACCGCACGGAAGCCGGAGTCTTCGCCGCCCGCCAGCAGGGCGCGCTGGAACAGGCCCATGGCGGGGTGACGCCCCCGCACATCCACGCCGCCACCACACGCCGCGCCGGGGCCTGACGCTCCCCGGGACGCGCCGCCCCCGTCAGGCCGCGATCCGGCGCCCCGCCATCGCCTCCTCGAAGCGGTCGAAGCGGGCGTCGAAGGCCGGACGGTCGATCTCGGCCAGCCGGAACCGCACGCGCACCACCCCCTCCTCGCGGGTGAACGCCTCGAACGGCAGGGCCACGCCCAGGCCGTCGAACAGCAGCGTTCCGCGCATCCCGACGGCATCGGCCCCGGCCAGGGCCGCGCCGTGGCGGGAAATGTCGAGCAGGCGGACGGACAGCCGCCCCTCCTTCCCGCCGTCCGGCGCTTCGACCGTGCAAGGGGCCTCGACGCGATAGCGCGGCAGGTGGCGGCGGTCGACATCCTCGGTCGCCGTGCGCACCGCGCGCACCAGCACATGCATCAGTTCGTCGATGCTGTGGGTGACGTCCGACGCGCCGCCGCGCAGCTGGTCGGCGCGCTGCCCGGTGACGGCGGCCTCGCGCGACACCTCGTCGATGCGGGTCGACACGTCGGTCGCGGCACCGGCGGTCTGGCCGACGTTGCGCGAAATCTCCTGGGTCGCCGCCGCCTGCTGTTCCACCGCAGCCGCCACCGTGCCGGAGATGGCGTCGATCTCGCCGATGGTCCGGCCGATCTCGCGCACCTCCGCCACGCTGCGGGCGGTGACCGCCTGGATCTCGGCGATCAGGCGCGAGATCTCGCCGGTCGAGCTCGATGTCTGGTTGGCGAGGGTCTTCACCTCGTTGGCGACGACGGCGAAGCCCTTCCCAGCCTCCCCCGCCCGCGCCGCCTCGATGGTGGCGTTGAGCGCCAGCAGGTTGGTCTGCGCGGCGATGCCCTGGATCAGTTCGGCGACGTCGCCGATGCGGCCGACCGCCGACGACAGCGATTCGATGGTGGATTCGGTCCGGTTGCTGGCAGCGACGGCGGACCGGGTGACGCCGGCGGCATGGCCGACCTGGAAGCCGATCTCCTCGATCGAGGCCGACAGCTGCTCGGCGGCCGACGCGACCGCCTGGGCGTTGCTCAGCGCCTGGGCCGCGGCGGCGGCGACATTCTGGGCGTTGGCCCCGACCAGCGCCGCCGATTGCGCCATGGCGCCGGCATTGCGGTCCATCTCCTGGGTGCGGGCGGCGACCCGCTCCACCGCGCCGCGGCTCTCCTGCTCCACCGTGTCGGCCATCGACTGCAAGGCCCGGCGCTTCATCGCCTCGCCCTGGATGCGCTGGTGCTCCTGCTCGGCGCGCAGCCGCTCCGCCTCGGCCATGCCGTCGCGGAAGACCAGGACGGAGCGCGACATCGCGCCGATCTCGTCCAGCCGCCCGGTCCCGGCCACCGCGGCGGACAGGTCGCCGGAGGACAGGGCCGTCATCACCCCGCTGAGCTGCCCAAGCGGCCGCAGCAGCCGCCTCGAGGCGACATAGCCCGGCACCGCCAGCACCAGCGCGCAGAGCACCACCAGCATGGTGGCGAAGCGCATGCTGTCGTCGTAGGTCTTGAACACCTCCGCCTTGCGGATGCCGACATAGAGGATGCCGACCGTAGCACCCCCGGCATCCTTGATAGGATCGTAGGCGGCGTAATAGGGCTCGCCCAGGATGTCGACCATGCCGCGGAAGGAGGTGCCGCGGCGCAGCACCGACTCGTAGGCCGGCCCCTCGGCCAGCGTGGTGCCGACGGCGCGGCTGCCGTCGGCGTTCATGACGTTGGTGGCGATGCGGCGGTCGCCCAGGAACAGGGTGGCGGTGCCGCCGGTGATGCGCTTGATCCGGTCGACCATGGCGGTGTTGTCGTTCATCGCGACGCCGTCCAGCGTCAGCTTGCCGTCGGCGACGGCGAAGCGGCCGCCGCGCTCCTGCAGCGACGACCACGCGATGTCCATGCTGAGGCGCTGCATCTCGATCGCCTGCCGTTCCAGGTCGCGGACGATGACCTGCCCGATGGCGAACAGGATCGCGGTGCTGAGGACGAGCATGCCGACAAGATTCAACACAGTGACTTTCGTTGAAATCGAAAGCCGACCGACAAAGCCGTGCAGAGCGTTCATCGAAACCATCCACCGGGAAAGCATGTTGCAGAGCCGAAATCCAGTTCGCGCCGCACTATGCCATCCCGGTTAGAATGTATTCATTTAAAATACACGCAAAACATGCGACCGCTTGTCGCGATGCATGGACGGAACTGCTTCGATCCCCGAGGGTATTTTTGTTGCCCGGTCAGAACAGCCGCGCGCCGTCCGGCACGGGTTGGTCGGGACCGGCCAGCACCACCGCGCCCTCCGCATCGGGCAGGCCGAGGCACAGCACCTCGCTGGTGAAGGGACCGATCCGCTTGGGCGGGAAATTCACCACGGCCAGAACCTGCCGGCCGACCAGCGCCTCGGCTGCATAATGGGTGGTGATCTGGGCCGAGCTGCGCCGGGTGCCGATCTCGCCGCCGAAATCGATGGTCAGCTTGTAGGCCGGCTTGCGCGCCTGCGGGAAGGCCTCCACGGCGCGGACGGTGCCGACACGGATATCGACCTTGGCGAAATCGTCGTAGCCGATGGTGGCTTGGCCGATGGTGGCTTGGCTGTTGGTGTCTTGGCTGTTGGTCATGACTGGCCCGGCAGGAAATGAGGTCGGGCCAGGGTAGCGCGGGCGGCGCATACGGAAAAGGGGGCCGCCGATGGCGACCCCCCTTCGCAAACTCACGCCTCGGACGTCCCGGACCGGGACATCCGGAAGACGGGTCAGGCCTTCGCCTTGGTGATGGCGGCCTTGACCTCGTCCAGGCTCTCCGACACGCGCTTGGTCAGGATCTCGGCGGCCTCGGTGTTCGACTTGGCGACCATCTCGCTCAGCTCGCGGATGTTGGCCAGCGACTTCTCGAAGGCGGTCTTGACCAGATCGGCCTGCTTGGTGGCCTTCTCTTCCGGCGTGCCGGCAGCGGTCAGCTCGCCGACGGCGCGGTTGACGTCCTCGGTCACGGCGCGCAGCACCTCGGCCTGACGGCGGACGATGGCCTGGAAGCCCTCGAACGCCAGCTGGTTGGCAGCGGTCACCGCCTCGATGTTCTTGCGCTGGCTGGCGACGATGGACTCGACGTCCACGCCCGGCAGCTTCAGGTCGCCCATCAGCTTCGACGGATCGAATTCGAGGAAGGGGTTACCGCTGATCTTGGTCATAGTTTCTCATCCCAGCATCGGTGTTTGAGGCCCGCATCTTTGGGATCCGGGCATGTTGCGACGCAACATTTCAGAACCCGACTATGCAGAGTGATGAAAAGTTAGTCAACGCCGATTTTGCGCCGCAGCATAACCTTGACGGGAGAAAGGCGGCCACCCATGCGACCGCCGGTCCGCTAAGTGGCTGATCCGGCAGGCTCCCGGCCCGACCCGCGCCCCATCGGGCCGCGACGCCCGGTCCAGCGGCAGAAGGTCGCGCCCCAGCGCTCGGCCCGGCGCAGCCCGATGTCGAGCGCCGCCATGGTGCGCGACAGGTCGGCGCTGTCGTCGTCGAGGAAGACCCGCATCGCCCGCGCCTGCACGGCGCCGAGCCCGGCGACCAGCGCCGTCCCGCCCCGGCGGTCGGGGTCGATGCCGGCGGCGCGCAGCATCCAGGCCATGGAGCGGCCGAAGGAGCAGCTGTAGGCCAGTGCGGTCGCCGGCTCGCCCGGCAGGTCGTGCATCACGGCGCGCAGCCCCTCGCGGAACGGACGCAGGGCGTCGAAGCGGCGCATCATCACGTCGAACAGCCGGTCGCGCACCGTCTCGGTCGGATCGGCCGGGGCGTCGGCGGCCAGCACGGTGGCATCGGCGACGCGCGACACCGCGCCCAGCAGATCGACCCGGCTGCGATAGCGGTGGTGGAAGCGGGACAGCGGCACGCCGGCCGCGTGCGCCACCTCCAGCAGGCCGACATGGCGCCAGCCCTTTTCGGCCGCCAGCCGCATCGCCGCCGCGGCAACGCTGCGGTCGAGCGACTCCGGATCGGTCGGGTCGGATCGGAAGCTGCTGTCCCCGCCATTGCCGGGCGGCGTGTGGGGAAAAGGCGTATCGGAAGGCGTATCGGACATCGCATCACCTTCGGGCGACAGGGGTTCGCCTTACAAGATGGTGCGCGCGGGGCCGGACGTCACCTGTCCGTACCCCCTCTTCCCCCTCTTCCGCAGACGGGTCAGCCCTCGGGTCAGCCCTTGCGCACCGTCTCGACCCGGCCGCCGGTCATGCTGACCAGATCGGCGGGGGTGAGGCGGAACACCGCGTTGGGGGTGCCGGCGGCGGCCCAGATCGCCTCATGCTGCAACAGGTCGTCGTCGATCAGCACCAGCGGCGGCACGGCATGGCCGACCGGCGGCACGCCGCCGATGGCGAAGCCGGTCGACTGGCGGACGAACTCCGGGTCGGCACGCTCGATCTTCTCGCCGACCAGCCGGCCGACCGCCTTCTCGTCGACGCGGTTGGCGCCGCTGGCGACGACCAGCACCGGGCGGCCGGTCTCCCTGGTGCGGAAGATCAGCGACTTGCCGATCTGCGCCACCGCGCAGCCGACGGCGTTGGCGGCGTCCTCGGAGGTGCGGGTGCTGCCCTCATGCTCGACCACGCGGTGGCCGAGACCGATGCCGTCGAGCAGGGCCTGGACCCGGGCGGCGGAGGGGCTGAGAACGGTCATCGGGCCGGCGCCTCAGCCGGCCAGCTCGCGCGACCGCCGGGCGGCGGCGGCGATGGCGGCGGTCATCACCGGCTGCAGGCCGTCCGGCGCCATCAGCACCTCGAGCGCCGCCTGGGTGGTGCCGTTCGGGCTGGTCACCGCCTTGCGCAGATCCGCAGGCTCCTGCTGCGGCGAGGCGTCGAGCAGGGCGCCGGACCCCGACACGGTGGCGCGGGCCAGCCGCAGCGCCAGATCGGCCGGCAGCCCGGCGGCCTCGCCGGCCCTGGCCATCGCCTCGACCAGGAAGAAGACATAGGCCGGGCCGCTGCCCGACAGCGCGGTGACGGGATCGAGCAGCCCCTCGTCCTCGACCCAGGCGACGTCGCCGACCGCGCGCAGCAGCCGGTCGGACAGGTCGCGCTGACCGGCGCTGACGCGGGAATTGGCGACGGCGACGGTCATGCCGCGGCCGATGGCGGCCGGGGTGTTGGGCATGGAGCGGACGACGACCGCCCCCTCGCCCAGGAGCCGCTCGAAATACGCGATGGTCTTGCCGGCGGCGATCGACAGGAAGACGGTGCCGGGGCGGACCAGCGCACGGTAGGCCGGCAGCGCCTCCTCCATCACCTGCGGCTTGACCGCCAGCACGACGACGTCGGGGACGAAGCCGTCCGGCAGGCCATCCGCGCCGGCGGCCAGCACGACCCGCGCATCGCCGGACACCGAGGCCGGCAGGCCGGCCCGGTCGACCACCACGACGCGCGACGCGGTCCCGGCGGCCAGCCAGCCGTCCAGCATCGCCCCGCCCATCTTCCCGCAACCGACCAGCAGCAGCGCCGCACCCGTCTCGCCCGTCATCGCCCGATCTTTCCCTTACGCTTCGCCCATGGTGTCGAGGATGGCGGCCGACACCGCCTCCGACGCCGACTTGCCGCCCCAGATCACGAACTGGAAGGCGGGATAGAAGCGCTCGCACTCCGACAGGGCGATCTCGACCAGATCCTCCAGCTGCTCCACCGCCGCGCCGCGCGAGCCGCGCAGCAGCATGGTCTGGCGGAACATCGGCGTGTTCTCCTCCGAGCACACGTCGAAATGGCCGAGCCACATGCGGCCGTTGACCTCGGCCAGCAGCTCGGCGACGGCGGTGCGGCGGGCGGCCTGGACCTTCATGTCGAACTGGCAGGAGAACTGCATCGCGCTGACGTCCGGCTGCCAGACGAAATAGAGCCGGTAATCGCACCAGCGCCCGCCGATCTCGACAACCAGCTCGTCGTCGCTGGCGCGGTCGAACGCCCATTCGTTGGCGGTGACGATCTCCTCAACCACGTCGAGCGGGTTGTGGGAGGATGAAGTGGTTTCGACGGCTACTGCCGACATGTCAGCGTCCTCCTGTGAAGGCGCAATGGGCGGTACCGTTCACCCGGACCTTGGGAACGCGCCTCAGGCAACGCGCGATCCGGGCCAATACCCCGAAAATGACGAAAGGCCAAGCGTGACGATGCGGCACCCCGCCTCCCTTGGGGTTTTCCCCCGGAGCGGCGAAGCGCCAGCACGGCCGCAAGCGGCAGAATGCACCGGCACGATGACGGAGAGATGACGGCGGGAAAGCCGGCAGCGGCGCCGGTCAGGACGCGGCACCGCCCGCAACGCCGCCAGCCGGGCCGCTAGCCGGGCCGGACCCCGTCCCCGGCTCGTCCATCGCGGCCGGCAGGCCGGGGGCTTCGACCGGGACCGGCGCATGGGCGGCGGTCAGCGACGCGACGGCAGCCTCCAGCGCGGCGAGCCGTTCGGCCATCGCCTCCTGCTCCGTGCGGGCCTTGGCGGCCATGGCGCGGACCGCCTCGTACTCCTCGCGGCTGACCACGTCCATCCGCGACAGCACGCGTTCGAGCTGGGCGCGCAGCTGGCCTTCGGCCTCTTCACGCAAGGACGAAAAGGCGCCGAGCGCGCCACCCGCCACACGGGCGAGATCGTCCAGTATCTTGTTGTCGACCTGCATCGGCTCTGACTTCCGGTTACCGTTCCTTGATTATGGACGCCGGGCGCCGCGACTTCAACGCCCTTGGCCGGTCCGGCCGGCGCCGCGGCGCGCAGCCGTGGCATGCGGCGGCCCTCACGGCCGGGGCTGGACCGGCGCCGAGCCCGCAGCCGCGGCGCCGAAGCGGTCGCGCAGCGCCGACAGGTCCAGGGTCTGGGTCGGGGCGTCCCAGGGGCCGGCGATGCGCAGCGCCAGCGGCGGCAGGTCGCCGTCCGCCTTCACCTTCAGCGCCAGTCCCAGATCGAGCCGCCCGTCCGGCAGCGAAACGGTGCCGGTCAGGGTGCCGTCGGCCGGAGCGGTGGTCAGGCGGGCGTCGTCGGCGCGAATCACCCCGCGCTCGATCGAGAAGCGGGCGTCGAGCCGGTCGAGCCTGGTCTCGCCACCCTGGAGCGCGCCGGCCACCGCCCCCAGCACCTCCTGCGTGCGTTCGACCCCGGCCAGACGGCTGCGCAGGGCGGCGAGGTCGACGCCGCGCAGCGTGCCACCGCTCGCCATCGCCCGGCCGCGCCCGGTCAGGCTGCGCAGCAGCGCCTCGCCATGGCCGCTGCCGGAGAGCGTCATGTCGAGGTCGACGGTGCCGCCGGACAGGCCGAGGCCGGCAACACCGGACAGCGCCGTCCCCAGCTCCGCCTTGATGACGGTGATGTCGGCGTCCAGCCTGGGCGGCTGGCCGGATACCGCGGCGAGCCGGCCGCTGAGGCCGATCTGCCCGCCCTGCCATTCGCCGTCGAGCTGCTCCAGCGTCGCGATGCCACCGGACAGGGTTGCCCGCAGCGCCGGCTGGGCGATGCGCTGCCCGCCAAGCGTCAGCGCGGTGGAGGTCAGCGCCAGCCGCCCGTCGAGTGCCTGCATCCATCCCAGCTCGGCCAGCGGGTCGGCGGCGGAGCCCGCACCGGCCGGCCGGGCGGCGCCACCGCCGACGCCGACGCCGTCACCCACCAGCGGCGCGTTGCGCAGCCGGTCGAGGTCGAGGTCGCCGGTCTGGAGATCGGCCTGGAAGGCCGGGCGTGCCGGCTTGCGGTCCAGCGCCAGCTTGCCGCGGACGGGAATGCCGGCGACCAGCCCCTGGATGTTGCCCAGCGTCGGCCCCATCACCGTGCCACCCAACTCGCCATAGAGATCGAGCGGGCCGTAGGCGCGGGCCAGCCCGCTGTCGGCGAACAGGGCGGCGATCCGCCCCATCTCCGGATGGGTCAGGCGCAGCTTCAGGTCGGCGCTCGGCGTGCGGTCGATGCCGAGCACGGCGCCGCCGGCCTCCAGCGTGCCGCCCAGCAGCCCGGCCGACGCCTCCACCGCCAGACGCTCGCCGTCGCCGGCCAGCCGCGCCTTGGCGGTGAGCGCGCCCAGCCGCTCCGGCGCCGGCAGGCCGGACGGCCAGGCGACCGCGCTCGGCAGCCCGCCCAGCGACCCGGCCTCGGCGGTCAGCGACAGGTTGACCCCGCGCAGCGGCGCCAGGCCGGCGACCTGCCCGTCGATCCGGGCGGTCAGCCCGGCGACGTTGCCGACCTTCGCCTCGCGCACCGTCAGGGCGCCGGCCGCGACGGTCGCGTCCAGATGCAGCCCGGCGATGGGAAGCCCGCCCAGCGTCAGCTGCCCGACCCGCAGGTCGAGGTTGGCGTCGGCGAGGCCGAGCAGCCGCTGCGGCGTCTGGCCGGTGCCGGCACCCGCATCCCCCGCGGCCCGCGGCCCCGCGGCGCTCCGCGAGGGGGCGGACGTGGAGGTCGAGCCGGTGGCGGCGGATGCCGGATCGGCGGCGGGCAGATAGCCGTCCAGGTTCAGCCGGTCGAGCTCCAGCCGGGCGCCGAAGGCCGGGCGGCCACGGTCGACATAGGCGACCGCCCCGCCCAGCCGGCTGCTGTCGAAGCGGAAATCGATCCCGGACAGCTCGAACCGGTCGGCATTGCCCTGGAGCCGGGCGGCGAGCGAGGCGCGGCGCAGCCGGTCGGCCGGCACGGCATGCACGTCGAGCCTCGACCAGTCCAGCAGGGCCCGCAGATTGTCAGTGTTCGCCTCCATCCGCATGTCGAGCGTCGGCACGCCGCCCGGCGTGGTCAACTCGCCCGCCGCCACGATGTCGGACCCGCCGGGCAGCAGGGCGCTGACCCGGTCAATGTTCAGCCGGCCGTCGGACAGGCTGGCTTCGATGCGGCCCTGGCGGACCACGCCGCCATTGTAGGTCATGCCGTCGACGGCGACGTCGAGCTTGGCCTCGACCCCGACCGGCAGGGCGAAGGTCCGCACCGCGGACTTGCCGGCGGCGGTTGCGGAGGGGGATGCCGGAACGCTGCGGCCGCTGCCGGCCGCCCCGCCGTTGCGGGGCGCCGCGGCGCCGCCGCGCGGCAGCCAGGAATCCAGGTCCAGCCGGTTCACCGCCAGCGTCAGTTCGGTGCGCGGCGCCTCGCGCCGGGCCGGATCGCCGGTGCGCAGGGTGGCGCTGCCGGTGGCGCGGGTGTCGCCGAGCTGGATTTCCAGGCTGGAGAAGGTGGCGAGGCTGGTTCCCGCCTCCACCGTCGCGCGCAGGCTGTAGGGCTGCGCCAGCGCCGCCGGGGCGCGGCTGTCCAGCAGCCGGGCGAAGTCGCTGCCCTCGGCCCGCAGGTCGCCCTGCACCTTCGACATGCCGCCGCCGGTCAGGATGCCGGCGAAGCGCAGGGTCGCGTCGGTCTTCGGCATCGACAGGGTGGCGCGCACCGGCACCGCCGCCCCCTCGGTGAAGCGGCCGGCGGTTGCCTCGCCATGCAGCGACAGGCCGCGCAGGCGGAAATCGCCCTGGAGCTGGAAGGGGCCGTTCAGGCTGCCGGCGGCGATGCGGGCGTTCAGCCCCTCCACCGTCTCCGACCGGCCGTTGCGGTCGTCGCGGTAGATGACCGATCCGTTGTCGATCAGCACCTGGTCGAAGCTGACGGCCGACACCAGCCCTTCGGCGGCGCCCAGCCCGTCGCCGGCCGCCGTGCCGGCGGTGGCGAGATCCCAGTTGATGCGGCCGTCCTTCAGGACCTCCACCACGAAGACCGGCTCGACCAGCGTGATGCTCTCGACCTGGATGCGGCCGCCGAGCAGGGGGCCGAGCGCGACGCGGGCGTCCAGCTTCTTCAGCCGCACCATGTCGGGTTCGGCGGCGCCGGGGGCGTTGGCCAGCCGGGCGTCGCGCACGGTCAGGGCAGGCGACGGCAGCAGCGTGAAGCCGACGTCGCCGCGCAGCTCCACCTTGCGGCCGGTGACGAGCGACACCCGCTCGGCGATGGCGCCCTTGTAGGCGTTCCAGTCGATGAGGCTCGGCGCTGCCAACAGGAGGGCGGCCAGAACCGCCAGTCCGGCCAGAGCAGCGATCAGAATCTTCTTCACCGGGTGTCCGCCTTCCCTGCGACCGGCCTTGTGCTCGGCCGTGCCCCTTGTCCCACGTCTTTTCCGGCAACCCTGCCGCACCCGGTCCCGAGGGGGGTGGATGCAACCCGGTTCAGCCTCCGGTTCCAACCGTCTTCCGGCCGGCCCCGTCCTTCGGTAAGCTAGCGCCCGCAGAAGAAACAAGCAATTTGGGCAATCCCACGGCCAAGTTACGGATGCCGTAAATTTTTCCTGCCGGACTTTCCGGCCCGCCGCCCGCATTTTCCAGGCGCGCGGTGGGCAAATCCCAAGCAAACCGCCACCGGAGACCGAACCATGGGCGACGTCGTCAACCTCAATCGTTTCCGCAAGACCCGCGACAAGGCCGAGCGCAGCAAGGAAGCCGAGGCGAATCGGGCCCGATTCGGCCGCACCAAGGCCGAGAAGGAGCGCGACCGGCTGGACTCCCAGCGCCGCACTCAGACTTTGGACGGGCATAGGCTCGACGGTGAGACTTAACCGGTTCGGCATAGCCGCAGGCTTAAGTCATGGCAAAGACCAAGCTTTCAGGTGGGAATAACCTTTGCTGATTTGTTACTATTGGCTGGGCCAACAGTTCCCTGTTGCGACTATTTGACGGACTGTGTGACAGTACCTCCTGCGGGCGCCGGCTGGCGCCCTGCCCGGCAGTTGGGAGGGACCGTCTCCATGGTCGACATGACGTCGTTTCGAGGTTCGGTACACAAGCCTCAGGCGCCGGCCCCCGGCTGGCTCCCGCCGATCCGCGCGGTCGGCACGGAACGCCCCTGGGTCTGGCTCGCGGCGGCCTGGCAGGACATGATGGCGGCACCGGCGATCAGCTTCGCCTATGGCGCGCTGGCGGTGATCTCCAGCTTCGTCCTGGTCGTCGGGCTGGCGATGCTGGACATGGAATATCTGCTGCTGCCGCTGGGGGCGGGCTTCATGCTGCTCGGCCCGCTGTTCGCCGTCGGCCTCTACGAGACCAGCCGGCTGCTGGAGTTGGGCGAGCGGCCGACCTTCGGCAAGGTGGCCGCAGCATATCGCCGCAACGGGGTGCAGATCGCCGGGATCGGGCTGGTGCTGATGCTGGCGATGCTGGCCTGGATCCGCGTCGCCTTCCTGCTCTTCGCCCTGTTCTTCTCCGGCGAGCCGCCGGCGCTCGACCAGTTGGTCGACCGCATCTTCTTCTCGGCGGAAACCATCCCCTTCCTGCTGACCGGGACGGTGTTCGGCGGGATCATCGCCTCGGCCGTCTTCTCGATCGCCGTGGTGTCGGTGCCGATGCTGCTCGACCGCGACACCGACGTCTTCACCGCGATGGCGACCAGCATCGCGGTGGTGCGCCAAAATATCCGGCCGATGATCGGCTGGGGCTTCCTGATCGCCCTGTTCATGAGCGCCGGCATGGTGACCGCCTTCCTCGGGCTGGCGCTGGCGCTGCCGGTGGTCGGGCATGCCTCCTGGCACTGCTACCGCGACCTCGTCGGCCGGGGACGCTGAGGCGGGCGGAATCCGGACAAAGCGACGGCAACGGCGAAAAGGCCCTTTCCCGCCGGGAAGGGGCCTTTTCGCCGTTGCGGGGTCAGCCCTTCTTGAAAAACGCCTCGGCCGCCGACTTCTGCGCCTGCTTGGCGGCGATCGCGGCGCGGGCACGCCCGATCTCCGCCTCCAGCGTGGCGATGTAGGCCTCCAACTCGGCCACGCCCAGCACGGTCAGATCCTTGGGCGCCGGCTTGGCCTTGCGCGGCTCGCTATCCTCGAAACGGTCGTCGATGCTCATGGTTTGGCCCCTCCACCGCGGCCGGGTGGCGGCCGCGTCGCTCGTGTTCGCCTTGTCAGGCCGGTGCGGCAAATCTACCTTTCGGGCGGGACGATTCCAACGAGCCGAGTTGCCAAGCGACCGGCCGAAACCGTCGAAGAAGGGAAACCGCCATGGGCCTTGCCCCAACCGACAAGACGCATCCCGACAGCATGCGCTGCGTCGAGATCACCCAGCCGGGGGGGCCGGAGGTGCTGCGCCCCGCCCGCCGCCCCGCCCCGGTGCCGGGCCCCGGCGAGATCCTGGTGGAGGTCGCCGCAGCCGGCGTCAACCGTCCCGACACGCTGCAGCGCCAGGGCCGCTACGATCCGCCGCCGGGCGCCTCCGACCTGCCGGGACTGGAGCTGTCGGGCACCGTCATCGCCATCGGCGAGGGGGTGGAGGACTGGGCCAGCGGCGACCGGGTGTGCGCCCTGGTGGCCGGCGGCGGCTATGCCGAATATTGCGCGGTGCCGGCGGTGCAGGCCCTGCCGGTGCCCGGCCCGCTGTCGATGGTCGAGGCCGCCGCGGTCCCGGAAACCTTCTTCACCGTCTGGACCAACGTGTTCGAGCGCGGCGCCCTGAAGCGCGGCGAGACGCTGCTGATCCATGGCGGGTCGAGCGGCATCGGCACGACGGCGATCCAGCTGGCCAAGGCCTTCGGCGCCACCGTGTTCACCACGGCGGGCAGCGACGACAAGTGCCGCGCCTGCGAGGAGTTGGGTGCCGACCGCGCCATCAACTACCGGACCGAGGATTTCGTCGCCGCGATCCGCGAGGCGACCGGCGGGCGCGGCGTCGACGTGGTGCTGGACATGGTCGGCGGCGACTACATCGCCCGCGACGTCGAGATCATGGCGGTCGACGGGCGCCATGTCTCCATCGCCTTCCTCCAGGGGTCGAAGGTGTCGCTGAACATGGCGCCGGTGATGACCAAGCGGCTGACGCTGACCGGATCGACCCTGCGCGCCCGCCCGGTGGCGGAGAAGGGCCGCATCGCCGCCGCGTTGCGCGAGCATGTCTGGCCGCTGCTGGAGTCCGGGGCGATCAAGCCGCAGATCCACCGTATCTTCCCGCTGGAGCAGGCCGACGAGGCCCATCGCCTGATGGAAAGCAGCGCCCATATCGGCAAGATCGTGCTGGCCGTCGGGCCGGAGGCCGGTTGAGCGCAAGGCCCTGCCGGGTCCGGACGGCCAGCCGGGGACTGGCGGTTCGGAGGGGATAAGAACCGCATTTTGCGCTTTTCTTTACCGATCCCATGCCGTCGGGCTTGCCATGCGCGCCCAAGACGGGTTAGCAGAGGCAAGCAGGCGGCCGGGATTTCCCGGTGCGCCTGCGCGAGCTTGGCTACGCGGACCGGTTTTCGCCCTATATCGTGGTGACGAGGACGAGGCGACGGCCGGCACTGGCCGGCAACGGCCATGGGGCCGTGTCTCCACCCAGCACCGCAAGACTGTCCGCGCCGCATAAATCGAACGGCCGGCCGCACCACCCGCCAGCGGGTGCGGCCGGTGAAGAGTTGTCAGGAGGGATGATGGCACTGCCCTTGATGCCGAAAGCGACAGCCGTCTGGCTGGTCGAGAACACGTCCTTGTCCTTCGAGCAGATCGCCGCCTTCTGCGGCATGCATTCGCTGGAAGTCCAGGCCATCGCCGACGGCGAGGTCGCGGTCGGCATGGTGGGGCTGGACCCCATCGCCAACGGCCAGCTGACCAAGCAGGAAATCGAGCGCTGCGAGAAGAACCAGGATCTGCGCCTGAGGCTGCTGGTCGCCGACCTGCCGCAGGTGGCCTCCCGGTCCAAGGGTCCGCGCTACACCCCGATCACCAAGCGCGGCGACAAGCCCGATGCCATCGCCTGGCTGCTGAAGCACCATCCGGAGCTGTCGGACGCCCAGGTCTGCCGGCTGATCGGCACCACCAAGCCGACCATCGCCGCGGTGCGCGACCGCACCCACTGGAACGTCGCCAACATCAAGCCGCGCGGCCCGGTGATGCTCGGCCTCTGCTCGCAGCGCGAGCTGGAGGAGGCGCTGGCGCTCGCCATCCGCCGCGGCGGCGTGCCCCGTCCGCCGGAGGAAACCGAGGATCACTACGGCGAGAACCAGGACGACGACCGCTATTCCGAACAGGAAGACGCGCACTGACATCCCCCCGCCGCCATTCCCCACAGGACCGAGTCCCGTCCTGCCGGGGACGGCGGCGGGCATGAAGGCCCCCCCGACATGACCGACAGCAACGCATCCGTTCCGCCCCGGCTCGTCGTCGGCATCAGCGGCGCGTCGGGTGTGGTCTACGGCATCCGCATGCTGACGGTGCTGCGGCGGATCGGCGTCGAATCGCATCTGGTCGTCAGCCGCTCCGCCGAAGTGACGCTGGCGCACGAAACCAGCATGAAGGTGGCGGATCTCAGGGCGCTCGCCGACGTCAGCTATGCCGCCGCCGACATCGGCGCGGCGATCTCCAGCGGCAGCTTCCGCACGCTGGGCATGGTGGTCGCCCCCTGCTCGGTCCGCACGATGAGCGAGATCGCCAGCGGCGTCACCTCCACCCTCCTGACCCGCGCCGCCGACGTGGCGCTGAAGGAACGCCGCCGGCTGGTTCTGATGGTGCGCGAGACGCCGCTGCATCTGGGCCACCTGCGCACGATGACGGCGCTGGCCGAGATGGGGGCGGTGATCGCGCCGCCGGTCCCCGCCTTCTATGCCCGGCCGGAGAGCATCGACGATCTGGTCGACCATTCGGTCGGCCGGGTGCTGGACATGTTCGGGCTGGATGCCGGCAACCTGCGCCGCTGGGGCGAAGGCAAGGGCACTGTCCGGGACGAGGGCTGAGGTCGAGGGCTGAGGTCGAGGGCTGAGGTCGAGGGCTGAGCCGCGCTGCACCGCCGAAACTGGCCGCTTGGAGCGCGGGCGCATTGCGGCTATACCGCTGGTGATACCATGATGCGGGGCCGGCCTTGCCGCCGGCCGGCAGGAACAAGGGACAGGCCGAGATGCCCTTCAGCAGCAAACCCACCGAACCCATCCGACAGCTCCTGGCCGGCATCCGGGCGTTCCGCGCCCGCTATTACGATCGCCGTCCCGAGAACATGCGACAACTGGTGACGGAGGGGCAGCATCCCGAGGTGCTGCTGATCGGCTGTTCCGACAGCCGCGTCGACCCCGCCCTGCTGACGATGGCCGAGCCCGGCGAACTGTTCGTCGTGCGCAACGTCGCCAACCTCGTCCCGCCCTACCAGCCGGACGGCAGCTATCACGGCACCTCGGCCGCCATCGAATATGCGGTGAAGTCGCTGAAGGTGTCGGAGATCATCGTGCTGGGCCATGCCCAGTGCGGCGGCATCCAGGGCCTGATCCGGCTGCGCAGCGGACAGAAGGCCGAGGACGATTTCGTCTCCCCCTGGGTGTCGATCGCCGCATCGGCGCTCGATCCCTATGTCGGGCCGGAAGGGTCGGAGCAGGAGAAGTTCGACGCCGAACGGCTGCAGCACACCCCGGCGATCATCGAACGGGCCGCCGTCCGCGCCTCGGTCGAGAACCTGATGACCTTCCCCTTCGTCCGCGAGCGGGTGGAGGCCGGGACGCTGCACATCCATGGCTGGTGGTTCGACCTGGAGAACGGCGAAATGTGGGCGATCCATCCCGAAACCCGCATGTTCCAGCCCGTCGAATAAAAAGGGACACAGTACGCGGTCACGGGAATTTCCGGCCACCCTGCCCTGTTGAGAGCGAAGGACAGACACGTCTTCGCTCTCGACACGGAAGGGAACCCACCCAATGAAGACCGCACTTCGCCTTGTGATCCTGGCCGCCGCGCCGCTGGCGCTGGCCGCCTGCAACCAGACCGGCGGCAACGGCGGCGGCATGTTCGGCAGCGGCGGCGGCGGGCTGTTCGGATCGGGAAGTTCCGATTCGGCCTACGCCCGCAACGGCCGTTGCGACGATCCGCGCTACAACACCTCCAACGGCGGCCGGGCCGAGGCCGGGACCGACGATTACGACTGCTCGCGCTTCGGCGACGGCCTGAAGCGCTGAGCCGCTTCCGCCAGTTCGGCGGCCATCCGCCCGGCGACCGCTCCCCAGTCGCCGGGCGCCGGCTGGCGGAACAGGCGGGCGGTCGGATACCAGGGGCTGTCGGCACGGCCGGTGAGCCAGCGCCAGTCCGCCGAGAAGGGCAGCGCCAGCCACAGCGGCCGGCCGAGCGCCCCCGCCAGATGCGCCGGACCGGTGCAGGACGACACCACGAGGTCGAGACCGGCCATGATCGCCGCGGTGTCGGCGAAGTCGGCGATCTCCGGCCCGAGATCGGTGAAGCCGGCGGGCAGCGCCGCCCCGTCGAGGTCGGCCCGGCCCTCCCCCATCTGCAAGCCGTAGAAGCGGCAGCCGGGCACCTCCAGCAGGGCGCGCAGGCCGGCCAGCCGCGGCGACCTCTGGTCGTCGCCGGGAAAGCGCGGGTTGCCGGCCCAGACCAGACCGACGCGAAGCTCCCGCCCGGCCTCCGGAGCCAGCCGCAGGCGCCAGCGCTCCAGCCGTTGCGGGTCGGGCCGCAGATAGGGGGTCGTGGCCGGGACGTCCGCCAGCACCGTGCCGAAGGCGCGCGGCAGGCTCATCAGCGGGCATTCCAGATCGAAGGGCGGCAGCGGGTCGCCGCGGGCGATGACCTGCGCCACCCCCTCCAACCCCGCCGCCAGCCCCGCCGCCAGCGCCAGCAGCGGGCGCTGCACCTCCAGCACCACCCGGCCGCCCAGCGCCGCCACCAGCGGGACATAGCGCAGGAATTGCAGCGTGTCGCCCAGCCCCTGTTCGGCATGGAGCAGGATGGTCCGGCCCGCGAGCGGCTCGCCGCGCCAGGTCGGCTGGGAGAAGCGGCGCCAGGGCGGTTCGGCGCGGTCGTCCTGCCGGCGCCAATCGAATTCGGGCCAGCCGGCGGCATAGTCGCCAGCCATCAGCCTCGCGAAGCCGAGATTCCAGTGCAGCCCGGCATCCTGCGGCCGTTCGGCCAAGGCGCGGGCGAAATCCTCCGACGCCTCGGCCGGCCGGGCCATGGCGACCAGCGCGGTGCCGCGCGCCGCCCACAGCGAGGAACCGGGGCGCAGCCGCTCCGCCGCGGCGAAGGCGTCGAGCGCCTCGGCGAAGCGGCCGAGCTTGGCCAGCGCCGCCCCCAGCACCTCCCAGGCCTCGCCAGTGTCATGGCCGGCGGCGAGCGCGTCGCGGGCCGCCGCCTCGGCCGCCGCCCAGCAGCGACGGGCGGCGAGTGCCGCCGCCAGCGTCGCATGGGCGGTCGTGCGGATAGTGGCCCAGGCGGGCGTCGTTGCCCCGCCGGTCAGCCGCAGGGCGCGGCGGGCGCAGCGCTCGGCCGCGGGCGGGTCGCCGCAGGACAGCAGGACGGCGGCGCGGTTCGCCAGCGCGGCGGCATGGTCCGGCGCCAGCGCCAACGCCCGGCCGGACGCCGCGAGCGCCTCCCCGTTCCGCTCCAGCCGGCGCAGGGCGGCGCAGCGCCCGGCATGGGCGTCGGCCAGTTCGGGCATCAGGCGCAGCGCCCGGCCATAGAGCCGGGCCGCCGGTCCGGCATCGCCCGCCGACTGCGCCACCCCGGCGAGGTTCGACAGGCCGGCGACGCCATCGGGCCGCAACGCCACCGCAAGACGCAGCAGCCGCCCGGCCTCCTCCAGCCGCCCGGTCTGTGCCGCCAGGACGCCCAACAGTTGCATCGCGTCGGCATATTCCGGGTCGGCGCCGAGGATCCGGCGATAGATGTCCTCCGCCTCCGCCACGCGCCCCGCCTGATGGCGGTCGAGGGCGATCATCAGGGCCTGGGATAAAGTAACCATCTGAATCCATGCAGGATTGGCAAGGTTTTGACAGTGTTTCCGGATCATACCCCGGCACGGCCCCGCCGGTCCGGCAAGGCGATGTCAGGAACCGTTGCAAACGGTCACAGGATTAGGATTTTCCCTGTATTGTCATGAGACTGACGCATCGCTATTGTCCGCGCCGATCATTGAGGAGCGGATTATGACGTCCCGCCCAGCCAGGGCATTCTGCCGAACCGTCGCCAGCCGGTCGATCCACCTTCCGGTTGCCGCGCTCATCCTGCTCGGCGCCGCCTTTCCAGCGCAGGCCAACGAAGGCGCCAAGCCGAACGGCTGCCCGTGGGCGCAGGACGTCACGCTGGAGATCAACGGCAAGACCCTGACCCTGAAGCAGGACGTCTTCACCGTCACCACCCCCGAGCCGGTCGAGATCGACCAGTTCAAGGTCTATCCGCTCGTCGACCAGCTGAAACTGCGGATCGTCGGCCCCAAGGGCCGCGAATGGGAAGCGGCCCTGACCCGGCTGGTCAGCGGCAAGCGCTGCAGCGCCTTCTATGTCGGCAAGCCGGAGCTGACCTCCAGCGTCGCACGCGACCCGAACGAGCTGATCCTGAACCGCTGACGGGAACGGGGATGGCGGGGACAGGGCGCGGCCGGCGCTCATTCCCCGGCCGGCCTTGCCGCCAACTGTCCGGCCAGCTCCTCCAGCGCCGGGTCGCCGCCCGGCACCAGAAGCGCCATGTTGGCGGCGGCGAGCGCCATGCCGCCGCCCGGCCGCGGCGCCAGCCCGGCAACGGTGGCGGCGGCGAACAGCCGGTCCTGCTGGACGCGCTCGGCCTCCAGCTCGGCCGCCTTCATGCGACGATAGAACGCATCGTCCTCCGCCTTGGCGCGTCGGCGCAGGGCGCGCAGCGGCAGCACCACCTCGTCGCGCCAGCCGGAGACCGCCGAATCGATGCGGGAAAGCGCGTCGCCGGACAGGCCGGCGGCGCACTCCAGCCCGGCCCAGGCGGCGAACAGCAGCAGGTTGACGTCGACCCCGCGCCGGTCCTGGAGCGCCAGGCAGGCGGCGGGCACCCCCGGCCGCCCATAGACGGCCAGGGAGAAGTCCCAGAAGGGATTGGCGCCCACCGGCCCCGTCCTCCCCTCAGTCGCCGAAGCTGATGTTCAGGCCGCGCGCGGTCTTGACCAGCGCCCCGTCCAGCTCGACGCAGGAATAATGCTCGATCGCCTCGGTGATCGGCACGTCGATGACCCCGCGGTTGGACCAGGCGACCATGCGGTCGTACTTGCCGTCCGCGATCAGGTCGACGGCATGGACGCCGAAGGCGGACGCGATCAGCCGGTCGCGCGGGCTCGGCATGCTGCCGCGCTGGACATGGCCGAGCACCGTGACGCGGGTCTCCGCCCCGGTGGCGTCGGCGATCTTCTCGCCGATATAGTCGCCGATGCCGCCATAGCGCTTCTCGCCGCCCTGCAGCACCTTCTTGACCCCGGTGCCCTCCAGCGTCTTCACCGCCTCCGACACGACGACCAGGGCGAAGTTGCGCCCGGTGTTGCGCACGTCCTGGATCTTGGCGGCGACGCTCTCGATCGAATAGGGGATCTCGGGGATCAGGATGACGTCGGCCCCGCCGGCAATGCCGGCCGCCAGCGCGATATGGCCGGCGTCGCGGCCCATCACCTCCAGCACCATGACCCGGTGGTGGCTGGCCGCGGTGGGCTGGAGGCGGTCGAGCGCCTCGACCGCCACGGCGACGGCGGTGTCGTAGCCGACCGACACCTCGGTCTTGCCCAGGTCGTTGTCGATGGTCTTGGGCACCCCCACCATCGGGAAGCCGCCCTTCTGCGCCAGCTTGTGCAGGATGGCGAAGCTGCCGTCGCCGCCGATGCCGATCAGCGCGTCGAGCCCGAGCTCGCGGTAGCCGCCGATGATCTCGTCGGACCGATCCTTCACCGTGCCGTCCGGCATCGGATAGGCGAAGGGGTCGCCGCGGTTGGTGGTGCCGAGGATGGTGCCGCCCTGGCGCATCATGTGGCCGTCGACGGAGCCGAGATCGAGCGTCTGGTATTGCACCGGCCGCTGTAGCAGGCCCTGGGTGCCTTCCTTGATGCCCAGCACCTGCCAGCCGTAGCCGGTGGCGCGGTGGACCACCGCGCGGATGACCGCGTTCAATCCGGCGCAATCGCCGCCGCTGGTCAGGATGCCGATGCGCTTTCCGGCTTTCGTTGGGGCAGTCATTGAGGGGTTCCCGTCCCGTTCGCCTGTTCGTTGAAATGGACCACCATGTTACCGGAACGGACGGTTCCCGCAATCGTTGCCCGCGCCGCCCCCCATCGGGCCACCCATCGGAGGAGCATGAGGGCCGGCGGCCGCGTTTGCCGATGCCGCGTTTGCCGATGCCGTGCCGGGGGAAATCTGGTATAGTCCGGCCCGCCCGGCCAACGGGCCACCCGCAAGAGCACCCCCGGACTTCCGGGGCAACGGCCATTCCCAACGGGCGCGATGAACGAGCAAGAGACTTTGAAGGAAAAGCTGGCGAGCCTGCGCAGCGAGCACCGCGACCTGGACGACGTCATCGCCCGGCTGGCCGAGCGTGCGCCCTACGACCAGCTGCAGATGCAGCGGTTGAAGAAGCGCAAGCTGATGCTGAAGGACCAGATCATGGTCCTGGAAAGCCGGCTGCTGCCGGACATCATCGCGTAACCACGCCCTCCCCCACCCCCTTCCCCCCGCCCCCTTCCCGGGCCGGGGGGAGGGAGGGAGGGACGCCTTCACCCCTTCTTGGGCACGGTGAAGAACTGGATGCCCATCTGGAAGCTGCGGGCGATGTTCTCCGCCTTGCCGATCAGGAAGGCCGCTCCGTCGGCCGGGAACAGCTCGTGGGCGGTTTCGCGGAACAGGCCGAGCCAGCGCTCGAAATGCTGCGGCTCCAGCCCGAGCGAGATGTGGACCGGCATCGGCCGCCCGTCGTAGCGCCGGGTCAGCAGGGCGATGGACGACCAGAAATCCATCATCTTGCGCAGATGCGGTTCCCAATCGGCGATGGCGCGGCCGAAGATCGGCCCCAGCACCTCGTCCTTCATGATCTTGCCGTAGAAGGTCCGGACCAGCGTCTCGATCGACGCCTCGTCGATGCCGACGCCGGCCATCCGCTCCTCCGCCATGGCGGTACGGATGTCGCGGTGCTCGCCGCGCTGCTCTTCGGTGGGGACGCTCTCGGTCATGCGATGGGGTCCGGGGCTGGGGGCTGGAGATACGGCTGGGGATGGGAAGGTCTATCGTTCACATATAAGCCGGCACCATAGGCGGACCCATGTTCCATCGGAAGGGCCGCAATGTCGCAGTCCGGGGGTGGGATTAGCGGCGCGGCGTGGGAATTCCGCGCCGCCACTGGACAGCCGGCCGACTCTTCCTATAATGCGCCGCTTTCCGGACCATGAGGGAAGCCCGCTGCCGTGTCCGCCGATCACTCCACGACCACCGCCATTCCGGCCAACGACGCCCCGGCCAATGACGCATCGGCCGCCGGCGACCGCCCGCTGGTCGGCATCATCATGGGCAGCCAGTCCGACTGGACGACCATGAAGCATGCCGCCGATACCCTGGCGGCGCTCGGCATCGCCCACGAGGTCCGCATCGTCTCCGCCCACCGCACGCCGCACCGGCTGGTCGAGTATGCGACCACCGCCAGGGCGCGCGGGCTGAAGGTGGTGATCGCCGGGGCCGGCGGCGCCGCCCACCTGCCCGGCATGGCGGCGTCGATGACCCCGCTGCCGGTGTTCGGCGTTCCCGTCGAAAGCCACGCGCTGAAGGGCATGGACAGCCTGCTGTCGATCGTGCAGATGCCGGGCGGCGTCCCCGTCGGCACGCTGGCCATCGGCAAGGCCGGCGCCATCAACGCCGCGCTGCTCGCCGGCTCGGTCATCGCGCTGATGGAGCCGGAGGTGGCCGACGCGCTGGACGGCTGGCGCGCGCGCCAGACCGCCGCCGTGGCCGAGGCGCCCGTCGACGATCCGACCTGACCAGAAAGAAAGTCCGTCCCCCATGACCGGCACCGCAACCGGCACCGCAACCGGTACTCCGGCCGTCCCCGCCCTGCCCCGCCTCGCCCCCGGCTCGACCGTCGGCATGCTGGGGGCCGGCCAGCTCGGCCGCATGACGGCGCTGGCCGCCGCCCGGCTGGGCTACCGGACCCATGTCTACGCCCCCGACGCGGCCGGCAGCCCGGCTGCCCAAGTCAGCGCCGCCACGACCGTCGCCGGATGGGACGATCTCGACGCGCTGGAGCGCTTCGCCCGCTCGGTCGACACGGTGACGCTGGAGTGGGAGAATGTGCCGGTCGCGACGGTGGAGCATCTGCGCCGCTTCACCACCGTCAATCCCGGCCCGCACATCCTGTCGGTCGCCCAGGACCGCATCGCCGAGAAGAGCTTCGTCAACCGGCTCGGCATCGCCACCGCACCGTGGCGGGCGGCGGACAGCGCAGACGACGTCGCCCGCGCGGTGACGGAGGTTGGGCCGCGCTGCGTCCTGAAATCGACCCGGCTCGGCTATGACGGCAAGGGGCAGGCTCGGCTCGACGCCGGCAGGGACGGCGACGCGGCGGCAGCGGCGGCGGCCGCCTGGGCGGCCATCGGCGGCGGCAAGCCCGGCGTGGCCGGCATCGTCGAGGGGTTCGTCACCTTCGCCTGCGAGGTGTCGGTGATCGTCGCCCGCGGCGCCGACGGCCAGACCGTCGCCTATCCGGCGGTGGAGAACCGCCACAAGGACGGCATCCTCGACGTCACCATCGCCCCGGCCGGGGTGCCGGCGGAGACCGCGGCGGAGGCCGACCGCATCGCCCGGACCATCGCCGAGGCGCTCGATCTGGTCGGCGTGCTGGCGGTGGAGATGTTCGTCACCGCCGAGGGTGCCGTGCTGGTCAACGAAATGGCGCCGCGCCCGCACAACTCCGGCCATTGGACCATGGATGCCTGCGCCTCCTGCCAGTTCGAGCAGCTGGTGCGCGCGGTGTGCGGCCTGCCGCTCGGCTCGGTCGAGCGGGTGGCCGATGCCGAGATGACCAACCTGATCGGCGACGACGTGCTGCGCTGGCCCGACCTGCTCGCCGAACGCGGCGCCCGGCTGCACCTGTACGGCAAGGCGGAGGCGCGGCCCGGCCGCAAGATGGGCCATGTCAACCGGCTGTTCCCCCGCCGGTAACGGACCTCCCACAAGCCCCTCCAGGACCTCCAGGACCCCACAATCCCCAAGGCCCCGCGACCATCGAGTCGACGGGGCCTTTTTCGTTTCGCACACGCAATGACTGGACGAATTTGCCCGGAGGATAATTGCCGGAGGGTGGCAGGCGCGCGCCTGCATCCCTGCATATGATCGGGGCGAAGCCGGATTACCGGAAAGGCGGTATAAACTGTCGCCTTCATCCGGGATTTATGATCCGCAGCCACCAGCACGCTTTTAACCTATTATAATTTTCGTTATTCTACAGAGCATTCATCTTCAAACTCTCTAAACTTTGATGCAATTTGCAGAGACATGACGATCCCCCTCGCGCAGGATAAAGCTGCCCCTGCCGGCCCGGTGACTGCGGCCGCAGGACAGCGGCGCCCGCAGTCCAGCCGCGATCGCGACCGGTTCGTCGGCTTCGCCTTCGCCGCCGCCGATCTGCTGATCGAGACGGATGCCGCGGGCACCATCCTGTTTTCGGCCGGGGCACGCTGCCGCCTGACCAAGGGCGAGATCGGCGGGCTGGTCGGCAGCAACCTGATGGATGTCGTGGCGCCGGGCGACCGCAAATACGTCCATGTCCTGTTCGAGCGCATCCGGGAAAAGGCGCGGATCAAGCCGTCGCGCGTGCTGTTCCAGGCCATCGACGGCCAGCCGTTCCCGGCCCTGCTCGGCGGCTGCCGGCTCGATTCCTGCCCGGGCTCGCTGTTCCTCACCGTGCTGCTGACCGCCCCGCAGCGGACCGGTGCCGCCGGTGCCGCCGGTGCCCATGAGGCGGGCGGCCAGGGCGAGCTGCCGGACCAGGCCGGCTTCGCCAGCATCCTGGAGGAACGGCTCCACGCGGCGCGCGAGAGGGGGCTGGACCGGGGGCTGACCCTGCTGCTGGTCGAGGGCCTGCAATCGATGGTCGACGCGATGCCGGAAGGCGCCGCGGCCGAGGTGCGCGAGGGCATCGACGCCTATCTGCGCGGCATCTCCGCCGACGGCGACAGCGCCGGGCAGCTGACCGGCGACCGTTACGGCATCGTCCATGCCGCCGACATCGACGGGCGGGAGGTGCAGGGGCATGTCGCCCAGATCATCGAGGCGGCCGGCGGCGCCCTGCCCGGCGGCATCCGGTCCTGGACGCTGGACATGGCCGACGACACGCTGGACGCCGCCGACGCCGCCCGCGCCCTGGTCTACACGGTGCAGGCCTTCGCCTCGGCCCAGGGCGGCGAGTTCACCATCTCCAGCCTGGAGGACGGCGCCAACCGGCTGATGGCCGGCGCGGTGGAGCGGATCGGCCATCTGCGCGCCACCATCGACAACCGGGACTTCGTGGTCGTCTACCAGCCGATCGTCGACATCGGCACCGGCGCCGTCCATCATCTGGAGGCGCTGACCCGGGTCGACGGGATGAGCTCGCCCGCCGACTTCATCACCTTCGCCGAGGATGTCGGGCTGATCTACGATTTCGACCTCCTGCTGACCCGGACGGTGCTCGACACGCTGAAGGAGTTCCGCAAGGAGCCGAAGCTGCCCGACGTGGCGATCAACCTGTCGGCCAAGACGCTGATGAGCCCGATCTTCCTCAAGCAGTTCCAGTCCGTGGTCGCCCCCTATGGCGACCTGGCGAACAAGCTGCTGATCGAGGTGACGGAAACCGTGGTGGTCAACGACATCGCCAAGCTGAACGAGGTGCTGCAGAAGCTCCGGCAGGCCGGGTTCCGCATCTGCCTGGACGATGTCGGCGCCGGGTCGACCAGCTTCCAGTCGCTTTACGGCATCCAGGCCGACTATGCCAAGATCGACGGCAAATTCGTCCGCGGCGCGGTCAAGAGCCCGCGCGACATGGCGATGCTGCGCTCGATGGTCGATGTCTGCCGCCAGCTCGACCTGACGCTGATCGGCGAACAGGTGGAGGAGCCCGTCCATTCTGCCTTGCTGACCGACCTGGGCGTGTCGCTGGCCCAGGGCTTCCTGTTCAGCCGGCCGTCGCGCGACTTCGCCTATTTCGCCAAGGACTGGTCGAAGGTGCGCGGCGGCGGCAAGGTCCTGCTGAAGGGCTGAGGAGCGGCGCAGGTCAGGCCACTGCGGTCAGGCCAGCGGTCACGCCAGCGGTCACGCCACTGCGGCCAATTCCAGCGGCTCCATTTCCTCGATGCTGTGGACCAGTTCCAGCCGATGGCGCGCGGCGTCCAGCAGTTCCCGGTTGCGGGCCAGCGTGCCCTGGCTGGCCCAGCCGTCGCCCAGGCACATGCGGCGCAACAGCGCCTCGGCCTCATCCAGCGATTCCATGATGCTCAGCGCGGTATCCGCGTCCATGGCCGTCCTCTCATCGTCTCTGCGCGGCGCCGGTCCGGTGGCTTTCCGATCGCGCCGCGCTGCATGGCACAACGATGACACTCAACCATCGTGGTACGCCGTCAGATAGAGGATATTTGGTCGCACTCTCCAAAAGATTGCTGGCTTTTTACTTATTCTTTTCCTTTGATTGAGGCGTTTTCTTCCAGCCACTCGACCTGGACGCGGATCACCTTCTCGGTGGCGGAGAATGCCTGCCGGCGGGTGAGGATCAGGATGACGCCGGTGGTGGCGAGGATGAAGGGGATCGGACCGATGGTCCAGGCCAGCGCCGCCAGCGCGAAGTAATAGGCGCGCATGCCGCCGTTCAAGGCGGTGATCGCCAAGGTCAACGCCTCGCCGATGCTGTGGGAGATGATCCTGCGGTCTTCGACGGACACCGGCGGCATCGGAGCGGAGCCGATCAGCGCGCAGCAGTAATTGTACTGGCGCAGCGCCCAGGTGAACTTGAAGAAGCCGAAGGTGAAGACCACCACCATCAGCAGCAGCTTGATCTCGAAGAGCTGGCGCGAGGTGTGGACGGTGAAGGACAGGTTCGACACCACCTCGTGCGCATGCTCCATGGCACCGAAGGATCCGACCAGACCGGCCAGCACCAGCATGTTGGTGGAGGCGAAGAAGGTGCAGCTGTGCATGGTGTGGCCGACCAGCTGCGAATCCATGATGCGGTTCTCGCGCTCCAGCATCCGGTCGATCCAGTGGCGGCGCACGGTCTTCAGATGCTGGTTCACCGCGTTGCGGCCGGTCAGCAGATGGTCCTGGATGATGGTGAAACCGACCCAGGAACCGACGAACCAGCAGAAGGCGACGATGTCGAGGGTGGAGGCGTCGGGCGGCATGGCGGCTGCATCACGTCAGGGAGCGGGTCCGCACCCGTGTACGCCGCCATGCAGCGGGTGTCCACTGCCGGCCCACGTTCCCCGCGCACCCGCCCGGCCCGCCTCACCCCTCGCCCGGCTGGCGGTGCTGCACCGCCTTCAGCACATGGACGCGGATGGCGCTGGACAGGTTGCCGGTGCGGGTCTGGTCGATCTCCTCGATCAGGGCGTTCACCGACAGGCCGCGCAGCTGCGCCACCGTCTTCAGGGCATCCCAGAACTCCTCTTCCAGCGAGACGCTGGTGGGGTGGCCGGCAATCAGGACCGAACGCTTCTTCATGGTCACGCACGCATCGGCTGGCAGTTGGCAGGATGGGGGGTGGTCAGAGGAAGGCCGGACCGGCCGGAGACGACACCCCCACCCTAACCCCAAGCTTAGCCTGGACCAACCATCCGTTCGGGACGAACCCATTGATCGAATTGCTCATCCGTCAGGAGTCCCAACGCCCGCCCGGCCTCCTTTAGGCTGGTCCCTTCCTTGTGCGCCTTCTTGGCGATCTTCGCCGCATTGTCGTAGCCGATATGGGGGTTCAGCGCGGTGACCAGCATCAGGCTGTCGGCGACCAGCCGGGCGATGCGCTCGCGGTTGGCCTCGATCCCGACGACGCAATTGTCGGTGAAGCTGACCGCAGCGTCGGCGAGCAGCCGGATCGACTGCAGGACGTTGAAGGCGATCACCGGCTTGAACACGTTCAGCTCGAAATGGCCGGTGGCGCCGGCCACGGTGACGGTGGTGTGGTTGCCCATCACCTGGGCGCAGACCATGGTCATCGCCTCCGACTGGGTCGGGTTGACCTTGCCGGGCATGATGGAGGAGCCGGGCTCGTTCTCCGGCAGCGACAGCTCGCCGATGCCCGACCGCGGGCCGGAGCCCAGCAGACGGACATCGTTGGCGATCTTCATCAGCGACACCGCCAGCGTGTTCAGGGTGCCATGGACGTCGACCAGCCCGTCATGGGTCGCCAGCGCCTCGAACTTGTTCTCCGCCGTGACGAAGGGCAGGCCGGTGAAGGCGGCGACCTCCTCGGCGAAGGCCTCGGCGAAGCCCGGCAGCGCATTCAGCCCGGTGCCGACCGCCGTGCCGCCCTGGGCCAGCCGGTAGAGCTGCGGCAGCGACCCGCGCAGCCGGCCGATGCCGTAGGACACCTGCGCGGCGTAGCCGGAGAATTCCTGCCCCAGCGTCAGCGGCGTGGCGTCCTGGAGATGGGTGCGGCCGATCTTGACGATCTCCTGGAAGGCGTCGGACTTGGCGTCCAGCGCGGTGCGCAGATGCTCCAGCGCCGGGATCAGCTGGCGGACGATCTCGTCGGCCGCCGCGATGTGCATCGCGGTGGGAAAGCTGTCGTTGGACGACTGCCCCATGTTGACATGGTCGTTGGGATGGATCGGCGTCTTCGAGCCCATGGTGCCGCCCAGCGCCTCGATGGCGCGGTTGGCGATCACCTCGTTGGCGTTCATGTTGGTCTGGGTGCCGGAGCCGGTCTGCCACACCACCAGCGGGAAATGATCGGCCAGCCGGCCGTCGATCACCTCGTCGGCCGCGGCCATGATTGCGGCGCCGAGCGTCGGGTCGAGCGCGCCGAGCCGGATGTTCGCCGCGGCGGAAGCCCGCTTCTGGATGCCCAGCGCGCGCAGCAGGGGAACCGGCATGCGTTCCCCGCCGATGCGGAAATTCTGGAGGGAGCGCTGGGTCTGCGCCCCCCAGTAACGGTCTGCCGGAACTTCGATGGGGCCGAAACTGTCGGTTTCGATGCGCACGCCACTCATTGCTGGACCTTTCCTGATCGCCGATGCCGGCCAAGATGTCACCGGGCGGCGTTGCAATTGCCGCCGCCCCGCCTGATCTTTGCGGTGGGTGCCCGGACGGCAAGGGCCGGCGGAGCGGAAGCTTGGGCAGAAGGTGGGGCGAAAGGTTGGGAATCCTGGAGAATCCTCGCTGCCCCCCGAATTTGTTCTTGTTGCGTTCGCTTTTCTTCCGTACGCTTTTCCGTATTGATCCGAAAAAAGGCGGCCGTCGCGACGGTGGCCGCCGCCAGCGATTGGGGGACAGGATGGACGATCTCGCACCGGACCATGTCCGCGCGTTCATTTCCCGGGCGCGTGTTGGAGAGATGAAGAGCCGCGGCTGGCGTGTTCTCGGCCCGGGGGAGGAAGGCTCGCTGCTGATGGAAGGTCCGCTGGTGGCCGGTCCATCCTTGGCCGGTCCATCCTTGGCCGGTCCATCCTTGGCTGTTTCACTGGCAGCCCGCCGCGGCACGGCGCCGGATGCCGCAATCGGCGACCTGTTCGCCGATCTGGTCGCCCGCGCGCTCGAACGCGCCGACGCTGCCGACCGGATCGCCGCCCGGCGCGCCGCCTGAGGTGCCGGCAGCTCTTGAGACTCAGCATTTTCAGAGAGTTGCCGTCATCCGATGGGTTGAAGGGGCTGCACCCTTCGGTGGTCCCTCCCCCCCAAATCCCTCGGGCAGCCTGAGCAACCCGGGACGGCAATGCGTGTTGTGATAGGGCACGCCATCGTCGCCACATCCAGCGGGAGCCGAACGGCGCCGGTCGAAGTCATTGTTTGCAGACGATGCGTATCGATGGGTCTGCGGGCAGTAGGGGTACCTCTTTGGAATGGTAATAGGAACTACACCCAAAGATAGGAAGTACCCCTCAAGATACGACCTGCCTCATAGCCCTGTTAGGGAGTCCTTAACCGGAGCGGTGGCCTTATGAGGACATCGGGAACGCTCTGGACAACGCTCAGGCAAGGGAGATTTACATGATCGGTGCCGTCAACTCGAAGAAGATCACTGCTTCCTCTGCGGCCCACATGGCGCTTCTCGACCAGTTCATCCTGCTGACCCAGGACAGCATCGTCGAGCAGGACGACAGCTTCGTCCGTGACAGCCTCGTCGATCTTCTGTCCAACCTGCGGGCCGAGCGCGCCGATTATGCCGAGATCATCGGCGCGTCAGCCTTCAACCGGGCCGTCTGAGCGCGCAGCCCGAGCCGCAAAGCGGCTCAGTCGTCAAACCCGAGCCGCTTTGCGGCTCAGTCCTCCGCGGCGAGCGCGGCCAGCGCGTCGCCGGTCAGACGGTAGGGCAGCCATTCCTCCATCCGGCGGAACCCCACCCGATCGTAGAATCCACGCGCCGGGTTCCAGTCCAGAACATTCAGATCCACGCGGCGGTATCCCCGTTCGACCGCGCTCTGCGCCACCGCGGCCAGCAGCTTGCGGCCGACGCCGTAACGGCGCGCGTCCGGCGTGACATAGAGATCCTCGACATACAGGCCCGGCCGCCCCTCCCAGGTGGAGAAGTTGCGGAAGGTCAGCGCGAAGCCGACCGGCGTGCCGTCCAGCTCGGCGATCAGCGCCTCGAACACCGGCCGCTCGCCCCAGCCGTCGCGGCGGAAATCCTCCTCGGTCGCCTTGACCGCATCGGACTCGCGCTCGAACTCAGCCAGATCGCGGACGAATTGCAGGATCGTGGCGCAATCGGTCTCGACGGCGGGACGGATGGTGACGGTCGGCATCGCTGAGGGACTCCCGGATGGCGGCAAAGCAAAAGGGAGCAGACCATAGCCCGCTCCCCGCCGATCCGCATCCCCTTCCGGCAGACGCCGCCTGCCCTGCGCGTGCCCGCCCGGTCAATCGTCGCCGCCGCCCTTCAGGTCGAGGATGCCCCGCAGCTCCTGCACCCGGCGTTCGGCGCTGTGCTCGGCCAGCACCCGCTTGCGCGCCCGCCGGCCGAGGTCGGTCAGATGGTTGCGCGGCAGCATCATCGCGGTGGTGACGTCGTCGGTCTGCGCCGCCACCAGGATTTCGCGCCCCGGCTCGAAGAAGGTTTCCAGCCCCTCCCACTGGTCGGCGACGATGGCCGAGCCGCAGGCGGCGGCGATGAACAGCCGCTCCGACGGGCACCAGCCGATCCTGCGTTCGTCGTCGCGCGCCAGCGTCAGCGCCAGGTTGGCCGAGGCCAGCACGTCGAGATGCTGCGCCGGGTCGAGGTCGGGGAAGGTCAGGATGTTGGACGCCTTCGGCACCCCGTCGGGCAGGTCGGCCCCGGCCAGCACGAAGCGCCGGCGGGTCAGCCGCTGGGCGGGGTCGATGAAGAAGCGGTCCAGCCCCTCGCGGATGCCGTCCGGCCCGGCGACGATGCAGCAGAGGTCGCCCAGATACTCCCGCCGGAAATCGCCGGCCTTGTGCGCCTCCGGCACGATCCAGGGATAGAGCGGCATCACCGCCTCCGCCCCGGCCTTGGCGCGGTAGCGCTCCAGCGCCGGCCCGCCGCAGGAGGCCAGCACCATGTCGAAGCCGCCCAGGTCGAAACGCCCCTGCCCGTCCGTCGGCAGATGCGCCACCGCCTCCCCCGCCTCCAGCGCGGCGAGGCTGACCGGCGCCTCCGGGTCGTAGAGGGCGCGGCGCACCGCCCGGGAATTGCGGACGAGCTCGGCCGCGGCGCGGGCGTCCGGCCCATGGGCGACCACCAGCGCGACGCCGGCATCGTCGGCCTGCGCCGCCGCCTGGACCGCCACGGCATCCCAGTCGCGGTAGGACAGCACCTCGCCGCCGGGGATCGCCCAGGGGGTGGGATCGTCGGGACCGGCGCGCTCCACCGCGACCATGCGGTGGCCGCGGATCGCCAGCGCCTGGATCAGCGCCCGCCAGCGCACCCTGTGCCCGCCGTCGCGGCGATACCCGTTGGTCAAGCCGAAGATCACGATTTTCATGGCGTCGGTACCCTTGGCGTTCCGTGGCAGGAAGCGGCCCCTTCCGGGAAGCGGCCGCAAGTCAAGGCAGCAAGTCAGGGCAGCAAGTCAGGGCAGCTGGCGAAGGCGGGTTCCGGCTTCGGTTCCGGGTGCCGACCGCCCGCGCAAGGACCGGCCCCCAAGGACCAGGACCAGCCGGGCGAAAGCCGCGAAACTGACGGTATGACTCTGATATGGACCGGGTCGCGGGCTGTGCAAGCGCGGTCGCGCCGCGACCCCGACCCAATCGCCGGTGCAGTCGCCGGCGTTGGCAATTTGGCGGTTGAGCGGCGCGGCCGGGCGTCCTAGGGTCACGCTCCGGTTTCCCTTCCGATCACGGCCGAGCGCATGCGACTTCAGTTCCGTCATCCCGCCCGCCTCCTTCTCGCCACCCTGCTGATGGCCGGTTGCCAGAGCACCGGCGCCACCGCCCCGGCCAACTCCGGCGGCGCCTCGCCGGCAGCAGCCGCGCCGCTGGCCCAGCCGGCCGCGGCGCAGCCCGCCTCCTTCCCGGAATGGCTGGCGGCCTTGCGTGCCGAGGCGCTGGCCCAGGGCATCCGCGCCCAGACCTTCGACCGGGCCTTCCAGAAGGTGAAGCTGTCCGACCGTGTCGTCGAGCTGGATTCCTCCCAGCCCGAATTCACCCGGCAAGTGTGGCAGTATTTGGACAGCGCCGTGAATGAAAAGCGCGTCCAGGACGGCCGGCAGAAGTTGCAGGACCAGGCGGCGTTGCTTTCCCGCATCACCCGCCGGACGGGGGTGCCGGGCGAAATCCTCGTCGCCTTCTGGGGTGTCGAATCCGATTTCGGCAAGTCGACCGGCAATTTCGCGGTGATCGACGCGCTGACGACGCTGGCATTCGAGGGGCGGCGGGCCGCCTATTTCCGCTCGGAGCTGCTGGCCGCGCTGCGCATCCTCGAGTCCGGCGACATCGCGCCGGAACGCATGAGCGGCTCCTGGGCCGGTGCCATGGGCCAGACCCAGTTCATGCCGAGCGTCTTCCTGCGCAACGCGGTGGACGAGGACGGCGACGGCCACCGCGACATCTGGGGCAGCATGCCCGACGTGCTGGCCTCCACCGCCAAGTTCGTGCTCGCCAACGGCTGGAAGTCGGCCGAGCCCTGGGGGCAGGAGGTGCGCCTGCCCGACGGCTTCCCCTACGACCAGGCGGAGCTGAGCATCGTCAAGCCGCTGTCGGAGTGGCGCCGGCTGGGGGTGGTCCCGATGGACGGGACGGAGCTGGCCGGCGACGCCCCGGCCGCGATCCTGGTGCTGGCCGGCCATCGCGGCCCGGCCTTCCTGGTGCGCGACAATTTCCGGGCGATCATGCGCTACAACCCCTCGACCAGCTATGCGCTGGCCGTCGCCCTGCTGGCCGACCGCATGGTCGGAAAGCCGGGCGTGCGCGGCGGCTGGCCGCGCGAGGAACAGGCGCTGAGCCGGGACGACCGCATCGACCTGCAACAGCGGCTGGCCGCGCTGGGGATGGAGCCGGGTGCGGCGGACGGCATCGTCGGCGCCAACACCCGCAACGCGGTGCGCCGCTTCCAGGCCTCCATCGGCGAGATCCCCGACGGTTTCGCGACCAAGGCCCTGCTGGAGCGGCTGCGGCAGCGGTCTTGAAGGAGATGCCGGAGGACGGGGTTACAGGGGCTTGACCCCTGCGCTTCCGCCCGGCAGCCCGCCGCGCAGCAGCGTCCAGGACTCCGCCAGCAGCAGCGCGGCGATGGCGGCGCCGACCAGCGCGTCGGGGGCGCCATCCTCCAGCAGCCAGCTTCCGGCCAGACCGGCGAGGCCCGCGGCCAGCGGCAGCACGTCCCGGCGGCAGCACAGCCAGATCGCCCGCAGGGTCAGGCCGCCGCGCCGGCCGGCGAACAGCAGGGTCGCCGTCACCGTCGTCACCCCGATGGCCAGCAGCAGCGCGAGGCTGGCCAGGGGGGCGTCGGGCATCGCCATGCCGGCGATGCCGCGCCCGGCCGCCACCACCAGCGCGACCGCCGCGGCAGCCAGCGCCAGCCCCTGAAGGAGGGAAAGGCGCGCCCGCCGGTCCGGCCTTTCGCCCAGCCCCGCCAGCATCACCCCATGGGTCGCGGCATGGTTCAGCACCAGCAGCGCCGCCGCCCACAGGGCGACCGCCTGGGTCGCGTCGGCGGCGGCGAGCAGCAGCGCGCCGAGCAGCCCGTTGACCGCCATCGCCATCCGCATGGTGTGTTTCAGGCCGCCGGAGCCACCGCCCGATCCGCCGGATTGACGCTTCGAGCTGCCGCCGCCACAGGATCCGCCGCCGCAGGCTCCTCCACCGCATCCGCCGTCCATCGCACCGCCCCCTCACCGAACAGATAGGACACCGATCATAGGAGCGGAGCCCCGGTCCGTCCATCTCTATCAGAATTATCTGATATGCGCGTCCGGACGCGCCGCGATCCTATCGAAAGGGGTGACGGATCGGTGGAGCAACCCTTTCGAACGGTGACGGGGGTGCCCCCGGCAGCCGAAGGGTGCAGCGGACGTCCCATTGGTCGCTCCCCCATCCCCCACCATGAAAAGTGGCGGGACGAGGCGGATATCGGGACGGACATCGCACCATCACCGGAACCGCTCCATGACGAAGCGTCCTGCGTCCCCGGTCAAGATCCTGATCGTCGACGACAACCCGCTGCTCCAGCGGGCGTTGAAAGACATGCTGGGGCTGTGGGGCGTCGGCCAGATCACCGCGCTGTCCAACGGACAGGATGCCAAGGACGTGCTGCGGCGCGAGGTCTTCGACCTGATGGTGACGGACTGGGTGATGGAGCCGGTGGGCGGTGCCCAGCTGATCCAATGGGTGCGCCAGTCCCAGGGCTGCCTGCGCCCCGACATGCCGGTCATCGTGCTGACCGCCAATGCCGACCTGAGCACGGTGCGGTGCGCCTGGGATGCCGGGGCCGATTCCGTGCTGGCCAAACCGGTGCCGGCCGCCACCCTGGCGCGGCGCATCGACGCGGTGCTGACCCGCCGTGACGACTCCCCGCGCACTGCGGCCTCCCGCAGCGGCGGCGGAACCGCGGCCCGCCCCGACGCCTCCAACGGCAAGGGGGCCGGCAAGGGGGCCGGCAAGGAGGCCGGCGACCAGCCCGACATCCTGCGCACCTCCATCCCCTTGCCGGCCCCTTCCCGCCCCGCGGCGGGCGGAACGGCACAGCTGCCGCCGCCGGACTCCGGCGCCGCGACGCTCCGCAGCGACGATCCCAGGCGGGTGCGGCTGCAGCTGGCGCTCGACAAGCTGGAGGCCGCGCTCGACCGGCCCGACGTGATCGGCAGCCGGCTGCGCCACGCCCTGTCCGACCTGCAGCTGGCGGCCGGCGGCGATTCCGCAGCGACCTCCATCGTCGCGTCGCTGTCCACCTGCATCACCTGGGTCGAGCCGGACGTCGAGGGCTATGTCGACGCCCTGCAGGCCCATGCCGCGGCCTTGCGCTGGCTGGCCGGATCGGACGGCGGCACCCAGTCGATGGCGGTGGCGCTGTGCCTGATCCGCGCATTGCGCGCCAGCGTGCGCGCGCTGGCCACCCGCGGCCACGCCGATTTCGGCAGCTGGCCCGAGGGCGGCAGCCAGGACGGACGGAACGGCGATAGGCCGCCTCCCGGAAAATCCCCCCTGACCGATCGCTGAGTCCGCCCCCATATCCCAGTGCATGGCCTGGGCAAGGCGAAGGGACGGAGCGCTGGCGTTCGCAGGAAATTGCAGCAAGGCGGGGCCTTCCATACGCTCCGTTACGGAAGACCGCGGGTTGCGGCGCCGTTCCTTGCTTTTTGCGGAACCGGCGGCCGCAGGCGTTGCGGAATAAGACAGCCTTCATTACCTTTTTGCCCAGCGAACAAATCGGCGCCCCAGCACTCCGTACCGGAACTAGCCAGGCTGCCGACCGATGGGAGGAATGAAGGATGGCGCTTGCAACGGTGTCCCTGGCGAACGTGTCTCTCGAAGACAAGTACGCACTCGAACACGGGCGCGTGTACCTCACCGGCACCCAGGCGCTGGTGCGGTTGCCGATGATGCAGCGCCAGCGCGACCTCGCCGCCGGGCTGAACACCGGCTGCTTCATTTCGGGATATCGCGGCTCGCCGCTGGGCGGGTTCGACCAGAATCTGTGGAACGCCCGCAAGTTCCTGGAGAAGAACCACATCCAGTTCCAGCCCGGCGTCAACGAGGAGCTGGGCGCCACCGCCGTCTGGGGCAGCCAGCAGGTCGGCATGTTCAAGGGCGCCAAATATGACGGCGTCTTCGCCATGTGGTACGGCAAGGGGCCGGGCGTCGACCGCTCCGGCGACGTGTTCAAGCATGCCAACGCCGCCGGCACCTCCAAGCACGGCGGCGTGCTGGTGCTGACCGGCGACGACCACAACTGCAAATCCTCCACCTTCCCGCACCAGTCCGAACACGCCTACATGCATGCGATGATCCCGGTGCTGAACCCGTCGGGGGTGCAGGAGATCCTGGATTACGGCCTGATCGGCTGGCAGATGAGCCGCTGGTCCGGCTGCTGGATCGCGATGAAGACCATCGCCGAGACGGTCGACACCTCGGCGTCGGTCCATATCGACCCGCTCCGCGTCAACCCGGTCATCCCCGCCGATTTCGACATGCCGCCGGGCGGCCTGAACATCCGCTGGCCCGACCCGCCGCTGGAGCAGGAACACCGGCTGATGAAGCACAAGCTGTACGCCGCCCTGGCGTTCGCGCGTGCCAACAAGCTGGACCGGGTGGTCCTGGACAGCCCGCGCCCGCGCTTCGGCATCGTCACCACCGGCAAGAGCTATCTCGACGTCCGGCAGGCGCTGGACGAGCTGGGCATCACCGAGGAGATGGCCGCCGACTGGGGCATCACCGTCTACAAGGTCGGCATGCCCTGGCCGCTGGAGCGCGACGGCGTCCGCCACTTCGCCGAAGGCCTGGAGGAGATCGTCGTCGTCGAGGAGAAGCGCGCCGTCATCGAGAACCAGCTGAAGGAACAGCTCTACAACTGGAATCCCGACGTCCGCCCGAAGGTGGTCGGCAAGTTCGACGAGCAGGGCGAGTGGATCCTGCCCAGTGCCGGCGAACTGACCCCGGCGCAGATCGCCGTGGTCATCGGCCGCCGCATCCAGCGCTTCGTCGACAACGAGAATCTCGTCCGCCGCATCGCCTTCCTCGATGCGCAGGAGAAGCAGAAGGCCCATGTCGCCCGCGTCGTGCGCAAGCCGACCTTCTGTTCCGGCTGCCCGCACAACACATCGACCGTCGTGCCGGAGGGCAGCCGGGCGCTGGGCGGCATCGGCTGCCACTACATGGCGACGTGGCTCGACCGCTCGACCGACACCTTCACCCAGATGGGTGGCGAGGGCGTGCCCTGGGTCGGCCAGGCCCCCTTCACCGACGAGCAGCACATCTTCGCCAACCTGGGCGACGGCACCTATTTCCATTCCGGCATCCTGGCGATCCGGCAGGCCATCGCCGCCAAGGTGAACATCACCTACAAGATCCTGTTCAACGACGCGGTGGCGATGACGGGCGGCCAGCCCTTCGACGGCACCCAGACCGTCCAGTCCATCGCCCAGACCTTGCGCGCCGAGGGTGTCACCCGGATCACGGTCGTCACCGACGAGCCGGAGAAATACGGCATCGGCAACGGCCTGCCGCAATTCACCACGGTCGAGCATCGCGACGATCTCGACCGCGTGCAGAAGGAGATGCGCGAGGTCGCCGGCACCAGCATCCTGATCTACGACCAGACCTGCGCCACCGAGAAGCGCCGCCGCCGCAAGCGCGGCAAGATGGTCGACCCGGCCAAGCGGGTGGTCATCAACGAGCTGGTGTGCGAGGGCTGCGGCGACTGCTCGGCCAAATCCTCCTGCGTCTCGGTCATCCCGCAGGAAACCGAGTTCGGCCGCAAGCGCCAGATCGACCAGTCGAGCTGCAACAAGGACTACTCCTGCACCAAGGGCTTCTGCCCCAGCTTCGTGACGGTCGAGGGCGGCCAGCTCCGCAAGCCGAAGCCGGCCGCGCCGAAGTCGGCGGAGGGCCATGCCCTGCCCGACCCCGCCGTCCCCAGCTTCGACCGGACCTGGAGCCTCTATGTGACCGGCGTCGGCGGCACAGGCGTCGTCACCGTCGGCGCCCTGCTGGGCATGGCCGCCCATATCGAGGGCAAGGGCGTCGGCGTGCTCGACATGACCGGCCTCGCCCAGAAGGGCGGCGCGGTGACCAGCCACATCCGCATCGCCAATACTCCGGAGGACATCCATTCCGTCCGCATCGCCGCCGGCGGCGCAGACGCGGTGCTGGGCTGCGACCTGATCGTCGCGGCGGCGGGCGACGGCCTGTCGAAGATGACCGCCGGCCGCACCCGCGCCGTCATCAACACCCATGACAGCATCACCGCCGACTTCATCAAGAAGCCGGACATGGTGATCCCGGTGCGCGACCTGGTCGCCGACATCACCCGTGCCTGCGGCGGCGCGGCCAATGTCGACGCCTTCGACGCGACGAGGCTCGCCACCGCGCTGCTGGGCGACAGCCTCTACGCCAACCCGTTCCTGATGGGCTATGCGTGGCAGAAGGGGCTGATCCCGCTGTCCGAAGCCTCGATCCTGAAGGCCATCGAGCTGAACGGGGTCGCGGTCAAGCTGAACCTCGACGCCTTCCAGTGGGGCCGGCGCGCCGCCGTCGACCTCGCCTCGGTGGAGGCCGCCGCCAAGCCGCAACGGGATGGGGCCGAGATCGGGCCGTCCCTGCTGCTCGACCAGCGCCGCCAGTCCACCAGCCTGGAGGAGGTCATCCAGCGCCGCCAGCGCTTCCTGACCGATTACCAGGATGCCGCCTATGCCGCCCGCTTCCATGCGCTGGTCGACTGGACCCGGCGGACGGAACAGCAGAAGATCCCCGGCTCCACCGCGCTGACCGAGGCGGTCGCCCGCGCCCACTTCAAGCTGATGGCCTACAAGGACGAGTATGAGGTCGCCCGCCTCTACACCGACAGCGGCTTCGTCGAGAATGTGGCGCGCATGTTCGAAGGCGACTGGAAGCTGACCTTCCACATGGCGCCGCCGGCGATGGGCGCGGACGGCGAGGATGGGGCCGAGCCGAAGAAGAAGAGCTTCGGCCCGTGGATGCTGCCGGTCCTGCGCCTGCTGGCCAAGGGCAAGCGGCTGCGCGGCAGCTGGATGGACCCGTTCGGCCGCACCGCCGAGCGGCGCCAGGAACGCCAGCTGATCGCCGATTACGAGGCGGTGGTGGGAGAGCTGCTGCACGGGCTGACCCGCGACAGGCTTGCCCTGGCGGTCGAGATCGCCGCGCTGCCGATGGAGATGCGCGGCTACGGCCCGGTGAAGGCGCGCAACGTCGCCGCCGCCAAGGCCAAGGAGGCCAGGCTGCTGACCGGCTTCCGCGCCCCCGCCGCCGCGCCGCAGCCGCTGGCCGCAGAGTGAGGTGAAACCGAAAGCCGCCCTTCCCGCCTTGCGGTGGGAGGGCGGCTTTTCCTTGCGCCGAGCGGTGTCCTGGTTCCGCTTTCCTCAGTGCCGCTTGGCCCCTGCCGTCATCATCCAGATCGCCACGAAGAATATGGCGGTGCCGAGCAGCGCGGCGTACAGCACGACCGGCGGATGGAAGAGGAAGCCGATCGGCAGGATCAGCAGCATCAGCGCCGCCCCCAGCAGGGCGAGCAGGAAGATGCCGAGGTTGAAATGTTCATAGACGGGGGCGTTCGGGCCGCCGTCGGTCAGGGTCGCCATGGCATGTGCTCCGTTCCGGTGCCGCGGGTGCGGCGGTGGATGAGGAATATGAGCACAGGCTAATCATTGGGGCGTCGGCGGGCATTGCGAATTCGCAAGGGATTGCGGATGGCTTTCAAAAATGTCGATCCGTTTCGCAAGCGGACAGCCCAACGCCCGCCCGCGCGGTCCGGCCGCCGACGTTGGGACTGCTCGAACCAGCCGCACCCATCCGCCATCATATCATTTCGCTCAATGAAAATTTTAATACCCAAAAGAAGAAGCAATACTCGTCACGAACCAACAAACACAGTTCCGGTTACAATATCGCCATATCGCCCGAAGGATGGTGACGAATTGCAGCAACATCATTAACGGACCTTATAGGATTCGGATAGAATTCGGTTCTCACACAGTGAATGCGACCGATATCAGTGCAATTTGTCGCAGATCTGAATGGTCATACCAGGGTATGATGCCGGGAGTTCCCTTCCCGACAGAAACGAGACCACCCATGCGCACTCTGTTGAGCCGCGTCAGCATCAGCCGTAAAATCTCCGCCGTCCTCGTCCTGATGGCACTGGTCGCGTCGGTGGTCGGCGTCATCGGGTTCGTCGCGATCGACACCTACGACGCCCGGGTCGACGACATCCAGAACCGCTCGCAGCGGGCGCTGCTGGCCGAGCAGGTCAGCGGGCTGATCTACAAGACGGTGATGGACAGCCGCGGGGTCTATATGGCCAAGACCAAGGACGAGGTGCAGCTGTTCGGCAAGGGGATCCGGGAGTCGACCGCGTCGATCGGAAAGCGCATGGCGGAATGGGAGAGCCTGCTGCCGCCCGGCCAGAGGGCCGATTTCCGGAAGTTGAACGACAACGCCAACGATTTCATCGCCATCCGCAACGAGCTCGCCCGCCTCGGCGTCGAGGTCTCTCCGGAGGCAGCGGAAAAGCACGGCAACACGCCGGAAGGCCGCGCCAACCGGGTGGCGCTCGGCAAGCAGCTGGAAGCGGCGGCACAGCGGAACATCGACAGCATCAAGCAGGCGAACGACGAGCTCGACGCCTTCAGGTCCCGCATGCTCGCGCTGATGCTGACGGTCGGCATCGGCGGCGTCGGTGCGGCGGTCGCCGTCAGCGTCGTGGTCGCCCGCGCCGGCATCGTGCGTCCCATCGCCCGCATCACCGACACCATGTCCCATCTCGCCGAGGGCACCCTGTCGGTCGAGGTGGCGGGGACGGAGCGCGGCGACGAGATCGGCGGCATGGCCCGCGCGGTCGAGATCTTCCGCCAGAATGCACTGGACCGCGCCCGCATGGCGGCGGCCGAGGAGGCCGAGCGCAAGGCCAAGGAACAGCGCACCGCCGCGGTGGAGCGGCTGGTCGCCGGTTTCGACAGCAACATGTCCGGCATCCTGCGCACGGTCAGCGCCGCCGCCACCGAACTGGACGCCACGGCGCAGAGCATGTCGCACACGGCCGAACAGACCAACGAACAGGCTGCCAGCACGGCAGCAGCGGCCGAACAGGCCTCGGTCAACGTGCAGACGGTGGCGTCGGCGACCGACGAGCTGTCCGCCTCGATCTCGGAGATCAGCGCGCAGGTCGCGCGCTCCACCACCATCGCCGCCCAGGCGGTGGGCGAGGCGCAGGCCACGAACCAGCGGGTCCAGGGGCTGGTCGACGCCGCCCAGCGCATCGGCGACGTGGTCAAGCTGATCACCGACATCGCCAGCCAGACCAACCTGCTGGCGCTGAACGCCACCATCGAGGCCGCCAGGGCGGGCGAAGCCGGCAAGGGCTTCGCCGTCGTCGCCAGCGAGGTCAAGAACCTCGCCACCCAGACCGCCAAGGCGACGGAGGAGATCGCCGGCCAGATCGCGTCGATGCAGCAGGCGACCGGCGAGGCCGCCAACGCCATCACCGGCATCGGCGGCACCATCGGCACGATCAACGAGATCGCCACCTCCATCGCCTCGGCCATTGAGGAACAGGGCGCGGCGACCGGCGAGATCGCCCGCAACGTCCAGGAGGCGGCGCGGGGAACCGAGGTGGTGACGGTGAACATCACCGAAGTCAGCCGCGGCGCCACCCAGACCGGCAGCGCCGCGTCCCAGGTGCTGGGCGCCGCCGGCGAACTGTCGCGCCAGTCGGAGCAGATGAAGATCGAGGTCGAGCGCTTCCTGGCCGGCATCCGCGCGGCATGAGGCCACGGGCCGCCGGAGGTCCGGCGGCTGCATTCCGGACGGCTGCATTCCGGACAGCGGGGACAGGGCGGGTCGACCGCGCGGCGGCAACGGACGGCCGCCGCGCCTTTCGGCGTCCCTAGGCCAAAGGACCGATGCTGATCGCTCAGGCTGCCGTCCGCCATGCGACACGCTACATCTGGACGATCGTTTCCACCTGTCGTGTCCGATGTCCGCGGAATTGCCTTTGCCCAACGATCCCCTGCCTCATCCCGGTGCCGTCCCGCGCGAGCGTATCCTGCGCGACCGCCGGCTGACGGAGACCCGGGCCGGCACCCTGGGCCGCATCCCGGCGGACGCGCTGCCCGATACCCCCAGAACGGACCTCCCGACCCGCCATGGCCGCCGCCCCTACTGACCTGCCGCGCACCGACCTGACGCGCAAGGCACGAACCGGCGTCGCCGGGCTCGATGACATCCTCGCGGGCGGTCTCGCCCGCGACCGCGTCTTCCTGCTCGAAGGCAGCCCCGGCACGGGGAAGACCACGGCGGCGCTGCAGTTTTTGCTGGAGGGCGCCGCCGCCGGTGAAACCGGGCTCTACGTCACCCTGTCGGAAACCGAGGAGGAACTGCACGAGGCCGCGGTCGCCCATGGCTGGACGATCGGCGAGGGGATCACAGTGTTCGAGCTGGTCCCGCCGGAAAGCCTGCTCGATCCGGCACACCAGCAGAGCCTGCTCTACTCCTCGGACCTGGAGCTCGGCGAGACGACCAGGCACCTGTTCGAGGCGATCGAGCGCATCAAGCCGGTGCGGATCGTGCTCGACAGCCTGTCGGAGATCCGCCTGCTGGCCCAGGATTCGCTGCGATACCGTCGCCAGATCCTCGCCCTCAAGCATTATTTCGCCAGGCATGGCGCAACCGTGCTGCTGCTCGACGACCTCACCACCGACACGATGGACAAGACCGTCCACAGCATCGCCCACGGCGTGATCCGGCTGGAGATGATCACGCCGGCCTATGGGGCGGAGCGGCGGCGGCTGCGCGTGCTCAAATACCGCGGCCAGGCATACCGCGGTGGCTATCACGACTTCTCCATCGGCACCGGCGGCATCCGTGCGTTCCCCCGGCTCATCGCCGCGGAGCATCGCACCGGATTCGCCGGCGAGCGTCTGGCCAGCGGCATCGCCGAACTCGACACGCTGCTCGGCGGCGGAATGGAGCGCGGGTCGAGCTCCCTCATCATCGGCCCGGCAGGCACCGGAAAGTCGCTGTTCGCCATCCAGTTCGCCGTCGCCGCCATCGCGCGGGGCGAGCGTGCCGCGCTGTTCGTCTTCGACGAGGAACTCGGCCTGCTGTTCGCCCGGACGAGGGCGTTGGGCCTGGACCTCGAGGCGCTCCGCGACCGCGGCAGCCTGCTGATCGAGCAGGTCGACGCCGCCGAACTGGCGCCCGGCGAATTCACGCACCGCGTGCGCGGCTTCATCGACCACCACCATATCCGAACCGTGGTGATCGACAGCCTCAACGGCTACCAGGCGGCGATGCCGGAAGAGAAGCTGCTGGTCCTGCACCTGCACGAGCTGCTGCTGTATCTGAACCGGCAGGGCGTGACGACCTTCCTCACCATCGCGCAGCATGGCCTGATCGGCGACATGCAATCGCCGGTCGACGTCACCTACCTTGCCGATACCGTCGTGCTGCTGCGCTATTTCGAGGCGCTGGGCCGGGTCCGACGGGCAATCTCGGTGATCAAGAAGCGCGCCGGCCCGCATGAGGACACCATCCGCGAGTATCGGGTCACCGATCGCGGCATCAGCCTCGGACCGCCGCTGGACGAGTTCCAGGGCGTGCTGCGCGGCGTGCCGGTCTACAGCGGTCAAGGCGGCCCGCTGCTGCGGGACGAGCCGGCGTGACCGAATCCGAGACCATGGACCGCGCGCTGATCCTGGCGCCGCGCGGACGGGATGCCGCCGTCGCGGCCGCCCTGCTGGGCGAGGTCGGGATCACAGCGCAGGCCTGTCCCGACCTGACGGCCCTGTGCCAGGCTCTGGACGACGGGGTCGGGCTGCTGATCCTGGTCGAGGAGGCCGTGCGCACCGCCGACCTCCAGGGGCTCGTCGCCTGGCTCGGCGCGCAGCCGCCCTGGTCCGACCTTCCGGTCGTGCTGCTGACGATGCGCGGCGACGGTGCGGAGCGCACGCCGGAAGCCGCCCGCCTGACCGAGCTGCTCGGCAACGTCACCTTCATCGAGCGTCCCTTCCACCCGACCACGCTGGTCAGCGTGGCGCGCACCTGCCTGCGCGGGCGCCGCCGCCAGTACGAGGCGCGGGCCCATCTGGTCGAACGCGACCGCCTGCTGGCCGATCTGGCCGGCGAGCGGGCCCATTTCGCGACGCTGATCGAGCATCTGCCGGTCGGCGTCTCGCTGATGGACCGGGACGGCAGGGTCATGCTGTGCAACCCGGCCTTCGAAGGGTTCCTGCCGGATGCGGTGATCCCGTCCCGGCAGCCCGACGGCGACCGCAAGTGGATCGCGCACGACGACCAGGGACGCCCCCTGCCCCGGGACCAGTTTCCCGCAGCGCGTGCCCTGCGCGGCGAGCTGGTCCATGGGGTCGAGTTCACCTGCCGTCGGCCCGACGGCTCGTCGACCTGGACCCGGGTCAGCGGCGTGCCGGTGCGTGACGGCATGGGTCAGCTTGTCGGAGCGCTCGCGGCCATCGTCGACATCGGCGTCCAGAAGGCGGCGCAGGAAGCCCTGCAGCGCCTCACCACGACGCTGGAGGCCACGGTGCGGGAGCGCACCCGCGAGCTGGAGGAAACGCTGGACCGCCTGCGCGCCGAAATGCGCGACCGCGAGCGTGCCGAGGAGCAGCTGCGCCAGACGCAGAAGCTGGAGACGCTGGGCCAGCTCACCGGAGGTGTCGCGCACGACTTCAACAACCTGCTGATGGCGGTGCTCGGCAATCTGGAGCTGCTGCGCAAGCGGATTCCCGACGATCCGACGACCGAGCGCCTGTTCGACGGCGCCATGCAGGGGGCGCGGCGCGGGGCGACGCTGACCCAGCGGCTTCTGGCCTTCGCCCGCCGGCAGGATCTGCAACCGCAGGCGGTCGACCTCGCCGGCCTGCTGGAGGGCATGCGGACCTTGCTGGAACGCTCGGTCGGTCCGCGCATCCTGGTGCGGATCGACGCGTCCGCCGGCCTGCCGCCGGCCCTGATCGATCCCAACCAGCTGGAGCTGGCGATCCTGAACCTCGCCATCAACGCCCGCGACGCCATGCCGGACGGCGGCACGCTCACGGTGTCGCTGGACGAGACGCCGGCCGCAGCATCCTCCGGCCTCGCTCCCGGCCGCTACCCGCGGCTGAGTGTGCAGGACACCGGCGCCGGAATGGATGCGCCGACGCTTGCCCGCGCGGTCGAGCCGTTCTTCTCGACCAAGGGAATCGGCAAGGGCACCGGGCTCGGCCTGTCGATGGTCCATGGCCTGGCGGTCCAGTCCGGCGGCGCGTTCCGGCTGTCCAGCGTGCCGGGCCGGGGGACGCTGGTGGAATTGTGGCTGCCCCGGGCGACGGCACCCGTGCGGGCGGCCGAGCCGCCCCCGGCCCCGGCGGCCGACGTCGCTCCCGCCGTGGTCCTCGTGGTCGATGACGACGCGCTGATCGCCATGAGCACGGTCGACATGCTGACCGACCTCGGGCACACGGTGGTCGAGGCGAATTCCGGCATCGAGGCGCTGGAGCTTCTTCGCAGCGGACAGGCGGTCGACCTGCTGCTGACCGACTATGCGATGCCCGGCATGACCGGGGTCGAACTCGCCCGGACGGCCCGGGAGATGGTTCCGAACCTGCCGGTGCTGCTGGCGACGGGATATGTCGACCTGCCGGAGGGCGTCGTCGCCGACATGCCGCGCCTTGCCAAGCCATACACCCAAAATCAGCTCGCCACGGCCACCGGCAGGCTGCTGGCGAAGGCGACGGGGACGGGGACGGGGACGGGGACGGGGACGGGGACGGGGACGGGGACGAGATCGCGTCGGGTGAAATCTGAATCGATTTGAAGCGTGAAAGACGGGAGCCGCACCGGACGATCCCACCGGGCGGCTCCCACTACCCCACCGGAAAGCGCAGCAGGAACCGCGCACCCTTCTCGCCGCCATCCTCCCCGCCGTTTTCCAGGACGATGCTGCCGCGCATGGTTCCGGCCATGATGTTGGCGCAGATGCTGAGGCCGAGGCCGCTGGCGCCGAGGCCCCGCCTGGTGGTGAAGAAGGGCTCGAACACGCGGGGCCGGATGTCGGGCGGGATGCCCCTGCCATCGTCGGCGTAGCGCATCTCGATCCAGCCCGGCGGCTCCTCGCGGGCGGACAGGCTGATGCGGCCGGTCCCGCCCTCGTCGAAGGCGTGGACCAGGGCGTTGATGACCAGATTGGACAGCACCTGGGCGAAGGCGCCGGGATAGCCGTCGACGATCAGGCCGGGCGGGATGTCGAGCTCCACCGAAACCGCGGTGCCGCGCAGGCGGGGACGCAGGCTCAGCAGCACCTCGTCGACATAGGCGGCGAGGTCGAAGGGGCGGCGCTCGCCGCTGGCCTGGTCGGCGGCGACCTGCTTGAAGCTCTGGATCAGGCCGGTGGCGCGCTCGACGTTGGTCAGGATCATCCGCGTCGTCTCCCAGGACAGGTCCAGGAACTCGTTGAAGTCGCTGCGGCGGATGCGGTTCTCCTCATAGAGGGCGCGGATGCGGGCGACCTGCTCGCCCAGATGGGAAATCGCCGTCAGGGTCACGCCGATCGGCGTGTTCACCTCATGGGCGACGCCGGCCACCAGCTGGGCCAGCGACGACAGCTTCTCCGCCTGGATCAGGCTGGCCTGGGCGTCGCGCAGCTCCGCTTCCGCCCGCTTGCGCGCGGTGATGTCCAGCGACACGGTGACGATGTGGGTGACCTCGCCGTCATCGTCGGTCAGCGGCATCTTGGTGGTCAGCCAGTCGCGCAGGGTGCCGGTGCCGTCCGGCGCCCGGTCCTCGTGGAAGGGCAGGCCCTGGCCGCAGTCGGCCACCAGCCGGTCGAACGCCGAGGCGCGCTGGGCCGCCGGGCCGGCGGGCGGGCCGGCCGGGCCGTAGGTCTCGCGGTAATAGCGGTTGGTCAGCCGGACGGAGCCGTCGCGGTCCTTCACGTCGATCAGCGCCGGAATGGCGTCGATGACGCCGGTCAGGATCTCGCGGCTCTGGCGCACCGCCTCGTCGGCGACGACGCGGTCGGTGATGTCGGTGAAGCTGCGGACCTGCCCGCCGTCCGGCAGCGGCACCACCCGCACCTCGATGAAACGGCCGTCGCCCTGGGGACGGGCATAGACGAACTCGCCCGCCGGCCGGCCGAGCCGGCCCATCAGGTAGGCGGTCTTGGCGTCGAGGTCGTCGCCGAAATCGGGGGCGCCGGCCGGCATCGCCACCAGCCCGCTGGACAGCTGGTGCCGCACCACCTCCGGCAGGGTCGGGCCGGCGCGCATCGCCTCCTCCGACAGGCCGAGGATGTCCAGCGCACCGGCATTCCAGGCGATGTAGCGCAGGTCACGGTCGAGCAGGACGATCCCCTGCCCGGCATTCTCCAGCGTCAGCCGCAGCAGGTGGCGCTGGGCGGCAAGCCCCTCCTCCGCCCGCTTGCGCTCGGTGACGTCGGTGTAGGTACGGACGAAGCCGCCGTCGGGGAGGAGCCGGGTCCGCACCTCCAGCACGCGGCCGTCGGGGCGGCGGTGCTCGTACAGCGGCGGCTCGGCACGGCGGGCGCTTGCGATCTGCCGGTCGGCGAGTTCCTCCGGGTTGCCGGGGCCGTATTCGCCGGCCCAGGCGAGATGGCGCACCAGCTGCGGGTAGGTCGCGCCCGGCATGAAGCCGCGCGGCCGGTCGAGCAACTCGAACAGCCGGCCGCTGACGATCCGCACCGTCAGGTCGGCGTCGACCAGGATCACGCCCTGGTCGATCTGCTCCAGCGCGAGCGCCGCAAGGCCGCCATCGGAATGGGCGCCATCGGAATGGGCGCCGTCGGATTGGCCGCCGTCGGATTGGCCGCCATCGGATTGGGTTGGCCGATCCGGCGGGTTCGTCGGGAGGTCGGGGTTCTGGGCTGGCAAGGTCGGCGAGCCATCCGTCATTACGCGGTTCCACAATCGAACGGGGCACTGTACCAGCCGGCAGCGGTCCTGCCGAGCCTTCGTCTGTGCCGAGGCGTCACAATCCCGCGACATTTAACGGACATTTTAAGCTTTACGGAACCTTTGCCGTAATACCCTGTTTCGAATCGCGCGGCGTTTGTGCATGATCGACAGGGTTGCACGACCGCCCTTCCCGCCAGCTTGAGGTAACCGCCCCTTGTCCGGACTGGCCGCCCTCCCCGCACCGACCGGCACGCAGCCCCCCGCAGGGCTGGCGAAGCTGCGTCAGATGCTGGCGAGCGACGCCGCGGCGGTCCAGCCGATCCGCCGCATCCCCGGCGAGGACGAGCGCAAGCGCGGCAAGGACCAGACCGGCGAGACCGGCGACGCGCTGAAGGGAAGCGGCCGGGCCGACGGCGAGCAGACGGCGGCGCGCAGCCGCACAGCCGGCGGATCGGCCGGCGGGTTCGCCATCGGCGGGGCCGCGGACGGGTCAGGCCCGGTCAGCGGCGGAACCGTCCCGCTGACGGCATTGCCCAACGCCGGCTACGTCGCCCAGAGCATCCACCAGGAAGCCATGGGCAGCGGCCTGACCATCGAGCCGTGGTCCGAGGCAATCGACGCCTACCGCCGCGCCGATGCCGGGGCGAACACGCCGCTGCTGACCCAGATCGCGGTGTAGGAGCGGCATTGCAGACGGTGTCGCCGCCGCTCCATGCTGTCATTGCTGCGGACTGGCCGGCGGCGCCTTCCCCTCGACGAGCAGCTTCGCCGCCATGCTTGCGGTCGGCGAGTTCAGAGCGGACAGGCGTTGGTATGCCTCGAGAGTCCAGACGCCGTTATCGACGGCGGCCAGCTGCACGGCATCGACGATCCCACGCAGGGTTTTATCGATTGGGTTGACCGGTGCCTCCTTGTTGTGGACCGGCACGGCGCCCGGAGAAACGGCCTTGATTTCGATGTTCCGCTCGCCACCCTTCCATTTGAGCTTCAGGCGGTAGAGCCTGCCCGCTTCGAAAGCGCCCTCGCCGTTCCTGAGCTCGGCCTTTCCTCCTGTCACGCCGATCGACTTTGCAAGCGTCCGGTTCTGGTCCGACAGCAGGATCAGGTCGACCGGCTCGGCGAGATTGGCCCAGGCGAAGGCAAGTGCCGTACCGCCGGCGGCCAGATGGTTGCTGGCTCTCCATTTCACCGGCGCCACTATGTCGTCGGCCGAGAATCGGGTGACGGTCGGTGCCGGTTGCGGCATCGATGCCGTTCTGAACCAGTCGACCACAAAACGGAGCATGTTGTCGGGCACCGTCGAGGGAACGCCCTTCCCCTGAACGGGAAAAGGCCGATGCGGCTCAATCGTCACATCGTCCTCCCTGTCGCTCAAGACAGCGATTCTGACGGTCGTTCTGGTGGAGGCCCGGATGATGTCGCCCTGGCGGACGCGGAACATGCTGTTGGCCGGGATTTCCTCCACGGTACCGCCGCTTACGCGTTGCACCTTGACCTGCTGGTCGCTGGAGGTCGCCACGAATCCGTCTTCGACGGTGGTCGCCATCGCCACCGCCGCCCATCCGATCATCAGGCCGCCGAGAATCGCCGCAAGCGGTCCCCGTGACGACAGACTGGTTCCGGTCTTTTCCAACATGTCGTTTGTCCCTCACGATTGCGTCGTGGAAATTTTCGCCTTGTCCGGACGCGGAACCGCGATCGGTTCCATGTCCGGAGGGGGCGGATCCTTGATATGGCCCCCCCCATCGCCCCCACCGTGGCCCCGGAAGCGATGCAGAACGGCATGGAGGAGCTTGTGGTGGAGGAATGCAGCGATCGCAGGAGCCGAAACATCGATCCAAAGTCCGGCACCCCAGATGTAAACGGCCACCCCGGGAACAAGTACGCAACAGATCATTATGATCGTGACATCGATGATCCCGGCTCTTCTTTGGAGACTGTGCAGAAACACGGCGCCGATCGATGCCATCAAGCTGATGCCCAGCTCGATTATAAAGACACCCGTCTTGCCAATCGGTTTCAAGTCCGGAAGGTTTATTTGTGAGTGTATGGCATTGATGATGATCATCGTCCCCGGCATCCAGCCGAAAGGCGTTATCCTGACATCTCCGGAATCCTGATGGACCGCCCCGATCACCACGATGCGGTTCTGGTAGAGCTTCGGGAGCGGCTTCGCGCGCAGCATCCCGCCGTGAACAATCTGGCGATCTATCACCGGGGCGTTCCCCGAACGGTACGACGCCGCCTGTTCGCCCGGCTCCAGTATCCAAGGCAATGTGAAGCGGATCCAGTTTTCGGTCCGGCACGGACTCTGGTCCAGAACGATCTGCCGCCCGTTGCCGAGCGTGATCGTCTTCGACGGGTCGTCGGAGCAGTAGGAATCGGCGGGAGGGTTCCGTCCGACCGCTTCGGCCAGTTTGCTGTTCAGTTCGGCCAATGCGGCGGCCGGCGAGGGTTCGGGAGGTTTTCCGTCCGGACCGATCAGCGCATTCATCGCCAGAAAGAGCGACGGCGTGATGCGGGGTTCCATGGCGGTGCAGATTCGCTCGTATTGGGTCAGGTATCTTGCGGTCAGGAAACGCGAATTGCCGCTGACGTTGGTGGTTGCCCAATGGATTTGCGGGCTTTCGGCATCGAGATTCCCGAACATGGTATTCCGAACCATGCGACAACCACCGGCGCTTCCCTTCTGCACGGGTTCGTCTAAATAAGGATTATGAATGAGGAACACCGGTGTCCCGGCCGGATCCTGGAGGCTCTTCAGATAATCGTACAGCTGCCCGTTTCCACGGTCATCGCCATCGAGCGCGACGTCGAGGACAACCGCCCTCGCGCCGCCCTCGACGGCGATCCTGACGAGGTCTCTCAACCGTTCACGTGGAATGTGGCGGGAGTTCTGTTCCCATCCTTCGATTGTGTCGCGGTCGATTCCAAACAGGGTGAAGGTAACAACGGGATCAACCGGCAGCACATTTCGCCAAAATATGCTGAACACCCCAAAAGTATAATCATCAATCTGTCGTTTTATCGTCGTATTCTTGCCCATATCGAGCAGGATAGCAGTAGAAACCCCAAGAAATGTAAGAGCTAAAACCCATCCTATATTTTTTAGGTATCTTTTTATTTTCGCAGATCGACTCTCTGGAAAATATTTTGAAATCCAATCAGATGCTGTAATACGATTAGATTCCCACATTTATTGCCTCTCATTCTGTATTGTATCTGTTTCTCGATAAAAGTTTTCGTGATTAACTTGTTTCGTTAACGGAGAACGATAGGTTTACTTCATTTCATCGATCATCAGCTACAAGCGAACATCGGCACCGATCACCGTGAATCCCGCCCAATAATAGGGATGGCTGTATCCTGTCCTTTGACTCATGGCCTTCTGGGCAATGCCCAGCGCCGCCGCCGCCGTATTCCCCTGCCGCAATGCCAGATAGAAGGCTTCCAGGAGAACCGAGGTGGCGGAGTCGTTCACTTGCCACAGGGTGCCCACCACCGACTGGGCGCCAGCGGCCAGGAAGCCATCGGCGATGCTGGTGAGGTCCTGATCCGTCCTGTCGCCACGGATCGCGGAGACACAAGCGCTCAGCACCGCAAGCTTGGTCGGAATTTGTGCGGTGTGCAGCTTTGCGACGGTCAGGTCGCCGTCACCCGCCAGATCCGACAGCAGCAACCGGGAATTCAATGGAGCGAAGCTGTCGAACTTGCCGTGAGCCGCGATGTGAAGGATGCGGGTGTTCGGGCCTTCCGTAAGGACTTTCTCGATGGTGGCGTTCGAGTTCTTGTATACGGATATCCTGTAGCCCGACATCTTGGGAAATAGCCGTTCCAGCATGTCGACTTCCGCTTCGGCATGGCGCAGCGATTGCTCGCGGGTCATATTCCTCAATGTCGGATTGCCAAGGGCCAAGCCATTGGCCGGTAGCGGCCGGTCGTCCGGCCGCAGGGCGGCAAGGGCGGTCAAGCTGGGAACGATGCGAATCCGCTTCGATTGCAGAACCGGCCCCGTCCCGTCATCCAATACGCCGAATGGAACGGCGAACAATTCGCCATGCGGCACGATAAGCAGATTGCTTGCCTGCGTCGAGGACAGGACAGGCTGAAGAAAGTGCCTGTACAATATCCTGGCTGAATTTTTATAGCTTCCGTCCTCCGGGTTCTTCAGCGTTCCGACGAAGCCTTCAAGGGATATGGGTGAAGCGCCGAGTTTGTGATAGCTGCTGATTCTGCCGTCTTCGATCAACAGGGCATGCCATTGCGGTGCATCGGTGCCGACGGCTGTCGGGAAAAAGACGATCGCCGCCTCATCGCCGCCGGTTCTCGGCAGGAACTCCCGGAGGCCCGGAGGTTTGACGCCGCTTGCCAGGGCCAGGGCCGGCGCGTCGCGCGCGATGGCTTCGGACGCTTCCCGAACGGCCTGAATGGCGGTCGCGGCTTCGGGGCCCGAGGATTGCAGATGCAGGAACTCGTCGGATTGACGCAGCTTCACCTGATTGGCCGCCACCCTCGGCCCGCTCGAATCGTGGGTTCTCATCCCGGGAAGTCCGATCAACCGCTCCACCAGAAGCCGGCATCGTGCCCGTTCCATGTATTCCAGCGCGTCGCTCAGGGCTCCCCGTTCGAGAAGCAACGCGATCAGATCCTGGTAGACCGCGTAAGTGCTGGCGGAAAAAGCAAGGCGCCCGATATCCGAGGCAATGGATGCGCGGCTTGCTTCGACAAGATCGATGGCCCGCTTGAACCGGTCGACCGCGCTGTCGGGATTGCCTTGGCGCTCCAAACGCCCCATCAGATGCAGGGACTGCCAATGCACGCTTCCATAGGAGTCGATGCCGGGATAGGACAGCACCCTGTCGAGATAGCGGCGGGCATCGGTCGGACGATTGAGCGTGAACAGGCATTTCGCCGCCAGGAATTCGATATAGACGTTCCCGGCCGGCGCGATCGAATGATTGCCGAGGATGCCGCCATCGAACGCCTTCACCAAGTCAAGCCGGAATGTGGGGCGGACGGCATCCGGCGAGGACGGTTGCGCACCCAGTCCGTAATCCGCCAGCAGTCTGCGGTCCGGGTCTTCGAGCAAAGCGATCGTCCGGTCGCATCGTCCGGTTTCCGCGAACACTGTCGCCGCGAAGAACGATGGCAGGGGCTGTTTGCGGCGGGCCATCATCTCGATCTGCGGGGGCAGGGCGTCCCCCGAGCTTTCCGGGCGGGATCGTGCGCGCAAAAGACGGCTCAGGAACACTCCGTTGTCGCTCTCGTCCGAATCGACCATGTTCCAGGCGTCCTCATACTCCCCACGCGCCATGTACAGCAGCGCCTCGCGGCGTCTGGCGGCCGCCTGCACCGCCGGGTCCGCCCCACCCTTCTTCAGATACTCCCTGTTGCAGGCATCCGCAGCGCCCAGCGCATCCGCCCTCAACTCCAGTTCGCACAGCAGGCCGATGCTCAGCACGCTATGCCGTTCGATCGGGATGCCCCGAAGGCGCTGCCGCAAGGTGCCCAGGCGTCCCGCCGCGATGTCATCGAAATCCTCGGAAGTTATCCCCTCGCGCTCCGTTCCGGTCCTGGCCAGCTTGTAGTCCGGAAGAAAGAGGGCCGGGCCGCATCCGGTCAGCACGATCAGCAACGATCCGGCCATCGCGCGCAAAGCCGTCTTCCGCATCCGGGAAACTCCATGGGTGATGGGCGAAGGAGGTTCAGAAACGGTAGCCGGCATTCAGCTTCACTGCGTTGTAGCTCCGCCCGACCGTGTAGGTCAGCCCGAGCCGGAACGAGTCCCATATTTGGTCGCCATCGGTGTGGCGCGTGCCGACGACCAGTCCGAACTCGTTGTAATGCGGCACGTAAAGCCGATCTCCCATGGCATAGGTGTCGGTCGCGTAGGCCTGCCAACTGATCGGCCGTTCGAACCAGGCGCCATCCAGCGAACCCTCGACGCTGATCCCGTTCTTCGTGATCGTGTTGCGCAGCTTGTAGTCGTAGGAATAGCCGCTGACGGAGAAGCCACCGGATTTGTAGAAACCGATGCCGTTGCCGATGCCGATCTTGAGGTCCGGCGTGGCATGGAAGGTGTAGAAGCTCGTCAGGTCGACCGAATACATCAAAGCGGCTGCGCCGAGATCGATCGACCCCGCGGCGCCGGCGCGAATGGAGGGCGAAAGATACCAATGGTCCGCCAGCAGCGGAACCCGCATGGAGGCACCGAAGGAGCCGAGCGCCGATTGGGCTCCTTCCGTGCGGACATAGGTCAATGGCAGGTCGAAGGTCAGCGCATAGCCGGGATCCGCAAACGGAATCGTGTATTTCAACGGCAAATGGACTGCGGTGCTCGCATATCCTCCGGACCTGGAGGCGCCGACGTCGCCGCCTGCCGAAAAGAGGTTCGGACTGGTCGGGCGCCCCGAAGAGGACTCGGAGGGACGCGGTGGCGGGAGATCGCCGAGGGTGCCGAAACCGGTGGCGGTGCTGAATGAGGTGGCATTCATCTGCGCCTGAAGGCTGTTCGGATTGCCGGCCACCGGGTCGATCGGCGACGTCGCCACAAGCTCGCGCAGCAGCCGGGACAGGATGTCCCCGCCATTCTTCAGCAGGAAATCCTTGAACTGCGCCTGGCTGTCGTCGCGTGTCGCACCGTTGAAGGTCAGATCGATGCCAATGGACGGAACGTTAAAACGCAATGCAGTCGAATTGGCGCCATAGGATGCGGTTGTCGAAAGGCCTCTGATATAGAGCGTGGTGGCAACAGCAGAGGTATCCGTATATAAATTAATATATGTTCTCAGGTTTTCGCTAGAAAGACTATCGACAAGATCCGATATCTTCCCAAACGATACGCTTGCGTATTGAGTGTTTCCAGATATCTGATTGACTATTCTATTTGCAAGCAACATCGGCGTGTTTACTACTGTACCCGTACTTGTTCCAACTCCTGGTGTATTTCTAGGGCCACCTCCGGTTTGCACTCCAGAGTTGGATTGCAGATACAGATACGCATCAAGCCGAAACAAATCCTTTGCTTCCGACGGCGATCCACCGGCAAGGACAGCCATGGGCATTGCAACGGACAGGGATTTTACAATCAATGATTGTATAGCGCCAAGCATCCGAATATGTGTCATCAGATCCCCCAATCTGTCCAATTCAGATTGTTTTAAAAATATTTTCTTTCAAAGATTGAGTCAAGGACGGTAATACGCCTTAATGGATATACAGTGAGATATAAGAATCGTATCGGCTGTGGAATGACTCGAAGATCGCCAAACCCGGCACCCGGCCCAGACTCGTTACCCCGGCCTCGTTCACCCGGCCTCGTTCACCCGGCCTCGTTCATGAGACTGGCGAGCGTTGCCGGCGGAACGAATCCAGATCGAGGAATTCGGAAACTGGCGAACTGGCGGTGAACGAGCCGGCGAAGACAGCCGTCTCCGGTCGGCCAGCCGCTCTTCCCATACCATCGGGCATAAAGCCCGGCATCTCCGGCCATCTGCCCACCTTCGAGCGGCGGGAGCGGCGGGCTTCGGAAGGTCATGGCTCGACCGGTGCGGATGCGGAATGGACAGCCGCACAAGCACCGGGGCTATGGCAATTCCATGAAATCGGATCGGATCGCGTCAAATCAGGCAGGATTTGAAACGCGATCCGATCCGTGCGCAGGCGACTCCGGAATTTCCGGTCGCTGCGCCCGATCCCTGCAGCAGCGGCTCAGTCGTCTCCGCCGGCCGGCATCGGGCCGTGCGGCAGGTCGGCCTTGCGGCCGCCCTTTTCGCCGCGGTGGAACAGGCCGCCGACGAAGCGGCCGAAATCCTCCATGTAGAGATAGAGCGACGGCGTGATGTAGAGCGTCAGCACCTGCGACACGCACAGGCCGCCGACCACGGCGAGGCCCAGCGGCTGGCGCAGTTCGGCCGCCGCGCCATGGGCGATGGCGATGGGCAGGGTGCCCATGATCGCCGCCATCGTCGTCATCATGATCGGGCGGAAGCGCAGCAGGCAGGCCTGCTCGATGGCATCGTGCGCCGACATGCCGTTGCGCCGCGCCTCCACCGCGAAATCGATCATCATGATCGCGTTCTTCTTCACGATGCCGATCAGCATCAGGATGCCGATGATCGCGATCATGCTGAGTTCGGTGTCGAACAGCATCAGCGTGCCGAGCGCGCCGATCACCGCCGACGGCAGGCCGGACAGGATGGTCAGCGGATGGACGAAGCTCTCGTACAGCACGCCGAGCACGATGTAGATCACCAGAACCGCGGCCGACAGCAACAGCGCCTGCCCGGCCTGGGCATCCTGGAACACCTGGGCGGTGCCGGCGAAGCCGGTGGTGATGGTGGGCGGCAGGTCGATCTCGCGCTCCGCCGCACGGATCAGGTCGACCGCCTGCCCCAGCGAGGCGCCGGGCGCGACGTTGAAGGACAGGGTGACCGCCGGCAGCTGCCCCTGGTGCGCCACCGCCAGCGGGCCGGCGGTGCGCTCCACCCGCGCGAAGGCGTCGAGCGGCACCAGCTTGGCCGTCGTGGCCGAGCGGACATAGATGCGCGACAGCGAGCTGTCGTCGCTCTGGTATTTCGGCTCCAGCTCGATCAGCACCTGGTAATCGTTGCTGGGGGTGTAGATGGTCGAAACCTGCCGCTGGCCGAAGGCGCTGTAGAGGGTCGAGCGCACCTGATCGACGCCGATCCCCAGCGTCGCCGCCTTCTCGCGGTCGATGTGCACATAGGCCTGCGGGTTGTTGAGCTGAAGGTCGCTGGTGACGTCCTGGAGGACGGGGATGCCGTGCAGCGTCTGTTCCAGCCGGGCCGACCACTGGTACAGCTCGTCGAGGTCGAGGCCCTGGATGGTGTATTGGTAGAGGCTCTTGGACGAGCGGCCGCCGATGCGCAGGTTCTGCACCGGCTGCATGTAGACCGCCATGCCGGGGATGCCGTTGACCTGCCGGCGCAGCTGCTGGATCACCTCGGTCGCCGACGGGCGCTCGTCGCGCGGCTTCAGCGTGACGAACATGCGGCCCTGGTTGCCGGTGCTGCCGCCGACGCCGACGGAGGAGATGACGTCCACCACCGCCGGGTGGGCCTTCATGATCGCCGCGACCTGCTGCTGGCGCTCGGCCATCGAGGTGAAGGCGATGTCGGGCCGCGCCTCGGTCGTCACCTGGATCTGGCCGATGTCCTCGGTCGGGAAGAAGCCCTTGGGGATCGCCTGGTACATCAGGGCGGTGCCGGCCACGGTGGCGATCATCACCAGCCCCATCAGCGGCCGATGGCGCAGGGTCCAGCGCAGGGTCCGCGCATAGCCGTTCAATACAGCCGAGAAGCCGCCCTCCAGCATCCGGCCGAACCAGCCCTCCTTCTCTTCGCCGGGGGCGTGGTGGGTGAGGAAGCGCGAGCACATCATCGGCGTCAGCGTCAGCGACACGAAGGCCGACGCGGCGATCGCCATGGTGACGACCAGGGCGAACTCGTGGAACAGCCGGCCGACGACGCCGCCCATCAGCAGGATCGGGATGAAGACCGCGACCAGCGACAGGGTGATGGACAGGATGGTGAAGCCGATCTCGCGCGAGCCCTTGATCGCGGCCTCGAACGGCTTCATCCCCTCCTCGACGTAGCGGACGATGTTCTCCATCATCACGATGGCGTCGTCGACCACGAGGCCAACCGCCAGCGTCAGCGCCATCAACGAGATGTTGTCGACGGAAAATCCCAGCAGATGCATGCCGCCCGCCGTCGCGATCAGCGAGATCGGCACCGCCAGCGCCGGAATCAGCGTCGCCGACAGCCGGCGCAGGAACAGGAAGATCACCAGCACCACCAGCACGATGGTCAGCGCCAGGGTGAACTGCACGTCCTCCACCGCCTGCCGGATCGATTCGGAGCGGTCGTTGACGATGTCGATGGCGGCGGATGCCGGAAGCTGCGCCTTGAAGGACGGCAGCAGGGCACGCACGCGGTCCACCACCTCCACCGTGTTGGCGTCCGGCTGGCGCTGGACCGCCAGCATGATGCTGCGGGTGCCGTTCAGCCAGCTGGCGGTGCGGTCGTTCTCGACGCTGTCCTGCACCAGCGCCACGTCGCCCAGCCGGACGGGGGCGCTGTTGCGGTAGGCGACGATCAGCTCGCGGAAGGCGGCGGCGTCGGGAAGCTGCGGGTTGGCGGCGATCACCAACTGCTGCTGCTGGCCGGTCAGGGTGCCGACCGGCGTGTTGGCGTTGGCCGCGGCCAGCGACTTCTGCAGCTCGTCGATGCCGATGCCGCGCAGCGCCAGCGCGTTGGGATTGACCTGGACCCGGACCGCGTATTTCTGCGAGCCGTAGATCTGGACCTGGGCGACGCCGGGCAGGGTCGCGACCTTGGGCTGGATCAGCGTCTCGGCGATGTCGTTCAGCTTGGACAGCGGCAGCGTCGGCGAGTTGAGCGACACGAACAGGATCGGCTGGTCGGCCGGATTGACCTTGCGGTAGCTGGGCGGGGTCGTCATCTCCGCCGGCAGCCGGCGCTGGGTGCGGGCGATGGCCGCCTGCACGTCGGCCGCCGCCGCGTCGATGTCGCGCTCCAGCACGAACTGGATGGTGATGCTGGTGTTGCCGAGCGTGCTGTTCGAGGTCAGCGTGTCGATGCCGGCGATGGTGGAGAATTCGCGCTCCAGCGGGCTGGCGACCGAGGCCGCCATGGTTTCCGGCGAGGCGCCGGGCAGGGTCGCGGTGACGCTGACCACCGGGAAATCCACCCGCGGCAGCGCCGCGGTGGGCAGCTGGCGGTAGGCCGCCAGACCGCCGAGGACCATCGCCGCCGTCAGCAGGATGGTCATCACCGGACGGCGGATGCAGAGTTCGGAGAGGTTCACGTCGCGCCCCCGCCGGTCTGGGCCTGAGCCGATTCATGGGCCGCCGAGCCCTGCTGCCGGACGCTCGCCGCGCTCTCCCCGCCGGGCGGGGCCGCCGGCTTGCCGCCGCCCCGTTCCGACACCTTGGCACCGGGGAACAGCCGCGACTGGCCGTCGACCACCACCCGCTCGCCGGCCTTGAGGCCGGTGGCGATGACGCTCTGGCCGCCATGGGTGCGCTCCACCGTGACCGGGCGCATCTCCACCGTCTCGTCAGCCTTCACGACATACACGAAGCGGCCCTTCTGGCCGGTCTGCACCGCCGGGTCGGCGACGGTCAGGGCGTCGGGCTCGACCCGCAGGGTCAGCACCGTGTCGACGAACTGGCCGGGCCACAGCCGGGTGTCGGCATTGGGAAACTCGCCCTTCACCAGGATGGTGCCGGTCTGCTGGTCGACCTGGCTGTCGACGAAGGACAGTTTGCCCTCCGCCGTCTCGCCGCGGCTGCCGGCGATGCTGGCGGTCACCGGCAGCGATCCGCGGGCCATCGCGGCGCGGATCGTCGGCAGGTGCTTTTCCGGGACGTTGAAGCTGACATTGATCGGGCGCAGCTGGGTCAGCGTCACCAGCGGGTTGGCGTCGGCGGCGCGGACCATGGTGCCGACCTTGGCGGCGACGGTGCCGGTGCGTCCATCCATCGGCGCGGCGATGCGGGTGAAGCTGAGCGACACCCTGGCCGCCTCGATCGCCGCCAGATCGGCCTTCACCGTTCCCTCCAGCGCGTCGGCGGTGGCGACCGCCGCATCGTACTGGGTGCGCGAGATGGCGCTTGTGCGCACCAGCTCGGAATAGCGCTTCACGTCGCCCTTGGCCTTTTCCAGATTGGCGCGGTCGCGCTCCAGGTTGGCCTGGGCCTGGCGGAGCTGGGCTTCGAGCGCCCGGGCGTCGAGGGTGAACAGCGTGTCGCCGGTCCTGACCTCCTGCCCCTCGGTGAAGGCGACGCTCTCGACCACGCTGTCGATGCGCGCCTTGATCGCGATGGCGGCGACCGGCTGGACGCTGCCGATGGTGACGATCTGTTCGGGCAGCGCCTGGGCCGTCACGATCTGCGTCACCACCGGCACCGCCCGCGCAGCGGCCGGTTCGGCCGCCTTGGTCGTCTGGGCCGTTCCCCCGGCAGAATGCTTTGCATACCAATAATAGCCGCCGCCGCCGACCGGAACGGCGACCAGCAGAACCAGGAAAAGCCGTCTCATCCGTTGGGACTCCAGACGCCGGACCGCGGCGTTTCGCTTATATGAAGGGGGGCAGCGTTGTGATGCCTGACATCAGCAGGTCGATGACGGAGCGTTCCAGCGCGTCGCGCGGGCGGTCGCCCAACTGCATGATCCCGCCGCGCACCATGCCGATGATCAGCAGCGGGACGATCTCCAGATCGACCTTGCGGAATTCGCCCGACGCCATGCCGTCGGCCAGCACCTGCTGCAGGGCGGTCGCGGTGCGCTGGCTGCGGCGGCGCAGGATGCGCCGGGTGCGGTCGGCCAGATCCGACTGGTCGCCGCCCAGCAGCTTCAGCGTCTGCAGCTGTTCGCTCAGCGTATCGACCAGGGCGGAAACCATCGAGGACAGGCGGACGGTCGCCGGCTGATGCCGCGGCGCCAGCTCCGCATTCAGCTTCTGCTCGAGCCCGCCAAGGGCGCGCTCCAGCGATTCCAGATACAGCTCCTCCTTGGAGGGGAAGTAGCGGTACAGGGTCGCCTTGCCGACGCCGGCCCGTTTCGCCACCTCCTCGACCTGGACGGAGGCATAGTCGCGGCCGGCGAACAGCTCGGCCGCGGCGGTGAGGATGACCTCGCGCCGCCGAGCGCGCCAGTCAGGTATCTCTTCCGCATCGAGAGGCATGAATGGAACTCACGGGTTTCAAAAAAAGACGATAGTCGAGTTGATTAGAGTGTCAAGAAACCTGTTTCCAGGGAAAATGAATTCGCCGTCATGCAGAAAAACCCGCCCGGCCCTGGGGCCGGACGGGTTCGGTCGGAAACCCTCCTGGGATCCGGCAGCGGTGGCCGGCAGCGGCTCAACTGCGGCTGGAGGAGGAGCGGCTGGCTTCGGCCGTGCCGGCGGTACTGGCGCTCGTGCCGGCATTCGAACCGGTGCCGGCCGAAGCGCCGGCCGGACCGCCGCTGGTTCCGGCACCCATCCCGGCACCCATCCCGGAGCCTTGGAGCCCGGCAGCCGCTCCAGCCGGGGAGCCAGACGGGGAGGACACGGCGCCGGTGGCGGTCCCGCTGCCCGCACCGGCCATGGCCGAAGCGCCGGCACCGGTCGAGCTGCCCCAGGAATTGCCCCGGTCAGAGCCGCCCTGCATATCCGTGCGGCTGCGGACGCGCAGGTTGTTCTGCACATGGCTGATGCCGGAGACGGATTCGGCGACGTCTTCGGCCCGGCGCCTGGTCTGGCGGTCGGGGACCATGCCGGTCAGCGTCGCTTCGCCGCCGCTGACCGCAACCTCGATGTCGGAGGCGTCGATATAGGCGTCGTCGGTCAGCCGGTCGTTGATGTCCTCGCGCATCCGCTCGTCGGACCGGCTGTAGCCGCGCGGGCCGCGGCCCCGGTTCTGGGCGGCGCGGCGCTCGTCCTCGTGACGGCGGCGCTCGGCATCGTCGTCGCCGAACCAGGAGGCGACCTCGTCGCCGGCCTGCTCCCAGAAGCCGCGGTCGCGCGACGCGGTCCCGCGATCGTTCCGCTCGCCGCCATAACCGCCGTACCCCCGGTCGCGGAACGGCGCATTGCGGTCCTCGCCCCGGAACCGGGCATCGTCGCGGCCATAACCGGGGCCGTAGCCGGGGCCGGCATCGCCGCGATACCAGCCGCCGCGCTCACGCTCGGGCTCGCGGCCATAGCCCCGGCCCTGGGCACCGTAATCGCGCTCGCCATGGGAGCCTGCACCGTAATCGCGGCTGCGGTAGTCGCCGCTCCCGATATCGCGGCTGGTATAGTTGCCTTCCGTCCCGGCATTGCCGGCCCCGGCATAGCCGCCGCGGTTCACATCGCGGCCGGCACCGAAGCTGCGGTCGTAGACGCGCTCCATGTCGCGCCGGCCTTCGTAACGGGGCTCGCGGCCATAGTCGCCCGATTCGTTGCCGACGCGCCCGCCATAGCCGGCGTCGCGGTAGCTGCGCCCCTGCTCGTCCTGATGGCGGTGGGCCTGCCCGCGATACATGCTGTCGCGGTCGGCGAAGGGCTGGCCGTCGCCGGGATCGTAGACGCCGTAGCGCTGGCCCTCGCGGCGCCAGCGGCCTTCCCGGTCACGGTCGTCCTCGCTCCAGTCCCGGCCTTCGCCACGCCACCGATTCTCATATTGTGCCATCCTGGTCGGCTCCCTCTTGCAGGATTCTTGGTCTTGCGGGCCGCGATCCAGCGATGGCCGTCCGATGACCGGCCCCGATGCGCCCACATGCCCCGGACAACAGGAGCGGACAAGCGGCGTTCCAGGATTTTTCCGGGCAGGGAGGGTGTGACGGGGGAGGTCGGCGCTCCGGGAAAGCCGGCAGGGATTTCCGGCTGGGAATTTCCGGCTGGGAATTTCTGACGGGGATTTTCTGGCACAAGCCTTGCGTGGCGATACTCGGTTGGTTCCACGCAAGACTTGCGGCTTCGGCGCTTCGTGCCCCGAAGCCGTTTTTTTTGCCGCTTATTCTGCCCCTTATTCGGGCAGGGACTTCAAACTGCTCAAATTCAGAGCGGCCGGTCGAGCAGGCGGTCGACCGCAGCCCCCAACTCTTCGTTGAGGAAGGGTTTGTAGATGATCTCATCCGCATTGAACATGCGCGTCATCTTCAGCAGATAGCCGGCGGGCATGTTGGGAGCGCCGCCGGACATCGCCAGGATCTTCACCTCGGGCTGGGCGGTGCGGGCGGCCTTGATCAGCTCGATCCCATCGACCTCCGGCATCAGGACGTCGGTGACGATCAGGTCGAAGTTGCAGCGGTCGAGCGCGCGGATGCCCACGCGCCCGTTCTCCGCCTCGGTCACCTTGCAGCCGCGGCCTTCGAGATAGCCGGCGACCGACAGCCGCACGGCCGGAGAATCTTCAACCACCAGGATTTTTGGCCGATCGCCGCTTGCCATTCCCTGCCCGGCCCCCTTTCGGAAACCGCCTTATCGAAAGGCCGGCCGCAGCCGGCGGAAATCGGTCCCTGTCCTCACCCGCCGAGCGCCGTGACGGCGGACGCCGCATCGGGATGGATCTCGAACAGCGACGAGAAGCCGCTGACGTCGAAGACCTCGCGGATATGCGCCGCCATCGCCGACAGGGCGATGGCCCCGCGCTTGGTGCGTGCCGCCTTCGCGGCGACCAGCAGGCAACGCAAGCCGGCGGAGCTGATATAGGAAAGCTGCGCCATGTCGACAACGAGGCGCGTGCCCTCCGCCGACATCGCGGCGACCAGCACCGCTTCGAATTCGCCGGCATTGCCGCTGTCGATGCGGCCGACGGCGCGCAGAACGGTGACGCCGTTGACCGATTCTTCGGTGATATTCATACCCTGCCTACCTCGTCTCGCTTGGTTCGTGCTTATATCACGCCACGGCCCGCAGCACGACGCCTTACGCGCGCCCCTTGCACAAGCCGGTTTCCGCGAACCGGACCGTGTGACCCAGATCAGGCGACCGCATCCGGGACCTGCGCCATGGTTCCGGCCGGAGCATCCACCGCGCCGCGCCAGCGCAGGACGAGACAGGTGATGTCGTCGGACTGCGGCGCCCCGGCGGTGAAGCGGGCGACGTCGGCCAGCACCCCGTCCAGCCCGTCGCGCGCCGTGGCGCTGGCCTGCCGCCCGACGGCATCGACCAGCCGCGGGTCGCCATACATCACGTCCTCGCCGTTGAAGGCCTCGGTCACGCCGTCGGTGAACAGCACCACCATGTCGCCGGTGTCGAGCGTCACGCTCTTCTCGCCGAAGGGCATGTCGGGCATGGCCGCCAGCGCGATGCCGGGGGTGCGCGCCAGCTCCTTCACCGTGCCGGCCGCGGTCATGCGCAGCGGCGGGTTGTGGCCGCCGTTGGAGAAGGCCAGCACGCCGGTGCGCAGGTCCAGCTCGCCGTAGAAGGCGGTGACGAACATCATCTGCTCGTTCTCCGCCGCCAGCAGGTTGTTGACCCGGCGCATGGTCTCGGCCGGACCGACGCCGGACTCGGCGATGGCGCGCAGCATCGTCCGGGTGATCAGCATGAAAAAGGCGGCCGGGATGCCCTTGCCCGACACGTCGGCGATGACCACAGCCACCTTGTGCTCGGAAATCGGGAAGAAATCGTAGAAATCGCCGCCGACCTCCTTGGCCGGGATCATCCGCGCGGCGATGTCCAGCTCGGCCAGGTCGGGGAAGACCTGCGGCAGGATGGTCAGCTGCATGGTGCGGGCGATCTCCAGCTCCTGCTGGAGGCTGATCAGCCGGCGCTTGTCGGCCAGCGCCTCGCGCAGGTCGCGCACCATCTGGGTCAGCTGGACCTGCTGGGTGCTGACGCGGGTCGCGAGGCGGGAGAAGCCCAGGGCCAGCAGACCCAATTCGTCGCCGACGCCCTTGGACTGGGCCGACTGGGCGTCGTGGGTTTCCGCCTCGATCTGGCGCAGCTCCTCCAGCAGGTTCAGCCGGGCATCCTCCTCCAGCGTGACGGCAAGCGCCTCCATCTGACGGCGGATGAAGCGCTGCTGGCGGCGCAGGCGGCGCTCGCGCTGGCCGGCGCTGCGCTCGATCTCGCGCATCACGCCGCGGAAGACCTCGACCGCCCCGGCGATGCGGCCGATCTCGTCGTTGCCGGCCGGCAGCTCGACATAGCCCATCGACCGGCCGCGTGAGAGATCCTGCAACGCCTTCACCGCCCCGTCGAGCGTCGAGAAGTTGCGCCGGAGGAAGCCGTAGAGCAGCCCCAGCGCACCGAGCAGCACGAGGCCGACCGCCGCGACATAGGCGACCGACCACAGTGTCTGCTCCTCCACCGCCTGGGTGACGTCGCTGGCGATCAGCACGGTGGCGACCCGGCCGCCGGCCAGATCGGCGACCGGCAGGCTGGCCAGCGCGTAGCGCCGCCCGCCGCTGGCCAGCGTGGAGATGCTGCGTTCGGCCGGGCGGACCAGCGGCTTGACCGCCGGCCACAGCGGGTCGGACACGCCGTCCAGCACAGCGCCGTTGCGGGTGACGGCGAAGACGCGCCCGCCGGTGGTCCGGCGCAGCACGTCGAGCGCAGCGGCGAAATCGAGCCCGGCGACCGCGGCCCCGGTAACGCCGGCACCGCTGCCGGCGCCGCCGCCGGCCCCGGTTCCGGCATAGATCGGCGCGCCGGCCACGACGATGAGACGCTCTCCATCGACCAGACGGACGCCGCGGGCCAGCTTCTGCCCGGACAGGATGGCGTCGAGCGCGCCGCGGTTCAGCAGCGGCGCCGGGTCGAGCGACGGGTCGGTGCTGTAGAGCAGGTCGCCCGACTTCGACAGCAGGTTGATGTCGGTGATGCCGCCGGCCGACGGGGCGGCGACGATGCCGAGCGCGGCGGCGCGGCGGTCGAGCGCGCCGCGGTCCTCTGCCTCGACCGCGCGGGCGATCTCGGAATCGCCGGCCAGCCGTCCCAGCCCCTGGTCGATCCGGCCGGCGGCGCCCGACACCGCGAGCTGCCAGGAGGTTTCCAGCCGCGCCAGCTCAAGCTCGCGGGCGCGCTGGGCGGCGGCATCCTCGCGAAGGGCGGCGAAACCGAGCAGGAGGCCCGCGACCACGGTGACGGTGGCGAGCACGAACAGGATGATGCGGGTCTGAAGCAGCATGGGGTGTCAGCTCCGCGGAACGACGATGGGGCGGGCCATCGGCAGCGCCAGCCCGGCAAGCAGCAGCGACGAGGCGGCGAGCGTCCCGCCGTCCCAACCGATGGCGACCGCCCACAGCAGCGCGGCGAGGATGCCGGAGACGAGCGCGCGGACGACCGGGAGCGTGCCGGCGCCCATACCGGCGCCCGAGCCGGCGCCCGAGCCGCCATCGACCGTCTGGCGGCGGACATAGGACAGTGCCAGTCCGGCGGCCAGACCGGCGGTAAGACCGCCGCACAGGATGCCCGGCAGCGTCCAGCCGTCCGTTGCCGCTCCGGCCGACAGCCCGGCGGCCAGCAGCGCAGCCGCCGCAACCGCCAGCACGACCAGCAGCGCGGCAAGACGGCGCCATCGCGCCGGGACGGCATACCCGGCGGCGGCACCGGCCAGCGCCGCGGCGGCGGCCGGCAGCAGGCCGGTTGCGGAAGAGGTTCCACCGCCAAGCACCAGCATCGCCGACGCCGCGGCGGCCAGCACCGCGAAGCCATGGACATCGTCGGCGCGGACATCGACCTCGCGGCGCGGCGCCGCCTCCAGGCCGGGGCCGAGGGCGTCGAGCGCCGACTGGCGGGTGCGCTCCACCGCCGCGGCGACCTCCGGGTCGAAGACGGCGGCCCGTACCTCGTCGGCATGGGCGGCAAAGCGCTGGCGGCGGTCGTGCAGCCCGAAGACCACGGCGTTGAAGGCGAAGAGCAGCCGGCCGACCTGATCGCGCGGCCGGCGGCCCAGCAGCGTCGCGAAACGGCCGTCGGCCGCCTCCTGCATGGCGCGGGACAGGTGGCGCAGCGGCGCGCGGAAGCTGGCGCGGGCCAGAATGCCGGCCAGTTCGGCCAGCAGCAGCAGAACCGCCAGCCCGCCCAGCGCCACCGTCACCAGCTCCCCGGCGATCTGGCCGCGCACCTGCCCGGGCTGCACGCCGACCAGCACATGGCCGGCCGGCGGGCTGGCCGCGCCGCCGCCGCCTTCCGCCGACAGTCGCCCGACGCGCACGGGCAGGCGCAGGATCAGCAGGCCGTCGCGTTCGATCGGCTCGAGCGACGCGGCCCGGGTTTCGGGCGTCGGCAGGCCGCGCAGCGTTGCGGCCAGAGCCTCCAGCCCCCGGGCGTCGAGGTGGCCGGCACCGGCCGCAGCGGTGGCGGCGGTCGCCGTCCCCTGGAGCAGCGCGCCGTCGCCACCGGTCAGCGCCAGGAATCCCAGATCCGGGTTGCGGCCGGCGATGCCCTGGAGATAGGAGTCGACGCCCTCGATGCGTTGCAGCGGGATGCCGTAGGCGATGGCGCGTTCCAGGTCGTGCTGGACAGCCTCCGCCACCGCGGCGGCCTTGGCCGCCCGTGCCTCGCCGAGCTGGTCCTGCGCCAGCCAGGTGCCGAGCAGCCCGACGCCGGCCATCGCCAGCAGCGCGGCCAGCAGGATGACCGCCGGAACGCCGAGCATGAACAGCCGGGCCGCCAGCGGCCGGGTTGAAGAGTGCGGAAGGGTGCGCTGCGTCATGCGAGTTCGTCCAGGCGGGCGACTTCGCGCTCCGCCTCGTCGAGAATGGTCAGGCGCCGGCGCACAGCCTTGGTGAAGGCGTCGGCGGGAAGGCCCAGCGCTCCGGCGGGACCGGCCAAGGCATCGGCGGCAGCTGGGGGAGGCAGGGCCGTGCCACGGGATGCCGCGCCCTCGCCCAGCCCTTCCAGCGTCGCGGCGAGGTCGGCCAGCGAGCGGCGCGGCGCACCGGCCAGCCACAGCCCGGCCAGCCAGCCCAGCAACGCCGCCGGCAGCGCGATCAACACCCCGCCGATGGCGAGCATCAGGGCGTAATGGCGCACCGGCTCCGCCATCGCGCCGGCCGGCATGCGCACCAGCACGGCACCCGCCACCGTGTCGAAGCTGGTGGCGAGGCCGACGCCGTAGATCCGCTCGGCCCCGCGCTCCTCGGACCAGAAACCGCTGACATCGCCGCCCGGCGGGCTGCCCGCGCTGCCGTCAGGCCCGGCCGGCTGGCGGACCGGCAGCGCCTCCCCCACCTCCACCGCGTTGGTGGAGAAGAGGACGGTGCCGCCCTCGTCCAGCACGGTGACCGACTGGATGCCCGGAAGGGCGAGGCGGGCACGGGCCAGCAGCGCGTCGACCTGCGGCAGGTCGCCCAGCGCCAGCCCGAGGTTGAGCTGGGTCTCGAGCGACGCCTTGGCCTCGCTCAGCACGAATCCGACCTGGGAGGCCACGGCCTCATCCAGGCGGCGCGTCTGCTCTCGCGTCCACAGCACGACGGCGGACAGCACGGCGACGAACACCGCCACCGCCACGAACGCCGCCAGCCGCGCTCCGAAACTCCCCGATCCCATCCCGCCCATCCCCTCCGGCCAGCCGTCCGCGCTCAGCGCGCCCGCCCGGCCCGTTCACGCCCGCACAGCGCATACCAGCGCGCCGCAGCCCCTTCGCCGGCCGCGACGCGCCCCCAGACATGGCCGCGCTCGAACACATCCCAGCGGCCGGCCAGATCCTCCACCGCCACCAGCTCGGCGCTGGCGGTGTCGAAGACCGGATCGACGCCGAAGTCCCGGTGGACCAGCAGCCGCACCAGATCGCTGCCGACGCGGATCATCCGCCGCGGATAGATGCCATGCCCGGCCAGATGGCCCCAGCTGCGGTGATTCCGGGTGCTGACCGTGGTGATCAGGTGCCGGCGGCCCAGCGCCTCCGCCACCCCGATCCGCCAGTCGATCAGCCGGTGATGCAGGCCGCGCCCGCGTTCCGACGGATCGACCATGGCCGACGACATGTGCGCGACCCAGGGCAGCTCCGCCTCCGGCAGGTCGAGGTCGCGGCCGCGGTTGGCATCGCCGGCGCCCGGCAGGCCGAGCGCGCCGTAGGCGACCAGCCGCCCCTCGCCGGCACCGTCGACGCGGAAGATTCCGGCGGTCAGCCCGCGGTCGCCCAGATGGTCGGCGACGAAGTTCCCGACCTCCCCGGCCATCCGGTAATGGTCGGGATCCTCCAGCGTCGCCACCACGCGGACGCGGAAATCGGCAAGCAGGCGGGAATCGCCCAAATCCATCATGCGGACGGACAGCCCGTCCGGTAGGCCGGCGGCCAGCGCCGACAGGCGGGAGCCGGCCACCGCGCGGGCGGCATCGCCGCACAGCGGCGACGTTGCATCCCCGCACAGCGGTCCCGCGGGGCGCGACAGGGTGGCAGGGGCGGTCGCGCTCATGCCGCGCCGCCCGTGAGATGCCGGGTTGGGTCGCCACTCACGATTCGATGATCTCCGCGAAGTTCAGCAGGCCGATGGGCGGGTAGTATTCCAGCGCCCGCACGGTGGCCATGTTGATGATGACGGAAAAGCGCTTCAGCGTTTCCACCGGGATTTCGCCCGGACTGACCCCGTCGGCCAGGATCTGGGCGGCCTTGAAGGCGGTGAAGCGGCCGATGCCGTAGGCGCTGCTGGCCAGTGCCAGCATCGCCTTGTCGGTCCGCACGATCAGCTCCGTCACCGAGAAAGTCGGCAGTTGCAGGCGCAACGCCTCCGACGCGACGACGGAGCGGTTGTGGAAGGCGATGAAGGTGTCGGGGCCGATATAGAGCACCTCAGCCCCGCGCTTCGCCACCCGGGCCAGCGCGTCGGGCACCGCGGCCGAGATCGGCTCGCCGCGGTCGTTGAGCGGAACCGGCTCCTCGATCAGCTCCAGCCCGCGCAGCGCAGCCTCCGCCCGCAGCCCCTCGATGGTGAGGACGGAGTTGCGTTCCTGCGGATTGTAGACCACGCCCAGCCGCTTGACCGGCCGGTAGGCCTGGATGGTGTTGAGCTGCACCGCGATCGGCGCGATGTGGATGGTGCCGGTGACGTTGCGCCCGGAACGGGTGAGGTCGGGAACGATCTTCGCATCGACCGGGGCGGCGACGAAGGTGAAGACCACCGGGATGTCGGTGATGTATTTGCGCGGATTGGCATCGTCGAAGGGACCGACCAGCGCCCGGGTCTGCGGCGTGCCCCAGCTGTAGACCAGGTCGGGCCGGGTGTCCTTGATCTCCTCGATGATGCCCGGCAGCCTGGCCGTGTCGCCGCCGGTGTTGCGGATGGTGAATTCCGCCTTCAGCCCACGGCGGGCGAGATAGTCCTTGAAGCCGAACTCGTTGTCGCTCTCGCCGCGGCCCAGCACCATGGTGATGCGGAAGGTCTTGTCGGGGACGGCGGCGGCCAGCGCCGATCCGGCGAGCGAGGCCCCCGGCAGGGCGAGGCCGCCGGCGGCGGCGAGGCGCAGCAGCGCCCGGCGCCGGATCTGAAGGTCGCGGGGATCGAAACTCATCTCGGTCAAGCCTCCTGCGGCCGGGCGGCGGGGGTGGCCGGCCGGCCGGTGCGGAACAGGATCCAGAACAATATCGCGCTCACCCCGCACAGCAGGCCGATGCCCACCATCGCCTCGCGGTAGGAGGTGGCGACGGCGACCGCCATCGCGGCGACGGGCCCGAGCGCGCCGCCGAGCCGCTCGATCAGCCTGTACCAGCCGATGGCCGCGGTCTCCGGCAGGCCGCCCTCGCGGGCGATCTGCGAGACCAGCGTCAGCTGCGGGGCGCCGACCAGGGCCTGCGACAGGCCGAACAGGGCGATGGCCAGCGGCGGCCCCCACAGCGCATGGGTGGCGACGATGGGCAGGCAGCTGGCCAGCGTGCCGATGCCGCCAAGCGCGATGAAGCCGCGCCGCGCCTGCCAGCGGTCGGACAGGCTGGCCGCCAGCGGCGACACCAGGATGAAGGCGACGAAATACATCATCTGCACCCGCCCGACCTCGGACTTGGTGGCGCCGTCGGCGGTCAGCAGCAGCGGCACCAGGCAGAACAGGAAGGCGGTCGACGCGATCTTGGTCGGGATGGCGCTGAGCAGCATCAGGGCGGAGAAGCGGAGGTCGCGGAACAGCGGCAGCGCGCTGCCCATCGCCGGCCGGGCGGCGGCCCCGGCGGGACGGGCGGTGCTCCGGCCGCGCAGCAGCAGCAGGCTGACCGACAGGCCGGAGCCCAGCGCCAGCGCGGCGCCCAGCAGGAAGGTGGCGCGGAACCCGACCTGATCGGCGATGATACCGCCGCCGACCGGGCCGCAGACGCCGGCGGCCAGCAGCGCGCCGATGAACATCGCCATGCCGGCGGCACGGTTGCGCGGCGTACTGTGGTCGATGACGATCCCCTGCGCGGTGATCAGCACCAGCCCGTAGCCGAGCGCGGTCAGGCAGCGCCACAGCATCAGCTCGTACAGCGAACCGGCATAGGCGGTCAGCGCGAGGCTGACGGATCCCAGCACCGCGCCGATGGTGAAGGAGCGCGCCCGGCCCCAGCGTTCCGAGAAGCGGGCGCCGCCCGGCTGCGACAGCGCCCAGATCAGCATGAACATGGTGATCGGCAGGCTGACCACCATGTCGGGCGTCAGCCACGGCACCTCGCCGGCGAAGGATTTGGCATAGGCCGGCAGGAAGGGGCGCGACAGCTCCTCCGACAGGCAGAACAGGAAGACCGGCAGGCGCAGGAAGACGAGGTTCAGCGGTGTCGGCGCGGCGGCGGTGGACTCCGGATCGCGGAAGCGGAAGCGGCCGGACAGGGCGGCAAGCCCGGACTCCGCCCGCCCGACCCGCGGGTCGTCGGAGCCCAGCCGGCCGCGCAGCTCCGCCACCCGCGCGGCAAGGCCGGCATAGCGGGCGTTGACCGTGTCGAGCGCGGCGCGCACCCCGCCTTCCAGCGCCCGGTCCTCGGACGCAGGACCGGAGGCGGACCCTGCGGGAGCGGCGATCTCCGGCAGGGTGGCGCGGAAATCGCCCTCCTCCGCCCGGTCGGCCAGCAGCCGCAGCGTCAGCACCCGCCGCATGGCGAGGTTCACCACCAGCTGCAGCACCTCGAAGATCAGCAGGATCGAGACGATGACCACCGACAGCACGTCGAGCGCCAGGTCGGTCGAGGCCTTGGCCAGGAAGGCGCTGTCGACGCCGACATGCAGCGCGCCGGCCGGATTGGCGGCCTCGCCGAGCGGACGGTCGATGTCGATGAAGCCGCTCGCCAGCCGTCCGTCGGCGGGGCCGGCCAGACGGTCGGCCGCCAGCGCGGTCATGCCGGCCAGCGGCGCGCCCGCCGAAGCGACGATGCGGCCGGCCGGGTCGGTCACGGCGATGTAGGCGATGTCGTCGTGACGCGATACCTCCTCCGCCAGCAGGGCGTCGAGGCCGGTCATCCGGTTCAGCGGGATGCGCACGCCAAGGCCGCGGTCGACCTGCGCCGCCATCAGCCCGCCGACCGTCTGCGCCTTGCGCGCCAATTCCGGCTGGAACAGCGGGTCGAAGCTGCGCAGCGACAGCCAGGACGCGGCCCCGGCCGCCACCAGCAGCACCGCCACGGTCACGATGGTCAGCCGCAGCACCAGGGCGCTGATCGGGTCGCGGCCGCCCTTCGGCTTGGCTGCCGGGGTAGCGGAACCGGGAGTGGAGGAAGCGGCGTTGCGGGTGGCGTCGCTCATGTGGCGGCTCCGAAGCTGGCGGTGCCGGAACTCCTGCCAACGCCCTGCGGCATTCCCTGCGGCACCATGGCGTCGAGTTCGCGTTCCAGCTCCTCCATGGCGCGGTCGGCGTCGGCGATGCCATGGTTCAGGCGGTCGCGCACCGCGCCCAGCGGGGCGGCACCGGCGGCGAGGCCGCGGCGCCCGCCGCCCTGGCGCACCACCATGAAGACGGCGGCCAAGGTCGCCAGCCCGGCGATCCCGACCAGGACCAGCGTGCCGGCCCGCAACTCCGCCTGGACGGCGGCCACGCGCGCCCGCAGCCCGGCCAGCGACGAGCGCAGGATCACCTCGCCCACCGTCTGGCCGAAGCTGTTGCGCACGCTGCTGCCGATGATCAGGGCATCGCCGGAAATCTGCTGGCGCAGCGTCGCCCCGGTGGCGGACTCCACGTTCCAGCGCACCGGCGAGGGCTGGCCGACGGCGGCGCGGTCGGCGGCGAACAGCACGATGCCGCGGTCGTCGACCACCTCGACCCCGAGGATTTCCTCGCCGGAACCGGCCCGCTCGGCCTGGGCCTGGAGATCGACCAGTTCGGACAGGTCGAGCCCCAGCGTCAGGCCGTATTCGACCCGGCGCCGCATCTCGTCCGCCACCACGGTCAGCCGGGAGCCGGTGACCTCGCGCAGCTTCTGCTCGAACTTCAGTCCGGCCAGCGCGACCGACAACAGGACGGCGGTCGCCACCGTCGCCGCGATGACGGCCCCCGTGCGAAGCGCCAGCACCCCGCCGAGCTTCATCGCGTCCCCGCCATGTCTGCAGTCAGGTCTGCCGTCAGGTCTGGATATGGTGCTGAATCAGCCACGGATCGCCCAAAGCTCCATCGCCACCTGAGGGAAATCACCTGCCAGATGAACAGCGATTCCGCCCGAAGTTGCAAGCTGTTTCCAAATCGGGCTACCGCGCTCGAGTTCGAAATACACGGCGCCGGCATGATAGGGGAGCTGGCGCGGTGCGACCGGCAATGGCCTTACCCGGATTCCGGGCAACTGAACATTGACGAGTTCGCGGATTTGCTCGACCGGACCGATCTTCACCAATGCCGGGAAATTGCGGCGCAGCGCCTCGCCCGGCATGTCGGCCCGCACCGCAAGCACGAAGGTCGCGGTGGTGATCAGCGTGCGGTCGGCGATGGTGCCGACGCGGATGCCGTACTTGCGTTCCTGCAGGTCGATGGGAATGGCGGTCTGTTCCAGCACCGCGCTCAGCGACCGGCGGATCTCCGCCATCACCGGCTCCAGCGTGCTCTGCAGATCCTCGTGCCGGTAGGGCGGGAAGGAGGGCGGACGCTTGTTCATGGCGGTGAAGGTCGCCAGTTCGCCGGCCAGCCCCAGCATCATGCCGTGCAGCCGCTCCGGGTGGATGTCGGGCATGCGGGCGAGGTTGGCGAACAGCGGTTCGGAGCGGTTGGCGACCTGGAGCATCAGGAAGTCGGCCATCTCGCCGGCGCCGCGCCCGTTGGAGCCGGCGACGCGGGCGGCCAGCGCCTCCGTCCGGCTGTTCAGCAGCCCCTGGATCTCGGTGACGAAGCCGGCCAGCGGGGCCAGCGCCTGGACATTGAGGGTCGGCGGGATGTAGCGCTCGTCCAGCGTGGCATGGCGGTCCGACCGCACCTCCTGGATGCGGGCGAGGCCGAGGCAGTGGTAGCCGGCACGCTCCTGCCGTTCCAGACGGTAGCGCAGGCGCAGCCGGCCGGTGCGGATGCGCGACACGCTGGCCGAACCGGCGATGGCGTCGACCGTCTCGGTCTCCTCGCCGACATAGCGGGTGGCGGCATCGGCGCTCTCGCCCACCTCGAACTCGACGCCGCCGCGCTGGCGCACCGGCAATGCCAGATAGACGATGCTGTTGGCCAGCGTCTCCGGCAGGTCGAGCGGCGGCGGCGGATCGTCGTCGTCGGGAATGTTGATCGGCGTCCCGTCCTCCAGGATGCCCTTGCAGCGCAGCACGGCGAACTTGCCGACCGCCAGAAGCTCGCGGTTGATCGTCAGCTCGCTGATGCCCCAGGCGAAGGGACGGATGCCGCCGACACGACCGCGCACCAGCCGCTCGACATAGCGGTCCTGCTGCTGGAAATGCTGCGCCCGCAGGAACATGCCTTCGGACCAGATGACCTTGTCGTCCCAACTCATGGGCGCTTTCCCTCTTGCAGGCTGGTGGTCGTTGCCATGGGTTCCGCTCTCCGTCCGGTCCCGCTCAGCCGCCAAGCGCATGGCGGTGGATCGGCAGCAGCCGGCGATAGAGCGCGGCCAGCCGGGCGTCGCCGTCGGCGACCTCGCCGGTCAGTTCCCGCACCGCCGCCAGCAGGGCCGACTGGTGGGCCTCGCCGTCGGCGGCGGCGGCGCGCAGCAGCGCCTCCGCCTCGGCCGGCGGCAGGGCGCGCAGGCCGGCCAGCGCCTCACCGGCATCGGCGGCACGCCGCAGGACCGAGCCGCCCTGCGCCAGCGTCTCCTCCGGATCGAGGCCGAACCGGGTTTCCAGCGCCGCCTGCCGCCGCATCAGCGACAGCACCACCTCGACCAGCAGGCCGGTCAGGGCGTCGGAGCCCGCGGGCGATTGGAAGGGCGGCGGCTCGAACGGGGGCGGCTGGAGCGGTGACTGCTGGGTGGCGGATGCCGGCGCGCGGGCGCCGAAGGCCGGCGGGGCCAGCGGTTCGTCGGCCCAGTCGTCGCCCCAGTCGGCGGGCGGAACGGCCGGTGCGGGGGAAGGCTGCGGAACGGCGTCCGCGGGCTGGGCAAAGCCGGGGGCGCCGAAGGGCGCGGCCGGAGACGCGGCGGGCGGCGTCAGGTCGACCGGGTCGTCCAGCCAATCGTCGGGAATGGCGGACGCGGAGGATTGCGGTTGCGAGGGTGGCGGCTGGAAGGCCGCACCGGGCTCCCGCTCGGTCGCCACGCGCATGGTGCCGAAGCTGTCGGGGGCGAAATCGGGCTGGGCCGAACCGGGCCAGTCGGGATCCGCGCCGCCGCCGGAGCCGGCCGCGGTCCGCTGCCAGCCGCCGAAGCCGCGCGGAGCGTCGCCGGACGGCCTGCCCCAGGACTCGCCGCCATCCGGCTGCCCGCCGAACAGGTCGTCATCCTCCGGGATCGCCATCACCGACATCGGGCCGCGCCCGAAGGCCGGCAGGGCGAAGGGGTCGTCCGCCGCCCCGGCGGCGGGGGCGGAGCCGGCCGGCGCGTCGGACCCGCGCAGCACCGCGAGGAACGGGTCGTTGGCGGCCGGAGCCTCGTCCGCGGCGAAACCGGCGCGCATGACGAAGCCGCCCATCCGCAGCCGGTCGCCCTCGCCGACCACCGCCGAGTTGCCGCGCCCGATCGGGGCCGGCGCGTCGTTCAGGAAGACGCCGTTGGTGGAACTGTCGATGACGATGTAGACGCCGCCCTTGAACTCCACCATGCAGTGGATCTTGGACAGCATCCGTTCGGTGTCGTTCAGCACCCAGTCGCAATCGGGACCGCGGCCGATCACCAGGCGGCCGGTTCCCAGGTCGCGGGAAATGTCGCCGCCCTGGGCGGGCGGGCATTGGATCAGGGTCAGGCGCAGCTTCATCGGATCACGCCCCCATCTTGCCGCTGCCGCCGTTGGCGATGTCCAGCGCCTGGACCAGCGCGGCGCGCTGGCGGGCGACGGCCTCCTTCGGCACCGCGGCGGCGGCGATCAGGACGGCGGCGGCGCAGGCGGTGCCGGTCAGCCCGTCGCCCGGCGGCACCACCACGGCCGCCTCGGGCGGGGCGAGGCTGCCGCCCGACCAGAAGGCGGCCATGGCGGCATAGGCGCAGGCGGTCTCGAAATTCATCGCCTCGGCCGGGGCGAAGGTGGCGCGGCGGTTCTCCTCGGTCGGGCGGTAGACCCAGGCCTCCGCCGCCGCCAGCGCCGCGGCGTCGGCCGGGGCCGGCTCCGGCGGCAGCGCGCCGCGGGCGGCCAGACAGCCCCACCACACGGCCTCGCGCCGCGGCAGGGCCATTCCCAGCAGCCGGATCGCGTCCACATACAGCTCGGCGTCGATCAACGCCTTCAGGAAAGCCGCCGTCGGGGCATTCGGCGCGAACAGCGCCTTGGCCTCCGGCGACAGGTCCAGCCCCGCGACCGCTTCGGCCGCGCGGGCGAACCGCAACTTCGGCAACAGCCCGATCTCCACCGTCCCAACCCCGCTCGCAAGACCGCCCCAGTGTGGAGGGCGGTTCGTCAATTGATGGTTACCACGCCGCCCTTGACCTGGACCATGGCATCGCCGTTCACCTGGGTCATCGCGCCCTTGATCTGGACCTGCGCATCGCCTGTCACCTTGACCATGGTGCCCTTGATGGTGACGCCGGTCTGGTCGATCTTCAGGCTGTTGGCCCCGACCTTCAGTTCGATGGAGGTGGTCGCCTGCAGGGTGATCTTGCCGGTGCTGGCCGTCACCGAGACGTCGCCCATGCCGAGCTTCAGCGTATAGTCGCCCTGGCTGACGTCGATGGACATGTCGCCCTGGCCGACCTTGAGGCTGTCGTTGCCCTGCCCGACCTCGACCGACCGGTTTCCCTTGCTGACCGTGTGGGTGTCGTTGCCCTTGGAGACGGTGACGGTCCGGTTGCCCTCCCCCACCGTCAGGGTCCGGTTGCCCTTGGTGACCGCGTGGGTGTCGTTGCCCTCCGACACGGTGAGGCTGCGGTTGCCCTTGGCGATGGTGACGGACTCATTGCCTTCCGACACCGTCTCGGTGCGGTCGTTCTTGACGGTGATGGTCTGGTCGTGGTCGACGGTCAACTTGTCGTCGTTCTCCACCATCCGGGTGAAGTCCTTCTGGGCGTGGAAGTAGATCTCCTCCGCGTCCTTCTTGTCCTCGAAGCGCAGCTCGTTGAAGGTCGCCGCGTCGCCGCCCTTGCTGGAGCGGGTCTTGATGCCGCTCTGGGTCTTGTTGTCGGGCAGCGTGTAGGGCGGCATGTTCTCGGCGTTGTAGACGCAGCCGACGATCAGCGGCCGGTCGGGGTCGCCGCCGATATAGTCGACCAGCACCTCCATGCCGACGCGCGGCGTGAAGATCGTGCCCCAGCTCTTGCCGGCCATGGTCTGGGCGACGCGCAGCCAGACGAAGCTCTTCTCGTCGTTGGCGCCCTTGCGGTCCCAATGGAACTGCACCCGCACCCGGCCGTACTTGTCGCAGTAGATCTCCTCGCCGCTGGGACCCACCACGACCGCGGTGTCCGGCCCGTGGGTGCGCGGGCGCGGCACCGGCGGCGGGCGGAACACGGTTGCCTCGGGGATCGCGGCGAAGCGGCAGGAGAAGTGCGGCGGCGCTCCGCTGTTGCCGAGATGGCTCTCGTCCTGCGCGCTCAGCGCCAGCTCGGTCAGGACATAGCCCTTGCCGACCTCGGCGCTCACCGCATGGTCGGTCATCGAGATCTTGCCGCCGGAGAACAGGCCGCGGTAGGTCGCGCCGGCCTCCACCCGCTCGTAGCCGGTCTCGGTCTCCTCCATCCGCAGGCGGGACAGGGTGGTGCCGTCGGCCTTGACCATGTGGCTGCCGGGATATTCGAACCGCTCGTGCGACTTGAAGGCGGACACGCCGAGCACGGTGGTTGTGCTGGCCGACAGGTCGGTGCTGGGCGTCTCGAAATTATAGTCCTTCAGCGTCCATTTGCCGGACACGTAGGATTGGGAATGCGACCAGCTGTCGATGGCCAGCATGTTGCCCTGGGAGGCGGCGGCATGGACGACGTCCTTGTCCAGGCAGTCGGTGTAGCCCGACGCGCTGTCGCTCAGCACCAGCGTGTGCTTGCCGGCCTCGTGCTGGAAATAGAAATAGATGCCCTCGTCCTGCAGCAGGCGGGCGATGAAATCGTAATGCGTCTCGCGGTACTGGACGCAGACCGGCCGGGCGTTGTGGGTGCCGGACAGCCCCTGCTTCTTCACCTCGGTCACGCCACAGTCGGACAGCATGGCATCGACGATCTGGACGACGGTCTTCTCCTGGAACACCTGGCAATCGGAGCGCAGGGTGGCCAGCCACAGCGCCGGCACGATCTCCGCGGTGTAGCGGCGATAGCCGCGCAGGGCGAGCGGCCCGGCGGAGAAGCTCTTGACGATGCCGTTGATCACGCGGGGGCTGCCGCCCTTGCGGGCGATGGACAGCGTCAGCGACTTGCCCAGTATGTCGGCCGGCGCGATGGTCATGCGCGGCGAGATCATCGAGACGGTGTAATGGAACAGGCGCGACAGCCCCTCCTCCCCCTCGACGGCCACCGGGATCAGCGCGTCCGCGCCAAGCGGCGAGGTCAGCGACAGAAGCCGGCCGGTCTGCGAGATGGTGGGCGCATCCGACATGCGGGCTTGGTCCTACTTGTGTTGGGAAAGTTGCTGATATGGAAGAGCTTTTGCCCCCTCCCCGACCCTCCCCCGCTTCGCGGGGGAGGGAGAGATCCCCTCCACCGCCAAAGGCGGGGGAGGGTTAGGGTCGGGGCAAGCGGAGCCGAACTTAGGCGCTCTTGGTCGTCGACAGGTCGTAGGAGACCGAGATCGGCGTGCCGGCCTTGTTCTTGTCGTCGTAGGGGATGAACTTGTACTCCATCTTGGTGAAGCTGATGGAGATCGACTCCGACGGACGGTCGCCGCCCGAGGACATCGAGTAGGCCGAGACCAGCGCGTTGGTCAGGGTGTACTCGGCATAGGTGTTGCCCGGGCTGCCGGTGGTGACGAGGTGGATCTGCACCTTCTTGCCGATGGCGCCGGTGCAGGACTCGACGAAGAACTTCGGCGAGGAGCTGTCCATCAGCTTGGTGATGGTCACTTCCGACACCGACGGCTCCGACGCCTCGCGGTTGGTGGTCGCACCCGACGGGGTGCTGATGGCGCGGCCGACGCCCCACTGCAGCGACCCGACGTCGAGCCACTTCTTGTGGGTCTCGTGGGTGGCCTCGCCGTCGATGCCGTCGTACTTGATGTAGATCGCCATGGTTGTCTCCTCGCTCTCTTAAGGGTCGGTCTTAGCAGGTAAGCGTGATCTGTACAGTATGGTTACGAAAGAATTGAGGCGGTCGCTGTGACGGGCGTCACCGCCCGCCACTTTTTGCGGCCCCGCCCCGGGGCGTCAGGCGATGTCGTAGACGAAGCGGTCTTCGCCATCGACCGAGACATGGACGCGGGTGATCGGCTCGCCATCGCCCATGCGGGCGAGGATGCGGGACGAGATCTCCGGAAGCAACGTGCGGCCCAGGATGGTTTCGATGTTGCGGGCGCCGCTCGACACCTCCTGGCAGCGGCCGACGATGCTCTGGACCAGATCGTCGGAATAGCTGAAGGCCGCCTTGTAGTTCTGCACCACCCGCTTGGCGATGCGGTTCAGCTGCAGGACGACGATCTTCGACAGATTCTCGTCCGACAGCTGGAAATAGGGGATGACCGTGCAGCGGCCGAGGAAGGCCGGCTTGAAGCTCTTCTGCAGCTCCGGATGCAGCGCCTCCAGCAGGCCGTCGGCGTCGGGCGCAGTCTCCGGATCGGCGCACAGCTTGTGGATCAGGTCGGTGCCGGCATTCGACGTCATGATGATGACGGTGTTCTTGAAGTCGATGTCGCGGCCTTCGCCGTCCTTGATCGTGCCCTTGTCGAACACCTGGAAGAAGATGTCCTGCACGCCGGGATGGGCCTTCTCCAGCTCGTCCAGCAGGACGACGCTGTAGGGCCGGCGGCGCACCGCCTCGGTCAGCACGCCGCCCTCGCCGAAGCCGACATAGCCCGGAGGGGAACCCAGCAGGAGCGAAACCTTATGCTCCTCCTTGTACTCGGTCATGTTGATGGTGGTGACGTTCTGCTCGCCGCCATAGATCAGGTCGGCCAGCGTCAGCGCCGTCTCGGTCTTGCCCACGCCCGACGTACCGACCATCAGGAAGACGCCGATCGGCTTGCGCGGGTCGGTCAGCTTGGCCCGGCTGGTCCACATCGCCTGGGCGATGGCGTCCAGCGCATGGTCCTGGCCGATGATACGCTCCTTCATCCGGTCGGCCAGCGAGAGGATGGTCTTGATCTCGTTGGAAACCATGCGGCCGACCGGCACGCCGGTCCAGTTGGCGACCACCTCGGCCACCGCCTGCCCGTCGACCGCGACCTTGACCAGCGGATCCTCGCCCTGCAGCGCGGCCAGCTCGCCGGTCAGCGCGCTGAGCTTGGCGTTCAGCGCGTCGTCGTCGAGCGGCTCGGCCGCAGCGGCCCCCTCGGCGGCGGGCGCCTTGGACTGCTCGTGCGCGGCGACCAGCTGGTCGCGCGTCTCGTTGATGGCGCGGACCAGCTCCAGCTCCTTGGTCCAGCGCGCCTCCAGCGCCTCCAGGTCGGCCTGGGTGGCGGCGATCTTGTCCTTCAGCGCGGCGAGCAGCTCGGCATGGTCGATGCCGATGGCCTCCTCGCGCTCCAGGATCGCGACCTCGGTCTCGGTCAGCTGGATGGTGCGGCGGCGGTCCTCGATGGCCGGCGGGGTCGCGGTCTGGCTCATCGCCACGCGGGCGCAGGCGGTGTCGAGCAGGCTGACCGCCTTGTCGGGCAGCTGGCGTGCCGGGATGTAGCGGCTGGACAGCCGGACCGCTTCGATCAGCCCCTCGGTCACGATGCGGACCTTGTGATGCTTCTCCAGGGTGGCGGTCAGGCCGCGCATCATGTCGACGGCGGCCGGCTCCGCCGGCTCCTCCACCTTAACCACCTGGAAGCGGCGGGTCAGCGCCGGGTCCTTCTCGAAATACTTCTTGTACTCGGCCCAGGTGGTGGCGGCGACGGTGCGCATCTCGCCGCGCGCCAGCGCCGGCTTCAGCAGGTTGGCGGCGTCGTTCTGACCCGCCTGCCCGCCGGCGCCGATCAGGGTGTGCGCCTCGTCGATGAACATGACGATCGGCTGGCTGGAGCCCTTGACCTCGTCGATCACGCCCTTCAGCCGGTTCTCGAACTCGCCCTTCATGCCGGCGCCGGCCTGGAGCAGGCCGAGGTCGAGCGACAGCAGGCGGACATTGCGGAGATCGGGCGGCACGTCGCCGGTGGCGATGCGCAGCGCGAAGCCCTCGACCACCGCCGTCTTGCCGACGCCGGCCTCGCCGGTCAGGATCGGGTTGTTCTGACGGCGGCGGGTCAGCACGTCGATGATCTGGCGGATCTCGGCGTCGCGGCCCAGCACCGGATCGATCTTGCCGTTCTTGGCGCGGTCGGTCAGGTCGATGGTGTACTGGTCGAGGTTGGGGGTCGCCCCGCCCGCCTTCGGCGCACCGCCGGCCGCACCGCCCGCAGCGGCCCCGGCGCCGGGAGCGCCGACCGGGGCGGAGGTCCGCGCCTCGGCGGTGTCGGCGACGATCTTGGGCAGATCGCGGCGCAGGGTGTCCGGCGTGATGCGGGCGAACTGGCCCGACATGTCGCGCGCCTGGGCCGCCAGCGACTCGTCGGACAGCAGCGCCGCCAGCAGATGGCCGGAGCGCACCGCCCCCTCGCCATATTGCAGCGACGCCAGCACCCACGCCTCGCGCATCAGTTGCACCAGGTTGGGCGACAGCGCCGGTGCCCGGCTGTTGCCGGTCTTCAGCTTGTCCAGCACCCGCGTCAGGTCGGCCGACAGCCGGCCGGCATCGATCTCATAGACGCGCAGTATGGCGGAGATGTCGCCGTCGGCCGCGCCGATCAGCTGAAGAAGCCAGTGCTCGATCTCGCAATTATAGTGCGTGCGCGACAGCGTCTGGCCGGCCGCAGCCTCCAGCGCCCGCCGGCACAGAGGATTCAGCCGGGAAATCATGCTCTGCAGATCGACCGCAACCATAGCTCCACCCCCTTCGTATGACCTCTGTTACTTCAACCGTTGCGGGCAGAGCACCCGGAACGCCCGCTCGCCCCGATCCGGTTCGCCTGACCGGCCGGTCCGTTCGTCCCGCGGCTGCAAGTCGAACTGTGGCCAAGCCATTTGGAAAAATCCACTGCGATGCTTCGCAGGATCGGCGGTCCGATGCTCTTTCCTTCCCGCTTCATGCGCGCATCATGACCAGATGCGTCCTGTACTGCATATAGGCGCGGTCATGCATGCGAACCGTCCAGGGCATGTCCAGCGGCTCGCCATGGACGTGCAGCCGCCCGACCGATTGCGGGTGCGCCCCCGCCGTCAGCAGGCGGGCCAGCATCGCCTCGCAGCGGCCGGCATCGTCGCCGCGCTGGGAATGGCCGCCCAGCCAGGCCTCCACCGGCGTCGCCTGGGTCGACCAGTCGAAGGGCGTCGCCAGCAGCGCGCCGCCCCCCTCGGCCACCGAGCGGTCGATGGCATGGAGCAGCGCCGGCGGCGACGCCACGCAATCCAGCACGTTCATCGCCGCCACCAGCGCGAAGCCCTGCGGGGCGAAGGGCGGGAACAGCGCGTCGCCGATCCAGAAATCGACCTGCCCGGCCGCATCGAACCGCGCCTCCACCTGCCGCCGGTCATAGGCGATGCCGGAGCGGCGCAGCGGGAAGACCGCCTCGCCGCGCTCCATCACCCGGCGCGCCAGCGTCAGCAGCGGCCAGTGCAGGTCCAGCCCGAGCACAAGCCCGCCGCCGCGCGCCGCCAGTTCGAAGCAGGTGCGCCCGGCGCCGCAGCCGAGATCGAGCGCCGGCCCGGCCGGCAGCGGCCCCAGCCGGTCGAGCCCGGCGGCGAGGCAGCGCACCACCGACGCGGCCTCCCCGGCCGGCGTGGCGGGATCGAGGTCGCCGTAATGGTCCCAGCCGTAGCTGGACAGATGCTGGCGGGTGGCGTTGAAGGCGCTGTCGGGGCCGAAGCCGTCGCCCAGCACCCCTTCCATCGCCGCCGGAATGTCGGCGCGCATGGTCAGCAGATGGGCGTTGGCCGCCATCCAGCCGCGCAGGTCGGGCACCAGGATCGGCGCCCCGTCGACGATCGGATACTCCATCGCGCAAGCCGGGTCGCCGCACACCAGCGTGCCCCAGCGGACCGAGTCCGCGGTCGCCTCCTCCACGATGCCGGGCGCCAGCGGCACCGCGGCGCCGCGGTTGGCGAGGCAGCGCGGGCAGACCGGGCGCAGGGCTTCGAAATGGCCGAATTTCATCCGCTCAGCCGCCGATGATGACGGTCGGACAGCCGGGCGGCATCACCTTGCCGACCGGCCCCGGAATCGGCGCGACGCAGCTGGTGTGGGCGGTCATGTCGTTGATGCGCGCGGCGGGGAGATTGTTGATCAGCACCGTTCCCGACCCCTGCGAGATCATGCCCGGCCCGGCCGGGATGCAGCCCGGCAGCATGCAGGGCGCCGAGATGTCGGTCAGCCGCGCCGCCGGCATCTTGCCGATCAGCACCGTCGGGCTGCCCAGCATGATCGCCAGCGGCAGGCCGGGATGCGGCGTCGGCGTCGGCACCAGGGCCGGCGGATGGATCGGCGCGTGGCAGTGCGGGGTGTCCTGCTTGATGAAGTCGCCGAAGCGGGCGGCTGGGGGCATCGTCCGTATCTCCGGCCGGTCAGAACGGCGAATCGCCGGGCGCCGACGGCGCAACCGGCAGGAAGGGCGAGGCGATGACCTGCGGCGGCGGCGGCACGACCGGCAGGCCGGCCCGGAACGTCATCCGCGACACCACCGTCTCGCCATCCTCCGCATAGAAGAGGCAAGGCCCCTCCAACCTGCCGGCGGCGATGCCGACCCGGGCGATCAGGCGGCCGGCGGCGTCGCGCTTTTCAACCGGAACGGGAACGGGCGCAGCCGCCGGACTCCCGGCTGCCGCATCGGCTTCGGCGATGAGGCCGAAGATCGCAGGACTGGATGCGTCGCGAGTCATCGCTTGAGGGAAATCCCGGATGGGTTCGTTCCGACGTCAGACCGGCAGCATCCATTCGCAATTTCGATTCGTCAAGCTTGTCGGGCTACCACTACCGCTGAATTGTTACGCATATGCAATATTTCCGCCGGATGGGCCGGGCACGACGAATAGCCTTGTCGAACCAACATAAGTAACGCTATCAATTTGTCGGCGCGAACGCTTATCCCAAAATCGGGTAGCACCGCCTGCCGGCTCCGACTCCCGTCATATGAATGCGGAAAGGGTGCTTTCCTTCATGCCGACACCGCAGCTTTTCGATATCGAGGAATTGTTACAGCCGATCGAGGGAGAGTCCGAAACCGGTATCGACCTCCGCGAGAATGCTTCGGCGGATTACTACACGGTCAAGGATGCCCGCAGCGCCGCGCGTGCGGCCGAACGGTCGATGGATGTGGATGACGACGCCGGCGGGCTTCTGCCGGAATGGCGGACCATCCTCGACGTCAGCCCGCGGATCCTGCGCACCCAGGCCAAGGATCTCGAGGTCACCGCCTGGTTCATCGAGGCGCTGCTGCGGGCCCAGGGATATGCCGGCCTGCGCGACGGCTTCGCCCTGGCGCGCGGCCTGGTCGAGCGTTTCTGGGACACCCTCTATCCCGCCCCCGACGAGGACGGCATCTCCACCCGCGTCGGCCCGCTGACCGGCCTGAACGGGGAATCGGCCGACGGCACGCTGATCCAGCCGATCCGCAAGGTGCCGCTGACGCTGGGCGACAGCGCCTATTCGCTCTGGCAGTACGAGCAGGCTGTCGAGCTGGCGAAGATCACCGACGAGACGCGCCGCCAGGCGCGCATCGACAACGGTGCCGTCACCTGGGAGCAGTTCGAGCAGAGCGTGCGCGAGACCCCGGCGTCGGAATTCAAGATTCTGGTCGAGGACATCCAGGGCGCCATCGACGCGTTCGAGACGCTGGGCAAGATCCTCTACGACAAGGCCGGCTACGACGCGCCGCCGGCCGGCAACATCCGCAACGTGCTGACCGCCGCGCTGGATGCCGTGAACTATGCCGCGCGCGACCGGCTGGCGACGCTCTCCGGCGACGAGCCGGCCGAGGCGGCGCCGGCGGCCGGCCCGGCCGACCCCGTGGCCTCCGGCGGCGGGGGCGGTACGGTGGCCGCGGCGGCGAAGGCCCAGGCCAGCGGCGCCGTCGCCACCCGCGAGGAGGGCTTCAAAGTCCTCTTGCAGGTCGCCGATTTCTTCCGCAAGACGGAGCCGCACTCCCCCATCTCCTACACGTTGGAGGAGGTGGTGCGCCGCGGCCGCATGCCGTTGCAGGAACTCCTGCAGGAACTCATCACCGACGAGGAAACCCGTCGGCAATTCTTCATCGCGTCCGGCGCCAAGGCGCCGCCGCCGGCCGAACAATCCGGGTATTGACGATCACCGCCTATCCTACGGCGTGAGCAGGGAGGTCCGATCACATGGCGAGTATCCACCAGAAGCTGGATCGCGTGCGCAAGCCCCGCGTCCACATCACCTACGACGTCGAGACCGAAGGTGCGACCGTCGTCAAGGAGCTGCCCTTCGTCGTGGGCGTGCTCGGCGACTTCTCGGGCGATCCGACCGAGGCGCTGAAGCCGCTGAAGGACCGCAAGTTCATCCAGGTCGACCGCGACAACTTCAACGACGTCATGGCCCGCATGACGCCCGGCCTGAAGATGAAGGTCGACAACACGCTGGCCGAAGACGGCACCCAGCTGTCGGTCGATCTCGCCTTCAAGTCGATGGAGGATTTCGAGCCGGGCCGCGTCGTCCAGCAGGTCGAGCCGCTGCGCAAGCTGCTGGAGACCCGCAACCAGCTGCGCGACCTGCTGAGCAAGGCCGACCGCTCGGAAGAGCTGGAAGGGCTGCTGGAGCGCGTGCTGCAGAACACCGACGAGCTGGCCGCCCTGAGCGGCGAGCTGGGCACCGAGAAGAAGGAGGGTTGATCCGATGAGCGACGCTCAAGCCCAGGGCGCAGGCGCCACCGGCGCCGTTGCCGAAGGTACCGGCCTCTCGATCCTCGACCAGGCCATCGCCGCCACCAAGCAGACCGAGCCGGACCGTGCGCAGGAGCTGCTGCGCACCCTGACCCAGGAAGCGCTGGCCGGCACGGTCACCTTCAACAAGAACCTGGGCCAGACGATCAACAAGGCGATCGCCGCGATCGACGCCAAGATCAGCAAGCAGCTCAACGCGATCATGCACCACGAGAAGTTCCAGAAGCTGGAAGGATCGTGGCGCGGGCTGAACTATCTGGTCATGAACTCGGAGACGGGGGCGAACCTCAAGATCCGCGTCATGAACTGCCCGAAGAAGGACCTGTACAAGGACATCTCCAAGGCGGTCGAGTTCGACCAGAGCCACCTGTTCAAGAAGATCTACGAGAACGAGTTCGGCATCGCCGGCGGCGAGCCGTACGGCGCGCTGATCGGCGACTACGAGTTCACCAACCACCCCGACGACATGGAGCTGCTGACCGGCGTCTCCAACGTCGCGGCCGCCGCCTTCGCGCCCTTCATCTCGGCCGCCAGCCCCAAGCTGTTCGGCTTCGAGGACATGACCGAGCTGTCGAAGCCGCGCGACCTGGAGAAGATCTTCGACAGCGTCGAGTACACCAAGTGGCGCAGCTTCCGTGAGAGCGACGACAGCCGCTTCGTCACGCTGACCATGCCGCGCGTGCTGGCCCGCATGCCCTACGGCGCCAACACCAAGCCGATCGAGGAGTTCGAGTACGAGGAGGCCCCGTACGAGGGCGGCGTCGCCCGGCCGATGCACCACAACGACTATTGCTGGATGAACTCGTCCTACGCGATGGGCCAGCGCCTGACCAACGCCTTCTCGCAGTATGGCTGGTGCACCGCCATCCGCGGCGCCGAGGGCGGCGGCAAGGTCGAGAACCTGCCCTTCCACACCTTCACCTCGGACGACGGCGACAGCGACGCCAAGTGCCCGACCGAGATCGGCATCACCGACCGCCGCGAGGCCGAGCTGTCGAAGCTGGGCTTCCTGCCGCTCTGCCACTACAAGAACCAGGACTACGCCGTCTTCTTCGGCGCCCAGACCGCGCAGAAGGCCAAGAAGTACGACCGGCCGGAGGCGACCGCGAACGCCGCGATCTCCGCCCGCCTGCCCTACATCATGGCGACCTCGCGTTTCGCCCACTACCTGAAGATCATGGGCCGCGACAAGATCGGCTCCTTCATGGAGGCCAGCGACTGCGAGGCGTGGCTGAACCGCTGGATCCTGAACTACGTCAACGGCAACGAGGCCGCCGGCCAGGAGATGAAGGCGAAGTATCCGCTGGCCGAGGCGTCGGTGCAGGTAAAGGAGATCCCGGGCAAGCCCGGCTCCTACAACGCCGTCGCCTGGATGCGCCCGTGGCTGCAGATGGAGGAGCTGACCACCTCCATGCGCATGGTCGCCCGCATCCCGCAGGCCGGCTGATAGCCGCATGAGCGAGGCAGCGGCCGATCTTCACGACGCCGACGCCGACGCGACGGTCCTTGAGCGGCCGTTGCGCCTGCGGGCGGTCGACATGGCGCTCGGCCGCGACGATTCCGGCCTCCTCGACGCCTTCCTGGCGGCGAAGGGGCCGGGCGACGCGCTCCGCCTGTGGTTCGGCATCACGCTTCCCGTCTACGACAGCCTGGACCGGCTGCGCGCCGCGCTCGACCGCGACATCGCGGCGATCGACGCGCTGCTGTCGGACCAGGTCAACGCCATCCTGCACCACAGGCGTTTCCAGTCGCTGGAAGGCTCGTGGCGCGGGGTGCGCACGCTGGTGAAGCAGGCGCAGTCCGCCGAGACGGTGGAACTGCGGCTGCTGAACCTGACCTGGCCGGAACTGTGCCGCGACCAGGAACGCGCCATCGAGTTCGACCAGAGCCAGCTGTTCAACAAGGTTTACAGCGACGAGTTCGGCATGCCCGGCGGCCGCCCCTACGGTGTGCTGCTGTGCGACTACGCCGTCCAGCACCGCCCGAGCAAGGACCGGCCGACCGACGACGTGTCCGGCCTGAAGGGGCTGGCCCAGGTCGCCGCCGCCGCCTTCACCCCCGCCATCGTCGGCGCGGCGCCGGAGCTGTTCGGGCTGGAGACCTTCCACGAGCTGGGCCTGCCGCTGGACATGAAGACGGTGCTGCGGCAGGCCGAATACCAGCGCTGGCAACGCTTCCAGGAAACCGAGGATTCGCGCTTCGTCGGCGTGGCATTGCCGCGCGTGCTGATGCGCGAGCCCTATGGCGACGACCCGCAGGCCCGCCACGGCTTCCGCTTCCGCGAGGAATCGCTGGAGCTGTGGGACACCGAGCGCGACCGGCTGGTCGCCGGGCGCGGCGGGCTGCGGCTGGAGGACCATTGCTGGGGCAACGCGGTCTATGCCTTCGGCACCGTGCTGATCCGCTCCTTCCTCCAGCATGGCTGGTTCGCCGACATCCGCGGCGCGCAGCGCGACGTGGTGAGCGGCGGGCTGGTGACCGAGCTGGTGGTGCCGGACTTCGCCACCGACGAGGCGAAGGTCGCGCAGAAATTCTCGGTCGAGGTCTCGATCTCCGACCAGCTGGAACGCGACCTCGACGAGCTGGGATTCATCCCGGTCAGCCGCTGCAAGGACACCCCCTACCTGGTGTTCTACGGCAACCAGTCGGTCCAGCGGGTCGGCCAGTTCACCAACACGACGGCGACGGCCAACGCCCGGCTGTCGGCCATGCTGCGCTACATGTTCTGCGTGGCGCGCTTCGCCCATTTCCTGAAGGTGATGGTGCGCGACCGCATCGGCGCCTTCGTCACGCCGGAACAATGCGAGCGCGACCTGCAGAGCTGGCTGCACGGCTATTGCCTGGGCAACGACGACGCCAGCCAGGACCAGAAGGCGCGCTATCCGCTGCGCGAGGGCAGCATCCAGGTCCGCGCCATCCCGGGAAAGCCCGGCAACTACCAGTGCATCATCCATCTGCGGCCGCATTTCCAGCTCGACCAGGTCTTCTCGACCTTCAAGCTGGTGACCGAACTGGCACAAACCGGCGGGGCCGCCTGACCCGTTCAGCCGCTCCATCCAGGGAGAGACACCGATCATGAGCGAAACCGCAGCGCAACTGTTCCAGGCGGGCCGCCTCGACGAGGCGATCACCACGCTGAACGGCGAGATCAAGAAGAACCCGACCGATCTCGACCGCCGCGTCTTCCTGGCCGAGCTGCTGAGCTTCGCCGGCAACCTGGAGCGCGCCGACCTCCAGCTCGACACCATCGGCCTGCAGGAGCCGCAGGTCGCCATCACCATGGCGCTGTTCCGCCAGCTGGTGCGCGCCGAGCAGGCCCGGCGCCAGCTGTTCGCCGACGGCCGCGTGCCGGAATTCATCGACCAGCCGGCCGACCATCTGCGCCTGCATCTGGAGGCGCTGGTCGCCTTGCGCGCCGGCGAGATCGCCGACGCGGTGGCCAAGCTGGCCCAGGCCGAGGAGCTGCGCCCGCCGATGTCCGGCAGCCATGACGGCGTCGCCTTCGAGGATTTCCGCGACCTGGACGACCTGACCGGCGGCTTCTTCGAGGTCTACACCAGCACCGGCAAGTATTTCTGGATCGCCACCGAGACGGTGGAACTGGTCGAGTTCCGCGCGCCCGAACGGCCGCGCGACCTGCTGTGGCGCCCGGCCCACATGGTGGTGCGCGGCGGCCCCGACGGCGAGGTCTATCTGCCGACGCTCTATGGCGGCGCCCCGGCCGACGCCGAAACGGCGGTGAAGCTGGGCCGGGTGACGGAATGGTCGGACGACCCCGACGCCCCGGTCCGCGGCACCGGCCAGCGCTGCTTCCTGGTCGGCGATGAGAGCGTGCCGATGCTGCAGCTGGGAACGCTGGAGTTCTCGGGCACGGTGTGAGGTCTTTCCTCCGGTGCCCCCACCTGACCTCCCCCGCTCTCGCGGGGGAGGGACTGCCGCCACTCTCCCGAACAAGCACCGATCCCCCTCCCCCGCCCAGCTCTCGCACAAAGCTCCGCTTTGTGCTGACGCGACAGGCGGACCGCAGGTCCGCTGAGAGCGGGGGAGGGTCGGGGCGGGGGATTGTAGGAAAGCCACTCCATGGATAGCAACCAGTCCATCACCCTGTCGGTCCTCGACCGCCTGCTCGACGACACGCCGGAGCATGTGGCGCCGCGGCCGCACACGGTCGCGCATCTGCGGGCGGCGATCCGGCGGGATCTGGAGAATCTGCTGAACACCCGGCGGCGGGTGCTGGGCTGGCCGGACGACCTGACGGAGCTGGCGGACTCGATCCTCGGCTATGGCTGCCATGACCTGCTGGTCGAGAATGTCGCCACCGAATCGCGGCGGCGCGAGGTGGTGGCGAAGATCGAGGCGGCGATCCGGCGCTGGGAACCGCGCTTCGCCCATCTGGCCGTGGCCATGGTCGACAACAGCGATCCAGCCGACCGCACCCTGCGCTTCCGGATCGAGGCGCTGATCCATGCCGACCCGGCGCCCGAACCGATGGTCTTCGATTCGGTGGTCGATCCGACCTCCAACATGGTCACCGTGACGAGCAAGAGCCGTGGCTGACGAACTCCTCCCATACTACAACCGCGAGCTGACCTATCTGCGCCGCATGGCGGCGGAGTTCTCGGAGGCGCATCCCAAGATCGCCGGCCGGCTGCGGCTCAGCGCCGACGCGGTGGAGGATCCGCATGTCGCCCGGCTGCTGGAGGGCGTCGCCTTCCTGAACGCCCGCATCAGCCGCAAGCTGGACGACGAATATCCCGAGCTGGTCGACACGCTGCTCGACGTGCTCTACCCGCATTACCTCGCGCCGATCCCGTCGATGGCGGTGGTGCAGATGAAGAGCAGCCCGGACCTGACCGGCTCCCACATCGTGGCGAAGGGGACCGAGCTGGAGACCGAGGCGCTGCGCGGGGAAACCTGCCGCTTCCGCACCGTCTATCCGGCGACGCTGTGGCCGATCGAGCTGGATCAGGCGGTGCTGGCCGGCCGGCCGCTGGTGGCGCCGCCCAACCCGCGGGCGGCCGACGCTGTGGCGGCCCTGCGGCTGACCCTGCGCTGCCGCGTGCCGGACATGTCCTTCACCGAGCTGGGGCCGCACACCCTGCGCTTCTTCCTGCGCGGCCAGCCGCAGCAGGTCTATGCCCTGCACGAGCTGATCTTCAACAACGCCGTCTCGGTGGCGCTGGCCGACGATCCGCGCGACGAGAAGGCGGTCATCCTCGGCAGTGGCGCCATCCGCCCGGTCGGCTTCGGCGACGAGGAGGGCATGCTGCCCTACCCCGCCCGCTCGCATGGCGGCTACCGGCTGCTGACCGAGTATTTCGCCTTCCCCGAGAAGTTCCTGTTCTTCGACCTCGACATCTCGCCGAAGGTGCTGCGCCGCGCCGGCAACACGTTGGAGGTGTTCATCTACCTGAACAGCACCGACGGCGACCTGGAGCGCGCGGTGTCGAAGGACAATTTCGCGCTGGGCTGCACACCGGTGGTCAATTTGTTCCGCCAGCGGGCCGAGCCGGTGGCGCTGACCCAGACCCAGCACGAGCACCGCGTCGTTCCCGACGCGCGGCGTCCCGGCGCACTGGAGGTCCATTCGGTCGACGGCGTGCTGGCGACCGATCCGGACGGCACGCAGCGGCGCTTCCTGCCCTTCTACGGCCTGCGCCACGGCGGGGCGGAGGCGGCAACCCGCACCTACTACACCGCCAGCCGCCGCCCGGCCGGCGGGCGCGATCCCGGCACCGAGGTGCATCTGGCGCTGGTCGACCTCGATTTCGACCCGTCCAGCCCGGCGGATTCGGTGCTGTCGGTGGAAACCACCTGCCTGAACCGCGACCTGCCCGGACAGCTGCCCTATGGCGGCGGCCATCCGCACCTGAAGCTGACGGAAGGCATGGCGGCGGTGGCCGGCGTCGCCTGCCTGACGCCGCCGACCGCAACGCTGCGCATCGCCGAGCGCAAGGGCCATCGCTGGCGCCTCGTCTCCCACCTGCTGCTGAACCATCTGTCGATCAGCGGCGGCCAGGAGGGGACGGAGGCGCTGCGCGAGATCCTGCGGCTCTACGATTTCCGCAATTCCGCCGAGACGCGCGGCATCGCCGACGGGATCGTCAAGGTGACGACCAGGCGGGGCACCGCGCGGGCGCCGTCGCGTCCCGACGACGTCGCCTGGGGCGACGCCATCTGCCGCGGCATCGACGTCGGCATCGAATTCGACCCGCAGCGCTTCAGCGGCAGCGGCATGTTCCTGCTGGCGATGATCCTCGACCATTTCCTTGGGCTGTACTGCTCGATCAATTCCTTCACGCGGCTGACCGCTACGGTCAAGGGCCGCACCGGAGTGCTCCGCACATGGCCCGCCCGCGCCGGCAACCGCCCGCTTCTGTGATCGACCGGCTGTTCCGCACCCCCCACCGCTTCGATTTCTTCCAGGCGGTGCGAGTGCTGGAATGGCAGGCCCGGCGCGACGCGCGCGATCCGCGCACCGCGCGCCGCCATGCCGTGGGCCACGACCATGACCCGCGCGAGGAGGTCGTGCGCCTGCGCGCCGAGACCTCGCTGACCTTCCCCGGCAATCAGGTGGCGGCGGCGGAGGCGGCAGCCGACGGACGGCCGCCGACGCTGGTCGGCGCCTTCCTCGGGCTGGTCGGGCCGCTGGGCGTGCTGCCGCAGCATTACACCGAGCAGATGATTCGGTCGTTGCGCGAGCGGAATCGGGCGCTGCGCGACTTCTTCGACATCTTCCACCACCGCAGCTTCTCGCTGTTCTACCGCGCCTGGGCCAAGTACCGGCTGCCGGTGTCGTTCGAGCGCGGCCAGGGGGAGCGCGAGCCCGACCCGGTCAGCACCGCCATCGGCAGCTTCGTCGGCATCGGCCAGCCGTCGCTCGCCAAGCGGCTGGCGGTCGAGGACGCGACGCTGCTCCATTACTCCGGCCTGCTGTCGCGCGGTCCCCGTTCGGCCGCCGACCTGCAGGAGATGCTGTCGGACTTCCTCGGCCGGCCGGTGACGGTGGAGAGCTTCGTCGGCGGCTGGCTGCCGATCGCGCCGGACGGGCAGACCCGCCTGCCCAGCCTGTCCGAACCGGACGGGCAGCATTGCCGGCTGGGCATCGACGCGCTGGCCGGCGACCGCGCCTGGGACGTCCAGGGCAAGTTCCGCCTGCGCATCGGCCCGCTCGACCGCGCCCAGTTCCGCGATTTCATGCCGGAAGGCCGCGAGTTCCGGAAGCTGCAGGATCTGGTCCGCATCTATGTCGGGCCGGAGCTGGATTTCGAGCTTCAGGTGACGCTGGTCGCCGCCGAGGTGCCGGCGGCGCGGCTGGCCGAGGGCGAGGACGACCGCGGCGGCGCGCGGCTCGGCTGGAACGGCTGGGTGCTGCACGCCCCGAGCCCGGTCGAGCGGTCGGACGCGGTGTTTCCGGTACAGGATTTGTGAGGCGTGCGGGCGTGGTGCCCCCTCCCTCCCGCTCTTGCGAGCGGGCCCCTCCCTCCCCCGCTTCGCGGGAGAGGGAAGAGCAGCCCCCTCTCCCGCGAAGCGGGGGAGGGTTGGGGAGGGGGCACAGCGCCCTCCGCACTCCGTAGAAGGACGAGGACCCAATGAGCGACTGGAGTGCCGGCTATGTGTCGGACATCGAATATCTGCCGGGCTTCTACCGTGAACAGGGTCCGGCGCATCTGACGCTGAGCTGCCTGATCAACGGCATCGCCCCGCCCTCGACGGCAGGCGGTTTCGATTATTGCGAGCTCGGCTGCGGCCACGGCACCACGGTGGCGCTGTTCGCGGCGGCCAACCCGCATGGGCGTTTCCACGCGGTGGACTTCCACCCCGCCCACATCGCCCGCGCCCGCGACGCCGCCGAGGCCGCCGGGTTGACCAACATCGCCTTCCACGAGGCGAGCTTCGCCGAGCTGGCCGACGGCGAGGGGCCGGAGCTGCCGCAGTTCGACTTCGTCACGCTGCACGGCGTCTACAGCTGGGTCAGCCCGATGAACCGCGGCGCCATCGCGCGCTTCCTGGCGAAGAAGCTGAAGCCGGGCGGGCTGGTCTATGTCAGCTACAACGCCATGCCGGGCTGGGCGCCGATGATGCCGCTCCAGCGGCTGCTGTATGAGTATTCCGGCCTGATCCACGACCGCAGCGACCGGCAGGTCAAGGCCGGCCTCGACTTCGCCGAACAGCTCTACAAGGCCGGCGCCAAGATCCTCGGCGACGAGGCGATGTTCGGCAAGCTGCGCGGCGAGACCAAGTCCAAGAACGACGCCGAGCAGTCGGTCTATCTGGCGCACGAGTACCTCAACGGCAGCTGGCAGCCGCTCTACCATGTCGACGTCGCCCGCGAACTGGGGGAGGCGAAGCTGACCTATGCCGGCTCCGCCACCCTGTTCGAGAACTATCCCGACCTGTCGCTGACGCCGGACCAGCGCAAGGCGCTGGACGCCATCGGCGTGCCCAGCCTGCGCGAGACCTTCAAGGACTATTGCGTCGGCCGCCCTTTTCGCCGCGACGTCTTCGTCCGCGGCGCGCGGCGCATCAGCGTGGCCCAGCGCGACGCCATGCTGATGGACATGGCGATGGCCTTGATCGTCCCGCGCGGCGACGCCCGCACCGCCATCCAGGTGCCGCTGGGCGAGGCGACGCTGGAGGCCAGGCATTACGAGCCGATCTTCGACGCGCTGGCCGAGGGGCCGCGCCGCATCGGCGAGCTGATGGAGCTGCCGGAGGTCCGGCAGGCCGGCGGCAACCTGTCGGCGGTCGAGATCGCCGGCATGCTGACCGGCTCGAGCCAGGCGCTGCCGGTGCCGAACCCGCCGGAGACGGTGACGCCGCTGCCGGGGGTGCTGGCCCACAACCGGACCGTCGCCAACGAGCTCGCCACCAGCGAGGGGCGCAAGAGCAGCGCCTTCGCCGCCTCGGTCGGCGGGGCCGGCCTGCATGTCAGCACGGTGGAGGCGCTGCTGTATGACGGGCTCGCCCAGGACGTGCCGGAAGAGCTGGAGGCACTGGTCGCCCATGCGCTGCGGCGGCTGGCCGCCCCGGAGAATGCCGACGGCGCCGGCCGGCAGGCCATCGCCGACAGCATGGGCTGGTGCCTGCGCAACAGCCTGCCGGTCTGGCGCAGGCTGGGCGTGATCGGATGAGCGGGCGTCAGCCCGGCGGCAGCCAATCGGCGTGGGCGCGTTCCATGGGACGCCGCTCAGCCTGATGCCGCCAGTCGAACGCCTCCTCCTCGTCCTCCGCCGCGGCATCGTCGCCTTGGTTAAGGACGTCCAGGTCGGGTCCGTCCAGGTCTGGGCTGGCCCGGTTGAGCGCGGCCAGCGCCGCCATCGCCTCGCGGTCGCCGCGCAGCGCGGCGGCCTGGAGCCAGCGGGCGGCCTCGTCGGTGTCGCGGTCGGTGCCGACGCCCTCGCGCAGGCAGAGGCCCAGCCTGACCTGCGCCGCCGGATGGCCCTGCGCCGCGGCCTGGCGCAGCCAATGCACGGCCTCGACGTCGTCGCGGTCGACCCCGCGGCCGTCGAGCAGCAGCAGGGCGAGATTGACCTGGGCGGCGGCCGAATGCTGGAGGGCGGCCAGCCGGTACCACAGCGCCGCCTTGGCCGGGTCGCAGGGGACGCCCGCCCCCTGTTCGTGCATGTAGCCCAGGTTGTTCTGTGCGCCGACATCGCCGTGAGCGGCGGCGCGGCGGTACCAGGAGACGGCGCGGCGCGGGTCGGGCGGCACGCCGATGCCGTTGGCGAGCAGGAAGGCCAGCATGGTCTGGGCGGCGACATGGCCCTGTCGCGCAGCGCGGCGGTACCAGGGCACCGACGCCGCGACATCGACCGGCCGCAGCGATTCGGCCAGACGGAACTGCGCGTCGCTGTCGCCCAGTTCGGCTTTCATCCGGGTCCAAAGCGTGGGCATGGCGGAGGCACCTTCGTCAATTGTCCAACGGGCGTCGAGTGTCGACCAGAAAGCGGAACGGCAGAAAGCGGAACGGTGGGGACCGGAACGATGAACAGTGCGCGAACCCGCTTTATTCCATTCGCCACGGCGTTGCAGACCATCCCCGGAACCCGAGTCTGTCCTGCCGACGCCCGGCGTTCAACCTCTCCAGCCGGCGGTCGAGGAATTGTCACCGCGGCGCCTTTGGTTAAGGATGACCATCCGTCCGTGCCCTGCTATACCCGTTCGTATAAGGGGAAAGGTGTGGTGATGTTCAGGAATGCCGGCTGCACGCGGATCCGGACGGGGTCGCCCCGGGTCCGGTCGACGACGTGGGCCGCCGGTTCCCTCGCCGCAGCACTGGCGCTGGCCGCCTGCTCCTCCGCGCCGCCGCCTCCGCCGCCGCCGACCACCATCCAGCTGACCGTCGTCGGCGCGAAGGCGCTGAACCCCGATCCCAACGGCCGGCCGTCGCCGGTGATGCTGCGGCTCTACCAGCTCGGCCCGAGCGACGCCTTCACCAACGCCGACTTCTTCCAGATCATCGACCAGGACAAGGCGACGCTCGGCCCCACCCTGCTCGACCGGCAGGAGCTGGCGGTGGCGCCGGACAGCCGCCAGACTTTGACCGTCCAGCCCAAGCCGGAAGTGAAGACCCTGGCCGTCGCCGCGGCCTTCCGCGCCTATGAGGAAGCCGGCTGGCGTGCCCTGGGGACGATCCAGCCGAACAAGGCGAACCGTTTCCTGCTGACCGCCACCGCCAGCACCGTCACCCTCACCCCCCGCGGCGAGGGCGAGGCCGACGATGCCAAGGCCGGGGCGGAAGCCGGGACGGCGGAAGAGGAGGCGAAGACGGATCCGAAGGCCGACGCCGCCGCACCGAAGGCCGAAGCCCCGAAGACCGAACCCCCCAAGTCGGAGAGCGCGCCGAACGCGGCCGGCCAGCCGCCCGCGGCCACGCACAACCTGATCGTGAAGGGGGCGTCATGAGCGTCCGGCCGCCGCCCGACAAGAACCCGTTCGAGGAGCCGGACGACATCGACGCCACGGTGATGCAGCCGATGGCGTTCCAGCGCCCGGCGGCCCCTGCCCCTGCTGGTGGAGCCGCGCCGTCCGCGCCGCCCTTCTCCACCGGCTCGGCCGGGCTGGTGCCGCCGGCCTTCGGGCAGAGCGGCGTGTCCGCCGCGCCGTCCGCCTTCCCACCGCCGGCCTTCGGCCAATCGGCCTTCCCTCCCGCCGCCTTCGGGCAGCAGGCCCAGCCGAAGCCCGCGGCACAGCAACCCGCCCCGGCGTCGGCGCCCTTCGCCCCCGTCGCCCCCGGCTACCGGCCGCTCGACGACGGCACGCTGGCGGCGTTGTCCGCGGTCAGCGACAACCCACTGGTCACCGCCGCCGCGCCGATCCTGGCGATGGTGGTGCGGGTGCGCGAGCTGGGCCAGCATCGCGACGTGGAGTCCCTGCGCGAGCGGGTGATCGCCGAGATGCAGCGGTTCGAGGCGGCGACCGTGCGCGCCGGCCTGGCCGCCACCCAGATCCGCAACGCCGGCTACGCGCTGTGCGCGACCGTCGACGACGTGGTGCTGGCGACCCCCTGGGGCAGCCAGAGCCTGTGGGCGCACAAGAGCCTGGTGTCGACCATCCAGAAGGAAACCTGGGGCGGCGAGCGCTTCTTCGACCTGCTCGACCAGATGGCCGAGGCGCCCGACCGCCATCTGCAGGAACTGGAGCTGTTCTACCTGTGCCTCTCGCTCGGGTTCGAGGGCAAGTACCGGGTCACCCAGCGTGGCTACAGCGAGCTGGCGAAGCTGCGCGACCGGCTCTACCGGGTCATCCGCAAGCAGCGCGGCGAGGCCGAGCGCGACCTGTCGCCCCATTGGCGCGGCCAAGCCGACGGATTCCGCCCGCTGGCGGCCACGGTGCCGCTGTGGCTGCCCGCCCTGCTGATCGCGGTTCTGCTGGCCGCGCTCTATTCCTGGTTCGTCTTCGCGCTGGCCGACCAGTCCGACGGCGCCCATCGCCGGCTGGCCGGGCTGATCCCCGACCGGCCGGTGCAGATCGCCCGGATCGAGCCGCCGGCCACCCTGCCGACTCCGCCGCCGAAACAGACCCTGGCCGAGCGCATCGCCGCGGCGCTGGCCGCCGACATCCGGGCCGGACTGGTCGAGGTCAGCGGCGGCAGCGACGGACGGGCCACCGTGCGCACCCGGCTCAACGTCTTCGCGTCCGGCAGCGACCGGATCGAGCCGCGCTATGTCGAGGTTTTCAAACATGTCGCCGAGGCGATGCGCCGGGAGCCGGGCCGCATCAGCGTGATCGGCAACACCGACAGCGTCGCCATCCGCTCGCTGCGCTACCCCTCCAACCAGGAGCTGTCGGAGGCGCGGGCCGCCACGGTCCAGCGGCTGATGACCGAGGTGCTGGGCGCCGACGCCGGGAAGGACGGCGGCAGCCGGCTCAGCGCCGAAGGGCGCGGCGACACCGACCCGATCGCCCCCAACACGACGGCGGAGGGCCGCCAGGCCAACCGGCGCGTCGACATCGTGCTGGCGCCCTGACCGATGCTGAAGACGATCCTGTCCGCCCTGATCTCCCGCTGGTTCCTGACGCTGGTCGCCGCGCTCTGCCTCGGCGGGCTGGTCTGGTTCCTGGGGCCGCTGGTCGCCGTGTCCGGCGCCTTTCCGCTGGCCGACCCGACGGTCCGGCTGGCGGTGGCCTTCGCCATCCTGCTGGTCTGGGCGCTGGCGATGCAATGGTCGCTCTACCGCCACCGCAGCGCCAACGACCGCATGGTGCAGGCGCTCGCCAAGGCGACGCCCGCCGCCAAGGGCGATCCCGACGCCGACGCGGTCGGCCAGGAGACCGACCTGCTGCGCAGCCGCCTGCGCGAGGCGCTGGACCAGCTGCGCCAGGCGCGCTTCGGCGGCAAATGGGGCCAGCGCTACCTCTATCAGCTGCCCTGGTACCTGCTGATCGGCGCTCCGGGGGCCGGAAAGACGACGGCGCTGGCCAATTCCGGCCTGCGCTTCCCGCTGGCGGCTGAGATGGGGCGATCGGCGCTGCGCGACGTCGGCGGCACCCGCAACTGCGACTGGTGGTTCACCGACGAGGCGGTGCTGATCGACACGGCCGGCCGCTACGTCACCCAGGACAGCCAGCCGGCCATCGACGGCAAGGTGTGGAAGAACTTCATCGGCCTGCTGAAGCGCCACCGACCGCGCCAGCCGGTCAACGGCATCCTGCTGGCGGTCAGCCTCGCCGACCTCGCGGGCTGGAGCGAGCATGAGCGCAGGGGCCACGCCGAACAGCTGAAGCTGCGGCTGAAGGAGCTGCGCGGACAGGTCGGGTCGCGGGTGCCGGTCTATGTGCTGCTGACCAAGGCCGACCTGATCGCCGGCTTCGCCGAGTTCTTCGAGGATCTGAGCCGGGAGGAGCGCGAGCAGGTTTGGGGCGTCACCTTCCCGCTCGATGACGGTCTCTTGAAGGGCGGCCGGACGGGCGACGACGCCCCGGTCTACCGCTTCGCCGCCGAGTTCGATGCGCTGACCGCGCGCATCGCCCGGCGGGTGCTGGACCGCGTGCATGGCGAATCCGACATCCAGCGCCGCTCGCTCGACGCGCTGTTCCCGGCCCAGATCGCCGGGCTGAAACCCGCCATCGCCGACCTGCTGACCGTCATCTTCGAGCCCAACCGCTACGAGGAGCGGCCGCTGCTGCGCGGCGTCTACCTGACCAGCGGCACCCAGGACGGCGCCCCGGTGGACCGTTTGTCGGAGATGGTCGCCGGATCCTTCGGGCTGGAGCGGCCGGTGCTGCCGGCCGGCAGCGGCGGGCGCAGCTTCTTCCTGAACCGCACGCTGCGCGAGGTGGTGTTCGCCGAGGCCGGGCTGGTCGGCACCGACAGCGGGCTGGAACGGCGCCGCCGGCTGCTGCGCGGCGCCGCCATGCTGGCGATGCTGCTGGCCGGGCTGGGCGTCGCGGCCTTCTGGGCCAACAGCTTCACCGGCAACGCGGCGCTGGTCGCCGGGGTCGACGCCGCCGCCGCCAGGGCGCAGGCCGAGCTGGAGCCGCTGGCGACCGCGCCGCGTTCGCTGACCAGGATCGACGACACCGACTTCATCACCATCGTCCCGCCGCTGAACACGCTGCGCGCCATCCCCGCCGGCACGGCCGGGGAGCCGCCGCTGGAGATGACCGGCGGGCTCTACCAGGGCGACCGGCTGGGCCGGCAGGGCGAGACGGTCTATGGCCGGGCGCTGCGCACCGTCCTGCTGCCACGCATCTTCCTGCGGATGGAGGAGCAGCTGCGCCGCGAGCGCGGCCGGCCCGAATATCTGTTCCAGGCGCTGAAGGTCTACCTGATGCTGGCCGGCAAGGGGCCGCTCGACAAGGCGCTGGTGTCCGAGTGGATGGCGCTGGACTGGATGGCCTCGCTGCCCGGCCCGGCCTATGACGGGGTGCGGCGCGACCTGCGCGTCCATCTCGACACGATGCTCGGCGCTCCGCTGTCCACCCTGCCGCTGGACGAGGGGCTGGTCGAGGAGGCACGGCAGAGCCTGACCCGCTACCCGCTGGCCGAACGCGGCTTCGCCATCCTGCGCGACCGGCCGGAGATCCAGGGCCTGGCCGACTGGCGGCTGGTCGACCATGCCGGGCCGCTGGCCGGCCGCGTGCTGATCCGCCCGTCGGGCAAGCCGCTGTCCGAGGGTGTTCCCGGCCTCTACGGCTATGACGGTTTCCACAAGGCGGTGCTGCCGGCGCTGCCCAAGGTCGCCAAGGCGCTGGTCGACGAGAATTGGGTGCTGGGCCAGCCGAGCAGCGGGCCGCAGGCGGTCGCCAGCGCCCAGCGGCTGGAGAAGGGCATCCTGGCCGTCTATCTCGACCGCTACGCCCGCCAGTGGGACGAGTTGCTGGGCGACGTGGTGGTGGTGCCGCTGCGCAGCCTGAACCAGGCCGCCGACGTGCTGAACACCCTGTCCGGCCCGCAATCGCCGCTGAAGCTGTGGCTGACCGCCATGGTGCGCGAGACGACGCTGGCCCCCGGCCCGAACGACAAGCCGGCCGACGGGAAGGGTCCGGTCGCAGGGGGACCGCTGGCCGGCATCGCCCAGCAGGCGCAGGCGGGGGAGAAGGCCGTGGAGTCCACCGGCACCAACGCCGCCTATCTGGCGCGGCTGGCCGGCGTCTCGCTCCAGCCCGCAGGCCCGCCGCCGGGCCAGCCGATCAACGATCATTTCAAGGCGCTGCGCGACCTCGTGCAGGGCGAAGGCGGGGCGCCGCCCAAGCTGGACGAGTCGCTGAAGCTGCTGGGCGAGCTGTACCAGCAGATCGCCCGGGCCGCCAACGCGCCCGACCAGAACGGCGCGCTGCTGGCCGGGCTGGCCGGCGGCGCCGACAAGGGGGCTGTGGCGGCGCAGCTGCGCAACCTCGCCCGCGACCTGCCCGATCCCATCGGCGGCATGGTCGCGACGGTGGCGCAGAGCGCGGCGACCGTCAGCGCCGGCGGGGCGCGGGCGCAGATCAACAAGGCGTGGCAGTCGTCCGTCCTGCCCTTCTGCCGGGCGGCGCTCGACAACCGCTTCCCGATGGTGGCGACCAGCCCGGTCGACGTGACCTCCGCCGACTTCTCCAAGCTGTTCGCGCCGGGCGGCATGATCGACCAGTTCTTCAACACCAACCTGCGGCCCTTCGTCGACATGACGGTCAGCCCCTGGGCCTGGCAGAAGGTGGATCAGGTCGATCTGGGCATCCCGCCCGCCGTGCTCGACCAGTTCGAGCGGGCGGCCCGCATCCGCGACAGCCTGTTCCCGGCCGGGGCCGCCGCCGCCAAGGTGGTGTTCGAGATCACCCCGGTCGAGCTGGACGCCAAGGCGACGCAGGTGGCGCTGGACATCGACGGCCAGACGCTGATCTATCAGCATGGACCGCCGCGGCCGCAGGTGATGAAATGGCCGGGGGCGGAAGGCACCAGCAGCGTGCGGCTCGGCTTCGGCCCGCCGCTGCCGGGCGAGCCGGCCGGGATTTCGCGCCAAGGCCCCTGGGCCCTGTTCCATTTCCTCGCCGACGGCAGGCTGGAGTCCACGCCGCAGCCCGACCGCTTCACCCTGTCGGTGACGGTGGGAACGCGCAAGGCGGTCTTCGCCCTGCGTGCCGACAGCGTGAACAACCCGTTCGGCAAGAACCTGCTGGAGAGTTTCCGATGCCCGACGGCGCTGTAGCCGCGACACTCCCCGGCCCCATCGGCCCCTACCGGATCGAGGGCGTGCTGGGCCAGGGCGCCATGAGCGTGGTGTACCGCGCCACCGACGGGCGCGACGGCCGGCCGGTGGCGCTGAAGCTGCTGCGCGGCGAGCTGCTGGCCGCGGCGGAACGCAACGCCGTGCTGACCCGCTTCGCGCGCGAGGCGCAGATCGGCCTGAAGCTCGACCACCCGAACATCGTGCGGGTGCATGACTACGGCACGCTGGACGCGGCCCAGGGCGGCGCCCCCTACCTCGCCATGGAGCTGATCCGCGGGCGGGAGCTGAAGCAGTATCTGGAGGCCGACCGGCCGCTGTCGATCCAGCAGGGCGGCACCCTGATGGCGGCGGTGCTGGACGCGCTGGCCTTCGCCCATGCCCGCAACGTCATCCACCGCGACATCAAGCCGGCCAACATCGTGGTCGAGGACGACCTGACGCCGAAGCTGGCCGATTTCGGCATCGCGCAGATCTCGTCGTCCGACCTGACCCAGGCCGGCGACCTGCTGGGAACCCCCGCCTACATGGCGCCGGAGGTTCTGCGCGGCGAGAAGGCCGACCCGCGCAGCGACCTGTTCTCCGCCGGCGTGGTGCTCTACTACCTGCTGGCGCAGCGGCGGCCCTTCTCCGGCTCGGTCGCCACGGTGATGCAGCAGATCCTGTTCGTCGAGCCGCCGCCGCCGTCCCATGCCAACCCGGACCTGCCGCCGCCCTTCGACGGCCTGATCCTGAAGGCGCTGGCCAAGGCGCCGGGCGACCGTTTCGCCAGCGCCGGGGAATTCGCCGACGCGCTGCGCCGTGCGCTGGCCGTCGCCGGCACCATGCAGGCGCCCGCCCCCAGCGCCGAGCTCACCCTGTTCGGCACCGAGCCGCCGGACATCGCCCCGCCGCTCGACCGCAACGCCCTGATGGCGGCGCTGGAGACGGCGCTGCGTGCCATCCCCGGCCAGCCGATCGACGCGCGCAGGCTGGACGAGCTGCTGGGCATGCTGGCCGACTGGCAGGCCGGCGGCGAACAGGCGACCTCGACCGGCGAGTTGCAGCGTTGGCAGTCGCTGCTGCTCGGCGCCGGGATCGAGCCCCTGACCGAACTGATCGTGGCCGCCGCCCCCGCGCCGCGCGCCGCCCCGGCGAGCCAGCGGCGCGACTGGATGCCTCTGGTCCGGCTGTTCGCGGCGCTGAACCGCGCGGTGGCCGGCACGCCGGCGGCCGACCGCGCCCGGATGTCGGCGGCGCGCATCGCCTTCGACCTGTCCGGCCGCTTCTTCCTCTATTCCGGCGAGTTGAACCGGGTGCTGATGGACGGCGACAACCCGGACATCCAGATGCTGTCGCTCGACTTCCTGCGGCTGGAGCTGCTCCAGCATGCGCTGGAGGAGCTGGGGGCCGAGGCCGAGCTGGCGCAGAGCCGCAGCGCCATGCTGATGTTCGCCGTCCAGGTCATCCGCAAGGTGACGCAGATCCTGCGCGCCTGCACCGACGGCAACGACGGGCTGGCCCGCTTCGGCGTCGCCATCATCCTCGCCAACATCGAGGAGCTGATCGTGATGGCCCAGCGCCTGTTCGAGACCGGCGGGCAGGCCACCGGCGGGCTGCCGCAGGACGCAGTGGCCGAGTTCATCGCCGCCGCAGGCCGTTTCGCCAGCCTGTCGGTGGAGGAGTTGCGCGGCGAGGTCGCCCAAGCGAACATGACCGGGGGAAACATGGCCGGGGGAAACACGGTCGCCAGTGCGGACAGCTTCGCCGCCCGCCTGCGCGGCGTCGGCCAGCTCTATCTGTTCGCCACGCGGCTGACCGCGCCGGACTGCGCGCCGATGATGCACAGCCTGTCGACCATGCTCTACGGGCTGGTCGCCGGGCTGACGGCCGACCTCGGCAACGCCCCGGTGTCCGACACCGGCGCCCGCGCCCGGCTGGTGGCGCTGGCCGACATGGCAAGCGGACTCGGCTGGAGCGAGGTCGAGCGGATCGCCCTGACGGCCTTGCGCCGCTGGGCCGTGGCGGGCGTGACGGCGTGACGGGACACTGGCTCAACCGATCGAAGGATGGCGGCGCATGGGGGAACGGATGGACGATACCGTGACGAACCGCCTGGAACTGGTCCTGCGCAACGAGCTGTCCGAACTGGAACGGCTTGCCGCCGCGGTGGACGAGTTCATCGAGCGCTACGACCTGCCGCCCGGTCTCGGCTTCAAGTTCAACCTCTGCTTCGACGAGTTGATCACCAACACCGTATCCTACGGCTATGGCGACAGCGGACCCCACGAGATCCGGGTGCGGCTCGAGTCGGACGCGGTCGAGATGCGGGCGGAGGTCGAGGACGACGCCGCCGCCTTCGATCCCTTCGACGAGGCGCCGCCGCCCGACCTGACCAGCGACGTCGAGGACCGCCGGGTCGGCGGGCTCGGCGTCTTCCTGGTCAAGAAGACGATGGACCGCGCCATCTACCGGCGCGAGGGCAACCGCAATCTGGTCCTGCTCGCCAAGGCGTTCGCCTGACCGCAATCTGCGGCGGCGGCTTGGAGCGCGAAAGCGCTTTCGGCGGGAGAATCCGGCCAGCCGGGCCGGCGGAGAGCCTTGCCCACGCGCAGACTCCTCCGTCCTCCCAATGATCCTGCGGAGGACGAATGGATGCGCCGGGCAATCCTGTGCGATTTGCTGAAAATGCCGGCAAGTCGCGCTTCATGACAATCCGGCAAAGCAGCGCGTCTCACTTTGCAGCAAACAGACACATGACAAGACCGCTATTTTCTTGCAAAGTTATCGAGGTCATCGGAACTGTGATGGGTCTGGTCATCGTGACCGCCCGCCGTCCGGGGATCGAAAGCGAACGCTGACGTGTGGAGTCGACGCATCATGACCGGGACGCAGTGCCAAGAGGCACGGCTGCGCCTTGGCTGGTCGACACGGATGCTGGCGAACAAGGCCGGTGTGCCGTGGTACGCCGTGATGAACCTCGATTACGGAACCGGCGAGGTCGATCCGGCCATCGTCGACGCGCTGGCCCGCGCCTTCAGACAGGCCGGCCTGGAACTGCGCTAGACGCTCCGGCCCGCGCCGCCGTGATCCGCGCCAAGCCGCCGCATCCTTTCCCCGGAGAGGAAAGGATGCGGCGGAGCCCTGCTCAGCCCTTCTTCCCCGCCTTGCCCTTCTCGGCCGGCCCTTTCTCGGCAGGACGGTCGATGTGCTTGGCCGATTCGGTGTCGGGGGTGATCGGCTTGCCGGTCTCGACCACCTGCTTGGCCGCCTCCAGCGGGTCGGCGATGTCGCGGTCGGGTTCGTTGGACAGGATATGGCCGTCGCCGGGCTTCTGGTCCGCCATCGCACTGCTCCTTCGGTAAGGTCTTCCGACGACAACAGGCGGGCCGGCATTCCGTCCCCAAGCCGCTCTCCGTCCCCGCGACTCTGCCGGCGACGGGAGTGGCGGCAGTGGGAGCGGCTGCGGATACAGTCTGTTACCGAATGACCGGCGGGCGGACACAAGCCGGCAATGGTCGCGCGCCATCCTGTCGCCATGGGATGCCCCCGGCACCGCCGGCCGGCACCAGACCGATGAGGATGTCAGTCCATGAAGAAGACCCTGCTTGCCGTGGCCGCCGCGATGATCGCCCTGACAGCGGCGACCGGCACCCCCGCGCTGGCCCAGGGGTGGCAGCCCGGGCCGGACGACCGTGGCAGCCCCTATCAGGCACAGCATCAGGACCGGACCCATGATCGGGACGACCGCAACCGGGACAGCCATGGTCCGAATGCCCACAATCCCGCTCCCCGGCCCGCCCCTCACCCCGTCCATCGGCCCGACTTCCGTCCGGGCCCGCCGGAGGGCCGCGGCTGGCATGCCGGCCAGCGCCTGCCGAGGGAATGGCGCGCGCAGCGCCACGTCATCGCCAAGCCCGCCGCCCACCATCTGCGCCGCCCCCCGCCCGGCCATCGCTGGGTCCGCGCCGGCCATGACGCCGTGCTGATCGTGTCGGCCTCCGGCTTCATCGTGCAGATCGTGCCCGGCCTGTTCCGCTGAGCGGGCGCCACCCGATCGCCCCCTCAGCCGCGCTTCAGTCGCCCCCTCAGTCGCCGATGCCCTTCTGCACCAGGACCAGGAAGATCTTCTCCTCCAGCTGGTCGGGCGTGAAGGGCTTGGCGATGTAGCCGCTGACATGGTGGGCCAGCGCCTTCTTCACCGCCTCCATGGTGGCGAGCGCCGTGACCATCAGGAACGGCAGGTCGCTGTTCGTCTCGCGCACGCGCTTCAACAGGTCGAGCCCGTTCAGCCGCGGCATCATCCAGTCGCAGATGATCAGGCCGTAGCCAACGGCGTCCGTCCGGAAACGCTCAAGCGCCTCCTGCCCGTCGGCGGCGGTGTCGACCTGCCCGATCCCGAGGTCGCGCAGGACGGAGACGACCAGGGCGCGCGGTCCCTCCTCGTCGTCGACCACCAGCACCCGCAGGGCGGCAAGGTCGATGAAGGGCACGCCGACCATGGCCAGCGACTGGCGCAGCCAGCCCGTCCGCGCCGCCCGCTCCTTCGGGCCGGGCGCGTTCAGCAGAACATGGCGGATGAAGCGCGGCCGGTGGCAATGGCGGTAGAGCACGCGCGCCACCGCCAGCCGGCTCTTGCCGGTGCACACGCCCCCCTCCCCCGCCAGCCGCACCAGATCGAGCACGGCGTCGGTCGGCGGGTCGTCCTTCGCCTGGATCAGCGGGGCGAGCACGCGCTGGGTGCGCAGGAAGGCGTTCTGGATATCGTCCATCTGGCCGGCCAGACAATCCCGCTCCTCCTCGGGAAAGGCGCTGGCCAGCACCATCCGCTGCACCTCGGCCAGCCCCTTCAGCTTCTCGTTGCGCTCCTTCCAGCAATCGATGAGGCGGCCGGCGAAGTCGCGGCTGTCGAAGAAGCTCCGCAGATAGACGGTCACCGCCTTCGCCGCGGTGGGTGACAGCGGCATCTTCTGCATCACGAACAGGATGCGCAGCTTCTGCACGAAGTTGCGGCCGCGGGTGATCTCGGGGACGGTGTCCTCGTTGACCAGCAGGGCGGTGCGGCGCTGGAGCGCGGCCTCTGTCCGGGCGCCGCCGGCATAGTTGCCGTCGCGGTCGCGCAGGCGGGCGGACAGGTCGCTCAGCGCCAGGATCTCGCGCTGGACCGCCTCGATCCCGTACATGTCGCCGGCACTGGAGATGGTGAAACAGGCGGGCTTGGCCATCTCGCGGCGGAAGGCGGCGGCCAGCGCCTCGCGCAGGCCCGGCATCGGCACCCGCCGCATCAGCGCGTCCAGCCGCCGGAAGACAGGCGGCGCATCCTCCGGCATCGGCCGGTCGGCGGCGATCGGCGTCACGATCAGGTCGATCAGCGTGACGAAGGGTGCGTCCCGCGCGCAGGAGGCGGTGCCGGCGTCGCTCGCCAGGATCTCGCCCAGCAGCCGTTCGAGCGGCGCCAGCGCGTCGGGATGCTCGGTCGCGTCCGCCAGCGTCAGCAGCGCTTCGGCCTTTTCGGCGAAGTTGCGGCCGATGGCGATGTGCTGCGTCACCGCGGCATCGAGCAGGAAGCGGCCGAGGAAGCCGCCATTGGACAGCAGCTCCGCAGCGGTGCCGACATAGGAGTCGGGCAGGAATTCCGGCGGCGGGTGCTCCTTCACCCGTTCCCGGGTCAGGCGGGCGACCTCGTTGACCAGCGGCGTCAATGCGCCCTTGCGGTCCATCGCCCGTTCGGCCTGGGTCAGGATGGCCACGAAGGTCGCGGTGTTGGACAGCGCGGTCTGGTGGCGCGGATGGTGCAGCAGCTCCGTCGCCGTCAGGGCATTCTCGTCGAGGAAGCGGCGGCAGAGGCGGCCGACGCTGTCGCGCCCGACCGGGGCGTAGAAGTCGGCAGGCTCGCGGCAGCCGGCGGGAATGCCGCCGTCACCCATGTCCAGACCGGGATTGGCCCCGGGATTGGCCCCCGGGCTGACGGGAGGGGTGGCGGGAAGCTCCGCCGCGGCTTCGGTGGCCGCGGCCTGCTGGCGGTCGGCGTCCATTTCCGGCTCACACGGCCAGAAGGTCGCGCAACGCCTGGAGCAGCCGTTCCGGCGCAACCGGCTTCATCACGATCTGCCGGCCGGCCTGCGCCGTCAGCCCGGCCGCCGTCTCCTTGGAGGCGTAGCCGGTCAGGAACAGGATGGGCAGCAGCGGGTTGCGCCCCTCCAGCGCGCGGGCAAGCTCCGGCCCGTTCATCCGCGGCATCGAGACGTCGCTGACCACCGCGTCGAACAGGCCGCCGGCCCCGTCGTAACGCTCCAGCGCCTCCAGCCCGTCGGCGGCCTCGGTCACGGTGCAGCCGGCCTCCTCCAGGGCAAGGCGCAGGTAGCGGCGCACCGAGTCCTCGTCGTCGACCAGCAGGATCGCCGCCCCCTCGCCCTCGGCGACCTGGAGCAGGTCGCGCCCCGGGGACGCCGCCGGCGCCGCCGGGGGATCGGCGGCGGGCAGGTACACCGCGAAGGTGGCGCCGCGGCCCTCCTCCCCTTCAAGCTCGACCGCGCCGCCGGCCTGCTGGGCGGTGCCGTAGACCATCCACAGCCCAAGCCCGGTGCCCTTGCCCGGCTCCTTGGTGGTGAAGAAGGGCTCCCAGATGCGGTCGCGGATCGCCGCCGGCACCCCGCCGCCCTGGTCGCTCACCCGGATCGCCACATAGCGGCCGGGCGTCAGGTCGCGATGGCGGGCGAAGAAGGCGGCGTCGGGCCGCTCAACCGCCAGCGAAATGGTCAGGGTACCGCCGTCCGGCATGGCGTCGCGGCCGTTCAGCGCCAGGTTCAGCAGCGCCTGGCTCAGGGTCACCGGGTTGACCAGCGCATGGGCGGTCTCGTCGCCGGCCAGGATCGCCACGTCGATCCCGGCGCTGAGCAGCGGCTTCAGGAACACGCGCAGGTCGCGCACCAGCGGGGCGACCGCCACCAGCTCGCGCTCGTCCGCGACGCGGCGGTGCGAGAAGTCGAGCAGCTGCCCGGTCAGCGCCGCGGCCCGTTCCGACGCCTTGGCGATCTCCTGCACGCAGGTCAGCACGCGGACGGGATCGGCCGGGTTGCGTTCCGCCAGACGGGCGAATCCGCCGATGGCGGTCAGCATGTTGTTGAATTCATGGGCAATGCCGCCCGCCATCCGCCCGACCGCCTCCATCTTCTGGGCCCGCTGCAACTCGCCCTCGACCCGGCGGCGGTCGGTGATGTCGTTCAGCACCAGCAGCACGGCCGGCTCGCCACGATACAGGGCGGGGGTGGCGCCGACCTCCAGCCGGCGGCGCTCGCCGGACGGGCGCAGCGCGGTGCATTCCAGCCGCCGTCCGCTGTCCGCCGCGGCACCGTCGGCAACCCTGTCGTCGATGCCGGCGGCAAGCGTCGCCTCCAGCGCGCCGCCCTCCTCCAGGAAGCCGGCCAGCGGCAGCCCTTCCAGCGCGTCGGCGGCGATGCCGAGAATCGCGGCGGCGGCGCCGTTGGCGAAACGGATGGCGGCGCGGTCCCAGATGACGATGCCGTAGGGCGCCAGCTCCACCAACTGCCGGTAGCGCAGCTCGCTTTCCTGCAGGGCGGTGACGGTCTGCTTCAGCCGGGCGGTCTGGCCGGCCAGTTCCTCCTCCCGCGTCTTCAGCTCGGTGATGTCCATCAGGATCTTCACCACGCCGCCGGTGCCGGTGGCATGCTCGCTGATGCGGTACCAGCGGCCGTCGGACAGCCGGCCGTCGACCGGGGCGGAATGCTGGAGATGGCGGGTCAGCCGCTGTTCGACCCAGGCACCGATGTCGCCCTCGCCCTCGAAGCCGCCGCGTTCGGCCGCCGCGCGCAGGATCTCGGAAAAGCTGCGGCCGGGGGTCAGCATGTCGGCGATGGTCGGATAGGCGCGGCGATACTGCTCGTTGCAGATCAGCAGCCGGCCGTCGGCGCTGAACAGGACGAAGCCCTCGGACACGCTGTCGATGGCGTCATGCACCACCGCCTGCATGAAGCGCGCCTCCACCAGGGCCAGCGTCTCGGCGGTGGCGTCGACGCCGCAGCCGCGATAGCCGCGGAACCGCCCGTCGGCCCCGTGGACCGGCACCGCGCTGAGCCGCAGCACCAGATCGCGGCCATCCACCCCCTCGAAACTGACCTCGAGCTCATGGAAGGGCCGGCCGGCCTCGATATCGGCACGATATTCGGCCCAGGTCGCCGCATCGTCGACCAGCGTGCCCAGGTCGAACAGCGACAAGCCGAACACCGTGCGCGGATCGCAGCCGAGCATCGCCGTCAGCCGGTCGGACAGGTAGAGGTAACGATGGTCCGGGCCGGTTTCCCAGAACCACCCGGGAGACGCGGCGGTGAAGTCGCGGGCGCGGGCGCGCATCAGCGCCAGCTCGTCCCGGGCCTGACGCAGGGCGGCGTCCGACCGGGCCAGCGCCGCGGCGGCGCTGGCGGCGGCAGTGGCGGCAGTGGCGGCAGTGGCGGCAGTGGCGTCGGCAGCGGTGGCGGCGCGCCTCGCGCCCCACAGGGACAGCCCGCCGGCCGCGGCCAGGGACCCTGCGACCGGCCAGCCGGCTTGCCCGGTGGCGGAGAGCGCGAGCAGCAGGCCGATGGCGGTCAGGCCGCCCAGCAGACCGGGAAACGAGGCGGAAAGATGGGGGGGCAGGCGCCGCCGGTGCACGGCCCCGCCGGAACCCGCAGTGCGGACAGGCTCGTTGGCGTCTGCAACGTCCACGGGACCTCCATCCGGCCGGAAGGGCAATGATCCGACGAAGTTCCGTCGAACCGACTCCGTCTTAGAAGGTCAGGCGTTAACAGCAAGTTTCGACGCTAACACTCCCTACCCCTATTCGACCGATTTTCTGCAACCATTTTCCGCAGTGCGGCACTGGACTTGCCAGCCACGCAAGTTCTCCGATGGTTGGACAGTGATACCGGCCGAACGGCGACAGCGCTCAGCCGCCGATGTCGATGTCGAACTCACCGTCGTCTTCCGGCGCGCGGCCCAACAGCAGGTCGGCGGCGTCGAGGGTCAGCGCCTCGATCTCCTCGTGGCGGTCCTCGTCGGGCAGGCGCAGGGCGTGCATCACCTGGGTCGCCAGCTGGATCAGCATGGCGCGGACGCAATCGTCCTCCGGATAGTCCAGCGCCACCACGTCCTTCAGGAAGGCGCCGAGCTGCTCGGGGCTGTTCCAGGGATGGGCGATCACGGTGTCGAAGCCGCTGGTGCCGAGGAAGACGGCGTTCAGCGCGATGGCCTGCCGGTTGATGCCGTCCACCGCCTCGTCCTGGTCGAGCCGGCCCTGCAATGCCTCGTTGAAGGCCTCCAGGCTGAGCTCGACGAACTGATGGACCAGCAGCCGCACGACCGATTCGTCGCCGAGGTCGTTGCGCGCCTGCGGCTGGGTCAGCACCGGCAGCGGTTGCAGCAGCGCCGCGATGATCGGCTTTGCGGATTGGGATTCCATCGCGGGCAACTCCTGTCGAAAGGCGGCCCCGGCGGTCGCGGGGCGAAGGGTCCATGGCGGGCGATAGTGCCAGAGCCGGAGGCAAAACGCAAAAAAGGCCGCCTCCCGGGGGAAGCGGCCCTTTCGGCAGGTCCGGCGCGATGCCGGACCTTGGGGGATCAGCCCACCAGCTCGGTGCCGGCGAAGAAGAAGGCGATCTCCTGCGCGGCGGTCTCGGCGGCGTCCGAACCATGGACCGAGTTGGCCTCGATCGACTCGGCGAACTCCTTGCGGATGGTGCCCTCGGCGGCGTTGGCCGGGTTGGTGGCGCCCATGATCTCGCGGTTGCGGGCGATGGCGTTCTCGCCTTCCAGGACCTGCAGGACCACCGGGCCGGAGATCATGAAGGAAACCAGGTCGCCGAAGAACGGACGCTCGCGATGGACGCCGTAGAACTGCTCGGCCTGGGCCTTCGACAGCTGGACGCGCTTCTGGGCGACGATCCGCAGGCCGCCGTCCTCGAACTTGGCGTTGATCTTGCCGGTCAGGTTGCGGCGGGTGGCATCGGGCTTGATGATCGAGAGGGTCCGTTCGACGGCCATGCTGGTGACTCCTGCGGGATTGAGGCTTTTCGCCGATTGAAAAACGCTGAGGCGCCGCCGGAAGACCGGGGCGCCGGATGGGCGGCTTTATAGAGGCGCATTCGCGGCGCGGCAAGGCGTTCGTTGAGAGGGCGGCGGCGGGCCGGCCCGCGCCGCGGGCAACGGGCGTGTCCGGGCCGTGTCCGGGCGCGGGGATGTCAAGGAGGCGGGCCGGACATGGGTCAATCGCGTGTCATCGCCCCCGCCCCGCTTCAAATCGGCACGCCCGCGTGCTACATCCTCGCCGCTATGCTGCACATCAATGACCTGACCTTCCGCTTCGGCGGCCGAGTGTTGTTCGACCATGCGACGGCCGTCGTGTCCAAGGGGCACCGGGTGGCGCTGGTCGGGCGCAACGGCACCGGCAAATCGACCCTGCTGAAGCTGATCTCGGGCCAGCTCCAGACCGATGCCGGCGCCGTCACGCTGCCGGCCGGCATGCGCATGGGCATGGTGGCGCAGGAGGCCCCCAGCGGCCCGACCACGCTGATCGACGCCGTGCTGGCCGCCGATACCGAGCGCACCGCCCTGCTGGCCGAGGCCGAGACGGCGACCGACCCGATGCGCATCGGCGAGATCCATGCCCGCCTCGCCGACATCGAGGCGCATTCCGCCCCGTCGCGCGCGGCGCAGGTGCTGTCCGGCCTGGGCTTCGATGCCGAGGCGCAGACCCGGCCCTGCTCGGACTTCTCCGGCGGCTGGCGGATGCGCGTGGCGCTGGCCGGCGTGCTGTTCTCCCGCCCCGACCTGCTGCTGCTCGACGAGCCGACCAACCACCTGGATCTGGAAGCCACCATCTGGCTGGAAGGCTATCTGAAGAACTACCCGCACACCATCCTGCTGGTCAGCCACGACCGCGAGCTGCTGAACGCGGTGCCGACCACCACGATCCACATCGACCAGGGCAAGCTCGTCACCTACAGCGGCAACTACGACCAGTTCCTGACCCAGCGCCGCGCCAACCAGGAACGGCTCGCCTCGATGGCCGCCAAGCAGGAGGCGCGGCGCAAGCACATGATGTCCTACGTCGACCGCTTCCGCTTCAAGGCCAGCAAGGCCCGGCAGGCCCAGAGCCGCCTGAAGCTGCTGGAGCGGATGGTGTCGGTCACGCTGATGGAGGACGATCCCGAGGTCGTCTTCAACTTCCCCCCGCCCGACGAGCTGGCGCCGCCGCTGATCGCGCTGGAGGGGGTCAGCATCGGCTATGGCGACAAGGTGATCCTGCGGCGGGTGAACCTGCGCATCGACATGGAGGACCGCATCGGCCTGCTGGGCGCCAACGGCAACGGCAAGTCGACGCTGGTCAAGCTGCTGGCCAACCGGCTGGCCCCGATGGCCGGCGAGATGCACCGCCCGTCCAAGCTGCGCATCGGCTATTTCGCCCAGCACCAGTCGGAGGAGCTGGACCTGTCGCTGACGCCGATCCAGCAGACCCAGCGCATCATGCCGCTGGCGCTGGAGGAGAAGGTGCGCGCCCATCTCGGCCGCTTCGGCTTCCCGCAGGCCAAGGCGGAAACCAAGATCGCCAACCTGTCGGGCGGCGAGAAGGCGCGTCTGCTGCTGGCGCTGATGAGCCGGGAAGTCCCGCACATCCTGATGCTGGACGAGCCGACCAACCATCTGGACATCGACAGCCGCGAGGCGTTGATCGAGGCGATCAACGATTTCCCCGGCGCGGTGATCATCATCAGCCACGACCCGCACCTGATCGAGATGACGGTGGACCGGCTGCTGCTGGTCGCCGACGGCACGGTACAGGCCTATGACGGCGACCTGGAGGATTACCGGCGCTACCTGCTCGACCGCGCCAAGGCGGATCGGGCGGCGGCGAAGAGCGCGGCCGGCGGCGGCACCGCCGAGCGCGATGCCGGCCCCAACAAGAAGGACCAGCGCCGCGCCGCGGCGGAGGCGCGCACCGCGCTCGCCCCGCTGAAGCGCAAGGCGACCGACGCCGAGGCGCTGGTGACCAGGCTGAGCGGGGAGAAGCGCAAGATCGAGACGAAGATGTCCGATCCGGCGCTCTACACCGGCCCGGCCGAGACGCTGACCAAGCTGCAGATCGAACTCGGCACGGTGGAGAAGAAGCTGGCAACCGCGGAGGAAACCTGGCTGGAGGCGCTCGAAGCCTACGAGAGCGCCGCCGCGGAGGCCGGCGTTTGAACGCCCGCCGGCATCTGGACGACAGCGGCGGCGAGACGCTGGAGAGCGTCATCGCCCTTCCCGTCCCCTGCGAGGCGGTGGAGGAGGAGCGCACCTCCGACGTGCTGGCGCGGTTCCGCGCCAACCTGCCGGCCGGGCGGGTCACGCTGGGCGACCTGATCCAGGCGCTGGGCGACCGGTCGCTCGGCACCATCCTGCTGGCGCTGTCTCTGCCGACCATCGCCCCGGTTCCGCTCGGCGTGTCCTGCCTGTTCGACCTGCCGATCATGCTCTACACCGCCCAGCTCGCCTTCGGCCGGCGCGGGGCAGGACTGCCCGACTGGCTGATGCGCCGGTCGATCGGCAGCCGCATGGCGGCGCGCACGCTGGATACCGCCATGCCGCGGCTGGTGTGGATCGAGCGGATGCTGAAGCCGCGCGTCCACCGGCTGGCCCGCATCGACGAGGAACGCTGGTTCGGGCTGCTGCTGTTCATCCTGACGCTGACCTGCATCGTCCCGCTGCCGCTGACCGGCTGGCTGCCGGGCTTCGCCCTGGTGCTGATCTCGCTGGGACTGATCGAGCGCGACGGCGGCGCCATCGGCGTCGGGCTGGGGCTGACCGCGGCGGCGCTGGTGTTCCTGACGCTGGTCGCCAGCAGCCTGTCATACGCAGGTCATCAACTTCTGGCAGCAACCTTGCTGTAGGACGGCCGGCGAGCCGTCCCGACCCGCAGGGAGGCTGCCTTGACCGAGATCCAGACCAAGACCCAGACCGGAACCGCGCCCGCCCCGTTCGCCGAATCCTGGCTGTTCTTCCGCCGCTGGCTGGCCGACCCGTGGGCGATGGGGTCGGTCGCGCCGTCCTCCCGCCCGCTGCGCCGCCGCATCACCCGCGAGATCCGCTGCGAGGCTGACGAGGCGGTGGTGGAGTTCGGCGGCGGCACCGGCCCGATCACCGCCGCCATCCTGGAGTCCGGCATCCCGGCCGGCCGGCTCTACAGCTTCGAGATCGACCGCGACCTTGCCGGCCATCTGCGCCGGCGCTGCCCCGGCGTCGCCGTCATCGCCGACGATTGCCGCAAGGCGCCCGAGCTGCTGGGCGAGGCACTGTGCGGCAAGGTCGGCACCGTCGTCATCGGCATCCCGATGATCACCTTTCCGCTCGCCTTCCAGCGCGAGGTGCTGGACGCCACCTTCCGCATCCTGCGGCCGGGCGGGCGTTTCCTGCTCTATAGCTTCATGCCGCACTCGCCGCTCGACCGGACGGCGCTGGGGCTGCGCGGCGAGCGGCTGGGCTTCACCCTGCGCAACCTGCCGCCGGCCTCGGTGTGGGGCTACCGGCGGGCCGAAGGGTGACAGCGACCTTGGGGCCGGTCCTGATGGCGGTCGCGGCGATCGGTTCGACGACGGCGAGGCGGCTGGTCGGCGATCGGGCACGCTGCGTCATCGGCGTGGTATCAGGGGCGTGGTATCAGGGGCGGAGGCGTCATGCCGCTTCCTCCCGTGAAACGGCGCGTTCCTGCCGCTGCCGCGAGAGGGCCACGGCGGTCAGCCAGCCGGCCGTCAGCAGAGCGGTTGCATCCACCACCATCACCGCCGTCACCCCCAACCAGGGAGCCGCCGGATGCAGCGCCAGCCGCAGCAGCGGCAGCCCGGCATAGGCAAGGGCGAGAACGAGCAGCGCCACCCGCTCCACCACCGGCCGGCTGCGGTCCAGCCAGGGCAGCAGATAGAACAGGACGGCGGCCCCAGACGCGGCGAGCACCACGCCGCCATGGGTCGCTCCGGTCATCAGGTTGTCGGCAAGCAGCAGAAGCGGCACAAGCAGATACAGCGCGTTGTTGGCGTAGAACAGCCGACGGGACAGGGTGAGCCGGTCCTGCGGACGCCTTTCATCCTTCGCACTCCGCAGCCACAGCAGCTTCATGCCGGAATCCACGATCCACAGACAGAGCACGCCGAGCAGGCAATAGACCAGCACGGTGCCGGCACCGCCGAAGCGGGCATAGTGCAAGGGCCGCAACGCGCTTTCCACCACGCCACCCCAGCCGCCGCCCTGGCCACCGTCGCGGGAGTCGCGCACCGTAGCGATGGTGGCGTCGGCGAGGCTGCAATAGGCGCGCAGGCTGCCGGCACCCTCCCCGGCCCAGGTGAGCCGGCCGCGGGGAATGCCCTCGACCATCAGCCGGTCGCCCTGACGCTGCAGGCGTCCGATGCGGCTGTCGGGGAAGCGCCCGGCGAAACGGTCGAGACAAAGCGACAGGCTGTCCGGCACAACGGCGGTCACGCTGCGGCCGGGAACCATGGCCTCGTCGCCATCGTCGCTCAACAGGGCGCGGGCGGCCTTCGGGCTTCCACCCGCCTGGAGCACCGCGTCGAGCGGCTGACTCGCCACCTTCAGCCCGAGGATCCCGCCGCTCAGCCCCATCAGGAACAGATAGGGGATCAGCCAGAAGCCGAACCGCTTGTGCGCGTCGCTGAGGTCGATCAGACGGGACCGGCGGCGCCAGCTCCAGGCCTCGACGATCACCTTGCCATGGATGAACAGGCCGGTGCCGACCAGCAGGACGATCAGGATGCCGGCCAGCCCCATCAGGAAGCGCCCGTAGGGCTTGGGCAGCAGCAGGTCGGTGTGGATGCGGCGGAACAGGGAATCCGTCAGCACGCTGTTCCACTGCGCCATGACGTCGACCGCCGGGTTGACGATCAGGTTCGTCAGGGGCGCCCCCTCGCCGAAGCGGCCCGAGAAGATGAAGAAATCCCGCAGCGGCGTCGGCGCCATCATCGTCCAGTCAAGACCGACCGCATGGCGCGACGCCACCGCCCGCAGCGCCTCGACGGCGGTCGGGAGCGGCCGCCCGGCGGCCTCCGCCAGACCGGGCATCATCCAGGGGCGCACGAAGTCGGCGTAGAAGGCCAGCAGCCCGGTCCACAGCGACCAGGAGATCAGCAGGCAGAACACCAGGCTGATCAGGCGGTGGATCGACAGCAGGCGGGCGGAGGTCGACTGGCTTGGCATGAACCGTCCCTAAAGGCTGTTTCCCGTCTGGCGATTTCCCGGCTGCCCATTTCCCGACTGGCCGTTTCCTGGCCGGACCGGCCGCGGACCGGCAACCCAGAGCATGGCGAACCAGAGGCAGGTCCAGACCACCGGCCCGGCCACCATCACGATGTGGACTCGGTCGACCCCGCCCACGCCGGCCAGCGCGCACAGGCCGGAAACCGCCGCCAGCGACAGCGGCAGCCCGGCCAACAGGCTGGCGAGCGAGATCAGGAACACGCGGAAGGCCTGCCTGGTCATCGCCGCCGCTCCGGCCTGGGTGGTTCGCGCAGATGGGCGGTCAGCAGGCTGCCGGTCAGCCCCGTCTCCATCACCGCCAGCAGCAGGCCGGCCTCGCCGCCCAGGCTGGCCACCGCCAGGGCGAGCAGGACGGCCTGGAGCGCCCAGAAGACGCCCCACAGCCGCCGGCGGTCGCGCCGGTCGAGCGGATGCCGCCTAGAAATCAAGGCTGATGCCGCCATAGACGGTCCGCGGCGCGCCGACCGACACGCGGTAGGTGCCGCCCGACGCGGTCAGGTACGACTTGTCGGTCAGGTTCTTGACGCCGAGATCCAGGCGGATCTTCTTCTCGCCGACCGGGATGTAGTACCAGGCGCCGGCATCGATCAGCGTGTAGCTGCCCAGCTCGAACGTGTGCTGGGCATCGCCGTAGCGGTTGCCGACCAGGGTCGCGCCGGCACCGAAGCCGAGGCCGACCAGCGGGCTCGACGGATCCTTGACCTCGTAGCTCGACCACAGGCTGGCATTGTGGGTCGGCACGTTGGTCGGACGGTTGCCGTCGATGCTGCGGTCGGCGCTCTCCAGCTCGGCATCGACATAGCCGACGGCGGCGCGGATGTTCCAGCCCTCCGCCGGGTTGCCGACCACCGACAGCTCGGCGCCGCGGGATTTCTGCCCGCCGGTCAGCACGGCGACGCCGTTGACCGATTCGACCACGTTGCTCTGCTTGATGTCGAACAGCGATGCGGTCATGAACAGCCGCTCGCCCATCAGGTTGATCTTGGAGCCGACCTCGTACTGGCGTCCCTTCTCGGCCGGGAAGACCTGGGTGTCGCCATTGTAGAAATTGTGTGGCTGGAAGGTGTCGGCATAGTTGGCGAAGAAGGAAACCTCCTCGAACGCCTTCCACATCACGCCCGCGGTCTTGGTCAGGTTGCGGTCGACCGGGTAGGAGCCGACCGTGGTGCCGCGGCCCAGCAGGTTCTCGACGCGGGCGCTGCCCTTGGAAAGCTCGTAGCGGGCGCCCAGCGTCAGGGTCACCGTCGGCAGCAGGCTGATGTCGGCCTGGATGAAGGGGCCGAAGTCGGTCTGCTCGACCCGGCGCGCCGTCCTCGCGGTCGGCCGGGCGCTGTTGTCGGTCAGCTGCCAGCTCGCCGGGTTGGACACGGTCCCGCCGACCTGGTCGGCGCCGACATAGTTGATCCAGCTTTCCTTCTGGGTGCGGTACTCGATGCCGGTCGCGAGCTTGACCGGCAGCAGCGCCTCGAACTCACCCTTGGTCTGCAGCCGGCCGAAGACGGTGTCGAGGTTGCGGTCGTCGTTGCCCTCGACCCGGCGGACCAGCAGTCCGTTCGATCGGATGCTGCGCACCTCGGTGTGGATTTCGTCGGTGCGCTCGTGGTTGTAGAACAGCTTGCCTTCCAACGTCCATTTGTCGGAATGCAGCGGGATCGAGATGTCGGCCTCGGCCTGATGGTAGGTCGAATCGCGCTTGGTAAAGTTGGCGTCGTAGCGGGTCGAGCGCGAGACGTCGGCGACGCTGCGCAGGCTGCCGCCGGCCGGGTAGGTGATGAAGCCGCGGTCGAGCGGCCGCTTGTCCTTGCTGAACTCGTATCCCACCGTCACGCTGGCGCCGCTCGACCCGACCCAGCTCATGGTCGGGGCGAAGAACTGGCGCTGGACCAGGGTGTCGTCGCGGAAGCTGTTGCTGGATTCGGCGCTGCCGACGATGCGGTAGGCGAAATTCTCCGACAGCGGGCCGGTGCTGTCGAACATGGTCTGCCGCTCGCCATGGGAGTCGACATTGACCTCCAGATGGTTGCGCGCTTTCCAGCCCGGCTTCTTGGTGGTGATGTTCACCAGCCCGCCCGGCGTCATCTGGCCGATGTCGGACACCGGCCCCTTGATGATCTGGATGCTCTCGATGGTGCTGGGATCGATGCGGCTGTTGCTCTTCAGGCGGACGCCGTTGCGGTAGACGTCGTCGCGGCGGCGGAAGCCGCGGATGATGTAGTCCTCGCGCGTGCCGCCATAGCCGTCATTGTTCACGACGTTGGGGAAGTAGCGGTAGACCTCCTCCATTTCCCGGGCATGCTGGTCCTGCAGCAACTGCTCGGGAACCACGTCGATCGTGCGGGGGATCTCGGTGATGTCGCTGCTCAACCGGCCGCCGACGTCTGTCTGACGGCTGTCGTAGCGGGCCTGCGGCGTACCGCCGACCATCAGGGTGTCGAGGACCACCGGCGCCTCGCCGTCGGCCTGGGCGGTGCCCGCCTTGGACGGTGCCGCCGTCGCCCCTGCGGTCTGGGCCGCGGCATCGCCGGCCAGCGCGACCGGTCCGGTCAGCGCAATCGCCCACAGCAGCACGGCATGCGATGCGCCGCCCTTCAGCCCGCCCCACACGGAACCGGCTTCCGATGGTTGCATACGCCCCTTCACACTCCACGTCATCTTAACGCCCCCCATAGGCACACGGCATCGGTTGCACAATTTAAATGCGATTCAGAATTAATCGCGTTACAGGCGACTGAATCCCCCACAGATCCGGTGGCCGGCATGTCCATACCGGCCCTTGTCGTCCCTTTTCATTGAACGGCGTCGAGTATGTCGCGCCGGCTCAGCGTCCGCATATCGGTCCAGGCGCGCCCGATATGGGCAAGACGGTCGAGCTTGCCACCCTCGATCCCCCCTGCCCGCCATCCGACGGAAAGCGGTTCATAGGCCGGCCGGATCAAGCGTCGCTCTTCATCATTGATGACACCCGGCAAACGCTGGTCGGCATCAGCCCCATGCCATTCCACACATCCGCAGCGGGATTGGTGTGCGAACGCGGTATACGACGGTTGACCCGCAACATACTCGGGCACGCCTGAATTACAATATTGAAAATGATTCGCAGTCTCATAATCAACTGCGCAACGCAATCAAAAATTGGATGTATTTGCCACATCATCCACCGGCCCGCCTTCGGCGGCATGGGCCGCCGCCGCGCCGGTCGTCGCGGATACCGGCGGTCATCATCAATGACCGCTGGTATAAGGTCGCCCCGCCCCGTCACCCAAACCCTTCGGGAGGTCCCATGAAGTTCGGCTACACCATTCTCTATGTCCCCGACGTCGGCGCATCGCTCGCCTTCTTCGAGACGGCGTTCGGCCTGACCCGCCGCGTCCTCGCCGAGACCGGCGATTACGGCGAGCTGGACACCGGTGCCACCGCGCTGGCTTTCGCCAGCCAGGATCTCGCTTTGTCGCATTACCCGGCCGGCTATGTGTTCGCCAGCGCCAGCGACAGGCCGCTGGGCGTCGAGATCGCCCTGGTCACCGCCGACGTCGAGGCCGCGCACGCCACCGCGCTGGCCGCCGGCGCCACCGAACTGGCGCCGCCGAAGGCCATGCCCTGGGGTCAGACGGTGTCCTTCCTCCGCTGCCCCGACGGCACATTGGTCGAGCTGTGCACGCCGGTCGGCGGCTGACACGATCCTGGCAACCGGGCGGTTGCCCGGCGCCGGCCGCCCCGCCTATGCTCGCCCCTCCCGTCCACGGCCAAGGCTGACTCCCGGTGCTGTCCTTCATCCTGTCGAAGCTGCTGTGGGGACTCGTGGCGCCGGGGAATGCGCTGGTGCTGGCGGTGGCGCTGGGCGCCCTGCTGCTGCGGACGCGCCGCTGGCAGCGGGCGGGCCGGCGGCTGGTGACGCTGGCGGCGCTGCTGTTGCTGCTGGTCGCCTACACCGGGCTCGGCGCCCTGGTCGCGCTGCCGCTGGAGAACCGCTTTCCCCGGAGCGAGCCGGACGGGCGCATCGACGGCATCGTCATGCTGGGCGGCGCGGTCAACCCGCCGATCACCGCCGACCGCGGCGACCCCTCGCTCAACGACGCCGCCGAGCGGGTGCTGGCCTTCGCCGATCTGGTCCGACGCCATCCGGAAGCCAAGGCGGTCTTCACCGGCGGCTCCGGCCGTCTGCTCGGGCAGGAGTACAAGGAGGACGGCTCCGCCCGCGCCGCGCTGCTCCAGGCCGGCATTCCCGAGGGCCGCGTCGTCTACGAGGCGATGTCCCGCAACACCTGGGAAAACGCGGTGTTCGCCAAGGAGATGGTGAAGCCGGCGCCGGGGGAGCGCTGGATCCTCGTCACCTCGGCGATGCACATGCCGCGGTCGGTCGGCATCTTCCGCGCGGTCGGCTGGGAGGTCGTGCCCTATCCGGTCGACTACCGCACCCGGCACGATGCCAAGCCCTATCTGCGGTTCGAGTTCGCGCACAATCTGGTCATCCTCGACGACGCGGTGCGCGAGTGGATCGGCCTCGCCGCCTACCGGCTGATGGGCCGCACCGGCGAGCTGTTCCCGGCACCCTGACCGCGGGGCTGGCGTCGGGGCGCCGGATGGGTGGCGACAGCAGGGCCGTGCCACCGGTCTGTATCATCGTGTCCGCAACCCGTTCGCAGCCATTGGCTAGGCCGTGCCACTCCGCTAGAGTGCCGCCGCCCCGGCGGTCGGCCCGGGCTGAATGGGGCCGGGACGAACGGGACGTTCCGGGGAACGAGGGGTTTGGCGGATGCGTCGCTGGCGCGGGATGAGCAGGGTGGTCGTGCTGATCGGCGTGGCGGCGCTGGCCGCCTGCGCGCAGAAGCCCGCCGGCACCGGCTCCGGCCTGCCGACCAGCGGCATCTACAAGGTGGGCAAGCCCTACCAGATCAACGGCGTCTGGTATTATCCCAAGGAAGATTACGGCTACGACGAGACCGGCATCGCGTCCTGGTACGGTCCCGGCTTCCATGAGAAGACCACCGCCAACGGCGAGATCTACGACCAGAACGAGCTGACCGCAGCCCACCGGACCCTGCCCATGCCGAGCCTGGTGCGCGTCACCAACCTGGACAACGGCCGCGCCGTCGTGGTGCGGATCAACGACCGCGGCCCCTATGCCAACGGCCGCGTCATCGACATGTCGCGCCGCGGCGCCCAGCTGCTGGGCTTCGACGGCCCCGGCACCGCCAAGGTCCGCGTGCAGATCCTGGCGGAGGAAAGCCGCGCCATCGCCGCCGCCGCGCGCCAGGGCACCCCCGCCCCGCTGCTGGCGGAAATGGACGGTCCGCCGCCCAAGGCCGCCCCGCGGGGCCGGATCGAGGTCAGCGGACCGGCCGGGCCGGTGACGACGCCCGGCGGCTCGACCGGGGCAGCCCGGCCGCCCACCGTCGGCGCCCCGGTGCCGCCGCCCGCGACCCTGGCCGGCAGCATATCGGAGGGCCGCTTCGTGCCGGCCCCGGTGGTTGCGCAATTGCCGGTGCAGGGACACGACGCCATCTATGTGCAGGTCGGCGCCTATGGCAGCGAGGAGAATGTCGCCAAGGCCCGCGCCCGGCTGTCCGCCATCGGCCAACCCGCCAGCATCAGCCGGACGCGGTCGGCCGGAATGACCCTTCAACGCGTCCGGGTCGGTCCGCTCGACAGCGTGGACCGTGCCGACGCCCTGCTCAACCAGATCATTCAGGCCGGCCTTACGGAGGCCAAAATCGTGGTGGATTGATCCGGGCGAGCCCGCCCCACCCGACCGCTCCGCCGGACGTCCGCAACCCAACGCCAATGGCCCGACGCCGATGGCCCGACGCCCATAGCGGAACGCCTGTTACCGAGTGCCCTTGGAGGATTGTTGCCATGAACGCTGTTGTCGTCCGCCTGTGCGCCGTTTTCGGCCGTTCCGTCGCCGCCGCGGCCGGGATCGCCCTGATGGCCGGGGCCACGATAGCCGCCGGCGCCGCCGACGCCCGGGCGGCGACGCTGGACACCATCGCCAAGCAGGCGATCCTGGTCGACCTGACCTCGAACACCGTCCTGTTCGAGAAGAACGCCGACGAGCGCATGGCGCCCTCGTCGATGAGCAAGATCATGACCGGCTACATGGTGTTCGAGGCGCTGAAGAGCGGCCGCCTGTCGCTGGACAGCACCCTGCCGGTCAGCGAGCGCGCCTGGCGCATGCAGGGCTCCAAGATGTTCGTGGAGCTGCACAACAACATCAAGGTCGACGACCTGATCAAGGGGATGATCGTCCAGTCCGGCAACGACGCCTGCATCGTGCTGGCGGAGGGGCTGTCCGGGTCGGAGAGCGCCTTCGCCGAGCAGGCGAACCGCCGGGCCAAGGAGCTGGGGCTGAAGGGCAGCAACTTCGCCAATTCCACCGGCTGGCCCGACCCCAACCACTATATGACCGCCCGCGACCTGGCGCTCCTGGCGGAGCATCTGATCAAGGAATTCCCGGAATACTACCGCTATTACTCGATCCGGGAGTTCAAGTACCACGGCATCAACCAGGGCAACCGCAACCCGCTGCTGTATCGCGGCATGGATGTCGACGGCATGAAGACCGGCCACACCGACGCCGGCGGCTACGGCCTGACCGCATCGGGCGAGCGCGAGGGGCGCCGGCTGCTGCTGGTGGTCAACGGCCTGCCCAGCATGCAAGCGCGGGCCGACGAATCGGCCCGGCTGCTGGAATGGGGCTTCCGCGAATTCGCGTCCTACACCCTCTACAAGGGCGGCGAGACGATCGAGCAGGTTCCCGTCTGGCTGGGCGAGCGGGACAGCGTTCCCGTCACCGTGCCGCAGAACCTGAGCGTCACCATGGCCCGCACCGACCGCCCCGGCATGAAGGTGTCGCTGGTCAGCAACTCCCCGGTCGCCGCGCCGATCAAGAAGGGCGACACCGTCGGCAAGCTGGTGATCTCCGCCCCCGGCTTCCCGGGCAAGGAGGTTCCGGTGGTTGCCGCCCAGGACGTGCCGAAGGCCGGCATCTTCGGCCGCGCCTTCGCCGCAGCCAAGTATCTCGTGTTCGGCAACAGCCTGTGACCGGGACGACGATGACCGCCTCAGCCGCCTCGGCAAAACGCGGCCGCTTCGTCACGCTGGAAGGCGGCGAAGGGGCCGGCAAGTCGACGCAATTGCGGCGGCTGGCCGACTCCCTGCGCGAAGCCCTGCGTGCCGGCGGTATCGATCTGGTGACGACGCGCGAGCCGGGCGGGTCGCCGGGGGCCGAGGAGATCCGCGGCCTGCTGGTGACCGGCGAGACCGGCCGCTGGAGCCCGGTGACGGAGGCCCTGCTGCACACCGCCGCCCGCCGCGACCATCTGGAGCGCACCGTCTGGCCGGCGCTGGAGGCCGGACGCTGGGTTCTGTGCGACCGCTTCTTCGACAGCACCATGGCCTATCAGGGCTACGGGCTCGGGCTCGGGCGCGAGCTGGTGGAGACTTTGCAACGGGCGGCGCTGGGCGGCTTCCGCCCCGACCTGACGCTGATCCTCGACATCGAGGTCGAGACGGGACTGCGCCGCGCCGCGTCGCGCCATGGCGGCGAGGACCGTTACGAGCGGATGGACATCGGCTTCCACCAGCGGCTGCGCGACGGCTTCCTGGACATCGCCCGCCGCGAGCCGGAGCGCTGCGCGGTGATCGACGCCGATGCCGATCCCGACACCGTGGAAGCCCGCATCCGGGACGCGCTGTCCACCCGGCTGGGGCTGGGGTCGTGAGCAAGGCGCGCGGCACCGCTGCCGCCGCGGCGGAGGCCGAGGAGACGCTGGCCCCGCGCCGCAATCCCGACCTCGTCGGCCATGACGAGGCCGAACGGCTTCTGCTGGAGGCGTGGAACTCCGGCCGGCTGCCGCATGCCTGGCTGATCGGCGGCACGCCCGGCGTCGGCAAGGCGACGCTGGCCTTCCGCTTCGCCCGCTTCGTCCTGGCGCAGGAGCAGCCTGGCGACAGCCTGTTCGGCGGGGCCGCTCCGGTGACGTCCCTGCACATCCCCCCCGAGCATCCGGTGTTCCGCCGGGTGGCGTCCGGCGGCCATGCCGACCTGCTGACGGTGGAACGCCAGCGCGACGAGAAGAAGGACCGGCTGAAGCGCGACATCGCCGTCGACGACGTGCGCAAGATCGGCCCCTTCCTGCGCCGCACCTCGTCGGAAGGCGGTTGGCGCGTCGCGGTGATCGACGGCGCCGACCGCATGAACCTGAGCGGCCTGAACGCCATCCTGAAGATCCTGGAGGAGCCGCCGCCCGGCGCCCTGCTGCTGCTGGTCAGCGACAATCCCGGCGGCATGCTGCCGACCATCCGCTCGCGCTGCCGCAAGCTGACGCTGAAGCCGTTGGAGGAGGATGCCGTCGTCGCGCTGCTGGGCCGGCACCGCCCCGACATCGCGGAGGAGGACCGCGCCGCGCTCTCCCGCCTGTCGGAAGGCAGCGTCGGCCGCGCCATCGATCTGGCCGATGCCGGCGGGCTGGCGCTCTACCGCGAGATGGTCGGGCTGCTCTCCGCCCTGCCCCGCCTCGACATCGCCGCCGCCCATGCCTTCGCCGACAAGCTGACCCGCAAGCAGGATGACGGGCTGTACGAGACGGCGACCGAGCTGCTGGTCTGGTGGCTGGCCCGCTTCGCCCGCTCGCTCGCCCGGGGAGCCTGGCCGGCGGAGGTGGTGCCGGGCGAGGCCGCCCTGATGACCCGGCTGGCCAACGCCCGCGGTCTTGAACGTTGGGTGGAGGTGTGGGAAAAGGTTCAGCGTCTTTTCGCGCGCGCGGAATCCGCGAACCTGGATCGCAAGCAGGTGGTCCTGAACGCCCTGGCGGCGCTGGAAACGGCGGCCGCCTAGCGTCGGTTCACCTGCCGGGTAACCTTGACTGGAAAGAAAGTGCCGCAAATGGCCGGGCCGAAGACCTTCTACCTGACGACGCCGATCTATTACGTGAACGACGTGCCGCACATCGGCCACGCCTACACGACGCTTGCCTGCGACGTCCTCGCCCGGTTCATGCGGCTCGACGGCTATGACGTGAAGTTCCTGACCGGCACCGACGAGCATGGCCAGAAGGTGGAGAAGTCGGCGGAGAAGGCCGGCATCCCGCCGCAGGACTTCACCGACCGGGTGTCGCAGAACTTCCGCGATCTCGTGTCGCTGATGAACTATTCCAACGACGACTTCATCCGCACCACCGAGCCGCGCCACGTCGCGTCGGTGCAGGCGCTGTGGACGGTGCTGAAGGACAAGGGCGAGATCTATCTCGGTTCCTATGCCGGCTGGTATTCGGTCCGCGACGAGGCCTTCTACGGCGAGGACGAGCTGACCACCAGCCCGGCCGGCAAGAAGATCGCCCCGACCGGCGCCGAGTGCGAGTGGGTGGAGGAGCCGTCCTACTTCTTCAAACTCTCGGCCTGGCAGGACCGGCTGATCGCCTTCTACGAGGCGAACCCGGATTTCATCGCCCCGGCCGGCAAGCGCAACGAGGTGATGGCCTTCGTCAAGTCGGGCCTGAAGGACCTGTCGGTCAGCCGCACCACCTTCAAGTGGGGCATCCCGGTGCCGGGCGACGACGCCCACATCATGTATGTCTGGCTCGACGCGCTGGCGAACTACATCACCGCCGTCGGCTACCCCGACACGACGGGCGAGTATGCGAAGTATTGGCCGGCCGACCTGCACATGGTCGGCAAGGACATCCTGCGCTTCCACGCCGTCTATTGGCCGGCCTTCCTGATGGCCGCTGGGCTGGAGCCGCCCAAGCGCGTCTTCGCCCATGGCTGGTGGACCATCGAAGGCCAGAAGATGTCGAAGTCGCTCGGCAACGTCATCGCGCCGGAGACGCTGGTCGACACCTATGGCCTCGACCAGACCCGCTATTTCCTGCTGCGCGAGGTGCCGTTCGGCAATGACGGCGACTTCTCGCACAAGCAGATGGTCAACCGGATCAACGGCAACCTCGCCAACGATTACGGCAACCTCGTGCAGCGCGTGCTGTCGATGATCGGCAAGAACTGCGGCGCCGCCGTGCCGGTGCCGGGCGCCTTCACCGAGGCCGACAACGCGCTGCTCGGCGCCGCCTACGGCATGCTCGACATCGTGCGGGCCGAGATCAGGGCGCAGGCCTTCCACAAGGCGCTCGACGCCATCTGGGCGGTGGTCGGCGACGCCAACCGCTATGTCGACGAACAGGCCCCGTGGGCGCTGAAGAAGACCGACCCGGCGCGCATGGCGACCGTGCTCTATGTGCTGGCCGAGACGATCCGCCATCTCGCCATCCTGACCCAGCCGGTGATGCCGGACGCGTCTGCCCGCATCCTCGACCTGCTGGCGCTGGGGCCGGACGCGCGCGGCTTCGGCAGCTTCGGGCCGTCGGGCGCGCTGGCCGCCGGCACGCCGCTGCCGGCGCCGCAGGGCGTCTTCCCGCGTTACGTCGAAGAACCGAAGGCCTGAGTTCCGGAATGCTCGTCGACAGCCATTGCCATCTCGACTTCCCCGACTTCGCCGAGGAGCTGGACGCGGTCGTCGACCGCGCCCGGCAGGCCGGCATCGGGCGGATGGTCACCATCTGCACCTACATCAGCCGTTTCGACCGCATCCTGGCGGTGGCGGAGCGCTATGACGACATCCTCTGCACGGTGGGCGTCCATCCCCATCAGGCGGCAGAGGAGTTCGCCATCACCACGACCGAACGGCTGCTCGAGCTGTCGCGCCATCCCAAGGTGATCGGGCTGGGTGAGACGGGGCTCGATTACTTCTACGACAAGAGCCCGCGCGACCAGCAGCAGGAGTGCTTCCGCCGGCACATCCGCGCCAGCCTGGAAACCGGCCTGCCGCTGATCGTCCACACCCGCGACGCCGACGACGACACCATGCGCATCGTCAAGGAGGAGTCCGCCGGCCAAAAGGTGAAGGGGCTGCTGCACTGCTTCAGCTCCGGCCGCGCCCTGGCGGAAGAGGCGCTGGACTATGGCTTCACCCTGTCGCTGTCAGGGATCGTCACCTTCAAGAAGTCGGAGGATCTCCGCGCCATCGTCAAGGACGTGCCGCTCGACCGCATCCTGGTGGAGACCGACGCGCCCTATCTGGCGCCGATCCCCTTCCGCGGCAAGCGCAACGAGCCGGCCTATGTCGCCCACACCGCGGCCTGCGTCGCCGAGGTGAAGGGGGTGACGGCGGAGGAGCTGGCGCGGGCCACCACCGCGAATTTCTTCCGCCTGTTCGACAAGGCCGCCATCGATGCGGCGGCTGCATGAGCGAGGCCGGCGCATCCTCCGGCCTGGACGGTGGGTCGATGCGCGTGACCATTCTTGGCTGCGGCGGGTCGCGCGGCGTGCCGGTGATCGCCGGGGTGCCCGGCGGCCAATGGGGCCGCTGCGATCCGGCCAATCCGAAGAACCGGCGGATGCGGCCGTCGGTGCTGGTCGAGCAGGGCGGCGTCTCCGTCCTGGTCGACAGCTCGCCCGACCTGCGGCAGCAGCTGCTCGACAGCGGCTGTTCCCGGCTCGATGCCGTGCTGTGGACCCACCAGCATGCCGACCATTGCCACGGCATCGACGAGCTGCGCGAGATCTGCCGCCAGATGCATGCCCCCATCGACGCCTATGGCTGGGACGAGCATCTGCGCGACATCGAGGTGCGTTTCCCCTATTGCTTCGACCCGCTGCCGGATGGCTATCCCTTCTACCGGCCGGTGCTGAAGGCGCACCGGATCGACGGGCCGTTCAGCGTGAAGGGGCTGGAGGTCACGCCGTTCGAGCAGGACCACGGCTATATGCGGACGGTCGGCTACCGCTTCGGCGGCTTCGCCTATTCGACCGACGTGGTGCGGCTGGACGAGCGGGCCTTCGCGGCGCTGGCGGGGGTCGAGACCTGGGTGGTCGATTGCGGCCGGATCGAGCCGCCGCACCCCGTCCATGCGCATCTGGCGCTGACGCTGGAGTGGATCGAGCGGGTGCGGCCGCGGCGGGCCTACCTGACCCACATGGACAACAGCATGGATTACGACAGCCTGCGCCGCATCCTGCCGGCGGGGGTCGAGCCGGCCTATGACGGGTTGGTGATCGAGGTGTGAGGGGGGGGCTGGCGGATGCCCCCACCCTAACCCTCCCCCGCTGGGCGGGGGAGGGGACAAGTGCTTAGCGGAAAAGTAGCGGCAGTCCCTCCCCCGCTCAGCGGGGGAGGTTAGGTGGGGGTCTAACGTCCCCTTACTTCTTCCTCTCAAGCGGCGGGGCCGCGTAGACGAAGCGGTCGAAGCTGTATTCGGCGACGCGGAACCACAGATATTCTTCCTCGCGGAACTTCTTCCACGCCTCGTAGATCTTGCGGAACTTCTCGTTCTTCGCCGCCTCGTCCTCATAGACCTCGATGGCGGCCTGGTAGCAGGCCTGCATCACCTCGTTCGGGAAGGGACGCAGCTGGGTGCCGGCGGCGACCAGACGCTTCAACGCGGTCATGTTCTGGACGTCGTACTTGCCCAGCATGTCGAGCGTCGCATCGGCGCAGGCCGCCTGCAGCGCCGCCTTGTAGGCCGGCGGCAGCGCCTCGAACTTCTCCTTGCCGAACAGCATGGAAACCTGCGGGCCGCCTTCCCACCAGCCGGGATAGTAGTAGTACTTGGCGACCTTGTGGAAGCCGAGCTTCTCGTCGTCATAGGGACCGACGAACTCGGCGCCGTCGATGGTGCCCTTCTCCAGCGCCGGATAGATGTCGCCGCCGCCGATCTGCTGCGGCACGACGCCCAGCTTGGCCATGATGGTGCCGGCATAGCCGCCGATGCGGAACTTCAGGCCCTTCAGGTCGTCGATGGTCTTGATTTCCTTGCGGAACCAGCCGCCCATCTGGGTACCGGTGTTGCCGGCGCCGATGGCGACCAGATTGTGGCCGGCGAAGAACTCGGCCATCAGCTCCTTGCCGCCGCCATGGGTCATCCAGGCGTTCTGCTGGCGGGCGTTCAGGCCGAACGGCATCGCCGCGTCGAAGGCGAAGGTCGGATCCTTGCCGACATAATAGTAGGAGACGGTGTGGCCGCACTCGATCGTGTTGTCCTTGACCGCATCCAGCACCTGGAGCGCCGGCACGATCTCGCCAGCCGCGAAGACGCGGATCTGGAACTTGCCGTCGGTCAGCTCGGCCACGCGCTTGGCCACGAACTCCGCACCGCCATAGATGGTGTCGAGGCTCTTCGGAAAGCTGGAGGCGCAGCGCCACTTGATTTCGGGCGCCGTCTGCGCGATGGCGGGGGCCGCGAGCGTGCTGGCAGCGACGCCCACACCGGCGGAGGTCAGAAATGCACGACGTTTCATCAAGAAGCTCCCTTGTCCATTCTCTGTTCAGCGTTTTTGTCGTTATGCGTTCTTATCGCTTTGCATTCACAGCGCCGGCCCGGCTGTTCGCCGGCCCGGACCCGGCCGCGCCAAATCCCTCACGGGACCGGACGGCGCCGGGTGAGCGGGGAAAGTGGGAATGGTTTGGAATGCACGCTCGACCAACCCGGACGTCGCACCGAAGGAAACCGCGGACGGGCGGGCGGGCGCCAGCGCATGGGCACCCCCACCGGTCACGCGGTTTCCGACGTCGATGTGCGTTTCCTCCCGTCCATCCGGGCTTGCCGCCGGCCTTGTCGGCCGATCCGTCCCAGCTTTCTTTTGCTTGCCGGATTATGCAGGAAGCAAATGGTCGCAATCAAGCACGAAGCGGAATTGAATATAGTATTTCAGAGGTTTAAGGCTGCGACGCGAAGCCGCGGCAGGGCATCGCCCCCGATGCTGCGCACGGCCGGCGCGACGGCGCGTCCCGCCCCCCGCCGCCTCCGTACAACCCGCCGGGCGCTCGCAATCGCCGGCAGGCTCCCCATCTCTTTCGCACCGGCGAAGCCTGCCCCCGGCCGTCATCCGCCGCGGCGCAGGAAAAACGCCGTGCCCCGGCCGGAAGCGATGAAACCGGGAGCGGATCGGGGTGTTGACGATGACAGGGCGGCCATTCGCAGGTTGAACGACCATGACCGACGCAAGCATGGCAGAAGAGGCGAAGGGGGCGGCGGCACGCGATCTGCGGCTCGACTTCTTCCGCGGGCTCGCCCTGTGGTTCATCTTCGTGAACCACATCCCGGCGAACCAGATCTCATGGGCGACGCCGCGGAATTTCGGGCTGAGCGACGCCACCGAGATCTTCGTCTTCATCTCCGGCTACACCGCGGCCCTGGTCTATGGCCGGACGCTGCAGGGACAGGGGCTGCCGATGGCGGGGGCGCAGGTGCTGCACCGCTGCTGGTCGCTCTACGTCACCTACATCATCCTGTTCTTCGCCTTCACCGCCCAGATCGCCTACACCGCCCGCGCCTTCGACAGCCCGCTGTTCGCCGAGGAGATGGGCATCGCCGGCTATTTCCAGGATCCTGTGGGCGCCCTGACCCAGGCGCTGCTGCTGAAGTTCCGGCCGGCGAACCTCGACGTGCTGCCGCTCTACATCGTGCTGCTGCTGGCCTTCCCGCTGCTGCTGCCGGCCCTGCGCAGCCGGCCGCTGGCGGTGCTGGCCGGGTCGGCCGCGCTCTATGGCGCCGCCCGGCACTGGGGCTGGAACCTGCCGACCTATCCGGATGGCGGCGTCTGGTACTTCAACCCCTTCACCTGGCAGTTCCTGTTCGTGCTCGGCGCCGTGCTGCAGGACCGGCCCGACCTGCGCGCCGCGGCGACCCGCTTCCGCCGGCCGGTGGCGCTGGCGGCGGCGGCGGTCCTGCTGGCGAGCCTGTTCCTGGCGCTGTCCTGGAAGTTCGCCCCGCTCCACGCGCTGATCCCGGTCGCGCTGACCGAGATCCTCTACCCCATCGGCAAGACCGACCTCGACCCGCTCCGGCTGCTCCATTTCTTCGCGCTGGCCTATCTCGTCCTCCGGCTGGTGCCCGCCGACGCGCCCTGGCTGCGCGGGACGCTGGCCGCCCCGGTGCTCGATTGCGGGCGGCAGTCGCTGCCGGTGTTCTGCCTGGGCGTGCTGCTGTCCTTCGCCGGGCAGACGGTGCTCGTCCATGTCAGCGGCTCGCTTTCCGCCCAGTTCCTTGTTACCGTGCTCGGCATCGCCGCGATGGTGCTCCTGGCCCGTTTCCTGGGCTGGTACCGCTCTGCCGGACGGGTCCGCCGCCCCAAGGCCGCGTCCGCCGGAAAGCTGAGCGCATGAGCGATGCCAGGAGCGCGCGCGTAAGGGAGCGCATGGGGAACGGATGAGACGACAGGTTCGGCGGTCGCCGGCCGCTGCGGCCATGATGCTGGCGGCCATGATGCTGGCTGCGATGGTGGCGGGCGCGCGTACCGAGGCCCGCGCCGGCATGCCGGCCGATCCAGCCTGCGCCGTGCCGGACAGCGTCCTCGCCCCCGGCGAAGCCTTGCCGCGGGTCGCATCCCGGCTGGCCGAAGACCGGACGCTGTCCATCCTGATCGCCCATTCCGCCAAGCCGAACCCGAAGCCCGGCATCGTCGGCTATCCGGTCCGGCTGGAGGAGGAGTTGAAGCGCCGCCTGCCCGGCCTCGACATCCGCATCTCCGTGCTGAGCCTGCCCGGCGAGGCGGCGCCGGCGATGGTCGCGCCGCTGGCCCGGGCGGTGGAGGAGCGGCGGCCGGCGCTGGTGGTCTGGCAGACCGGCACCGTGGACGCGATGCGCAGCCTCGATCCGGAGAGTTTCGGCATCGCGCTCCAGAACGGCATCGCCGAAGTACAGCGCCGCGGCGCCGATATCGTCATCATGGACATGCAGTACAGTATGCACACGGCTCAGTTGATCGACTTCGCCCCCTACGTCTCCTACATGTCCTGGCTGGCACAGAGCTCGGACGTCTTCCATTTCCCGCGCTACGACATCATGCGGCACTGGGTCGAGGACGGCCGGGTCGACTTCGCCGACGAAGGCGACGAGGCAAAGCGCCGTTCTTATGATTTCGTTCACCGTTGCATCGGACAATTGCTGGCGGAAAGCGTCGCCACGATGGTCGACCGACGCAACGGAGCCGGTCATTGAGCCCTGCCCTGCCTAAGCCCGTCAGATCCAGCGCCCGATCGGGTGCCCGCGCCCGTGCCTTCGCGCCGATGGCCGCCGCCATCCTGTCTGCCGCCATCCTCTCCGCCGCCCCGGCGGCGCGGGCCGCCGACGCCGCGCCGACGCCGGCGCAATGCCAGCTTCCGCGCGGCGATGCGGCGCTCTCGGCGCCGCTCCCGCTGCTGTCGCGGCGCATCGCCGCCGGCGAGCCGATCCGGATCGTCGCCATCGGCTCCTCCTCCACCGCCGGGGCGGGGGCGAGCGGTCCGGACAGGACCTATCCGGCCCGCCTCGCCCATCACCTGCGCGACCGCTTCGGCATGGCCGACATCGCGGTGCTGAACCGTGGGATCAACGGCGAAACCGACGACCAGACCGAGAAGCGGATCGACGCCGATGCGCTGGCGGCAAGGCCGGATCTGGTCATCTGGCAGGTCGGCGCCAACACGGTGCTGCGCGACGGCGACCAGGGGCTCAGCGAACGCTCGGTGCGCCAGGGGGTCGAGCGGCTGCGCGCCGCCGGCATCGACGTCGTGCTGATGGATTTGCAATACGCCCCGAGGATGGTGGAGAAGGCCGGCGTCGCCCCGATGCTGGCGCGCATCGCCGACATCGCCGCCGACGAGCGTGTCGGGCTGTTCCACCGTTTCGCGGTCATGCGCTCCCTGGTGGACTCCCGCCGGATGGCCGTCACCGACCTGATCGGGCCGGACGGCGTGCACCAGAACGACGGCGGCTACGACTGCGTCGCCAGCATGCTGGCGGTCGGCATCGAGGATGCCGTCCGCGTCCACAACAGCGGGCTGGCGCGGTAGGACGCGCCGCCCACCGCTGCAGCACTTATCGCTGCAACACTTATCGCTGCATCAGGGCGCTTTCCTTGCCGCAGAGGAAGAACACCTTCGAATAGACCTTGAGCAGCGCGTCGGTCAGCGCCTGGACCTCGGGGCTGCCCATGGCGCGCGGCTTGGCCGGGTCGACATGCAGGACGCAGCTGTCCTTGACGTCGTTGAAGGCGGCAAGCGCGTGGATGCGGTCGGGACGGAACTCCTCGGGGAAATTCTCGTCCATCAGCCAGAAGCACTGGAAGTTCCGGCAGGATTGCGGCCGGTCCTCGTAGATCGAGCAGCCCTTGCCCTGGTCGCAGGACGCGCACCATTTGGCCGACGGCTTCTTCAGCTCCGGCACCCCCATCAGCTTGCAGCACAGGGTGCATTCCCCGCAATCGCGGTCGGACATAACGGGTTCTCCAAAAAACAGGTCAGGCCGGCGCCGGCAGGCCCGCGCAAACCTCGGCGGCCAGCAGACGCTCCACCGCCTCCGGCAGGGCCGGGCGGGCGAAGTGGAAGCCTTGCGCGTATTTGCACAGGATGCCGCGCAGATACACCGCTTCGTCCGCCGTTTCCACCCCTTCCGCCACGGTGTCGAGTCGCAAAATGGTGGCAAGCCCGGCGATGACCTGGACGATGGCGGCGTTGCTTTCCCCCATCGACACCGCACGGACGAAGCTGCGGTCGATCTTCAGCACGTCGACCGGCAGCTTGTGCAGATAGGCAAGCGACGAATAGCCGGTGCCGAAGTCGTCGATCGAAATCCGCACGTCCATGTCGCGGATGCTCTGCATCAGCATCCGGCATTCGTCCGGATCCTTCATCAGCAGGCTTTCGGTGACTTCCAGCTTCAGGCTCGACGGCGGGATCGGCACGGCGTCCAGCAGGTCGCGCACCGCGCCGACCAGATCGTCGTCGCGGAACTGGCGGGTGGAGACGTTGACGCTCATGAACAGCGGCACCGGGCGGGGAAAGCGCGCCTGCCAGGCGGCGAGCTGCCGCACCGCCTCGCCCAGCGCCCAGCGGCCCATCGGCGCGATCAGCCCGGTCTCCTCCGCCAGCGGAATGAACTCGACCGGCGAAACCGGCCCGCGGTCGGGATGGTTCCAGCGCATCAGCGCCTCGAACCCGGCGATGGCGCCGGTCTCCAGCAGCACGATCGGCTGGTAGTGCAGGCAGAGCTGACCCTGCTCCAGCGCGGCGCGCAGGTCGGCCTCCAGCCGCATCGCCGCCATCGCCTGCCGGCGCAGGTTGGCGTCGAACACGTCGATGCGCGCCCGCCCGCCGCTCTTGGCGCGGTACATGGCGAGGCTGGCGTCGCGCAGCATGTCCTCCGCCCGCTCGTATCCGGTCTGGCTGAGCGCCACGCCGATGGAGGCGGTCAGCACGATGTCGCGTCCCTCCTCCTGCGGGACCGGGCGGGAGATGGCGCGGGCCATGCGCTCGGCCGCCTCCAGCGCGTCGCCGGCATCGTCCAGCTCGTCCAGCAGCACGGCGAACTCGTCGGCCGACAGGCGGGCCAGCGTGTCGCCGACGCGGCGGTTCACGTCCAGCCGCTGGGCGACGATGCGCAGGACACGGTCGCCGGTGCTGCTGCCGAGCGCGTCGTTGATCGCCTTGAAGCGGTCGAGATCGACGATGATCACCGCGAAGGGCCGGGCGCCGGCCCGGCGGTTGCGGTCCAGCGCCTGCCCGATGCGGTCGAGCAGCAATGTGCGGTTCGGCAGGCCGGTCATGCTGTCATGGACGGCGTTGAACAGGATCTGCTGTTCGGCCTGCTTGCGCGCGGTGATGTCGGTCATCGAGCCGGCCATGCGGACGGCGCAGCCCCTGTCGTTGCGCACCGCCAGCCCGCGCACCAGCATCCACAGCTCGGCACCGGCCTTGCTGCGGATGCGGAACTCGTGCTGGAGATGGGGACGCTCGCCGGCCACATGCAGGGTGACGGCGGTGCGCAGCCCGTCCAGGTCGTCGGGCAGCACACGCTGGAACCATTCGTCGACGGTGCCGGCGATCTCCGCATCGTCGAAGCCGAGCATCGCCTTCCAGCGCGGCGAGTAATAGACCTCGCCGCTGTCGAGATGCCAGTCCCACAGCCCGTCGGCCGCCCCGGCGGCGGCGAGCGCATAGCGCTCCTCGCTCTGGCGCAGGCGCTGCTCGGCGGTCTTGCGGTCGGTCACGTCGGCCTGGCTGCCGACCAGCCGGATCGGCTTGCCGGCTTCGTCCAGCACGGCGATGCCGCGGCAGGCCATCCAGCGGGTGGCCCCGGCGGCGTTGCGCATGCGGTATTCGACCTGGAAGGCGGCGTCCGCAGCCGGCTCCCCGCCCGGATCGGCGTCCGGATCGGCCGTCGCCATCCCCCCCAACGCATCGGTCAGGATGGTCCGGTCGGCCGGATGGATGCGGCCCAGCCATTCCCGCGGGTCGTCGGTCAGCTCGCCCGGCGCCAGCCCCAGCAACGAGGCCCAGCGCGGCGAGTAATAGACGCGGTCGGTGACCAGATCCCAGTCATAGAGCCCGTCGTTGCTAGCGGCGGCGGCGAGCGCATAGCGCTCCTCGCTGCGGCGCAGCTCCTGCTCGGCATGCTTGCGGTCGGTGATGTCGGCGACGGAGCCTACCAGCCGGACCGGCATGCCGGCATCGTCCATCACCGCCATGCCGCGGCAGACCAGCCAGCGCCAGCGCGGCTTGGCCCCATTGGCCGAAGGGGCGCTTGACTCGGCGCGGCGGACGCGATGCTCGATCTGGAAGGGAACCGACAGCCCGACCATCTGCGCCTCGAACGAGGCGTGCAGCCAGTCGACATCCTCGGGATGGACCAGCGACAGCCAGTCGTTCGGCCGGTTGGCATCGCGGCCGGTGTCGCCCGGGGCCAGCCCGAGAAAGCCCTTGAAGCGGGGAGAGAGGTACAGCGTGTCGCTGCGCAGGTCCCAATCCCAGACGCCTTCGGAGCCAGCCATTTCCGCCAGCAGATATCGGTCGATGTTGGTGTTCAAAGACCCCTCGTCGGCCCCGGTCTGCGGTCAGCGAATGGCGGGGGCGACCCACCGGCGAGGCGCAATTCTAAGGCGAGTTTGGTGAAGAAAACATGAATGTCCCCGCTTGCGGCAACCCGGTACCGTCACGAACGGTTCCCTCCGGGAAATTTTTTCCTATATTAGGATAAACCGCTGCCCCACCTGCGAACGGCCCCCAATGGATTGGTCCGATCAGGGAATCGTCCTGTCGTCCCGCCCGCAAGGCGAAGGCTCCGCCGTCGCCACGCTGCTGACGCGCGACCACGGCCGTCATGCCGGCATGGTGATGGGCGGCCGCTCCGCCCGCCAGCGCGGCACGCTGGAACCTGGAACGCTGGTCGCCGTCCGCTGGCGCGGGCGCCTGCCCGAACATCTCGGCCATTTCACCCTGGAGCCGGTGAAGGGCTATGCCGCCGGCTTCTTCGACGACGCGCAGACGCTGGCGGCGCTGACCAGCGCCTGCGCCCTGGTCGAGGCCGCCCTGCCCGAGCATGAGCCGCACCCGGCGCTGTTCGACGGGCTGCTCACCCTGTTCGGCCTGCTCGACGGCCCGGCCTGGGCCGAGACCTATGTGCGCTGGGAGATCGGGCTGCTGGCCGAGCTTGGATTCGGGCTCGACCTCGACCGCTGCGCGGTGACGGGGGCCAACGACTATCTCGCCTTCGTCAGCCCGCGCACCGGCCGCGCGGTGACCGCCTCGGTGGGCGAACCCTACCGCGACCGGCTGCTTCCCCTGCCCGATTTCCTGGCCGGGCGCGGCGGCGGCGGCCCCGCCGCGGTCGCCGACGGGCTGCGACTGACCGCACATTTCCTGGAACGCCACGTCCTGAACGGCCCCCTGCCGCCGGCGCGCGACCGCTTGAGGGAACGTTACGCGAACGCGGTAGCGCGGGCCGGCTTTAGCTGCTAAACCCCCCTGATCATGAAGCCGCAAAACCCCGCCTCCGAGATCCTGGAAAAGCCGCTGGCCGACGCGCTCGGCGAGCGCTATCTCAGCTATGCGCTGTCCACCATCATGTCGCGCTCGCTGCCCGACGTGCGCGACGGGCTGAAGCCGGTGCACCGGCGCCTGCTGTTCGCCATGAGCCAGCTGCGGCTGGAGCCGACGACCCCGCCCAAGAAGTCGGCCCGCGTCGTCGGCGACGTGATCGGCAAGTTCCACCCGCACGGCGACAGCTCGGTCTACGACGCGCTGGTGCGGCTGGCGCAGGATTTCTCCGTCCGCTATCCGCTGGTCGACGGCCAGGGCAATTTCGGCAACATCGACGGCGATAACGCCGCGGCGATGCGCTACACCGAAGCCCGCCTGACCGAGGTGGCGAAGGCGCTGCTGGAGGGCATCGACGAGGATGCCGTCGATTTCCGCCCGACCTACGACGGCGACGGCGACGAGCCGGCGGTGCTGCCGGCCAACTTCCCCAACCTGCTGGCCAACGGGTCGAGCGGCATCGCGGTCGGCATGGCGACCAACATCCCGCCGCACAATGTCGGCGAGATCTGCGACGCGCTGCGCCACCTGATCAAGCACCGCGACGCGCCGATCGAGACGCTGGTCGGCTTCATGCCCGGCCCCGACTTCCCCACCGGCGGCGTGCTGGTCGAGTCGCGGGAGAATGTGATCGAGGCCTACCGCACCGGCCGCGGCGCCTTCCGCCTGCGCGCCCGCTGGGAGGTCGAGCGGCTGGGCCAGGGCACCTGGCAGATCGTCGTCACCGAGATGCCCTATCAGGTGCAGAAGGCCCGGCTGGTCGAGAAGATCGCCGAGCTGCTGCTGGCCAAGAAACTGATCCTGCTGGACGACGTGCGCGACGAATCGGCGGAGGACGTCCGTCTCGTCCTGGTGCCGAAGAACCGCAACGTCGATCCCGAGGTGCTGATGGCCTCGCTGTTCCAGGCCACCGACCTGGAAATCCGCTTCTCGATGAACATGAACGTGCTGGGCGCCGATCATGTGCCGCGGGTGATGAACCTGCGCGAGGTGCTGCAGGCCTTCCTCGACCACCGGCACGAGGTGCTGGTCCGCCGGTCCAACCACCGGCTGCGGCAGATCGACCACCGGCTGGAGGTTCTCGGCGGCTATCTCGCCGCCTACCTGAACCTCGACGAGGTCATCCGCATCATCCGCGAGGAGGACGAGCCCAAGCAGGAGCTGATCCGCGCCTTCACCCTGACCGACGTCCAGGCCGACGCCATCCTCAACATGCGCCTGCGCAACCTGCGCAAGCTGGAGGAGATGGAGATCCGCCGCGAGCACGAGGCGCTGACCGCCGAGAAGAACGGCCTGCTGGAGTTGCTGGGCGACGAGGCCCTGCGCTGGAAGCGCATCGCCGAGAGCGTGGCCGAGATCAAGAAGAAGTTCGGCGCCGGCGCGCTCGGCAAGCGGCGCACCGACATCGCCGACGCGCCGGCCATGATCGAGGTGCCGCTGGACGCGCTGGTCGAGCGCGAGCCGGTCACCGTCATCTGCTCGGCCAAGGGCTGGATCCGCACGGTGCGCGGCCACCTGACCGACGCGGAAGCCGACGAGGTGAAGTACAAGGACGGCGACGAGCGCGGCTTCATCGAGCGCTGCGAGACGACCGACAAGCTGCTGGTCTTCGCCAGCAACGGCAAGTTCTTCACCATCGGCGCCGACAAGCTGCCGCGCGGCCGCGGCTTCGGCGAGCCGGTGCGGCTGATGATCGACCTCGGCAACGACGTCGACATCGTCGACCTGTTCCGCCACCGGCCCGGCCGCACCCTGCTGGTGGTGTCGGAGGACGGCCGCGGCTTCCGCGTCGACGAGGCGGAGGTGCTGGCCCAGACCCGCAGCGGCAAACAGGTGCTGAACCTGGAGGACGGCAAGTCGGCCCGCCTGTGCCATCCGGTCAGCGGCGACACCGTGGCGATCATCGGCAACAACCGCAAGATGCTGGTCTTCCCGCTGGAGCAGGTGCCGGCGATGACCCGCGGCAAGGGCGTGCAGCTTCAGAAATACAAGGACGCCAGCGTCGCCGACGTGAAGACCTTCACGCTGGCCGACGGCTTGAGCTGGCGGAACGGCGAGCGGAACTTCACCGTCCACGACCTGACCGGCTGGATGGGCGACCGCGCCGGCATCGGCAAGATGCCGCCGAACGGCTTCCCGAAGAACAACCGGTTCATGTGACAGGGGGTTTGGGGGTGCTTTCTGGTGCCCCCTCCCTCCCACGGCTTCGCCGCGGGTCCCTCCCTCCCCCGCCTTCGGCGGGAGAGGGCAAATTCGCAATGCGGCGGCAGTCCCCTCTCCCACCGAAGGTGGGGGAGGGTTAGGGAGGGGGCACCGCTGCGTGACGCACCCGCAAAAACACTCCCCTACTTCGGAACCGTCACCGTCGCCGTCAGCGGCACGCGGCGTTCGACCAGGGCCGAGGTGACCTCCTTGGCCTTCACCGGGTCCATGGCGGCCAGGATCGGCGCGGTCTTCTGTTCCTTCATCTTCTGGATGACGCCCAGCAGCACCGGCATGTCGAGTTCCTCGAAGATGCGGGCGGCCTCCTTCGGCTTCATCGTCTCGTAGATCTTCACCAGGCTTTCCAGCTGCGCCGACTGCTTGTCGTCGCCCTGGGCCATCAGCTTCTGGATGTCGGCGCGGGTCTTCTCCATCTCCGCCACCTTCTGGTCGATCCGCTTCTCGGCGGCGGCCAGCAGGGCTTCGCGCTGCTCCATCTCCTTGGTGCGGCGCTCGATCTCGGCGCGGCGGTCGGCGAAATGCTGGAGAAGCTCCTGGTTGTCGATCGGGCCGAGCGGGGCCGGCGGCGCATTGGCGGCCGGGGCGCCGGCCGCGGCGCTCGACCCGCCGGGGGCCGGCGGCGGCGCCTTGCCGGGCGCGGTCGCCATCGGCTTGGTGGTGGCGGCGGGCGGGGTCTGGCCGGCCGGCGTCGCCGGGGTGTTGCTTTGCGGCCCCTGGGCAAGGCTGACCGGGAAATCGGGCAGGCGGGCGTCATGGGTGGCGAGCCGCCACAGATCGCCGACCCGCACGCCCAGCATCATCACCGCGACGAAGATGGTCAGCGGCAACAGGCGGAAGCGGAAGCCGCGCAGCCGCGCCCGCAGCCGCTCGGTCAGCGGCACGCGCGGCCGTGCCGGCTTGCGCGCCTTGGCCTTGGCCTTGCCCTTCTTCGCCGGGCCCTTGCCGGCCGGGCGCACGGCCGGCAGTTGCGCCTGCTGGGCCTGTTGCGCGGCGAGCGTGGGGGAGGTGCGCACGCCGGTCGGCGCTGCGCCGGCCGGACGGATCACCACCCTGGGTTCCGCAGTGCCGCCCGCCGCCGCGGCGGGCCGCCCGTCATTGGTGCGCATGCTCATCCGAGCCCCTTACCGGCGTTCTCGATCGCCTGCAGCAGTTCGCGTTCGGCCCGCGACAGGGTTTCGCCGTCGCGCAGCATGGGTTCGCGCGGTTCGCCCGCCGGCTCCGCCCGTGGGGCGGCGCGGCGCGGCGGCCCATCGTGTCTGGCGGAATCCAGCCGGGCGGGCGGCGGCGCGTCGTGGTGGCCGTCATCGTCCTCGGTCGGCAGGCTGCGCAGGGTGGGCCGCGGCACCACCAGCGGCGCCCGCGCCGGGCTGCGCGCCGCCAGCGCCGGGGCGACGGCGGCAGAACGTCCCATATCGCGCCCCATATCGCGCCCCATATCGCCGCGCAGGCCGTCGCGGCCCCCGACGCCGCCCAGCCGGTTGGCCAGCGTGTCGGCCGCCTCGATCATGAAATGCAGTTCGTCGCGCAGGGCCTGCGCCTTGGCGACGGTGCGCTGAAGCTCCTCGCCGGTGTCGCCGGCCGCCTTCTTCAGCGTGCGCACCCCGGTTTCCGCCCGCCCCATCGCCTCGTTGAGGCCCCGGATCAGTTCGGCCATCTCGCCGCGGCTCTCGCGCAACGCGATGATCTGCCGGTTCAGGATGATCGCATAAGCGATGGTGGCCGCCAGCAGGCCGACCATCACGACGTCGATGATGATGGAGACCAGCGGACTCATAGCCTCATGACCTCCTGCTTGGGCAGTTCCTTTTCCAGCCGGACGGCGATGTGGCCGCCCTTGCGCCCCATCCGCCCCTGGAACATCGACACGTCGCCGCAGCGCAGCTCGATGGCGCCGTCCGGGGTGGCGTTCAGCAGGATGCGGGTGCCGACGCGCCAGTTCAGCACGTCGTGCAGGGTCATCGTCACCTCGTCCAGCACGGCGGACAGATCGACGTCCGTCACCATCAGTTCCGAGGCCAGGTGGGTTTCCCAGATCGAGTCACGGCCGAACTTCTCGCCCATGAACATCTGGAGCAGCAGTTCGCGCACAGGCTCCAGCGTCGCATAGGGGATCATCAGTTCCAGCCGGCCGCCGCGATCCTCCATGTCGATGCGCAGCTTGACCAGCACGGCGGCATTGGCCGGACGCGCGATGGTGGCGAAGCGCGGATTGGTCTCCAGCCGGTCGAAGCGGAAGGTGACGGGCGACAGCGGGTCGAAGGCGGCGGACAGGTCGGACAGCACCACATGGACCATGCGTTCCACGAGGTTGCGCTCGATGGTGGTGTAGGGCCGCCCCTCGATGCGCATCGCCGCGGTGCCGCGCCGGCCGCCCAGCAACACGTCGACGATGGAATAGATCAGCGCCGAGTCCACGACCATCAGGCCGTAATTGTCCCACTCCTCCGCCTTGAACACCGACAGCATCGCCGGCAGCGGGATCGAGTTCAGGTAGTCGCCGAAACGCACCGACGAGATCTGGTCGAGGCTGACCTCGACATTGTCGGAGGTGAAGTTGCGCAAGGACGTGGACATCATGCGGACGAGGCGGTCGAAGACCACCTCCAGCATGGGCAGGCGTTCGTAATTGACCAGCGCCGAGTTGACCAGCGCCATGATGCCGGAATTGTCGCCGTCGCCGGCACCGCCCTGGTCGAAGCCGAGCAGGCTGTCGATCTCGTCCTGGTTGAGGACGCGGGTCGACCCGCCGCCGCCCATGTCGCCGACGTCGCCGCTGTCCTCTGCCAGTGCCGCCCATTCCGCGGCAAGCCGTTCCTCTTCGCTCAGCTCTTCGGTGTCGCTCATCGGCCTCAACCCCCACCCGACCGGGCCGCCGTCCAAGCCGGCACGGCCGTCACTGGACCAGCATTTCCTTGAACAGCACGTCCTTCACCTTCACCGGAAAGGCCGCGGCGGTGATGCGCAGCAGCAGTTCCTGGCGCAACCGGTACATGCCGGCCGACCCGCGCAGATCCTCCAGCCGCAATTCGCGCAGATACACCTGGAAATTGTCGATGATGCGCGGCAGCACATGCTCCACCGCGCCGACATCCTCCGGCTTGGACAGCTGGATCGAGATCTTGATCTTCAGGAAGGCCGGCCGCTTGTTGCCGGTGTTCAGGTTCACCAGCATGTCCGGCAGGTCGTAGAAGACCGGGGCGGCATGCGGATCGGCCTTGCCCGGCTCGGCCCCGTGCTCGCCCTCCGCCGCGGCCTGCTCGCCCTCCGCCGCCTTCTCCTCCTTGCCCAGCAGGCTGTCGAGCAGGCCGGAGAAATAGACGCCGGCACCGGCACCGATCAGCAGGACGAGCGGCAGGACCACGAACAGAACCAGCTTCTTGCCGCTGAATTTCTTCCGGGGCAGGCCGTCGGTCGAAAGTTCGCCGGCATTGGATTCGGCAGCCATGACATCCTGGAATCGTTCGAGCTACGCAAGGGCACAGGGCATCCCCCGCCTGTCCAGGTCAAAGCTACTTTTGGGATAGTTAATAACTCCTTTCGAGTGGCCGGCGGACCGCCCCGGGCGGACAGGTTTGCACCATCCGTTGCGGTTTCGGCACGGTTCTTGATTGGGGCTGCCCGGCAGTCCCTGCGCGGCGCCTGTCGATCCCCCCGGACTCCGTCTCCCGGACTCCTTCCCCCGGATCGGCCGCCGCGACGCCGGGACTCCGCCCCCGCGCCCCGCCGCCCTTCCCGGGCCGGCGGGCCGGACCGTCATCGCCCCGCCGCAGCCCGATGCGGCGGGAACGGGTTCTCCTTGCCCGGCCGGACCCGGCAAGGACTCCCGTCACCCCGGCAGTTTCTGCCCGGCATCCCCTGCCCCACCCGGCGGGAACGCCCCGGCCTTGCCCGGTTTCCTGCGGTTCGGTGTCCTGGCCGGAACTGGCACGCCGCATGCATTGTCCTTTTCGCCGGTCGGACGGTTCCGCCCGATCAGTTCGCAAGGTGAAGAGGCCGCAAGATGGAAAATTCGATCTACGTCGCCATGTCGCGCCAGATGGCACTGCAACGCCAGCTGGACGTCACCTCGAACAACATCGCGAACATGAACACGGCCGGCTACAAGAACCAGCGGATGCTGTTCACCGAATTCGTCGAAAGACCGGGCCTGCACGAGAAGGTCAGCTTCGTCCAGGACCGCGCCGTGGTGCGCGACCTGTCCAACGGCGCCATGACCCAGACCGGCAACCCGCTGGATCTGGCGCTGACCGGCCAGGGATACTTCACCGTCGATACCGCCAGCGGCCCGCGCTACACCCGCGCCGGCAATTTCCGCCTGAACGACCAGCGCCAGATCGTCGATGCCGGCGGCCTGCCGGTCCTGGCCAACAACGGCCAGCCGCTGGTCATGCCGGCCGGCACCAGCGACGTCAAGGTCAGCGGCGACGGCACCGTCGCCACCGAGCTGGGGCCGGTCGGCAAGCTGAACATCGTCACCTTCAAGAACGAGCAGCTGATGACCGAGGTCGGCAACGGCCTGTACGTCACCGACGAGGAGCCCGAGCCCGCCCCGGTCGAGACGAAGGTGGCACAGGGCTTGCTTGAAGGTTCCAACGTAAAGCCCGTGGTCGAGATGACGCAGATGATCGAGGTCCAGCGTCAGTACATGTCCGCCCAGCGGATGATGGACAACGAACACGAGCGCATCCGCACGATGATCCAGAAATTGGGCCGCAGCGTCTGACGCCGCCCGACGACGAGAGGAGAAGACCATAATGCGCAGCCTCGCCATCGGCGCCACCGGCATGATCGCCCAGCAGCTCAACGTCGAGACGATCTCCAACAACATCGCCAACTCGACCACCACCGGCTACAAGAAGCAGCGGGCCGAATTCCAGGACCTGCTGTACCAGAATTTCCGCCGCATCGGCTCGACCTCGTCGGATGCCGGCACCGTGGTGCCGACCGGCGTGCAGGTGGGTGCCGGCGTGCGCGTCGCCGCGGTGGCCCGGGTGCTGGAACAGGGCAACCTGAACATCACCGACAACAAGCTGGACGTCGCCATCAACGGCTCGGGCTATTTCCAGGTGACGCTGCCCAGCGGCGACACCGCCTACACCCGCGCCGGCAACTTCAAGCTGTCGCCGGAAGGGGTGATGGTCACCGCCGACGGCTATCCGGTCCAGCCCAACATCACCATCCCGACCGATGCGGTCGACATCGCCATCAACTCCTCGGGCGAGGTGATGGTGAAGCTGGACGGCCAGACGGCGACGCAGAATGTCGGCCAGATCCAGCTGAGCACCTTCGCCAACGCCGCCGGCCTGGAGGCCACGGGCGACAACCTGTTCCTGGAAACGGGCGCCTCGGGCCAGGCCGTGACCGGCAATCCCGGCGCCCCCGGCTTCGGCCGCATCACCCAGGGCGCGCTGGAGACCTCGAACGTCAACGTGGTGCAGGAGATCACGACCCTGATCACCGCGCAGCGCGCCTACGAGATGAACTCCAAGGTCATCAAGACCACCGACGAGATGATGCAGCAAGCCAGCCAGATGAAGTAACGCCGCCCCCCGGTCCTTCCTCTCGGCCTCAACTCGGGAATTGCCGCCATGACCCGCCCCGCCAACCGCCCCGCCAGCCTCTCGGCCACCCGCAGCCTCTGCGCCCTCCTGCTCGGCGCCGCCCTGATGACCGCTCCGGTCGCCGGGCTGGCCGCCACCGCGGCGGGCGTGGCCGCCGCCCCGGCCCCCGACCTCGTCTACGGGATGCCGCACGTCGAGGCCGTGCTGTCCGACGCGCTGTCGAAGGTGGTGACGCTCGGCCGGCTGCAGATGGAGCTGGACACCCGCGTGGCGGAACTGCGCGCCCCCCAGGGCGGCGGCGGGCTGGCGGTCGAGAATCTCTATTACAGCCCGGTGCAGGGCCGCTTCGCCGCCGAGGTGGTGGTGACGGGGACCGCGGTGCGCCTGCCGGTGTCGGGCCGCGCCTTCGGCGTGGTCCAGATCCCGGTGCTGACCCGCCGCGTCATCCCCGGCGACATCATCGGGCCGGGAGACGTCGACTGGCAGGACGTGCGCGCCGACATGACCACCAGCGACACCGCCGCCACCGACGCCCAGCTGATCGGCATGACGCCGCGGCGCGGCATCTCCACCAACCAGGCCGTGCGCCTGCGCGACCTGCAGTCGCCGCGCATGATCGACAAGGGCTCGCTGGTCACCATCACCCTGACCACGCCGGCGATGACGCTGACCACCCAGGGCAAGGCCCTGCAGGACGGCGGCCGGGGCGAGGTCATCCGCGTCGTCAACATCCAGTCCAACCGCATCGTCGAAGCGACGGTCGCAGGCCCCAACGTCGTCGCCGTGGCAAAGCCCGGCACCATCGCGCAGTGAGGAGAAATCTCCAATGACCGCCACCTACGCCACCAGCCTGCTCCGCGCCGCGATGGTCACGACCGCCGCCCTGTCCCTGACCGCCTGCGGTGCCGCCTCGCGCATCGCCGACATCGGCAAGGCACCGGAACTGTCCTCCATCCAGGATCCGCAGGCCAGGGCCGGCTACCAGCCGGTCAGCCTGCCGATGCCGACCCCGCTGCCGACCGAACGCAACCCGAACTCGCTGTGGCGGACCGGGGCGAAGGCCTTCTTCAAGGACCAGCGCGCGGCCAAGGTCGGCGACATCCTGACCATCAACATCTCGATCGACGACAGTGCCAAGGTCGCCAACGAGAGCAAGCGCTCGCGCGCCAACAGCGAAAAGGCCGGCATGCCGAATCTGTTCGGCCTGGAGGCCGGCACGCTGAGCCGCGTGCTGCCGGCCGGCGCCTCGGCCTCCAGCCTGGTCGACCTGTCGAGCGACACCAGCAACGACGGCAAGGGCTCGGTCAACCGCAACGAGCAGATCGACCTGAAGGTGGCGGCGCTGGTGACCCAGTCTCTGCCCAACGGCAATCTGGTCATCCAGGGCCGCCAGGAGGTCCGGGTCAATTTCGAAGTCCGCGACCTGCAGATCCACGGCGTGATCCGCCCCGAGGACATCACCGCCCAGAACACCATCAGCTACGAGAAGATCGCCGAGGCCCGCATCTCCTACGGCGGCCGCGGCCAGATCAGCGACGTCCAGCAGCCGCGCTACGGCCAGCAGCTCTACGACATCATCATGCCGTTCTGAGGCGGTTTCCGACGGACAGGCGGCGGCCCGGATCCCACAGCAGGGGGAACCGGGCCGTCAGGCTGTCCATCGGACGACGGGACATTTCTGCCGACCGGGCGGTTTTGCCGGGCCGTTTCCGCCGCCTTGCGGTGGATGCGTCAGCCGGCCGGGCGCTTGCCCATCCGCTGGCCCTCACCCTGGCCCTCACCCTGGCCCTCACCCTGGCCCTCGTCCTCCCCGCCGGCCTCGTCGCCGCGGGCCGCGTTGATCTGATCGAGCGTGCGGCCGCAGCCGGTGCAGACGTCGCCGTCGATGGCGCACATGCCGAGGCAATCCGGATCGTCGCTCATGCGGTGGGGCTCCCCTGGCGGACGGTATCGACGGTGCCATCCCTAGACCAAAGGCGGGGACCGCTCAATGCCCTCCCCGATGGCGGCGGCTCCGACGGGCGCATGTCTGTCGTTCGATGGAACGGAGGCGGTTGCCGTGGCCATCTCGACGGGCTAGACCTCTCCATTCCTTCCCTCAGCACAAAGCCCCCGAATGCCCACGGCACTGCTCGTGTCCAGCGCGATGTACCGATTCGGCACCGCCCGGATGCCCGTCGCGTTGAAAACGGCAGGCTTTCGCGTCCATGTGGTCTGCCCGAAGAACTCGCTGCTCCTGTTCAGCGATTTTCTCGATGGCGGGATCAGCTTTTCCTCGTCGTTGACAGCCGACGATCTCGCCATCACCGCGGCGCGCGCCGCGGCGGAGGCGCAGGCCGACATCGTCATCGCCTGCGAGGAGAGTGCCGCCGTGGCGCTCGCCGGTGCAGGGCGGCTGCTGGATCGCGTTCCGGCGACCGGCGCCGAAGCCTGGGGGCTGCGCGCCATCGGGGCATGGTACGGCGGCCCGCCGTGGGAAGCCTTGCGGTCGCGCTGCGTCGAGCGGGCGGCAGCGGCCGGCATCCGCACGCCTCGCCAGATCACGATCGAACCGGGCCGCACCGTCGCGGCCGACCTCGCCGGGCTCGGCACGCCTCTCCTGCTGAAACGCGATTACAGCTCGGCCGGACGCGGCGTGGTGCCGGTGGCCGACGCGCGGCAGGCGATCGAGCGGGCTTCGGATCCGGCGCTCCATAATCTGGACGGTACGCCGCCGCCCGCCGACTGCGGCCTCGTCGCGCAGGAGTTCGTGCACGGACGCGCGGCCTCGGTCTCGTTCGCCGCGCTGAACGGACGGATGCTGGCGGGCTTCACCTACACGGCCCTGCAGCACCAGCCGGCCCCCTTCGGCCCCGCATCGGTGATCGAGCTGGGCCATGACCCGGCGTTGCTGGAAACCGCCCGGCGGATGGTGGAGCTGGCGGGCTATTCCGGCTTCGGCGGAATCGACGCGATCCTGCCCGAGGATGGCGGACCGCCGGTGTTCCTGGAGTTCAACGGCCGCCCGACCCAGACCACCCATCTCGGCCGGCTGGCCGGGGCGGACCTGTGCCGGGCGATGGCCTCGGCGCTGGCAGGCCAACCCGTCGCCGCCGGGACCGCCGACCCGGCAGCACGGAAGACGGTGTCCCTGTTCCCGGCGGAGTGGATTCGCGACCCCTACAGCCGCTATCTGACCGAAGCCTATCACGACGTGCCGTGGAACGAGCGCCGGATGACCGCGGCGATCATCAGCATCACGCCGCAGCTTCATCCAGGCTGACCGCCCTCCCGCTCCAGCGACAGGTCGCCGGTGACCTCATGGATCAGGCCGATGCCGTCGACGGTCAGGACCATGCGGACCGGGAGCGACCCGACCCCGTCCAGCCGGCCTGACGCGAGGGCGCGGCCGACCGCCAGCTCGATCTCGCGCTGCGAGGTGACGCCGACCTGCTTCAGGAACTTGCGCAGGTCGAGGTTGAAGGTCTCGTTGTCCATGGCCTTTCCTCCGGGAGTTTTGGAGCCGCAAACCGGAACCCCCGGGGGAAGGCAATGGTTCCGCTCCATCTCCGCTCCGGCCGCCCGGCCTCATCCGGTGGCGGCGAGCGGGCCGGCTGCAGGCTGGCCGGCGGCGGCACCCAGCATGTGGCGGATCTGGGCGTAGCGGACCAGCGCCTCCACCACCTCCGCCTGGGCGTCGGGACGCCACTGCGCGGCGGACAGGGCGCCGAGGATCATCCGCTTTTCCGCCGCGCCCATTCCCGACAGGCGTTTCAGCACGCTGCGCAGCAGGGGCGGCAACGGCACGGGATGCGGCACGGAAGCGGAAGCCGCCCGCCCTCCCCCATAGGCGGCAAGGAAATTGGCAATCCGCCGGCTGTAGGCGGCCGGGCTGTAGATGTCGTCGCACAGCCGCGACAGCCCGTCGAGCAACTGCCGCCGGCTCATCCGCGCCGGAAGGATGTTGGTGGCGAAGGGGCTGGCCGCGCTCTGCCAGTCGGCGCCGGTCAGCCGCCCTTCCGCCGCCAGCCGGTCATGCAGCGGCGTTCCCGGCGGCGCCACCAGGGCGCCAACCGACAACACCGGGACGGCCTGGTCATGGATGAAGCCGGCCAGCCGCTCGAAGATGTCCGGCCCGTCGGCGTCGAAGCCGACGATGATGCCGCCCGACACCGCGATCCCCTGCGACAGGATGGCGGCCAGCGAGTCGGCGGTCGACTGGTACAGGTTCTGGCGCTTGCCGGCCTGGCGCAGGCTGTCCTCGTTGATCGTCTCGATGCCGATGAAGACGCTGTCCAGCCCGGCCGCCTTGCACGCCGCCATCAGGTCCGCATCGCGGGCCAGATCGATCGACACCTGGGTCATGAAGCGCACCGGCGCGTCGGCATGCGCCTCGTTCCAGCGGCGCAGGGCCGCCAGCATGTCATGCGCGCGGTTGCGGTAGACGGTGAAGTTGTCGTCGGCCAGGAAGACCCGGCGATAGCCGTGGCGGTGCAGCACCTCCAGTTCGGCGACCACCTGTTCCGGATCCTTGTGGCGCTGCTTGCGGCCGAGATACTGGATGACGTCGCAGAAATCGCATTGGAACGGACAGCCGCGCGAGGTCTGGATGGCGCCCAGGTTGGCGCGGTCGTTGGGATAGAGATCCCAGCGCGGCACCGGCGACCGCCGCAGGTCGGGCCGCGTCCCCTCGTAGCGGTCGCGCGGACGCCCGGCGGCCAGATCGGCGAACAGCTCCTCGGCGATGTCCTCGATCTCGCCGGTCACCAGCACGTCGGCATGGGGCCGCACGTCGTCGGGGCTGAGCGAAGCGTAGGAGCCGCCGATCACCACGCGCCGCCCCAGCGCGCGGTAGCGGTCTGCCAGCTGCAGCATGCGGTTGCGCTGCGACACCTTGCCGGTGATGGCGACGATGTCGGCATCGCCGCCGCCATCACCGGCGGTGGGATGCTCCGGCAGCGGGGTCAGCGCCTCGTCGGTCAGGCGGATGTCCCAGCCGGCCGGCACGAAGGCGGCCAGCGTCGCGGTCGACAGGTCGGCCACACTGGTGCGCCCGCCCAGCCCCCAGGCCGCGAAGACGTCGGCGGTGTGGTAGCTGGGGAAATCCGCCGCCGGGTTGATGATGTGAATGCGCACCGGCGCCCGCTCCCGTTCCGCCAATCGTCCTGCCGGACCGGATTGGATTAGGGACCGGACAATCGTGCCGTGGCAAGAGCCTGATTCGGCAGGGATACCGGGCGGCGGGGGCGGCGGGGGCGGCCCGTGCCGGCCGATGCCACAAGGGATTGCACCGGCCGCGAACACAGGAACCCCTTCCCCCGACGATGGACATCGGGGGATCGGACCGGCATGGCAGGACCGCGCCCGGCCGGGCGCGGCCTCAATCGTCGCGCTGGGTGCGTTCCATCCGCTCGTGACGCTCCTGGGCCTCCAGGCTCAGCGTCGCGATCGGGCGGGCGTCCAGCCGGCGGACGGAGATCGGGTCGCCGGTCTCCTCGCAATAGCCGTAGCTACCGTCGACGAGACGCTCCAGCGCCGCATCGATCTTGGAGATCAGCTTGCGTTCGCGGTCACGGGTACGCAGTTCCAGCGCGCGGTCGGTTTCGGCCGAGGCGCGGTCGGCGATATCCGGTTCCTGGATACCGCCTTCCTGGAGGCTGTTCAGCGTGCCGGTGGATTCCGCCAGCAGTTCCGCGCGCCAGCGCAGCAGCTTCTGACGGAAATACTCCCGCATGATCGGGTTCATGAACTCCTCGTCTTCCGACGGGGAATAGTTCTGGGGCAGAAGCGGCGACGTCATCCGAAAGCATCCAGCGAAAAAGGGGTGATCCGGGCGGCGCGGAGTATAGGGACGCAAGGTCGGGACCGCAACCCTATGGTTCGCCCCCGGAACGACCGAACAAGCCCTTGGAATAAAAAAGATTTGTGACCGCGGCAAATCCGCCGCCGCAACTGCGGCGCGCGCGGGGGCGCGCCTGGCGGCATTGCGGCCGCCCGGCGGTCAGGAGGTGAGCTTCGCAAGCTCCACCTGCGCGCGCAGGTCGATCTCGTCGAGGATCTCGGCGAGGTTGGGGTCGTCCACCTGGGCGCGGCGGGTCTGGATGACCTTGGCCAGATCGGTCAGCTTCTGCACCGACAGCGTGCCGGACAGCAGGCCGTGCTGGATTTCCTCCAGCCGGTCCAGCATCTCCTCCGCCCGCATCTTGCCGCGCGACGCCCGCGCGGTGGCGTCGTCGGTCGCATCGACCTCCTGCACGGCCAGCACGCCGGAAACCCCGCCGGTGGCGGCGGTGCCGCTGACGCCGTGGGCAGAGCCGGAGTCTCCCACCAGCTGCTTGGAGAACGCGGCGCCGGACGAGCCTTCGGCCTTGCCGGTGCGGCGGACCGAACCGCTGCCGCGTATGTTTCCGGTGCCTTCGACTTTCATGATCCGTGCAACCGTTTGCAGTAAAGGATGCGTAAACGCGCGCACTGTAGATGGATCAACCTTAACATCCGGTCAAGGCTTGCCGCAATCGGGCAAAAATTGCCGGCCGGCTGTGACCGAAAGGCGCCATATTGCGGGCGTTTTTCAGGGCAAGGGCTGAAAGCCGCCATCCACAGCCACTGGCACGGCGTTTGTATAGGGATGGGCACGAGTTCAGGAGTGCCCGCGTCATGACCCCCACCGCCCTTCGCCTTGCCGGCCGCCGCGTCCTTGTCTCGCTGCTGTCCGCCCTGCTGGCGCTTTCCCTCGCGGGGGCGGCACCGGCCGAGGCCGCGTCCGCCCGTATCAAGGACATCGTCGATGTGGAGGGGGTGCGCGACAACATGCTGATCGGCTACGGGCTGGTGGTGGGCCTCAACGGCACCGGCGACAGCCTGAACAACTCGCCCTTCACCGAACAGAGCCTGACCGGCATGCTGGAACGGATGGGCGTCAACACCCGCGGCACCAACATGCGCACCAAGAACGTGGCGGCGGTGATGGTGACGGCGACCCTGAACGCCTATGCGGCGCAGGGAACGCGGATCGACGTCACCGTGTCGGCGATGGGCGATGCCAAGAGCCTGCTCGGCGGCACCCTGCTGGTCACCCCGATGATGGGCGCCGACGGCGAGGTCTATGCCGTCGCCCAGGGGCCGATCGCGGTGTCGGGATTCTCCGCCCAGGGCCAGGGCGCCAGCGTGACCCGCGGCGTGCCGACCGCCGGCCGCATCTCCTCCGGCGCCATCGTCGAGCGCGAGATCCAGTTCTCGCTGGCCGAGCTGCCGGTGCTGCGGCTTTCCTTGCGCAACCCCGACTTCACCACCGCCCAGCGGGTGGCGACCGCCATCAACATCCAGCTGCGCGGCAACCGCGCCCAGGCCACCGACCCGGCGTCGGTGCTGCTGAACGTGCCGGACGCGCGCCGCGGCGACATCGTCGGGCTGGTGACGGAGATCGAACAGCTGCGCATCACCCCCGACCAGGTCGCCCGCGTGGTGGTGGACGAGAAGTCCGGCGTCATCGTGATGGGCGAGAATGTCCGCATCTCCACCGTCGCCATCGCCCAGGGCAACCTGACCATCCGCATCACCGAGACGCCGCAGGTCAGCCAGCCCGGCCCCTTCAGCCAGGGGCAGACCGCGGTGGTGCCGCGCACCGACATCCAGGTCGACGAGCAGTCCAACAACCGGCTTGCGGTGATGAATGCCGGGGTGACGCTGCAGGAGTTGGTACAATCCTTGAATGCTCTCGGAGTGGGACCGCGGGACATGATCGCCATTCTCCAGTCGATCAAGGCCGCCGGAGCCCTGCAAGCCGAGATCGAGGTGATCTGATGACCATGAGCCCCGCCATTTCCGCCGCTTCGGCCCCGCCCTCGCTGGTGGAGCGTGCCCAGGCCGCCGGATATGGCGTGCGGACCCTGGCAAGGATTTCCGACCTGGAGGCAAAGGTGGACCCGGCAAAGCTTGCCCAGCTGCGCAAGTCGGCCACCGAATTCGAGAGCCAGTTCGTGTCGCAGATGCTGGGCCCGATGTTCGAAGGCATCGGCACCGACGAAACCTTCGGCGGCGGCCGTGGCGAGGAGATGTTCCGGCCGATGCTGATCGAGCAGTTCGGCAAGCAGATCACCCAACGCGGCGGCTTCGGCATCGCCAATCAGGTTTACCAAGAGCTTCTTCGCGCCCAGGAGGCCAGCCATGGATAAGGTCGACGTCCGTTTCCCCCAACAGGCCAAGCCTGCCGCCAACCTGCCGAAGAACGCGCAGGAGCGCGCGGTCGCGCTGGTCGACCTGATGGGGCGCCTGACCGCCGTGCTGGAGCGCGAGGCCGCCGCCGTCCGCGCCCGCCGCCCGGCCAAGGAGCTGGCCCAGATCGGCAAGGACAAGCAGCCGATGACCCTGGTCTACGAGGAGGTCTCCCGCCTGCTGCGCGTCGACCGCGACGGGCTGATGGCCCTGCCGGCGGAGCTGAAGGCCGCGCTGAAGGACGCCACCGCCAAGCTCTACGCCGCCACCGCCGACAATGCCGAGGCGCTGCGCGTCGGCGGCGCCGCCCAGAAGATCATGGTCGACACCGTCGTCGGCGTCATCAGCCGCCAGCAGAAGGCCCCCTCCACCGCCTATGCCGCGCATATGGGCGGCGGCCGCGGCTATTCCCCGCCGCCCAGCGGCCCACGCACCTCCGCGGCGCTCAACACCCGCCTCTGAACCGGGAGCCCCGGACCGGGAGGCTTCGACCGGGACGCCGCGTCCCCTTCATCCGTGACTGCCGAACCGTTTCGGAAGGCCGCCCCCAACCATCGGGGCGGCCTTTTCTTCGCCTGCCGTGGCACGGCCCATGTAAGGCGCGGCAAGAAAGGCCAGGGGGCCCGGCGGATTTTGCCGGCCCGGCCGGCGCAACGGGGCGGGAACTGCCGACCGGCCCCGGCCGGGGAGCGCCGCGACGGTGCTCCGGCACGCTGTCCGGATCGATGCCCGGATTGGCCCGCCGGTTGCATCGGTCCTGTCGCACCGCCGTCGGTGCGCTCCGCCGTCCCCGAGAGGCCGTTCCATGGACATCCAATCGAACAACATCGCCGCTTCCTTGTTCGACGGTCTCGCCCAGTCCCAGCAGACCCAGGCGACGACGGCCAAGAGCGACCAGTTCTCCAAGATGATGGACCGCATGCTGGCCGAGGCCGCCGCGCGCAAGCGCGAGCAGGCCGAAGACGCAGCCCGCGAGGCGGCAGCAGCGCGCAGCACAGCGGCACGCGATGCAGCCCGCTCCGCCGCCGACGACGCCAGGGACGCACGCGAGGCCCGCGCAGCCGACGCGCAGCGCAAGGCACCGGTGCGGGCCGAGCCGCGCAACGACCCGGGCCGGGACCGCGCTCTCCAGGCCGCCCGTTCCGATGCCGACGACGCGGACGCCGCCCGCCGGCCGGACGCAACCAAACGGCAAGCCGACGGAACCGACGACCGCACCGCCCAGGCCCGGCGCGACGACCGCAAGCCGGCCGCGACCGACAAGCCCGCCAAGCCCCCGGCAAAAACCGACGCGGCAAAAACCGCCGACGGCACGGATGCAGCCGGGAAGACGACCGGCGACGCCGCCGCTGCGGCGCCTGCCGACGGCACCGGACAGCAGGAGGCGGAGGCCGCCGCCGCCGATGCGGCCGGCAGCGGCGATCCGTCGAAGGAGGACGCTGCCGCGGAGGAACAGGCCGCGGCACCAGCCGAGCCCGAGCTGGTCCAGCAGCCGGCCCAACCGCCAGCCCAACCGCCGGTCCCGCAGGCCAGCGACCTGATCCTTGCCGGGCTGGCGCCGGGCGCCCAGCCCGCAGCCGGGAATCCGGCCGATGCCGGGAACCCGGGCAGCAGCGGCGCGGCCGGCGGTGCGAACGGCGCCGTCGACCCGGCAGCCCAGCTGGCGCAGGCACAGGCCGCTGCCGGTCAGGCCGGCAAGGCCGCGGCTGGCGACGCCGGCCGGGTCGACGGCCAGACCGCCGCCGGCGAGGCCGCCGCCGCCCAGGCCGGGACTGCCGAAGCCGACTCCGCCGAGGCCGACGGCTCGTCGGCCGAAGCCCTGCCCACCGAGGACGGGCCGCTGCCCGACCGCTTCGCCGACCTGCTCGCCGCCGCCAAGGCAAAGAACGGCAGTGCCAAACAGGGCGGCTCCGACGGCGGCGGCAATGGCGGCAACGGGCGCAGCGATGCCCAGCCCCAGGCGATTCCGCAGCCGGGTCCGCCCGCTGCCCCCGCCGGCCCGGTGGCGGAGACGGTCGCCGCGGCCAAGGCCGCCGGCGCGCTGGAAGGCGGCCTGGAGGGCGTCGGCGCGGCCGGCGCCACGGCCGGCAGCGGCTCCACCGCAGCGGCCGGGCCGCATCTCCATCCGGCGCTGGCGGCGATGGAAGGCGTCCACACCATCGCGGCAGGCGTCGACCAGCCCCATGCCTCGGCGACCCTGCGCCCGTCGCGCGGCAGCGCCGGCATGCCGATGGGCGTCCAGGACCAGATGGCCGTCCACATCAAGAAGAATGTCGGCGACGAGGTGGACCAGTTCACCATCAACCTGCACCCGGCCGAACTGGGGCGGATCGACATCAAGCTGGACATCGGCGCCGACGGCCGGGTCAGCGCGATGGTCGCGGTGGAAAAGGCGCAGACCCTGGAACTCCTGCAGCGTGACAGCCGCGGATTGGAACGGGCCTTGCAAGACGCCGGACTGCAGACGGACTCCAACAGCCTGAACTTCAGCCTGCGCGGCGAAGGCAACCCCTTTGCCAATGACGGGCGGGGAGACGGACGGGGAGGATCGGGCCGGCGCGGCCGCGGCGTCGGCGGAAGCGGCGACGAGGAGGCGGCCGACGGTGCCGTCTACACCGCCACGCTCGGCAACGGGCGGCTGGACATCCGCGCCTGACGCCTCCCCCGGCCGCGGCCGGCGAGCGCAACCGAGACACAAGGCCAGAAGGGCCATAGAGGACGACCGCCATGACCACGACCGATCCCACCACACCGACCCTGAACCAGTACGGCACCTATTCGGGCGGGAAGTCGACCGGGTCGACGACGTCCAACACCAAGGCTCCTCAGACCGATGCCGACAAGACCGCCACCGCCACGAAGGGGCTGGGCGACAATTTCCAGACCTTCCTCACCCTGCTGACCACGCAGATGAGGAACCAGGATCCGCTGAAGCCGCTCGACACCAACGACCTGACCAAGCAGCTGGTCGACTTCGCGAACGTCGAGCAGAACATCGGCACCAACAGCCGCCTGGACAAGCTGGTACAGTTGCAGGGCGCCGGCACCGCCTCCACCAACCTCGCCTATCTCGGCCGCCTGGTCGCCTTCCAGGGCGACACCTTCCAGTACGCCAGCGGCATGACCCAGGCCCCGCTGGGCTACGAGCTGGAAACCTCGGCCAAGTCGGTCCGCATCGACATCATCGACGCCAAGGGCAACATCATCCGCTCCATGAAGGGCGAGACCACGGCCGGCACCAAGCATTCGGTCAACTGGGACTTCAAGGACAACGACGGCCGCGCGGTGCAGCCGGGCAGCTACCGCATGAACGTCGCCCCGGTTGCGGAAAACAAGGACGACACCATCAAGGCGACCACCTACACCTTCGGCACCGTCGCCGGCATCGGCACCAACAAGGATGGCGAAACCGTGCTGAACATCGGACCCAACGAAGTCCCGCTGTCGAAGCTGACGACGGTCTACTGACCGGGATGCGGGGGGACGGCAAGGCCGCCCCCGTCCCGCGCTGCCCCGCCCCCTGTCCCGCTCCCTGCCCCGCCCCGCCCCGCCCCGCCCTTTCGGAGGAGGCCTTATCCACAATAAATCATTAACTCTATCGTTTAGCCATTTGTTAAGTGCCGGCGCCTAGAGTACCCCGAAATCGTGGAATCCACAGTTTGGGTTGGAGCGTCCGCGCATGGCACTCGTAGAACTCGACATCGGCGACGACAGCGCAGCCGGTGCATCGGTCATTGGCCCCGAAGGGCGTCCCATGACCGAAAACGACCTTCCCCCGCCCGACACCAAGCGTTGGGTGATGCGCCGCAAGGCGGAAGTGGTCGCCGGCGTCCGTTCGGGCCTGATCAGCCTGGAGGAGGCCTGTCGCCGCTATACCCTGTCGGTGGAGGAATTCCTGTCCTGGCAGCGGCTGATCGACAGCCACGGCATGCGCGGCCTGCGCGCCACCCGCCTGCAGGACTACCGTCCCGGCCAGCAGCCCGTCCGCGACCGCCTCACCGTGGCGGAATAGCGCAACAGGCAGAGCGACACCGATCCGACGCCGCAGATCCCTCTGCGGCGCTCCCGCCTTCAGGATTGGCCCGCCTTCAGGATTTCCCGACCGGCAGTTCCCGCGCCACAGGCCCTGTCGATGAGGGCCGCCGCCGCGCTCGCCACCGCCCCGTTGCCTGCCCCCAGATCCAAAGCCCGGCCGGCGGCATAGGCGCCTTCCATCAACAGCTGCAGCTGCGCCGTCAAACGCTCCGGATCCTCCGCGCCCGCGGCGGCGGCGAGCGCACGCAGGCGGTCGCGGACCATGCGCTTGTGCGCCACCGCCAGCGCATGCGCCGGGTTGGCAGGATCGCGCAGCTCGGCAGCGGCGCTGGTGAAGGGACAGCCCTGGAATTTCGGATGGTCGATCCAGTGGCCGAGCGCCGTGAACAGCGCCTGCATCTGGGCGCGCGGGTCGCCCGGATGGCGGGCGGTCACCCGGTCCCACCAGGCCGCATGCTCGGCGGCGCTGCGCTCCAGATAGGCGCAGACCAGCTCGTCCTTCGATGCGAAGTTCCGGTACAGACTCATCTTCGCGACGCCGGACCGGGCGATGACCGTATCGACTCCGACCGCGCGGATGCCGTCGCGGTAGAACAGCTCCGCCGCCGCGTCGAGAATCCGCTCGCGCGCCGGCTTCTTCACGGTCACGGTTTCTTCCATCCCAATCCCCGCCTTTTGGCAGCCGGCCCGGCCAAGCCGGCGGTTGACAATGATACAGACCTGTCTCACTCTGAAAGCGATGAGACAGGTCTGTATCATAGACCGTCGGCACAGGCCTGACCACAACGACGAACGGAGCCCGGGGGATGCGCTATTTCGAGGATGTCACGGTGGGCGACCGCTTCACCGGCGGACCGCTGAGCGTCGATGCGGCGGAGATCGTCGCCTATGCCCGCCAGTTCGATCCGCAGCCCTTCCACCTGGATGCCGACGCGGCGAAGGACACGCTGTTCCGCGGGCTGGCGGCCAGCGGCTGGCACACCGCCGGGCTGACCATGCGGATGATCGTCGGCAGCGACGCCCGGCTGGCCGGCGGCTATATCGGCATGGGGGTCGACCAGATCGGCTGGCCGCGGCCGACCCGGCCCGGCGACGTGCTGCGCATCGAGATGGAGGTGCTGGAGGCCCGGCGCTCGGCCAAGCGGCCCGACCAGGGCATCCTGCGGGTGAAGACCACCACCCTGAACCAGGACGGCGAGGTCGTGCAGACCATGATCGCCAACCTGCTGGCGCCCGGCCGCCCCGCCTGAAGACAATGGCCTGAAACACAAAGCCCCCGCGACCGGTCGGGTCGCGGGGGCCTTGAGCGGGAGACTCTTCCGTCGGCGCCTGCCGTCAGCGCTTCAGGCCGGCGGTGAAGGCGAAGTTGTCGAAGGAGTTCTCGGCAACCCGGAACCACAGATATTCCTCGTCGCGGAACTTCTTCCACGGCTCGTAGATCTTGGCGAACTTCGGGTTCGTCTTGGCGGTTTCCTCATAAAGCTCGGTGGCGGCCTTGTAGCAAGCCTCCATCACGTCGCGCGGGAACGGGCGCAGCTGGGCGCCGCCGGCGACCAGACGGCGGAGCGCCGCCGGATTCTCGGCATCGTACTTGGCGTTCATGGTCAGGTTCGCCTCGAAGCAGGCGGCCTCCAGGACGGCCTTGTACTGCTTGGGCAGCTGTTCCCACTGCTGCTTGTTGACCAGCAGCGAGACGTTCAGCCCGCCTTCCCACCAGCCCGGATAGTAGTAGTACTTGGCGACCTTGTTGAAGCCCAGCTTCTCGTCGTCGTACGGGCCGATCCATTCGGCGGCGTCGATGGTGCCCTTTTCCAGCGACGGATAGATGTCGCCGCCGGCAATCTGCTGCGGCACGGTGCCCAGCTTGGCCAGCACCTGCCCGGCGAAGCCGCCGATGCGGAACTTCAGGCCCTTCAGATCCTCGACGGTCTTGATCTCCTTGCGGAACCAGCCGCCCATCTGCACGCCGGTGTTGCCGGCCGGGAAGTTCATGACGCCGTAGCCGTCGAAGAACTCGCGCAGCAGGGCCATGCCGCCGCCATTGTAGATCCAGGCGTTCTGCTGGCGGGCGTTCAGGCCGAACGGCACCGTCGCGTCGAAGGTGAAGGTCGGGTCCTTGCCGACATAGTAATAGCTGGCGGTGTGGCCGCACTCGACCGTGCCGTTCTGCACCGCGTCCAGCACCTGCAGGCCGGGGACGATCTCGCCGGCGGCAAAGGGACGGATGGTGAACTTGCCGTCGGTCGCCGCGGCGACGCGGGCGGCGATGGTGTCGGCCGCGCCATAGATGGTGTCCAGGCTCTTGGGGAAGCTGGACGCGAGGCGCCAATGGATCTCCGGCTGCGACTGCGCGATGGCGGGAGCCGCCAGCGTGCTGGCGGCGACGCCGACGCCGGCCGAGGTCAGGAAGGAACGACGCTTCATGAACGTTTCCTCATCGTTATGGCCATGACGCCTGTTGCGGATGGCGCCATTTGCCGAACAGCGGACACTATAGTGGCCGAACAATCCTAGAAATCGAAGCAGGCATCCGGCAATTCTTCAAATTGCATGGCTTCCATTCCACAGCCGGTCCGCAGCTTTTCCATTCCGTGGAAAACACCGCCCAGGCGCATTACAGCACCGGCAACGGATCGCCGCTGCCGCTGCCCGGAATTACAGAAGCGTTGCATCGCAGGACGGCGCGAGCATTGGCGATTGTTCCGGACAACCGCCATCTGTCGCATCGATCAACCGCAAAACCGTCTTGCCGTCGCCCGAATGGTTACGTGTACCGATGATATATGCGACGTCCGGTGAGGGTCACACCCCTACTTTCGTTCAGGGGGTACAGGCCGATAGCCCGTCCAGGCGCCCTCGCCAAGACCTTTGCCATTGGCAAGTGTTTTCCGCGCGCACAAAAGCGAGCATGCAAAATTACATGCAACTTACGTCGTGCAAACGGCAGGGGTGCTTGGCATGGTTGCCGGGCGGTCGGGGCGGTGGACCGGCCACCGCCCGCGCCGCTCTGACGGAGGGAACGAGGATGAATCAGATCCTCACTCTCCTGATCCTGCTGTTGCAGCTGCTCAAGCTGGTGCTCGAGTATCTGAACCGCTGATCGGGCGGGCGTGCCGGGGGTAACGACCCCGTCACGCCTTCCCCGAAAATAGTGCTTTTCCGCGTTGTCGGCAATGTCCCGCAAGATCTCCGGGCACCGCGGCGCTCCGGCTCAGCCCAGCGCCCGCTTCACGATCAGCGCCAGTTTTTCCAGCATCGCCGGGTCGCGGTGGGCAGGCGCGGTCATGATGGCGTTGTCGAGCGCGGTGTGGCAGCCCTGGGCGCACAGCCCCTCGCGCGTCGCGACCTTCGGGGCCAGCGCCGTCACCAGCGAGCGGGCCTTGCCGGCATTGGCGACCACCACCTTGATCACCGCATCGACCGAGACATGGTCGTGACCCTCGTGCCAGCAATCATAGTCGGTGACCATGGCGACGGTCGCGTAGCACATCTCCGCCTCGCGGGCGAGCTTGGCCTCGGGCATGTTGGTCATGCCGATGACGTCACAGCCCCAGCTGCGGTACAGATTCGATTCGGCGACGGTGGAGAATTGCGGCCCCTCCATCACCATGTAGGTGCCGCGCCGCTGGTGCGGGATGTCCAGCTCGACCAGCGCCTCCTCGATCAGGTCGCCGAGACGGCCGCAGACCGGATGCCCCAGCCCGACATGGGCGACCAGCCCGCTGCCGAAGAAGCTCTTCTCGCGGGCGAATGTTCGGTCGATGAACTGGTCGATCACCACGAAGCTGCCGGGCGGCAGATGCTCCTTCAGCGAGCCGACCGCCGACACCGACAGGATGTCGGTCACGCCCAGCTGCTTCAGCGCGTGGATGTTGGCGCGGAAGTTCAGCTCCGACGGCGGGATGCGGTGGCCGCGGCCGTGGCGCGGCAGGAAGACCAGCCGCCGGCCCGCCAGCTCGCCGGTCAGCAACGCGTCGGACGGGGCGCCGAAGGGCGTCGTCACCTCGACCCAGCGGGTGTTCTCCAGCCCGTCGATGTCGTAGAGACCGCTGCCGCCGATGACGCCCATGACCGTTTCGCCGCTCATTCCCCACCATCCCCCGCTGATTTCCGCGGGAGTATTCCGGGCATGTCCGGCAATTGCAACCGTTCAGGCGCCGCCCGGTGCCGGCCTGCCCGACCGTCCCGGCCGGCACAGCAGCGCCCCCAGCAGCAGCCCGGCGGCCAGCCCGCCCGCATGGGCGCCCCAGCCGACCTCCGCCAGCGGCGAATCGGCTGGCGGCGGCATCAGCACCATCGCCGCGTTCAGCAGCGCGAAGACCGCGATCGCTCCCTGGACCAGCTGCCGCAGCCAGCGCCGGGCCAGCGGACCGCGGCGCGGACGCAGCCACAGGAAGGCGCCCATCAGGGCACAGATCGCCCCGCTCGCCCCGATCAGCGGCGCCATGCGGTCGGTCGCCAGCACGCCCTCGGTCAAGGCCGCCGCCACCGTGCCGCCGGTGAACAGCAGCAGATGGCGGACATGCCCGGCCTCCCGCTCGACCGCATCGCCCAGCAGCCACAGCACCGCCATGTTGGAGGCCAGATGCGTCAGGTCGCCATGGATCAGCACATGGCCGAACAGCCCCCGCCACAGCGCCGCGGTCGGCAACGGGCCGGCCAGCTCGACGGTTCCGAAGAAATAGGCGGGGACGAAGGCGAAGGATTCCGGCGGCAGCCGTGCCACGAAGGCCAGGACGCAGAGCAGGATGACGGCACGGTTGGCATAGGGCGGCACCGGCGCCGTCATCACGGCCCCGCTCCCCCGCCCCTTCCCCTGTCCCTGTCCTTGCCCGCCCAGTGCCAGAGCCATCCCCCGCCGTCTCCGCGTCGATAAGCCTCACCCCAAGGTAGGACGGGGTATTTCGGAAAAACAGGCGCTTCCGGCGCGGCCCGGCCGCCTCCTATACCGGTCGGACGGATTGGAGCCGCCCCGCGCCGCTGACACAATGCCTCCACCAGTCGGCGAGGGCCCCTCCGCCGGGCACTCCGCCGGACAACGACAACCGGGGATGAAACGACCATGAACGAACGTCAGGATACCGGCAGCATGACGGTTGAACGCCAGGGCCGCGTCATGGTGCTGACCATGAGCGACGCCGGCACCCGGAACGCGCTCGGCCTGCGGATGATGGCTGCCGGCCGCGACGCGCTCGACGAGGCGACGCACGACCCCGGCATCGGCGCCATCGTGCTGACCGGCGCCGACGGGGCCTTCAGCTCCGGCGGGCACCTGAACAACCTCTATCACCATGGCAGCCGCTCGCGGTCGGAGAACCGGGACGGGATCGAGCGCTTCCACGGCTGGGTCCGCTCGATGCGCGAATGCCCCAAGCCGATCCTCGCGGCGGTCGAGGGACCGGCGGCCGGCGCCGGCTTCTCGCTGGCGCTGGCCTGCGACCTGATCGTCGCGGCGGAGGATGCCCGCTTCCTGACCGCCTATGTCAAGGTCGGACTGACCTCCGACGGCGGCGCGTCGGCCTCGCTGGCCCGGGCCTTGCCGCCGCAACTCTATGCCGAGCTGATGCTGACCGGCGGCCCAGTCGATGCGGCGCGCCTGCATGCCGCCGGCGTCGTCAACCGCGTGACCGCCCCCGGCGGGGCGCTGACCGCGGCGATCGACTGGGCGGCGATCATCGCGGACGGGCCGGCCGGCGCCATGGGCCGGGCGAAGAAGCTGATGGAGCTGGCCTATGGCAGCTTCGCCACCCAGCTCGCCCGCGAAAGCGACCTGTTCGTCGAGGCGCTGCACCATGGCGAGGCCAAGGAGGGCATCACCGCCTTCTTCGAGAAGCGGCCGCCGGAATTCCACCGGCGCTGACCGGCTCCCGGCCCCTACTCAGCGGCCCCCTTCTCAACGGCCCCCTTCTCAACGGACCAGGACCAGCGCCGCCTCCTTGGTCCGCGCGACGGCACTGCTGACCTGCTCCACCGTGGCGGAGATGGCGGTGATGTTGGAGGTCACCGTCGCCACCGCGGCGGATGCGGTCTGCATGCTGCTGGACATGGTCTGGGTGACGGCGCTCTGCTCCTCCACCGCGGATGCCGTGCCGGTCACATGCTCCCGCACGGCGGTGACCGCCTCGCGGATCGCGGTCAGCGCGTTGGCGACCTCGCTGGAGGTCGATTGGATGCCCTCGATCTCGGCGGAGATCTGCTCGGTCGCCCTGGCCGCCTGATTGGCGAGGTTCTTCACCTCGCTCGCCACCACGGCAAAGCCCTTGCCGGCCTCGCCGGCACGCGCCGCCTCGATGGTGGCGTTCAGCGCCAGCAGGTTGATCTGGCCGGCGATGCTGTTGATCAGCCCGACGATGCCGTTCATCGCCTGGGCGGCGGCGGCCAGTCGCTCGGTGCTCGCGCCGACCGCCACGGTGCGGTCGAAGGCGCCGTCGGTCGCCGCGCGGGCGCGGGTCATGCTCTGCGAGATCTCGCCGATGGAGGAGACCAGCTCCTCGGCGCTGGCCGCAACCATCTGCACGCTTGCCGATGTCGACTCGGCGGCGGCATTGGCCGAGCCGGCCTCCTCGTTCGACAGGTGGAGCGCCTGGTCGATCTCGCCGAAATTCCGGTCGATCATGACCTTCAGTTCGTTCAGCAGGTTCACCTGTGCGGTGACGTCGACCGCGAACTTAACGATCTTCGTCACCTTCCCCTTCTCGTCGAAGATCGGGTTGTAGGCGCCTTCGATCCACACGTCCTTGCCGGACTTGGAGATGCGCTTGTACTGCGCCGCCTGGAACTCGCCGCGGCGCAGGGTGTCCCAGAAACGGGCATAGTCGGGGCTGTCGCGGTAGGCCGGCTCGACGAACATGCCGTGGCGCTTGCCGACCACCTCGTCCAGCCGGTAGCCCATCACCTTCAGGAAATTCTCGTTGGCCTTGGTGATGACGCCATCGGTGGTGAACTCGATCACTGCCTGCGACCGGCTGATCGCCGTCATCTGGCTGGCGTAATCGACATTCTCCAGCCGTTCCTTGGCGTCGGCCCATTCGACCACGAAGCCGATGCGCCGGCCATTGTCTGTCAGCGGCGTGACCAGCAGGTCGAACTGGTGGCCGCCGACCTTGATGGTGGCGCTATGCGGCTTGGTGAGGGCGGCCAGCATTCCGCGCTGGTGGCTCGGGTTCTTGTGGAAGATGTCGATGTTGCTGCCGACCAACCGGTTCACGTCGAGCCGCGGCAACTCCTTGCGCAGATCCGCTTCCGCGTCGCGCAGCAGCGCCGCAGCCGCGGGATTGACATGGACGATGGTCAAATTCTCGTCCGCAATCATCACCTTCGCCCGCAGCGCGTCGAGCGCGGCTATCTTTTGCGTCAGAACCCGATTGTTTTTCCCCCGCCCGAACATCGCCCGCTCCATCCGCATTCACTCAATTCGGGTCGATTATGCATACTCCAGTAGTGGAAACCATTGGGGGAAATCCGATGTTTTGCGACAGTGCGTTAATAACCGGAAACACTCCTGACATCTCTGTTAAACAGCCGAAGGATTTCCAACCAGGAGAAACAGAGAAACATGAAGTAGACGGAAAATTTTGCCGGGCGGAAAGATGGCGTCGATTGCCTCGACATCACGCATACTGCCCTGCCGTCGACGGAAGCCCGGGGGCGCGACCCGCCCGGGAATGGCTGGCTCCCCTCAATGGCCGCCGACCAGCACCTTGCGGATCCGCCGCACTCCCGACCAGACGAAGGCGATGACGATGGGAATCATCAGCCCGACCAGCATGTCGGGATCGACCTTCAGCCCGAATCCCTTCAGGCCCTTGGCGGCATAGCCGACGATGCCGACCAGGTAATAGCTGATCGCCACCACCGACAGCCCCTCCACCGTCTCCTGCAGCCGCAGTTGCAATTGGGCGCGGCGGTCCATCGACTGGAGCAGCTCGGCATTCTGCCCTTCCACCGCGATCTCGACACGGGTGCGCAGCAGGGTGCTGGCCCGCGCCACCCGTTGCGACAGCGACTCGATGCGCTGCTCGACCGCCTCGCAGGTGCGGATGGCCGGGGTCAGGCGGCGGTCCATGAATTCCTGGACGGTCTGCAACCCTTCTATCCGGATCTCGCGCAGCTCCTCGATCCGCCGCTCGACCAGTTCGTAATAGGCGCGGGCGGCGCCGAAGCGGAAGGCGGTTTCGGCGGCGATCTGCTCGGTCTGCGCCGCCAGCAGGGTCAGCCGGTCGAGCAGGTCGCGCTCGTCCTCCAGCCCGCGCAGGCCGGCGATCCGGGTGGTGACCTGCGACAGCCCGGCCTCGATCGGGCCCAGGCGCGGCAGCACGCCCCGCGCCATCGGCAGCGCCAGCAACGCCAGCACGCGGTAGGTCTCGATCTCCAGCAGGCGCTGGACGACCCGGCCGGTCTGGCGCGGCGTCATCGAATGGTCGGCGACCAGCATGCGGGAGAAGCCGTCGCCATGGATGCGGAAATCGGTCCAGGCGGTGGCGGAGCGGCCGGCGATGCGCGAGCCGACATAGCTTTCCGACCCGAACATCGCCGCCATCATGTTGGCCGACGGCTCGGGCATGTCGGCGTCGAGCACGGCGACATGGATGCCGACCAGCAGATCCCCCGGCAGCCCGGCCAGCCAGTCGCGCGGCAAGGCCGCCAGCGCCGGATCGACGAAGGGATCCGCCAGGGCGCCCGCCACCATGGCGCTGGGGCGGAAGACGGTCCAGGTCGAGAATTCGGTGTGGCGCTCCCATTTCAGGTGGAAGCTGCCGAAGGAGGCGCTGTGGTGGGTCGCCCCCTGCGGCGGGTGGACGACGCCGGCCCAGTCGCACAGGGCCTCCAGGTGCAGCCGCTCCGCCTCCGCCGCGCCCTCGCCCGACAGCATCGCCAGCATGGTGGCCCGCACCGGGGCGTTCAGCGATTCGGGCGGACGGGCATGGACCTCGTTGGTCAGGGTCTGGCGCAACGGATGGTCGCGCAGGGTCCGCGAACCGCCCACCGCGCCGGCCATCGCCCCGGCCATCGCCCCGGCAGGACCGCCGCCGACCGGCATCCCCGCAGCCGTCCGCACCGCACCGTCGTTCATCGTCGCCCCTCCCCCCGTCTTCGCCCGCCTTGCCTGCCCCTCATGCCCGGCCGGACCGGCGGCGCATCGCCGAACCTTGCGTCCGAACCTTGCCGCCAAAGCTTGCCGGACGGCTCGCGCGTCGCCACACTATAGTCAGTCCGTTAGAACACATCGCAAGGCAGGGCGCGAGATCGCCCGCTATGACACTGTGTCCTACCTTGGAACCAGGCCCCATCAGACGTTCGGAGTTTCCATGAGCGCGCTTGCCGTCACCGACGATCTCTTCTTCAACCGCGCCGGCATGGACCGCGCCCGCGTGGAAGGCGTCGTGCAGGACGCCCTGCACAGTGCCGACGATGGGGAGCTCTATCTGGAATATGCCCAGAGCGAGTCGCTGGGCTGGGACGATGGAAAGCTGAAGTCGGCCAGCTTCGACACCACCCAGGGCTTCGGGCTGCGCGCCATCGCCGGCGAGGCGACCGGCTTCGCCCATGCCAGCAACCTGTCGGAGGAGGCGATCCGCCGCGCGGCGGCCACCGTGCGCGCCGTCCAGTCCGGCCACACCGGCACGCTGGCCGAGCCGCCGGCCGGCACCAACCGCGCGCTCTACATGCCCGACAATCCCCTGCATCTCGTCCCCTTCGAGGAGAAGGTGAAGCTGCTGGCCGACATCGACGCCTACGCCCGCGGCAAGGACGAGCGGGTTCGGCAGGTCAGCTGCTCGATCAGCGGCGAATGGCAGGCGGTGCAGATCATGCGCGCCGACGGCGTGCGCGTCGCCGACCTGCGGCCGCTGGTGCGGCTCAACGTCTCCGTCGTGGTGGCCGAGGGCGACCGGATGGAGACCGGCGGCTATGGCGGCGGCGGCCGCGTCACCTACGAGCATTACATCCAGCCGGAGACCTGGCGCGGCTTCGTCGACGAGGCGCTGCGGCAGGCGCTGGTCAACCTCGCCTCCGTCCCCGCCCCGGCCGGCGAGATGACGGTGGTGCTGGGCAGCGGCTGGCCCGGCATCCTGCTGCACGAGGCCATCGGCCACGGGCTGGAGGGCGATTTCAACCGCAAGAAGACCTCCGCCTTCTCAGGCCTGATGGGCCAGCGCATCGCCGCCCCCGGCGTCACCATCGTCGATGACGGCACCATCGAGAACTCGCGCGGCTCGATCAGCGTCGACGACGAGGGCACGCCCGGCCAGTGCACCACGCTGATCGAGGACGGCATCCTGGTCGGCTTCATGCAGGACCGCATGAACGCCCGCCTGATGGGCATGCGCCCGACCGGCAACGGCCGGCGCCAGAGCTTCGCCTACCACCCGATGCCGCGCATGACCAACACGGTGATGCGCAACGGCGACCACACGCCGGAGGAGATCATCGCCTCGGTCAAGAAGGGCATCTACGCCAAGAATTTCGGCGGCGGCCAGGTGGACATCACCAACGGCAAGTTCGTCTTCTCGGCCAGCGAGGCCTACCTGATCGAGGACGGCAAGCTCGGCCCGGCGGTCAAGGGCGCCACCCTGATCGGCAACGGCCCGGACAGCCTGACCAAGGTGTCGATGATCGGCAACGACAGCCGCCTCGACCCCGGCGTCGGCACCTGCGGCAAGGACGGCCAGGGCGTGCCGGTCGGCGTCGGCCAGCCGACGCTGAAGCTGGAAGGCCTGACGGTCGGCGGCACCGCCGCCTGACGGCGGCCCGGGCCACACAGTCCCAGCCTTGGAAAGAGGGGCCGGGCCGCGGCAGCGGTCCGGCCCCGTCCGCATTCGGGGCTTGGAACTCTCGATTTCATCGATATCGTTCTTCCGGAGATTTTCAACCTCCTGGATTGAACGACCATGAAGACCATTCATTTCCGCTCCATGGGCGGAGCGATATTCGCGCTTTTCCTGGCGTTGGCGACCGCACTGCCGGGCCAGGGCCATGCGCAGTCCGCGCCGACGCCGGAGCAGTCGGCGGTCGCCAAGGCCGCAGGCGCCAGCGCCGACCAGCTGAACGCGCGGGTGGTGGTGGCCAGCTATTTCTACGCCTCGACCGACCTCACCTCTGCCCGTTATGGCGACGACTCCAAGGGCATCGATTTCTCCAAGCCGCTGGAGGTGATCGACATCCCCGCCGGAACCGCCTGGTTCCAGTATGTCCGCACCGGCTACGACAGCATCCGGTTCGGCAACTTCTTCTCCCCCGTCGTCACCGCCACCCCCGACTGCCTCGGCATCTCGGGCGCCGGCCGCGCGGAGTACAAGGCGGTGCTGCCCGCCGGCCAGGGGCTGAAGTCCATCGCGGCCCCCATCGTCGACACCTGGAGCACCCCGGGCACCAGCGTCCAGACGCAGGGCGGCTGCACCCAGGTCGTGATCCCCAACAGCGTCAAGGCCGGCGTGACCAGCGGCGGCCCCGTCCAATAACCGGCGGTCCCCTGCGTCCGGGGCGGGGTTTGCAAATCCGCCGCCCCGGCACGATCTCTCTGCCGGAAAGGGAGCGCCGCCATGTCAGACATCCTCACCAGGGACGAGCTTCGCAGCCGGATCGCCCGCGCGTCCGCCGGGGTTGCCGAACTGGCGCGCCGGGAGCCGGCGAACACATGGCTGGGCAGCATTCTGCACCAGCTCGCCTATGTGGGCGGCGCGCTGGATGCGGGCCGCGACCGGCTCGACCGGGCGGCCGAGTTGAATTTCGGCCTGCTCGCCTCCCACTATGTCGACGATGTCGACCCGGCGCTGGCGGCGGAGCTCCACGCCATCAGCGCCGCCACCCGCAGGCTGTTCGCGGCCTGACGGCTGTTTTTCCGCTGGAGTTCCCGGCAGACCGCTTCGATGATCGCGCATAACGGCCGCATCACGGCGGCACGATCATCATCGTCTAGGGAGGAACGCCATGACGGGATTGGCCCTGGTCTCCACCTTCTGCCCCGACCGGGTCGGGCTGGTGTCCGGCATCACCAGCCATCTGTTCGAACAGGGCATCAACCTGCGCGACGCCACCTTCGCCTCGCTCGGCAGCGGTGCGGAATTCTCCGCCGTCTGCGAGTTGCCCGACGGACTGACGGTGGCCGAGGTACAGGACAGCCTGTCGTCGCTGCCGGTGCTGGCCGGCGCCGAGGTGAAGGTCACGCCCTTCGCCTTCGACCCCCAGCCCGGCCCGCAGGCACTGGTGACCCACCGGGTCGAGGTGTCGGGCGGCGACCAGCCCGGCCTCGTCGCGCGGCTGTCCGAGATCTTCACCCAGTTCGACGCCAACATCGTCCGGCTGGATGCCCAGACCCTGCCCGACCGCAGCGGCGAGCGCTATGTGCTGCGCTTCTCCGTCTCGATCCCGGCGGAACGGGCGGAGGTCTGCCTGTCCGCCATCGCCAACACCGCCGAGACGCTGGCGCTGACCTGCCGGACGGAGGCGCTGTAAGGGGCGGCGAGCACGGTTGCCCCCTCCCCATCCCTCCCCCGCCTATGGCGGGAGAGGGGGACTGCCGCCGCTTCGGCAGTTCAATCCCGCTCACAAGCATCCTGCCCCCTCCCCCGCCTATGGCGGGGGAGGGATGGGGAGGGGGCCCCTTCCCCTCACCCGTGCAGCAGCTTCAACCCTGCGATCCCGCCGACGATGGCGGCGATGCACAGCAGGCGCAGCGCGTCGGCCGGCTCGCCGAACAGCCACATGCCGAGCAGGGCGGTGCCGACCGTGCCGATGCCGGTCCATACCGCGTAGGCCGTTCCCAGCGGCAGCGTCTTCAGCGCATAGCCCAGCAGGAGCAGGCTCGCCAGCATGGCCGCCGCGGTCAGCAGGCTGGGCATCAGGCGGGTGAAGCCTTCGGTGTATTTCAGGCCGACGGCCCATCCGATCTCGAACAATCCGGCAAAGAACAGCGTGACCCACGCCATGACGGCGACTCCGTCCTGGAATGGCGGGGTCGTCCCCACCCGGTTGCCCATCGTCGAGCGGCGGGGTCGTCCCCGCGGGCCACAGGGCAGATAGGACATCCCCCGCCAATGGTCAAGGCGGGCGGTCAAGGCGGGCGGTCAAGGCGGGCGGCCAATGTTGCATCGCCGGCCCGGCCCGTGCAGGATGGGGTTCCTGAATGGTTCCCTCCTTCGCCCTCCCTTCGCCTCTGGCGCCGTCGGGGGCTTTCGACGTTGGACTGCAATGACCGAAAACGGCACCCCACCAGCTCCCGAGACGTCGGCTCCCGAGATGGCCGAATCGCTCGAAAACCGGCGCAAGCGGCTGCGCTTCCGCTCCTGGCATCGCGGCACGCGCGAGATGGACCTGCTGATGGGCAGCTTCGCCGACGCCCATGTAGTGACCTTCGACCATGCCATGCTCGACCGCTTCGAGGCGCTGCTGGAACTGGGCGACCCCGACCTCTACGACTGGATGTCGGGCCGCGAGCCGGTGCCGGCCGAGCATGACGGCGACGTGATGCGCCTGTTGACGGCGTTCCAATACACACCACGTCAGGGCTCCTGACGGAGCCGGTCAAGGCTCCAAATCCTCTCTCCCGCATCCCCGAGGCATTCTCCTTTGGTCAGTTTCGATCTCCAGCCCGGCCGCGCCGGCCGTCTCCTGATCGGCGGCGCGCCCGAGGGCCATGACGCCCGCATCCTGGCGGAGCTTGCGCAGAAGGCCGGGGGCTACGGCCTGCTGCATGTGGCGCTGGACGACACCCGCGCCGCCCTGCTGGCCGAAGCGCTGGCCTTCTTCGCGCCGAAGCTGGAGGTGATGACCTTCCCGGCCTGGGATTGCCTGCCCTATGACCGGGTGTCGCCCAATGGCGGCATCGTCGCCCAGCGCATCGACACGCTGACCCGGCTGATCGCCCGGCGCGACGCGGCGGCGAACCGCGACGGGCTGGCCCCGCTGGTCGTGCTGACCACCGTGAATGCCGTGGTGCAGAAGGTGCCGCCGCGCAGCGCCTTCAAGGACGCGCTGTTCACCGCCAAGCTGCGCGACCGCATCGACCTGGAGAAGCTGCAACGCTACCTCGCCGGCAACGGCTACACCCGCGCCCAGACGGTGCGCGAGCCGGGCGAGTTCGCCGTGCGCGGCGGCATCGTCGACCTGTTCCCGCCCGGCACCGACGAGCCGCTGCGCCTCGACCTGTTCGGCGACGAGCTGGAGGGGGTGCGCGCCTTCGACCCGATGACCCAGCGCACCACCGACAAGCGCGAGCGGGTCGAGCTGAAGCCGATGTCCGAGGTGTTCCTGGACGAGGCGGGGATCGCCCGCTTCCGTTCCGGCTACCGCGAGCTGTTCGGCGCGGTGACCGACGACGATCCGCTCTACGAGGCGATCTCCGCCGGCCGCTCCTATGGTGGGATGGAGCATTGGCTGCCGCTGTTCCACGAGAGCATGGACACGGTGCTGGACTATTTGCCGCGCGGCATCGTCAGCCTGGACCATCAGGCGGCGGAGGCGCGCGACGCCCGCATGGCGCAGGTGGTCGATTTCCATGCTTCGCGCGACGGCATGATGACCATCGAGAAGCGGGCGGGATCGCCGGTCTACAAGCCGGTGCCGGTCGCCTCGCTGTTCATCGACGCCGTCGGCTGGGATGCGCTGATGGCCGAGCGCGCGGTGGCGCAGCTCCAGATCTTCTCGACGCCCCCCGGCATCAAGGGCACCGTCGACGCCGGCGGCAAGCGTGGCCACGACTTCGCCGAGGAGCGCAACCGCCCCGACGTCAACGTCTTCGACGCGGTGAAGGACCATATCCGGGCCCTGCGCGCCGACGGGCGGCGGGTGCTGGTCGCCGGTTACTCCGCCGGGTCGCGCGACCGCCTGTCCAACGTGCTGGCCGACCATGGCATCCCCGGCCTGGAGCCGGCGGAGAGCATGGAGGAGGTCCGCCGCTTCGACCGCGGCATCATCGGCACCATCGTGCTGGGGATGGAGCACGGCTTCACCTCGCCAGACCTCGCGGTCATCACCGAGCAGGACATCCTCGGCGACCGTCTGGTCCGGCCGCACAAGAAGAAGCGCAAGGCCGCCAACTTCATCGCCGAGCATTCGGCCCTGCATGAGGGCGACATCGTCGTCCACATGGACCACGGCATCGGCCGCTATGACGGGCTGGAGACGCTGGAGGTCACCGGCGCCCCGCACGACTGCCTGCGCCTGGTCTATGAGGGCGGCGACAAGCTCTATGTCCCGGTCGAGAACATCGAGGTGCTGTCGCGCTACGGCTCGGAGGACGCCCATGTCCAGCTCGACAAGCTGGGCGGCGCCGGCTGGCAAGGCCGCAAGGCACGGGTCAAGAAGCGGCTGAAGGACATGGCGGAGGCGCTGCTGCGGATCGCCGCCGAGCGCATGTTGAAGAAGGCCGACCCGGTGCTGACGCCGGAGGGTGTCTACCAGGAGTTCGCCGCCCGCTTCCCCTACCCCGAGACCGACGACCAGCTGAAGGCGATCGAGGACATCTTCACCGACCTCGGCAGCGGCCGGCCGATGGACCGGCTGGTCTGCGGCGACGTCGGCTTCGGCAAGACCGAGGTCGCCCTGCGCGCCGCCTTCATGGTGGCGATGAGCGGCAAGCAGGTCGCGGTCGTCGTGCCCACCACCCTGCTGGCCCGCCAGCATTTCAAGACCTTCTCGACCCGCTTCAGCGGGCTGCCGGTGCGCGTCGTCCAGCTGTCGCGCATGGTCACCGCCCGCGAACAGACCCTGGTCAAGAAGGAGCTGGCGGAGGGCACGGCCGACATCGTCGTCGGCACCCACGCCCTGCTGGCCAAGGGGCTGGACTTCAAGCGGCTCGGCATGGTCATCGTCGACGAGGAGCAGCATTTCGGCGTGAAGCAGAAGGAACGGCTGAAGGAGCTGCGCGCCGACATCCATGTGCTGACGCTGACCGCCACGCCGATCCCCCGCACCTTGCAGATGGCGCTGTCCGGCGTGCGCGAGCTGTCGCTGATCGCGACGCCGCCGGTCGACCGTCTGGCGGTGCGCACCTTCGTCCTGCCCTACGACCCGGTGGTGATCCGCGAGGCGATCCTGCGCGAGCATTACCGCGGCGGCCAGTCCTTCTACGTCTGCCCGCGGGTGGAGGATCTGGCGAAGGTCGCCGAGCGGGTGCGCGAGCTGGTGCCGGAGGTCAAGATCGTCACCGCCCACGGCCAGATGGCGGCCAGCGAGCTGGAAGACGTGATGACCGCCTTCGACGAGGGCAAGTTCGAGGTGCTGCTGGCCACCAACATCATCGAGAGCGGCCTGGACATCCCGAATGCCAACACGCTGATCGTCCACCGTGCCGACCTGTTCGGGCTTGCCCAGCTCTACCAGATCCGCGGCCGCGTCGGCCGGTCGAAGAAGCGCGGCTACGCCTATCTGACCTATGCGCCGAACAAGCCGCTGAGCAGCACCGCCCAGCAGCGCCTGCACGTCATCGAGACGCTGGACAGCCTGGGCGCCGGCTTCCAGCTCGCCAGCCACGACATGGACATCCGCGGCGCCGGCAATTTGCTGGGCGAGGAGCAGTCGGGACAGGTGCGCGAGGTCGGCGTCGAGCTGTACCAGCAGATGCTGGAGGACGCCGTCGCCAACGCCCGCGCCTCGATGCAGGAAGGGGCCATCGCCGCGGCGGCGGCGCAGGACTGGGTGCCGCAGATCAATCTCGGCACGCCGGTGCTGATCCCAGAGGCCTATGTGCCCGACCTGACGGTGCGGCTGTCGCTCTACCGCCGCATCGCCGATCTGGTCGACCGCGCCGAGGTCGACGGCTTCGCCGCCGAGTTGATCGACCGCTTCGGCAAGCTGCCGGAGGAGGTCGAGAACCTGCTGGACGTCGTCACCATCAAGCGGCTGTGCAAACAGGCCAACCTCGACCGGGTCGATGCCGGGCCGAAGGGCGTGGTGCTGGCCTTCCACGACAATGTCTATGCCGAGCCGGCCAAGCTGCTGACCTACATCGCCCAGCATTTGACGCTGATGAAGCTGCGGCCCGACCACAAGCTGGTCTACAGCCGCGAATGGCCCGACCCGCAAGCCCGCGTCCGCAGCGTGCAGAAGCTGGTGAAGGATCTGGCGGAGATGGCGTCCGGCGGCGGCGTGCCGCGCGGCGAGACCCCGCCGCCGCCGCCTCCCCCGCCGCCGCCCAAGCCGACCGGCGCCAAGCTGGTGTCGCGCCTGGGCAACAACACGCGCTTCGGCCGTCCGACCGGACGCCGGTGAGATGGACGACAGGATCCGTAACGTCCCGCTGGCCCTGCGGCTGGCGCGCGGCGACCGGCGGAGCGCGGGCGACGCCCCCTCCGTCGCCGCCGAGATAGCAACCGACCGCAGCAAGCTGGCCGAGCTGGTCGGCTGCCTGTTCGACCGCGATGCCAGCGTGCGGATGCGTGCCGCCGACGCGCTGGAACGGGTGTCGCGCGGCAATGCGGCTTGGCTCGACGCTTATGTCGACCATCTGCTGACCGATGCCGTCGCCATCGAGCAGGTCGAGGTGCGCTGGCACATCGCCCAGATCGTGCCGCGCCTGAGCATGAGCGAGGAGCAGCGCCGCCGCGCCGCCGTCCTGCTGGCCGACTGGTTCGAGAACAGCCCGAGCCGCATCGTCCAGACCAGCGCGCTGCAGGCGGTGGTCGATCTGGCCGAATCGGACGCCGCGCTGCGCGCCACCTCGGCGGAGATGCTGGGCCGCGCCATGCGGTCCGGCGTGCCGTCTCTGGCCGCCCGCGCGAAGCGCATCCTGAAGCCCTTCGAGGTGGACGAGGCGACGCTGACCGCGGCGCTGGTGCGCGAGCAGACCGGCCTCACGCTGTCGGTGCTGCCCGACCGGCTGGCGGTGGCGCAGTTGCCGCCCGGCGGCGGGCTGCCGGACTGGCTCGACTGGACCGACCCGCTGGTCGGCGCCACCCGCAGCGGCGACGAGCTGTCGATCCTCTGCCGCGAGGAGCGCGTGCCCGACGGCGTGAAGGCCGAACGCGGCTGGCGCGCCTTCCGGGTCGAAGCCACGGTGGATTTCACGCTGTTCGGCATCCTGGCCCGCATCGCCGTGCCGCTGGCCCAGGCCCATGTGCCGATCTTCGCGATCTCGACCTACAAGACCGACTATGTGCTGGTGAAGGCCGACGACCTCGACAAGGCGGCCGACGTGCTGGCGCTGACCTGCACGGTCATGCGGTAGGGTGCTCGGGCGGTTGCCCCCACCCTCCCACGCTGGCGCGTGGGCCCCTCCCTCCCCCGCTATGCGGGAGAGGGTAAGTTAGCTGGAGCGGCGGCAGTCCCCTCTCCCGCGATCGGACCGGCCTTCGGCCGACCGAGAGCGGGAGAGGGTTAGGGAGGGGGCAAATGGCTGCCCTCAGACCCCGCCACCCTCCCGCCGGCTCTGCTCGGCGATCTCCTCCCGCTCGCCCATCTCGTCCCATTTCTTCTGGACAGGCTTGTCGGGATCGCCGGACGCCTTGCCGGTCTCCTCGACCAGCTTGTCCTCGATCTGCTGGGCGGCGTCCGACGGGGCATCGGAGGTCACGGATTTGGAGCGGTCCTGAGCGGTCATGGCGGCGGTCTCCCAAATGATGGTTGACCACTCAAACACCGGCGGGCCGGCAAAGTTCACGCGCCCGCCTGCAATGCCTCCGCCAAACGTTCCACCAGTGCCGCGGCGGCGGCCGGCTCGTACGGCTCGGCATGGCCGGAGCCCCAGACCGGCCCCGGCCATGCCGGGTCGCCGCGCGTCCGCCCGATCACATGGACGTGCAGCTGCGGCACCATGTTGCCCAGCGCCCCGACATTCATCTTGTCCGGCGCGAACAGCGTCTCAAGCGCGCGGGACGCCTGGGCGATCTCGCGCATCAGGGTGATCTGGTCGGCCTCGTCCAGCCGGTGGATCTCGACCGCGCCGTCCCGCATCGGCACCAGGATCAACCAGGGCCACAGGGCGTTGTTCATCAGCAACACCCGGCAAAGATCCAGGTCCATGACAGGATAAGTGTCGGCTTGCAGGCGTTCGTTAAGGGAAAACATGCTTCTCTCCTGCTGGACCGCAATCCGGGCGGAATGAACCGGAGGCTGGTCTGTTGTAGCCGCCAGTGGCGGAGCAACCGGGAAGCCTGTATAGAATGCCCCAGCGTGCCGGGCAAAGGCCGGTGCGGCATTCGTTGGATGGTGGAACGGTTTTGAGTTCGGTCCGAGGCGAAGGTCGGGGCGGCACTGGCCTCCCTGCGCCATTCCCACGGGCCGTTTCGGTTTTTTCCGGTGCGGCGAGCGAGAACGACCCACATGCGTAAATCGGCCTTCGCGGTTCTGATCCTGGTGATCCTGGGCAACATCGCCTTCTGGGCGCTGTGGAACCGCCCGGTGGACGAGCGGTCCTGGGCCGGCGCCATCACCGGCGTCGCCTACACCCCCTTCCATTCCGACAAGAGCCCGTCGAAGGGCGACAAGGCGTCCGCCGACGACATCGAGAAGGACATGGACGCGCTGGAGGGCGCGGTGAAGGCGGTCCGCACCTACTCCACCACCGACGGCTCGGAGATGGTCGCGGCCATCGCCGCCAAGCACGGGCTGCCGGTCACCGCCGGCGCCTGGACCGCCGGCAAGCCCGAGATCGACGAGCCGGAACTGGCCGGCCTGATCAAGCTGGCCCGCGCCAACAGCAACGTCCGCCGGGTGCTGGTCGGCAACGAGGCGATCCTGCGCGCCGACCTGACGGTTCCGCAGGCCATCGAGTACGTCAAGCGGGTGAAGAAGAAGGTCAACGTGCCGGTCTCCATCGCCGAGCCGTGGCACGTCTGGCTGAAGAATCCGGAGCTGGCCGACGCGGTCGACTTCCTCGCCGTCCATTTGCTGCCCTACTGGGAAGGCGTGCCGGTCGACCAGTCGGTCGATTACGCCATGTTCCGCTACAACGAGCTGAAGGCGAAGTTCCCGAACAAGCACATCCTGATCGGCGAGATCGGCTGGCCGGCCGACGGCCCGTGGCGCCGCGGCGCCGAGGCCTCCCAGGTCAACCAGGCCAAGTTCATCCGCAACTTCCTGAACGTCGCCGCCCAGAACAAGCTCGACTACTTCATCATGGAGGCCTTCGACCAGCCCTGGAAGCGGGAGATCGAGGGCACCGCCGGCACCAGCTGGGGCCTGTGGGACTATCAGCGCAACCCGAAATTCCCGATGATCGGCGGGGTCAACGAGATCCGCAACTGGGAGGTCAAGTGCGCGACCGCGGTGGCGCTGGGCTTCCTGCCGCTGGTGTTCTTCCTGTGGCGGCGCAGCGACCTGAAGATCGGCGGCCAGATCTTCTACGGCGCGCTGATCCAGGCGGTGGCCTCCGTCCTCGTCTTCACCGTCAGCGCCGCATCGGCCGCCGGCCTCGCCGTGACCACCGAGATCGCCTGGGGCCTGCTGATCTTCTGCCAGCTCGTGCTGTTCGCGGTGATGCTGATCGACGGCATGGAGCTGACCGAGGTCGTCTGGCAGCACAAGTTCAAACGCAAGTTCATCCCCTGCTCCGCAGCACCTCTGCCCAACGCGGCGAAGGTGTCGATCCATGTGCCCTGCTACAACGAGCCGCCGCACATGGTGATGCAGACGCTGGACGCGCTGGCCGCCCTCGACTACCCGAACTACGAGGTGCTGCTGCTCGACAACAACACCAAGGATCCGGCGGTCTGGCGCCCGGTCGAGGAGTATTGCAAGAAGCTTGGGCCGAAGTTCCGCTTCTTCCACCTCGACAACTGGCCGGGCTTCAAGGCCGGAGCGCTGAATTTCGGCCTGGCCCAGACCGCGCCGGACGCCGAGCACATCGCGGTGATCGACAGCGACTATCAGGTCCATCCCGACTGGCTGAAGGCGACCATCCCGCACTTCAACCGGCCGGAGGTCGGCTTCGTCCAGTCGCCGCAGGATTACCGCGAGTGGGAGCACGACCTGTTCCAGCGCATGACCAACTGGGAATATGCCGGCTTCTTCCACATCGGCATGATCCAGCGCAACGAGCGCAACGCCATCATCCAGCACGGCACCATGACCATCATCCGCAAGTCGGCGCTGGAGAAGGTCGGGCGCTGGGGCGAATGGTGCATCACCGAGGATGCCGATCTCGGGCTGCGCCTGTTCGAGCATGGCTATGAAGCGGTCTACATGCCGGAGAGCTACGGCAAGGGCCTGGTGCCCGACAGCTTCTCCGCCTACAAGACGCAGCGCTTCCGCTGGGCCTATGGCGCGGTGCAGATCCTGAAGCACCATTGGCGCCAGCTGGCGCCGGGCGCCAAGGAACTGACCTCGGGCCAGAAGTACCATTTCATCACCGGCTGGCTGCCCTGGTTCGCCGACGCCGCCCATATGATCTTCGGCATCGCCGGCATCCTGTGGTCGATCGGCCTGATGGCCTTCCCGAAATATTTCGAGTTCCCGCCCAACGTCTTCATGATCCCGACGCTCAGCGTCTTCGCCTTCAAGGTCGGCGCCTCGCTCTGGCTCTACGAGGCGCGGGTGAAGTGCGGCTTCTGGGACAAGGTCGGGGCGGCGGTCGCCGGCATGGCGCTGACCCATACGGTCGGCCGCGCCATGTGGCTGGGCATCTTCACCTCCGGCCGGCCTTTCGTCCGCACGCCGAAATGCGAGAACCAGCCGGCGCTGATGCAGGCCTTCCTGATGGCGCGCGAGGAGTTGGTGCTGCTGGTGTCGCTGTGGGGCGCGGCGCTGGCCATCGTCATGGTCTTCGGCCACGAGAACCGCGACGCCTTCATGTGGTCGGGCCTGCTGGTGGTACAGTCGCTGCCCTATCTGGCCGCCTTCGTCACCGCGCTGATCAACGTCTTCCCGACCATCGGCTTCGGCAAGAGCAAGCCGTCCTCGGCCGATGGTGCCGTCGGTGCCGGGGCCGGCGACTGACCGGCCTATTTAGGCGCCGACCTCTTGGGCGATCGACATAGGCCGGCGCTTTCGCGTTGACGACAGCGCCGGCTATGCCAGACTTGGGCACTGGGAGACACGGGGGCACTGGGAGACACGGCCCCGGGGAGGTGCCTCATGTCCGGCAATCTCGCTTCCGGCCGCGGCATCGGCCCGCCGGAATTCAGCGTCCGCACCACAGCCGGGGTCGAACGCTCCGGCAGCGCCACCGACCGCAACCACCGCCGCAACCCGCGTCAGGAACAGCGCGACCGCGAGCAGGAGCGGCGGGAGCAGCATCCGCCCAACCCGCAGCGCCGCCGCCTCTACGACCTTCTGTTCGACGAGGTCGACCAGTTCGACGGGCTCGACGAGCATCAGCGGACCCGGCTGAAGGACAATCTGCGCAGCCACCTGTCCCGCCGCGTCCCGCCCTCCCCATCGGGAGCCGCCCTGGCGCCGCAGCATGACGAGGAGGCACTGGCCGAGGCGCTGCTGAAGGACCCGGCCGCGCCGCTCCCCGTCGATCCCGAACACATCGTCCAGGCCGCCACCGCCGCCGCCGCGATGCCGGACCCGGATCCGGAAACCGCCCGTCTGGCCGAACAGCTGCGCGACTGCCTCGCCCGCAACACCGACCGTGCCCGCAAGGTGGCGGTCTACCTGCACCTGTTGCTGACGCTGGAAGGCGCGTTCAGGCCGCACATGGTGGTGGACGTGTGAGGGTGCTGGCCGCCAAATGCCCCCTCCCCATCCCTCCCCCCGCTCTCAGCGGACCTTCGGTCCGCCTGTCGCGTCAGCACAAACCGAAGGTTTGTGCGAGAGCTTGGCGGTGGAGGGGGTAGGACGCTTGTCAGCGTAGCGTGAATACCCAGGCAGCAGGGTTCCCTCTCCCTCGAAGAGGGGGAGGGTCAGGGAGGGGGCAACCGCAGCCTGCAAATTTCCTATCCGCCTGAAAATGCGAAAAAGGCCCCGCCTCCCTTTCGGAAGGCGGGGCCTTTTTCATCACACATACCCTCTGCGATCACTCCGGCGTGGAGGCTTCGGCATCGCTTTCCGGGGTGCCCATCATCGCGTCGGCGACCAGACCGGCGTTGCCGCGGATCTTGGCCTCGATCGCGTCGGCCATCTCCGGGTTGTTGCGCAGATAGGTCTTGGCGTTCTCGCGGCCCTGACCGATGCGGGTGCCGTCATAGCTGAACCACGCGCCCGACTTGTCCACCACCCCGGCCTGGATGCCGAGATCGAGCAGTTCGCCGACCTTCGACACGCCCTCGCCATACATGATGTCGAACTCGACCACGCGGAACGGCGGGGCCATCTTGTTCTTCACCACCTTGACGCGGGTCTGGTTGCCGACCACGGCGTCGCGGTCCTTGATCGCGCCGATGCGGCGGATGTCGAGACGGACCGAGGCGTAGAACTTCAGCGCGTTGCCGCCGGTCGTCGTCTCCGGGTTGCCGAACATCACGCCGATCTTCAGGCGGATCTGGTTGATGAAGATGACGAGGCAGTTCGACTTGGAGATCGAGCCGGTCAGCTTGCGCAGCGCCTGGCTCATCAGGCGGGCATGCAGGCCGACATGGCTGTCGCCCATCTCGCCTTCCAGCTCCGCGCGCGGCACCAGCGCCGCGACCGAGTCGACCACCAGCACGTCGATGGCGCCGGAGCGCACCAGCGTGTCGGCGATCTCCAGCGCCTGCTCGCCGGCATCGGGCTGGGAGATCAGCAGGTCGTCGACCTTGACGCCGAGCTTGCGGGCATAGGACGGGTCGAGCGCGTGTTCGGCATCGATGAACGCGCAGGTACCGCCGGCCTTCTGGGCCTGGGCGATGGCGTGCAGCGCCAGCGTGGTCTTGCCCGAGCTTTCCGGCCCGTAGATTTCGACGATGCGGCCGCGCGGCAGGCCGCCGATGCCCAGCGCGATGTCGAGACCGAGCGAGCCGGTGGACACCACCTCCGTCTCGACCAAATTCTCCTTGGTGCCAAGCTTCATGATCGAGCCCTTGCCGAACGCACGTTCGATCTGGCTCAGGGCGGCATCCAGCGCCTTCTGCTTGTCCATGGAATCCTTCTCGACCAAACGAAGCTGTGCGGACGACATGCCCGGTACCCCTCTCTTAGAACACACGGTCGGCGCTCTTGCAACGAAGCTGAATGTACTCTCTTCGTTCCGGTTTGCAAGGGTCGATGTTTCTGGTGTGTTCTCCCCCCCTACCCCCTCCCTAACCCTCCCCCGCTTGCGCGGGAGAGGGAACTGCCGCCGCTTCGGCAGTCAGTTCACCCTGACAAGCGTCCTGCCCCCTCTCCCACCGCAGGTGGGGGAGGGATGGGGAGGGGGCAGCGGGGACGGGCCGGCGGCACCGCCCCCCTCACCTGCTGTCGCGGATGACCTCCTTCACCTTGGAGGCCAGCTGTTTCAACGAGAAGGGCTTGGGCAGGAAATGGGCCACCTCCACGCCGTCGATCTCGCCCAGCCGGTCCTCGGCATAGCCGGAAATGAAGATGACCCGCATGTCCGGCCGCAGCCGGCGGACATGGCGGGCCAGCGTCGGGCCGTCCATCTGCGGCATCACCACGTCGGTGATCAGCAGGTCGATGGAGGCGCCGTTGGTCTCGATCTGCTGCAGGGCCGCCTCGCCGTTCTTGGCCTCCAGCACCTGATAGCCCTTGTTGCGCAGCGCGCGGGCGGAGAAGACGCGGACCGCGTCCTCGTCCTCGACCAGCAGGATGGTGCCGGTGCCGGTCAGGTCGCTGCCGCGCCGCTCGCGCGGCTCCGCCGTGTCGACCGGGCGCAGCTCGCCCTGGTGGCGGGGCAGCAGGATGGTGAAGGTGGTCCCCTCCCCCACGGCGGAATCGACCAGCACGAAGCCGCCGGTCTGCCGCACGATGCCGTAGACCGTCGACAACCCCAGCCCGGTGCCCGACCCGACCTCCTTGGTGGTGTAGAAGGGCTCGAAGATGCGCTGCAGGTTCTCGCGCGCGATGCCGCAGCCGGTGTCGATCACCTCGATGGAGACGTAGCCGCCGGGCGGGATCGTCTCATGCTCGCGCCGCTCGGGCTGGTCCAGGACGAGGTTGGTGGTGTTGACGGTCAGCTTGCCGCCGCCGGCCATGGCGTCGCGGGCGTTGACCACCAGATTGATGATGACCTGCTCCAGCTGGTTCTGGTCGACCTTGACCAGCCCCAGGTCGCGGCCATGGATCATCTTCAGCTCGATGTTCTCGCCGATCAGCCGGCGCAGCAGGTTCGCCAGCTCGGCCAGCACGTCGGTCACGTTGATGACGCGCGGCTGCAGTGTCTGCTGTCGCGAGAAGGCCAGCAGCTGCCGCACCAGATTGGCGGCGCGGTTGGCGTTCTGCTTGATCTGCATGATGTCGCTGAAGGACTGGTCGCCCGGCTTGTGCCGCAGCAGCAGCAGGTCGCAGAAGCCGATCATCGCGGTCAGCAGGTTGTTGAAGTCGTGCGCGACGCCGCCGGCCAGCTGGCCGACCGCCTGCATCTTCTGCGACTGGGCGAACTGGGCCTCCAGGCTCTTGCGCTCTGTCATGTCGATGAAGTGCAGGATCAGCCCGACGCCGTCGCGCCGTCCGTCCGGCTTGACCGGGCCGACCAGCCGCCGGGCATAGAGCTGGGCGGTCAGCTCCCGCCCGCCGGACAGCCGCACCTCCAGCGGGGTCGCCGGATCGGCGCCGCCCTGGACCGCCTTCAGCCGGGCGGTCACCGCCTCGCGCTCCGCCGGGACGATCAGGTCGGGCATCGGCCGGTCGATGACGCTGCCCGCCTCGCTGCCGATCAGCGCCAGGAAGGCCTCGTTGCATTCGGTCAGCTGCCCGGTTTCGTCGACCAGGGCGATGCCGATGGGGGCATCCTCGAAGAAGCGCTGGAACCGCTGCTCGGAATGGCGCAGCGCCTCCTGCCACTCGCGTTCCGGCGACAGGTCGCGCACCACCGACCGGGTGTGGACGGTGCCGTCGTCGGCCCGCACCACGCTCTGCGCGACCGCCACCTGGAACCGGCGGCCATGCAGCCCGACCATGGTCAGCTCGCCGCGCTGCTCGCCGCCGCCATGGTCGAACAGGTCGTAGGGGGCGGCGGCCGGCGGAGCGGCGAGGACGCCGTGCAGCCGCAGCTCGCCGTCGGTCAGGTCGCCGGGCGAGGCCTCCAGCCACTGGGCCAGCGTGGCGTTGACGAACAGGAATTGGCCGTTCTGGTCGACGGAGAAGAAGCCGACCGGCGCATGCTCCATGAAATCGGCGAGCTTGGCCTGCTCGCGCAGCATGACATGTTCCAGCTCGCGCCGGGCGGTGATGTCCTCGACCCGCCAATGGACCGAGCCGGGAAAGCCGGCGATCGGCTGGCCCTGGACCTTGCGCCATTCCGGCGGACGGCCGTCCAGTGCCGGGATCGCCAGCTCGGCCGAGGCCGCAGCCCCCGCCCGCACCCGGTCGCGCAGGCGGCCGAACTCGCGCGCGCTGTCGGGATCGCCGGAGAACTGGCGCGCCAGCGCATCCAGCGGCCGCTCGCCGCGGCGCCAGCCCGCCAGTTCGCGGAAGGCGGCATTGACGAACAGCACCTCGTCGGCACCGTCGCAGACCAGCTGTCCGGCAGGCATCCCTTCGAGCGCACCGCCCAGCAGCGCGCCGACGCGCGCCGACCGCCGCACCACCGCGACGCTGCGGCCGATCAGCAGGCCGATGCCGGCCGCCGCCGCCGCCGCGCCCAGCCAGCCGACCGCGTCGCGGTCCAGCAGCAGCCCGGCGGCCAGCAGCAGCAGCCCGGCCGGCGCCAGTCCGTACTGGAGCAACAGCATCGCCCCGCCGGGCGGTGCGCCGCCGGCGATCCTGCGGCGTGCGGTGTCGGAAAGGGAAGTTGACTCGTCCACCGAAACTCCAAGCCGCACATAGTCAAAAGCCGTGGGCAAACCGATGATGCCTCCATCGGGATGCATCCGCCGCACACGCCCGCCGATCGCTTCCGCCACCTGCATCGGCCGTCCGCTTCCGGAGCGGCCGATCAGTTGCGCAGCGACCGCCCCTTGAGCTTGAAGACATAGGTAATGACTTCGGCGACCGCCCGATAGTGCTCGGATGGGACTTCCGCGTCGATATCGCATGCGGCATAGAGCGCACGGGCGAGCGGAGGGTTCTCTATGACCGGAACATTGTTGGATTCGGCGATCTCGCGGATCTTGAAGGCGACCTGGTCGACGCCCTTGGCCAGCACCATCGGCGCTCCCATCTGGTTGGGATCGTATTTCAGCGCGACCGCGAAGTGGGTCGGGTTCGTCACCACCACGTCGGCGCTGGGCACCGCGGCCATCATGCGCTTGCGCGCGCGCTCGAACCGGATCTGGCGGATGCGGCCCTTGACGACGGGATCGCCTTCCTGCTGCTTGTGCTCGTCCTTCACCTCCTGCTTGGTCATCTTCATCTTCTTGTCGAATTCGTGCTTCTGCCACAGGAAGTCGCCGGCGGCGATGAAGGTCAGCACCACCAGCACCCAGATCAGCAGGCGGTGGGCCAGCCCGTCCATCTGCTTCAGCAGCGCAATGATGTCGATGCCGATATAGGCCTCGATGCCGGCGAACATCGGCGCCAGCGCCATGTAGGCGACGCCGCCGACCACCGCCAGCTTGGCGATGCTCTTCAGCAGTTCCACCCCCTGGTTGGCCTTGAACATGTTCATCAGGCCGGGCAGCGGGTTCAGCTTGTTGAATTTCGGCGCGATCAGCTCCCACGAGACATGGAAGCCGGTCTGCCCGATGGTCGACAGCACGCCGGCCACGACGAACAGCAGGATGGGCAGCCACAGCGCCCACAGCGAATCCATCATCACCCGGAACAGCAGCGCGCCCACCCCGGCGCGGTCGAAGGTGAACTGGTCGACATTCTCGAAATAGTAGTTCAGCCGGAAGAAAAGCCCCTTCATCGTGCCGGGCAGGATGGAGACCAGGACCACCAGCATCGCCGCGACCATCAGCCAGTTCGCGGCCTCGCGGGTCATCGCGAACTGGCCCTGCTTGTGGGCCTCGTCGAGTTTCTTGGAGGTCGGGTCCTCCGTTTTGGAGGATTCGTCCGGCTCGTCCGACACCGGCCTTCTCCCTCTACAACGGCTTCAGCAGGTCGACGAAGGTCGACTCGAAGCGCGACAGCCAGAACATCATCATCGCGCCCAGCGTCAGCGCGAACATGAACAGCCCGAGCAGCACCTGGACCGAGGTGAAGAGCTGGAACACCTGCACCTGCGGCGCCAGCTTGTTCAGCAGCCCGAGCGCCAGCGCGAACAGGACGCCGGTGATCAGGAAGGGAGCCGACATCTGCACCCCCATCATGAAGGTCTTCGACACCAGTTGCCCGACAACGTTGGCCATGTCGTCGACCGGGATCGCCGCGCCGGGCACGAAGGTGGCATAGCTGTCGACCACGGCCATGATCAGCAGATGGTGCAGGTCGGTGACGAACAGCAGCAGCAGCCCGAGCCAGCCCATCAGCGACCCGGGCAGCGAGCCGGCGGTCGCCAGCGCCGGATTGAAGATCTGGGCGTTGGCCAGTCCGCTCTGCAGGCTGATGATGGTGCCGGCGACCTCCAGCGTGCCCATCAGCAGCCGCGCCACCGTGCCGATGAAGATGCCGACCGTCATCTCGCCGGCCGCCAGCACCAGAAGCTGGAACGGGCTGCCCGGCATCGGCGGCAGCAGCGGCCGGATCGCCGGAGCCACCAGCACGCTGACCGCCAGCGCGAACAGCAGGCGGGTGCGTGCGGAGACGAAGGCGTCGCCGATGGTCGGCATCACGCTGAAGGCGGTGCCGATGCGCAGGAACACCAGCATCCAGACGAAGAGCTGCTCGCCCAGGAGCTGCTGGAGGACGTTCATTGGCCCGCCGCGGCGGCGGTCGGCGCCGGGGCCGGGGTTATGCCGGTGCCGGGAGTGAAGGGGGCGCCGCCATTCTCGTGGGCGCCGACGCCGATGGCGACGATGCGGTCGGCGACCTCATGCTCGAAGAACTCGGTCAGCTTGCCCAGCATGAAGGGCATCAGCAGGATGCTCAGCCCGAAGACCAGCAGCAGCTTCGGCACCATCGCCAGCGTCTGTTCGCTGATCTGGGTGACGGCCTGGAACACCGATATGACGGTGCCGAGCATCATCATGATGACCAGAATCGGGCCGCACACGATCACCAGCGTGACGATCGAGGTGCGGCAAAGCTCGATGACTTCGGTCTCGTTCATGACGGCGACATGAAGGACAAGGCGGAGGACAGGCCGGGAAGCCCGTCACATCGGCATGCGCAGGATTTCCTGGTAGGCGTTCAGCACCTTGTCGCGCACCGCGGTGACAGTCTGCAGCGTCACCTCGGCGTTGGTCACCGCCTGCACCACGTCGTTCAGGTCGGCCTTGCCGACGGAGGCCAGCGCGGACATGTCCTCGCTCTTCTTCAGGGTGCCGATGCTCTCCTTGGCCGCCTGTTCCAGCACGTCGCCGAAGGAGACGCCGTCGCGCGCGGCCATGCCCGGACCGGTGGTCTTGGATGCCGTGGTGGCATAGGCCGCGGCGGCGTTCAGCGGATTGATCATGGCGGCGGTTCCGGTCGGTCAGGAGAGGAGGAGGAGGGCGGCAAATCGGGCGGATGCGGATCGGGCGGGCGGCGGGTCAGGTGCGCAGGATGTCGATGGTGCGGGTCAGCATCTGGCGCGCGGTGTCGATGGCCGACAGGTTGGCCTCGTAGCTGCGCTGCGCCTCGCGCATGTCCATCGCCTCGACCACCGAATTCACGTTCGGCAGCAGCACATAGCCGTCGGCGTCGGCCGACGGGTGGGACGGGTCGTAGCGGCGCTGGAAATCGCCCTTGTCCACATCGACCTTGGCGACGCGGACCTTGTCGACGTCCATCGCCCGGTCCAGCTCGTTCTTGAAGATGACCGTCTTGCGGCGATAGGGCAGATCGCCCGGCGTTTCCGCCGTCGTATTGGCGTTGGCCAGATTCTCGGAGATGACCTTCAGCCGCGTGCCCTGCGCCTTCAGGCCCGACGCGGAAACCGCCATCGACTGGTAGAGATCCATCGCACCGCCTCCTCAAACGCCCGCCGGAGCCATCCGGCGGCCGGCATGCAAAGCAAAGCCGGATCAGCCGCCGGTCCGGATCGCCGACTTGATCATCGCCACCTGCTTCTTATACAGGTTGGTGATGGTCTGGTAATCCATCGAATTCTGGCTCATCCGCATCATCTGGTCTTCCAGGACGACGTTGTTGCCGTCCGGCGCCGTCTCGTACGGGTCGCGCACCTTCTCTTCCTTGGCCATGCCGCCCGGGCCGCGGGTGCCGGCAAGATGGGACGCATTGGTCGACACCGGGGTCAGCCGCCGGTTGTCGCTCAACGCGTCGCGGAAGCTGAAGGGCTTCAGCTCGCGGCTCTTGTACTCCGGCGTGTCGGCGTTGGCGATGTTCTGCGACAGGACTTCCTGACGCTGGGTCAGCCAGTCCATCTTGCGTGACATCAGCTTGAAGATGCCGAGATTTCCGAGGTCCATGGCCCAGATCCCGTTCAGGTCCGCCTGCGTTCCGCGCGCCCTCCCCCGGCCGCCCCGCCAAGGCCCGGCGGCAGCGGAACACCGGGCAGCGGAACGCCGGATGGACGGCATCGCTTCCGATGGTCGCCCGTTTGCGTTAACGAAGGATGAATCACCCCTTGCGCCGATCGGTGGGCGTACCGTCCTTTACAGTTCGTTAAGCCTGCCGGTCCAGGATGCGGGCCGAGATAAGGACCCCGGAAAGGCTTCCTTCTTGTCCGCGCATCCCCGCTCCCCCGTCACAGGTCCCGCAGGCCCGGCCCATGCCGGCAAGACGCCCGCCGGCAAGACGCCCCGCCCGGCCCGGCGCCCGGTGGCGGTCGCGCTGAAATACGAGCTGGGAACCCAGACGCTGCCGCGGATCGTCGCCAGCGGCAAGGGCACGGTCGCCGAACAGATCCTGGAGGTCGCCTTCGCCAACGGGGTAAAGGTGCGCGAGGACGCCGACCTGGTCGAGATCCTGTCGGCCATCGAGGTCGACAGCGACATCCCGGTCGAGGCCATCGCCGCTGTGGCCGAAATCCTGGCCCATGTCTACCGTGCCAACGGCACGCTGCCGCCGGAGCCGCAGCCCGATGCCGAGGAACCGGCACAGGGAGAGCCAGTGGAGGACACGCCATGACCGGTGCGGCTTCTCCGCCCGCCCCGCTGGCCGAGCGGGCGGCGGCGCTGGCCGCCACGCTCGACGACGCCCGGCGGGAGGCCGAGTCCGGCGTCCTGATCGACCTCGCCGGGCTGGAGGATCGCGTCGCCCGGCTCTGCGCCGAGGCGGAAGGGCTGCCGCGCGGCGCGGCGCGTGCCCTGCTCGGCCCGCTGGGCGACCTCGTCGCGGCGCTCGATCCGCTGGCCGCCGCGCTGACCGACCAGCAGGCGCAGCGCGAGGAGGCCATCGCCGCCGCGCTCGACGGCCGCGACGACCCGCACACCGCCCGCCGCCGGGCCGCCGCCGCCTATGGCCGCCCCGACTCCGCCGCCCCGGCACCGTCCCCGGCACCGTCCGACGATACGCCCTGACCACAGAAAGCCCGCCGGTTCCCATGGATCTCGACCAGTATATCCGCTTCCTGATGGCGCTTCTCTTCGTGGTGGCGCTGATCATGGTCGTCGCCTGGGTGCTGCGCCGCGCCGGCATGGCCGGCGGCAGGGTGCGCGGCCGCGGCCGCCAGCGCCGGCTGAGCGTGGTGGAGGCCCTGCCGATCGACGCCAAGCGGCGGCTCGTCCTGGTCCGCCGCGACGACCGCGAGCATCTGATCCTGCTGAGCGCCAACGGCGACCTGCTGGTCGACAGCGCGCCTGCCGCCGGCTTCGACACCGCGCTGGTCCAGAGCGCGCTGGTCCAGAGCGCGCAGCGGCAGGAGGGCACGGCGCGGCCTGACATTCCGCCTTTGCAGGGCACCGCCGATTCGGCCGGGGCCGGGCCGCGATGATGCCGTTCCGCCTGCGGCTCCCCCGGTTCCCCCTGCCCGGCCGCAGGCAGGCCGTCGCCGGGCTCCTGCTGGCGCTCGCCATCGGCATGGCAGCCGGGCTGGCGGTCGGGCTGACTGCCGGGCCGGCGCTGGCGCAGAGCCTGACCTTCGATCTCGGCGACGCGGGCGGCACGGCGACCGGCCGCATCGTCCAGATGGTCGGGCTGGTCACGGTGCTGTCGCTGGCGCCGTCGATCCTGATCATGATGACGGCCTTCACCCGCATCGTCATCGTGCTGTCCTTCCTGCGCAACGCGCTGGGCGTGCAGCAGGTGCCGCCGACGACGGTGATGATGTCGCTGGCGCTGTTCCTGACCTTCTTCGTGATGGCCCCGGTGTTCGAGCGCAGCTACAGCCAGGGCATCCAGCCGCTGATCAACCAGGAAATCGACGAGATGGAGGCGTTCCGCCGCACGGTGGCGCCGCTGCGCGAGTTCATGCTGCAACACACCGCCGAGAAGGACCTGCGCCTGTTCATGGACATGGCCCGCCTCCAGGCGGTGCCGGAGCCGGCCGACATGCCGCTCCATGTCCTGGTGCCGGCCTTCATGATCTCGGAGATCAAGCGCGGGTTCGAGATCGGCTTCCTGCTGTTCCTGCCCTTCCTGATCATCGACATGGTGGTGTCGTCGATCCTGATGTCGATGGGCATGATGATGCTGCCGCCGACCATGGTGGCGATTCCCTTCAAGATCATCTTCTTCGTGCTGGTCGACGGCTGGTACCTGATCGCCGGATCGCTGGCCCGCAGCTTCGGGACGATCTGAAGCCGCCCGTCCGGCGCGAATCCCCGGCGCACTTCGTCGCATCCCGCGGGCTCCCCCCGCGCGATGCAAGCCGGCACTGGCATTGCGTCCGGCAAACGCGTATGAGGGGGGCGATGCGGGACGGACGGGGCGCCGCCATCGCACCTACGGACCAACTTCGGACCGCAACTACCGCATGACCGACACCGCTTTGAAGGCCGCGCAGCCGGACACCGGCAAGCTCGCGACGCTGACCCTCGGCGCCCTCGGGGTCGTTTTCGGCGACATCGGCACCAGCCCGCTCTATACGCTGCGCGAATGCTTCGGCGGCGAACATGGGCTGCCGCTGACCCCCGACAACATCCTCGGCATCATGTCCCTGGTGTTCTGGGCGCTGGTGATGGTGGTCACGATCAAATACGTGGTCTTCGTCATGCGCGCCGACAACAAGGGCGAGGGCGGCATCCTGTCGCTGCTGGCGCTGGCGTCGAAGACGCGGCCCGACGCCTCGGGCAGGCTGACGGTGCTGACGGCGCTGGGGCTGTTCGGCGCCGCGCTGTTCTACGGCGACGGCATGATCACCCCGGCCATGTCGGTGCTGTCCGCGGTCGAGGGGCTGGAGGTGGCGGAGCCGGCGCTGGAATCGGTGGTGGTGCCGCTGACCGTCGCCATCCTGATCGCGCTGTTCGCCATCCAGAGCCACGGCACCTCGCGCGTCGGCGCGCTGTTCGGCCCGATCATGCTCGCCTGGTTCTCGACGCTGGGCATCCTCGGGTTCGCGGAACTGGTGCAGCAGCCGGGCGTGCTGGTCGCTTTCAGCCCGGTCTACGCCGTCTCCTTCTTCGCCGCGCACGGCATCGCCGGCTTCCTGGTCCTCGGCGCCGTCGTGCTGGCGGTGACCGGCGGCGAGGCGCTGTATGCCGACATGGGGCATTTCGGCCGCCGGCCGATCCAGGTCGCCTGGATCGCCCTGGTGCTGCCGGCGCTGCTGCTGAACTATCTCGGCCAGTGCGCGCTGCTGCTGAGCGACCCGACGGCGGTGCGCAGCCCCTTCTACCTGCTGGCGCCGGACTGGGGCCTCTACCCGCTGATCGGCCTGTCGACCGCCGCGACCGTCATCGCCAGCCAGGCGGTGATCTCCGGCGTGTTCTCGCTGACCCGGCAGGCGGTGCAGCTCGGCCTCTGCCCGCGGCTCGACATCCGCCACACCTCCAACGAGGAGGAGGGCCAGATCTACATCCCCCGCGCCAATTGGGGCCTGCTGGCCGCGGTGCTGGGGCTGGTGGTGCTGTTCCAATCCTCCAGCCGGCTCGCGGCGGCCTACGGCATTGCGGTGACCGGCGACATGATCATCACCACCACCCTGTTCCTGGTGGTGGCACGGCGCCGCTGGGGATGGAGCCTGCCGGTCTGCCTTGGCGTCGGCGCGGTGTTCCTGACCGTCGAGATCTCGTTCTTCGCCGCCAACGCGGTGAAGATCCCGCATGGCGGCTGGGTGCCGCTGGTGATCGCCGTCGTCACGCTGGGCCTGATGGCCACCTGGCGCCGCGGCCGCGCCGTGCTGACCAAGCGGCTGGCCGAGGAATCGCTGCCGCTCGACGCCTTCATCCGGCGGCAGGCCAAGTCCGGCGACATCCACCGGGTGAAGGGCACGGCGGTCTTCATGACCTCCAGCTCCAACATCGTGCCGATCGCCCTGCTGCACAACCTGAAGCACAATCAGGTGCTGCACGAGCGCGTCGTCTTCGTGACCGTGGTGGTGGAGGACGTGCCGCGCGTGCCGGCCAAGGATCGCGTGGTGGTGGAGGGGCTGGCGGAGGGCTTCTACCGCATCACCGTGCGCTACGGCTTCTCGCAGGAGCCGAACATCCCCAAGGCACTGCGGCTGTGCAAGGCCTTCGGGCTGGAGTTCGACGTGATGGCGACCTCCTTCTTCCTGGGCCGCGAGACGTTGATCCCGCAGATGAATTCGCAGATGGCGCTGTGGCGGGAGAAGCTGTTCGTGGTGATGTCCCGCACCTCGGTCAGCGCCACCGACTTCTTCAAGCTGCCGCCCAACCGCGTGGTGGAGCTGGGGACCCAAGTCCAGCTGTAAGGGGAACGGCTGCACTCCAAAAGTGTTACCACCTTCCAATCCAAGAAAAAGCGCGCCGCACGCAGGAACGCCGTGATCTGACCGGAGGCCCTCGCCGTAACGGTGATGTGTCCGCGAGCAGCGGACCTTCAACGACAAGAGGGAATGCTATGAAGAAGGTTGCCACCGTGGCGATCGCCACCCTTCTTTTTGCCGGTTGCGCCAATGCCGCCATGGAAAAGATGGTCGGCGGCGCGCCGATGTATCCCAGCAAGACCATTGTGGAGAACGCGTCCCAGTCCAAGGACCACACCACGCTCGTCGCCGCCGTGAAGGCCGCCGGGCTGGTCGACACGCTGAGCGGCAAGGGCCCCTTCACCGTCTTCGCTCCCACCAACGCGGCGTTTGCGGCATTGCCCGCCGGCACCGTCGACACGCTGCTGAAGCCGGAGAACAAGGGCCAGCTGACCAAGGTGCTGACCTATCACGTCGTTCCCGGCAAGCTCGACGCCAAGACCCTGGTGGCCGACATCAAGAAGGGCAACGGCAAGGCGATGCTGAAGACGGTGGAAGGCATGCCGCTGACCGTCACCCAGTCCGGCGACGCCGTGATGGTCGCCGACGCCTCCGGCACCATGGCCCGCGTCACCATCGCCGACGTCGAGCAGTCGAACGGCGTCGTCCATGTGATCGACAAGGTGCTGCTGCCGAAGTAACGGCACAGGAATTGGGCGGCGGGACGGCTTCACGCCCCCCGCGAGGACGTTCCGCCGCTTCAGGAAACCGGCCTCGGGAAGCCTGGCCTCAGGATGTCGGTTTGTCCGCGGTCTGCTTGCCGCGATATTCCTTCAGGAACTTCTTGAACATGTCCACTTCCGCGACGCGGGAGCGGATGGTGCCGACATCGATCAGCCCCATGGCCTGTTCCGGCCGGGTCAGGATGCGGAAGGCGTCCTCGTTGGGGCCGCCCTTCATCGCGCCTTCGAAATCCCTCTTCAGCAGGTTCAGCCCGTTGCCGTCGCCGGCCAGAGCCAGAGCCACCGCACGGTTCAGCACCAGCTGCGAGGCATTGGGGTCGAGCTGCTTGCCCGCGGCCGGCGGCGGGCCGACCACCTTGTTCAGCGCCAGCGCCGCGGCGTCCCATTTCTGGCCCTTCCAGGCGATGTCGACGCGCAGCAGGTTGGCGTTGGTGCTGTCGTCCTGGGCCAGGATCTGCAACGCCTCGTCGCCGCGGTTCAACTCGGCCAGCGCCTTGGCCTGCATCAGCCGCCGCTCGGCCGCCAGATCGGCGGGCAGCCCGGCGATGTTCGACAGCTCCAGCGCCTTCAGCGCCTCTTCCGGCTTGTTGTCGAGCAGCCGGACCGAGGCCAGCCGCGTGCCGACCCGCGCCTTGTCCAGCCCGGCCAGGCGGAATTCCACCTGATGCTGCAACAGGTCGGCGGCGCGGTTCAGCAGGTCGATGGAGATCAGCCGCTCGGCCAGCTGCCGGATGATCTCGTCGCCCGCTTCGCCCACCGGGGTCAGTTCGCGGAACTGGTCGTAGAGCTGGAGCGCGTCCAGCGTCGGCAGCCGCTGCGCGCCGTCCTTGTAGAGGTCGCCGAAGATGCGCGACATCTCCTTGGTGATCGCCTCCGCCCGGGGAGTGTCGGCGACCAGGGCCGCCGTCTCCTTCATGGTGTTGAAGCCCTTGGCATATTCGCCGCCGGCGATCAGCACCTCGCCCATGCGCGCGCGGATCTGCATCTCCAGATCGTCGCCGCGCCAGGTGAAGGTCAGGCCGGCCAGCTGCTCGGCCGCCGCCGTCGGCGACATCTTGCCCTCCGACAGCTCCAGATTGGTCAGCGCCAGCCCGGCCTTGGCCCGGTAGAAACGGTCGTAGCTGTTGAAGGCGGCGGTCAGCTGCTCGCGCGCCTGATCGGTTTCGCCGGTCTGGGCGAACAGCAGGCCGCGCAGATACTGGGTCTGCGGGTTCTCCTCCTGGTCCGGGCCGCTGTGCTCCAGCACGCGGTCGAGCAGCCGCTTGGCGGTGGCGGTGTCGCGCGTCTCCAGCGCCGTTTCCGCCGCGCGCAGCCCGAGCTTGCCGATCATCGGCTCAGGGTAGGAATTCAGGATCTGGCCCGACGCCCTGAACCCGGCCATCGCCTTGGGCCAGTCGCGGCGGTCGGCGGCGATGGCGGCACGCCACAACCCGGCCTCCGGATTGCCGGCCAGCGCCGGGATCGACAGGTCGGCCTCCGCACCGTCCAGGTCGCCGGTCAGCACGCGGGCCGCCCCGCGCAGGGCGCGGAACTCCGGCCAGCCCTCCAGATCCGGCTGGTTCTGCTGCAGCACGTCGAGCAGGCCGAGCGTCTCCTGCCCGAAGCCGTTGGCGAAATAGAAGCGCGCGAGGTCCAGCTGCGCCTTGGCCCGCTCCGACTCCGGCGCGTTGACGACGGCGAGCTGGAGATCCTGCCGCACCTCGGTGAAACGGTCGAGGTCGCCGTGCTTCCAGGCCGGCAGGTTGAACAGGCGCCGGCCCTGCATCTGGGCGGCAGGCTGCGCCCGCGGCGGCTCCATCGCCGCGGATGAGCCGCCGGGCTGCGGCACCTGCTGCGGGGCGGCGGCCAGCTGCGCCGGCACCGGCTGGGGCGCCGATTGGGGCGCCGGCATGCCGGGCGGCGGCGGCATGGCCGCCGGGTTGCCGGCATCGGCGGCGGGGGACAAATGCAGGCCGCCGGCAGTGGTCAGCTCGACTCCCTCCTTGACCGGCCGCACCGTGACATTGTCGGAAACCGGCCGGACCACCACGCCCTGATAGGAGGGCATCACCTCCAGATCCGGATAACGGTGGGGTTCCGGCATTCCCTGGCCCGGATTGGGCAGCGGCACCACCTGGATGCGGTCGCCGACGTCGGGATCGGTGAACTGGACGACGTTGGCCGCGTCGGGGGCCCGCACCAGCAGCCGGGCACCCAGCAGGAAATCGGGGTCCGGCTCCACCCGCAGGTCGCCGGCACCGGTCATGTTGGCGGGGCGGGCCGACGACTGGATCCGCCAGGTGGTTCCCTGCCGGTCCACCGACGGCCACACCATCGGGCCGATCTTGGTGCGGAACACGCTGCCGCCGGTCGCCGGAACCGGCTCCACCGCGCCCATCAGCTCGGAACCGGGACCGCTCAGCTTGCCGGCGCCGATCGGCATCGGCCGGTCGAACACGACATAGAGCTGCCCGGCACGCGGATACACCGCGATGGAGGCCGGCCCGCCGGTGTCGAAGGTCAGCACCGGGCCCTTCGGCCCGGCGGCGGGCTGCGCCTTGGCATCCGCCGGTGCGGCGGGTGCCGGCTTCGCCTCAGCCGGAGGAGCGGCTGCCGGCGGCGGGGTTGCCGCCGCCGCATTGGCGGCCGTGGCCGAGCGGCCGGAGCTGGTCGACGCCACCATCGGCGCATCCTTGGCCGGCACCGGAGCCGGCACCGCGGCCGGCTGGGCAGTGGGGGGCTGGGCCGTGGGGGGCTTGGGCGTATCGGGCTTGGATGTATCGGGCCTGGGCGTATCGGTGGGCAGGCCGGCCCGCGAGCCGGGGTTGCCGACGGCCAGCACCACCGATTTGCCCGCCGCGCTGTCCGTCACCTCGGCATCCTGCGGCACCGCGAAGGTGACGGCCAGCGAGCCGTCTGGCTGGCGGTAGGATTCGACATTCTGGATGTTGCGCAGCTTGGCCCTGCCCAACGCCGACAGGTCGGGGGTGCCGCCCTTGTCGAAGGCGACCGTCACCGCGGCGCCGTCGCGCTTGACCGAATAACCGACCGGCGACGGCCAGTCGAAGGTCAGGCGGCTCTGGTCGGGCCGGTCGGCGGCCTGCACCTGCACCCGCCCAACCGACGGCACCGGCTTGACGGCGGCGGGCGCGGCAGGGGCCGGTTGCGGCGCGGCGATGGGCGGCGCAGCGGCGGGCGGCGCGTTCTGGGGTGGTGTATTCTGGGGCGCGGCGTTCGCCGCGGCCGGCGACAGGTCGAGGGCGACGGCGTTGCCGTTGCGGAAGCTCTTGACCGACACCGGGCGCTTCAGGTCGAAGGAGACGGTCTTGCCGTCAGCCTCGACCCGGCCGGCGGCCAGATAGTCGGGCAGCGCCCGCACAAGGGGGCCGAGCGCCGCGTCGATCGGCTCGGTGAAGGCGACGACCAGTCGGCTGCCCTCGACCGAGGCGGTGAAATCGACCTTGACCGGCCAGTCGAAGACCAGGCGGCCAAACTCCTTGTGGCTGCCGGCGCGCACCGGCACGGTGGCGGCATCGGCAGCCCCGGCGAGGAAACCGGGCGACAGCAGGACCGGCACGGCCAGCAGCGCCGCCGCGGCGGAACAGCCGCGCAGCCAACGCTTCCTTCGATGTGCCGACCGTCCCGCCACCGTCAATCCGCCCCCTCCTCACGCACCACGATGTCGACCGGCAGCCGTCCGCCGCCGGTCTCGCCAGCCGGCATCATGACCGCCCGCGCCACCAGATCGCGGCGATAGCCGGTCTCGCGCAGCGCGGCGGAGACGGCGACCGCCCGGGTCAGCGCCCGTTCCCAGGCCACGCCGCCGCTCGGATCCTCGCGTTCGGCATGGCCGACCAGCTCGATCCGGTTGCCGATGCGGCCGATGACCGCCCCCAGCAGGAACAACACCCGGCGCCCCTCCTCGGTGAAGGCGGCGCCGGTCGGATCGAAGATCCGCTCCCCCGGCAGTCGGATGACGACGCGGTCGTCCTCGCGCCGGACATCGACCACCGACAGCTCGGCGTTGGAGCGCAGCTGGCTGCCCAGCAGGGCCGCCAGATAATGCAGGTCGATGGCCGCCCGCGCCTCCACCGCCCGGGCGTTGAAGGCGGCGTTCGGATCGGCCGGCCGGTCCGACGGCGCGGTCGCGGTCGACCGCGCTGCCGGGATCGACTCCGACATGCCCTTGGCCAGGCGGGTCCAGCGTTCCGCTTCCGGCTCGCTCATCGAATACATCAGCACGAAGAAGGCCAGCATCAAGGAGATCAGGTCGGTGAAGCTGATCAGCCACAGCGTCTTGCGCTGGCTGGCACCCGCCTCCGCCGCGGCCCTGCCGCGGTCGCCGCCCGTGCCAGTCCCCGGCACGCGGATCATGTCCGCCCCCCCGCCCTGGCGCCGTCGCGCCGGGCCGGCGCCTCGTCGTCCCAGCGCAGGGCGAACAGCAGGCGCACCCCGCCCGGTTCGCCGCGTTCGATGCCGACGGTGACGTTGCGCTCGGGCGCCCCGTCGGCGATCAGCGCGCGGGCCAGCGCGCCGGCACGGGCCACCGGCCCCGGCGGCTGGCTCGGCGTGCCGGTCGGGCCGATGCCGAGCAGGGCGTCCAGCTCCATCCGTTCGCCCTGGCGCGATTGGCGCAGCGCGTCGGCGATGCGGTCGATCAGCCCCTGGCGGTCGGGCCGCAGGACCATGGTGCCGGGAACGAACAGGTCGTCGGCGGGCAGCCGCACTTCCAGCAGCCGGCCGGGGGACACCACCTCCACCTTGGCGACGGCGACGGCGGTGGCGAACAGGGTGCCGACGCCCTCCAGCCGCTGCACCGCGAACACCGTCCCGGCGCGCGAAGCCACCTGTTCCGTCCCGTCGCGCAGCCGCGGGTCGATGACGAAGTTGGGGAAGGTCCGCTCCAGCGAGGCGGCGACAGCCTTCACCTTCTGCGCCGTCTGCACCGAATTGGCGTTCAGCACGATGAAGAACACCAGCAGCAGCAGGAACAGCGACAGCAGCAGCAGGATGCTGCCGTTGTTGGGATTGGCATGACCGGCATTGGGGCCATACCCGCGGCCGCCGCCAGCCCGCAGCCTCGGCAGCGCGTCGATCGCCGATGAGGAGGCGCCGGACGCCGTCTGGCCGCTGGTGGGTTTGCCGGCCCGCATGGCGTCAGTCGAAGCTGGCGAGCAGGCGGTCGATCTCGTCCTGGTCCATGGCGTTGCCCGGCAGCTGCGGGCCGTGCAGCAGCTGCTGATCCGCCTCCGCCGCGCTCATCGGCTCGTAATGGGCGGCCTCCGCATCCTCCGCCGCCAGCTTCGCCAGCCGCGGGGCGTGGTTCTGCCGCACCTCGCTGCCGAAGGCGGCGACGATCATGTCCACCTTCGATTCGATGTGCTTGAGCGTGCGCACCACCTTGGCGATGCGCTGGCCGGTAATGTCCTGGAAGTTGCAGGCTTCGTAGATCTTGGTGATCTGGTCGTTCAGCTGGGCCGAGGCCGCGGCCTCCGACTGGCCGGCGATGGCGCCGATGGCGTCGCAGGCGTCGAAGATGGCGAAGGTCGCCTTCTCGGTCGCGCCGATCACCGCGTCCAGCTCGTCGGTGGCGCTGCGGATATGCTCGTCGCGGATGTCGGCGGGCTGGAGGGCCGCGATCTCCTGCTTGGCGGTCTCGATGTATTTGGCGAGGTCCACGACCTCCTTGTACAGGCGCAGGTCGGTGGCGGAGATGTCGCCGTCCATGCTGCCCAGGATGTTGCGGACGATCTCCGTCACCTCGTCGCGCGACAGCGGCTGCGCCGCTTCGGCGAAGGCGGAGTCGAGGCGCTGCCTCAGCATCTTCTGTTCCGTCACGGCGGATTGGGCGGAGAAGGTCATCGGGCGTGTCCAGCGAGAGGGGCTTAGGCCTTGCGGGCAGATGCCGGACCCTTCCCTGTCGGCGCCCTCCGGCGAGCGCCCGTCGGTGCCCTTGTGGCGGAGGTGCAACGCTCCGGCCGCATACGGCGCCCGACCGTCCCAGGAACTGTCCGAGCGGGCCAAGCCTATGGCGCGAGGGTTAAGAGCCCGTAAAGACAATGCCGCCACCGCCACGGAGTGGCGGGTTTGCAACGCCCACGGAGTGGCGGGTTTGCAACGCCCACGGAGTGGCGGGTTTGCAACGGCCGCGGGGCGGCGGGTGGGCCATGGCCGCGGAGTGGCGGGCCTGCAACGATGTTGCGTGTCGGCCGGTGCGATCAGAACAGTCCGGCGGCTGCACGCGCGGCCAGCAGCATGGCGATGACGAGCAGGATGGTGACCGCGGTCAGCCTTTCCACCGGCGACCAGCGTTTCCAATCCTTCCTGAAGCTTTTCAGTTCGTCGGCCATGACGGTTCTTCCGGGTTCGAGAACTTCACTGCAATGCAACGAAACTAGTCACCAGCCAGTTGACGCATGGTTAACGCCCAGCATAGGGATAACCTTCCAGCCCAACTGGCACAGAAATGCCACAGTCGCCGACCCGGCTTCGATGACCCAGGTCAAAGGTCGGGAGAATTGCCGATAATTCCCACCTCCCACGCGGCGATGACCCCGTCTCCGGTGGCGTGCCTCTTCCGGCCGCTTCCGATACCCGGCGGCGATGCCCAGATGGTAAGCTCAAGACCAAGGCCGGATACGCACCGGCCGGCTGTGACAGGGGATGCGGATGGCGAAGGGGACCGACCTGAAGATCGGGCTGGCGCTGGGCAGCGGCGCGGCGCGGGGCTGGGCGCATATCGGCGTCCTGCGCGCGCTGGAGGAGATCGGGATCGAACCGGACATCATCTGCGGCACGTCGATCGGCGCCGCGGTGGGGGCGGCCTACCTGACCGACCAGCTCGACGAGCTTCAGGCCTGGGCGCAGAAGATGGGTTGGCTCGGCATGCTGGGCATCATCGACCTGACCTTCCGCCGCGGCGGGCTGGTGGCCGCCGAGAAGGCCTTCGGCCGCTTCGACAACGAGCGCAGCAACGTCCGGATCGAGGATCTGCGCCGCCCCTTCGCCACCGTTGCCACCGACCTGTCGACGGGGCGCGAGATCTGGCTGCGCGACGGGCCGCTGATGTCGGCGGTGATGGCGTCGGCGGCGATGCCCGGACTGTTTCCCGCGGTGCGGCGCGACCATCATCTTCTGGTCGACGGCGCGCTGGTGAACCCGGTGCCGGTGTCGCTGTGCCGGGCGCTGGGGGCCGACATCGTGGTGGCGGTCAACCTGAACAGCGAACTGTCGCCGCTGGGACGGCCGGGCGGCCGCAACGGCAAGGGGGCGGGCAGCAAGGGTTCCGCTGCCAGGATGGCGGGCGCCAAGGCGACGGCGCCGGAACCGGTGGTGGCCGGGGGCGATGCCGGCTCGCCCGCCCTGTCGCAGCTGACCAGCCAGATCTCGACCTGGCTCGGCCGCAAGCCCAGCCGGCGCACCCGCTTCCTCGCCGACCAGATCGACGACACCCAAACCCATGCCCACGCCCACCGGCAGATGCCGAACGCGCTGGAGGTGATGGCTGGGTCGATCGACATCATGCAGGACCGCATCACCCGCTCGCGGCTGGCCGGCGAGCCGCCGGACGTGCTGATCGCGCCGCGTCTGGCCCATATCGGCATCCTGGAATTCGACCGCGCGGCCGAAGCGGTGGAGATCGGCCATGCCGCCGCGGCGATGCTGCGCCCCTCCATCGAGTTTGCCCTACGCCGGGCATAAGCGGTGTCTTAACCGGCCGCGCCGGACCATGCCCCTTTCGGCCGTATCACCCGTCGTGTCGTCCGTTGGCCGGGGTCCAGCCCCGGAAGCCGGAACCGTGATCCCACCCGAGAGCCGCCGCCCATGAGCCAGTCCGTGCTGACCGACTACATCTCCGCCCTGCTGGCCAGCGGGACGCCGCATTGGGGCAGCAACGGCACCGTGCTGGACGGCGGCTCCGTCGGCGGTGCCGTCACCGTCACCTACGCCTTCCTGACCAGCTCGCGGCAGGTGTCCTCGGCCGACGCCAGCGGCTTCGCGACGATGAGCACGGCGCAGCGCGCCGCCGTCCGCCAGGCGCTGGCGGCCTGGAGCGCCGTCGCCAACATCACCTTCGTCGAGACCGCCGACGTCTCCGGTGCGACCATCGCCTTCGGCACCAACCGCCAATATGGCCAGTCGGCGGCCTACGCCTATTACCCGTCGACCGCGTCGCAGGGCGGGCAGGTGTTCCTCGCCAACGACAGCGCCGCCAACAGCAGCCCGACGCTGGGCAGCTACGGCTACATGACGCTGGTCCACGAGATCGGCCATGCGCTGGGGCTGAAGCATCCCGGCAACTACAACGCAGGCTCAAGCGACGGGACGGAGGGACCGTATCTCTCCGCGGCGACGGACAATTACGCCTACAGCATCATGTCGTACGTCGACAACGACGCCCTGCCCTCCGGCAGCTACCTGACCGGCCCCAGCCTCTACGACATCGCGGCGATCCAGTATCTCTACGGCGCCAACACCGCCACCGGGGCCGGCGACACCGGCTACACGCTGAACAGCGCCAGCTTCACCACCCTGTGGGACGCCAGCGGGCGCAACAGCCTGGACGGCAGCGCCCAGACCGCCGCCCTGTCGCTCGACCTGCGGGCGGGCGGCTTCAGCACCGCAGGCAGCACGCTGTTCCTGGCGCTGGCCTATGGCACCAGGATCCAGCAGGCAACCGGCGGCTCCGGCGACGACAGCTTCACCGTCAACAGCCTGGGCAACATCCTGGACGGCGGCGCCGGCACCGACACCGTGGTGTTCAGCGGCACGCGCTCGCAATACCGGGTGCTCCAGTTCGACGGCGGCCGCTATGTCGTCAGCGGCGCCGACGGCAACGACCTGCTGACCGGCATCGAGTATCTGCGCTTCTCCGACACCGGCACGGCGCTCGCCGCCAGCGTGTCCGGCAGCTTCGACGCGCTGCGCTACATCGCCTCCAGCAGCGACCTGATCGCCGCCTTCGGCGTCAACGCCAGCGCCGGAACGCAGCATTTCGCCGCCAACGGCCTCTATGAGGGGCGCAGCCTGACCGGGTTCGATCCCTACAACTATCTTGCCGGCTACGGCGACCTGCTGAACGCCTTCGGCAGCGACGCCGGCGCCGCGACACGGCACTATATCGAGTTCGGCAACCGCGAAGGCCGCAGCGCGACCCTGTTCGACACCCTGTCCTACGAGGCCAGCAACCCCGACCTGATCGCCGCCTTCGGCAGCGACAGCGAAGCGGTGGAGTTGCACTACATCGTGTACGGCCGGTTCGAGGGACGGTCCTTCTCCGCCTTCGACGCCGCAGCCTATCTGGCCGCCAATCCGGACGTCGCCGCCGCGGTGGGCGGCAGCCTGACCGGCGCCAAGCAGCATTACGTCAGCTACGGCTATGCCGAAGGCCGGGCGCTGGCGTGAGAAGCGGCGCTACTCCGACGACGCCGTCCGGCGGCGCTACTCCGAGGACGCCGGCCACATCCAGGTCAGCTCGTGCTTGTTGTGGTGCAGGTGCAGCACCCGGCCGCCGGGGATCGCGGCGAAGGCGCGGGCGGTCTCATGGTCGGTCTCGGCCTGGAACTTCAGCGTGCAGACGAAGCGCTTGGCCAGCCCGCTGTCCATCCACTCCCGCACCAGCCGCAACAGCCGCGTCGGGTAGCAGATCACGTCGCAGCACAGCCAGTCCACCGGCCCGACATCCTGCGGCTTCAGCCCGAAGGCGCTTTCCTGGCGGATCTGCACCCGCGGCAGCGCGGCGATGGCGGGGTCGAGCGGCGCCTTGTCGACGCTGACCACCGACGCGCCCAGCTCGTGCAGCACCCAGGTCCACCCCCCCGGACAGGCGCCGAGGTCGAGGCAGCGGTCGCCCGGCCCCGGCTGCTCGCCGAACAGGGTCAGCGCCTCCCACAGCTTCAGATAGGCTCGGTTGGGCGGCGCGGTGCGGTTCTCGACGAAGGTCACCTCGCCGTTGCGGAACGGGCTGGAACAGTGTGCCGCCGCGACGATCGTCGACTCGTCCAGCAGCGTCCAGGATCCCAGCGGCGCCGTCGGCAGCGGCGACGGGAAGACCACCGGCTTGGCCGAGACGTGCGGCAGGTTCTCCTGGATCAGCGCGGCGCGGCGATGGTGCCGCTGCGACCACAGCGCCCAATTGCGCTGGATGCCGCGCAGCGCCTTCGCCCCGCCCTTGATCGAGGAGAATTCGATCCGCACCGGGTCGTGCCAGATGTTCTGCGCCCAGGCGGCCGGCCGCGCCGGGCCGTCGGCGAAGACCAGCCGGCCGTCGACCGAGGCGACGTCCCCCAGCTCGGCCACCAGATCGTCGAGGAAGCCGTCGGCCGCCAGATAGACCGTCTGGCCGAGCGGGACCGTCTCCGCGCCGGGCGCGGCCTGCGGGCGGGATGAGGCGGTGTTTTCGGGGCTGCTGTCGTCCATGCCCCAGGGGCTACCGCCGCCGGGCTGCGATTGCAAGCCCAAGCATGCGGTTCGCCGCCTCCCCTGCCCCAACCCCACCCCTTTCGCGGTGACGCGAAGGAGGATGCGGCAAAATCGCCCAGCTCCCCCTTATATGCGAGCGGTTCGCAATGGCGTCATTGACAACGATTCTCAGTATCAGCTATTCCTGAGGCCGGGAGACAGCTTCAACACCGACCGTTGCCGAGGGCTTATGTTCGTCTGCATCTGCCACGCGTTGAATGACAAGAAGGTCAAGTCCGCCCTGGACCAGGGCGCGAAGACCCCCGCTTCGGTGTTCCGCCATCACCAATGCCAGGTGCAGTGCGGCAAATGCGTGCCGATGATGCGCAGCATGGCGAGCGAGCATCGCGCCGCCATGGCCCAGCAGGCCGCCATTTCCGCCGTCGCCCCGCTCGCCTGCCAATCCGCCGCCACCCCCGAACCCGCCAATGCCGAGGCCCTTCCAGCCTACGCCATCGCCGCCGAATAGGTCGCCGGGCAGCGATGGCGGTACCACCTCCGACTTATCGGCCGATACCGGCCCTGCAACCTCGCCTTTAGGCTGCGACAGAGTGCGCCGGGGGTATGATTTTTGGGCGAATTGACCCGCCCCCTCCAATCCGGCACAAAAGCGTCACGAAAACAAAAGAACGTCGTCAAAATGACGGCGTATAAAAAAGCCAATGGGCCGGATGAAACCGGCCCCGGAGGAAACGCAATCCAACCGGGAAGACTTCCTTAGCCACCGGGTTTGCATGCTCCGGCACGAAATTCCGCAATGGAATTCCGTGACGGAACGGTGCAACCCGGCGGGATTTGGATTCGGACGGGAATACCGCATCTGCCCAGGCGCACCGATTTCGCATGGCGGCACCGCCCCGACGGGCTGTGCCGACTGCACTTGCTTTGCGTTCTCGCGGCACCGGTGCGGCACTGCCCTGCCGGCTGAAAGGTCCAGAACGGTTGAGGATCAAAGGAGGACAGTTCATGAGCCGCCGCAACCGGCAAGCCTTCGACACGTTGAGCCGCGACCTCGTCCTGCGCACCACCGACCGCATGGAGACGCTGCGGTCGATGGTGGAACGTGCGGACAGCAACCACCGTGAGACATGGGAACGCACGCTCGACCGCCTGCGCGGCCTGAATAACCGCGCCACCGCCCGCATCGAGGCCGCCCGGATCGCCGATGACGACGCCTGGCCCTTCGCCCGTGCCCAGGCCGAACAGGCGATGATGGATCTGATGCGCGCGCTGGACGATTTCGACGGCCACCTGCGCCTGCTGGCCGCGTAACACGCGTTTCGCAAGCGCCCCGCAAGGAAAAGGCCCTCTCCCGCCGGGAGAGGGCCTTTGTCGTCACGACGCCCCGAAATCCAGCCCCCAGGCCGAATAGCGTTCCGGATCGTCGACCCAGCCCTCGCGGACCTTCACGAACAGGATCAGGTGGACGCGGCGTTCCAGCATGCCCTGCAACTCGCCGCGCGCGGCGGAGCCCAGCGCCTTGATCCGCTGGCCGCCCTTGCCCAGCACGATGGCCTTCTGGCTTTCGCGCTGCACGAAGATGACCTGCGAGATCTTGACCGACCCGTCCTCGAACTCCTCCCACACCTCGGTCTCGACCGTGGCGGAATAGGGCAGCTCCTGGTGAAGCTGGATGAACAGCTTCTCGCGGGTGATCTCCGCCGCCAGCAGGCGCATCGGCATGTCGGAGATCTGGTCTTCCGGGAAATGCCAGGGTCCGTCCGGCAGGCGGGCAGCCAGGAACCGCTTCAGGTCGGCGACGCCGTCGGCGGTGGAGGCCGACACCATGAAGATGTCGGTGAAGATCCCTTCCTGCTGGAAGGCAGCGGCGATGCCGAGCAGCACGTCGCGCTTCACCAGATCGATCTTGTTCAGGATCAGGATCGCTTCGCGGCCCTGTTCCTTCAGCCGGGCGACGATGCTGCGGGTGTCCTCGTCGATCGAGCGGCGCGACACGTCGTACAGCACGCCGATGACGTCGGCATCCTCCGCCCCCTGCCACGCCGCCGCCACCATGGCGCGGTCGAGCCGGCGCTTCGGCTTGAAGATGCCGGGGGTGTCGACGAAGATCATCTGGGTGTCACCCTCGATGGTGATGCCCAGCACGCGGGTCCGCGTGGTCTGCACCTTCGGGCTGACGATCGAGACCTTGCTGCCGATCATCGCGTTCAGCAGCGTCGACTTGCCGGCGTTCGGCGCGCCGACCAGCGCGATGAAGCCGCAGCGCGGATGATCCGGCATCACCGGCAGCGGCGGCAGGACCGACATCGGCTGCCCGCGCGGGGCATCCTCGTCGTCCTCGTCGTCATACTCCTCGTCGTCGTAGTCGCCGTCCTCGCCGTCGAGGTCGTCGCCGTCGAGGTCATCCTCCTCGAAGTCGCCGTCGCCCTCGGCGACGACGCCGTCCTCCGGCGTCACCTCGCCCGGCGTCACCTCGTCCGGTGCCCCTTCCGGCTGCGCCGGCTCGGGCGCCCCAACCTCGGGCATCTGCTTCTTCGTCTCGTCGATGTCGTCGCGACCGTCAGTCATCGACTTGCACTCCCACCTGGCGCAGCAACGCGCTGGCCGCCTTCTTTTCCGCGATACGCTTGGACGAGCCGGATCCCGTGACCGGTTCCATGCCCGCGACGCGCACCGCAACCACGAACAGCGGCTCGTGCGCCGGGCCGCTGCGTTCGATCTGTTCATACTGGGGCAGCGGCTTGCCGCGCCCTTGCGCCCATTCCTGCAAGGTAGTCTTGCTGTCGAGCGGCGGCGGGGTCGCCTTGTCGATGGCCTCGGCCAGCGCCTGGCGGACGAAGCGCGTCACCGGCTCCAGCCCGCCGTCGAGATACATGGCGCCCAGCACCGCCTCGCAGGCGTCGCCCAGGATGGTGCGGTTGGCCCGGCCGCCGCTCAGCGCCTCCGCCGGGGACAGGCGCAGATAGGCGCCCAGCCCGATGGCGTCGGCGACGCGGCCCAGCGATTCCCGGCGGACCAGCGAGGCATGGCGCTTGGCCAGCGCACCTTCCCGCTCGTTCGGATAGCGTTCGAGCAGCCATTCCGCAACCACCAGCCCGACGACGCGGTCGCCGAGGAACTCCAGACGCTCATAGGCGATGCCCGGCCCCTTGTGCCCCTTGCGGCCGGCCCGCTCCAGCCCCATCAGGCTTGGATGGGTGACGGCGTCGCGCAGCAGCGACGGGTCGGCGAAGCGGTAGCCCAGCGCCTGCGCCAGATCCTCCACGTCCGCGGCGACCTCGGCGGCCTCGGCGGCATGGTCGCGGACGACATGGCCCGGGGCGGCATGGCCCGAGGCTGCTTCCGACCCGGCGCCCGCATCGGCGGGCGCCTTCGTGACGGTGGACACTTACCGGACTCCGTTGAACAGGCGGCTGAAGCGCAGATCGACCGGCCAGCGCCAGATCTCGTAGAAGCGCGTGCCCTCGTCGAGAGAAAAGAACAGGAATTCGGCACGGCCGACCATGTTCTCGATGGGAACGAAACCGACCTGCGACGGCACCCGGCTGTCGAGCGAGTTGTCGCGGTTGTCGCCCATCATGAACAGATGGTTTTCCGGCACCTTGAACACCGGGGTGTTGTCGAGCGGGCCGTTGTCCGACTCCTCGATGATGCGGTGGGTGCGGCCGTTGGGCAGCGTCTCGATGAACTGCGCGGTGCGGATGCTGCGGCCCAGCGAATCGGTGGTGACGAAATCCTCGATCCGCTCGCGCTTCACCGGCTGGCCGTTGATGTGCAGGATGCCGCCGATCATCTGGATGCTGTCGCCCGGCAGGCCGATCACCCGCTTGATGTAGTCGGTCTTGTTGTCGCGCGGCAGCTTGAACACCGCCACGTCGCCGCGCTCCGGCTGCGATCCCAGGATGCGGCCCTCGAACAGCGGCAAGCCGAAGCCGACCGTGTATTTGCTGTATCCGTAGCTGAACTTCGACACGAACAGGTAATCGCCGACCAGCAGCGTCGGGATCATCGAGCCGGACGGGATGTTGAAGGGCTCGAACGCGAAGGTCCGCACGCCGAATGCGATCAGCACCGCGAAGATCACCGTCTTCACGGTTTCGACGAACCCGGAGTCCTTGGTCTTGGCGTCGGACGCCGCCTGCTTCTGAAAGGTCATTCTGGGTTCGCCGTATTGGTGGGCATTGCAGACTCGGTAGGGGCCGACTCGATCGGTTCGGCGCTGATGACGACGAACGCCTCGGCCATCGGATACTCGTCGGTCAGCGTCACATGGATGCGGGCGCGCATGCCGGGCGGCGTGATCGCCTCCAGCCGGGCGAGCGCGCCGCCGGTGAGACGCATGGTCGGTTGCCCCGACGGCAGATTGACCACCCCCATGTCGCGCCAGAACACGCCGTCGCGGAAGCCGGTGCCCAGTGCCTTGGAGCACGCCTCCTTGGCGGCGAAGCGCTTGGCATAGGTGGAGGCGCGGGCGTTGTTCTTCGCCGCCGAGTTGGCGCGGCGTTCGGACTTGGCCTGCTCGATGTCGGTGAAGATGCGGTCGATGAAGCGCTTTCCGAAACGCTCCAGCGACTTCTCGACCCGCCGGATGTCGATCAGGTCGTTGCCGATGCCGAGGATGGTGCCGGACAGCATCATGCGGAGGCCGCCGCGGCTCGCGCGCTGTCCATCGCCTTGCGCATGCGGGCGATCGAATTGGTCAGGCCGACGAAGATCGCCTCGCCGATCAGGAAATGGCCGATGTTCAGTTCCACGACGGTCGGGATCGCCGCGACCGGGCCGACGGTGTCATAGCCAAGCCCATGGCCGGCGTGGCATTCCAGCCCGATGGCCTCGGCATGGGCGGCGGCGCGGACGATGCGCGCCAGCTCCGCCTCGCGCTGCGCAGGGTCGTGCGCGTCGCAATAGGCGCCGGTGTGCAGTTCGACCACCGGGGCGCCGAGCCGCCGGGCGGCGTCGAGCTGCGCCGGCTCCGGATCGATGAACAGCGAGACGCGGATGCCGGCCGCCCCCAGCTCGCCGACCGGGCCGGCCAGCTGGTCGTACTGGCCGATGACGTCCAGCCCGCCTTCGGTGGTGACCTCGGTGCGCTTTTCCGGGACGAGGCAGGCGGCGTGCGGCTTGTGGCGCAGCGCGATGCCCAGCATCTCGGCGGTCGCCGCCATCTCGAAGTTCAGCGGACGGTCGATCTCGGCCATCAGCCGGTCGATGTCGCGATCCACGATGTGCCGCCGGTCCTCGCGCAGATGGGCGGTGATCCCGTCGGCACCGGCCTCGATGGCGAGCTTCGCCGCGCGCACGGGATCGGGATGGGCCCCGCCGCGGGCGTTGCGGACGGTCGCCACATGGTCGATGTTCACGCCGAGGCGCAGGAAACGGGACATGCACGGACTCCAAAGCGTCGCCGCCCGCCGGAACGGGCGGGAGCGATTCCGTCTATATAGCGGTGCCGGGGCGGCGCGTCACGCCGAACCGACCGACAGGGCCGCGGATGACAAGGAATTTACCGTCGAACGGCAGGGGTTTCAGCGTCCCCGCGCCCGCTCCACCGAATGGATGGCCGGAGTCGCGCGCAGGGCGGCCATGATGTTGGTCAGGTGCTTGGCGTCCTTCACGTCGATGTCGATCAGCAGCTCGAAATAATCGGTGCTGCGGTTCGTGATCTTCTGGTGGATGACGTTGCCCTGGTTCTTGCCGATCACCGTGAACAGCGTGCCGAGCGAGCCCTGTTCATTGGCGATGACGACGGTGACGCGGCCGACATGCTCCTCCGGCGAATCCGGGCCGGTTTCCCACGACACGTCGATCCAGCGTTCCGGCGATTCATGGAAGCTCTCCAGCGTCTCGCAATCGATGGTGTGGATGGTCACGCCCTTGCCGGTGGTGACGATGCCGACGATGCGGTCGCCCGGCAGCGGGTGGCAGCAGCGGGCGTAATGCACCGCCATGCCCGGGATCAGGCCGCGGATCGGCAGGGCCGATTCCTTGCGCGCCTTGGCCTTGGGCTTGGGCGCGCTCTCGTCGGTTTCGCGGACGGCGGGGGCGGCCTGGGCCTTGTGGCCGGGGAAGACGGCGTGGAAGACCTCGCGCACCGAATGCAGGCCGGAGCCGACACCGGCCATCAGATCGTCCACCGTCGGTTGCTGGAAGATCTTGATGGCGTTTTCCAGCGCCTTCTCGGTGAACTCGTAGCCTTCCGACTTGAACTGCCGCACCAGCATGCCGCGGCCCAGCTCCATGTACTGGGCGCGCTGCTGGGTGCGCAGGAACTTGCGGATGCGGGCGCGGGCCTTGCCGGTGACGACGAAGCGCTCCCAGCCCGGAACCGGCGTCTGCGCCTTGGAGGTGACGATGTCGACCTGGTCGCCGTTCTGCAGCTGGGTGCGCAGCGGCAGCATTCGGCCGTTGATCTTGGCGCCGACGCAATGGTCGCCGACCTGCGAATGGACGGCATAGGCGAAGTCGACCGGGGTGGCGCCGCGCGGCAGCGCGATCAGGTCGCCCTTCGGCGTGAAGCAGAAGACCTGATCCTGGAACAGCTCAAGCTTGGTGTGCTCGAGGAACTCCTCCGGCTTCTGCGCATGCTCCAGGATGTCGAGCAGCTCGCGCAGCCAGCGGTATTCGCCGCCGTTCGGGCGCGGCTGGTGGTCCTGCTTGTAGGCCCAGTGGGCGGCGACGCCCAGCTCGGCGATCTCGTGCATGTCCTCGGTGCGGATCTGCACCTCGATCCGGTTGCGGCCGGGACCGATCACGCCGGTGTGCAGGCTGCGGTAGCCGTTGGGCTTGGGCGTGGAGATGTAATCCTTGAAGCGCCCCGGCACGACCGGGTAATGGGCATGGACCACGCCCAGCGCCTGATAGCACTCGCCGACCGAGCCGACCGTGATGCGGAAGGCCATGATGTCGGACAGCTGCTCGAAGCTGACATTCTTGCGCTGCAGCTTGCGCCAGATCGAATAGGCCGACTTCTCGCGGCCCGACACCGTCGCTTCCGGCAGTCCTTCGGCGGCCAGCAGTTCGCGCAGTTCGGTGATGATGGTCTGGACGCGGTTCTCGCCCTCGCTGCGCAGGCGGGCCAGCTGGGCCAGGATGCTGTCGCGCGCGTCGGGGTTCAGCTCGGCGAAGGCGAGGTCGTCCAGCTCGTCCTTGATCTTGTGCATGCCGATGCGCTCGGCCAAGGGCGAGTAGATCTCGATGGTTTCGCGGGCGATGCGGCGGCGCTTCTCCGGCTTCTTCAGGTGGTAGAGCGTGCGCATGTTGTGAAGCCGGTCGGCCAGCTTCACCAGCAGGACGCGGATGTCCTCCGACATCGCCAGCACCAGCTTGCGGAAATTCTCCGCCTGCTTGGCCTGTTCGCTGTTCAGCTCCAGCCGCGACAGCTTGGTCACGCCGTCGACCAGCCGCGCGATCTCCTTGCCGAACACCCGCTCGATGTCCTCGAGCGTGGCGACGGTGTCCTCGACCGTGTCGTGAAGCAGCGCCGTGGCGATGGTGCCGGCGTCCAGCTTCATCTGGGTCAGGATGCCGGCGACCTCCAGCGGGTGGAGGAAATAGGGGTCGCCCGACGCACGCGTCTGCGACCCGTGCGCCTTCATCGAATAGACATAGGCGCGGTTGAGCAGATCCTCGTCGGCCGAGGGATCGTACGCCTTGACGCGCTCGACAAGCTCATACTGCCGGATCATGCGGCCCGACCCGGCGCACGGGGCGCCTCAAAGATGTTCGTGGCGGTTCCGTGCGAACCGAAGGGAGGCCGGATGCCTCCCACCCTGGTCATCGGGAAGAGGGCGTCCCACCCCCTCCAGGTCCTGCGGTCGTTGTCCAGGATCAGAGGTCTCCGTCGGGATCCTCGGTCATGGCGAAACCGGCACCCGGCTCGGCGTCCATGTCGGCGGCGACGTCGTCCTCTTCCGTCAGCTCCTCGCCGTCGGTTTCGCTCATGCCGTCCTCATCGCCGAGCGATGCGGCGCCGCGGGCGGCCCAATCATTCTCGCCGGCCATCAGCTCGACGATCTCCTCCTCGGGCTCGTCCGGCTCGACATGCTTCTGGTGGCCCTTGATCAGGGCATTCTTCAGATACTCCAGCGACACCGTCTCATCCGCGATCTCGCGGAGCGCCACGACCGGGTTCTTGTCGTTGTCGCGGTCGATCGACAGCGGAGCGCCGCTCGCCACCTCGCGCGCGCGCTGGGCGGCCATCATGACCAGCTCGAAACGGTTCGGAACCTTCAGGACGCAATCTTCAACGGTAACGCGGGCCATGCCAGACGAACTCCGGATTCAAAGGAGGCTCTAGACTATATGGATGTGGCCCGATAGGTGCAAGCGCGAACGACAGCGCTGCTGCATTGCATCCGGGGAGCATCGGCCGAAAGGAGGATCGGCCACCTTGGCAACGTAGTAGCACAGCAGGACGGCGCAGAACGCTTGTATGATCGCGTCCGATACACTAGATTTCAAAATAGGAACGCGAGCTTTTTGCGCATGTTCCATTCATATTCCCCAAGCGACGACGGAAGGATCTAAACATTGGACCGAAATTCGACTTTGCCGCGTGACGTCAGCAAGTTGTTTTACAAAGAGGAGCGCCTCGCTCTGTTCATCGACGGAGCCAACCTTTACGCCGCGGCGCGTTCATTGGGCTTCGACATCGATTACAAGAGGTTGCGGGACGGCTTCGCAGGAGAAGGCCGGCTCGTTCGCGCCTTCTACTATACCGCGCTGGTCGAGGACCAGGAATACTCCCCGATCCGCCCGCTGGTCGACTGGCTCGACTATAACGGCTACACCATGGTCACCAAGCCGACCAAGGAGTTTACCGACGCGTCCGGCCGGCGCAAGATCAAGGGCAACATGGACATCGAGCTGGCCATCGACGTGATGGAGATGGCCGACCATGTCGACCACATCCTGCTCTTCTCCGGCGACGGCGACTTCCGCCGGCTGGTGGAGGCGGTGCAGCGCAAGGGTGTCCGCGTCAGCGTGGTCAGCACCGTCCGTTCGCAGCCGCCGATGGTGGCCGACGAGCTGCGCCGCCAGGCCGACAACTTCATCGAGCTGCAGGAGCTGGCGCCCTTCATCGCCCGCACCCACCACCACCGCGACCCGTCGGCCGGCGGCCACCACGATCACCAGGGCGGCCCGACCATGTATGATCCCGACGATAGGGGCTGATGGACCGGGGCTGAGGCACCGGTACTTTGCCAGCGGCGGACGGATATGAAGACAGGAGCGCCCCGGCGCTCCTTTTTCATGTCCGCCTTTTCCTTTTCCGGAGAAGCGGGAGCTCAGCCGCCCCGCCGGTTCCGCGCCATCCGCTCCGCGGTCTTCAGCGCCGCGATCAGGCTGTCCGGGCTGGCCGCCCCGCTGCCGGCGATGTCGAGCGCCGTGCCATGGTCCGGCGAGGTGCGGACGAAGGGCAGCCCCAGCGTGATGTTGACCCCGCCGTCGAAATCGACCGTCTTCACCGGGATCAGCGCCTGATCGTGGTACATGCACAGCGCGACGTCGTAGCCGCGGCGGGCGGCAGCGTGGAACATGGTGTCGGGCGGGCGCGGCCCCGTCGCGTCGATCCCCTCGGCCCGCAGCACGGCGATGGCCGGGGCGATGACGTCGATCTCCTCGCGGCCCATCGCCCCGCCCTCCCCCGCATGGGGGTTGAGGCCGGCGACGGCGAGCCGCGGCCGGGCGATGCCGAAATCGCGGGCCAGCGCCGCGGCGGTGACGCGGCCGGCATGGACGATGGCCCCGGCGGTCAGGCGATCCACCGCGTCGCGCACCGACACATGGACGGTGACCGGAACCACCCGCAGGTCTGCCGCCGCCAGCATCATGATCGGCTCGTCGGTCATCCCGGCGAGATGGGCCAGATACTCGGTATGGCCGGGATGGCGGAAGCCGGCGGCATAGAGCGACGATTTCTGGATCGGGTTGGTCACCACCGCCGCGGCCTGCCCGGCCTGGACCAGGGCTACGGCCCGGTCGATGCTGGCGATCACCGCGGCGCCGTTGGCCGGGTCGGGCCTGCCTGCGACCACCGGGTTGCCCAGTTCCACCGGCAACACCGGCAGGGCGCGGTCGAACAGCGCCGCCGCCTCGGCCGGCGAGGCCACCGCCTGCACCGGCACCGCCAGCCCCAGGGCCGCCGCCAGCGCCGCCAGCCGCGCCGGATCGTCCAGCACGAAAAAGGGCGGCAGGCAGGAGTCGCCCCGCAGCGTCCAGGCCTTCAGCGTGATGTCCCCGCCGATGCCGGCCGGCTCCCCCATGGTGAGGGCCAGCGGCAGCCTTTCCGGCGGGGCGCCGGTCACAGCCGGGTCTCGACGAAGGCGGTGCGGCGCAGGTCGCGCAGGTAGCGGCGCGACAGCAGGTCGGCGCGCTCGCCGATCAGGTCGCGTTCGATCTCCGCGCGATCGGGCAGCGTCCCCTCCTTGATCGGGGTCGCGGTCGGGGGCGGCGGCGGCGGCGGGCTGGCCTCCGGCGGCGGCTGGATCATCGGCACGTCGCGCTTGCAGACGATCAGGATGACCGCGGCGGCCTGGCTCATCAGCACCGGGCTGGCCTGCCCCACCGGGATGCCGAGCGCCAGGTTCTGGAGGCCGGGCGCCATGTCCTTGACCCGCATGGTGCCCATGTCGCCCGATTCCGGCATGCCGCTCTCCTTGGCGCGGGCCTGGAAATCGCCGCAGCTCCTGATCGACTTGCGCAGCTTCTCCGCCTGTTCCTTGACGGCCTTGGCCTGCTCCTTGGACTCGATGGGGATGATGATCTGTTTCATGTTGACGGTGGCCTTCGCCACGTCGGGGCGCGGCTGCGGACGCGGCGCCACGGGCTGGGCGGCCGGCATCTGCATCTCGCCGCCGCTGCTGCCGAAGGGCCGCTGCCCGCGCACCATCAGGATGTGATAGCCGGTCGCGGTGCGGATCGGGGCCGACATCTGGCCGCCGCGCATGCCGGACAGCGCCTTGTCCACCTCCGGCGACAGCTCGCCGGTCCGCACCCAGCCCAGGTCGCCGCCCGTCGCGGCGCCGGCCGACTGCGAGAACTGGCGGGCCAGCGCCGCGAAGTTGCCGCCGCGCTTCACCTCCTCGATCAGGCGCTCGGCGTTGCGGCGGACCTCGGTGTCCTGGTCGGGGGTGTCCACCGCCAGGAAGATCTCGGCGACCAGATATTCGGGCTTGCCGATGTTGGCCTTCAGCCGCTCCATCGCGGCGTCGATCTCGTCCTCGCCGACGACGATCTCCTGGCGGATGCGGCGCTGCATCACCTTCTGCCAGGCGAGCAGCGCGCGGATCTGGTCCTTCAGGGTCGACACCGGCACATTCTGCCGCTTCAGCATCTCCTGGAGCTGCTGGCCGTTCATGCGGTTCTGCTCGGCGATGCGCTTGATCGCCTCGTCGATCTCGGCCGGCGGCACGGTGATGCCCAGGCGCTTGGCCTCCTGCATCTGCAGCCGTTCGTCGACCAGCAGGCGCAGCACCTGCGGGGTCAGGCGCTGGATCGTTTCCGGATTGCCGGCGGCGCCGGCGTTCAGCAGCGCCATGCGGATGCGGGCGTTGACGTCGGAGACCGAGACCACCTCGTCGTTCACCACCGCGGCGATGCCCTCGGCCCCCGGCGTCCGCACCGGGCGCACCCCCTCGTCGGCCGTCCGCGGCGCGGCGGCACCGGCGGCCGCCTTGCTCGACTGCGCCGCGGCGGGCAGGGCCAGAAGCGCGCAGGCGCTCGCCACGGCGACGGTGGTCCGGACGGCTCGCAAACTCGACATGGTGCTCAAGCTCCAAAAACGGGTCGTCCGTTATTACGGTGGGGCCGGTGCCCCATGCAAACGGAATCCGACCCGGCCATTCCGTGCCGAAACCCGATAACCGGCGGGGGCGGCGGAATTATGGCCTGTGGGGACAATCGCCCGCTTTGCGGCGTTTGGTCCCACCCTCCAGGGCCGGGGCGGGGCCGGAAGCCGGGGCCGGGCTCAGCCGTCCTCCAGATGCAGCAGCGCCGCCGTGCCGAGCAGCAGGCTGATGCCGGCCGGGCTCCAGGCGGCCATGACGATCGGGATCGTCTCGGACATGCCGAAGGTGCGCACGATGTCGGTCATCACGAACAGAACGAAGCCGGTCAGCACGCCGCCGGTGACCATCGCCATGGTGCCGCCGCGCCGCGGCAGCCGCAGCGAGAAGGCGGCGGCGAACAGCACCATCGCCAGGAACAGGAAGGGCTGGGCCAGCAGCGACTGGTAATGCAGGCGGTGGCGCACGGCGGGGAAACCGGTGGTCTCCAGCGTGTGGATGAAGCGCGGCAGCTCCCAGAAGGAGACGGTTTCCGGCGGGGCGAAGCTCTCCTCGATGGTCGCCATGTCCAGCTCGGTCGGGATGGTGTAGCTGTCCAGCAGTTCCGGATCCTTCTTGGCCCGGTTCAGCACGGCCTCCTGCAGCTCCCACTTCCGGTCCCTCAGCGCGGCGCGCGGCGCATCGACACGGCCGAGATAGGTCTGGTCGGCGTCGAACAGGAAGACGACGACGTTCGACAGCTCGAAGCTCACCGGGTTGACCAGCTCGGCATGGATGAAGAACTGCTCGTTCTCGTTGGTCTGGCGCAGCCACAGGCCGGAACGCGAGATGTTCAGCGTGCTGGACTGGAGCTTCAGGTAGCGGTCCTGCAGCTGTTCGTACCGGGCGATGAAGACCGCGCCGACCGGATTGATCAGCGTCACCTTCACCACGCCGATGGCGGCTGCGGCGAACATCACCGGCATCAGGAACTGCCAGGCAGACACGCCGACCGCGCGGGCCACCACCAGCTCGGCGCTGCGGGTCAGCCGCCAGAAGGTGAACATGCCGGCGAACAGGATGACGAAGGGAAAGATCTGCTGGCCGATCTCCGGCAGCTTCAGCAGCGCCATCTCCACCACCAGCCCGAAGGTGACGTGGGGCTTGGTGCCGGCGCGGCGCAGCAGCTCGACCGTGTCCAGCAGCAGCACGATGGCGAGCAGGATCACCATCAGCAGGCAGAACCAGACGATGAACTGGCGCCCGATGTAACGGGACAGGGTGGAGGAGGAATACATGCGGTGTCCGGTCTCCGGAGCCCCGTCCGCGGCGCCGGCAGGCGCCCCGGACGGACTGGCGGACCCCCGATCCGAATGGGTGCCCGCCTGAACAGTCCCGGCTGTTTACCCCTGTTGCGGCGCGATGACAACCGCGCCCGCATCCCTCCGGCATCGGAACGGCGCGACGGAGACGCGGCCCTGCCCCGTTTTCCGGCTGGACTTCCGCCGTTTGCAGTACAAACTGTCGGAGAGGAAGGCTGCACGGGGGAGGGTCGGTCGATGACGGACACCACGGTCGCAATCCGCGAAGCGTATCTGACCGATGCCGCCGGCATGGCGCGCGTCCATGTGCAGAGCTGGCGGTCCACCTACCCCGGCCTGATCCCGGCGCCGTTCCTGGTCGGCCTGTCCGAGCCGGCCGCCGCCCAGCGCTGGGCGTCCATCGCCGAGACGCGGGCCCCCGGCCAGGGCGCCTTCGTCGCGGTCGACTGCGCCGGGCTGGTCTCGGCGCCTGGCACCATCGTCGGGATCGCGTCCTACGGGGCGCGCCGGGTGGCGGTGCGGGACCATGGCGGCGAGTTCCACGCGCTCTATGTGCTCGACGACGCCAAGGGGATGGGCATCGGCCGGCGGCTGATGGCGGCGATGGCCGACCGTCTCCTGGCGGCCGACATCCGCTCCGCCGTGGTGTGGTGCCTGCGCGACAACCCGTCCCGCTGGTTCTACGAGCGGCTCGGCGGAATCAGGGTCGCGGAGCGGCCGATCCGCTTCGCCGGCACCGACCTTGTGGAAATCGCATATGGGTGGCGCGACCTGACGCCGCTTGCACGCTTGTCGGCGGGGCCGGAGGTGAGGTAGTGAGGGGCCTTGAGTCCCCCCGCATCAGGATTCGTCGATGTCCAGCGCCGCTCCCCTTTCCGCCGAACGCGTCCTCATTCTCGATTTCGGGTCGCAGGTCACCCAGCTCATCGCCCGCCGCGTGCGCGAGAGCGGGGTCTATTGCGAGATCCACCCGTTCGGCATGAGCGACGAGCGCATCCGCGCGTATGATCCGAAGGCGATCATCCTGTCCGGCAGCCCGGCCTCCGTCACCGAGGCCGACGGCCCGCGCGCGCCGCAGGCGGTGTTCGACCTGAAGGTTCCTGTCCTGGGCATCTGCTATGGCCAGCAGACCATGTGCCACCAGCTGGGCGGCACCGTCTCCGGCTCCGACCATCGCGAATTCGGCCGCGCCTTCATCGAGATCAAGGAGCCCTGCGCCCTGTTCGACGGGCTGTGGGAGATCGGGTCGAAGGAACAGGTGTGGATGAGCCACGGCGACCGCGTCACGGCATTGCCCGACGGCTTCCGCGCCGTTGCGGTCAGCGACGGCGCCCCCTACGCCGTCATCGCCGACGACAGCCGCCGCCTGTACGGCGTGCAGTTCCACCCGGAGGTGGTCCACACCCCGCACGGCGCCCAGCTGCTGGCGAATTTCGTCCACCGCGTCGCCGGCATCGAGGGCGACTGGACGATGGCCGCCTTCAAGCAACAGGCGATCGAGAAGATCCGCGCCCAGGTCGGCACCGGCAAGGTGATCTGCGGCCTGTCGGGCGGCGTCGATTCGTCGGTCGCGGCGGTGCTGATCCATGAGGCGATCGGCGACCAGCTGACCTGCATCTTCGTCGACACCGGCCTGATGCGGGCCGGCGAGTCGGAAGAGGTGGTGCGGCTGTTCCGCGACCACTACAACATCCCGCTGGTCCACCGCGAGGCGGCGGACCTGTTCCTGGGCAAGCTGGCCGGCGTCACCGATCCGGAGCAGAAGCGCAAGATCATCGGCGGCCTGTTCATCGAGGTCTTCGACGAGGAGAGCCACAAGATCGGCGGCGCCGAGTTCCTGGCCCAGGGAACGCTCTATCCCGACGTGATCGAGAGCGTGTCCTTCACCGGCGGCCCGTCGGTGACCATCAAGTCGCACCACAATGTCGGCGGCCTGCCCGAGCGGATGAAGCTGAAGCTGGTCGAGCCGCTGCGCGAGCTGTTCAAGGACGAGGTGCGGGCATTGGGCCGCGAACTCGGCCTGCCCGCCGCCTTCATCGGCCGCCATCCCTTCCCCGGCCCGGGCCTCGCCATCCGCATCCCCGGCGAGATCACGCCGGAGAAGCTGGAGATCCTGCGCAAGGCCGACACGGTCTATCTGGAGGAGATCCGCAACGCCGGCCTGTACGACGCGATCTGGCAGGCCTTCGCGGTGCTGCTGCCGGTCCGCACGGTCGGCGTGATGGGCGACGGCCGGACCTACGACCATGTTCTGGCGCTGCGCGCCGTGACCTCGACCGACGGCATGACCGCCGACTGGTACCCCTTCCCGCACGACTTCCTGGCGCGCGTGTCGAACCGCATCGTCAACGAGGTTCGCGGCGTCAACCGCGTGGTCTACGACATCACCTCGAAGCCGCCCGGCACCATCGAGTGGGAATGATTCTTACCGACCCGGGCGTATTCCAAAATACGCCCCCGTACGACCTGAGGCACTGAAAACAAGATAGTTTCCGCCTTACGTCTATCGGTCGCTATCGGCGGGCGTAGATCGGCGATGTGGGCCCGTCTGACGGACCTCGCCCATATCGATCATCGTGAAACTTGAAGGCACCGTCAGGAGGACGACACTCCTGACAGTTCTTTTTTCGCCTAAGCTGCTGTTCTGTAACAGGTATTTTTGCAGAGAGCCCCACAGGACCGCGTGACGGTACATTTGGCGAGGGCCGATGGCAGCCAGCCCCGCAGATGCGGTCGGCCGCGACCAAAGGCTCGGACCTGGGGGAAGGCCCTTCCCTTCCAATCGGCGCCAACCTCATTCGTCGGAAGGGGCGGTTTCCGCGTGATTGGGCCGCAACACTGTTCGTTGCAAACCGTCAGAAATTTGCGCATATTTCTGGCAGGGAGACGGCTTTGCAACGCTTGACCGAACAGATTCTTGCGCACGCGAAGGGGTTTCCCGAAGGCACGCCAGCCGCGGCCAAAAGCGTGCTCCATCTGGGAAACCGGGCGGCGATGGATCAGGGTCTGTCGCGGCTTGCCAAGCGGGGGCAACTGCTTCGGGCTGGACGGAGTGTGTATCCACTGCCCGTCACGGGTCGGGTCGGTGCGGGGGCTCCGTCCGTGGATCTGGCGGTGGTGGCGATCGCTGCGCAACACGGTGAGGTCATCGTTTCGAGCGGTTTGGCCGCCGCCAACCGTCCTGGGCTTACCACTCAGGTGCCGGCCCGGTCGGTCTATCTGACGTCGGAACGCTCCAGGAAGATGAGACTTGGAAAGCAGCTCGCCGGGATCGAGGTCACGGAACCCGTGCCTTTCGGCGACAGGTTGACCGCGGCGCCGCTGTCCTGGTTCCGGAGCTGAGGCGTTGCGACAGGCGGCGAATCAATCCCGGACGAGACGGGCACCGGCGATAGAACCTGCCCTCGGCTGGACCTATCTCTCCCGCGAGGCGCTCGCCCGCGCGAAGGCGCAGATGGACGAGGAGTCCATGGGCGTGCGCGACGAAATCGGCTTCCTGACGATCCACCAACGTTACGCCGACCGCTTCTTCCCCGGCACGTCGGTGTTGCATACGCGTGCGCGCTACGCGCTGTTCGTGCCGTGGCTGTTCGAGGATCTCGCCGGCATGGTTGGCCCGGCCGCACAGCGCACCTTGCGTGAACGCGAGAGACTGCTCGCGGGACGGCTGAAGGACGCGGGCGAAGCCCAGGTGATCGGCGGCCGTGTCTTTCCAAAACCCTCAAGCCAACCGCCATCCACCGTCTATTGGAACGCGCTCGCGGTTTGGGGGATTTTGCGCCCACGACCGGACGGTCGGACGATTTCCCGAGGACAGGCGCACCGTTTGCTGAAGACCGCCGGCTCATCCAACGACGACGACGGCCAGCCGCTCCTGAGCTTCGAGCCGCCTTTCTTGCGGCTTCCCGATCGCCCGAGCAATTGGCAGAGCGGAGACATCACGCTTCGCCTGAAGGAGACGGAGGCCGGGTTCCTGCGTGAACGGCTGGCGCAGCTCCGTGGCAATGGCAACCGTGAACTGTCACTGCTGGCAAGGCTGGTCAGAAGCGAGGCGGCGGCGCCTTCCGGGATGTGGGCCAACGAAACATACGCCATCGCCGGTGCCGATCGGGGCCCGCTCGTCCGTGCGCGGCAGGCCGCCAGTCTCGCTGGAATCGGCCGCGCCATCTATGACGCGCTGCTGGAGCGGATTGTCGAAATTGACGACAGGCGAGACGTTTCCGCCCGTCATCGCGAGCATCTCAAGGCTGTTCTCGCGGAGCATGGCCCGATCGCGGCTCGGCTCGACATAGCGGCGCTCGAAGCGGACATCGGGACTCTTCCGCCGAAATTGCTTGCTGTGGTGACGGCGACGAAGGAGTGGATCGCTGCGGGATCGGGAAGTCCCGTCGCGCTTTCCGCCGTCTACACCGCCGCGGAGGCGCGCAAGGGGCCGCGCGCACGGCTTGCGCCTACTCCCAATGGCCGGGCTCGGCGGCTCGAGTGGTCGATTGACGAGCATGGCCTGGCCGGGCCCCTGCATTACCGGTGGCAGCAGGTCAGTACGCTTCTCGATGATCTGGCGGATGCCGAATGAGCGGCGCGATCGACAGTTGGCCCGCGCTTTCGTTTCTGGAAGGCCTGCGTCCCGGTCCTGACGAAAATGTGGAACTGGCATTGCTGGCGTCTTATTCGGCAGACCTTGGATCGATCGGCGCCGCCTTGCTGGCGCTTGCGGGCAAGGACAATGAAGCGGGTCGAGGCAGCCCGTCCGATTTCGCCGACGCCGTCGAGCGCCTGCGCGGCAAGGTGCGGATCGTCATCCAGCGCGGCCGGCTTGCGAAGATGCGGCGAACGCCGCATATCGCGGCGGTGCTGGACCAGTTCGTACGGGAGGTCGATTTCGACGAAGCGATCCACAGCTGGCATCCCAAGGCGGCGTTGGTACGGACACGAAGCGAGGGTGGCGAGATCGGCTGGCGGCTGTGGATCGGAAGCCGAAATCTCACCGAGTGCGTCAACCGCGACATCGGGCTCCTGCTTGTTTCGGGAAAGAATGGCGGAGGCCCGGTCCCAGGGGCAGGCGATCTGGCGCGCGCGCTGGCTGAGCGTGCCAAGCTGAAGGGAGTCCGACCCGCTACCCTCGCGGCGGAGGTGACGAAGATCCCATGGCGTGCACCCTCGGGCGTACGCGTCGAGCGGATTCGCTGGTCCACGGGCTCAGGAGGGCTGCAAGTTCCAGTCCCACCGACGGGGGCCGATGAAATCGTCGTGGTGAGCCCGTTCGTCGACAAGAGCTTCCTCGCCGGACAAGTGTCGAACGCGCCGAAGCCGGCACGGCGCGTGCTGTTGACGACCATGCGGGAGATCGAGCGGGTCGGCCCGTCACTCTCCTCGTTCGACGATCTCCTGGCGCTGGATGCGCCGGATTATCCCATTGGCGACGCGGAGCCGGAGCAGGCGCCCCCTGTATCGACATCCAAGGCCGACACCGTGGATGACGAGGAGGAAGAGATCGGCCGAGGCCTCCACGCCAAATTGCTGTTCGTGCGCGCGGGGCGGAAGCGGACCTTATGGCTCGGAAGCGCCAACGCCACCATGCGGGCATGGACTGGCCGCAACGCCGAGGTCACCGCCGAGTTGCGCGTCACCGAGGCACAGGAGAAGGGTCTGAGGGCGTTGCTGGGCTCGGCGCGGATCGTCGAGGCGTCGGACAGCGAATATCGGCCGGACGCGGCGGCGCTGGAAGAAGAAGCGCTCGAGCGAGCCCGGGCGCAGGTCGCGGCGCGATGGTCAGGGACGCTCAGCATCGACGGGGATGAGATCCGTCTTGTCCATGATTCCGATCTCTTTCCCCATGGACCGCATCCCGAGGAAACCGACATCGTGCTCGAAGTGGGTGCCCTGCACGGCGAACTCAAAGCATGGCCGCGGCGACAGACGACGGTGCCGCTTGGGCCGATGCTTCCTGCCGAACGAAGCGAGTTCGTGCGTTTGCGTATCAGCCGCGGCGAGAAGGGCCTGTCCTGGCTGCAGCGCGCGCCGGCCGATCCGCCTTTTGGAGAAGAGCGCGATCGTGCGGCCTTCGTCCGGTTTCTGGGAGCGAGGGGCTTTCTTCTCTGGCTGGCGGGACTGCTGGCCGACGACGGGCGCGACGGGGAGGATGACTGGACGATTGAGAAGAAACGGGATCGTGCAGCCCCTGGCACGGATCCAGCGCTCGACCCCGCACTGCCGACGCTGGAGGAGATGCTCGCGGCCTGGTCGCGCGATCGGAACAGGTTTCGCGAAATCGAACGCCGCGTTTCAGAGTACCTGCCGGCCGTGCTGGAGCGGGCGGCCCAGGAGGATCCGCAAACCGATGCGATGCTGCGGCGCTTCAGGGCACTTTGGGACAAGCTTCGGATCGGCCTCGGCGAAGAACGCAAGGGGAAGCGTCGGTGAGCGTCCCCAAGCCGTTCCAGAAGGCAACCGTCGACGCCGCGCTCTCAGCCTTTGCCATCGAGGACGGACGCCGGCGCTTTCTGGTGGCCGATGAAGTCGGGCTGGGAAAGACGGTTGTCGCAAAGGAAGTCGCGCGCCGTATGTCGGCGGACGGCCGACGGCCCCTCGTTATCTATTACATCGCCAATGGCCACGCGGTCTCCCATCAGAACAAGGGGCGTGTCGTCAGCTTCCTCGACGATCAGGAACGCGAGGCCGCCGTTGCGACGCCGGATCGCCTTTCGCTGATCGCGGTTTCGAAGCGGCCCGACGAGCCGGTTCTGATCTACGCGCTGACGCCGGCGACATCGTTCCCCGGTGCGCGTGCTCGCCTGACCGGCGGAAGAAAGGAAGAGCGGGCATTTCTCAAGGTGCTGCTGGATCGGGCCTACCCGGCTTTCGCCCGCGATCTCGATCCGGCCATGTTGCGCCTGAGCGTCGGCGCTTCCTGGGATTGGCTGGTAGAGGATGCCGAAAGGAAGCTCGCGGCGGCACCGCCACATTTGACACGGAGATTTCGCGAGGCGCTGGCGGCCGAATTCGGGGAGCCCGTGCGCGAAAGGCTCGAACAAGCCCTGTATGGTGACGAGGAACGGAAGATTAAGCCGCTCAAGCCGGCCACCTTCGTCGGCCGTCTGCGCCGTGCCCTGGCGCTGGCGACGCTGCGTCACCAACCGCCCGATTTGGTCATTCTGGACGAGTTCCAGCGCTACAGGCAGCTCTTGGACGAGAAGGACGCCGATCCACTCCTCAGGGACCTGCTGGAGCCGCGCGGATCGGCGGATCGGCCGGCGATCCTGTTGCTCAGCGCGACACCCTACCGGCTCCTCAGTACGCGATGGGAGGAAGCCCAGGGCGCACTCGCCTATACGGAATTGCTTGAGCTCATCGAATTCCTCGCCGGCCGCGAAGTCCGTGACCGCGCCAAGACTCTGTTTTCCGATTTCGGCGACAAGCTTCGGAGCATCGCGGCGCATGCGGACGTGAACAGTCCCGATCTGAAGGGCCAGATCGCCGAGGCAGCCCGGCTCAGGGACGCGTTGCGCGAACTGCTGACGCCGGTCATGTCTCGAACCGAGCGGGACAGCGTCGCTTCCAGCGATCCACTGGCCGGAACGCAGTTCCTCGCTGCCGAGCCGACGGTTGAGGACTTTCAGGTCTATCGACATCTGGCCGATAGCTTCGCCGAAGACGTGCGGTATGAGGCGCTGCCCTATTGGTCCTCGGTTCCGCTGCCGGCCCAATCCGTGGGGCCGCGCTATGCGGCATGGAGAGGGGCGACCATCAAGGCCGCGCCGAAGCTCACGAAGATGACACGGGAGCGCCGCAACAAGCTGGATGCGCCAGCGAAATGGCCCGACGCAAAACTCAGGGCGCTCAGCGCCATAGCTCCGGCGAAACTTCTGTCTCTGCCTTGGGTCGCGCCATCCCTGCCGTGGTGGCCGCTTGCCGGCGGTTGGAAGGGCATCGCCGCCGACCCGAAGCTGCTGATGTTCAGCCGCTTTCGGGCGACCCCGCCGAGCGTGGCGGCGCTCCTGAGTTTCGGCGTTGAAGCGTCCTGCCTTCCCCAACAGCGAGGCGGCTACGAGAAAGCCTATCGGCGGCGTCGCTTCAAACTGGGCGCCGTTCCCGGACCGGTCATGGCCGCCTTTCATCCATCGCCCTGGCTCATCCGGCATGCGGATCCGCTCGCGAAGGCGGGAGAGACGCTCGGCGCTATCCGCAAACAGGTGAGGCGGCAGATTCTTGCGGCTCTACCCAAGGGGATCGTCCAGAAGGACATGGTGAAAGCCCGACGAGGGCATCGATCCATCGGCCGAACCCTGGCCGCAATCGAGCGGGCAGCGGGGTTGGCGGAACAATCTGCCGCTGCCTGGCGCAACGCCGTCGGTGAGGATCGCGCTGCTCGATCCGCCGTCCGCAAATGGCGGCAGACTCCTGCGATCGAACACCTCTCGCCGGCCGAACTCGATGACCTTGTCGACTATGCCATCGGCGCGCCAGGCGTGGCGCTCGGCCGGGCGCTGCTGCGGCATGACCCGACGATCCTTGATCCGGCGCGCTACGACGAACTCGTCCAGTTGAGCTGGCATGGATTGCGCGCGTATCTCGACAATCCGGTGATCCTGTCGTCGCTCCCGGGCAAGAGCGCGGTTGAGCAGGTGATGGGCGCAGTCGTCGACGGTGGCTTGGAAAGTGTCCTCGACGAGCATTTCTGGCTTCGTGCGCAGAATCTTCCCGAGGGTGCGGCAGGTCTCGCCAAGGATCTGCAATCTTCGCTCGGTCTGCGGGCGGGCAGTTTCAGCTTTCACGGTGTTGGCGGGCCACCGCATAAAATACCGGTGCGCTGTCACGTCGCCGTTCCGTTCGGCGACGCCGAAGCGGAGCCGGCGGCCAAGGCGGACGGAGGGCTCGCGCCGACCGCGCCGGCGCGGCCGGATGAAGTCCGCCGGAGCTTCAACACGCCTTTCTGGCCGCATGTTCTCGCGACCACGTCGGTCGGACAGGAGGGGCTGGATTTCCATCCCTGGTGTTCGCATGTCGTTCACTGGGACCTGTCGTCCAACCCGCTCGACCTCGAGCAGCGTGAAGGCCGCGTCCAGCGTTATGCCGGGCTGGCGGTGCGGCGGCGACTTTCGACCATTCTGCACAAGGGAGCCATTGGCGACGCTGCGGTGTCGAGGGGCTCTCCTTGGCGTCACCTGCAGCGCGAGGCGGAGAAGCTGGTCGATGCGAGCGGTCTTCGACCTTGGTGGGTTCTTGAGAATGCCGAAATCAGCCGCCACGTTTTCGAACGCCCATTTGGCCGAGACATGAGACGCTTCGCTCAGCTTCGCGAGCAGCGAATGATCTACCGGCTGGCGTTGGGGCAACCCAACCAGGAGGACTTTATCGAGGTTCTAGCGCGCGGCGGCGAGGCGACCCGGTCGTTGCTGGGCCCGCTTGTGCTGGACCTCTCCGCCATGGGGCTGCGTCAGGCATCCGAATCGCCGGCCCCAGGCCGTCATGGCGTAAGACGCCGCCGCACCTAGGTAATGACACATGGGGGCCACAGGTAGCTTGTGAGGGAGCGTAAGCGCTCCGGTGTGGCGGTGAGGGCGTTCCAGGCGTCAGGGCATGCCTGGACGACGGCCTCGCGCAACGCCTAGCGGTCCATGCCGGCCAACCGCGCCGCTTGCGCCAAGCTCACCCCGTTCTCGCGGCCGGCGCCCCCTCTCAGCCGCCACGCAGCCGCGGTGCGGCCGGCAGCATGGCGTCCAGCAGCGCGCTTGCGGCCGGATGATCGAAGGTGAAGGACGGGACGACCGGCCGATCCTCCACCAACTCCCCGTCATGCAGCACCGCCACCCGGTCGCAGAAGCGGCGGACCAGCCGGACGTCGTGGGTGATGAACAGGAAGGCGGTGCCCAGCCGGTCGCGCAGCCCGGCCAGCAGGTCGAGGATCTGGATCTGCAGCACGAGGTCGAGGTTCGACACCGCCTCGTCGAGCAGGATCAGCCGGGGCTGCGGGGCCAGCGCCCGGGCGATGCAGACGCGCTGGACCTGGCCGCCGCTCAGGCTGCCCGGCAGGCGGCCGGAATCCTCGGGCGCCAACCCGACCAGCCGCAGCAGCTCCGCCACCCGCATCGCCCGCTGGCCGGCGTCGAGGTCGGTCAGGTGGCGCAACGGTTCGGCGATGATCCGGCCGATCGGGTGGCGCGGGTTGACGGCGCCCAGCGGATCCTGGAACACCGCCTGCACCGTTTGCCGGAAGGCCCGGCGTCCGGCGGCGTTCAAGTCGCCGAGCGGCCGGCCGAGGCAGCGCACCGTGCCGCCGTCCGGCCGGTCGAGGCCGAGCATCAGGCGGGCAAGCGTGCTCTTCCCCGACCCGCTGGCGCCCAGCAGCGCCACGCTCTCCCCCTCGCGCACCGACAGGGTGACGCCGCGCAGCACGGTCTTGGCCGGGCGGCCGGCGAAAAGGCCGTGCCCGGAATAGCGCTTCTCCACCGCCTCGGCGGCCAGCAGGACCGTCACGCCAACTCCTCCGGATAGAGCGCCCGATGGGCGGCCAGCAGGGCGCGGGCGGCATCGGAGCGCGGCGCGGCGAACAGCTCGGCCACCGGCGCCGTCTCGACGATGCGGCCGGCCTCCATCACCGCCACCTCGTCGGCAAGGCGGGCGACCACCCCCATGTCATGGGTCACGACGAGGACGCCCAGGCCCCGCGACACGACCAGCCGCTCGATCAGCGCCAGGATGTGCGCCTGGGCCAGCGGGTCGAGGTCGGTCGTCGGCTCGTCGGCCAGCAGGAAGGGCACCCCGGCCAGCAGCGCCAGCGCGATCATCATGCGCTGGAGCATGCCGCCGCTCATCTCGAACGGGTGCAGCCGGGCGATGCGCGCCGGCTCCGGCAGGCCGACCTCGGCCAGCGCCGCCGCCAGCAGGTCGTCCAACCCGTCGGCGGCGCCGCGCACCGCCAGCGTCTCGCGGGCGTGGGCGCGCATCGTCAGCACCGGGTTGAAGGCGCTGCGCGGATTCTGCATCACCGTCGCCACCACCCGGCCGGGCAGCGTCGCCGGCGCGACCTCCGCCCCGTCCAGCCGGACACGGCCGCCGATCCGCTCCACCCCCGGCGGCGTCACCCCCTGCAAGCCAAGGCAGGTCAGCGACTTGCCCGACCCGCTGGCGCCGACCAGCGCCGTGACCCGCCCGCGCTCCAGCGCCAGATCGACGCCGCGCACCAGCTCCGCCGGCCGGCCGGCGCGGCGGGCGGCGAGCCGCAACCCCTCCACGCCCAGGCGCTGCGGGCTCAATGGTCGTCCCCCGCCAGCGTCGGGTCGAGCCGGTCGCGCAGGGCGTCGCCCAGCAGGTTGAAGCCCATCACCGTCAGCAGGATCATCAGCCCGGGCCACAGCATCAGCGCCGGCTGGGTCCAGATGAATTCGCGCGCGTCGTTGATCATCACCCCCCATTCCGGCGTCGGCGGCGTCACCCCCAGCCCCAGGAAGGACAGGCCGGCGACATGCAGGATCATGTGCCCGATGTCGAGCGTCGCCAGCACCACCAGCTGTACCAGAACCCCCGGCAGGATGTGCTCGACGAAGACGCGCGGGCGCGAGGCGCCGGAGACGATGGCGGCGGCCACGAAGTCGCGCTCGCGCAGCGACAGCACCATCCCGCGCACGAGGCGGGCGTACCAGGCCCAGTGCGACAGCGCGATGGCCAGCATCACGTTGCCCAGCCCGGTGCCGAGCACGCCGACCATGAACATGGCGAGCACGAAGGTCGGCACGGTCAGGAAGCCGTCGCACAGCCGCATGAGGATGCGGTCGGTCCGTCCGCCGAGGAAGCCCGACAGGCCGCCGACGCCGATGCCCAGCGCCAGGATCAGCCCGACGATGACGGCGACCGCCCCCAGCGACACCGAGGCGCCATGCAGCAGCCGCGCCAGCACGTCGCGCCCGAGATGGTCGGTGCCGAGCCAATGGGCGGCGCCCGGCCCCTCCAGCCGGATCGTCAGGTCGACCGCCTCCGGATCCCAGGGCAGCAGGGGCGCCGCCAGGGCGGCCAGCGCCATGATGCCGACCAGGGCCAGCCCGGCCAGCGTCGTGGGGCGCGGCCGGGAGCGCCGCAAGACGGCGGGTGCCCCGACCTCCTCCGAGAGCGCGCTCATCGCGCCGCCTCCCGTCCCGGCCGGATGCGCGGGTCGAGCCACGCATACAACAGGTCGACGGCCAGATTGCACGTCACGAAGATCACCGTCATCAGCAGGGTGAAGCACTGCAGCACCGGATAATCCCGATTGTAGATGGCGGAAACGGCATAGCGCCCGACGCCCGGCCAGCCGAAGATGTTCTCGATCACCAGCGTGCCGCCCAGCAGCTCGCCGATGTGCATGCCGGTGGCGGTGACGATCGGCAGCAGGGCGTTGCGCAGGATGTGGCTGTGGACGATGCGCCGCTCCGGCAGGCCGCGCAGCCGGGCATAGAGGACATGGCGCTGCCCCGCCGTCTCCAGCATGCTGGCACGCAGCAGCCGGGCATTGATGCACAGCGACATCAGCGCCACCGCGGCCACCGGCATCGCCATGTGGCTCCACCCGCCGCGGCCGAGCGGCGGCAGCCAGTTCAGCGTCACCGCGAACAGCAGCACCAGCAGGAAGCCCAGCCAGAAGTTCGGGATCGACACGCCGACGAAGGCGAGCGCCCGCACCAGATGGTCGGGCAGCCGATCGCGGTGCCGCGCCGCCCACATCCCGAGCGGCAGGCTCACCGCCAGCGTGACGGCCAGCGCGGCGGCGCCCAATTGCAAGGTGGCCGGCAGGTAATAGAGCAGGTCGTCGAGCACCGGCCGGCGGGTGACGTAGGACAGCCCGAAATCGAGATGCAGCGCCTGCCACAGCCAGGACAGATACTGTTCCGCCAGCGGCCGGTCGAGGCCGAGCAGCCGGTGCGCCGCGGCGACGGCGGCGTCGGTCGGCGGGATGTTCGACAGGCGCAGGTAATCCAGCGCCGGATCGCCGCGCCCCAACCGCAGCAGCAGGAACACGCCGGCCGACACCGCCAGCAGCAGCGGCGGCAGGGTCAGCAGGCGGCCGGCGATGAAGCGCAGCATCGTCCCCTCCCCCCCCCTCGTTACGGCGCCGGCCGCATGGCGCCGAACGGAATCTCGTAGGCGCTGGCGCCGAAGCCGACTCCATCCACCCCGCGGCTGACGGCCATGGCGGTCAGGTAGGACAGCGGCAGGTAGACCGCCTGCTCGTGCAGCGTCGTCAGGATGTCGCGGTAGAGCGCCTGCCGCTCCGCCTCGTCCGTCGTCACCAGCACGGCGCCGATCCTGGCGTCGATCTCGGCCTTCATCGACAGGCCGCGCTGGGCCTGGTAGTCGGCATGCGACGCCACCCGCATGGAGCTGACGAAGGAATGCGGGTCGTAGGGAGCGCCCCAGGTGTCGCCGAAGATCAGGCCGAAACGGCCGTCCTTCTGCCGGGCCTCGATCGCGTTCTCCTCCTCGCCGACCAGAACCGCGTCGATGCCGACGGCCTTCAGGTTGGCCTGGACCGCTTCGGAAATCGCCTTCTCGCGGGCGTCGTTGCCGATGAAGCACAGCTCCACCCGCAACGGCTGGCCGCCGCGGACACGCACCGTCCCGCCCGGCGGCAGGGTCCAGCCCGCCTCGTCGAGCAGCCGCGCCGCCCGCGCCGGGTCGTAGCCGTAAGGCGTGAGGCCAAGGTCGGTGTAGGGAAAGTTCGGGGCGAACAGCGTGTCGGCCCTGGGCTCCAGCCCGTAGAGCAGCTTGGCGGCGATGGCGTCCTTGTCGACCGCGTGGTTGATCGCCTTGCGCACCGCCGGATCGCTGGTCGGCGCGCGGCCGCTGTTGATCGCCATCGTCCGGGTGGCGAGCGGCGCCGACACGGCGGTCCGCCCGATGCCGCGCGTCCTGAAGCGGGTGAAGCTGTCGGCCGAGATCTGGCCGGTGCCGCCATAGATCAGGTCGATCTCGCCGGTTTCGAAGGCGACGGCGCGGGAGGTCGGGTCGGGAATGACCTTGACGACGATGCGCTCGTAGGCCGGCTTCGGCCCCCAGTAGGAGGGGTTGCGGGTGAAGAGGTCGTATTCGCCCCTCTTCGTCTCGGCCAGCATCCAGGGGCCGGTGCCGACCGGCGCCCGGACGCCGTCCGCGGTGAGGACGGAGGGGGCGGCGAAGCGGACCGGGCGGATCAGCGCCAGTTCCAGCAGGGTCGGGTAATAGGGATCCTTGAGGGTCAGCCGGACCTTGGCCGCGTCCAGCACCTCGACCGATCGGATCTGCGCGACCAGTTCCAGCCAGTCATGCTTGGCGCGCTCGGCCAGCAGGACGTCGAAATTCGCCTTGACCGCCGCCGCATCGAAGGGCGTGCCGTCGGAAAAGACGACGCCCTCGCGCAGGGTGAAGTCGTAGGTCCGCCCGTCCGGCGACACCGTCCAGGCGGTGGCCAGACACGGCTCGATGACGCCGCCTTCGCGGTAGCGCACCAGCGGCTCGTAGACCATGGCCTGGGCGAACATCTGGTTGGGCGAGTAGCGGTGCGGGTCGAGAGGCCCGACATTGCCGGTCCAGGAATAGGTCAGCGTGCCCTTCGGGCTCCCCGCCGCCGCGTGACCGCCGGCCAGCGCCGCTGCCGCCAGCATGACGGCCGCGACCGTCCTGACAAACCCCGTTCCCGGAAATGCCATCCCATCCCCCGTCGCATCCGCCCGGCCCCGGCTTCCTTGCCGTGGGCATGCACCGACACCCTCCATGCCGCCGGTTGCGGATGGACGGTCGGCCCGGCCGGTTCTATGGTCGATGAGCGCGACGATACGACCGCCCGGGTATGATGTCTATTGTGAATCATCATACTTTGGGGGAATTGGCCTCGCGGTCCTGCCAAAATAATGGAGCCGGCGTTTTGAAACCGGTGCGACGGAGGATGGCATGCAGCGGGTGACGATCACGCTTGACGACGACCTGTTGGCCGACATCGACCGGCTGGTCGAGCGGCGCGGCTATCAGGGGCGCTCCGAGGCGATCCGCGACCTCGCCCGCGCCGGGCTGGCCGAAGCCGCGCCGGTGGAGAAGGAGGACGGTCCCTGCGTCGCCGCCCTGGTCTATGTCTACGACCATGCGGCGCGCGAGCTGTCGAAGCGGCTGACCACGGCCTACCACGAGCATCACGAGCTGACCTTGACCACGCTGCACGTCCATCTGGACCATGGAAGCTGCATGGAGGTGTCGGTCCTGAAGGGTGACGGCTCGGCGGTGCGCGGCATGGCGGAGCGGGTGATCGCCGAGCGCGGCGTGCGCCACGGCCGGGCGGTCGTCATCCCGGTGCGGGAGACGGAGACGGGAACCGGCCATCACCACCACGGCCACGAGCACGAGCACAGCCACGACCACAGCCATGGCCACAGCCACAGCCACGATGACGAGTGAGCGTCCGGGATGCGGTCGGCGGCGATGAACGGCCGCCACCGCCGACCGTTCGTCAGTGGGCCGCCCCGGACCCGCCGACGGCGACGATGGTGTAGGGGGTGCCTGCCACCGCGATCGTGCGCTCCTCCTTCAGCGTCTCGGTCGAGACGAGCCGCACCAGCCCCTTGAGCGGATCGGTCACCGCCACATGGTCGCCGGCCACCGCCAGCCTTGGCCGCGGGTCGCGCCAGTGGCCGTCCATCGAATAGGGGGCGGTGAGCTGGACGCTCTTCTCGATCTCGCCGGACAGGATGTTGAGCAGATGCAGCCTGCCATCCTCGGTCAGGATGTAGGCCTGGTTGGCCTTGACGTCGTCCAGGGCGAAATCCACGCGGCGCGTCGGCAGGTCGATCTTGCGGAAGCTCGGCTCGGTGCCGGGTTCGATGACGACGACGGCGCGCGGTCCGTAATTGCCGAGGAAATATTGCATCGCCGTGCCGCCCTTGAGCGTCGAGACGTTGCCCTCGCCGAGCGCGGCGGTGGAGACGTGGCGCAGCGTGGGCGGCTTCGAGCCGCCGCCCGGCTGGGCGAAGACGACCCCGTCCTTGCAGCCGAAGGCGAACACCCTGGCCGACTGGGCCTGACCATGCACGGCCGGGCAGTCCACCACCCCACCGACCGGCTTGCCCTGCGCATCGATGACCTTGAGGCCGACACGCGGCTTCTCCGGGTCGTCGTGCGGAACTGAAACGACGAGGAAGTCGCCCATCGGCGCGGCGAGGCCATGGTGGGCGGCGCCCGGCGTCACGGTGCGGGGCTTGACCGTCCCCTCAAGCAGATCGCCTTCCCGGAACAGGGCGACGCCGCCCGTGCCGTCGTCGAACAGCGCGATGGTGCCGGAGCCTTCCACGACATGGGCCGGCTTGGTCCCCGTGAGCACCGCCGGCAGCAGCCTGGCGTCTTCGACCGCGATGTCGGCGTGGTCGCCGTGATCCTCGAACGAAATCCCGGTGCCGATGACGGCGACCTTTCCGGCATCGCCCTGCACAGCCAGCACGGTGCGTCCGCTGACGCTGCGCGCAAGGGCCGGCGTCCGGTCGATCCTGAATGTTCCCGCGCTCGCCCCATCCTTGAGGTCGATGGCCCGGACGATCCCGTCGGCGTGGTCGCCGATGAACAGGCGATGGTGCGTGACGCCCCGGTCGTCCTTGTCGTCCTCAGCCTGTGCCGCGCCGGCCGCGAGGCCTCCTGCCGCGGCACCGATCCACAGCAGCGTCGCGAGGGAAGGCAAGCTGTTCATATGTCACCTCGTTGTCGAACCTTCATGCAAGTCTGGAAAAGGCACGACACGCCCGCCACGCCCCGCCGGACTCATCGCGGGCGGGGCCTTTCCGCAAGCAAATGTAACGTTATAACATTACTATTAGGGAGCGCAACCGCCTTCCGGCGCGGCAACCGCCGGATGGCGGCTGCCGGCGGGGGCTGCGGGCGGGGGCTGCGGGCGGGGGCTGCCCGGCTGCTCAGCTGTAATACCAGCGGCACTGGTCATTGACCTGTGCCGCTGGAGGGCCGCGACGGCGGCCCCGCGGGCACATGCCCGCGATAGCCAAGCGGGCGGACGCCCGCGCCGGCGATTGAGGAAACGGCTTTTGATGGGTCACCATCAAAAGCCGTTGGTATAAGTCCTCTCCAGCGCATCCCATTCGGGCTTGCCAACCAGACGCTGGCGGTCGGCGAAGGGGGTGACGAGGCCGCTCGATTCCTTCAGCTCCCTGTCGTCGCGCAGCACGGTCAGCGCCTTCTGCATGCCCATCACGGCGCCCTGCAAGGCGGCGTTGGCGTAGAGCACGACGCCGTAGCCGAGCTCCGCCAGCTCGGCCGCGTTGAAGATCGGCGTCCGGCCGCCGATGACCATGTTCATCAGCTGGGGCTTCTCCAGGCGCTGCGGCAGGGCGCGGATTTCCTCGGCCGTCCTCACCGCCTCGACGAAGAGGATGTCGGCGCCGGCCTCGGCGAAGCGCTGGGCGCGCTCGACGGCGGCATCGAAGCCGTAGATCGCGGCGGCGTCGGTGCGCGCCATGATCAGCAGATCCGGATCGCGGCGGGCGTCGGCCGCCGCCTTGATCTTGCCGACCGCCTCCTCGGTGGAGATGACGTCCTTGCCGGCGAAATGACCGCAGCGCTTGGGAGCCACCTGATCTTCGAGCTGGATGCAGTCGGCGCCGGCACGCTCCAGCACGCGCACCGTATGATAGACGTTCAGCGCGTTGCCGAAGCCGGTGTCGGCATCGACGATCAGCGGCACGCCCACGGCGTCGCGGATGCGGGCCGTGTGGTCGGCGATCTCGGCCAGACCCATGAAGCCCTGGTCGGGCATGCCGAACCACATGTTGGTGACGCCGGCGCCGGTGACGTAGATCGCCTCGAAACCGAGATCCTCCACCAGCTTGGCGGACAGCGCGTTGAAGGCGCCCGGAACGATGACGCCGCGGCGGGCTTCGACGAGCTCTTTCAGTGTCTTGCGGGTGGACATGGTGTTTCCTTGGAATTTGGAGCGCTTGGGTTCAGAACGAATCGGCGGGCACGCGGACCCAGCCTTCCATCAGGATGCGGGCGCTGCGGCTCATCACCGCCTTGGTGACGGTCCATCGGCCGTCCACCGGCACCGCCTCGGCGCCGACGCGCAAGCTGCCGGACGGGTGGCCGAAGCGGACCGCATCGCGCGCACCGCCGCCGGCCGCAAGATTGACCAGGGTGCCGGGCACGGCGGCGGCGGCGGCGATGGCGACCGATACCGTGCCCATCATCGCGTGGTGCAGCTTGCCCATCGACAAGGCCCGCACCAGCAGATCGACCTCCCCCGCCCCGACGGTCCGGCCGCTCGACACGACATGGTCGGCCGGCGGTGCCACGAAGGCGATCTTCGGCGTGTGCTGGCGCCTTGCGGCCTCGCCCGGCTCCCCGATCAACCCCATCCTCAAGGCGCCGACGGTGCGCAGGGCCTCGAAGCGGGCCAGCGCCGCGGCGTCGCCGTTGATCGCCTCCTGCAATTCGGTCCCGCGATAGCCGAGATCGGCGGCGGCGACGAAGATGGTCGGGATGCCGGCATCGATCAGCGTCGCCTTCAGCCTGCCGCCGGGAACCAGGGAGTCCGGCACCTCCAATGTGTCGATAAGGTTTCCGGTGGGGAACATCGAGCCGTTCCGCCCGCCGCCTCCCCCGCCGTCCCCCTCTTCGGCGGGATCGAGGAACTCCAGCACGATCCCGGCCGCCGGAAAGGTCACGCCGTCCAGTTCGAAATCGCCGGTTTCCTGGACCAGTCCGCCGGTGACCGGCACATGGGCGACGATGGTCTTGCCGATGTTGGCCTGCCAGATCCGCACCGTGCAGACGCCGTTCTCCGGAACGCGCGCCGGGTCCATCAGCCCGGCATGGATGGCGAAGGCCCCGGCCGCCGTGGAGAGGTTGCCGCAATTGCCCGACCAGTCGACGAAGGCGCTGTCGATGGAAACCTGCCCGTACAGGTAATCGACATCGTGGCCCGGCCGTGCGCTCTTCGACAGGATGACCGCCTTGCTGGTGCTGGAGGTGGCTCCGCCCATGCCGTCGATGTGCCTGGCGTAGGGGTCGGGGCTGCCGATCACCCGCAGGAACAGCCGGTCGCGCGCCGCGCCGGCCACGCGGCAGCGCTCCGGCAGGTCGTCGAGGCGGAAGAAAACGCCCTTGCTGGTGCCGCCGCGCATATAGGTGGCGGGAATGCGGATCTGCGGTGCCGAGGCCATCAGGCGGTTCCTTTCTGCGTGCTTTCCGAGGCCAGGAAATCCTGGGCGAACCGTTGCAGGACGCCGCCGGCCTCGTAGATCGACAGCTCCTCGGCGGTGTCGAGACGGCATGTCACCGGCACCCGCAGGGTTTCGCCGCCGCGGCGGTGGACGACCAGGGTCAGGTCGGCGCGCGGCCGGCGCTCGCCGGTCACATCGTAGGTCTCGCTGCCGTCCAGCCCCAGCGTCCGCCGCGTCGTGCCCGGCTTGAACTCCAGCGGCAGCACGCCCATGCCGATCAGGTTGGTGCGGTGGATGCGCTCGAACCCCTCGGCGACGATGGCCTCGACCCCGGCCAGCCGCACCCCCTTGGCCGCCCAGTCGCGGCTCGACCCCTGGCCGTAATCGGCCCCGGCGACGACGATCAGCGGCTGCCGGCGCTCCAGATAGGTCTCCATCGCCTCCCACATCCGCATCACCGTGCCGTCGGGCTCCAGCCGGGTCAGCGAGCCTTTCCTCACCGTCCCGTCGACCACGGCCATCTCGTTGACCAGCTGCGGGTTGGCGAAGGTGGCGCGCATGGCGGTCAAATGGTCGCCGCGGTGGGTGGCGTAGGAGTTGAAGTCCTCCTCCGGCAGGCCCATCCGGGCCAGATACTCGCCGGCCGCCGAGTCGGGCAGGATGGCGTTGGAGGGCGACAGATGGTCGGTGGTGATGTTGTCCGGCAGCACCGCCAGCGGGCGCATGCCCGTCAGGCTGCGCGGATTGGCGGCCAGCGCGCCGACCCCCTCGGTGTCCCAATAGGGCGGACGGCGGATGTAGGTGGAGGCCGGACGCCAGTCGTAGAGCGGGCTGATGCGCTCCGTCGTCCCGTGGTTCGCCGCGAACATCGGCTCATACACCGTGCGGAACTGCTCCGGCCTGACGCAGGAGGCGACGATGGCGTCGATCTCCTCGTCGGACGGCCAGAGGTCCTTCAGCCTGATCGGGGCGCCGTCCCGGTCCACGCCCAGCGCGTCGCGCTCGATGTCGAAACGCATCGTGCCGGCGATGGCGTAGGCGACGACCAGCGGCGGCGAGGCGAGGAACGCCTGCTTGGCATAGGGGTGGATGCGCCCGTCGAAGTTGCGGTTGCCGGACAGGACCGCGGTGGCGTAGAGGTCGCGCCCGACGATCTCCCGCTGGATCGCCGGGTCGAGCGCGCCCGACATGCCGTTGCAGGTGGTGCAGGCATAGGCGACGATGCCGAAGCCGAGCGCCTCCAGCTCCCCCAGCAGCCCGGCCTCCTCCAGATACAGCCTTGCGACCTTGGATCCTGGCGCGAAGGAGGTCTTGACCCAGGGCTTGCGCACCAGCCCCAGCGCATTGGCCTTCCTTGCCAGCAGCCCGGCAGCGACGACGTTGCGCGGGTTCGAGGTGTTGGTGCAGCTGGTGATGGCGGCGATGATCACCGCGCCATCCGGCAGCAGGCCGGCCTTCTCCTCTTCCAGCGCCTTGTCGAGATCGACGGCGATGCCGCGCTCCCTCAGCGCCGATGTGGGCAGGCGGCGGTGCGGGTTGGACGGGCCGGCCATGGTGCGCACGACGCCGGACAGGTCGAACTCCAGCACCCGCTCGTACCCGGCGCTTTCCAGCGCGTCGGCCCACAGGCCCAGCGTCTTGGCGTAGGTCTCGACCAGCGCCACCTGTTCCGGCGCGCGGCCGGTCAGCCGCAGATAGTCGATGGTCTGCCGGTCGATGGCGAACATCGCGGCGGTGGCGCCGTATTCCGGGCACATGTTGGAGATGGTCGCCCGGTCGCCGATGGACAGGCCGGCGGCGCCATCGCCGAAGAACTCGAGCCAGGCGCCGACCACGCGCTCCTTGCGCAGGAACTCGGTGAGCGCCAGCACGATGTCGGTGGCGGTGATGCCGGGCTGGTGCCGGCCGGTCAGGCGGACGCCGACGATGTCCGGCAGCCGCATCATCGAGGCGCGGCCGAGCATCACCGTTTCGGCCTCCAGCCCGCCGACGCCGATGGCGATGACGCCCAGCGCATCGACATGCGGGGTATGGCTGTCGGTGCCGACGCAGGTGTCGGGGAAGGCGACACCGTCACGGAGCTGAATCACCGGCGACATCCGTTCCAGATTGATCTGGTGCATGATGCCGTTGCCGGCCGGGATCACCTCGACGTTCCCGAAGGCGCGCCGGCTCCAGTCGATGAAATGGAAGCGGTCCTCGTTGCGGCGGTCCTCGATGGCACGGTTCTTCGCAAAGGCCTGGGGGTCGAAGCCGCCATGCTCGACGGCCAGCGAGTGATCGACGATCAGTTGGGTCGGCACCACCGGGTTGACCTTGGCCGGGTCGCCGCCCCTCCCGGCGATGGCGTCGCGCAGGCCGGCGAGATCGACCAGCGCGGTCTGGCCGAGGATGTCATGGCAGACGACGCGGGCGGGATACCACGGGAAGTCGAGGTCGCGCCGGCGCTCGACGAGCTGCCGCAGGGCCTCGTCCAGCAGCGCCGGATCGCAGCGGCGGACCAGCTGTTCGGCCAGCACGCGCGACACGTAGGGCAGCCCGGCCCAGGCGCCGGGACGGATGGCGTCGACGGCGGCCGGCGCGTCGAAATACTCGACCTCCGTGCCGGGCAGCCGCTTGCGGTATGAGCTGTTCATGGCGGGCGAGTTCATGACGCGTCCGCCTTACTGGCGTTGATCGATGGCGACGAAGACGCGGTCGTCCGGGCCGACATAGTTGGCGCTCGGGCGGATGATCTTGTTGTCGATGCGCTGCTCGATGATGTGGGCGGCCCAGCCCGAGGTGCGGGCGATGACGAAGAGCGGCGTGAACATGGCCGTCGGCACGCCCATCATGTGGTAGCTGACGGCGCTGAACCAGTCGAGGTTGGGGAACATCCGCTTGACCTCCCACATCACCGCCTCCAGCCGGGCGGCGATGTCGAACATCCGGGTCGATCCGGCGTCCACCGACAGCTTGTGGGCGATGCCCTTGATCACCTCGTTGCGCGGGTCGGAGACGGTGTAGACCGGGTGGCCGAAGCCGATCACCACCTCCTTGTTCCCGACCCGGCGGCGGATGTCGGCCTCCGCCGCGTCCGGGCTGTCGTAGCGCTTCTGGATCTCGAAGGCGACCTCGTTGGCGCCGCCATGCTTGGGGCCGCGCAGGGCGCCGATGGCGCCGGTGACCGCCGAATACAGGTCGGAGCCGGTGCCGGCGATGACCCGGCCGGCGAAGGTCGAGGCGTTGAACTCGTGCTCGGCATAGAGGATCAGCGAGCTGTGCATCGCCCGCTCCCACAGCGCCGAGGCTTTGCGCCCGTGCAGCAGGTGCAGGAAATGGGCGCCGATGGACTCGTCGTCGGTCTCGACCTCGATCCGCCGGCCGTTGGTGGACCAGTGATACCAGTAGAGCAGCATGGACCCGAGCGAGGCCATCAGCCGGTCGGCGATGTCGCGGGCGCCGGGGATGTTGTGGTCGTCCTTTTCCGGCAGCGCGCAGCCCAGCGCCGACACCCCGGTGCGCATCACGTCCATCGGGTGGGCGGAGGCCGGCAGGGATTCCAGCGCCTGTTTCACGTTGGTCGGCAGGCCGCGCAGGGATTTCAGCTTGGCCTTGTAGGCCTTCAACTCGGCGAAGGTCGGCAGCTTGCCATGCACCAGCAGATGGGCCACCTCCTCGAACTCGCAGCGCTCGGCGATGTCGAGGATGTCGTAGCCCCGGTAATGCAGGTCGTTGCCCGATTTGCCGACGGTGCAGAGGGCGGTGTTGCCGGCGGTGACGCCCGACAGCGCCACCGATTTCTTGGGCTTGAAGGGGAGTGGTGCCGTGGTCTCGGGCGCGGTCGTGGTCATCGGGTGTTCCCTGTGCGAGATCTGCCTGTTGGATGCCCGCATCATCGGAACCTGCCCCTGTTCGGAAAAGGGCTGAAAAGGCGAAGCTTTGCCGGGCCGATCCTGCAAATCGGCGAAATCTGCGAAGATTGCCCCCGCGCCGGCCTGCTCCCTTGCCCCGACCAATGCCGGGCCGGGGTTCCCCGATCAGGCCGGGGAGGCGGATACCGGATACGGCTCGAACCGGCTGAGGCTTTCGTCGACCGCCAGGGTGCGTCCGACCGGCGGGAAGGCACGCTGCGGACAGGCCGGGCGTTCGCAGACCTTGCAGCCGGCGCCGATCGGCGTGGCGGCGTCCGGATCGCCGAGCGCCAGCCCGCGGGAGTAGACCAGCCGTCCGGCGTGCCGGATGTCGCAGCCGAGCCCGATGGCAAAGCTCTTCGACGGGGCGCCGAAGCCGCTGCGGCCGTGAACCACCTTGCGGGCGATCCACAGATAGGCCCGCCCGTCCGGCATGCGCGCCAGCTGCGTCAGCACACGGCCGGGCGCCGAGAAGGCTTCGTAGACGTTCCACAGCGGACAGCTTCCGCCGACGCGCGAGAAGTGGAAGCTGGTGGCGGACTGGCGCTTCGACATGTTGCCGGCCCGGTCGACCCGGACGAAGAAGAAGGGCACGCCGGGAGCCCCCGGCCGCTGGAGCGTGCTCAGCCGATGGCACACCGTCTCGAAGCCGGTGCCGAAGCGCTGGCCCAGCAGGTCGATGTCGTAGGCCACGGCCTCCGCCACCTCCAGGAAGGCCTCGTATGGCATGACCACCGCCCCGGCATAATAGTTGGCCAGCCCGATGCGGGCGAGCGCACGTGCCTGCGGACCGGAGAACCGTCCCTCCTCGACCAGCCGGTGCAGAAGCTCCGCCTCCCGATGGAAGGCGAGCTGCGTCGCCATCTGGAAGGCGCGGCGGCCGGGGTCCAGCGACCGGGCGACCCGCAATATCCGGTCGGCGGCATCGAAATGGCGAAGCGCTCCCCCCGGCATGCCCGCGTCGTCGGTCACCAGCGTACGGATGCCGTGGCGATCCGCCAGCAGCCGCTCCAGCCCGCGGTCCACCGCCCCGATCTCCAGCCCGGCCCCAGCGAACAGCCGTTCGGCCGCCTCGTCCAGCGCGGCGATGTGATTGTGGTGGCGATAGAAGAAGTCGCGCACCTCCTCGTAGGGCATCGCCGGCAGGGCGCTGCCCGGCCCGGCCGGGATCGCCCCTGCCGCCAGGGCGTCCAGCCGTTCCGCCAGCCCGCGCCCGCGCCGGTGCAGCGCCACCAGCGCCCGGCCGACCGCCGGCATGTTGGTGGCGAGCGCCTTGATCTCCGCGATCGCAATGGCCTCGCCGGTTCCGGCTTCCGACAGGGCTTCCCGCAGGTCGGCGACCATCCGCGCCTCCTCGTCCTCCGAGAAGAGCTGCACGTCGATGCCGAAGGAGGCGTTGATCCGCAGCAGCAGCGGCACCGTCAGCGGCCGCTGGTTGCGTTCGAGCTGGTTCAGGTAGCTCGGCGAGATCTCCAGGATGCGGGCCAGTGCCGTCTGGGTCAGCCCCCTCTCCTCGCGCAGCCGCTGCAGCCGCACCCCCATGAACGCCTTGGCCATGCCCAGCACCTTATTTGCAAAATTCGCCGATCCGCTGAAACCGCTTCGCAAAACGTGACAAACTCAGCGGTTATCTACGAAATCGGTCTGCGTATATTGCAAATTGCCCGACCGCCGGACAAGCCCCGCAGTCGCTGGCCCGGGGGACTGCGCCCCGGATCGGTTCAGCGGCAGACAGGAAAAGCGTGTGTGAGTTGCCGTGCGACCTGATCCCGGGGTGCACGCCACTTGGCGTCGGCAGTGCCGGAAATTTGCAGGTGGCGGCGACGAAGGCGGCGTGCTGCACCGGGTTGGGGCGCGACGGGCGGCAAGGACTTCCAGCTTGACGCCCGCACGGCCAGGCTCTACCGTATCTAGCGTTACGGTCCTCGTGTCCGACAAGATACGGGGCTAAGAGGGAAGCCGGTGCCGCCGCGCAAGCGCGGTCAGGCCGGCGCTGCCCCCGCAACTGTGAGCGGAGAGCGGTTTCGTCGTTTCAGGGTCACTGGTGCCAACCTGATGTTCAGGGGCCGCGCCGGGAAGGCCGGACGAAGCCGCGACGACCCGCGAGCCAGGAGACCTGCCGTAACCAGATGAACGTCCACGGGCGGGGTGACCCGGTGGTGCGCGTGTTCGCCCGTGGCGCTTTCGCCCGATGCCTGCATGCCGTGCCGTCGTGCCGTCCCGCCGCACAGGAACAAGGGATCACGGATGCCGGCCCACGCCCCAGACTTTGCCCAGGAGTATGCCCCTGAGCTCGCCCAGCAGCTCGCCAGCGGTTTCGACCGTCACGGGAACCTGCTGACGCTCCCCCGCAGGGCACCGGATCGCCTGGACGACCGGCACGGCGTCAGCCGCGCGCCGGTGCAGAGCTGGACGCCGCCCGATCCCTCCGTCATCCGCATCGACCGCAGCCGCGACGCCCTGCTGACCGACTTCGGCAAGGCGACGCTGGACGACCGCTACCTGCTGCCGGGCGAGAGCTACCAGGATCTGTTCGCCCGCGTCGCCGCCGCCTATGCCGACGACGCTGCGCACGCCCAGCGGCTCTACGACGCCATCTCCCGCCTGTGGTTCATGCCGGCGACGCCGATCCTCAGCAACGGCGGCACCACGCGCGGGCTGCCGATCTCCTGCTTCCTCAACGCGGTCCCGGATTCGCTCGACGGCATCGTCGATGTCTGGAACGAGAACGTCCGGCTGGCGTCCAACGGCGGCGGCATCGGCACCTATTGGGGCGGCGTGCGGTCCATCGGCGAAGCCGTGAAGGGCAACGGCAGCACGTCGGGCATCATCCCCTTCATCCGGGTGATGGACAGCCTGACGCTCGCCATCAGCCAGGGCTCGCTGCGGCGCGGCTCGGCCGCCGTCTATCTCGACATCCACCATCCGGAGATCGAGGAGTTCCTGGAGATCCGCAAATCCTCGGGCGACTTCAACCGCAAGAGCCTGAACCTGCACCATGCCGTCGTCATCACCGACGCCTTCATGGAGGCGGTGCGCGACGACAAGCCCTTCCCCCTGATCAGCCCCAAGAGCGGCGCCGTCCTGAAGCATGCCAACGCGCGCCAGGTCTGGCAGAAGATCCTGGAGGCCCGCATGCAGACCGGCGAGCCGTACCTGCTGTTCGGCGACACGGTGAACCGGGCGCTCCCCAAGCACCAGCGCGACCTCGGCCTGCGCGTCTCCACCTCAAACCTGTGCAGCGAGATCACGCTGCCGACCGGCAGGGACCATCTGGGCAACGACCGCACGGCGGTGTGCTGCCTCGCCTCGATGAACCTGGAGACCTGGGACGGGTGGAACCGCGAGGAGGGGCTGGTCGAGGACGTCCTGCGCTTCCTCGACAATGTGCTGACCCGCTTCATCGGAGAGGCGCCGGAGGGGATGGAGAACGCCGTCTACTCGGCGATGCGCGAACGCTCGGTGGGCTTGGGGGTGATGGGCTTCCACTCCTTCCTCCAGGCGCGGGGCGTGCCGTTCGAAAGCGCAGTGGCCAAGGCGTGGAACCTGCGCTTCTTCCGCAAGCTGCGCCGCGACGCCGACGCCGCCTCGGTGCTGCTGGCCCACGAGCGCGGCCCCTGCCCCGACGCCGCCGAGCGCAACATGATGGTGCGCTTCAGCCACAAGCTGGCGATCGCGCCGACCGCCTCGATCAGCATCATCTGCGGCGGGGCCAGCGCCTGCATCGAGCCGATCCCGGCCAACATCTACACCCACAAGACGCTGTCCGGCTCGATGCCGGTGCGCAACCCCCATCTGGAACGGCTGCTGGCCGCCAAGGGCGCCGACCGGCCGGAGATCTGGCAGTCGATCATCGAGCATGAGGGCTCGGTCCAGCATCTCGACATCCTCGATGACGACGAGAAGGCGGTCTTCCGCACCGCCTTCGAGATCGACCAGCGCTGGATCGTCGAGTTCGCCGCCGACCGCACGCCCTTCATCTGCCAGAGCCAGTCGATCAACCTCTACCTGCCGGGCGACATCGACAAGTGGGACCTGCACATGCTGCACTGGACCGCCTGGGAAAAGGGGTTGAAGAGCCTCTACTACTGCCGCTCCAAGTCGGTGCAGCGCGCCGCCTTCGCCGGCAAGGAGCGTGCGGCGGACAAGGCAGACCTGCAGGTGCCGCGCACCGACTACGAGGAATGCCTCGCCTGCCAGTAGCAGGACCTATCCTGATATCGTAAACTTCGGCAGCCGCAGAGGAACCTTTGTGTGGGTTTCTCTGCGCTGTCAAGTTGACTTTATCCGTAAACTTTGCCACGCTGTCCGCATAGCAATGTTAGGACGTCGGGCGAAGCGTAAACATGTCCCAATTCCAGGTCAGAAGGTTTAAGGCTCGCTCAGGCGAGGACTTGGCGGTCCTCGTAGACCGGCAGGGCATGCCGCTCTTTTGGCCCAACGTGTACGCAACAACCGAGTATCGGAACGCTGCGAAGGCGCCAAACACTACAGCTAAGGTTCTGCGGACGCTCGGAATGGTGGTGCTGTGGGCCCTGGGCAAGGCGCGCGACATCGATCATGACCTGACGCACGGCGACTTTCTCAGTATCGAGGACGCCGAGGATCTTGCCGATTTCCTGGGTCTCACGGCGGCCGATCAGGAACGGCGTGTCGAGCGGGATGCTGAGGCACCTCGCGCACCGAAAGTCGTCAGCATCGAATCTGTCCGCCCTCACCCACGTAAGCTCAAGCGGCCGGAGCGCACCTCGGTCGATGCTGCCGAGATTGCCGCGCGTGTCCGGTGGGTGGCAGCGTACATCGAGTGGCACCTCAACAGGCGGATCGGCTCTCTTGAGCGTCAGCAACGCGCATCGGAGGAACTTCGTACACTCGGCCCGCTGGTTATCAATCGGCTTCGGCAACTGGCACCCCGCACCACACCGCGGTCTGACGATGAACTGGCGCTGGAGGGTGTCGGTCGGGACGTTCTTCTCCGGATCGAGGAGGCTCTCGTCCCTGGAGCGCCTGAGAACCCGTTCACGCCGGGTTTCGTTCAGTCTCGCAACTACCTGCTCTGGCGCCTTCTGCTTGACTCCGGCGCTCGGCGCCACGAGGTTCGCGAAGCCAAGGCGGACCACGTGCAGTACGGCGCACGCCGCTTCGAGATCCACGTTTCCAAGACGATCGCGCGCACCGTGCCGATCGCCCCGAAGACGGCTGAGGCGTTTGACGCCTTCATCGAGCATCACTGGTCCAAGCTCCCGAAGGAGGCTCGACGGCGCGGCCACCTCTTCACTGATGAACATGGTCGCCATCTGTCTCTCAGGGCCATGAACCGCGTGTTCGAGCGTGTTCGCGAGCAGGTTGGGGGTGTCCCTGACTTCATGGCGCCGCACACCGTTCGCCGGTCTTGGAACGACAATTTCAGCGCGACCATCGACTCTCTTCCAGAGAATGAGCGCCCCAGCCATTCCGAGGAGGTGAAGATGCGCAACCGTCTCCAGGGATGGTCAGGGGAGTCTTCGATGGGGGCTCGCTACGCCCGGCGTCATACCAAGCGAAAGGCCGATCAGATCGCCGAGAAAATGATGGATAGCATGTCCGTCCCGAATGCTCCGAAGAGATCAGCGTCGCGAGAAGATAATAAATGAACATATCAGCTGAGCATAAAATTCAAAAATCTATTGATGTTCGTTTGCTTGACGGGCGGAACGTTCTCATAAATCTCGACGGTGTGACTGTAGTAACTAGCGATATCAGGCCATTCTGGTTTGATTTTTCGTGGCGATCGGAAGGCAGCGTATGGCATCAGTCTCTAACAACAATCTTAATTATGTTGTTGAGAACTCGTTCTACTATTTACGCTGATCGTTGCACGTATTATGCGGGGCGATTGGCCCGTGATATTGCTTCACGGAAAGAGAAAACTTCTACCACCCTCACACTTCAGGATCTCGAGACGTGGCCGAAGGACTACGGCTTGGCAAGTTGGGCGTTCATGCAAGCCGTGCTTGGCCACTGGGTCGAGAGTGGCCTCCCAGGTCTTGAGCAGGATGTGAAGGATTTCCTCCAGTCGCCGGAGAAATGGGAGGAAAAGGGAAACGGCTGGTACTTCGCCCTGATGGCAAACGATCCTGAGAGGGGCGCCTTCACTGAGCAGGAATTGAAGAGCATCCAAGAAGGCATCAACCACGCCTACGAGAACGGCAGCCTGTCCCTCCCGGATTGGGCACTGGTCTGGTTCCTGATCGGCACCGGCGTGCGCCCGGTCCAAATCGCGCGAACGACGGTCGGTGACGTGCTCATCAACGACGGCCCCGAAGGCAAGGAGGTGACCCTCTGCATCCCGCTGGCCAAGGGCGAAAAAGCCGTCGTCAAAGAACGGTGGAAGCGGAAGGCGCCGATCGTCCTGGCCGAAGTCCTCCTGCGCTACCTGGCCTCCGATACACGACGGGGCTCCGCACCCGAAACCCCATTGTTCAGCGAGAACTCCCAGCAGATCGCGAAGCGGATCGCAGCCGTCTTCGCTCGCGTCGAGACCTACTCGACCCGGCTCAAGGGGCCGATCCCCGTGTTCTCCTATCGCTTCAGGTACACGCTCGGCACCCGGGCCCTGGCGCTGGGGGCCTCCGACCATGAGGTCGCCCGCCTGCTGACGCACCGCACCACGCATTGCATCCAGTATTACCGGGCAGCCATGCCCATGCTTCAGAAGCCCATCAAGGATGCCCTGGGACCGGAGATGAGCTTCCTGGCGCAGGCGTTCCAAGGGCGCCTGATCAACGGCCTGGACGAGGCGACCCGACGAGGCGATGCGAGTGCCGTTATCCGTGACTTCGCTCATCTCATGGGCCATTCCCTCGGCGCCTGCGGCACGAAGGCCAACTGCCACCAGGATGCTCCTCGTGCCTGCCTGGGTTGCCGGAAGTTCGAGCCATTCAGGGAGGCGCCCTGGGAGGACCTCTTGCAGGTTCTGACGGAGGATCTGAAGACCGAGACGGAGGACCGCATCAAGCTCATCACGCTCGAGCAGATCAGCGCCGTTCACGGCATCATTGCCGAGCGGGATGCTGCACATGGGGGAACTGCACCTTGACGGCCGTCATCGTTCCCTTCGTCGGCGCTGAGGATCGGACGGCCCGGCAGAACGTGGATGCGTTCATCGAGCACGCGAAGTCGTATCGCTGGTTCACCGCTGGGTTTGGCAGCCTTCAGTGGTCTTCTGCCTCGTGGGACCTGCGCCCTTTCTTCGCGGGGCGCGGCCAGAACCCGGTCGGTCTCGTGGTGCACTTCACGACCTACGAAACGAGGCGCAAGGGTGTGCGATCCCCGACCGCCGTCGATTTCGCACAACCTTTCCTCGACCAAGCGAGGGCGCTGGTCGTTGAGTTCATGCGTACGACGGCCAACAGTTCCCCGTCGAAGTTCCTGACCGTGTTGCGGTGCGTGGAGAAGGCATTTCGAGACCTCGGCAAGGCACCCGACATCATCCACCTCACTCCCACCGTGCTCGACCATGCGACGGAGATCATCCGTGCTGACCTGTCGGACCAATGGTCTTTCGGCAGATTCCTGGAGCGCCTCGCTCTGGAGCTCGTCAATACAGCCCGGCTCTCGAAGGCCCACCTGCTTTGGAGGAATCCCTTCCAGTATCAGGGCGCGCGGCGGAACGATCGCGTGAACATGGCAGAGGGAGACCACGACGGCGTCGAGAAGTTGCCGCACCTGAAGTGCGTGCTCGACTTGGCAGGCGTGTTCCACACCAGCGACTATGTGCCGGACGTGGTTGTGACCGCCTGGTTCGCCCTCGGCATGTTCGCGCCGTCACGGGTCAATGAGATCCTGACGCTCCCGGCGGGATGCGAAACCGAGATGGATGGCACCTACGGCATCTCCTGGCGCCCGCTCAAGGGCGGAGAGCCGATGACGAAGTTCGCCACGACCGCTGAGTGGGCGGAGATTGCGCGAGAAGCGGTGCGGCGCTTGACCGTCCTGGGTGCCCAGGCCAGGACGGCGGCTAAGTGGTATGAGGACAACCCAGGTCAACTGTTCCTCCCTTCCGGGTGGGAGCACCTGCGCGGGCAGCCGCTCACCAGATGGGAGATCGCCAAGATCCTGGGGAAGAGCAGCGAGATCACCTCGGGTTCAGTGTTAGACCGCGCGCTTGAAGCGACAGGCGACAGGACCAAGAACCCAGCCAGGACCGGGACCGAGGTGATGACGTCACGCAAGGGCGTCAGTCTCTACACCTTTGCCTCCGTGGAGCGGTACGTCGCGTCCGTCCTGCCCAACGGCTTCCCCTTTGCGGACAAAAAGCACGATCTCAAGGCGAGCGATGCCCTGTTCTGCCTTCCCCGGAACATCCTCAGGGGCTTTGGAGACACTGAGGAATACGTCCCCGACCTGATCAGTTACAGCCAGGTCAAGCACGAGCTCGGCTCGAAGCCCGCGGGTCAGACCATCTTTGAACGGCATGGGCTGGTTGACCCGGACACCGGCAAGCCGTGGAAGCTGAACACGCACCAGCCGCGTCATCTGCTGAACACCCTCGCACAGTCGAAGCACCTGTCGCAGGCTCTCATCGCGTTCTGGTCGGGTCGGAAGAAGGTTTCCCAGAACGCATGGTACGACCACATCCCGCAGGAGGCGTTCATCGACGCTTTCCTGAGGATGGGCGAGCGGGCGCCCAGGGAGATCCGCATCGTCGGGCCGCTGGAGGAGAAAGTCGCGGGGCGCGCTCGCAAAGAGGCGATCAGCCACGACGTTGCTCTCCGGCTAGAACTTGGTTCGGTCATCAGCACCCGGTTCGGCCTGTGCCGCCACAACTACGCCCTGACGCCCTGCCCGAAGGACAAGAACTGCATCAACTGCGGCGAGAACACCTTCATCAAGGGCGACGAGCGACATCTTGCCGAGGCCAGGAACCAACTGGCGATCACTCAGCGCGCCCTCGCGAACTGTCGCCGTGCCCTCGATGACGGCGAGCCGGGTGTCGAACGATGGCTCAAGATCCACGCCGAGAAGGAGGTGCGGTGGGCGGCGGCGATCCGGCGCATGCTTGACCCTGCGACCCCGGACGGCACCCTGATCACCCTGCCGCCGCCGCGACGGCCGCAGGCGAAGACCGGCTTGGCAGCCGAGGTCCGCGACGTTGTTGCCCCAGACACCGCGGACGAGAAGGTGCCGGGGGATGAACTCGCTTTGCTAAGAGGTGTCTGATGGGCGCGCCGAGATTGACCGAGGCCGACATCGAGAAGGCGGTGCGCCTCCTGGACGGCTGGACCGGAAAGCTGACGTGGGCCCGCTACCTCGCGGTGCTGGCGACGGAGGTCGGCCACCTCTACACCAAGCCCGCCATGCACAAGCAGGCACGGATCATCGGGGCGTGGGAGGCGGCGCAGAAGCGGCTGGCGGAATCCAGGGAGGCTGTCGGCGCCGACAGCCTCGGGGACGCCGCCATCGCCGAGGCCAACCGCAAGATCGCGAGGCTGCGGGCGGAGATCGCCCGCCTCGAGCAGGAGAACCGCGACCTCCTCGAGCGGTTCGTTCGGTGGTCGCACAACGCGGCCCGGTCGGGACTGTCGCCAGAGCGGCTCGACGCTGAACTGCCGACCATGCACCGCGGCACCGGCGGGAAGTCCGCGTCTGGCGGGAGGACGCCGTGAGGGGTGTGCTGAAGGGCGAGGACAACGTCAGGCGGCTCCAGAGCTACCTGAGGGCCCTTGAGGAGGAAGGCCGTGGACTCCCCGCGCGGGATGGCCGCCCGAACCTCTCCGTCATCGCCTCAGCCTGCGGCTTCGACCGCGGCGTGTTCTACGCCAACCAGGCCGCCAAGCTGATCCTCGACGAGGCGACCACGGCCCTGGGCTTGGAAGCCGACACCCATCGCCCGCAGACGGCGTTTGCCGAGGCGCGCATCCAGCAGGAGACGAAGGCGCGCTCCGACGTGCGCACGAAGTCGCTGGAGGAGGAGGTAATGCGCCTGCGGGCCGAGAACGCCCAGCTGCGCAGCGAGAACGAGCGCCTGCGCGCCGTGCGACGCCTCATGGCCGAGACGGGGAGGATGCCGTGACGGTCGTCACCGCACGGCTCCAGGTCACCTCGTTCCACGCCGCAGGGTTCGGCGGCGGCATCTTGATCGGGCGCGACCCCGACGCGGAGGGCGGCAAGCTGATGCGGGCGCGGATACACGCCCGTGTCCTGCCGCGCGAACCCGTCGAGGGAGAGGTCTGGCGGGTTACCGGGCGCATCGAGGGTCATCCCGTCTTCGACCATCAGCGGCAACGCGACGAGATGGCCGACCACATCGTCGCGGACTGGGCAGCCCCGCTCGCACCGCAGGGCGACGCGATCCGCCGCTGGATCGCGCGCAATCCCAGGATTAAGGGCGTCGGCGTGGGCTACGCCGAGCGCCTCTGGGATGCTCTCGGCACCGGCCTCTACGACGCGATCCGCCGCCGCGACGTCGAGGCGCTGGCGGCGGTGCTGGACATTCCCAAGGCGGCCTCCATCATCGACGCCTTCGGCCTCCTGCTCGACGAGGTCACCGCCCTTGAGGATCTCGACGGGCTTGGCTTGGACGGCAGGGCGGCGAACACGGCGGTTGCCCTGTATGGCGCCCAGGCAGGCGCAAGGTTCCGTGAGAACCCCTACCTGATGACGCTCATTGAACCCTGGGCGAAGGTCGATGCCGCCGCGCTCGCCAGCGGCGTGCTCCCGACCGACCGGCGGCGGCTCCTGTCGGCGGTGGACGTCGCCGCCTCCAGGGCCTTCCGCACGACCGAGCACAGCAACCTCGGTGGCCACACCGTGGTGACCGGCACCTACCTCCTGCCCCGCGTCCGCGCGATGCTTGGCCGAGGGGCGGCAGCCATGGCCGAGGCCGCGATGAAGATGGCGGTGGAGGTCGGCGACCTCATCGACCTCGGCTCCGGACGGTACCAGGCACGGGCGCCTTGGCACATGGAACGGCAGATCGAGGAGGCCATCACCGACCGCCTCCTGCGCCCCCGGCAGCCGGTCGACCGCGCGATCATTGCGACCGTGCTGTCGGAGGTCGAGCGCGAGAATGGCATCCGCTTCGAGCCGGAGCAGCGGGAGGCGGTCTTCATGGCGCTCACTTCCGGGGTGGCCGCCATCGCGGGCGGCGCCGGGACCGGGAAGAGCACCATCGTCCAGGCGGTCATGAGGGCGGCGCGCCGGGCCGTGGGAGGCGACTACGCCCAGGTGGCGCTGAGCGGCCGGGCGGCGAAGCGCCTGCGCGAGGCGACCGGCGGCGACGCCATGACCATCTACCGCTTCCTCAAGGACTTGGAGCACGGGCGCTTCAAGCTCGGCCGCGGGCTTCTGGTGGTGGACGAGTGCTCCATGGTCAGCACGCCGGACCTTTGGCTGCTCCTGACGGCCACGCCCGCCGAGGCGGACATCCTCCTTGTCGGCGACATCGGCCAGCTGCCGCCCATCAAGGCCGGGAACCCGGCCGCGGCGATCGCGGCGAGTTCGTGTGTTCCCCGCGTCGCGCTGCGCGTCCCCCATCGGCAGGACGGGGCATCGGGCATCCCACAGGTCGCGCATGGGATCCGTGAGGGGCACCTGCCGAGGTTGGAGGCGTTCGACCCCGGAGCGGCGGACCGGCAAGGTGTCTTCCTCCTCCCGTGCGGGTCAGCGGACGTGGCGGGGAAGGTCCTGGAGGCGTTCGGCGCGCTCGCGGGGCCGCCGCCAGCGGCAGGCGACCGCGGGGCCGTCCAGCGCCTGCACAAGGCCGACGTGCAAATCCTTGGCATGACGAAGCACGGCCCCGCGGGCGTCGCCGAGGTTGGCGATGCCGTCGAGCGTCGGTGGATGGTGAACCAACCGGCGATCCACGACTGGGGATTCCATGTCGGGTCAAAGATTCTTTGGACTAAGAATTCCTACGACCACCGCACCGGCCGGGTGCGGGACGATGGGGAAGAAGACGTCGTCGACATCATGAACGGTGCCCTGGGCGTGCTGCTTCGGGCGACGGCCGCCGGGGCCGAAGCCTGGTTCGACGACGGCACGACCGCCGAGATCCGCCGCAACGACTTGGACCGCGTTCTGAGGGGCTGGGCCGTCACCACCCACAAGGCACAGGGCTCCGCCTTCCGCCGCGTCATCATCCCCATCGTCCGCTCTCGCCTGCTGGACCGGGCGATGCTGTACACGGCGGTCACGCGCGCAAGGATGACGGCCGTCCTTGTCGGTGACGAGGACCTCGTCGCCCGGGCCGCTGCCGCGCCGCCGAGCGCGTGGCGCCGGATGCAGGCCCTGGACCTCGATGCGGCCATGGAGCGGCGCCGGGCGGCGTAGTCGAGGGTGGCGGTCAGGCTGTGCCTGACCGCCTGCCCGTCGGCGAGACTGGGGGTAGCAACGGAAAGCGCCGTCGAGCGGGCCGAGGCTGCGGCGGACGCATGGCCCACGGCCATGCGGCGGACGCGGCCCGGTCTGCCGTAGACGGCGCTTGGAGGCGCGAGGGGCAACGCCCCTTAGCACGCTCTGGCGATCGGATCGCGCTTGTCGCAGTCGTAAACTGACCGTATCCTTTTAGCAGCGTCGGTGCAGCGCACGGTCGCATAAGTTTACGCCCTCTCGGCAACTTGGCTTAATGGAATAGGGTGAAGGCACGGATGCGAAAGCTATCCAACACACAGTTTACGCTCGTCGCCGTCCTATAATGCCAGTGAGCCGTCCCGCTTCGGTCCGCCCGCCTTCCCCGTCGCCATCACGGATCCCCGCCCCATGACCTCGCTTCTCCACCTCGATCCCGTCAGCCTGATCGGCACCGGCCGCGTCGGGCTGCTGCAGGGCTCGGCCGCCTACAACGTCGACCGCTACCCCTGGGCCTACGCCTACTGGAAGAAGCAGCAGCAGGTCCATTGGATGGGCGAGGAGGTGCCGCTCGGCGAGGACATCAAGGACTGGACCTCCGAGCGCGTCACCGACGGCGAGCGCAACCTGCTGACCCAGATCTTCCGCTTCTTCACCCAGAGCGACGTCGAGGTCAGCGACAACTATCTCAAGCGCTACATGCCGATCTTCCAGCCGCTGGAAGTGCAGATGATGATGGCCGCCTTCACCAACATGGAGACGGTCCACATCGACGCCTACGCCCTGCTGCTGACCACCATCGGCATGCCGCAGACCGAGTTCGCCGCCTTCCGCGATTATGCGGAGATGCGCGACAAGGCCGACTACATGCACAGCTTCGGGGTCGGCACGGTGGCCGACGTGTCGCGCACGCTGGCGATGTTCGGCGCCTTCACCGAGGGCATGGCGCTGTTCGCCAGCTTCGCCATGCTGCTGAACTTCCCGCGCCACAACAAGATGAAGGGGATGGGCCAGATCGTCACCTGGTCGGTGCGCGACGAGAGCCTGCATTGCGAAGGCATCGTCCGGCTGTTCCACGAATGGAACCGCGAGACCGGCGCGATGACGCCGTCGGTGCGCGACGACATCCTGGACGTCTGCCGCACCATGGTCGGGCTGGAGGAGCGCTTCATCGAGCTGGCCTTCGGCCTGGGCGCGGTGAAGGGAATGACGCCCGAGGACATCCGCGCCTATGTCCACTATGTCGCCGACTGGCGGCTGACCCAGCTCCGGCTGCCGACGCTCTACGGCTATTTCAAGCCGGTCGACGGCGGCTACGAGCCGGTCAAGCCGCACCCGCTGCCCTGGCTGGTGGAGATCCTGAACGGGGTCGAGCACGCCAACTTCTTCGAGCAGCGCGCTACCGAATATTCCAAGGGCGCCACCAGCGGCCAATGGGACGGGACCGACGGCGTGTGGGCCAGCTTCGACCGGCTGCGGACGGCCACGCGCTGAACCGGGCCGATCCGGGCGGAGGCCACGGCGCCGGTTGCGCAACCGGTGGCGCAACCGGTGGTCAAGCCGGCTTCGCCTGCCGGCTCACCCGGCGGTCAGCACGATCTTTCCCTGGATATGCCCCCGGGCCGCGCGCTCATGCGCCTTGGCGGCATCGGCCAGTGGGAATGTGCTGTCGATGACCACCCGGATCGTCCCGTCGCTCAGCAGCGGGGCGATCTCCCGAAGCTGCGCCCCGCTGGAACGCACCTGCGCCGTCGACACGGTGACGCCCAGCGCCGCAGCCTCCCCGGCACCGGCGAAGCCCAGCGGATAGACCGGGAACAGCGCGCCGCCACGCTTCAGGGTGCGCAGGAAGCGCGCCGCCGGAGCGCCGCCGACGGCATCGACGACCAGATCGAGGTCGCGCGCAATCTCCTCGGGGGCGGAGCTGGTATAGTCGATGACCTCGTCGGCGCCGAGATCGCGCAGCAGCGCCCCATGCCGTCCCGAGGCGACCGCGATCACCCGCGCGCCCTTCCACTTCGCCAGTTGGACCGCCAGATGGCCGACGCCGCCCGCGGCGCCGTTGACGAGGACCGTCCTGCCGTCGAGCGGCACCGGCCGGTGCGGGTCCGGCTGGAACGGGTTCGGCTCGCCGTGGCCCAGCTCGACCAGGAATTGCCAGGCAGTCAGCACCGACATCGGCGCCCCCGCCGCCTGCACATGGTCGATGCCGGCCGGCTTCGGCGCGAGGTCGGACGCCGGGACGCTGACATACTCCGCATAGGCCTTGCTTCCGCCTGCGAGATCGCCGGGAAAGCGGACCGTCGCATAGACCTCGTCACCGACCGCGAAGCCCTCGACGTTGCCGCCGACCGCCTCGACCACGCCCGAAATGTCGGTGCCGAGGATCAGCGGGAACGAGACCTGCGGCCGCCAGTCGGGCGGCAGCGCCCTGTAGCCGTCGCGCAGGTACCAGTCGGGGGGATTGATGCCGACCGCGTGGACGCGGACCAGCACCTCGCCCGCCTTCGCTTCCGGCTTGGGGACATCCTCCCAGACCAGCATCTCGGGGCCGCCGAATGCGTGCTGGCGGATCGCCTTCATGGTGTCGCTCACTCTGACCTCGCAGGGCTGTTGTTGGAACCGTCGTTCGCACAGCCATGTAATCCGCTGCCGCAGGGTTGATAATGGGCGCCGATGTTGCTTCACTGATGCCATGAAGGAACAGATGGCATTCGAACGGCTGACCGGCCTGATCGCCTTCGCCCGTGCCGGTTCGCTGGGAAGCTATACCGCCGCCGCGCGGTCGCTTGCGATCTCGCCCTCGGCGGTGAGCCGGAGCGTGCAGCGGCTGGAGCGGCATCTCGGCGTCTCGCTGTTCACGCGGACGACACGCGCGCTGACGCTGACGGCGGAGGGGCGCGACCTGCACGAACGTGCGCTCAGGCTGCTGCGCGACGCCGAGGATATCGAGCAGGCGGCGAGGACGGCGCGGTCCGAGCCGTCGGGCACCCTGCGGATCGCGGCGTCGCTGCCCATCGGCGTTCATGTGATCGCACCGGCGCTGCCGGCCTTCCGCAAGCTCCATCCCGCGGTGACCGTCGATCTGCGGCTGAACGACCGGATGACCGACATCGTCGAAGAGGGCATCGACGTCGCCGTCCGCATCGGCGACCTGCCGGACTCAGGGTTGCTGTCGCGCCGGCTGGCCCCCCACCGGCTGTGCGCCTATGCGTCGCCGGCCTACCTCGCCGCGCGGGGCACGCCGGGGCACCCGGACGAGCTGGAGGGGCACGACACGGTCAGCCTGCGCTACCAGAGCACGGGCCAGCCGTTCCGCTGGCCGTTCCGGATCGGCGGCCGCGAGGTCGAAATCGTGCCGCCGTCCGGAATCGTCGCCGATGTGAGCGACGCGGTCGTCGCCATGCTCGTGGCCGGCGGCGGCATCGGCATCGCCGCGAACTTCGTCGTGGCGGCCCATGTCGCGCGGGGCGAGCTGGTGCCGATCCTGATGGAGTTCGCCGTCGAACGGCACACCGTCACCGCGCTGTGGCCCGAAAGCCGCCGCGCCAATCCTGCCGTCCGCGCCTTCCTCACGCAGTTGCAGGAGGTCTTCCAGGAGCGGATGACGGCGGCGGGTGGCGTGTGAGCCACCCGCCGGACCGGCGGGCGGCCCAGGCCCTGAGCCGGCCCCTCAATACACCTGTTCGACCCAGTTCTGCTTCGACTTCTTCGGCCGGACATAGCCGTCGTCGCCCTGCCGCGGCGGCAGCTCCAGCTCCACCGGCGCGATGTCCTGGTAGGGGATCCGCTGAAGCAGGTGATGGATGCAGTTCAGCCGCGCCTTCTTCTTGTTGTCGGCGTCGACGATGTACCAGGGCGTCAGCTTCTTGTCGGTGTGCTCCAGCATGACGTCCTTGGCCTTGGAATACTCGACCCAGTGCTTGCGGGATTCGAGATCCATCGGGCTGAGCTTCCAGCGCTTGATCGGATTGCGCATGCGCTCGGTGAAGCGCTTCTCCTGCTCATCGTCGCTGACCGAGAACCAGTATTTGACCAGGATGATGCCGGAGCGCACCAGCATCTCCTCGAACACCGGGCAGGCGCGCAGGAACTCGTGATACTCCTCGTCGGTGCAGAAGCCCATGACCCGCTCGACGCCGGCGCGGTTGTACCAGCTGCGGTCGAACAGCACGATCTCGCCCTTGGCGGGAAGCTGCGCGACATAGCGCTGGAAATACCATTGCCCGCGCTCCTTCTCGGTCGGGGTTCCGAGCGCCACGACCCGGCAGACGCGGGGGTTGAGGCTTTCGGTGATGCGCTTGATGACACCGCCCTTGCCGGCGGCGTCGCGCCCCTCGAACAGCACGCAGACCTTCAGCCCGTTCAGCCGCACCCATTCCTGCAGCTTGATCAGCTCGAACTGCAGCCGGGCCAGCTCGTCGACATATTTGAGCTTGCCACCACCCTTCGGCGGCTTGGCGCCGGCCAGATCGCGCCAATGGGCCTCGATGGCCGCATTCTCCTTGGCGTCGCGCAACACCTCGCCGCCGGTCGCCGGCACCCCGAGGCCGAGATCCTTCAGCTTCGGCGCCTTCCGCTTCTTCCTCGGCTTGTCCTGCGCTTCGCCTCCGACGACCGTCTCGCCCTCATCCATCGCGGTGCCCCCCTTGCCTGTCGTTATGTCGTTTGCCCAAGCGACCAACGCTAGGAGAAGCGGGCACCTCAAGCAACCACCTGTGCGGGCACTGCGACGAAATACGCAGGGCATCATCGGCCGGGCCGGCGTCGTCATGTGCCCGACAAGCTCCCTGTCGATGCCGCGGCCGTTGCCGTCCACCGCGAGACGGCCCATTTCCGGGACTGCCCCGCCCGCATCGCCGAGCGGAGCGCTCCGGCGCTCGATCCGGTCCGGGTCGGCTGATCCCAGCCGGTCGCCACCCAACCCCACCAAAGGAAGAAACCATGGCAATCAAGGAAATCCTGCCCGGCAAGCTTGGCTTCGGCGCCGCGCCGCTCGGCAACATGTTCCGCGCCATCCCCGAGGACGAGGCGCTCGCGACGGTCGAGGCGGCCTGGAACGACGGCATCCGCTATTTCGACAACGCGCCCTTCTACGGCGCCGGCCTCGCCGAGCTCCGCATGGGCGAGGCACTCGCCGGCCGACCGCGCGCCGAGTATGTCATCAGCACCAAGGTCGGCCGCGTCATCCTCGACGAGGTCGAGGATGTCAGCGCCCGCGACCAGGGCGAGAAGGGCGACGTGTTCCGCCACGGCCGCCCCAACCGGATCGTCAACGATTATTCGGCGGACGCCACCCTGCGCTCGATCGAGGACAGCCTGAAGCGGTTGAAGACCGACCGCATCGACATCGCCTTCGTGCATGACGTCGCCCAGGATTTCTATGGCGACGAGTGGCTGGCGATGTTCGAAAGCGCGCGCAACGGCGCCTTCAAGGCGCTCGACCGGCTGCGCGACGAGGGCGTCATCGGGGCCTGGGGCCTGGGCGTCAACAAGGTCGAGCCGATCGAGCTGCTGCTCGAGCTGGAGGGGCCACGCCCCGACGGATTCCTGCTGGCCGGGCGCTACACCCTGCTCGACCACGGCCGGGCGTTGCAGCGCGTCATGCCGAAGGTGGTCGAACGCGGCCTCGGCATCGTCGTGGGCGGCCCCTACAGCTCGGGCGCTCTGGTCGGCGGGCCGAACTTCGAATATGCGCCCGCCAGCCCGGCGATTCTCGACAAGGTGGCCCGCATCAAGGCGATGGCCGACCGCCACGGCATCAGCATGAAGGCCGCCGGGCTCCAGTTCGCGCTTGCCAATCCTGCGGTCGCCGCCGTCATACCCGGCGCAAGCCGGCCGGACCGCATCGCCGAGGACCGCGCCGCGCTGGAGGAGACGGTGCCCGCCGCCTTCTGGCAGGATCTGCGCGCGGCCGGGCTCGTCCATCCCGAGGCGCCGCTGCCGGGGCAGTGACGGGGGGCCGGTCGGGATGGCAGACGGAATGGGGCGGGAAACCGCCCTTTTCCATCATGCGCGGTGTTTCGGAGGAGGCGCCGGAACCTTCAGAACGGCGATTCCGCTCAGAACAGCGATTCGGCGGCGGGCGACCTGGGGCTGCGCCGTTTGCCGCGCGTCGGCTTGGGCAGGGGCGGCAGCAGCCCTTCCCTCCGCGCGCACAGATCGTGCCAGACGCGCCCCGGCCTCTCCGGAGTCCAGTACATGGGCTCGCCGAGCAGAACCTCTTCGCCGCAGCACGCGCAGGGAGGGTATGGGCTGGATGTGTGTGCGGACCGGTCCATCACATCTTTATGCCAGGGCGGATGCGAGCCGTAAGTGATACGGATCAACTCCGAAGGCAAGAGCGCGAAAAATGTACGGATGGGAAAATGGCCGGCCTCCGAAGCCATCCCATGCCCGTACCCTACATCCCCGCCCCGCTCGCCAGCGTCACGCAGGCGCGGTCGCGCCCGGCGAGGCTGCCGCAGCCGTCGGCGCGCTGCGAAACGAAGCGCATCACCACGCGCTCGCCCTTGCCCACCGAGTCCGGCGGCAGCAGCGCCTCGGCCACCTGGGTGGTGAATTGCGGGTTGACGCGGTGGATGGACGGGGCCGGCGGCGGTTCGATGCTGGCGACCTGCACCGGCTTGGCGACCGGGGCCGCCGGTGCCGGCAGCGAGGCCACGGCCACCGGGGCCAGGACAGGAATCCGGGGAGGAACCGCGGCGAGGACCGGAGGCGCTTCCGCCGGGCGCGGCTCCATCCGCCGCGGCTCGACCGCGCGGGACGGCGGCGCTTCGGCGGAGGCAACGACGATGGGTGCGGGTGCGGGTGCGGGCTCGGCCCGCTGCGGTGCCGGTTGCGGCGCCTGCTGGCCGCCGCGCGGCTTGGGTGCGTCGTCCGGCACCACGGCGACCTCGATGGCGCCGAAGCCGGCCGCCTGCGACGCCTCCCGCGGCGAGGATCCGCGCAGAACCGGGGTCAGGGCCGCCAGATAGAGCTTCGTCTCGCGCGGCAGCCGCTGGCGCCCGGCCAGATGCTGGGCGTAGCAGGCCGGGCCGCAATTGTAGGCGGCCAGGAAGCCGGGCGCGCCGAACAGGTCGTACATCTCGCGCAGGTAGGCGGTGCCGGCCATGACGTTGTCGCGCGGGTCGGCCGGGTTGGGCCCGAGCCCATACTGCGTCCGCATCAGCTCGTAGGTGCCGGGCATCACCTGCATCAGGCCGATGGCCCCGGCGGAACTGGTCAGCACCTTGCCGCTGCTCGTGGTGGCGCGGCCGTTGCTCTCGCGCATCATCACCGCGCGGATCCATTTCTCCGGCATGTCGTAGCGCTGGGACGCCTCGCGGATCAGCGGCACCCAGCGCGACAGCGGATCGTTCGGGTCGGGCACATAGGCCGTTTCCGCCGAGGGCGCCGTCGTGACCTGCGGCGGTTCGGCGGTGCAGCCGGCCAGACCGAGCGCCAGACACAGCACCGTTCCGGCGACGTGGATCGTCGCGAGGCTTCGTTTGACCACGAGGGGATTTCCGTGCTGTTGGCGCAGGCGGGACAATTGATGCATCGCTTTTTCAATGTATAGGCCACGCCTGTCAAGCGACAACGCGACCGTTTCTTGATGCCTGTCCCGAAGATGACGTCCCGATGCCCGCTCGATCCCTTGTCGCGAAGTCGACAATTAGGATTTTCGGCAAATACCTCTATGCCGTTGTTCGGTGGCCGACCGGACGAAGGCATCCTGTCACAAAGCGCGACAACGGGAACCTTGACGGAACATTCACCCCACCCCTAATTGAGGGACGCGGCCACGCCCTCAACCACCCGCCCCCGACCGCCTGCCAGCAACCGAGCAGGACAGGCAGGCCGGGCGGGATCGGCCGAACTGGATCGAGAGCCATGACCGCCCCGCAACGGATCGTTCCCCCGGCGACGCAGCCGCCGCAGTCCCCCTCCCCTGCGGAGGGGATGCCGCCGGCTGCGCCGGGTGAACCGGCATCGGCCCCGCCGGCCGGCCGGCGCCGGTCGCGCTGGCCCGCCCGGCTCGGATGGCTGCTGCCGGCCCTGCTGGTCGCCGGGGGCGCCCTGCTGTGGCAGTCCGGCCGCCCGCCCGCACCGCCGGCCGCACCGCCCGTGTCCGCCGCCGACCGTCCGGTCGAGCTGGCGGCGGCGGAGGTGACGGCGGTCGTCCCGCGCACCCTGACGGAAACGGTGCGGCTCAGCGGCTCCGTCACGCCGATGGAACAGTCGGCGGTGAAGGCGGAGGTCGCGGCGCGGCTGGCCGAGGTGCCGGTGCGCGAGGGGCAGGCGGTGCGCCGCGGCGACCTGCTGGCCCGCTTCGAGACGGTGGAGCTCGCCGCCCGCCTCAATGAGAAGCAGGCCAACCTGGAAGGCGCCCGCGCCCAGCTGGTGCTGGCCGAGAAGACGCTCGCCAAGAACCGCACCCTGAACCGCAGCAACATCGTTTCCGACACCAGCCTCGATCAGGCCGAGAGCAGCTTCGGCTTCCAGCGGGCGCAGGCCGACGCGCTGGCCGCCCAGGTCGATCTGGCGCGCAAGGCGCTGCGCGACGCGGTGGTGCTCAGCCCGATCGACGGCATGGTCGCCACCCGCGCCGTCAATCCCGGCGAGACGCTGGCGGTCAACGCCGCCATGTTCACCATCGTCGACCTGTCGCAGGTCGAGGTCGAGGCGACCGTCCCGGCCGGACAGGTGGCGCGGCTCGCCGTCGGCCAGACCGCCAGCCTGCGGGTCGAGGGCTTCGGCGAGCGGGTCTTCGCCGGCCGGGTCGCCCGCATCAACCCGATGGCGCGGGCGGGATCGCGCGCCATCACAGTCTATGTGACGGTCGACAACCGCGACGGGGCGCTTCGCGGCGGCATGTTCGCCGCCGGCGAGGTGCTGGTGGCCGAAGCGAGCGACGCCGTCGCCGTGCCCCCGGCCGCCATCCGCCATGACGACCGGGGCGATTTCGTGCTGGCGGTGGCCGACGGCCGCACCCTGCGCCGCCCGGTCACCCGGCTGGAGTCCTGGGCGCGCGGCGATCTGGTGCAGGTCGACGGGCTGGCACCCGGCGAGCGCGTGGTCACCGGCAACCTGCCCGGCCTGACCGCCGGCCGCGCCGTCACCGTCAGCGGTTCCTGATCCCTCCTGCCCCCCGACCGGGACAAAAGCCCCCATGCCGATCACCCGCATCAGCGTCGACAACCCGGTCTTCGCCACCATGATGATGGTGGCGCTGATGGTGCTCGGCCTGTTCTCCTACAACCGGCTGGGCGTCGACCTGTTTCCCGACGTCGATTTCCCGGTCGTGGTGGTCAGCACCGCCTATCCCGGCGCCAGCCCGGAGACGGTGGAGACCGACATCACCCGCCCGGTCGAGGATGCGGTCAACACCATCGCCGGCATCAAGACGCTGACCTCGCGCTCCTACGAGGGGCAGTCGGTGGTGATCGCCGAGTTCGAGTTGAAGACCTCGTCCGTCCAGGCGTTGCAGGACGTGCGCGAGAAGGTGTCGGCGATCCGCGCCGCCTTCCGCGACGAGGTGAAGGATCCGCAGATCACCCGCTTCAACCCCGACGACCAGCCGATCCTGTCGATCGCGGTGACGTCGGAGCTGCGCAGCTTGCGCGATCTCACCACGCTGACCGACCAGATCGTCCTGAAGCGGCTGCAGAATGTCCGCGGCGTCGGCAAGGCCACCATCGCCGGCGGGGTGAAGCGGCAGGTGCTGGTCCGGCTGCTGCCGGAAAAGCTGGAGGCGCTGGGCGTCGGCGTCGACGAGGTCATCGCCACCATCGCCAACGAGAACCAGGACGTCCCCGCCGGCACCGTCAGCGGCCAGGGTCGCGAGCGCGTGGTGCAGGTGGAGGGGCGCGTGCGCAACCCGCGCGACCTGCTGGACCTGATCGTCGCCCGGCGCGGCGGCAGCCCGGTGCGGCTGGGACAGGTCGCCGAGGTGATCGACGGCCAGGAGGAGCAGGAGTCCGCGGCCCTGCTGAACGGCAGCCCGGCGCTGGCGGTCGACGTGGTCAAGGTCCAGGGCGCCAACACGGTGGAGGTCGCGCGCGGTCTGCACGGCGCCATCCAGGATTTGCGGACCAACGGCTCGCTGCCGCCCGACGTGACGCTGGCGGTGGTGCGCGACAGCTCGCGCGGCATCACCAACTCGCTGAACAACGTGCAGGAGACGCTGGTCGAGGGCGGCATCCTGACCATCCTGATCGTCATGCTGTTCCTGGGATCCTGGCGCAGCACGGTCATCACCGCGCTGACCCTGCCGGTCGCCGTGCTCGGCACCTTCGGCATGCTGGCGGTGATGGGCTTCACCTTGAACATGATGACGCTGATGGCGCTGTCGCTCGCCATCGGCATCCTGATCGACGACGCCATCGTCGTCCGCGAGAACATCATGCGCCATCTCGCCCGCGGCCGGGGCCACCGGCAGGCGGCGCTCGACGGCACGGCGGAGATCGGGCTGGCGGTGCTGGCGACCACCCTGACCATCGTCGCGGTGTTCCTGCCGGTCGCCTTCATGGGCGGCATCATCGGCCGCTTCTTCCTGCAATTCGGCATCACCGTCTCGGCCGCGGTGCTGATCTCGCTGTTCGTGTCCTTCACCCTCGACCCGATGCTGTCCAGCATCTGGTACGACCCGGCGGCGCATGGCAGGCACGGCCGCTCGGTGTTCGGCCGCTTCGCCGCCGCTTTCGGGCGCGGCTTCGACGCCCTGTCGCACGGCTATGGCCGGCTGCTGCGCTGGGGCCTGCGGCGGCGCTGGCTGGTGATGCTGGCGGCGCTGGCGATCTTCCTCGGCAGCTTCCTGCTGGTGCCGCGCATCGGCGTGGAGTTCGTGCCCGCCGCCGACCTCGGCGAACAGATCGTCGAGGTGGAGACGCCGGTCGGCTCCTCGCTCGCCGCCACCGCGGCCAAGGTCCGGCAGGTGGAGGTCGCGATCCGCGAATTCCCTGAGATCGCCTACACCTACGCCACCGTCAACACCGGCGTCTCGGTCGGCCACAACCGTGGCAGCGTCTATCTGCGCTACACCCCGATCGACCGGCGCAAACGCTCGCCCAACGACCTCGCGCCGCTGCTGCGCCAGCGCCTCGCCGCCATCCCCGGCGTCACCGTCGGCATCGCGATTCCCGGTGTCGGCGGGGTGCAGAAGCAGATCCAGGTGTCGGTCCAGGGCCGCGACATCGCCGAGCTGGACCGGCTGTCGCAGAAGGTCACCGGCGCGATGCGCGCCATCCCCGGCTTCGTCGACATCGACAGCTCGCTGAAGGCGGCCAAGCCGACCTTGGCGGTGCGGCTGGAACGCGACCTCGCCAGCGATCTCGGCATCGGCACCGCCAAGGTGGCGGACACGCTGCGCCCCCTGTTCGCCGGCGACACGGTGTCGAGCTGGAAGGCGCCGGACGGCGAGAGCTACGACGTGCTGGTCCGCCTGCCGGAAGGCGACCGGGCCGGCCGCGCCGACCTCGACCGCATCCACTTCTCGGGCGGGGTCGACGCCAACGGCACGCCGCGGATGATCCCGCTGTCCCAGGTGGCGGAGGTGACGACGACGCTCGGCGCCTCGCAGATCAACCGCCGCGACCTGCAGCGCGAGGTCAATGTCCAGGCCAACGTCCAGGGCCGCGCCGCCGGCGACGGCGGCCGCGACCTCCAGGCGGCATTGGCGAAGATCGAGCTGCCGCCCGGCTACCGCATCGTCTTCGGCGGCTCGACCAAGGACATCGCCGAGACCAGCGGCTACGCCATGCAGGCGTTGGCACTGGCGGTGATCCTGATCTACCTGATCCTCGCCTCCCAGTTCGGCAGCTTCCTGCAGCCGCTCGCCATCATGGCCTCGCTGCCGCTGTCGCTGGTCGGCGTCTTCCTCGGGCTGCTGGTGGCGGGATCGACGCTGAACATCTTCAGCGCCATTGGCTTCATCATGCTGATGGGGCTGGTGACCAAGAACGCCATCCTGCTGGTCGATTTCGCCAACCAGGCGCAGCGCCGCGGCGCCGGCCTGAACGAGGCGCTGGTCGAGGCCGGCATCATCCGCCTGCGCCCCATCGTGATGACCACCGCGGCGATGATCTGCGGCATGGTGCCGCTGGCGCTCGGCATCGGCGAGGGCGCGCAGCAGCGCGCGCCCATGGCGCATGCGGTGATCGGCGGGCTGCTGTCCTCCACCATCCTGACCTTGCTGGTGGTGCCGGTGGCGCTGACCTATCTCGACGGCCTGTCGCGGTGGCTGAAGCGACGGTTCGCCCACGGCGATCCCGACGCGGCGCACCGCCACCCGGCGGAGTGAGCGGGCATCAGGCCAGCGCGGGCGACCGGGCGGAGCTTTCCCTCCCCACCGCCTGCAGGTTGTCGGCCACCCAGCGCCCCGCCGCCTCGCGGCCGGCGTCGCGCAGCCAGTTCAGGAAGGACCAGTCGGTCATCAGCTTGGAATAGAGGCCCAGATCCTGCAGATGCTCATCCGCATCGATCAGGTGCAGGCGCGGGCCGCCGCCGTTGCCGCCACCGTTGCCGCCACCGCGGGCCGACAGGCTGCGCATCTCCTGCAGCAGGGCGGCGTTGAAGGTGATCTGGTTCAGCCGGGCGGCGATGCCGGCCGGATCCTCCGGGGTGACGGCGCAGGTCAGCGGGTTGATCGCCACCACCAGCAGGTCGGCGCCGGGACAGGCTTCCACCAGCGGCGACAGCGGCGGGTTGGCGAGATAGCCGCCGTCCCAATAGTCCTGCCCGTCGATCCGCACCGCGCGGAACAGGTGCGGCAGGCAGGCGGAGGCCAGCAGATGGTCGACCCCGACCTCCTCCTCGTCGAACAGCCGCAGCGCCCCGGTCCGCACATTGGTGGCACTGACGAACAGCCGCAGGCCGGCCTGCCGGATCAGCTCCGGCTCGACCAGTTCGGCCAGCAGGCCGCGCAGCGGATGGAAGCCGGCGGATTGCGTCTGATAGGGGGTGATCCAGCGCCGCGCCCAGTCCACCAGATGCGATCCCGGCGCATGGTCGACGTTCCAGCGCCCGAGCAGCCGGTCGGCCAGGCTCGGCCGGATCGGCCCGAGCCGCCCGGCGGCGCTCACCCGCTCCCAGAAATTCGCCAGCTCGGCCCGCGCGCCCTCCCGCGCTCCCAGCGGGCCGCCCCCTATCCGGCCCCTTGCCCAACCCTGCGCCAGCATCGCCGCGTTCATTGCCCCAGCGCTGGCGCCGCTGACCCCGACCAGCCGGATATCCTCCTCCAGCAGCCGGTCGAGCACGCCCCAGGTGAAGGCGCCATGCGCCCCGCCGCCCTGCAACGCCAGCGCCAGCGTCGGGCGCGGCGGCGGCAGTGCCAGGAGCGGCTCGGGCGCCGGCAACTCCAGCGCCTCCAGCGCCTCCTCGCGCCGGATGGGCTCGCGCCTGCGGCACACCCGGTTCCATAGCCTGCGGATCATGGTCATGGTCGGCACGTCCCTGAACATGTTTGCTGCAACGCAACATGAGCGGAGCCTAAGACTCCCGCAAGGGGGCTATGCCCATCGGCCGGCCCCGCGAGCCCTCCGTCCCGCCCCACCCGCCGGGCAGGAAAAGGCTCGTGCCGTTGGAAAGCCGCGCCCATATGCACTACACAGGCGCAGATCCAAAATGCCGAGCCGCCCGCCTTGCCCCAGATCATCCCCATCGACGACCCCGACGACCCGCGAATCGAGCCGTACCGCGACGTGCGCGAACGCGATCTCGTCGGCCGCGACGGGCTGTTCATCGCCGAAGGGGCGGTGGTGGTGCGCAGCCTCGTCGCCTCCACCCGCTACCGCGCCCGCTCGCTGCTGCTGGCCGGCAAGCGCGTCGAGGCGCTGGAGCCGATGCTGGCTCAGTTGCCGCCAGGCACCCCGGTCTATACCGCCTCGCAGCCGGTGCTCGACCGCATCGCCGGCTTCCCGCTGCACCGTGGCATCCTGGCGCTGGGCGAGAAGACCGCCATCCCGACCGCCGCGGATCTGCTCGAGTCCTGCGGCCCCGTCGCCCGCGTGGCGATGCTGTTCGGCATCGGCAATCACGACAACATGGGTGGCATCTTCCGCAACGCCGCCGCCTTCGGCGCCGATGCGGTGATCCTCGATGCCGGCTGCTGCGACCCGCTCTACCGCAAGGCGATCCGGGTGTCGGTCGGGGCGACGCTGCTGGTGCCGACCGCCCGGCTGGCGGCGGGCGAGGATCCGCTCGTCCTGCTCGACCGCTTCGGGTTCGAGGCGGTGGCGCTCAGCCCGGCCGGCACCGAGACGCTGGCCGCCTTGACCCCGCCGCGCCGCGCCGCCCTGCTGTTCGGGTCGGAGGGGCCGGGCCTGCCGCCGGCCTTGCTGGCCCGCGCCCGCAGCGTGCGCATCCCGATGGCCGGCGGCTTCGATTCCCTCAACGTGGCGACGACCAGCGGCATCGTGCTGCACCACATCGCCTCCGGCCAAGCCGCACTGGACCCCGCATGACCGACGAGACGTCCTCCCTGCCCCCCGACCTCGAGCCGGGCGTGCCGATGGACCCGCATCTGGTCCACGACCTCGCCGTTTCCCATCCAGAGGTGACGACGCTGGGGGCCGCCGGCATCCTGCGGATGACCGACGCCGAGGCGCGCGGGCTGGTGCCGCTCGGCCTGCCGCTGCCCAAGGGCAAGCGCGACCTGCTGGTCCCGGCGGAGCGGCGGCAGGCCATCCTGCTGGAACTCTCCGGCCGCGTCGACCGGGCGCAGCGCCGCGACGCCCTGCTGGCCCAGGGGCGCCGCGCGCTGGCCGGCGGCCACACCGCGCTCCTGTCCTGCGAGGACCGGACCCGCGTGCGCGCCGTGCGCGGCGACGACCTGCCCTGGCCCGGCCTGTCGCCTGCGGTCCGGCTCCAGGTTTCGCGGACCTTCGACGCGCTGGAGCTGTCGGACCTGTCCGATGCCGAGCTTGCCGCCCGGCTCGACCACGACCCGGCATTGCGCACGGCGCTCGACGATGCGCTGTCCCGCGTCGCCGCCCGCCTGCGCGATCTGGCCGGGCGGGCGGGCGACGGTCCGGACTGGGGCTTCGCCAGCCTCGCCGAGCGGCTGGGCAAGGCCGCCCGCAACCGCGGCGACGCCGACGAGCTGCTGGAGCGCTGGGGCCGCGAGTACGACCAGTGGCGGCGCGAGCGGGCGGAGGCGCGCGGCCGCGCCTATGTCGACCGCCATTTCGACTTCTCGCGCTTCGAGCGGCTGTTCCCGGTGGCGCGCGGCATGAACCGCCGGCTGGTGCTGGTGATCGGCCCGACCAATTCCGGCAAGACCCACCGCGCCATCACCGCGCTGCGCGAGGCGCGCGACGGCGTCTATCTGGCGCCGCTGCGCCTGCTGGCGCTGGAGGTGATGGAGCGGTTGAACGCCGAGGGCACCCCCGCCACCCTCGTCACCGGCGAGGAGGAGATCCGCACCCCCGGCGCCCGCCACACCGCCTCCACCATCGAGATCATGGATCCCGACCGGCCGGTCGAGGTGGCGGTGATCGACGAGATCCAGATGCTGGCCGACCCGGCGCGCGGCTGGGCCTGGACCGCCGCCCTGATGGGCGTCCCGGCCGAGACCGTCTATATCCTCGGCGCGCCCGAGGTCCGCCCGCTGGTCGAGCGTGCCGCGGCCCATCTCGGCGAGCCGCTGGAGGTGGTGGAGCTGGAGCGCAAGACCCCGCTGTCGATGCTCGACCGCCGGCTCGATTGGCCGGAGGTGGAGCGTGGCGATGCGCTGATCGCCTTTTCCCGCCGCGAGGTCCACAGCGTCCGCGACACGCTGCTGGCCCAGGGGCTGTCGGTCGCCGCCATCTACGGCGCGCTGGCCCCGGCGGTGCGGCGGCGCGAGGCGGCGCGCTTCCTGGCCGGCGAGGCCGATGTGGTGGTGGCGACCGACGCCATCGGCATGGGGCTGAACCTGCCCTGCCGCCGCGTCCTGTTCACCGCGCTGGAGAAGTTCGACGGCAGCGCCGTCCGCCCGCTGACCGCGACCGAGGTCAAGCAGATCGCCGGCCGCGCCGGCCGCTTCGGCCAGTTCGAGGAGGGGCATTTCGGCGTCATCGCCCGCGGCACCCCCGCCGCGTTGAAGCGCCTGCTGGAAGCGCCCGACCGCCGCCTGCACGCCGACGCCCCCCTGCCCGTCCGCCCGACCCGCGCCATGCTGGCCCGCCTCGCCAGCCACATCGACAGCGCCGAGGCCCGGCTGCTGGTGGAATGCTTCGCCAGCGCTGCGACCGCCGGCTCCCCCTTCCGGCTGGCCGACCTGTCGGCGCTGCGCCGCGCCGCGCCGATGCTGGACGCCCGCCGGCTCGATCTCGCCGCCAAGCTGGAGCTGCTGCTCGCCCCCGCCGACCTGGAGGAGCCGGAGGACACGAAGATCTTCGCCGCCATCCTCGACGCGGTGGAGACGGGGGAGGCGCTGCCGCTCGGCCGGCTGGTCCCGGCGCGGCTCGACGGGCTGGCCGCCGAGGTGCTGGAAGCGGCATCGCGCGCCTGCGACCTCTATTTCTGGGCATCGCGCAAGTTCCCCGACGCCCTGCCCGACCGCGACCGGGTGCGCGCGGTGCGCGACGGCATCGGCCAACGCCTGTCCGAAGCCCTCGCCTCCCGCGCCCGCCGCCGCGAACCGCCGCCCGCCGCCGGCTTCCGCGGTGCGCCGCGCAAACGCTTCGGCCCGCGCCGGCGCTGATCCACCAATCGTTTGCTGCACTGCGAACGAACCGTCTCCTCCACTGTTCTGAACGGACCCTCTTCCGGCAAGCCCGCCTCATCGATAGCCCAGCCCTATCGCAATCTTTGAATCTGCCGATTGGACGCTATCGAAAGGGCCTGCCATTCTCGTATCACCGGCCAAGCCCATGGCCGGGATCGGGACCGTTCAGGAGCAACCGGCGTGAAGACCGCATTCCCCACCATCGCCGCCGCCTCCATCCCCGACAGCGTCCGCCCGGCCGCTCCGCTGCGGGGGCGGCGCTTCTGGACCATGCTCGGCCCCGGCTTCGTCGTCGCGGTCGGCTACATGGACCCCGGCAACTGGGCGACCGACATCGCGGCGGGCTCCAGCTTCGGTTTCGCGCTGCTGTCGGCGGTGCTGATCGCCAGCCTCGCCGGCATCTTCCTGCAAGGGCTGATCGTCCGGCTGACGCTGGCGACCGGCACCGACTTGGCCCGGCTGATCCGCAACCGCTTCCCCCGCCCGGTGGCGATGACGGTGTGGGCGGTGTCGGAATTGGCGATGGTCGCCACCGATCTGGCCGAGCTGCTGGGCAGCGCCATCGCGCTGAAGCTGCTGTTCGGCATCCCGATCATGGCGGGCGTGGTGATCTCCGCCGTGCTGACCTTCGGCATCCTGGCCCTGCCGGGCGCCCGCGGCCGTGCCCCGGAGCTGGTGGTCGGCGCGCTGATGAGCGTGGTCGTGGTCTGCTTCGCCTGGGAGCTGGCGGTCGCCCGGCCCGACCCGGCCGCCCTGCTGGCCGGTCTGGTGCCCGGCATCGAGATGGCCCGCAATCCGGAGATGCTGTATCTGTCGCTGGGCATCATCGGCGCCACCGTCATGCCGCACAACCTGTTCCTGCATTCCGGTCTGGTGCGGGAGCGGCTGGCCGGGATCGGGACGGAGGCGGAGCGCCGGCAGGCCGCCCGCTGGCTGACCATCGATCTGTCGAGCGCGCTGGCGCTGGCCGGTCTGGTCAACGGCGCGATCCTGGCGGTCGCCGCGGTCGCCTTCCAGGGGGCCGTCCAGGGTGTGGCGGCCGACGCCGCCCCCGGCATCGAGGATGCCCATGCCCTGCTGGCGGGCAGCATCGGCGGGGTCGCCGCCCTGCTCTTCGCCATCGCCCTGCTGGCCGCCGGCCAGAGCTCCACCACCACCGGCACCATGGCCGGCCAGATGGTGACGGAGGGCTTCCTGAACCTGCGGCTGCGCCCGATCACCCGCGCGCTGATCACCCGCAGCGCCTCGCTGGTTCCGGCGCTGGTTGTGCTGGGCGCCTCCGGTGACGGTGCGGTGGACGGGCTGCTGGTGCTGAGCCAGGTGGTGCTGGCGCTGACCCTGCCCTTCATCCTGATCCCGATGCTGCTGTTGCTGCGCAATCCCAAGATTATGGGCGGGCTGGCGATGGCGCCGCTGACCCTGCGGCTGGCCGGCCTGACCGTCCTGGCGCTGACCTGCCTGTCGGGCTGGCTGGCCGGGGCCAGCGCGATGGCCTGACCCGCAAAGGGCGGATGGGTGGAAGGGTGGACGGGAAAGGCCGCTCGACCCGGACCGGTTAATGGTCCATCTTGCCGCCCTTTCCCGCCCCCCTGCCCCCTTATTGCCGGTGCCCCAATGGATCCCGCCCTCGAACAGCGTCTGACCGACCTCGAAAGCCGCCTCGCCCACCATGAGCGCATGGCGGAGGAGATGTCGGAGGTTCTCTTCGCCCAGGGCCGGTTGATCGACCGGCTGACCGCCCAGATCCGCCGGATGGGCGACCGGCTGGAGGCGACGGAATACGCCATCGCCTCCCCCCAGGATGACCGCCCGCCGCCGCATTACTGACGGGGACGGCCCGCCGCCTCAGGCGAACCCGTCATAGACCAGCTCGGTCATCATCCCCGTCGCCATGTGCAGCAGGTTGTGGCAGTGCAGAGGCCAGCGGCCGGGGTTGTCGGCATCGAAGGCGACGGTCACGCTCGCCATCGTCGGCACCAGCACGGTGTCGCGCACGGCGCCCGCCACCGGCCGGCCGTCGATCGCCACCACCTGGAAATGATGGCCGTGCAAGTGCATCGGGTGCGCCATCATCGAGGCGTTCTCGAAGGTCAGTTCCACCCGCTGGCCGGACCTCACCTGCACCGGCCGGTGCATGCCGAAGGTCCGGTCGTCCAGGCTCCAGACATAGGGCGCCATTCCTCCGGTCAACCTGACCCGCTGGACCAGATCGGCCTTGCGGGTTGACGGCGGCGCGACGGCGGCCAGCCGCCCTTCCAGCGACAGGTCGAGCGCATCGGTCGCCACCTCCCCCCGCTCCGCCACCCGCTCCACCGCGGCGCCGGGGGTGGCGAGGATAAGGCCGGTGCGCTCCACCGCCCCCTCGCGCAATGCCAGGATGGGAAAGGCGCCGCCGCCGGCCGGCAGGGTCAGGCGGATGTCGAGCCGCTGCCCCATGCTGATGCCGAAGCGGCTGCCCGCCACCGGCTGCACCGGGTTGCCGTCGGCCGCCACCACCTGCCCCTCCAGCCGCCCGAGGTCTAGGTGGAAGGCGGTGGAGGTGGCGCCGTTGATCACCCGCAGCCGCACCCGCCCGCCGCGTTCGACCCGCACCACCTCCGGATCGCCGAGGGTGCGGTCGTTGGCGAGATAGGCGTCGTACTCGACGTCGTTCAGGTCCATCGCCATGCCGCCCGCCATGCCCGGCGAGCCGTGGTTCATCTGGCCGTGGTCCATCTTGCCGTGGTCCATCTGTCCATGATCCATGCCGCCATGGCCGCCATGCGCCATGCCGCCGGCCGATCCGGTCAGCGATGCCAGCAGGTCGGCCGGGTCGCGGAAGCTGAAGTCATGCAGCAGGATCGTCACCTCCTGCTCGTCGGCGCGGCGGTCCTCCTCCGTCCGCACCACCAGCGGGGCGGCCATCAGCAGCTGTTCCTGCAAGCCGTGGTGCGAGTGCATCCAGTGGGTGCCGGGGCGCGGCGCGAAGTCGTAGCCGGCCGACGCGCCGTCGCGGATCGCCGGCCGGTTCATGTCGGCGACGCCGTCCTGGGCATAGGGCGGGGTCTGGCCGTGCCAGTGGATGACGGTGTCCTCCCCGGCCCGGTTGGCGAGATCGACCAGGAAGCGCTCCCCCGGGTCGAGGAACAGGCCCGGTGCACCGTCGGGCCGGCGGATGCCGAACACGCTCGCCGGCTTGCCGTTCACCTCCAGCGTGCGGCGGTCGACGGTCAGCCGGACCGGCGCTCCCGCAGGTGGAGCGGCGGCCAGGACGGATCGGGGAAGGGCGGGAAGCAGGGCGGCACAGCCGCCGGCAACCGCCGTCGACAGCAGACGGCGGCGCGAAAGCGAGAGAGTCATGATGGACCCCGGAAAATCGACTGGTTTGGACGGGTTCGGACGCCGCCCGGCACCGTCACGAGGCCGGCGGCTGATGCCTCACCCCAGTCGCGGCGGCGGCAGGTCCGGGCGCAGGCCCAGCCCCTCGCGCAGCAGCACCGCCGCCCAGGGCAGCGACGCCCGCGCCGGCCGCACCGGCACCGCCGCACCGCCTGCCGGCAACCCGGCATGCATAGAGGCGCAGGCCATCCCGGTGCAGCAGGACGGCACCGCCTTGTGATGCTTGTCCTGAGCATGCCGGCCATGCGACGGCGCGGAGAGGCTGTGCCCCGCATCGGAGGGCGCCATGTCGGTCGACAGCGCATCGGCCGGCACCGAAACCGCGGCGCCCGGCTCCCCATGCGGACAGGCGGCGGACGCGGTGCCGGACCACAGCGCAAAGCCAGGAATGAGGCACAGAATCAGGCCCAGCAACAGGACCGGGGCCCCGATGCCGATCCTCAGTCCCCGCATCCGCTCGGCAAAGCGCAACGGCACCTGCAAGGCTCCTGCCGGTTCACCAGTCTTTCCAGATAGGCCCTTCGTCCGGTCCGGTCAACCGCCTCCAACCGTCGCACAGGGCAGCTACCCATTCGGCCCTAGGCGTTTTCCCGAACATGGAACTGAAACAGTCCGCCCCTATATTGGCGCTCACTCGAAACCAGCAGAACCCTACGTCATGTCCGCCGCAAGCCGTCAAGCCCACCCCCCGCACACCGCGACCCGCCAGCTGCATTGCGCCTGCTGCGGCCGTCCCTTCGTCCGCCCGTCGATGCGGGGACCGGCGCCGCTCTACTGCTCGGTCGATTGCCAGAAGCAGATGAGGGTGCGCACGCGGGCATGGAGCCAGCGCGAGGACACCCCGTTCGGGCGCCGCCGCGCGTCGTAATCCCTCCCCCCTACCGTATCTCGGCCTACCGAATTTCGACGGTCGCGCTGTCGCTGCGGCCGTCGGCGTCCAGGACGGTGACGCGCACCACACCCGGCCCCTCGGGACGCCACACCACCTCGCGCGCGATGGCCGACCGGGCGATCCGCCGCCCGTCGATCAGCCAGGACAGCGGGCGCCGCCCGCCGCTGGCCGCCAGGGTCATCGGCTCGCCCTTGCCGTCCGGCCCCAACGCCTCCAGCACCATGTCGCTGACCGGGAAGGTCAGGCGCAGCCGGTCGGTCTGGCGCGGCCCGGCCAGTTCGACCTCGCCCGGCCGCAGCCGCCGCAGCAGCTCGGGCGGCGTCTCGTTGCGGATCGGGCCGGCGGGCCTGCCGCGGTCGGCGGGCAGCCGGTCGAACAGCTCGAACAGCAGCGGCGCCGCGGTGTTTCGTCCGTAATGGTCGGGGCTGGGCGTGCCGTCCGGCCGGCCGACCCAGACGCCCACCGTGTAGCGCCCGGTCACGCCGAAGGCCCAGGCGTCGCGGAAGCCATAGCTGGTGCCGGTCTTCAACGCCACCGGCCCGGCGCCGCGCAGCTCCTGCACCTGCACCACCCCCGGCGGCGGCGGCGACCCTTCCAGGATCGCCCGCACCTGCTGCGCCGCGCTGGCGGACAGCAGCCGGCGCTCCTCCCCGCCGCCCTCGCCCTCCCCCATCACCGCGCGCAGCGGCGCGACCACCCCGTCGCGCGCCAGCCCACTGTAGAGCATCGTGATGTCCCACAGGCTGACCGACGCCCCGCCCAGCGCCACCGGCAGCCCCGGCAGCAGGGAGCCGCGCGGCAGCACCAGCCGGGCACCGGCCCGCCGCAGCGCCTCGGAGAAGCGCAGCGGCCCGACGCGGTCGAGCACCAGCACCGCCGGCACGTTCAGCGAGCGTTGCAGCGCCTCCATCACCGTCAGGTCGCCGGTGAAGCTGCGGTCGAAGTTGCGCGGCGCCCAGTCGCCGAAACGGGTCGACACGTCGGCGATCTGGGTCAGCGGATGGATGATGCCGTCGTCGAAGCCGAGCCCGTAGATGAAGGGCTTCAGCGCCGACCCCGGCGAGCGCACCGCCCGCACCATGTCGATCGGTCCCTGCCGCGTCTCGTCCAGCGCGTCGGGGCTGCCGAGATAGGCCAGCACCGAGCGGTCGCGGTTGTCGACCACCAGCACCGCCAGCCCGGCCCGCGGGTTCAGCGTCTCCGCCGTCCGCCGGGCCAGCGCCTCCACCGCCTGCTGCAGGGTGCCGTCGATGGTGCTGGCGATCACCGCCCGGCCGGGATGGGCATGGCGCAGCCGGTCGGCCAGATGCGGGGCCGAGGCCGGCTGGGCCAGCCGCGCCGCCGGCACCGGCTCGGTCTTGGCTTCGGCCACCGCCTTGGGCGGCAGCGCGCCGGCCTCCGCCACCCGGTCCAGCACCTTGTCGCGCGCCGCCCGCGCCCGCTCCGGATAGCGGTCGGGACGCAGGCGCGACGGCGATTGCGGCAGCGACACCAGCAGCGCCGCCTCCGCCGCGTCGAGCTCGATGGGCGGCTTGCCCAGCAGCATCAGCGAGGCGGCGCGGATCCCCTCGATGTTGCCGCCATAAGGGGCCAGCGTCAGATACATGCCGAGGATGTCGCGCTTGGTGTAGCGCCATTCCAGCTGCGCCGCCCGCAGCGCCTCGACCAGCTTGGCGCCCAGGGTGCGCGGCCGCGGCTCCAGCAGGCGGGCGACCTGCATGGTGATGGTCGAGGCGCCGGACACCACCCGGCCGGCGCCGAGATTCTGCGCGGCGGCCCGCAGCACCGCCAGCGGATCGACGCCGGCATGGCTCTCGAACCGGCGGTCCTCATAGGCCAGCAGCAGCTCGACGAACAGCGGCGACACGTCGTCCACCGTCGCCGGCAGCCGCCACGCCCCCGCCCCGTTGGTGAAGACGCGCAGCGGCTGGCCCTTGCGGTCGGTGACGCTCACCGACAGGTCGGCCAGCCGGTCGAGCGGCGGCGGGAACAGCCGGTCGAGCGCCAGCGCCATCCCGCCCAGCAGGGCGAGACCCGCCGCCGCGACTCCCAGCCGCCGTCCCCAGGGCCGCTTCACCCACCTCCGCCCCAATCGTCACTCCGCCGGATGGACCGTGATCCGCCCGGTGGTCTGGCGGGCGAAGAAGCGCGGCTTGTACATGTCCTCCATGGTCGCTCCCGGCAGCTCGTAGGTGCCGGGGGTGATGGCGCGGACCAGGAAGGCCAGCTTGAAGCTCTGCTGCTCCTCGGTCAGGTCGACCGCGGCGACATAGCGGTCGTCGCGCGCCTCGCTGGTCCGGGTGTAGCTGAGCTCGCCCAGCCACTGCATCTCCTCCGGGGTGCCGCCGCCCAGCTTCGCGTTCTCGATCTCCCAGCCGGCCGGCAGCGCGTGGGTCACGATGCCCTGATGGAACAGCTTGGTGTTGGCCTCGCCCTCCAGCACGACGACGAACACGTCGTTCTGCCTGATGGTGTCGAGGTTCAGCACCTCGCCCTTGCGGGTGAAGAAGTTGCGCTTGATGCGCAGTCCCTCGCGCGCCGCCGGCTGCGGCGCCACCGGCACGCCGGACAGCGACACCGCCTGCCACACCGCCGCCTTGCCCGAGTTGGCGACCGGAATGCCGGCCTTCAGCTGCGCGAGCGTCGGGGTCAGGTCGACCCGCGACCCGTCGCGCCGGGTGCCGCCCAGCGTCACCTCGACCTTGGCCGGCGCCCCGCGCAGCAGCGCGTCGGCGGCCAGCACCGACCACGCCTTCTCCTGGGTGTTGGTGCGGTTGGCGGCGGTGGCCGAGGCCGGCAGCCGGTCGATCAGGGCCGGGATGCGGTTGCCGGCCATGTCGACCTCGGTCATCAGCACCACCAGCGCCGCGGCGTCGCGGACGGTGGAGCCGTAATCGACGTGCCAGTCCTCGCGCGCCAGATGGCCGACCGCGCTGTCGAAGGCGCTGGCCGCCCGCTCCCGGTCGCCCATGCGGGCGAGCGCAGCGCCGAGCTGCCCCTTGGCCAGCGGGGTCGGCAGCTTCTCCAGCGCGGTGTCGTGCAGGTAGCGCGCCGGCCCCGGCAGCGACACCCCGGCAAGCGCCAGCGTGTGCAGGGCATAGGCGCGCACCGCCAGCTCCCCCGGCTCGGACGCGCTGGAGATGGCGCGCTGGCGCAGCCAGGACAGCGCGTCGGCCAGCGGCTTGTCCGGCACCGCCTCGCCCTTCTGCTTGGCGCGCACCAGGAACTCGGTGGCGTAGGCGCTGAGCCAGCCGTCGGCCTCGTCATGCGCGCCCCACAGCCCGAAGGCGCCGTCGAAGCGCTGCTTGTCCATCGTGCGCGAGATCGCCTGCTGGACCCGCAGCTCCAGCCCGTCGTCGGGCTTGCGGTCCCGGCCCAGCGCCAGTTCCACGTCGCGCACCGACAGCAGCGGCCACGCGCGGCTGACCGTCTGCTCCAGGCAGCCGAACGGATAGCGGTCGAGCGCCCGCAGGATACCGCCGACATCGAAGGGCGGCGCGGTGGTGAAGCTGGCCGACCAGCTGGTCGTCCCCGGCAGATAGGCGGCGAGGTCGGCCCCGTCGAAGCGGACGCTGTCGCCCGGCGCGATCTGGCGGGTGACGAACTGTGTCTCCACCGAGCGGGCCGGACGGACGGTGATGCCGTACTCGTGGCTCAGCGCCAGGTTTTCCGGCCCCTTCACCGCGACGGTGACATGGCCGATGCCGGCGGCGACGCCCTTCAGCGGCACCACCAGGGTCTTGCGCTCGCCCTTGGCCAGCGGCACCGACAGGCTGCCGCCCTCCACCGACACCGCGTCCTGCGCGGTGACGGCGACGTCGTAGGTGCCGGCCGCCGCCTCGACATTGTGCAGCGACAGCGTCACCCGGCTGTCGTCGCCGGGGGCGAGGAAGCGCGGGAAGATCGCGTCGGCGACCAGCGGGTCGCGCACCGTCACCGGGCCGGCCGCCGAGCCGACCCGGCCGCGGCTGTAGGCGACCGCCATCAACCGCAGCTCGCCGTTGAAGTCGGGCACGTCGAAGCCGATGCGGGCAGTGCCGTCGGCCCCGACCTTGACCGGCCCCTGGAACAGCGACACCACGGTGAAGGGCACCACCGGCAGGCCGGCGCCGCTGGAATCGCCGCCCTGGCGCATGGCGCCATAGGGGCCGTCCAGCGGGTCGATCAGCCGGCCGTAATCGTCTCGGATGTCCAGCCCCAGCCGGCGCTTGCCGAAATAGTGCTTCTCCGGCTGCGGGCTGGCGAAATCGGTCAGCCGCAGGATGCCCTCGTCCACCGCGGCCAGCGTGACATAGGTGTCTTCAAGAGAACCGCCGCTGGCGGCAGCCACCTTGACGCCGACCTCCAGCCGGCTGCGCGGGCGCAGCACCTGCGGCGCGTCGAGCGCCACGTCGAGCGTGCGCACCGACGGGTCGATGCCGACCCAGGCGACGCCCATCGCCCGCACCGGCTGGCGTTCCCGCCCCTTGACCGGCGGGCGGTAGGCGGTGGCGGTGACGTAGGCGCCCGGACCCCAGCCGGCATCCACCGGGATCTCGACCGTGGTGCCGCCGGCCGGGACCGACAGGGTGCGCACGTCGAAGATGCGGTCGGTCGCCACCGTCACCAGCAGCTCGCCGGCGAAGGGCGGCGCCACGCGGATGCGGGCGGTCTCGCCCGGCTTGTAGGATTGCCGGTCGGTCGAGACCTCCAGCTTGTCGGGAATGCTGGCGGTGTCGTCGCCGCTCGCCCAGCCGGAATGGAAGCGGTAGGAGCTGGCGACACCCGCCGCCCTGTCCGTCACCTCCAGCCGGTAGCGGCCGAACTCGCGCTTGCCGAGCGCGACCTCCGCCGGCTTGTCGGCCCCGACATCGACGCTGCCCGAGGCCAGCGGCACGTCGCGCACCGTGGCGCTGTAGCTGTAGCGGCCGTCGCGGCGGTACCAGACGAAGGACACCCGCTCCTCGACCAGTTCCCACTTGATGCCGGGCTTGGCGATGGCGCTGCCGTCCGGCGCCACGGCGACCAGATCGAAGGCGGCCTCGCTCCCCTCGCCGATGCGCCCATCGGAGAAGCGCGGGCGCAATCCCAGCGCATGGGTCTTCGGCCGCACCGGCACCGACACCGACTTGCGAACCGGGCGCCCGCCCGGCTCCGACAGGGTGACGCGGATGTCGGCACGCAGCGGCTTGCTGGTGTCGGGCACCTCGGGCAGGGTCACGGCGATGCGCGACACGCCCTTGTCGTCGGTGGTCGGGAATTCCAGCGGGTCGAGCCGCTCGGTCGGGTTGTCCTGCAGCCGGCCGAAGCGATAGTCCTTGAAGGCCGGATAGGGCATCGGGTCGGTCTTCAGCGCCACCTCGGCGGTGCCGTCCAGCCCGGCGGCGGGCGGGCCGTAGAGGAAGCGGCCCTCGGCCGTCACCTCGAAGGGCTGGCCCGGCACCAGGATCGGCGCGCCGGCCGTCAGCTCGAGCGCCAGCTTGATCGGCACGAAATCCTCGACCTGGAACTCGCCGCGGCCGATCGGCTCGCCCTTGGGATCGCTGTAGACCAGCACCTCCCAGCCGCCGAGCGGCGCGGTGCGGGTCAGGGTCAGCGGCAGGAAGAAGCCGCCGGCCTCGCGGCCCTTCAGCGCGCCGCTGTAATATTCGGTGCCGCTGGGGCGCATGATCTTCACCGTCAGCGGGAAATCCTCCACCGCCTCGGTCTTGTCGTCGCGCAGCAGGATCGACAGGTTGACCGTCTCGCCCTGGCGGTAGACGCCGCGGTCGGCATAGACGAAGGCATCCATCGGCCCGGGCGCCGGACGCCCGCCGACCCCGCGGTCGCTGAGGTCGAAGGCGGCGCCGGTCAGATCCTGCATGGCGAAATCGGTGCCGAGATAGGCCATCGCCATCTCGGGCGCGTTGCCGCCGGTCTTCAGCAGGCCGGGCGCGAAGCGGGCGCGGCCGAACTCGTCGGTCTTGACGCGGGCCAGCTCGGAATTGTTGCGGGCGACCAGCGCCACCTCCACCCCCGGAAGCGGCTTGGCCGTGCCGAAGGAGCGGGCGAAGACGGTCAGCCCGTCGGCGCCGCGGACGCTGGTCAGCCCGATGTCGGACAGCAGCACCCATTGCGTCGCCAGCGCCTCCCAGCGATCCGCCTCCTCGAGGTCTTGCGGACGGGCGGTGACGACATAGAGGCCGGGCTTCGGATCGTCGCCCACCGCCTGCCGGAAGGGGATCGCGGCGGTGACGTCGCGGTTGCGCTCGCCCTTGACGTCCAGCGAGCCTTTCCACACCTGCTCGCCATTCTCCTCGGCCAGCCGCTCGGCGGAATAGCCGGTCAGCTCGCTGAAGATGCTGCCGTCATACTTGTTCGACACCAGCGCCCGGTCGGCGATGCGGTAGACCGCCACGTCGAGCCGGTCGGTGTTGACGCTGACCACCGGGATGCCGTCGCTGCCGGTGCGCGGCAGGATGTAGGCGGAACCGCGGAAGGCCGCCATCGACGGCCGGTCGGGCACCCGCAGCCGCTGCGTCTCGTCGGCCTTCAGCGCCACCCCGTCCTCGCCCGGCAGGCCCTGGCGCAGGGTGACGGTGTAGCCGTTGCCGTGGCTGACGCCGCGCAGGCACAGGTTGTTCCCGCGCACCTCGATGGCGGTCTTGGTCGGCGGCTCGACCCGGACGTAATCGTCGAAGCGCACGCCCTGCCTGTTGCTCAGCGGGGCGGAGAACTGGAAGCAGGCGCGCGGGCTGCTGCCCTCCGGGTTGACGTTGACGGCCGTCAGCGCCAGCCCGGCCTTGCGGCGCATGGCGGCAAAGCGCTCCTCCAGCTTGGGCGCCTGGGTGTCGAGCGTCGCCGCCTCCAGCTTCGGCGCCAGCTCGCGGATCGAGGCCAGCGCCTTCACCGCCTCGTCGGGCTTGCCGAACGCCTCGTCCATCAGGGTGGCGAGGCGCCAGAGGATGGCGACGCGCTCCTCGTCCTTCGGGTTGAACTGGCCGGCCATCACCGCGCTCTGCAGCGCGCGGTCGCGGTTGGGCGGAGTCGCAGCCATCCAGGCGGAGCTCAGCTCCAGCCACAGCGAGGGCGAGCCGCCGCCCTGGGTGACCGCCTTCTCGTAATTCTGGATGGCGCCGGCCATGTCCTTGCGGTCGCGGGCGGCGCGCGCCTGCTTCAGCAGGTCGGCGATGACCTGGGGCTTGGGCTGCGGCGGCGACTTCAGCAGCAGGCCGTTGGCGTAGGCGGTGGCGTCGGACAGCGCCCCCGGCGGTGTGTAGTCGGCCCGGACCGGACCGGCCGCGACGGCCATCGCCACCAGCACCCAGAGGAGCGTCAAAAGCCGTGTCATCATATCGCCTTACCACCGGAAACGGGATGCTCCGTTTATAGCGCCGATAATCGGGGGCTGGCGATATGGCGAACCGCCGATGTTCCGTTCGGCCATGGCGAGGCTTGTCCGCCCGGAAGGGATCGGGTAACGATCCACCCGTTCGAGGCTGCGCGACGATCACGACCCGATGCTGGCCCATTGCCGCAGGTTTCAGGAACGCTGGGGGCTGGCGCTTGCGCTCGCGCTGACCCTCAGCCTGCTCCTGCGCCTTGCCGCACCCGCTGCGGGCGCCGCCGACCGTGACGGCTATGTCGCGATCTGCACCGGCAGCGAGCTCGTCTATCTGCCGGCAGACCCGGACGGCCTTCCCCTGGCGGACGGCCGCCTGCCGGCGGATCGGGACACCGACAAGCAGCAGTTCGCCCCCCTTCACCTGCCCTGCAACTGGCTCGGCCAGTACGTCGCCCTGCTGCCCGCCTTGCAGGCGCTCGTCCTGCCGATGGGGCCGACGCAGCCGGGGCAGTCGCCGAAACCGGCCGACATCCACCGGCCGGCCGACCTGAAGCCCTTCCAGTCCCAGGCCCCGCCATCCGGTCGCACGCCGTAGGCACCGAACCGCCCGCCTGCCGGGCGATCCGTCTCACGACGACCGAATGGATTCACCTGATGACCAGAACCACGCAAGGCGGAGCGATCGGCTCCGCCCTTTACCGCGCCCTGTGGCGCTGGCACTTCTTCGCCGGGCTGATCTGCGCGCCCATCGTCATCCTGCTCGCCGTCACCGGCTCCATCTACCTGTTCAAGGACGAGATCAACGACCGGCTGCACCGCGACCTGCGCATCGTCGCCCCGCAAGGCACCGAGCGGCTGGCGCCGTCCGCCCTGGTGGCGAAGGCCCTGGACGCCCATCCGGGCACCCTCAAGGGCTATGCCCCGCCCGAGGCGCCCGACCGGGCCGCCGGGGTGCAGATCCTCGGCGCCGACGGCCTCAAGGACACGGTCTATGTCGATCCCTACAGCGGCCGGGTGCTGGGCAGCCTGTGGGACGGCGGCGCCGCCGGATCGCCGTCGATGTATGTGGTGCGCAAGCTGCACAGCCTGAAATACGCCGGCTGGTTCGCCGAACGCATCGTCGAGGGGGTCGCCGGCTGGATGGTGCTGATGACCGCGTCGGGCATCTATCTGTGGTGGCCCCGCAATCGGAGCGGCGCCCAGAAGGGCGGAGTCGTCACCGTGCGCGGCCGGCCGGGCACGCGCCTGTTCTGGCGCGACCTGCATGCCGTCACCGGCATCTTCGTCAGCGTCTTCATCGTCTTCCTGGCGATGACCGGCCTGCCCTGGTCGGGCTATTGGGGCAAGACCTTCTACAACGTCGCCTATGCGGTCGGCATGGGCATGCCTGACGGCTATTGGGACAAGTATCCGGTCTCCACCGTGCCGCTGAAGGACACCGTCGACCGCGCGCCCTGGATCGTCGAGAACCAGCCGACGCCGCTCTCCACGACCGCCGCCGGGGTTCCGGCGACGCTCGACGAGGTTGTGCGGACGCTGGACGGGCTGGGGATGGCGCCGGGCTACGCCGTCGTCGTTCCCGGCAGGCCGGACGGCGTCTTCACCGCCTCGGTCTATCCCGACGACATCACCAGGGAGCGGGTGGTCCATCTCGACCAGTATTCCGGAAAGGTGCTGTTCGACATGCAGCTGAAGGATCTGGGCCTGTTCGGCAGGCTGGCCGAATGGGGGGTCAGCATCCATATGGGCCAGGCATTCGGGCTGGCGAACCAGCTGGTCCTGCTCGCCTCGCTGGTGGCGATGGTCGGTCTGGTGGTGTCGGGACTGGCGATGTGGTGGAAGCGCCGCCCGGCCGGCAGCCTGGGCGCGCCGCGCCTTCCGGCCGGCACGGCGGCGCCGTGGGGGCTGGTGGCCATCACGGTCGCCGCCGGCCTGTTCTTCCCGATGGTGGGGATTTCGATGCTCGCCTTCGCCGCGATCGAGGCCGCCGCCTACGGCATGCGCGCGCTGCGCACCGCGTAGGCCCTCCTCCCGTCAGGAAGAGGCCGGAGCCGCCTCAACCGCCAGCCTCACGAACGCCCGTTCGGCGATGCTGCGGTAGCGGTCGCGGTGGCGCACCAGATGGAAGGGCCGGGCCGGCAGCTCCAGCCCTTCCAGCGCGACGATGCGTCCCGCCGCCAGATCCTCGGCGACGATCAGGTCGGACAGCACGCTGGCGCCCAGCCCGGCCAGCAGCGCGGCGCGGATCACCCCGCCGCCCGGCAGCGTCATCGCCACGTCCAGCCCGCCCGGATCGAGCCCGGCGGCGCGCAGCGCCGACTCGAACAGCGCGCGGGTGCCGGACCCGGATTCGCGCAGGATCCAGCGCCCGGCCGCCATATCCGTCACCCCGACCCGCCCCAGCGCCGCCCAGGGATGCCGGCCGCCCACCACCAGCCGCAGCCGGTCGCCGGCGATCGGCTCGCTCACCAGCGCCGGGTCGGACACCGCCCCCTCGGCGATGCCCAGCTCGGCGCTGCCGTCGCGCACCGCCTCTGCCACCTGCTCGGTGTTGCCGATCGACAGGTCGATGCGGATGCCGGGATGGGCCTCGGCGAAGCGCAGCAGGCGCGGCGGCAGCCAATGGTTGCCGACCGTCTGGCTCGCCGCCAGCCGCAGGGTGCCGCGCGACAGGCCCGACAGCTCGGCCAGCATCGTCCCGGCCTCCTCCACCTTCGCCAGGATGGCGCGGGCCTCGCGCCGGAGCAGGTGGCCGGCGGCGGTCAGCTCGACCCGCCGGCCGATGCGGTCGAACAGGCGCAGCCCATGCTCGGCCTCCAGCGCGGCGACGGCGGCGCTGACCGCCGGCTGCGACAGGTGCAGCGTCTCCGCCGCCCGGGTGAAGTGCAGCGCGTCGGCCACCGCGGCGAAGATGCGCAGCTGCTCCAGCGTCACGCGAACAGGCCGGTGAAGGGGAGGAAATCCACCAGATCGCCGGGATTCACCGCGGTCGCCTCGGCCGGCATGTCGACCAGCCCGTCGGCCTCGACCATCGAGGTCAGCACGCCGGAGCTGTTGCTGGGGAACTTGATCGCCACCGGGCGGCCATCCTCGCCACGCTCCAGCCGGGCGCGCAGGAACTCGCGGCGGCCGGGCTTCTTGGCGAAGGAGAATCCGGCGACCACCAGGCTGCGCGGCGTGGCGATGCTCTCCGCGCCCGACAGCCGCAGCACCAGCGGCCTTCCGACCAGCAGGAAGGTCACCATCGCCGACACCGGGTTGCCGGGCAGCCCCAGGAAGGGCGTGTCGCCGACCCGGCCCAGCGCCAGCGGCTTGCCGGGCTTGATCGCCAGCGTCCACAGGTCGATGGAGCCCAGCGCGTTGACCGCCGCCTTGACATGGTCCTCCTCGCCGACCGACACGCCGCCGCTGGTGACGATCAGGTCGGCGGTGCCGGCGGCCTCGGCCAGCGCGGCGCGGGTGGCGTCGGGCCGGTCGGGCAGGATGCCGAGATCCCGCACCTCCACCCCCAGCGCGTCGAGCTGCGCCGCCAGCGTGTAGCGGTTGGCGTCGTAGATGGCATGGGCGGGCTTCGGCGTCCCCGGCTCGCGCAGTTCGTCGCCGGTGGAGAACAGCACCACGCTCAGCCGCTTGCGCACCGTCAGGGCGGCGCGGCCGACCGCGGCAGCCAGCCCGACCTCCTGCGCGCGCAGCCGCTGGCCCGGATGCAGCACGACCGAGCCGGCCGTCATGTCCTCGCCCGCCAGGCGCAGGTTGGCGCCGCGCTTCAGCCCGGCCGGCACCAGCACGCCGCCATCCTCGGCCCGGCAATCCTCCTGCATCGCCACGCTGTCGACCCCTGCGGGGACCGGCGCACCGGTGAAGATGCGCACCGCCTGCCCAGGCCCGACCACGCCGTCGAAGACCGACCCGGCCGGCACCCGTCCGACGACCTCCAGCCGCCGGAAGCCGGCCTCACCGCCGGCCTCCGCGGCAAAGGCCCAGCCGTCCATCGCCGAGACGTCGGCCGGCGGCACGTTGACCGGGGCCGTCACCTGTTCCGCCAGCACCCGGCCGAGCGCCCGGCGCAACGGCACCTCCTCCGTCCCGGTCACCGCGCCATAGCCCTGGACGACGCGGCCGACTGCCTCGTCGAGCGACAGGGGGGTGGGGCCGTGTGCGGAGCAATCGTCCATGATCTCACTATCCTTATCCGAGGGTTCGGCCAAGTCGCTGGTTCTGTAGGAGCCGCTGGTTCGGTACGGATATCACGGCGGCCGGCCGTTGGTTTATCTACACCCGAACAGCAGCGCGCGGCGTTGATCGGCGTCAAGGGAGTGTTGCAGGCTTTTCATATCCCGCACCCCGGACCTGCCGTCCCTCACGCGGTTTCCGCCCGCAGCCAGTCCAGATAGGCCGGGTTGCCGCGGCCGACCGCCAGTTCCACCACGCAGGGCGTGTCGTAGCTGTGCAGGTCGCGCACCCGGCCGGCCAGCCGGTCGAACAGGCCGGCGCGGGTCTTGGCGATCAGCACCGCCTCCTCCGCCTGCTCCACCGCGCCGTTCCAGCGATAGACCGAGGTCATGCCGCCCAGCACATTGGCGCAGGCGGCCAGCCGCTCCTCCACCAGGATGCGGCCGATGCGCAGCGCCTCCTCCCTGGATCCGGCGGTGATGTAGGCGAAGACAAGATCCTCGGCCCCAGCGTTGGCCCCAGCGTTGGCCCCAGCCTTGGCCACGGTGTCGGGAATGGTGTCGGGCATGGGAAAACCGCCTCCTTATTCGATGCACCCTCGGACGCTTTCGCGTAGGATGCCCGCACTTTGCCACAGCCCCCGCCGGGGCGGGCAAGCCCCAGTCCGATCCCGCATCCGCAAGAGTCGTCCGTTCATGGCCAAGTCCCGCCGTTCCCCCTCCCGCAGCACTCCGTCCGACGCCCAGGGGGCATGGCTGCGGCGCGGGCTGGACCAGCCGGGCGGCAAGCTGCCGCTGTTCGACGAGCGCGGCCAGCGTGTCAAGAAGACGACGGTCGAGGCCTGCCTGAAGGCCGGCTGGGCCGAGCGCTGGTTCGACAACCCGCTGAAGCCCGATTGGCTGGTCTGTCGCCTGACCGAGGGCGGCCGTGCCGCGCTGGAGGGCCATGGCAGCGCCGATGCCGCATCCACCGGCGATACGGCGGAGACGATGGGCGAGTCCGGCCACGACGCCCGCCAGGGTGCGCTGATCTGAACTGAGGGAAGGCGTCCTGCTGCGCCGGGCCTACTGCGCCGCCTGGATTGTGTCTTCGCTGGCATCGCGCAACTGTCGATCGATTTCGGCCTGGAGCTGGCGCGGCGTCACCGGCTTGTGCAGGACCGGGACGCCATGGGCCGAGGCGTCGGCCAGCGTGTCGATCCCGGTCTCCCCGGTCAGGATCAGGGCGGGAACCTCCGCCCCGTAGCGCTCGCGCACGCGCCGGATCACCTCGGTGCCGACCCGCCCCTCGCGCAGCCGGTAATCGGCGATGACGAGGTCGGGCGCCCGGCCCAGCGCGGCCAGCCGGTCCATCGCCCGGTCGGTGCCGTCGGCGGCCACGACGCGGAATCCCCATTCGGTCAGCACCGTCTGCAAGCCCAGCAGCACCACCGCGTCGTCATCGACCAGCACCGCCAGCCGCGGCCGGTCGATGCCCGGCTGCCGCTCCGCCCCGCCGGTCCCCGCCGCGAGAAAGCGGGCGGGCGCCAGCGGCACCAGCACGCGGAAGGCGGAGCCCCTCCCCTGCACCGACCGAACCTGGACCGGATGGTCGAGCAGCTGCGACAGCCGCCGGACGATGGCCAGCCCCAGCCCAAGCCCGCGCAGCCGGTCGCGTTCCGGATTGCCGACCTGATGGAACTCCTCGAAGATGCGGTCGAGATGGTCGGGCGGGATGCCGATGCCGGTGTCCTGCACCTCGATCGCCAGCTGGCCGGCCTCCGGCCCGCCGCCATCCTGTCCGCTGCCGCTGCTGCTGCCGCCGTCCGCCCGGCAGCGGATGCGGATGACGCCCGCATCGGTGTAGCGCAGCGCGTTGTCGACCAGATTGCACAGCAGCTGCATCAGCAGGCCGCGGTCGCTGCGCAGCACGCCGTCGCAGCCCTCCACCCGCCAGACCAGGCCCTTTTCCGCCGCCCGCTTGCCATAGGCGGCGTCGAGCGCATCGGTGATCTCGCTGACCGCGAAGGTTTCCAGCACCGGCGTCACCACCCCGGCCTCCAGCCGCGACACCTCCAGCAACCCGTCCAGCAGCCCCTTCATGGTGTCCAGCCCCTGGTCGAGCCGGGACAGCAGGTCGCGCCCGCCGTGGTCGCCGACATGGCGGGCCAGGGCGGCGGACAGGAAGAACAGGGCCTGCAAGGGCTGGCGGAGATCGTGGCTGGCGGCGGCAAGGAACTTCGACTTCGCGAGGTTTGCCCGCTCGGCTTCCTCCCGGGCGGCATCGCGCTCCGCTTCCAGCGACTGAAGGCGATGAATGAGACTCATGCGACCACGGCTCTCACGGAGGATGGGGTTCCCGAAGGCGCCCCGTTTCCATTTTCAAACAGAACCGGGGTTAATATTAAACTTCATTAACCATACCCATGCTGCAACGCGCAACCCTTCCCATGCATATGTGCCGCATGGGCAGGGTCCATGAAGAAAAGGTCAATGCCTGCACATATGCGAAAGCCCCGGTTCAGGTCCGGGGCTCTCCGCATTCGGTACTCGAATGGTGCGGTGCGGCAAACGTCTTGGGCAAACCTTTCGACAGGCCCTCCAACAGACGCCCCATCAGACGCTGCGACGGACCGCGTTGTGAATCTCGCCCCGGGTCAGGCCGATATCGGACAGTTCGACATCGGACATATGGTTCAGCTCACTTTCCGCGCGGCGAAGTTCAATCCGCTCGCGGGCCCAATGAACGACACGCTGAAAGAGGGAGACTTGCTTGGTTCCAACGCCGAACAATTCGCCGGACGTCGAGTGCATCGAAGAGTAGGCCATGTTGATCTCCTGTTTCCCGGATCGATTACATGGCCCTATTTTGCCTTTTGCAGCCGCGAAATCAACGGCCCAGCCCTTGCAGCACGGCGTCGGCAGACCTGCACGAATGCGATTCCGCTACGCGTACGAACGATCAGGGCTCTATAGCCCGATCCGTTGCAGCCCTTCCCGCAGACGCTCCAGCGGAATGGTGAAGGCAGCATGCTTGTCGACCGGGTCGCCGTCGGTTCCGCACAGGAAATGCGGCTCGTAGCCGAGCGCGCGCATCGGTCCGTAGAAGCCGTTGACGCTGAACAGGTGGGCCTGGTTCAGGACCAGCAGCTTGACCGACGGATCCGCGAAGATCAGGTTCAACAGCACAGACCCGCTCGGCGAAACGATGGCCTCGGCTTCCTGGAACAGGCGAACCTGATCGGCGAAGCTGTGTTCCTCGGGATGAACGACCTCGAATCCGAGCGCGCGGAGATGATCCGCGATCTCCGCATCGTTTTGAAGGTACCGCCACTGCCGCTTGCCGCGTGACAGGTACAGGCGCCGGTTGCGAACCCCGGCCGGCGGCAGCCGGGCCAGGATCCGGTCACGCAGGAAACGGAAGCACCGAGGGGAGAAGGGGCCCTGCTCGTGGGTCGGGATCTCGTTATCCGCGAACCAGAAGACCGGAAAGAAGGATGGCGGCGGTGCGATCACAAGGCGGCGGCACCGCAACCCACGGTCGGGCGGCAGGCGCAGGATCTCGTTGTCGACCAGAAGACGCAGATACTCGAACTGGCTCTCCGGCATCTCCGCATCGACGACGATCGGCAGCGCCGCAAAGGCGGGATGTTCGACAAGGACGGCGAGACGGCACAGGAACTCAGGCACCCAATGCCCGAAATGATGTGCCGCCCCACCCGACAGCAGGATCGCCGCGTCGATTTCGCCGATCTCATAGCGCTGCCGGTCGATCAGGATACGGTCGCCGCTCCGTTTCACCACCGCTTTGTCGTGGAAGAAGGCGACCAGATGGCCGAACCGGGCATCGGTGGCCACGTCGTTGAGAATGGCGCCGTCAGCCGTCAGCACCATGTCGGACTTCGCCATCACCGTCGCATCGGGCACGGTGCAGACATAGGGACGGTAGCCGCGGACCGTTCCCTTGAAGAGGGGCACCGGCAAGCCGCCGATCATCCGCGGATCCTCGACCGGAATGTCCTCGCACGCATCGGTGAAGTCTGGCGCCACGCCGTTCCGCTCCGCCCAGTCCATCACCGGGAGGAGCGGGCCGCAGCGAAATCCCAACTCCCGCGCCTGCGCGTCATCCAGGCATCCGGCTTCCAACAGCAGGGTCGCCCATGTCCGCTTGATCTCATCCGGCGAAACGCCCGATTGTGCGGCGAGATTCATCAGCTCCGCATACACGCTGCGACCGAAATCGACGCCCTGTACCGCCACCACCGCTTCCAGCAGGCGGCTTGCCGTCGAAGCGTCGAAACGGAGCTTCAAGGCCGCCAGGAAGGCAGCCGTGGCATCGGCGGGTCGCCCGAGCCCTTGGAGAGACAGCCCAAGAAAAAAATACGCGCTGTGGCTCCTCTTCTCCAGCTTTACGGCATGCGACAGGATCTCCACCGCATTTTCAAAATCCCTGCCGACCTGCTCGCCGACTTTCCGACCGCTTCGTGCCGATCTGTCACGCTCATCGGCAGCCCTGCGGTACAAGAACTCCCCGGCCACCGTGGCCCCCCAGGGATCGTCGGGAAAATCGTTCAGATACGCCTGCAATTTAGCTGGGAAAATCCCCGTCTGAATATATGGCAACAAGCCGATGATTTCAGCCTTCCGCGCGTCCTTGTCAGCGATGGAGGGCATGTCCAGTCCGATCATCCATTGTCCCTTCTGCCTCATAAACCCAGCGTCGGTCGCCCTTCAGGATTCTACCGAAAATTATGAACTGAACCGCTCGGAATTTCCTGAAAGTAAAAAATCGAATAAACGAACAACCAAAGGTTATTATTTAAGTTTCCTGGAATATTTATATCGGTATAAGAATGAATATTGCTCCGCATGATATAATAATTTCTATTCCGCTTATGGGCTTTTTGTAGCATTTAATAGGGAATCTATTCGTCCGCGTCCATGGATGCGTAGATCGCAGAATGCCACCTCGACAGGAGGGAATCGTAAATGATCAATGATTACAACGGCGTATGCCGCTGAAATGCATTGGATCATCCATATCGGCGCACCCAAGACCGGCTCGACCGCAATTCAGCGCTTCCTGCATGAAAACAGGGACCGGCTTGAAACCCTGGGCGTCCTGTACCCGGATGTCAGCCTGCGGGGCTACGGCCATCACGACCTCGCCTTCCTGCTCGGCGGCGGCTATCCGGCCTGGGCGACCCCGCAGGACCTTCCTCTCTCCGAATTGGGAGAAGCGTTGCGGAACGCCGTGAGGACGGCCGGTGTGGAAACGGTCCTGCTCAGCAGCGAGAACTTCTACCTGTATCCGGCACCGTCGGCGCTTCGCGGCCTGCTGCGGTCGGCCGGACTTTCCGCGGAGGACCGCATCTCCGTCGTCTGCTACCTGCGCCGCCAGGACGAGGCGCATGTCTCCTGGTACAACCAGACCGTCAAGGCCCAGGGCAACCATATCGATTTCACCGCGAGCATGAGGCGGGACCATGGGCTTTGGGATTATGCCGAGCGCCTGAAGCCGTGGCAGGCCGAATTCGGCGCCCAGTCGATCATGCTGCGCGACTATGGCGCGACGTCGGCGGACGACGTGCTGACGGATTTTCTGGCCGCCATCGGTTTCTCGCACGCGTCGTTCGACCTTCCGCCGATCCGGCCGAACGGGCGGATCAACCGCGACCTCCTGGATTTCCAGCGCCTGGTCAATCGCCTGCCGCTGAAGGTCGTGCAGAAGAGGCGCTTTCACAAGCAGTTGATCGCGCTCACCGAAGCGACCGCCGACAGCGGCCTCTTCGACGACACGCCGTTGCTGTCGCCGTCAGGACGGGCTGCCCTGCTGGAAAGCTACGGCGCCTCCAACACCCTGGTCGCCCGGACCTTCCTGAACCGGGAGGAGCTGTTTCCTGCCGCCGCACCCGCTGCCGAACCGGCGCCCGCCAGGGCCGCGGGGAAGAGGAGAGGTCTGACCGCGGCGAAGCTGGCGGCGATCGTCCGCTGGCTGGCGGTGCAACGCCTGCCGTGACTCCACACACATCAATCCGCGTTCGAGGCCGCCATGTCATCCGATAGCAGTCGCTACAAGTTCAAGCACCATCCGGAAACCTGCGATCCGGAGGATTACTGGGGACAGGTGAAGCGCACCGTCAACGGCAAGCCGGTCTCGCCCGAACAGATCGGGCTGATCGTCGACAGCATCAGGGACGGCCTGCAACTCGGTTCCGACGATGTCCTCCTCGACCTCTGCTGCGGCAACGGTGCGTTGACGAGCCATCTGTTCGACGGGTGCGCCGGCGGCCTCGGGGTCGATTATTCCGAATTCCTGATCGAGGTCGCGAACCGCCGCTTTTCCCGCAACCCATCGGAGCGCTATCTGCTGGCCGATGCCCTCGACTATGTGTTGAACGGGCAGAATCCCGGCGAGTTCACCAAGGTCCTTTGTTACGGCGCCTTCCCCTATTTCGGCCCGGATGCCGCCCGCTCGATGCTGCGCGGACTGAACCGGCGGTTCGGGCGGGTCACCCATCTCTATCTGGGCCAATTGCCCGACAAGTCGCGCATCGGCCGCTTCTTCACCGACCGCGATCCCGCGCCGGGGGAAGCGGACGATCCGGGCTCGCTGCTCGGCCTCTGGCGCACGCCCGACGAGTTGGCTGCCCTGGCGGAGGACGCCGGCTGGACCGCAAGGCCGATACACCAGCCGGACCGGTTCTTTGCGTCGCATTACCGCTTCGATGCGGTCCTGACCCGCCGTCGAGCAGGATGACGATGCCTTACGGATCAGCACCGATGGACGCCGGCAGCCCTGCGGATCTCGCACTGTTCGGCGGGAGGCCGCTGTTCGCGCAGGCGCGTGCGACCGGCCAGCTCGCCAACCGCGACCCGGAGCGCTTCTTCACCCTGGCATCCGGTGCCTTCGAACGGCGCTGGCTGACCAACCAGGGACCGCTGGTGCAGGAGTTGGAGGAGAGGCTGTCCCGCCTGCATGGAACGGCCCATTGCATCGCCTTCGCCAATGCCTGCTTCGCCCTGATGCTGGCGCTGCGCAGCGTGGCGAAGCCCGGGGCGCGCAAGGTGATCCTGCCGTCGCTGACCTTCCGGGGGCTGCCGCACCTGATCCGCTGGGCCGGTCTCGAGCCCGACTATTGCGACGTGGATCCGGTGCGCCACACCCTCGCCCCCGGAAGCCTGGCCGAGCGGATCGGTCCCGACACCGCCGCCGTTCTGGCGGTGGACAACGTCAACGCCCTCTGCGACATCGATGAGATCGAACGCATCGCGGCGGCGGCCGGCGTCCCGGTGCTGCTCGACTGCGTCTATGGGGTCGGCGGCTCCCATGGCGCGCAACCCGTCGGGACCCGGGGGCTGGCTTCGGTCTTCAGCCTGCACGCGACGAAGCTGATCAACGGTTTCGAAGGCGGCTATCTCACCACCGACGACGAGGCCCTGGCGCAGGATCTGCGCCGGCAGCGGAATTTCGGCTTCGCCGAAGACGGCACGGTGCGTCAGGTCGGGCTGAACGCCAAGCTCAACGAACTCCACGCCGCACTCGCCCTGTCGAACCTTCCCCACCTGGACAGCATCATGGCCGACAATCTCCGGCGTTTCGATGCCTACAGGACGGGCTTCGCCGGCATTCCCTGGGTGTCCTTCGCCGATTACAGCCGGTCGCCCGGAAACTACTGCCTGGTCCTGCTGGAGATCCTGCCGGAAGCGCCTTACAGCCGCGACGAGCTCGTCCGCATCCTGCGGGCGGAGAACGCGCTCGTCCGCCCCTATTATTCCCCGCCGCTGCATCGCGCGGACGCCCTCTTCCGCCCGGCCGACGCGCCGATGGCGGAGCTTCCCGTATCGGACCGCCTGAGCGGACGCTTCATCCAGATGCCGGTCGGCGACACGATGTCGACCGACGACATCGCCGGGCTGGCACGGCTGTTCGCTCTCCTGGATCGTCACGCGCCCACACTTGTCGACCACCTGCGGAGTCAAGCCCGATGACCGGCTCTCCCCCCCGCGACGATCCGGAGAGCGGCAAGCCGCTGCATGTGGGCCAGTTGAACCTGCCCGCGGAGGATGCCTTCCACAAGGCGTTCGGCGAGCTGTTCGACCGTCGCTTCTTCGCGAATCACGGGCCGCTGGAACAGCAGCTGGACCGGGAACTGGCGCTCCGCTTCGGCACGCGCCATGCGGTGAGCGTGGTGAACGCGACCGTGGCGCTCATGCTGGCATTGCGGGCGCTCGATCTCCAGGGCGAGGTGATCGTTCCGGCCTTCACCTTCCCGGCGACCGTCCAGGCCGTGGACTGGGCCGGGCTGAAGCCGGTCTTCTGCGACGTCGATCCGCACAGCCAGACCTTGACCGCGCAGACGGTGGCCCCTCGGATCGGTCCGGCGACGGCGGCGATCCTCGGCGTGCATGTCTGGGGACGCGCCTGCGATCCGGACGGATTGGCGGAGCTGAGCCGGCGGCACGGCCTGAAGCTGCTGTTCGACGCGGCCCATGCGGTGGGGGCCGGCTTCCGCGGCCGGCCGATCGGCGGCTTCGGCGATGCGGAGGTCTTCTCCTTCCACGCCACCAAGATCCTCAACGGGGTCGAAGGCGGCTGCATCGCGACGAACGACGACGATCTCGCCGCACGCTTGCGCAGGATGCGCAGTTTCCATGAGGCGGACGACGGAGTCACCAGGCTCTACCGCCTGAATGCCAAGATGTCGGAAGCCCAGGCCGCCATGGCTCTGCTCGGGTTGCGCGACCTGGACGGGCTGATCGGGCAGAACCGCCGGCGTTACGAACGGTACCGCCAGGAACTCGACGGCATTCCCGGGGTCCGTTTCGTCGATTATGCAGGGGATGAAGCCAGCAATTACCAGTTCATCGTCCTGTCGGTCGAGCCGGCGGCATCGCCGCTGTCCCGGGACATGCTGCTCGACCGGCTGCGGTCCCGGCAAATCCTGGCAAGACGCTATTTCCATCCCGGCATGCACCGCACCCCTCCCTATTGCGACGACGGCATCCCCGACCTTCCGGTAACCGAACGGCTGTGCAGCAGCCTGATCCAGTTGCCGACCGGCCAGCTGGTGACAGATCGCGACATCGAAACGATCTGCGCCGTCATAAGGGAGGCAGCCGGCATGGACGGCGCTGCGGCGCCGAAGGGAAGCGCATGACGACGCTCGGCATCATGCAGCCCTATTTCTTTCCCTATCTTGGGTATTACCAGCTCATCCTCGCAACCGACCGCTGGATCGTGTTCGACGTGGTGAAATACGGCAAGAAAAGCTGGATGAACCGGAACCGGATCCTTCATCCGAATGGTGGCTGGCAATATGTGAGCGTGCCGGTCCATGCCGACCACGACACGCCGATCGGCGCGGTGGAGATGGTCGACGCCCCGGCTGCGGAGCGGCGGATCCTGGGCCAGATCGAGCATTACCGGGGCAAGGCGCCGTTCTTCCACACGGTCCGCGACCTGGTGGCGGAGAGCTTCGCCACCACGAAGAGCAACCGGCTGCGCGACCTGAACATCAGATCGCTCGCGGTGGTCTGCGACCATCTCGGCATCCGGTTCGACTGGAGCATCTGTTCGGAAATGGCGCTCGACCTGCCGGCGATCGACCATGCGGGACAATGGGCGCTGGAGATCAGCGATGCCGTGGGAGCCGAACGCTACGTCAATCCGCCGGGCGGCCGCCCGATCTTCTCGCCGCAGGATTGGAAGGACCGGGGAATAGACCTGCGGTTCCTTGAACCGCAACCGATGATCTACGACTGTCCACCCTATGGGCCGGTGGAGAACCTGTCGATTCTCGATGTCCTGATGTGGAACGACGCGGAAACCGTCGCCGGCCATCTTCGGAACACGGTGACGCTGGCCGACTGATGCCTCCGGCAGGCGGCCGCAGGAAGCCGGCCTTAATCGGCCCGGCATGGGCTGCCGCTAAGAAAAGGGCGCGCGGGATCGTCTCCCGCGCGCCCTATCCCTGTCCACGGACCGTTCGGCCCTGCATGCAGGGCCGGCGGCGAGGCCGTTACTTCACGCTGACCTTGCGCGACAGGTTGTGGTGTGCCTCGATGTAGCGGACGGTGCCCGACTTGGAGCGCATGATCACCGAATGGGTGTAGGCGCCGCCGGGGAAGCGGCGGACGCCCTTCAGCATGGCGCCGTCGGTGACGCCGGTGGCGGCGAACATGACGTTGCCACGCGCCAGCTCGTGCAGGCTGTACTTCTTGTCGAGGTCGGTGACGCCCCACTTGGCGGCGCGGGCCTTCTCGTCGTCGTTGCGGAACAGCAGACGGCCCTGGAACTGGCCGCCGATGCAGCGCAGCGCCGCCGCGGCCAGCACGCCTTCCGGCGCACCGCCCGAGCCGACATACATGTCGACGCCGGTGCCGGCCTGGCTGGTGGCGATGACGCCCGACACGTCGCCGTCATTGATCAGCATGATGCGGGCGCCGGCTTCGCGGACGCGGGCGATCAGCTCGGCATGGCGCGGACGGTTCAGGATGCAGACCAGCAGCTCCTCGACGTCGGTGCCCTTGGCCGCGGCCAGCGCCTTCAGGTTGTTGGCCGGGGTCTCGTCCAGGTCGACGACATTGTCCGGCAGGCCGGCGCCGACGGCGATCTTGTCCATGTAGACGTCGGGGGCGTTCAGGAAGCCGCCCTCCTCCGCCATGGCGATGACGGCCAGCGAGTTCGGGCCGCCGGTGGCGCAGATGGTGGTGCCTTCCAGCGGATCGAGCGCGATGTCGACCTTCGGGCCGGAGCCGATGCCGGCGCCGACCTTCTCGCCGATGTAGAGCATCGGGGCCTCGTCGCGCTCACCCTCGCCGATCACGACGGTGCCGTCGATGTAGAGCGTGTTGAGCGCCTGGCGCATGGCGTCGACCGCGGCCTGGTCGGCCAGCTTCTCGTCGCCGCGGCCCATCAGCAGCGAGGCCGACAGGGCGGCGGCCTCGGTCACGCGGACGGCCTCCAGGGCGAGGTTGCGGTCCATGTGGGACAGGTCGACATGCGTAGACGGCGTAGACATCTTGTGCTCCCCCAGACTCTTCGGTCGTATCAGGCAGTCATTGGTATGGGTGGGAAACGGCTTCGATCAGAACTGTTCGATCCGGATCATCCGCGGCGGCTCCAGCACGCTGTCGCTGGCCGCGATGGTCGCAAGCGCGCGCTGCATGGCCGCCTCGTCGGTGTCATGGGTGGTGAGGACAACCGGCACGCCGGAGTCCGGCGACCGGCCGCGCTGCAGGAACTGCTCCATGGAGACGTCCTGGTCGCGCATCGCCGCCGCGACATCCGCTATCACACCGGGGCGGTCCACCACCATCAGGCGGACGTAGTAAGACCCACGGCGCGCCTCCATCGGCGACGGCATCGCCGCGCCCAGCCGGTCGGCGGGGACGCCGAAGGTCGGGGTCGAGCGTCCGCGGGCGATGTCGATCAGGTCGGCGACCACCGCCGACGCGGTCGGGCCGGCACCGGCGCCGCGGCCGACGAACAGCACGCGGTCGGCGAAGTCGGCCTGGGCCACCACGGCGTTGAACACGCCGTCGACCGAGGCGATGGGGGCGGTCTTCGGCACCATGCAGGGATGCACCCGCTGCTCGATGCCGGCGGCGGTGCGCCGGGCGATGCCCAGCAGCTTGATGCGGAAGCCCAGCTGGTCGGCATAGTCGAAATCGACCGCCGACACCTGCCGGATGCCCTCGATATAGACGGACGGGAAATCGACCGGGGTGCCGAAGGCGACCGAGGCCAGGATCGCCAGCTTGTGCGCCGCGTCCACCCCGTCGATGTCGAAGCTCGGATCCGCCTCGGCATAGCCCAGAGCCTGCGCGTCGGCCAGCACGTCCGCGAAATCGCGGCCGGTGGTCCGCATCTCGGTCAGGATGTAGTTGCAGGTGCCGTTGAGGATGCCGTGGATCTCCGACACCGCATTGGCGGCCAGCCCCTCGCGCAGCCCCTTGATGATCGGGATGCCGCCGGCCACCGCCGCCTCGAAGGCGACGGTCAGGCCTTTGGCTTCGGCCTTGCGGGCGATCTCCGTGCCATGGACGGCCAGCAGCGCCTTGTTGGCGGTGACGACATGCTTGCCGGTCTCGATGGCGGTGGCGACGGTGTCGCGCGCCGGGCCTTCCGAGCCGCCGATCAGCTCGACCACCAGATCGGCGCCGCTTTCCGCCGCCAGGGCGACCGGATCGTCGAACCACTGCACCTGCGACAGATCGACGCCGCGGTCCTTGCCGCGGGAGCGGGCGCTGACCGCGACCACCTCGATGCGGCGGCCGCAGCGCTGTTCGATCAACGAAGCTTGGGCGTCCAGCAGCTTCAGGACGCCGGCGCCGACCGTACCGAGGCCGGCGACGGCGATTTTCAGGGGGGCTTGCTGGGCGTTCGGCATCAGGCTTTCGCTTTCTCGGAATCCAGGAGGGCGGCGCGGGCCGCGGGGTCCTTGCTCGCCGCGACGCCGCCGGCGTTGGAGCGGAAGAACTCCTTGATGTTGCGGGTCGCCTGGCGGATGCGGTGGACATTCTCCACCATCGCCAGACGGACATGGCCGTCGCCATACTCGCCGAAGCCGATGCCGGGGGCCACCGCCACCTCCGCCTGCTGCAGCAGCAGCTTGGAGAATTCCAGCGAGCCCAGATGGGCGAACTGCGGCGGGATCGGCGCCCAGGCGAACATCGACGCCGTCGGGCTGGGGACCTCCCAGCCGGCGGCGGCCAGCCCCTCGATCATCACGTCGCGGCGCTGCTTGTACATCTCGCGCACCTGCAGCACGCAGTCCTGCGGACCGTTCAGCGCGGCGGCGGCGGCGACCTGGATCGGCGTGAAGGCGCCATAGTCCAGGTACGACTTGATGCGGGCCAGCGCGGTGATCAGCGTCTTGTTGCCGGTGGCGAAGCCGATGCGCCAGCCGGCCATCGAATAGGTCTTCGACATCGAGGTGAATTCCACCGCGATCTCGCGCGCTTCCGGGATCTCCAGGATCGAGGGCGGCGGCTGGTCGTCGAAGAAGATCTCGGCATAGGCCAGATCGGACAGGATGTAGATGCCGTGCTTGCGGCAGAACTCGACGATCGGGCGGTAGAAATCCAGCCCGACCACCTCGGCCGTCGGGTTGGACGGGTAGTTCAGCACCAGCGCCAGCGGCTTGGGCACGCTGTGGCGCACCGCACGCTCCAGCATGATCATGAAGCTGTCGATGTCGGTCGAGGCGCCGTTCTCCATGCCCACCGGCAGGTGGCGCACCGAGGCGCCGGCCAGGATGAAGCCGAAGGGATGGATCGGGTAGCTCGGATTCGGCACCAGGATGATGTCGCCCGGGCTGGTGATCGCCTGGGCGAGGTTGGCCAGCCCCTCCTTCGAGCCGATGGTGACGATGCACTCGGTCTCGGGATCGACGTCGACGTTGAAGCGGCGCTTGTAATACGCGGCATGGGCCTTGCGCAGGCCGGGGATGCCGCGGGAGTTCGAGTAGCGGTGCGTCTTCGGATCGCGCACGGCCTCGACCAGCTTGTCGACGATGTGCTGCGGGGTCGCCTGGTCGGGATTGCCCATGCCGAGGTCGACGATGTCGGCGCCATTGGCCCTAGCTCGTGCCTTCATCGCGTTCACTTCGGCGAAGACGTAGGGCGGCAGGCGCTTGATGCGATGGAATTCGGTGTTGGACATGGACGCTCCGGAAGACCGCTCCGGTCACGCCACGAACCCAATTGACCAGCGGACCGGGATTGACGTTCTACCGCCGCGACGCGACGGAAGCGAGGCAAATTTCGCGCGCCGCGTCCCCCTCGCCCGGCAGCCGGTGAAACGAGGGTCGTCCCTGACTGGCCATAATGCCTTGAACTTTAGTATGGATATTTTCTATTTTAGCTCTTTCGTACTAAGCCTTAGGTTTCGCCCTTGGGCGTCCTCCCTGTCGTTCCGGAGTTTGCTCCCATGAGCCTGCTGCTGTCGGCCGTCGACCGTCTGCTCGGCAACCTGCCCTTCGCCCGCAAGCTGGCGCTCGCCCTGTCGCTGCCGGCGGCCGGCGCCCTGCTGCTGTCAGGGCTGACGGTGTGGGAGCAATATGGCGAGAGCCGGCGCGCCGCCGACCTGGAGACGGTGACCGGCCTGTCGGTGGGCATGACCGGCCTCGTCCACGAGCTGCAAAAGGAACGCGGCTCCTCCTCGGTCTTCCTCAGCGCCAAGCTGGACCGGGACCGCCAGCGGATGGAGGCCGCCCGCGCCGCCTCCGACGCGCGGCTGGCGGCCCTGCTGCCGCAGTTCGACACCGTGCGGCTGAACAGCGACCGTCTGCGGGCGACGGTGGCGGCGGCAAAGGACCAGCTGGGGCGGCTGGCCGCCCTGCGCCACGGCGTCGATGGCCTGTCGATGCCGTCGCTGGAGGCGGTGAAGACCTACACCGGGCTGATCCGTATCCTGCTGGACGCGGCGGCGCAGGCGCAGTCGGTGTCCGGCGATCCCGACCAGGTGCTGGCCGCCCAGGCCATGCTGGCGGTGTCGGAGGCGAAGGAGCGGCTGGGCCAGCAGCGCGCCGTCGGCGGCGCCGCCTTCCGCAAGGACCGTTTTCCCGCCGACGCGCACGAGCGCTTCATCGAGCTGTCCGGCGAGTACAAGGCCCTGATGGCCGGGCTGCGGGCCAAGCTGACGGCGGACGAGGCCGCCTTCTTCGACCGGACCTTCGCCGGCCCGGCGGTGGAGGAGGTCGAGCGGATGCGCCGCATCGGCATCGCCTCGGCCTATGGTGCCGGCAACCAGGGCATCGATGCCGGCGCATGGTTCGACACCGCCACCGCCGTCATCGACATGCTGCGCGCCGTCGAGACGCGGGTGGCCGACGACCTGATCGCGCTGGCCGGCCGCGACGCCCGGGACTCGATGAACCGGCTGACCGGGACCGCCGCCGGCATCGCCGCCCTGCTGGCGGCGATGACGCTGGCCGCCCTGCTGGTCGCCCGCAACATCACCCGCCCGATCGCGCGCCTGAACGGCGACATGGCGCGGATGGAGGCCGGCGAGCGGGAACTGGCCATCGACGGGGCCGGCCGCGCCGACGAGCTGGGCGCCATGGCCCGCAGCCTGGACCAGTTCCGCCGGAGCCTTGCCCGCGCCGACCGGCTCGCCGCCGAGCAGACGCGGCATCACGAGGAACGGCTGCGCCAGGCCGAGCGGCTGGAGACGCTGGTCGACGCCTTCGACCGCCATATCGAGACGGTGGCCGAGGAGCTGGCCGGCGCCGCCGCCGGCCTGCGCGGCAACGCCGAGCGGATGAGCCACATCGCGTCCGACACCGAGCTGCATGTGCTGTCGGTCGCCCGCGCGTCGGAAGGGGCGTCGGAGAATGTCCAGGCGGTCGCCGCCGCGTCGGAACAGCTGTCCTCCTCCATCGCCGAGATCGGGCGCCAGATGGCCGGCTCGACCGAGATGGCGGAAAAGGCGGTCGCCGACGTCCGCCACACCGCGGACGTCATCGCCAACCTCAGCGGCGCCGCCCGGCAGGTCGGCGAGATCGTGCAGCTGATCACCGACATCGCCAGCCAGACCAACCTGCTGGCCCTGAACGCCACCATCGAGGCCGCCCGCGCCGGCGAGGCCGGCAAGGGCTTCGCGGTGGTGGCGAGCGAGGTGAAGACTCTCGCCAGCCAGACCGCGAAGGCGACCGAGGACATCACCGCCAAGGTCGCCGAAATCCGCTCGGCGACCGGCCAGACCGTCGAGGCCATCGGCGGCATCGGCAGCATCGTCACCCACATCGAGGAGAACATCTCGGCCGTCGCCGCCGCGGTGGAGCAGCAGAACGCCGCCACCGCCGAGATCGGCCGCAACGTCCGCCAGGCCGCCGACGGCACCGGCGAGGTGTCGCACAATGCCGGGCTGGTCGGCGCCGAAGCCGGCCGCGCCGGCGCCATGGCGAAGGAGGTGCTGTCGATGGCCGACACGCTGAAACGCAACGCCGACGGCCTGCGCCGCGACGTGGCGGAGTTCATCGCGCAGATCCGGGCGGCGTGAGAGCAGGCGGCGGGCCGGATCGTGCCTCGCTGTTCGTTCTCCGGCAAAACATGTATCCTGGCAGCATCCAGAGTCCGTCCCGAAGGCTGCCATGCCCGCTCCGCCGCCACCGACACATCCCCGCAGAGTGACGGCCACGGTCCCGGCGGAAGACTTGCCGCGCTCGATTACGGACGCCCTCCCTGTCCGGCCGTCCCCCGGCTCCCGCTTCCGCGTGACGATCGAGCCGGCAGAGGAAAGCGAGGAGGAAAGCCGGCGATCGTTGCGTGACGACATCGCAACCGGGCTTGCCGATGCGGACGCCGGCCGCAAGACGGAGGGGGAGCCTCTCTTCGAACGCCTGATCACGAAATATGCCAGGACAGGCCAAGCCGGACAGGAGTGAACGGCGGCAATGGCACGGCTCGACTTCACCGCATCGGCGGAGGCCGATCTCGAGAGCATTGGCGACTATATCGCCCAGGACAGTCCGCTGGCCGCCATCCGCCTGGTCATGGACATCCGCGATCAGTGCCGGAAGATCGCCGTGGCTCCCGGAATCGGCCGTGCCCGCCCGGACCTTGGGGTTGACCTTCGCAGTCTGGCCGTCACCCCGTACGTCATCTTCTACCGCTGCAACGAACCGGATCGCATCACCGTCATTCGCATCGTCCATGGAGCACGGGACCTGCCCCGACTGATCCGGGAGTGAGCCGGCCTCACCCCCGCCCCGCCTCCGCCGCCTTGGCATGCTTGCGCTTCGCTACTTCCAGCGACGCCAGCAGCTGCTGCCCGGTGGTGCCGCCGTCGCCGCTGACCCGGCCGGTCATCACCGCCCTGATCGCATCGACATGGGCCTTGAACAGCAGATGCTCGCCCACGCTCACCACCGCCGTCCTGTCGTTGCGCACCCCGCGGGTCGCCTCGTACAGCGACTTGGCGATCAGGGTGATCAGCGGATAGCCGAAGATGCCGCCCTGCCCGCGCATCTCGTGGGCGGCGCGGTTGACCTGGGCCAGCAGGCCGGGCACCGCCTCGGGTTCGCGCGGCAGGCGGTCGACACGGCGGCCCATCTCCTCCACCTCGGCGCCGATCCACACCGCATAGTCGCCGGCACGGTTCTGGATCTCCTCCTCCGCCGCGGCCAGCACCTCGGGCGGCAGGGTCGGCACCGGGTCGCGCGGCGCGAGGCCGGCCTTGGCGCCCAGCCGGTTGGGCAGCTCGAATTGGATCACCGGGAAACGGTCGATGCCGCGCGCCTTCGACGCGCTGTGCACCACCAGGATCTCCGACGGCGCCGTCGTCCGGCAATCCATGGCGACCGGCTTGTCGGCGCGGCGGCGGTCGGGGCCGAAATAGCCCTTGGCCAGCACAAAGCGGCGCTGCCGGGCGATGGCGAACAGCAGCCGGCTGGCGATGGTCTGGGCGGAGAAGGGCTTGGCGATGAAATCGGTCGCCCCCAGGTCGCGCGCCTGCTCGACATACTGGCGGTCGGCGGCACCCGACAGCATCAGCACCGGCAGGAACTTGTCGGGGCTCTTCGGGCTGTATCGGATCCAGCGCAGCAGCATCAGCCCGTTCACCTCGGGCATCACCAGATCGGACAGGATCAGGTCGACCGGCGCGGTTCCCGCCGGCAAGGCCGCGCGCCGTTCCTCCAGCCAGCGGATCGCGGCGGCGCCGCTCGCCACCCCCTCGACCCGGCCGATGCCGATGGCGCGCAGCGTCGCGGTCAGGACGGTGCGGATGAAGCCGCTGTCCTCGACCACCAGGACCGACAGAAGCTCGAGCTTCGGCTGGGTCATCGCCCCCCGCATCGCGAACCGGGGCATATCCCCGCATTCATCCCCTTATTTCTGACACAGCGGCACCCGCTTGGCGAGGGACAAGCCGGGACCGGACCCTTATGCCGGGTGGAAGGAACGCCGCAGTCCGGATCGGCGAGACAGGAGGCCCCAGGCCCGGTTACCTTCTGCATCCCGTAAAAGCAAACGAACGAACAGAGAGAGGAACCGCCCGATGCCGCAGCCCGATCACGTCATGGCCCTGCCGCTGCCCGAAAAGCCGGATCTCGACGCCGACATGCAGGCCCTGTTCGACAAATGCGTCGAGAAGCTTGGATTCGTGCCCAACGTGCTCCAGGCTTATGCCTTGCGGCCGCGGAAGCTGCGCAACTTCGCCCTGTTCTACAACGAGCTGATGCTGGGCGAGAGCGGACTCAGCAAGCTGGAGCGCGAGATGATCGCCGTGGTCGTCTCGTCGGCCAACCATTGCTACTACTGCCTCGTCGCCCATGGGCAGGCGGTGCGCAAGCTGTCCGGCGATCCGGAGCTGGGCGAGATGCTGGTCGCCAATTACCGCGTCGCCCCGCTGGAACCGCGCCAGCGCGCCATGCTCGATTTCGCCTGGAAGCTGACGAAGGAACCGATGTCGGTGGGCGAGCCCGACCGCGAGGCCCTGCGCGCCGCCGGCTTCAGCGCCGAGGAGATCTTCGACATCGCCGACACCGCCGGCTTCTACAACATGTCCAACCGTGTCGCGACCGCGGTGGACATGATCCCGAACCGCGAGTACCACAGGCAGGACCGCTGACGCGGGCGCATCCGGCACCCCCGAAGCACATTGGGCCGGGTCACATCGGGCCGAGCCACACAGGGTTGGAATCATGAGGATTGTCCGCTTCTTCGTCCGCCTGTTCGCCACCATCGGATTCCTGATGGTGGCCGGCGCAGTGACGGTGGTGGTGCTGGCCGTCCGCCACGAGCCGGCCCTGCCCGACGCGGTGGTGCTGGATCTCGACCTCTCCAAGCCGCTGTCCGAAAGCCAGGGCGGCAAGCTGGGCGGCCTGTTCGAGCATCAGGCCACCCTGCGCGAGGCGCTGGACGCGCTCGACCGCGGCCGGCGCGACCCGCGGGTCAAGGGTGTGCTGGCCCGCTTCGGCGACGATTCCATCGGTTTCGCCCAGACGCAGGAGCTGCGCGCCGCCATCGAGCGGTTCCGCGCGTCGGGCCGCTTCGCCGTCGCCTTCGCCGAGGAGTATGGCGGGGCCGGGCCGGGCAACCGCTCCTACCTGCTGGCCAGCGCCTTCGACGATGTCTGGCTCCAGCCGCTGGGCACGCTCGGCCTGACCGGCCTGTCGGCCGAGCTGCCCTTCGCCCGCGAGGCGTTCGACAAGCTGGGCGTGCAGCCGCAGTTCATGCAGCGCGAGGAATACAAGAGCTTCGCCGAGACCTTCATGAAGTCCGGCATGACCCCGGCCAACCGGGAGATGACCGAGGCGCTGGTGGCCGACCTGACCGGCCAGCTGGTCGATGGCGTCGCAAAGAGCCGCCGCCTCGCCCCCGCCGCGGTGCGGGCGGCGATGGACAAGGCCCCGCTGCTGAGCCGCGAGGCGCTGGAGCAGAAGCTGGTCGACCGTCTCGGCTATGCCGACGAGGCGCGGGACGCCGCGCTCAAGCGGGCGGGCGCCGGGGCGGAGACGGTCGAGCCGGCCGACTATCTGTCGGTGGCCGGCGGCCCCAACGACAAGGGTCCGACCATCGCGCTGATCCATGCGGTCGGCACCATCACCGGCGGCAAGAGCGAGACGCCGGCGCTGGGCGAGGTCGCCGCCGGGTCGGAGACCATCGTCGAGGCGATCGAGGAGGCCGCCGACGATCCCGATGTGCGCGCCATCCTGTTCCGCATCGACAGCGGCGGCGGCTCGGTTTCGGCGTCGGAGGCGATCCGGCGGGCGCTGGTCAAGGCGCGCGAGAAGGGCAAGCCGGTGATCGCCAGCATGGGCGACGCGGCGGCCTCGGGCGGCTACTGGATCGCGCTGGCGGCCGACCGCATCGTCGCCTCCCCGGCCACCGTCACCGGCTCCATCGGCGTCGTCGCCGGCAAGTTCGGGGTCAACGGCCTGTCGGAGAAGCTGGGCATCCACTGGGAGCGGGTGCAGAGCGCCCGCAACGCCGGCCTGTGGTCGCCGCTGCACCCCTTCGACGACAGCGGGGCGGAGCGGCTGAACGCGATCGTCGACGACACCTATGCCACGTTCCTGCAACGGGTGGCCGACGCGCGGCGGATGACGCCGGAGCAGGCACGCGGCATCGCCAAGGGCCGGGTGTGGACCGGCGCCCAGGCGCGCGACCTCGGGCTGGTCGACGATCTCGGCGGGCAGGACCAGGCATTGGCGCTGGCACGCACCGCCGCCGGGCTGGCCGCGGATGCCGAGGTGACGCTGGCCCCCTACCCGCCGCCGAAATCGGTGACCGACCAGCTGTTCGACCTGATGGCCGGCAAGGGCGAGCTGGTCGGCGCGCTGGCGGCGGTGGCCGAACTGCGGCCGCTGCTGGCCCAGCTTCGCCCCCTGCTGGCCGCCGCGCAGGGCGAGGGCGTGCAGGCCCGCATGCCGGCGATGTCGCTCGACCGGTAAAGCCGTCAATGCCCTCTCCCTCCCCGGTGAGGATCCCCTCTCTCCCCCGGGGAGAGGGTTAGGGTGAGGGGGACTCTGCGGGGATGCGGATTTCCCCACCCACGTTTACCGGCCACCGGCGCCATGCTAGGAATAATTGCTTGTTCCCGGCAACGGAGATCCGCCCGTGTCCCGAGCCCGCCAGTCCGCCACAACCGTTGAAACCCGTTCGTTTTTCCCACCGACGATACCCTGCGCCGCGCCGATTCCCGCCTGCCGGATCGGCGGCATGAAACAATGGAACAGGTCTGGATTCCTGTTCCATACGGTTTCAAACGTTCCATCCGCCATCGCCACCCGGACAGCCCCCGGCCCCGAGTCCGACGATCAACCTCCTGAAAGAAAACAGATTTCCCGGAATCGCCACCCAACCCCGGCATGGAACACGCAACGCCGCGCCTCAACCCCTGTTCCAGTCCGCGTTCCATCGCCATCCCGCTGCCGGACCGCCATGGCGCATCGGGCTTGCGCGGAGCGGTTCCGGGTCTATGGTGGGGCCGCTTCCGGATGCCCGTTCAAAGATCTCAACGGCCGAGACGCCCGACCATGACCGAGACCGCCGCCCGCTCCCCCCGGCCCGACACCGCAAAGCCGGACACCGTATCGCCCGACGACGCCCCGCCGGTCTTCACCCACAAGGAGATCCTGCGCGTGTTCAGCGGTGTCGCGCTGGCGATGCTGATGGCGGCGATGGACCAGACCATCGTCGCCACGGCGCTGCCGACGATGGCGAGCCGGTTCGGCGGGCTGGAGATGCTGCCCTGGGTGGTCACCGCCTATCTGCTGACCTCGACCACCACCACGCCGATCTACGGCAAGCTGTCGGACCTCTATGGCCGCAAGCGGGTGCTGCAGACCGCGATCCTGCTGTTCCTGGCAGGCTCCCTGCTGTGCGCGATGGCGCAGAGCATGACCCAGCTGATCCTGTTCCGCGGCCTGCAGGGCTTGGGCGGCGGCGGGCTGATGTCGCTGGCCTTCACCATCATCGGCGACGTGGTGGCGCCGCGCGAACGCGGGCGCTACCAGGGCATGATCGGCGGCGTCTTCGCGCTGGCCAGCGTCGCCGGGCCGCTGCTCGGCGGCATCTTCACCGAAACCATCGGCTGGCAGTGGATCTTCCTGATCAACCTGCCGCTCGGGCTGGCCGCCTTCGCCATGACGCGCAGCAGCCTGTCGCGCCTGCCCGCCGGCCGGGCCAAGCCGCGGATCGACGCGATCGGCGCGGCGCTGCTGACCGGGTCGGTGACCGGACTGCTGGTGTTCGTCACCCGCGGCGACGCCATGGGCTGGACCAGCCCGGCGGCGCTGGCCCTGCTGGCGGCCGGCCTCGCCATGCTGGCGGCCTTCCTGTGGCACGAGCGCCGGACCGCAGAGCCGATCCTGCCGCTGCACCTGTTCAGCCTGCCGGTGGTCGCGGTGGCGCTGCCGGTGGTCGCGGTGTCGGCGATGGTGCTGTTCGCCGGCATCGTCTATCTGCCGATGCATCTCCAGCTGGTGCAGGGCAGCAGCGCCACCCTGTCGGGCCTGCTGCTGCTGCCGCTTGTGCTGGGCATGACCGTCGGCTCGGTCGGCGGCGGCCGGCTGATTGCGCGCACCGGGCGCTACAAGGCGTTCCCGCTGGCCGGGCTGGCGCTGTCCGGCGTGATGTACGCGCTGCTCGGCCTCCTGCCTTCGCTTGCCGCCGACGGGCTGTGGTCGACGCTGATCCTGGTGCCGCTCGGCATGGGGCTCGGGCTGGTGATGCCGGTGATGACCGTCGCCGTCCAGAACGCGGTCGCCCAGCGCGACCTCGGCGCCGCCACCGCCTCGGTCGGCTTCTTCCGCTCGCTCGGCGGGTCGGTCGGGGTGGCGGTGTTCGGCGCCGTCTTCAACGCCGTCGTCTCCGCCCGGCTGGAGGATGCCGGCCTGTCCGGCCGCGCCGTGCTGGAACATGGCGCCGCGGCGCTGGGCGGCCTGGCCCCGGCGGTCCGCGGCGGGGTGGTGGCGACGCTGGAGCACGGCTTCTCGGTTCTGTTCCTGCTGGCGGCGGGTCTGGCGGCGATCTCCTTCGCCATGACCCTGTTCCTGAAGGAACTGCCGCTGCGCTCCGCCCGCCCCCAGCCGGCGGAGGCGTGACTCATGCGTCCGGGTCGGGAAAATGCCGGCGCTGCCCCAGCTTGTCCTCGATGTAGAGCAGGTTGACCAGCACCAGCACGACCACGGCGATGGGCGTCGCCAGGAACATGCCCATGATGCCGAACAGAACCCCGCCGGCGGCGATGGCCCCGATGGTGACCACCGGCGGCAGGTCGACCACCTGCTTCTGCAGGATCGGCGTGACCAGATTGCCTTCGATCTGCTGGATGACGAGATAGAGGCCGGCGACCCACAGCGCGTCCTGTGGCGACTGGGCGAAGGCGATCAGCAGGGCCGGCACCGCCGCCAGGAAGGGGCCGACCAGCGGGATGAACTCCAGCAGCCCGGCCACCATGCCGAGCGCCAGCGCCGACGGGATGCCGAGCAGCCACAGCCCGACCCCGATCATGGTTCCGACCAGCGCCATCGCCACCAGCTGGCCGATCAGCCATTTCCACAGGCTGTCGCCGGCGACCTCCATCACCTCGGTCGCCCGCTCCTGCCCGCGCGGCGGCACCAGCAGCACCACGCCGCGCTTGTAGACCCCCGGCGACGCCGCCAGGTAGAGCGCCGCGAACATCACCACCACCCCGTCGCCGACGATATAGACCAGGCCGGAGGCGAAGGAACTCAGCTGGTTCATCCAGGGCCATTCCTTGCCCTGGTCGACGATGCGCTGTCGCCATGTGTCGGGCAGCATGCCCATCGCCTTGCCGACCTGCTGCTGGAGCTGGTCGACCTGCGCCGCCATCGAGGTCCCCATCAGCCAGACCCCGCCGCCGACCAGCGCCGCCAGCACCACCAGCACGATGGCCAGCGACCAGCCATGGCCGAGCCCGGTCGCCCGCCCGACATAGCCGGCCAGCCGCTGCAGCAGGATGGCGAACAGCACGCCGGTGAAGATCAGCAGCAGCGTGCCGGAGATCTTCCACAGGAACAGCGCCAGCGCCGCCACCCCGGCGACGATCAGCACCTTCCAGGTGAAGACGGCCAGCTCGCCGCGCCCGGCCCGCGCCGCAGGCTCGTCCCGTACCGGAGGCTCGTCCCGCGTCGCCGCGTTCCCCGGCCGGCTGGGTATCGCCATGATCCGATGCTCCCCGTTCCCGCTGCGGCACCCCTATGGGCAGCCCGGAGGAAGGAACGCGCGGGAGCCGCAGACGTTGCCGTCAGCCGGCCGGTTAGTCCGTCGGCGGTAGTCCGAAGATGGGTATGGAAGATCGTCCGTCCCGCCCCATATCGGAGGATGACGCCAAGGAGTCATTCTCGCTGATGTCACCTTCAAGAGCCCGCCTCCCGGCGGGCTCTTTTTTATCCGCCTACAGCCGGCCCCTACCGCCGTCCATCCGGCGGGAACACCAGGCTGACCTTCAGTCCGGGCGCCGGCTGCCCCGGTGCGCTCTCGCCCAGCTCCAGCCGGGCACCGTGCAGAGTCGCCACCGCGTCGACCAGGCTCAGCCCCAGCCCGTTGCCGGGAGAGGCCCGGGCGGCATCCAGGCGGACGAAGCGCTGCAGGACCTTGTCGCGCATCTCCGGCGGAATGCCGGGGCCGCTGTCGGCGACGTCGATGCAGGCGGCGCGGCCGGGCCCCGGCCCGTCCAGCACCAGCGAGATCGTGCCGCCGTCCGGCGTGTACTTGATCGCATTGTCCAGCAGGTTCGACACCGCCTGGGCCAGCAGCTGGCCGTTGCCGCGGACCGTCGGCTTGGCCCGGATCTCCACCGACAGCCGCTGTCCGCGCTCGTCCGCCACCGGCTCGTAGAGGTCGGCGGCCAGTTCCACCACCTCGGCCAGCTCGACCATGACGAAGTCCTGCCGCTTTGCCCCCGACTCCGCCTCGGCGATCGACAGCAGGGCGGTGAAGGTGGCGAGCAGCCGGTCGGCCTCGACGATGGTGTCCTGCAGGACGGCGCGGTAGACCTCCGCATCCTCGGTTTCGTGCAGCAGGGCCAGCTCGATCCGCGAGCGCAGGCGGCTCAGCGGGGTGCGCAGGTCGTGGGCGACGCTGTCGGTCACCTGCCGCATCCCGGTCATCAGCCGTTCGATGCGGTCGAGCATGGCATTCAGGTTGCCGGCCAGCCGGTCCATCTCGTCGCCGCCGCCGAAGCGCGGCACCCGGTCGCTGAGGTCGCCGCTCATGATCTGGCGGGTGGTGCGGTTGATCGCCTCGATCCGCCGCATGGCGCCGCGGCTCATCAGCAACCCGCCGCCGAGCCCGAGCAGCGCGGTGGAGCCCAGGATCCAGCCCAGCGAGCGGAACATGCGGGTGCGCAGCTGGTCGATCTCGCTCATGTCGCGGCCGACCAGCAGGCGGAACTGGCCCGGCAGGGTGAAGGTGATGGCCTGCGCCGTCGACGGACGGTCGGTCACGCCGCCGTAATCGGCGACCTTGAAATGGGTCCAGCCGCTGGCGTTCGGCACCGCCGCCGGCCATCCCGACAGGTTGCCTGCCAGGATCACCCCCGCCGCGGTGGTCAGCAGATAGATGGAGTTGTTGTTGGGGACCGCGCTGCGCGTCCGCACCACATCGACCAGACCGGGCAGCCCGTAGCCCCGGTAATGGTCCTGCAGCCCGGCGACCTCCAGCGCGATGGTCTCGCCGATCTCGCCCTCCAGGAAGCCGGCGGTGGTGCGGTAGACCACGCCGAGGATCATCCCGACCGACAGCACGAACATCGCCAGATACAGCAACGCAAGCCGGAACGCGGTGGCCCGCACCAGCCGCAGCCCGACGGCCAGGCAGCTGTGCAGGCCGCCAACCACGCCCTCATGCCTCACGGCACTTGCTTCGTCACGAATTTGGTCATCCTTCCGCGGCGCGCAGGCTGTATCCGGCACCGCGCACGGTGTGGATCAGGGGGGTCGGGAAATCCTTGTCGATCTTCTGGCGCAGACGGGCAATGTGCACGTCGATGACGTTGGTCTGCGGATCGAAATGATAGTCCCAGACATTCTCCAGCATCATTGTGCGGGTCACCACGCTGCCGGCGTTGCGCATCAGATATTCCAGCAGCGTGAACTCGCGCGGCAGCAGGTCGATGGCCTTGCCGGCGCGCTTCACGCTGCGCGACAGCAGGTCCAGTTCCAGGTCGCCCACCGACAGGCGGGTCTGCGGCTGCGCGGCGCCGCGCCGGCGCACCAGCACCTCGATGCGGGCCAGCAACTCGGAAAAGGCGAAGGGCTTGGTCAAATAGTCGTCGCCGCCGACCTTCAGCCCCTTCACCCGGTCGTCGACGCTGCCCAGCGCCGACAGGAACAGCACCGGCGTGTCGTTGCCGGCAGCCCGCAGCACCTGGACCAGCGACAGCCCGTCGCGGCCGGGAAGCATGCGGTCGACGATCATCACGTCGTAATGCTCGGCCCCCGCCAGGAACAGGCCCTCCTTCCCGTCGTTGGCGACGTCGACCACATGCCCCGCCTCCTTCAGCCCCTTGGCAAGGTAGCTGGCGGCCTGGCGATCATCTTCGATGACAAGAATCTTCATGAGCACGAGTGTAGCCTCCCGACGCGGCCCGGCCAAGCGTGCGGTGGCACGCCCGGCCGGGTCTTCCCTGGACTGACGGCGATGCGGTTCACGCCTTCAGCTTCAGCGCGACGAAGGACTCGTTGCCCTGGCGGTTGATCAGCATCAGCAGCGCCTTCTGCCCGGCCTTCTCGGCCTCGGCGACATGGTGGCGGACGTCGGCCGGGCTCTTGACCACGCTGTCGCCGATCCGCTCGATGACGTCGCCGGGGCGGATCGGCACATCGACGTTGGCGGTCAGGCCGGTCACCACGACGCCGTGCACGTCCTCGCCGATGCCCAGCCGCTTGCGCGCCGCCGGGTCGAGCGGGGCGAGCTTCAGCCCCTTCACCGGCGCGACCTCCGCCTGTCCGGCCGGGGCGTTGCCGGTCTCCGCCGCGGCGACCTGCTGTTCCTCGGACAGGCGGTCGATGCGCACCGCCACCGTCTTTTCCCGGCCCTCGCGCAGAACCTTCAGTTCGACGGTGTCGCCGGCCTTGGTTTCCGCCACGCCGCGGGTCAGGTCGCGCAGCGTGTCGACCGGCTTGCCGGCATAGGACAGCACGACGTCGCCCTGGTGCAGGCCGGCGCGCTGGGCCGGGCTGTCGGCGGTGACGTCCGCCACCAGGGCGCCCTTGGCCTGGGGCAGGCCGACGCTGTCGGCGATGTCCGGCGTCACCTCCTGGATCTTCACGCCGAGCCAGCCGCGCTCGACCTTGCCGGATTCCTTGAGCTGGGCCACCACCTCCTTGGCGAGGTTGGAGGGGATGGCGAAGCCGATGCCGACCGAGCCGCCGTTGGGCGAGTAGATCGCCGTGTTGATGCCGATCACGCGCCCGCCGAGGTCGAAGGTCGGGCCGCCGGAATTGCCGCGGTTGATGGCGGCGTCGAGCTGGAAGTAATCGTCATAGGGGCCGCTGTGGATGTCGCGTCCGCGGGCCGACACGATGCCCTTGGTCACGGTGCCGCCCAGCCCGAACGGGTTGCCGACCGCCATCACCCAGTCGCCGACGCGGGTCTTGGCGCTGTCGGCCCAGTCGACCGCCGGCAGCGGCTTGTCCGAATTGACCTTCAGCAGGGCGATGTCGGTCTTGGCGTCGCGGCCGATCAGCTTGGCCGGCATGGCGGTGCCGTCCTGCAGCGTGACGGTGATCTCGCTGGCGCCGTCGATGACGTGGTTGTTGGTCACGACGAAGCCGGCCGGGTCGATGATGAAGCCGGAGCCGAGCGCCCCCGTCTTGTTGCCGCGCGGCGCCTGGTCCTGGTCGTCCTGGTCGCCACCCGGACCGCCGTTCCGGCCCAACTGGTCCTGGAACTGGCGGAAGAACTCCTCGAACGGCGAACCGGGCGGGAAGCCCGGCACGGCCGGCCCGCGCTGCGCCCGCTGCTCGGGCTTGGCCTCCTGCGTGGCGGCGATGTTGACGACGGCGGGCGAAACCTTGGCGGCGAGGTCGGCGAAGCTGGCCGGCGCGTCCTGCACCATGGTGACCGCGGGCGAGCCGTTCTGGGCCTGCGAGGCCGCCCAGCCGGCCAGCGCCGGAGCCGTCAGCACCGTGGAGCCGAGCAGCAGGGCGGCGACGGTCCGGCGCAGGCGGTTCGGGCGCTGGCCGGCCGGGCGCTGGCGCGTGGCGGGCGAGGAAGGGGTGGTCATGCGGCGGCACTCCAGTGAAGCGGTTCCGGCAATCCGGTGTTGTCCGCAATCTAGGACTCCGCCGCTCACCGCGGCCTTGCGACCGGATGAAAGAATTTTCAGGGACGATGCCGGGACGGACGGCGGTTTTGCCGCCTATTCTCCCAGCAGATGCAGCGCGATCTCACGCCGGTGCGGATTGGCGCGGTGTTCGAACAGGTAGATGCCCTGCCAGGTGCCCAGTACCGGTTCGCCGTCCATCACCGGAATCGACAGGCTGACGCCGGTCAGGGCCGAGCGGATATGGGCCGGCATGTCGTCCGGCCCCTCGGTCGTGTGGGCGTACAGCGACGGATCCTCCGCAACCAGACGGCGGAAGAAGCGCAGCAAGTCAGCCTGCACGTCGGGGTCGGCATTCTCCTGGATGGTCAGGGATGCAGAGGTGTGGCGGCAGAACACGGTCAGCAGTCCGGTGGTCATCCCCTGCGCCGCCACCCATCGCCGCACCGGGGCGGTCACCTCGACCAGTCCGGCGCCGCGGGTGGGTACATCCAGCGTCGTGGTGGCTTGTCGCATCGCTCCTGTCCTTTCGCAGAAATCGCCGGCTTGGTTCCGGATGCAAGCCATACCAGATGTTGCAGCCCATAGGCTTCCGCCCGGGCGGCGAAGCGGGATCGTGGAAAGGACGACCGCACATGGACATCACCGGCACCCACAGCGTTCCCGGACGGCGCGACCGCGTGTTCGCCGCGCTCTGCGACCCGGAGGTCCTGATGCGCTGCATCCCCGTCCTGGAAGAGATGGAGCGGTTGTCGGCCTCCGACTATGCCGCACGGGTGCAAACCACCGTCGGGCCGTTGAAGGCGCGCTTTTCCGGCCGGCTGCGGCTGGAGCCGGAGGATGGCAGCCACCGCTACCGGCTGGTCGCCCAGGGCAACGGCGGGCTCGCCGGTGCGGTGAAGGGCGAGGCGCTGGTCGTCCTGGAGGAAGTGGACGGGCGCACGCTGCTGACCTACAGCCTGACGGTTGCGCTGGGCGGAGCGGTCGGCCGGCTGGCGGTGAAGCTGGTGCAGGCCAAGACCGACCGGGTGCTGGCCGCCTTCTTCGAGCGCTTCGCGGCGGAGGTCGACGGCGGGGCAGAGTGACGCGGTCGAAGAATGCGGCGTAATGCCGCAGCCCGGCCGGGCGACGAGCGCCTTTCGCGCGTGCAGCATCCTGGGACAGGATAGGGGTGTCGCGGGTGCTCATTGCCGGTGGAGATGCCGAATGGACAAATCCCAGCCCCTTGCCCCCGCCCAGGATGATTCGGCCATCGACCGGATGATCTTCGGCCGCGTGCTGGCGCTTGCCGTCGCCGACCCGGCGCGGAGCCTGCCGCAGGCGCTTGCACTGCCGAAGGACGAACTGGCACTGCTCACCGCCCGCCATGCGCCGCAATTCGCCGCCACCGTCGCCGCCATCCCGGAGCCGGCCGATTTCGGCGAGGACGCCATCGAGGAGGCGGACCTGCGCGATTTCCTGACCGAACATGGCGTCCGGGGTGAAGCGGAGGAACGCTGGCTCGCCGCGATCCTGGCCCGCCGGTCGCTGGAGCCGAACCATCTGTGGCAGGATATGGGATTCCACGACCGCGGCGAACTCAACACCATGTTCCGCCGCCATTTCCCGGCGCTGGTGGCGTTGAATTCCGCCGACATGAAATGGAAGAAGTTCTTCTACCGCCAGCTCTGCGAGCGCGAGGGGCTGATGCTGTGCAAGTCCCCCAACTGCGAGGTCTGCGAGGACGTAGACGTCTGCTTCGGCGAAGAGGACGGCGATCCGTTGGCGACGCTGTCGCGGCTGGCCCGCGGGGTGGCGGCCTGACATCGCTCCACGCGGCCGGGTTCAACGCGGCTGGGCGCCCAGATCCTCGAAGGTCAGCCCCTTGTCGGTGCGGCGGAACCGCCCCTTGCCGTTGACGGTCAGCGCCGGCTGCCCCGGTTGCGGCACGAAGGTGGCGGCGTAATAGCAGTCGTACGGCGCTTCATCCCGGCCGCCAGCTTGTCCGATCCCCTGCCCGGCCTTCGGCTTCGCCTCGACGCAGCCCTGCTTGCGGAAATCGTCGAAGGCCCGGAAGCCGGCATTGCCCTGCCGTTCCAGTACGCGGCGCGTGTGCGTCTCCACCAGCCGCCGCATGTCGCCTTCCGACGGCTCGCCGGAGCAGGCGGCAAGGATGAGGGTCGCGGCGAGGGCGGCAAAGGCGCCGAGATGCCGCCCGCATCGTGCCCCGCCGGAAAAGGGGAAAGCCGGCACCGCCCTCAGCGTCCCCCCAACAGCCGGTCGACCCGCTCCTTCAGGGCGGCGAATGACGGCGGCTTGACCACGAAGCCGTTGACGCCCAGCGTCATCGCCTGCTTCACGATCTCCGATTCGGTATGGTTGGTCAGGAAGACCACGGGAGCGCGGGGGTTGGCTGCCTCGGTGCTGGCGCGCAGCCGGGCCAGGAACTGCAGGCCGGATACCGGCTTCATGTCGATGTCGCAGACGATCAGGTCGGGGTTCACGCGGATGCACTCCTGCATCGCGGTTTCGCCGTTGTCGGCCTCGGCGATGCCGCGGAAACCGATCTGTCCCAGAATCTGGACGATGGTGCGGCGGACGAAGGGCTGGTCTTCGACGACCAGGATGCGATGCTGAGAGTAATCGATCGCCTGCATGTCCATTCCCGATCCTCAACGCCAATTCACCGCATCCCACTGATACCGCCAGGACCGGAAACAGGCAACCGCCGGTCGGTTACGAGCGCATGGAATATGGTTTTGGCCCTGTAAAGTTTACGACAATTTACTCCGGATCCACCGCCCGCCCACCCGCCTGGACGCGACCCGGAAACCAGCGCTCCAGCACCGCGCGCAGCCGATCCATGGTCAGCGGTTTGTGCAGGCAGTCGTCCATCCCGGCAGCGCGGCATCGGGCGTCGTCCGCGGCATCGGTCCCGGCGGTCAACGCCACGATCGGCACCCGGCCGGCCTTGCCGGGCAGCGCGCGGATGGCGCGCGACGCCTCATGGCCATCCATCACCGGCATCTGCACATCCATCACGATCAGGTCGAAGCCGCCGCCGGTGGCCGCCGCCAACGCCTGGGCACCGTCCTCCGCCGTCGTCACGCCATGGCCGAGCGCCCTGAAGAAGCCGGCGGCAACGAGACGGCCGATCGGATTGTCCTCCACCAGCAGCACCGACAGGGCGGCAGGCGTCTCCACCGGCCGCACCGGGATGTGGATGGACACCCCGTCCCCCACCCCGCCCTCGGCAAGCAGGCGGCCGCCCAACCGCCGCACCAGGGGACGGGCCGCAGCCAGCACCAGCGGGCGCAGCCGGGGACTGCCCCGGCGCAGCAGAACCAGTTCGGCAGCATCTCCCGCCGGCTGCAGCGCCAGGGTCTGCACCGCTCCGCCTTCGGCCGTCAGCACGGAGAGGAGCGCCCGCAGCCCGGCGCCATCGCCGACGAACCGCCCGCATGGCTCCGCATCCGCCGTCACGGTGGTCGTGCCCATGGCGTTCGCGGCGCCGGCCAGACCGGCAAGCGTCACCGTCTCGTCCAGTGCCGGCCCGGCCGCATCGCCCAGCGCCGACATCGTGGCGCGCAATGCCGCCCCCACGGTCCGCAACCCGGTCAGCCGGTCATGCTGGCTCGGCAGCAGCAGCGAATCCAGCGTGGCGTCCGCAAGCGCCAGCATCGGGTCGAGCGCCGCGTCCACCATGGCACCGGCCGCCTCGAACAGCGCGGCAGCCTCGGCCTTGCCGCGCTCCGCCGCCGCCAGCGCGGTGCGCAGCCGGTTCTCCCGCGCCTGACGCAGCCGGGCGCTGTCCGCCGCACGGCCCAGGGCAACGGCATCGTCCGCCGCCAGCACATCCTGCGCACCGGCCGCGATCGAGGCAGCGATCGAAGCCGCGGCATCGGCATGCCCCTCCTCCGGCAGCAGGACCAGAACAGCCGGCGCCGGATCGAGCCGCGCCAATGCCGCGACCGCCTCGGCAGTGGCAGCATCCCCGTCCAGCAGAACGACACCGGTCCCGGCCGCATCCCGGCCGCTGCGCAGACGGTCGAGCGCCCCGTCGACCGTCTCCACCCGCGTGAGGACACCGGCGAATGCCAGGGCAATCCGCGATGCGCGCACGGGCGGACAGCACGGGCCGGCGACCAGCAGGGTCGTCACCTGCGCCTGCGCCGGCTCCTGGCGTCCCTCGGGCTCCCGTTCGCCGGTCATCCTTCCGTCGGTCATCCTTCCATCGGTCATGGCGGCGGCAGGTCAGGCAGCCGCATCGACCGGCGGGCGGCCGTTGGTCGCCATCTCCACGGCGTGGATGAAGTCGCGCGACATCTCCTTGGTATCGAAGGCGAGATGGATGCGCTTATGCTCCACCGCCTTCACGACGACCGTGACCTCTGCCCCATAGCGGTCGAGCCGCAAGTGCCCGACGGCCCCGGCGAGCGAGCGGCCGTCCGTCGCCGTCACCGGATCGATCATGGCGCCGCCGATAGACAGGTTGCGCACGGTCACCGCCAGCCGGTCGCCGCCGACCAGCAGGGTTCCCGTCTCCTCCACCTGGAAGCGCGGCTTGCGCCGGCGGTCGGCATCGCCGGTGGAGGTACGGACGATGCGGACCAGCACCATGCGCAGGGCCTCGATGGAGCGGGCAACGTCGCCGGAGCCGTTCTTGACCTGGGTGGCCTGCTCGCCGGTGCGGTCGGCCTCCTCCGACACCGCGGCGATGCGGTGCGACACCTCCTGCGCGGCGGTGGAGGTTTCCACCACGTTGCGGCTGATCTCCTGGGTCGCGGCGGCCTGCTCCTCCATCGCCGCGGCGATGGAGCCGGCGATATGGTCGATCTCGGCGATGGTCCTGCCGATCTCCTCCACCGCCTGCACCGCATCGTCGGTCACCGCCTGGATGGCGGTGATCTGGCGGGTGATCTCCTCGGTCGAGCTTGCGGTCTGGTTGGCGAGGTTCTTCACCTCCTGCGCCACCACCGCGAAGCCCTTGCCGGCCTCGCCCGCCCGTGCCGCCTCGATGGTGGCGTTCAACGCCAGCAGGTTGGTCTGGCCGGCGATCGACTGGATCAGGTTCACCACCTCGCCCACCTTCGACACCGTCTCCGACAGGGAGCGGATGGTGGTCTGGGTGTTGCGGCCATTCTCCACCGCACGACGCGTCACCTCGCTGGAATGGACGACCTGGGACGAGATCTCGCGGATCGAGGCGGCCAGCTGCTCGCTGGCGGCGGCGACGGTCTGGGCGTTGGCCAGCGCCTGCCCGGCGGCCGAGGCCACCGTCTGCGCGTTGACGCTGACCCGCTCGGCCGAGCCCGACATGCCTTCGGCGTCGTCGGCCATGGCACCGGTCCGCTGCGCCACCTCCTCCACCGCGCGCCCGGCTTCGCGCTCCACGGTCGAGGCCATCGCCTCGAGCGCCCGACGCCGCTCCTCGTCGGCATGGCGCGCGCGCTCGACACGCTCCTGCACGGCATAGCAGAGACGCGCCTTCAGCCCGCGCAGTTGGCCGGCCACCGGGTGGAACTCGGCCTCCGCCGGAAGGTCGATGATGTGGGACTGGTCGTTGCGGGCGATGGCGTCGAAATCCGCCGAGAAGGCCGCCAGCGGCCGCCGCACCGTGCGCAACAGCAGCAGGCCGCACAGCACCGCCGCGATCAGCACGGCCAGCCCGGCCGCCACGGCGAAGACCAGATGCCATTGGAAATCGACCAGCGCCCCTTCATACTCCGCCCTGGCGACGTTCAACTGCAGGGTCAGCAGATCCTTGTTGGTCTGGAAGGCGGCCTGGAACAGCGGCTCGATCCGGTCCCGAACCAGCACTTCCAGCCGTAGCGAATCGCCCTGACGCGCCAAATCCAGCGCCGGCTTCAGCCCGTCGGCCTGGAAGGCGGCGCGCTGCTTGCCGAAGCGCTCCGCCAGTTCCTTCTCCTCAGGCGTCAGGTAGGTGGTGAGGTATTCCGCCCACAGCCGGTCGATGGTGGCGGTATTGCCGGCGATCCGCGCTTCGCGCCCGGCGGTCACCTTGGCGTCGCTGCCGTCGCGGGTATCGATGACGAGAGTCTGCAGCGTCTGCACCTGGTCGCGCATATGGTCCAGGATCTGGCCGATCTGCACCGCCGGAACCGTCCGGTCCTCGTACACCGTCTTCAGCGAGGCGTTGCTGTCGGCCATGCCGCGCAGGGTGACCCCGCCCACCGCCAGCATCGACAGGACCATGAAGGCGAAGATCATGGTCAGCCGGCCGGTGATGCTGGCCGACCAGCGCCGCAGGGAGGCCGCCGCGCCGCGCCCGACCGCCTGCCCGTCACGCACCGTCAGATGGCGTGCCCGTCCTTCGCGGATGTCGGCATAGAGCCGTTCGGCCGAAGCCACCTGATCGCGCGACGGCTTGGTGCGGATGGAGATGAAGCCGGTCATCCTCCCATCCTCGATCACCGGGGTGACATTCGCGCGGACCCAATAGAAGTCTCCCGCCTTGGTGCGGTTCTTCACCAGCCCTTCCCACGGCCGCCCGTCCTTGATCGTCGCCCACAGGTCGGCGAAGGCCTCCTTCGGCATGTGGGGGTGACGGATCAGGTTGTGCGGTGCGCCGACCAGTTCGTCTTCCGCATATCCGCTGATATCCACGAAGGCCTTGTTGACGAAGGTTATGCGCCCGCCCGTGTCGGTGCGCGACACCAGCAGGACGCCGTCTTCCATCACGATTTCACGGTTGCTGATCGGTTCGTTCACACGCATGGACGGGGCCTCGTCGGAGAATAGGCTCTGGCAGGGGGCGGCAAAACAAGGAACACCGCACCTTGCGGAAGGGGCGGCGGTTCAGGACGGCGAACGGAAGATTGTTTCATCTACCCTGGGTGGGCATCGCTCCGCACTGACCCAGATCAAAACAGCAAGGGGCATGCCACATGCACCGGCTTGTCCGGAAAGCCGGCTTCCGGAACAACCCCTATGGGCGGCAAGCTCCGCCAGACGCCCCCCGCTATGTTGAAACAGGCTTGACCGCTGTCCCGGATTTGCATTTTGCGAATAGAAACGCGAATTTCCGGATGAATTTCCAAAATGCAAAAATCATAACATGCAATTATAAAGTAGAAAAATATCATATAGTAAAATCTTGTAAATAAAAACCCCCACCTCAACTTGAGATGGGGGCGTCAATACTGCGGCAACTTGTCGCAGCCATTGGCTTTACACGATGGATCCTGGTCGACGATCAGGATTTTGCCATCAGCTGCTCCAGCCAATGGATGTCGTAATTGCCGTCGATGAAGGCCTGCTGGGCGATGATGCGCTCATGCAGTGGCAGGGTCGTCTGGATGCCGCCGATCACATACTCCTCGATCGAGCGGCGCAGGCGCATCAGGCACTCGTTGCGGCTGGTGCCGTGGACGACGAGCTTGGCGATCAGGCTGTCATAGTGCGACGGAACGCGGTAGCCGTCATACAAGGCCGAATCGACCCTGACACCCAGTCCGCCCGGCGCGTGGTAGCCGTCGATCTTGCCCGGCGACGGCATGAAGGTCTCCGGATTCTCGGCGTTGATGCGGCATTCGATGGCATGGCCTTCGAAGCGGATGTCCGACTGGCCGTATCCGAGCGGCGCGCCGGCGGCGATGCGGATCTGCTCGCGCACCAGGTCGATGCCGGTGATCATCTCGGTGATGGTGTGTTCGACCTGCAGGCGGGTGTTCATCTCGATGAAATAGAACTGCCCGTCCTCGAACAGGAACTCCATCGTGCCGACGCCGCGATAGCCGATGGCCGCCGCGGTCTTCGCCGCCAGGGCACCGATGAACTCGCGCTGCTCGGCGTTGAGCGCCGGGCTCGGCGCCTCCTCGATCACCTTCTGGTGCCGGCGCTGGACCGAACAGTCGCGCTCGCCGAAATGCACGCAGGTGCCGTGGGTGTCGCCGAGAAGCTGGATCTCGATGTGGCGGGGACGGCCGAGATACTTCTCCAGATAGACCTCGTCGTTGCCGAAGGCGGCGCGCGCCTCGCCACGGGCCAGCTGATAGGCCTCCTTCAACTGGTCGGGGTTGCGGGCGACCTTCATGCCCTTGCCGCCACCGCCGGCCGCCGCCTTGATCAGCACCGGATAGCCGGTGTCGTGGGCGACCTTCTCCGCCTCCTCCAGCGTCGTCACCGGACCGTCGGAGCCGGGAACGACGGGCAACCCCTGCTCCATCACCGTCTTCTTGGCGGTCACCTTGTCGCCCATGACCCGGATATGCTCCGGCGTCGGACCGATGAAGGTGAAGCCATGCTCCTCCACCATCTCGGCGAACTGGGCGTTTTCCGACAGGAAGCCGATGCCGGGATGGATGGCGTCGACATTGGTGATCGACGCCGCCGACAGGATGGCCGGAATGTTGAGGTAGCTGTCGCGCGCGGAGGCCGGGCCGATGCACACGCTCTCGTCGGCGAGGCGGACGTGCATGGCGTCGGCGTCGGCGGTGGAATGCACCGCCACGGTCTGGATCCCCATCTCGCGGCAGGCGCGGTGGATGCGGAGCGCAATCTCACCGCGGTTCGCGATCAGGACCTTTTCGAACATCGCCAAGGGAATGCCCCGCTTACTCGATGATGAGGAGAACTTCGCCGAATTCGACCGGCTGGGCATCGGACACCAGCACCTCGGCCACCGTGCCGCCGCGCGGCGCCTTGATCGGGTTCATGACCTTCATCGCCTCGATGATCATCACCGTCTGGCCGGCCTTGACCACGTCGCCCGGACGCACGAAGGGGGTGCCGCCCGGCTCGGCCGCCAGATAGGCCGTGCCGACCATCGGCGAGGTCACCGCGCCGGGATGGGCGGCCGGACGGCCGGCCGGAGCCGCGACGGCGGCGACGGGGGCCGCAGCCAGGACCGGGGCTGCCTGGACGGCGACCGTCTGGGCGGCGGTCGGACGGGTGACGCGGATGCGCTTTTCGCCTTCGGCGAACTCGATCTCGCTCAAGCCCGTCTCACGCAGGAGGTCCGCCAGCTTGCGGACCAGATCGCCGTCGATGTCGAAGCTCGCCATGATGTCAGTCGTTCCCGTTTCCTTAATCGCGGTCGATGATGTTCGCGATGGCGTCCAGCGCCAGAAGATACCCGTGCGGCCCGAATCCGCAGATCATTCCCCTCGCCACCGGCGAGATGTAGGAGTGATGACGGACCGGCTCGCGCTTGAAGATGTTCGACAGATGGACCTCGATCACCGGCAGTTCCGACAGGATCAGACTGTCCATGATCGCGACCGAGGTGTGGGTGTAGGCGCCGGCATTGATGACGATGCCGTCATTCTCGGTCCGCGCCTGCTGGATCCACGAGACCAGTTCGCCCTCGTGGTTGGACTGCCGGAAATCGACGGTCAGACCCAGCCGGTCGGCACGTTCATGGCAGGCGGCCTCCAGGTCGTCCAGGGTCATCGACCCATAGATTTGCGGCTCGCGTACGCCCAGCATGTTGAGGTTCGGCCCGTTGAGGACCAAAATCGACGCGTCGATGGCCACGGCCCGCGCCCCTTTTCCATAGATCGAAACCGCGCGTTTATAGCACGAAGCATCGTCCTGTCCATGGTGAGCGGATGGCATTGCGCGGAAAAGCGCGCGCCCGCGGCGCCCCCGCAACGCCCCCGCCCTGCCCCGGGATCGCCCTCAGGGTGGTGGGGGCGGTGTATGGCCGGTCAGCAGGTCGCGGTATGCGCCCTGCGATTTCAGTGCCTTCAGCCCGTCGTTGAAGGCGGCCACCGTCGAATCCGCCCCAGGCGTGGCACGGCCTATCACCAGATGGAAGGTGACGACGGCATAGGGCCGCTCCGACATCCGGATGTCGTCCGCCAGGCCGGACCGGGCGATGGCGGCGGCGGCACTGTACTCGTCGATGATGAAGGCATCCGCCCGTCCGGTCGCCACCATGCGCACGCAGGCGCCGAGATCGGACGGCGTTTGCCGCGTCAGAGCCCTCCGCTCGACCAGCGCCTCCAGTTCGGGCGGCAGGGCATAGCCGACCGGCTGGCAGACCGTCCGGCCGTGGAACTCCTCCGCCCCGCCGGAACCGGCCGTCTCCTCCCGGCCGCCGGCGCGGCCGTGGAAGGTCATTGCCGTGCGGTTCGACAGGTAGACGAATTGCCGCACCTCGATCACCGGATCGGAAAACAGGACCTCGCGTTCACGCTCCGGCGTGCGGACATAGGGAAAGGTGGCGAGGAAACGCCCTGCAACCACCCCGTCGTAACCGCGCTTCCACGGCATGAAGCGGACATCGTACTGGCGGCCCTGCAACGCGAAGGCCCGGCGGACCAGGTCGGTCACCAGACCGCCGCCGGGCAAATCCTCGCCGGTATAGGGGGCATAATCGTCGCCGGTCACCAGATCCAGACCGGTATAGGGTGCCTGGGCCGGAGCGGGGCCGGCGTCCGCCGCGCGCAACGGTGCCGGGGCGGCGGCGAGAAACAGGCCGGCCAGCACGAATGGCGCGGCGAATGCCCTGCGCGCGCCCTGCCCCGCATCGCCGGCCGCACCGGCTCTTCGAGCGCCCATGCTTCCCGATTCCCCTTCCGTCCGCTTGCCGGGCCTGCGGCCACGCGGCGCATGAAGGCGGGATCTAACGGCCTTTCCGCCGCGCTGTAAAGGGCGGCCGGCAAGCCGGCGCGCCCGGGATCACTCCGCCGCCGCCGCGGCAGCGGCCTTGGCACGGCGGCCGGCCGGGTCGGTGTAGAGGTCGTTGATGCGCTGGACATGCACCGCCGTCGCCTCGCGGATGGCGAAGATGGCCTTGCGGGCGCGGCCGCCCCAGCCGGCCGGCTGCTTGGCGAAGATCGACCGGAAGAAGCGCGTGTTGCGCAGGAAGGCCTGCCGCAGGTTGAGGTCGACGTCGCCGAAACGGTCGCCGAGCGTCGCGGCGATGCGGCCGGCGAAGAACTGCCGGATCTTGAAATGCCCGGCCAGGAACAGGCCGCCCAGGACCACGGCGGCACCGATCGGCCGCACCGGGGCGCCGCCGTCGGTCCCGGCTTCGAACAGCCAGCCGAGGAAGGCGCCGAACCCGCCGCCAACCGTTTGCAGCACCACGCCCAGCACCAGCACCAGCAGCGTGGCCCACACCGCGTCGGCGATCAGCACGCGGCGGCGCCATGCCGCCATCGCCTCGCGGAGCTTGGGCACCACCTCTCCCTCCAGCTCCTTGGTCAGGCTGTCGATGGAACCGATGATGCGGTAGGAGCGGGCGACCTCCACCTCGTTGATCCGGCTGTGGATCTCGGCAAGGTCGTGATCGCGCCGCGCCTCGTAGCGGGCGCGCTGGCCGTCATCCTCGATGGCGACGGCGGACCGCTGGTCGTAGATCGCATAGAATCGGCCCGACACCAGCCCGGCCTGGGCGATGGCGCGCTGCCAGGCGCCGAACACCGCCTCCAGGTTGTCCTCCTTCGCCGTGGTGTCGACCTGGTTCAGGATGTAGCAGACCTTGCGGGCATCGGCGCGGTTGACCGTCTTGGCGACCAGATGTCGCAGCGTGTCCTGCATGGCGCCCGGTTCGGGATGGCGGGCGTCGAAGAAGACCAGGACGAGGTCGGACAGCTCGACGATATGGTCCACCAGCCGCAGGACCGAGCGGCGCTGGTCGTCGGCGTCGAAACCGGGCGAATCGATGAAGATCTTGCCCCGTGTCCGCGGGCCGGACAACGTCTTCAACTGCAGATAATTGTCGATCCGCTTGCCCTCGCCGGCCGACACCTTCTCGATCTCGTCGGCGATGCGGTAGAAGGGAAAGCGCGGATCGGCGTTCAGGGCGGTGCCGGGCAGCGCCTCCTTCCGCGTCTGCGGGCCGTGGCAGATCACCGTGAACTTGTCGTCGACCGCCTGGTTGCCGGTATTCTGCAGCGCCTCGCCCAGATAGCCGTTGAGGAAGGTCGACTTGCCGGCCGAGAAGGTGCCGAGCACCGCCACCATCGGCCACCAGGGGATGCGGGTGGTCAGGGATTCGTGGCGGTCGATCAGCCCCAGGCCGGACAGGATCCGGTCGAAGGCGCGGAAGGTCGGGAGGACCGGCAGCAGGTTCGGGTTTTCAGCGCGCAGATGCGCGTCCAATGCCGCGAGGCGCTGCTGAAGGGCTTGCCGGGGGGTCATGGGCGGACACGTTCCAAAGTGGCACGGGGCAGGACCGGGCCCGATGGGACGCCGGCCCGGGAAGAACGGTCCTGTCTAGCACGGGCGGGACGGCTGCCGGACATGAAATCTCCCTCATCATCCATGCGGGGCTCCGGCGGGAACCGCGGGCGGGACCGGCGCGTTACCCGGCGATGGACAGCGCCGACACACCCGACGGACAACCCGCCCCCACGCCGGAGGAGGACCATCGGCTGACCGCGGAGGAACTTGCCTTCCTGCTGCGCGACCCGGCCGAGCGGGCCCGCGACGCCGAGCGCGCGGCGCGATCCAACCGCAGCCGCACCGAACGCAGGGCCAGCGACCCAGACTATGCCGAGCGGCTGCGTGCAGGGGATCGCGAGCGCCAGCGCCGCCGCCGCATGCGCGACGCCATCGGCCGGCCCGAACCGCAGGAGGTTCCGGCCGTGCCGCTGCCCGACCTGAGCGAGGCCCAGGCGGCGGAACGGCTGGCGGCCCATCTCGACCGCTCGGCCTCCGCCCAGGCCGCGCAGTTGCGACGGCAACCCGACCGCATCCGCCTGTACGCCGAGGCCTTCGTCGCCTACCGGACGCTGTCGTCCGCCGGAGCCCGGCCGACCCGGGGAGCGCTGGCGACCCTGCTGAAGTCCCGCTTCGGCCGCAGCCTGACCCCTTCCCAGGTCCAGAAGCTGCGCGACCATGTGGAGGGCTTCGCAATGCCCGGCGGCCCATGGGAGGAGGCCGCATCTCCTGCGCGGCGGAAAGGCGCTGCCAAGGCCGATATGCGTCGTCACGCATCGCGGGCCGGGAAAGCCTGAATCGGCCGATGGGACGGCCGATCCGGCATCTTTTCATGGTTAATTATGGGTTAACGTTTGGTTGGGCAACAAGTCCGCCTGCGACAGCCTGAGATTTCATGCGCGTGACGGACGCTATCGGCCCTAAGTATGCTGAAAATTGCTTTGCCAACGCATGATTATTTGCCGAAGCCAGAACGTCTTCTACCGACATCTGGGAAGATCCAAGCACCGCCCGTGATCGAACGGATAAATTCCGAAATCGGAAAGCTGTCGATCCAACCAGTGGATGAGCCCAAAGAATCGGTCATTTTCACAATGGGATATGCGCAGGGTACGGATAGAGTGTCTACGGAATTGATTTCCTTGACCACGCGCATAATACAAAACTGTAACAGGGAGTTACCGGCGAATGCTGGTCGATCAGCGTCGCCTATCGGAATATGACGGAAATACGTTAATATTAATGATTTTTCTCTTGAAGTCAAACAGCGGACGTGCAAACAATCCTTTCATTCTCGCAAAGAGAGGCTGTGAACGACTGGGTATCGGAGACCAATGGACATGAGTGAACCGACGGCGCGCAAAAGAGGACGACGCGGATCGCCGGAATCCTGGTCTGTGGACGCCCATGTCGGGCAGCGCGTGAGGATGCGCCGGACCCTTCTGGGAATGAGCCAGGAAAAATTGGGCGAGGCCATCGGCCTGACCTTCCAGCAGGTGCAGAAATACGAACGCGGCTCCAACCGTATCTCGGCAGGCACGCTCTATCGCCTGGGCCAAGTCCTGGATGTTCCGGTCAGCTTCTTCTTCGATAGCTACAACGACCCCGGTTCGTCGCGCCGGCTGCGCAGCAGCGGCGACGAGGCGGAAGAAACCGGAACCCAGATCAGCCGGAGGGAGGCGCGCCTGCTGCGCCTGTGGCGCGCCGCCCCGGCCCATGTCTCCGACGAGATGCTGTCCCTGCTCTCCGCCCTCTCGCCCGAAATCAAGGAAACCCCCGAGGGCCCGGAAGACGGCGAGGACGGAAGATCCGCAGCGGCACCGCAGAATGGGGGCCAGCCGCCCCAGCTCAAGACCCCGGCACGATCGTCGGGCCACCCTGCCGAGAACGGCACGACGGCCGGAGAAGCGGACGGCTCGGTCCAGGAGACGGAAGGCGTTCGAGGCCCGAGCCGCACCGTCCGCAGCGACTCCCCGCGGGTCAAGACGGTGAAATCCACCGACAATTCGAACAAGGCGCGACGGCGGCACGGTGCCGTGTGGGATCCGACGGATATTCTGCGCGCATCCAAACCGCCGCCCCGCAACTGAACAGCTGCGAACGACAGACTCGAAAACGACGGACCCGAACGTCACGCAAGGCGTGATCGTCGAGTGAACTGGATAACGGAAAGGCTCCGCATCGTTAAGAATGCGGAGCCTTTCCGTTATCGGCATGGTCCCCGGAAGGATGCGCCGGCCTCACCAGCTGCGGACGGGACCGACGTCGAGATGGACGAAACCGCTGCGCGGGTAAAATCCGACGCCGCCTGCCTCCATCGCCCGCGCGGTTTCGGAGATCGCGCGCAATTGGGTATCGGGCAGGCGGATATCGATGGCCATGCCGCGGGTATGGTAGCTTTCCTTGGCGACCCCACGCGACCGGCGCCGCGCCATGGCGTTGGTCCGGCGGGAGCGGTAGCCGCAGATCACCTCGAACGGGTCGTCGGAACCGACGGACTGGTGTACGCGGGCGAGCAGATCGAACAGGCGCGGGTCATAGCGGCAGACCTGCTTGGCGCGGTGGTCGCGCAATAGCACGTCCAGCTTGCGCAACGCGTCGGGCTTGTAATGGCCGTCCGCCCAATAGACCCCGTCGAACCGTTCGTTCGTGTTGATGTTGTGAAGGGTCAGGCGCCGGACGCCGCCGCTCAGAGGCGCCGCCTCCGCCGAACCGGTCCCGAACAGGACCGGAGCCGTCACGACGCTGGTGGCTACCCCCGTGACCGTCGCCGAAGCGACAGGAACCGCCGCAGACATTGCCGCTACGGCAAAACCCAGGAACCCGCGCCGCCCGATTGCCGGCGCGGCACGCTCGTCATCCCCCAAATGCATCCCCGAACCTCTTCGTTTTACGTTTTGGCCGTTCTACGTTGTGGCCGTTCGGCGTTTGGCGGGTCGCGCAGCGCCCGCGATGGTGTAAACCTTATGTCCAACGCTGGTCCGAACCGTCCCATCTGGTGCGAAACGTCTCCGGACGGATATTCGTATAGGGAAGGTCATCGGCCGAGGCAATTAAAAAATTTTATACTGTGACCTTATTGCATAGGACAGTCATAGGATGGCGGCAGGAAAATCACACCGGAGGAATGATTGGAGGAAATTCGCCCTCCACGCCTCGCCTTCCATTATTGCGTTGCATAGATTGAGTAAAAGGACCGCGGCGCATCCCTTCGGACAAGTCGCCGCCCCCATGCGACAGAGGGTTCCGACATGACCGTATCCGCCGATCTCCACAAGCCCCGCAAGCTGGCCGCCCTGGCACTGGCCGCCGCATCGGCGTTGGCGTTGCTTGGGGCCGCACCGGCGGACGCCCTGCCCTACCGCGACACCCTGACGCAATGGGCCGACCGTCTGGATGCCGCCGCGGTCGAGCTGGATCGCGCCGCACCGCAGGTTTCGGCCCGAATCGGCGAAGGCGGGCTGATGAAGCTCGGCAGCACGGGCGAGCGGGTGGGTCGCCTGGCGCAACGGCTCGTGGAGTTGGGGCTGCTGCCGGCCGACAAGCTGTCCGACCTGTTCACCATCGACATCGACCGTGCAGTGAAGTCGTTCCAGCTCTCGCAGCGGATGAAGCAGGACGGGCTGGTCGGGGCCGGCACCCGCGCGGCGCTCGACCGGACGCCCGCCGAGGCCGCGGCCCTCATGCGGCAGAGCGCGGCGGCGATGCGCAGCTTCCGCGACACCGCGCCCGACAGCGTGCTGGTGGTGAACCTGACCGACCAGACCACCACGCTGGTCCGCGGCGGGGAGGAGGAGTTGACGATGCGCGCCATCGTCGGCCGGCCGTCGCGCGAGACGCCGCTGCTGACCGACCGGATCACGCACATCATCGTCAACCCGACCTGGACCGTGCCGCCCACCATCCTGAAGGAAGACAAGCTGCCGATGCTGCGCGCCAAGGGCACGCCCGGCATCCAGAACGCCGTCGTCTATCTCGACGGACAGGAGGTGGCACCCGAAACGGTCGACTGGAACGAGGTCAGCCCCGGCCGCGTCCGCATCGTGCAGCAGCCGGGCGACCACAATGCGCTTGGCCGCTTCCGCTTCAACCTGACCAACCCTTACGACATCTATCTGCACGGCACCAACGAGCCGCGGCTGTTCGCCCGCGAGCTGCGCTCGATCAGTTCCGGCTGCGTGCGGCTGGAAGATCCGCGGCGCCTGGCCGAACTGCTTCTCCAGGGAACCACCGTGACACCGGCACGCATCGACCGCATGCTGGACCGCCCGCAACCGCAATGGGTGAAGCTGGCGGCGCCCATGCCGGTGCAGTTCGTCTACTGGATCGCGACCGTGGAGACGGACGGAACGGTCCGCCTGCATCCCGACATCTACGACCGGCTGGACGACGCGCCGGCCACCGTGTCGGTCCCGACGACGGATGCCCCCGCCACCATGCCGGCGGTACCGGTCGGATCTCCGACCGATGCCGGCCGCGCCGCGGCGACGAACGTCAGGTCGCGGGCCTGATCCCCGGCGGCCGCCAAGGCCAGTTGGAGATCTTGGCGGCCGCACGGACATTCAGGCCCGGCGGCGCGTCTTCCTGCTGCGGTTGGGCGGAACGGCGGTGGAGGCGGCCTCGTCCGGCCTCGGCCAGACGTCGCGGTCGCCGCGCATCGGCATGCCGAACTCCTCGCCCTGGTCGGCAAGCCCCGGCTGTTCGCCCTGGTTCGCGATGCTCAGCACCGGTTCGACCGGTTCCGTCCGCATCGCCGTCGCTTCCGGCCCCCCGGCCGGGTTGGGCTTGAGCGTGTCCAGATAATTGTCCTGGATCGCGATCTCCTCGCTGGCCAGTTCCCAATGGGCATTCTCCCGCCCGTCCGGACGGCCTTCCCGCTCCCATATTTCATGGGCACGCCGGCGGATGCGGCTTTCCAGTTCCTCGTCCATATGATGGGGTGTCGTCTTCATCGGTGGGCCTTTGAGTGAAGGGAGCGGAGGCCTTGGAAAGCGCCTTGCGCGCCCTCCGGCCACCCTGCCGGTCCCTAGTGAACCCCGCCGTTCCCCCGCCGGTTCCGGCCCTACCGCACCGCACCGTTTCCCAACGGCAACGCCTGCCCGAAAACCGCCGGATTTGCCCCAATTCCGCCGCTTGTCGTTTGAATTAATACTTTCGTGGTGATATTGCACCGGGATCAACCGGCGGTCCCGCAAATTGTGGCTGGGCCAAGCGACGGGACCGATATGTTGCGCATCCTTTGGCCGAACGCCGCCTTCCCCGCCCCCTCCCCAAGGGTGGCCGACGCCGTCCGCAGCCGAGTCGCCGCACCGGTCGTCCGGTCGCACGGCATCCTGTTGGGAACGGTGGTGGTCGCTACGGCCCTGCTGGGCGGCGCCCTGAGCCTGCCGGCCTCGTCCCATGCCGCCGAAACCCGACCGCAACGCCCGCCCGCCGCGAAGCAGACCGCCGCTCCGGCCGCCGCTTCCGCCGCCGCTTCTGCCAAGGCGGAGGAGAAGCCCGCCGCGACGCCCCCGGCCAATGGGCCGGTGTTGCAGCTCGGCATCTATTCCGGCGACGGCGACGCATGGTGGAGTTGGAAGAGCCTGCAACGGCGCGAGCCGGAGCTGACCGCCAACCTGACCGCGTCGGTCATGCTGCTGGACGGCAAGAGCGAGGCCGGCGGCGTGGCGCTGTACGCCCAGATCGGCAACGGCGTCGATCCGAAGGCGCTGTGCCGCAAGCTCGTCGGTGCCGGCTTCGGCTGCCTCGTCGTCGATCGGCCGGCGCCGTCCGCCGCACCGGCTCCAAACACCCGGACGGCGGCCGCCACGGCGAATGCCCCGATGCCGGCCGTCGCCGCCGCTCCCGCCCCGGCACCGGCCAAACCGCCGGCCGTGACCGTCGCCGTCGCGCCGCCTTCGGCCGAACCGCAACCGGCCGTCAAACCGGAGGCGCCGCAGCCGGCGGTCAAGCCCGAGCCGCCGCAGCCGGGCACCACCACCTCGGTCCTGGCGCCCATCGGCTCTGCCGTCGCTGCACCGCTGGCCCCGCCACCGCCATCGGTCGCCCTTGCGGTACCGCCAGCCGACGGCACGATCATCTACAGCGAGGAAGACGCCCGCACGATGGCGGACATCGAGCAGCACAGCCGGCGCAAGGGCCGGCTGCGCTCGGTGATGCCGGATTCGCGCTACGACGTGATGCCGGCGACGCTGAAGAAGCAGAACTGGAACCTCTGCGCCCTGACCTTCGACGACGGTCCGCACCGCACGGTCACCCGCCAGGTCCTGGACATCCTGAACCGCGAAGGTGTGCGCGCCACCTATTTTCCGGTCGGGCGCATCGCCGAACGGCACGGGGAACTGATCCACGACTTCGTCGTGAGCGGGCACGAGATCGGCAACCACAGCCTGACCCACTCCGACCTGCGAAAGATGGATGCGGCGGGGGCGCGTTACGAGATCACCGAAACCAATCGCATCCTGCGCGAATTCGGTGCCAATCCGGTGCTGTTCCGCCCGCCCTATGGCCGCTACTCGGAAGACCTGCTGACCATCGCGCGGGAGGAGCGCATGGGCTCCGTCCTGTGGTCGGTCGATACACGCGACTGGCAGGTCCGCAACGCCGACAAGATCGTCAGCCAGATCAAGGTCGGCGGCATGCCGGGCAACGTCTTCCTGATGCACTCCACCTATCCGACCACCGCACAGGCCCTGCCCCGCGTGATCGCCGAACTGCGGCAAAAGGGGTGCGAGTTCGTCACCCTGTCGGAGTGGCTGGATCAGGCACGCAACCTGACGCTTCCCAAGATCGTGAATGCCGGGATGCCCTCGCCGCCTGCCGATGCCGCGGCCGGACGCCAGTAAGGGCAGCCGGGAACCGCCTCCGGCCGGGAGCGGGGAAGGACGGGCAACGCCCTACTTCGCGCCTTTCGCGTCCTGTTGCTTGCGAAGCTGTGCGTACTTGTGGATCGCCGCTTGAACGTCCGCCGGCAGCAACGTCCAGGCCGCCCCCAGGCTGGCCCCCTTGACTTCCACCACGGTCACGGTCGTGGAGAAGGAGAATTTTCCGGACGCATCGTCGACCCGCACCGACACCCGAGCGTTCTGGCCGGCGATCAGCGATCCGTCGAAACTACGGGCGACGAAGCCCTTGGGCGTCAGCGAGACGATGGGAAAACACTTCCCGTCGAACTCCACGACGCTGACCGGAAGCCTGCCGGCCGGCTTTGCCGCCTTCTTGTCGCTCACCGTGACTTTCAGGAAGTCGAAAAGCCCCATACCTGCCCCCGGGAACACCGCGGAACGGCGCGATACCGCTCCCGCCAGCGATTAAACGCGGGCAAAGCGCCGGGAGCAACGGATTCCTGCGGGATAGAGCCTTCGGGCAATCCCTGACTGTTCGTCAGCGGCGTGCGTCATCCTGCAGGGCATCCTGGACATCCGCCCAGACACGTTGCGCCCGCCGCACCCACAGCAAGGCAAAGGGCAGCAGGGTAACGAGAACCACCGTCATGCCGGCCACGATCGACACGGCACCCAGGGCGTCGGAAACGGGAAGACGCGCGGCCAGACCGGCCATCAAGTGCAGGATCAGCGCCCCCAGAACGGTCGCCCCCAGCACCGGACCGGCCAGCGCGGCCAGCAGGCCGACCGTGCCGCGGCGACGGGAGGACTCTTCCGGCAGGCCAACGGGCCAACCGGTCCGGACCGCCGGATACGGCGCGCCGGCAACGCTCCGCACAAGGTTCCGCATTGGCACCTCCGCTCTGGCTATCCTCCCTGCCGCCGATCCGAACGATCGGAACCATCCGGATGGACAGGGCGCTGAAGAGACTGGCAGGGAAACTATAGGAGACTTTTCCCGGCTTGGCCAAAATCCAAACCGATTACCCCGTTGGACCGGGGCCATCCCTGCCATTGGTCGAAAGCACAGGCAACCAACGGACAGGTACCGACGAACAGGCCCCAGGAAGGCGCGGCGGAAGGCATGACCGCCAGCGAGGCCCGCAGTCTCCACAGAGGCTGTGGATAACTGTGTGGGCAAGCCGTGGGCAGCCCCGATTCGCATTAGGCGATTCAAGGGCCTCACGGTGTTTGCCCAAAAATCAGGCAATTAACGTAAATGCCTGATCTATAAAGAGAAACTACTATTCATGCCTTGGGAAGCCTGGGCTGCGTGTCAACCGAAATCTGTCACATTCCAGCCGGCGCGTCGATTTCACACCCGATTGTGCCCTGTTGACAACTGCTTCCAAGGCCATTGCACCATTGTTACAGGGGAGGCAACCTTCGTCTCGGGCCCTATGCCCTTCGTCGGAAACGGGGCCGCAGCGGCCTGCCGGCCTATCCGTCCGTCTTCACCCAGCAGCGCAGGACCTCGGCCACGCTCCAGGCCTGGGAGATGCAGCCGCGCGGTGTGAAAGGGGCCTCGGCATCGAAGATTTCGCTGATGGTGCCGATGCCGGCCTCGTCCAGATGGGGCAGGAACCCCTCCAGCAGCCCTCGCGCCCCCGCCTTGTCCTCCGGATGCAGCTTCAACCACGCATCGACATAGGGGCCGATCAGCCAGCCCCAGACTGTGCCCTGGTGATAGGCTGCGTCGCGCGCCCGCAGGTCGCCGAAATATTTGGCCTTGTAGTCATGGCTACCCGGCGCCAGCGACCGCAGCCCGACCGGGGTGAGCAGCCGGCTGCGCACCGTCTCCACCACCGGTGCCCACCGGTCGCGCTCCAGCACCGGATTGTCGAGCGAGACGGCGAAGATCTGGTTGGGCCGGCACGCGATGTCGTCGCCATGCTCCCCGTCCACCACGTCGAACAGATGGCCGGCCGACTGGCACCAGAAGCGGGCGTTGAAGGAGGCGTATACCCGATCGGCCAACTCGTCCAGCGGCTGTGCCGCGGCCTCGTCCTCCTCCTCGCGCAGCCAGCCTGCCGTCAGGCGCAATGCGTTGTACCACAGGGCGTTGATCTCCACCGCCTTGCCCCGGCGCGGCGTGACCACCCAGTCCTCGACCTTGGCGTCCATCCAGGTCAGCTGATATCCCTCTTGGCCCTGGCGGAGCAGCCCGTCGCGGGGATCGACGCCGATGCCGAAACGGGTGCCCCGGCGGTGGAAGTCGATCACCTCGCGCAGCCTTGGCAGCAGCAGCCGCAGCGTGTCGCGGTCGCCGGTGACGCCCAGATAGCGGTTCAGCGCATGGAAGAACCACAGCGTGGCATCCGCCGTATGGTACAGCCCGCGATCCTTGCCATCGGGGAACATGTTGGGAATCAGGCCGTCGCGGATGTAATGGCCGAAGGTGTGCAGGATCCAGCCGGCCTCCATGTGGCGGCCGGTGGCCAGCGTCAGTCCTTCCAGCGCGATCATGGTGTCGCGGCCCCAATCGGTGAACCAATGGTAGCCGGCGATCACCGTCCGCACCTCCTCGCCCTCCGCCCGTGCCCGCATCTGGTCGGCGACGCGGCCGGCCGGCAGGAACAGGAAGCTATCGGCGGATAGCACGAGGTCCGCCATTGCGCCGGCGCGCAGGGACGGGTGGGCATTCTGGATGATGCGGCGGCGGCGTTCCGTCTCGAAGCCCAGCACGTCGCCCGGCGGCAAGGCTTCCAGCCGCCACCACTCCTCGGTCGCGGCGGCGAAGGTGATGCTCCGCCCGGCACTGACCTCACCGCTGAAATAGCCGGGCGTCCACAGCGAGCCGCGGGCCTGGTAGCCGCGTTCGTCCTCCACCCGGTAATAGATCTCGCGGCGAATGCCGCCGTCGAGCGTCATGGAGAAGTCCCCGCCCTCGATCGCCATGCGCAGGACCGGCAGGTCGGGACCGGCCGACACCTCATAGCGCTGGCCCTCCGCCATGATGCGGTAGGCGCCGGCCAGCGGCCTGTCCACCGCCGATTCCTGTGTCCGGAAGGCGAGCACGGGGCGCAGCCGCAACTGGACCGCCTGTCCGGCTTCCAGCACACGATAGGTGACATGCACGATGTTCTGTCCGTGCGGCAGCACGATCTGCTTCTCGATCAGCACGCTGCCGGCACGGAAGCGCCAGACCGGCAGGCCGGATTCCATCCGGAATTCCTGCAATGCCGCGGTCTGTCCATCCTCTCGGGGGTCGCCGCTCGCCTCGCGGCTGCTCAACCAGTAGTCGCGGCCGTCGGCATCGACGACGGTGTCGCTCAACTGGCTCAGCATCAGCACCCGGCCGAGCGGTGCCGGCAGCGCCGCGATCAGCAGCCCGTGGTAGCGCCGGGTCACCGCCCCCGAAACCGCCCCCGATGCGTAGCCGCCGAGGCCGTTCGCGACGAGCCATTCCCGGGTTCCCGTGCTGTCGGAACCGTTCTCGAGCACGTCGTGCGACAGGGTGCGAACGAAATCAGACATGATGAACCTGCGATCTGCTGTGCGTTTACCTGCTTTTGGAAACCACGATGACCGGGGTCGTGTTGCCCCCGGCACCGTCGCTTTCCCTCGGGAAGCCGCGCGCCGGGCCCAGCACCAGGGCGGCATGGCCGGGCAGCCGCCATGCACCGCCCGGCCGCTCCACCGGCGCAGTTCCGCACCCGCCATAGGCAGGCTCCTCGCTCGACCAAAGCAAAGTCCAGGCTCCGTCCGCGGGCGGGGCAAGCAGCGGCTCGGCCAATACGGGCAGCGTCAGGTCACGGCCGAGATTGACCAGCAGCAGCCGGTCGCCGCCCTCTCCGCCCCCCTTTTCGCCGTCATGGAAAAAGCGCAGGACGAAGGCTTCCTCGCCCAGAACGGCGCCATCCAGTCCACCCACTTGGCCACTCTCCGGCCCGCCGCCCCGCTGAGCGGAAAAGACCGGATCCTCGCGGCGCAGCCGCAACAGATCGCGGTGCAGCGCCCAGACACCGGCATTGCTTTCCCGCTCCCGGTGGTCGAGCTTGCACCGGGTGAAGCTGTCCTCGGCGTCCGGCCTGGGCAGACCGTCCAGCATCGCCGGATCGGCGATGCTGGCAAACTGGCTCAGGAACTCCGCCCGCCCCTTCCCGACCATGGCCGCCAGTTCGGGCTGGTGATCGGCGAAATAGAGGAATGGGGTACTGGCCGCGAATTCCTGTCCCTGGAACAGCATCGGCGTGGCGGGGCCGAGCAGGGTCAGCGCCGTCATCGCCCGCATCCGGCCCGGCGTGGTCAGCGCATGCAGGCGCAGGCCGCGGGCGGAGTTGGCGATCTGGTCATGGTTCTGCAGGAAGGCGACGAAGGCCGGTTGCGGCATCCCGAAGGCCGGCATGCCGCGGCGCTTGCCCTGCCAGCCATACCATTGGCCCTGATAGAGGAAGCCGTATTTCGCCGCCGACACCAGTTCCTGCGGCGTGCCGCGGTAGTCGCTGTAATAGGCCTCCATCCGGCCGGTCAGCGCCACCATGGCCGAATGGTGGAAATCGTCGTTCCAGATGGCGCAGAGCCCATAACCGCCCTCCCCTTCCGGCTTCGCCATGCTGGAATGCTGCGGCTCGTTCTCTCCCACCAGGATGGCTGCACGATGGCCGGCGGCCTCGCGCACGACACGGGAGATGTCGGTCAGGATGTGCGGGGAGCTGCCGTCGAAGATCGACTGGGTGGCGTCGAGCCGCAGCCCGTCAAGATGATATTCCCCGATCCAGAAGGCTGCATTGGTCAGGAAATACTCGCGCACCGGAGCGGAATCGGACCCATCGAAGTTGATCGACGCGCCCCAGTCGTTCTTGTAGCGGTCGGTGAAATAGGCCCCGGCGAAGCATTTCAGGTAATTGCCGTCCGGACCCAGATGGTTGTAGACGACGTCGAGGATGACGGCGAGCCCCAGCCGGTGCGCCCCGTCGACGAAGCGGCGCATGGCGTCGGGATCGCCATACAGGTGCGTCGGCGCGAACAGGTTCACCCCGTCATAGCCCCAGCCGAAGCGGCCGGGAAAGTCCGAGACCGGCATCACCTCCAGCACCGTGACGCCGAGTTCGGCCAGCGCCGCGAGTTCCGCCAGCGCCGCGTCCCAACTGCCTTCCCGGGTGAAGGTGCCGATGTGCATCTCGTAGATGACCTGACCGGCGATCGGCCGGCCGCGCCAATCCTGGTCGGTCCAGGCGAAGCGGTGCGGATCGACCAGTTGCGAGGGGCCGTGCGGCCCGTCCGGCTGGAAGCGCGACATCGGGTCGGGATAGAGCCTCTCCCTGCCGTCCAGCCGGAACCGGTAGAGCGCTCCGGCCTCCAGTCCCGGTACCGCGCCGGAGAAATAGCCGTTCCCCTCGCTCTCCAGCACCGCGGTGCGCCCATCCGGCTCGACCACCAGTTCCACCCGCCCCGCCTCGGGCGCCCAGACCCGCGCATGGGCACACGGCAGGGCGCACGGAAGAGCGCTGCCGGGCTGCACCTCCACGCCGATGGGCCAGCGACGCGACGTGTCGGCGGGCGGATGTTCGGCAGACGGAACGGTGGCAGACTTCCCCAAGGCGGGCCTCCCGGACTGGATGGTCGGAGCTGGCATATCCTCCCTGCTCAACAGCGGCGGAAGAGCTTGGTCACAGCCATATGGAGGAAATTGCCCGGATCCTGTCCCTTTGCGCCGGCGCTCTTCGGAGCCGGCCTCTCCGGCGCCCCGGCTGCCGCCGTCAGACCCTCTCCCCGAAGCTCCCTGCCGCCGCGTCGATCACCAGCGGATGGGCGCGCAGGGCGGTCAGCGCCGCTTCGGCCCGATCGGCGGCGACGTCCAGGGTGACGAAGACGTCGGTACGCCGTCCGCGTTCGGCGTCGCGTTCCTCGCGCGCGGTCTGGACGACGGCACCGAAGCGGTCGCGCAGGGTGCCGACGATCTCGGCTTCGACACCACGGCCCCGCTCGGCGGGATAGGCGTAGATCAGCTCCATATCGGCTCTCCCCAGTCTCAGGAATGCCAGGCCTCAGGAATGCCAGGCCTCAGGAATGCGGGGCGAAAACGACGCGCAGGCAATCCTCGGCCCTGTCCTTGAACAGGCGGTAGCCCTGCGGCCCGTCATCCAGAGGCAGGCGGTGCGTCATCAGGTAGGACGGATCCAGTTCTCCCTTCCCGATATATTCGAACAGGTGCTTGGCTGAACACTGGCCGTTCTGCCGCCCCATGCGGAAGGCCAGCCCCTTGTTCATCGCCGCCCCAACCGGGAAGCGGTCGATCAGCCCACCATAGTCGCCGACGATGGACAGGGTGCCGCCCTTGCGGCAACTCTCGATCATCTGCCGCAACACCGCCGGCCGGTCGGTCCGCACCCCCACCGCCTCCCGCTCCACCGCCTGACCGGCCATCCGGCCGACCGTCCGTCTGGCGCGGTCGTACAGGTCCTCCGCCGGGTTGGAGACGCCATCGCCAGAATTGTCGTCGGCGTCCATTCCGACAGCGTCGATGCAGGCGTCGGGACCACGCCCGCCGGTCATCGCCTGCAACGCGTCGAAGACGTCGACGCGGGCATAGTCCAACGTTTCCGCCCCCGCCCTCATCTGGGCGGCGCGCAGCCGGCCGGGAACGCGGTCGATACCGATCACCTGTCCGGCGCCCAACAGGTGGGCGCTGCGGATCGCCATCTGGCCGACCCCGCCGCAGCCCCACACCGCCACCACGTCGCCCGGCCTGATGCCGGCCATCTCGGCGGCCATGTAGCCGGTCGGCACCGTGTCGGACAGGAAGACCGCCGTCTCGTCGCCGATCCCCTCCGGCACGCGGATGGCGTTGAAGTCGGCATAGGGCACGCGGACATAGTCGGCATGGCTGCCGGCATAGCCGCCGAAGGCGTGGCTGTGGCCGAAGAGGCCGGCACCGCAATGGCCGTAGGCGGCACGGGCATCCTCCGGATTGGGGTTGGAGTTGTCGCACAGCGCGCTTTCGCCGTTCCGGCAATGGCCGCATTGGCCGCAGCCGATGACCGACATGACGACGACCCGGTCGCCGCGGTTGAGATGGCGGACCTCCGCCCCCTTCTCCACGATCTCGCCGAGGAACTCGCGGCCGATGATGTCGCCCGGCCGCATGGTCGGCACATGACCGTCGACCAGGGGCAGGTCCGATCCGCAGACCGACGACAGCGTCACCTTGACGATCGCGTCATGCGGATTGACCAGCACCGGGTCATCCACCCGCTCCACCCGCAGGTCGCCGGGGCCGTTCCAGCAGAGCGCCTTCATTCCGTCGCCTCCCGCGAATCGCCGAGGCCAGAGCCGAAGGCCGAGCCGGACGCCCCCAGCCCCGGCGAGCCATGTCCGCGCGGCTGGCGGTCGATGGTCGACAGCTCACCTGTCTCGACCCGCTGCTTCAGCCGGCGCAGCGCCTCCTCCGCCTGCATCTGCGGGGTCACGCCCAGCAGCGCCGCCACGTCCGATGCCGGAACGCGGTAGACCAGGGTCAGGCGCACCTCCGTCCCGCGGTCGCCCGGCGCCGGGCCCAGCATCAGCGAGGCACGGTGCGGCAGCGCCGTCTCGCCCACCGTGTGCCAGGTCAGCAGCCGGTCCTCGTCGACACGGTCCAGCACGCAACGCCAGTTCAGGGCTTCCCCGCCGGGCATCCCGCCGGCTTGCACGATCCAGCGGCTTTCGGTGGCCGACAGCACGTCGACCCTCTCCAGTTGAGGCATCAGCTTCGCCAGGTTGGCGAAGTTGCGCCAGAAGCGGAAGACCGTTCCCGGATCCGACGCGACGGTGACGACCGCCTGGGTGCGCTCCGGCGTCAGCATATGGCGGCGCGAACCCGGCCCGCCGCTGCGCCATGCACCGGCTTTCGGCTGCGCGGTCAGGATCTGCGCGGTCAGGGGCCGCAGCCCCAGGGCACCGGCGGCGAACAGCCCGGCACCGCCCAGCGCGATCATCGCCCCGCCCCATCCCGGCCGCCGCAACCCCAGCACCCCCAGCATGGCGCCGCCCATCATGGCAAGCCATCGCCCGCCGGGTCCCGCAACCCCGTCCGTCGCGGACGAAGGCGGAATGGTCGGCTCCGGCCGGCGGCCGTACCCGCTCAAACTGTTCGACGCCATCGCCGCTCCTTTCCCGTCTGTCCAATCGCTGTGACTGGAGAACAGCCGGGTTGCGGCTTCGTTGCCTATCGCAAAGGCGGTGGGGCATCCGGCGTGTGGCAACCACGCCGCCCGTCGCCCGGCTATGTCGGGGAAATACAGACCGGAAGGGAGGAAGGCCGTGCTCTGGGTCGGCGGAATCGGCGGCGGTTTCGATACGCCGGCAAGCAGGCTCTAACCGCGGTTGGCCGCCGACTGACCGCCGACAGGATCGCCTCGCTGCGGCCTGCGCTTCCGCGACCCGCACGAGCTGGAGGAGGCGTCGGAGGCTGTCTGCCGCAAGTTGCGCGACTGGCTGAAGGCGACGCGGCTGGAGCGGTAGAGGCTTTTGAAGAGGCGGAGAGGGCGCCCGGCGGGCGCCCCCCGTGGCGTCAGCTGTCCTTCGGCTTCTGCGTGTCGCTGACCGGCTGGACGCCGGCCGGCTGATCCTGCTGCTGTTGGGGCTGCTGCTGTTGGGGCTGTTCGGGCGGCGGCTCGCGCCGCGGCGGCCCGGCCTTCACATCCTGGAAGACCGCCTTGGCGATCTCCAGCAGCTCCTCCTTCGACAGGCGGCCGGCCAGCGCATAGGCCAACGGCCCCTCGACCCAATAGAAGGTGGCGACGTCGCCGTTCTGGGTGAAGCTGAAGTTGGACTGGTTGCCGCTCTGCGGTGCGCCGACGAACAGGGTGATCCGCTTGTTGGCGTCGTTGGCGTACATGTACTGCGCGCCGGCGCCCATGTCGGTCGGCAGCGACCGGCCGCCGATCAGGCGGTAGCCGACCCGGCCGAGGTCGGGGCCGAAGACGTCGCGGCCCATGCGCTTGGACAGCCAGCCATTCAGCTCGTCCTGGTTGTCGGCCCCCAGCTCCACCTGGAACCGTTCGTCGGAGGTGTAGAAGCGGTGCGCCTGGGTCGCCTCCTGGGCGAAGGTGGCCAGGGTCTGGCGCTGCTGGGCGATGGGAGCGGCCGCCTGCTGATCGGCGCCGCGGCCCATCCAGCCGCCGGCCGCACCGGCGACCACCAGCATCACCGCAGCGGCGAAACGCACCAGCGGCCGGGCATGCCACGCCGGATGGTTGTCGTTGCGGGCGATGCGGCCCTTCAGCCGGTCGGTCAGATCCTGGACGGTGTCGCCCGGCGGTTCCCGCAGGACAGAATCGAACATCTCGTGCAGGAGCATCGCCTGGGCGCGATAATCCTCAACCCGGCGCGCCGCCTCGGAATCGTCGGCCAGCCATCGTTCCACCGCGAGGCGGCGGTTTCCGTCCAGCTGGCCATCCACGTAGGCGTGGAGTTCGTCCTCTGACACCCGATGCGCATTCATCACTTCACCCGCCGGAGGGTGACGCCACCCTCGTTCGCCAGTTTCGCCCGCACCGCCTCCCGCGCCCGCGACAGGCGCGACATGACGGTTCCGATCGGCACGCCGAGCGTATCGGCGACCTCGTCGTATTTCAGGCCCTCCAGCGCCACCAGAAGAAGCACCTTGCGCTGCTCCTCCGGCAACTCGTCGACCGCACGCATCATCTCGCGCAGCTCGACCCGCTCTTCCTGCCGGGCCGGGGTGACCAGCTTCGATTCGACGTCGGCGACGTCGACCTCCTGCGGTCGGGCGGCCTTGGAACGGACCTGATTGACGTGGACGTTGTGCAGGATGGTGAAAAGCCACGCCCGCAGGTTCGTCCCCGCCTGGAAGCTGTCGGCCCGCGCCACCGCGCGGGTCAACGCCTCCTGCACCAGATCCTCCGCATCCGCGCCGTTGCGCAGCAACGCACGCGCGTAGCGCCGCAAGGACGCGATGTGGACCTCCAGATCGACCCCGAATTTGCTCAACCGCGCACCCGATCCTTACCGATCACGCCACGGCTCACGCCATGGCCTTCCCCGTCGGCCGCAAGGCGGCCGGATGGGACGACAAGGGCGCCGCATGTCCAGGGCCGGGCCGTTCCATCCGGCCTTGCGGCCGAGGGAGAACCCGATGCATATGGGGGCGAACGCCTGCCGCGCATCCTTTATTCCAGACTTTGTCGGGCTTGCAGCAAAATTCATGCGCAACGGCCACGCTTGTGCCCAAAAGGCTTCAGGCTGGCCGGTGTCAGTTGCCCGCTAAGGCAATCCGCCGCTCCGCGAGCGCCGCCAGATCGGCCCGCAACCGCGCCACCGGCCCCGACCAGTCGCCGGGAACAGTCTGGCGGTAAAGCCGCGCCGTCGGATACCAGGGCGACTCCTCACGCTCGCGCAGCCAGCGCCATTCCGACCCGGCATGCAGCAGAACCGACACCGGCCGCCCCAGCGCGCCGGCAAGATGGGCCATGAAGGTGCAGGAGCTGACCACCATATCGAGCCCTTCCAGGGCCGCCGCGGTGGTGTCCATGCCCTGCAACTCCCCGCCCCAATCCACAATGCCTGCGGGTAACGGCAATCTGGCCATGTCGTCGCGTCCCTGGCCGAACTGGAGCACCACCGCCGTCACCCCCGGAATGTCGAACAGCGGCAGCAGCGGCGCCAACCGGGGCGAGCGGTCCCGGTCGTAGTGGAACTGCGCCGAACCGGCCCAGACGATGCCGACCTTCAGCCCCTTCACCCCGGCGGTCCGCCCGGCCCAGCGGCTCATCGCCGCTTCCGACGGGCGGAGATAGGGAATGTCGGCCGGGATGTCGTCCAATCCGGTGCCCATCCGGTGGATCAGGCTCATCACATGGGCATGCATGTCGTAAGGCGGCAATTCATCTTCATAGCCGAAGGCCGCGTCGACGACGCCGGAGGACCGCAACAGGTCCAGCAGGTTCTCCTGGCCGCAGAACAGCACCCGCATTCCCCGCGCCCGCAGGATGGGTGCGTAGCGGATGAACTGGATCGCATCCCCCAACCCGCGGTCGGCATGGACCAGCAGGGTTGCTCCCGGCCGGATGCGGCCATCCCAGTCCGGCCGGTCGAAGCGCCGCGGCGGCTGGAACAGCGGCAGCCGCACTCTTTCCTCGTAAAGCGCCGCTCCCTCGCGGACGCGTCCCATCAGCATCAGCGCACTGCCCTGCCCGACCGGTGCCTCCGCCAATGCCGGGTCAAGCCTGCGGGCATGGGCGAATGCCGCCACCGCCGCTTCCGCCCGATGCCGTTGCAGGTGCGCGAATCCAAGGTTGCTCCAGGTTGCCGCGCCGGCCGGATCGAGCACCAGCGACCGGCGAAGCGCCGGCTGCGCCTCCTCGATCCGGCCGGCCTCGACCAGTTCCGCCCCTGCCGCGGCCCAGGCCGTCGCCGTGCCGCGAAGCCGCGCCAGCCGGAACAGCTCGGTCGCCGCCTCCGGCATCGCCTGCCGGCGCAGGGCTTCCGTCAGATTGTTCAGGCTGCGCCCATGGTCCGGCGCCAGCAGCAACGCCAGCCGGTAAAGCTGCAGCGCCGCCGAACCGTCGCCGCTCCCCAGCCGCAAGTCGGCCAGGTCGCAGAGCAAGTCGGGCGCCAGCGCGCCCGCCAGCATCGCCCGATGCAGGACGGCCATGGCCTCGCCCGCCCGCCCCAGCCGCTTCAGGCAGGCGGCGAGATTGCGCGCATAGGCGGGATTGGCCGGCGCACAGCACAGCGACCGGCGGAACGGCGGCAGGGCGCCTGCCGCATCGCCACTGCCGATGGCCGCCACGCCCAGGATGCTCCACCCGTCGCCCCGCCCCGGGTCGAGCGCCAGCGCCTGCCGCAACAGCTTGCGCGCCGCCGCCGGCTCCCGCCGCTGCAACGCCGCCGCAGCCGATTGAACGAGTTGGAGAGCATCACCCACGACCAAGACCCCCGATCAGAGTGTTGGGTCGTTCGGGAAAAAATGGTGGGCCCGGCCGGATTCGAACCGACGACAACACCGTTATGAGCGGCGCGTTCTAACCGCTGAACTACAGGCCCAACCGCGGGCCGCACTCTGCGACAAAGGCCGGGGGAAATGCAACCCCTCGTTCTTCGATCCGTCCACGAAATCCACATGCGAAAACGGAGGCCGAAAGGCCTCCGTTTCGCTACGAACCATGCCGCTCCCGGTCAGGTATCCAGGAAGCTGCGCAGCTTGCGCGACCGCGACGGGTGCTTCAACTTGCGCAACGCCTTCGCCTCGATCTGGCGGATGCGCTCGCGGGTCACGTTGAACTGCTGGCCGACCTCTTCCAGCGTGTGGTCGGTGTTCATGCCGATGCCGAAGCGCATGCGCAGGACACGCTCCTCGCGCGGGGTCAGCGAGGCCAGTACGCGGGTCGTCGTCTCGCGCAGGTTCGCCTGGATGGCGGCGTCGAGCGGCAGGACCGCGTTCTTGTCCTCGATGAAGTCGCCGAGATGCGAATCCTCCTCGTCGCCGATCGGCGTTTCGAGCGAGATGGGCTCCTTGGCGATCTTCAGGACCTTGCGCACCTTCTCCAGCGGCATCATCAGCCGCTCGGCCAGTTCCTCCGGCGTCGGCTCGCGGCCGATCTCGTGCAGCATCTGGCGGCTGGTGCGGACCAGCTTGTTGATCGTCTCGATCATGTGGACCGGGATGCGGATGGTCCGCGCCTGGTCCGCGATGGACCGGGTGATGGCCTGACGGATCCACCAGGTCGCATAGGTCGAGAACTTGTAGCCGCGCCGGTACTCGAACTTGTCCACCGCCTTCATCAGGCCGATGTTGCCCTCCTGGATCAGGTCCAGGAACTGCAGGCCGCGGTTCGTGTACTTCTTGGCGATCGAGATCACGAGGCGCAGGTTGGCCTCGACCATCTCCTTCTTGGCGCGGCTCGCTTCCTTCTCGCCCTTCTGGACGGTGGAGACGATGCGGCGGAACTCGTTGATCGGCAGGCGCGCTTCCTCGGCGACGTTGGAGATCGCCTCGCGCGTCTTGCGGATGTCGCCGTCGTACTTCTCCGCGAACTTGCCCCAGGTCTTGGGGTTCAGGCCACGGATGCGCTCCAGCCAGTTCGGGTCCAGCTCATGGCCGAAATACTGGTTGAGGAAGTCCTCGCGCTTTACCCGGCAGTCGGTTGCCATGCGCAGCAGACGGCCTTCGAAGCCGGTCAGCTTGCGGTTCAAGGCATAGAGCTGCTCGACCAGCTGCTCGATGCGCTGGTTGTTCAGCCGCACCGTGTTCATCAGCTCGACCATTTCGAGCTTCAGCTTGTCGTACTTCTTGTCGGTCTGCTTGGCGACGTCCTCGCCGCGCTGCATCGCCGCCATGCGGGTCTCGTGCAGCTTGTGCAGCTTGTCGTAGGTCGCCTTGATGTTCTCGAAGGTCTCGATGACCTGCGGCTTCAGCGCGGCTTCCATGGCGGACAGCGACAGGCTGTTGTCGCCCTCTTCGCCTTCCTCACCCTCTTCGCCCTCGCCTTCCGCCCGCGGCGGACGGGGCTCGTCGCCCTCCTCGCCGGCAGGCGCCGCCTCGGCCGCCGGGCCGGGGCCCGCGACAGTGGCGCCGGCGGCTTCCACCGCATCGACCAGGCCTTCCGGGATCCCCTCGCCGTCCGGGCCGCCGCCATAGGTGGCGTCCAGGTCGATGATGTCGCGCAGCAGCATCTTCCCTTCCATCAGGGAATCATGCCAGTCGAGGATGGCGCGGATGGTCAGCGGCGATTCGCAGATCGCGCCGATCATCATCTCGCGCCCGGCCTCGATGCGCTTGGCGATGGCGATCTCGCCCTCGCGCGACAGCAGCTCGACCGACCCCATCTCGCGCAGGTACATGCGCACCGGGTCGTCGGTGCGGCCGATGTCGTCGTCGTCGAGATTGCCCGACGAACGGCCTTCGCCCTCGCCTGCCCCCTCGCCGCTGTTCTCCGAATCCTGCTCTTCCGATTCGACGATGTTGATGCCCATCTCGGACAGCATCGCCATCGTGTCTTCGATCTGCTCGGACGAGGACGAATCCTGCGGCAGCGCTGCGTTCAGCTCGTCATAGGTGACATACCCGCGCTCCTTGCCACGGGCGATCATCTTCTTGACGGCCAAACCCATGCCGTCCATCAGAGGACCGTCTGCGGATTCCTCCCGCGTTTCGGAAACTTCCACGCTGTTCGCAGCTTTCGTGGCCATGCGATCGGTGCCCCCGCATTACCCCATTGAAAAAAAGACGACAGGAGCGCCCGGTCCCGGTTCCCCGGCCCGTCCGCCCCACCCCCCAACCGTGCAACTACCCAGAACCAGCCATGCGGCCCCGTCCCATCAACCGATGCCAGATTGCCGACGATACGAACCATCAACCGTCAGACATCGTCAAAGTCACCATCATCCGTCATACCCAGGCCGGACTTTATGACCTCCTGCTGAAGAGCCACGACCCGCGCGAAGTTTGCCTCGCTGTTGTCACGGGTCAGAGCCGCTTTCGCTTCCCTAAGATCGTCGAGCACCCGCTCATGGTGCAGGTGCCGCCACGCAGGCCACCATCCCTTCCGGGCGTCCTCGGTAGAGGCATCCGGACGGGCGAAGCCAGCATGGACATAGGTCGACTCGCCTAGCAAAGCGCCGACCATGGCCTCATGGCCGGCGGATGACAAGTGGCGACAAAGCGCTTCGGCGTCAAGTGTCGAGTCGTCGTTGCGGTCGTCGGAAAGGCATTCGATGACGGCCCAGCGCAGTTTTTCGAGCTCCGGGTCACCGAACGGCAACAGGCCGAACGGCTCGGTCAGTTCGCCGAACAGCTCCGGGTGATTGATGATGGTCGCCAGCAGGATCCGCTCGCGCATCGAGGCGAGGCGGGAGACACGGCCGCGCCCCTCTCCCGCCGGCTTGGACGTGAGGCGGCCCGGCACACCCGGCACATGGCGGCGCGGCGGCTCGCCGAACCGGCCGCGCCCCTGCCCCTGCCCCGGCACCCAGGGGCCGCGATTGTAGGCGGGCCGCGCGGGCGCGAAGGCCTCGTCGACGCGGCGGCGCATCTCGGTGCGGTAGAAGCTCTGGACGTCCCGGTCCGCGATGGTGGCGACGCGGGCTTCCAGCGCCGCCTTCACCGCCGCCTTGGCCTCCGGCGTGTCGGTCGGCCTGCCCTCGCTCTCCATCCGCCACAACGCGTCGGACAGCGGGATGGCGGCCTCCAGCACGGAGCCCATCGCCTTGGCCCCCTGGGCACGGATCAGGCTGTCCGGATCCTCGCCCTCCGGCAGGAAGGCGACGCGGGCCGACTGGCCGGGGGCGAGGTGCGGCAGGATGCGCTCCACCGCCCGCCACGCCGCGCGCCGGCCGGCATTGTCACCGTCGAAACAGAGGAAGGGCACCTTCTCCGCCGCAGGAATCAGCTTCCACAGCTCCTGCACCTGGGTTTCGGTCAGCGCGGTGCCCAGCGGCGCCACCGCTCCCTCGAAACCGGCGCGGACCAGGGCGATGACATCCATGTATCCCTCGGCGACGATCACCGGCTTGCCGTCGGCCGCCGCCTGCCGCGCCCGCGACAGGCCGTAGAGCAGCGTGCCTTTATGAAAGAGCGGCGTATCCGCGGTGTTGACGTATTTCGGCCCGTCGCCTTCCAGGATGCGCCCGCCGAAGGCCACAACCTGTCCACGCCGGTCCGTCACCGGAAACATCACGCGGTTGCGGAAAAAGCTGTAGGGCGCCCGGCCGTCGTCCGGCCGCTTCAGCAGCCCGGCATTGACCATGTCCTCGTCGGAAAAGCCCTGCCTGCCGAGATGGATGCGCAGTGCGTTCGAATCGCCGGGCGCATAGCCCAGGCGGAAACGCGCGATGATGTCGTCGTCCAGCCCGCGGCGCACCAGATACTCCAGACCCGAGCGGCCGGCCGAACCGTGCAGCTGCTGTTCGAACCAGCGGGTCGCCTGCTCGACCAGATCGTGCAGGGTCTTGCGCCGTTCGTAGCGCTGGCGGTCCTCCTCCGTCGGGCGCGGCACCGGCAGCCCGGCATCGCCGGCCAGATGCTCCACCGCCTCGGGGAAACCCAGATTGTCGTGGCGCATGACGAAGCCGATGACGTCGCCATGGGCACCGCAGCCGAAACAATGGAAGAACCCCTTCTGGTCGTTGACGTAGAAGGAGGGAGACTTCTCATTGTGGAAGGGACAGGGCGCCTTGAACTCCCGCCCGGCGCGGATCAGGCGCAGGCGTTTGGACACCACCTCCGACAGCGTGAGCCGGCTGCGCAGCTCCTCCAGGAATTGGGGCGGGAAAGCCATGGTCGGACGGTCACCGGAGCGAGTTGGGCAGAGCGAGTTGGGCGGTGCGGATCGGGCGCCGGACGCCTCAGGGCGCAAAGCTGCGGCAGAGGCATAGTATGGGGATCAGGGCCGCCGGCCCCAAGGCCGCAGGGGCCGGCCTGGCCCTGATAATCGCCCCGCGGCGGCCGGTCCGCCCCGTTCGCCCGGCGGACTATTTGCCCGACAGCCGCGCCTTCACCAGGCCGCCGGCCTTGGCAAAGTCCATCTGGCCGGCATGGCGGGCCTTCAGTTCGGCCATCACCCGGCCCATGTCCTTGATGCTGGACGCCTCCAGCTCCGCCACGATGGAGTCGATGGCGGCAGCGGCCTCCTCCTCGCTCATCTGCTTGGGCAGGAAGCGTTCGATCACCCCGATCTCCTCGCGCTCCTGCTGGGCGAGTTCGGGACGGCCGCCCTGGTCGTACATCGTCGCAGATTCGTTGCGCTGCTTGATCAGGCCCTGCATCATCGACAGGATCTCCGCCTCGTCGATGCCGTCGGTCACCCCGCGGGAGCGGGCGGCGATGTCGCGGTCCTTCAGACCGGCCATGATCATGCGGATGGTGGAAACCGCGCGCATGTCCTTGGCGCGCATCGCTTCCTTCAGGGACTCGGTGAACCGCGTGCGCAGCGTCATGTCCTGTCTTCCTTGTTCGTCGTGCCGTGCCGGACGCGCCATGCCGGGAGAACCGGCCGCCCGTTCGGGAGCGGGGGACTATCCCCGAAAGCGCCCGCCGATTTCCACACAAAATGCCGGACTTTGCCAGCGGCCTTGGGTCGCCCTGCAACGCGGCCCAAGGCTGCCCTGCAAAGCTATTGCTGGAAATCCGCCGGCCGATTGTCATATAGGATGTCCGGCCCACCCGATAAGCCCACTCGATCCCGCACCACCGTCCTTTCCGGCGGATGCGGGGTGCGAGCGGTTCCGTGTGCGCGCCCGGCGGGACGCTAGGCCGTCGCCGTTCCGCCGATCAGCCGATCAGTCGCCGGCCGCGGTTTTTGGGAAGGTTCATAGGAATGACTGTCGCCACTCCCCCCTCCGACGAAGCGGTCCACACCGGCGTGCTTGTCCTGGCCGACGGCACGGTGTTCCGCGGCCGAGGCATCGGCGCCACGGGGGATTCGGTGGGCGAGGTGTGCTTCAACACCTCCATGACCGGCTATCAGGAGATCCTGACCGATCCCAGCTATGCCGGGCAGATCATCACCTTCACCTTCCCGCACATCGGCAACACCGGCGCCAACGCGGAAGACATCGAGACGATCACCCCGGCCGCCCGCGGCCTGATCCTGCGCGCCGACATCACCGACCCGTCCAACTGGCGCGCCACCCGCCATCTCGACGACTGGCTGAAGAGCTACGGCCTCGTCGGGCTGGCCGGCGTCGACACCCGCCGGCTGACCCGCCGCATCCGCGACCTCGGCGCGCCCAACGGCGTCGTCGCCCATTCGCCCGACGGCATTTTCGACATCGAGGCGCTGGTCGCCAAGGCCAAGGGCTGGCCGGGGCTGGAGGGCATGGACCTGGCCAAGGACGTGTCCTGCCGCCAGACCTACGACTGGACCGAGGCCGGCTGGACCATCGGCGGCGGCTATGCCACCCAGGACAAGCCGCAATACCATGTCGTCGCCATCGACTATGGCGCCAAGCGCAACATCCTGCGCTGCCTCGCGGCATCCGGCTGCAAGGTGACGGTGGTGCCGTCGACCGCCACGGTCGAGGACGTGATGCGACACAGCCCCGACGGCATCTTCCTGTCCAACGGCCCCGGCGACCCCGCCGCCACCGGCGAATATGCCGTGCCGACGATCAAGGGCCTGCTCGACACCGGCGTGCCGATGTTCGGCATCTGCCTGGGCCACCAGATGCTGTCGCTGGCGCTCGGCGCCAAGACCGCCAAGATGCAGCAGGGCCACCGCGGGGCCAACCATCCGGTCAAGGATCTGGCGAGCGGCCGCGTCGAGATCACCAGCCAGAACCATGGCTTCGTCGTCATCCCCGAGACGCTGCCGGCCGAGGCCGAGGTCACCCATGTCAGCCTGTTCGACGGCACCAACGAGGGCATCCGCCTGAAGGACAAGCCGGTCTTCTCGGTGCAGTACCATCCGGAAGCCTCGCCCGGCCCGCAGGACAGCCACTATCTGTTCGACCGCTTCGTCCAGCTGATCGCCGAGAAGAAGGCGGCCTGAACCGGCATCCGGCCGTCAGGAGGAAAAAGGGGGGAGCCGTCACCGCGGCTCCCCCCTTTCCTATGGGTCCGAGCCCGGCTTTTTCTCGGAAGACGCAGGTGCGGCGGGTTGGGTGCGCGGTTGGATCCGCTGGATACCGCCGTAGCAGGTCGTGCCGCCGCGGCCGCCCGGAGAGCCGGCGGCCTGGCCATAGTCGGTGCAGTCGGCAGATGGACCGGCAGCCTTGCCGGCGGCATTGTCGGCGCTCTTCCCGGCCGTCGTCGGGCTGGCTGCCTTCTGGTCGCGAGGCTGTGATTTGCGATCGTCCACAGTGGCCTCCCGGAGGTTGCGGACCATATGGATCATGGTCCCTCCAGATCAGCCAACATGGGCAACGCCCGCCGGTTCCGAACGACATGCGCCTTCCGGACGATCCCTTTCCCGCCAGGCCCGCGCCGCCGGCCGAACCCGAACGGCCCGCCTGCCCGCTCTGCGGCCGCCCGATGGTGCCGGGCGGCAGCCTGAACGACCATCACCTGATCCCCCGCACCTATGGCGGGCGCGAGGCGGTGACGATGCACCGCATCTGCCACGCCAAGATCCATGCGGTGCTGACCGAACGGCAGCTGCGCGACCAATATCACGAGATCGATGCCCTGCGCGGCCATCCCGACCTCGCCGCCTTCGTCCGCTGGGTCCGCCGCAAGCCGCCTGAGTTCGTCGACGGCCACGCCACCGACCGGCGGCGGCGTTGAGCCCCTCTCAAGCCCTGACCGTCAGCCCCGGCGTACCGGCTGCCGCGCCGCCGGCTTGGGCAGATAGTTGCGGGCCTCGCCGTTGCAGACGCGGCTGACCCGTTCATACTCCTCCACCGTGTCGATCCGGGCCTGCCGGCGGTCGCGCTCGCCGCCGAAGTCGCGCATGATGCCGCGCATCGCCGATTCGAGCGGCCGGCGGATCGCCGCCATCGCCTGGGCCTGGCTGCGCGACCGCACCGGCTCCAGGCGCGCGACCACCTCGTCCAGACGGCTGCGGATTTGCGGCATGAACTCGCGCAGCAGTTCCTCATCCACCGCGACATGCCTCATCTCATGCGCCAGCACCTCGCCATGCAGGCAGGACTCGGCAGGGATCTCCCTCGCGACATGGACGGTGCGCTTCTGGAATCCGAAAGTGACGGTGACCGCCCTGGGGGCCGAGCAATAGGTGCCGTCGCCCATTGCCTTGAACAGGGCGGAAACCTGCGACTGCTCGCCGTACCGCGCCTGGGTCAGGCCGAGCACATGGCCGCTGGTGGTGCCGACCGGTCCCGGCGAGCGTCCCGGCAGCCGGGTGAGCTGCACCACGGTCAGCGCATCGTCGCGCTGGATCGGCGCCAGGACGCTCTCGACTGTCAGCGTGGGCGCAGGAAAGCCGTCGCAGCCGTTGGACTGCGCAGCGGCCGGGGCGGACACCGACGACATGCCGCCAAGGACAGCGGCGAGGAAGAGGAACAGGCAGCGAACGGTCATGCCGCCACTGTTACCGGGAAACCGTCCGCCGACAAGAGACATGAAGGGGCCGGACCGCCGGGAAACCGGCGCTCCGGCCCTTCCGCAGGATCACCGGTGCGACGGGAACAGGAAGCGCGCCTTCAGGGTGCCTTCGATGGCGCGCAGGTCGTTGGTGACCTCCAGCTCGTCGACGTCGCCGTTGACGTCGACCACGACATAACCCAGCTCCGGATCGGTCTGGAGATACTGGGCGGCGATGTTCAGGTCGCGGCCGGAGAACACCTCGTTCACCTTGCGCAGCATGCCCGGACGGTTCTCGTGGACGTGCAGGAAGCGGGTGCAGCCGGCCTGCACCGGCAGCGCCACCTGCGGGAAGTTGACGGCGCCGACGGTGGAGCCGTTGTCGGAATACTCGATCAGCTTCTGCGCCACCTCGGTGCCGATGTTGGCCTGGGCCTCCATGGTCGAGCCGCCGATGTGCGGCGTCAGGATGGCGGTCTTGATGCCGCGCAGCGCGCTCTGGAACTCGTCCTTGTCCGAGCCGGGCTCGACCGGGAAGACGTCGATGGCAGCGCCCAGCACATGGCCGGACTTCATCGCGGCGGCCAGCGCCTCGATCTGCACAACCTGGCCGCGGGCGGCGTTGATCAGGTGGCTGCCCTTCTTCATGGCGGCCAATTCTCGCTCGCCGATCATGTCGCGGGTCTGCGGGGTGTCCGGCACATGCAGCGTCACCACGTCGGAGACCGACAGCAGCTCCTCCAGCGAGTCGCAGGCCCGCGCGTTGCCCAGCGCCAGCTTGCGCACGGTGTCGTAGAAGCGGACCTGCATGCCCATCGCCTCGGCCAGGATCGACACCTGGGTGCCGATATGGCCGTAGCCGACGATGCCCAGCGTCTTGCCGCGGATCTCGTAAGAGTCCTTGGCCGACTTCATCCAGCCGCCGCCATGGACCAGCTGCGACTTCTCGAAGATGCCGCGCATCAGCATGATGATCTCGCCGATCACCAGTTCCGCCACCGACCGGGTGTTGGAATAGGGGGCGTTGAAGACCGGGACGCCATGGCGCCGCGCCGCGTTCAGATCCACCTGATTGGTGCCGATGCAGAAGCAGCCGACGGTGATCAGCTTGCTCGCCGCCTCGAACACCTTGGCGGTCAGGTGGGTGCGCGAGCGGATGCCCAGGATATGGACCGAACCGATGCGCTCCAGCAGCTCCGCCTCGTCCAGCGCGCGGGGCAGCCGCTCGACGGAGGCGTAGCCGCCGCGGGCCAGCTCGTCGATGGCGTTGTCATGGACACCTTCCAGAAGAAGGATGTTGATCTTGTCCTTGGAGAGCGAGAGCTTGGTCACGGCCGGCATCCGTTCTGGGCAGCGGTTCTGTTCCGCGGCCCGTCCGCCGAAACGACTCAGGCGGGCAGCGGAAAAGCGAGCGCGCAAAATAATACCAACGGAAGCCCTTGTCACCTGAGGGATGTTGCGCCGCCGCAGCGTTTCCGCATGCCGGATTGGCGCGGAACGCGGGATGGGTGTATCTCTCGGACCGCTCCTCGAACCTTGGAAGCAGACCATGAGCGACGTGACGATCTACCATAACCCGCGCTGCAGCAAGTCGCGCGAAACGCTGGAGCTGCTGCGCTCCCGCGGCGTCGAGCCGGTGGTGATCGAGTATCTGAAGACCCCGCCGACCGCCGATGAGCTGGCCGCCATCCTGGCCAAGCTGGGCAAGGAGCCGCGCGCCGTCACCCGCGCCAAGGAAGCGGCCGAGGCCGGCATCGCCAGGGATCTGGACGGCGCGGCGCTGGTCGCCGCCCTGTCGGCCCATCCCGCCGCCATCGAACGCCCGATCGTGGTCAAGGGCGACCGTGCCCGCATCGGCCGCCCGCCGGAGTCCGTGCTGGAAATCCTGTAAACCCGCCATCCCCGCAGATCCGCCGTCCGCCCCATCACCGGAGCCCGCCGCCCGTGACCACCAAGCACACCGCCGCCGCCGCGGCCACCGAGTTGAAGACCATCCGCGATTTCCTGCGCTACGGCGTCAGCCGCTTCAACGAGGCCGATCTCGATTACGGCCACGGCACCACCACCGCCTTCGACGAGGCGGTGTTCCTGGTGCTGGAAACGCTGCACCTGCCGGTCGACCAGCTCGAGCCCTATCTGGAGTCGCGGCTGACCGCGGCGGAGCGCGAGGCGGTGGCCGGCATCCTCCATGCCCGCATCGACACCCGCAAGCCGGCGCCCTACCTGCTGAACAAGGCCTATATCCAGGGCATCCCCTTCTATGTCGACGAGCGGGTGATCGTCCCACGCTCCTACATCGGCGAGCTGCTGTTCTCCGACCTGTTCGGCGGCGACGATTTCACCCTGGTGGAGGATCCGACCTCGGTCGAGCGGGTGCTGGATCTCTGCACCGGCTCCGGCTGCCTCGCGATCCTGGCCGCCCGCATCTTCCCGGAAGCCCAGGTCGACGCCGTCGATCTGTCGCCCGACGCGCTGGAGGTGGCGAAGCGCAACGTTGCCGACAGCGGCTTCGAGGACCGCATCACGCTGCACCAGGGCGACCTGTTCGCCCCGCTGAAGACGCGGAAATACGACGTCATCATCACCAACCCGCCCTATGTCGACGCCGAGGCGATGGAGGTCTTGCCGCCGGAATTCCGCGCCGAGCCGGAGATGGCGCTGGCCGGCGGCGACGACGGGCTGGACATCGTCCGCCGCATCCTGAAGGAAGCGCCCAAGCACCTGACCCCGGACGGCGGCCTGCTGTGCGAGTTCGGCACCGGCCGCGAGATCCTGGAGGCGGAATATCCCCACCTGGACTTCCTGTGGCTGCAGACCGCCAACAGCTTCGGCGAGGTGTTCTGGCTGACGCGCGAGCAGTTGAAGGCAGGGAAGTAAAGCAAGCGCGTCCCCGATCGGGAACGCTTCCTTCCGCCGGCGGTTGTTCTCCCACGATGCTGCATCGCAGCAGCAGCCGTTTGGGAGAACGACCGCCATGACCCGCCGCACTCACGACATCCGCCATTCCGGCGCCGTCAAGGCTTTCGGCATCGCCGCGCTGGCGCTGGGCGGCCTGGCGGCCGTCAACACGCTGGTCGCCCGGCGGGACGAGCGGCGCCATCCGCCCGAAGGGCGTTTCCTGACCGTCGACGGCGTGCGGCTGCATTATTTGGAGGCGGGCAGCGGACCGCCGGTGGTCCTGTTGCACGGCAACGCCTCGACCCTCGACGATTCGCTGGCGAGCGGACTGTTCGACCGGCTGGCGCGGTCCCATCGGGTGATCGCCTTCGACCGGCCGGGCATGGGCTACAGCGAGCGGCCGCGCGGCCGCGACTGGACGCCGGAGGACCAGGCCGATCTGCTGGCCCGGGCCTTTGCCGTCCTGGGGATCGGGCAGGCGGTGGTGGTCGGCCATTCCTATGCCACGCTGGTCGCGCTGGCCCTGGCGCTGGACCATCCGGATTCGGCGCGCGCCCTGGTGCTGCTGGCCGGCTATTATTTCCCGACCACGCGGGTGGACGCGCTGATGGTGGCCCCGGTGGCGACGCCGGTGCTGGGCGACCTGCTGCGCCACACCCTCTCGCCGCCCCTCTCGAAGGCGATGATGCCGCTGATGCTGAAGGCGATGTTCTCCCCCCAGCCGGTGCCGGACGACCTGACCGGGACCTTCCCGGCCGCCCTGATCACCCGCCCCGGCCAGCTGCGCGCCAATGCCCAGGATGGCGTCACCATGGTGCCGGCCGCCGACCGCTTGCAGCACCGCTATGCCGGACTGTCCCTGCCGGTGGCGATCGTCGCCGGACATGGCGACCGTGTCGTCACCCAGGAGGAGCAGAGCGGCCGCCTGCACCATGTCCTTCCCAACAGCACCCTGCATTGGGTGCCGGGGGCCGGCCACATGGTCCATTACGCCGCCCCCGACCTCGTGGCGGGTTGCGTCGACAGGCTCTCCGTAGAACAGGCGCCCGTCGAGCCCCTGATCGCGGAGTGACAACCGCTCAGAGGTGACGCCGCATCAGGATGCTGCCGCCATGGTGCGGCAGGCGGGGGTGCCAGGGGATGTCGGCCTGTCCGATTTCCTCGAAGCCTTCGCCGGCATAGAGATGGCGGGCCGGCGCATTGTCGGCCCAGACATGGAGCGTAACCCGGTCGAAGCCGCCGGTCCGCGCGCGCGCGTAGAACCAGCCGAGCAGCCTGCCGGCGATGCCCTGCCGCCGCCATGCCGGATCGACCGCCAGCGCCGACAGGAAATAGCTGCCCCAGTCCAGCGTTTCGGAAAATGTGGCCATATGGGCGACACGGTCCGGCGGCAGGCCGCTGTAATCCTCCGTCCGGATCCAGTCGGTGGGATAGCCGTGGGCGATGCCGACCACCCGACCGTCCAGTTCCGCAACGCCGCTCTGCCGGTGCGACAGCGATCCGCTGCGTCCGGCCAGACCAGGCATCAGCATCTCCGCCGCGCTCATGTCCGGCATCAGCCCGTCGAGCAGGAAGGCGTAGACCCCGCCTCCTGCGATATCGATCAGCTGTGCCAGGTCCGGAGCGTCGTCGGCATCGGCTGGACGGATGCGGAGACGGTCGTCGGTCATCGCGAAGCACCTTGTGAGTGAAGGACAGCAGACCAACGGCTTCGGATCAGCTCCGATCCGCCGACCGGTTCAGGTCGTCGCGCAGCCGCAGCAACGCGTCGCGCAGGGGGCCCAACTCCGGCGCGGAACAGCCGGCGGCGGCGGTGATGCGGGCCGGCAGGCATTCGGCCTTGCCACGCAGCGCAGTCCCCTCCGCGGTCAGACGGACGCGCACCAGCCGTTCGTCCTGCGGGTCGCGGGCGCGGCTGACCAGCCCCTGCCCTTCCAGCCGCTTCAGCAAAGGGGTGAGCGTGCCGCTGTCCAGCCCCAACCGCTCGCCCAGGACCTTCATCGACTGGTCGTCCTCCTCCCACAGCAGCAGCATCATCAGATACTGCGGATAGGTCAGGCCCAGCGACTCCAGCAGCGGGCGATAGACCCGCGTCATCGCCAGATTCGCCGAATAGAGCGCAAAGCAGGCTTGGTTGGACAGCAACAGCGGGTCGTCTTTGTCGGCCGTCATGATTTCCGAAACCTTCAAAACGGCGCGCGCCGCCAGGGCATCGCGCGTCGGTCGATCGTGCCCGGCACAATCGCGCGCAACTGCCCGGCGGCGCAACCCCGGAACGCCTGCCATGCGCGGCGGGCGCGTCCGGTTCGCTGCCTTACGCGAGGCCCTCAGGCGATGCCCTCAGGCGATGGTCGTGGTGACCGGGATGTTGCCCTTGGTGGCGTGACTGTAGGGGCAGACCTTGTGCGCGCGGGCGAGGAGGTCTTCGGCAGCGGCCTTGTCCATGCCCGGCAGAGAAACCACGAAATCGACCGTCAACCCGAAGCCTTCGCCGTCGTCACGGGCGCCGATGCCGACCTTGGCATTCACGGTCAGGTCGGCAGGAACGGCGATCTTGTCGCGGTTGCCGACGAACTTGATGGCGCCGATGAAGCAGGCCGAGTAACCGGCGGCGAACAGCTGTTCCGGGTTGGTGGCCCCACCCTGCCCGCCGAGCTCCTTCGGCGCGGCCAGCGCGACCGACAGCAGGCCATCCTCGCTGACGGCCTTGCCGTCACGGCCACCGGTGGCGGTCACCTTGGTCGAATAGAGGGTCTTCATGATGTGCAACTCCTTGCGTGCAGGCGATGCCCCTCTGGAGGGGTCGCCAGGTTGGAACCGGGAGGCGACGGCGGGAAGCACCGGCGCCGCGTCATCTCGTGGGAATGAATATGACGCACAATCGAATTGCTCGCAACCAATTTCGGCATGCACAATTCGATTGCGCACGATGCGATATATGCATGCCATCGGATCCAGATGCTCGGGGCGCGGCCGAAAACCCACCTGCCGCCGGGACCGGTCGGCAGCTTCGATACACAGGACCGGGGATTTGAGGGACGTTCAAATTCTACTGTGCCATCAGCATGTCGTGGGGCTGACGGCCAACGGCATGAAAGGGATCATGCTCCGTTCAGGAGGGCGTCATCGATCCCGGCAGGCCTGACAACATCAGCGAATCACGGTTCACAGCGGATATCGCGTGCCTTGCAACACCATCGCTCGAATGCTGAATGATCGGTAGAAAGGGATGGAGGCTGTCCGGATAGCACCGATCGCTATCACAGCGCGATCGACGGTTGGCGTCGCCGCAGGGAGCGACGCCGCTCCGCACATGCCCGGCATCGGCCATCGGCACGGCGTTACCTAAATGCTACCCAGGTCGGTTCAGCGCACTCTCGCGGGTCGTGGCGATACCGCTAGAGCATTGAAAAAACTGGTGGGCGATGAGGGGATCGAACCCCCGACATCCTCGGTGTAAACGAGGCGCTCTACCGCTGAGCTAATCGCCCGGAAGAATCCGTCGCCGCCAAACGACGACCGGCCGGGTTGGTCCCCGGCCGGCGGCACTATGCCCCGAAGGGGCGATAGACTTCAAGCTCAGTTCAGGGCGTCCTTGAGAGTCTTGCCCGCCTTGAACTTCGGCTGCTTGGAAGCCGGAATGTCGATCTTCTCGCCGGTACGCGGGTTGCGCCCCTCGGTCGCGGGACGCTCGGCCACCGCAAAGGTGCCGAAGCCGACCAGACGGACCTCATCGCCATTCTTCAGCGATTCGGCGATGCTGTCGAATACCGCATCGACGGCCTTCGTGGCGTCGGTCTTGGACAAACCGGACGCTTCGGCAACATGCGCCACGAGATCGTTCTTGTTCACGCAATCCCCCTTCCGAATTCAGCAAATACTGAAAGACAAAAGCCGCCCCAGGACTTTTTGTCCACGACTTTTTGAAAGCAAAGGATAAGCACGGCGTATGCCGCCCGTCAATTCCCGACGGGCGGCAAAGCTCGTTTCATCCAGAAAGCCGCATGTCCGGCAGCGGCCCCGGTACCGCCGGGACCGCGCGCCCCGGATCAGTGACGCAGGCCCTCACCGTCGGCCGCCTTCTCCTGGACCTTGGCAGCGGCCGGATCGACCTCCTGCTCGGTCCATTCGATCGGCTCCAGCGGACGGACCAGCGCGTTGCGCAGCACCTCGTCCACCGTGGCGACGGGCATGATGTCCAGCCCGCGCTTCACGTTGTCCGGGATGTCGGCCAGATCCTTCTCGTTGTCCTTCGGGATCAGCACCCGCTTGATGCCGCCGCGCAGTGCGGCCAGCAGCTTCTCCTTCAGGCCACCGATCGGCAGCACCCGGCCGCGCAGCGTGATCTCGCCGGTCATCGCCACGTCCTTGCGCACCGGAATGCCGGTCAGCACCGAGACGATGGAGGTGGCCATGGCGACACCGGCCGACGGGCCGTCCTTCGGCGTGGCGCCTTCGGGAACATGGACGTGGATGTCCTTCTTCTCGAACAGCGTCGGCTTGATGCCGAAGGCGACGGCGCGCGACTTGACGTAGCTCTCGGCCGCCTGGACCGATTCCTTCATCACGTCGCCCAGCTTGCCGGTGGTGGTGACGCGGCCCTTGCCGGGCAGGCCCACCGCCTCGATCGACAGCAACTCGCCGCCGACTTCCGTCCAGGCCAGACCGGTGGTCACGCCGACCAGATCCTCCAGTTCCGCCTCGCCATAATGGAAGCGGCGGACGCCGGCATATTTGTCGAGGTTCCGGCGGGTGACCGCAACCTTGGCACCGCTGGTGCTCTTCAGCAGGATTTCCTTGACCGCCTTGCGGCACAGGTTCGCGATCTCGCGCTCCAGCGAGCGGACGCCGGCTTCCCGCGTGTAGTAGCGGACCAGATCGCGCAGCGCGTCGTCGGAAATGGTGAACTCGCCCTTCTTCAGGCCGTTCGCCTCGATCTGCTTCTCGATCAGGTGGCGCTTGGAGATCTCGACCTTCTCGTCCTCGGTGTAACCGGCGACGCGGATGATCTCCATGCGGTCCAGCAGCGGCTGCGGCATGCGCATCGTGTTGGCGGTGCAGACGAACATCACGTCGGACAGGTCGTAGTCGACCTCGAGGTAATGGTCGTTGAAGGTGCCGTTCTGCTCCGGATCCAGAACCTCCAGCAGGGCGGACGACGGATCGCCGCGCCAATCGGCGCCGAGCTTGTCGATCTCGTCCAGCAGGAAGAGCGGGTTGGAGGATTTGGCCTTCTTCATGCCCTGGATGACCTTGCCGGGCATCGAGCCGATGTAGGTGCGGCGGTGGCCGCGCACCTCGGCCTCGTCACGGACGCCGCCCAGCGACATGCGGACGAAGTTGCGTCCCGTCGACTTGGCGATCGACTTGCCGAGCGAGGTCTTGCCGACGCCGGGCGGACCGACGAGGCAGAGGATCGGGCCCTTGACCTTGTTCATCCGGTTCTGGACGGCGAGATACTCGAGGATGCGTTCCTTGACCTTCTCCAGACCGTAATGGTCGGCGTCCAGCACCTTCTGGGCCAGCTTCAGGTCGCGCTTCACCTTGGTGCGCTTCTTCCACGGAATGGACAGCATCCAATCCAGATAGTTGCGCACCACGGTCGCTTCCGCCGACATCGGGCTCATCGACCGCAGCTTCTTCAGCTCGGCAAGCGCCTTGTCGCGGGCTTCCTTGGAGAAGCGGGTCTTGTTGATCTTCTCTTCCAGTTCAGCCGATTCGTCACGGCCGTCCTCGGTCTCGCCGAGCTCCTTCTGGATCGCCTTCAGCTGCTCGTTCAGGTAGTATTCGCGCTGGGTCTTCTCCATCTGCCGCTTGACGCGGTTGCGGATGCGCTTTTCCACCTGCAGCACGCCGATCTCGCCTTCCATGAAGGCATAGACGCGTTCCAGACGCTCCGACACGGTGGCGCATTCCAGCAGCTGCTGCTTTTCCGGAATCTTCAGCGCCAGATGCGAGGCGACGGTGTCGGCCAGCTTGCCCGATTCCTCGATCTGGTTGATCGAAACCAGAACCTCGGGCGGAATCTTCTTGTTCAGCTTGATGTACTGTTCGAACTGCGAGACCACGGCGCGGCTCAGCGCCTCCAGCTCCTGGTTCTCGCCGGTCTTCTCCTCGACCAGTTCGGCCTGGGCCTGGAAGAACTCCTCATTGTCGGCGAACTTGGTGATGGCAGCACGCTGGCCGCCTTCCACCAGCACCTTGACGGTCCCGTCCGGCAGCTTCAGCAACTGCAACACGGTGCCGACGGTGCCGACGCTGTAGATGTCGGCCGGAGTCGGATCGTCCTGCGCGGCGTTCTTCTGGGTGACCAGCAGGATCTGCTTGTCATCCTTCATCACGTCTTCCAGCGCGCGCACGGACTTCTCGCGCCCGACGAACAGCGGCACGATCATGTGGGGGAAGACCACGATGTCGCGCAGCGGCAGGACCGGGTAGAGGGCACCACGGGAGAGTTCGATCATCGGCAGGGCCTCAATGAATGGATCGCCGCCAGCCCGGAATGGGCCTGACACGGCCACCCGCCTCGGGATAAGCGCGGGGATTGCCTACGGCACCCGACTAACGTGGCACACGCTCCAGCCCCCTTCAAGGGGGTGAGGAGCCCCACCGGCGGTTTCCAAGCCGCAACGCGACCGTAAACCGCCGCTTCCTTCCACGTTTTCGTCGGATCAGGCGCTTTTGAGGCGGCTTACATAGCCATCGACGGTCGTACGCAGGGTTCCGGCCTCCTGCGTCAGGCCACGCGACGCCGTCAACAGCTCTCCCGACGCGGCGCGCGTGCTTTCCGCGGTGGATGCGACCTGCCCGATGCTGCCGGACACCTCGACCGTGCCCTGGGCGGCGGCCTGGATGTTGCGGGCGATCTCGCGGGTGGCGGCGTTCTGTTCCTCCACCGCCGCCGCAACCGCGGACGCAGCCTCGCTGATCGCGGTGACGGTGCGGCTGATCGCGCCGATGGCGGTAACCGCGCTGCCGCTGACGTCGCGGATTTCGCCGACGCGGAGCTGGATGTCGTCGGTCGCCTTCGCCGTCTGGCCGGCAAGATTCTTCACCTCGTTGGCGACCACGGCAAAGCCCTTGCCGGCCTCGCCCGCGCGGGCCGCCTCGATGGTGGCGTTCAGCGCCAGCAGGTTGGTCTGCGACGCGATCGAACTGATCATATCGACCACCGAGCCGATCCCGGCCGCCCGGTCGGCCAGCGTCGCGACGATTCCAGCGGTGCTGCCGGCTTCACGCACCGCGTCCTGGGCGATGCGCGAGGCATCGTCGATTCGCCGGCTGATCTCGCCGATGGAGGATTGAAGCTGGTCGGCCGCCGCCGCCACCGTCTGGATGTTGCCGTTTGCCAGTTCCGATGCCGACGCCACCGACGACGACAGCGACGAGGCGCTTTCCGCAGCAGCCGACAGCCGTTCGGAATTTCCGCGCACCGATTCCGCGGTGGTGGACAGGTGGCCGACCACCGATTCCAGCTGCGCCACGAAGTCCTGCGTCGCCCGTTCCATCTCGCGACGGTGGCGGTCGCGCTCCTCCTGGTCGGACCGGCGCCGGGACTCGGCGTCGTCGGCCTCGCGGGCACGGGACTGCAGCACGTCGATCGCCGCGGCCATCTCGCCGATCTCGTCGGCCCGTTGCCGATGCGGCACGACGACGTCGCGCTGCCCGCCGGCAATCGCCCCAACGACCTCGGCCAGTTCGACCACCGGCCGGGACGCCCGCCGGGTGATGGCGACCGCCACGCCGATCAACGCGGCGAAGCCGACGGCGATCGCCCCGATCGCCAGCATCAGGTATCGCAGGGCCGCGGCCCGATGGGCATCCGCCATGTCCCGCCCGACGGCGAATCCCGCGTCGCGGATGAGCAGCAGATCCTGCAACAGCGGAGAGGCGGACCGCCGCCATTCCGTACCGTCCAGGTCATAGGGCTTGCCTGCACGCGAGGCGGCAAGGACACGGGCCTTGTAGGCGCCGAAGCCCTGGATATAGCCCTTGCGCGCGCCCTCCAGGGCGGTATGGAGCGCCGACTCCATCTCGCCGCCGACGATGTCGTCCTCGACGGATGCCCAAGTCGCCATGATCCGCCCTTCCAGCATCATGGCCTCGGCCTCCGCCTCCGGAGTCATCGGCTTTCCGGTACCCAGCGCCCGGAGATACAGGACGGACTGCTGGCCGCCCTGCTCGCGCAGGCCGGCCGCACGAATCGCGATGTCGGCCCGGTCGCCGACGGCCGCGTCGAGCTCGTTCAACCGGTGACCGAGACGGTTCACCGTCACGCCGACCTGCCCGGTCACCTTGACCATGCCGGCGAAGAACTGCGCCGATGCATCCGCCGGCCGGCCGGCGCGATCCTTGGCCAACCAGCCGTCGGCCTGGCTGCGGACATCCGACAGGCTGCCCGCCAGCCCGCCGACCTCGCGCTCGGCCTTCGGGTCGTCGAGCGCCCGCGCCGCGGCGACATAACCGGCAAGCGCCTTGTCCGACTGCGCCCGCGCCTTCGCCAGGGACTCGCGGCCCGCGGCCTCGATGACCGTGCCGGCCGTCAGCGGCAGGTTGACGACGCCGCGTTCAAGCGCCAGGGCTTCGTTCAATGCCGTGGCCGCACCCAGCACATCCACGATGCTCCGTGCGCCGGAGGCCCGGCCGGCCGATGCGGTTTCCTGGACCGCCAGCCACGTCGCGGGGACGGCAGAAACCACCCCGACGCAGGCCAGACAAACATAAAGGAAATTCCGTATTTTCATTGCCCGCCCACCAAAACATTCTTACGCGAATAGCCGGAAGCCACAGAAGACGAGCCAAATGAACAAGGTGGCTGGTCCAGCCAGTCCAATCATTCGCCGATCATAACGGCATCAACCTTTAGATTTCTTAAATTTGCCGCTCAGTGGAACATCCCTGACGCAGTTGAATATCGAGAATCTTTTTGCATCCCCGAATCATTCTTCCAGGCGCCGCCATTCTCCTGAACGAAAAAAGGGGCGCCGAAGCGCCCCTTTTCGTTGTACCCGAACCGTCGTCAACGAGCTTATGTGCCGGGAGCTTATGCGCCGGGCGCCTCGCTGCGCCGCTCGGCATGGACGTAGAGCGGCTTGGCCCGTCCTTCGACCACTTCCTTGTTGACCAGGATGCTTTCGATGCCGGTAAGGCCGGGCAGGTCGAACATCGGGTCGAGCAGGATGGCTTCCATGATCGAGCGAAGGCCGCGCGCACCGGTCTTGCGGGCGATCGCCTTGTGGGCGATGGCCCTCATCGCGTCCTCGGAGAACTCCAGATGGACGTCCTCCATCTCGAACAGGCGCTGGTACTGCTTGACCAGGGCGTTCTTCGGCTTGCTCAGGATCTCGACCAGCGCGCCCTCGTCCAGGTCGGACAGGGTGGCCAGCACCGGCAGGCGCCCGATGAACTCGGGGATCAGGCCGAACTTCAGCAGATCCTCGGGCTCGACCTCATGCAGGATCTCGCCGGTGGCGCGCTCGTCGGCCGACCGCACGTCGGCGCCGAAGCCGATGCTGGTGCCCTTGCCGCGCTGGGCGATGATCTTGTCCAGCCCGGCGAAGGCGCCGCCGCAGATGAACAGGATGTTGCTGGTGTCGACCTGCAGGAACTCCTGCTGCGGATGCTTGCGCCCGCCCTGCGGCGGCACCGAGGCGACGGTGCCCTCCATGATCTTCAGCAGGGCCTGCTGCACGCCCTCGCCCGACACGTCGCGCGTGATCGACGGGTTGTCGGACTTGCGGCTGATCTTATCGACCTCGTCGATGTAGACGATGCCGCGCTGGGCGCGCTCGACGTTGTAGTCGGCGGCCTGCAGCAGCTTGAGGATGATGTTCTCGACATCCTCGCCGACATAGCCGGCCTCGGTCAGCGTCGTCGCGTCGGCCATGGTGAAGGGAACGTCGATGATGCGGGCCAGCGTCTGGGCCAGCAGCGTCTTGCCGCAGCCGGTCGGGCCGATCAGCAGGATGTTCGACTTCGCCAGCTCGACGTCGTTGTGCTTCGTCCCGTGGGCGAGTCGCTTGTAATGGTTATGGACCGCCACCGACAGCACACGCTTGGCGTAGGACTGTCCGATCACGTAATCGTCGAGTACCGCATGAATGTCGCGCGGAGTCGGGACCCCGTCGCGGGACTTCACGAGGGTCGTCTTGTTCTCCTCGCGAATGATGTCCATGCACAGCTCGACGCATTCATCGCAGATGAACACCGTCGGACCGGCAATCAGCTTGCGGACCTCGTGCTGGCTCTTGCCGCAAAAGGAGCAGTAGAGCGTATTCTTCGAATCGCCGCTGCTGGACTTGCTCATCGGTACTCCGTCATCTCGCGGGAGGCGTGATCCTCGAGGACCATGCCCGTTCGCGGCGCCCCCCGACGCCGGTCCTACTCAGGTTATCGCGGACGACGCCCGCGACAAGGTCATGCGCCGGTTTTGCGACGCATCACGATCCGCACACCAGGTTTCGCCCTGATGACCGGATCGTGTCACTGCCATTCAACAACAGCGTCACGACCCGATCAACCCTTTGTTGGAAGGGCTCAGGAATGGTGGTCCACGCCGGGGCGCTTCTCGACCACCTCGTCGATCAGGCCGAAGGCCTTCGCCTCTTCCGGAGACATGAACTTGTCGCGCTCCATGGCGGTCTCGATGGTGTCGAGATCCTGCCCGGTATGCTTGACGTAGATGTCGTTCAGGCGCGAGCGCAGCTTCAGGATCTCCTGCGCCTGGATCTCGATGTCCGAGGCCTGGCCCTGGGCGCCGCCCGACGGCTGGTGGATCATGATGCGGCTGTTCGGCAGCGAGAAACGCTTGCCCGGCGCGCCGGCGGTCAGCAGCAGCGATCCCATCGACGCCGCCTGCCCCATGCACACCGTCGACACCTGCGGACGGATGTACTGCATGGTGTCGTAGATGGCGAGGCCGGCGGACACGTAGCCGCCCGGCGAATTGATGTAGAGAGCGATGTCCTTGTTCGGGTTCTCCGACTCAAGGAACAGCAGCTGCGAGCAGATCAGGCTGGCGACGGCGTCGTTCACTCCGCCGATCAGGAAGATGATCCGTTCCTTCAGCAGGCGCGAATAGATGTCGTACGCGCGCTCGCCCCGGTTGGTCTGTTCGATGACCATCGGGACCAGAGCATTCATCTTCGGCTCGAAGTCGTACATGTGTTCTTCCCTGCCCCCGCAGTTGGCTGAACCGGTGATCGTTGCCGGTACGGAACCACATATAGGAACCTATGGGGGCGGATGGTAGCCCGCCCCCACTCCTTTTGGGAGTTTAGGCCGCGGCGGCCTCGCCGCCGGTCTCGTCCTCGTCCTTGCTCAGCTCCTCGACGCTGACGGTCTTCTCGGTCACCTTGGCCTGATCCAGGATGTGATCGACCACCTTGTCCTCGAAGATCGGGGCGCGCAGGTTTTCCAGCGCCTGCTGGTTCTGCTTGAAGAACTCGAACACCTGACGCTCCTGGCCGGGGAAGCGGCGGGCCTCGTTGATCAGGGCGCGGTTCACCTCGTCCTGGGTGACCTGGATGTTGTTGCGGCGGCCGACTTCCGACAGCAGCAGCCCCAGGCGGACGCGGCGCTCGGCGATCGAGCGGTACTCGGCCTTCAGCTCGTCCTCGGACTTGTCGGCATCCTCGCCGGCGGTGCCGTTCTTCAGCTCTTCCTGCAGGCGGGCCCAGATGCCCTCGAACTCGATGTCGACCATGCCGGCCGGCACCTCGAACGAATGGGCCTCGGCCAGCTTGTCGAGCAGCTGGCGCTTCACGCGCAGGCGCGACAGGCCGGCATACTCGCCCTTGATGCGGTCGCGGATGGCTTCGCGCATCTTCTCCAGGCTCTCCATGCCGAACTCCTTGGCGAGTTCGTCATTGACCTCGGCCGGGACGTTCTTGCGCAGCTCCTTCACGTCGACTTCGAAGACGGTCGCCGCGCCCTTCAGGCGCTCGTGCGGGTAGTCTTCCGGGAAGGTGACGGTGACGGTGCGGTGCTCGCCGGCCTTGGCGCCGACCACCTGCTCCTCGAAGCCCGGCACGAAGCGGCCGGCGCCCAGCTCCAGCGGGTAGTCCTTGCCGTCCATGCCCGGCAGGGCCTCGCCGTCGACGGTGCCCGCGAAGTCGATGACGGCGATGTCGCCCATCTCGGCGGCGCGGTCGTCGGTGACCGGGGCCTGGGTCGACTGGGCCGACGCCAGGCGGGCCAGCGCCTCCTCGACCGACTCGTCGGTGACCTCGGCGACCGGCTTCTCCAGCTCGATGCCCGAGAAGTCGCCCGGCTCGACGTCCGGCAGCAGCTCGACGGCCATCTTGTAGGAGAGGTCGCCGTTCTCCTCGTACTTCTCGACCTCGATCTTCGGCTGGAGCGCGACGCGCAGGCCGCGCTCGCTCAGCACCTGGCGCGAGCTGTCGGAGATGGCGTCCTCCAGCACCTCGGACAGCACGCCGCCGAAATAGCGCTGCTTGATCACGGTGACCGGCACCTTGCCCGGACGGAAGCCCGGCAGCTGCACCGTACGGCGCAGCTCTTCCAGCTTGCCGTTCACCTTCTCTTCGATGTCCTTGGCGGAAATGACGACCTGAAATTCGCGCTTGAGGCCGTCGGTGCTGGTCTCGGTGATGTTCATCGGAACGAAAGCCTATCTCGTTGTTCCGGCCCGGCGGCGCCCGTCCAGGCGGCCCGAATCCGTGTTGTTCATGCGGTCCAAGGTGTTGCCATGGTGCGGGCGAAGGGACTTGAACCCATACGACCGAAGTCACTGGAACCTAAATCCAGCGCGTCTACCAATTCCGCCACGCCCGCGTTCATGGCAAAAGGCAGCCGCGACGGGTGCCGTGACACCCGTCGGACCGCCGGCGAAGTCCGGTCTATAGCACAGCCTGCGGGAAGCAAACAGGCAAAATGGCCTGTCCTCCCTCATCGCCGCGCGCCGCCGATTCCCTCAGCCGCCGGCCTTGCCCAGCGACCGTACGGAGGAGGAGGCGATGATGCGCCCCTCGCCGGTGTAGGCCTCGTGGTTGGCGTCGATCTCGCCCAGCCGGTAGCGGTAGTTGATCATCAGGCCGAGCGACTGGGCCAGCCCCTTGGGCGACCGGTCGGCAAGCCAGTTGAGCCGCTCCATCCGGGCGCCGTTGGTCAGGTGGAAATGTGCCACCGGATCCAGCGCCCGGGCGCGGCCGCCGCCCCTCGCCTCCTGGACCGCCGTCAGGTAATGGACGCACATGCGCATCAGCGGGCCGCGCAGGTGCCGCTGCAATTCCTCGTCCCCGGCCCATCCCGGACGGGCCAGCACGCGCGCAAGCAGCGGCGTCTCGTCGATCGCGACCTCATCCCCGTCTTCCACCGGCACCTCGGCACCGTCGTCGGCCAGCTCCAACTCGGTCAGCCGCCCGGCGATGCGCTCGGCCTCCGCGTTGGTCAGCACGGCGTCGCCATCGCGGTCGAGCGCGGCGTCGAACCAGCGGCGGAACCCCGGGATCGGCGACAGGGTGGCATAGCACTTGATGTTGGGGAACTCCGCGGCCAGCCCGTCGACCACGCGCTTGATCAGGAAATTGCCGAAGCTGATGCCGGCCAGCCCGACCTGCGCGTTGGAGATCGAATAGAAGATGGCGCTGTCGGCGCTCTTCGGGTCGCAGACCGGGGCGGTTGGGTCGAGCAGCGCCTGGACGTTGTCCGACATGCCCTGGACCAGCGCCACCTCGACGAAGATCAGCGGCTCGTGCGGCATGCGCGGATGGAAGAAGGCGAAGCAGCGGCGATCCGAATCGAGCCGGTCCTTCAAATCCTGCCAGCCGCTGATCTCGTGCACCGCCTCGTACTTGATCAGCTTCTCCAGCAGCGACGCCGGGCTGTCCCAGGTGATGCGGTGCATCTCCAGGAAACCGACGTCGAACCAAGCGCGCAGCAGGTTCTTCAGGTCGTCTTCCAGCGCCTGCAGCAGCGGTTCGCCGCGCGCCATCCCCATCAACTCGGCCCGCAGGTCGACCAGGAACTTCACCCCTTCCGGCAAAGCGTTGAACTGGGTCAGCAACCGGAGGCGCGGCGGCTCCAGCGCGCGGCGAAGCGCCCGTTCGGCATGGCCGCGGGCCACCGGGTCGGCCGCCGCCTGGAAGGTCGCCATCGCCTCCGTCACCGCGTCGCGGTCGACGTCGAAGTCGCGCGCCAGCATCAGCAGGAAATTGCGCCGGCCCTGGGGGTCGAGCGCCAGATAGGTGCGGCCGAGCTGCGCGGCGCGGGCGCGGGCCGAAACCTCGCCGCCGCGCGATTCGAGGCAGGCCTCGATCCGCTCCTTCAGCCGCTCGGCATCCTCCTTGGGCAGATGGGTGCGCGGCGGGGCGCCGACGGCGCCGCGGGCCGAGGCGGCGACCTCGCGCCAGCGGGTGCGCAGATTGTCCAGCGCACGGTCGAGGAATCCGGGCTGGGCCGGCGGCACGGCATCCGGCGGCGCGGGGTTCGGGCCGGCAGGAGGATGAGTGGCGCCAGGATGAGAGGCGGAGGTGTCGGGTACGTCGCTCATACCCCTGAGTCTGGCCCCGCCGCGGCTGCGCTGCAAGTGGGCGCGCGAACTCGGCCGTCGGAAGTGCCCCGCCCCGACCTAACCCTGCGCCTTCAACGCCCTCAGCACGCCCGGCAGGGCGCCGGCCAGATCGTCGGAGATCATGCCGGGGCCGAGCATGCACCCGGCCTCGCCATGCAGCCAGACCGCGGTGCAGGCAGCCTCGAACGCGTCCATGCCCTGCGCCAGCAGCCCCAGAACGATGCCGGCCAGCACGTCGCCGGTGCCGGCGGTCGCCAGGTCGGGCGGTGCGTTGACGTTGACCACGGCGCGGCCATCGGGCGCAGCGACCACGCTGTCGGCCCCCTTCAGCACGACAACGGCGCCCGACCGCGCCGCGGCGGCACGCACCCGAGACAGCTTGTCGCCGTCCATCCCGACCGAATCGCCGAACAGCCGGGCGAACTCCCCTTCATGCGGGGTGAGGACGCAGCGCTTGTCGAGCCGGTCGAGCAGGTCGTCCGTCGAATCGGCGAAGCTGGTCAGCGCGTCGGCGTCGAGCACGCAGGCCCGGTGGGCCTCCAGCGCCTCCAGCACCGCGGCGCGGGTGTGGGCGCCGCGGCCGGCTCCCGGCCCGAGCAGCACGGCATTCTTCCGCGTATCCTGCAGCAGCCGGCCGAAGGCTCCGGCATCCTCCAGCGGCTCGACGATCACGCTGGGGCAGCCGGCCGCATAGATGGGAAAGGCATCGGGCGGACAGGCGACGGTGACCAGCCCGGCCCCGGCCCGCAGCGCCGCGACCGATGCCAGCCGCGCCGCGCCGGTCATCCGCGCTCCGCCCAGCACCACCGCATGGCCGCGCCCATATTTGTGGCCGTCCAGCGCCGGCCAGGGAAAGCGGTGGCGCCACAGCGACGGGTCGTTCACCGCGGTCTGCGGCGCGATGCCGTCCAGCACCCGGTCGGGAATTCCGATGTCGGCGACCACCACCTCGCCGCACAGGGTGCGGCCGGGCAGCAGCACATGGCCGGGCTTGCGGCGGAAGAAGGTGACGGTCAGCGCCGCCTGGGGCGCGGCGCCGAGCACGCGGCCGCTGTCGCCGTGCAGGCCGCTCGGCACGTCGACCGCGACCACCGTGCGCCCCTCCATCGCCTCGACGACGGCGCGGGCGAGGCCGTCGAGCGGACGCGACAGCCCGGCGCCGAACAGGGCGTCGATGACCAGCGGGTTGCCCTTGAGGATGTAGGGGTCGGCGGCCTCGATCGGGCCGGGCCAGCGCTCGGCCGCCACCGCGGCGTCGCCGCTCAGCGCCGACCGGGTGCCGAGCAGCGCCAGCCGCACCGGCCAGCCGGCCTCCAGCAGCAGGCGGGCGATGACGAAACCGTCGCCGCCATTGTTGCCGGGACCGCAGAGCACGGCGGTCGGGTGCGGCGCCCAGCGCTCGCACACCGCGCGGACCACCGCGGCGCCGGCGGCCTCCATCAGGGCCGGGCCTGGCACTCCGGCGGCGATGGCCAGCTGGTCGGCCCGATACATCTCCGCGACGGACAGAAGCTCATCCATCCCCCACTCCCCCGGCCCTGGCCTTCACGAGGGCGAGCATATGCACGCCCACTCTACCCGTTGGCAAGCTCTTCACCCGGATCGGACGATGCGGACAAGCATAAACGCCCGCAAAACGGCGGGCCAGCCGTGCGGACGTCGAGAAATCGGGTTTTGCGTATGATTTGAAGAGGGAATGGGGCGATGGATGGGACTCGAACCCACGACCACTCGGACCACAACCGAGGGCTCTACCAACTGAGCTACCACCGCCGCCGTCAGCGTCGCCGCCGTCGGGAGCCGCGTTATGCTCCAAGAGCGGATGTCCGGTCAAGCGGCTTTTTTCACGCCATCGAAAAAAGTTCCCGGACACCGTTCCGCTCCCAATTCCCCGACCGCGGGGCCCTCCGCGGCGGTGCGAATGCGCGGATCGCTTGCGCCATTTGCACAAATATTGTTCACTCCGCCGCATCCTTCGGCAGCACCCTGCCCCATCGGACGGCATCCAACCGTCTTATGACCAGCGTCGGTGCCGCCGGACCGGATCGGCCGAATGTGGCACGCTCCATGCTTACCGTCGTCGTTGTCGGCAGTGCCGTGGACGGTGCCTGCCGGCGTTGGCACCTCGTACACGAGAGACCCATGAAGAAGATCGAAGCCATCATCAAGCCGTTCAAACTCGACGAGGTGAAGGAAGCCCTTCACGAGGTCGGGATCAAGGGGATCACCGTCACCGAAGCCAAGGGCTTCGGCCGCCAGAAGGGCCACACGGAGCTTTACCGGGGCGCGGAATACGTCGTGGATTTCCTGCCGAAGGTGAAGATCGAAGTGGTGATGGAAGATTCCCTGGTGGAACGGGCGATCGAGGCGATCCAGCAGGCCGCTCACACCGGCCGCATCGGCGACGGCAAGATCTTCGTCACGCCCGTGGAGGAAGTGGTCCGCATCCGCACCGGCGAGAAGGGTGCCGACGCGATCTGATCGCGTGCGGCCCTGATCCCCTCCAACCGACCAGCACCCGCCAACATGCGCCGTTTTCCCTTCCCCTTCCCGCCGGCCCCGGCCGCACCCTCCGCCGAACGGCCGATGGCCGCCTATGGCGGACGTGCGACTTTTTGGGTTGGCGCGTTGTGCGGGGAAGAAAGGCGTGAGATAACGTCCGCCGCAAGCGCCGCCCTCCGCAACCGGGGTCTCCATCGGACCCCGTCAGCGGTTTGACGCAGCGGGACCCAACCCTCTTAAAGCGTGGAAAAAGAGACATGTCCGACATCAGCAAGGTCTTCGACCTGATCAAGGAACACGACGTCAAGTACGTGGACCTGCGCTTCACCGACCCGCGCGGCAAGCTGCACCACACCGCCCAGCACGTCTCGACCATCGACGAGGACGTGTTCGAGGACGGCATCATGTTCGACGGTTCCTCGATCGCCGGCTGGAAGGGCATCGAAGAGTCGGACATGATCCTGAAGCTGGACCCGACGACGGCCGTGATGGATCCGTTCGCCGCCCAGCCGACGCTGAACATCCTCTGCGACGTCTATGATCCGGGCACCGGCGGCTCCTACGCCCGCTGCCCGCGCGGCATCGCCAAGGCCGCCGAGAAGTACACCGCGTCGGCCGGCATCGGCGACACCGTCTTCTTCGGCCCGGAAGCCGAGTTCTTCGTGTTCGACGACGTCAAGTACTCGGTCGACATGAACAAGGTTTCCTACGAGTTCGCCTCGGACGAGGGTTCCTACTCGTCGGGCAAGGACTATGAGGACGGCAACCTGGGCCACCGCCCGGGCACCAAGGGCGGCTATTTCCCGGTTGCGCCGATCGACAGCGCCAACGACCTGCGCGCCGAGATGCTGAGCGTGCTGGCCGAGATGGGCGTCCCGGTCGAGAAGCACCACCACGAGGTGGCTGCCGCCCAGCACGAGCTGGGCATCAAGTTCGACACGCTGGTCCGCACCGGCGACAACATGCAGTACTACAAGTACGTGGTGCACAACGTCGCCCACGCCTACGGCAAGTCGGCCACCTTCATGCCGAAGCCGGTGTTCGGCGACAACGGCTCGGGCATGCACTGCCACCAGTCGATCTGGAAGGACGGCCAGCCGCTGTTCGCCGGCAACCAGTATGCCGACCTGTCGGAGCTGGCGCTGTACTACATCGGCGGCATCATCAAGCACGCCAAGTCGCTGAACGCCTTCACCAACCCGTCGACCAACAGCTACAAGCGCCTGGTCCCGGGCTATGAGGCCCCGGTCCTGCTGGCCTACTCGGCCCGCAACCGTTCGGCGTCCTGCCGCATCCCGTACGTCGCCTCGCCGAAGGGCAAGCGCGTCGAGGTCCGCTTCCCGGATCCGTCGGCCAACCCGTACCTGGCCTTCGCCGCCATGCTGATGGCCGGCCTGGACGGCATCCAGAACAAGATCCACCCCGGCGACGCGATGGACAAGAACCTGTACGACCTGCCGCCGGACGAGCTGGCCAAGGTTCCGACGGTTTGCGGCTCGCTGCGCGAGGCGCTCACCGCGCTGCGCGAGGACAACGAGTACCTGAAGAAGGGCGACGTGTTCTCGGCCGACATGATCGAGGGCTACATCGACCTCCGCACGGAAGAGATGATGGCCTTCGAGACCATGCCGCACCCGATCGAGTACAAGATGTACTACTCGGTCTGATGTTGCCTTGCGGCGTCCGGCAACGGGCGCCGCTTCGGGTCCTGCATCATTCGAAAGCCGCTCCCGGTTCGCGCCGGGGGCGGTTTTCTTTTTTGGCCTGGTCGATCCACACACCGATATCCGGCGGGACACATCCCTTGCGCTCCGCACAATCCGCTTTCGCGCAGGTGCAGGCGGGGAACAGGCAGCCGTCGCCGTTCAGATCGGTCGCCCGCACCGCGAGGTCGTAGCGCACCCCGCGCATGATCGTCGGCCCGGCGGTGCTGTGACGCTCGTAATGTTCGACGACGAGGCGCACGCGGGTGAGCAGTTCGCGCCGTTGATCGCGTCCCGAATCGCGTCCCGGATCCATGCCTTCGCCCCCAATCGCGGTGATCGCTGCACAGAAGGGACGCGGAACGGCCGGTCCCTGTTCCGGCATCCAGGCGCAGTACGGCGCAAGGGCTATGGGCAGGCCGGGAATGATGCGCCCTCCAGCCTGTTTCCGCGTCACCGACCAAGAGGGGAGACCATGATGGACCGTGACCGGCTGCACCGCGTCGCCAAGGCATTGGGCGACGTCCGCCTCTACGACAAGCACCACACCGGCGAGCTGATCTCCATGCGCCTGCGCGATTCCCTGGCCGACAACCCCGGCTATGACGAGGAGGAGGTGGACAAGAAGCTGCTGGAGCTGGCCCGCGTCGCGCTGGAGGCCGCCGAATAGTAGGGGACGGAGTGACGAAGCGGCAGCCGGCCTGTTGGTGGGGGAGACGCGTCCATCAGAGGGAGAATGCCGCCATGGCCGAGGACAGGACATCCGATCCGCCGCAGAGCGACCGGTCCGGCACCGACCATCCGGGCAGCGACCGCCCGGCGACCAAGCCGGTCCCGGTGAAGCCGGCGGTGGAGCCGATGAGCGACAGGGACGAAGCCCCGCCGGGCACGCCGGGGACGGGCGAAAATATCGACCCCAAGACCGGCGAGACCTATGTGCAGGGCATCGGCGGGGCGTGACGGATAGGCGTCGGCTGACGATGCCCCCTCCCTAACCCTCCCCCGCTGGGCGGGAGAGGGGATTATCGTCGCTTTGCGAACTCATCCATTCTCGCCAAGGGTATTGCCCCAAACGAAAAGGGCCGGCTCACGCGAGCCGGCCCTTTTCCCGGTCACAACGTCCGCGTCACGCCACGAAGGGCGGAACCGCGGTGAAGCCGGCGGCCTTCTCGACGACCTGGCCGACGCGCAGCAGCGTCTCCTCGTCGAAGGGGCGGCCGATCAGCTGGAGGCCGAGCGGCAGGCCGTCGGCGCCCAGGCCGGCCGGAACCGACATGGCCGGAAGCCCGGCGAGGTTGATCGGAACGGTGAAGACGTCGTTCAGGTACATCTGCACCGGATCGTCCATCTTCTCGCCGATGGCGAACGGCGTGCTGGGGGCGGTCGGCGTCAGGATGACGTCGCAGCTCTTGAACGCCTCGTCGAAGTCCCACTTGATGCGGGTGCGCACCTGACGGGCCTTGTTGTAATAGGCGTCGTAATAGCCGGCCGACAGCACATAGGTGCCGATCAGGATGCGGCGCTGCACTTCCTTGCCGAAGCCGGCGCCGCGGGTGTTCTCGTACATCTCGCTGAGGCTGCCGCCCTCGACCCGCAGGCCGTAGCGCACGCCGTCATAGCGCGCGAGGTTGGACGACGCCTCGGCCGGCGCGATGATGTAATAGGCGGCCAGCGCGTATTTGGTGTGCGGCAGGCTGATCTCGACCGGCTCGGCGCCGGCCTCCTTCAGCCAGGCGATGCCCTGGTCCCACAGCGCGTCGATCTCGGGCGACAGCCCCTCGACCCGGTATTCCTTCGGAATGCCGACGCGCAGGCCGCGGATGTCGCCGGTCAGCGCGGCGCGGAAATCCGGCACCGCCATGTCGACCGAGGTCGAGTCCTTGGGGTCGAAGCCGCACATCGAGCGCAGCATGATCGCCGCATCCTCGACGGTGCGGGTCATCGGCCCGGCCTGGTCCAGCGAGGAGGCGTAGGCGACGATGCCCCAGCGCGAGCAGCGGCCGTAGGTCGGCTTGATGCCGACGGTGCCGGTGTAGCCGGCCGGCTGGCGGATCGAGCCGCCGGTGTCGGTGCCGGTGGCGCCCAGCGCGGCACGCGCCGCGATGACCGCGGCCGAACCGCCGGACGAACCGCCGGCGACGATCTTCCGTTCCCACGCCCCCGGCGCGCCGGGGCTCCACGGGCTGACCGTCTCGCCCTGGTGGGCGGTGATGGTGGCCGAGCCCATGGCGAACTCGTCCAAATTCACCTTGCCCAGCATGACGGCGCCGTCGCGCCACAGCTGGGACGTCACCGTCGACTCATACTCGGGCTTGAAGCCGTCGAGGATGTGGCTGCCGGCGGTGGTGGCGACGCCCTTGGTGCAGAACAGGTCCTTCACCGCGATGGGCAGGCCGTCCATCGGACCGGCCTCGCCCTTCGCCCGGCGCTCGTCGCTGGCCTTGGCCATCGACAGGGCGGCGTCCGGCGTCTCGGTGATGAAGATGTTGAAGGGGCGCACCGCCTCGACCGCGCGCACATGCGCCTCGGCCAGTTCGACCGCGGTGAACTCCTTCTTGGCGAGACCGTCGAGGGCCCCGGCCATGGTGAGATGCGTAAGCGCCGTCATCACTCGACCACCTTCGGCACGACGAAGAACCCTTCGGCCGTCTCCGGCCCGTTCGACAGGACCTGCGCGGCATAGCCGCCGTCGGTGACCTCGTCCTTGCGGCGGCGCAGCTTTTGCGCGGCGACGCTGGTCATCGGCGGCACGTCCTTCGTGTCGACCTCGTTCAGTTGTTCCACGAAGGTCAGAATCTGGCTCAGTTCCCCAGCCAGGGATTCCAGTTCCTCGTCCGGCACCTTGATGCGGGCCAGATGCGCGATCTTGGCCACCGTGGCCTTGTCGAGCGACATGCCTCTACTCTCTTCCAAAACATTGGAAATCGGCCGCGAAGCTATCACCCGCAGTCGCGCGCCGCAACGATTGCCGACCGTCCCTCCGGCCGCAGGGAAAATCAGAAGGCGCCCATGCCGCCATTCGGCCCCACCGCAGCCAAGGCCAGCGGGCAGCCGCAGGACGGACATTGGGTCCGCCGCAGCACCTCCGCGACCCGCTCGTCCGGCAGCGTGACGCCAAGCGCGCTTTCGACCGCCGCGATCTGCCTCTTGTGGTCGGCCGTCGCACCGCAGGCGGCATCGAGCATGGCGCCATAATCCGACCGCGGCTGCGCGGTGATCGCCTGCGCACCACCCGCCACGAAAAGGCAGGCGCCGCCGGCGGCCAGCCCGGCCAGGACCGTCCGCCGGTTCGCATCCGCCACAGTCCCGCTCATCCGTTCCCTCCGTCGCTCGACCTGCATATGCAGCGACTATACGCCCTAACCGCCGGATCGCCAGCGGTTAGGGCGTTTCCTCGGGCGGCGATGCGCGTTGCCGCCTAAGCAGGTTTCTCCAGATCGGGCCACAGGCCCGGCCTGGAGAAACCTGCGGACTCTATGGTTTTGCAGGTTTTCCGAGCCCGCCCATTCGTGGGCGGAGTTCGGAAAACCTGCTTAGCCGGCCCGCTCCAGCCGCAGCTTGAACAGCGCGATGGGGTCGCCCTGCGGCGTCACCCGCGTCTCCAGCGCGACCGGGGTCATGCCCAGCTTGGCATAGAGCAGCAGCGCCGGGGTGTTGGTGTTGAAGCAATAGAGCGTCAGTTCCGGCAGGCGATAATGATCGAAGGCGCGGCCGATCATCGTCCGCACCAGATACTCGGCGATGCCGCGGCGGCGCAGCGCCGGGTCGACGCTGACATTGCCGATGCTGGCGGTCCGCCCATCCTCGAACGTCGCGTAATTGGCATAGCCGACGACACGCTCCCGCCCGTCCGCGGTCACGGTCGCAACGGTGGGGTCGCGGCGGCTGTCCAGGGACGCCCGGATCTGGTCGGGCGTCAGCGGCCACACCGCGCGGGGAAACAGGAAATACAGCTCCTCCGCCGTGCGCGGGAAACCGCAGACGGCCGGGATGTCGGCACCGGCGAGCGGCCGGTGCGACAGGGTGTCCATGGGCGGGGGGCGCAACATACTTAGAAGAGTAAGTATCTTCGACAACAACTCAAGCGTTCTTGCGGCGGCGCCCCGGCGGCCCTATGGTCGGGGCATGATCCATACACTCTCCGAACTCGCGGCCCGGCTGGGCAAGAACCAGCGTTTGCTTGGGCTTGACGTCGGCACCAAGACCGTCGGGCTGGCCGTGGCCGATCCGGGACTGATCGTCGCATCGCCGATCGGCACGCTGAAGCGCACCAAATTCACCCAGGACGCCCGCGAACTCGGCAAGACCGTCCGCGATTACGGCATCGGCGGGCTGGTGGTCGGGCTGCCGCTGAACATGGACGGCACCGAAGGGCCGCGCGCCGAGTCGGTGCGTGCCTTCGCCAACAACCTGCTGGAACGCTCCGACCTGCTGGGCTGGGATGCGGAGATCGCCTTCTGGGACGAGCGGCTGTCGACCTCCGCGGTGGAGCGTTTCATGATCGGCGAGGCCGACATGACCCGCAAGCGGCGGGACGAGGTGGTCGACAAGATGGCCGCCGCCTACATCCTCCAGGGCGCGCTCGACATGCTGGCCAACCAGCGCCGCCTCGCCGCCGAGGCGGCGGAGGACGACGCACGGCAGGACGGGGCCGACGAGGGCTGACTCAGTCGAAGTTCAACGCGAAGGACGCCCGCCCCTGCCCGGCCGCGGCCCGTTGCCACATGGCACCGAAGGCGGCCTCCAGCGCGCGGGTGAAGCGAACGCCATCCAGGGCGGGCGACGCGGCCAGCCGGTCGCGCAGGCGGCCGCGGATGCTGGCCAGCCCGTCCGGGTCGGAAACCAGGGCGGCGGCCATGGCGACATAGGCGTCCTCCCCCTCGACGGCGAGCGCCGGCAGGCCGGCCGAAGCGAGGTGCGTCACCGCATGGCGGGCGCAGAAACGGTCGCCGCCCAGCGTCACCACCGGCACCCCCATCCACAGCGCCTCCAGCGTGGTCAGCCCGCCCGAATAAGGGAAGGGGTCGAGCGCGACGTCGATCTCGCCATAGGTCGCCAGGAATTCGGCGTGCGGTGCCGCGCCGCGCAGCTCGATGCGCGCCGGATCGGCGCCGGCCGCCGCGAACAGCGCCAGCGTGCGCGCCCGCAGGTCGGGATCGTCCAGCCCGGGCGTGCGCAGCAGCAGCCGGGCGTCCGGCACCGCGGCCAGCAGCCGCGCCCACAGGGCGGCGACCTGCGCGTTCAGCTTGGGCAGGGCATTCAGCGATCCGAAGGTCGGCGCGCCGCTTGCGACCATCGGCAACGGTCCCACCGGCGGGGCGGCGGCGGGCGGCGACCAGGGAACATAGGCATCGGGCATGCGGACGATGCCCTCGATGGCCCAGCCATCGGCCCCCTCCGGGCTCTGCCGCGGATCGGAGATCAGATAATCCATCGCCGGCAGCCCGGTGGTCCCGACATAGCCGGCCCAGGTAACCTGCACCGGCGCCGCCCGCCGGGCGAAGACGCCCAGCCGGTTGCCCAGCGTATGGCCGGCCAGATCGACCAGGATATGGATGCCGTCGGCGCGGATGCGCTCCAGCAATGCCTCGTCGTCCATCGCCGCGCTGTCGACCCAGCCGTCGGCCAGCCCGCGCAGCCTTGCGGTCAGCGCATCGGGATTGGCTGTGTTGGAATAACAGATCGCCTCGATCGCGCCGCGGTCGTGGGCGGCCAGCACCGGTTCCAGGAAATACCCGACAGGATGGGCGCGCAGGTCGGCGGAGACATAGCCGACACGCAGCCGCGGTGCCGGCGGCGGGACGGCGGCGGCCGGACGGTCGGGATGGCGTACGCCCCAATCGGCATGGGCCTGGGCGATCTGCTGCATGGTCCGGGCGGGGTCGTACTGCATCAGGAACAGACGCGCGCCATGCAGCGGATCGGCGCCGGGCTCAAGCCGCAAGGCACGGTCGAGGGATGCCAGGGCCTCGCCCAGCCGCGCCTGGGGCGCAAGCGCACGGCTGGCCCGGTTGGCCCACAGCTCGACCCGCGCCGGATCGAGGCACAGGCCGGTGCGGTAGGCACGGTCGGCCTCCGCCGGCAAATTCATCTCGGCCAGCGCGTTGCCGATGTTGTAGGGGGGAATCCAATTCTCCGGCGCCACTGCTGCGGCGCGACGGTGAAGCCGCACCGAGTCCGCCCGCCGGGCCTGCGCCCGCAGCAGGTTGCCGGCATTGACCAGCGCCGCCAGCCCGTCGGGGATCAGGGCCAGCGTACGGCGGTAACAGGCCTCCGCCAGATCGGCGCGCCCCACCTGGGCCAGCCCCCCGGCGACCGCCAGCAGGCCGTCAGCCGCCGTGGCCAGCCCGCCGTCGAGGTTCAGCGCACCGGCATAGGCCTGCACGGCCCCCAGCGCGTCGCCCTTGCTTTCCAGGACCAGGCCGTAATTGGCCCACCAGACGGCAACGCCGGGACGGACGGAGATCGCCTGCGCGATCAGATCCTGCGCCTCGTCCCAACGGCCGGCCTGGGCGGCGATCAGACCCCGGCGGTAGACGCTTTCAGCCTGATCCGGCCCCATCTGTCAGCTCCTCACTCGCCGGAACGGCCGAGCTGGTCCATCAGTTCGCGCCATTCGCGCTTGGACAGGCCGCTCGCCTCCTGGGTCACCGGCTCGCCGGCCAGCAGGCGCTTCACCACGTCCAGCCCGGTGCGCGACAGGTGGGTGCCGCCCATGCGGTATTCGGTGAAGGACTCGTAGACCGCCGGAACCCAGCGCTTCACCATGTCGAGCATGGCGTCGGCATAGACGCGGATCTCGTACTGGGCATGGCTGTCGGCGCGCAGCGACAGGAAATGCAGAAGGTTGTGGAGATCGACCTTCCAATACCACTGCGTGTAGTAGTTCAGCGACAGGTTCATCCGCGCCAGCTCGCGCGCCAGCCCCTGGCGGGATGGGTCGATGACCGTGCCGTCCTCGCGCTGGTTCAGCATCTCTTCATAGCTGCCGTAGGCGCGCTCGGACTCCTCGCGCAGCAGCCGCATGACCGACGCGGCCTCCTCGCCCTCCAGCACGTCGCCGCGGCCCTGGCGGTTGACGACGGCCTGGGCTCCCAGCTGCTCGGGCGCCGGCACGTAGAACTCGCGGTCGAGGATGGAGTAGCGCGCCGAATATTCGTTCACGTTGGCGGTGCGGTGGCGGATCCACTGGCGGGCGACGAAGATCGGCAGCTTGACGTGGAACTTGATCTCGCACATCTCGAACGGGGTCGAGTGGCGGTGGCGCATCAGGTACCTGATCAGCCCGGCATCCTCGCTGACCTTCTTGGTGCCCTTGCCGTAGGACACGCGCGCCGCCTGCACGACCGCCGCATCGTCGCCCATATAGTCGATGACGCGGACGAAGCCGTGGTCCAGCACCTCCAGCGGCTGATAGAGGATCTCCTCGAGCGCCGGGACGGTGGCGCGGCGGGTGGTGGCGGTGACGGCGCGCAGGCGATCGATTTCGTCGCGCTGCTCGGGCGTGATCGGCATGGTGACTCCGGGGTTACGGTGCCGGCTGTCTTAACAGACCGCACGCAAATCGGGAACGGCGAACGACGGGCCAGCCCCGCGTCACCGCAACGCATTCGACGATCATGTCACAGACCCCCTTCCCTTGCCGGACGGGAGTGCCTATATTCGCCTCGTCGGTTCGCCGACTATGGCGATAAACGCCTTGTGGAATAAGCGTTGTGGACCCGGGGGCGGTACCCGGCGCCTCCACCAACCATACACCGGTACTCGTTGGCCGGGGTCGTTGGGGGCGAAACAGGATCGACACGCGTAGTAAAGGCATGGTTTTCGCTCGGCATGGTTCCGCCGTTATCGGGCCGTTGCAATAGTTGCCAACGACAACGTTGCTCAGGCTCGCCTCGCTGCCTAACGGCGGCTGGTAGCCTAAACCTAATCCCCGAGGGTTAGCGCCTAAGGGTGGGGCCGTGGGCCGCCTAGCAACAGAAGGCCCACACCTCTCTTCCCGGCGTCTCGAACCGGCATTTTGCCGACGATGCGCAGATCGAAGCGTTTTCCAGGGATCCGCCCAAGCATGCCGAAAGAGCAGCTCCGCTATGACCGCATGGTCGAGACCGCGTTGCGCGGCGTCGTCCGCGACGCGCTGACCGAGGTGGCCGAGCGCGGCTTGCCGGGCAATCACCATTTCTACCTGACCTTCCGCACCGGCCTCCCCGGCGTGGAGATCCCGGACTATCTGGCCGCCCAGTATCCGAACGAGATGACCATCGTCCTCCAGTTCCAATATTACGGGCTGGACGTGGTGGAGGATCATTTCGAGGTCACGCTGAGCTTCAACAACGTGCATGAGCGGTTGGTCGTTCCCTTCGCCGCCATCACCACCTTCGCCGACCCATCGGTGAATTTCGCGCTCCAGTTCCAGCCGCTGGCCGCCGCCGAATCGGCGGATGTCTCGACCATGCCGCCCCGCCCCGCCACCGACCGCGTGGAAGAGAAGGCGGAGGAAAGCGTTCCGGCCGAGGAGCCGAAACGCGGCGAGGTCGTGGCGCTGGACGCCTTCCGCAAGAAGTAACCTTCCCGAGGACGGATGCCGCCCCGCCCGCCCAGCGAGTATGTCGTCACGCTCTGCGAGATGATGGCGCCGCTGGGTGACGTGCGGGCACGCCGCATGTTCGGCGGCTACGGCCTGTCGATCGACGGGCTGACCTTCGCGCTGGTCGCCGACGAGACGCTCTATCTCAAGGCGGACGAGGTCAACCGCGAGTCGTTCGCCGCGCTGGGACTGGCGCCCTTCCGGCCGATGCCGGACAAGCCCGTCACCCTCTCCTACTATCCCCCGCCCGACCAGGCCCTGGACGACCGCGACGAGTTGCTGCCCTGGGCACGCTCGGGCTTCGAGGCTGCCCTGCGCGCCGCCGCGAAGAAGGCGGCGAAGGCCGCAAAGCCGGGGCGGAAACGGGATATTCCCTCTCCCCGGGGGAGAGGGAGATACACGTAAGCCCCATCCCCTCAGATATTCTCGGCCATGTGGATCGTCGCGTTGCTCGCCTGCGTCCCGGCGGCGCGCTGGCGCATCTGGCGGGCGAAGCGCAGCGGGTTGGGGAAGAGGTTCAGCATCGAGCCGAGCTTGCCGACCGACGAGGTCGCCTTGCCCACCGCCATCACCTCGGCCAGCCGGCGGTCGATGAAGGCGCGGGTTTCCGCATGGTCGTCCGACTTGTCGTCCAGCCAATAGAAGGTGGAGGAACTGACCACCGCGGCGAGCAGCGCCCGCTTGGTGTAGTGGTTGTAGTCGGTCGAGATGTCGCCGGCGGCGAACCACATCGCGTCGACCGAGCGGTAGAGCAGCCGCAGGCCGAGCGCCATGTTCTGCGGCATCGCCAGATAGGAGATCTGGCGGCGCTTGGCCTCGCGGTAGGGCTCCAGCACCTCGAAATAGGTGCGGACAGCCAACGCGACGCGCTCGCGCACCTTCATCTCGGCCAGCGGCAGGGCTTCCAGCCGGTCGAGCATCTGGCGGTCGGTCCAGTCGGCGAAATGTTCGACCGCGTCGCTCACGCCGCCGGGGAAGGCGCGCAACAGGGCCGACGGCTCCTGGCCCGCCATCTGGGTGCCGTCACGCAGCGCCTGCAGGCTCCAGCCGTCGAAGACGACGTTGGGCAGGGTCGCCACCAGAATGTCGTCGCGAAGCTGCTCGATGCTCATGGTTGGTCTCCCGGCGCCTCGGTCGGCGCGTCCTTTGCCGCGTTCAGCGCGGCGTTGAGGTGACAGCCGCGCTCAGCGCGGCGTTGAGGTGATGCATCTCCTCGGTGCAGACGAGGAGCCGCAGATCGTCCATCCGATCAAGATAGAGCACGCCGTCCAGGTGGTCGACCTCGTGCTGGACCACACGGGCATGGAACCCGGTCGCCTCGCGCTCGATCCGGGCGCCGTCCAGCCCGTAGCCGCGGTAGCGGATGCGGGTATGGCGCGGCACCAGCCCGCGCAGGCCGGGGATCGACAGGCAGCCTTCCCAGCCGAGCGCCATCTCGTCCGACAGCGGCTCGATCGCCGGGTTGACCAGCACGGTGTTCGCCACCTCCTCACCGCCGCTGCGGTCGGCTGGCACGCGGAAGACGATCAGGCGCCGCGACTCCGACACCTGCGGGGCGGCCAGACCGACTCCGGGAGCGTCCAGCATGGTGGCGATCATGTCGGCCGCCAGCCGGGCGACGGCCGGATCGGTCGGGTCGGCGATCCGGGCCGCGATCTCGCGGAGCACGGGATTGCCCATTCGGGCGATTGGAAGCACTGGCATGCCCCATATCTGGAGCGCCGGAGCGCCCGCGGCAACCGATTCCTGCCGGGCTCGTGCTTCGCGGCCTAAGACTCCCCTTCACAAAGCCGACCGGCCATGCTACACACTGCCCTCACACAAGGGGTGCGCCTGCCGCGCATGCCTGTTTGTTGCCTTCGTGCAACGCGTCTCACTTGGAAGGGTGACGGTAAACGTGCAAGTTCTGGTCCGAGACAACAACGTCGATCAGGCCCTCCGCGCGCTCAAGAAGAAGATGCAGCGCGAGGGCATTTTCCGTGAAATGAAGCTGCGCCGCAACTACGAGAAGCCCTCGGAGAAGCGCGCCCGTGAGAAGGCTGAGGCCGTGCGCCGCACCCGCAAGCTGCTGCGCAAGCGGATGGAACGCGAGGGCTATTAATCGACGGTCGCCTTCGAGCGACTGCGAAGGGCGCGTGTGATGCGCGCCCAAGACCCCTTGTGTCTTGCACCCCGACCGTCCCGCGACCATCGCGAGGGCGGTTTTGGTGTGTCTGCGGCGCCGCCTTCGCTGCGATTGTCCGTAGGCCACGCGTATTGACCGTTCAGCGAGCGGACCGGCATGCCCGCCGCGCGCGGCAGGCTGCGGTCCGCTCCAGCGACCTGTTCCGGAAAGGCCCGTTCATGAGCGCTTCCAACCTCACTGCCCGCCAATCGGTCCCGGCGCTGCGCGCCCGCAAGGGCGGCGAGCCCATCGTCTGCCTGACCGCCTACACCGCCCCGGTCGCCCGCCTGCTCGACCCGCATGTCGACCTGCTGCTGGTCGGCGACTCGCTGGGCATGGTGGTCTATGGGCTGGACAGCACGCTGACGGTGACGCTGGACATGATGATCGCCCATGGCGCCGCCGTCGTGCGGGCCTCCGAACGGGCCTGCGTGGTGGTCGACCTGCCCTTCGGCAGCTACCAGGAGAGCCGTGAGGCCGCCTTCCGCGCCTCCGCCCGGGTGATGGCGGAAACCGGCGCCCAGGCGGTCAAGCTGGAAGGCGGGCAGGAGATGGCGGAGACGGTGGCCTTCCTGACCGCCCGCGGCATCCCGGTGATGGGCCATGTCGGGCTGACGCCGCAGTCGGTGAACACGCTGGGCGGCTACAAGGCGGTCGGCCGCGACGCCGAGGCGGCGGAGCGCATCGCCGCCGACGCCCGCGCCATCGCCGAGGCCGGCGCCTTCTCGCTGGTCATCGAAGGCACCATGGAGCCGCTGGCCCGCCGCATCACCGAAGAGCTGGCGATCCCCACAATCGGCATCGGCGGCTCGCCGGCCTGCGACGGACAGGTTCTGGTCACCGACGACATGCTCGGCCTGTTCGGCGCCTTCCAGCCGAAATTCGTCAAGCGCTACGCCGAGTTGGGCCAGACGGTGAGCCAGGCGGCATCCGCCTACGCCGCCGAGGTGCGGACCCGCGCCTTTCCGGGCCCGGAACATTGCTTCGGCGTGAAGAAAACGGCGACGGTGTGAGGGATATCCCCCTCTCCCTCCGGGGAGGGGGAGGCTTCGCGGAATTTCGTTCTTCCTCCGTTCCGGGCGATCCGCTAGAGTCGCGGCCGTCATGGATGCCCCCTCACCCGACCTGATCCCGCCCAACGTCGCCGCTTGGTTCCGGTCGCGCGGCTGGGCGCCGCATCCGCATCAGGTCGCGATGGTCGAGGCGGCGGAGCGGGGGGAGAGCGCGCTGCTGATCGCGCCGACCGGCGGCGGCAAGACGCTGGCGGGTTTCCTGCCCTCGCTGATCGAGCTGGCCGAACGGCCGCGCGACGGCCTGCACACCCTCTACATCTCGCCGCTGAAGGCGTTGGCGGTCGACATCCAGCGCAACCTGGAACAGCCGATCGCCGAGATGCGGCTGCCGATCCGGGCGGAGACGCGCACCGGAGACACGCCGGAGGCCAAGCGCCGGCGCCAGCGCAGCCACCCGCCGCACATGCTGATGACGACGCCGGAAAGCCTGGCGCTGCTGCTGTCCTACACCGATGCCGACCGGCTGTTCCGCGGGGTGCGTTGCGTCATCGTCGACGAGCTGCACGCACTGGCCGGCACCAAGCGCGGCGACCTGCTGGCGCTGGGGCTGGCGCGGCTGGCGCGGCTCGCCCCCGCCGCCCGGCGGGTCGGCCTGTCCGCCACGGTGGCGGAGCCGGACCGGCTGCTGGCCTGGCTGTCGCGCCGCGGCCGTTACGACAGCGCTCCGGACGCCCCAAACGCGCACGACGTCCGCCTCGTGCTCGGCCGCTCCGGCGCCCGCGCCGAGGTGGAGATCCTGGCCTCGAAACAGCGCGTGCCCTGGGCCGGCCACATGGCGCTGCACGCGATGACGGAGATCTACGAGCGCATCCGCCGCCGGCGCACCACCCTGCTGTTCGTCAACACCCGCGCCCAGGCGGAGCTGGTGTTCCAGGCGCTGTGGCGCGTCAACGACGATACGCTGCCGATCGCGCTCCATCACGGCTCGCTCGCGGTGGAGCAGCGCCGCAAGGTCGAGGCGGCGATGGCGCGCGGCGAATTGCGGGCGGTGGTCGCGACCTCCTCGCTCGATCTCGGCATCGACTGGGCGGCGGTCGATCTGGTGGTGCAGATCGGCGCGCCCAAGGGATCGAGCCGGCTGGTCCAGCGCATCGGCCGCGCCAACCACCGGCTGGACGAGCCGAGCCGAGCCCTGCTGGTCCCCGCCAACCGCTTCGAGGTGCTGGAATGCCGCGCCGCGCTGGAGGCGGTCAACGACCGCACGCTGGACGGCGAGGCGCCGCGGCCGGGCGGGCTGGACGTGCTGGCGCAGCATCTGCTCGGCATGGCCTGCGCCGCCCCCTTCGTGCCCGACGCGCTCTATGAGGAGATCGTCTGCGCCGCCCCCTACGCCGCGATGACGCGCGACGAGTTCGACGACGTGCTGGATTTCGTCGCCACCGGCGGCTACGCGCTCGGCGCCTACGACCGTTTCCAGCGGCTGAGACTGCGCGAGGACGGGCGGATAGCGGTGTCCGGCCCGGCGGTGGCGCGGCAGTACCGGATGAATGTCGGCACCATCACCCAGGAGGCGCTGCTGCGCGTCCGGCTGAACCGCGGCCCGGTGCTGGGCGAGGTGGAGGAGTATTTCATCCAGGGGCTGACCCAGGGCGATACCTTCCTGTTCGCCGGCCAGCTGCTGAAGTTCCTCGGCGTGCGCGAGATGGAGGCGCAGGTCGCCAAGGGCGGCAGCGGCGACCCGAAGGTGCCCGCCTATGCCGGCGGCCGGCTGCCACTGACCACCCATCTGGCCGAGCGGGTGCGCGCCATGCTGGCCGACCCGCGCCAGTGGGACGGGCTGCCGGAGGATGTCCAGGAATGGCTGCGGCTGCAGCGCTGCCGCTCGGTCCTGCCGGCGCGCGACGGGCTGCTGGTGGAGACCTTCCCCAAGGCCGGCAAGCGCTTCCTGGTCGCCTATGCCTTCGAGGGGCGCAACGCCCACCAGACGCTCGGCATGCTGCTGACCCGGCGGATGGAGCGCTTCGGCCTGGGGCCGCTGGGCTTCGTCGCCACCGACTATGTGCTGGCGGTGTGGTCGCTGCGCTCGCCCCAGGAGATGGGGGCAGACATGGATTCGCTGTTCGACCAGGACATGCTGGGCGACGACCTGGAAGCCTGGATGGACGAGTCCTCGATGCTGCGGCGGACCTTCCGCAACGTCGCGCTGATCGCCGGGGTGATCGACCGCCGCCATCCCGGCCAGGAGAAGACCGGGCGGCAGGTCACCTTCTCGTCCGACCTGATCTATGACGTGCTGCGCAAGCACGACCCCGGCCATGTGCTGCTGCGGGCAACGCGGGCCGACGCGGCGGGCGGGCTGACCGACATCCGCCGCCTGTCCGATTTCCTGGCGCGGGTGCGTGGCCGCATCGCCCACAAGGATCTCGACCGCATCTCGCCGCTGGCGGTCCCGGTGATCCTGGAGATCGGGCGCGAGCGCGTCGACGGCAGCGCCACCGACGAGTTGCTCGCCGCCGCCGAGGCCGAGCTGCTGGCGGAAGCCATGCCGGAACTGACCCAGCCGAAGCGCTCCGGACCGGAACAGGGGCGGCTGTCGCTGTGACGCCGCCCCCTGCCCGATACGGGTTACTTGCGCAGTTCGGGCTCCACCCCCGGCTCGCCGCTGAACTGGACGCGGATCGTCTCGTCACGGACGATGAACTGGCAGGCCAGACGGTAGGGCGGCGGGCGGTGGGCGTTCTCGGCCGCGTCGACCAGCTCCTTGGTCAGCTTGCCGTTGATCGACAGGGTGACCTTCTCCTTCTCGGTCAGGTCGATCGCCATCGGCGTCTTGGCGTCCAGATACGTCACCTTGACGAGGCAGGATCCGCATTCGCCGTCCTGGCATTGGAAGGGGATCGGGATGTCGTGCTTCTTCGCCAGCGCCAGCAGGGTGCCGGTGTCGCCGGCAACCGCATAGACGGTCACGTCCTTTTCCATATTAACGCCTGCGAACGTCACTGTGGCCATGGGTATCCTCCGGGTATGGTTATGATCCGCCATGCCTCCACGGCGGCCGGCGATGGGTTGCAAGCGCCATGCCCATAGAAGAAATGTGGATAAGAGCCGTTTCCCATGATCGGAGGTAAACGAAGTTTGTCGGCTTCCTCCCAACCCGGCCTCCCCGCCTGTCGGGGCGACGACAGCCGGTCGGCGCTGGCGCTGCACGGCGCGGCGCTGCTGGCCGATGCCTCCGGTGCGCTGCTGTGGCCGGCGAACGGCGTGCTGGCGGTCGCCGACCTGCATCTGGAAAAGGGCTCGGCCTTCGCCGCCCGCGGGCGGATGCTGCCGCCCTACGACACGCGGGCGACGCTGGAGCGGCTGGCCGCACTGATCGCGCGGGAGCGGCCGGCGCGCGTGCTGTGCCTGGGCGACAGTTTCCACGACCGCCGCGCGGCCGAGCGGATGGACCCGGCCGATGTCGAGCGGCTGCGCGGCCTGACCGCCGCGGTCGCCGACTGGGTGTGGATCAGCGGCAACCATGATCCGGAACCGCCACAGGGCCTCGGCGGCCGGGCGGCGGCAGAGCTGTCCATCGGCCCCCTCACCTTCCGGCACGAGGCGAAGCCGGGCGCGGTGGGCGAGCTGTCGGGACACCTGCATCCCGCCGCGGCGCTGGCGCTGGGCGGGCGGCGGGTGCGCGACCGCTGCTTCGTCCATGACGGGAGCAGGCTGATCCTGCCGGCCTTCGGCAGCTTCACCGGCGGGCTGAACGTGCTGGACCGGGCCTTCGACGGCCTGCTGGCGCCCGGCTTCGAGGTGCTGATGACCGTGCGCAGCCGGGTCTACCGCTTCCCCTGCGCCCGTTTGTCGCCGGACCGGGCGCGCTGAGGCGCTGGCGGAAGCGGGAGCGCGGCCTATATCCAGTGCCCCGGAGGCGACCAACCGAGCCGTCAGAATGCCCGACCCCGCTCCCATCATCGTGTGGTTCCGCACCGACCTGCGCCTCGCCGACAACCCGGCGCTGACCGCCGCCGCCCAGGCATCGGCCGACACCGGCGCCGCCGTCATCCCGCTCTACATCCTGGAGGAGGAGACCGGCGGTGCGGCCGGTACCTCACCCGCCGACACCTCCACATGGCCGCTCGGCGGCGCGCAGCGCTGGTGGCTGCATGGCAGCCTGGAACGGCTGGGCACCTGCTGCGCCCGCCACGGCTCGCCCCTGCTGCTGCGGCGGGGGGAGCCGGGAGCGGTGCTCGACGCGTTGATTGCGGAAACCGGGGCCGGCTGCGTGCTGTGGAACCGCCGCTACAGCCCGGCCGGGACCGCCCGCGACGCGGCGATCAAGCAAGGGCTGAAGGCGCGCGGCATCGACGCCCGCAGCTTCAACGCCGCGCTGCTGGCCGAGCCCTGGACCGTCCGCAACAAGAGCGGCGGCTCCTTCAAGGTCTTCACCCCCTTCTGGCGGCATGTCTCCTCCACCCTGAACCCGCCCCTGCCGACCCGCGCCCCTGCCACCCTGAAGGCGCCGCAGACCGCGCCGGCCGGCGACAGGCTGGCCGACTGGGGCCTGCTGCCGACCCGGCCGGACTGGGCCGCCGGCCTGCGCAGGCGCTGGGTTCCGGGCGAAACGGCGGCCCTGTCCCATCTCGCCGAGTTCCTCGACGGGCCGGTCGGCGCCTATGCGACCGAGCGCGACCGGCCCGACCGCGCCGGCACCTCCGCCCTCTCCCCCTATCTGGCGTTCGGCGAGATCGGGCCGCGGCAGATCTGGCACGCCGCCCGCCATGCCGCCGACGCCCGGCCGGAACTGGCCGCCGGCATCGAGGCGTTCCTGCGCGAGGTCGGCTGGCGCGAGTTCCAGTACCATCTGCTGCACCATGCGCCGGACCTGCCCGACCGGCCGCTCGACCGCCGCTTCGCCGGCTTTCCCTGGCACGACGATCCGGCCGGCCTGCGGGCGTGGCAGCACGGGCATACCGGCTATCCCATCGTCGATGCCGGCATGCGCCAGCTGTGGGAGACCGGATGGATGCACAACCGGGTGCGGATGATCGTCGCCTCCTTCCTGGTCAAGGATCTGCTGCTGCCCTGGCAGGAAGGAGAGCGCTGGTTCTGGGACACGCTGGTCGATGCCGACCTTGCCCAGAATGCCGGCAACTGGCAGTGGGTGGCCGGCTGCGGTGCCGATGCCGCCCCCTTCTTCCGCGTCTTCAATCCGGTGCTGCAGGGCGAGAAGTTCGACCCCGAAGGCGACTATGTCCGCCGCTACGTCCCCGAGTTGGCCCGGCTGCCGGCGCGCTGGATCCATCAGCCCTGGGCTGCCCCCGCCGACGTGCTGCGGCAGGCCGGCGTCCAGCTCGGTGGCGGCTATCCCCGCCCGATCCTCGACCATGGCGCCGCCCGTGAACGGGCGCTGGCGCTCTACAAGGCGCTCAAGGAAGGGGTCGGCGCCGGGCCGGACGCCCATTGACGCGCATCGCCGATCCTTCCCGATGGGCGGCAAGGGCGGATTTCGCACCCGCCCTTATCGACGCCCGCCGTCCGTGATAGGAAAAAGCGGACGGGATGCGGGAGGATGGCGCCATGGATGGATGGAACAGTGAACAGGGCCGGCAAAAGTGTTTCATCCGGTTTCAAACGTTCCATCCGGCACCTGGCCCGCGTTGCATCGTCGACGAATATGTTATAAAGTAACGTCATGTCCGCCCTGCACGACCATACCCATTGCATCGCCGATGCCCTCACCCGTGCCGACGCCCTGTGCGCGGAGCGGGGAGCGCGGCTGACGACGTTGCGCCGGCGCGTGCTGGAACTGGTGTGGTCCAGCCACCGGCCGCGCGGCGCCTACGCGATCCTGGAGGATCTGAGCCAGCAGGACGGCAAGGCGGCGGCGCCGCTGACCGTCTACCGCGCGCTGGAATTCCTGGTCGAGCAGGGGCTGGTCCACCGCATCGAATCGCTGAACGCCTATGTCGGCTGCGCCGCGCCGGGGGCCGTCCATGCCGGGCAGTTCCTGGTGTGCGATGGCTGCGGCGACGCCGCCGAGATCGACGACCCGCAGGTCGGCTCCGCCATCGCCGCGGCGGCGGCCGAACGCGGCTTCCGTGTCCAGCGCCCCACCGTCGAGGTGCGCGGCCTGTGCAAATCCTGTCAGGAGAAACCCCGTTGAGCGCTCCCGCCGCCTCCTCTCCCGCCCGTCTTCCGGTTTCGGTGTTGACCGGCTTCCTCGGCAGCGGCAAGACCACGCTGCTCCAGGCGCTGCTGCGCAATCCCGGCATGGCACGCACCGCCATCGTGATCAATGAATTCGGCGAGGTCGGGCTCGACCATCTGCTGGTCGCCAAGGCGTCGGAGAACATGGTGCTGATGGACAGCGGCTGCCTGTGCTGCACCATCCGCGGCGATCTGGTCGACACGCTGCGCGACCTGTTCCTGAAGCGGGTGAAGGGCGAGATCCCCGATTTCGACCGGGTGGTGGTCGAGACGACCGGGCTGGCCGATCCCGCCCCGATCATCCACACCCTGATGTCGGATCCGCTGCTGGCCGCCCGCTTCCGGCTGGACGGCGTCATCGCCACGGTCGACGCGGCGCACGGCTCGCTCCAGCTCGACCGCCAGCCGGAAAGCGTGAAGCAGGCCGCCGTCGCCGACCGCATCGTGCTGACCAAGTCCGACGTCGCCACCCCCGCCGCCACCGTCGCGCTGATGCAGCGGCTGGCCGCGATCAACCCGGCCGCCCCCGTCATCCCCGCCGCCCATGGCGAGATCGACCCGAAGCGGCTGTTCGACGCCGGCCTCTACAATCCCGAGACCAAGAGCCCCGACGTCGCCCGCTGGCTGCGCGAGGAGGCCTACCGCGACGAACAGGCCAAGGCGCACGACCATCACCACGATCATGACCATGCTCACCACGATCATGGCCACGACCACGACCATCACGATCATGGCGACCATTGCGGCCCGGACTGCGGCCACGATCACGGGCATGACCATGCTCACCACCACCATGACGCCAACCGCCACGACGACCACATCCGGGCCTTCTGCATGGTGATCGACCGGCCGATTCCCTGGAACGGCTTCGTCGACTTCATGGAGGCGCTGATCGCCCAGGCCGGCGAGAACCTGCTGCGGGTGAAGGGGCTGCTGAACGTCCAGGAAAGCGAGCTGCCGGTGGTGGTCCACGGCGTCCAGCACATGTTCCACCCGCCGGTCCGGCTGGAGGACTGGCCGAGCGACGACCACCGCACCAAGCTGGTCTTCATCACCCGCGACGTCGGCCAGTCGGTGATCGAGCCGCTGTTCGACGGGTTGGTCTGGGGCGAGGGCAAGGCGGCGGAATAGGCCCGCGCTCCGCGCCCTCCCTCCTCAGCGCCCGACCGCCCGCCGCAACGGGCTGTCGCCCATCTCCCAGACCCCGCGTCCGGTCGCCTTCGTGCCCTCGAACACCAGCCAGCTCTGCCGCCCATAATGCGGCAGGGGCCGCAGCAGGGCACGAAGCGCGTCGGCATCGGCCCCCGACACCACCAGCGCCGTCCGCCCGTCCGCCGTCCGCGTCACCCACACCCGCGCACTGCCGCGCCCGGCCAGATCCTCCGGCACCGGCGGCAGGCCGCGCCGCTCGAGCTCCCGTCCCACCGCCGCATCGGTGCCGACCAGCAGCAGCGGCGCGATGGTCCCGCCGCCGTCGGCTTCCCGCGGGGCCGCATCCATCAACCGCCCTGCCAGCTCCCGCGCCGCCTCCGCCGCCTCGCCGTCGGCAGCGACCGCCCGCTCGGCACCGGGACGCAGGGTGACGTCGCGCAGGATCGGCGGCGCCTCGCCGGGCGACAGCCGGCGAAACAGGTCGAATCCCGGATCGACGGCAACCGCCCGGGGGGACGCCGCCACCGGCAGGCGCACCGTGACCTCCCGTCCGTCGAGCCTCACCGCGTGGCTCTCCACCCCTGCCGCCGTCTCCACCCGCACCTGCACCGTCAGGGCATAGGGCGGGTCGGCATCCTGCCGCAGGGCCAGCACCAATCCCTCGCCATCGGCCCGGACATCGGACCTTGCATCGGCCAGCGTCAGCATCGGCGCACCGCGCCGCTCCAGCCATTGGGCGAACAGCCCGCCGAGGTCGCGGCCGGATGCCGCCTCGAAGGCCAGCCGCAGATCGGACCAACCGGCCTCCCGGAAGGCATGCCCGCTCCAGAAGCTGCGAATCCCGGCGTCGAAAGCGGCGCTGCCGATCTCCGCCTCCAGCATGTGGAAAAGCATCGCCGCCTTGCCATAGCCGACGATCTGCGCGGCGTCATGGACCTTGGCGCGGAACCCGGTCAAGGGCCGGTCGCGCTCGGCCGGCAGGGCGGCGTAATCGCGCAGCCAGTCGAGCCGCATCCCACGCGCCGCATCGGCGCCGCGGTCACGGGCAGCGGCGTAATCGGCCATGTAGGTGGTCAGCCCCTCCGCCCAATTGCCGCCATCGCCGACCCGCACGCCGTTTCCCCACCAGTTGTGCAGGATCTCGTGGGTCAGCGACTGGCTGCGGATGAAGGGCAGCGGCAGGACCGAACGGCCGATGGCGGTCAGCCCCGGAAAGCCCAACCCGACCGGCGGCGGGACGGAGACGATGCTGAAGCCGTCGAAGGGATAGGGGCCGATGCGCGCGGCTGCGGCGGCGATGACCTGCCGCGACAGGTCGAGGTAGCCGTCCCCCAGCCCGGCCTGCTCCATATGGCGGTAGAGCCGCAGGCGCAGGCCGTCGGCCAGCCGCTCCTCCACCGTCCAGGGGCCGGCGAAGACGGAGGGTTCCTCGACGCTGCGGGTCTCCTCGAACACCGCGCGGTAGCCGGCGGCGTCGCGCCCCTCTTCCACCAACCGGCCGGTGGCGACCGCGACGTAGGGCGCCGGCACCCGCACCGAAAGGCGCCAGGTCGGCGGCTCAGTCCCCGCTCGCGACGGCTCGGGCAACCAGCCGCCGGCCCCCGGCAGGAAGGCGCCCTCCCCGTCCAGCGCCAGCCCGGTTCCCGTGGTGAAGCCGGGCAGCCGCCCGCCATAGCGGATGGTCACCGCCCCCGCCCCTTCCGGCACTGTCAGCCGCAGCCGGTCGCCCTGCCGGATGGTCGGGATCGACCGGTCGCCGGCCCGCACCTCATGCAGCGCCAGGGCGGCGTCCAGATGCAGCGACTGCGCCCCGGCCGGCAGCGTCAGCCGGTCCACCGCCTCCAGCCGGCCCGCGGCGGGATCGAGCGTCAGGTCGATGTCGTGATGCGGCGGTGCGGCGAAGGCCGGGGCGATCGCGCCCAGGACCAGCGCCGCCCCCGCCAGGGCCAGGGCCCGGATGCGTAGGGTGGTCATGCCCTCAAGATGGACCCGGCCACGCGATGGCGCCAGCATCGGGACGTCGCTTGGGGCCGCGTGGCTCGGTCAGTCCGGATCGCGGCCCGGATGTCGGCGCACCCGGTCATACAGTTTCGACAGCCGCTCGTCGCGGATGCCGAGGTCCTCGAGATGTGAAACCGTGTTCGCCAGATAGTCGATGTTCGGACCGCGCTGGCCGCAACAATCGGCGATCCGGCAGACCACCGCCGCATCGTCCATGCCGCGGCAATATTGCGGGTGATCGCGGTCGACGACGAAGCAGCAGGCCGTCACCGCCTCCAGCCCCTCCGCCGAACGGCCGTCGCGCAGGCGCACCCGCAGCATCCTCGGCAGATAGACACGGTTGTCCATCTCGCGCTCCCACAGATAGTCGAGCGTGGACGGCACGTCGGGAACGGCGACCCGGAAGGCGATGCCGCGGCACGACCCGCCGCGATCCAGGCCCAGCACCAGACCCGGCCGTTCCGGCGTGCCGCGGTAACGGTGGGAGGCGACGCAGAAGGCGCGGTGATATCCCGGCAGCGTCGCGGCATGACGCTCGGCAAAGGAAAAACCGGGGTTCCACATCAGCGAGCCGTAACCGAAGACCCACAGGTCGGCATCGGGATCGACGCGGATGTCCGTGGACCAGGCGGGAAGCGGCAGGTGCGAATCGGGAGCCATGACGACCGGAAGCGAATCGGCGATGCCCAAGCCTAGCATGGGGCTTCCGGCGTCGCTATAACGGTACGGACATGGAACGGACATGCCGCTGATGCCATCCCCCCTCAATTCTTCCGCCCCCCGCCGCCTTCTGACCGGCCGGCGGATCGCCACCCTCCTGGGGCTGATGGTCCTGCTGCTGCCGGCCGCGGCCTATTCGCTGTGGTGGTGGCAGGCCGCCCGCACGGTGCGCGGCGGGCTGGAAACCTGGGTCGCGGAGCAGCGCGCCAATGGCGCTGTGGTGGAGCATGGCGGGCTGACGGTCGGCGGCTTCCCCTTCACCCTGCGGGCAGAGTTGGAGCGGCCGCATCTGGCGACCCGCGGCGCCGACTGGCAGGGCGCTCGGCTGACGGCGGAGGCGCCGCCCTGGAACCCAACCCGCATCGCCCTGACCTTCCCCGGCGAACACAGGCTGACGGTCGTCCAGGCCGGACAGCCGCCACTCGACCTGCTGGCCCCGCGCGGCGGAAACGGCGAGGTGACGATGCGGATGTCGGGCACGCTGGAACGGCTCGCCCTGCGCTTCACCGACCTGACCGCCCAAATCGCAGGGCAGCGGGTGCCGGTCGCGTCCCTGGATGTCGGTGCCGCCCAACCCGACAGCCCGCCGGCCGAGCGCGGCGTCGCCGGACTGACCCTGACACTGACCGCGGACGGCCTGACCCTGCCCGATGGCGTCCTGCCGAATCTGGGCCGCGAGGTGCGGCGGACGGAACTGACCCTGCGCGTGATGGGAACGCCGCCGAGACCGGAGCCGGCCAGCCTGTCGGCCTGGAGCCGCGACGGCGGCACGGTGGAGGTCGACCGGCTGGCGTTGGACTGGGGGCCGCTGGGCGCGGTGCTGTCCGGCACGCTGGCGCTCGACGCGCAATTGCAGCCGCAGGCGGCTCTGACCGCGGAGATTCGCGGAGCGCCGGCCGTCCTGGACGCGTTCAAGCCGCTGATGCGCCCGAACGAGGCCGCCATTGCCCGAACGATCCTGGCAATGCTGGCCCGCCCGACCGGCCCCAACGGCGAACCGGTGGTCACGGCCCCGGTCACCGTGCAGGATCGTGCCCTGTTCGTCGGCCCGCTTCGCGTCGCCGCCCTGCCCAAAATCGTCTGGTGACCGGACTCAGGGGGGCGGAAATGCAACACCGGCCCGGCGGCATGACGGTTCCGTGACTTCGCCCCCTTGTTTCACATCGCGCATCCGGTCAAATTGACGCAGTCCTTGTCGCGGCTGCCATGGTGCGTCGGTCGATGTGTCGGTTCCTTGCCTATTGCGGCGAGCCGGTGTTCCTTGAAACGCTGGTCTGCACGCCCTGCCATTCCCTGATCGAACAGTCGATGCACGCCGCAGAGGCGAAGACCGAAACCAACGGCGACGGATTCGGCGTCGGCTGGTACAGCGAGCGGACGGAGCCGGGCCGCTATTGCGAGATCCGCCCCGCTTGGTCGGACGAGAACCTGCAATCGCTGTGCAGCCACATCCGCTCCCACCTGTTCTTCGCCCATGTGCGGGCAGCCACCGGCACCGCGGTCAGCCGGGCCAACTGCCACCCCTTCAAGGCCGGGCGCTTCCTGTTCATGCACAACGGCCAGGTCGGCGACTGGCCCCGCCTGCGCCGCAAGGTCGAGGCGATGATCCCGGACGAGCTGTACGGCACCCGCACCGGCACCACCGACAGCGAGGCGATCTTCCTGGCCGCCCTGGGCCAGGGGTTGGAGCGGGATTCGATCGGCGCCTTCCGGCGCGTGCTGCATGCCGTCCACGACGAGATGCGGGCGCTGGACATCACCGCCCCGCTGCGCTTCACCGCAACCTGGACCGACGGCGTCCATGTCTGGGCGGTCCGCTGGGCATCCGACGGCAAGCCTCCCAGCCTCTATTGGCGGCGCGGCGACAATGGCCTGATCGTGGTGTCGGAACCGGTCGACGCCCAACGCGACCAATGGCGCCCGGTCCCGCCCGGCGGCGGGCTGGTGGCCCGGATCGGCGCCGCGCCGGAAATGTTCACGTTCCATTGAGGCGAGGGGCGACGCCGTTTCCCTCAGGCGTCCAGCAAACGCTCCTTCGGCAGCAGGATCGTCACCGCCGTCCCCCTGCCGGGCACGCTGTCCAATTCCACCCCGCCCCCATGCAGTTCGGCGAAACGCCGCACGATGGGCAACCCCAGCCCCACGCCTTCATGCTGACGGACCAGCGAGCGTTCGGCCTGGGTGAAGGGGCTGAAGATGCGGCCGATCAGATCGGCTGGAATTCCGGGACCATCGTCGCGCACGGTCAGGCCGACGAAGTTGTCGCGGTCCTCCACCGCCAGCGCGACATGGCCGTCGGGCTGGGTGAACTTCACCGCATTGTCCAGCAGATTGAGCACCATCTCGCGCAGGCGGCGGCGGTCCAGACGCATGCGGAAGGGCGGGCAGGGCCGCACCGTCACCGACAGCCGCTTCAACCCCGCCTTCGGCGCCAGCAGATCGGCGCAGCCAGCCAACAGTTGCGGAATATCGACGTCGCTTTCCTGGATCTCGATGGCTCCGGTCGAGCCGCGGGTATAGTCCAGGATGTTGTTGACCATGGTCAGCAGTGAACGGCCGCTGTCCTCGATCAGCTTCACATATTCCAGATAGTCGGGGTGGCCAAGCTTGCCCATCCCCTCCCCCGCCAGCACATCGGCGAAGCCGATGATGGAGTTCAGCGGCGTCCGCAGTTCGTGGCTCATCACCGCCAGGAAATCCAGCTTGGCGCGGTCGGCCTTGCGCACCGCCTCCAGCGCGTCCGACAGTTCGGCGGTCCGCTCGCTCACCCGATGCTCGAGTTCGCGATTCTGCTCGGCGGCACGGCGGTAAAGCTTGCGGATCTCGACCATGTTGCGGACACGGTGCAGCAGTTCCCAGGCGATGAAGGGCTTGGTGAGGAAATCGTCGGCACCGAATTCCAGCGACTTCCGCCGCGTCTCCTGGTCGGTCTGGGCGGTCAGCACCAGAATCGGCACGTAATCGTCGCCGAAGATCGGCTTCAGCCGCTCCATCAGCTCGAAGCCGCTCATATGCGGCATGCGGATGTCGATCAGCAGCAGGTCGAATGATCCGGCCGCACAAAGGTCCGGCACCTTGCGCGGGTCGGTTTCGCCGAGGACGCGCGTGTAGCCGTCATGGCCCAGGATTTCGCGCAGGAGATCGACGTTGGACGGATTGTCGTCCACGATCAGGATGCTGGCGTCCTTGACCTGCCGGGCGAGCGCCGGATCGATCTGGCTCCTGTTCATCGGGGAGCGTGCACCTTCCAACCGTCCGCATGGGCATTCAGCTTTGCCGCAGGGCTGTATGAATGCAACAGAAATGCACGCCTCCCGGTCAGGCCCGCTTCTCCCAGCCGCCGCGGTCGGTCTGCTGCCAGTAGGTCAGCGCGTGACCGGCCGCCTTGCAGGCTTTCCAGCGTTGGCGGGCTGCCAGCACCGCCTCATCGTCATTGCCGTCGAACAGGTCGCAGACGAGGTCGAAACTCTCCATCCTGTCGCTGACGCAGCCGTCCACCGTCACCAGAACGGTGGCGCCGTTCGGGTTCTCGTCGGTGTCGGTGAGCCACACCGGCTGCCGTTCGGCGAAGCCGTCGCGCGCGGCGCCATGCGGCAGGAAGGAGCCGGCGTCGTAGGTCCACAGATGCTGGTTCAGCATGTCCACCCGCTCCGGCGAACCGGCCAGCACGACGGCGCGCCAGTCCCGCTCAAGAACCTTCTCCAGGATCTTGGGCAGCGCCTGTTCCATCGTGCGCCGTTGCAGGTGGTAGAAGCGGACTTCGGTCATGCGCTCACATCACGGAAACGGTCCCCTTCCCGAGGCCCACAATGGATGCTCGATCCACCGCGAGCCCCGGGAAAAGGCTTATCCTCACCCCTCGTGGTATTCCGCCACGAAGCGGTCGAGAAGACGCACGCCGAATCCCGAGGCGCCCTTCGGAACCGTGGCGCTGTCCTTCTTCGCCCAGGCGACACCGGCGATGTCGATATGGGCCCAGGGCAGATCGTTGACGAAGCGCTTCAGGAACTGAGCGCCGACGATGCTGCCGGCGCCACCGCCCGATCCGACATTCTTCATGTCGGCGGCCGGCGTCTCGATCTCCTTGTCGTAGGCGTCGCCGAGCGGCAGGCGCCACACCGGCTGTCCCACCTTCAGGCCGGCGGCCGTCAGGTTCATGGCGAGGTCGTCGTCGTTGGCGAACAGGCCGGCATGCTCATGCCCCAGCGCGGTGATGATGGCACCGGTCAGGGTGGCGAGGTCGATCATCAGCTTGGGCTTGTAGACGTCCTGCGCGTACCACAGGCAGTCGGCCAGCACCAGCCGCCCCTCGGCGTCGGTGTTGATGACCTCGATGGTCTGGCCCGACAGCGAGGTGACGATGTCGCCCGGCCGCTGCGCGGTGCCCGACGGCATGTTCTCCACCAGACCGACGATGCCGACGGCGTTGACCTTCGCCTTGCGGGCAGCCAGCGCGTACATGGTGCCGATCACGGTGGCGGAGCCGCCCATGTCCCACTTCATGTCCTCCATGCCGGCCGCACCCTTGATCGAGATGCCGCCGGTGTCGAAGGTCACGCCCTTGCCGATGAAGGCGACCGGGCGCTTGTCTTCGGCGTCCGGGTTGCCGTTCCAGCGCATGACGACGACGCGCGCCTCATGGGCGCTGCCCTGCGCCACGCCCAGCAGCGCGCCCATGCCGATCTTCTTCAGCTTCTTCTGGTCGAGAATTTCGACCTCGACGCCGAACTGCTCCAGTTCCCTGGTCTTGTCGGCCAGGCTTTCCGGATAGATGACGTTGGCCGGTTCAGACACCAGGTCACGGGTGAAGCGGATGGCGTCGGCCAATGTGTCGAGCTTCTTGAAGGTCGACTTGGCGGCGCCGTCATCCTCGACCAGGAGCGTCAGCTTGCGCAGGCTCGGCTTGGGCTCCTTCTTGTCGGACTTCCTGTCGTTGGTGCGGTACTTGTCGAACTTGTATGCGCGCAGCTGCGCGCCGAAGGCGATCTCGGCAGCCGCGGCGGCGGCGGACGGCTTGGCGCCCTCGGGCAGTTCGACCAGCAGCGCGGCCTCGTCGGTCGCCTTGTCCAGCGCCACGGCGACGGCGCCGCCGGCCGCCTGGAGGATCAGCTCGCTCAGTTCCTCCGCCTTGCCGATGCCGACCAGCAGGAGGCGGTCCAGTTCGGTCCCGGCCGGGGCGAGCAGCGTCAGCGTCTCGTCCTTCTTGCCGTTGAAACGGGCGGCGGCCATGGCGCGGGCCAGCGCACCGCCGGTCTTCTCATCGAGTCCGCGCCCGATCGGGCCGAGGCTGCGGTCGGCGGCAACGGTCACGGCGAGCACGCCGGACGTGGGCAGGGACGGCTTGGCGAAGGAGAACTTCATCGGGTCCTCTTGGGGAGTCCACTGGGAATGGGCGGATGCGCCCGGACGAATTCAGCGGCGGGAAGCCTACTCCACCGGCAAGGAGCGCGCCACCCCGCCTGTCGAGGCCGGAAGCGCCGGCTGGCGACGCCCCTGCCTCCCGCATATCAGGCGTCGATGGCCTTGCCCAGTTCGACCGGATCGACCTCGCCCTGTTCCAGCCCAACCTCAGGCACGCTGTCCTCGGACACGCTCTCTTCGACGCGGCGCTCCAGCACGGCGGCGAAGAAGCCGTCGGTGTCGTGGCGGGCGGGCGTCAGGCGCAGGTACGGCCCCTCGGTCGGCGGGGCGCCGGCCTCCTCCTCCGCCCAGACCTCGGCGACCGGCTTGACGACGAAATCGTGGTGGGTCTGCAGGAAGGCTTCGACCTGCGCCTCGTTCTCGTCATGCAGCATGGAGCAGGTGGCGTAGACCAGACGCCCGCCCGGCTTCACCAGACGTGCGGCACTGTCCAGGATGTTGGCCTGCAACGGCAGCAATTGTTCCAGGCCGGGGCCGAGCTGGCGCCAGCGGGCATCCGGGTTGCGGCGCCAGGTGCCGGTGCCGGAACAGGGGGCGTCGACCAGCACGCGGTCGAACTTGCGCTTGTGGCGCTTCACCCAGGGGTCGCGCTCGCTGGTCAGCGGATGGGCTTCGATGTTGTGCAGACCGGCGCGGCGGAAGCGCTCGGCGGCGCGCTTCAGGCGCTTTTCCAGCACGTCGCAGGCCACCACGCGGCCCTTGTTCTTCATCAGCGCGGCGACCGCCAGGGTCTTGCCCCCGGCACCGGCACAGAAATCCACCACCTGATGGCCCGGCTTGGGCGCCACCGCCAGCGCAACCAGCTGCGACCCCTCGTCCTGGATCTCGACCAGCCCGTCCTTGAAGGCGTCAACGCTGCCCAATGGCGGCCGGCCCTTCACCCGCAGACCCAGCGGCGACCAGCGCGTGGTTTCCGCGGTGATCTGCGCCTTGGCCAGCGCCTTGATCGCGCTCTGCTGGTTGGCCTTCAGCGGGTTGATGCGCAGGTCGAGCGGGGCGGCCTCAAGCAGCTTCTCCATCTCCACCGCGAAGCGGTCGCCCAACGAGGCGCGCATCGGCGCTTCCGCCCAGTCGGGGCATTCGACACGCACCGTCTCCGGCATGTCGGGGTGGTCCATGGTGTGGCTTTCCAGCTCACGGACCATCGCCAACTCGTCGTCGGTCAGGCGGGCGGGGGCGAACTTGCCGCCGCTGAACATCTCCAGCACCACGCCGGCGTTGCGGCTCTCTTCCAGCAGCATGTAGGCCAGCACGCGGGCACGCGGGGTGGCGCGCTCGTAGCCGCCGCGCTCGATCCACCAGCCGAGCCGCGCGTGGCGGCGCAGGATCGCGTAGGCCATCTGGGCGACCGCGGTGCGGTCCTTCGACCCGATGTAGCGGCGGTTGCGGAAATAGGCGCTCATCACCGCGTCGGCGGGGCGAGGGGTCTCGTCGATCTCGGTCAGCAGATCGATGACCGCCTGGAGGCGGGCGGCGGGTGTCATGGCGTCTGGTCCCTTTGGGAATCTCTCAAGGCGGCGAACAGGATCGGGAGCCGGCGCGTTCCGGTCTCCGGCCGATCCCTTGCCTATGGCCTGTCGATACAGCGTTTGCCGCGCGCTGTCACGCTCCGGCCGCCGACTCGGGTGAAGACGGCGCAGGTCGCCAGCATATCGCGCCCCCGTGACAAGCGGCCGCGACCTGTCCGAAAGTTCAGGTAGGGGATTGACGACTCGGGGTAACCCCCGGCACAAACGGACGGGTGATGTGACCTTATCGTGACCGGAACGGCGTGGTGACCGCCGGATGGACGAGAGGGTCTTCGGCGGAAATCGGATGCATGGAACGGGGTGCGCAATGGCGGCTGCGGCTGGAGTGGCGTGTGCGCGTGTTGGCTTGATGCGGGCCATCCGACTCACCCTGGCAGGCGGGATTGTGGCAACGCTGTCGGCCTGCGCCGGCACCGCCCCCATGGTGGACGGCCAGCGCCCGACGGCGCAACGGCCGACACTGGATCAGGTCGCCCCCGACTTCCGCCACCTTGCAGGCTGGATCGACGACGATCATGCCCAGGCGGTGCCGGCCGTGCAGCGCACCTGCGGCTGGGTAAGGAACCAGCCGCCGGGCAAGGCGCTGGGGTCGTTGCGCATCGCGGGCACCACCGACGACTGGCGCGCCATCTGCGCCGCCGCCCGCGACCTGCCCCCGGGCGACAGCGAGGCCGCGCGGCTCTTCTTCGAGACCTTCTTCACCCCGCGCGACGTCAGCAACGGCGAGAAGGGCCTGTTCACCGGCTATTACGAGATCGAACTGCGCGGAAGCTGGACGCGGACGGAGCGCTACAACGTGCCGATCTACCGCATGCCGCCGCGCGGCAAGCACGGCCTTCCCAGCCGTGCCCGGATCGAGGCCGGCGCCTTGAAGGGCAAGGGACTGGAGCTGATGTGGGTGGACGACCCGGTCGACGCCTTCTTCCTGGAAATCCAGGGCTCCGGCCGGGCCGTGATGGCCGACGGATCGGTGGTCGGCATCCATTACTCCGGCCAGAACGGTCACAGCTATTATCCGATCGGCCGCCATATCATCGACCGCGGCGACGCCACGCCGGAGCAGATGTCGCTGCAGCTGATCCGCCGCTGGCTGAAGGACCGTCCGGCCGAGGCTCAACGGGTGATGAACCTCAACCCTTCCTACGTCTTCTTCAAGGTCAAGCCCGAGGTCGGCGCCCGCGGTGCCCGCAACATGGAGCTGACGCCCGGCCGCAGCCTTGCCGTCGATGCCGAACATATCCCGCTGGGCGTGCCGCTGTGGCTGGAGGTGCGCGATGCTCCGGTGCCGGGCGGTGCCATCAACCGGCTGGTGGTGGCCCAGGATACCGGCGGCGCCATCAAGGGTCCGGTGCGTGGCGACCTGTTCTGGGGCCATGGCCTCCAGGCGGAGGAAGGGGCCGGGGTCATGAAGGCGCGCGGCCATTACACCATGCTCGCCCCGCGCAACCTGTCGGTCGAGACCGCCCAGCGAAAGTAAAGCCCAGCACACATGTCACGGGGGATACCGGAACAAACGCCGGAGGGATCGGGGAACGGCGGCATAAGGCTGGAACGGCTGACCGCACTGCCCGACCGTGGGGCGGCGCTCAAGGAGTTCGAGGAGATCTTCTTCGCCTCCACCACCCGGACCGAGTTCGGGTCGGAGGCCGAGCGGGCGGCCTTCCTCGATGTCTGGACCGGCTGGTTCGTGACGGAGGCACCGCGGGACGTCTGGCTGGCGGTGTCCGGAAACGGTCTGATCCTCGGCTATCTCACCGGTTGCAAGGACAGCGCCGGTTCGACCGTACTGGCCCGCCGCATCCCGAAATACGAGGTCTTCGCCGACCATTTCGCCGCCTACCCGGCCCATTTCCATATCAATGTCCGGCCTGGCTGGCGGGACCACGGGCTGGGGCGCCTGCTGGTCGACCGCTTCGCCGAGGACTGCGCCGCCGACGGCCTGCCGGGCGTGCATCTGGTCACCGCCGTCTTCGCCCGCAATGTCGGGTTCTACCAACGCGCGGGCTTCACCGACGCCTGTCAGCGCGGTCCGCTGCTGTTCCTGGGACGCCGCCTGGGACTTGGCCTTGAGGCACTGACTTCGACCGCGCTGCTGTGCTAGGCAGGGGGCATCCCCCTGCTGGAAAGCGTTACGTCATGACCCGCCCGCCCCTGTTGATCGAAAGCCCGCAGAACCCGCAGTTCAAGCTGTGGGAATCGGCGCTGGAAAGCCGCGGGCTGAAGAAGAACGGCAAGTTCCTGCTCGCCGGGCTGAAGACCGTGCCAGAGGCTTTGCGTCATCATCCGGAGCGGTTCGAACGGCTGCTGTTCGCCGACCCCGCCCCGGTCGCCGGCTGGCGCCTGCCGCCAGGGGTGGAGCCGGTGCAGCTCGCCCCCGCCCTGTTCCGGGCGCTCGATATATCGGGCACCGGTTTTCCACTGCTGGTCGGCAGCGTGCCGAAGATGCCGGCCATCGACCTGAGCGCACCGCCGCAAGGCCTTGAGTTGCTGTGCGCGTTGGGCGATCCCAGCAACCTCGGCGCCCTGCTGCGCAGCGCCGCTGCCTTCGGCGTGTCGCGGATCGTTCTGCTGGAGGGGGCGGCCCATCCCTTCCATCCAAAATGCCTGCGCGCGGCGTCCAACGCGCAATTCACGCTGACCTTGCTGCGCGGTCCGCGCTGGGCTGCGGTGAACGATGCGGCCGGGCCGCTCTATGCCCTCGACGGCGGCGGCGAGGATCTGACACGGTTCGACTGGCCGGCCGACATGAGGCTGATCCTGGGCGAGGAAGGCCAGGGCGTGCCTGCCGACTGCCCGGCGGGACGGCTGTCGGTGCCGACGACCGGGGCGGTGGAATCGCTGAACGCCACGGTGGCGGTCAGCGTGGCCCTGTTCGCACGGTTTGCGGCGACGAAGGAATAGCTCGATCGGCGATTCCTACCCCATCACCGACGCCAGAACCTGCACGACCTGTTCGGATCCATAGGGCTTCTTCAGCACCGGCACCGCGGCAAAGCGTTCCGGCATGGTGGCGGACTCGCCGTAGCCGGTGGCGAAGATGAACGGGATGCCGAGTTCCCGCAGCCGGTCGGCGACGGCGACGGACGTTTCACTGCCCAAATTCACATCAAGCACGCCGACCACCGGCGGATCGTCGTCGATCAGCGACAGGGCATGGCGGACGCCGGCGGCGGTGTTGACGCGGCTGGCACCGAAGCTCATCAGCACGTCTTCCGTCGCCATGGCGATGATCATGTTGTCTTCCAGCAGCAGCACCGGACCGCCGATGGAAAAATCCACCGACGGAACGGGCTGGCCAGCCCGTCCGGCCGATGGCACGGCCGAGGCAACCGTGACGTAGACCGCCGGGATCATGAAACGCGCCCGCAGACCCGACAGTACATAGGTGACCTCCGCCTGTCCCCCGATGTCGTGTGGGACGGAGCGTTCGATCACCGTCGTGCCGAAGCCGGTGCGCGACGGCGCCCGAACCGGCGGGCCGCCATTTTCCTGCCAGTCGATATGGAGGCATCCGCCCCCGTCGATCGACCAGCACGCTTCGACCCAGCCGCCGCTGTCGCTGAGCGCGCCGTATTTTGCCGAGTTTGTCGTCAGTTCATGCACCACCAGCGCGAAGACCGAGAAAGCCTGCGGTGCAAGAAGCACCTCCGGCCCGGACAACCGGACCCGCTCGGCCTTCGCGGACAGATAGGCGCCGGTCTCCGCCACGATCAGGGCACGCAGCGAGGCCGGCCCCCAATTGTCGGCGGTGATCTGGTCGTGGGCACGGGCCAGCGCCTCGATCCGACCGGCGACGATGGCGGCGAACTGCTGCACCGTCTCGGCCCCGCTTTCGCTCTGGCGCACCAGCGCGCGGACGAGGCTGAGGATGTTGCGGACCCGGTGGTTCAGTTCGGCGATCAGCAGTTCCTGCCGCTCGCTGGCCTGACGGCGGGCGCGGCCGGCGACGTCGGCCAGCCGCAGCACCACCTCCAGCAGGGTCACCCGCAGCGATTCGGCTGTGCGCAGGTCGACGTCGCTCCACGGCCGGGACCGGCCGATCACCGTCTCCTTCCATGCCTCGAAGCTCTTGCGCGGGGTCAGGCGCGGGCCGTTGGGTCCGTACTGCGCCGGCTTCGACGGGTCGCCGCCCCAGGTGACGGTGCGCACCAGTTCCCTGCGGAAGAAGACCAGATAATCGCGCGGCGTGCGCGACACCGGGATCGCCAGCAGACCGCAGGCGCGTTCGGTGAAATCGCGTGCCGGCGGATGGACCGCTCCCAGATGGTCGCTGACATAGACCATGCTGGGCGGCGCCCGGTGCAGGAAACGCATGACGCCAAGCGTCTCCTCACGCGTCGGGGTCTCGCCCTCCAGATGCAGTTCGCCGTCGATGCAACAGGCGAAGCCGTCGCACTGGATCAGCCCCCTCAACTCCCCGGCAAAGGTGATCAGGCTTTCCAGCGGCGATTCGCTGTCGGCGAGCATCGACATGATGCGGACATGGGCGCGGCGGGCCTGGGCCTCGTGCTGGCTCTCCTGCTCGCGCTCCCGCCCTTCCAGCAGCAGCGAAACCATCTGGCCGAACAGTTCGGCCGTCGTGCGCCGTTCGAAGGACAGCGAACGGGCGCGGCGATGGTGGCAGGCGAACAGGCCCCACAGCTTGCCATGGCGCAGGATCGAGACCGACAGGGAGGCGCCGACGCCCATGTTGCGGAGATATTCGACATGGACCAGCGACACGCTGCGCAGCAGGCTGAGCGTCAGGTCGAGCGGCTGGCCGGTCGGGTCGAAGGCCGGCACCACCGGCACCGGCTGGGCATTGACGTCGGCGATGCAGCGCAGCCAGTTGCGCTCGTACAGGCGCCGGGCCTGCTGCGGAATGTCGGAGGCGGGGTAGCGCTGGCCGAGGAAGCTGCCGATGCCATGCACCGCCGATTCCGCGATCACCTCGCCCGACCCGTCTTCGGCGAAACGGTAGACCATCACCCGGTCGAAGCCGGTCAGCGCCCGCATCTGCCGGGCGGTCTCGCGGCAGAAAGCCTCGAAACCACGGGTGTTCTGGACCCGCGCGATCATCGAGCGCAGCAGCGACCCGGAATCCTGCGGCCCCTCGCCCTCGCTCGGTTCCGCCTCGATCACGATGGCAGAACCGGACAGATGGACGGCGACGTCGCAGACCGGGACCGTATCCGTCAGCCGGACGCCAAAGGCCCGCTCGACGCTGCCGTTGATATGGGCGACCTGGAGCCGGCCCCGGATGGTATGCAGCGCCTCCCCACCGATCACGCTGGCCAAGGGCGTGCCGAGCAGATCCTCGGGCTCCACTCCCAGCCAGCTGCCGATGTTGGCGGAGACATGCAGGACGATCCAATCGGCCGAAACGGCGATCAGGAAGCCCGTCGGCTGGATCAGGCCCAGCTGATGGATGGGCTCGCGGTCGCAATCGGTGAGGTCGACGGACCCCTTGGGTACCGAACCGCTCATCGAACGAAGACTTCGGACAAACGCGACCTCAAGCGGAAGCTGGACCGTATCCCTTGCCAGGACCTGCCAAAGGGAACCCATGACAATCTAGGCAAGGCAATGCAGCACCGCAACATTGCCAAACAGACTATTCCTATGATCCAATAAAGGCCCGTTAACTTAACATAGGATAAGATTTCTGCCTTTTTGTCCGATCATTTGGACCGATCGGGCCGGATCCGAACAGTATGCGCGTGGAATTTCGGCAGGCTTGCCACAACCGGCAAGCGGTGCCGATGGGATCGTCCCACGGAGGCGTGATGGCGCATTCCGGTTGGCGGACCGGCTCGGAAACCGAGTTTTCGCGAGGCATTGCCCCTGCCCTGCACGCGAAGCGGGACGCCGGCACGCAGGCCGGCACGCAGGTTGACGGTCAGCCGCGGCCGGCGATCAGGCTGTCGGCAGCGGCGCGGGCTTCCGCCGTGACGGTGGCGCCGGAAAGCATGCGGGCGATCTCCTCGCGCCGCTCGTCGCCGTCCAGCTCGGTGACGCCGGTTGTGACCTGCTCACCCGTCTGCGACTTCTGCACCTTCAGATGCACGGCACCGCGCGCCGCGACCTGCGGGCTGTGGGTGACGACCAGCACCTGCAGGCCGTGGCCGAGCGTCTCCAGACGCTCGCCCACCGCAGCGGCGACGGCGCCGCCGATGCCGGTATCGACCTCGTCGAACACCAGCGTGCCGACGGTGGAGGTCTGGGCCAGCACCACCTTCAGGGCCAGCATGAATCGGGCCAGCTCGCCGCCGGATGCGATCTTGTTCAAGGCGCCGGCCGGCGAACCGGGATTGGTCGCCACCTGGAAGGCGACGCGGTCGATGCCAGCCGCGCTCCACTCCGATTCGTCGAGCGGTTCGACCAGGGTGCGGAACTTGGCCTTTTCCATCTTCAGCGGCGCCAGCTCGGCCGCCACCGAGATGTCGAGCCGGCCGGCGGCCTCGCGGCGGGATGCCCCCAGCGCCTCGGCGGCCTTGTGGAAGGCGGCGCGGGCCAGTTCGGCCTCCTTCGCCAGCTTTGCCAGCAGGTCGCCCTGATCCTCGATCAGCAGCAGGCGACCGGCCATCTCGTCGCGCAGACGCGCCAGCGCATCGACGGCCACGCCATGCTTGCGGGCGGCGGCACGCAGGGCGAACAGGCGCTCTTCCAGCTTTTCCAGGGCGCGCGGGTCCATGTCCACGCCGCTGGATGCCGATTGCAGGGCGGCGATTGCCTCCGCCGCCTCGGTCGCGGCACGGTCGAGCGCGGCGATCACCGGATCCAGCGTGCCGCCGGCCTTGTCGGCGATGCGGCTCAGCGTGCGGATGGCCGACGACAGCGCGCGTTCGACGCCACGGTCGCCCGACAGCTCGGCATAGGCGGCGTTCATGCCGTCGACCAGCTTTTCCCGGTGCATCAGCACCGCGCGGGTTTCCGACAGCTCCTCCTCCTCGCCGGCCTTGGGGGCGAGCGCATCCAACTCGGCCACCGCATGGCGGAGATATTCCTCCTCCGAGCGGGCGCGGGCGATGTCGGCGGCGGCGGAGTGGCGCGCATCCTCGACCTGCCGCCAGGCCCGGTGGGCGGCGGCGACCTGCGCCGCCCGGGCCGACAGCCCGGCATAGGCATCGAGCACGCCGCGGTGGGTCTGCGGGTTCAGCAGGCCATGGGTGTCGAACTGGCCATGCACCTCGACCAGTTCGGCGCCCAGCGTCTTCAGCAGGCCGACGCCGACCGGCTGGTCGTTGACCCAGGCGCGGCTGCGGCCATCGGTGTTGACGGTGCGGCGGATCACCAGCGTCCCGTCACCCGAGCCGCCCCCGCTGTCGGAGGCCAGCCCCTGTTCCTTCAGGATGGCAAAGGCCGGATGGTCGCCGGACAGCTCGAATTCCGCGGTGACGGACGCCTGATCGGCGCCGTGGCGCACCAGTCCGGAATCGGCGCGGGCGCCGAGCGCCAGCCCGAGCGCGTCGAGCAGGATCGACTTGCCGGCACCGGTCTCGCCGGTCAGGGCGCACAGGCCCTTGCGGAAGGACAGGCTGAGCCGCTCGATCAGGACGACGTCCCGGATCGTCAGCGACACCAGCATGGAACGGCCTAGAACAGGGAGTTCCAGGCTTTGCTGATCCACGACTTCTCGTTTCGCTCGGGACGCAGGTTGGCGTCCACCAGCAGTGCGTAGCTGTCCGTGTACCATTCGCTGCCGGGGAAGTTGTGGCCGAGCACTGCCGCGGCGGCCTTCGCCTCGTCGGCCACGCCCAGCGCCAGATAGCACTCCACCAGGCGGTGAAGCGCCTCCGCCACATGGGACGTGGTCTGGTAATTTTCAACGACGACGCGGAAGCGGTTGATCGCGGCGGTATATTGTTTCTGACGCAGGTAGAAGCGCCCGACCTCCATCTCCTTGCCGGCAAGGTGATCGTTGGTCAGGTCGATCTTCAGCTTCGCGTCGCGGGCATACTGGCTTTCGGGGAAGCGGCGGACCACCTCCGACAGCGCGTCGAGCGATAGCCGGGTCATCCGCTGGTCGCGGCGCACGTCGGTGATCTGCTCGTAATAGCACAGCGCCCGCATGTAGTAGGCGTAGTCGACATCCGGGCTGCCCGGATGAAGCTGGATGAAGCGGTCGAGCGCCAGGATGGCGTCGTCGTACTTCAAATCCTGATAATGGGCATAGGCGGCGAGCAGCTGCGCCTTGCTGGCCGACTCCGAATAGGGGTGCTGGCGCTCCACCTCGTCGTAGAGCTTGGCCGCCCTCTTGAAGGCCTCCTCGCGCATCGCCGCGTCGGCTTCCGACAGAAGCTGGTCGGCCGGGCGTTCGACATATGCGTCCTCCTTGGTGGAGGAGCAGGCGGACAGGGCGGCGGACAGGAGGATGGCCGTCAGCGGCAGGCGGTACGGGCGAGGAAGCATCGTCGTCTTGGGCGCTTTCGAAGTTGCCCCTGTATAGCACGCCGGGGTGAGGGCGCCGCAAGCGGTAACGCGGGGGTGGGCAAGAAGCCTCCGGGACGACCCGCGACGACCCGACCCGCCACATCGCGCACGCCCTCCCTGGCCGCCCCTCCCCGTCGGACGGCCAGGGAATGGCGGCGGCCGATAGGGACAGGGATGGAACGTTTGGAACGCCGTGAAACGGTTTTCCGACCCCTGTTCACTGTTCCATCCGGGTGCAAGCCCGCGTCGGGCAGCGTCAGGCGGCCTCCTCCACCGCCTCGCCGGCCCCGCGCCGCCGCACCAGGGACGCGGCATGTTCCAGCACCTCCGGGCCGGCACCCGGCCGATGGGCGTTCTCGGCGATGTGGCGGCGGTAGGCACGGGCGCCGGGCAATCCCTGGAACAGGCCCAGCATGTGTCGGGTGATGGACGACAGCGGCGTGCCCAGCGTCCTGCGCGCCTCGATGTAGGGCAGCATGGCGCCGATCACCGCATGGCGGTCGGGACCGGCCTCCCCGCCCATCAGGCGGCGGTCGGCATCGGCCAGGATATAGGGCGTCTCGTAGGCGGCGCGGCCGATCATCACGCTGTCGAGCGTGGCCAGATGCTCCGCCGCCTCGTCAAGCGTCCGGATGCCGCCATTGATGGCGATGCTCAGGTGCGGGTGCTCGGCCTTCAGCCGGTGGACGAGATCGTAGCGCAGCGGCGGAATGTCGCGGTTCTCCTTGGGGCTGAGCCCCTTCAGCCACGCCTTGCGCGCATGCACGATGAAATGGGTGCAGCCGGCGGCCGAGACGGTGCGGATGAAACGGTCGAGCGTCGGCCACTCCTCCATCTCGTCGATGGCGATGCGCGACTTGACGGTGACGGGGATCGACACCGCCTCCCGCATCGCGCCGACCAGCCGCGCCACCAGATCGGGCTCCGCCATCAGGCAGGCGCCGAACCGGCCGGACTGCACCCGGTCGCTGGGGCAGCCGACATTGAGGTTCACCTCGCCGTACCCCCACTCCTCGGCGATGCGGGCGCAGGCGGCGAGGTCGGCCGGGTCGGAGCCGCCGAGCTGGAGCGCCACCGGATGTTCCGCCGCATCGAATCCCAGCAGCCGCTCGCGGTCGCCATGCAGCACGGCGCCGGTGGTCACCATCTCGGTGTAGAGCAGGGTCGAGCGCGACAGCAGACGGTGGAAGTACCGGCAATGCCGGTCGGTCCAGTCCATCATCGGGGCGACGCTGAGCGGGATGGCGGGATCGGAGGCGGTCATGGCGGTCAGCTCCGCTGCGGCCGGAGAGAGCAAACTGGTCGAAATGCAAAAGGCCCGGCTTTGCAGCCGGGCCTCTAAGCTTGTCGCGCACCTTGGAGAAGGTGGCGTCCCCGACGGGAGTCGAACCCGTGTCGCCGCCGTGAAAGGGCGGTGTCCTAGGCCTCTAGACGACGGGGACGTCGTTCGCGGTGACGCGCTTTCTAAAGATCGGAGCCGGGGAGCGCAAGCGCTTTTTTGCATGCCCCGATATTTTTCGCCGGCGTCCAGCCCAAGCCCTTGGGAGTCCTCGGAAAAAACCCTAGACGGACCGCGCCGGGGCGGCATCGTCGATCAGCAACTGCACGCCCTCCGCGCCGTTCCAGCGGTCGATGCGCAGCACGCCGGCCAGGTGGAAGGGAGCGCCGCGGCCGTTCAGCAGGGCCTGGCCCATGTCGTTGTCCAGCGCGCGGAAGGCGATGGCCTTCAGCCGGGCGCCGTCGTTGCCCTGGAGGATGCAGCGCACATGGTTGGCGCCCACCACGTCGGCCCGCACCACCCGGGCGTCGGCGATGGCGAAGCGCGGTTCGGAATTGCCGGTGCCGTAGGGGCCGAGCTTGTCCAGCATCGTCACCAGCCCGACGCTGGCGCCGCCGACCGACAGCGCGCCGTCCAGTTCCAGCGTCGGCACCAGCGGCACGGCGGCGACCTGTTCGGAGATGCGGCCGTGCAGGAAGTCGCGCAGCGCGTCGAGCTTGTCCCCGGCCACGGTGAAGCCGGCCGCCATGCGGTGGCCGCCGCCGGCCAGCAGCAGCCCCTCCTGCCGGGCGGCGATCACCGCGGCGCCGAGATCGACGCCGCGCACCGACCGGCCCGACGCCTTGCCGATGACGCTGCCGTCTGCCGCCTGCTCCAGCGCCACCACGCAGGCCGGGCGGCTGTAGCGCTCCTTCAGGCGGGCGGCGACGATGCCGATGACGCCGGGATGCCAGCCCTCGCCGGCGACGAAGACCAGATCGGTGTCGCGCCCGGCGTCGGCGGCGACGCGCTCCAGCGCCTCGTCCAGCACCACCTGCTCGACGGTGCGGCGCTCGGCATTGTGGGCCTCCAGCCGCTGGGCAAGCTCCATCGCCTCGATCGGGTCGTCGGTCGACAGCAGGCGGGCGCCGAGGTCGGACGCCCCGACCCGGCCGCCGGCATTCACCCGCGGGCCGAGGACATAGCCGGCATGGTAGGCGTCGGGCTTCTCCTTCACCCCCGCCACGTCGGACAGGGCGGCAAGGCCGGGGTTGGCGCGGCGCGCCATCACCTTCAGCCCCTGCGCCACCAGCGCGCGGTTCAGCCCGGTCAGCGGCACCACATCGCACACCGTGCCGAGCGCCACGAGGTCGAGCCACTCCATCAGGTTCGGCTCGGCCCGGTCGCGGTAGAAGCCGGACCGGCGCAGGGTGCGGTTGACGGCGACGATGGTGAGGAAGGTGACGCCGACGGCGCAGAGCGTGCGGTAGGCGCCGTCCTCGTCCAGCCGGTTGGGGTTGACCAGCGCCACGGCCGGCGGCAGGCGCGGCTCGGCGGCATGGTGGTCGAGCACCACCACCTCCAGCCCGGCATCGGCCGCCGCCTCCAGCGCCGCGAAGGCGGAGACGCCGCAATCGACCGTCACCACCAGCCGCACCCCCTCCCCCTTCAGCCGCAGCAGCGCCGCGGCATTCGGGCCGTAGCCCTCCTTGATGCGGTCGGGGACATAGACGCGGATGTCGGCGCCGAGCGCGCGGAAGAAGCGGCGCAGCAGTGCGGCGGAGGTGGCGCCGTCGACGTCGTAGTCACCGAACACCGCGACCGCCTCGCCGTCGCGGATCGCCCGCGCGATGCGCTCGGCCGCAGGATCCATGTCGCGGAAGCGCGAGGGGTCGGGCAGCAGCGCCTTAAGCGTCGGGTTGAGGAAGGTCTCGCAGCTCTCCTCGGTGACGCCGCGGGCGGCCAGCACCCGGCCGACGATCTCGGGCAGTCCGCGCCCCTGGGTGAGGGCCTGCGCCTGCCGCTCGTCGCAGGGCCGCGCCTGCCAGCGCTTGCCGGACAGGGAGTTGGCGACGTTGAGGAAGGCGGCGGGCTCGGTCATGGCGGTGCTGCACAGTGTCGGGGACGGGGCACAGCCATAGCAGAGATGGGCGTGCCCTGCACGGCGGGCGTGGGCAGGGGTGGGATGTTTGCGGTCAGGTTGCGGCTACGAATGCCCCCTCCCCATCCCTCCCCCGCTTCGCGGGAGAGGGGGTAGGAGCTTTGTCGGAGCGTGGCGGAGTTCCCTCTCCCGCGCAAGGGGGGGAGGGTTAGGGAGGGGGCGACCGCAGCCGAACCTACGCCGCCCGCATCCACACCGCGGTATCATGGAACGCCGCGCCGCCGGCCGGCGGCACCGGCTCCGGCGAGGTCAGGCTGTTGATGCCCATGCCCTCGACGAAGGCGCTGTTGGGCCAGATGCCCTCGACGATCACCACGCCGCGCGGCACACCGGCGAAGGGCTTCGCATGGACCACCACGCTGCCCTGCAGGTTGCCGAGGCGCACCGGCGCACCGTCGGCCAGATCCAGCTCCGCCGCGTCGTCGGGATGGATCAGCGCGGTCGGCCGGCCCTCGCGCCGCTGGGCGGTCAGGGTCTCGGTGAAGGAGGTGTTGAGGAACTGGCGGGCCGGAGCAGTGACGAGGCGGAACGGGTGGTCCGCATCGGCATCGCGGCCGGGGGCCATGTGGTCCGGCATCTCCGGCATGCCGCCATAGGGACCGAGCGCCGCCCAGTCGGGGGCGAATCGGAACTTGCCGCCGGGGTGGGCGAAACCGTTGAGGAAATGCGAGGTTTCGAAATCGGGCTGGGCGTCGATCCAGCGCTGTTCCGTCAGCGTCGCCGCGTCGCCGAGATTCGACGCCTTCAGCATGGCGTCGACGATCTCCAGCGCGGTCATGCCGAAGCCCGGATGCTCGGCGCCGACGCGCCGTGCGATCTCGGAGATCACCCAGTGATTCTCGCGCGCCTCGAACTGCGGCTCGATCACCTTGCGGCCGATCAGGATGTGCATCTGGCCGCCGCCGCGGTAGATGTCGTCATGCTCCAGGAAGGTGGTGGCAGGGATCACCAGATCGGCCAGCTTGGCCGTGTCGGTCATGAACTGCTCATGCACGGCGACGAACAGGTCCTCGCGCAGGAAGCCCTGGCGGACGCGGGTCGAGTCCGGGCAGATCGTCACCGGGTTGGTGTTCTGGATCAGCATCGCCGTCACCGGCGGGCCGCCGGTCAGGTCGCGCGGGTCGCCGGTCAGCACCGCGCCGATGCGCGACTGGTCGAAGCTGCGGACCGACGTGTCGAGGCGGTCGAGCCCCTCCGACAGGGTCTTGTCGAGCTTGTAGATGCCCGACGAGCAGTAGAGCGCCCCGCCCCCCTTGTGCTGCCACGCGCCGGTGACCACCGGCAGGCAGGACACGGCATGGACCTGGGCCGCGCCGTTGTGGGCGCGCGACAGGCCGTAGCCGACGCGCAGGTAGGACCGCTCGGTTGTGCCGTAGAGGCGGGCGAATTCCTCGATCTCCGCGACGGTCAGGCCGGTGATGCCGGCCGCCCATTCGGGCGTGCGGGTCGCGAGATGCGCCTCCAGCGCCGCGGTGTCGCCGGCCATGCGGGCGAGATAGGCGCGGTCGGCGTGGCCGTCGCGGAACAGCACATGCATCACCGCGCAGGCCAGCGCCCCGTCGGTGCCCGGCCGCAGCATCAGGTGCATGTCGGAGACTTCGGCGGTGCCGGTGCGGTAGGGGTCGATGGTGACCAGCTTGGCGCCACGGCCCTTGCGGGCCCGGCTGACATGGGTCATCACGTTGACCTGGGTCGCCACCGGGTTGCCGCCCCAGTTGACGATCAGGTCGCTGTCCGCCATCTCGCGCGGGTCGGCGCCGCGGATGTCGCCATAGCCGGCGAGCCAGCCCATGTTGGCCGGCGTATCGCAGACCGTGCTGGTCTGGCGCGAGTAGCCCTTGGCATGGCGCAGGCGCTGGATGGCGCCGCGCTGCACCAGCCCCATGGTGCCGGCATAGAAATAGGGCCAGACCGCTTCGGGACCGTGGGTGCGCTCGGCGGCGAGGAAGTTGTCGGCGATGCGGTCCAGCGCCTCGTCCCAGCCGATCTCCGCCCACTGGCCGGATCCCTTGGGGCCGGTGCGCAGCAGCGGCGTCTTCAGCCGGTCGGGAGAATGCACGCGCTCGGCATAGCGGCTGACCTTCGCGCAGATGACGCCGGCGGTGTAGCTGTTCTCCGCCGCACCGCGCACCTTGCCGATGCGGTCGGGGGCGAGACGCTCCACCTCCAGGGCGCAGGTGCTGGGACAGTCGTGCGGACAGGCGGTGGGCTGGAACTGGGCCGGCAAGGCTAACCTCTGGTCTGGCTGGCGGCGGGAAGGCCGAAGTGTAGGCCGTGCCGCGCATCGGCTTCAATCCACAAGAATGGGGTGCCGGACATGCAAAGGGCCGCGGCGTCCCGGTATCCGGACGCCGCGGCCCCAGTCGCCGACGGGAAAAATCCCTTCCAGACTTACGGCTTTACATGAAGCCGAGCAGACGCGGGAACCACAGGGTGATCGCCGGCACATAGGTGATGAGGCCGAGGAAGATCAGCATCGTCAGCAGCCACGGCCACACCGCGACCGTCAGCTCGGTGATGCCCATCTTGGTGATGCCCGACGCCACGTACAGGTTGAGGCCCACCGGCGGGTGGCACATGCCGACTTCCATGTTCACGATGATCAGGATGCCGAAATGCACCGGGTCGATGCCCAGCTTCATGGCGACCGGGAACAGGATCGGCGCCATGATCAGGACGATGGACGACGGCTCCATGAAGTTGCCGGCCATCAGCAGGATGATGTTCACCACCAGCAGGAAGACCCAGACGCCCATGTTCTGGTCGAGGATCCAGGCCGCCATGTTCTGCGGGATCTGTTCCGACGTCATCAGGAACGAGAACAGAACCGCGTTGGTGATGATGTAGAGCAGCATCGCCGACATGCTGGCGCTGTCCAGCAGCACCTTCGGCACCCGGCTGAGCGGCATGTCCTTGTAGACGAAGACGGCGACGACGAAGGCGTAGACCGCGGCCATCGCCGCCGCCTCGGTCGGGGTGAAGATGCCGCTGTAGATGCCGCCCATCACCACGACGATCAGCAGCAGGCCCCAGAAGCTTTCGCGCAGGGCATGCAGGCGCTGGCCGAGGCTTGCCTTGGGCAGGCGCGGATAGCCGAAGCGGCGCGCCCGGTTCCAGGTGGTGAAGCCCAGGAACAGGGCCAGCAGCAGGCCCGGCACCACGCCGGCGATGAACATCTGGCCGATGGAGGGCGCCTGCGGGTGCCCGGTGGTGGCGACGCAGTACATCACCATCACGATCGACGGCGGGATCAGGATGCCCAGCGCGCCGGAGGTGGTGACGACGCCGGCACCGAAGTTGCGCGGGAAGCCCTGCGCCACCATCGCCGGCAGGATGATCGAGCCGATGGCGACCACCGTCGCCGGGCTGGAGCCCGACACCGCCGCGAACAGGGCGCAGGCCATGACGCCGGCAAGGCCGAGGCCGCCGTGCCAGTGGCCGACCATCGCGGTGGCGAAGTTGATCATGCGGCGGGCGACGCCGCCATGGGTCAGGAAATTGCCGGCCAGGATGAAGAACGGGATCGCCATGATCTCGAACTTCTCGATGCCGGTGAACAGCTTCAGCGCCACCGCGTCGATCGGGACGGTGGTCATGAAGAACAGGAAGGACAGGACGGTCAGGCCGAGCGAGATCGAGATCGGCATGCCGGTGAGCATGAGGGCCAGAAGAAGCCCGAAGATGATGGCGGCGTTCATGCCGGGCCTCCTTCCTTGGCGGCTTCGACCGGGTCGATGCCGTCGACATGGGCATGGTCGTGACGGGGAAGCTCACCGTTGCGGATGAAGCCCCAGGCGACCTGGAGGAAGCGGAAGCACATCAGGTAGGAGCCGAGCGGCACCGCCAGATAGATGATCCACATCGGCCATTCCAGGTCGGCCGACACCTGCTCGGTCTGCGAGATGTGGTAGACGAACCGGCTGCCCAGCGACCCGACGATGAAGGTGAAGAGCGCGCCGGCCCCGAGCCCGAACAGCACGAACTTGCCGTACAGCTTGGGCTCCATCCGGTTGATGACGACGTCGACGCCGACATGGATGCCGGTGCGCACGCCATAGGCGGCGCCGAACTTGGCCATCCACACGAACATGTAGATGCACAGCTCCTGCGCCCAGGCGAGGTTCCAGTGCAGCACATAGTCCTGGATGACGGGAATGCCGGAGAGATAGCGGTGGACGACGGCCGCGAAGATGACGAGCGTCGCCCCCGCCATGAGCGACGCGATCAGCGTCTCCTCAAGGCGGTCGAGGATTTTCATGAACATGTCGGGGAAATCTCCCGGTCGGCGGAGATGGTCGGGTCCATCGGAGCGTCGCCGCCGCGCATGAGGCAAGCGGTGGAGACGTCCTGATCGTCATCCCCGCGACGGCGGGGATCCAGGCCTGCACACTCATGATCCATGGTGGAAAGCATCCGGATCCCCGCCTTCGCGGGGATGACGGGCATGGTGCCGGCGGTGGGCCGGGCGGCGCCTTCCGGTCGGAAGACGCCGCCCCCTCACCTGCGGTCCTTACATCTTGAAGCCGGCGGCGGCGGCTTCCTTGTAGATCGCTTCGATCAGGTCCTTGCCGACGCGGGATTCGGCATCCTTGTGGACCGGCTTCAGCGCCTTCATCCAGGCCTCGCGCTCTTCCTTGGTCTGGGTGTGGAACTCGGTCTTGCCGGACGCCTTCATCTGGGCCAGCGAGACGTCGTTCTCATGCTGGGCGATGTCGTTGGCGTAGTCGGTCGCCTCCTTCATCGCACCTTCCAGGCTGGTGCGGACGTCGCCGGGCAGGCCGTCCCAGAACTTCTTGTTCACGATGACCGCATAGCCGAGATAGCCGTGCTCGGTCAGGGTGGCGTTCTTCTGCACCTCGTGCATCTTCTGGGTGAACATGTTGGACGGCGGGTTCTCCGTACCGTCGACGACGCCGGTCTGCAGCGCCTGGTACACTTCCGAGAAGGCCATCACCTGCGGCAGGGCGCCGAGAGCGCGCATCTGGGCGTCGAGCACCTTGGACGACTGGATGCGCAACTTCAGGCCCTTCACGTCCTCCGGCTTGATGAGCGGCTTGTTCGCGCTCATGATCTTGAAGCCGTTGTCCCAATAGGCCAGGCCGATGATGCCCTTGCTTTCCAGCTTCTGGAACAGCTTCTTGCCGATCTCGCCCTTGGTGACGCGCTGCAGGACGTCCTTGTTCGGGAAGATGTAGGGAAGGTCGAAGACCTCGAATTCCTTGGCGCCCAGCGGGCCGAACTTGGCCAGCGACGGGGCCAGCATCTGCACGGCGCCCAGCTGCAGCGCCTCCAGCTCTTCCTTGTCCTTGTAGAGCTGGCTGTTCGGATAGACCTCGACCTTGACCCTGCCGGCGGTCAGCTTCTCGGCCAGTTCCTTGAACTTCTCGGCACCCTTGCCCTTCGGAGTCTCCGGCGCGACGACGTGGCTGAACTTGATGACGATCTGGTCCTGGGCCCAGGCCGTGGACAGGGCCAGCGGCGCCGACATCATGCAGCCGACCGCCGCGGCGCACAGGAGCTTGACGAGTTTCATTAGGTGCGTCCCCCTCTGGTGTTGTTTATCGGTTGGACGGAATGTTCCGCCCTGAACTTGTTCCGCATTGTTCATGATCGGAGGGTTTGCGGCTATTGTGGATATCCGCAGAGTCGGCATATCCCACTTTCGCCCGATACAGCCATCGCTGCCGCCACCACTTTCGTTCCAGCCCCATGCCCGGCCCCATGCCCGACCTCACGCCCGGCCCCAAGAGCGGCCCCAAGAGCGGCCCCGACCGCAAGACCCTGTCCGCCGCCCCACCCGCCGCACGGACCGGGTGGGCGGTGCCGCACGCCATGCCGATCGTGGCGATGGTGCTGGTCGTCGTCCTGCTGGGCGCCTTCCTGTGGTTGCTGCAACGCAACGAGCGCGACGAGGAGTCGCTGGCCCTGATCAAGGATTCGCTGTGGGTGGAGCAGAACCTGCATTTCCAGCTCGCCTCCGACGAGGACAAGCTGGAACGGCTGGCGGAAGCGCTGGGCCGGACCGGGGTCGACCTGCGACAGTTCGCCGCGATGGCCCGGCTGGTGGTCAACACCAACCCGGCCATCGAACGGGTGCTGTGGCTGGACGCCCAGGGGCGGGCCGCGCTGTCCGAGCCGCCGCTGCCCGGTTCCGGCGATCGGCCGGCGGACGGCGTCGCGGCGGACGGGGCGTCCGGCCCAACGCCCGACGGGCTGACCCGCGCCGACGCGGTGCGCATCGCGCGCTTCTCCGGCCTGCGGGCCTATGGCGCCCCCTACCGGATCGACGCCACCGACCGCGGCTTCGATGTCGCCTTCCCGATCTTCCGCGACGGGGTCTTCGCCGGGGCGCTGGTCGGCGTCTTCTCGTTCGAAGCGATGCTGACCCACCATGTGCCGTGGTGGTTCGCCCAGCGTTATCAGCTGGAGGTGATCGACGCCACCGGCGCGGTGCTGGGGGCGAAATCGCGCATGGTGGTGCCGGGGGCAGCGGCGGAGGCGGGGAACGGCCCGGCGCCCGATCCGTCGCGCAGCCACGTCATCCCCTTCGACCCGCCCGGCCACGGGCTGGCACTGGTCGCCACCGCCTATCCCAGCGATTCGAACGTCACCCGCACCGTGCTGGTGGCGGCGATCTTCGCACTGACCGGTTCGGCCCTGTGGAGCCTGTGGTCGCTGCGCCGCCACATCGCCGGCCGCCTGCGGGCGGAGGAGGCCCTGCGCGAGGAGCACGCCTTCCGCAAGGCGATGGAAGACAGCCTGACGGTCGGCATGCGCGCCCGCGACCTGGACGGGCGCATCACCTATGTCAACCCGGCCTTCTGCCGGATGGTCGGGCTGGAGGCCGACGCCCTGGTCGGGCGCGGTCCGCCGATGCCCTATTGGCTGCCGGAGGAGATCGACCAGGCCGAGGCCGCCTTCCTGGACGTGCTGGCCGGCCGCGCCCCGGAAGCCGGGTTGGAGCTGCGCTTCCGCCGTGCCAACGGCGAACGGTTCGACGCGCTGATCTACGAGGCGCCGCTGATCGACGCCAACGGCCGGCAGACAGGCTGGATGGGCTCGGTCCTCGACATCACCGAGCGCAAGCATGCCGAGGAGCTGGCCCGCCAGCAGCAGGAACGGCTGCAGCAGACCTCGCGCCTGATCACCATGGGCGAGATGGCCTCCACCCTGGCGCACGAGTTGAACCAGCCCTTGTCGGCCATCGCCAGCTACTGCACCGGCAGCCTCAACCGGCTGCGCTCCGGCCGGTTCGACACCGACGAGGTGGCGGCGGCGCTGGAGAAGCTCGCGGCGCAGGCCAAGCGCGCCGGGCTGGTCGTGCGCCGCATCCATGATTTCGTCCGCAAGCGCGACCCGAACGTCGTTCCCTGCTCGCTCGCCCGCGTGCTGGAGGATTGCGTCGGGCTGACCGGCGGCGACGCCGCCCGGCTGGGCGTGCGGGTCGAGCTGGACGCTCCGGCCGACCTGCCGCCGGTCACCGGCGACCGCATCCTGTTGCAGCAGGTGGTGCTGAACCTGATGCGCAACGGCATCGAGGCGATGGCCCGCACCCCGCGCCCCCATCGCCGGCTGACCGTCACCGTCCGCGCCGGGGACGGCGTGCTGCTGACCGAGATCCGCGACCATGGCTGCGGCATCGCCCCCGACATCGCCGAGCGGCTGTTTTCCCCTTTCTTCACCACCAAGCGCGAGGGTATGGGAATGGGCCTGAACATCTGCCGGTCCATCGTCGAGCACCACCGCGGCCGGCTGTGGTTCGAGCCGGTGGCGGCGGACGCCGACGGAACGGAGGGAATGCCCGAGGGAATCCCGGAGGGCACCCGCTTCCTGTTCACCCTGCCCGTCCATATCCAGCACGCCGCGGAGGCTGCCGAATGACCACGCTCCACATCGTCGACGACGACGAGGCGATCCGCGACGCTCTCGGCTGGCTGTTCCAGTCGCGCAACGTGCCGGTGGCCGGTTGGCCCTCGGCCGAAGCCTTCCTGGAGGCGTGGCGTCCGGAAACCGCCGGCTGCCTGCTGCTGGACATCCGCATGGATGGAATGAGCGGGCTGGAGCTGTTCGACCGGCTGCTGTCCAGGGGCTGCCGCATGCCGGTGATCTTCCTGACCGGCCATGGCGAGGTCCCCATCGCGGTCAACGCGCTGAAGAAGGGCGCCCGCGATTTCGTGGAGAAACCCTTCAACGACAACGAGCTGGTCGACCGGGTGATCGCCGCGCTGGCCTTCGACGCCGAACAGCGCGAGCGCGAGGCCGGACAGGCCGGGCTGACGGCCCGGCTCGCCACACTGACCCAGCGCGAACGGCAGGTGATGGAGCTGGTCGTCGCCGGCCGCCTGAACAAGGTGATCGCCGACGAACTCGGCATCAGCATGCGCACGGTGGAGGTCCACCGCAGCCATGTGTTCGAGAAGATGCGGGTGAAGACGGCGGTGGAGCTGACCCGGCTGCTGACCGGCGCCGCCTGACCGCGGGAGGACCGGGCCGAGGCCCGCGGCACCTGGAACCGGCGCCCCATACCGCCCTGGCCGGAACACTCCGGCACCCTCTCGCGGTTGGAGTATCAGAGGTTGCGTCTTACCTTCACCAGCTCCCTGCTTGCCGTCGGCCTGGCGGTGACCGCGCCCCTGCTGCTGTTCGGCGCCGTCCTGGTCTGGCAGCTCGTTGTCCGCGAGCAGGCAGAAACCGAGGATGAACTGCAATCGATCGCCAGTTCGCTCTCGCTGGCGGTCGACCGCGAACTGGCCAGCCAGCTGCGCCCGCTGGAGTTGCTGGCTTCCCTGCTCCAGCCCAACGCCGGCGATCCGCGCCTGATGTATGAGGGAGCGACCGCCGCCGCCCACAGCCAGACCGGCTGGCTGGCGATGGGACTGATCGACGCCGACACCGGCCGCTTCGTCTTCCACACCCATTACCCCCTGGGCGTCCAGCCGCTGCCTCCGCCACGGCTGGACGACGTCACCCGCCAAGTGATCGAAAGCGCGCGCCCGGTGATCGGCGGCGTGCTGCCGCCGGGCGGCCCACCGGGGCGGTCGTCCCTGATCCTGCGCGCTCCCATCATCCGCTACGACCCGGCCAGCCAGACCGAGAGGGTGCGCTATGTGGTGTCGCTGGCACTGGGGCTCGAGGGCTTGGCCGGCGCGCTGCAAACCCGCAGGATTCCGCCGGAATGGACGGTGGCGGTCATCGATCCGACCATGCTGATCGCTGCCCGCTCCCACGACGCCTCCGCCTTTCTCGGCCATCGCATCACCCCCTCGCTGGAAGCGCATCTGACATCCATGACCGCCGGCCCTTTCACCGCCCGCACCAAGGACGGCGACTCGGTCTATGCCGTCTTCCACCGCTCGCCCGAAACGGGCTGGACGGTGGCTCTGGGCGTGCCGGTAGACCTTGTGGAAAAGCGGCTGAACACCCTGCGCCTGACGGTGGTCGGCGGTGCCGCCGGCGCCTGTGGCGCGACGCTGGTGTTGGCGCTGCTGGTATCGCGCTCCTACCGCCGCCGCCAAAGCGCCGAGGAGGAGGTGCGGCGCGCCCGGGAGGCGGTGCTGATCGAACAGCGCCGCCGGCTGGAATCGGAAAAGGAACATGCCGAAGCAGCCAACCGCGCCAAGGGAGAGTTCCTCGCCAACATGAGCCACGAGCTGCGCACGCCGCTGAACGCGATCATCGGCTTCGCCGAAGCGCTGATGTCCGGCATTTTCGGCGCCTCCCCACCCAAGCATGTCGAATACATCGCCGCGATCCACCAGTCCGGACGCCACCTTCTCGACCTCGTCAACGAACTGCTGGACATGGCGAAGATCGAGGCCGGCCGGCTGGAGCTGTTCCCCACCCGCATGGCGGTGGCGGACCTGCTGAACGATTGCGTGGGGCTGGTGGAGGCGCTGGCCCTGCGCAAGGGCGTGACGCTGACCGGCGGTGCCGTCGTCCCGTCCCCGATGGTCATGGCGGACGGGGTCCGCATGCGTCAGGCCGTGCTGAACGTCCTGTCCAACGCCATCAAGTTCACGCCCGCCGGCGGCGCGGTGCGGGTGGAGGCCGCCGCCGGGCCGGACGGCAAGGGAGCCGTCATCGTCATTGCCGATACCGGCGTCGGCATGACCGCGGACGAGATGGTGATCGCCATGGAGCCGTTCCGCCAGGTCCACAATTACCTGACCAAGGCGGAGGCCGGAACCGGGTTGGGCCTGCCGCTCGCCCGTCGCTTCGTCGAGGCCCATGGCGGCAGCCTGAGCCTCGACAGCAGCCCCGGCGTCGGCACGACGGTGACGATCCGGCTGCCGTGAGGACCGGTGTTTCGCGACGGATGCTCTCGGCAACTGCCCGAGGGTGCGCCCGCTACCCCCGCCGCGGCGGGCGCCCGGGAAGCGTGGCGCGCTGCAGCTTGGCGCCGGCAAGGTCGGCACCATCCATGTCGGCACTGTCGAGATTGGCGTCGGACAGGTTGGCCTGCACCAGACAGGTCCCCACCAGCAGGCTGCAGCGCAGGTCGGCGCCCATCAGGTTGGCCGCCCAGGAGCGGCCTGTCGGCCGGCCCGACGGATCCTTGATCGCCGCCGGTCCCAGCCGCACCCGCGTCAGGTCTGCACCGGCCAGCACGGCATAGCTGAGGTTGGCGCCCGACAGGTCGGCGCCCATCAGGTTGGCGCCCTCCAGGTTGGCGCCCGACAGGTCGGTCATCATCAGCCGCGCGCCGGTGAGCGCTGCCGCCGACAGGTTCGCCCCGCGCAGCGAGGCGGCGCTGAGGTTGACGTTGCGCAGGTCGGCCCGGCTGAGGTCGGCGCCGTCCAGGTCGGCGCGCTGGCCGCGCTGGCCGATGCTGTCGATCCAGCGCTCATGGTCGAAGATGGCGCGCTGGATCTCCGATCCCATGCTGTCGATCGGCCGGGTCATCTGCGCGGTGGCGATGCGGGTCCCGGACAGGTCGCAATCGGCCATGCGGGTGCCGACCATGTCGGCATGGTCGAAACGGGTGCCGTCCAGCGCCGCCCCCGACAGGTTGGCACCGTTCAGCCGCGCCCCCGACAGGTCCGCCCCGGTCAGCACCGCCCCCGACAGGTCGGCGTTCTGCAGCATCGCGCCGGTCAGGTCGGCGTCCGACAGGTTGGCGCCGCGCAGCACCGCGCCGGTCAGGTCGGTCGGGATGCCGCCCTCCGCCGTCGTGCCGTTCTGCAGGCGGGCCAGCACCGCCTTGTGGATCTGGCGGGTGCCGTCGGCGTCCTGGGCGTCGGGGCCGCCGCGCCGGGCGGGGCCACCCGGCTCCAGCGTGCCGGCACGCAGGTCGGCGCCCTTCAGGTTGGCGTTGGAGAAGTCCGCCGCACGCAGGCGGGCGCCGCGCAGATCGGTTTGCATCAGGTTGGCGCGGCTGATGTCGGCGTCGCGCAGGTCGACCCCGAACAGGTCGGCGCCGGCCAGGTTGGTGCCGTTCAACCGCCCGCGGGCGAGCCGCGCGCCGACCAGCCGGGCGCCGCGCAGATCGCGCTGCGACAGGTCCGCCCCCTCCAGGTCGGCCATGGCGAGGTTGGCCCGCACGCCGCCCGGCTGACCCTTGATCCAGCGGGCATGCCTGTCCAGCACCTCGGCCAGTTGATCGGGCCGAAAGAAGGACACGGTCGAAGCGGATGGGGTTGAGGTTGTAGGCACGGGCAGGTTGACGCCGTGGAAATGGTTACATCGCGCCAATCATGCGATTCATTCCTTACCGAAGGCTGAAGGAAACTCCTTTTGCGCATCCTCTTTTGGAGAATGCGTTTCGGCATGGCCTGTCTATCGCTTTCGCCGGAGCGGCCGGAACGGTCACCCGTTGGTGCATGGGAAACAGGAGCTTGGCCGGCCGGACGGCCTTGACCGCGCCTGCGCAGACCCGCCGTTCCACCCTGCCCTGCCCGGACAGCCCCCGAGTCGCGCCGGTTACCGTTCTGTAATCGAACCGGTTGCGAACGGGTCGCGAACGGCTCCGGTTCGGCATCCACCCTGCCCGTGACGCCGGCCGGCGGAATCCCTGGACCGCGGCAAAAACCCTCATCGGTTAACCAATGGTTTCTTGACAGAAAAGACCACGGACATCCTAAAACTGTCTCACTTTCGGATTAACGCACCGCAACGCACCTCGACCTTCGCCGGGGTGCGATGTTGGGCTCAGCCGGTCCACGGGGTCCGAACGACAGTGTGGACCTGCCGGGCCGGAGCAACGGGATATGAAGGAAGCATGATGAAGGATGCGGACGCCCGGTCATCCACGACCGCTCGCCCGGGCGCTGGCGAGAGCCACGCCACCGAACGCCGTCATCTCGACCGCCGCCATCTTCTGCGCGCCGGGCTGGGCCTGGCGGCGGCGACCGCCTCCGCCGGCGGCACCCTGTTCGCCACGGAGGAGGCGGAGGCCGCCACCCTGCGTGCCCCGCCGCGGGTGCTGTCCCTGGTGAACCTGCACACCGGGGAGAAGGTCAGCGCCGAATACTGGTCCAAGGGCCGCTACGTGCGCGACGCCATGCGGGCGATCAACCACCTGCTGCGCGACCACCGCAGCAACACGGTCCACCCGATCGACCCGAAGCTGCTGGATCTGGTGCATTCGCTGAGCCGCAAGATCGGCCGCCGCGGCCCGATCGAGATCGTGTCCGGCTACCGCTCGCCGGAGAGCAATGCGATGCTGCGCGAGGCCGACCACAGCGGCGTCGCCCAGAACAGCTATCACATGCGCGGCATGGCCATCGACCTGCGGGTGCCGAACATGTCCACCCGCCAGCTCCAGCGCGCTGCGCTGGGCCTGCGCGGCGGCGGCGTCGGCTATTACCCCGACAGCAACTTCGTCCATGTCGACGTGGGGCCGCTGCGCCACTGGTGAATGGGTGGACCACGGATACAGCGTGGTCCGGCAAAGCCCATCCTTCAGACGTTCCGGTACGATGTGGCGCCAAGTCCAGACGGGCTTCGGCGCCACAGTCGTTTTCAGCCCATGAGACGCCGCAGGGCCCGACTTCCCCCTTTGCGGTCAATCGCCCATGCCGCGCGATGGATCGGGCGGATCGGCTCAGACCCCTGTCACGCCGTCAGCGTCAATCCCTTCCAGGCGGGCTGCCGGCAACAAGCGAACAACGAAGGTTGTGGCTTATTGCCGCATCTTCGGGTTGTATTCTATATGCTAGATATCGAAAAAGGCGGATAACGCCTCGATTGCACAATCATCGATAATCTTTTGCCCTTCGAACGAGTAGGGAGATACGCCTATGGAAGCCCTGGCTGGAAAGTCGGATTTTGACCTGTCAGCGGACCCCTGGAACAATTATCCTCCGCAGGTTCCGCCGGGCATGGGCGGCACGGACCCCTTCGGCGGTTTTGGAAATTGGCAGAACACCTTCTACACCGGCGGGAGCGGCAACGACCTTCTGATCGGGAGCGACGGGAACGACACGATCGATGGCGGGCCCGGCAATGATTCCATGATCGGCGGCAAGGGCAATGACGTCTATCTCGTGGACAGTCTGGCCGACGTCGTCCTGGAATTGGCCGATGAAGGCAACGACGAGGTCCGCACCTCGCTGAACTCCCTGACGCTCGGCGACAATCTCGAAAAGCTGACATACACCGGAAGCGATGCCTTCCAGGGCACCGGCAATGGGTTGGACAACGTGATCGTCGGTTCCTGGTGGAACGACAATGCCCTGAACGGCGGCGCCGGTACCGATACGCTGACCGGCGGCAATCGCAACGACACTCTCGATGGCGGCACCGGCGACGATTCGATGATCGGCGGCAGCGGCGACGATGTCTACATCGTGGACAGTTCGGCCGACGTTATCCAGGAACAGTCCTACCAGGGCGACGACGAGGTCCGCACCACTCTGAACGCCATGACCCTTGGCGACAATCTGGAACGGCTGACCTTCATTGGAACCGGTGACTTCCAGGGCACCGGCAATGCGCAGAACAACGTGATCGTCGGCGGGGCGGGCAACGATACCCTCACCGGCGGGGGCGGTTCCGATGTGCTGATCGGCGGCGACGGAGACGACGTCCTCCACATCGAGACCGCCGGCTATTACGGCATGTTCTATATGGCGTCGCTGCAGGGCGGAGACGGCTTCGACACGGCCGTCATCCTGACCAGCGACGGAACCTCGATCGACCTGGGCGCTTGCAGCATCGAACGCGCCTATGGCGGGTCGGGAGACGACACGCTGACCGGCACGGGAGCCGGCGCCGGCCTCGTCATCGACGGGGGAGACGGCAACGACAGCATCGTCGGCGGCGCGTTCAACGACACGCTGACCGGCGGCGCCGGCACCGACACGCTGACCGGCGGCGACGGCGACGATGTGTTCCATATCGACGCGGCCGACCGGGTCGAGGGCGGCAACGGGTTCGATACCGTCCATGTCCAGGGAGACGGCGACCTGTCCCTCGATCTCTCCTATGCGAGCATCGAACGGGTGTTCAGCGGCGGCGGCAACGACAGGTTCTTTGCGGGCGCCACCGCGGTCGAGGTCGACGCCGGGGCCGGCAACGATGACCTCATGGGTGGCGACGGCAACGACACGTTCAATGGTGGCGACGGCAACGACAATCTGTTCGGCCGTGGGGGGGACGACGTCCTTGTCGGCGGGGCCGGCAACGACACCCTGTTCGGCGGCGACGGGGACGATGTTCTGATCGGCGGGGCCGGCGACAATGTGCTGTTCGGCGATGCCGGGAACGACAGCTTTTATGTCGACACCGCGACAGCGGCCCGTCTCTTTGGCGGCGACGGCGACGACACGGTCCATGCCCGCTACGCCGGCGGCGTCGATCTGGATATCTCCAACTCGATCGAGCATTTCGTCGGCGGCGTTGGCAACGACACCGTGACGGCGGCCAACTCGTACTCGGCAGTAACGATGGCCGGCGAGGACGGCAGCGATCTGCTGACCGGCGGTTCCGGCAACGACACGCTGTCCGGGGGGAACGGCGACGACAGGCTGCAGGGCGGCGACGGTGACGACGTGCTGCAAGGCGGAGCCGGCGCCGACCTGTTCGATTTCTCGGCCAGCTTCGGCAGCAGCAACGGCAACGACCTCGTGGGCGATTTCAATGCCACGGATGGCGACAGAATCGGACTGCTCACGTACCAGAGCTACACGGTGAGCGCCAACGCCCAGGGTGAGGCCGTTCTCAGCATTTCCGGCTTTGGCAGCGCTTCGACGGCCACCCTCTCCGGCGTGATGGCCCAGGACGTGTCGAGCTCCTGGTTCACCACCATCTGAAAACAGGAAGGCGCCGTCCCGACAGAGACGGCGCCTTTTCCATCTGTCCCGAGCGGATGAAGACCGCCTTACCCCGCCTTCAGCTTGCGGCGCAGCAGCGACAGCGGGGAGGTGTCGTCCAGGCTCGGCTGGAAGGCGACGGTGATCTCGGTCAGCGCATTGGCCCAACTGTCCGGGTTGGTGCCTTCCGGCGCCTCGACCGAGCTGAAGCCGGTACGGACCAGATAGAGATACTGGTCGGGGATGACATGGCCGACCGCGCGGATCTCGCCGGTGTAGCCATAGCGCTCCCGCAGCTCGCGCGCGGTGGAGAAGCCGCGGCCGTCACGGAACTTCGGGAACTCGACCGCCACCAGGGCGAAACGGTCGAGGTCGGCGGCCACGGCACCCGCCAGCGTGCCGCTCTTCAGACGCACGCCCAGCTTGGCGTTGCGGCCGTCGAAGCTGTCGCGCTCCGCCTGCCAGCGCTCGAAGCTGATGATGACCGGGCGGTCGTTCGGCACCGGCTCCCCGTCGGGGATGAAGCTCCAGGCATCCTCGCCGATGCGCCCATTCTCAATCAGCGGCATAGATTCTCTCCTTGAACGGGGCATGGCCGACACGGGCGAGGGTGTCGACGAAGCGCTCCCCCTCGCCTGCACGGTTGGCGAGATAGACGTCGACGATCGCCTCGATGGCGTCCACCGTTTCGGTCTCGGTCACCGCCGGCCCCAGGATGTCGCCGATCGCCGTGGTCAGCGTCGGATCGCCGCCCACGGTGATCTGGTAATATTCGGTGCCCTTCTTGTCGACGCCCAGGATGCCGATGGCGCCGACATGGTGATGGCCGCAGGCGTTGATGCAGCCGCTGATCTTGATGCCCAGCTCGCCGATGGTGCGCTGGCGGACCGGATCGGCGAAGCGGGCCGAAATGGCCTGGGCCAGCGGGATCGAGCGGGCATTGGCCAGCGCGCAATAGTCCAGCCCCGGACAGGCGATGATGTCGCCGATCAGCCCAGCATTGGCGCTGCCCAGTTCCGCCGCGTCGAGCCGCTTCCACAGGTCGTAGAGGTCGTCCTTGCGCACATGGGCGAGGACGAGGTTCTGGACATGGGTGACGCGCAGCTCGCCGAAGCTGTAGAGCTCGGCCAGGTCGGCGACGAGGTCCATCTGCTCGCAGGTGGCGTCGCCGGGGATGCCGCCGGCCGGCTTCAGCGAGACGGTGGCGATGGCGTAGCCCGGCACCTTGTGCTCGGCGACATTCACCGCCAGCCAGTTGGCGAAGGCCGGGTCGGCGGCCTTGGCGCGCTCCAGAGCGTCGGAATGGTCGGGCAGTTCCTCGAAGGGCGGCGGGGCGAAATGCCCGCGGATCCCTTCGACGATCTCCGGGTCCAGGCGGTATTTGGGCCCGCGCAACCGCGCAAACTCCTCCTCGACCTCCTGGGTGAACTTCTCCAGACCCAGCTCATGCACCAGGATCTTGATGCGCGCCTTGTAGATGTTGTCGCGCCGGCCATACTGGTTGTAGACGCGCAGGATCGCTTCCAGGTAGGCGACGAAATCCTCCTGCGCCACCCACTCGCGCACCAGCTTGCCGACGAAGGGCGAGCGGCCGAGACCGCCGCCGACATAGAAGGAGAAGCCCGGCTCGCCCTTGTCGTTGCGCCGCGCCAGCAAGCCCACGTCGTGGATGCGCACCGCCGCGCGGTCGCTCTCGGCGCCGGAAATGGCGATCTTGAACTTGCGCGGGAGATAGGTGAATTCGGGGTGCATCGTCGTCCACTGCCGCAGGATCTCGGCATAGACGCGGCCGTCAACGACTTCATCCTTGGCGGCGCCGACGAAGGGGTCGGTCGTGACGTTGCGCACGCAGTTGCCGCTGGTCTGCAGCGCGTGCATGTCCACCTCGGCCAGCTCATGCAGGATGGCCGGGGTGTCCTCCAGCCTGATCCAGTTGTATTGCAGGTTCTGGCGGGTGGTGAAGTGGCCGTAGCCCTTGTCGTATTTGCGGCCGATGTCCGACAGCTTGCGCAGCTGGACGGCGCTCATCACGCCATAGGGCACGGCGATGCGCAGCATGTAGGCGTGGAGCTGGAGATAGAGGCCGTTCATCAGCCGGACCGGCTTGAACTCCTCCTCCGTCAGCTCGCCCGCCAGGCGGCGCTCGACCTGTTTGCGGAACTGCTCGACCCGTTCGGCGACGAACTGCCGGTCGATCTCGTCGTAATGATAGATGCCGGCACGGGCGCCGGGCGCGATGTGGTTCATGTCGATCAATCCCTAAGGCCGCCCGTCACGGTAGGCGGTCGAACTCGGTCAGGCCGCCTGTTTTCCAAGATCGGTGCGCACGGTCGGGCCGGCGGTGCGGATGCGTTCGCGCATCGTCGCCGGGACCGGAACGCCGTCCTGCTCCACCACCTCGAAGGCGTAGATGTCGACGCCGAACCGCTCGCGCTCCGCCGTCTCCTTGGCGGCGGCCAGCACCCCGTCGGCCTCGGCACGCGCGAACAGCGCGGCCTCGGCGAAGGACTCGACCCACCGGCCGCCATCCCCCAGGAACACGACCTCCCCGTCGCGCAGACGGTTGGCGGTGATGGCTTTCATCGATCCTTCCTTCGATCGATCCTTGGCCGACATCTGGCTCTCCTGGCTGGTCGTTCTCGAACGCGGGTGGTGTCGTCTTACCCGAACCGGCGGCGGTCCGGCAGTGAATTCCGTGGCCTGGTGGTCGGCGGCCTCATGGCAGCCATCTTTCGCGGGCGATCAGGTCGCGGGTTTCCCGGGCGACCTCGGACATCGACGCCCCCTCCGCCCGGCGGCTGTCGCGAAAGGCGGCGATGGTGCGCAGCCGGTCCGCCCACTCCTCCGGGAACAGGGCTTCCAGCCTCTGGCGCAGCAGGCTGGCGAGCGTCGGGCTGCGCCCGCCGGTCGACACCGTCATCACCAGATCGCCGCGCCGCACCACCGAGGGGGAATGGAAATCGCAGAGCGGAATCACGTCCTCGACATTCACCAGCACGCGGCGCGAACGCGCCAGCTCCGCCAGCGTCCGTTCGGTCTCCGGTCCCAGCCCCATGACATACAACAGGCCGATCCCGTCCAATGCGGCGGCATCCGGCAGGGTCCTGGCCAGACGGCCACCGGCCAGAGCCGCCAATTCCCCATCCGGCTCCGGTGAATACACCATCGGGTCGGCCCCGCCCTCACGCAGCTGGGTCAGCCGTCGCACCGCCAGCGGACCGGTACCGGCCAGCGCGATCACCACCCGCGACGGGTCGAGCGCCAGCGGAATCATGGCCGCATTGCCCCTGGCTGCATTGTCGTAACAGGCGAAGCGGGCCGGCGGATCGCGGCGCGTATGACGGGCATCATGTTCATGGAGGGTATTTAGCCCGCCCCTCCGCCACAATCAACATATTTCACACCACGCATTGCAACGCACAACAAACCTATTAAACAAGTAGAGAATGTATTTACGTTGCACGGGTTTTCCTGCGGTGTTAATGTGCAAACACAAACATAAACACTAGTTATTTAGTAGACTTTACCAGCCACCGCGAAAGGCAGCTGAGGATGGACGCCGCGACACGGGTGAGGGATCTGACCGACCGCTACGGCACGCTCGAAGGGGCGCCGCTGCTGGCCGCCATGCATGGGGTGTTCGGCGGGCGCATCGCGCTGCTGTCGTCCTTCGGCGCGGAATCCGCGGTGCTGCTGGCGCTGGCGGCGGAAGCGACGCCGGATTTCCCGGTCCTGTTCGTGAATACCGGCAAGCTGTTCGGCGAGACGCTGCGCTACCGCGACCAGCTGGTGAGGCGGCTCGGCCTGCGTGATGTGCGGGAGATCGGGCCGACCGCCGACGATCTCGCCAACGGCGACAAGGATGGCATGCTGTTCAAGCGCGATTACGATGCCTGCTGCCGCCTGCGCAAGACGGTGCCGCTGGACCGCGCGCTGGCCGCGGCCGGGCTCGATGCCTGGGTGACGGGACGCAAGCGCTTCCAGGCCGCCACCCGCGCCGCCCTGCCCCTGTTCGAGGCGGAGGCCGGCCGCATCAAGGTCAACCCACTGGCCAACTGGGACAAGGACCGGCTGGAGGAGGAGTTCATCCGGCGCGACCTGCCGCGCCACCCGCTTGAGGCCGACGGGTTCCTGTCGATCGGCTGTTACACCTGCACCGAGCGAGTGGCGCCCGGTGCCGACCCGCGTTCCGGCCGCTGGGCCGGCAGCGCCAAGACCGAATGCGGCATACACACCATGATTGGAACCGCCCGATGAGCGCCGATCTCGACCAGCTCGAAAACCAGAGCATCTATATTCTGCGCGAGGCCTACAACCGCATCGACAAGCTGGCGATGCTCTGGTCGATCGGCAAGGACAGCAACGCGCTGCTCTGGCTCTGCCGCAAGGCGTTCTTCGGCCGCATCCCCTTCCCCGTCGTCCAGCTCGACACCGCGATGGAGCTGCCGGAGGTCTACGAGTTCCGCGACCGCATCACCAAGGAATGGGGCCTCGACCTTAAGGTCGAGCAATGCCCGCCCGAGGAGGAGATGGACCAGACCCTCCCCCCCCTGACCCGCGCCGCCGCGCGCAAGACGGAAGGGCTGAAGAACCTGCTGCGCGACCATGCGTACCAGGGCGTGATGGTCGGCATCCGCCGCGACGAGCAGGCGACCCGCGCCAAGGAGCGCGTGTTCTCCCCGCGCTCTCTGGAGGGCGACTGGGACGTCAAGGACCAGCCGGCGGAATTCTGGGATCATTACAAGACCCGCTTCCCCGAAGGCGTCCATGTCCGCATCCATCCGCTGCTGGCCTGGACCGAGCTGGACATCTGGCGTTATTCCCAGCGCGAGGGGATTCCCATCGTCCCGCTGTACTTCGCCCGCGACGGCAAGCGCTATCGCTCGCTGGGCGAGAAGAACATCACCTTCCCGGTCGACAGCAATGCCTCGACCATCGACGAGATCATCGCGGAGCTCCAGGTGACCCGCGTGCCGGAACGCGCCGGCCGGGCGATGGACAATGAATCCGAAGACAGCTTCGAACGCCTGCGCAGCGTGGGGTACATGTAAGATGCCGCATTCCCAACTCCGCATCGTCATCGTCGGCCATGTCGACCATGGCAAGTCCACGCTGATCGGCCGCCTGCTGAACGACACCGGCAGCCTGCCCGACGGCAAGGTCGAACAGGTCCGCGAGATGAGCCGCAAGCGCGGCATGCCCTTCGAGTGGGCCTTCGTCATGGACGCGCTCCAGGCCGAGCGTGACCAGGGCATCACCATCGACACCACGCAGATCCACTTCAAGACCAGGCAGCGCCCCTACGTCATCATCGACGCGCCGGGCCATACCGAGTTCCTGAAGAACATGGTGACCGGCGCCTCCCAGGCCGACGCCGCCCTGCTGGTGATCGACGCCGACGAGGGCGCGCTGGAGCAGTCGCGCCGCCACGCCTTCCTGCTGCACCTGCTGGGCGTGCGTCAGGTGGCGGTGGTCGTCAACAAGATGGACAAGGTCGAGTTCTCCAGCCGCCGCTATGAAGTCGTGGCGCAGGAGATCAAGGAGTATCTGGCCGAGCTGGGGCTGCAGCCCAAGGCGGTGATCCCGGTGTCCGCCCGCAACGGCGACAACATCGTCAGCCGCAGCGAGCAGGCCGACTGGTACCTGGGACCGACGGTGATCGAGCAGCTCGACGCCTTCCGGCCGCAGCAGGTTTCGCCTGACCAGCCGCTGCGCCTGCCCCTGCAGGATGTCTACAAGCCGGACGACCGCCGCATCCTGGCCGGCCGCATCGAAAGCGGGCGGCTGCGCGTCGGCGACACCCTGCGCTTCTCCCCGACGGGAGCGAGCGCCACGGTGGTCAGCATCGAGGCGTGGAACCATCCCGAGACCGTGCTGTCGGCCCAGGCCGGCCAGAGCATCGGCATCACGCTGGACAAGCGCATCTTCGCCGAACGCGGCCACATCGCCCACCACGAGGCCGACGCGCCGATCCTGGCCCACCGGCTGAGCGTGCGGCTGTTCTGGCTGGTGTCGGAGCCGCTGGTGGTGGGGAAGACCTACACGCTGAAGATCGCCTCCGCCGAGCACCGGGTGACGGTGGAGCAGGTGACGGCGGTCATCGATGTCGAGGATCTGTCCAGCACCCCCGGCAAGGCGGTCCGCCGCAACGAGGTGGCGGAGGTCGTCCTGCGCTCCCGCTCGCCCATCGCGCTCGATCTGGCGTCGGACCTGCCGCGCACCGGCCGCGGCGCCCTGATCGACGGCAACGACGTGGTCGGCGGCTGCCTGGTGGTGGAGATCGAGGATGCCGCGGCGGCCAACATCACCGAGGTGTCGCACACCGTCTCGCTGGAGGAACGGTCCCAGGCCAACGGCCACAAGGGCGGCATCGTCTGGCTGACCGGCCTGTCCGGTGCCGGCAAGTCGACGCTGGCGATGGCGCTGGAACGCGCGCTGTTCGACCGCGGCTGGCAGACCTTCGTGCTGGACGGCGACAATGTGCGCAACGGGCTGAATGCGGGCCTGGGCTTCTCGGCCGACGACCGGGCGGAGAACATCCGCCGGGTGGCCGAGACGGCGAAGCTGTTCGCCGACGCCGGCATGGTGGTGATCGCCTCGCTGATCTCGCCGCTGAAGGCCGACCGGGCACGGGCGCGGGTGATCGGCGGCGAGCGCTTCCACGAGGTGCATGTCGCCGCCGATCTCGCCACCTGCGAGGACCGCGACCCCAAGGGCCTGTACAAGAGGGCGCGGGCCGGCGAGATCGCCGAGTTCACCGGCATCTCCGCCCCCTACGAGGCGCCGGACCAGCCCGAACTGGTGATCGACACCGACGCGCTGAGCCGCAGCGAGGCGCTGGCCCGCCTGCTCGACTATGTCGACGAGACCCTGGGCAAGAACAGCCTGAAGTCGGGGAAGGAGCTGACCTACGTGATCTGAGGGTCGGCTTTATAGCGTGAGACGACGGGCGCGGGGGAAAGACCGCGCCCGAAGCCTTTTCGGCCGTTGCCGCGCCCGATCAGGACTCCATCGTCTCCCCGATCCTGTGGCATAAGGGGCCGCCATCACGCACCCAAGCATCACGCCGTAAGGACCCCTGCCGCCCATGATCCGCTTCGATAACGTCAGCAAGCAGAACGGTCACCGCATCCTGTTCCTGGAGGCCTCCGCGGCGCTCAACCGGGGTGAAAAGATCGGGCTGGTCGGTCCCAACGGTGCCGGCAAGACCACGCTGTTCCGCATGATCACCGGCGAGGAGCAGCCGGACGGCGGGCAGGTCGCCATCGAGAAGCAGGTCAGCGTCGGCTATTTCAACCAGGATGTCGGCGAGATGTCCGGCCGCTCCGCGGTGGCCGAGGTGATGGACGGCGCCGGGCCGGTCAGCGCCGTCGCGGCCGAACTGGCCGAGCTGGAAACCGCCATGGCCGACCCTGACCGTGCCGACGAGATGGACGCCATCATCGAGCGCTATGGCGAGGTGCAGGCCCGCTTCGACGAGCTGGGCGGCTACGAGTTGGAGGGCAAGGCGCGCGAGGTGCTGGCCGGCCTCAGCTTCAGCCAGGAGATGATGGACGGCGACGTCGGCGGCCTGTCGGGAGGCTGGAAGATGCGCGTCGCGCTCGCCCGCATCCTGCTGATGCGGCCCGACGCCATGCTGCTCGACGAGCCGAGCAACCATCTGGACATCGAGAGCCTGATCTGGCTGGAAGGCTTCCTGAAGGGCTATGACGGCGCCCTGCTGATGACCTCGCACGACCGCGAGTTCATGAACCGCATCGTCACCAAGATCATCGAGATCGACGGCGGATCGCTGACCAGCTATTCCGGCGACTACGGCTTCTATGAAAAGCAGCGGGCGCTGAAGGAGAAGCAGCAGGAGGCCCAATTCGAGCGCCAGCAGGCGATGCTGGCGAAGGAGCTGAAGTTCATCGAGCGCTTCAAGGCCCGCGCCTCGCACGCCAGCCAAGTGCAGAGCCGGGTGAAGAAGCTGGACAAGATCGAGCGCTTCGAGCCGCCCAAGCGCCGGCAGGTCGTGACCTTCGACTTCCCGCCGGCCCCGCGCTCGGGCGACGACGTCGCGGTGCTGAAGAACGTCCACAAGGGCTATGGCAGCCGCGCCATCTACGAGGGGTTGGACCTGACCATCCGCCGCAAAGAGCGCTGGTGCGTGATGGGCGTCAACGGCGCCGGCAAGTCGACGCTGCTGAAGCTGGTGGCGGGGACGACCGAGCCGGACAGCGGCAGCGTCACCGTCGGCGGCAGCGTGCGCATGGGCTATTTCTCCCAGCACGCCATGGAGCTTCTGGACGGCGACCAGACCATCTTCGAGTCGCTGGAGGCGCATTTCCCGCAGGCGAGCCAGGGCTCGCTGCGGGCGCTGGCCGGCTGTTTCGGCTTTTCCGGCGACGACGTGGAGAAGAAGTGCCGCGTGCTGTCGGGCGGCGAGAAGGCGCGGATGGTGATGGCGACCATGCTGTTCAACCCGCCGAACTTCCTGGTGCTGGACGAGCCGACCAACCACCTGGACCTCGACACCAAGCAGATGCTGATCGCGGCGCTGGGGGCCTATGAGGGCACCATGCTGTTCGTGTCGCACGACCGCCATTTCCTGGCGGCGCTGTCGAACCGGGTGCTGGAACTGACGCCGGAGGGGATCCACCAGTATGGCGGCGGCTATACCGAGTATGTGGCCCGCACCGGCCAGGAGGCGCCGGGGCTGCGGGGGTGAGGACGGGCGGCGGCAGGATCGGCATGGGTCCGCCGATCCTGCGGCCCCCTGTCGCGACATTGCGGAACGGGCGTCGTCCGCTTCCACAGCGACGCAGTGTCAGGGTGACGCCTTCTCCTGGCCCCGCCTTTCATGCGGGGCCTTGCCGCGCTTCGCCAAATAGTCGTTCAGGGCGGCAATGATGACGCCTTGCAGCGACGGGGCGGCAGCGTCGGCCGCCCTCAGCTCTGTCTCCAGGGCGTGCAGGCGCAGCCAGTCGGACTTTTTCAGGCGGAGAGATAATGCGATGGCGTCATCCGTCATGCCAATGCAGGTACAGCATAAGAAAATAAATGAAAAATTCTATCCAGTCGCACCGGCGATCAAAGACATGCTGCGCCTGCTGGAACTGGTGGAAGCACTGGACTGCCCCTATCGCAGCCGGCAGGCGCGCCGCCGGGCCGCCTCCCTTCACCGCAAGTGAACGCTCCCTTCAGAACAAGTCATTGGTCGAGAAGAACGCCGGGGCGTAGCATCGGCCCCATCGTGGAAGCGACGGAGGCGGACATGCCCTCTCACAGCGAATCAGTGTCGCGGCTCGGGCTGCGGTCGCCGGTGATCCAGGCGCCGATGGCGGGCGGCGGCGATACGGCGGCTCTGGTCGCTGCGGTCAACGAGGCCGGCGGGCTGGGCTTCGTCGGCGCCGCCTATCTGACCGACGCGCAGATCCTGGAGCGGGCGCGCGACATCCGCAGCCGCACCGCCCTGCCCTTCGGCATCAACCTGTTCGCCCCGACCCCGGAACCGCCGCCGGTTCCCGCCGCCATGCTGGCGGAGGCGCTGGCCCGCGTCGCCCCCTTCCATGCGGAACTCGGGCTGCCGGAACCGGAGGCGCCCGCCTATGCCGGGGACGGGTTCGGCCGGCAGTTCGCGGCGCTGCTCGACAGCGGGGCCGCCTTCTACAGCGTCACCTTCGGACTGCCGCCGGCCGACAGCGTGGCCGCCGCCAAGGCGCGCGGCATGCGGGTGCTGGGCACCGCGACCACGGTTGCGGAGGCGGTGGCGCTGGAGCGGGCCGGCGTCGACGCGGTGGTCGCCCAGGGCAGCGAGGCCGGCGGGCATCGCGGCAGCTTCATCGGCGATCCGGCGGCCAACCTCGTCGGCACGATGGCGCTGGTGCCGCTGGTGGCCGACGCGGTCGGCGTGCCGGTGATCGCGTCGGGCGGCATCATGGACGGGCGCGGCATCGCCGCGGCGCTGGCCCTGGGCGCCGCCGCGGTGCAGATGGGAACCGTCTTCCTGACCACCGGCGAGGCCGGCATCCCCGAAGCCCACAAGGCCGCCATCCTGGCCGCAGGCGAAGCGGCGGCGGGCCAAGCAGCGGTGGACGGGGAGCAGACCCGCGTGACCCGCGCCTTCTCCGGCCGGCCGGCGCGCGGCATCGTCAACCGCTTCATGGACATGGTGGAGGATCCGCAGGCGCCGGGCGCGGTGCTGCCCTTCCCCTTGCAGAACACGCTGACCCGGCCGCTGCGCACCGCCGCCGGCAAGGCCGGGCGGTCGGAGTTCCTGTCGCTGTGGGCCGGCCAGGGGCTGCGGATGGCCCGGCGGCTGCCGGCGGGCGAACTGGTGGCGGAGTTGCTGCGCGGGACGGAGGCGGCGCGGCGCGGGCTGGCGGGCTGAGCGGAGAACTGGCGGAAGGCCGGGTCAGGCCTCCACCGCCACCCGGTTGCGGCCGCTGCGCTTGGCGGCATAGAGCGCCTCGTCGGCGCGGCGGACCAGGGCCGATGCCGGCTCGCCGGGGCGGAACTGGGCGACGCCGACCGACAGGGCAACCGTGCCGTAATTGGCGTTGCGCGCCTTGTTGACGATCTGCCGGGCACCGACGAAGGCGCGCACCTGCTCCGCCAGCTTCAGCGCATTGTCCAGGCTGGTGCGCGGCAGGATGATGGCGAACTCCTCCCCGCCGTAACGGGCGGCGGTGTCGCGGCCCTTGATGCATTCGGTCAGCATGCGGGCCACCAGCTTCAGCACATGGTCGCCGACCAGATGGCCATGGGTGTCGTTGAACGCCTTGAAATGGTCGATGTCGACCATCATCAGCGACAGCGGCAACGCCTCCCGCGCCGATTCCTCCATCGCCTCCTGCAACAGCAGGTCGAAGGCCTTGCGGTTGCCGATGCCGGTCAGCCCGTCGGTCAGCGCCTCGCGCCGCGCGCTGTCCAGGCTGACCCGCATCTCCGCCAGCTGCTGGCTCGATTCCTGGAGCTGGAACTGCAAGGCGGTCTGGCGGTCGACGATCTCCTTGGTCTCCGCCGCGACGGCCGCGATCATCGCCCGCAACTCCGGCAGGCTGAGCGGCTGGTCGAGCTCGTCGCGGAAGCCGGTCAGGGTGTTGCCGTAGCGCTCGGTCTCCGACCCGACATTGCCCAGCTGCTCCAGGATGCGGCCCAGCGCGTAGCGCGCCTTGTCGGAGGTTTCGCGGATCGCCTGCGCCTCGGCGTCGAGGGCGAAGAAGCGCTTGTACAGCTCCTCGCACAGGGTCTGAGAGGTGGCCAGCCCATCGCGGCAGGCCAGATCGATGGCCCGCGTCAGGTCCGGGTTGCGGCCGCTGAAATAGACGAACCAGAGCGTAAAGTTCTCCGGAGTGGGCGGCAACCGTTCGGACAGCATCCGCTCCATGGCCTTCGCGGCGAGGCCGCTGGAACGTTCGAAGTCCTCGATGATCGTCACGTCCGCCGTCCGTCAAAATTCATTCGGTTTCGAACGGTACGCGGCCGAAGCCCCCACGGCAAGAAGGTTTTATGGTGTGTGCCGGGTGGTTATGCCTGCGTTAGTTGCATTGACCGACCGAGCTTTCCGCACAGATATGTGTGCCATCGGTCCAGCGAGCGCCCGACAGGTCGGCCTGACGCAGATCGGTGCCCGATATCCTGGCTCCGGTGAAATCGGCGCGCACCAGCGAGGCCCCGACCATCTTGGCATTGCGCAGGTCGGCATCGCGGAAACTGGCGCCGGTCAGGTCGGCACGGGTGAAGTCGGCCTCGATCAGCCGCGCCCCGTCGAAGACCGCGCCGGGGGCGGTCGCACTGATGAATTTCGCCCGATAGCCATCGGCCTCGGTCAGCTTCGCCTGACCCAACGCGGCACGCTGGAAAGTCGCATCGCGCAGCATCGCCCCGCTGAGATCGACGCCGGTCAGCGTCTGCCCTTGCAGCGAACAGCGCCGCCAGTTCACCTTCGGCTCGGCCGCGTCGGTGCAGTCGGCCAGCGCCGGCCCGGCTGCAACCCCTGCGGCCAGGGTGACCAGGACGGCAAGGGCGGACAGGAGGGGACTGAAGCGGGGCGGCCGGGCGGATGCGTGTCTCATGCTCCGATAAATGGGGGCATCGGCGGCCGACTCAACCTCGACGCCCTGATCGTCCGGAGGGAAGCGCCGGACGCACCACGTCAGGAGGCGTCCTTCACCACGTCGAGAACCATGGCGATCTCGTCGATGACGTTGTTCTGGCTTTCCATCGCGTCCATCACATCCCGCTTCGTGACCTCTCCGGCCGCCAGCTTGCTTTTCCAGCGCACCGTCGGCGTGTAGCCGATCGACCGGATGCGGAAATCGACGGTCAGATGCATCGCCAGCCGGGTGTTCGGCCAGCCGCGCTCGATGAAATTCCGGTTCTCCTCCATCGAGAACAGGCTCAGCACGGCGGGCGTGATCGGGCGGACGTGGGTCGGGTCGCCGAGATAGCCGTCGCTGCGCGGATGCGGCACCTTGATGGTGATCCGCGCGCCATGGCGGCAGACGCGGTACAGCTCCTTCATGATGTTCAGGAACTGCTCGGTCGTCTGGCCCATATGCTCCAGCGAATGGATGAGCTGGACATCGGCAACGCTGTCCGTCTCGAACGGCCAGGGCACGACCTCCAGGTCGGCCACCATGTCCGGCCCGAAGGTGCCGTACTTGTCCACATTGACGTAGCCGGGCAGCCGTGTGTCACCGCAGCCGAGGTTGAGCTTCAGTTCGGACATTGCGCGCGTTCCCAGCCACTCGCCGTTGCTTCCACGGACGCGACCTTATACCAACGGCTTTTGATGGTGACCCATCAAAAGCCGTTTCCTCAATCGCCGGCGCGGGCGTCCGCCCGCTTGGCTATCGCGGGCATGTGCCCGCGGGGCCGCCGTCGCGGCCCTCCAGCGGCACAGGTCAATGACCAGTGCCGCTGGTATTACACATCCCGCCATAGCAGCGACATGACGAATGGAGAGACGCGCGACCGGCTCAGCCACCCAGCCGGGCCACCGCCCTCCCCGCCTGCGGCGGCCAGGGTTCGGCACCATGGGCGGCGGCCTGCCGGGCCAGCGCCTCCGCGACCGCAGGTGGAAACGGGTTGGTCTTGCGGCTGGCGAGATCGACATGCAGAAGCATGAATTCCGCCGTCGCCGCCAGCCAACCATCCTCCGCATGCCGCATCTCATGGAACAGGTGCAGCCGCTTGGCATCGGCGCCGAGCAGCCGCGAGGCGAAGCGCAACGGCGCCCCCTCCGTCACCTCGCGGGCATAGGTCAGATGCGCATCGACCACGAACACCGACCGGTTCTCGGCCGCCACATAGGCCTTGCCGATCCCGAAACGATCGAGCACCGCGTCCGTCGCATGGTCGAAGGCCAGCAGGTAATAGGCGACGTTCATGTGGCCGTTGTAGTCGATCCACTCCGGCCGGACGGTCTCGCGGTGGAGGTCGAGGGGGGCGGCTGTCATGGGCGGTGTCCATTTGCGGCAGAGATGAACGATCCGATGCTATCGCGCACGGCTTCGATCTCGTTTAGCCAGCCGGACACCTCCTCCGCGGTCGGTTCGTCGGTGACATCGCCCGATTCGCCCGGATACCGGTACAGGGTGGCGTAGGCGGTGAAACGCCCAAGTGGCAGCAAACATTCCCGTACCGGCAGATCATGAGGAATACGCATCACGAGCGAGTCGATGTCATGCGAGCGGGGTACGTCGCGGTCGAGCCAGACCAGAACCGCCTTGACCAGCTTTTCCGCAGCCTGCTGGCAATGATAGGTGGCTGCGGCGACGATCGGCTCGGAAACGGAAAGGCACGCCCGGCCGGCCCGCAAATCGACGGATGCCGTCGCCAGCCATGCATCGGCGCCGACCCTAAGCCCCATAGACCCGCACCCCTTCATGCGTGGCCCTGTAGCTCAATGTGCCGACCTGATCCTTGTTCGCCTCGAAAAAGGAGCGCCGACACGGCACGATATCCGCCGGGATGCCCGTCCCCGCCTTGGCAGTATGGGCGAACACCGCCGACCGCCGTTCCTTCGGCGCATCGTCCGGGACGATCACCAGCAGGTCGTAGTCGCTGTCCTCGTCGAAGTCGCCGCGCGCCCGGCTGCCGAACAGATAGACGGCCTCAGGCTCCAGGGCCGGGACGATCCGGTCCAGCAGGAGTTGCAGCTTCTCGTCATGCTTCGTTTCGACAACGGCCATCGGGTGTCCTCCGCCGCCCATCCTAACATGGAACGGGCGGCGGAGGATCCGCAAGGAACCGCGAGGGTCAGACCGAGAAGTACTTGGCCCGCGGATGGTGCAGGACGATGGCCGAGGTGCTCTGCTCCGGATGCAGTTGGTCCTCGTCCGACATCTCGATCCCGATGCGGCCGGCGTCCAGCAGCTTCAGCAGTTGCTCCTGGTCCTTCAGGTTCGGGCAGGCCGGATAGCCGAAGCTGTAGCGGCTGCCGCGGTAGGACTGCTGCAGCAGCTTCTCCTTGTCGCGGCTGTCCTCGGCGCCATAGCCGAGTTCGGCACGGATGCGGGCATGGACATATTCCGCCATCGCCTCGGTCATCTCCACCGACAGGCCGTGCAGGTAGAGATAATCCTGGTAGCGGTTCTCGGCGAACCAGCTCCGCGCCACCTCGGCGCAATGCTGGCCCATGGTGACGACCTGGAGGCCGAGCACGTCACGCTCGGGATCGGTCACGTCGCGCAGGAAGTCGGCGATGCACTCGCCATCCTCCTTGCCCTGCCGCGGCAGCGAGAAGCGGGCGGCCTCGGTCGTGCCGTCCTCCTCGAACAGGATGACGTCGTTGCCGTCGGCCGCCGCCTTCCAATAGCCGTAGACCGCGGTCGGGCGCAGGATGTTCTCTGTCGCGGCGATGCGCAGGATGCGGTCGAGCACCGGCCGCAGCTCCTTCTTCGCCCACTCCTTGAACTCCTCGAACGACTTGCCGTCCTTCCGGTAGCCCCATTGCAGCTGATAGAGCATCCGCTCGTTCAGGTAGGTCACCAGCGTCTTCAGCGGCACATGGTCGATCAGCTTCGGCCCCCAGAAGGGCGGGGTCGGCACCGGCACGCCCTCGGCCAGCCGGTGACGGCGGGCGCGGACCGCGTCCTTGTCCACCGGGCCGGTGGCGGCGCTGGTCGCCTGCCCCAGCACGCGGCGGCGGTTGGTCGCCTTGCCGGCGCGCTTGGCCTGCTGGATGGCCAGCTGCTGGTCGAAGCTGCCCTCCACCACCTTGTCCATCAGGGTCAGCCCGTCGAAGGCGTCGCCGGCATAGGCGACGCGGCCGGAGCCGTATGAGGCCACGCAGTCGCCCTCGACATAGGCGCGGGTCAGCGCGGCGCCGCCCAGCAGCACCGGCACGTCGAGCCCCTCGCGCGTCATCTCCTCCAGGTTCTCGCGCATCACCACGGTCGATTTCACCAGCAGGCCGGACATGCCGACCGCGGTCGCCTTGTGCTCCTTGGCGGCCTGGATGATGGCGGTGACCGGCTGCTTGATGCCGAGATTGATCACCTTGTAGCCGTTGTTGGTCAGGATGATGTCGACGAGGTTCTTGCCGATGTCATGGACGTCGCCCTTCACGGTGGCGAGGACCAGCGTGCCCTTCTGCTGGCCGTCGATCTTCTCCATGTGGGGTTCCAGCCACGCGACCGCGGCCTTCATCGTCTCGGCCGACTGCAGCACGAAGGGAAGCTGCATCTTGCCGGCGCCGAACAGTTCACCCACCACCTTCATGCCGTCGAGCAGGTAGGTGTTGATGATCTCCAGCGGCGGATGGGTCTTCATGGCTTCCGCCAGATCGTCCTCCAGCCCGGTGCGGTCGCCGTCGACGATGCGCTCCTTCAGCCGGTCCTCCACATTTTCCGCCCGCGCCTTCCTCTTGGCGTCCGCCGCCTTGCGGCCCTCGAACAGCGCGATGAAGGCGTGCAGCGGGTCATACCCTTCCGTCCGGCGGTCGAAGATCAGATCCTCCGCGGTCTTGACTTCGTTCTCCGGGATCTGGTGCAGCGGCAGGATCTTGGAGACATGGACGATGGCCCCGGTCATGCCCTTCTTGACCGCATGGTCGAGGAAGACCGAGTTCAGCACATGGCGTGCCGCCGCATTCAGGCCGAAGGAGACATTGGACAGGCCGAGGATGATCTGGCAGCCCGGCATCTCGCGGGAGATCGCTTCGATGCCCTCCAGCGTCCAGATGGCGAGCTTGCGGTCGTCCTCGTTGCCGGTGGCGATGGTGAAGGTCAGCGGGTCGAACAGCAGGTCGGACGGCGCCAGCCCATACTCGTTCACCGCCAGATCGTAGAGCCGCTTGGCAATGGCCAGCTTACGGTCCGGCGTCTTCGCCATGCCCTCTTCGTCGATGGTCAGCGCGATGACGGCGGCGCCGAACTTCTTGGCCAGCGCCAGACGCTTGCGCGCCGGCTCCTCGCCGTCCTCGAAGTTGATCGAGTTCAGGATCGCCTTGCCGCCATAGAGCGCCAGCGCCTGCTCCAGCACGCCGTATTCGGTGGAATCGACCACCAGCGGCGCCGTGACCGAGCCGACGAAGCGCGAGATCACCGCGTTCATCTCCGCCACCTCGTCGCGGCCGACGAAGGCGGTGCAGACGTCCAGCGAGTGGGAGCCCTCCTTGACCTGCTCGCGCGCCATCTCGACGCAGCCGTCCCAGTCCTGGCGCTCCTGCAGCTCGCGCCACTTCTTGGAGCCGTTGGCGTTGCAGCGCTCGCCGATGGCGAAGAAGGCGTTCTCCTGGCGCAGCGTGACCTGGGAATAGAGCGAGGCCACCGCCGGCACCCAATGGACCGTGCGGCCCTTCGGGTTCGGCCGGTGCGAGCCGGCCGGGGCCAGCTTGCGCAGCATCTGGTTCGCCGCCGCGATGTGCGGCACGTTGGTGCCGCAGCAGCCGCCGACGAGGTTCACCCCGTCCTCGGACACGAAGCGCTCCAGCCAATGGGCGAAGTCGTTGGCCAGCAAGGGGTAATGGGTCTTGCCGTCGACCAGCTCCGGCAGGCCGGCATTCGGCTGGACCGAGATCAGGCCCGGCCAGTTCTGCGACAGCCAGCGCACATGCTCGCTCATCTCCAGCGGGCCGGTGGCGCAGTTCAGCCCCATCAGCGGCACGTCGAGCGCCTGGATGACGGTGGCCGCCGCGGCGATGTCGGTGCCGACCAGCAGCGTGCCGGTGGTCTCGACCGTCACCTGGACGAAGACGGGGGTGTCGCTGCCGGCCTCAAGGCGGGCGCGCTTGATGCCGTTGACCGCGGCCTTGATCTGCAGCGGGTCCTGGCAGGTCTCGACCAGGATGGCGTCGGCCCCGCCGGCGATCAGCCCGGCCGCCTGGACATAGAAGCTGTCCTCCGCCGGCTGGTAGGCGATGTGGCCCAGGCTCGGCAGCTTGGTGCCCGGCCCGATGGAGCCGATGACGAAGCGCGGCTGTCCGTCGGTGAAGCTCTCGGCCGCCTCGCGCGCCAGCTCGACCGCGCGCTGGTTGATCTCGAACGCCTTCTCGGAGATGCCGAACTCGCCCAGCGTCACCGGCGAGGCGCCGAAGGTGTCGGTCTCCACCATGTCGGCGCCGGCCTCGAAATAGCCGCGGTGGATGTCGCGGACGATGTCGGGGCGCGACAGCGGCAGGATGTCGGTGCAGTTCTCGTGCCCCCAGTAATCCTTCTCGACGTCGAGGTCGAGCGCCTGGATGCGGCTGCCGAACCCGCCGTCGCAAAGCAGAACGCGGTCACGCAGGGTGTCGAGGATGTGGGGCATGGGGATGCGTCTTGTCCGTTATTTGGGCGGGTTCGATGGAAAATTCGATGGAGTGTCGGGTCAGGCGAGGCCGTGGCGGTTCGGCGGCCACCAGTCGGGATTGCGCAAATCCTCCAGAGCGTAGGGACACTCCTTCGGCAGCGCGTCGATGTCGATGCTGTCGTCCAGGCAGGCGTCGGAATCGCCGTCCAGCCAGGCCTTCTCCAGAATCTCGGCGGGAAGGCGATTCAGGCTTGGATTCTCCTCCAGCGTTTCCTCCAGGTGCCGGCGGGCCTTGGTCGCCGCGACCCACCATCTGCGCCGCGGGAGGGGATCGGGCGAGTATTCCAGCTTGAGCAGGGCCTCGATCACGGCGGCGAGATGGCTCCGGATCCTGTCCTTGACCTGTCTGCCCATGATGTCGAGTTCCCCGGCGATGTGATCCCAGTCGATGGGAGCGCCCGGCCGCGCCTGCGCCGCGTCGCGCAGCAGCTGGGCCTGCTCCCGGGTCCAGGCATGGAAGTCGGTGTCGTAGCCGGCCCGGCCGTCCATGGCGTCAGCCCTCCAGCCCATGCCGGTTCACCGGCCACCATCCGACGTCCAGGAGCTGTTCCAACGTGTAGGGGCAGGAGGTGGGAAGCAGGCCGACCGGCAACCGGTCCTGCTCGAGACCTTCCGTGGCATAATCGCTTCCACGACGGTAAGCCCTGGCGAGGTCGATCTTGCCGTAAAGGCTGGGGCTGTCTTGCAGACCGTCGTTCGCACGGTCGCGCTGTTCGCGGACGGTGCGGCGCCAGCCGCCACGCGGATCGGCTGCCGGCGAATTTTCCAGCTTCAGCAGATGTTCGATCACACGGACCAGCGCGCTTTCGACCGCGCGCAACTCCGACCGGCCCATGCCCTCGATCTCCTCGGCGAGATTCTCCCAGTCGATGGGCGTGTTGATGCGCTCGCGCGCCGCCTCGCGCAGCAGGCGGCCCTGCTCCTCGGTCCAGGCGAGGAAATCCGTGTCGTATCCGATCCGGCTGTCCATGGCGCGACGCCCTCCACGATGTGCAGGCGACTCTAGCACAAAGCTGTGCCGGCCGCTTCCTGTCCCACCCCCTACCCCGCCACCGCCGGGACCACGGCGGCGGCCGGCACCGCCTTCGCCTTCACGCCCAGCATGCGGCAGATGGCGATGGTCAGGTCCGACCGGTTCAGGGTGTAGAAATGGAAGTCGTTCACGCCCTGCGCCTGCAATGCCTGGCACTGCTCGGCCGCCACCGTCGCGGCGACGAGCTGCCGGGTCTCCGGGTCGGCGTCCAGCCCCTCGAAGGTCTCGGCCAGCTTCGCCGGCATCGAGGCGCCGCACTTGCCGGCGAACTCCACCGCGCGGGCGAAGTTGGTGATCGGCAGGATGCCGGGGACCACCGGCACATGGATGCCGGCCGCGCCGCAACGGTCGAGGAAGCGGAAATAGGCGTCGTTGTCGAAGAAGAACTGGGTGATGGCGCGGGTGGCGCCGGCATCGACCTTGCGCTTCAGGTTTTCGAGGTCGAATTGGGCGCTGGGCGCCTCCGGGTGGGCCTCCGGATAGGCCGCCACCGAGATCTCGAAATCGGCGATGCGCTTCATCCCTGCCACCAGGTCGGCGGCATAGGCGTAGCCGCCGGGAAACGGCTCGTACCGCCCACCGACACCGCCCGCCGTCTCCGGCGGATCGCCGCGCAGCGCCACCAGATGGCGGATGCCGGCATCCCAATAGGTGCGGGCGATTGCGTCGATCTCCTCACGGGTGGCGCCGACGCAGGTGAAGTGGGCGGCGGCCGGGATGCCGGTCTCCGCCTGGATGCGGCAGACGGTGGCGTGGGTGCGCTCGCGGGTCGAGCCGCCGGCGCCGTAAGTCACCGACACGAAGCTGGGCGCCAGCGGGGCCAGCCGCCGGATCGACTGCCACAGGCTCTGCTCCATCTTCTCCGACTTGGGCGGAAAGAACTCGAAGCTGACGGACGGCGGCGCGGAAAGGGGCGCGGTCATGACGGGACTCCGCTGAGCGAGAGGGCGGTTTTCGGGGAAGGCGCTTGGGCGCCGGCCGCAAGGCGGGTGGCCGGCCAGATGGAGACGGTGAGCGGGTCGCCCGGCAGATGGACCACCGCGCCGCAATCGAGGCCCGACTGGCGGCACCAGCCGGCGACCTCGGCATCGGCGAAGCCGAGGCGGCGGTGCGCATGTTCCTCGCGCAGCGCCTCCAGATGGTGGGGAGCGAAATCGACGACCAGCAGGCGGCCGCCGGGACGCAGGACGCGCGCCGCCTCGGCCAGCACGTCGGCCGGCGATTCGATGTAGTGCAGCACCTGATGGATCACAGCGGCGTCGAAGGAGCCGGAGGGAAAGGGCAGCTGGTACATGTCGGCCTGCCGGACATGGCAATGGCGCAGGCCCGCCTCCTCCAGCCTGGTGCGGGCGACGGCCAGCATCTCGCGCGACTGGTCTACCCCGATCGCGCGATGGACGCGCCCGGCCAGCACCTCCAGCATCCGTCCGGTGCCGGTGCCGATGTCGAGCAGCTCCTCCACCCCCCCTTCCGGGAACAGGCGCAGCAGAGCGGCCTCGACCTCGCCTTCCGCAACGTGAAGGGAGCGGATCTCGTGCCAGCGCGCGGCATTCTCGCGGAAATAGGCGGCGGCGGTTTCCGAACGGCTGCGCTTGATCGCCTCCAGCCGCTCCAGGTCCAGCGTCATGGTGGCATCGTCGCCGGGAATGGCGTCGACCAGAACGCGCGCCAGCTCGGCCGACGCCCCCCTCTCCGCCAGCCGGTAGAAGGCGAAGGTGCCCTCGCGGAAGCGGTCGAGCAGGCCGGCGTCGCACAGCAGCTTCAGGTGGCGCGAGACGCGCGGCTGGCTCTGGCCCAGGATCTGGGTCAGCTCGGTCACCGTCAGCTCGCCATGCGCGCAGAGCGCGAGCAGCCGAAGCCGCGTCGTCTCGGCAGCCGCCTTCAGCGTCGCAAGCAGGTCGTCCATCGAGTCACGTCCGATTCGGGCCGGGATGGGGCGCGACCGTGCGAAGCCCCATGCCCCGCCGATCCGGATACAGATATAAAGATATCTTTATGCGTCGTAAACCGCTTTTCGCATCCTCCGCACCGATCTCCGGAATGCCCCGATTCCGTGGCAGAATCCTGCGGCGGGCCGGGCGTTTTCCGGCGGTGCGGCAAAGCAATCACAGTCTCGGCGCCGTGCAGTGGCGCTTGCCGGCGCATGCTGGTCAAAAGGCCAAGCCTGTGTTAGGTCACGAAACGGTGGAAATTGTGCGATACCTCGCCCAATCTTCATTTCGACCGCGTAGCCACCTTGCCAGGGTTGAGGAGTCCCGCCATCGGGATCTTCGGTTGTGGACAGGAGATGCGGCGACCCGCACCGAGTTGCGCCCACTGATAAAGAGCCGTCGCACATGAAGCTGGCCAGCCTTTCCCGCCCCCTCCTCCGCACGGCCGCCGTCCTGGCCTTCGCCCTGACGGCCACGGCCTGCGCGACCAACCAGGCCGACCCGGGCGCGAAGGACGCCGCCTATCAGGTCAGCGATCCGCTGGAGATCCCGAATCGTTTCGTCTTCGCCGCGAACGAGGCGGTGGACGTGCTGGCGCTGCGCCCGGCTGCGGAGGTCTATGTCGGGCTGGTTCCCGATCCGGTGCGCGACGCCATCCACAACTTCATCGACAACCTGATGGCGCCGCTCTACATCGCCAACAACCTGCTGCAGGGCAATGTCGAGGGGGCATCCAACGCGACCGGCCGCTTCCTGACCAACACCATCCTGGGCGTCGGCGGCATCGCCGACGTGGCGACCCAGGCCGGCATCCCGCACGCGCCGGAGGATTTCGGCCAGACCCTGGCGGTCTGGGGCGTCGGCGACGGCCCGTATCTGGTGCTGCCGCTGCTAGGTCCGTCGAACCTGCGCGACACAGCCGGCTATGCCGTCGACACCGTCGGCGACCCGGTGCGCATCTGGGCCTATGCCAAGGACGGCGAGGGGCTGATGCTGACCCGCGCCGGTGTCAGCGCCGTCGACCGCCGCTCCGAGGTGCTGAAGTCGGTCGACGACCTGCGCCGCAACTCGCTGGACTTCTACGCCACCGTGCGCAGCCTGCATCAGCAGCAGCGTCAGGCGGAGATCGCCAACAACAAGGGGGCGGCCACGCCGGACTTCCCCGACTACAGCAGCGCGCCGAAGCCCTGACCGGATATGGGGGTTGCAGCGGACGAGGCCGCCATCCCGCGTGCGCTCGCCCGCCGCAACGGCCCGTCCCCCCTTTCGGCCCGCCCACTTCGGCCCAAGCACAAGGCCAAAGGTCAAATGACCGTTGACAAAGCCGCGCCAACCGCCACCTTTCGCCCCATCATGTTGACACGCCGCCAGTTTGTCGCGTGCGCTGCCCTGCTCGCGGTTAGCGGTTGGGCCGGCCACACCCTCGTCACTCCCGCCGCCGCGCAGAGCGCGGACCAGGGGGCAAGCGCGTTCATCCAGAAGCTGGGGAACGACGCCATCGCAACCTTCTCGGACAAGAGCCTGTCTCGCGACCAGGCCCTCCAGCGTTTCCGGACGCTTCTGTATGCCGGCTTCGACGTGCCGTACATCGGCCGTTGGGTGCTGGGCCGCTACTGGAATTCGGCCAACGAGGCGCAGCGGGCTGAATATCAGAAGCTGTTCGAGCAGCTGATCGTCAACACCTATGCCGAGCGCTTCATCGAGTATTCCGGTGAGACCTTCAAGATCGCCGGCACCAGCCCGGCCGGCGAATCGGACACCCTGGTGACGACGCAGATCGTCCGGCCGAGCGGCCCGCCGATCAATGTCAGCTGGCGAGTCCGCAAGACGCCGGCCGACTACAAGATCATCGACGTGGTGGTGGAGAATGTCAGCATGGGCGTGACCCAGCGGCAGGAATTCGCCTCCGTCGTCGAGCAGAATGGCGGCCGCATCGACGGCCTGATCCAGGCCCTGCGCCAGAAGGTCGGCCGCGCCGGCTGACCCGACGGCACACACCGAGCCATCCTGAATGGAAAAGGCCGCCTCCCCTGGGAAGGCGGCCTTTTCCATGGCATGGATGCGATGCCCGCCCTCCGGCATTGCCGAGCCGTTCAGAACCCGTGACGCGACACGCCGGAAGGGATATCGTTGCGTTGACACTGCTGTCTTTCGTCATACGGTGGACCCCGGGAACCCGACGCCATGGCCGAACGCGATCCGAAAGAGATCGACGAACTGCGGACGATCATCCAGGCGCATCAGGCGTGGCTGAAACGGCCATCCAGCGGCCGGCGCGCCGACCTGAGCTTCCGTGACCTGTCGCGGCTGAACCTGGAGCGGGTCTCGCTGGCCGGCGCCAAGCTGGCCGGAGCGGACCTCAGCAACACCAGGATGGTGAAGTCCGACCTGACCCAGGCCGACCTGTTCGGTGCCGACATGGAGGCGGTGAACCTGTCCGGCGCCACCCTGACCGGGGCGGACCTGCGCGGCGCCAACCTGCACCGCGCCCAGTTGACCGACGCCAACCTGCGCGGCGCCGATTTCCGCGCGGGCGAGTTGATGGAGAGCAGCGGACCGGACGGGAACCAGAAGGCGACCCGCGGCACCGGCACCACTCGGCTGACCGAAGCGAAGATGGAGCGGTCGATCCTGGCCGGCGCCAACTTCACCGGCTGCGACCTGACCGGCGCCGACCTGAACGACGCCGACCTGACCGGGGCGGAGCTGACCTCGGCCGTGCTGATGGGCACCGATTTCTGCGGCGCCACCCTGGACGGGGCGGTGTTCGGCAACACGGTGATGGACCACGCCACCCTGACCCGCACCTTCATCCCCTTCACCCTGCCGCCCGACGCCATCGTCCAGCCCAACTACACGGCGATGCCGGTCGCCGAGTTCCTGGAACTGGTGGAGCGGCATGAGCGCTGGGTCGACAGCGGCGGGGCGGACGGCGCGCGGCTCGACCTCGACCTCGTGTCGGTGGCCGGGGCCGACCTGCATGGGCGCACGCTGGCGGCAGCCCGCCTGCGCCGCTGCCGGCTGCCCGGCGCCCGCCTGACCAAGGCCAGCCTTGAGATGGCCGAGCTGTCCTATGTCGACCTGGACGAGGCCGACCTGCGCGACGCCGTGCTGCGCGGCACGACGCTGCGCCGCGCCTATCTGGCGCACACGCTGATGAACGGGGTCGATGCCCGCCCGGTGGCGCTGGCCGGCGGCCGCGACTGGCCTGCCAATTTCGAGGGCGCCGATTTCTCCGACGCCGACCTGCGCGATTCGACGATGGGGCCGGCGGTGGTGCGTGGTGCGGTGTTCACCAACGCGCTGACCGACCGGTCGGGCATCGACGTGTCCGGCGCCGCCGGCGCCTTCCCCCCTCCCCCGCCGGAAGAGCGGCGGCGGCAGAAGCGCTTCGTCCACCCGGGGCTGGTGGTCCATACCGAGCACGGCAGCTTCCCGGCCCGCAACTGGTCGGTGGGCGGCCTGTGCCTGCTGGCGGTCAACCAGCCCTACCAGCGCGGCCAGACCTTCCAGGCCCGCGTGGTGATGGCGGACCGGCAGGAGGTGGCGGCGGTCGCCAATCTGGTCGTGCTGCATCGCGACGAGGAACGGGGCCAGCTGTCCGTCTGCTTCCACCAGTATGGCGACGATTTGAAGGCGTTGCTGAAGACGGCATTCCTGGAGCACCAGAAGATGGCCGGCTGAGCCGCCAGCCTGACACGGTTGTATTTTGTCGCAGCCGGACCACCGAAAAAGCCGGCATTTCCAGCGCCGCACTCCTTTATCGTGCTTTTGCAACGGGTCGCTACCTCTGGCGGTCCGCATCGCCACAGCACCGGAGAGTCCGGCCATCATGTCACCGCCCCTTTGCCGTTCCGGCCGCCGTCCGGCAGCCGCCAGCCTGTTCACCGGCACGCTGACCGCCTTGTGCCTGCTGTCCTCCGCACAGGCGCAGACCGCTCCCGGGCAACCGGCCCCGGCCCCGCGCTCCTTCCCGCTCCTGCAGACGGAGACCAATTCCAACGGCACGCCGATCGTCTATCCGAAAGGGGCGCCACAGATCACCGCGCGCATCACCGAAATCCCGCCCGGCGCGCGGACCGGCGTGCACACGCACCAGATCCCGCTGTTCGTCTATATCCTGGGCGGCAGGTTGACGATCCGAGGCGAAGCGGGCGAAAGCATCGTCTACAAGGAAGGCGACGCCTATATGGAGCGCACCGACTGGCACGAGGGCATCAACGAAGGCAGCGAGCCGGTGCGCCTGCTGGCCGTCTACCCCGGCGAGGTCGGCACACCGCTGTCGGTCAAGCGGGGGAACTGAACCCGCCAAAGAAAAGGGCCGCCGTTCCATCCGGGCGGCGGCCCCATCGAGCCGGTCCGGAAGGCCCGTTACCCGCGCACCGGCGGCTTGGACTCGATGCGGTGCGGCTGGTCGGCGTCGGCGCCCAGATCTTCTGATTTTGAAAGATCGTTGAATCCCCGGAACGATCCGGGGGATTTTCTGTTTGCTGTGGACGCGCCGGATTGGGGGCTTGCCCGCCGATCCATTTCCAAAAGGAAGCTCCCATGGCAGACGAACAGAAACCCAGAAAAGTCGGTGTGTATGACGGTTCCGGAATCGGCGGTTTCGGAATGAACTGGATGTGGATCATCCTCGGGCTGATCGTGGTGGCGATCGTCCTCTATCTCCTGTTCCGTTGACCGGCGGCCCGCGCCGCCATGACCGTCTCCGACGATGCCTCCCCCGGCGGGGACGGCGTAGCCATTCCCCTGCACGATGAGTCGGTGACCATCGGGAAACAGCGGGTCGAACGCAGCCGCGTCCGGGTGACAACCCGCGTGTCCGAACGCGAAACGCTGGTCCGGGAACGGCTGGACCATGAAGAGGCGACGGTGACCCGTGTGCCCATCGACCGGGAAATCGACGTCCATCCCGATATTCGCCAGGAGGGCGACGTCACGGTGATCCCGCTGGTCGAGGAGGTGCTGGTGGTTGAACGCCGCCTGATGCTCCGCGAAGAGCTGCATATCCGCAAGACCCACCGGACCGTCGAGGTCGAACAGCCTGTCATCCTGCGCTCCGAACAGGCCGCAGTGGAACGCGTCGCCACGGCTGCGCCTTCCGCCGCTCCCGGTTCTCCCCCGAATTCCACGCCTGTTTCCACGCCCGAGGAGTAAAGCCGATGACCAAGACCATCGTCGCCCTCTACGATCACCGCTCCGATGCCGAAACCGCGATGCGCGACCTGCATGCCGCAGGCTTCGAATCCAGCGCGATCGACGTCCTGTCCCATGCCGAGATGACCGCCAGCGGTCCGGGCGCCGGCAGTCCGGGTGCGATCGACATCGCCGCCACCGAAACCACGACCCCATCCATCGGCATGGTCGAGGGCATGGCCCGTCCCGGCCTTGCCTCCGGCTATGTCGCCGGCGGAATCGGCAGCGGATTGGGCGGCTCCCCCACCGGCACCACCACGGGCACGGGCACCGGCGCCAGCGCCGGCGGCATCCTGACCCGCCTGACCGGCTGGGGCGTCCCGGACCAGGACGCACAGCTCTATGCCGAGGGCGTGCGCCGCGGCGGCTCGCTGCTGAGGGTCCGGCTGGATGAAGAGGATGTCGACCGCGCCATGGACGTGCTGGAGCGCGGCAACATCGTGGATGTCGAGGAACGCGGCGCCGCGTACCGCGAGTCCGGCTGGGCCGGCTTCGACGAGAGCGCCGGCTATTACGACGAGCTCAAGGCGAATGAGGAGCGCATGCGCTACTCCCCGGGCCGCAAGCCCGCCGGCGAGGGCCTGACCGGTGCCGCCGCGGCGATGCGCGACGTCAACACGGAAGGCCTGCGCACCGGCTCCGCCGAACGGGAAGAGCAAATCCCGCTGATGGAGGAGCAGGTCGACATCGGCAAGCGCAGCGTCGAGCGCGGCAGCGTCCGCGTCCGCAGCTATGTCGTCGAGACCCCGGTCGAGGAGCAGGTCCGCCTGCGCGACGAGACCGTCACCGTCGAACGCCGACCCGGCGGTCTGGCCGAAAGCGGCACGACGGTCCCGGCCGACGCCTTCCGTGAACGCACCATCGAGGTGACGGAGACGGATGAGGAGGCGGTGGTCAACAAGACCGCCCATGTCCGCGAAACGGTCGTGGTGCGCAAGGACGTCGAGGAGCGCGCCGAGACCGTCCACGACACCGTGCGCCGCACCGAGGTGGAGATCGACGACACGCGGGGCAAGGCCACGGACCGCCGCAGCGACCTCGACCGCTAACGCCCGGCCATCGTCCGCTACAAAGAAAAACGGAGGCGACCCTGCGGTCGCCTCCGTTCCCTTTTGCGAACCGGCTCAGGCGGTCAGCCGCGCACGAGCGGCTTGTACTTGATGCGGTGCGGCTGGTCGGCGTCGGCGCCCAGGCGGCGCTTCTTGTCGGCTTCATAGTCCTGGAAGTTGCCTTCGAACCATTCGACGTGGCTTTCGCCCTCGAAGGCCAGGATGTGGGTGGCGATGCGGTCGAGGAACCAGCGATCGTGGCTGATGACCACGGCGCAGCCGGCAAAGCTCTGCAACGCGTCTTCCAGAGCCCGCAGCGTGTCGACGTCCAGGTCGTTGGTCGGTTCGTCGAGCAGCAGGACGTTCGCGCCGGACTTCAGCATCTTGGCGAGATGGACGCGGTTGCGCTCACCGCCCGACAGCTGGCCGACCTTCTTCTGCTGGTCGGGACCGCGGAAGTTGAAGCTGGAGACATAGGCGCGGCTCGGCATGGTCTTCTTGCCGAGCTCCACCAGGTCCAGCCCGTCGGAGATCTCCTCCCACACCGTCTTCTTGGCGTCCAGGCTGTCGCGGCTCTGGTCGACATAGCCGAGCTTCACCGTGTCGCCGACGCGGAAGGTGCCGGCATCCGGCCCGTCCTGCCCGGTGATCATGCGGAACAGCGTGGTCTTGCCGGCACCGTTCGGGCCGATGACGCCGACGATGCCGCCCGGCGGCAGGCGGAAGGACAGCCCGTCGATCAGCAGGCGGTCGCCGAAGCCCTTGGCGATGCTCTCAGCCTCGATGACGACGTTGCCGAGGCGCGGCGGCACCGGAATGACGATCCGGGTCTCGCCGGACTGTTCCTTGCCGCTTTCGGCCAGCAACGTCTCGTAGGCGGTGATGCGGGCCTTGCTCTTGGCCTGACGGGCGCGCGGGCTCTGGCGGATCCACTCCAGCTCGGTGGCCAGCTGCTTCTGGCGCGATTCCTCCTGGCGGCCTTCCTGCTCCAGGCGCTTCTGCTTCTGCTCCAGCCAGGACGAGTAGTTGCCTTCCCACGGAATCCCCGACCCGCGGTCGAGTTCGAGGATCCAGCCGGTGACGCTGTCGAGGAAATAGCGGTCGTGGGTGACCAGGACGACGGTGCCCTTGTAGTCCTCCAGGTGCTTCTGCAGCCAGGCGACCGATTCGGCGTCGAGATGGTTGGTCGGCTCGTCGAGCAGCAGCAGGTCGGGCTTTTCCAGCAGCAGCTTGCACAGCGCGATGCGGCGCTTCTCACCGCCCGACAGCTTGGTCACGTCGGCGTCGCCCGGCGGGCAGCGCAGTGCGTCCATGGCGATCTCGACCGTGCGGTCGATGTCCCAGGCGTCGGCGGCGTCGATCTTCTCCTGCAACTCGCCCTGTTCGGTCAGCAGCGCGTCGAAGTCGGCGTCCGGATCGGCCATCATGTTCGACACTTCGTTGAAGCGGTCGAGCAGCGCCTTGGTTTCCTTCAGCGCCTCCATGACGTTCTCATGGACGTTCTTGGTCGGGTCGAGCTGCGGTTCCTGCGGCAGGTAGCCGACGCGCGCGCCGTCCGCCGACCAGGCCTCGCCCGAGAAGTCCTTGTCCAGCCCGGCCATGATCTTCATCAGGGTCGACTTGCCGGAGCCGTTGACGCCGAGCACGCCGATCTTCACACCCGGCAGGAACGAGAGCCAGACGTTGTCGAGAACCTTCTTGCCGCCAGGATAGACCTTGGTCAGGCCCTTCATGACATAGACATACTGGTAGGACGCCATGCGCCGCTCCGACCTTCCGAAAAGATGTGAGAATTGGCGCCGCCCCACCCTTGCGGTTCTACGGCACCCTGTCGCTTGGAACCGGTTTTAGCGCATAAGGGCCCTGCATGAAACCTTGTTGAGCCACAGGACAGCCGGAGGAAAAGGATTGGCCAGCCCCAAAGTCGAGATTTACGTCGATGCCGACGCCTGTCCGGTCAAGGCGGAGATCTACAAGGTCGCCGGCCGCACCGGCTGCAAGGTCTGGCTGGTCGCCAACGCACCGCTGCGCCTGCCAACGGAATGCATGGCCGAGCTGGTGGTGGTCGGCGCCGGTTTCGACGCCGCCGACGACTGGATCGCCGAGCGGGCCGGCCCCACCGACATCGTGGTGACCGCCGACATCCAGCTGGCCGACCGCTGCGTCAAGCGCGACGCCGTGGTGATCGGCCCGACCGGGCGCCCCTTCACCGCCGACAGCGTCGGCTCGGCACTGGCGACGCGGGCGCTGATGCAGGACCTGCGCGACATGGGCGTGGTCGGCGGCGGCAACGCGCCGATGAGCCAGCGCGACAAGTCGCAGTTCCTGCAGACACTGGACCACGCGGTGCAGGCGCTGAAGGCGGGGCGGCGGCCGAAGTTCCGGTGAGGGGTGGGGTGCCGTTGCCCCCTCCCCATCCCTCCCCCACCTGCGGTGGGAGAGGGGGTAGGACGCTTGCCAGCGTGAACCGGACGCATAGCGGGGAAGTTCCCTCTCCCACCGCAGGTGGGGGAGGGTCAGGGAGGGGGCCGAGGCCCCTTACACCCGCACCACCTTGCCCGGATTCAGCAGGTTGCCCGGATCGAACGCCCGCTTGAGGTCGCCCATCACGTTGTAGGCCTCGCCGGCCTCCTGCTCCAGGAAGGCCATCTTGCCATAGCCGATGCCATGCTCGCCGGTGCAGGTGCCGCCCATCGCCAGGGCGCGGCCGACCATCTTGCCGGCAAGCCGCTGGGCCTCCGCCAGCTCGGCCGGATTGTCGGGGTCGAGCACATAGACGAGGTGGAAATTGCCGTCGCCGACATGGCCGACCATCGGGGCCAGCATGTCGGAGTCCGCCAGATCCTGCTTGGTCTCCAAGATGCAGTCGGCAAGCCGCGAGATCGGCACGCAGACGTCGGTCGGCCAGCCCTTCGATCCCGGACGCAGGGCCAGCGCGGCGTAATAAGCGTCGTGCCGGGCCTGCCACAGCTTCGAGCGGTCCTCCGGCCGGGTAGCCCAGGCGAATTCCATCCCGCCATGCTCCTCGGCGATGGCCGCGACCATCTCCGCCTGCTCCTTCACCCCGGCCTCGGTGCCGTGGAACTCGAAGAACAGGGTGGGCGCGACTGCATAGTCGAGCTTGGAGTATTTGTTGACGGCGTCGATCTGGACCTCGTCCAGCAGCTCGATGCGGGCGACCGGAACGCCGACCTGGATGGTCTGGATCACGGTGTCGACCGCGCCCTTGATCGACTGGAAGGCGCAGACCGCCGACGAGATCGCCTCCGGGATGCCGTAGAGCTTCAGCGTCACCTCGGTGATGATGCCGAGCGTGCCTTCGGAGCCGACGAACAGCCGGGTCAGGTCGTAGCCGGCGGCCGACTTGCGCGCCCGCCCGCCGGTCTTGATCACGCGGCCGTCGGCCAGCACCACGGTCAGCCCGAGGACATTCTCGCGCATGGTGCCGTAGCGCACCGCATTGGTGCCGCTGGCCCTGGTCGCCGTCATGCCGCCGAGCGAGGCGTTGGCGCCGGGGTCGATGGGGAAGAACAGGCCGGTGTCGCGCAGATGCTCGTTCAGCTGCTTGCGGGTGACGCCGGCCTGGACGGTGACGTCCAGATCCTCCGGGCTGACGCGCAGGATCTGTTGCATGCCCGACAGGTCGATGGTGATGCCGCCGGCCAGCGCCGCGATGCCGCCCTCCAACGAGGTGCCGGTGCCGAAGGGGATGATCGGCAGCTTGTGCGTCGCGCAGATCTTCACGATCGCGCTGACCTCGTCGGTCGAGTTGGCGAAGGCGACGCCGTCCGGCGGGAAGGGCGTGTGATAGGACTCGTCCTTGCCGTGATGCTCGCGCACCGGCAGGGAGGTGGTGAACCGGTCGCCCAGCAGAGCCGTCAGCTCGGCCCGGGCCTCCTCGGTCAGGGCCGCGCGCGGCTGGGTGGTGGCGATGACGGTCATGGGTGTTGTCCTCCCCGCTCCAAGATTCATTGGGATGGTTCATTGGTATGACCAAACGAAGCTAAAGCGGCGGACGAGCGCTTGGCAAGATGACGGCTGCGCAGGGGTGGAATGCCGGGGCGCCGCATGTGCATCGCCGCAGTCCATGTCCCGCCGCAGCCCGCCACACCTGTTGCACCGACGGCGCCACAGTCCGTGCAACAGCTGTTGCAGCGCCCCACCCCGCCACACAATGCGCGACCATTGAAAACAAAGAAGATCCGCTGAACGGACGGTCTGGCACGGCGGTTGCTCTATCCCCCTCGAACCGCGCGTCGATCAACGGCGCGCTGCAACGAGGGGGAGGCGCAATCTTGGCTCCGGTCGTCGGCATCGTCGCCAATCCGGTTTCCGCCCGCGACATCCGCCGGGTCGTCGCCAACGCCACCAGCCTGCAGATCGCCGACCGGGCGAACATCCTGCTGCGGGTGCTGGCGGCGCTGCATGCCTGCGGGGTGCGGGACGTGCTGATGATGCCGGAGAATGGCGGCATCCGCGCCCATGTCGAACGCGGCATGATGCGGGCGAAGTCGCGCGGCGAGGATCTCTACCCAGCCCTTCACCCCATTTCCATGCCGGTCACCGGTACCGTCGCCGACACCCACCGCGCCACCGCCGAGATGAGGCGGGCCGGGGTGGCGGCGCTGGTGGTGCTGGGCGGCGACGGCACCCACCGGGCGGTGGCGGCCGAATGCGGAACGGTGCCCATCGCCGGCATCTCCACCGGCACCAACAACGCCTTCCCCGAGCATCGCGAGCCGACCATCACCGGGCTGGCCACCGGGCTGGCGGTCACGGGCCGGATCCCGCCGCACATCGCCTTCGCCGGCAACAAGCGCATCGACGTGTCCCTCAACCGCGGGGCGAACGGCGGCACCGTCACCGAACTGGCGCTGGTCGACGTGGCATTGGTGACCGAACGCTACATCGGCGCCCGCGCCCTGTGGCGGACCGAGAATTTCCGCGAGCTCTACGTCACCTTCGCCGACCCCGAGGCGATCGGCATGTCGGCCATCGCCGGCCTGCTGGAACCGGTCGGCAGGGAGGAGAGCGGCGGCCTGATGGTGCGGCTCTCGCCCGATGCCTGCGCCGATACGGACCGCCACCATGGCACCACCACGCTCCATGCCCCCATCGCGCCGGGGATGATGGCGACGGTCGGCGTGACCGACTGGCGCCGCATGCCGGCCGGCGTGCCCTTCGTGCCTGAGGTCGCCGCCGGCTCCATCGCGCTGGATGGCGAGCGCGAACTGTCCTTCAGCGAACGCGACCGGCTGTCGCTGACGCTGCGGGACAACGCCTTCCGCACGGTCGATGTCGCTGCGGTCATGCGGCACGCCGGCCGCAACCGGCTGCTGACCGGCACGCCCGTGCCCGCCGACGCCGCTTTCTAACCATCAAACACACATCAGGGAGAAAACACCTCATGGCCCAGAATCCCTTCCCCCTCGGCAAGGACGATCTGCTGACCGCCTACCGCACCATGCGGACGATCCGCGAGTTCGAGGAGAGGCTGCATGTCGATTTCGCCAAGGGCGACATTCCCGGTTTCGTCCACCTCTATGCCGGCGAGGAGGCCTGCGCCACCGGTATCATGATGCACCTGAACGACAATGACCGCATCGCCTCCACCCACCGCGGCCACGGTCACTGCATCGCCAAGGGCGTCAACGTCCACGCCATGATGGCGGAGATCTACGGCCGCTCCACCGGCGCCTGCCGGGGCAAGGGCGGGTCGATGCACATCGCCGACCTGTCCAAGGGCATGATGGGCGCCAACGGCATCCTGGGGGCCGGCGCGCCGCTGATCTGCGGGGCGGCGCTGGCGGCCAAGGTGCGCGGCGACCGCGGCGTCGGCATCACCTTCGTCGGCGACGGCGCGTCGAACCAGGGCACCTTCCTGGAGAGCCTGAACCTCGCCGCGGTGTGGAACCTGCCGGTGGTCTTCGTGGTGGAGAACAACGGCTATGCCGAATCCACCGCGATGGAATGGGCGGTGTCCTGCGACAGCTATGTGGACCGCGCCACCGGCTTCGGCATGCCGGGCGTCACGGTGGACGGCACCGACTTCTTCGCGGTGTACGAGGCGGCGGGCGAGATCATCCGCCGCGCCCGCGACGGCGGCGGCCCGGCCCTGCTGGAATGCAACATGGTCCGCTTCTACGGCCATTTCGAAGGCGACGCCCAGACCTACCGCGCCAAGGGCGAGTTGGAGGCCATCCGCGCGTCGCGCGACTGCCTGACCATCCTGTCGGAACGGCTGATCGAGGCCGGGGTGGTCGCGCGCGCCGAGTTGCAGGCCATCGACGGCGAGGTGAACGCGCTGATCGAGGACGCGGTGCGCGCCGCCAAGGCCGCGCCGCTGCCCACGGCGGACGACCTGCTGACCGACGTCTACGTCGCCTACTGAGCCAATTCAAGAAACGCCAAACGCGCGGAGGAAACACATGTCCCGCAAGATCAGCATGAAACAGGCGATCAACGAGGCCCTGGACCTGGAGATGCGCCGCGACCCGACCGTCATCCTCATGGGCGAGGACATCGTCGGCGGCACCGGCGCCCATGGCGAGGACGACGCCTGGGGCGGCGTGCTGGGCGTCACCAAGGGTCTGTATGCCAAGCATGGCGACCGGCTGATGGACACGCCCCTTTCGGAATCCGCCTATATCGGCGCGGCGGTCGGTGCCGCCGCCTGCGGCCTGCGGCCGGTGGCGGAGCTGATGTTCATGGACTTCATGGGCGTCTGCTTCGACCAGATCTTCAACCAGGCCGCCAAGTTCCGCTACATGTTCGGCGGCAAGGCCGAGACGCCGGTGGTGATCCGCGGCATGGTCGGGGCGGGATTCCGCGCCGCCGCCCAGCATTCGCAGATGCTCACCCCCCTGTTCACCCACATTCCCGGCCTGAAGGTGGTCTGCCCCAGCAACGCCTACGACGCCAAGGGGCTGCTGATCCAGTCGATCCGCGACAACGACCCCGTCATCTTCTGCGAGCACAAGAACCTCTACGGCCTGGAATGCGAAGTTCCGGCCGAAAGCTACGCCATTCCCTTCGGCGAGGCGAACGTGCTGCGCGACGGCGACGACGTGACCATCGTCAGCTACGGCCTGACCGTCCACCGGGCGATGGAGGCGGCGGCGACCCTGGCCAAGGACGGCACCGAGACCGAGGTGATCGACCTGCGCACCCTGTCGCCCATCGACTGGGACACCATCGTCGAGAGCGTCGAGCGCACCGGCCGGCTGGTGGTGGTGGACGAGGCGCATCCGCGCTGCAACCTCGCCACCGACATCGCCGCCTTCGTCGGCCAGAACGCCTTCGGTGCGCTGAAGGCCGGGGTGCAGATGGTGACGGCGCCGCACACCCCGGTGCCCTTCGCGCCCTCGCTGGAGGACCTCTACGTCCCCAGCGCGGACAGCATCGCCGCCGCCGTGCGGCGCACGCTGTCGCCCAAGGGGGCGTCACGGAGCATCGCGGCGTGAGGTAGGCGCCGGCCTGATTGCCCCCTCCCCGACCCTCCCCCGCTTCGCGGGAGAGGGAGATAAGCGGCAGAGCGGCGGAGTTCCCTCTCCCGCGAAGCGGGGGAGGGTTAGGGAGGGGGCACCCTTTGCAAAGCAATAAATTCCCCAGGAGCCTGAACCACATGCTCAACGAGCGCATCAAGCCCATCGTCATGCCGAAATGGGGCCTGTCCATGTCGGAAGGCAAGGTCACCGGCTGGCTGAAGCGGCCGGGATCCACCGTCTCCCTCGGCGATGAGCTGCTGGAGGTCGAGACCGACAAGATCACCAACGTGGTCGAGGCGGGCGAGGCCGGCATCCTGCGCCGCGTGCTGGGCGAGCCCGGCACCGTCTATCCGGTCAAGGCGTTGATCGCGGTGCTGGCCGACGCGGACGTGCCCGACGACGAGATCGACGCCTTCATCGGTGCCTATGCCGTCCCGGCCGGCGACGCCGAGGATGGCGAGGCCGAGGCCGGCCCGCAATACCACACCGCCGAAACCGCCGCCGGCACCCTTCGCTATGCCAAGCGCGGTGACGGCGGGCCGGCGGTGCTGCTGGTCCACGGCTTCGGCGGCGACCTCGACAACTGGCTGTTCACCATCGACGCGCTGGCGGAGACCGCCACCGTCTACGCGCTCGACCTGCCGGGCCACGGCCAGTCGACCAAGCAGGTCGCCGACCCGAGCCTGTCCGGCCTGTCGAAGACGGTGCTGGGCTTCCTCGACAGCGTCGGCGTCGAGCGCGCCCATTTCGTCGGCCATTCGATGGGGGGCGCGGTGTCGATGCGCACCGCGCTCGACGCGCCGGGCCGGGTGGCGTCGCTGTCGCTGATCGCCTCGGCCGGGCTGGGCGAGGAGATCGACCACGGCTACATCCAGGGCTTCGTCGGTGCGACATCGCGCCGCGACCTGAAACCGGTCCTGGAGACGCTGTTCGCCGACCGCGGCCTTGTCAGCCGCAAGCTGGTTGACGACCTCTTGAAGTACAAGCGGCTGGACGGCGTGGACGAGGCGCTGCGGGCGCTCTCCGCGTCGCTGTTCGCCGAGGGGAAGCAGGCCGGAATCCTGGCCGGCCCCATCGCCAACGCCAAGCCGCCTACACTGGTCGTGTGGGGCGAGGAGGACCGCGTCATCCCCGCCGCCCACGCCCAGACGCTGGCTGGCACGGCACAGGTCGCCGTGCTCCCCGGCGCCGGCCACATGGTGCAGATGGAGGCCGCCGGCAAGGTGAACGCGCTGCTGAAGGAGCATATCGGCAAGGCTGGCTGAGACCGGAATCGAAGAATGGGGGGCCGGCCTCCCCCCTGCCCGTTACAGTCTGTCCGTCAGAATCCGCCCGTCCCGTTTCCCCGATCCTCTCGCAACCGGCGCGCGGCCAACTCCCCCGCGCGCCGGAAGGAGACCGTTCATGCCCGACCTCAAGGACAAGAGCATCATCGTCACCGGCGCCGGCCGCGGCATCGGCGCCACCATCGCCAAGGCGCTGGCCGCCGACGGCGCCCGCCTGACCATCGCCGACCGCACCGAGGCCGACGCCCAACAGGTGGCCGAGGACATCCGTGCCGCCGGCGGCACCGCCATCGCCGTCACCGTCGATGTCCGCGACCGCGCCGTCGTCCGCCGCATGATCGACGAGGCGGTGACGGCCCATGGCCGGCTCGACGTCCTCTTCAACAATGCCGGCATCGCCCAGACCAAGCCGTTCCTCGACATCACCGAGGACGACTGGCACACGGTCAACGACGTCAACGCGCTCGGCGTGCTGATCGGCATGCAGGAGGCGATCAAGACCTTCCGCAAACAGGGTGGCGGCGGCAAGATCGTCAACACCGCCTCCATCGCCGGCAAGCAGGGCTACGAGCCGCTCGCCCATTACTCGGCCAGCAAGTTCGCCGTCGTCGCCTTGACCCAGGCCGCCGCCCGCGGCTTCGGCAAGGAGGGCATCACCGCCAACGCCATCTGCCCCGGCGTGGTCGCGACCGAGATGTGGAAGATCATCGACCAGGGCTTCCGCGACACCGGCATCACCAAGACCGAGAACGAGGCCTTCGACATGTTCGCCGCCGGCGCCGTGCTGGGCCGGCCGTCGCGCCCGGAGGATTTGGTCGGCGTCGCCCGCTTCCTGGCCTCGTCCGACAGCGACTTCATGACCGGCCAGTCGCTGCTGGTCGACGGCGGGATGGTCTTCGCCTGAAGCCGCTGCCCTGCCCACCCATAACGATAAAACCGGAGGAAAAACCATGACCGACAACACCACGATGAAGGCCGCCGTCTGGCACGGCCGCAAGGACATCCGGGTCGAGGACGTGCCGCTGCCCGGCGCGCCGCCCGCCGGCTGGGTTCAGATCAAGGTGCACTGGTGCGGCATCTGCGGATCCGACCTGCATGAATATGTCGCCGGCCCGGTCTTCATCCCGGTCGACAAGCCCCACCCGCTGACCGGCCTGAAGGGCCAATGCATCCTCGGCCACGAGTTCAGCGGCGAGATCGCCGAACTCGGCGACGGCGTGACCGGCTTCACCGTCGGCGACCGGGTGGCGGCCGACGCCTGCCAGCATTGCGGCGAGTGCTATTATTGCAAGCACGGCATGTACAACATCTGCGAGAAGCTGGCCTTCACCGGCCTGATGAACAACGGCGCCTTCGCCAGCCTGGTCAATGTCCCGGCGGAACTGCTCTACAGGCTGCCCGACGGCTTCCCGACCGAGGCCGGCGCCCTGATCGAGCCGCTGGCGGTCGGCATGCATGCGGTGAAGAAGGCCGGCAGCATCGTCGGCGAGACGGTGGTGGTGGTCGGCGCCGGCACCATCGGCCTCTGCACCATCATGTGCGCGAAAGCGGCGGGAGCCGGGCGGATCATCGTGCTGGAGATGTCGGCCGCCCGCAAGGCCAAGGCGATGGAGGTCGGCGCGACGGTCGTGCTCGATCCCAAGGAGTGCGACGCGGTGGCGGAGGTCAAGGCGCTGACCGGCGGCTACGGCGCCGACGTGTCGTTCGAATGCATCGGCCACCGCGACACCGCGAAGCTCGCCATCGACGTCATCCGCAAGGCCGGCAAGGCGGTGCTGGTCGGCATCTTCGAGGAGCCGAGCTCCTTCAACTTCTTCGAGATCGTCGCCACCGAGAAGCAGGTCATCGGCTCGCTGGCCTACAATGGCGAGTTCGCCGACGTCATCCGCTTCATCGCCGACGGCCGGATCGACGTGCAGCCGCTGATCACCGGCCGCATCGTGCTGGACGACATCGTCTCGGGCGGCTTCGAGGAGCTGGTGGCCCACAAGGACCGCAACGTCAAGATCATTGTCCAGCCCGGCCGGGTCGCCGCGCTCGCCGCGGAGCCGGAGCTCGTCCACTGATGGCCCTGCCCGCGCTGCATGCGAAAGCCGCCCGTCCGGAGCATCGGCCGGAGCATCGGGCCGACCGGCCGGACTGGCTGCGCGCCCGCGCCCCCGCCGGCGCGGCGTTCGAGGACACGCAATCCCTCGTCCGCCGCCACCGGCTGAACACGGTCTGCGAGGAGGCCGCCTGCCCCAACATCGGCGAGTGCTGGAGCAAGCGGCACGCCACGGTGATGATCCTGGGCAGCGTGTGCACGCGGGCCTGCGCCTTCTGCAACGTCGCCACCGGCCGGCCGGACGCGCCCGACCCCCACGAGCCGGACCGGCTGGCCGAGGCGGTGGGCGAACTGGGCCTCGCCCATGTCGTCATCACCTCGGTCGACCGCGACGACCTGCCCGACGGCGGCGCCGCCCATTTCGCCCGCTGCATCCGCCGCCTGCGCGAAACCGCCCCCGCCACCACGGTCGAGGTTCTGACCCCCGATTTCCGCAACAAGCCGGGGGCGGTGGAGACGGTGGCCGACGCCCGGCCAGACGTCTACAACCACAATCTGGAAACCGTGCCGCGGCTCTATGCCGATGTCCGGCCGGGAGCCCGCTATTACGGCTCGCTGCGCCTGCTCGACCGGGTGAAGGAACGCGACCCGTCGATCTTCACCAAGTCCGGCCTCATGGTCGGGCTGGGCGAGGAGCCGGCGGAGGTGCTTCAGGCGATGGACGACCTGCGGGCGGCGGGCGTCGATTTCCTGACCATCGGCCAGTATCTCCGCCCCACCCCCCGCCATCACCCGGTCGCCCGCCACGTCACGCCCGACGAGTTCGAGCGTTACGCGACGGTGGCGCGGGCCAGGGGCTTCCTGATGGTGTCGGCGACGCCGCTGACCCGCTCCTCCCACCATGCCGGCCGCGACTTCGCGGAGTTGCGGCGGCGGGCGGCGAAGGGCTGAGCGCCGGTCCGATGCGGGCGGTCATCGACGGGGACCGCCCGCATCAGAGCGCGGTCTTCGGCCCGACCGCGGCGCCGTCCGGCTGCGGTGGCTTCATCAGCTTGCAGTCTTTGACGCAATAGGTCTGCTGTTCGATCCGGCCACCGCAGGACTTGAAGCATTCCTTGTAGTCATAAGAGCAATAAAGGTTGCTGGAACAACTGCTTCCTCTATCGAAATCGCCGATCGACTTCATCTTCTTCCGATTGAAATCCTTGGGCAAGGACTTGAGATAGGCCTGGTAGTCCGCATGTGCGCGGGTCAGGCTCTCGGCCCGGCAGGTCTGAATGGCCAGTTCCTTGGCGGATTCGCAGATGGACTGCGCCTGCCGGCACTGGGCGACGCAGAGTCTTCCAGCCTCGCTGGCCGGCGAGACATAGGTCGTCGTCGTCTCGAAATATGGCCTTGGGGTACAACCGGCCAATCCGGCCGCCAGCAGGCAGCCGAGCACAATGAAACGCGTCATCATAGTGGATGCCCCGCCGTGTATTGCTTTCAATCGACACGAACAGCGCGGCGAAGCGAATTAATCCAGGGGCGGCGCATATTTCGCCGGTGCGGCAGCCGGTCGAAACGAATGGCAACCGGGAAGCGAAACAACGCGGCCCGCCGAACCGGTCCGGCGCATCGGCGGGACCGGTTCGGCGGGCCGGTGAGGAAACATGCGGTCAGGCGGCGCGGACGGTGGCGATGAAGCCGGTCACTTCCGTCTTCAGGCGCTCGGCCTCGGAGGCGAGCCCGTCCGCGGTGCTCAACACCTGATTGGCGGCGGAGCCGGTTTCATTGGCCGCCTGCGTCACCCCGACGATGTTGGTGGACACCTGCTCGCTGCCGCGGGCCGCCTGGGCGACATTGGCGGAAATCTCCGCGGTGGCCGCATTCTGCTCCTCGATGGCCGCGGCGATGGCCGACGAGATCTCGCTCATCCGGCCGATGATCCCGGCGATACCGGAAACGGCCCCCTGCGCTTCGGCGGTGGCGCTTTGAATCTCCTTCACCTTGGCCTGAATTCCCTCGGTGGCGCGGGCGGTCTGGGTCGCCAGGCTCTTCACCTCGCTGGCGACGACGGCGAAGCCCTTGCCGGCTTCCCCGGCGCGGGCCGCCTCGATGGTGGCATTCAGCGCCAACAGGTTGGTCTGGCCGGCGATGGAGTTGATCAGGTCGACCACCGCACCGATCTGGCTCGCCGTTTCCACCAGGATCTGCATGGTGGCGTTGGTCCGGTCGGCCTCCTGCACCGCGGTCGCCGAAATGGCGGTCTGGTTCGTCACCTGCCGCCCGATCTCCTGGATGGAGGCTGCCAGTTCCTCGGTCGCCGCAGCGACGGTCTGGACATTGGCGCTCGACTGCTCGGACGCGGCGGCGACGGCGACCGACTGGGCCGAGGCCTGGGTGGCGCTCGCCGACAGGGAACCGGCCGCCCCCCGCATCTGCTGGGCGGACGAGGCGACATGCTGGACGATGGCGCTGACGCTGCCTTCGAAGCGGTCGGCGAGCTTGCGCATCTCATCCTTGAGCGCCGCCGCGGCACGGGCCTTCTGTTCCTCCTGCTCGGCGGTCAGGCGGCGGGCCTCCCGCGCGTTGGTCTTGAAGATGTCCAGGGTGCGGGCCAGCAGGCCGACCTCGTCGCGCCGCTCCGCCCCGGCGACCTCGACATCGAGATCACCCTGCGAAACCCGGTTCATCGTATCGGTCACGGCGCGCAGGGGACGGACGATCAGATAGATGACGATGGCCAGCGACAGCGACAGCCCGAGCGCGGCACCGGCAGCGGTCAGCAGCAGCACGACCCGGTGGGTTTCGTCCGCGACCGTCGTGGTTTCCCGGATGGCCTTTTCCATGCCCTGGCGATTGACCTCGACCCGCTCCTCGATCAGCTTCGAGGCGGCGACGCGCATCTTGGCACCCTCGCCGGCACTGAGGGCGAAAGCCTCGTCATCCTTGGCCTGGAGGGTCAGGTCGAGAACCTTGGCGGCGGTCTGGCGATAGGCCTCCACCAGTTGCTTGATCCTCACGCCGGTCTCGCGGCGCAGATCGGTGGTGGCGGTGAGCGCGAGGTTGGAGATTTCCTTGTCGACCATCGCCATCTCCTCGTTGAAGATGGCGATGAAGCGCCGCATTTCCCCGTTGTCCTTTTCGAGAATGGCGTTCTTCTCGGCAATCGTCGCCGCATTCATATGGCGGCCGATCTCCAGGATCGTCACCCGCCGCGACGCCTCGACGGTCAGCGCCGTGTCCGCAACCTCCTGTAGCAGCGCCAGCCGCTGCAACGATACCGTAGCGATCACCCCCATGATCATCAGGAGCAGGAAGACAGGCGTCAGGACCTTGACGATCATCTTTTGATTGCCGAACCAGCCAAGCATACACGCCCCCTTTTTTCATAACATCGCAAGCGCTGGAAATCAGTCACATGCGATAAAGACTTATCCTATCCTTAACGCAATCCAACTAAGGGGAAACCCGGAGCAATTGTATCGAATTGGAACAGAATGTTTCAAACCGCTATGGATAGTCCTTTCAATATTTAAATTTTGTAATTGTAGCAGAATGACTCACCTCCATTTCCCGGCTCAGCTATTTTTTCTGAAAGAAATGCGATAGATACGGGTTTGGCTGAAACCCGCACTTGGTTTCATCGTTGCGCCTTGCCGATATTCGATGGGATCGGACGCCCATACCCAACGGTTCCCTGCCGGACACCGGGGAAGCGAGAGCAACGAAGTCAGGGTGACAAGACCGCTTGCAAGCCGGCTCCCCCTGGGGAGGGCGCTCGGGGAGTGCAGGCGGACCGTCATCCCCACACGCCCACGGCAGGGGTTCCCCCCTCTCCCCGCACTCGGCGAACCAGAGGTCCGCCTGCCGCGTCAGCGTGAACTTGCTTTGCGCGTGAGCGGAGGAGAGAGGGCAATCCACATCGGCTGTCAACCTGGGTTCCGAGCCTGCCGGGAAAACGGGCTGCGAGGCCGGCCGGGCGCGGCACCGGCCCGGACAGGGTGGAGAGATGCAGGGGATTTGGCGCGCGATCTGGCGGGCGATTTGGCGGAGCGCCGGCCTGGGCCGCCGCTCCGCGTCCGGTCAGCCGGCGTCCACCGCTTTCGGACGCCGCCCGCGCCGGGGAGCGGGACCGGCCGCCGCGCGCTCGGCCCGGATGCGCTCCAGCAGGACGGAGGCCGGTTCATCGTTCGGATCCTGCGGCACCAGCTCGCCCCGGAACGCCTTGGCGAGGATGGACTGGTCGAGGGTGGCGAGACGGGAGGTGGCCGTGTCGAACTGGACCCGGCACTTTTCAATGGCGCCCAACGCTTGACGGATTTTCCGAAGCTCCCCAACCTGTACATGAACGTTCGGTACGTCTACCGTAATTGAAGAAAGGTCGCGCTGCGAAATCTTCCAAATCCCCGCCGTCGTCTTCACGCGCGCTCGTATTTGATCGCGTATTTGGGGCGCTCCCCAAATGAATGCGAACCACTCGGGCAAAACTACGGTTTGATCGAGGCGAATACGAATCATCGTATCGGGGAACACGATTGGCTCAGGCGGGTTCGATGCCAAAGCACCCCGCCCGACCAAGTCAAGGCTGCCGTTGCCCCGCGATACAAAGAAGTCATTCTCGCGCACATAGATTCGTTTCGCTCTATCTTCCCCAAGAGGAATATAGCGGCGAGCATCAAAGTCGATGCCTTGATCGGTAAGAGCATTCAATCTCAGAGCTGGAACACCAGGAGGTGCATCGGTGCCTCGGATTGAAATTCCGTTGCACGTTGGCTCTGCGACCAATTCTCCTACTGTCATTGATCGCCGTTCGTCGTCTCCGTCACACGAAAGATCGCCACGGAAAGCAGCGGCGAGGATGGATTGGCGGTAGCGGTCGATCAGGGCCGGCAGCGCGTTCAGCGCCTCACGCGCCAGGCGCGACCGGGCCGTCAGCGCCTCGATCTTCTCGACGATGCGGCGCTGTTCGGGAAGCGGCGCAAGTGGAAGTGGCGCAGACTCGACGTCGGCATCCCTAACCGCGGGGTAAAGAGAGCCGTCCATGGAACGACCAACGATCCGCGCGAAATTGTCAGAGACGACCCAATTCTTCAAATACTCTGGCAGAACCGCAGAAGACGCCCTCAGAATAGCAATACCGGTCGAGGTCAGGAACCCGTCAAATTCGGCCCCAACCGGAGCAATATTCTTCAGGTATGGCCTGACTGTCGAGTAAAGAACATCGCCGCTCGCAACGATCCGCCGCGCTCGTGACGGCGCATCTTTTCCAAGAAATTTCTTTGCCTCGCCAATATTATGATTCTTATTATCGATTGCCCCAATATCGATATACGAAAAAGGCTGATCCGGCATACGGGTGGGATCTATCGATTCATACGGGGCAATAGCCTCCCTGATGACCGTATTTACCCACCCCGCCGGCAACTCCCGCCCGCTCATTCCGCAGCCTCCGCCACGGCGCTCTCCGCCACCTCATCGCCCCCCAGCAGATCGGCAAGCGCCTCCATCTCCTCCAGCGCCACGCGCAGGGTGTCGATGATCTCGGCGGCGAGCACGTCCGGTTCTGGCAACTCGGTTTCCGCGCTCTCGTCGCGCAGCCAAGTGAGGTCCAGGTTGTCGCCACGCGCGGCGATCTGCTCGCGGGTGAAGCGGCGGAAGCGGCCCTGCTCGCCTTCGTCCACGCGCGGCGCCTTGCCCCGCAGGTCGGCGCCGTAGGCGGCCTCGAAGGCGGCGAAATGGTCGCGGGTCAGAGGGCGGGTCTTGCCGAACTGCGGCATGTTGGACCGCATGTCATAGACCCAGACCTCGCCGGTGTTGCCCTTGTCGCCGCGGCCGCGGGTGAAGAACAGGACGTTGGTCTTGACCCCCTGGCTGTAGAAGATGCCGGTCGGCAGGCGCAGGATGGTGTGCAGGTCGCATTTGTCCATCAGGTCGCGGCGGACGTCGCGGCCGGCATTGTCCTCGAACAGCACATTGTCGGGCAGCACCACGGCGGCCCGCCCGCCGGGCTTCAGGCCGCGGTAGATGTGCTGGAGGAAGGCCAGCTGCTTGTTCGAGGTCGGGTAGGTGAAGTCGTCGCGGCTCGGCAGGCCGCCGCCCTTCTTGGTGCCGAAGGGCGGGTTGGTCAGCATGACGTTGACCTTGGGCAGCCGCGCCCCCTGCTCCGACAGGGCGTCGCCCAGTTGGAGGTCGCCGGTGACATCGTGCAGCATCAGGTTCATCAGGCCGAGCCGGTGGGCGTCCGGCACCAGCTCCATGCCGCAGAAGGCGTTGTGGCGCTGGAAATACTGCTCGGCCTCGGTCAGATCCCACAGGTTGTTGGTGTGTGCCTTGACCCAGCGGTCGGCGGCGATCAGGAAGCCGCCGGTGCCGGCCGCCGGATCCTGCACATATTCGCCCGGCTGCGGCTTGACCAGCGCCACCATGCTGTCGATCAGCGGGCGCGGGGTGAAGTACTGGCCGGCGCCCGACTTCTTCTCCGTCGCGTTGCGCTCCAGCAGGCCCTCATACATGTCGCCCAGCCCTTCCTGGCGGGCCGAATACCAGTCCAGCCCCTCGATCGCCTCGACCAGCGCCTTGAGGATGCGCGGCTGGCGCAGGCTGGTCTGGGCGTTCTGGAAGATCGACTGGACCTGCGCCGAGCCATAGGTGCCGAGATGGATCAGCATCTCCTTGTAGAAGGTCAGCTGCTCGACGCCCTGCCTGGCCCGGACATCGCCCCAGCGGTAGGCAGGCGGCAACTGCTCCTCCGCCCCCGTCTCCTCCGCCATCTTCAGAAAGATCAGGTAGGTCAGCTCGGTCACATACTGGTGATAGGTGATGCCGTCATCCCGCAGGATATGGCACAGCCCCCAGAGCTTGGAGACGATGTCGTTGGTGGCGTTCATAGGGGGCAATCACTCGCTGATTAGAGAGATATATTATCGTCATGTCCTTGAGAACTGATGCGATAAAGCAGCATAGGCCGCCGGATTATCCATTAGTCTATTTCTCTTATTCCAAGACCTTCCTTCGATCACCAATTGCTTTACAACTGGAGTCATAAGAGAAATGGCTCCTCCGATGGGGGATTCTTCGTAAAACGAAGCAATTCCACCGAGAGAGACGTATGCAAAGTCAGAAAAGCAGAAACCATTAAAGAACTTTCTATTCATCAACCCCAATATCTCATCTCTTACTTCCACCATACGGCGCAACTCTCCTGGGATAAGAGCCCCATCAAGACTCATTATTCTATCTATTTCTTCTTGATAGTTTTTTAGAGCAAGGCTATGATTTTCCTTGAAATCCATAAGATCTCGCAAATCAACGCCAATAGGGCAGACAAATAGCTTTCTAAGCAAATCCCCAACTTCACCACCATTTGACTTCATCGCTGATGGCGGCAAATCGGCTAAAAGGCGCGCCGCACTCAAAGATCCAGTAGCAGGCGTCATGCAAACAGACTCCTGCCTCCCAAGCTGCATAGCAAGGTAAGTCATCACAATGTTTGCATGAGGTTTAGAAACAAAGTACCATTGACTCTTTGGATCTTTTCTTGCAATTTTCATTATTTCCATTTCATATATAATTTGTCCGTAATTTAATTTACCGAGATGGATCTTTTCTTCTTCCCTCGATCTCTTTACTGTCTTTAATAGTTCAATCAGCCTCCTGTCAGAATCTTCATTCCAATTAAAATGTTCCATAGGGCATATTGGCTTTATGAAATTCGTTTGAGACAGTTCTTTTGTCGTCTCAGATTGCTCCTCATCGAATCCACGCCATGGCACAATTATCCCGCAACTATTGAAATACAGGACAAATTGTCCGAACCAGTCATCTTCTGGTACGGACATGGATGGGTAATAAATTACTTCCCAGTTCGCCATAGCTACGCTACCTCGCTCCAAATTTGGCTGGCTATCTCTTCTATAATTGAATCGAGTACCCCCTCGAACACCCGATCCAGCCGCGCGAAGCCGCCGCCCTGCTGGCGGAATTCGCCTTGGTCGAGCGTCTCGCGGTCGATGACGATTTCCTTCTTCAGGTGCCGGGCGATCCGCTCCAGCCAGTCACGTTGCGCCTTCGTCCAGGGCCGGTTGGATAGCACCCGGCGCATCGCCCGGTCCACCCGCTCGTCATAGGGCACCAGCGCGTCACCCAGCGCCGCCCGGCGGATGTAGCCGATCACCGACGCGGCAATGTCGGCATTGTCCATGTCGCGGAAGGCCGCGCGCAACTCCGCCTCGCCGAAGCCGTCACGCTCCAGCAGCAGGCGGACCTCGCGCAGTTGGGCGCGGGTCAGCTCGCGCGGGGCGTTGGCGACGGCGTTCAGCGCCGGCACCCGGTTCATGTTCTCGGCCAGATAGCGGCGGAAGCTGGCGATATAGTCTTCCGGCCGGGTGATGGTGGCGCCATAGCCGGTTTCCTCGTGCCGGAACTCGTCGGTGCCGTCATAGAGCGGGACATGGATCGGGTCGTCGCCGATGCAGGTGTCCAGCAGTTCCATCAGCGCCCGGTGGCCGATCAGGATGCGGGCGGCCTCCTCCGGTGCGGCGTCGCGCAGGCGGCGGACGAAGGTTTCGGAATCGGTGCCGGCAAGGTCGCGGAAGCGACGCTCGCCCGCCTCGGTCAGACGGCGGCGCTTGCGGTGCAGCTTGGCGACGATCTGGCCGACCAGCCAGCGCGCCTGCTGCCGGCGCCGCTCGGCCGCCTGCGGGTCTTCCGGCGCGGGCTGGTCCTCCGGGCCGGGGAATGGGGCCTGCCGCTCCTCGGCGAAGCCGGCCGGCGGAACCGGCAGGGGCGTGCCGGTCGCCTCGGCCAGTTCCTCCATGAGGGTGGCGAAGGTGATGTTGGGGTTCGTCACCACCGGCTTCATCTGCGACAGGCTTTCCATCGCCGCATAGATGCCGACGGCGTCGAAGATGCGGAAGGCGGTCTTGTGGCGGCCGGGGCCGAACAGATCCTCGCACAGGCGGGTGCCGCGGCCGATCATCTGCTCGTACAGGATGCGGCTGCTGACCCGGCGGATGAAGACGAGGTTGACGATTTCCGGCACGTCGATGCCGGTGGTCAGCAGGTCGACGGTGACGGCGACCTTCGGCAGCTCCTCGTTCTTGAAACGGCGGATTTGCCGCATCGGGTCGTCCGACCGGCCGGTGATCTTGGCGACGGCGTCGTTGTCGATGCCGCCATAGCGGTCGGCGAAGGCGGTCCGCAAGGCGGCAACCACGGTTTCGGCATGCAGGTCGGTGGCGCAGAAGACCAGCGTCTTGCCCGGAAGGCCGGGGTCGATGTGGCCGGCGAGCCATTCGGCGATGACCCGGTTGAAGTCGCGCGTCAGGACGCGGCGGTTGAAGTCCTGGACGTCATAGCGGACCTCGTCCGGCAGATGGATCAGGTCGAGTTGGCCGGTGCGGGTGTCCAGCACGTCCACCGCCGCCCCGGCGTCCCAATGGATGCCCTCCTGGCTCAGCGCGGTGTGGGCACGGATGGGCGGCTCGTGGTCGACCAGCCAGCCGTCGATGACGGCCTCCTGGTAGGTGTAATGGATCACCGGCTCGCCGAAGATGTCGACGGTGTGCAGGGCCGGGGTGGCGGTCAGGCCGATCCTCACGGCGTCGAAGCGGTCGAGCACGCGCCGGTACTTGGAAATATAGTCGCCCTGGTCGCGGAAGCTCAGCTCCTCGTCCCCCATCTCGCGGTCGAGGAGATAGCCGCGGTGGCACTCGTCGACGACGATGCAGTCGTATTCGTCGACCGGCGGCGGGGTGTCGCTGCCCAGGATGCGGTTGACCAGCGATTGGACGGTGGCGATGTGCAGCTTGGTTTCCGCGTCCGGGACGCTGCCGCCCAACTCCATGACCTGGAAGATGTCGGCGAAGACCTGCTGCTGCTCCATCCGCGTTTCCTTGAACGCGTTGCCGGCCTGTTCGCCCAGCGCGGTGCGGTCGACCAGGAACAGGATGCGGCGGAAGCGCTGCGCCTTCAGCAGGCGATAGACCAGCGCGATGCAGGTCTTGGTCTTGCCGGTACCGGTCGCCATGGCGACCAGGATGTCGCGCCGGCCGGCGCCGATGGCGGCCTCGACGGCGCGGATCGCCCGCTCCTGATAGTCGCGGAGCGGGAAATTGTAGCCGAAGGGGTCGCGGGCAAGCCGGGCCTGCGCCGCCTGCGGATCGTTGCGCAGCGCCTCCAGCAGCCCGGCCGGAGTGTACCAGCCGTCGAGCGCCTTGGCATGGTTGTGCGGATGGCGGGCGTCGCGGAACCAGACGCCCGACAGTTCCTCGAACTGGCGCAGGAAGGGGCGGCCGTTGGTCGAGAACAGGAAGGGCACCGGATAGCGCGCCCCATCCGTCCCGGAATGGTCCTCCCCCCACGGCCCTTCGGCCGGCGGCGCCTCGTCGGCGCGGCGGACATAGCCGCGGCTGTAGCGGGCCGCCCGCTCGATATATTCGGAGGCATTGGTGTTGCGGCGCTTCGCCTCGACCATGCCGACGATGGTCAGGCCGACGAACAGGGCGTAATCGGCCCGGCCGTCCGCCGTGGGCCATTCGGCGATGGCGAGATTGCGACCTTTCTGCGGACGGGTGCCGGCGGCGTAGCTCAGCGTTTCGCTGTCGGCTTCCCATTCGGCTTCGCGCAGCTGGGCGTCGATCAGGCGGCGGGTTTCGCGCTCGTCCAGGTCGATGCCCTGCCCGACCTGCTGCGCCAGCTCGACGGTCTGCTGGATGGCGAGCGACGGCATTGCGGCGGCCTGCGCCTGGACGCTGGTCAGCAGTTCGGCTTCCAGCCGGGCACGGTCGGCCTCGACCTGCTGGGCCAGCCGCTCCCACTCCAGCCGGTCCGCTTCGGCCTTGGCGGCGCGCTCCTCCGCGGTCAGGCGGCGCTCGGCCTCGGCCTGCGCCTCGGCGGCCATGCGCTCATGGGCCGACTGCTGCGCCTGGAGTTCGCCGCGCAGCCGGTCCAGCTCCGCCTTCATCGCGGCGCTTTCGGCCCGTGGATCGCGCGGCGGCACGAAGAGGCCGGGGGTGAAGGCCCGGTCGCCGGTCACGGTGCGATGGAACCAGACGCCCAGCGTGCGGCCATGCTTCAGGCAGGACAGCGCCGTCGCCTGATCGCCGGCAAGATCGTGGTTGGCGGCGTTGCCGGTCTTGCGGATGTAGTGGAACAGGTCGCCGACCTCGCGCGGCAGCGCGCCACGGTCGCGCAGGCGACGGAGCAGCTGGTCCTGCGTCTCCTCGGGCGAGGTCCACATGCCGAGCTTGGCAGCCGTCAGCTGGGCCAGCAGCTCGGCGAACTGCCGCATCTTGAGGATCGCGGTGTTGGCGTCTTCGGCGAAGAAGCGCTCGCCGAGCGCACCAAGCCGTTCAAGCTGGACACTGTGTTTCGCGAGGAAGCTGAAGTTGGCTGACCGGCTCACCGTTCACCTCATGCAAGCGCCTGAGCTTACACGTCGTGGCGGACCCTGTCACCTTGCGGCGCCGACCTGCGGTTGGGTCGTGTCGGCACCGGAACGGTCGGCGCGTCGGCGGCGAAGGCGCGGCCACAAGGCGCGGCCACAGCAAGGGACACCCTCCCTGTACCGTGACACGGCAGTGACACCGCCCGCGCCCGGGCTCCTCGGACCTAAGTCAAATGCTGCCTTTGCAGGTAGTCCTCGCTCTGCATCTCCATCAGGCGGCTGACGGTGCGCTCGAACTCGAAGGCGTGGGTGCCTTCGGGATAGAGCCGCTCCGGCGGACCCTCGGCGGCGATGACGACGTTGACCTTGTGCTCGTACAGCGCGTCGATCAGCGTCATGAAGCGTTTGGCCTCGTTGCGCAGCTCGTCCTTCATGGTGGGCACGCGGTCGATCAGCACGGTGTGGAAGTGGGTGGCGATACCCAGATAGTCGGCGGCGCCCAGCGGCTTGCCGCACAAATCCCAGAAATCGACCCAGGCCACGCATTTGGCGGCGCGCGCGATCTCGACCCGGCGGCCCTGCACCATGAGGCTGGTCGGCTCGCCGGCAGCGCCGCCGGTCAGGTCGGAGAAGGCCTTGGCAAGGGCGGCGGTCGAAGCGGCCCCCAGCGGGTCATGGTAGATCGGCACGCCCTTCAGCCGGTCCAGCCGGTAGTCGGTCGGACCGTCCAGCGACAGCACGTCCAGCTTGTCCTTGAGCAGCGCGATGAAGGGCAGGAACAGCTCGCGCTGGAGCCCGTCCTTGTACAGCATGTCCGGCGGCCAGTTGGAGGTCGCGACCACCACCACGCCCAGGTCGAACAGGTTGGTGAACAGCCGGCCCAGGATCATCGCGTCGACGATGTTGGTGACATGGAACTCGTCGAAGCACAGAAGCCACGCCTCGTCGGCCAGCGCGCGGGCCAACTCGGGCAGCGCCTCGTCCGGGCCGTCACCTTTTCCCCTGCCCGACTGGCGGTGGTCGTGGATGCGCTGGTGGATCTCCAGCATGAATTCATGGAAATGGACGCGCCGCTTCTTCCCGACCGGGGCGGTCTCATAGAACAGGTCCATCAGCATCGACTTGCCGCGCCCGACGCTGCCGTAGATGTAAAGACCCTGCGGCGCGGTGGCGGCGATGTCGGGCGGAGGCGGCGCGGCGCGGCGGCGGCCGAGCCCGAAGCGCTCCAACCAGCCGCCGCCGGACGGACGGCCGTCGCCGGACGGCTGCGGCTGGTAGCCCTTCAATGCCTGATACAGGCTCTGGAACTTCTCCGCCGCCAGCTCCTGGTCGGGATCGGGGCGAAGGGTGCCGCTGCCGCGGCGGGCGCGGTAGAGCGAAAGCGGTCCGTCGGTCATGGAACTATGCGCGATCCGGCTGCCAAGATACCCCCCTACCTAACGGATGGCGCTGCTGCCGGCAACCGCCGTCGCGGGATGGCTGGGGGCCTGAAAAAGGCGCACCGGTTGCCGGAACCGCGGCACATGGGCGCAGCGGGAAGCCCTCGAAAGTAGTAAGGTTACACTTTCCTTACCCGCTGGGCTCGTTTAATGAAGACGCTCCGTCCAGCCCTCCGACCGACAGGAAACCGTAACGCCGATGGCCGTTCCCGGGTCCGATGCCTTGCCGTCCCAATCCCTCGCCGGTCTGGCGCGGGCGCTGCGCGGCCGGTTGGGATCGATCCGCTTCCTGATCACGGCTTCCGGCCTCGCCTTCATCCTGGTGGTGGACGCGCTAATCGGCTATGGCCTGATCCAGGGCCGGCACGAAGCGCTGGACGCCGGTGAGCGCGCCACCAGAGACCTGGCCCGCATGCTGGAATCCCAGACCATGCGCACCGCATTCGCGGTGGACCAGCTGCTGCGCGACCTGACCTTCGCACTCGACATCCTTCCCGACGGCGGACGTCGCGGCAATCCGCTGATCCAGGATCATCTGCGCCAGCGCCGCACGGCCTTCGCCGACGTGTCCGGGCTGCTGGTCGTCGGCCCTGACGGCTTCGCCCTACACCATTCCGCCGACACCCCCCTGCCGCCCGCCCTGCTGTCCGACCGATCCTATTTCACCGAGCCGCGCGACCACCCCGACCGGCAGCTGTTCGTCGGCGCCCCGATCGCCAGCCGGGTGGCCCCCGGCACCCGCGTCATTCCGTTCAGCCGGCGCTGGGAAAGCGGCAAGGAGGAGGCCGCAAAGGAGGGAGGCGGGAAGAACGGCGGTGACGGCTTCCGCGGCGTGGTGGTGGCGATGGTCGACACGACACGGCTGGCGGCGACGCTCGAATCGCAGGGCATCGACCGCAAGGGCAGCGTGATCCTGGCGCTGGAGGATGGCACCCTGTTGCTGGAACGGCCGCAGGGCCGGCACAGGATCGCGCAACTGGCCGACTGGCCGGCAGTGTGGCGGATGCTGGCGGAGCGTGACGAGCTGACGATCCGCGCCGCTGCGCCGGGCGCACCGGCGATGGCGGCCGGCACAGCGTCCGGGGTCGACAGCCTGATCAGCGTACGGCGGGTGCAGGGCTATCCCTTCGTGATCGTCGCCACCCTGCCGGTGGCCGCCGTGCTGGCGGACTGGCAGCGGGACGCCGCCGCCTGGACTGCCATCGGCGCGGTGATGACCATCGCCATCGCCCTGCTGACCGCCTTCGTCGTCCGCCAGCACGCCCGGCGGGAGGAGGACCAGGCGCGGCTGGGGCGTGCATCGCGCCGCATCCGCGGCATACTCGATTCCATGCTGGACGCGGTGGTCACCTTCGATACCGCCGGACGAATCGTCACCTTCAACCGCGCGGCGGAATCGATGTTCGGCATTCCCGAGCGCGAGATGGTCGGCCAGCCGATCGAGACGCTGATCCCCGACGCCCGCGGCGGTGCCAACGACCGGGACCTGACCGCGCTGCGCCGTGACGGCCATGCCTTTCCGGTCGGCTTCACGGTCAGCGACCTGAGGCTGGACGGCAGCCCCGGCGCCCCGGCGGTGCGCCCCGCCTCCTTCGGTGCCCTGGAGCCGGACGAGCCGCGCATCTATGTCGGCGTCATCCGCGACATGACCCGCCGCAAGCAGCAGGAAGCCGAGCTGATCGCCTCCAAGACCCAGGCGGAGTTGGCGAACCGGGCGAAGAGCGAGTTCCTGGCCAACATGAGCCACGAGCTGCGCACCCCGCTGAACGCCATCATCGGCTTCGCCGAGGTGCTGGACAGCGAGTTCTTCGGTCCCATGAACGACCGGCAGAAATCCTGTGTCGCCGACGTCCACGACAGCGGCCAGCATCTGCTGGACATCGTCAACGCCGTGCTGGACATGTCGAAGCTGGAGGCCGGCCGGTTCGAGCTGTGCGAGGAGGCGGTGGAAGCGCACGAGGCCGTGGCCCAATGCCTGATGATGGTGCGCGACCGCGCCGCATCCGGCGGGGTCGCCCTGAACAACGGGATCGCGGCGGTCGTCGCCATGCTGTGGGTCGACCGCCGCGCCTTCAAACAGGTCATCCTCAACCTGTTGTCGAACGCCGTGAAATTCACGCCGGCCGGCGGCAGCGTCACCCTCGCCGCCGATTTCGAGGACGACGGCGGTTTCCGCCTGGAGGTGACGGACACCGGCATCGGCATCCCGCCCGACTTCATGGCCGACCTGTTCCAGCCCTTCCGCCAGGCTGAGAACTCGGCAAACCGGCGGTTCGAGGGCACCGGTCTGGGCCTGTCGATCTCGAAGAACTTCGTCGACCTGCATGGCGGGACGCTGACCTGCCGGAGCACGACCGGTGTCGGCACCACCATGACGGTGCGGCTGCCGGCATCCCGCGTGATCGACCATCCGGCCCGAACCGGAAGCCAATTCGCCGGCCGAACAGCCGGAGGGGCGGCCTGACCGTAGTGGAGGCGGGGCGGGGAGCGAGGGCGGTGGAAACGGTCAGCGCAGGCGGGTGGCGGAGAAGCGGCGGGATGGATTGACGAACCCGTCCTGCGCGGCGATCAGCTGCAGCTCACGCGTGCCCATCCGTTCCGTCGCCTCGAAGATGGCGAAGATCGCCGCAGCCGCCTTCTCCAGCGCATCGGCCGGGTCGAAGGCCGACAGGTAATGGGCGAGGAACAGCGCCGCCACCGCATCGCCGGACCCGTTGGGCGGCGGGTCGAAGGTCAGGCGCGGCGTCGCCACCAGCCATGCCCCGTCGGTGCCGTCCACCAGCATCTCGATGCTGTCGGGATCGGCATCGCTGCGGGTCAGGCTGGTGACCAGGACCAGACGGGGCCCGCGTGCGCGCAACGCGGCCGTGGCGGCCAGCGCGTCGTCCATCGTCGCCACCTTGCGGTCGGTCAGATATTCCAGTTCGAACTGGTTGGGCGTCATCAGGTCGGCGGCGGGCACCGCATGGTCGCGGATGAATTCCGGCAGGCCGGGCCGCACGAAGAAGCCGCGCCCGACATCGCCCATCACCGGGTCGCAGCAATAGATGGCCTTGGGGTTGGCCGCCTTCACCCGCGCCGCGGTCTCGACGATGACCTGCCCGAGGCTGACGTCGCCCATGTAGCCGGACAGCACCGCATCCTGGGCCGGCAGCACGCCGCGCGCGGCGATGCCGTCGACGATGTCGGCGATATGCTCCGCGGTGAAGACCTGGCCGGTCCAGGCACCGTAGCCGGTGTGGTTGGAGAACTGGACGGTGTTGACAGCCGTGGCGTCGATCCCCAGCCGCTGCAGCGGAAACACCGCGGCCCGGTTGCCGACATAGCCGTAGGCGACATGCGATTGGATGGTGAGGACGGTCTTCATGGGCATGGAGCGTATGCGACGCCCCGCCATGCGTAAAGCCGCCGACTCCATCGCGCTGTGCTGGGGGCGCGGCATGGCTGCCATGCATGGACAGGCCGGGTATGCGGGGGGCACCCTGATCGGACGTTGCGGGAAGCCGTGACGGCATGGCCCATGGACAGGACAGGGACGCGAGGCTAAAGCTGCCTTCGCCAACCATCCGCATCCGCCACCCCATCGCCGGAACATCGCCATGGCCACGACCGTCCGCCCCCGCCGCAGCGTGCTCTATATGCCGGGCTCGAACGCCCGCGCCCTGGAGAAGGGGCGCAGCCTGCCCGCCGACGGGCTGATCCTGGATCTGGAGGATGCGGTCGCACCGGATGCCAAGGCCGCGGCGCGCGACACCATCGCAAACGCGCTGGCGACCGGCGGCTATGGCAGGCGGGAGTTGATCGTCCGCACCAACGGGTTGAACACGCCCTGGGGCTATGACGACCTGCGCATGGCGGCGGCCAGCGGTGCCGACGCCGTGCTGCTGCCGAAGGTGGAGAGTGCCGACGCGGTGCGGCAGGCGGAGGCGGTGCTGCGCCTGGCCGGGGCGCCTGCCCGCCAGACCGTCTGGTGCATGATGGAAACCCCGCTCGGCATCCTGAACGCCAGAGAGATCGCGGGCGCCTCCCCCTCCGTCGGCGCGCTGGTGCTCGGCACGTCCGACCTCGCCAAGGACCTGCACGCCGCCCACACGGCGCAGCGGCTGCCGATGATCACCAGCCTGGGCCTGTGCCTGCTGGCGGCGCGGGCCTATGGGCTGGTTGTGCTGGACGGGGTGCATCTGGACCTGAACGACGACGAGGGCTTCGCCGCCTCCTGCCGCCAGGGCCGCGAGCTGGGCTTCGACGGCAAGACGCTGATCCATCCCAAGACCATCGCCGCCTGCAACGACGCCTTCGCCCCCGACGCCGAGGAAATCGCCCAGGCCCACCGCATCATCGCCGCTCATGCCGAAGCCGCCGCGGCCGGCCGGGGCGTGGTGCTGGTAGACGGCAAGCTGGTGGAAACCCTGCATGTCGAGAACGCCCGCCGGCTGGTGGCGCTGGCCGACGCGATTGCGGCGATCTGAACGAGGCCGCCCGTCAGCCTACATCCTCCTCCCGGTACAGGTCGGGCCAGTCGAAGCGGTTCATCGCCCTCGGGCGGTCCCGCGGCGGACCGATGCGGTTGCCTGCGACCAGCCTGACCCCCGCCGCCCTCGCCGCCACCACCATGCTGGTCGTCGACAGGCCGGTGACGCAGATCATCAGGCCGGCCCGCTCCGCCGACAGGACGATGCTGTTCATCTCCTCCATCAGCCGGGCCTCCGCGGACCGGTCGGCCGGCATCGCCATGGTGACGCCGCTCAAACCCGTGCCGGCGATCCCGGAAAAGCTCTGCGGCTTGAAGTCGACCTGCATGAAGGACCAGCGGCAATAGGGCCTGACCTCGTGCAGCAGTTCGTTCAGACGGCCGGTGGGCACCCCCGGCGGGAAACGCAGAAGCTCGAAGATGAGGAAACGGCGCAGATAGTCGGGGATCGACTGGCAGATTTCGAGAAAGGGCTGCCGGGTGCGGCGGGCGGCCAAGGTCTCGAAGCAGACCGGCACCGACATCAACAGGCGGGATTTGCTGCGGAACAGTCCGTTCAGGATTTCGACCGATCCGACCAGCGCTTCGGCGTCGAGCCTCAAAATTTCCATGACATCGGTGACGGACGTCAAGGCTGCGGGCCCCTCCAGGAAGGAGCCGTCCGGAAAGATGCGAACCGGGGTTCCCATATAGGTCGAGATCACCATTTGACCGATGTCCCAGACCGGCCGGTATCTGATGCCGAACTGGCCGGCATCGTCGGGCGAAAGCCTCAACTGACGCAGGGCGATCTGGGCCCTGCCGGTGGCTTCATCCGCATGGGACAGGACGCCGGACATCGCCGGGGATCCATCCACGGCTCCCCCCGCGGCTCCTCCCGCGCCCCCCCCCGCTGCTCCCCCGATCGCGGCCCCGGATGTTGAAAAGACAGGCCCGCCGCCGGTCCGGCGCTCCGCTTGCGGCAGCGCACCGGCCAGCAGCGTCTTGGCGAAGGCATGGTCGAATTGGATGTGTCCATCCACCACCCCGACGGCAGTCGATACGCGGATGTCGGCCGTCCTGTCGTCCCCCAGGAAAAGCTGCAGCAGTTCCTGGGCGATCCTGGCACACACCAGGGCAGCGGCATGGCGTTCGAGCGATGCGAACACGATGATGTAATCGTCGCTGGAGGTCCTGAAGCGGATGTCGTTGCGGGTCAGGGAGCGTTCGATCAGTGCGTCGGCCGCGGAGAAAACCCGCCAGCGCAGGTCCGGCCAGTTCGGCCCGAGACACTCCCGCATCATGCCGAGATCGAGCAGGTGGACACGGCCGGTCGACGCGACCGCAGGCTGCATCAGCAGCCGCCACAGGCGCTGCTCGAGACCGCGCAGTTCCTGTCCGACGGCCGGTGGCCCTCCATCCCCGGCGGAAAGGGAGGTGGCGGCCTGCGGCCGGGGAGCGCCCTTAGCCTCCACTTGCCTGAACCACTGACGCAATCGGCGCCGTATGGACTTGATCGACATCACGGCACCATGCTCTCGCCGCCTCAGGGCAGGCACGGTGACGGAGAAGGACCGGGGTCACGACCGCAGAAATCGACGATCAGGGCGATCTGGCTCTTTTCGATCGGCTTCACCAGCGCATGATCGGCTCCCATTTGCCGGGCGGCCGCCAAGAGGTCCATCGCCTTGCTGCGGCCGCCGCCGGATATGGCGATGATCTTTGCCGCCGGGGCCAGACGCCGCATGGTCATGATCGTCCGCAGGCCGTCGACATAGGGCATCACCACGTCGCAGATCACCAAATCCGGCCTGCGCGCCCGGAACAGCCGCATGGCTTCGTCTCCGTCCGCCGCCTCCTCGACCTCCACACCCGCTTTTTCGAGAAGACGGCGGAGCGTCAGGCGAAGCGCAGGATCATCGTCCACCACAAGCACGGTCGGCATCGGAACCCCCTGCCCGCACGCATCCGGAGCGGCATCGGCTATCCATCAATGAGGCTCCGGAAAATCTTGCCAATGTCTTAAGAGATTCCATGGCAAAAACTGATAAAATCTTACCATTTTCCAAAAATACCAAATTCCGGAAGGATATTATTCTTCAAATTTGGCAAAATTTCATCCATGATTGCATGATATCATGCAATAGTAACTTAATTGAACCCACGCAGATCTCTTGATATGCTATAATTATTTCGAAATATTGGTGTCTTATTTTGTTTACACATCTTAACGCCCTGATCGATTGTGTTCACAGCAATTCCTGGATCGATGACGAACGCAATATGGAATCCCCCGCCTTGCCCCGCATCGTTACTAGGGATGCCAGGAAACACAACTTATCCGTCGCTGGGAAAGCAATCCATCGCGAACGGCGCTCGTCATTTTTCCACTTAGAATAGCTCTTTCGCCTCCGAAGGCCGATACGATCGATGCCGCAAGGATGCCCTGCCGGCCGTCATTCCCACGACTGGGGAAGCGCGCAGACCCCAAAGGGATTCCGGTTTTCAGTCCTGGATCATCGACCGAGGGGGGCTGGCGAAATGAAGACGGCGACATGGCTTGCCGAAGCTCGACGTCGGCGCCTGGCACGACCGCATGGATGATTTAACGGGGTAAAGCGGGAACCACTCCCGTGCCCTGTCGGTTGTCAGATCAACAAGGCACAGTCGGAGGTTGGTTATGGCCTCGAAAGAGAGCAATCGCACGTCGGGCCGCGGTTTCGCGTCGATGGACCCCGATCGGCAACGCCAGATCGCCAGCAAAGGCGGTGAAAGCGTGCCGGCCGACAAGCGCAGCTTTTCAAAGAACCCGGAGCTTGCGGCGGAAGCCGGGCGCAAGGGCGGGCGTAGCGTGCCCGCATCCTCGCGCAGCTTCTCCAAGAACCCCTCGCTTGCGGCGGAAGCCGGACGCAAGGGCGGACAGGCGAGTCACGGCGGCCGCACGGCCGACCGTCCGGCCGGGGGCGATTGAAACGCGGCTACCATGCAGACGAAAAAGCGTGCAGACGAAAAGGCCCCCGTCCTTCCGGACGGGGGCCTTTTCTTTGGGAAACCTTCAACGCATCGATCAGGACGCCAGCTTGTCCAGTTCGCGCAGGATCGAATCGCCCATGACGGTCGTGGAGCAGCGCGCCATGCCCGGAGCCATGATGTCGGCCGTGCGCATGCCGCCGCCCAACACGTTCTGGATCGAGCGCTCGATCAGCTTGGCGTCCTCGTCCAGGTTGAACGAGTAGCGCAGGCACATCGCGAAGGACAGCAGGGTCGCGCAGGGATTGGCAAGGTCGCGGCCGGCGATGTCCGGGGCGGAGCCGTGCACCGGCTCGTACAGCGCCTTGCGGTTGCCGGCTGCATCCGGAGCGCCGAGCGAGGCCGACGGCAGCATGCCGAGCGAGCCGGTCATCATCGCCGCCTCGTCCGACAGGATGTCGCCGAACAGGTTGTCGGTGACGATCACGTCGAACTGCCGCGGGTTCTTCAGCAGCTGCATGGCGCCGTTGTCGGCATACATGTGGCTCAGCTCGACGTCCTGGAACTCCTCCTGGTGGAGCTTCGTCACCTCCTGCCGCCACAGCAGGCCGGATTCCATGACGTTGGCCTTCTCCATCGAGCACAGCTTGTTGCCGCGCTTGCGCGCCAGCTCGAAGGCGACGCGGGCAACGCGGCGGATCTCGCCGGTGGTGTAGACCTGGGTGTTGACGCCGCGGCGTTCGCCGTTGCCGATGTCGGTGATGCCGCGCGGCTCACCGAAATAGACGCCGCCGGTCAGCTCGCGGACGATCAGGATGTCCAGGCCGCGGATGACGTCGGCCTTCAGGGTCGAGGCGTCGACCAGCGCGTCGAACACCACCGCCGGACGCAGGTTGGCGAACAGGCCAAGTTCCTTGCGCAGGGCGAGCAGGCCGGCTTCCGGGCGCTTGGTGTAGTCGGTGGGGTTGTCCCACTTCGGGCCGCCGACGGCGCCCAGCATCACCGCGTCCACCGCCAGCGCCTCGGCCAGCGTGGCGTCGGACAGCGGAACGCCGTGGGCGTCGATGGCCGCGCCGCCGACCAGGCCTTCGGACACGTCGAAGGTGATCTTGCGCTTGCGGTCCATCCAGTCGACGACCCGGCGAACCTGGCGCATCACCTCCGGGCCGATGCCGTCACCGGGGAGGAACAGAAGCTTCTTATTGGCGGCCATGGCGGGCGCACTCCCAAAAGTCAGACGTCAAGAAGACAGAGTTGCGGAAATCGGGGGAGGATGGGGGCGGTCAGCCCCACATCCACGGCTGTCCGGCGCGCTGCTTGCCCTCGTACCCGTCGATGTGGGCCGACTGCTGCAGCGTCAGGCCGATGTCGTCCAGGCCGTTCAGCAGGCAATGCTTGCGGAACGGGTCGAGTTCGAAGGAGATGGAGCCGCCGTCCGGGCCGGTGATGGTCTGCTTCTCGAGGTCGACCGTGATGACGGCGTTCGACCCGCGCGACGCGTCGTCGAGCAGCAGGTCCACCTGCTCCTTCGGCAACTTGATCGGCAGGATGCCGTTCTTGAAACAGTTGTTGTAGAAGATGTCGGCGAAGCTGGGGGCGATGATGCAACGGATGCCGAAGTCGGCCAGCGCCCACGGCGCATGCTCGCGCGAGGAGCCGCAGCCGAAATTGTCGCCCGACACCAGGATGCTGGCCTTGCGGTAGGCCGCCTTGTTCAGGACGAAGTCCGGGATCTCCTGCCCCTCGGGGGTATAGCGCATCTCGTCGAACAGATGCTTGCCGAGCCCCGTCCGCTTGATGGTCTTCAGGAACTGCTTGGGGATGATCATGTCGGTGTCGACGTTGATCATCGGCAGCGGCGCCGCAACGCCGGTGAGAACCGTGAACTTATCCATCGCCAGAAATCCTGTCGCGCAAGAAGGCGCAAACGCGCGCATGCAGAGCGTGGTGAATAGCAGACCGAACAAGCCATTGCCAGAGGAAGCTTGCCCTTTTCCCTGCGCGCGGCGAGCGAACAGGCATGCGCGAATGCGCCGCTACGCATGATTGTTGCGCAGAACCCGCGGGATCGGCCCGGTCAGGCCCGATTCCGCGGCCCGAAACGCAGCGCGAGCACCAGCGCGGCCACGAATGCCCCGACGGCCAGCAGGAAGGACAGCCACAGCGCCGCGGCGTCGCCGAAGCGCTCGATGACCAGCGCATAGAGCAGCGGCGCGAGCGCGGAGACGAAGAAGCCCGGGGTGATCAGGCGCCCGACGGTCTGACCGTAGCGGGCCGGGTCGAACAGGGCCAGCGGCAGGGCGCCGCGCACGATGGTGACCAGCCCGTTGCCCGCCCCGAACAGCAGGGCGAAGGCGATCCCGGCCGCGGGCGCCGCCCCGAAGGCCACCGGCAGCGGAAAGCAGGGCACGATCAGACCGGTCGCGAGGATGCCGAGACCGAAGGCCGACAGCCGCCTGCCGAACCGGATTTCCGCCAGCCGGGCAGCCGACTGCCCGACACCGCGCAGGGTGGACACCCAGACCGCCAGGGCCGGTGCCATGCCGAGCCCGGCCAGCATCCCGATCATGTGGGCGGACAGCCCCGAGTTCAGCATGCCCGTCAGCGCCACGATCAGCGCATAGAGCACCGAGGCCAGCAGCGAGGATGGAACGGGCGGGGCGGGCGGGACGGGCATCGGCGGCACGGCATCGTCACCGCTTTCCCGCGCCCGGCCGTCGGAAACCTGGCGATCCGGCGCGTGGCGATCCGGCGGAATCAGCAGATGCAGCGGCACCGTCGCCAGCGCCAGAACCGCATAGACGCCCAGCGCACCGCGCCAGCCCAGCAGATCCGCCAGCCCCTGCCCCACCGGCCACAGCACGGTGGAGGCCAGCCCGCCCAGCAGCGTGATCTGCGAGATCGGCGTGCGCGCCGCCCGTCCGCCGATCCGGGCCAGCGCGGCGAAGGCCGCATCGTACAGCGCCATCCGCATCGCGAGCCCCAGCAGGACCCAGGCCCCGTAATAGGCGGCCAGCCCATGCGCCAGTGAAAGCCCGAGACAGCCCGCCGCCATCAGCAGGGAGCCGGTGACCATCACCGGCCGTCCGCCATGCCGGTCGATGGCGCGCCCGACGCCGGGCGACACCAGCCCCATGACCACCAGCGCCGCGGTGAAGCCGCCATGGATCGTCGGCAGCCCTTGACCGAGGTCGGCCGCCATCGCCTCGCCGAACAGGCCGATCACATAGTAGGAAACGCCCCAGCAGATGAGCTGCGACATGCCCAGCGCCCACACCAGCCGCGCCGGTATCGCCGGCCCCCTCGTTGGATCCACGCCCCTCCACGCCCCCTCGCGTCCGCCGAAAGGCGCCACGGTAGCCGCCGGCAGCAGCCGGGCAAACGACTTGTTCCGCGGTGTGCCCTGTGAAAATCGCGAAGGACGGGAATTCGGGACATCCGGCCTCCGCGCAGTTCGTCGCTTGCAGAGCGTCGGGTGGCCGCTTACCAAAGTGCCGCGCCCCTCACGAACGAAGGTCCACCCGACCCGATGCCGCCCTTCGACGACGACCGCCGCGCCCGCCTGACCGGTCGCATCTTCCTGCTGCTGGCGCCCGCCGCCTACGGCCTGCTGACCCTGGCCTTCGGCATGGACGCCAACTGGGATCTGCGGAACTACCACTGGTACAACGGCTATGCGCTGCTGACCGGGCGAATCGGGCGCGACCTTCTGGCCGCGCAGATGCCGACCTTCTACAACCCCTTCCTCGACGCACCCTTCTACTGGCTGGCGACCCATCTGCCGGCACGGGCGGCCGGCTTCCTGTGGGGAACGTTGCAGGGCGTGAACCTGTCGCTGCTGTTCCTGCTGGCATCGTCCTGCATGCGGAACATTCCGATTCGGCAACGAACACTGGCCGCTATGGTGCTGGCGCTGATGGGCGGGCTGGGTGGCGGCACGCTGGGGCTGATCGGCACCAGCTTCCAGGACAATGTCGTCAGCCTGGGCGTGCTGGGGGCGCTTGCGGTCGTCGCCCACGGCCTGCCCGGCATCCTGGACGGCCGGCCGCTGCCGAGCTTCGCGCGGGTCGCTGCGGCCGGGCTGCTGGCCGGGGCGGCAATGGGGCTGAAGAACCCGACGGTGATCTATGCGGTCGGGCTGTGCCTGGCCTTCCTGGCATTGCCCGCCCGCCCCTGGCGGCGGTTATGGCTGGCCTTCTTCTTCGGCATCGGCGTGCTGACGGGACTGGCGCTGGGCGGCGGCCTGTGGATGGCGCATCTGTGGCACGATTACGGGAACCCGGTCTTCCCGCACATGAACCACATCTTCAGGTCGCCCTTCGCCGCGATTTCCGACTATGTCAATGTCGCCTTCTTCCCGCCGACCCTGTGGGAGCGGCTGTTCTTCCCCATCGTCTTCACCTTTTTCCCCCTGACGGTGGGCGAGGTGCCGTGGTTCGACCTGCGGGTTCTGGCCCTGTTCGTCCTGGTGCCGGCCGGCTTCGCCGCCATGCTCGCCGGGCGATCGATGGGTAAGCGCAACGATTGGCTGACCGACAAGCCCGCAACCCGCTTCCTGCTGGTGGCGCTGAGCATCACCTATGCGCTGTGGGTGGCGATGTTCTGCATCTACCGCTACCTCGTGCCGCTGGAGATGCTGGCGCCGCTGGCGCTGGCGATGGCGGTGGGGCTGCTGCCGCTGGCGCGGCGGCTGCGCATCGGGCTGGCGGTGGCACTGCTGGCGCTGGTTCAGCTGACGGTGCAGCCGGCCGACTGGGGGCGTATTCCCTGGCCGGAGGGCGCGGACCGGCGCTGGGTGCAAGCGGACGTGCCGCCCATCGACGATCCCGACGACACCATGGTGCTGATGGCCGGCTATTGGGCCATTTCGCACGTCATCCCGTCCTTCCCGTCGCGCGTCACCTTCGTGCGCATCCAGTCCAACTTCCTGCAGCCGGATTCGGTGGGCAACGGCTATCTCGCCATCATGAAGGACAAGGTATCGGCCCATCGCGGCCCCTTCCTGATGCTGAGCACGATCCCGGACACGGCTGGAGCCGCCAAGGCGGCCGCCCTGCTAGGCCTGCGGCTCGACCCGCAGCGCTGCCGGGCCATCGCCAACAATCTGGGGGAACCGCTGAATCTCTGTGCGGTCGACCGGATGGCCGGCAACCGGGAGACAATGGAATAATCGCCCGGTTTGTGCTGTTTATCACCCGTGATCGCCGCGCCAGCCCCGCAGCCCCCCTTTCGAGCCCGAAGTCCGCACCATGACCGTATCGACCATCGGCCGCCCCGCCCCCATCGCCGGCAGCGACCCGGGCAGCACCGGATCGGAAACGCCGATGGCCGCCGCCGAAGCGGGGCCGGGTCCGACCATCGCGGTGTTGATCCCCTGCTACAACGAGGAGGCCGCCATCGGCTCGGTGGTGCGCGACTTCCGCGCCGCGCTGCCGGACGCCATCGTCTATGTCTACGACAACAACTCCAAGGACAGGACGGTGGAGGTCGCGCGGGCCGCGGGCGCGGTGGTCCGCAGCGAGCCGCTGCAGGGCAAGGGCAACGTCATGCGCCGCATGTTCGCCGACATCGAGGCGGACGTGTATGTACTGGTCGACGGCGACGACACCTACCATGCGGCCAGCGCCCCGTTGCTGGTGAAGCGCCTGTGGGACGAGCAGCTGGACATGGTCAACGGCGCGCGGGTGACCGAGATCGTTGCCGCCTATCGCCCCGGCCACCGCTTCGGCAATCTGGTGCTGACCGGCATGGTCGCCAGGATCTTCGGCAGCCGCATCGGCGACATGCTGTCGGGCTACCGGGTCTTCTCCCGCCGCTTCGTCAAGTCCTTCCCGGCGCTGGCCAGTGGTTTCGAGACCGAAACGGAACTGACCGTCCATGCGCTGGAGCTGCGCATGCCGATCGCCGAGGTGAAGACCCCCTACAAGGACCGCCCGCCCGGGTCGCACAGCAAGCTCAACACCATCCGCGACGGCATCCGCATCCTGCGCGCCATCGTCATGCTGGTGAAGGAGGAACGGCCCCTGCCCTTCTTCTCCGCCCTGTTCGGCCTGCTGGCGCTGCTGTCGATGGTGCTGGGCGTGCCGGTCATCGCCACTTATTTCGAAACCGGTCTGGTCCCGCGCTTCCCCACGGCCCTGCTCGCCACCGGGCTGATGCTGCTGGGCTTCCTCAGCCTGACCTGCGGCCTGATCCTCGACACCGTCACCCATGGCCGCCGCGAGGCCAAGCGCATGCACTATCTGTCGCAGCGCGCGCCGGGCAACCACCCGCCGCTCGCCCAGCCGGACACGCGGCGTTGAGCGGCAGGTTGAGCGGCTCGGTGGCCGGGCTGCTGGACAGCCGGCTCGGCCGGCTCGCCGTGCAGTTCGCCAAGTTCGGCGCGGTCGGCATCGTCGGGCTGGCGGTCGACACGGCGGTGCTCTACGCCGGGCTGGCGCTGGGGCTGGAGTTCTTCGCCGCCCGCATTCCCTCCTTCTTCGCGGCGGCGACGGCGACCTGGGCGCTGAACCGCGCCTTCACCTTCCGCGGGGCGGCCGTTGAGCCGCTGCACCGCCAGTGGGCCAAGTTCATCGCCGCCAACGCCATCGGCGGCGCGATCAATTACGGCGTGTCGGTCGGGCTGGAATCCGGCGTGCAGCTGGTCGCCGAGCATCCGTTCCTGGCGGTGGCCGCCGGGTCGATCGCCGGCATGTTCTTCAACTTCGCGGCGTCGAAGCATCTGGTGTTCAAGGGGGCGTGACCGTCGCTCCTCCGAGGGGGTAGGAGCCTGCGATTCTGCCTTGCGCGGCGCCTTATGGACTTATCCCCGCCGCTCGCCATATAACGGCGGCCATGACCCGCGAATTCCTGAAGATGCACGGCCTCGGCAACGACTTCGTCGTGATCGACGCCCGTTCCGAACCCTACCACCCGTCGGGTGCGGAGGTGCGCGCCATCGCCGACCGCCGGATGGGCGTCGGCTGCGACCAGTTCATCGTGCTGGAGAAAACCGACGCGCCGGGTGCCGATGCCTTCATGCGCATCCGCAACGCCGACGGCAGCGAGGCGGCGGCCTGCGGGAACGCATCGCGCTGCGTCGGCTGGCTGCTGATGACCGAGAGCGGACGCGACCGCGCCAGCTTCCAGACCGCCGCGGGTCTGCTGCACGCCTCCCGTGCCGACAATGGCCGGATCACCGTGGACATGGGCCCCCCGCGGCTGGACTGGGCCGCAATTCCGCTTGCCGCCCCCGCCGACACGCTGCGGGTCGAGACGGTCGAGCATGGCGGCTTCGCCGCCCCGGTCGCGGTGAATATGGGCAACCCGCACGCCGTCTTCTTCGTCGAGGATGCCGAAGCGGTGCCGCTGGACGAGGTCGGGCCGGTGTTCGAGAACCATCCCGCCTTCCCCGAACGCGCCAACATCGAATTCGCACAGGTGCTGTCCCCGACCGCCATCCGCATGCGGGTGTGGGAGCGCGGGGCCGGCATCACCCAGGCCTGCGGCTCGGGATCCTGCGCCACGCTGGTCGCGGCGGTCCGCCGCGGCCTGACCAGCCGCAAGGCCGACATCATCCTGGACGGCGGCACGCTGACCATCGAATGGACCGCGGATGACCGCGTGCTGATGACCGGCCCTGTGGCCCTGGCCTTCAGCGGCCGCCTGTCGGCCGATCCGGTTTCGGCCGATCCGGTTGCAGCCGAACCGGTCGCAGTATGAGCGACGGCACCGACAGCACGACGCAGGCCGGCCCCGAGATCGTCACCTTCGGCTGCCGCCTGAACACCTACGAATCCGAGGTGATGCGCAACCATGTGCGCAGCGCCGGGCTGGACGACGTGGTGATCGTCAACACCTGCGCCGTGACCTCGGAAGCGGAGCGGCAGGCGCGGCAGACCATCCGCAAGCTCCGCCGCGAGCGGCCCGACGCGCGCATCGTCGTCACCGGCTGCGCCGCCCAGATCGACCCGCAGCGTTTCGCCGCGATGCCGGAGGTCGATCAGGTCCTGGGCAACCAGGAAAAGCTGCAGCCGGAAAGCTGGGGCCTGCCGCCAGCCGAGAAGGTGCTGGTCAACGACATCATGTCGGTGAAGGAGACCGCCGGCCACCTGATCGGCGGGTTCGAGGACCGCGCCCGCGCCTTCGTCCAGGTCCAGCAGGGCTGCGACCACCGCTGCACCTTCTGCATCATCCCCTATGGCCGGGGGCCCTCGCGCTCCGTCCCCATCGGCGGCATCGTCGAGCAGGTGCAGGCGCTGGTGAAGGCCGGCTACAACGAGGTCGTGCTGTCCGGCGTCGACATCACCAGCTACGGCCCCGACCTGCCCGGGTCACCCTCGCTCGGGCAGATGGTACGCCGGCTGCTGGCCTGCGTGCCGGAGCTGCCGCGGCTGCGCCTGTCCTCGCTCGACTGCATCGAGATGGACGACGACCTCTGGCGCCTGATCGAGGCCGAGCCGCGCCTGATGCCGCACCTGCACCTGTCGCTGCAGGCCGGCGACGACATGGTGCTGAAGCGGATGAAGCGCCGCCACGGCCGCGCCGACGCCATCGCCTTCTGCGAGCGGGTGCGCCGCATCCGTCCCGACGTGGTGTTCGGCGCCGACTTCATCGCCGGTTTCCCGACCGAAACCGAGGAGATGTTCCAGAACACCCTGCGGCTGGTGGAGGAATGCGGCCTGACCTGGCTGCATGTCTTCCCCTACAGCCCGCGCCCCGGCACACCGGCCGCCCGGATGCCGCAGGTCGACGGCGCCGTCCGCAAGGAGCGCGCCGCCCGCCTGCGCGCCGCCGGCGAAGCGGCGGAGGCCGGCAAGCTGGCGAGCCTCGTCGGCCGCAACGCGACGGTGCTGGTGGAGAAGGACGACCTGGGCCGCACGGAGCATTTCGCCGCGATCCGCCTCGGCCGGCCCTTCCCGCCCGGCTCGCTGGTGCCCATCGCCATCACCGGCGTCAAGGACGGCGTGCTGACCGGCACACCGCTCTGACCTCTCTCATAGTGGACACTCCATGATTTTCCGCTGGTTCGGCCGCAAGAAGCCCGAAGAGACCGCTCCCAAGGACGAGGCGGCGCAGGACGAATCGGCAAGGCTCGAGTCCGCCACGACCGCACCGGAGCCGGAGGTGGAGCCGGTGCCTGAGGTGGCGCCCGCTCCGCCCCGCGTGGAAGCCCCGGCACCCATCTCTGATCCGGCGATGCCGGCCGCACAGCCCCCGGACACGCCGGCGGCCCCCACCGCGGTCGAACCGCCGGCCGATCCCGCTCTGCCGGCAACGCCCCCGGCGCCCGAACTGCCGCCCGCTCCCGCGCCGGCCGCTATCCAGGCCCCGGCCACCGAAGAAGCGCCGCCGAGCAGGAAGGGCTGGTTCGCCAAGCTGAAGGAAGGGCTGTCGAAGTCCTCCTCCAAGCTGACCGACGGCATCACCAGCATCTTCACCAAGCGCAAGCTGGACGACGAGGCGCTGGAGGAGCTGGAGGAGCTGCTGATCACCGCCGACCTCGGACCCGCCACCGCGGCGAAGGTGACGGCGGAGCTGGCGCGCACCCGCTTCGGCAAGGAGGTCTCGCCGGAGGAGGTCAAGTCGACGCTCGCCGCCGAGGTGGCGAGGATCGTCGGCCCGGTCGCCCGGCCGCTGGTGCTCGACACGGCGCTGAAGCCGCATGTCATCCTGGTCGTCGGCGTCAACGGCACCGGCAAGACCACCACCATCGGCAAGCTGGCCCGCCAGTTCAAGGCGGAGGGCAAGAGCGTGATGCTGGCGGCCGGCGACACCTTCCGCGCCGCCGCCGTCAGCCAGTTGAAGATCTGGGGCGAGCGCACCGGCTGCCCGGTCGTCGCCCGCGACACCGGGGCCGACGCCGCCGGGCTGGCCTATGACGCGCTGGAACGGGCGCGGGCGGAGAAGGTCGACGTGCTGCTGATCGACACCGCCGGCCGCCTGCAGAACAAGACCGGCCTGATGGAGGAGCTGCGCAAGATCGTCCGCGTCATCAAGAAGCTGGACGAGACGGCGCCGCACACCACCCTGCTGACGCTGGACGCCACCACCGGCCAGAACGCGCACAGCCAGGTGGAAATCTTCCGCGACATGGTCAACGTCAACGGCCTGATCCTGACCAAGCTCGACGGATCGGCCCGCGGCGGCGTGCTGGTCTCGCTGGCGGAGAAGTTCAAGATCCCGGTCCACGCCATCGGCGTCGGCGAGGGCGTCTACGACCTGCGCCCCTTCGACGCCGACGCCTTCGCCAAATCGCTGATGGGTCTGAACGCGGAGTAAACCGCCGTCGCCCTATGGGGAAGGATCGCGACACCGGCGGCGGGTCGGTCGATAGGTCGGTCGAAATTCGGCCTTTGCAGCCGGTCGTTCGTACTCCATCTTCGTAGGCATGACTGAAAAAGCCCCGCTCCAGCCCGGGTCTGCCGGGCGCTTCACCGATGCCAAAGCAGCACTGGCCTGCGTGCGCGACATCTATGAACGCAACACCGTCTTCCTGCGCGACCGCTTCGCCGCCTACACACAGGGCGAGGAGGAGGGCGGACGGAACCGGGCCTGCTATCCGTATGTCCGGCTGACGGCGATCTCCGGCGCCGCGGTCGATACCCGGCTGTCCTATGGCTTCGTCGAGGGGGTCGGCGTCCATTCGACCACGGTGACGCGGCCCGACCTGTACGGGCGCTATCTGCTGGAACAGTTCACGCTGCTGCTGCGCAACCACGACGTTCCGCTGGAGGTCGGCGTCAGCGAGGAGCCGATCCCGATCCATTTCGCCTTCCCCCAGGGCATGTATGTGGAAGGCGACCTGCCGCCGGACCGGCTGACCAAGCTGCCCGACCTGTTCGACCTGCCCGATCTGGCGCGGATGGACGACACCATCGTCAACGGCACCTGCGACACCGGGCTGGACGCGGTGAAGCCGCTGGCGCTGTTCACCGCGCCGCGGGTGGATTTCTCGCTGCACCGGTTGCGCCACTACACGGCGACGGCGCCTGAGCATTTCCAGAACTTCGTCCTGTTCACCAACTACCAGTTCTATGTCGACGAGTTCATCCGCCTGTCGCGCGAGATCATGGAGCCGACCGGCGACGCCGAACTGGCCGCCTACCGCGCCCAATATGACAGCTTCGTCGAGCCGGGCGACATCGTCACCGCCAACCGGAACCTCGGCGCTATCGCGGACGTCGCGTCCGCCAAGCTGACGCGCATGCCGCAGATGCCGGCCTACCACCTGAAACGGCCGGACGGCAACGGCATCACCCTGGTCAACATCGGCGTCGGCCCGTCCAACGCCAAGACCATCACCGACCACATCGCGGTGCTGCGGCCGCATGCGTGGCTGATGCTGGGCCACTGCGCCGGCCTGCGCCACACCCAGCGGCTGGGCGACTATGTGCTGGCCCACGGCTATGTCCGCGAGGACCATGTGCTGGACGCCGACCTGCCGCTGTGGGTCCCGGTGCCGGCGCTGGCCGAAGTTCAGCGCGCCTTGGAGACCGCGGTGGAGCGGGTGACCGGCCTGTCGGGGTTCGACCTGAAGGGAATCATGCGCACCGGCACCGTCGCCACCATCGACAACCGGAACTGGGAACTGCGCGACCACCGCGAGCCACTGATGCGGTTCAGCCAGAGCCGCGCCATCGCGCTGGACATGGAAAGCGCGACGATCGCCGCGAACGGCTTCCGCTTCCGCGTGCCGTACGGGACGTTGCTATGCGTATCGGACAAGCCGATGCATGGGCAGTTGAAGCTGCCGGGCATGGCCGACCGCTTCTACCGCGAGCGGGTCGACCAGCATCTGAAGATCGGCGTGCTGGCGATGGAGCTGCTTCGCGAGCACGGGATGGAGACGCTGCATTCCCGCAAGCTGCGCAGCCTGGCGGAGGTGGCGTTCCAGTAGGGGGAGGAGTGTCGGCTTCGGCTGCCCCCTCCCCATCCCTCCCCCACCTTCGGTGGGAGAGGGGGCAGGAGCTTTGCTGAAGAGGTTAGGGAGGCGGCGGCCGCCGCCCCTCAACCGCTCAAGCGGCCGCGAGCAGACCCTCGATCTCCTTGGCGGCGCCGGCCAGCGCCTTGTCCTTGGCCTCCGGACCCATGCCGATGCCCTCGGCGCGGATGAAGGTCACGTCGGTGATGCCGAAGAAGCCGAACACGGTGCGCAGGTAGGCTTCCTGGTGGTCCAGACCGGCCAGCGCCGGGTTGGTCGAATAGACGCCGCCGCGGCCCGACGCCACGATCACGCGCTTGCCGCCGGCCAGGCCCTCGGGGCCCTTCTCAGTGTAGCGGAAGGTGCGGCCAGCCTGGGCGAGCCGGTCGATCCAGGCCTTCAGTTGGGTCGGGATGGAGAAATTGTACATCGGTGCACCGACCACCACGACGTCGGCGGCCAGGAACTCCTCGACCAGCGCGTCGCTCAGGGCCAGTTCGGCGCGCTGGCGGTCGCTCAACCCATCGCGGCTGCCGAGCTTGACGACCTGAAGCAGCTCGCCGTCGAGATGGGCCGGCGGATTGGCGGCGACGTCGCGGGCGACCACGGTGGCCGCCGGATCGGCCTTCACCAGCGCTTCGACGATGGAAGCGGTCAGCTGGCGGGTGACGGAGGCGGTGCCGAGCGGGCTGGAGTCGACATGCAGGATCGTGGTCATGGCGGAAGGAGCCTCTTGGTTGTTGCGGCCGTCGGTCCCGGCCGGTTTCTGACGCCCAAGATGCTCCAATGTTTCCCGGCGGTTAAGCCGGGCTGTGCGCGAAAGATCGTCTCACACGACGCAACAATCGCCGGCCCGGATCAGCGCGTGACCAGATGGCCGGCGCGGAAGACCGCCATCTGCCCGGGCTGCATCACCGTCCACGCCTCGTCGCGGGTCAGCGGGCGGGTGGCGATGACGGTGACGACGTCGTTCGGCGTCGTCTCCTTGGAGAAATCGACGCTCATGTCGGCATCGACCAGGGTGGCGGCACCGAAGGGCGCCTTGCGGGTCAGCCAGGCGAGGTTGGTGGCGCAGTGGCACCACAGAGTGCGCCCGTCGCTGAGCAGCATGTTGAACACGCCGAGAGACCCCAGGTCGGCGGCGAGATGACGGATCAGCTTCATCAGCCCGGCGCTCGTCTTCGGCGGCTCCGGATACTGCATGCGGATCTGGTCGAGCAGCCAGCAGAAGGCATGCTCGCTGTCTGTGGTGCCGACCGGCTCGTAGAAGGTGAGCATGCGGTCCTTGACGCCCTTCAACTGGCCATTGTGGGCGAAGGTCCAGATCCGCCCCCACAATTCACGGGTGAATGGGTGGGTGTTCTCCAGCGATACCCGGCCGCGGTTGGCGCGGCGGATGTGCGAGATCACCGTACAGGACTTGATCGAATACTGGCTGACCAGCCGGGCGATCTCCGATTCGCTGCTGGGGGACGGGTCGTGGAAGGTACGGCAGCCCTTGCCCTCGTAAAAGGCGATGCCCCAGCCGTCGCGGTGCGGGCCGGTCGCCCCGCCCCGCCGCATCAGCCCGGCGAAGCTGAAGCAGATATCCGTGGGCACGTTGGCACTCATGCCCAGGAGTTCGCACATGGTGTCCTCGCCTGCCGCTTATCGTCGCCCTTTGCGAGCGACAAGCTACGACAGGTGCTGCGCAAGGTCACGCTTTGACGGCGATGAAGGGACCGGATTGGCAAGCTCCATTGGCGGACGACGTCGAACGATGGGTCGGACTTCAGTAAACCATTGAAACATCTGAGTTTTCCAAATAACACTTCAACGACTTTCATCCTGCATTTAGGCATTTAAACCTCGCCTCCAAACACTGGAAGCCGATGCAACGTATGGAGAAGCAGGATGACGCAGACTTTCACCCTTGCCGGCGACGCTTGGCAGAGCGCCAACTGGCAGGTCGCCCAGCGCATGGCGGCTCCCTTCGCCCCCCATCCGCAAAACCCTCCGACCATGACGGTCACCGTCGATCCCGGCGCCCTGCTGAAGAGCGGCGTGCTGGTGGAGACCGGCCCCCAGTCCACGTCCACCCTCGTCCGCCCCGCCAGCGTCCGGGTGGACCGGATCGTGATCGATCGCGGCACCGGCCTGATTTCGGTGGTTTCCGGCACCGACGGCAGCATGGCTCCGCCTGCCATTCCGGCCAACAGCTTCCCCTGTGCCCGAGTCTTCCTGACCTCGACCATGCCCGCGATCACGACCGACGCAATCTTCGATGAGCGCGTGCTGGCGGATGCGGCCGCCATCGCCACCACCCCGGTCGCCTGCCGCGCAGGCCGCACCACCGATCAGACCGGCATTGTCAACGGGTCGCTGCAGAAGGTGCTGTTCAACGACGCCCCGATCAATGTCGGGGGTGGCTTCGACACCATCAACAACTGGTTCAAGCCGACGATCGCCGGCTATTACAACCTCTTCCACCAGTGCGCCTTCACGTTGTCCGCCGGCAATGTCCAGCTCAACGCGGCGATCTACAAGAACGGTTCGGTGGTCAGCCGGGCCGAATACGGTCCCGGCGCCAATTCCATGCAGGCGGTCGCCGTTTCCGATCTGATCTATCTGAACGGAACCAGTGATTACTTGGAATTCTACACCGCTCAGGCGTCGGGCGGGACGCTCAGCCTGATGGGTGGCAGCACCTACACCTACATGACGGCGACGAAGGTCGCCTGACACGCACGGTTCGGACGCAGGCCGGCCTGCCGGGCCCGCCTCTGCCGCACGGTCACACCCAAGGCGCCGCACCCCGGCGCCTTGGGAACGGGGCGGCTCAATTGCCGCCGGTTTCCGGAAGGGGACAGGGCGGCATGTTCGGCCGCAGGCAGCCCTCCATCTTCCCCTCCGCTGGCGCCGCACCGCCCAACCCGATCCAGGCATCCACCCGCCCGGTCTCGAAGCCGCAGTCGCGGCGGTCGCCGACCTGCATCAGCGGACGGCGGATCAGCAGCGGCTGGGCCAGCATGGCGGCCAGCGCCGCGGCCTCGTCCAGCGCCTCCGGCACCACCTCACCGCTCTTCACCGCCGGTGCGGCGCGGTTGAACCAGTCCGCCACCGGGCGGTCGCCGAAGAAGGGACGCAGCGTCGCCACGCTCCATGGCTCGCTCAGCAGGTCGCGGACGATCACCCGGTGTCCGGCCTGTTCCAGCATCGCCTTCTGCCGCGCGTTGCCGCCGCAGCCGGGTTTCTCGAAGAAGGTCACGTCGGCCATCGGTCATTCCTTTCCAAACAGCGGCGCGCGGGCCAGCAGCGCGTCGGTTTGCTGACAAATCTCGTCGTGCACCTTGCGGTCCAGCTTGCGCAGCCAGCGCGACGGGATCGACTCCACGCCATAGGTGGCGCCGGCCAGCATGCCGGCGATGGCGCCGGTGGTGTCGGCGTCGCCCCCCTGGTTCACCGTCTCCACCACGCAGGATTCGACCGAATCGGTCTGGAAGTAATAGTGGAAGACCGTCTGCACCGTATCGACGACGAAGGCGGTGGACAGGCCGCGGTAGGGCTCGAACTTGAACTGGCGATGCCGGGCGATCAGCGCGTTCGCCTCCTCCCGCGCCGCGACGATGCCGCCGCCCCGCACCAGCCGCTGCACCATCCGCCCAAGAGCGATCACCGCGGAATCCGACAGCTGGTTGCAATGGGTGATGCGCGACTGTTCGACCGACCAGCGCTCGAACGCCGCATCGTCGCCCAGCGTCGCCAGCGCCACCGGCAGGTTGCGCATCGCCGCCCCGTTGCCGGCATGGTATTCCGACTCCGGTTCCTCCAGCGTGCCATGCATGATGAAGCGGCGGATGCCGCGGCGCGTCGTGTCGCCGACATCGACCGGCACCGATTTCAGCCAGATGGCAAACTCCTCGGCGGCGCGGCGGGCGTCCCAGTCCGGCCCGGACAGGATGGCGCGGCCGAGATGCAGCGACATCTCGGTGTCGTCGGTCACCTGGCCGGCGGGCAGCTTCAGCCAGCCGCCGCCCTTGATGTGCTTGTGGACGCCGTACTGGTGGGCGATCTCTCCCTTGGTCAGGAATTCCACGGTGGCGCCCAGCGCGTCGCCGCAGGCCAGGCCGAGATAGGCACCCAAGGCCCTGGACCGGATGTCCGGCGGGATTTGGGGCGAGAAACTGGTCGGATCGGTCATGCCATGGGGCGATAAGCCCGCCCTTTCCTGGTGCGCCCTGCACGCGGCCATGCGACCGCAGCCGGACGTGAGTTGTCAGAGAAGCGACACACCCACCCGGTAATCCCCGCCAATCACCAGATACTCCCCTTCGCCCTGGAAAGGATAGCGCGGCAGAATGTCGCGGAAGAACACCACCTTGGGCAAAGGCACCCAGGCGTCGAGGATGTAGTCGCCGAACTGGCCGGCGATGTCGCGGTTTATGGAGAAGGAACACAGGTTGTTCAGCCGCAGCACCGCCGTCCGCTTGTCCGGCCGGGCGACGATGTGGTGTTCCTCGAAATCGTTGACGCCGCGGTACAGCCGGATGTGCGAGGCCCAGTTGGGCATCGGCGCCTCCGGCCAGCCGCGGCGGATCGTCCACTGGCAGAACTCGTACAGCAGGTCGAGCTGCAGGTGGATGTTGTTGTTGTGGAAGCGGGTCGACTGCTTCTCCTCGCCATAGGCGGCCCAGGCGTCGGAGGCGAAGCGGCGGATCGGCTCGCGGTGGAAGGTGGGAAGCAGGCCGAACCGGCTCTCGACCCAGCCCTTCAGCACCGCCCCTTCCGCCCGGTTGCTGTCGAACATCCAGCCCTTCAGCAGGCGCAGGTAGCTGGCGCGGAAGCGCCGCTTGCCGTCCGGCCCCTCCGACCCGGAGAAATCCGGATTCACCCCGAAGATGCCCGCCATGTAGCGCTGGAAGACGTCCGACGCGGACAGCGCGTCGCGGCTTTCGTCCAGCGCCTCGAACAGGGCCGCATGCTCGCTGCGGGTGGCGCCGATGCGCAGCCGCCGCGGTTCGTCGTTGTAGGCCTCGCCGCACAGCGCGGCGGCCGGCACATTGACGAGGTTGGTGCGATGGGCGCGCAGCGCCAGCGGCGAGTCCGGATCGACCGGCCGACCTTTCGCATCCCGCATCACCGCCCCATCCGCCACGCCCGTCCGCTCCGTCCAAATATCATCATTTTTTATATGGATAATGCGGAAGCGCGCGCACGCCAAGCCTCCTGCTGCGCGACCCGGCAGAGGCGCGTCGCCGCATGTCGCACGATTGTCCGTTTGAAGCCGAACGATCCGGCCCCCATACTCAGTAAAGCGACGCTCAAGATCCGGCGGCACACGCATGGCCTTCTGGCCGACCAAGTACGACGACAGCCAGCGCCGACGCGCCACCCCCGCGCTCGGTCAGACTCCTTCCCCTCCCCCCTCCCCTCCGCCGCTCCAGCCGGCGACGCCCGACAGCAGCCCGCCGCGCGGCAGCGACGAGGCGCGCACCGCCCTGCGGCTGGCGCAGCTGCTGCGCGGCACAATCACGCCGCTGCGCGGCGACACCGTGCTGGAATTGCTGGAGCCTCACCGTCCACGGCTGGTGCCCAAGCCGGTCAACCCGCTGCCGGCCCTGGTCGGACAGCCGCAGGGCCGGATGCTCGACGCGCTGCTGCGGCCGATCGGGCAGATCGTCACCGACGTGCTGCTGCCGGGCGTGCGGGACCACCTGATCGACCGGCTGGTGACCGGCCGCACCGACCATGACGAAACCCTGCCGAATGCCGTCGATCTGGCCGAGGCGATGCGGGCGCTGGTCGGCCGGATGCGCGGCGGCGGCAAGGCCCATCTCCAGTCGGTGGTTGCGGCGATCGAGGCCGACGCCCGCACGACCGCCGATACGCTGACCCGGGAGCGCCGCCCGGTGGATGTCGGCGGCATCGACCGGCTGGCGCGCGCCCTGCTGCGCTTCGAGGTGCGGCGGATGGTGCTGGAGGTGCTGGGCAGCGGAAGCGCGGTGCAGGATGTCGTCTACCAGTCGCGGCGGCTGGCCCGCTATTCCCTGCACCGCGCCACCGAGGCGATCGAGGGCTTCGTCGCCGACCGCGGGCTGAAGGCGCTGCACGCCAGCCTCGCAACCCTGGCCCAGGCCGACGGGCTGATCGTCATCGCGCTCCGCAACCTGGACGACCAGGAGGAGACGAAGGAGGAATCCGGCCCCTTCGTCGAGCCGGCCGACCGCAAGGCGATGAACGACTGGCTGTCGGCGGCATGGCGGCTTTCCGACACTTTGTTCGATCTCGTCGGAAAGGCCGCTGCCGGCGGCGGGCTGGACGACCTGCTGTTCGCGGCCCTGCTGCGACAGCTGCGCAGCCTGCATTATTTCTGCGCCGACCTGAGCCACGCCGGCCGACCGGCTGCGGTCGACACGCTGAAGCAACGGCTGATCGAACGCGCCGACGCGCTGGCGCGGCTGACCGGCGACCGGCTGGTGGAGGTGCTGCTGGCGAAACCCGCCGATCGGGCGCTGGCCCGCCGGCTGGTCGCCCGCGGCCGGCTGCTGGCGCAACTCCTCTACGACATGGACCGTGACGAGGCGGTGGAGGAACTGGCGCTCCGCATCGTCGTCGCGGCCGAGGCGCTGGGCGAGGCGCGGTAGCGAAACCGGCTTCGCGTCGCCTTGCCGCCCCCCGCCGCGAAAGACCCGACAAAATGTCGGGCTTTGTCGCATGTGTCGGGACCCCGACAAAGGCGTCTGCGCCCTCGATACAAATAAATATTCTTACATTTCAATAGTTTACGATTTTTATCAGCTCTGGCACGGGTCGTGCAATCCATGAAATCCGAAGCGGCCACGAACCGGCCGCACCGGATCGAAGCAACCTTCCACGACCCAAGCACAGGAGCGACCCACATGGCCAAAGCGCCTCTGCGTCAGATCGCCTTTTACGGCAAGGGCGGTATCGGCAAGTCCACCACCTCTCAGAACACGCTGGCTGCGCTGGTCGAGCTGGATCAGAAGATCCTGATCGTCGGCTGCGACCCGAAGGCCGACTCGACCCGCCTGATCCTGCACGCAAAGGCCCAGGACACCGTCCTGCATCTGGCCGCCGAGGCCGGTTCGGTCGAGGATCTGGAGCTCGAGGACGTTCTCAAGGTCGGCTACAAGAACATCAAGTGCGTCGAGTCGGGTGGTCCGGAGCCGGGGGTCGGCTGCGCCGGCCGCGGCGTCATCACCTCGATCAACTTCCTGGAAGAGAACGGCGCCTACGACGACGTGGACTATGTGTCCTACGACGTGCTGGGCGACGTGGTCTGCGGCGGCTTCGCGATGCCGATCCGCGAGAACAAGGCCCAGGAAATCTACATCGTCATGTCGGGCGAGATGATGGCGCTCTACGCCGCCAACAACATCGCCAAGGGCATCCTGAAGTACGCGCACAGCGGCGGCGTCCGCCTCGGCGGCCTGATCTGCAACGAGCGCCAGACGGACAAGGAATGGGATCTGGCCGACGCGCTGGCCAAGCGCCTGGGCTCCAAGCTGATCCACTTCGTGCCGCGCGACAACATCGTGCAGCACGCCGAGCTGCGCCGCATGACGGTCATCGAGTATGCGCCGGAAAGCAAGCAGGCCGGCGAATACCGCGCGCTCGCCAACAAGATCCATGCGAACTCGGGCCAGGGTTGCATCCCGACCCCGATCACCATGGAAGAGCTGGAAGAGATGCTGATGGACTTCGGCATCATGAAGACCGAGGAGCAGCAGCTCGCCGAGCTGGCTGCCAAGGAAGCGGCGAAGGCCGGCGCCTGATCTCGGGCGTAGCGACGGTTGCCTACCGGCCCCCCTGCCTCCGGGCGGGGGGGACCGCCTGAACACTGGCCCTTTTCCCCAGCCCCGCACAACGTCGACCCAACGACCATAGGGACGTCGGCGTGGGAGGGAGGGGCTCGGTCACGCGCTGCAGTGGCGCGAATATTCAAGCAGGAGGCCGGCTATGAGCCTGTCCGAGAACACCACGGTCGACGTCAAGAACCTCGTCAACGAAGTCCTCGAAGCCTATCCCGAGAAGGCCCGCAAGCGCCGCGCCAAGCACCTGAACGTGCTGGAAGCCGAGGCGAAGGATTGCGGCGTCAAGTCGAACGTCAAGTCCATCCCCGGCGTCATGACGATCCGCGGGTGCGCCTACGCCGGTTCCAAGGGCGTGGTGTGGGGTCCGATCAAGGACATGATCCACATCTCCCACGGCCCCGTGGGCTGCGGCTATTATTCCTGGTCCGGCCGCCGCAACTACTACATCGGCGACACCGGTGTGGACAGCTGGGGCACGATGCACTTCACCTCCGACTTCCAGGAGAAGGACATCGTCTTCGGCGGCGACAAGAAGCTGCACAAGGTCATCGAGGAAATCAACGAGCTGTTCCCGCTGGTGAACGGCATCTCGATCCAGTCGGAATGCCCGATCGGCCTGATCGGCGACGACATCGAGGCGGTCGCCCGCGCCAAGTCGGCGGAAATCGGCAAGCCGGTCATCCCCGTGCGCTGCGAAGGCTTCCGCGGCGTGTCCCAGTCGCTGGGCCACCACATCGCCAACGACACCATCCGCGACTGGGTGTTCGAAAAGACCTCGCCCAAGCCCGACTTCGTCTCCACCCCCTATGACGTCACCATCATCGGCGACTACAACATCGGTGGCGACGCCTGGTCCTCCCGCATCCTCCTGGAGGAGATCGGCCTGCGCGTGATCGCCCAGTGGTCGGGCGACGGGACGCTGGCCGAGCTGGAGAACACGCCGAAGGCCAAGGTCAACCTGATCCACTGCTACCGCTCGATGAACTACATCGCGCGCCACATGGAAGAGAAGTACAATATTCCTTGGATGGAATACAACTTCTTCGGCCCGAGCCAGATCGCCGAGTCCCTGCGCAAGATCGCCGCTCTCTTCGACGACAAGATCAAGGAGAACGCCGAGAAGGTCATCGCCCGCTACCAGCCGATGGTCGATGCGGTCATCGCCAAGTACCGGACGCGGCTCGAAGGCAAGAAGGTCATGATCTATGTCGGCGGCCTGCGTCCCCGCCACGTCGTCGATGCCTACCATGACCTGGGCATGGAGATCATCGGCACCGGTTACGAGTTCGCCCACAACGACGATTATCAGCGCACGCCCCACTATGTGAAGGAAGGCACGCTGATCTACGACGACGTCACCGCGTTCGAACTGGAGAAGTTCGTCGAGGCGATCCGTCCCGACCTCGTCGCGTCGGGCATCAAGGAAAAATACGTGTTCCAGAAGATGGGGCTGCCGTTCCGCCAGATGCACAGCTGGGACTATTCGGGCCCCTATCACGGCTACGACGGCTTCGCGATCTTCGCCCGCGACATGGACCTCGCCATCAACAACCCCGTCTGGGGCGTGATGAAGGCGCCGTTCTGACCATCGGCCTCTGGAACAGGAGAATTTGAGAATGACCGACAAGCTTTCGCAGAGCGCCGACAAGGTCCTCGACCACTACACGCTCTTCCGTCAGCCCGAATACGCGGCGATGTTCGAGAAGAAGAAGGCCGAGTTCGAATACGGCCATTCGGACGAGGAAGTCGCCCGCGTTTCCGAATGGACCAAGTCCGAGGAATACAAGGCGAAGAACTTCGCCCGTGAAGCGGTCGTCATCAACCCGACCAAGGCCTGCCAGCCGATCGGCGCGATGTTCGCCGCCCAGGGCTTCGAGGGCACCCTGCCCTTCGTCCATGGCTCTCAGGGCTGCGTCGCCTATTACCGCACCCACCTGACCCGTCACTTCAAGGAGCCGAACAGCGCGGTCTCCTCGTCGATGACCGAGGATGCGGCGGTGTTCGGCGGCCTGAACAACATGATCGACGGCCTGGCGAACGCCTATGCGCTCTACAAGCCGAAGATGATCGCGGTGATGACCACCTGCATGGCCGAGGTCATCGGCGACGACTTGCAGGGCTTCATCGCCAACGCCAAGACCAAGGACAGCGTCCCGGCCGATTTCCCGGTGCCCTACGCCCACACCCCGGCCTTCGTCGGCAGCCACATCGTCGGCTACGACAACATGATCAAGGGGATCCTGACCAACTTCTGGGGCACGTCGGAGAATTTCGACACGCCCAAGACCGAGCAGATCAACCTGATCCCGGGCTTCGACGGCTTCGCGGTCGGCAACAACCGCGAACTGAAGCGCATCGCCGGCGAGTTCGGCCTGAAGCTCCAGCTCCTGTCCGACGTGTCCGACAATTTCGACACGCCGATGGACGGCGAGTACCGCATGTATGACGGCGGCACCACGGTGGAGGAGACCAAGGCGGCCCTCCACGCCAAGGCCACCATCTCCATGCAGGAGTACAACACGACCCAGACCCTGCAGTTCTGCAAGGAGAAGGGCCAGGACGTCGCCAAGTTCAACTACCCGATGGGCGTGACCGCCACCGACGAGCTGCTGCTGAAGCTGGCGGAACTGTCTGGCAAGCCGGTCCCGGCCAGCCTGAAGCTGGAACGCGGCCGTCTGGTCGACGCCATCGCCGACAGCCACACCCACATGCACGGCAAGCGTTTCGCGGTCTACGGCGACCCGGACTTCTGCCTGGGCATGTCGCGCTTCCTGCTGGAACTGGGTGCCGAGCCGGTGCACATCCTGTCGACGTCGGGCTCGAAGAAGTGGGAGAAGCAGGTCCAGAAGGTTCTGGACGGCTCGCCCTTCGGCGCCTCGGGCAAGGCCTATGGCGGCAAGGATCTGTGGCACCTGCGCTCGCTGATCTTCACCGACAAGGTCGACTACATCATCGGCAACAGCTACGGCAAGTATCTGGAGCGCGATACCAAGATCCCGCTGATCCGCCTGACCTACCCGATCTTCGACCGCCACCATCACCACCGCTACCCGACCTGGGGCTACCAGGGCGCGCTGAACGTGCTGGTGCGCATCCTCGACCGCATCTTCGAGGACATCGACGCCAACACCAACATCGTCGGCCAGACCGACTACTCGTTCGACCTGATCCGCTGATCCGCCAAGGATCGGCAACACCCAGGCATCGGTTCCAGCCCACCCGGCGGCCGGGGAGTCCATCCCCCCGGCCGACGGCAACCTCCCTGAGCCGGAGAGCACCCGAAACGGCGCTCTCCGGCTTTTTTTGTTCGAAGGGGATTCCGGCGATTCCAATTGAATCCAAGGTCACCGCTGGACGACTTGGACGGAATTCCAATCAATATTGGAAATATAATTTCTTATAATAAGAAATTATATTTGCCATTCGGGGTTGTAAATAATAACTCGTCATACTCAAAATTATATAGACACTCTATATTTTGATTACGGGAATTGAGCTTTGAGTTTTATTCATTAGAGGCCCCTCATGTCTTGTATTTACCAGATATTTTATCGATCATTCAGTGTCACTACTTATTGACCGACCACCTCGGTCAGATATCTATGATGCTACACCCTGCAATCGGGCAGGCGCATCACGGGGGTGGCGATGATCGGCTTCATGCGGGCGATAAAGGGAAAGGGTTCAGACAACCAAGCGATCCTGTCCGCGCTGAATCACTCGCAGGCGGTGATCGAATTCGCCATGGATGGCACGATCCTAGACGCCAATCCCAATTTCCTGACGGTGATGGGCTATACCCTGCCGGAAATCGTCGGACACCATCACAGGATGTTCATCGACCAGGCCGAACAGAACAGCACCGCCTATCGCGAATTCTGGGATCGGCTGAAGCGCGGCGAATTCCAGAGGGCGCTCTACAAACGCATCGGCAAGAACGGCCGGGAAGTCTGGATCGAGGCCACCTACAATCCCATCCTCGACAGCGGCGGGCGTCCCTGCAAGGTCATCAAGATCGCCACCGACGTCACCGAACGGCAGAAGATCAACGCCGACCTCCGCGGCAAGGTCGAGGCCCTTTCACGCTCGCAGGCGGTGATCGAATTCAATCCCGACGGCACCGTCATCACCGCCAACGAGAATTTCCTGAAGGTGCTCGGCTACAGCCTGGACGAGGTGCGCGGGCGTCACCACAGCATGTTCGTCGATCCCGGCGAACGCGACGGTGCAGCCTATCGCGAATTCTGGCGCACGCTGAACAAAGGCCAGTTCGAAGCCGCCCAATACCGACGCATCGGCAAGGGTGGCAGGGTGGCCTGGATCCAGGCCAGCTACAACCCGGTCTTCGACGACGCCGGCCGCCTGTGCAAGATCGTGAAATTCGCGACGGACATCACCGAGCAGGTTCGCCTCCTCGAACGCTTGAAGCTTCTGATCGACACCAATTTCGGCGAGATCGAAAGGGCGATGGGCAGTGCCCATCAACGGGCGGACGCCGCCGCCGTGGCATCGACCGAGACACGGGCGACGGTCCAGACCATCGCCGCCGGCGCCGAGGAGATGGCATCCTCCGCCCAGGAGATTGCCAACAGCATGACGCGGTCGCAGCAGGCCGCCGACATCGCCATGAACGAGGCCGAAAACGCCGACCGGGCGGCCGCCCGCCTGACCGAGGTGGCGAAAGCGATGGGCGGCATCGTCGAGTTGATCCGCTCAATCGCCGGCCAGATCAACATGCTGGCCTTGAACGCGACGATCGAGGCGGCGCGCGCCGGGGAGGCGGGCCGCGGGTTCGCCGTCGTCGCCAACGAGGTCAAGAATCTCGCCAACCAGTCGGCGAACGCCACGGCGCAGATTTCCCGCGAGATCGACGGGATGCAGTCGGTGTCCCACGATGTCGTGTCGTCGCTCGGCACCATCCGCTCCGCAATGAACAATCTGCGCGAATTCGTGGTCATGTCGGCCGGAGCGGTGGAGGAACAGACCACCGTCACCTCCAGCATGTCCGCCAACATGCAGGAGGCTTCGACCTCCGTCGAGGTGGTTGACCGGAACATCGGCGCGATCGCCACCGCCTTCGCCCAGGTCGGTTTCGCCATCGCGGAAACCAAGGATGCAGCCCGGGTGCTCGCCCGCTGACCGGTGCCGGGCGCCGGTCAGTCACGCACGGCGAAATCCAGCACCCCCGCGAGAACGTCCCGCGCCGGCCCCAGCCAGTCGGGTCGTCCGAGCGACACCGGCCGCGCCGGCAACCCGACGACGGCAGCCGATGCGTTGCCGTAAACCGGGCGTGCGCGCAGCGTCAGCCTGCCTGTCCCCGCGCCGTTCCAGCCGGGCCGCCCCTCGATCACCAGCAGCAGGATCGGTCCGTCCACCGATGGCCCTTCCGGCGCCTGCCCGTCCGTACCGGTCGCATCGCGCAGCCCCAGGCGAACCACCGTCTTGCCGGCCGCCGCCGTACGATGCTCGAGCCATTCCGCGGCAGCCTCGCACAGGTCTCCGGCCTCCGGCGGCGGCGGATTTCGTTCTGGATCGAGAAACTGGCAGAGCATGCCGACCTGCGAACCGGCTTGCCCTGAGAGTTGCAGGCTGGCTCCGCCCGCGGCATGTGCTGCATCGGCCGCCAATGCCGCGAGAACCAGTCCACCGGCCAGTGCCGTCACAAAGCCACGCATCCGCCCCATCGCCATCCATCGCCCAGACCCTGTGGTGATACGGGCCGGCGCGCCGGCTCCTGCATCATGGAGATGTGCGACACCCGACACGCCGTTGGCACTGGGAGGCGATTGTCAGGTATCGGACAGGCTCTAAAAACCGGACAATCATTTCGTATCAATGCCTTACCATCTGGCACGTCCCCTGCATCACATGGTCGCAGAGCCATTTCCGGCGCCAGGATGGGAGAGCGGGCATGCTCCAGGACAAGATCCAGGACGTCTTCAACGAACCGGGCTGCGCGACCAATCAGACCAAGTCGGCCAAGGAAAAGAAGAAGGGCTGCACCAAATCCCTGAAGCCGGGAGCCGCGGCCGGCGGCTGCGCCTATGACGGCGCGATGATCGTGCTGCAGCCGATCGCCGACGCCGCCCATCTGGTGCACGGCCCGATCGCCTGCCTGGGCAACGCCTGGGACAACCGCGGCACCAGATCGTCGGGATCGCAGCTCTACCGCACCGGCTTCACCACCGACCTGTCGGAACTGGACGTCATCGGTGGCGGCGAGAAGAAGCTCTACCGCGCGATCAAGGAGATCGTGCAGCAGTACGACCCGCCAGCCGTCTTCGTCTATCAGACCTGCGTGCCCGCCATGACCGGCGACGACATCGCCGCGGTGTGCAAGTTCGCGGCGCAGAAGCTGGGCCGGCCGGTGATCCCGGTCGACGCCCCCGGCTTCGTCGGCTCCAAGAATCTCGGCAACAAGCTGGCCGGCGAGGCTCTGCTCGATCATGTCATCGGCACGGTCGAGCCGGATTACACCACCCCGACCGACGTCTGCATCATCGGCGAGTACAACCTCGCCGGTGAGCTGTGGCTGGTCAAGCCGCTGCTCGACGAGATCGGCATCCGCCTCTTGTCCTGCATCTCCGGCGACGGCCGCTACAAGGAGGTCGCGCAGGCCCACCGCGCCCGCGTCACCATGATGGTGTGCAGCCAGGCGCTGGTGAATGTCGGCCGCAAGATGGAGGAGCGCTACGGCATCCCCTATTTCGAGGGCTCCTTCTACGGCGTCTCCGACATGTCGGACACCCTGCGCACCATGACCCGCATGCTGGTGGAGCGCGGTGCCGACAAGTCGCTGATCGACCGGGCGGAGGGCGTGATCGCGCGGGAGGAGAGCCGGGTCTGGCGCCGGCTGGAACCCTACAAGCCGCGTTTCGAAGGCAAGCGCGTCCTCCTGTTCACCGGCGGCGTCAAGAGCTGGTCGATGGTCAGCGCGCTGGAAGGCGCCGGCCTGACCATCCTCGGCACCTCGACCAAGAAGTCGACCAAGGAGGACAAGGAGCGCATCAAGAAGATGAAGGGCGACGAGTTCCACCAGTGGGACGATCTCAAGCCGCGCGAAATCTACAAGATGCTGGCCGAGGACAAGGCCGACATCATGATGTCCGGCGGCCGGTCGCAGTTCATCTCGCTGAAGGCCAAGGTTCCCTGGCTCGACATCAACCAGGAGCGTCACCACGCCTATGCCGGCTATGACGGCATCGTCAACCTCTGCGAGGAAATCGACAAGACGCTGTCCAACCCGATCTGGCGCCAGGTCCGCCAGCCTGCGCCGTGGGAGTCCGGCCCGTCCTCCACCCTGATGGCGGCGGAGTGAGCGCGATGTCCCATATCCAGCGCTTCCCCTCCGCCGCCAAGGCGGCCTTGACCAATCCCCTGAAGATGAGCCAGCCGCTGGGCGCGGCGCTGGCCTATCTGGGCGTCGACCGCTGCCTGCCGCTGTTCCACGGCTCGCAAGGCTGCACCGCCTTCGGGCTCGTCCTGCTGGTGCGCCATTTCCGCGAGGCGATCCCGCTGCAGACCACGGCGATGGATCAGGTTTCCACCATCCTCGGCGGCTACGACAATCTGGAACAGGCGATCCGCACCATCGTCGAGCGCAACAAGCCCGCCATGATCGGCGTCGCCACCACCGGCGTCACCGAAACCAAGGGCGAGGACATGGGCGGCCAGTACACGCTGTTCCGCCAGCGCAATCCCGACATCGCCGACACCGCCCTGGTCTTCGCCAACACCCCCGACTTCCTCGGCGGCTTCGAGGACGGCTTCGCCGCCGCGGTCACCGCCATGGTGGAGCGGCTGGTCGAGCCGTCGCCGGTGACGGTCAGGACCCAGATCAACGTGCTGGCCGGCAGCCACCTGTCGCCCGGCGACGTCGAGGAGCTGCGCGACATCATCGAGGGCTTCGGCCTGTCGCCGATCTTCCTGCCCGACCTGTCGCTGTCGATGGCCGGCCGCCAGCCGGCCGACTTCACCGCCACCTCGCTGGGCGGCGTGTCGGTGGAGCAGATCCGCTCGATGGGCGCCTCGATCGCGACGATCGTGGTCGGCGAGCATATGCGGGTCGCCGGCAACGCGCTGGAACTGAAGACCGACGTCCCCAGCCATTTCCTGAGCCGGCTGACCGGGCTGGAGGCGTCGGACAAGCTGATCCGCCTGCTGACCGACCTCTCGGGCCGGCCGGCCCCGGCCCGCATCCGCCGCCAGCGCGAAAGCCTGGTCGACGCCATGCTGGACGGGCATTTCTTCTACAGCCGCAAGCGCATCGCCGTCGCGCTGGAACCGGACCTGCTCTATGCCGTCACCGGCTTCCTCGCCGACATGGGGGCGGAGGTGGTCGCCGCGGTGTCGCCGACGCAGAGCCCGGTGCTGGAGAGGCTGAAGGCCGCGACCATCCTGGTCGGCGACCATTCCGACGTCGAGACGCTGGCCCGCGATGCCGACCTGATCGTCTCCAACTCGCACGGACGGCAGGGCTCGGCACGGATCGGGGTGCCGCTGCACCGGATGGGCCTGCCGATGTTCGACCGGCTGGGGGCGGGCTTGCGTGTCCAGGTCGGCTATCGCGGCACGCGCGAGCTGCTGTGCGAGATCGGCAACCTGTTCCTCGCCCGCGAAATGGACCACGACCATCACCCGGCACCCCATCACCCGGTACAAGGGGATACGGACTCGCACGGCTGCGGAGGCGGATCATGCGGATGCAACGCCGTCTGAGCGTGGTGCAAGCCCCACGCCAGACCAAAGGAGGATCGATGAAGGTCGCTTTCTGCACCCAGGACATGCAGCACGTCGATGCGCATTTCGGCTGGGCCAAGAACATCGCCGTCTATCGGGTCGACCGGCAGGGCCATGCCTTCCTGGAGACCTTCCAGTTCGGCGGCTCGATGTTCGAGGACGGCAACGAGGACAAGCTGATCCCCAAGCTGAATGCCCTGTCCGACGTCTCCATCCTCTATCTGTCGGCCATCGGCGCGTCGGCAGCCGCCCGCGTGGTGGCCAAGAAGATCCACCCGGTGAAGGTCGAGGCGACCGAAGCCATTCCCGCCTTGCTCGACCGGCTGGTCGAAACGCTGAACGGCAGCCCGCCACCCTGGCTGCGCAAGGCGATGGGCGAAACGCCCGAATTCCATTTCGATGAGGAGGAGTAAAGTCATGGCCGCAGAAAATGCCGTCGCCGAAACCGCAGGGCCGTCGGTCGCCGACCAGTTCATCAAGACGCTGGTCCTGCTGTTCCGGGCCGAGGACAGCTATGGCGCCTGGGAAGGCAAGCCCGACGAGGCTCTGCTCGCCCCCTTCATCCTCGACAGGGAGGCGCGTGCCGCCATCCCGATCATCGGCGATCCGGACCCGGACACGCTGTGGCGGCTGGAGCTGTTCTACAAGGCGGTCGGCGTGACGGTCGAGAAGCAGACCGGCATGATGGCGTCGCCGATGATGAAGATGAGCCACGAGGGCTTCGGCCGCATGATCCTCACAACCGGCCGGCTGGTCGTGGTGTCGAAATCGCTGCGCGACGTCCACCGTTTCGGCTTCCCCAGCCTGGAGAAGCTGGCCGCCGATGGCGCCAAGCTGGTCGACGAGGCGGTGGCCCTGATCCGGGAATATCCCGACGTCGCGAACCTCTGAGCCGGGGGACCGCGACCATGAGCGAGATCGACGCCCTGAAGGACGAAATCAAGAAGCTGAACGCCCGCGCCACCCAGAAGAAGATGGATCTGCACGATTTGTCGGAAGAGCTTCCGCAGAACTGGCAGACCATCCTGACGGTGGCGCAGGAGACCTACGACGCCTTCAAGACCCTGACGGAAAAGCGGGCGGCGCTGAAGGCGCTGGAACAGGCATAACACCCGTTTCCCAACCAATAGCTTAGGCGCACCCTTTCCCGAGAGGAGCATTCCCATGGCTGATTTCCTGACCGGCACCACCCGCGGTGGTCAGAGCTGGACCCCGAAATTCGTCGAGGCCATCGATCAGAAGCAATGCATCGGCTGCGGCCGCTGCTTCAAGGTCTGCGGCCGCGGCGTGCTCAACATGATCGGCCTGACCGAGGATGGCGACATCGTCGACGCCTTCGACGACGAAGCCGAAAAGAAGGTGATGACGGTCGAGAACGCAGCCAACTGCATCGGCTGCGAAAGCTGCTCCAAGGTGTGTTCCAAGAGCTGCATCAGCCACATGCCGGTTGCGGCGTGAGTTGTAAGGATTAGCCCCCCACCCTGACCCTCCCCCGCCGAGCGGGGGAGGGAACTGGACCTTTGTCAGCGTTCAGCGGCAGTCTCCTCCCCCGCCCAGCGGGGGAGGATTAAGGTGGGGGTCAAACCAACCGCTCCCCTCAGTACGCGTATTCCTTGAACACCGGATCGACGCTGCCGCCCCAGGGCCCGTGATACTTCTCCAGCAGCTCGTCGGCCGGGCTGCGGTTGCTCTCGGCGATGACCTGCAGGGTGTCGAGGAAGTGGCTCTCGTCGTCGCCCCAATTGTCGTTGCGGGCGCGGCGTACCAGACCGTCGCGGGCGATCGCCACCACCTCCAGCGCCACGTCGCGCACCGTCCGGCCGCGGAAGGCGGTGTGCAGGCCGGTGCGCGGCACCTCGGCGCGCAGATGCGCGCGTTCCTCCGTGGTCCAGTCCTTCACCAGATCCCAGGCCGCATCAAGCGCCACCTGATCGTAGAGCAGCCCGACCCACAGGGCCGGCAGGGCGCACAGGCTGCGCCACGGGCCGCCGTCGGCGCCCCGCATCTCCAGGTACTTCTTCAGCCGCACTTCCGGGAAGGCAGTGGTGGTGTGGTCGGCCCAGTCGGTGATCAGCGGCACCTCGCCCGGCAGGACCGGCAGCTTGCCGTCCATATAGGCGCGGAAGGACTGGCCGGCGGCGTCGATGTAGGTGCCGTCGCGGTAGACGAAGTACATCGGGGTGTCGAGCAGATAGTCGACATAGCGCTCGAAACCGAAGCCGTCCTCGAAGACGAACGGGATGTCGCCGGTGCGGTCGGGGTCGGTGTCGGTCCAGATGTGGCTGCGGAAGCTCTGGAACCCGTTCGGCTTGCCCTCGGTGAAGGGGGACATGGCGAACAGCGCGGTCGCGATCGGCTGGAGGGCAAGCGAGACGCGGAACTTCTGCACCATATCGGCTTCGGACGCGAAGTCCAGGTTCACCTGCACGGTGCAGGTCCGCGTCATCATGTCGAGGCCGAGCGAGCCGACCTTCGGCATATAGTCGCGCATGATCTTGTAGCGGCCCTTGGGCATCCAGGGGATGTCGTCGCGCCGCCATTTCGGCTGGAAGCCCAGCCCCATCATGGCGATCCCCAGCTCGGCCCCGACCTCCTTCACCTGGCGCAGGTGGCGGTGCACCTCGGCGCAGGTCTGGTGCAGGGTTTCCAGCGGAGCACCCGACAGCTCGACCTGCCCGCCCGGCTCCAGCGTGATGTTGGCCATGTCCTGGACGAGGGCGATGATGTTGCCCTTCTCCTCCACCGGCTGCCAGCCGAAGCGGGTCATGCGGGTCAGCAGTTCCCGGATGCCGTCCGGCCCGTCATAGGGCAGCGGCCGCAGGTCGGAGGTGCGGTAGGCGAATTTCTCGTGCTCGGTCCCGATTCGCCAGTCCGGCGCCGGTTTGGAGCCGGATTCGAGATAGGCCACCAGCTGGCGGCGGTCGGTGATGGGTTCGCCGCGCGTGGTCGGGGGTGCGGACATGAAGTCTCTCGCGGGAAGTGGACGGATGGCTGCCGGTCAATCGAGCGCTGGTTCGCCAGCAGGCGACTGCCCGGCCGATGGAAAGGTCGGCGCACGGAAAGGCGGACGCCGGTCGTTTCCCCCGGCAGTCCAGTCCCCGGCCAAGGACTGCCAGCAAGCCAGCGCCGCCACCACCGCCGTATCGGCCCGCAGGATGCGCGGACCCAATCCCACCGGTACAACAAAGGGGAGTTTGACGAGTTCGTCAAGTTCCGACTGGTCGAAGCCCCCCTCCGGCCCGACCAGCAGGGCGGCCGGTCCGGCCGCGCCGCCCTGGTATGCGTCGCGCAGCACCTCGGCGATGGGGCGGGCGGAGCCGGCCTCGGCGCAGAGGTAAAGCGGGCGTCCGTCCGGCCAACCGGCCAGCGCACGCTCCAGCGGCATCGGCTCGCCCATCTCCGGCACGCTCAGGCGCTCGCATTGCTCGGCCGCCTCAACGGCATTGGCGCGCAGGCGGTCGAGATTGACGCGGTTGGGGTCGGTGCGGCGGGTGAAGACCGGCCATAGCCGCGACACCCCCATTTCGGTCGCCTTTTCGGCGACGAAATCGATGCGCCCCTTCTTCAGCGGCGCGAAGAGCAGCCAGAGGTCGGGAGTCGTGTCCTGTCCGCGCCGCCGGTCGGCCACTGTCAGCGAACACCAACCCTTGCCGAAGCCGTCGATCACCGCCCGCCATTCGCCGTCGCGGCCGTTGAACACGGCGACCGGGTCGCCGCGGTCCAGCCGCAGGACATGGCGAAGGAAATGGGCGCGTTCATGGTCCAGCCCGACCGACTGGCCGTCGGCCAGCGGGCTGTCCACATAAAGGCGGGTCTTGATCGGGTCGGCCATGGCTGTCGTCTCCGCGGGGCGGCGCCGACTATAACCGGGCGCGGGTGTGCAAGTCAGCAGATCAACGCCCCCGGACGGACGCAGGAGGAATGCGCGCAGACACCATGCTCGGACGCCGGATGCTGCCTTGGCCGCTCAGCCGCCGGAATCGATGAGGGCGTCGATGTGCCGGCGCAGGTCGCTGGGTTGCACGGGCTTGTGCAGAATACGCACCTGTTCCGCCTTCGCTGCCACGATCAGCTCCGGACCGGTGTCGCCGGTCAGGATGATGGCAGGGACGGCGGCGCCGCAGGCCTCGCGGACAGCGCGGACGGCAGTGATGCCGGACCAGCCGTCCCGCAGGCGATAATCTGACAGGATCACGTCCGGCACCGGCCTGCCGGGCAGGCACGCCAGGACGGTTTCCACATCCTCGGCCGCGAGCACCTGATACCCCCAGGTATCCAGCATGATCTCCATTCCGGCCAAGATGATCGACTCGTCGTCGATGACGACGGCGAACCGGTCCGGTTTTGCGCTCATGTCCATTTAAGATTGCGAGCCAATGAGGTTGTGCCAATGAAACAGTATTGGTGCGTGCTTGGCGCGTACAAGCCCCGAAGGAGCAATTTCACGCCAGCGCCGTCACCGACACCGGACAAAGTGCCGCGCTTGCCGCCCGGGCGGCAGCCCGATACCTTCACCCGGATTACCGTCCAGACATTTCCATAGCACAGCGGAAACGCCGCCGTCATGCCCACTGCATCCACCGGCCCCACTCTCCCGGACCCCGGCTTCACCGATATCCGCCAGGACGGCTGGGTCGCCCGCCGGGTGCCGGCCCGCTGGCGCCCTTACGTCACGCTGGCGCGACTGGATCGTCCGATCGGAACCTGGCTGCTGCTGTTCCCCTGCTGGTGGAGTCTGGCGCTGGCCATGCCGCAGCCGTTCCGGGACTGGCCGTCGCTGCTTGGAATGATGGCGCTGTTCGGCGTCGGCGCCGTTCTGATGCGCGGGGCCGGCTGTACCGTCAACGACATCCTGGACCGCAAGTTCGATGCGATGGTCGAGCGCACGCGCTCGCGACCGATCCCGTCGGGCCAGGTCTCGGTCCGCCAGGCGCTCGCCTTCCTGGCCTTTCAGCTTCTGCTGTCGCTGGTGATCCTGCTGCAATTGGGAATGACGGCCATCGGGCTGGGCGTGCTGTCGCTGGCGTTGGTCTTCACCTATCCGCTGATGAAGCGGATCACCTGGTGGCCGCAGGCTTTCCTGGGGCTCACCTTCAATTGGGGCGCCCTGATGGGTTGGGCGGCGGTGCAGGACGATCTCGGCTGGCCGGCCGTGGCGCTCTATGTGACGGGCATCGCCTGGACACTGGGCTACGACACCATCTACGCCCATCAGGACAAGGAGGACGACGCCCGCATCGGCGTGAAGTCCACCGCGCTGCGGTTGGGCGACCAGAGCAAGATCTGGATCTACGGCTTCTATACCCTGACTTATGTCGGCATCGGCATCAGCGGCCGGCTGGCCGGGCTCGGCGGCCTGTTCCTGCCGGTGCTGTCGCTGGCGGCATTGCAATTGGCCTGGCAGGTCGCCACCTGGCGGCCGGACGATCAGACCGACTGCCTGGACAAGTTCAAGTCCAACCGCTGGTTCGGCTGGCTGGTCCTGGCGGCGATCCTGGCGGGAAAACTGTAGGGCGCGGAACCGCCGCCCCGCACCCCAGCCGCCGGGAAAGGCCCACAACGAAAAAGGACGGAGCGATGCCCCGTCCCCTTGAACTCCCTGCCCGGCTTCGAGGATTCTGCCGAACGCTCAGCGCTCGTTCGGGTCGGCCAGCAAGGCAACGGAATTGCCTGCGCCGGGCTTGCGGCTGGGAGCGACAGTGCGATGGCCGGCAGGTCCGCCGGCGTCGGCAACGGTAACGATCGGAGCGGAGTGCGCGGAAGCCGCTCCGGGCTTGCGGGGCGGCAACACGGCGACGTCGATGCGCTGCGGCTTCTGCGGGGCATGGGCAGCAACGGCGGTGGACGCCAGGGCCTGCGGCTTGCGGCCGGGGACCGAAACGCTGAGCCCCTTCTGCCTGGACAGCGAAGCGGAAACGATGCGGGGACCGCCGTCGGGCTTGCCGCGGCCGCGCGGAGTGCTGCTGAAATTCTGGTCCATGCCACGGTCGCCGGCATCGAGCATCCGGCCGCCACGGCGGGATCCGGACTCGCCGTCCGGCATGATGAAGCCATAGGCGGCATAGACGCGCAGGCCGAGCTGCTCGGTCGGCTCGTGCCAGACCCGCACGGCCGACCAGTCGTTGTTCCGGGAGACGTCGACCACCTTCATGCCGCGGCGCAGTCCGTCGCCGTCGATCCAGCTGTGGTCGACCTCGATGGTGCGGCGGTCGATCACCGCGCTGACCAGCGAGACATGGCCCCGGCGCATGTGGCCGGTGCGCTTGAAGACGAGGACGGAACCCACGGCCGGATGCTGGTCACGGTCATACTGGCCGGCGGCATGGCCCCACCAGGTCCAGGCGTCGCCGCGGATGGTGAAATCGGAGATGGAACGGACTGTGCGGACGCAATCGCCGTCTTGTGCGGCAGCCGTCGACACGGTAAGGGGGCTGAGCGCGATCAAAGCCGCAAGCGAAAGGCCGATGGCGATTCCCCTCTGCCGCATGACTCCCCCAATCCCTCTGTTTTTCCCCTGGTCGAAACGGGTAACACGGGTTTCGAGCTGTGTCTACACCGTTTGAATTGTGTAACAATGATAAGCTGCCGATCCTCCCCCAGCCAACAGCGGTGTCCCTTGGGAATCCTCGTATGAACAACGCATCCCCGCAAGATTTCGTCCGCGACAACACAACGCTGACGACCACTCCGCTGCTGCCGGAAGTCAAGCTTCATCTTGCCACCGAAGTCACGCCGCTCTGGCAGGCGACCGAAGAGACCTTGGCCGCCACGAATTTGCCACCGCCATACTGGGCTTTCGCTTGGCCCGGCGGGCAGGCGGTGGCGCGCCTGCTGCTCGACCGGCCGGAGCTGGTGGCCGGCAAGTCGGTGCTCGATTTTGCCGCAGGCACCGGGTTGGTCGGCATCGCCGCGATGAAGGCCGGCGCGGCGCGGGCGCAGTCCTGCGACATCGACCGCTTCGCACTGACCGCCATCGCGCTGAACGCGGACGCCAACGGGGTGGAGGTGAAGGCGGTCAGCGCCGATCTGGTCGGCCGCGGCCTGCCGGGCATCGACGTCGTGCTGGCCGGGGACGTCTGCTACGAGAAGCCGATGGCCGACCGGGTGACCGGCTGGCTGCGCGGCATCGCCGCCACCGGCACGCTGGTGCTGCTGGGCGATCCGGGCCGCGCCTATGTCCCGCGCAGCGGGATCGAGAAGGTGGCGAGCTACACCGTCCCGACCTCGCTGGAGCTGGAGGACAGGGAGACGCGCGAAACCGTCGTCTGGCGCCTGCTTCCCGAAGCCTGACGCCGGGAATCGCGGGCCGACTTCAGCGGCCCAATCTCAGCGGCCCATCCTCAGTGGCCGAGGCGCGACACGGCCAGCCGGAGGTCGGCCAGGAAGGTCGGCTGCTCCACCAGTTGGCCGCGCAGCAGATAGCTGGGATGGAAGGTGGGCACCACCTCCACCCCTTCCAGCAGGCGGCAGGGCAGCAGCTTGCCGCGCAGCTGCAGAATGCCGTTCTCGCCGGTCAGCGCCCAGGTCGGCGTGCGGCCGAGCGCCACGATCACCGACGGGCGCCACTCGGCGAGCGTGGCGCGCAGATGGTCGATCTCTCCGGCGAACCCGGCGAGCAGGCGGTCGGAGGTGCCGAAGGCGCCCCAGCTCTCGTCGATTGCCCGCCCTTCCTTGCGGGCGCGAGCGCGCGACGAGAAGAAATGCCCAACCTTGTTGCCGGGCGGCTGGTAGCGGAAGACGTTGGCGACCAGGCATTGCGCCCGCTCGATCCCCACCGCGGCCAGCGACTCGTCGAGAAGCTTGCCGCTGCGCCCGACGAAGGGCGTGCCCTGCCGCGCCTCCTCCGCCCCCGGCGCCTCGCCGACGATGGCGAGCCGCGGCCCGTCCGTCGGCCTTGTCGGAAACTGATAGTCGGCAAAGGGAAGATCGCTGCGCAGATCGGTCATGGATGGTTCCCAGAAATCTATCGGGCGACGGGTCGGGGCAGGCGGGGTGCCGGGCTTGCCGAATCGCCCGCCCGGCCCCAGGATTCACGTCGCAATGGCACTCTATACCTGTGTTCGGCGAGCGGATTCACGCGTCAAATCGAGTCCGATCCTGCCCGATCCGCTCCGCTCCAGCTCCTACCCCCAACCAACAAGGGAGAGACCGGAATGACAGATCACCCCCCGGCGGCACGGGATCTCGCCGCCAAGACCTGCGAACCCTGCCGTGGCGGCATACCGCCGATGGACCGGGCGATGGCCGGTTCCTACCTGGTCCAGGTCCCGGGCTGGGTCCTGAAGCAGGATCCCGACCGCATCGAACGCGACTTCCGCTTCCCCGACTTCGTCCAGGCCCAGGCCTTCGCCATGCAGGTCGGCAATCTGTGCGAGGCGGAAGGCCATCATGCCGAGATCCGCCATGGCTGGGGCCATTGCAGCGTCGCCTTCTGGACCCACAAGATCAACGGGCTGCACGAGAACGACTTCGTGATGGCGGCCAAGGTCAACGGGATGGCCGATGCCCCCTATGCTCCGGCATCGGTGGGGACGGAGCCGCCGCCCTATGTCCAGGAGGCGTAAGGCGGCGACGGACCGACACCCCCTCCCCTATCCCCACAGCTCCGGCGCCGGCGGCTGCACCACGGCACCGTCATAGGCCAACCCGGGCTCGCGGTCCCGCGCCAGCAGCAGCGGGCCGTCGAGGTCGACGTAGCGTGCCCCCTGCCCGACCAGGATCGCCGGGGCCATGGCGAGCGAGGTGGCGACCATGCATCCCACCATCACCTCGAAGCCCATGGACCGGGCGGCGCGGGCCATCGCCAGCGCCTCGGTCAGGCCGCCGGTCTTGTCGAGCTTGACGTTCACCACCCGGTAGAGACCGCGGAGCCGGTCCAGCGACTCCAGCCCATGGCAGGATTCGTCGGCGCCCAGCGGCACCGGGCAGTCGACGCCGCGCAGCGCCTCGTCCTGGCCGGCGGGCAGCGGTTGCTCGATCATCTCGACGCCGAGCCCGGCGAGGACCGGCGCAAAACGGTACAACTGGTCGAGCGTCCAGCCCTCGTTGGCGTCGACCACCAGACGGACGGACGGCGCCGCCGCACGGACGGCGCGGACCCGGTCGAGATCGCCGTCCCCGGTCAGCTTCATCTTCAGCAGCGGATGCCGCGGCGCCCGCTCTCGCGCCGCGGCGGCCATCGCCTCCGGCTCGTCGACGCCGAGCGTGTAGCAGGTGACCAGCGGCCCGGGCGGCCCATCCAGACCGGCGAGGCGCCAGGCCGGAACGCCGCCGCGCTTGGCCTCCAGGTCCCACAGGGCGCAGTCCAGCGCGTTACGGGCGGCACCCGGCTGCATCAGGCCGGCCAGCGCCGCGCGGTCCAGCCCATCGGCGACCGCCCCGGCCATCGCCTCCAGCGCCGCAACGACGCCGTCGACGCTCTCGCCGTAGCGGGCGTAGGGCACGCATTCGCCACGGCCGCGGTGCGGACCGTCGCTCACCTCCGCCACCACCACCGCGGCTTCGGTCTTGGACCCGCGTGAAATGCGGAAAGCCCCGCGGATCGGGAAGGTCTCGCGCCGGACGCTCAGGCGTTGACCAGGGAGGCTTTGGGCCGGAAAGCTATGGATGGGCATGATCGCGGACCCCGGAACGGAACAGGGCCGGGAGTGTATCCCGGCCCCGTCCGTCATGGCGACAGGCTTGCTGCGTCCGAACTCAGCGTTCCTGAAGGATCACACCGTACCAGCCGAGCCCCTTGTAGGTTTCGTAGCCGGGGGTCAGGGCGTAGCCGACCAGACGCCCCTTCTCGTCGATATAATGCCCCATGGTGCCGGCGTTGCGCTTCAGCGGCACCGTCTCGGTCAGCATGCCGCGGCCGTCGGACGATGCGATGACCCGGTGACGGGCATCGAGCAGCAGGCAACGCGACTTCTCGCGCTCGCCCGCCTCCAGACGCACGCCCTCGACCACCGCGGCGGCCTGCGGTTCCCAGTCGAAGAAGATGCCGAGCACGCCGATGGGATCGCCGTCGGTATCGCCGTTGCGGCGGATGGCTGTGGCATAGGTGGCGACGACGCGGTCGTCCAGGCTGCGGTTGCGGGCGACGTCGCCCACCGTGAACTCGCCGCCGTTGCGGGTGGCCAATGCCTGGCGGAACCACAGCTCGTCCGACACGTTGGCGCCACGCGCACCGGGATAACGGTCGGGCCGGCCGTTGGCGATCACGTTGCCGTTGCGGTCGGCGATCCACAGGTCGAGATAGACGGTATAGGATTCCAGGATCACGCCCAGCCGGCGCGACGCATGACGACGCGCCTCCTCGCCCGGGTCGGCGGCGCAATCGACCACGGCGCTGTCGGTCGCCCACCAGCGCACGTCGCAGGAGCGTTCGTACAGGTTGCGGTCGATGATCTCGATCATGTTGAGCGACAGGTCGGCCAGCCGCTTGCCATGCATCTCCTGCACCATGGCGCTGCCGGTGGTGGTCAGGTGATCGACGCGGGCGACGATCTCCGACCGCAGCTCCTTGGTGATGCTGTTGACCTGGGTGGAGATCTCCGAAACCTCGTTGGCGACGACGGCGAAACCACGCCCGGCGTCACCGGCCCGCGCCGCCTCGATCAGGGCATTCATCGCCAGCATCTTGGTGCGCCGGGTGATGTCCTCGATCAGGGACACCTTCTTGGACGCGACATCCAGCACGCCCCGCGACAGTTCGAAGAGATCGGTGCCCGCCATGCTCATCGTCTTGTCCCCCGTCATGACCGTCTCTGTGCCTTCCCCAATCAAAAGCCATGCCAACGGCCACAGATGCCCAAGCCGCCGCCCCGCCCCCCCGTTTCCGTGGCGTTTCGCCGCGGACGATGGGACATGCCTGATTTTTCAGGATTATCATCCGGTTAAGATGCTGAAACAAAGGGCAGGCTGGCGTCCGGATGCTCAACGGTTTGTGAACCTGGCATTCATATTGCCGACACGTAACACGATTTCTTGTCAAATTCGCAACAAAAAATCCATATAACCCGGCAATACGCCAGAACAATTCCGCTTCGCAAAAACCGTGCATGTGCCATGCACATTCGCAAGGCAATCGCCGCGCCGCTGGGCCCAACCGGCTGCGGTCATGCCACCCGATGCATCTCGTCGAGGAATTGCTGGACCTCGCGGGTCAGCCGGTCGGCCTCCGCCGTCATGCGTTCGGATGCGGCGAAGACCTCATGCGCTGTGCCGCTGGTGCGGCAGGCGGCGTCGGTGACGTCCTTGATGTCGTCGGACACCGCGCGGGTGCCGGCGGCGGCCTGCTCCATGTTGACGACGATCTCACGCACGGCGGAGCCCTGCTGCTCGATCCCGGCGCTGATGCCGGCGGCGATCTGGTTGATCGAATGGATGGTGCGGCCGATGCCGACGATGGCGCCCACCGCCTCGTCCGTGGAGGATTGGATGCCGGCGATCTGGCCGGCGATGTCGCCGGTGGCCTTGGCGGTCTGGTCGGCCAGCCGCTTGACCTCCTGCGCCACGACGGCGAAGCCCTTCCCCGCCTCCCCGGCGCGGGCGGCCTCGATGGTGGCGTTCAACGCCAACAGGTTGGTCTGGCTGGCGATGTCATTGATCAGGGTGATGACGTCGCCCACCGTGCGCGCGGCCCCCGACAGGGTGCCGACCAGGGCATTCGACCGCTCGGCTTCGCCCGCCGCGGTTTCCGCCACCCGGGCGACGTCGCCGATCTGGCGGGCGATCTCCGTGATGGAGGCCGACAATTCCTCCGTTGCCGCGGCGACGCTGCCGACATTGCTGCCGGTCTGCGCGGCGGACGCCGCGACCGACGACGCCTTGCCGGTGGCCTGCGTCGCATCGGTCTCCATCGTGCGGGCGGAGACCTCCAGCCGGTGGGCGGTGGCGGCGACTTCGGTACAGACGCTCTGGATCTGGGTTTCGAACCGCCGGGTCACGCCAGCGAAGCCGGTCACCTTGCCGGAGATGCTTTCGGTCGCGGCATTGATGGTCCGGCTGGCGTGCAGGAAACCGCCCTGCATGCCGCGCAGCACGATGCGCCGGAAATATTTGTGTTCGGACACCGCATGCATCGAGGCCGTCGCTTCCCGGACGAAGGCATCGGTGCGGTCGATGGCGTCGTTGGTGGCGTGCATCAGTTCGCCCAGCGCCCCGCCCTCGCGGATGCCGATCACCCGCGCCTCGAAATCGCCGGCGGCGATCGCCCGGTTCACCTCGGTCAGCCGGTTCACCACCGCCCCGGCCCGGCGCAGGAACAGCCAGGCCCCGCCCAGCGCCGCCAGCCCGGCCAGCGCCAGCCCAACCCGCGCCGAGACGCCGCCGATTTCGAAAGTCTCCACGGCCAGCAGGGCCGCCAGCGCCACCCCGGCCAGGACGACCGAAGCGACGGCCCGGCTCAGGGACGACGAATGGGTCGGAGACGACGAACTAGAGTGAGAAGACGAATTCGTCATACCCGATCCCCTTCTCGGTCAGGAGGGCGACGACGGCGGCGAATCCGGCCTCCATCCCCTGCTTGCGGTCGGCGTGGCCATTCTCGATCTCGAGCAGCTGGCGGTAGAGCGGGATGACCTTGTCGAGCGCCGACCGTTCCGGCACGCGGCGGGAGGAGTGGTAGCCGATCACCCGCCCTTCGGCGTCGAAACTGGGCGTCACATGGGCGAAGACCCAGTAATGGTCGCCGTTGCGGGCGCGGTTGACGACATAGGCGAAGATTTCCTTCCCCGCCGCCAGCGTGTCCCACAGCAGCTTGAAGACGCAGCGCGGCATGTCCGGATGGCGCACGATCGAATGGGGCGCCCCCATCAGATCCGCCTCGCCATATCCGGCGACGCGCTGGAACACCCGATTGGCGTAGGTGATGCGGCCTTTCAGGTCGGTCTTGGAAACGATGACTTCATCCGGGTCGAAGAAGCGTTCCACCCCCGTCAGGGGAACGTCGCGTCGTGCCATGTGCCTTCCGGTCTCCCGCTTCCCTGACCCGCCCGGTCTTGGACGGCCCCCTGCGGCGAAAGCCGGCGGCGGTGACGGAGCGAACATGTCCGGATCGACGCACCGCACGGTGGCCTGCCAGGCAGGCGCCGCAACGAACGCCACTGTAGAGAGGCGGATGCTTTCGGGAAAGACCCTACCTATTGCGATGCTGAAATATTTGGGAGCGGACGGTTCGAAAGGCGACCCACCCTATTCCGGCGGATAGGGAATGGTCAGCAGCCGGTCGGCCGGCGGATCGTCCACCGTCACCACGGTGCCGTCGGGCCAGCGCACCTCGACCTGCTCGACCGCGTGGAGCGGTCCCAACCCGAAATGGGCCACCGGTTCGCCCTGGCAGAGATAGCCGGAGCCGGCGCAGACCGTCCGGCGCTGGCGGCGCCCGCCGGCTGTCAGGCTGACCACCGCGCCGCGGGCCGGCGCACCGAAGGGGGTCAGCGGCTGGACCCGCAGCCAGCCGTGGTTTGTCGCAACCGGGCGGTAGAGCGACAACGGCTGCCCCTGCGGCTGCCCCTGCCCGGCTCCCTCGCCGCCATGCGCCAGCACCAGTTCCAGCCGGCCGTCGCCATCGATGTCGGCCGCCACCGCACCGGTGCCCAGCCCCTTCGGCTCGGCCGCGTCACCGAGCTCCAGTTCCTGCCATTGGTCGTTGCGCCAGCCGAACAGGCGGTTGGGCTCGCCGTGGCCATGGAAGAACAGTTCCTCGTAGCCATCATTGTCGAAATCGGCGGCGACGACGGTGAAGATGCGGCCGGGCATAGACAGGTCGGCAGGCGCCGACTCGACGAAGCCGCCCCCCATCCGCTGGTGGAACAGGCGCTGCGCCCCATCCCAGGTACCGACCGCCAGATCGAACAGGCCGTCGCCATCGGCATCCAGCGCGACGACCGCGCGGCCGGACGGCCGCGAATCGGTGATCCCGCGCTCCTCGGCGATCTCCTCGAAATTGCCGTCGCCCAGATTGCGGAACAGCTGGTTGGGGCCGCCGTCGTTGACCGTCACCACATCCAAATGGTCGGAGGCGATGGACAGCACGGTGACGCCGCGCGCCGCACCGATGGAATCGAGCCCGGCCTCTTCCGCCGCATCCTCCAGCCGGCCGCGGCGGGTCAGCTCGTAAAGCCGCAGCGGACCGCCATCGGTCGCCACCAGGAACCCATAGCGCCCATGGCCCCAGCGGTCGAGCGCTGCCACCGCGCCGGCGGCGGTGTGGTTGGCGGCCCCGGCATTCTCCGCCTGCGCGAACAGGTCGAGCCAATGTTTGCCGAAGCAGGCGAACAGCCGGTCGGCCATGTCCTTGGCTCCGGTCGAGCGGTCGCTGTTGACGATGTACAGCTCTTCGCGCCCGTCGCCGTCGACGTCGGCGGCAGCCAAGCCCATCGCAGGGCCGGCGGGATCGGCGAGCAGCGGGTTGGCGATGTCGACCAGCCGGCCATCCACCCATTTCAGGACGAGGTTGGCGGCGCGGTAGCCGGCCACCACCAGCTCGAAGGCGCCGTCGCCGTCGATGTCCGTGACCGCGATCCCGTTCGATGGCCGCGGCGGGTTCTCGGGGATCAGCGACGAGCAGTCGAGGAACATCGGCACCCTCTTGTCCCGTGGTCGGTCAACCGCCGGCCGCCGCGGCAGGCCTTTGGAGCCGTTGGGCTTTCGTGCGGTGTATCTCCGTTGATACCCCGTCCCCGCCCGGGCGTAAACCCGGACGGATGATCAGGGTCGGCCTATGTCCGATGCCGAGCGCCCGAACGGCGGGAATGACCGCCGCGGGCCGGGCCGCACCCTCCGCAGACCGACGGTTCCCGGTATCAGATGCGCTTCTTGGCGCCGCCGCCGCCGGACGCCCCGCCGTTGGCCGGCCGCTTGGCCGCCGCGTCGTCGTTGCCGGCCGGCTTGTCGCCCGGCCGCGCAGCAGCAGCCTTCGCCTGTTCGCGGGCCGGCAGTTCGATGTTGACCTCCAGCGTCGAGCAGTCGCCGCCGCGGTCGAGCTTCACCTCGACCTTGTTCTCGTCGATGTTGACGTATTTGGCGATGACCGCCAGCAGCTCCTGCTGGAGCATCGGCAGATAGTCGGGGCCGCTGCGTCCGGCGCGTTCGTGCGCCATGACGATCTGCAGCCGTTCCTTCGCCTGGACCGCCGACGGCCGCGGGGCCGAGCGGAAGAAGCTGAAGATGCTCATGCGCTCCTCCGCAGGAGCCGGCTGAACAGGCCCTTCTTCTGGGGGGTGACGAAGCGGTGGTCGATGTCCTCGCCCAGGAAGCGGCCGACCGAGTCCAGATAGGCCTGGCCGGCGTTGGACGATTCGTCGAGGATCACCGGCATGCCGACGTTGGAGGCGCGCAGCACCGCCTGGCTTTCCGGGATGACGCCGAGCAGCGGGATCGCCAGGATCTCCAGCACGTCGTCGACCTTCAGCATCTCGCCCTTCTCGACCCGCTCGGGATCGTAGCGGGTCAGCAGGAGCTGCTGGGTCACCGGCTCCAGCCCCTGTTCCGCCCGGCGGGACCGCGAGTTCAGCACGCCCAGGATACGGTCGCTGTCGCGCACCGACGAGACTTCCGGGTTGGTGACGATGATGGCGTGGTCGGCGAAATAGAGCGACATCAGGGCCCCGCGCTCGATGCCGGCCGGGCTGTCGCACAGGATGTAGTCGAAGTCCTTCGACAGCTCGTTCAGCACCTTCTCCACCCCCTCGCGGGTCAGCGCGTCCTTGTCGCGCGTCTGCGAGGTCGGGAGGATGTAGAGGTTCTCGATCCGCTTGTCCTTGATCAGCGCCTGGTTCAGCTTGGCTTCGCCATTGATCACGTTGATGAAGTCGAAGACCACCCGGCGCTCGCAGCCCATCACCAGATCCAGGTTGCGCAGGCCCACGTCGAAGTCGATGACGACCGTCTTGAAGCCGCGAAGCGCCAGCCCGGTCGCAAAGGCCGCGGACGAGGTCGTCTTGCCGACACCGCCCTTGCCGGAGGTCATGACGATGATCTTGCTCAACGGAGCCTCTCCCATAATCCCAAAGTTGCCGTCACCGGGTACCGTAGAGTATCCGGAGTTTTGCGACCCCGGACAAGTTTCAGCCACACGAAAGCCCTCAGCCTGTCTTCAGAAAATCCATGCTGAGCACACCGTCGCGCAGGAAAACCTGCACGGCTTTCTTGTAAAAGTCACTGCCGATGTCTTCGCTGACGCGATAATTGCCTGCGACCGATAGCACCTCGGCCTCAAGGCTGTGGCAGAAGATCCGGGCGCCGGTATCGCCGGAGAAGCCGGCGAGCGCACGGCCGCGCAGGGCGCCATACACATGGATGTTGCCGTCGGCCAGCAACTCCGCCCCGGGGGAGACGGAACTGGCGACGATCAGGTCGGTCTTCTCCGCATAGACCCGCATGCCCGAGCGCACCGGGTCGGTCACCACCACCGCCGGCCGGTGAACCACCTCGATCAGCACCTGGGGGCCGGTGACCGGCGCCTGCTGGTCGTGCAGACGCGGATCGGGCGCCTTGACCACCTCTTCCAGCTTGGCCGCGCGGCCCGACGGCATCGGCGTCAGCCCGACAGTCATCGCCGCCTCGCGCACCGCCTGCGGCCCGCCCTGGAAGCCGACCGGCAGCAGATGCTGGGCCCGCACCTGCGCCACGAAGGCGCCCAGGTCGAAGACCGCGGAGTCCGGCAGATCGTCGAAATCCAGCACGACCGGCGCGTTGCGGAAGAAGTTGGGTGCCTGGCGCACCTTGACGTTCAACTGGGTGAAGAAATCGGGCGATGTCGGGGCGAAGACCTTCAGCACCATCATGGTGAAGGAGTTGCCACGCAACTGGAACGGCGCATCCCGTTCGGCGACCTGACTGGCGCTGCTCACCGTAGCCTTCCCGTTCGTTCCTGCCGCCCGTAACCATGCGTCCGCGACCAGAGGCACCGCTTGCGCGGCCCCGGACACGCCCCGGACCCCGATGGCGCTCCACCCGGTCCCGGCGCCGGCAGCGAGCCAGCCAATCAGCGCCTTCTAGCTGTCCGCACCGGTCCGATACAAGAGTTTCCCCGTCCGCACGGGTGATAATCGAATGCCGCGCCGCCGAAGCCAGCCGCAAAGCCAGCCGCGAAACCCCGCCCCACCGCCTGCCCGGTTTCCCGGCAGCCGCGGGCAGGCCATGGTTGCAGCATGTCGTCCGAATTCCCCCAAGGCCGCCATAGTAGTGAAAGCGCAGGACAGCGGCAAAGCCTTTCGGGTTCCTCCGCCGGAAGGCCACCCGTCGGCGAACCGTCGGCCGATGCGCCTCGGCGGAAAGGGTTACCAATGCCGCCCTCCGGCTTTCCTGCGGCACCCACACCACATCTGGTATGAATATTTTGCGTCGACCGCAATTTCTCCTGACGTCACGCATCGATACCGGTACAGTCGGGTTGCGTGGCTTCCAATGACGACGAGGTTCTCTTGCACCTTGCTTCGCCCATCGAACGCCTGATCCGTCGACCCGCACCGGCACGCCCCGCACCGGCACGCCCGGGTCCGCCGGCACGGCGCCCGGTCGAAGCACCCGACAGCGCACGAACCGACCGCGCACAGTCCAACCACGCACATCCATGCGACCGACCGAGCCTCCCCCCTGCGGGAGGTTTTTTTATGCCCGGAATCGGCGCAAACCCCACCTTTCGAGGAGATGCGACATGGCCAAGCGTTCGAGCAAAGGCATCGCCGCAGCGGGCGAAACCATCGTTCACCCGCTCTTCCCCGGCATCGGCCGCCCGGCCGGCAGCGGCTGGGATCCGCTGGGAACACAGGGTGGGAACGACGACCGCCGCGACCAGAGCTATGTCCGCAAGGTCAAGCCGCAGAATGCCAACCAGAAACTGCTGATGGACGCCATCAGGACGCACAACCTGGTGGTCGCCCTGGGGCCGGCCGGCACCGGCAAGACCTACATCGCCATTTCCTCGGCGGTGGAGGCGCTGGAGGACGGCAGCGTCGACCGCATCGTGCTGTCCCGCCCGGCCCTCGAAGCCGGCGAGAGCATCGGCTATCTGCCGGGCGACATGCACGAGAAGATGGCGCCATTCCTGCGTCCGCTCTATGACGCGCTGACCGACCGGCTGGGGTCCAAGCGGCTGCGCGCCATGATGGCCGACGGCACCATCGAGATCGCACCGGTCGGCTTCATGCGCGGCCGCACCCTGAACAACGCCTTCGTGGTGATCGACGAGGCGCAGAACTGTACCTATTCCCAGATCAAGATGCTGCTGACCCGGCTGGGCTGGCATTCGACCATGGTGCTGACCGGCGATCCCGACCAGACCGACCTGCTGGAAAACCTGTCGGGCCTGGCCGACATCGCCCGCCGGCTGGAGGCCGTGGAGGGAATCGCCGTGGCCCGCCTGACCGAAAAGGACATCGTCCGCCACCCGCTGGTCGCGAGCATGCTGACGGTGCTCTGACCGCGCCGCCCTTCCGCTGCCCTTTCCGCCAGCATTGCAGGGGGAGGCGCCGCACCGGCACCTCCCCCCACCCTTGGCCGGTTGATTCCGGCCGGTCGATTGGGCGGGCACACTCCCTTATGGTTGCGTTTATGACATTCAGTTGAACAAAACGTAAGATATACGAACAAATCGGCTTGACGCGCCGCCGCCCTCCGGCAAAAGTCCCAAAAAATTGAGGGACATCGCCGTTCCGTTGCCGAAGGGAGCAGCAGCCGTGACCGTCGCCGTGTTCGAACGCATCAGCATCAAGGCCAAGATCGGACTGATCCTGGCGGCGGCCGGCATCGGGCTGGTGCTGATCGCCGTGGTCAGCCTGATGGGCCTGCGTGCCGAGATGATGGCCGACCGCCAGGACAAGACCCGCAGCGTGGTGGAGGTCGCGCACAGCCTGATCGCCCATTACGAGGCGCAGGAACGGGCCGGCGCCCTGCCGCGTGCGACGGCACAAGCCCAGGCCAAGGCCGCGTTGAAGACGTTGCGCCATGACGGCGACGAGTATTTCTTCGTCACCGACCTCGGCCCGCGCATGATCATGCACCCGATCAAGCCGGAGCTGGAGGGCACCGACGTCTCGGGCAATGCCGATCCCAACGGCAAGCTGCTGTTCCAGGAGTTCGTCCGGGTGGTGAAGGCCGACGGCGCCGGCTTCGTCGATTATCTCTGGCCCAGGCCGGGATCGGCCGAGCCGGTCGCGAAGCTGTCCTACGTCAAGGGCTTCGCTCCCTGGGGCTGGTTGATCGGATCGGGCATCTACATCGACGACGTCGGCGTCGCGTTCCGTCAGGCCGCGCTGCGGCTGGCCGGCACCGGGCTGCTGATCGCGCTCGCCGCCGTCCTGCTGGCCCTTCTGGTCAGCCGGGCCATCGTCCGGCCGCTCGACGGGCTCGGCCGGGTCATGCAGGATCTTGCCGGCGGCAACAGCGGGGTGAGCGTGCCCGGCACCGGCCGCGGCGACGAGATCGGCGCCATGGCCCGCACCGTCGAGATTTTCCGCGTCCAGCAGATCGACCTCGCCCACCATTGGGAGCGGCAGAAGATCGAACACCGCGTCGCCGAGCAGCGCGCCCAGGCGCTGAAGCGGCTGACCGACCGTTTCGACGCCACCATCGCCGAGACGATCCGCACCGTCGGCACCGCCGTCGGCACGCTGGAAACCACCGCCCGCGCCCTGTCCGCCACCGCCGACCGCAACCGGAGCGAGGCGACCTCGGTGGCCGGCGCCTCGCAGCAGGCTTCGAGCAGCGTGCAGACGGTGGCGGCGGCGACGGAGCAGCTGACCGGCTCGATCGCCGCCATCGGCGAACAGGTGGTGACTTCGTCCGCCATCTCCAACCAGGCGGTGGAGGCGTCGCACATGGCGGGCGAGCGGATCGACGGGCTGGGCCAGGCGGCGCAGAAGATCGGCGAGGTGGCCGGGCTGATCGCCGGGATCGCCAGCCAGACCAATCTTCTGGCATTGAACGCAACCATCGAGGCGGCGAGGGCCGGCGAGATGGGCAAGGGGTTCGCCGTGGTGGCGGGCGAGGTGAAGAATCTGGCCGGCCAGACCGCCAGGGCGACGGAGGAGATCGCCCAGCACATCGCCGAGGTGCAGGACGCGACCCGCGCGGCCGTCGCCGCGATCCGCGAGATCGGCGCCGTCGTCGCCCGCAGCGACGAGATCGCCACCTCGATCGCCGCCGCGGTCCAGCAGCAGGGGGCCGCCACCGGCGAGATCGCCCGCAGTGCCGGCGAGGCGGCGGAGGGAACCCGCCAGGTGTCGACCAGCATCGACGCCGTGTCCGACGCGGCGCTGGAAACCGAACGGTCGGCGGGCGCCCTGCTGGATGCGGCCGGCGGCCTGTCGAGGCAAGCCAAGGGATTGCGCGGCATGGTCGATAGCTTCCTGGTCAATGTCGAGGCGATCAACGCCGCGCCGCTGGCCGCGCTCCACGACGCGCCGCCCGACGGAACGGAAACCTTCATGCCCTGGACCGACAGCCTCGCGGTGGGGGAGGAGGGAATCGACACCGACCACATGATCCTGATCGCCCTGATGAACGAGGCCGCATCGCTGGCCCGACAGGCCAAGGAGGGCCGCAGGGAGGCCGGCGGCCATCAGGCGCTCGGCGAGGCGGTCGGCAGGCTGCTGACCTACACCGCCCTGCATTTCGAGGAGGAGGAGCGGCTGATGGAGCAGTGCGGCTATCCCGACCGCGTCGCCCACAAAGCCCAGCATGAGGCCCTGCGGGCCCGCGCCGATGCGTTGGGACGGCGTCTGGCCGCGGGCGAGACCGTCGCCGACGAGTTGCTCGCCCTGGTGCGCGAATGGCTCTTCGAGCATATCCAGCGGGCCGACAAGCGCATCGGGGCGCACATGGCGGCGGCCCGCCGGACGGCGGAGGATCGCGCCGCATAGGCTGCAAGGGAGGCTGCGAAATGACGGGGATCCCGGGCGCGAAACGGCTCCCCCCTTGACCTCGGCCGCAAGCGGGCCCATTCCTGACGGACCATGAAGGCAAGACTCATCCGCATCGCCGCCGCCTCCGTCCTCGCCGTCGCCGCGTCCGCCGGGATCGCCTGGTGGCAGGTACGCAGCGCCACCACCACCGTGGAGAGCGGCACGAAGACCGCCGTGGCCATCGGCGGCCCCTTCACCCTCACCGACAACCACGGCAAAACGGTCACCGAGGCCGACTTCCGCGGCAAATACATGCTGATCTATTTCGGCTACACCTATTGCCCGGACGTCTGCCCGACCGAACTCGGGGTGATGGCCCAGGCGCTCGACCAGCTCGGGGCGAAGGCCGACAAGGTACAGCCGGTCTTCATCACCATCGATCCGGACCGCGACAACGTGGCGCACATGAACGATTACGTCGGGCTGTTCCACCCCCGGATGGTCGGGCTGACCGGTACGCCCGATCAGGTCCGCAATGCCGCGCGCGCCTACCGCGTCTATTACGCCAAGGCACCGCAGAAGGACGCGAAACCCGACGAATACCTCATGGACCACTCCAGCTTCATCTATCTTATGGGGCCGGACGGCGGATTCGTCGGGGTGTATCCCGGCGGCACCGGTGCAGACAAGATCGCGCAGGATCTGTCGGGCCGGATCGCCGGCTGACCCGCGCGGCGGGAGAGAAAAGACCCGGAAAAGCGCTGAAAAGCGGTCATACCACCGGGTTTTTTCGCAGACTGGAGCGGGACAACCCGCCGCACCGCGGCAAAAACCGTGACATTTCCTATCTTTATCAATCCTTTCAACGACTTACACCGCAGGTTTTGCGACTTGACAGGGTAACGCCCCAACCGTATGGTCTCGCCGCTTTCGCATGGCTGCGAGCCAGGAGAGATTGAGAGGCGAAATGGACGACAAATCGCCCCACGATCCCCTGGAGGACCTCGAGGCCCGGTTGCGGAAGGCGCGTGAGGGACAGCGCGGCTGGTCTGGCGGACCCGGTAGCAAATACCACCGTCCGCCCCAGGGCGCCCTCGCCACCGCCTTGCGGATCGGGACGGAACTGGTCGCGGCCATGATCGTCGGCGTCGGCGGCGGGCTCCTGCTCGACCGCTGGCTCGGCACCGCGCCCTGGGGACTGATCGTCATGTTCTTCCTGGGGGCCGCGGCGGGAGTCCTGAACGTCTACCGGGCCGTCACCGGTCTCGGCATCGCCGCCGGCTACCGCCGGCCCACTGGGGACGACAACGAGCGCCGAGACGGCGACGCACACTGAGCGAGGACGACCTTGGATCCGCTGCACCAGTTCCAAATCAACCCGTTGTTCCAGATCGTGCTCGGCGGTTACGACGTGTCGTTCACGAACTCGGCCTTCTTCATGGTCGTGGCCGTGGCGGCGATCTACGCCCTGCTGGTGATGGGCATGGCGAACAAGTCGATGGTTCCCGGCCGCCTTCAGGCGCTGGCCGAGATGTTCTACGAGTTCGTCGCGAACCTGGTGCGCGACAACGCCGGCCACGACGCCAAGCCCTATTTCCCGTTCGTGTTCTCGATCTTCATGTTCGTCCTGATCGGCAACATGATCGGCATGATCCCCTACACCTTCACCTTCACCAGCCACATCATCGTGACCTTCGCGCTGGCGGCGACGGTGTTCGTGTTCGTCACCATCCTGGCCCTGATGAAGCACGGCCTGCACTTCTTCTCCTTCTTCATGCCGCACGGCGCTCCGATCGCGCTCGCCCCGATCCTCATCCCGATCGAGGTGATCTCCTACGTGATGCGCCCCGTCAGCCTCTCGATCCGACTGTTCGCCAACATGATGGCCGGTCACACGATGCTGAAGGTGTTTGCCGGCTTTACGGTCATGATGATCAGCGGTCTCGGCGCGCTGGGTTTCGTCACCGGCCTCGTCCCGCTGGCCATCAACGTCGCGTTGACCGGCTTCGAGTTCCTGGTCGCGTTCCTGCAAGCCTACGTCTTCTCGATCCTGACCTGCCTGTACATCCGCGACGCCCTCGAGCTTCACTGAGCACTGCACCCGGCAGCGCCGCAAGCGGCGCTCCAGGGCCGACCCGGATCAAAAAGTCATCGCCTCAACCAACAGTTCACACTTACCTAGAGGAATGAGTACCATGGAAGCTGAAGCCGCCAAGTTCATCGGTGCCGGTCTGGCCGTTATCGCCCTCGCCGGCGTCGGCCTGGGTATCGGCAACATCTTCTCGACGCTCATCGGCTCGATCGCCCGCAACCCGGCCGTCCAGCCGAAGGTCTTCCCGATCGGCATTCTGGGCTTCGCGCTGACGGAAGCCGTCGCGCTGTTCGCCCTGCTGATCGCCTTCCTGATCCTGTTCGCCTAAGGCCAGAGCGGCTTTCAAAAAAAACAGCTCTGATGCGGCGCCGGGCTTCTTAAGCGAAGTTTCGGCGCCGCTCCTTTGCCTAGGGGGACCGATCATGCCGAACCTGTTGGCCAAAGGCCGGCTGGCCCGCTGGTCGGGTGTGGCGGGCGCATCGCTCGTCACCCTCACCACGATGGCCGGCACCGTCCTGGCGGCCGCGGCGGAGCACGCTCCGGACGCGGCGCACGGCGGCGAGCACGCTTCCGGCGGCCTGCCGCAGCTCAATCCCGCCAATTTCCCGACCCAGATCTTCTGGCTGGCTCTGACCTTCGGCGTTCTCTACCACCTCATGTCCAAGAAGGCGCTCCCGCGCGTGGCCGAGGTGCTGGAGGCGCGGCAGGAGCGCATTTCGCGCGACCTCGCCAAGGCCGCCCAGCTGAAGGAAGAGGCCGAGGCCATCATGGCCCAGGTCGAGAAGTCCCTCGCCGGCGCCCGTGCCGAGGCCCAGGGCGTCATCGCCCAGGCCAGCGCCGACATCGAGGCGAACAACCAGGCCCGTCAGGCCCAGCTGAACGCCGACATCGCCGAACGCCTGCGCAGCGCCGAGGCCTCCATCGCAGCCGCGAAGGACGAGGCTCTGGCCAACATCCGCACCGCGTCGAGCGATATCGTCCGCGACATCACCGGCCGTCTGGCCGGCGTCGACGTCGTTCAGGCCCAGGCGGACGCCGCTGTCGCGGCCGTGCTTGAGGAGCGCCGGGGATGAACGCACCTGAATTCTGGGTCCTCGTAGCCTTCGTCATCTTCGTGGCCCTGGTCTGGAAGAAGGCGTCGGCAGCGATCGGCTCCCTGCTCGACGGCCGCGCCGAGAAGATCCGCGCCGAACTGGACGAAGCCGAGCGTCTGCACAAGGACGCCCAGGCCCTGCTGAACGGCTACCAGCGCCGTCTGGCCGATGCGCAGAAGGAAGCGGAGGCCGTCCTGGCCCATGCCCGCGAGGAAGCCGCCCGCCTGCGCGCCCAGGCCGGGACCGACCTCGAGGCGTCGCTGAAGCGCCGCGAGGCCCAGGCCGTGGACCGCATCGCCCAGGCGGAAGCCGCGGCGCTGGCCGAGGTCCGCAACCTGACGGTCGACGTCGCCATCGGCGCCAGCAAGCGCGTCCTGGCCGGCGGCCTGTCCCCGGCCCAGGCCGACACGCTGATTGACCAGTCGATCAGCGAGCTGCCGAAGCACCTGCACTGATCGGCTTCCCGCCGATCGGATGAGCCTAGCTTCGCCGCAACGATTGTTGCAGTGTGAGCAACGGAGTTTCGAGAACCCCGGCCTATGCGCCGGGGTTTTTCTTTGCTGGAATGGAACCGTCGCCGTCCTCTCCCATCGCCCGGCCGGAGTTCCGTTCGTCCATGCCCTCTTCGACCACACAGTTCCCCTCAGTCTTCGTCTCGCACGGCGCCCCCACGCTGGTGCTTGAGACGAGTGCCGGCCGCGATTTCCTGGCGGGGCTCGGCCGTCGGCTGGGCCGGCCGAGCGCGATCCTGGCGGTTTCGGCCCATTGGACCACCCCCGGGCCGGCGGTCGGCGGAGCGGCGGCACCGGAAACCATCCATGATTTCTACGGCTTTCCAGAAGCACTCTACCGCATGCGCTATGCGGCCCCCGGCGCGCCGGCGCTTGCACAGCGGGTCGCCGCGCTGACCGGCGCCACCATCGACCCGTCGCAGGGGCTGGACCATGGCGCCTGGGTGCCATTGATGCTGATGTATCCGGAAGCCGACATCCCGGTCGCACAGCTGTCGGTCATGCCCCACCGCAGCGCTGCCGACCATATCGCGCTCGGCAGGCAGCTGGAGTCGCTGCGACGGGACGGCGTGTTGATCCTCGCCAGCGGCGGCGCGGTCCACAATCTGCGGGAATTCCGCTTCGGCGGCACCGGTGCCGCGCCCTGGGCGACCGGCTTCGCCGACTGGCTCGATGCGACGCTGGCCGCCGGCGATACCGAATCGCTGGGCGATTGGCTGAACGCCTGCCCCGACGCCCGCCGCGCCCACCCGAGCGACGAGCATTTCCTGCCCCTGCCGGTGGCCTTGGGCGCAGCCGGTCCCGCTCCCAAGGCCGAACGGCTGCATGCCGGCTTCGAACATGGCAGCCTGGGGATGCATGCCTATTCCTTCACCGGAGGAGATGCCTCCTGACCTTTGGCGGTACTCCGTCGCACACTTGTCTGTTTGCCTGGGGGGATCGCCAAGCTACAATCCGCGCCGCGCGGCGTCCGTCCTCTCGGTTGTGACCGGCTGTCCGCGCGGATCGTCAGGCACAGCGTGATCGGGAGTCGGTGTGAAGCGGAACGGCATTCTGTCCCGGAGCGGCCGCCGGACCCGATTCCGCGACATGACCGTGTCGGCCCGGATCAGCGCGGGATTCGGCATCGCCTTCGGGCTCGTGATCCTGCTGGCCCTGGTCGGGCTCGGCTGGTTCCATACGGTATCGCGTGACATCGGCGCCTTCTCCGGCCGCGCCGACCTGTCCCAGGCGGCAGCCGACGCCGATGTCAGCCTGCGCGACCTGGAGGTCGCGGTGCGCGACCACCTGACCTATGGCGACGACCAGAGCCTGCTCGACGCCTCGTGGCGGCACGACACGCTGCTGGAACGGCTCGACATCCTGTCCAAGGGCGCGGTCGAGACCGCCGACCGCCAGGGCGTCGACAAGGCCCGCAGCTCGCTGGAGGATTATTGGGCGGCGGTGCAGAAGGTCATCGCGCTGCGCAGCGACCGCAACAGCCAGATGACCGGGGTTCTGGAACCGCTGATCAGCCAGACCCGCGGCAAGCTCGGCCATCTCAAGAGCGCCGGCGGCGTCGACTCGACGGCCCTTGCCGGCGATGCCGCCATCGCCGTGCTGCTGATGCAGGAGCATCTGACCCGCTTCATCGACCGCCGCGACCCGCAGGACGCCGAGGCGATGCGCGCGCAGCTCGCCGCCGCCCGCGACCGGCTGGCCGAGATGAACCGCTACCTGTGGGTTCCCGGCACCAGACAGGCCATCGACGAGGTGGCCGCGCTGCTGTCCAAGGCGGGCGGCGTGCTGACCGCCATCGAGGCGGCGGTGGCCGAGGAGGACAATCTGCGCGCCGAGGCGATGGCCGCGAACGCCGCCGGCATCGCCGCCAATCTGGGCGAGATCCGCCGACGGGCCGAGGCCGGGACCCAGGCGCTGCGCGGCACGCTCGCCGACGGGCTGTCCGGCTACACCCGCGTCGCCCTGTGGATCGGCGGGGCGGTGCTGCTGGCCGGGCTGCTGGCGCTGTGGCTGGTCCAGCGCAGCGTCGCGGTGCCGGTAAAGGCCATGACGAAGGCGGTGACGGCACTGGCCGCCGGCCGGACCGACGTGACCGTGCCTGCGCTGGGTGGCCGTGACGAGATCGCCGCCATGGCCCTTGCGGTCGAATCGCTGCGCACCACCGCGGAGGACACCGAACGCGAACGCCGCGAGGCCGAGGTGGAACACAGCCGCCTGCTGCGCGAAAAGGCGGTGGCCGAGGCCGCCAGCCGGGCCAAGAGCGATTTCCTGGTCAACATGGGCCAGGAACTGCACGGCCCGCTGACCGAGATCGTCAACGCCAGCCAGTCGCTGATGACCGATCTGCACCGGCTGGGCGTCGATGAGCTGGCGACCGACGTCGAGCATATCCAGTGGACCGGGGAGCAGCTGACCACCCTGGTCGACGCCCTGCTGGATTACGCGAAGGTCGAGGCCGGGGCGATGGACGTCTGCCTGCAGGATTTCGACATCAACCGTTTGCTGACCGAAGCGCGCGAACGGTCGATGCCCGCAGCCGACCTCTATGGCAACAGCCTGGAGCTTTCGGCCCCCGCCGGGCTGGGCCAGATGCATTCGGATTTCACCAAGGTGCGGCAGGCCCTGCTGAACCTGCTGGACAATGCCTGCAAATTCACCCAGGAGGGGACCGTCACCCTGTCGGCAGAACGGCTGGAGCGCGACGGCGCCCGCTGGTATCGCTTCACCGTCAGCGACACCGGCCGCGGCTTCCCCAATGCGCAGGCCGGCCGGCTGTTCCAACCCTTCGTCCAGGGTGCCGGCAGCGGAGCCGTCGCCACCCGCGGCCGGGGCAAGCCGCGCGGTGCCGGGCTGGGTCTGACGCTGGTCGGTCATTATACCGCGATGCTGGGCGGCGACATCGAGGTCGCGAGCGAGCCCGGCCACGGCACCCGCATCACCATCGCCCTGCCCGCCGTCTACGAACCGCCGGCCGAGGAGCGTGCCCTGCAGGTCGAGGCGGTCGGCAACGCCAAGCCGCTGCTGCGCGTCGCCGCGCTGAGGCCCGCCGGGCAGCTTGCCGGCACCGCGCCGATGACACAGATCGGCCCGTAGAAGGCCGGCTCAGCCACGCGGCCGGGCGGTATCCTCCGGCGCATCGCCGTCATCGACCGGCCGGCCGTACTTCATGCGCCGCATCTTCTCTGCCACCCGCGCGATCTCGTCCGGCGGAAGGATCGCCGGCTCGCCGAACTGCTGGGCGTGCAGATACTGGCGGGCCAGCGTCTCGACCTCCACCGCCAGGGCCAGAGCCGCCGCGACGCCGCTCCCCAGCACGATCATGCCATGGTTGCCCAGCAGGCAGGCCAGCCGACCCTCCAGCGCCGCCAGCGCGTGATCGGAGAGTGCCTGCGTGCCGAAGGTGGCGTAGGGAGCGCAACGGATCGAATCGCCGCCGGCCAGCGCGACCATGTAATGAAAGGCCGGGATGCCGCGCCCATGCACGGCCAGCGCGGTGGCGAAGGTCGGGTGTGCATGCAGCACGACCGACACGTCCGGCCGGGCGCGCAATATGTCGCGGTGGATGCGCCATTCCGACGAGGGCCGGCGGTCGCCGAGATAGGTGCCGTCGAACCCCATCTCGACGATGTCGTCCGGCCCCATGGCGTCATAGGCCATGCTGGTCGGCGTGACCAGGAAGCCGCCTTCGATCCTGTGCGACAGGTTGCCCGACATGCCCTGATTGACGCCCAGCCGGTTCATGGCGAGGCAGCCGTCGATCACGGCCTGTCGTTCTGCGAGGTGGGTGGTCATGGCGGGCGCGTCCGGAATGGCGGGAGCGCGAAGGGGGACACGGAGCGGCGAGCGGGGTCAAGGGGAGTTTCCACGGTGACTCCCGCACCGATTGCCCCCTCCCTACCCCTCCCCCATTTTCGGTGGGAGAGGGAACTCCGCCGTTTCGCGATCGTCTCCCTCTCCCGCGAAGCGGGGGAGGGGGGTGGGGCATGCGACGCCTGCCCCCCCTACTCCGCCGGGGTGCCGTGGTGGCCGTGGCGGATCTTCTCGCCGGTGACCTCCTCGACCCACAGAGAGTGGTGCTCGCGCGCCCATTGCAGTTCGACCTGCCCGTCACCCATGGCGTCGAAGGCGCCCTCCATGCCGATGGAGCCGATATAGATGTGCGCCAGGATGATGGCGATCATCACCACCGCGATGGCGGCATGGGCCAGTTGAAAGAGCTGCAGTTCCTCCAGCGTGGCGAAGCTGAAGGGGAAGATCAGCTGCACGCCGGTGAAGCCGAGCGCGGCACCGCCGGCAACGGTCGACCAGAAGATGACCTTCTGGCCGCCGTTGAACTTGTGGGCGGGCGGATGGACGCCCTTGGAGAACAGCCCCCCCGCCTTCAGGAACCAGGTCAGGTCATGGCGCGACGGGATGTTGTGCCCGACCCACATCACGAAGATCAGCGCCACCCCCAGGATGAAGGCGAAGCCCAGGAAGTTGTGCGCCAGCTTGCCGTAATGGCTGAGGACGGCGAAGGGTTCAGGCCCGATCAGCGGCAGCAGCGTATGACGGCCGTACAGCAGGTTCAGGCCGGAAAAAGCGAGGACGACGAAGCTGCCGGCGGTCAACCAGTGGACGCCACGCTCGAAGGCGTTGAAGCGCTGGATGGTCCGGCCGGTCTTCGGCCCGTCGATGCGGATGCGGCCGCGGACCAGGAAGAACAGGGCCAGCAGTGCCAGGATGCCGCCCAGCACCCAGGAGCCGTATTGGCTGAGCGGCCCGTTGCGCACGGCACGCCACGCCTCGCCTTCGGACTGGATCAGCACCCCGGCCTGCTTGTTGGGAATGGAAACGGTGCCCTGCTCGCCCAGCCGGATGCCGTGCCAGGTTTCGGCCCGGCTCTGCCCCAGGATCTCGGTCGGCACCGGCGGAGCATCGCGGTCGACCGCCTGATCCACGGGGCCGCCGACACGGACGCTGGACTGGGCGGCGGCCGGAAGCGCCAGGCCGCCGGCAAACCCGATCCCCAGCAGCAGAGCGGCCAGGGCCGATTTCATGCTGGCCTGCTTCATGCGATGACCTTCCATCGGACGCTCCCTATCGCACAGCCTGATAGGCGGTGCGCTGCTGCAGCGCCCGCACCCGCTCGGCGGTCAGCGGCGTGTCGGCCGCGCCCTGGTAGACGCCCTTGTCCAGATGGACCGGGCGCGGCGTCGCGTCCTCCTGGCAGCCGGCCAGCAGGAGCGCGGCGCCGAACGCCAGCAGGAGCGTCCGTGGCGCCGCCACCGTCACAGCCCCTGCTTCTGCATGGGCAGACCGCCGGCCGCGCCGCCGGGACCGCCGGTGCCTTGGAACACTGAGCCGCCGGGCTGGCCGCGCTCCTGGCCCGCCTTGGTCTGGTAGGCGGTGCCCCAGCCCCAGGCGCCGGAGCCGAAGCCACGGGCGGTCACGCGCTCGCGGTAGATGTCCGACACCTTGTCGGCATCGCCGGCCAGCAGCGCCTTGGTCGAGCACATCTCGGCACAGAGCGGCAGCTTGCCCTCGGCCAGACGGTTGCGGCCGTACTTCTTGAACTCGGCGTCCGAATTGTCGGCCTCCGGGCCGCCGGAGCAGAAGGTGCACTTGTCCATCTTGCCGCGGGTGCCGAAATTGCCGGCCTGCGGATATTGCGGCGCGCCGAACGGACAGGCGTAGAAGCAATAGCCGCAGCCGATGCACAGATCCTTGTTGTGCAGCACCACGCCTTCGTCGGTCTGATAGAAGCAGTCGACCGGGCAAACCGCCATGCAGGGCGCATCGGAGCAATGCATGCAGGCGACCGAGATCGTCCGTTCCCCCGGCTTGCCGTCGTTGATGGTCACGACGCGGCGGCGGTTGACGCCCCAGGGCACCTCATTCTCGTTCTTGCAGGCGGTGACGCAGGCGTTGCACTCGATGCAGCGCTCGGCGTCGCACAGGAATTTCATCCGGGCCATGGTTCAAACTCCCGCGCGTCAGGCCGACTGGATACGGCAAAGGGTGGTCTTGGTTTCCTGCATCTGGGTCACCGAATCGTAGCCGTAGGTGGTCGCCGTGTTGGCGGCCTCGCCCAGCACGATCGGGTCGGCCCCGGCCGGGTATTTGGAGCGCAGGTCCTGCCCCTGATACACGCCGCCGAAATGGAAGGGCATGAAGGCGACGCCGCGGCCGACCCGCTCGGTCACCATGGCCTTGACCTTCACCTTGCCCTTCTCCGGGCCCTCCACCCACACCATCTGCCCGTCCTTGACGCCGGCATTGTTGGCGTCGAACGGGTTGAGCTCGACGAACATGTCCTGCTGCAGCTCGGCCAGCCAGGGGTTGGAGCGAGTCTCGTCGCCGCCGCCCTCATACTCGACCAGACGGCCGGAGGTGAGGATGATCGGATACTCCTTCGACACGTCGCGATCCTGGATGGACTTGTAGAGCGTCGGCACGCGCCAGGACTTGGTGTCCTTGTAGGTCGGGTAGCTGGCGACCAGATCGCGGCGCGGGGTATAGAGCGGCTCGCGGTGGATCGGAACCGGGTCCGGGAAGTTCCAGGCGACGCAGCGGGCCTTCGCGTTGCCCGGCGGGTTCAGGCCGTGCTTGATCGCCACGCGCTGGATGCCGCCGGACAGGTCGGTGGTCCACGACACGGAGCCGATCTTGTCGCCGCCGATCTTCTGGATGACCGCCATCTCCTCCGGCGTCAGATCCGCGTCGAAGCCCAGCTTCTGGAGCATCGCCATGGTGACTTCCGGATAGCCGTCCTTGATCTCCGACCCTTCCGGATATGACCCTTCGGCCAGCAGCGTCACGCCGTTGCGCTCGACGCCGAAGCGGGCACGGAAGGCACCGCCGCCCTCGGCCACCGGCAGCGAGGTGTCGTAGAGGTTGGCCGTGCCCGGATGCTTCATCTCCGGCGTGCCCCAGCAGGGCCACGGCAGGCCGAAAAATTCGCCGTCGCACGGGCCGCCGACGGCGCGCAGGGTCGTCTTGTCGAAGGTGGCCTGATGCTGCATGTGCAGCTTCAGACGCTCCGGCGACTGTCCGGTGTAGCCGACCGACCACATGCCGCGGTTCCACTCGCGGGTGATGTCCTCGATCACCGGGACGGAGCCCTCGACCTTGATGTTCTTGAACAGCGGCCCGGCTATGCCGAACTTCTTCGCGAACAGGTACATGATCTCATGGTCCACCTTCGATTCGAAGAGCGGCTCCATGATCTTGTCGGACCACTGGACGGACCGGTTGGACGCGGTGCGCGACCCGACCGTCTCGAACTGGGTGGCGGCCGGCAGCAGGTAGAAGTTGTCCTTGCGGTCGGGCAGCACGGCGGTCATCGTCGGGAACGGATCGACGACGACCAGCAGCTCCAGCTTTTCCATCGCCTTCTTCATGTCGGGCAGACGGACCTGGCTGTTCGGCGCGTGGCCCCAGAAGACCATGCCCTTGACCGGGTTCGGCTGGTCCAGGTTCTCCTTGGCCTCCAGGACACCGTCGAACCAACGGGACACCGGGATGCCGGTGGCCTCCATCAGCTTCTTGTCCTTGAAGCGGGCCAGCACGTCCTCGTACGGCACGTCCCAGACGCGCGCCCAGTGGCGCCACGCGCCCTCGGCCAGGCCGTAGTAACCGGGCAGGCTGTCGGAGGTGACGCCGAAGTCGGTCGCACCCTGCACGTTGTCGTGGCCGCGGAAGATGTTGGTGCCGCCGCCGGCCACGCCGACATTGCCCAGCGCCAGCTGCAGCACGCAGTAGGCACGGGTGTTGTTGTTTCCGATGTGGTGCTGGGTGCCGCCCATGCACCAGACCAGCGTACCCGGACGGTTGGAGGCCAGCGTGCGGGCGACGCGCTTCAGCTGCGAGCCCGGAACGCCGGCGACGCGCTCCACCTCCTCGGGCGTCCATTTGGCGACCTCGGCGCGGATGTCGTCGAAGCCGTAGACGCGCTTGGCGATGTAGTCCTTGTCCTCCCAGCCGTTCTGCAGGACATGCCAGAGGATGCCCCAGACCAGCGCCACGTCGGTGCCGGGACGGAAGCGGATATACTCGTCGGCCTTGGCGGCGGTGCGGGTGAAGCGCGGATCGGCGACGATCAGCGGCGCGTTGTTCTGCTCCTTCGCCTTCAGGATGTGAAGCATGGCGACGGGATGCGCCTCGGCGGCGTTGGAGCCGATGAAGAACAGCGCGCGCGACTTCTGGATGTCGTTGTAGCTGTTCGTCATGGCGCCGTAGCCCCAGACGTTCGCCACGCCGGCCACCGTGGTGGAGTGGCAGATGCGCGCCTGATGGTCGACGTTGTTGGTGCCCCACAGCGCCGCGAACTTGCGGAACAGGTAAGCCTGCTCGTTGCTGTGCTTGGCGGAACCGAGCCAGAACACGGAATCGGGGCCGGACTGCTCGCGGATCGCCAGCAGCTTGGACCCGACCTCCTCGATGGCCTGGTCCCAGCCGATCCGGGTCCATTTGCCGTCGACCATCTTCATCGGATAGCGCAGGCGGCGCTCGCCATGGGCGTGCTCGCGCACCGACGCACCCTTGGCGCAGTGCGAGCCGAGATTGATCGGGCTGTCGAAGGCGGGCTCCTGCCCGATCCAGACGCCGTTCTGCACCTCGGCCACCACGGTGCAGCCGACCGAGCAATGGGTGCAGACCGACTTGACCTGCTTGAGGGGCGCCCCGGCGGCAGCGGCCGGAGTCGCGGCATCGGCCTTCTTCACCATGCCGAACGGCATGGCGGAGGCCAGCGCGGCGCCGCCGGCGGCAAGGCCGGAGCTGCGCAGGAAGGCGCGGCGGTCGACGGTGACGCCGGTGGCGGATGCCAGCGTCCGGGACAGGGTGCGGGCAAGGTGGCGGCCGCCCGAGGTGGCCGAGCTTTTCTTGATGAGCATCGGGGCGTTCCTCTTAGAAGCGGCTGACTTCGTAGACCTTCCGGACATGGTCGGTCTCTTGGTAACCCGTGGGCTTGCTCCCTGCCGGGGCGGCCTCCGCCGTACCGCCGGTGGCGGTCACGCCGGCGACGACGGCGCCCAGCGCACCGACCCCCAGGCCGGCGACGCGGAACAGGTCGCGACGGGCGAGCGCCTTGTCGTTGCCTTTCGCTTCCTTGCCGTTTGCTGCTTCTTCGTTGGCTTTGACCGCATTCCGCGTCATGGCTCCGCTCCTCACCTTTACGCCGCAAGGTCGAAGGCACGCGCCTCGACCGCCAGGAAACTTCGTCCGACCGCACCGACCGCCCTGTAGAAGCGGGCCGACGGCGAGGCCTCCAAATCCGCAAAGAACCGCCCGGCCCAGGAGCCGATGTGGCGGTCGTAGAAAATCCGCTGCCCGTCGAGACCGACCGTTCCGCCATCCTCCGGCGCGAAGTCGCCGCCGATCAGGCCGGCCATCATCTCGAACAGTGCGGCGATGTGGTCCTCGGGCTCCGACACGCCGTCGGCGCGCGCGATGCCCAGCCGCGCCATGTCGCCGCGCAGCTCGGCCAGCGGCTTCTCGTTCAGGAAACCGGTGAGGTAGAAGGAGCCGTAGGGGGTGCGCTCGCTGCCGCCGACGCCGATGAAGAGGGTGGTGAACTCCTCCTCGACCGCCGCCGGGTCGCTGGTCAGCGCCGCTTCGGCCAACCGGTCGAGCGCCTCGCCGAACTCGCCGCCCTCTCCCACCATCTCGCCCAGCGCGGTCAGGAACGCCGCATCGGGAGGGCGCGAGAGAAGGCGAGCCAGCAGGCCGTAGACCTGGGCGCGCAGCAACTCCTCCTCCGCGACCGCGGGGGAAACGGTGTGATCGACGGCGTTGGACACGAGCCGCAAACTCCTCCCGGACATTGGAGGGCGAAGGACAGGACGGAAGCGTCGGCGTCTGCGGTCGCTCCGCGCGCCGTGCCTGGATCCCGGTCCCGCGCCCCTTTTGATGCACCTGCGAAAAGCCGTTGGCTTACAGTGACTTAGCATTGCAGGAACAGATAATAGAAGGACTGAACCTATCCATTTGTCAACCAAGGACGCGCCCGGAAGAGGGCGCAAATGAAACTTTATCGTGCCGCTATGCCGGCACCGGCAGAGCGCCCCGCTGTTTTGAATGGTTCCAGCCCGATGCGGCGAACCGCCGCATTTTGGGAGCGATTTTGCAAGGGACAAGAACGGGCGGCGGCCCGCCGGGAAGGGGAAGAGGCGGCGCGGGGATCAGACGGGTTCGGGGCCCTTGGACCGGTCCTCGGCCTCCCCGCATTCCGGGTCCGGCTCCCCCCCTTCGGCCGGGACGGGAGCGGGATCCGCCGCCTCGGCCACCTCGTCGGCCACCTCGTCCAGCGTGTCGAGGAATCCCTTGCCGACCCGGTAGAGGGTCTTCACCGGCACCTCGCCGGTGAACAGGCTGGCATAATCGTCGGCGTAGTCCTTCAGCCCGTCGTCGTTGGCGTAGATCGGGTCGGAGGTCCACAGCTTGCGCAGGGCCTGACGGTGGAGGTCTTCCGGCACCTCGGCGCGCAGGAACGGGGTGAAATCGGAGTCGGCCGTCAACTCCTCGACCGGCGGCAGGTCGGCCAGCGGGTCGTCGGTCGCGACAGCCGGGTCCGCGTCACCCTCCGCCTGCACGGAATCGGCAGGCGTCCGTTTGGCGAACTCGCCGGCGGCCTCATCGGCGGCCTCGGCAGCGACGCTGGCGGGCGGCATGACGGCCCGATCGGCCGGCGGCATGTCCTCCGGCGCCGGCTCGGGCTTGACCGCGGTGCGTTTCAGGCGCGACCAGCGCGAGAGGAAGGCTTCGCCGCTCACCGCCGCGGACCCTCCTTCTCGAAGTGGCGCTTGCGCTCGCGCTTGTGGAAGGGCACGTCGACATGGTGCTGCTCGACGAAGTCGCGGACCAGCGCGATCACCTCGGCCGGCATCGGCACCGTCTCCACCACGTCGGAACCGATCTGATAGCCCTCGCCCTCATGGGCCGACGCGGTGACGGCGAAAGGCACCAGTTCCTCGCCGTCCGGGCCGGGCCGCATCACCACCCACAGGCGCGGCGGATCCTGCGACAGGTTCAGGCGATAGCCTTCGGTGTCGGTGCGGAACAGCTCCATCGCCAGCGTGGCGGCATGGCTGTGGGTCCAGCCGTCCCCCTGCATCAGCACCGTGCCAGGCGGATCGACCGGGCCGGCACCGGGGATGACCGACACCGGGCGCCAGCTCCAGTCGGCCCAGGCGGTGACGCCGCGGCGGCGCTCCACCACGATGCCCAGCGCCATCGTCTCGATGCGGCCCAGCGATCCGGTGCCGGGCGGCTCCGTTCCGGGCTGTGCGTTATCCGGCTGTTCCGTCATGACACGAGTCCCACATCCAGCAGGCGTTCCGCTTCGGCCAGATCCTCCGGCCGGTTGGCGTTGAAGAAGGGGTCGACGGGCTCGACAGCGAAATCGGCGACCGCCAGCCGGTAGCGGGAGGTCCAGGCATCGACCCGGCGGATGCCCTCCTCCACCATGGCGCGGCGCAACTCGCCGGCCAGCCGCACCGGCCACAGCCCGAAGACGGGATGGTCCTGTCCGGCGGAGCGGGCGCAGGCGAGATCGGCCCCGTCGCGCTCCAGCGCCGCGGCCATGCGGGCGACGAGGTCGCGCGGGATGAAGGGGGCGTCGGTGGCGAAGCTGGCGACCCAGGCGATGCCGGGAGCGGTGCCGCGCACCCATTCGATGCCGGTCAGCACGCCGGCCAGCGGGCCGGCATAACCCTCCACCACGTCCGGGGCGACCGGCAGATGGAGATGGGCGAAGCGGGCCGGATCGCCGTTGGCGTTGAGCACCAGCGGACCGACCTGCGGCCGGACGGTGGCGACGATCCGCTCCAGGATGCTTTGGCCGCCGAGCGTGCGCAGGCATTTGTCGCCGCCGCCCATCCGGCGCGACAGGCCGCCGGCCAGCAGGACGCCGGCAATATCCGGATGTGCCGTGTCAGTCGTCATCGCGGCTTCCCTTGCGTCCATGCCGGATGTCCTCGTCCGCGGCCCCGGCGGCATCGGCGTCGAACACCAGCCGGTCGGTGCCGGCCAGCGCGATGAAGCGCCTGCCCTTGGCCCGGCCGACCAGCGTCAGGTTGGCCTGCCGCGCCAGCTGCACCCCCCAGGCGGTGAAGCCGGAGCGCGAAACCAGGATCGGAATGCCCATCTGCACCGTCTTGATCACCATCTCCGAGGTCAGGCGCCCGGTGGTGTAGAAAATCTTGTCCCCGGCCGGAATGCCGTTCAGGTGCATGTAGCCGGCCACCTTGTCCACCGCGTTGTGGCGGCCGACATCCTCCATGTAGACCAGCGGCCGGTCCTCGGCGCACAGCACGCAGCCATGGATGGCCCCGGCCTCCAGGTACAGGCTGGGCTGCAGGTTGATCTGCTTCGACAGCGCATAGATCCAGGAGGTGCGCAGCCTGACCTCGGCCGGAAGGCTGATGGATTCGAAGGTCTCCATCACGTCGCCGAAGGCGGTGCCCTGGGCACAGCCCGACGTCAGCGTCTTCTTCTTCAGCTTGGCCTCGTAATCGGTGGCGCGTTCGGTGCGGACGACGACGGTGTCGGTCTCCTCGTCGACGTCGATGCCGGTGATGCGGTCGTCGCGCCGCAGCATGTTCTGGTTCAGCAGATAGCCGACGGCCAGACAGTCCGGATAGTCGCCGATCGTCATCATGGTGACGATCTCCTGCCCGTTCAGATACAGGGTCAGCGGCCGTTCGACCGTCACGGCGGTCTCGATGGCGCGGCCATCCTGGTCCAGGCCGCCGACGCGCTCGGTCAGCTTGGGGTTCGCCGGATCCGGCGCTATGGTGAAGGTCTTGAGGCTCATGTGCGGGAGTGTGGGCGAGCGCCGCCTTCCGGACAAGCCCCCGCCCCGCCCTGCCCCGACGATTTAGATTCCGATTTGGATCCGATGCACGATTTTTCGCAGGCACTGGCGGTCGCCGTCACCATGATCGCCTCGCTGGACGAGGGGCTGATGCGGATCATCGGCCTGTCGCTGCGGGTCAGCCTGACCGCCGTCGCCGCCGCGACGCTGATCGGCCTGCCGCTGGGCGCCGCCGTCGCGGCACTCCGCTTTCCCGGCCGCCGCGCCCTTTCCATCGGGCTGAACACGATGATGGGACTGCCGCCGGTGGTGGTCGGGCTGGTCGTCTACCTGCTGCTGTCGCGGTCCGGTCCCTTCGGCGTGCTGGGGCTGCTGTTCACGCCGACGGCGATGATCGTCGCCCAGACCGTGATGATCGTGCCGATCGTCGCCTCGCTGGCCCGGCAGACGGTCGAGGATCTGCTGGTCGAGTATGACGACCTGCTGCGCGTCACCGGCGCCGGGCCGCTGCGCCGGCTGGTCACCCTGCTGTCGGAGGCGCGCTGGAGCCTGGTCACCACCGTGCTGGCCGGCTTCGGCCGCGCGTCGGCGGAGGTCGGCGCGGTGATGATCGTCGGCGGCAATATCGAGCATGTGACCCGGGTCATGACCACCGCCATCGCGCTGGAGACCAGCAAGGGCGACCTGCCGATGGCGCTGGGCCTGGGCATGGTGCTGATGACCCTGTCGCTGACGGTCAACCTCGCCGCCGCCCTGTTGAAGGAAACCGGGGCAAGGGCCTGACGCCGGAGCGGAACCGTCCGGACCATGGGAAGGCTTTGCCGGGCCGCCCCGTCTGCGCTATGTCATGCAGGCAACAACGCATATGGGAGGATCCGGAGTGATGCTGCGCCGTTCGTTCATGCTGGGTTGCGCCGCCGCGGCGGCCATGGCCGCCCTGTTCCAGGCCGCCGTTCCGTCGGGTGCACTTGCCGCCGACCGCTTCATCACGGTGGCATCCACCACCTCGACCGAGGATTCCGGCCTGTTCGGCTCCATCCTGCCGAAATTCACCGCCAAGACCGGAATCGAGGTGCGGGTCGTCGCCAAGGGCACCGGCCAGGCCATCGACCTCGCCAAGCGCGGCGACGCCGACGTGCTGTTCGTCCACCACAAGCCATCGGAGGAGAAATTCGTCGCCGAGGGCTTTTCCACCGTCCGCAAGCCGGTGATGTACAACGATTTCGTCATCGTAGGCCCGGCGTCCGACCCCGCCGGCATCAAGGGCGGCAAGGACGTTGCCGCCTCGCTGGCCAAGATCGCCCAGACCAAGGCCCCGTTCGTGTCGCGCGGCGACGACAGCGGCACCCACAAGGCCGAGCTCGCCCTGTGGAAGACCGCCAGCCTCGAACCGGCCAGGACGGAAGGCGGCTGGTACCGGTCCATCGGCCAGGGCATGGGTCCGACGCTGAACACCGCCGCCGCCATGAACGGCTATACCCTGACCGACCGCGGCACCTGGCTGAACTTCAAGAACCGCGGCCCGCTGACGGTGCTGGTGGAAGGCGACAGGCGCCTGTTCAACCAGTATGGGGTGATGCCGGTCAACCCGGCGAAGTTCGGCCACGTCAAGGCCGTCGACGGTCAGGCCTTCGTCGACTGGCTGGTCTCGACCGAGGGCCAGAAGGCCATCGCCGACTACACCATCAACGGCGAGCAGTTGTTCTTCCCCAACGCCAGCGAGCCGGGGGCGTAAATTCCGGCGACGGTTCCCGCGGTCACCCGCGCCGGAAGGAGCGCGGGAACCGTTCTGCCGGCACCTGCCCCGATCGGTCCGGGCAAAATTCCCGTTCCCATCGCGCCCCGTTCCCCCATATGACTGTCGACAGCCAGGGGCGCCTGCCCCAAGCGACGGGAGTTATCGGGACGATGAAGATCGGCGATCGGACGGTGCTCGTCTGCGACTGCGCGCACAGCATCGCGCTGGACGGGGCGGCGCTGGGCAAGGCCTGCGGCGACGGAAGCGCCGTCACCGTGCATACCCAGCTGTGCCGGGCGCAGCTCGACCGCTTCGAGGCGGCAGTGACCGAAGGGGCGGCGATGGGCCGGCCTTTGCTGGTCGCCTGCACCCAGGAGGCCCCGCTGTTCGGCGAGGTCGCGGCGGAGGTGGCTCCGGACGCCGTGCTGACCTTCACCAACATCCGCGAGCGTGCCGGCTGGTCGGACGAGGGCGGACAAGCCCTGCCGAAGATCGCCGCATTGCTGGCCGAAGCGGCACTGCCGATCCCGCCGACCGGCGCGCTGACCCTGGCCTCGCAGGGCACCTGCCTGGTCTACGGCACCGACGAGCGCGCCATCGACGCCGGCCGGGACCTGGCGAAGCACCTCGACGTCACCGTCCTGCTGACCAGCCCGAAGGACATCGTGCCGCCGCCGGTGATGGACGTCGCGGTATTCCGCGGCCGCATCCGCAGCGGCCGCGGCTGGATCGGTGCCTTCGAGATCGTGGTGGACGATTACGCCCCCGCATTGCCCTCCTCGCGCGGGACGCTGGGATTCGAGCCGGTGCGGCAGGGGGCGTCGGCACGCTGCGACCTGATCCTCGACCTGACCGGCGGCACGCCGCTGTTCCCCGACCACAAGCGCCGCGACGGCTATCTCCGCCCCGATCCGAACAGCCCGGTCCAGGTGGCCAAGGCGGTGCTGGAGATCGCTGACATGGTCGGCGAGTTCGAGAAGCCGCGCTTCGTCGATTTCAAGGCCGACCTCTGCGCCCATTCGCGCAGCCGCAAGACCGGCTGCACCCGCTGCCTGGACGTCTGTCCGACCGGGGCGGTCACGCCGAACGGCGACCATGTCGCCATCGACCCGCATGTCTGCGCCGGCTGCGGCTCCTGCGCCGCGGTCTGCCCGACCGGGGCCGCGACCTACGCCCTGCCGCCGGCCGCCACCGTGTACGAGCGGCTGCGCACGCTGCTGTCGACCTACCACAAGGCCGGCGGCAAGGCGCCCGCCCTGCTGATCCACGATCCGCGCCACGGCGACGCGCTGGTCGGCATGATGGCGCGGCACGGCCGCGGCCTGCCGGCCCGCATGCTGCCCTTCGCGCTGAACGAGGTGACGCAGGTCGGCTTCGACCTGTTCGCGCTGGCCCTGGCCTATGGCTGCACCCATGTCCGCATCCTGACCGGGCCGGAGAACGAGGGCGAAACCGCCGGGCTGGCCACGCAGATCGGGCTGGCGGAGGCCGCCTTCAGCGGGCTCGGCTACGGATCGGGCCGCGTGGCGGTGATCGACGCCGCGGACCCCGACGCGGTGGCCGCAGAGTTGTGGGCCCTGCCCGCCGATCCGGTCGAGGCGGGGATGTTCCTGCCGATGGGACCGAAGCGCACGGTGACCATGCTGGCGCTGCGCCACCTGCACAAGGTCGCCCCCGCGCCGGTGGAGATCCTGCCGCTGCCGCCGGGTGCCCCGTTCGGCCGGGTGTCGGTCGATGTGGAGGGCTGCACGCTCTGCCTGTCCTGCGTCGGCGCCTGCCCGACCGGCGCGCTGCTGGACAATGCCGACAAGCCGATGCTGTCCTTCGCGCAGGATGCCTGCGTCCAGTGCGGCCTGTGCAAGTCGACCTGTCCGGAAAAGGTCATCTCGCTGGTGCCGGAGATCGATTTCCGCGACCGGGCGCGTGGCGCCGCGGTGGTGAAGGAGGAGGAGCCCTTCTGTTGCGTGTCCTGCGGCAAGCCCTTCGCCACCAAATCGTCGATCGAGAAGATCGTGGCGACGCTGGCCGGCAAGCACTGGATGTTCACGACGCCGGAGGCCGCCGACCGCATCCGCATGTGCGAGGATTGCCGCGTCCGCGACCAGTTCGAGCGGGGCGGCGCCCCCTTCGCCCTGGGCCGCCCGCCGGTTCCCCGCACCACAGACGACGACCTGCGCGAGCGCGAGGAAGCTGCAAGGGAAACTCAACCGGCGACAGTGCGACAAAAGCTGATGTGACGCGTCGCCCCCTTGATCGCCGTCAAAGTCGGCATACCGTGATGTGGAATACGCTCCCGCGATCGTTGCATACCGTCCGCGTTGCGAACATATACTGGGGTGGCCCGCCAGCGGCCATCCGTGGAGTCCGCCGATGATCGACCTCGTGCCTGAAGCCCCGTCGCCCGCCAATCCGGCCCCGCTGCCGGCCCCATTGGTCGATCCGTTCGGCCGCAAGGTGGAATATCTGCGCGTGTCGGTGACCGACCGGTGCGACCTGCGCTGCGTCTATTGCATGGCGGAGGACATGAGCTTCCTGCCCAAGGCGGAGGTGCTGACGCTGGAGGAGCTGGACCGGCTGTGCAGCACCTTCGTGAAGCTCGGCACGCGCAGGCTGCGGCTGACCGGCGGCGAGCCGCTGGTCCGGCGCGACGTGATGCGGCTGATCCACGCGCTGGGCCGCCACATCAAGGCGGGCGACCTGGACGAGCTGACGCTGACCACCAACGGCACCATGCTGTTCAAGCATGCCGCCGGCCTTTACGAGGCCGGGGTGCGGCGGATCAACGTGTCGCTCGACACGCTCGACCCGCACAAGTTCCAGGCCATCACCCGCTGGGGCAAGCTGGACAAGATCCTGGGCGGCATCCAGGCGGCGAAAGAGGCCGGGCTGAAGATCAAGATCAACACCGTCGCGCTGAAGGGCGTCAACGACGACGAGATCCACCGCATGGTGGCGTGGTGCGGCGAGCAGGGCTTCGACCTGACCTTCATCGAGGTGATGCCGATGGGCGACATCGGCGAGGGCGCCCGGATCGGCCAATACTGGCCGCTCAGCATGCTGAAGGCCGAGTTGCAGAAGCGCTGGACCCTGGAGGAGAGCGACCACCGCACCGGCGGCCCGGCCCGCTACATGCGGGTGTCGGAAACCGGCCAGCGCATCGGCTTCATCACGCCGCTGACCCATAATTTCTGCGAAAGCTGCAACCGCGTCCGCCTGACCTGCACCGGCACCCTCTACATGTGCCTGGGCCAGGAGGATGCCGCCGACCTGCGCACCCCGATGCGCGTCAGCGACGAGGACGGTCCGCTGATCGACGCGGTGCGCGAGGCGATCACCCGCAAGCCCAAGGGCCACGACTTCATCATCGACCGCCGCCACCAGGGCCCGGCGGTCGGACGGCACATGAGCGTGACGGGGGGGTGACGCCCGCCATGCCCCTGCCCTTCCTCAACGGACTGCGCGTCGTCGACCTCGGCCAGTATCTGCCCGGGCCCCATGCGGCGCAGCTGCTGGGCGATCTGGGCGCCACGGTGGTGAAGGTGGAGCCGCCGGACGGCGACCCGCTGCGCCGCCTCGGCCCGACCGACAGCGACGGCATGACCGCCGCCTACAAGCTGCTGAACGCCGGCAAGACCATCGTCCGCCTCGACCTGAAATCGGCCGACGGGCGAACCGCGCTGGAAGGGCTGCTGGCCAGGGCCGACGCGCTGATCGAGAGCTACCGGCCGGGCGCGATGGACAAGCTGGGGCTGGGCCGCGAGCGGCTGCGGCAGCTCAACCCGCGGCTGGTGCATGCGAGCCTGTCGGGCTGGGGCTATGACGGACCCTATGCGACGCGGGCCGGTCATGACCTGAACTACATGGCGGTCGGCGGCGGGCTGGACGCGTCCGGGCTGCCGGACCGGCCGGTCATCGCCTATCTGCCGGTGGCCGATTTCGCCTCGGCCCAGCAGACGGCGCTGGCGGTGGCGGGTGCGCTGTTCGGACGCGAGCGGAGCGGACAGGGCTGCTTCCTCGACCTGTCGATCATGGAATCGGTGCTGGGCTGGCAGGGGCTGAGCCTGACCGCGGCGGCTCGCGGCGCCATGCCGGGCCGCGGCGAGGCGCTGCTGTCGGGCGGGGCCGCCTGCTACCGCATCTACCGGACGCAGGACGGCCGTTTCGCCACCCTGTCGGCGCTGGAGGCCAAGTTCTGGCGCGGCTTCTGCGAAGCGGTGGGCCGTCCGGACTGGATCGCCCGCCAGGAAGACCCACTGCCCCAGACCGCCCTGACCGCCGAACTGGAATCGCTGTTCGCCAGCCGGACGCTGGCGGACTGGAAGGCGCTGCTCGACCCGGTGGATTGCTGTTTCGAGGCGCTGCCGACGCTAACCGAGGTGGCGGACCATCCGCATGTCGCCGCCCGCGGCCAACTCCGCGTCACCGGGGGACCGGAACCGCTGGTGGAGACGCTGATGGGCCTGCGCGTCGACGGCGGCCGGCCGCCGGAACGGGCGCCGTTGCGCGAGAGCGACGCCGCCGCGGTTCTGGCCGGCTGGAGCTGAGCCGCTAGCGTTTCGCGCGTTTAATATGAAACGCACGAAACGCTAGCCTTATGTTTGGCGATCGGATTCACGCTTCAAATCGATTCCGATTTTACGCGATCCGATCTAACCCTCCCGCCGATAGGGCGACAGCTCTTCACCCAGCCCGGCGATCTCGGCCTCCATCGCCGGGCGCTCCTGCGCCAGATAGCGGTCGACGGCGCGGCGGAAGCCGGGGTCGGCGATCCAGTGGGCGCTGTAGGTCGGCACCGGAAGATAGCCGCGCTGGATCTTGTGCTCGCCCTGGGCACCGGCCTCGACCCGCGCCAGCCCGCGTTCGATGGCGAAATCCAGCGCGCGGTAGTAGCAGGCCTCGAAATGCAGGAAGCGGTAACGCCCGTCGGAACCCCAGTTGCGGCCGTAGAGCGCGTCGTCGCCCAGCAGGTTCAACGCCCCCGCCACCCATTCCCCGCCATCCTCGCACATCACCAGCACCACCCGGTCGGCCATCGTCCGCCCCAGCAGCTCGAAGAAGCGGCGGTTGAGATAGCCGCCCCCCCATTTGCGGTCGGCGGTCTCCAGATAGAAGCGGTGGAAGGCGTCCCAATGCTCCGGCTTCAGATCGTCGCCGGTCAGCGTGTGCAGCCGGACCGAACTGTCGGCCACCTCGCGTCGCTCCTTGCGGATCGCCTTGCGCTTGCGGGAGTTCAGCGCCTCCAGGAACTCGTCGAAGCTGCCATAGCCACGGTTGTGCCAATGATACTGCACGCCGAGCCGCTGCAGCCAGCCGGCATCGCCCAGCCGGTCCCAATCCTCCCGGTGGGGAAAGGTGACATGGGCGGAGGAGACGCCGTAGCGCTCCGCCACCTGCTCCAGCGCGCCGACCAGCGCATCGGCGACCGCACCGGCATTTGCGGCCGGCGCCACCAGCAGCCGCGGCCCCGGCACCGGGGTGAAGGGCACCGCGACCTGCAGCTTGGGGTAATAGTCGCCGCCCGCCCGCTCAAAGGCGTTGGCCCAGGCATGGTCGAAGACATATTCGCCGTAGGAATGGCTCTTCAGATAGGCGGGCACCGCACCGACCATCCGTCCGCCGCCGTCATAGGCGGCAAGATGGCTGGGCTGCCAGCCCGACGTGCCGGTCGCCGACCCCGACTCCTCCAATGCCAGCAGGAAGTCGTGGGACAGGAACGGGTTGCCGGGACCGGCGCAGGCATCCCAGCCCTGCCGGTCCGCCTCGCCAATCCCACTCAGAACCTTGACGGTGATCGCGTCGTTGCCGTCAGGCATGCATGCGTCTCCCTGAACCGAAGGCGAACCGATGGCAAGGAGGTAAGCCGGATGCCGCGGCGCGGCAAGCGGCCGCGACCACCACTGTGACCGTCAGGCCACTTCCAGGATCGCGTCGACCTCGACCGCGACGTTGCCGGGCAGCGACGGGGCGCCGACCGCGGCGCGGGCATGCTGGCCGGCCTCGCCGAAGACATCGCGCATCAGTTCCGACGCGCCGTTGATCACCAGCGGATGGTCATGGAAGTCGGGACCGGAATTGACAAAGCCACCCAGACGCAGCACCCGGGTCACACGGTCCAGGTCGCCGCCCAGCGCCGCCCTGGCCTGGGCCAGGATGTTCAGCGCGCACAGGCGAGCCGCTTCCTTGCCCTGCTCCACCGTGAAGTCCTGGCCGACCTTGCCGACGAACTTGCGCTCGCCGTTCCAGACCGTGACCTGTCCCGAGATGTAGAGGGTGTTGCCCGAACGGGTATAGGGCACATAGGCGGCCACCGGGGCCGCGGCCTGCGGCAACTCGATGCCCAGTTCCGCCAGGCGTACGTCGATCCGACCGGTCATGATGCTTCTCCCTTCCCTGCCGCGGCCCGCCGGGGCCACGCGCGCGATCCTTAAAGGACATGGTTTGGAGCCCGACCATAGCCGCGCCGGTCCGCCGCTGGGAAGGCCGTGCCGGTGTCGGTGGGAAGATTCGTTCCGCCGGACGCATCGGCAGTTCCGTCCGTCACCGGCAAAAGATTCCGGGACTCTTTTTCGGACACACCTCCACCCGGGGCCGCACCGACCCTGCGCTTTTTGCCCACCGATTTTTATCTTTCAGTGAAATCAATTACTTAATTGGGATTTTTGCAGTTGGCACGGCGCTTGAAAGAGTGATGTCAGGAAAACGCACGTTGCCTCGCCGGTCAAATGACCAGGGGCGGGGACAGCCTCAGAAGGAGACTAGGACCATGGCCGGAAATGTGACCCTGACCGCCTCGATGCGTACGAACCTGCTGCAGCTGCAGAGCACGCAGTCGCAAATCGACAAGAAGCAGAACATCCTGTCGACGGGCAACAAGATCAATTCGGCTCTCGATGGTCCGACATCCTTCTTCGCCTCCAAGGGCCTGAACCAGCGCGCCGGCGACCTGACGTCGCTGAAGGACGCGATGGGCCAGTCGATCAGCACGATCCAGGCCGCCGACAAGGGCCTGACCTCGATCGACTCGCTGGTCGACCAGGCCAAGGGCCTGACCACCGCCGCCTATGCGGCGCTCGGCAACGACGCCGCCTCGATCGCCACCCGCAAGTCGCTCGCCTCTCAGTTCAACACGCTGAAGGACCAGATCGACAAGCTGGCCGCCGACAGCGGTTATCAGGGCAAGAACCTGATCAACGGCAACGGCATGAGCATGGACAGCACCAGCGCATCCCGTGCCGCCGTCAACACCATCACCGGCGTCGACAACGCCCGCGTCACCAACGTCATCTCCTCCGACACCTATTCGATCCGCATCAAGGGCGACGGCTCGGTCGAGGGCAAGACCGAGGACATCACCAAGGCGGAGCGTGCGCACGGTCTTGTCGGCCTGAAGCTGTCGGGCACGATGTCGTCCACGCTCGGCAGCTTCTCCGACGTCCAGATCGAGGTCCGCGGCGCCAACGGCCGCTCGCGCGACTTCATCGTCCAGGACGGCGATGAAAGCCGCACGATCACCTACTTCGACAACACCCAGACCATCGAAGCCAAGCTGGCGACCCCGGCCAAATCGGGCAGCGCGCAGGTCTCGACGGTGAATGTCAGCGGGACGATCGAGGAAGGCGACATCTTCACCATCACGGTGGAAGGCCAGGCCTTCAGCTACACCGCGACCAAGGGCGACGTCGCCATCGGCCAGAACGCCGCCGTGAACATCGCGACCAACCTGCAGACGTCGATCAGCACCGCCATCAGCAGCGGCCGCCTGCAGGGCAAGGACGTCGCGACGGCCTCGGTGCAGACCAACGGCACCATCACCCTGACCGGCAACACCACGCCCGGCGTCGTCCGCGAGATGACGGTGACGACCAGCGCCACCAACGCGCTGACCAAGAAGATCTCGGAGAGCTTCGCGTCGGGCACGATCGTCTCCTTCACCGTCGACCGCCGGTTGCTGGAATCGGCGAACAACCAGGGCAACGGCATCTCGGTCATCGAGAAGAAGGTCGACCTGCAAATCCAGGTCACCAACTCCAACGGCGCCCAGGTCACCCGCGACGCCATGAACGCCCGCGGCGACGGCAAGCTGAGCGGCGGCGAACAATCCTTCACCTTCGACAGCGGCACGGTGCGCCTGAACATCGACGAGGACACGATCAAGCAGGCGGCTTCGGCGAACTGCTCGGCGAACATCGTCACCAAGCAGATCTCCGACGCCAACACGTCGAACGACATCACCGTCCAGTTGAACGAGCGCAACACCAACGCGATCACCGTGAGCGCAGTCAACCTCTCGACCAGCGGCCAGGGCCTGAAGCTGGACGGCGCGCAGAACAGCTGGATGGACCGCGCCGACATCGACAAGGCGGTTGCCGGCCTCGACAACGCCAAGGCGACGATCCGCTCCGCCTCGCAGCAGCTGTCGACGAACCTGAACATCATCACGACCCGCGAGAGCTTCACCAAGGAGTTCAGCGACGTGCTGACCGAAGGCGCCAGCAAGCTGACGCTGGCCGACCAGAACGAGGAAGGCGCAAGCCTGCTGATGCTGCAGACCCGTCAGCAGCTCGGCACCATCGCCCTCTCGCTGGCCAACCAGTCGCAGCAGTCGATCCTGCGTCTGTTCTGATCGGGAACAGGGACTCGCCAACGGAAAAGGGGCGCCCCGATTGGGGCGCCCCTTTTCATGTCTGCATTCCGGTTCAGCGCCCCGCCAGGGCCGCCTCGATCAGGGCCCGGGCATCGGCGGCCAGCCCGGCCCGGCCCTCGGCCCGCGTGTACATCATGTGGCCGCCGGGATGCACCGTCACCGCCACCCGGCCGCGCTCGCCCGGCGGCAGCTCCAGCCTCGACACGACCCAGCGCGAGGCCATGTAGGGGGTGATGAGATCGGTCCGCCCATGGGCGATCAGCACCCGCAGCGCCGGCTGCAGGGTCAGCGCCGTCTGCAGCGCGTCGACGGCGCTCGGCACCGACATGCGCGGCCATTCCCAGCCGCGGTTCACCCGGTCGCTGAGCAGCCGGTAGGGCGTGTCGGTCCGCAAGCCCAGCGCGTCGTGGACGTAGGCGGCAAAGGCCGTCGTATAGGTCGGCACCGTTCCCTTCAGGAAGGGGTCGAAGGGGATGCGGGCCGCTCCCGGATCGGGGTCGGGCGCGGTGAAGGTGCCGTCATAGATGCTGAGGATCCGCCCCTGGTCGCGCAGCAGCTCACGCGTGAAGACCCCCATCGGCACGCGCCCGCGCTGGCGCCGCACGATTTCGACCGGCAGGCCGGTGAGGCGTGCCACCGCGGCGAAGACATCCTGCCCCGAGTCGAGCCGTCCGTAATCCAGTCCGGCCAGCCCGGTCAGGTAAGGACCGAGGGCGAAACTCTCCGCGGCCTCGGCCGCCTGCCCCGGGGTGCCGGGCGCACGGCCGAGAGCAGCGGCCGCGGCGGCCATGGCCGGCAGCTTCCAGGCGGGGCCGAGGATGCCGTCCTCGTCGATGGCGGCGAAATCGACGACCGGCGAGACCAGGATCAGCCCGTTCACCGCGAGCCCGACCTGATCGATCAGCTCCTCGGCCATCTTGGCGATGCGGAAGCCGCCATAGCTCTCGCCGGCCAGGAAGGTCGGCGACGACCAGCGGCCATTTCGCGTCAGCCAAAGCCTAACGATCTCGGCCATCGACCGGGTGTCGCCGTCCACCGACCAGAAGCGCCTTTCCGTCTCGTCCGGTTTCACCGCCCGGCTGAAGCCGGTGCCGACAGGATCGATGAAGACAAGATCGGTGAATGCCAGCCAGCTGTCGGGGTTGTCGACCAGCCGTGCCGGCGGCGGCGGCAGGGTCCCGTTCGGCCCGAAGGCGACCGCCACCGGTCCGGCCGCCCCCAGATGCATGTAGGCCGACGCCGCCCCCGGCCCGCCGTTGAAGACGAAGGTGACCGGGCGCCGCGCCCGTTCCTCGCCACCGCCCGGCCCTGCCGGATCGGCCGTGTAGGTGACGGTGAAGATTCGCGCCGCCAGTTCCTCCCTGGCCCCATCGCGCAACGGCAGGAACTCGGCCGTCGCGGTGTAGGCCAATGGCCCGCCGGACAGCGGCAGGCTGTGCCTGGTCACGCTGCGCTGCGGATCGAAGCCCTGGACGTCGTCGGCCCGGCGCTCGCCGCCCGTCCTCTCGCCATTCGCCTTCTCGTCATCGGTCTTTTCGCCCGGGGTCTTTTCACCCGGCGCCTTTTCGGCCCCCTTGCGGTCCTCCGCCCGGGCGGCCCCCGGCTCCAGCGTCACCACCAGCGGCGGCATCAGCAGGGCCGGCAGCAAGGCAAGGGCGAGGATGCGGGACAGGGGTCCGGAACGCTGGCGTGGTCGCGCGGTCGTGGAGCGGGGGAGCATCGGCGGATCCCAATCGGTTGCTGGCCCGCCGCATATTGCCGCCCCGGCACGGATCCGCAACCCGTCGCCCGGCAGGGACCGCAGCGCCGGACTTGCCGGACGGGCGATGTGGTACATTTCTTCACGCACCGAAAGTGTCAACACTTTTGGGCTATGATGCTCTCAGGTACCGTCAGGGCAACTTCTTACAGGACGCACCTCCATGTTCCTTTTCCGGCATGCCACGATTCGTACGCGTCTGTTTCTCGGATATGGTGCAGTCCTCCTGCTTCTGGTCAGCCTGACCGTCATCGGCGTGCGGGAGGTGCGGAAGATCGACGCCGACCTCAACCGAATCAACGAGGTGAACAGCGTCAAGCAGCGCTACGCGATCAACTTCCGCGGCAGCGTCCATGACCGCGCCATCGCGCTCCGCGACGTGGTGCTGGCGACCGACGCGGCGACCCTGTCGGCCGTGCTGGCCGACATCGACCGGCTGGCCGCCTTCTACGACGAATCCGCCCGGCCGCTGGACGCCATGTTCGCCCGCATGCCCGATATCGAGCCGGAGGAGAGGACACTGCTCGCCGGCATCAAGGAGATCGAGGCGAAGAGCCTGCCGGCGATCAAGGCGACCGTCGCCGCCCGCAAGGCCAACGACAGCGCCGGCGCCCAGAAGGCGCTGATGCAGGACGCCCGCCCCGCCCTCACCGAATGGCTGAAGCGCATCAACGCCTTCATCGACCTGCAGGAGCACAAGAACCAGCAGGTCGCCGCAAGGGCGCGCGAGGTCGCCAGCGGCTTCCAGACGCTGATGCTGTCGCTGTGCGGTGCCGCCCTGCTGCTGGCCGCCGCGTTCGGCATGTGGACGGTGGGAGCGCTGCGGCCGCTGCGCCGGCTGACCGACGCGATGCTGACGCTGGCCCGCGGCGACCTGTCCGTCTGCGTGCCGCCGTCCGAAGCCAAGGACGAAATCGGGAAGATCACCGGCGCCGTCGAGGTGTTCAAGGCCAACGCGGTCGAGGCCGATGCCTTCCGCCGCCGCCAGGCAGATGCCGAGCATGCCGCCGAAGCGCGCAAGCGGACCGAGATGGCGGCCCTGGCCGACCGGTTCGAGAGCGAGGTGAAGGGCGTGGTCGACAGCGTCTCCTCCTCCTCCTCCGAGGTGCGGACGCTGGCCACGGCGCTGGCCGCCACCGCCGACCATACCGAGTCCCAGGCGACCACCGTCGCAGCCGCGTCGGAACAGGCGTCGGTGAATGTCCAGACCGTCGCCGCCGCCGCCGAGGAACTGGCCGCCTCCATCGCCGAGATCGGGCGCCAGATCGGCGAGAGCAGCCGCAAGGCCCGCCAGGCATCCGACCAGGCCGACGGCACCAACCGCATCGTCGACGGCCTGTCGTCGAAGGCGAACCAGATCGGCGACGTGGTGAACCTGATCAGTTCGATCGCCGGCCAGACCAACCTGCTGGCATTGAACGCGACCATCGAGGCCGCGCGGGCCGGCGAGGCCGGCAAGGGCTTCGCCGTGGTGGCGAGCGAGGTGAAGAGCCTCGCCAACCAGACCGCCAAGGCAACCGGCGACATCTCGCAGCAGATCGCGGAGATCCAGACTGCGACCGCCGAAGCGGTGCAGGCGATCCAGAGCATCGCCGCCACCATCGGCGAGGTGAACAGCATCGTCGGCACCATCGCCCAGGCGGTCGACGGCCAGAATGCCGCGACCATGGAAATCGCCCGCAACGTCCAGCAGGCGGCTGCCGGCACCAACGAGGTGTCGTCGTCGATTGGCGGCGTGCTGCAGGCGGCCTCGGAAACCGGAAGCGGCGCCACGCGGCTGCTCTCCTCCTCCGGCGAGCTGTCCAAGCAGGCGGATCTGCTGCGCACCCAGGTCGACCGCTTCCTGGGCAGCGTGCGGTCGGGCCAGGGCTGATCCGCTGGCCGATCCGCTGGCCCCTGCGGGAGGCGTGCCGACGAGCATCGGCACGCCTCCCGACGGGATTGCTGCCTCCGATGCGCGAACGGACCCCGGGCAATCTGCCTCATAGCCGGCTGCATCGAGGCCGGTTCGACAATCAATTGGTATTGCGGCGCTGATGGCGGCGCGAAGGGCGCTCCAGGGATCCGGCAGGTTTCGGGCAGCGGCGTGGAAACCAGAACCCGCTCGACACGGCGATCGGCGGAAAACGCCTTGTATATGCGGGCCAGCCTTCTTCACCGGCCCAAATCCGGGATCGCAATTCCGCCCGCCCTCGGGAATACCCCGATTCACATGCGGGTCAATCCGCTTTAGGATGAATTTTTGGAAAACGAAATCCACCCTGACGCGTAGAGGCCCGAAGAACCATGCCAGTTCTGACGTTGCGCCAGAAAATGTCCATTCTGCCGCTGTCCTTCGTCGTCGCCCTGCTTGTGGTGGGTGGTGTCGCAATAGCGGGACTGGGCATCGTCGACCGGGCCAACCAGGAGGTGCTGACAACCGCCGAGGCGCTGTCGAACCACCAGTTGGGCGACATGATGCACGACGCGCTGCGGGCGGATGTGCTGGCGGCGCTGCTGGCCGGTCCAGCCTCGGCGGCAGACGAGCGCGAGGAACTGACCAAGGACACGGCCGACCACGCGGCCACCTTCAGGAAGGCATTGGACGCCAACCGCCGGCTTTCCCTTCCCCCCGCCATCGCGGACGGGCTGACCGGCCTGCGCGGCGCGCTGGAGGACTATGTCCAGGCCGCAGAGCGGCTGGCCGGGCTGGCCTTGCGCGATCCGGCGCAGGCACGGGCAGGCATGACCCGCTTCATGGAGCTGTTCCATGACCTGGAGGAGCGGAACGAGGCCCTGTCCGACCTGATCCTCGGTGAGAACCGCGCACGCAACGAACGGTCGACCATACTCGCGGTCTATGCCTACGCGGTGATCGGAATCGTGACGGTGCTGGCGGTTCTGGGATCGATCGTCCTGGCCGCGACGATCGCCCGCTCGATCGTCCGGCCGCTCGATCAGGCGGCGCTGGGAATCGCCGCCATCGGCCAGGGCCGGCGCGACCTGTCTCTCCATCACCCGGTCGACGACGTGATCGGCCGGGTCATCGGCGCGGTGATGCTGATGCAACGCCAAGCCGCCGATCTGGACCGCAGCACGGCGGAAGAGGCGGTGCGGCGGGATGCCGAACAGCGCAAGTTCGCAGCCCTGTCCGAGGCGACCGACCGTTTCACCCGGCAGACCGAGGCCATCGTCCGCTCGCTCGGCACCACCGGCGTACAGTTGCAATCGACCGCCGCGACGATGTCCGACGGTGCCGCCCGCGCCAGCCGGGAGATCGGCGACCTGCGAGACCATGCCGAGACCGCCGCCCGGACCGTGCGCGACGCGGCGGCGGCAGCCGACGGGCTGGGCACCATGATCGGCGAGGTCGGCCACCACAGCGGCGAGGCCACCCGGATGACCGCCGACGCCGTCAGCCGCACCGATGCCGCCGCCCGCAACATCCACGACCTGTCGATGGCCTCGCAGCGGATCGGCGAGGTGGTCAGCCTGATCAACTCCATCGCCAGCCAGACCAACCTGCTGGCGCTGAACGCCACCATCGAAGCGGCAAGAGCGGGAGAGGCCGGGCGCGGATTCGCCGTCGTCGCCAACGAGGTGAAGAACCTCGCCGGCCAGACCGCCCAGGCGACCGACGACATCCAGGCGCAGATCGCCAACATCCAGGCCATCGTCGACCAGACGGTGCGCGGCATGGACGGCGTGTCCAGCACGGTGGAGGCTGTGCGCGGCAGCGGCGCCGCCATCGCCGACGCGGTGGGTCGGCAGTCCGATGCGGCCAACGGCATCCTGCAGGCGATGAACGACGGGGCGGGCGCGGTCACCGCGATGACCGGCATGCTGGGCGATGTGCACCGGACCATTTCCGAAACCGACCGCGCTGCCGCCGATCTGGCCGCCGCCGCCACCGAACTGCGCCGGGAGACGGATCGGTTGCAGGGCGAGGTCGCATCCTACACCGGGACCGTCCGCAAGACCTGATGACGCCGCGGTCCGGCAGAGGCACAAGGCTGCCGGGCCGGCCTCGGCAATTGCGATTCGCGCCCTCCCCCGCTACACAGGGCGCCAGTCGCCGTTTTCCCGGAGCCTTTCCCATGTCGACCCTGCCCGATCAGGCAACCATCGCCGCCACCGCGGCCAAGATCCTGCTGGAGATCAAGGCGCTGCACTTCAACGCCGAGACGCCCTTCATCTTCACGTCCGGCTGGGCGAGCCCGGTCTACACCGACTGCCGCCGAATCGTGTCCTTCCCGCGCGCCCGCAAGGCGCTGATGGATTTCGCCGTCGCCACGATCGAGCGCGAGATCGGATACGAGGCCATCGACGCGGTGGCGGGCGGCGAGACCGCCGGCATTCCTTTCGCCGCCTGGATCGCCGACCGGCTGGAACTGCCGATGCAGTATGTGCGCAAGAAGCCCAAGGGTTTCGGCCGCAACGCCCAGATCGAAGGCCTGCTGACCGAGGGGCAGCGCGTCCTGCTGGTCGAGGATCTGGCGACCGACGGCAAGAGCAAGGAGAACTTCGTCACCGCGCTGCGCAACGGCGGCGCCCAGGTGACGGATACCTTCGTGATCTTCCACTACGGCATCTTCCCGCAGTCGAAGGTCAACATGGACGCCATCGGCGTGCGCCTGCACGCGCTGTGCACCTGGTGGGACGTTCTGAAGGTCGCCCGCGACAACAGCTATTTCGACGAGAACACCCTGTCCGAGGTCGAGAAGTTCCTGAACGACCCGGTGGGCTGGTCGTCGGCCCATGGCGGCAAGTCGAGCATGTGATCCGTGCCGGGGCGGGGAAAACGTTTCCCGCCCCTGGCTTCGTGCCTGCAGCCCGTCAGGCCATCAGCGTCCGGATCCGTTCCCGGAATGCCGCCTCGTCGAAAGTGCCGTCATTGGCGGTCGAAATCCAACCCGGCAAGGCAGGGTGCCAGAACGGGTTGTAGAGAGTCACCGAATTCCTTCTGCCCAGCACTCCACCCAGATAGCTGAAGGAGGACCGGCTGGTGATCAGCACGTCTGCGGTGGATAGCAACGACAGGCAGTCGATGGCCTCGGCATTCGCCATCACCGTCGCGTTCGGAATGACGGCGAACTCGTCGATTTTCGACGCTTCGGGACCAAGCCGCCTCGGCGCCCCGATGGACTTTTGAATCCCGTTCTCGCCGGGCTTCAACTCGATTTCCCTGGTCGGTATCTCCGTGTGAATTTCGAAGCTGTAGGGAACGCCCATTTCCTCCAGCAACCGCGAAACACGCAGTGACACCTCGATGTAATAATCGTTCGGCAGCATGCGGTCCGCGGCAACCACCATCATTTCGCCACGGCGGACATGGACCGCCACCCGCAACCTCTCCTTGTTGGGAGGCAGGTGGGAAAAGGGAGAAATCTCCTTGCAGCATTCATACGATGCAGGATGGGCATCCGTGATGCCATAGGGTAGCGTTATCCTGACGATGACCGGTCGGTCGAGCGACTGGGCTTGTGCCGTGATGGCATCCATCGCCTCAGTCGTAATGCTGTGAACGTCGATGACATAGTAAGATTGAGGGACGGCCACATCGGATTTGATCGCGAATCGGCGATTGAAAGCGTCGACGAAACCCTGATTTCCACTATTTTCTTCAAGAGACTTCAAGCCCTGGTAATCAACCTTGGCAAGGGGAGAATGGATGTAGGGAATCTTCAAAAGCCGCGAAAGAGCGTAAATGCCATACACCCGCTGCAACTGGGCACCGACGCCATCGGTCATCTTATCGTTCTGATACGTGACCGCGACTTTCCAGGAGGGAATGGAATTTTCCTGTTCGCTGCTCATAACCGTTCCATTTCTGCAAGGTTCCCAACACGCCCATCATCGACGCGCTTCATACATCACGCCCGGCATCACGCCCGGTCCGAAGTCCTTACCACAGCTTTACGATGACCGGAATCAGGGCCATGGCCAGAGGTGGGCCAACGAATGGCGGCGGATGGAGAGCGGGTCGGGCGGGCGCACAAACACGCTATGCGGGGCGCGAAGCCGCATTGGTCCGGTCGGCCGCCGCCTGATCGGGCCTCGGGGCGTGATTGAGTCGCACATGGACGATTTCCCACCGCTCCTGTGCCCCTGCGGCGGCGCCGTCGCAGGGGCGGCGGTCCAGCACGTCGAAGGACAAGGTGGACAGCCCGTCGCCGGCCGGGATCTTGCCGCCGGACCAAAGCTCCTGAAAGACGCGGCGGTTGACCAGGGAGATTGGGGACGGCGCCGCATCCGGCGTGAAGCCGTCATTGTCATGGTCGAGCGGTTGGAAGCGCCCCTTGCGACGGCCGGTGGGAATACGGCGCGCCCGGATCCGCAGCGAGAAGTCGAAATCCTCATAGCCCCAGCCCCAGAAGGCGTTGGAATAGCCGTCGACCTGCCGCATGACCGTGTTCGGCATCAGCAGTACGCCGCCCATCGAGCTTTCGAGATTGGTCGTCACCGTGCGGTCCGACCGTCCCGGCGCCACAGGCCGCTGCTCCGCCCCATACCATAGGATGGGGGTGGGACAGTCGGCCCAGGAATAGTCGGCATCGACCGGCAGGTAATCGATGTCGTGCAGGCAGGTGTGATCGCTCTGCCCCTCACCCAGCAGGAAGCCTGCATTCATCAGAGCCCCCCGGTTGAAGGGAAGCCCGGCCTCCTGCTCCACGATGGTGACGCGATACTCGATCCGCGGGATGAGACGGTCGAAATAGGCGCTCACCCACGGAACGAACTGCCGGAGATGGCTTTCGCGATCCCGGTAGGGGACGACGATATGGAGCCGTGCGCCTGCGCTGTCGCCGGTCGTCATGGGACCTTTCCTTCTTCCTGTGTGGCGGTGTCCGGACCGTCGTCGGCGGAGATGGCGATCGGGCGCGGCGCCCCGCCGGTGCGGTGGATCTCCCACATCGCCCGGTAGGCCGCCTCCAGATTCCGGGTGAAGCGCGGCGTGTCGAACAGCGGGCAGACCGACCGGTTGCGCACCAGCCGCTGCCGCAGCTCGCGGAGCCGGTCGGGCGAGCGGGCAAGTCCCGCCGCCGCCGCCTCGTAGGCCTCCTGCCCGTCCGCGATCAGTTCGGGCAGCCCTGCAGCCCGCAGCAGGCTGGCGGCGACACGCCCGGCGAAGGTCGTGCCCTGCAGCGTCAGCACCGGCAGCCCCGCCCACAGCGCGTCGCTGGCGGTCGTGTGGGCGTTGTAGGGAAGCGTGTCGAGAAACAGGTCCGCCAAACGGTGCCGCGCCAGATGCTCGGCATGGGGCACGGGCCTGGCGAAGACGAGCCGGCCGGGATCCAGGCCTCGGGCCTCGCCCTCGCGGCACAGGTTGGCCGCAACCTGGGGGAGCCCGGCATAGAGCCACAGCACGCTGCCGGGGACTGCCGCAAGGATGCGCGACCAGCTGTCGAATTGGACGGGCGTCAGCTTATGGGCGCTGTTGAAGCAGCAGAATACGAAGCCTTCGTCCGGCAACCCGCACTCCGCCCGGGTCGGCGTGGCCTCGGCAATGGCGCGCCGGCGGTCGTTGGGCTGGTAGCAATCCGGCAGCCGCACCACCCGCTCGGCGAAAAACCCCTCCTCGCCCGGCGCGATCACCGTGGGATCGGCCACGATGTAATCGACATAATCCGCCCCCAGCGTGCCCGGATAGCCCAGCCAGTTGACCTGTAGCGGAGCCGGGCGGGCGGCCAGGATGGAGGTGCGCGAGAAGGTGGTGAAGCCGGTCAGATCGACCAGGATGTCGATGCCGTCCGCCGCGATGGCCCCCGCCGCATCGGCGTCGGTGTGGCGGCGCAGGTCGACGAAGCGCTCGATTCCCCGTTGGAACCGCCGGCGCAGCGCGCTGCCGTCGTCGATGCCGGTCGAATAGGCGGTGACGGCGAAGCGGGAGCGATCATGCGTCTCCAGGGCATCGACCATCAGATGGCCCATCGCATGCTCGCGGAAATCCGCCGACAGGTAGCCGATCCGCAGGCGCCCGTCGCGCGCGGCCGCGGCAGTCCGGACGACAGGAGCGGCGCCGCGGGCCTTCGCCGCCGCCCAGCGGGACGCCGCCGACTTCTGGTCGGCCGGGGTCGACGCGCAGGACAGGACGTCGAAGGGCGATACGCCCTCCGCCCCCGCACGCACCCGATGGAGAAGCAGCGCCTCCAGCCCGTCCAGATCGCGCCAGTCGCACAGAAGCCTCTGCTGGTGGACGAGCTGCCCCAAGGCCGCCGCATGGTCCGGAACCAGCCGCAGCACCCGCCGGCAGGCATCCGCCGATACCCTGCTCCAGCCGGCCATCGCGGCGGCCATCGCCAGATCGGTATGGCCGTCGGGCTCGCCGGGGGCGATGGCGACGGCATTGCGCAGAACGGCGACCGCTGCATCGGGACGGAAGGCCTCCGCCAGCACGCCGCCCAGCCGACGCCATGCCTCGCCATTCTCCGGCTGACGGGCCAGCAGGGCGCGCAGCGCCGCCAGGGCACCCTCCGCATCGCGCTGGCTCGACAGAAGCAGGGCGAGATTGGTTTCCACCACCGCGAAATCGGGCTGCAGGTCCAGCGCGGCGCGGTACTCGGCCACGGCATCCTGCGAACGGCCGAGCGCGCGTAGGGCGTTGGCCAGATTGTTGCGCGCCGCCGGATCGGATGGCGCCAGCCGGACGGCGGCCGATGCGGCGCGCCATGCCTCCTCCCGCCGCTCCGCCGCATGGGCCGCGTTGCCCAAGGCCAGCCAGTTCCGCGCACCCGCGGGATCGAGCGCCACTGCGCGCCGGCCGGCGGCGAGCGCCGCGGCCGGGCGGCCGGCCGCATCGAGCAGGGCGGTCAGGTTGTGCCAGTTCTCCGCATCCAGGGGGGCGAAGCCGGTCGCCTTGCGGAAGGCCGCTTCGGCCTCCGCATTCCGGCCCAGGCGGTGGAGCGCCACGCCCAGCCGGGACCAGGCCACCGCGTCCGCGGGATCGAGCCGCGCGGCCTCGCAGTGGGCGGCGGCGGCCTCGGCGACACGGCCGAGATCCTGCAGCGCGACGCCGAGATTGTTGTGGACCTCCCCCAGATGGGAATGGGTCGCCAGCACCTTGCGGTAATGGGGTTCGGCATCCTGCGGACGCCCCTGCCGGTGCAAGGCCAGAGCCAGACCGTATTGGGCATCGGCCGAGTCTGCAGCGACCCGCAGCGCCGCCGCATAGACGGTCGCCGCCGCATCCCAGCGCGCCATCGCGGCCATGGCGGCGCCGAAATCGAGATAGACCTCCAGATCCTTGGCGATGGCCAGCGACTTCTGGAACAGGATCACCGCTTCCCTCGGCCGGCCCAGCCGCAGTTCGACCGCGCCCAGCCGGTGCAGCGCAGCCGGGTTCTGCGGCTCGGTCCGCAGGATGTCGAGATAGCGGGTTCTCGCCTCCTCCAGGTTGCCGGCGTTTTCCGCCGCCGCGGCGCGGGCGAAACTGGTCATGCGCTGCCGATCGGTGCTGACGGTTGACGGGGGTGAAGCAGTGTCCTGTCTGCCATAACCGGCCCTAGTCGCGCCAGCGCGTGTGTTCCACGATGCGGGGAATCCCGGCGGGCCGGCGGCCGTCGCCCCATTGCGAGATGTCGGGAATCGCGGTCACGCCATCGCGGCGGCCGAGCAGGCTCAGAAGGCTCTGGTCATGGCGATGGTCGCGGAACTCGGGATAGTTCGGCAGGCCGCATGCGTTGGGGTCGTCGGTGATCAGCCGGGCGTCCTGGGCATGCCGCAGCCAGTCCGCGACGAACGCCATGGCCGCCGGCCCACGTTCGCACACGATGAAGCTGGCGAGGATCTGCGGGGCATCGGTGAAGGCCGGCCGGTCCAGCCCGAGGAAATGGAAGCAGTCCCGCTTGGTCCAGACCCTGTTGCGGTGATGGTCCTCCAGCGTGAACAGCAGGACCGGCAGGTCGCGCCGCTCGCGGCAGATCTCGATGACCGGATCGGCGCTGTGGACGAAATGGGCGCCGCTGTCGCTGTAGAACAGGATGTCGCCGTCCTGCAGATGCTGGCGCAGCAGCAGGTCGATGAAATAGGGCTTCCACAGCCAATAGCCGGCACCGCGCGGCCGGTCCAGGATGTGCCGGTTGCGGCCGGCGAAGCCGGCATCGATGTGACGGCGCCCCATCATCGCCACCCCGTCGAACCCGCCGACGCCCAGCCCGGTCTTGCCGTTGTATTTCTGCGCCGTCGTGAAGGCGCCGTCGGCATAGTTCAGCAGCACCCGCTTCATCGCTCGTCCTCCCGCCGCAAGGCGGCTTTTTGCTTCGGCTTTTTTGCTTCGGCTTTTCCTGGGGTTTTCTTACTGCCGCCGCTCACAGGCGGCTTTCGATCCATTCGGCCAGACGGTAGGCGTCGAAGTAGAAATCCTCGGTGCCGAGGAAGGGCGCGGTGCTGCGGTAACGGCGATAGGCATCGTAATCGTCGTCGATGGCCAGGATGGCGTCGATGGCCTCCTCGTCCGAGGCGTAGCGCGACACGTCGATGAAGCTGCCGGCGGCGACATCGCGCAGCACGCCGCTGTCGCCCCAATAGAGCGGCACGGCGCCGGCCTGGAAGGCGTCGAGGATCTTCTCGGTCAGATAGCCGGGGTACGAGGCATTCTCGAAGGCGAAGGCGAAGCGATAGCGCGAGAAGACCCGGATCTTCGGCAGCCAGCCCATCTTCACCACGCTGCCGGTGTTGTTCAGCAGCCAGCCGACCGATTCGACATGGCGCCGGGCGCTGAGCATCTGGAAGAAGTCGTTGCGGCGTGCGCAGTTGGGATTCTTGTAGAGGAAGGCGCAGAATTTCCGCTTCGCCGCCTCCTCCCGCGCCGGCGGCACAGGCGGCAGGACGGGGTGGCAGAAATGCGGGGTCGCCCCCTCGCGCCTGTGGTCCCAGGCATGCATGACATAGAGCGGCAGGCGATAATGGCGGGGATCGTCGATGCGGTCGAACGACACCGACATGTCGACCCCGTCCAGCGGGGGACGCACATTCTCGCCGGTGAAGAACAGCCCGCGGGCGGTCCGCGCCTCGCGATGGCGGGTGCCGAAAACCGACACGATGGCGAGGTCGCAGTCGTTGTCGACGACCGACACGTCGAAGCGGCTCGACAGGATCTCGACGAAGAAATTCGCCGACGGGTCGAACTCCGGCCAGAAATCGAAGAAGGCGATCTTGAGCCGCGGCCGCGCACCGCGGCCGCCCCGCTCCGGACCGTGCAGGAGGAAGCGGTCGAGAACTGCCGGATCCCTGTTGGCTGACGCAAGAAATTCGGCCAGGAAGTCGCTTGTCCGTGGATCGATCATACCCGGCGATGCCCTTGCGCCTGCTGTGTGCCGGCCCCGTCCGCCGGGAACCGCCCCCGCCCCGGTCAACCCGGCGGCATTACCGTAGAAGTGCCGCCATCCCGTGACCAGTGGAATTTTCGGACCCTGCCGCGCCCCCCAGGGGCATGAGCCGTCCTTGACCGCACCGCACACGCCGCTAATATCCCGCGCCATGGATGTCTCTTTGCGGATCCTTGCGCACAACCGGGCGCGAATTACCGGCCCGGCTCTCTGAGGAGGGCCGGGAACGAGACCTATTGTGCGTCGGGTGGCGGTATGGCCGCCCGGCGGTGATGCTTTCCCCAGGGATCCGATATGACCCGCGATTACAAATCGACCGTCTTCCTGCCCCGCACCGACTTCCCCATGCGCGGCGGCCTGCCGGCCAAGGAGCCCGAGCTGCTGAAGCGCTGGGCCGAGATGGACCTGTTCGGCAAGCTGCGCGCCGGCGCCAAGGGCCGGAAGAAGTTCGTGCTGCATGACGGCCCGCCCTATGCCAACGGCAACATCCACATCGGGCATGCCGTCAACAAGATCCTGAAGGACGTCATCGTCCGCTTCCGCCAGATGCAGGGCTTCGACGCCGACTATGTCCCCGGCTGGGACTGCCACGGCCTGCCCATCGAATGGAAGATCGAGGAGAAGTACCGCAAGGCCGGCAAGAACAAGGATGACGTGCCGATCATCCAGTTCCGCGCCGAATGCCGCCAGTTCGCCGAGGAATGGGTCGGCATCCAGGCCGACGAGTTCCGCCGGCTCGGCGTGGAAGGCGACTGGAAGCAGCCCTACGCCACCATGACCTTCCCGGCCGAGGCGCAGATCGTCCGCGAAATCCACAAGTTCGCGCTGAACGGCGGCCTCTACAAGGGCTCCAAGCCGGTCATGTGGTCGGTGGTGGAGAAGACCGCGCTCGCCGATGCGGAGGTCGAATACCACGACCACACCTCGACCACCGTCTTCGCCCGCTTCGCGGTCTGGGGCTCGTCGGCGCCGGAGATCGACGATGCCAGCATCGTCATCTGGACGACCACCCCCTGGACCCTGCCAGGCAACCGCGCCATCGCCTATGGCGACGACATCGAGTACGCCACCTTCAAGGTGCTCGCGGTCGCCGAGGGCAGCAAGGCCGAGGTCGGCGAGCGGCTGGTGCTGGCCACCGCGCTGGCCGAGCAGGTGTTCAAGGAGGCCGGCATCACCGAATGGCGGCAGTTGCACCGCTTCCCCGGCTCGCGTCTGGCCGGCGGCTTCTGCCACCACCCGCTGACCCGCCAGGGCTACGACTTCAAGGTGCCGCTGCTGGCCGGCGATTTCGTGACGACCGACGCCGGTTCCGGCTTCGTCCACATCGCGCCGGGCCATGGCGAGGACGACTTCCGCCTGGGCCAGGCCAACGGCATCGAGGTGCCGCAGACGGTGGGCGAGGACGGGCGCTATTACGCCCATGTGCCGCTGTTCGCCGGTCTGGCCGTCTACACCGACCAGGGCAAGCCCGGCCCGGCCAACAAGGCGGTGCTGGAGGCGTTCGAGCAGTGCGGGTCGCTGCTGGCCAGCAACCGCATCAAGCACAGCTATCCGCACAGCTGGCGATCCAAGGCGCCGCTGATCTTCCGCACCACGCCGCAATGGTTCATCTCGATGGAGACGAACGACCTGCGCGGCGTGGCGTTGCAGGCGATCTCCGACACCCGCTGGGTCCCGCCGCAGGGCGAGAACCGCATCCGCTCGATGATCGAGAGCCGGCCCGACTGGTGCATCAGCCGCCAGCGCGCCTGGGGCGTGCCGATCGCCCTGTTCGTCCGCAAGGCGACCGGCGAGATCCTGCGCGATCCGGACGTGTTCGCCCGAATCGCCGACATCTTCACGCAGGAGGGCGCCGACGCCTGGTTCGCCCGCGACCCGCAGGACTTCCTCGGCAACGGCTATGCCGCCGACGAGTTCGAGCAGGTCAGGGACATCGTCGACGTCTGGTTCGAGTCGGGCTCCTCCCATGCCTTCGTGCTGGAGCAGCGGCTGGAGGAGCTGGCCTGGCCGGCCGACCTCTATCTGGAAGGCTCCGACCAGCATCGCGGCTGGTTCCACTCCTCGCTGCTGGAAAGCTGCGGCACGCGCGGCCGGGCGCCCTACAACGCGGTGCTGACCCACGGCTTCGTGCTCGACGAGCAGGGCCGCAAGATGTCCAAGTCGCTGGGCAACGTGGTGGCCCCGCAGGAGGTCTGCGACCAGTATGGCGCCGACATCCTGCGCCTGTGGATCATCAACTCCGACTATTCGGAGGATCTGCGCATCGGCAAGGAGATCATCAAGACCCAGGCCGACCTGTACCGCCGCCTGCGCAACACGCTGCGCTACCTGCTGGGCGCGCTCGCCGACTACACGCCGGCCGAGCGGATCGACGCCGCTGAAATGCCGGAGCTGGAGCGCTGGGTCCTGCACCGCCTGTCGGAGCTGGACACGCTGGTCCGCGAGAAGGTCGAGGCCTACGACTTCCACGCCCTGTTCGTCGCCCTGCACAATTTCTGCGCGGTGGAGCTGTCTGCCTTCTATTTCGACGTCCGCAAGGACAGCCTCTATTGCGATCCCGTCGATTCGGTGCGCCGCCGGTCGGTGCGGACGGTGATGGAGCATCTGTTCTCCACCCTGACCTCCTGGCTCGCCCCGATCCTCTGCTTCACCGCGGAAGAGGCGTGGCTGGCCCGGCCGGCCGGCCTGACCGAAGGTGCCGGCTGGACCGAGGAGAGCGTGCATCTGCGGGCCTTCCCGGAGGTGCCGGCCGCCTGGCGCGACGATGCGCTGGCCGCCAAGTGGGAGACGGTGCGCAACGTCCGCCGCGTCGTCACCGGCGCGCTGGAACTGGAGCGGGCCAACAAGACCATCGGCTCGTCGCTGCAGGCCGACCCGACCGTGTATGTGGATGCCGCGACCAAGACCCTGCTGGCCGATGTCGACTTCCAGGACGTCTGCATCACCTCATCCATCGAGGTGACCGACGCGGCGGCGCCGGACGGGGCCTTCACCCTGCCCGACGTCCCCGGCATCGCCGTCGCCCCGGCACTGGCCGAAGGCGGGAAGTGCGAGCGCTGCTGGAAGGTCCTGGAGGAGGTCGGCACGGTCCACGACCACCCGACGCTCTGCATCCGCTGCGCCGACGCGGTGGCATGAGGCCATCCGCCACAACCGCGGCCCTATTCCCTCTCCCCCCCGGGGAGAGGGTTAGGGTGAGGGGGGTCCGCCTGCCGGACGCCCGTCGCCGCACCTCCCCCTCACCCCGACCCTCTCCCCGGGGGGGAGAGGGAGGATGCGCGGCCCCATGAACGCCTTCGTCGCCAACCGATCCCGTTCCTACTTGCTGTTCGGGCTGATCGTCGCCGCGGCCGTCGTCGTGCTCGACCAGCTCAGCAAATGGTGGATCCTCGACCGGGTGATGCAGCCGATTCCGCACGTCATCGAGGTGACCTCCTTCTTCAACCTCGTGCTGGTGTGGAACTACGGCGTCAGCTTCGGCACCTTCGCCAGCGGCGGCGCGCTGATGCCCTATGTGCTGAGCGCGCTCGCCGCGGTCATCGCCATCTGCCTGGTCTTCTGGCTGCGGCAGGCGGACCGGTGGCCGATCGCGCTGGCGCTGGGCTTCATCATCGGCGGGGCAGTGGGCAACGTGATCGACCGGCTGCTCCACGGGGCGGTGGTCGACTTCCTCGATTTCCACGTCGGCGGCTGGCATTTCTGGGCCTTCAACGTCGCCGACAGCGGAATCAGCGTCGGCGTCGTCGTGCTGCTTATAGACGGGCTGTTCGCCGGCCGCGAAAAGTCGTAAGAGTTCCGTCGCCGGTGGCGCTATAACCACCGGCGAGCGCTCACCACGCGGCCTCGACCAGCGGGCCCGGTTGCTACGACGTGACAGACGACGGGATCCTCCGAACGTGACCAGCATCTCCTCCGCCCTCTCCTCCTCCCGGACCAAGCTTCCGCTCCTTGGGCTGGCGCTTGCGGCGTTGGCGCTCGCCGGCTGCTCGGACGTGCGCCGGTCGATCGGTCTCGAACGCCAGAGCCCCGACGAATTCTCCGTGGTGTCCCGCGCCCCGCTGACCCTGCCGCCCAGCATGCAGGATCTGCCGCGCCCGCGCCCCGGCGCGGCACGCCCGCAGGACAGCACCCCGACCCGCGTCGCCGCCGGCGCCGTGTTCGGCGGCAGCTCGCGCGGCGCGGCGGCGAGCGCATCGGCCGGCGAGAAGTCGCTGATCGCCCAGGCGGGATCGCGCGACGGCATCGACCCCAACATCCGCGCCAAGGTCGATCAGGAAACCACCCAGCTGATCATCGCCGACAAGAGCTGGATCGACACGCTGCTGTTCTGGCAGAAGCAGGAACAGCCCTATTCCCTCGTCGATCCCGCCAAGGAGCAGCAGCGCCTGCGCGAGGCCCAGGCCCAGGGCAAGTCGCTGGACGGCGCCGCCACCCCGGTCATCGAGCGCAAGCGCAAGGCTCCGCTGGAAGGTCTGTTCTGAGCCGCGGCGCCTGGAGCCTTGTTCCAGGCACGACGTCACACCAGTTTCCGGGGGCGCCCTTCCCAGCGGGGGGCGCCCTTTCGATTCGGACCTCCTGATCCGGGAGCCTTCATGCCTGCCCTCTTCCCAGCCCGCCGCCTTGCCGCGGCCGGCCTGCTCGCCCTGACCCTGACCGTCGCGGCCCCTACGGCTCCGGTGCCTTTCGGCGCCCTGCCTGCGCTGGCGGCGGAAAAGGGGGTGTTCTTCCCCGAGAGCTTCACCCTGGCGAACGGCATGCAGGTGGTGGTGATCCCCAACCATCGCGTGCCGGTCGTCACCCACATGGTCTGGTACAAGGTGGGTGCAGCCGACGAGGACCGCGGCCAGTCCGGCATCGCCCATTTCCTCGAACATCTGATGTTCAAGGGAACGGACGTGATCCCGCCCGGCGAATTCAGCCGGATCGTCGCCAAGAATGGCGGACGCGACAACGCCTTCACCAGCTACGACTACACCGCCTATTACCAGAACGTCGCCCGCGACCGGCTGGAGATGGTGATGCGGATGGAGGCCGACCGCATGGCCAACCTGAAGCTGACCGATGCCGTGGTCTATCCCGAGCGCGACGTCATCATCGAGGAGCGCCGCCAGCGCGTCGAGAACGAGCCGGCCGACCGCATCAGCGAGCAGATCAACGCCACCATGTTCGTCCACCACCCCTATGGCACCCCGGTGATCGGCTGGCCGCAGGAGATGTCGACGCTGACGCGGGAGATGGCGGAGCGCTTCTACAAGACCTGGTACACGCCCAACAACGCCATCCTGGTCGTGTCCGGCGACGTCACGGCAGCGGAGCTGAAGCCGCTGGCCGAGCGCTATTACGGCGCCATCCCGGCCCGTCCGGTACCGGAGCGCAAGCGCGTGGCCGAGCCGCCGATCAGCGCCTCCCGCCAGGTCGAACTGCGCGACGCCGAGGTGCGGCAGCCGTCGGTGCGCCGGACCTGGATCGCGCCGTCCTACCGGGTCGACCCCGACCGCCAGGCCTACGCGCTGCAGGTGCTGGCGGAGATCATGAGCGGCGGCTCGACCTCGCGCCTCTACCGCAGCCTGGTGATAGACCAGAAGGTCGCCACCTCCGCCTGGCTCGGCTACGGACCGACCTCCTGGGACATGGCGACGCTCAGCGTCGGCGCCAGCCCGGCCGCCGGCGTGAGCATGGACAAGCTGGAGGCCGCCCTGTGGGGCGAGGTCGACCGGCTGCTGAAGACCGGCGTGACCGAGGAGGAGGTCGCCACCGCGCGCAAGCGCATGCTGGCCGCCGCCGCCTATGCCCGCGACAGCCTGACCGGCCCGGCCCAGACGCTGGGCGCGGCGCTCGCCACCGGCCAGAGCCTGGACGACGTGGAAAGCTGGCCGGTTCGGATCGACTCGGTGACCGCCGAGCAGGTCAACGCCGCGGCCCGCGCCGTGCTGAGCCAGACCAACCACGTCACCGGCCTGCTGCTGCCCCCGACCGGAAAGGACAGTTGAGGATGAGCGCGCGTCACACTTCCATGCGGTCCGGCATCGCGGCCTTCTTCCTCGCCATCGTCGCCATCGCCCTGACCGCGCCCCTGCCTGCCCACGCCATGGACATCAAGCGCGTGGTCAGCCCCGGCGGGATCGAGGCGTGGCTGGTCGAGGACCACAAGGTCCCCGTGCTGGCGCTGGAATGGGCCTTCGAGGGCGCCGGCGGCAGCGATCCCAAGGGCAAGGAAGGGCTGGCCAATCTGGTCACCACCATGCTCGACGAGGGCGCCGGGCCTTACGACTCCCAGGCCTTCCAGGCCCGGCTGCAGGACAACGCCATCGCGCTCGGCTTCGACGCCGGACGGGACGGCTTCACCGGGTCCTTGCGCACCCTGACCGAGCGTCGCGGCGAGGCGCTGGAGCTGACCCGGCTGGCGCTGACCGAGCCGCATTTCGCCCAGGAGGCGCTGGACCGCATGCGGGCCTCGATCATGGCCAGCCTGAAGCGGGACCTTGGCGATCCCAACTACGTCGCCCGCCGCCAGTTCTACGCCACCGCCTTCCCCGACCACCCCTATGGCGGCGAGATCCGCGGCACGCTGGACAGCCTGCCCGCCATCGCGCCGGACGATCTGCGCGCCTTCGTGAAGGGTCAGTTCGGCCGTGACCGGCTGGTGGTCGCCGCCACCGGCGACATCTCGCCGGAGGAACTGGGCAAGGCGTTGGACATCGTGTTCGGCGGGCTGCCGGCCAGGACCGACGCACCGGCGATCCCCGACGCGACGATGGCCGGGCTGGGCCAGACCATCCTGCTGCCGCGCCCGACCGCCCAGACCGTCATGCTGATGGGACAGCCGGGGGTGAAGCGCGACGATCCCGACTGGTACGCCGCCAGCGTCATGAACTATGTGCTGGGCGGCGGCGGCTTCGGGTCGCGCCTGATGGAGGAGGTGCGCGAGAAGCGCGGGCTGAGCTATGGCGTCTACAGCTATTTGATCCCGATGGACCATGCCGCGGTGGTGATGGCCGGCGGCTCCACCGTCAACGCAAAGGCGGGCCAGGCGCTGGACATCATCCGCCAGGAATGGGCGCGGATGGCGAAGGACGGCCTGACCGACCAGGAGTTGGCCGACGCCAAGACCTACCTGACCGGCTCCTTCCCGCTGCAGCTTGGCTCGACCCAGTCGATTGCGCGCATCCTGCTGCAGGTGAAGCGCGACGAGCTGGGCATCGACTACCTCAACCAGCGCGACCGCTACATCAACGCCGTGACCCAGGCCGACATCAGGCGCGTCGCCCAGCGCCTGCTCGACCCGGCGAAGCTGCTGACGGTTCTGGTCGGCAAGCCGGAAGGCGTGTCGCCGACGCGGACGGTCGACGGGGGGAGCTGAGGCGTCCTCCAGCCCTAGCCCCCTCCTAACCTCCCCCGCTGTGCGGGGGAGGGACTGCCGCCACCCTCCCGCACAGCACCAATCCCCTCTCCCGCGTTAGCGGGGGAGGGTTAGGGAGGGGGCATCGGTCGAGGAGGCATCGGTTGTCGAAACTGTCCCTCACGCCAAATCCGGCTGGCTCCCCGGAAAGCGCGGATCGCTGGGATCGACCGGATGTCCCGGCACCTTGCCCGGGATGATGCCGACCTGATCCGGCCTTGCCGGATCGTCGCGGTCGCGCTGCTCCTCACGCTCTTCCAACGGCGGGGCGAGGGGTTTGTCCGACATGGCTTGTCCTCCTTTGGCAAATCCTCGGATCCCACAACAGCGCGACCCGCGGTCGGTTGCATGCTTCGGCCGGCACGCATAGGCCGATAAGCTGCGCCGACCGCCGCATTTTGGGTCGTGGCCGCCACCGCCGGTCGGTGCTAGGCTCCCTTCGCCCCGCCGATGGGCCGCGTCAAAGGACCGCTGACGTCAAGGAGTCCAAAGCATCATGACCGCGCTCTCCCATTCATCCGCCTGGGCCGCTCTCGTCCAACACCGCCTGGACATGGCCGACACGCACATGCGCGACCTGTTCGCCGCCGATCCAGGCCGGTTCGGCGCCTTCTCGCTGGAGGCCGCGGGTCTGTTTCTCGACTATTCGAAGAACCGCATCACGCAGGATACGGTCGGGCTGCTGCTCGACCTCGCCCGCCAGCAGGATGTCGAAGGTGCCCGCGCCCGCATGTTCGGCGGCGAGCCGATCAACCTGACCGAAAAGCGGGCCGTCCTGCACACCGCCCTGCGCAACCGGTCCGACCATCCGGTCACCGTGGACGGCCGCGACGTGATGCCGGCCGTGCGTGCGGTGCTGGAGCGGATGGACGCCTTCGCCAATTCGGTGCGCGACGGCGACTGGCGCGGCTATACCGGCCAGCCGATCACCGACGTGGTCAACATCGGCATCGGCGGCTCCGACCTCGGCCCGGTGATGGCGACGGAGGCGCTGAAGCCCTTCGCCCATGCCCATGTCGCCCTGCATTTCGTCTCCAACGTCGACGGCACCCATCTGGCCGAGCAACTGAAGTGGCTGGATCCGGAGACGACGCTGTTCGTCATCGCCTCCAAGACCTTCACGACGCAGGAGACGCTGACCAACGCCCATTCCGCCCGCCGCTGGTTCCTGGAGACCGCCCAGGACGAGGCGCATGTCGCCAGGCACTTCGTCGCCGTCTCCACCAACGAGGCGGAGGTGCGCAAGTTCGGCATCGATCCCGCCAACATGTTCGGCTTCTGGGACTGGGTCGGCGGCCGCTATTCGCTGTGGTCGGCCATCGGCCTGCCGATCATGATCGCCATCGGCCCGGTGCGCTTCGCCGAGCTGCTGGCCGGCGCCCATGCGATGGACGAGCATTTCCGCACCGCGCCGCTCGACCGCAACATGCCGGTGCTGCTGGGCCTGCTGGGCGTCTGGTACCGCAATTTCTGGGACGCCTCGTCCTACGCGGTGCTGCCCTACGACCAGTATCTGCACCGCTTCCCCGCCTATCTCCAGCAGCTGGACATGGAGAGCAACGGCAAGTCGGTGACCCGCGGCGGCGAGCCGGTGGACTACCAGACCGGGCCGGCGCTGTTCGGCGAGCCCGGCACCAACGGCCAGCATGCCTTCTACCAGCTGATCCACCAGGGCACATCGCTGATCCCCTGCGACTTCGTGGCGGCGGCGACCACCCACAACCCGATCGGGGCGGAGGCCGGCGCCCATCACCGCATCCTGCTGTCGAACGTCTTAGCCCAGGCCGAGGCGCTGATGCGCGGCAAGACCGCCGACGAGGTGCGGGCGGAGATGACCAGGTCCGGCAAGCCGGCAGAAGAGGTCGAGGCGCTGGTCCCCCACCGCGTCTTCCCCGGCAACCGCCCGTCCAACACCATCCTGATGCAGAGCCTGACCCCGGCGACGCTCGGCGCCCTGATCGCGCTGTACGAGCACAAGGTCTTCGTCCAGGGCATCGTCTGGGACATCAACAGCTTCGACCAATGGGGCGTGGAGCTGGGCAAGCAGCTGGCCAGCACCATCCTGCCGGAGATGGAAAGCGGTCCGGCGGAGGGTGCCCATGACAGCTCGACCACCGGGCTGATGGCATGGTGGCGGGCCAACCGGTAGGGAACGGTTCGGGCCGCCGGCTGTAATTATACGTATACGAACGCCATCGGCCGGAGAGATCCCGGCCGATGGCGTTCGGAACATTGTGGCTGCGCGCCGGTTGAACAGGGAAACGGTCTTTGCACCGCCCCCACTCACCGGAGCAGCCTCATGTCCACCCGTTTGCGCCTCGCCGTCCTGATCTACGGCATGATCCAGGGCGTCGTCTTCGGCATCGGCACCGTCCTGGTGCTGTCGGTCCCCAGCTTTTCCGAGCAAGCGATGACGCTGATGCCGACCGTGGTGATCCTCAGCGTCATCCTTGCCGCCCCCATCGCCTGGTTCATGGCGCCGCGCCTGCGCCTGCGCTTCTGGCGCCGGCGGGAGGAGGAGCAGCGGGCGCCGCGCCGCGTCCCCGTTTCCTGAAAGCTCAGGCCGCGACCGGTCCGTCTTCCGCGACCCTGGCGGACAGCCAGTCGCGGAAGATACGCATGGTCGGGGTTTCCGGCCGCGACTTCAGGGCCGTCAGCCAATAGGCACCCTTCGACACGGTGACGCCGAAGGGTTGCTCGATCTGGCCCAGCGCCAGCGGCCGGCGGAACATCGACGGTGGAGCGAGGGCGACGCCGGCACCCTGGATCGCCGCCTCCACCATCAGCGACGACGAGTCGAACACCGGCCCCCCCTTGACCGAGGGCATGGCCGGCGGCTCCAGCCCGGCGGCGGCGAACCAGCCCGGCCATTCATCGGCGCGGTAGGAGCGCAACAGCGTCTCGCGGCCGACATCGGCAGGCTCGCGCAGGCGCCGGGCGATCTCCGGCGCGCAGAGCACCGACAGCGGCGCATCGAACAGCCGGACCGCGTCGGTGCCGTGCCAGGCGCCATCGCCGAAGCGGATGGCGTAGTCCAGCCCCTCCGCCGCGATGTCGACGCGGTTGTTGTTGGTGGACAGGCGCAGGTCGACGAAGGGATGCGCCTCGCGAAAGCGCGTCAGCCGCGGCAGCAGCCAGCCGACGGCGAAGGTGCCGACCGCGCCGACCGTCAGCACCTCGCGAAAGCGTCCACCCTCGAACTGGTCGAGCAAGCCACCGATGCGGTCGAAGGCATCGGCCAGCGTCGGCAGCAGCGCCCGCCCCTCGTCGGTCAATGCCAGCCCGCGCGGCAGGCGGTGGAACAGGCTGGCGCCCAGCCGTTCCTCCAGCAGCTTCACCTGTTGGCTGACGGCGGCCTGGGTCACGCACAGCTCGATGGCGGCGCGGGTGAAGCTGAGATGCCGCGCCGACGCCTCGAAGGCGCGCAACGCGTTGAGCGGCAGATAGGGGCGGACCACGGCTTCCCCGGACGAAACTGAGTTCCGGGAGTGAGCTAGCACCGATTGGGGGGTGGGCTCCAGGGGGATGTGTTGGGGAGGGTGTCGGCTTCGGATGCCCCCTCCCCAACCGCGTTCACCGCCCCGTCAGCACCCGCCGCGTGTGCAGCGCGATCATCCGTTCCTCGTCGGTCGGGATGACATAGACCGGCAGGCGGCTGCCGGGAGTGGAGATCTTCGCCGCATTGGCCTCGTTGGCGGAGTCGTCCAGTTCAACGCCCATCCAGGCCAGCTTGTCGCCGACCCGCGCCCGCACCGGGGCGGAGCGTTCGCCGATGCCGGCGGTGAAGACCAGCGCGTCGACCCCGCCCATCGAGGCGGCGAGCGCCCCGGTTTCCTTGGCGATGCGGAAGCAGAACAGCTCCACCGCCTCCTGCGCATGCGGATCGGTGCTTTCCAGCAGGGCGCGCATGTCGTTGGAAATGCCCGACACGCCGAGCAGGCCCGACTTGTTGTAGAGCATCTTCTCGATGCCGTCGGCGTCCATGCCCTTGCGCATCAGGTAGATCAGCACGCCGGGATCGATGGTGCCGCAGCGGGTGCCCATCGGCAGGCCGTCCAGCGCGGTGAAGCCCATGGTGCTGTCGACGCTCCGCCCGCCATGGATGGCGCACATGCTGGCGCCGCTGCCGAGATGGGCGACGACGACGCGCGAATCGCCCAGCTCCGGCGCGATCTCCGGCAGGCGGCGGGCGATGTACTCGTAGGACAGGCCGTGGAAGCCGTAACGGCGGACGCCCTCGTCCGTCAGTTCCCGCGGGATGGCGAAAGTCTGCGCCTGCCAGGGCTGGTTGCGGTGGAAGGCGGTGTCGAAACAGGCGACCTGCGGCAGCTCCGGATGCGCCTCGGCCAGCGCGCGGATGGCGGCGAGGTTGTGCGGCTGGTGCAGCGGGGCCAGCGGCACCAGCCCATCCAGCTCATCCATCACGGCCGGGGTCAGCAGCACCGGAGCGGCATGGCGCACGCCGCCATGCACCACCCGGTGGCCGGCGGCGATCAGCGTCGCCCCGTCCAGCCGCTCCTCGATCCAGTCGAGCAGGTAGGACAGCAGCGCCTTGCGGTCGCTGCGTTCCCCGACCCCCCAGCTCTTCCCGGCCAGCGGGCGGCGCTCGGCATCCTTGGCCTCGAAAACCGGCTGGGTGCCGATGCCGGAGATCTGGCCGTTGACGGCGACCGCCGGATCCCCGCCGCCATGATCCCGGAACACCGAGAATTTCAGGCTGGAGGAGCCGGCATTGATGACGAGGATCGCGTTGGACATGGCGGCGCCCTCCTTATTCGGCCGCGGAGGCGGCGCCGCGGCGGCGGGCGGCGGCCACCAGGACGGCGACCGCGCAGGACGCCAGGCGGGTGCGGACATTGTCGGCACGGCTGGTCAGGATGATCGGAACCCGCGCGCCCAGCACGATGCCGGCGGCGTCGGCATGGGCCAGGAAGGACAGCTGCTTGGCCAGCATGTTGCCGGCCTCCAGGTCCGGAACCAGCAGGATGTCGGCCTGGCCGGCGACCGGGGAATTGATGCCCTTGGTGATGGCGGCCTCGCGGCTGATGGCGTTGTCGAAGGCCAGCGGGCCGTCGAGGATGCCGCCGGTGATCTGGCCGCGGTCGGCCATCTTGCACAGCGCCGCCGCTTCCAGGGTCGAGGGGATCTTGGTGTTGATGGTCTCGACCGCCGAGAGGATGGCGACGCGCGGAACCTCGACGCCCAGCACCTTGGCAAGGTCGATGGCGTTCTGCACGATGCTGACCTTGTCTTCCAGCGTCGGATAGATGTTGATCGCCGCGTCGGTGATCAGCAGCGGCCGCGGATAAGTCGGCACATTCATCACGAAGACGTGGCTGAGACGGCGGCCGGTGCGCAGGCCGGTCTCCTTGCGGACGACCTCGCCCATCAGCTCGTCGGTGTGCAGGCTGCCCTTCATCACCGCCTCGCACTCGCCGGCGCGGGCCAGACGGACGCCGGTTTCGGCCGAGGCATGGCTGTGCGCGACGTCGACGATGCGGTAGGGCGAGATGTCGAGGCCGCAGGCGTCGGCGACGGACCGGATCTTGGCTTCCGGCCCGACCAGCACCGGGTCGATCAGGTTGGCCTCGGCCGCCTCGACGGCACCGCGCAGCGAACTCTCGTCGCAGGGATGGACGACGGCGGTCGGCACCGGCGGGAGCGACTCGCACTTCTTCAGCATCAGCTCGTGGCCGTCGTGGCGGATCACCTGCACCTGCGGCAGTTCGGTCACGGCGCGGCGGAACTTCTCGGTCGGGGCGATCACCTCGGCGACGCCGGTCGCCACCGTCTTGCCGTCCTGGTTGGCGGCGAGGCAGTCGAAGACGACCGTCTTGCGCTCCGGGTCCTTCGACCTGGCGGTGACGGTGACGGTGACGATGTCGCCCAGCAGGACCGGCCGTTCGAACCGCAGATCCTGGCCGACATAGACGGTGCCGGGACCGGGCAGCAGCGTGCCCAGCACGGCGGAGATCAGCGAACCGGACCACATGCCGTGCCCGACCACCTTGTGGTCGACGGCATAATCCTCGTCCACATGGGACGGGTTGAGGTCGCCGGACACCGTGGCGAACAGCTCGATGTCGGACATGGTCAGCCGGCGCGACAGGCTGGCCTGCTGGCCGATGCGGATTTCCTCGAACGTGACGTTTTCGATCATGGGGCTGCCGTTCTTGCCGGTCGGAACGATGCCGCTGCGGCCCGCCGGGGCGGCGGGGAGGGCGGCGGTGACGGTATCCATCTCAAAGCTCCTCAAAAGGATCGCGGCGCCCGACCGACGGGCATCCGTCGCGACGGCGGGCCGTATCCTCCCGATCCCGGTTCCCGCGCCGGGACGCGCCCTTGCGGGCAGAGCCATGGCGTCGGGCCGGAACCCGTCTTGTTGGGTTCCTTCGAAGCGGAACCTTCGCCACCCGAGGAGTTTCCAAGGAGTGTGCTTGTGCGAAAGCAATAGCCCTTGTGGCGAAGGCGGCCCAATGACCTACATCAATAAGTCGCCAAGCTATTGTTACGGCTGGGTTACTGGGATCGTTTCGGAGCAGTTAGCAGCCGCAGCATAACCGAAACTTGCGTGCCTGCATCCAGGAAAAGCGGAGCTTGCGGCGGGACTGCCCCGATTGCGCGCTGCGGCAAAGGCCGGAAAACCCGGCGGACGCCCGATCCGCTGTCCCAATCAGCTGTCTCAGTCCGCTGCCGCCACGCAGGAGCAAAGCTCCTCGGCCACCGGAACGCTGATGGAGAAGACGGTTCCATGTCCGACCCGCGACCGCACGGTGACGGGGTGATCCAGCATCTGCGCCATGCGGCGGACGATGGACAGCCCCAGGCCCAGGCCGCGGCCACTGTCGCGCTGGTCGGTGCCGCACCGATAGAAATCCTCGAAGATGGCCGTCATCTCGTCCTCGGGGATGCCGGGACCGGTATCCCATACCTCGATGGACAGCCGGCCGCCCTCCTCGTCGCCCTTGCGCCGGCAGCCCAGCAGGATGCGGCCCTGGGTGGTGTAGCGCAGGGCGTTGACCAGCAGGTTGCGCACCATCCGCTCCAGCAGGATCGGGTCGCTACGCACGCGGGCGGAACAGGGCACCATGCGCAGTTCCAGCCCGCGATCGGCCGCCTGGTCGCCGATCTCCATCGCCAGCCGGCCGACGATGTCCTGGACATCGAAATCGACGATCCGCGGCTTGACGTTGCCGACCTCCAGCGCGGAGGTGTCGAGCAGCGTCGACAGCAGCGAGTTTCCGGCCACCAGCGCCTCGCCCAGCTTGTTCGCCACCTCCACCTGCTGGGGATCGTCCAGCTTGCTCATCAGGATGTGGTGGAACAGGCTCATCGCCTGGAAGGGCTGGCGCAGATCGTGGCTGGCGGCGGCCAGGAAGCGGCTCTTGGCCTGGTTGGCGCGTTCCGCCTCGGAATGGGCGCGGGCAAGGGCGTCGCGGATCTCCACCGCCTCGGTCATGTCGATGGCGGCGCAGATGATGCCCGCGATGGATCCGGTCTCGTCGCGCATCGGCTCAACCGACAGGTCCAGCACCCGCCGGCAGCCGTTGTAGGTCAACTCCACCTCGCAGCGGGCACCGACCCCCTGCTCCATCACCGCCCGCTTGACCGGCACGAGCCGCTCGGCGTCCTCCACCGAAAACAGTTCGACATCGGTCCGGCCGATCATCCGCTCCGGCCGCAGGTCGGCCCGCGGGCAATAGACCCACAGATGGCGCAGGTCGCGGTCCTGGCTGAACAGCGACACCTTGGAATGGCGCAACGCCAGCCGGAACCGCTCCTCGCTCTCGCGCAGCGCACGGGCCATGGCGGCACGGGCACGCGCCTCGGTCCGCAGCAGGCGCTTGGCCCGCGCCTCGCGCAGGACATAGGCGACGGCGCCGGCGGTCAGCATCAGTCCGCCGATCAGCATGGTCCAGGCCAGCCGGTCGTCGAGGCTGAACAGCGGCGACGGATCGGGCACCACGAACAGCCGCCACACCCGCCCTCCGAAGGCGATGTCCCGGACGATGGCACGCGGAGCCCCATCGCCGGCCAATCGTTCCGCCGTCAGCGGCCGGGACGGCGGGTGGGGAAGCTCGCCCGGGCGGGTCAGCCCGCCTTCGGCGGCGAGCAGCAGCGGCGCCCCGGCATCCGGTTTCAGCAGATAGGCGTCGCCCACGGTCAGCCCGACCCGCAGAACCGCGTCCCTGAGCAGCTGGCCGACATCGAAGCTGGTCCACAGGAAGCCGGTCAGGACGTCGCAGACGATACGCCCGCCGAAACGCGCCTCGTCGGGGTCGATCTCACGGGAATAGACCGGCAGATAGATCAGCACCGAATCCCGCCCAAGCTCGGCCTGAAGCGGCATCTCCTCCGCCACGACGACGCGGTTGGCGGCGCATGAGCGGGTCAACACCTCGCTCTGCCCGGGCAGGCTGGCCATGTCGAGCCCGATCAGGCCGGCCGCTGCCTTCGGTTCGGCCAGCACATTCACGAACAGGTCGGTGCCGGGCGGGCGGCGCGGCGCATCGACGGCACCGCGCACCGCGAAGGAGGTGTGGCCGGACGACCGCATCGCCCGTTCCAGCAACGGCACGTCCCGCTCCGCGATCCGGCGTGCCCAGGCGACGGCATGCAGGTTGGGGTAAAGCGGCAGCAAGGGTTCCGCGGCCGACGAGAAGCTCGCCTCCGTGACCGGTGCCGGCCCGGCCAGCGGACCGCTGAGGGCGCGCAGCAGGACGCTCTGATGGTCGAAGCGCGTCTTCAGTTCGTCATGGAGTTGGATCGCCTGCCGATCGGCCAGGATATGCTCTGCGTCGCGGGTGACGCTGCGGATCAGCAGGAAGGCGGAAAGGGACAGGAACAGGCCGGCAAAGACGATCATCGGCACCGCCGTCGCTTTCCCTACCCCCCGATGCTTCCGGTTCATCCGACCGCCCTCCCCCGAACTGTCCGAACAGCGAAGCCAGACACGATCATATCGAAGGGGGAGCATAAAAGGGTATGTAAAAGATCCAATTCCACCGAAAGGAGGATAAGGATCTGCCAATTGGGGGAGAGCTATGGCTCACGCACTGCAATCATTGGAAAGAGTCTGTCGCAATTCGCAGAAATCTTGCCGGCTCTGTTTCAGCATTGTCATTGCAGTGCAGCGTAAGCCTAACTTCAAGAGTCTTCATCATTCGACGCCTTCATATATCGACCTCATTCCGTTTAGAGTCTTTATTATCAAAGAGGTGGGTTGCCCAGGCAGCCGCCCCGGCCGGCCGGTCCAAGCAGCCGGACGACCGCGGCGCGCAGGGCCAGCGGCGCCACGGGCTTGTGCAGAAGCGGGTAGCCGGACAGCCGGGCCTCGCGCAGCCTTCTGGGATCGGTGTCGCCGGTCAGGATCATCCCGGGCACCGGCCGGTCGAGCAGCTTGGCGATCTGCCGGATGGCGACGATGCCATTGGCTGCGCCTTTCAGCCGAAGATCGGAGATGACCAGGTCGATTGGCTCCGGTGCCGGCCCGACCCGCCGGACCGCCGCATCGTAGGATTCGGCTCCCAGCACGGTGCAGCCCCATTGCTCCAGCAGGGCTTCGAGCGCGGCCAGCACCATCGGGTCGTCCTCGATCACCAGGATACGGGCACGGCTTATGTCGGCGGCGCCAGCCGATGCGACGGCGGGGGGCGATGCCGCTTCCCCGGCGGCTGCGGCCGCCACCTCGATCGAGCGCGGCAGGACGACCGCGAAGACGGTTCCCCGTCCTTCGGTCGTCTGCAACTCCAGCCCGAGGCCGAGCTTCCGCGCAAGCCCGCGGACCAGCGTCAGGTCCAGCCCAAGCGTACCGGCGCCCTCCCCGGCGGAGCGCGCCAGCTCGCTCCGCAAGGCCGCCAGCCGCTCCGGCGGCAGGCCGCGCCCGCTGTCCCACACTTCGATGCGCAGGCTGCGGCCCCGGTTGCGGCAACCGACCAGGACCCGGCCGCCCGCCGTGCTGCGCAGGGCATTGATGACCAGACCGTGCAGCAACCGCTCCAGCAGCGCGGAGTCCGTGCGCACCATCGCCGAGCAGGGCATCACGCTGAAGCGCAGCCCGCGGTCGGCAAAGCGCGGCGCAACTTCCAGCGCCAGCCGCATCAGGACGCCGTTGACGGCGTGGGTGCGGATGTCCGGCTCCAGCAGGCCGCTTTCCAGCCGGACGAGGTCGAAATGGCCGTCGACCATGCTGCGCATGGAGTCCACCGCCTGGGCCATCGAATGCAGCAGGTCGCGTCCGGACCGGTCGGTACCGCCCGCCGCCCCTTCCATCGCGCGCGCCTCCAGCGTGCCGATCAGCAGCGACAGCGCTGCCAGCGGCTGGCGCAGATCGTGGCTGGCCGCCGCAAAAAGGCGACCGGCCGGATCCGGCATCCCCATCGCGGCCGGCATCGGGCCGATGGATGCCGCGGGGGGAACGCACGGCTCACCGTCCAGCCGCCACACCATGCCCCCCGCGGTCAGCGGGAGCACGGTGCGTCCAGCCCCGGCGTGGCGGCTCAATTCGGCAGCAGTCGCTCCGACGGCAAGACGGCCAGACAATCCCGGCAGGGTTCCGGCAGCGGGGGTCCAGTCGGTCAGCCGTCCATCGGCACCGAACACCAGAACGGGCGGTACCGCACCGCCGGAATCGTCGTGGCTGCCGTTCACGGTCACACCTGAATTCCAACCATCTTCCGCGATCAGATCCTACACTATGAAAACTGCCGCTCGTTGCAAAGCCTGCCGATAGGCAGAGCACACGCGAAGTACACGGCGGACTGCGCAATCAAACCATTTACCGCCTTTGCTGAAAACCCCATGCACTTCGCAAGGGATCGGTCGATTCTGTTACAATTCGACAAATATCCGTCTTCAGTTTGGACTGGGCCTTCAGCGTTTCTTAGGGATGGTCGGTAAAAATGGCGCAATGAATCGCCACACGCAGACTTGCGGCCGTAATGGGCGCGATAGTGCCGCCTCGGGTGAGGATACTCCCGACACCGCCACGGCACCCAACGACCGCTGCGACAGGACCGGCGAACCGTCGATCGCGGCCCTGGCTTCGCTGCCGGTTGCAGTCGCCGTCTTCGCCGCTTGTCATGAACCTGCCAGCACGCTGACCGACCTGGAATGGCGGTCGGCCAACCCGGCGGCCGAACTGCTGTTGGGCGCCGGACCGCTGCCCGGCCGGCGGCTGCGCGCGGACGCCACCGACACCGCCTGCCCCGCCCTGTTCGCCACGCTGGCCGACGCCCTGCACGGCCCGGTGGAGCGCACGGTCGCCGCACGGCGTGGCTCCACGCCGGTCCGCTGGCGCGTGGCGGCGGCCCCGGCCCCCGGCGGGCTGTGCGCGACCCTGTCCGACCTGGGTCCGGTGGCCCTCTCGCCAGCCGAAGCCCAGCCGGAAACCCAGGCCCGAGCGGTGGCTGATACGCTGGCAGAAACGCTTGCCGGGGCGTTGGAGCACAGCGCCGAGAGCTTCGCCCTGTTCGACCGGGAGGACAGGCTGGTCCATGCCAACGGCCGTCTGGGCACCGACTTGCCCACTCTGGTCGACAGGCTGGTGCCGGGCGTCCCCTTCGAGGAGCTGGCCCGCCGCTTCGCCGAGACCGACCCGCGCCTGACCACGGCACAGGACCGCGCAGCGTGGATGCATGCGCGGCTGGAGCGTCACCGGCGGATGGACACGCCGGTCGTCGTGCCCCTCCATGACGGACGCTGGCTGCTCAGCCGCGAACATGCCGTGCCCGGGGGCGTGCTGGTCCACTACACCGATGTCACCGCGCTGAAGCGGACCGAGGACCGTCTGCGTCTGCGCGAGACCGAGGCCCAGGCCGCCCGCGGCGAGGCCGACAGCGCAAAGCGGGCCAAGGCAGCCTTCCTGGCGCAGATGAGCCACGAGTTGCGCACGCCGCTGAACGCAGTCCTCGGCTTTTCGGAGATGCTGCTGTCGGAGCCCTTCGGCCCGCTCGGCAACCCGCGCTACCGCAGCTATGCCGGTGACATCCGCGATGCCGGCACCCATCTGCTCGCCCTGATCGACGACATCCTGGAACTGTCTCGCCTCGATGGCGGGTTGACGCCGCTGGTGGAGGACGGGGTGGATCTGGATGCCCTGTCGCGGCATGTCGTCACCGCACTGCAAGAGGCGGCCCGGGAAGGCGGGGTGACCCTGCGCCGCGACGTCCCGCCCGACCTGCCGCTGCTGCGGGGCGACGTCCAGGCGCTGACCCGCATGCTGACCAACCTGCTGTCCAACGCCGTGGCCCACACCCGGCCCGGCGGCCTCGTGATGCTGACCGCCCAGCTGATGCCGGACGGCGGCATCGCGATGATGGTGGCCGACACCGGCATCGGCATCCCGAGCGCCGATCTGCCCCATATCCTGCATCCGTTCGAGGCGCCGGACTCCTCCATCGCCCGACACTCCCGTGGAAGCGGACTGGGGCTGCCGGTGGTCAAGCAGTTGGTGGAGATGCATGGCGGCCGGCTGGAGCTGACCAGCGAGCCGGATGTCGGCACCGCGGCGGTTCTGGTCTTCCCAGCCGCGCGCAGCCTGCCGCGCGACCGCGGGCGCCCGCTTCCCCTTCCGCCCGTTTGAGCCGGACCGGGGGGGCGGTCACGCTTTTGCCCCTTGGCGTGGAAAGGCGGACGCGGCATTGTGTCCGCTGCGTTCCTGAACCGTTCCTTTTTCCGGCGGTGCCCCGTGCCATGAGCGACGATCTTGCCCTCCTCTCCGCTGCCGATCCCCTGCCGTCCGCCGGCGGGGCGCCGCCGATCTTCCGCGGGGTGCGGCGGGCATTGGCGACGCGCGGTTACGCCAGCCTGACCGAGTTCCGTCTGGCGAGTGGCCGGCGGGCCGACGTTCTCGCCATGGACGACGCCGGTGGAATCCTGATCGTCGAGGTGAAGAGCGGCGTGCCGGACTTCCGCTCCGACCAGAAATGGCAGGAATACCGGGACTGGTGCGACGCCTTCTATTTCGCGGTCGACGACGGCTTTCCGACCGAACTGATCCCGGAGGATTGCGGGCTGATGGTCGCGGACGCCTATGGCGCCGAGGTGCTGCGCGAGGCCCCCGCCCACAAGCTGGCCCCCGCCCGGCGCAAGACCCTGCTGCTGCGCGCCGCCTTGACCGGAGCCGGCCGCCTTCACAGGATCGAGGACCCGATGTTCACCCAGGCGTCGCCCACCGTCTGATGACATGGAGCCCGACCGGTATGGGTGCGCGCCGCACCGGAAGCGGCTAAACTGCGGAATCCTTGTCGACCTGGGAGAGCGGACCGGTATGCCGGCGGACCAGACGGGCATGATGCCCCCCTTGCGCATTCTGCTGGCGGAGGACGAGGCCGTCACCCGCCTCGCCGCCCGTGCCCTGCTGGAACGGGCGGGTCATCGGGTGGTGACGGCGGAGGACGGTCCCGCCGCGGTTTCCGCCGCCGCCGCCGCCTTCGATGCCTTCGATCTGATCCTGATGGATCTGGAGCTGCCCGGCCTGCCGGGTGACGAGGCGGTTCGCGCCATCCGCCTTCAGCCGAACGGCCGCGCGCCGCGCATCCTGATGCTCACCGCCAGCGCCACCGCCGACGGGCAGATGCGTTGCGTCGGCTGCGGCGCCGACGGCGTCCTGACCAAGCCCTTGCGGCTGGAGTCCCTGGCAGCGGCGCTTGGAAGCGGTCCGCAAGCCGCTCCGTCCCCGGCGGAACCGCCGTCAGCCGGACCGGCCTTCGAAGAAGCAGCCATCGCCACGATGCGGGAGATGCTGCCCGCCGCCCGGGTCGCAGAACTGATCGACAAGACGGCAGCGGCGCTGCGCCAACATGGCGATGCGCTGGAGGAAGCCTTGCGGACCGGAAACCGCCGGACCGCCGCCACGATGGCGCACAGGATCGCCGGAGTGTCGGGACAATATGGCTGCCTCGCCCTGCGGCGGACGGCGCGCGCCCTGGAAGCCGGTCTCGAGGACGGTGCCTGTGCCGACCTGCCGCAACGGATCGGTGCATCGAGCGCCGCGCTGGCGCCGGCCCTGGAGTTCCTGGAACGCTGCGCCGCCGCGGCGCGGGGCTGAACGGCCCCCGGCCCGGAGAGGGCCCCCCGTCAGCTCCGCTCGTTCGGCGACACCGCCACGCAATGGTGACCGTGCTTGGTCAGGAAGGCACAGGCCTTGCGGGCATCCTGCTCGTCCATACCGGTCAGGCGCGCGCGATAGACGGTGTCCTTGCCGGCCTTCGCCTCCACCACGCTGGCCTTGGCCGTGCGCAGAAGGACAGGTGCCTGCTTGACCGCCTGGCTAACCGCCTTGTTGCCGGCGGCGCGGCTGGAAAAGGCACCGACCTGCACGGCCCAATGCGACGGTCCGCCACGGGTGGACTTGGCGTCATGGGTGGGCTTGACATCACGGGCGGGCGCGGCCGGAACCGCGGCCACCTGCAGCGCGGCCCGGGTCGGCTTGGCCTTCACCACCGGCTCTTCGTCGTCATCGTCGCCCTCGCCGTCGATGGCATCCGACCGGCTGGTGTCGAGGCTGGCCATCACCGGACCGTCGTCGCGGCCCGGGCTCGCCCGGCCGAACGCCTGGTCGAGCAGCGCGGCCATCCTGTTGTCGCGCGACACCGCCGACTTGCCGCCCATCACCACCCCGACCAGCCGGCGCCCGTCCCGCACCGCCGAGGCGGCGAGGTTGAAGCCGGATGCTACGGTGTAACCGGTCTTGATGCCGTCCATGCCCTCGTACCGGGACATCAAACGGTTGTGGTTGGGCAGCGTGCGGCCGCCATAGACGAAGTTCCGGCGGCTGAAATAGGGATAATACTTGGCATGGTCACGCATCAGGGCGCGCGACAGCATCGCGTAGTCGCGCGCGGTCGTCACCTGCTCCATGTTCGGCAGGCCGGAGGCATTGCGGTAGAGGGTGTGGCGCATGCCGATCTCGCGCCCCTTGCGGGTCATCATCTCGGCGAAGCGCGACTCGGTGCCGCCCAGCGCCTCCGCCAGGACGACGGCGGCGTCGTTGGCCGACTTGGTGACGAGGCCGAGGATCGCCGTCTCCACCTTCAGCGTCGACCCGGCGCGCAGGCCGAGCTTGGTCGGCGACATGCTCTCCGCCCAGGAGGAAACCGGCAACTGCTGGTCGAGGCTGAGACGACCGTCGTCCAGCGCGTCGAAGGTCAGGTACAGCGTCATCATCTTGGTCAACGACGCCGGATGGACGATGGAGTCGGCATCCTGGTCGATCAGCACCTGTCCGGTGCGGGCGTCCATGACGATGGCCGCAGCCTTCGCCGCCAGAGCCTCGGCCGCGGACAGGCCGGAGCCGACCGCCACCATGCCCAACAGCGCGGCGGCCGCGAACAGACGGCGCCCCAAACCCGCCGCACTCCGCCCGCCGGCCGTCTCCTCCGCGCGAAAGGCGAACGGAAACAGTCCGTTACGAACGGTGTTGCGCGTTACACTCATGATGGCCCCGCCAACCGCTAGATTCTGGTGCTTGGTTCAATGGTAAATTCGTGCCAAATCAGTGTCTAGCAGGAATTCGTTAATTTCTTGCTTTGGCTTTTGGCAGTGTCTGTGACCAAAATGGCGGGTCCTGTGGAAACGGGCGGTGGGGATCGGAAAGCCGAGGGCGGGGGAGCAAGGCCGCGAGGCAGACGGGGTACCGGATGCCTCCGATCGGACGAGCCCCGGCGAACCGGCCTTGTCGACGCACCCCTTGCCCTCCACCTACCAGGGGCCGCCGACGCGAGGCAAGCGACAATGAGCCGTGGTCTCCGAAGAACCGTTCTGACCGCCGTCCTGCTGGCCCTGGCCGGCTGCAGCTCGGTCGGCCCCACCGACAATCCGGTCTCCCGCAAGCTGACCTGGTTCAGCTACCTGAACGGCGACGACCTGCGGTCGGGCTGCGGCAAGGACGGGACCGACCGTTTCCGCCTGATCTTCAACGCCGACTACAACCGGCATGTCCGCACCTACGACATCGTCGGCGATGGCGGCCAGGGCGGCGCCGTGATGGAGGCGCATGTGATCGAGGCGACCGACCTCGCCCGCATCACCCCGGCCGATCCGCTGTCGGCGGCGCGCGGCAGCGGCGCGACCACCCGGCTGACTCCGGCCCAGTTCGCCAGCTTCGTCAGCCGCCTTCGCGAGGACGGGGCGTTCGACACGCCGCCGAACGGCCTGCGGCTGCCGTCCAACGGCTTCTACTGGCTGATCAACGGCTGCCGGTCCGGGCAGTGGTTCTTCACCGCCTATCCCTATCCGTCCCGCCGCTTCACCGAGGCGGGCTTCCCGGAGGCGCTTGGCCGCATCGACCCGACCGGCGTCGCCTTCCCCGGGCTGCCCGCGCCGGACGACGCGCCGCGCACCCTGCCCGGTTCCGGACAGCTGGCGGACGGCGGCGTCTTCTTCGAGCTGCAGGTCGGCCGCAACGGGCTCGTCGGGCCGACCGCACCCTTCGGGGCGCTCCTGAGCGCCCTTGCCGGCGAGTGACCGCCGACCGCGCCGCCTGATCAGGCGGTTTCGTCGGCCGGCTGGCGCGGACGCAGGCTCTCGGGCATGAGAGTCTCGACCCACGGGCCGTCCGGCATGCGGCGGGCCAGCTCCGTCAGGTTGCGGTTCCACCATTGGCGCTGTTCGCCCAGATCGTCGTAATCGTAGTTCGACTGGCGCCAGCTGCGCGATTCGGCATGGTAGGACACCATGTCGATGGGGAAGCCGACGTCATTGGTGGAGAAGCGGGTGCTGTCGAAGGACAGGTAGGCCAGCTTCAGCGCCGTCTGCATGTCGGTGCCGTAGGTCAGGGCACGGTCGAGGATCGGCTTGCCGTAGGCGGTGGCGCCGATCGACAGGTACGGCGTCCGCTCGTCCACTTCGATCCAGTTGCCTTCCGGATAGACCAGGAACATGTAGGGTTCCCGATCCTCGGCCAGCTGGCCGCCGATGATGGCATGCAGGTTGAAGTGCAGCTTGGACGCCTCCAGCGCCTCCTTGTCCTCCGCGGCAACCTGCCGCAGGCAGGCGGTGAAGGCCGACAGGGCGTCCAGCATGGTGGTGTAGGACTCGCCCCGGCGCTTCTGCATGTCGCGGCGCAGATAGGCCAGCGCCTTGTCGCGCACGCTGCGCAGGCCGGAGTTCATGATGAAGAAGCGGTCGCCGCCGCTGCCCATCATCGTCACCTTGCGGGCCGACGACAGTTGCGAGCCGCTGGTGATGCGACCGTCCGACAGACCGATCAGGCCGTCGCGGGTCTTGATTCCAAGGCAATAGGTCATGATCGAAAGAATCCCGAAGATGCGGCCTGAGGGGCGGTCGGCCCGATGCGGCGCTTCGACGCGCAGCAGCTGACCTTTGGCCGAAGCGAATCCCGCCCACGGCCACGCTACACTTCTCCCATGGCCGGTAAATCCTTCGTTAAGGCAGCTGGCCGAATGCGTGGGCCGAAGGCTCTGCCGCAATGCGCGATTGGCGGCCTGTCATGGGATCTTCACGCATCCGTGGCATGGTGCGGCGCAACAGTATAGGCCGGATACCTGCCGAACGGACTGTTGACACCGCCCCCGCTTACCCCATAAATTCCTTATGTTGCAGCGCAGCATACGCATGGAGCCATGCCATGGTCCGGACGGACGGGGGCACCGGCTCCGCGCTGTGCAAGCGCAACGCACAATGCTGTCGACAGGCTTCGCGACCCGTCAAGCGGCGGCCGGGGCCACACCCCAAATCGTCGGCACTGCGAGGCCGGCATCAGCCAGGAAGGAACGCGCGTCATGACCCAGTTCACGCCCAAGTCGCTCGAAACGGTCGCCACCCAGGCCAAGGAGCAGTATGAGGGCTTCGTGAAGGCCGGGCAGGAGCAGACGGTCAAGCAGTTCGAGCAGACCGCGACGGTCGCCAAGGAACAGTTCGAGAAGACGGCCGCCCAGCTCCTGAAGAGCTACGAGGATCTGCAGGCCGCCGGCAAGGCCAACGTCGAGGCCCTGATCGCCAGCAGCACCATCGCCGCCAAGGGCGCCGAGGATCTGGGCCGCGAGGTCGTCGCCTATGGCCAGTCGACGCTGGACAAGTCGATCACCACCGGCAAGGCGCTGCTGGGCGCCAAGAGCCTGCAGGAGGTCGTGGAACTGCAGAACGCCTTCCTGAAGTCCAGCTTCGACTCGCTGCTGGCCGAGACCGGCCGCCTGCAGGAGCTGACCACCAAGTTCACCAGCGACGCGTTCGCCCCGCTGAACGCCCGCGTCACCGCGACGGTCGAGACCTTCTCCAAGCCGCTCGCCGCCTGACACCGTCGCTGCCAGACTGTACCCGTCCGCTGTCCCGGCGCCCCATGGCCATGCCGGAACGGCGGACATCCTGAGGAACCCACACGGCCCGACGACCGCTACCGGTCGCCGGGCCGTACGCTTTCAAGCGGCCGACCCGGCAGCAGTGAGCGTTGACCGTCGACCGGACAAAGTTTTTTGTGCAGTGCACAATAAGCGGTTGACTGGCTCCCTGCCTTCCCTTAAATATGTCTTATGTTGCAGTGCAGCATATCTCGGGCGCCCGCCTCATCGGGGTCCGAGGGACTCAACCCACTCCGCACCCGGTCGCCGCATCGTCGGGGCCGCGCGGTTGACCCCTGAGAGAGCGCGAGGAGCATAGCCATGTCCGACAAGTTCACCACCGCCGCCAAGTCGATCGAAGACGCCGTCGCCACCGCCAAGCAAAACATGGAAGGGCTGGTGAAGGCCCAGCAGGAGCAGGTCGAGAAGGCCTCCGCCCAGATCCTGAAGAGCTACGACGAGCTGTCCGTCCTGACCAAGGGCAACGTCGACGCCGTCGTGAAGTCCGGCAGCATCGTCGCCAAGGGCGCGGAAGAGGCCGGCAAGCAGGTCGCCGCCTTCACCCAGTCCTCGATGGAGAAGGGCGTGTCGAACGCCAAGGCCCTGCTGGCGGTGAAGACGATCCAGGAACTGTTCGAGCTGCAGAACGCCTTCGCCAAGGCCAGCCTCGATGCGCTCGTGTCGGAGAGCACGAAGCTGCAGGAGCTGACCGTCAAGATCGCCAACGAGGCGATGGTCCCGCTGAGCGCGCGCATGAACGTCGCGGTCGAAGCGCTGTCGAAGAAGCCGCTGGCCGCCTGAGCGCCCGCATCCCGGCCAAGTGTCGCGAAAGAAGGCCCGGCACCCCGCAACAGGGGTGCCGGGCCTTTTTTGTTTCCGGCGGGATACCCGGACGGCCGAGCGGTGCCGCCTTCGGGAAAGACGTAGGGTTTCCCGCCGATTGCGCTCCGTCGGGAAGCGATGTCTCCTATTTCGGAGTGGTGGGGCCTACCCGGGACCAAAGGAGGGTCTGCCAAATGGAGGGAGACCGAAAACGGCCCCTTCCCACCGCGCCCGAAATGACCATATCATTCCCATAGACAGTGCATCGTGACGACATTCGACTGGGACCATGGCCGACTCTGACAAGCGGGGCAACGACGGCACGAACAGCGGGGTGGTCGTCAAGGCCAAACCGAAGACCAAGAAGCCGTCGATGTATAAAGTCCTGATGCTGAACGACGACTACACTCCGATGGAGTTCGTCGTTCTGGTACTCGAACGCTTCTTCAGCAAATCGCGGGAGGAAGCGACCCAGATCATGCTGCATGTGCACCGGCGGGGTGTGGGGTTGTGCGGCGTGTTCACCTACGAGGTGGCGGAGACGAAAGTCACGCAGGTGATGGACTTTGCGCGCCAGAACCAGCACCCGCTGCAATGCACGTTAGAAAAGGATTAGACCCACACATGCTGTCGCGTAACCTGGAACAGACGCTGCACCGAGCCCTGGCCCACGCGAACGAGCGCAGGCATGAATACGCGACGCTCGAACACCTGCTTCTCGCGTTGACCGAAGACTCGGATGCCACTGCCGTCTTGCGTGCCTGCGGGATCGATCTCGACCGCTTGCGCGCGGAACTGTCGGATTACCTCGACAACGAACTTGCGAACCTTATCACGAACAGGCCCGATGACGCCAAGCCGACGGCTGGTTTCCAACGGGTTCTGCAGCGTGCGGCCATCCACGTCCAGTCGTCGGGACGTGAGGAGGTGACGGGAGCAAATGTGCTCGTCGCCTTGTTCTCTGAACGCGAGAGCCACGCGGTCTATTTCCTGCAGGAGCAGGAGATGACCAGGTTCGACGCGGTCAACTACATCTCTCACGGAATCGCGAAGGCTCCGGGCCGCTCGGATACCAAGCGGGTCTCGGGCGCCGACGACGAGGCGGCGGCGGAGAAGGTCGTGAAAAAAGGCAGCGAAGCGCTCGAGGCTTATTGTGTCAACCTGAACAAGAAGGCGTCGGGCGGGAAGATCGATCCGCTGATCGGCCGGGAGCAGGAGGTCGAACGGACCATCCAGATCCTGTGCCGGCGGTCGAAGAACAACCCGCTCTACGTCGGCGACCCCGGTGTCGGCAAGACCGCCATCGCCGAGGGCCTCGCCCGCCGGATCGTCCAGCAGGAAGTGCCGGAGGTTCTGCGCAACGCCACCATCTTCGCGCTCGACATGGGCTCGCTGCTGGCCGGCACCCGCTATCGCGGCGATTTCGAGGAACGGCTGAAGGCCGTCGTGTCGGAACTCGAGGCGACCGAAGGGGCCATCCTCTTCATCGACGAGATCCATACGGTGATCGGTGCCGGCGCCACCTCGGGCGGGGCCATGGATGCGTCGAACCTGCTGAAGCCTGCGCTCGCCTCCGGCGCGCTGCGCTGCATCGGTTCGACCACCTACAAGGAATACCGCAGCTATTTCGAGAAGGACCGGGCGCTGGTCCGCCGCTTCCAGAAGATCGACGTCAACGAGCCGTCGGTCGAGGATGCGATCAAGATCCTCCAGGGCCTGAAGCCCTACTACGAGAAGCACCACAAGGTCACCTACACCAACGACGCCATCCGCGTCGCGGTGGAGCTGTCGGCCAAGTACATCGGCGACCGCAAGCTGCCCGACAAGGCGATCGACATCATCGACGAGGTCGGCGCCGCGCAGATGCTCCTGCCGGAGAACAAGCGCCGCAAGAAGATCGGCGTGAAGGACGTGGAGGCGGTGGTCGCCAAGATCGCCCGCATCCCGCCGAAGTCGGTCAGCCGCGACGACAAGGAAACGCTGCTGAACCTGGAGCGCGACCTGAAGACCATGGTCTTCGGCCAGAACAAGGCGATCGACGCGCTGGTCTCCGCGATCAAGCTGGCCCGTGCCGGCCTGCGCGAGCCGGAGAAGCCCATCGGCAACTACCTGTTCACCGGCCCGACCGGCGTCGGCAAGACCGAGGTGGCCCGCCAGCTCGCCATGACGCTGGGCATCGAGCTGACCCGCTTCGACATGTCGGAGTATATGGAGCGGCACACGGTGTCGCGGCTGATCGGCGCCCCTCCGGGCTATGTCGGCTTCGACCAGGGCGGCATGCTGACCGACGCCATCGACCAGCACCCGCACTGCGTCCTGCTGCTGGACGAGATCGAGAAGGCCCATCCGGATCTGTTCAACATCCTGTTGCAGATCATGGATCACGGCAAGCTGACCGACCACAACGGCAAGATCGTCGATTTCCGCAACGTCATCCTGATCATGACCTCGAACGCCGGGGCCGCCGACATGGCCAAGCCCGCCATCGGTTTCGAGCGTGACCGCCGGGTCGGCGAGGATATCGAAGCGGTCGAGAAGATGTTCACGCCGGAGTTCCGCAACCGCCTGGACGCGATCATCCCCTTCGCGCCCTTGTCGCAGGAGGTCATCAACCGCGTCGTCGACAAGTTCATCATGCAGATGGAAGCCCAGTTGGAAGACCGCGGCGTGTCCATCGAGCTGAACGAGGCGGCGCGCGAGTGGCTGGGCAAGAAGGGCTACGACCCGCTCTACGGTGCCCGCCCGCTCGGCCGCGTGATCCAGGAGTACATCAAGAAGCCGCTGGCGGAGGAGCTGCTGTTCGGCAAGCTCAGCAAGGGCGGCCTGGTCAAGGTCACCGTCAAGGACGACAAGCCGGCCTTCGACTACACCGAGGGCAACCGGCCCAAGCGCACCGCCGGTGACGACGACGAGGAGATGGTGACGGAGATGGCCGAGTAACGTCGGCCCATCCCTGCCGCATGATGAAAAAGGAGGCCCCGCGGCCTCCTTTTTTCTGGCACACCGCCAGGGTCACGCTTTTGCGCCACAGCCGGAGTGGAGTATGGTCGCGCCATGACCGATCCCGCCGCCCCGCCGTCAGCGCAGTCAGCGCCACAGCCAGCCACCATGCCGCATGCCGACGACAGCGAGGCGCCCTCGCTGCCCTCTCCCGACGCGTTGCGCATCACCTTCGCCTGCGCCGACACCGAGGAGGCGCGTGCCGCCCGTACCCGGCTGGTCCATCGCTATGGCAATGCGCCCGCGGGCGAGGCAGACGTCATCGTGGCGCTGGGCGGCGACGGCTTCCTGCTGGAAACGCTGCACCGGGCGCTGGGCCGCGACCGCATCCGGCCGACGCCGGTCTATGGCATGAACCGCGGGTCGGTCGGCTTCCTGCTGAATGCCTACCGCGAGGAGGATCTGGCGGAGCGCATCGTCGCGGCCCAGCATGTCCGCCTGCACCCGCTGCGCATGCTGGCGACGCGGGTCAACGGCGAGCGGGTCGAAGCGCTGGGCATCAACGAGGTCTCCCTGCTGCGCGAGACCCGGCAGGCGGCCAAGCTGCGCATCACCATCGACGGCGTGGTCCGGCTGCCGGAGCTGATCTGCGACGGCGCGCTGGTGGCGACGCCGGCCGGCAGCACCGCCTATAATTTATCGGCCCATGGTCCGATCGTGCCGCTGAACGCCGGCGTCCTCGCCCTTACCCCGATCAGCGCCTTCCGCCCGCGGCGCTGGCGCGGCGCCCTGCTGCCCCATGCCGCCCGCATCACCTTCGACGTGATGGAGGAGTCGAAGCGCCCGGTCAGCGCCGTCGCCGACTTCACGGAAGTGCGGGAGGTGCTGCGGGTCGAGGTGCAGGAATGCCGCGAGGTCGGTCTGACCCTGCTGTTCGATCCCGAACTGAATTTCGAGGAACGCATCCTGAAGGAGCAGTTCGCACCGTAAGCGCCCCGCCCCCACGCTACGCCTTTCTGGCGATCCACACCGCGGTCAGGTCATCGCGCAGCGGCAGGCTGGTCCGGGCGTAGAAGGTCTCCATCATCGGATGCAGCGGGTGCACGCGGTCCCGGGCCAGCCCGTCGCGGACAAAGTCCGGCACGGCGTCCTGCCCCAGCGGCCCGCACTCCTCGCCGCCGCATTCGATCAGGGCATCGCTGTAGAGGAACAGGAAGCCGCCGCGCGGCAGCCGGAACGTCTGGTCGACATACTGCGCCCGGCGCGAGGCGCCGAGCACCAGGCCGGCCGAATCGAGCAGCCGGATCTCCGGTCCGTTGCCGCCGGCGCCCGTAGGGATCCCCAGCACCGGGTTCGGCGATCCCGCGGCGGCGAAGGTCAGCGTGTCGGTGGCAAGGTCGAGGATGCCGAAGAAGGCGGTGGCGAACTGCCCCGTCGGCAGCACGTCCTTCAACGCGGCGTTCAGCTGCGCCAGCCATTGCGACGGCGCCGCATGCTGCATGGGGAAGCGGTCGATCAGCGTGTGCAGGCGGAAGGTGTTGATCGCCGCGGTGATGCCATGCCCGGCGAAATCGACCAGCAGCAGGCCCAGCCGGCGGTCGCCCAGCGGATAGAGCCCCCAGAAATCGCCGCCCAGCTCCGACGAGGTTTCGAAATGGGCGTCCAGCGTCAGGCCATAGCGGTCCGCCACCTCGGCCAGCCGGCGCTTTTCCGGCAGCAGCGACGTCTGCATGGCACGGGCATGCGACAGCTCGCGCTGCACCCGCTCGCGGAAATTGGCCAGATCGGTGAACAGCTTGCGCTTTTCCAGCTGGTGGCGGACCCGGGCGACGCATTCGCCGGGCTTGATCGGCTTGGAGATGAAGTCGCTGCCGCCGGCCTCGAAGCAGCGGACCTGCTCCTCGTCGCTGTCCAGCGCGGTCTGGAACAGCACCGGCAATTCCTCGTGCGTCGCATTGCGGCGGAGCGCCTCGCACATCTCCCAGCCATTCATCACCGGCATGTCGACATCGAGCAGGACGAGGTCGGGGCGGAAGCGGTCGACCGCCGCCAGCCCTTCCCGCCCGTTCTCGGCGAAGGCGATGTCGGTGATGCCGGCGCGGCGGATCACCAGGGCGAGCGATTTTCGGTTGAATTCGTTGTCGTCGACGATCAGGACGCGGCAGTCCGACAGCGACAGGGCGGGGGCGGCCATGAAGGCTCCGTCAACGGTCGAACTGCAGGACGGTGCAGCGTCCGCCATCGGTCACCGTCACGCGGGTGGCGAGCGACCGCATGAAGACGAAGCCGCGGCCCGACCGCGCCCTGTTCCCCGTAATCGCCGGGGCCAGCTCCGTGTCGAAGCCACCACCCTGGTCGACCACGGCGATGGCGATGGCGCGGTCGCTCCAGCGGCAGAAGATGTCCAGCCGCCGCCGCACCGCCGCCGGATCGCCCAGCCGGTCGCGCATCATCTCGCTGAACCGCCGGTAGCCGCCGGGTTCGCCCTTGACGGCGCTGGACAGCCCCAGATTGCCATGGACGATGGCATTGGCGATGGCCTCGTGCAGGCACAGCTCGACATTGGAGCGCCGCTGCGGATCGAGCGCGTCGCGCCGGATCAGCTCGTCGCAGACCAGGACCGCGCATTGCAGGCCATAGGCACTGCCGGTGGTCAGCGACAGGTAGAATCCCGGCCAGCGCGGATGCGCCGCCGCCGGGGCCCCCGACCAGTCCTCCAGCAGGGCCGCCGGCTCGTCGTCCCCATCGCCCAGTTCCACCGTCAGGAAAGGGTTGCGGTCGAAGGCGGCGCGCAGCCGGTCACGGTCGGCCCGCTCCACCAGCAGGGTTTCGACCGCCCGGCCGGGCGGTTCCGCCGGGGTGTCGTCCTCCGGCCGGCCGTCTGCCGTCCCGCCATCCGCCGCTCCGCCGAAGCGTGCGACGACCCGGGTGGCCATATCGGCAGGGATCCGGTCACGCAACAGGCTGAAGGCCCGCAGCGTCAGCTCGGCCGGGCAGTCGGGCAGGATGGCGTCCATGGCGGCAGTCCCCTGGGTAGGGATGGGCGCGAAACATCCCGGCCCGGCACGGACCGGTCGTCGCAGGCTTGACCGGGCTTGGATCGGATCGCGCAAGATCGGCATCGATTTGAAGCGTGAATCCGATCGCCAAACATAAGGCCAGAGTTTCAGGGGCGGCGGTTCAGGATCCGTCAGGGTTCGATGGTGATGATCTCGTCCAGACGCGCGAGGTCGATGGAGCGCTTCACGTCGCCCCTGGCTCCCCGCACGATCATCTTGACGTTGCGCTGCTCCGCCTCCTCCTGGAGGATCAGCAGCATGCCGAGCCCCGCGGAATCGATGAACTCAAGCTCCGACAACGCGACGATGAAACGCCGCGTCCCAGGATGATCCAGCAGTTCCACGATATCGCGCAGCCGGTCATGATCGGTGAACTCCAGGCGGCCCGTCAGCCGGACCTCGGTCTCTTCGCCTGTGCTGATCTTGCTGAAATCCATCATTCCCTCACCCGTTCGTCACCGAACGTCCCATCCATGCGACCTTTCAGGCCGGGACCACCCACCCCTCATACGCAAGCGTGCGGAAGCGGTCCTATTTGCATATGCACAGTAGTGCAAGGTGGCGCCGCCGCTCAAGGCCCGATCCGGCCGTGGCCGGACTTTTGCCACCGGCGAACCGGGTCCGGGCGGGCGGCCCCCCGGTTCGCCCCGGGTTCGCCCCGATGGACGGACCGTCCGCAACGGGGTAGAACCTCCTGGCAGGTGCACGCGCGCCGCGTGCCGCCCAAATCCCCGCCATCGTCCGGAACGGCAATGCATGACCAGGATCGCTGAGGCGTGGCGGCGTGTGCCGACGGTGTCGGCCAAGTTCCTGTTGATCCTGGTGCCGAGCCTGGTGGTGACCGTCTCGCTGTTCTCCGCCCTGTTCTTCTACGACCGCCACAAGGATCTGCAGACCGCCCTGCGCGAGAAGGTGGCGACCATCGCCGACGTCAACGCGGCGGCCCTGTCCAACACCCTGTGGACCTTCGACGTCCAGGCGGTCCGCAACGTCATCCAGGCCATCGGCGCCAATCGCGAGCTGGTCTGCATCGAGGTGTCCGACGATCTGGCCGGCGAGCTTTTCTCCTGGCCGGAACCGGGCTGCCCGCCGAACGGCGACGCCGGCATCGAACGCCGGCCGATCCGCGCCCAGGGCCTTCAGGTCGGCACCATCGCCCTGCATTACAGCCACGCCTCCGTGCGCGAGCAGCTGCGGCAGGAGGTGGTGAACACGGCAGCCCTGCTGCTGCTGATGCTGGCCGGAACCGTCGCAGCGGCGCTGGCGGCGCTGCGGCTGACGGTCGGGAGGCCGCTGCGGCGGCTGATCGCCTCGATCCTGGAATCCGAGCGCGGCGGCGGACACCGGCCGGTGGACTGGCGCGCCGCCGATGAATTGGGACGGGTGATCCAGGCCCACAACGCAATGCTCTCCCGGCTTGGGCGGGAGGAGGCCGCGCTGCGCAAGAGCGAGCAGCGGCTGGCGCTGGCCATCACCGCCACCCGTTCCTCGGTCTGGGACTATGACCTGCGGACCGGCCAATATTGGTGGTCGAAGGAGTTTCCCGCCCTGCTCGGCTACGGCGCGGCGGACCTGACGATGACGGCGGAAACCTGGGCCTCGCTGCTGCATCCGGACGAGGCGGAGCAGGTGATGGCCGAGTCGCGGCGGCGGCTGCGCGACCGCGCCATGGCCTACAGCGCGGTCTACCGGATGCGACGGCAGGACGGCCGATGGGCCTGGATCGAGGATCGCGCCACCGCCCAGCGCGACCCCGACGGCCGCGCCCGGCGCCTGACCGGCACCATGTCCGACGTCACCGAGCGCGTGCGGGCGGAGCTGGACCTCGCGCATGAGCGCAACGTGCTGCAGGTGACGCTGGACAACACCGACCAGGGCATCATCAAGGTCGACCGCGACGGCCGGGTGGTGATGGCCAACAGCCGGGCCGCGGAACTGCTGAACATCCCGGCGGAAATCCTGGCCGGCACCCCGCAATTCGCCGACATGGTGGCGCTGCAGCGCCGGCAGGGCGAGTTCGGCGAGATGGGCGACGATCCCGACCTGTACCTGACCTACGGCGTCAGCGGCAGGCCCCCGGCCGGCGGCGATGGGAATGGCGATGGCGGTTTCCCCGACATGTTCGGGGATCCGCCGGACGAGCCGGCCGGCACCATCGACCAGCCCTTCACCTTCAAGCGCCGGCGGCCCGACGGCCGCATCGTCGAGGTGCGCACCAACCCGCTGCCGGAGGGCGGATTCGTCCGCACCCTGACCGACGTGACGGTGGAGGCCCGCTCGGCCGAGGAGATTTTCCATGCCATGCAGGAGCTTGAGCGCGCCTACGCCGACCTGAAGGAGACCCAGGCCAGCCTCGTCCAGGCGGAGAAGATGGCCTCGCTCGCCCTGCTGGTCGCCGGCGTCGCGCACGAGATCAACACCCCCATCGGCATCGCCTTCGGCTGCGCCACCCACCTGACCGGCCGGACCGGCGCGCTCGCCGAGGCGTTCGAGCGCGGGACGATGAGGAAGTCCGACCTCGCCGCCTATGTCGCCACCGCCAGCGAGGCCTCCCGCCTGATCGAACAGAACCTGACCCGTGCCGCCGACCTGATCCAGAGCTTCAAGCGGGTCGCCGTCGACCAGACCAGCGAGGAGCGGCGGCGCTTCGACATGCTGGCCTATCTGGAGGAGGTGGTGACCTCGCTGGGCCCGACCTTGCGAAAGAGCCGCCACCGCGTCGCCATCGCCTGTTCGCCCGGCATCGTCATGGACAGTTTCCCCGGCGCGCTGAGCCAGGTGGTGACCAATCTGGTGATGAACGCGCTGACCCACGCCTTCCCGGCCGACGGCAAGGGCCACATGGTGATCGACGTCGACGAGACGCCGGACGGCGATGTCGAGATCCGCTTCGCCGACGACGGTGCCGGCATCGCGGCGGAAAACCTGCCCAAGGTGTTCGAACCCTTCTTCACCACCCGCCGCGGAACGGGCGGCAGCGGGCTGGGGCTGCACATCGTCTTCAACCTCGTCACCCAGTCCCTGGGCGGGCGGATCTCGGTTGACAGCGTTCCCGGCGATGGAACTACCTTCACGCTGCGCATTCCCAAGACGGCCGCCACCCCGCAAGTGCCGGCGCCCGTCCCGCTGGAGACCGAACCCATATGAGCACCGGCGCCGCCTACGACGACGACGAGATCCTGTTCGCCGACGAAGAAGCGCAAGGCGGCAAGGCCCAGGGAGGCGCGGACGGGCGCGGAGCGACGGCAGCGGCGGCCGACCCGGCGGCCCCGCCCTGGACCATCCTGGTGGTCGACGACGAATCCGACGTCCATTCCATGACCGGGCTGCTGCTGGCCGACGTAACCTTCCAGCGGCGGCGGCTGGAGCTGGTCAGCAGCTTCACCGCTGCGGATGCCCGCAGGGTGCTGGAGCACCGCCGCGACATCGCCGTGGTCCTGCTGGACGTGGTGATGGAGGAGGATGATTCCGGCCTGAAGCTGGTGCGCTGGATCCGCGACGAGCTGGGCAACCGCGACGTCCGCATTGTCCTGCGCACCGGCCAGCCGGGCCAGGCGCCGCAACGCGACGTGATCGTCGACTACGACATCAACGACTACAAGCCCAAGGCGGACCTGTCGGCGGAAAGCCTGCTGACCGCGGTGATCGCGGCGCTGCGCGCCTTCGACCAGATCCAGTCGATCGAGACCCGCGTCGCGGAACGCACCCGCGAGCTGCGCGAAAGCCGCGAACAGATCAACGCCGTGCTGCAGGCCAGCCCGGTCGGCGTCTGCGCCTATGACGAGAACGGCGTCATCGTGCTGACCAACCACCGGCTGGTCTCGCTGCTCGGCACCTCCAGGGAGCGGCTGGAGGGCTTCGGCGTCGGCGCGCTGTTCGACGGCACCGCCGATCCGGCCGACGGTGGAGGGAACGGACAGGACGAACCGTGCTGGCTCCATTACCGCCGCCCGGTGCGGGACGCCGAGGTGAAGCTGCGCCGTGCCGACGGCTCCACCTTCTGGGCGCTGATCTCGGTGGAGCCGGCGGTGGTGGACGGCAAGCCGGTCTATCTGTCCTGGATCTACGACATCACCCGCCGCAAGCTGGCCGAACGCCAAATGGAGGCCGCCAAGGAACAGGCGGAGGAGGCGACCAAGGCCAAGTCGGCCTTCCTCGCCACCATGAGCCACGAAATCCGCACCCCGATGAACGGGGTGCTGGGCATGCTGGGCCTGCTGGAACGCACCGAGCTGGACGATTGCCAGCGCGACACCGTCGGCACCATGCGCGAATCGGCCGATGCCCTGCTGCGGATCATCGACGACATCCTGGATTTCTCGAAGATCGAGGCCGGCAAGATGGATCTGGAGCGGGTGCCGCTGTCGGTCCCCGCCCTGGTCGAGGGGGTGGCCGAAACGCTGGCACCGGCCGCCGGGGCGAAGGGGCTGACCCTGCTGACCTATGTCGACCCGGCGATCCCGCCCGCCCTGCTGGGCGACCCGGTGCGGCTGCGCCAGATCCTGTTCAATCTGGCCGGCAATGCCATCAAGTTCACCGAGTCCGGCCGCGTCGTCCTGCGCGCCGAACTGGAACAGGCGGAGGAGCAGGCGGAACCGCTGTTGCGGATCGACGTGTGCGACACCGGCATCGGCATCGGCGAAACCACCCGCCAGCGCCTGTTCCAGCCCTTCACCCAGGCCGAAAGCTCCACCACCCGCCGCTTCGGCGGCACCGGGCTGGGACTGTCGATCAGCCGGCGGCTGGCGGCGCTGATGGACGGTGAGATCGGCGTGGAAAGCAGGTCCGGCGTCGGCTCCACCTTCTGGCTGCGCCTGCCCATGCCCCGCGCGGCCATGGCGGCAGCGATGCCGGACGACACAGGCGGCGGCATCGACCTGACCGGGCTGACCGTGCTGCTCGGCGTGTCGGACGACACCGAGCGCGGCTTCCTCGCCCGCTATCTGGAATATGCCGGCGCCCGCGTGCTGCCCGCCGCCTCCCCGTCGGAGCTGGCGACACAGGCCCGCACCGCACGCGAGGGCGGCCGCACGGCCGACGTGCTGACCATCGACGAGGCGCTGTACGTTCCAGCCGCCGCCTTCGCACCGGAGGAGCTGGGCCGACGCCGCGGCGAGGCCCGGCCGCCGGTGGTCCTGCTCTGCCATGAGACGGCTGGAGAGGCCGGCGCCGCCTCCCGGCCCGGCGCCCGCGGATCGGAGCCGGGCACGATGGTGCTGGCCCGCCCGTTCCGCCGGTTGGTGCTGCTGCGCGCGGTGGCGGCGGCGGCCGGACGGCCGGCCCAGCCAGTCCCCCCGCATCCGGCATCCCCTGCTGCCGGTACTCCCGCCGGTTCCAGAGCCTGGAGCGCGTCCGGGGGCGCGTCCGGACCGGCTGCCGCCACGACCGGCGTGGAGGAGGCGACGGCCAAGGGCCGCCTGATCCTGGTCGCGGAAGACAACCCGGTGAACCGCAAGGTGCTGCAGATGCAGTTGCAGGCCCTGGGTTATGCCGCGGAGATGGCTCCCGGCGGAGCGGAGGCGCTGAAGGCCATGCGGCGCAGCGACCGCCGCTACGCCCTGCTGCTGACCGATGTCCAGATGCCCGAAATCGACGGTTTCGAGCTGACCCGCCGCATCCGCGCCGCAGAGCGTGCCACGGAGCGCGTCAGGGATCGGGGCGGCGAGCCGAACGGAGCCGGCCGGCATATGCCGATCGTCGCCATCACCGCCAATGCCGCTCCGGCCGATATCGAGAGCTACCGCGCCGCAGGCATGGACGACGTGCTGAGCAAGCCGCTGGAACTGTCGCAACTGGCAGTTGCGCTCGCCCGCTGGATGCCGCCGCCGGAAGGGGGCGCGGCGGTTCCGCCGCCCTCCCCTCCGGTTCCCCCGTCACCCGCCCCTCGCATGGACGGGCCTGCCATCGACCTCGGCAACCTGCGCATGCTGTGCGACGGCGATTCGGCGATGGTGGCGGAACTGCTGGACGATTTCATCGCCATCGGCCGCGAGGTCGTCGCCGATCTGGACAAGGCGCTGAACAACGGCGACCGCGGCCTGATGCGGGCCTGCGCCCACAATTTGAAGGGTTCCTCGCTGAATGCCGGCGCAAGGCCGCTGGCCGAAGCCGCCCGCGCCCTGGAGCATGCCGCTGCCGACGGTGCGCCGCCCGCCCTGCTGGCCGAGGCCGCGAACCGGCTGCGCGACGTCTTCGCCGCCACCTGTCCCGCCATCGCGGCAGCCATCGCCGCCGAGCGGGCCGCCCCGAATCGGGCCGAGCCATGAGCCGTCCGGGCCAATCGCGCCCCGACCGCCGGGAAGCGCTGGGCCTGCTGGGCGCGGCCACCGCGGCGACCGTGCTGTCCGCCGCCCTGCCGGCCCGGGCACAGGCACCGGCACCGGCGCCGGCCGCCGCCGCTCCCGGGCCGGGTACGCCGCAACCGGGAGTGCCGCGGCTGGGCGAAGAGCTGACGCCCTTCGGGGCGGTACGCGCCGGCAACCGCACGCGGGCAATCCCACCCTGGACCGGCGGGCTGACCACGGCACCGCGCGGCTATGTCCCCGACCGGCCGTCGCCCGACCCTTACGTCGAGGATGTCCGCTGGTTCACCGTCGGGGCCGTCGACGTGGAGCGCTACAAGGTCAGGCTCACCGCCGGACAACAGGCGCTGCTGGCGAAGTTTCCGGAAAGCTACGAACTGGCGCTGTTCTACACCCGCCGCAGCGCCGCCGCTCCCCAAGGCGTCTATGACGCGTCGCTGGCCAACGCCGGCCGCGCCGCGCTGGGCGAGAACGGTCTGGCCCTGCGCGATGCCACGGTCGGCATCCCCTTCCCCATCCCGGCCAACGGGGTGCAGGCGATGTGGAACCACAAGCTGCGCTGGCGCGGCACCGGCCTGTCGCGGACCAGCGTGACCATGGTGCAATCGGCGGACGGCTCGCGGTCGGCGACCAAGCTGCGCGAGGAATTCGCCTCCCCCTATGCCGCGGGGGATGCGGCCTCTCCGCCGCTGCTGTACCGCCGCACCGTCCTGGAGCCGAGGGAACAGGCCGGCAACAGCCTGGTGATCCAGTCGACGCTGGATCCCATCGCCTCGCGCACCCGCGCCTGGGCGCGCGAGGGCGAACGCGGCCGGGTGGTGCCGGCGCCCGACTTCGCCTATGACACGCCCGACCCGGCGACCGGCGGCGTCTGCACCGCCGACATGCTGGACATGTTCAGCGGCGCGCTCGACCGTTTCGACTTCACGCTGGTGACGCGGCGCGAGATGTACATGCCCTACAACGCCAACCGGCTGACCAACCCCAGCCTGACGGCAAGGGACATCCTGTGGCCGGGCCATCCCAACCCGCAATTCCTGCGGTACGAACTGCACCGGGTCTGGGTGGTCGACGCCCGGCTGAAGCCGAACTTCCAGCACGCCCTGCCCGACCGTACCTATTACCTCGACGAAGACAGCTGGCAGATCCTGGCGTCGGAGCATTACGACGGCAAGGGCGCGCTCCTGCGCTACGCCGAGGCGCACCCCGTCGCCCATTGGCAGGTCCCGGTGCTGTTCCCGGCGATCGAGTTCGCCTTCGACCTGACCGCGGACCGCTATGCCGCCCGTGGCCTGGAATACGGCCTGCCGCCGCCGGTGTTCGACGCGCCGGTCAGGCCGGAGGACTTCACCGCGGAAGCGCTCGTCCGCCGCGGCCGGCGGGGGTGATCCTCACTCCGACCCGGTCTGCCGCACCTCGTGGACTTCGGCGGAGCGGACGGCGTGGCGGTTCAGGATCTCCAGCGCCATGCGCTCGCGCGCCGCGTCGCCGACGCTGACCCAGAGCAGGATGCCGCCCTTGTCGAGATGCTGGAGCATCGGCTCGTTGCGCTTGTCGGTGATCCATTGCGACAGGAAGGAGCCTGCCGCCCCGCTGCCGACCCCGGCCGCTGCCGCAGCGGCGGCAGCGGCAAGCGCGGTGCCGCCGGTCGCCAGCACGGCGCCGGTCGCGATGATCGCGCCCACATAGGCCGGAAACCCAACGGCGGCGCCCTGGCCGCTGCCGACATCCTCCGGCGACAGGTACGACTGCCGGGGTGCCTCGGGGTCGTGGGCGAGATCGCCGACGTCGCCCGGGACCTGCCCCAGCCGGTCGCGGATCGTCTCGTCGTTGGCCAGCACGCTCAGCTCATGGCGCTGGAAGCCCGCCATCGTCAGGTCGTCCACCGCCGATTGCAGGGCGTCGCGGCTGTCGAAGACCGCCACCGCCTCGCGCACCATGCCGTGGGATTCCGACCCGTCGGTTCCCCCCGTCCAGGCGCTGGAATCGATCGCGGTCGGGTTCTGGTCGCGGCTCTCGATCATGCCTCCACCCCTTCGCTTCGCTGGAAGTCCGAACACTGCGGATCCAACCGGAAACGGCGGTCGAGGTTCCGTCCGGCAGCCGGAGAATGCGTCGGATCAGGAGCGGGCCGCGGCCGGCGGAGCAACCACGCCGCGCGGTTCCGGCATGCCGCCCGGGAACCCGCTCATGAACCACCAGAGGCCGAGCCCGATCAGCACGGCCTTCACCAGCAGGAACAGGGCGATGTGGCGGGCAAGCGGGTTGCGGGGCATGGCAGTTCCACGCATCGGTGCGGCAAGGCCGGTCTGGCAAAAGCGGTTCCATTCTGGCTAGTATCCGGCACCCCCGCTGTCAAGGAAGGACACCCGCCATGAAGCGGCTCCTGCTCGCCACTCTCGTCGCCACCGGCCTGGCCGCCGGCTGCATCACCCCGGCCTCCGCCCAGATCAGCCTGTTCCAGGACACCGGGCTGATGCAGGCGGTCAACGATGGCGACGTCGCCAAGGTGAAGGGCGCCCTGTTGAGGGGGGAGAATCCCAACCAGGCCGACCTCCACGGCAAGACCGCGCTGCTCGCCGCGGTGGACCGCTCCAGCCCGGCGATGGCCTCGCTGCTGCTGGACAGCGGCGCCAACGTCAACCGCGCCGACAAGGCCGGCAATACCCCGCTGCTGGCCGCGGCCGAGAACGGCAATCCCGACATCATCGACCTGCTGCTGAAGAAGGGCGCCAAGGTCGACCAGGAGAACCGCGAGGGCATGACCGCGCTGATGGTCGCCGCCCGCAGCGGCCGCGCCGACGTGGTGGAACGGCTGCTGAAGGCCGGCGCCAAGGTCGACCGCTCCGACTTCACCGGGCGCACCGCGCTGAACTGGGCACAGGAGAGCCGCAACGCCCGCGTCGGCACCCTGCTCCGCCAGGCCGGCGCGCGCTGACATCGGCGCCTGCTGACGCCCGCTCCCTGATCCCAGCCCACCGCCCCCGGAGTCGTCATGTTCGGTTCGGCCTTCGGCGGTCCCGGCCCGCTGCTGCTCCTGCTGCTGGCGCTGGGGATCGACGCGCTGTTCGGCGACTGGCTGGACCGGGTGCTGCCCGACCCGGCGGCGCTGGCGCGGCGGTTCTGCAACGCCGCCGATGCCCGGCTGAACCGGGCGGAACGCGGCGACTCGGCCCGGCTGCTGCGCGGCACGCTGGTCGTGCTGGCGCTGCTGGCGATCGCGGTGGCCACCGGTCTGGCGATCGAGTGGGCCGGCTCGATCGGCCGCGGCTGGATGGTCGAGTTGCTGGCCCTGCTCTGCGGCCTGCGCGGGCGGGCGGCCTGGACACGGGTGCGGGCGGTGCGCCGCGCCCTGGAAAGCGGCGGGGCGGTCGCCGGACAGGCGGCGATCCAGTCGCTGACCCGCCGCCACGTCTATGGCCTGGACGAGCACGGCATCGCCCGCGCTGCGGTGGAGGCCGCGGCCCGTGCCTTCGACCGCAAGCTGGTGGCGCCGGTCTTCGGCTATGCCCTGCTCGGCGTGCCGGGTCTGCTCGTCTGGACCGCGATGGACGGCGCCGACGCGGCGCTCGGCAGCCCGGGGGTCCGCCATGGCCGCTTCGGCCTGACGGCGGCGACGCTGGACGACGCGCTGAACGCCCTGCCGGCCCGGCTGGCCGGGCTGCTGCTGGCGCTGGCCGCCCCCTTCATCGGCACCGCCAAGGCGGCGGGCGCCTTCCGCACGCTGCGCCGCGACGCGCGCAAGCATCCGTCGCTGAACATGGGCTGGCCCATCGCCGCCATGGCCGGCGCGCTTGGCCTTGCATTGGGCGGCCCGCACCGCGACGGCGGCGTCGTCATCACCGAAAGCTGGATCGGTGACGGCCGCGCCCGCGCCACCCCCGCCGACATCGGCCGGGCGCTGGCCCTGACCGCGGTTGCCGCCTTGCAACTGGTCGGGCTGGTGGCGCTGCTGCTGTGGGGCGTGACGGGAGGGTAAGCAAAGTCCCCTTCCAGGCGACAAGGTCGAATCTCGGTTGCAGCGACATCGGCGCACGCCGCCTGACCTTTGCCGGGTTGCGCGACAAGCCCCTACCCTTGCCACTCCATAGCGTTGCATCGCCGGCAAGATTTTTCTCAAAACGGCAAATCACAAGAGAGGGCCGATTCTTTTGGTTGAATGTTTTCCGGTAAATTTCCATGCTCACTGTGCGAGAAAGAGAATCCACCAAAGGTTTTTTTAAAAATCTCGACGCAACCAAGAGGTTTAAAATGAATAACGGCGCATTCGTTATACTGTTGCTGGGATTGGAATCGAATCTCTCTGAAGTTGTCAAATCATCACATGCTCTCCCAGTTCGAGTTCTCGAAGAAAAATTGATACAATTTTCCAACAACATAAAGGACATGACACAGTATACCCACTACAATGGAATAGATATCACACAATACATCGGCATGATAAGATCAATAATGGAAAACCATTCGAAACTTGAAATCGCTATCCACCAAAGGAGAAATACATCGCTAAATAGGGCGCTGAGTTTGCTCGTATTTGCTTTCAATGGATTCTTGGAAATCATCCGGAACATTTCTGGATTTCAGAACCTTCTTTCTCATTCCGCATCAAGCCATATGCCGCAACTTTCTGACTTGAATAAGTTTTCAAGAAGGAGGAACGAAGAAGAAGAGCATTGAAGCAGAAAATCCCTTTATGGCGATCCATTGTAAAGCTCTGCTGCGGCCATTCGTTTTACCTGCCAAGGGAAGTTCCCCACCGCACGAAGGCGAACGGCATTTTGTATACCGGCGGCTTTTGATGACATCCCATCAGAAGCCGCTTCATCAATCGCCAGAACGGGCGTCTTCCCACTCGCTTATCGCGAACACAGGCCGACAACCGCTGCCTTCAGCTGTGTCGGCCGGCCCCCGGCCCGATATCCTCGATCATGTAGAACGGCCCGCGCCGATCGCAGCCGACGCGCAGGATGAAACGGTTCGCCCCGCCGGCCTTGATCGTCCACAGATCGTCACCGTCATCGAACGGTCGCAGTTCCAGCTCGTCAGGAACCGGCACCTCGCCCAGCCGCTTCAGGATGCGGTCGGCGCGGGTGCGGTCGATGGCTGGAAGGCTTTCCGCGGCGCGGGCGTCGAAGCGGTCGCTCTTCACATAGCGGGTGCCGGCGCCCTGCATCGGGCTGGAGGGCCGGCCCGGCTGCAGCCGCGCACGCGCCGCCATCAGGCGCCAGCGTGCCGAGCCGCTGGCCAGGATCGCAGCGGCATGGACGGCGGCAACCCGCTCGATCAGCGGCGGGAACAGCGGCATCAATTCGCGCCGCTTGTAGGCGACGCGGCTCATCAGCTCATGAATCGCGCGCTCCGCCGCAGCGGCGGCCTCCGGCAACCCGACGGTCTCCGCCGCCAGCAGGGCGGGGATGGCACCGAGGGCCGCCCCGGAAACCAGCCCGTCGATCCGTGCCAAGGCATCGGCACCGGCCGCGTCGACGCGGGCAACGGCATCCTCCACCACCGGGCGGGCGCGGTCGAACGCCTCCGCCCGGGGGGCCTCGTCCGCCAGGGCGGCCAGCCACTCGGCGGTGAACAAAGCGCTGTAGGCAAACGGAACGGAGGCCCTCACCCGATCATGCCCAGTGCTTCCGCGCTCAGCCATCCGCCTGCATGCGGGCGACGATGGCCTCCAGCGCCGCTTCCGCCTGATCGTTGGCAACCTGGCAGGTGCCCGCCGCCTGATGCCCGCCGCCGCCATAGTCCAGCATCAGCGGGCCGATGTCGGTCTTCGAGCTGCGGTTCAGGATCGACTTGCCGCAGGCCAGCACGGTGTTCTGCTGCTTCAGCCCCCACAGCACGTGGATCGACACGTTGGTATCCGGGAACAGCGCATAGATCATGAAGCGGTTGCCGGCATAGATCGTCTCCTCCTTGCGGAGGTCGAGCACGACGACGTTGCCGCGGACGGTCGAGCAGCGCTTCAGCTGGTCGACGAACAGTTCGGCATGCTGGGTGTAGAGCTCCACCCGCTCCTTCACGTCGGGCAGATCCAGGATCTGGGCGATGCTGTGGTTCCGGCAATAATCGATCAGGTCCATCATCAGCTGGTAGTTCGACACCCGGAACTCACGGAAGCGGCCGAGCCCGGTGCGCGCATCCATGATGAAGTTCAACAGGGTCCAGCCGGTGGGGTTGAGGATGTCCTCGCGCTCGTAGCGCGCCGAGTCGGCCTGGTCGACCGCCGTCATCATCTCGTCGGAAATGGTCGGGAAGCGTTCCTTCCCGCCATAATAGTCATAGACGACGCGGGCGGCCGATGGCGCCTTGGGGTCGATGATGTGGTTCGGCTTGGTGCCGACGCGCATCGTCTCCGACAGATGATGGTCGAAGACCAGATGGGCGCCGTCGACATAGGGCAGGTTGGTGGTGATGTCGCGGTTGGTGATCTCAACCTTGCCGTCCTGCATGTCCTTGGGATGGACGAACTTGATCTCGTCGAGGATGCCCAGATCCTTCAGCAGGACGGCGCAGACGAGCCCGTCGAAATCGGATCGGGTGACAAGACGGTACTTCACGGCGTCGGACATGCAGAATTCCCCTGGCGGCCATGCTGCCATGGCGGTTGAACGCATGCCGGCAAGGTAATCGCCCAGCCCTCCGGCGCGCAATCCTAATACCAGAGGCCCGTCGGCTGCATCAGCCCCAGGGGCCGCGGCGGTTCTGCGGCATGAAGCCGCCGCCCTGCGATTGCGGCGGGGCGCCCCAGGGCGACCGGCCGTCGCGCGGCCGGGTGAAGCCGCCCCCGGAACCGCTGCCGGAACCGCCACCCCCGAAGCCGCCGGCCGGGGCCGCCATCGCCCGCAGCCGGGCGACCCGCTCGCCCATGTCGGGATGGGTGGAGAACAGGCTGGCGAAATTGGCGCCGCTCAGCGGGTTGGCGATGAACAGATGGGCGGTCGCCGGGTGCGCCTCCGCCTGATGGTTGGGAATATGGGTGGCGGCGTTGTGGATGTTGGTCAGCGCGTCGGCCAGCCAGGTGGGGCGTCCGCAGATCTCGGCGCCGATGCGGTCGGCCTCGAACTCGCGGGTGCGGCTGATCGCCATCTGCACCAGCGTCGCGGCGATCGGCGCCAGGATGGCTGCCAGGACCGTGCCGACCATGCCCAGCGGATTGCCGCCGCGCCCGTCGTTGCTGGAGCCGCCGAAGAACAGGCCGAAATTCGCCAGCATCGACACCGCGCCGGCGATGGTCGCGGTGATGGTCATGATCAGCGTGTCGCGGTTCTTCACGTGGGCCAGCTCATGCGCCATCACGCCGGCGATCTCCTCCGGGGTCAGGCGCTGCAGCAGGCCGGTTGTGGCGGCGACCGCCGCATGCTCCGGGTCGCGGCCGGTGGCGAAGGCGTTGGGCTGGTCGTTCTCGATGATGTAGACCCGCGGCATCGGCAGGCCGGCGCGCTCGGCCAGCCGGGCGACGATGCCGTGGAATTCCGGCGCCGTGTAGGCGTCGACCTCGCGGGCGCCATACATCGACAGCACCATGTCGCCGGAATTCCAATAGCTGAACAGATTCATGCCCAAGGCCACGACGAAGGCGACGATCAGGCCGGTCTTGCCGCCCAGCAGGAAGCCGACCGCCATGAACAGGGCCGTCAGGCCGGCAAGCAGGATGGTGGTCTTCAGATAGCTGGTCATGGTTGCCATATCGGTTCAGGATGGTCCGGCGGGACTTTCCCGCTTCGTCCAAGATATGGGCGTGTTCCGAGCCCCCGTTCAAGATGCCTGCCGTTGCGATGGACCGCATGACCGACCAGACCAGACCCGATCCGACCGTCCCCGCTGCCGCGGCGAAGGACGTGACCGAAAAGACCGAAGCGACCGCCGCCCCCGACGCCACGGAGGCGAAAGGGCCCGAGCAGAAGCCCGGCGAGATCGGCGGCCCCAAGGGGCCGGAGCCGACCCGCTACGGCGACTGGGAGTTCAAGGGCCGCTGTTCGGATTTCTAAAAGGCGCTTCGCTCCCTCACTCAAGCCGCCGGCCGCTCACCGCATCGAACAGATGCAGGGCATCGGCCGGCGGGGCGACGGTCAGGCGGTCGCCGGTCCGGCAGCTCGGCAGGCCGGCCATGCGGACCAGCAGCGTCCCGCCACCGGCCAGCCGGCCGTAGACCACCGTGTCGGCGCCCAGCGCCTCCACCAGTTCCACCTCGATGGCGAAGCCTTCCGCCGCCGCGGCCAGATGCTCCGGCCGGATGCCCAGCTTCACCGGCCGGCCGGCCTCGGTCGGGCGCGCATGCGGCAGGGGCAGGCGCTGGCCGCCGGGCAGCAGCACCGCCTCGCCGCGGTCGTCGATGCGGCCGTCCAGCACGTTCATCGGCGGCGAGCCGATGAAGCCGGCGACGAACAGGCTGGCCGGGCGCTGGTAGACCTCCAGCGGCGTGCCGACCTGTTCGGCGACGCCGTTGTTCATCACCAGGATGCGGTCGGCCAGGGTCATCGCCTCGACCTGATCGTGGGTGACGTAGAGGCTGGTGATGCCCAGCCGGTCCTGCAGCCGCTTGATCTCGACCCGCATCTGCGTGCGCAGCTTGGCGTCCAGGTTGGAAAGAGGCTCGTCGAACAGGAAGGCGGCGGGTTCGCGCACGATGGCGCGGCCCATGGCGACGCGCTGGCGCTGGCCGCCCGACAGCTGGCTCGGCCGGCGGTCGAGGAAGCGGCCAAGCTCCAGGATCTCCGCCGCCTTGTCGACCCGCGCCCGGATCTCCGCCTTCGGCAGCCCGCGGATCTTCAGGCCGTAGGCCATGTTGTCGAAGACCGTCATGTGCGGGTAGAGCGCGTAGTTCTGGAACACCATCGCGATGTCGCGGTCCTTGGGGTCCAGATGGTTGACCACGCGCCCGCCGATGGCGATCTCGCCGCCGGTGATGCCCTCCAGCCCGGCGACCATGCGCAGCAGGGTGGATTTTCCGCAGCCCGACGGGCCGAGCAGGACCAGGAACTCCCCGTCCCGGATCGAGATGCCGATGCCCTTGATCGCCTCGACCGGACCATAGGATTTGCGGACGTTGCGGATGTCTACGGTTGCCATTGTCTGTCTTCTTTCGTCCGCGTCTTACTGTTCGCTGCCCGTCATTTTTCGCTGTCGACCAGCCCCTTGACGAACCAGCGCTGCATCAGCACCACCACCGCCACCGGCGGCAGCATCGCCAGCACGGTGGTCGCCATGATGATGTGCCAGTCGTTGGCCGATTCGCCGGTGCCGATCATCTTGGTGATGCCGGTCACGATGGTTTCCATGTCGCGGCTGCCGGTGACCAGGAGCGGCCAGAGATATTGATTCCAGCCATAGATGAAGAGGATGACGAACAGCGCCGCGATGTTGGTGCGCGACAGCGGCAGCACCACGTCGATGAAGAAGCGCACCGGCCCGGCGCCGTCGATCTTCGCCGCCTCCAGCAGCTCGTCGGGGATGGTGAGGAAGAACTGGCGGAACAGCAGGGTCGCGGTGGCCGAGGCGATCAACGGGATGGTCAGCCCCGCATAGGTGTCGATCAGGCCGAGGTCGGCGACGACCTTGTAGGTCGGGATGATCCGCACCTCCACGGGCAACATCAGCGTGATGAAGATCAGCCAGAAGAAGGCCATGCGCAGCGGAAAGCGGAAGAAGGCCACCGCATAGGCCGACAGGATGGAGATGGCGATCTTCCCCAGCGCGATGCACAGCGCCATCACCAGGCTGTTCAGCATCATGGTGCGCACCGGCGTGTACATGGCGCGCTCGCCCGCCTCCCCCGCCCAGGCCTGGGCGTAGTTGGCCGCCGCCTCGCCGCCCGGCCACAGCGGCAGGCCGCCGCGGCCGATGGTGCCGGAATCCCAGGTCGAGCCGATCAGCGTCACATAGATCGGATAGGCGAAGACCAGCACGCCGAGGACCAGCACGGCGTGCGGCACGAGGTCGATCAACCGGGTCTGCTTCATGCGTAATGGACCTTGCGCTCGACGAAGCGGAACTGCACCGCGGTGAGCGCGATGACGATCACCATCAGGATCACCGATTGGGCCGAGGAGCCGCCGAGGTCGTTGTTGACGACGCCGTCCTGGTAGACGCGGAAGATCAGCGTCTCGGTCGCCTTGCCCGGCCCGCCCTGGGTCAGGGCGTGGATGGTGCCGAAGGTTTCGAAGAAGGCGTAGACCATGTCGACCACCAGCAGGAAGAAGGTGGTCGGCGACAGCAACGGAAAGGTGATGGTGAGGAAGCGCCGCAGCGGCCCGGCACCGTCGATGCTGGCCGCCTCCATCACCGAGCGCGGGATCGCCTGCAGCCCGGCCAGGAAGAAGATGAAGTTGTAGGACACCTGCTTCCAGCTGGCGGCCAGAATGACCATGGACAGCGCCTGCCCGCCGTTCAGCCGGTAGTCCCAGTCGAATCCGAGCGCCCGCAGCCCGCGGCCGAAGGATCCGATGTCGGGATTGAAGATGAACATCCACAGCACGGCGGCCACCGCGGGCGCCAGCGCGTAGGGCCAGATCAGCAGCGTCTTGTAGGCCCCCGCCCCCTTGATCTTCGAATCGGCAAGCACCGCCAGCAGAAGCGCCGTGCCCATCGACAGCACCGTCACCGCGACGCTGAAGATCACCGTGACCTTGAGGGTGTCGATGTAGTTGGGATCGCCCAGCACATGTTCGAAATTCTCGAACCAGACGAATTCGCTGCGGATGCCGAAGGCGTCCTGCAGATGCACCGACTGCCAGACGGCCTGGGCCGCCGGCCAGATGAAGAACACCAGCGTCACCGCCACCTGCGGCGCCAGCAGCAGGTAGGGCAACAGCCGGTTGTCGAAGGTCACGCGACGCTGCAAGGGAAGGTCTTTCGCCGGATATGCGTGACGTTCGGGGCTCCCCTCCCCAGTTGGGGAGAGGGGAGCCCCGAAGGCGGTTCAGCCGATCAGCCCTTGTTGGCCCGCTCGAAGTTGCGCAGCACCGTGTTGCCGCGCTTGATCGAGACATCCAAGGCCTGGCGGGCGTCCTGCTGGCCCTGGAAGGCCTTCTCGAGCTCCTCCTGGATGATGTTGCGGATTTCCGGCAGGTTGCCCAGCCGCAGGCCCATGCTGTTCTCGGTGGTCGGGGTGCGGGTCAGCTGGGCGGCGGGCACGTCGGCACCCGGATTCTTCCCGTAATAGCCCTGCGCCTTGGCGATCTCGATGCCCTTGAGCGTCACCGGGACATAGCCGGTGTCCATGTGCCACTTGGCATCCACCTCCGGCTTGGCGAGGTAGGTGAAGAACTGCGACACAGCCTTGTATTCGGCCTCGTTGCGCTTGGGCGAGGTCATCACCCAGAAGGCGGCGCCGCCGATGATGCCGTTCTTCGGGTCGCCCTTGGCGAATTCCGGCCAGTAGGGCAGCGGCGCGGCACCCCAGGCGAAGGTCCCCTCCTTCAGGATGCGGCTGCGCAGGGAGGACGACCCCTGGATCATCGCGCATTCGCCCGACGGGAACAGGGCGTCCGCCTTGTTGTCGCGGCCGCCATACTTGAACAGCCCGTCCTTCTGCATGTCGATCAGCGTCTGCACATGCTTGACATACAGCGGCGCGTCGATCTTCAGCTCGGCGTTCAGCCCGCCATAGCCGTTGGCCTGGGTGGCGAAGGGCGTGTCGTGGATGGCGCCCAGCTGTTCGAGCTGCACCCAGGTCGGCCAAGCGGTGGTGAACGGGCAGCTGGACCCCGACGCCTTCAGCTTCTTCGCCGCCTCGATCAGGTCCGGCCAGGTCGCCGGCGGCGTGTTGGGGTCGAGGCCGGCCTTCTGGAAAGCGTCCTTGTTGTAGAACATGATCGCGGTGGAGCTGTTGAACGGCAGCGCCATCATCTTGCCGTCCTTGGACGAATAGTAGCCCTTGACCGCCGGAATGTAGGCGGCAGGGTCGAAGGACGCACCCGTCTCCTGCATCAGCTGGTAGACCGGCTTCACCGCCGGGCCGGCGGCCATCATGGTGGCGGTGCCGACCTCGAACATCTGCACGATGTGCGGCGCGTTGCCGGCGCGGAAGGCGGCGATGGCCGCCTGCATCGTCTCCGGATAGCTGCCCTTGTAGGAGGGGTTGACCTGGACCGCCGACTGGCTGTCGTTGAAGTCCTTGACGATCTGCTCCAGCTGGCCGCCCAGCGGCTGCGGCAGCCCGTGCCAGAACTCGACCACCGTCTTCTGCTGGGCCGAAGCCGTGCCCGGCAGGGCGGCGGCGAACAGCAGCGCGGTGGCGGTGGCGGCGCCCGTCAGAAGGGCAAGCTTGCGGCGGCTCAACATGCGGTGGGTCTCCCTGTCCCGGTATGGTGCGCGGTTGTCATGAGGGCAACGGGTTGCCGTCCCGCGACGCTTTCGTGAAGATTTGGTGGCACGCGCAAAAGGCGCCCTGCGGACATGCGCAAAAACGCGGAATGTCCGGATGGTATCTTAAGAAATTGTTTGGTTGCTCTAAGCGTCACACTGGGCGCGCATAGGTCCGTCTGTCAAGGCGCGGTTCCGCGCTTTCGCGGTGTGAAAAACTTATCGCAGGCAGACGGCGTCCGGCTGGCATCCGGCCAGCAGCTCGCCGCCCAGGCTGCGGCTCAACAGGCTGCGCAGGGCGTCGGGGTCGCATGGCTTGTGGATCAGGGGGAAGCCGCTGCGGCCGACGCTGCGCAGCCGGTCAGGATCGGTATCGCCGGTGACGATGATGCCGGGCACCCGCCGGCCGCACCGCGCCCGCACGGACTGGATGGCGTCGATCCCGGTTTCCGGCCCCGAAAGCCGCAGGTCGGACAGCACGAGGTCGGGGGCCGTCGCGGCGCTGTCGAGCCCGGCGCAGGCCTCGTCGATACCGCGGGCGGGAATGACCGCATAGCCCCAGCCGCGGAGCAGCAGGCCGATCCCCTCCAGCTGCATGGCGTCATCCTCGATCACCAGCACGGTTCCGGCCCGGGCCGGAGCGGAGGACGCCGACATGCCGCCGCCGGCCGCCCCGCACTCCCGGTCCTCATCCCCGTCGCCCGGCCCGTCTCCGGCACGGTCGGCCAATGGCAGCTCCACCGCGAAGACGGAGCCTTTGCCAAGCGCCGACCGCACCGTCACCGGATGCCCCAGCACCTGCGCCAGCCGCCGCACGATGGCGAGCCCCAGCCCCAGCCCGTGCTTGCGGTCGCGCCCGGGATTGCCGAGCTGGTGGAAGTCCTCGAAGATCGCCGCATGCTGGGACGGATCGATGCCGACGCCGGTGTCCCGCACCTCGATCCGCAGAGTGCCGCCGCGCCGCCGCGCCGCCAGCAGGATGCCGCCCTGAAGCGTATAGCGCAGGGCATTGGACAGGATCGGCCGCAGCAGCCGTTCCATCAGCGCGGGATCGCTGGTGACCTCGGCATCGAGCGGATGGACGTTGAAGCGCAGGCCCTTGGCCTCCGCCTCCTGCCCGAATTCCTCCAGCATCCTGGCGAGGAGTTCATCGACCGGAAAGGTCTGCGGGGTGGCGGTCACCAGACCGGCCTCCAGCGCCGACACCTCCAGCAGGGCACGCAGCAGCGTCTCGCCGCCGACGATGGCCTGCTCCAGCTTGTTCGCCAGTTCGATGTCGGTCGGGTCGGTCAGCCGGCCGATCAGCAGATGGTGGAACAGGTGCATCGCCTGGAAGGGCTGGCGCAGATCGTGGCTGGCGGCCGACAGGAACTTGCCCTTGGCGGTGCGGGCGCGCTCGGCATCGGCGCGCGCCTGTGCCACCTCGGCCCGGGCCTGGGCCAGGGCAGCGGCGGCGGCACCTGCATCGCCGACCAGCGCCACCGCGCAGACCCGGCCGTCGGCGTCACGCACCGGAGTCAGCGTCGCAGCGCCGGCAAGGCCATCCAAGCCCAGGCCATCGATGGTGGCCGTCACCGCGGTCTCCATCACCCGGTGCCGCAGCCGGTCGATCTCCCGCGCGGCATCGGCAGGCAGTCCGGCTTCGGCGAGCGTGCGTCCCTCCACGGTCTCGGGCGCAAGGCCCAAACCAGCCGCGAAGGCCCGGTTGGCCGCAAGCACCCGCCCGTCGCCACCCAGCAACGCATGTGGAGCGCCATTCGCCGACAGCAGGGCATCCAACCAATCCTCGCGTGTCGGCATTTGTTCTTGGATGGGGGGCATGGGCGTGCACTCGGCAAGACTGCGGGAAGACTATCGGAACGGGTAGGCGGAGACTGCCGCGTTACCACTGCTTTATCTTGTGCTCCCATCGAACGTGTCAAATGTGACCTCAGTCGACCCTATAGCCCCACTTCGTTCGAAGGCCCTATTTCTTAAAGCCGAGGCGGCGCTTCGACAAAGGTCTATGGATGTTTCCGCATCAGGGGAAGGATGCTTTCGCATCCGGGGCGGAGGACGCTTTCGCATCCGGCGGCCCCCGCGCTATAAGACGCCATGGTGCAGCGCCGTCCCTCCCCCCTTCGCCGCCGCAAGCGGTCCGCCGCCCGGCCGCCCCAGCCGCCGCGGGCGCTGGAGATCTCCGGCCTGCCGATGCCGCTGGAACTGCGCGAGAGTGCGCGCGCCACCCGGATGACCCTGCGGGTCGACGCCGGCCGCGGACTGGTCCAGGTGGTGGTGCCGGTCGGCGTGTCGGAAAGCGATGCCCGCCAGTTCGTCGGCCGGCATGACGGCTGGCTGCGGGCGCGTCTGGCGGCGATGCCGCCCTCGCTGCCCTTCGCCGACGGGGCCGGCGTGCCCTATCTGGGGGTCGAGCATGTCATCCGCCACGACCCTGCCCTGCGCGGCCCCACCCGCATCGAGGAGGGCGCCCTGCTGGTCGGCGGCCAGCCGGAGCATGTCGCCCGCCGCGTCCGCGACTTCCTGGTCGCCGAGGCCAGACGCGAACTGTCCGCCCGGGCCCGCGCCAAGGCGGAGGCGATCGGCGCGCGCGTCGCCGCCGTCACCATCCGCGACACCAAGAGCCGGTGGGGAAGCTGTTCGTCGACCGGCCGGCTGTCCTTCTCCTGGCGCCTGATCCTGACGCCGGAACCGGTGCTGGACTATGTCGTCGGGCATGAGGTGGCGCACCTGCGCGAGATGAACCATTCCGCGCGCTTCTGGGCGCTGTGCGCCAGCCTGACCGCCGGCCTGGACGTCCAGTTGCCACGAGCCTGGCTGAAGGCGAACGGAACCCGGTTGCTGCGCTACGGCTGACCGGTGGGCGATCCCCGCCCCCTACTCCACAGCCTCCGCCACCCGGTTTTCCGCCGGGCGGCCGTCTCGCCGGACGAAGGCGAGGAAATCGTCGTACGGCATCGGCCGGCCCAGCAGATAGCCCTGGCACTGGTCGCAGCCCATCGCGACGAGGCAGCCATACTGCTCCTCGGTTTCGACCCCTTCCGCCAGCGTCTGCATGCGCAAGGACCGGGCCATGCCGATGATCGCCTCGGCGATGGCGCCGCTGTCCGGGTTGCCGGCGCGCAGGCCGCTGACGAAGCTGCGGTCGATCTTCAGCTTGTCGACGCGGAAGCGCTTCAGATAGGCCAGCGACGAATAACCGGTCCCGAAATCGTCGATGGCGAGCGAAACCCCCATCTCGCGCAGCTGCGAGAAGGTTTCCGTCACCACGTCGGATTCGTCCATCAGGACGCTTTCCGTCACCTCCAGCTCCAGCGCCGACGGCGGGATGCCGTAGGCCGACAGCCAGCCCGCCACCCGCTCCGCCAGGCCGGGGCGGCGGACCTGCACCGCCGACAGGTTGATGGCGATCTGCAGATCCCGGTGGCGCAGCAGGTCCGCCGCACGACGGCAGGCCTCGCCCAGCACCCAGTCGCCCAGCGGCAGGATCAGCCCGGTGTCCTCGGCGATCGGGATGAACTGGCCCGGCATGATCAGCGTGCCGTCGGGCTGGCGCCAGCGCACCAGCGCCTCCGCCCCGATCAGCCGGCGGCCGTCCAGCGAGAATTGCGGCTGGAAATGCAGTTCCAGCTCGTTGTTGGCCAGCGCGCGGCGCAGGTTGTTCTCCGTCCACATCCGGTCCGACGCGCGGCGGTTCAGTTCCGGCGTGAAGAAGCGGTAGGTGGCGCGCCCGGCCTCCTTGGCGGCATACATCGCCATGTCGGCGCTCTTCAGCAGCGCGTCGATGCCGGTGCCATCGTCGGGATAGACGGCGACGCCGATGGACGGCGTGACCAGCAGTTCGTGCCCGTCGATCAGGTAGGGGTCGGACAGCGCGCGGAGCACCTTGCGCGCCACGATGCCGGCCGAATCAGGGCTGCTCATGTCGCCGATCAGGATGATGAACTCGTCGCCGCCCTGGCGGCTGACCGTGTCGCTGGCCCGCACGGTGTCGAGAAGCCGGGTCGCCACCTCGCGCAGCAGGATGTCGCCGACCTGATGGCCCAGGCTGTCGTTGATGGTCTTGAAACGGTCGAGATCGACGAACAGCAGCCCCACCTTGCTGCCGTGCCGGCCGGCGGCCAGCATCGCCCGCTCCAGCCGGTCGCGCAGCAGGAAGCGGTTGGGCAGGTCGGTCAGGAAGTCGAACTGCGCCAGATGGCGGATCCGCTCCTCCTGCGCACGGGTTTCGGTGATGTCGGTGAATGCGGCGATATAGTTGACCGCCGCTCCGTCCTCGTTCCGAACCAGCTTGATGCTCAGCCATTCCGGGAACATCTCGCCGTTCTTGCGGGTGCTCCAGATCTCGCCGGCCCAATGGCCGCTGGCGGCCAGCTGAACCCAGAGATCCTCGTAGAAGCCGGGCGGGTTGCGGTCGGAGCGCAGGAACTCCGGACCGCGCCCCAGCACCTCCTCCCGATCGAAGCCGGTGATGCGGACGAAGGCGTCGTTGGCGGCGACGATCTGCAGGTGGTCGTTGGCAACGAACATGCCCTCGGCCGCGTTGTCGAACACCTTGGCCGACAGCCTCAGCTGCCATTCCGCCCGCTTGCGCTCGGAAATGTCGCGGGCGATGGCGGAATAATAGACCTCGCCCTCATAGGTGATCCGGCTGGCGGTGACCTCCAGCTCCAGCACCCGGCCGTCGGGGGTGTGATAGAGGGTTTCGTAATGGCTGGCCGCGTCCTCGCCCTCGGCGGCGAAATGCTCCAGCAGGTCGGCCGGCCCCATCGCCAGATCCTCCGGCGACCCGCCCAGCGCCCGAAGACCGAAGGGATTGACATAGGCGAGGCGCAGCTGCGCGTCGGCCAGAACGACGATTTCGGAGACATGGTCCACGAAGAAGTTGGCGAGGTAGAGCTGGCGGGCCCTTTCCCGCAGCATGCTGTCGCTGCGCCGGGCCCGCAGCTGGTAGCTGCCGACGATGCGCCGGATCCAGCCGGTGACCAGCCAGGAGACGCAGACCGACGCGGCCAGCGCCACCGCCAGCACCGCGACGGTGGTCCAGACGCGCTGGTTGACGCCGCGGCTGATCTCCGCCCGGCGCTGTTCCATCTCCTTGCCGACGTCGTCGATATAGAAGCCGGCGACCAGCATCCAGCCCCACACCGTGGGGGCGGAGACATAGGCCATCTTCGGCGTCGGCTGCGCGGTGACCGGGTGGATCCAGTCGTAGCGCACCTCCCCGCCGCCCTGGCGTCCCTGTTCGAGCAGACGGGCGATCAGGTCGCGTTCGGTCTGCCAGGGCAGGTCGCTGGCATTCATCCCTTCCGATGCCGGGGCGGTCGGCGACAGCAGCACCTGCCCATCCTCGCGAAGCACGCCGATATAGCCGGTCTCGCCGAACCGGAAGGCGCGCAGCCGCTCCAGCGATTCGTGCTGCAGCCGCGCCTCCACCGCGCCCAGCGAGTCGCCGGCGCCGAGCAGCCAGTCATAGGGCTCGAAGCGGCGGACGAAGGCCAGCTTGTCGACCGTCTGCGACGGGTCGCCCGGCATGCGCCAGCGGTAGCGGGCGAAGTTGCGCAGGGCGGGGTCCTGGGCCGCCCGCATCAGTTCGCGCACCACCGCAGTCCATTGCGGGTCGGACCCGGCGGCGGAAAAGGTCCCCTCGCGCGACGGGTCGACCGGCATCAGCACCGATCCGCCGTTCAGATCGTTGATGAAATAGTAGCCGCGCCCGGCCGAGAAGCGCAGCGGCCGCAGAGTCTCCTTGATCGATTCCTTGACCGCCTGCTCGGGAAGGATGTCCTTTTGCCGCTCATACACGCTGCGGGCGATTGCATAGGCCTCGTCGACCTGGGAGCGCAGCTGCTCCTTCAGCAGCGGCTCGACCCGCGAGCGCATGTAGGCGAGGTAGGATTGCGCATTCTCCACCTCCTGCACCAGCGCCTGATGCTGCTCCTGGACATAGCGCGCCTCGCTCTGCTGCAGGTCGTGCTCCAGGTCGGCCCAGTGCTGCCAGACGAAATAAAGGCCGAGCCCCATGACGAGCGCCGACACCAGCGCCATCGATGCCAGGAATTGCAGGCGGTAGAGCCGGGCCTCGTCGGACGAGCGCGACGGCACGCGGACCAGCTCGGCGACTGGGTCGGACAAGAAGGGCTCCCTGAGAACAGACATGACGAAGAGCGGTCAGGGGCAACCCCCCGGCGCTTCACAAGTGTTGCTTAATACTCGCATGGATTCAACCGCAAGCGAATGGAACACACCAGGGCGCGACTCTTTGACTGTTTTCCTCGCCCCCTGATGGATTGATGACGCACCGAACATCGACGGCAGGGAAAAAGAGCCGCAAATCCTGCCATGGCCGGCCACCGGCGCCCGGCTTTTCCCTTAGGCGCGGATTCCCTTAGCCCGGCAACGGTTCGGCCATGAAGATTAACACGGGCGCAGCGTCCCTCCCGCCATGCCCGGGAGCCGGTCGCCATCGCGAGGCTTTAAAACGCGCGCCGCCGCCGCTATGGTCGCGCGCGCGTGCTACTGAGACCCGCAGCCGTCCTTCGAACAAGCGCCCGCATCCTCCGGAGAGTGCCGATGATCCCCCGCTACACCCGCCCCGAAATGGCCCGCATCTGGGAGCCGGAAAACCGCTTCCGCATCTGGTTCGAGATCGAGGCGCACGCCTGCGACGCGCAGGCCGAGCTGGGCGTGATCCCGAAGGAGGCCGCCAAGGCCGTGTGGGAGCGCGGCAAGTGGGAGATCGACCGCATCGACGAGATCGAGCGCGAAACCCGCCATGACGTCATCGCCTTCCTCACCAACCTCGCCGAATATGTCGGCCCCGAGGCCCGCTTCGTCCACCAGGGCATGACCTCGTCGGACGTGCTGGACACCTGCCTGTCGGTGCAGATGACCCAGGCCGCCGACCTGCTGCTCGCCGACATGGACGCTCTGCTCGCCGCGCTGAAGCGCCGGGCGTACGAGCACAAGGACACCGTCACCATCGGCCGCAGCCACGGGATCCACGCCGAGCCGACCACCTTCGGCCTGAAGCTGGCAGGCCATTACGCCGCCTTCGTCCGCGGGCGCGAGCGTCTGGTGCAGGCACGCCGGGACATCGCCACCTGCGCCATCTCCGGCGCGGTCGGCACCTTCGCCAACATCGACCCGCGGGTGGAGGAGCATGTCGCCGCCAAGCTGGGGCTGGCGGTGGAGCCGGTGTCGACCCAGGTCATCCCGCGCGACCGCCACGCCTTCTTCTTCTCCGTGCTGGGCGTGATCGCGTCGAGCATCGAGAATCTGGCCACGGAAATCCGCCATCTCCAGCGCACCGAGGTGCGCGAGGCGGAGGAGTATTTCCACCCCGGCCAGAAGGGTTCGTCGGCGATGCCGCACAAGCGCAACCCGGTGCTGTCGGAGAACCTGACCGGCCTTGCCCGCATCGTGCGCGCCGCCGTGGTCCCGGCGCTGGAGAACGTCGCGCTGTGGCACGAGCGCGACATCTCCCACAGCTCGGTCGAGCGCATGATCGGCCCCGACGCCACCGTCACGCTGGACTTCGCGCTGGCGCGGCTGACCGGCATGATGGAAAAGCTGGTGGTCTATCCCGAGCGCATGCAGAAGAACCTGGACGATCTGGGCGGGCTGGTGTTCTCGCAGCGCGTCCTGCTGGCGCTGACCCAGGCCGGCATGAGCCGCGAGGACAGCTACAAGGCGGTGCAGCGCAACGCCATGCACGTGTGGGAGAAGGGCGGCAACTACCTCGACATGCTCTCGAACGACCCGGACATCGCCAAGCATATCGGCCGCGACCGGCTGGAGCCGATGTTCGACATGACCTACCACACCAAGCATGTCGACACCGTGTTCAAGCGCGTGTTCGGCGAGTGACATCCTGATCCTGCCGGGCCGTCACGGCGTCTTCCGCAGATCGGCAAATCTTCGCGGGTGGATGACAAACGGCCCGGCCGCACCTACTCTATCTCGAGAAGCATGTGCCCGGGCGGGGCAATCCTGAACAGAGCGAGGACTGGACCCATGGCGATGGAAGCCGCCACGATCGAAAAGCTCATCAAGGAGGGCATCCCGGACGCGGTCGTCGAGATCGCGGATCTGCGAGGCGACGGCGACCATTATGCCGCGCTCGTCACCTCAACCGCCTTCAAGGGCAAGAGCCGGGTGCAGCAGCACCAGATGGTCTACGCCGCCCTTCAGGGCAAGATGGGCGGCGAACTGCACGCCCTGGCGCTGACCACCGCGGTGCCGGAAGGCGCCTGAGAACAGCAGTGCCGGAAGGCGCCTGAGCACAAGGCGCGTCACCACACGTCGAAAGACATCCCAAAAGGACCGGGCTCCGGCTCCGCCGGGCCCCATCGGAAGGATCATCCAAGTCATGGTCGATCAGAACGTCGTCGAGCGCATCGAACAGGACCTCAAGGGCAACGATGTCGTGCTCTACATGAAGGGAACCCCGGTGTTCCCGCAGTGCGGCTTCTCTGCCGCCGTCGTCCAGGTGCTGAGCCATGTCGGCGTCAAGTTCAAGGGCGTCAACATCCTGGAGGAGCCGGGCCTGCGCCAGGGCCTGAAGGAATATTCGAACTGGCCGACCTTCCCGCAGCTCTACGTCAAGGGCGAGCTGGTCGGCGGCTGCGACATCGTCCGCGAGATGTACGAGAGCGGCGAGCTGCAGAGCCTGATGGCCGACAAGGGCGTCGCCACCGGTGCCGCTGCCTGACGTCGCGCTCCGGTCCGGTGCCGGCCGGTCCGGTGCCGGAATGGAAAAAGCCCCGCTCCGGCGGGGCTTTTTGCTTGGGCGCACTTTTATCCGTATGCGCGGCGCGCCTTACTTCTTCTGCTTCGGCGGCGCGTCGTTGGGACCGTACAGGATGAAGGCCGAAAAGCTGGTTCCGCCCGACGCGAGATCCAGCAGATCGTCCGGCAGCTCGCTCTGGTCGGCGGCGGGCAGGACCAGGGTCATCTCGCCCGGCTGCTCCTCGACCACCTTCAGAACGATGCCGGGGATCGGATCGGTGCCGAACAGCGTCTTCAAGGCCGCGTGCGGGTCCTTCACCAGCAGGGCACGGAATGCCGCGTCCGACTGCGCACGGTCCACCAGGGCCGCTTCGGCCTGACGGCGGAGTTGCAGGAGCGGATCGACACCGGCTTGCGAAGTCATAGGACACCTTCTTGCAATTGTTTAAAATTTGAAACCGTGTCGATCTGCCATATGGCAAGCATAGACATGGCCATAAGCCCGCTATATACCGGCAATCATCGACCCGACAAGTAGAAATGGTATTTCCATACCGCCCTTGATCGCGACGCCGATGCGGGAAAATGATCGATGTCTCCTCACCCCGAAGTCATCCGGCCCGTCGCCATTTGCGAGGCGGAGGCGCTGGCCCCGCTGACCTGGCCCTCCTATCGCTCGCTGATGTCGCTGGCCGATCCTGGGGAGCGGCGGCTGTGCCGGCCTTGCGCGGTGGCGGCCTGGGACGGCGGCCGGCCGGCCGGCCTGGCCCTGAGCGGCGTCGCACCCGGCTGGCCGCTGGAAGACGGGAGACAGGCCCTGCTGTCGCTGATGGTGGCCCGCAGCCACCGCAGGCGGGGCCTCGCCCTGCGGCTGCTGACGGCCCTGGAGGACCATCTGCTTGCGCTGGGCGTGCGGCGGCTGACCGTCGACTATTCCGACCGGCTGCCGGGGGCCGCAGCCTTCGCCGCGACGCTGCGTGCCGCCGGCTGGCCGGAACCGGAGCCGGCGCGCCTGCGCATCTGCGGCGCGGTCCGCGACACGGTGGCGGTGTTCCGCGACCGCGATTCGCTGATGGCGCGGATGCAGGCGGAGGGGTTCCGGCTGTGGTCCTGGCGGGAACGCGGGACCGGAGGCGAGGCGCTGGCGCAGACGCTGATCGAGCGCGGCGAGGCGCCCAGCTGGGCACAGCCCAGGCACTGGCGCAACGCGCTCGACCCCGACCTGTCGCTGGTGATCGGCGATGCGGCCGACGAAATCGTCGGCTGGGCGCTGTGCGTCCAACAGCCGGCGGCGGCGCGCTGGTTCTTCCCGGTCGGCTGGGTGAGGCCGCCTTACGACCGGCGCGGCTGGCTGATGGGCGCCTATGCCGAAGGGGCCGAGCGGGTGGCGGCACGGCATGGCGGCGATGCGGTGGCGGTGATCGAAACCGCCAGCGGCCAGCCCGGCATGTGGCGTCTGTTCGAACGGCGGTTCGAGCCGCACGCCCACTGGACCGACCGGATGATGGCGAGCGAGCGGCTGCTCAACCCCTAGCATGTCCGGGCGGCATGCCGCTCCAGCATGCCGCGCACGCAGTTCGGCCATGCCCGGTGCCCGGCTGCCGCGCTGCTCAAATTATATGCTAAACGGACGGCATGGCTCAGACCCCGACCGCCGCCAAGGCTCCGACCTCCACGACCGCGGCGTTTGCCGCGGCGTTGTCCTCGTACTTGATCTGGGGGCTGGTCAACCCGGTCTTCTTCAAGTCGCTGGGCGATGTCGGCGCGGTCGAAATCGTCGCCCACCGCGTGGTGTGGACGGTGGTTCTGGTCGGCGTCGCCGTGCTGGCCACCCGCGGCCCGGCGGCCATCGTCAATGCGGTCGGCAGTTGGCGCCGGCTGGGCGTGTTCCTGGTCACCACCCTGCTGGTGACCACCAACTGGACGGTCTTCATCTGGGCGGTGGTGAACAGCCGGCTGGTCGAGGCCAGCCTGGGCTATTTCATCAACCCGCTGGTCAATGTGCTGCTGGGCGTGCTGTTCCTGAACGAACGGCTGAGCCGCGGCCAGATGCTCGCCGTGGCGATCGCCAGTGCCGGCGTCGGCAGCCTGGTCGTCAGCTATGGCGCGGTGCCCTGGGTTGCGCTGTCGCTGGCCCTGTCCTTCGGCTTCTATGCGCTGGTGCGCAAGAAGGCGGCGGTGGACCCGGTGATCGGGCTGCTGGTGGAAACCGCGCTGCTGCTGCCGGCGGCGCTGGGCTATCTGCTGTGGCTGGGCGGCGGCGGGGCGTTCGGCCATGCCTGGGGCGAGAGCATCCTGCTGGTCCTGGCCGGGCCGATGACCGCGGTGCCGCTGGTGCTGTTCATGATCGGCGCGTCGCGCCTGACGCTGACCACCATGGGTCTGCTGCAATATGTCGGGCCGATCGGGCAATTGCTGCTGGGCGTGCTGGTCTATGGCGAGGCCTTCACCGCCAGCCATGCCACGGCCTTCGCCTGCATCTGGCTGGCGCTCGCGGTCTTCACCGCCGATGCGGTCCACAGCCACCGGACACGGGCGGCGGCAACGGCGAAGTAGTTATGTCCGCGGCGTCAGGCCGTGGGCGATGGTGTGGGCCAGCGTCCCGACCATGGCGCAGATGCCTGCGTCCTCGCGGCCGAACACCACCTGATCGAGGAAGCCCAGCCCGAAGCTGAGCGTCGCGATGCCGGCCGCCACATTGGCGAGGTCGGCGTCGGCAGCGATGGCGCCGCGGTCGCGATGGCCTTCCAGCCGCTTCAGCAGGCAGGGAATGCGGCTTTGCGACAGGGTGCGCGCCATCTCGTCGGCGATGGCCGGATCGACCAGCGCGCGCGCCAGCACCACGCGGGTGAAGTCGCGGCATTTCCAGCTGTGCTTCAACTGGGCGTGCAGGAAGCGGGCGAGGTCGGTTTCCAGATCCTCATGCAGGGGCGGCAGGTCGCAGCCGCCCGCTTCCTCGCGCCAGTAGCGCTCCACCACCGCCAGCAGCAGTCCGCTCTTGCCGGAGAAGTAACGCTGGATCAGCTGTTCGTTGACCCCGGCCCGGCCGGCGATCTCGCGCGTCGTCGCCGCGTCGAAGCCGCGTTCGGCGAACACCGCCTTGGCGGCGTCGAGCAGCGCGCCTTCGGTCGCGGCACGGTCACGCTTGCGCCCGCCACCCTCGCAACCGCCCTCGGCACCACCCTCTGCCCCGTCCATGCCCGGGCAACAGCCGTCCGTTTCCTTGTTCGCGTCCAAACCACGACCCTCTCAGCCCGACCACCGCAGGGGCACAGCCGGAAAAGCGGGGCCCCGTTCGGCTCGATAATAAGTATGCAGCTACATACTTGACAAGCGGCGCGCTGCGGTTCAAGTATGTACTCACATACATACAAGCCGATTGCCCAACAGGGGGTATTCCCGCCATGCCGCAAAGCACCGACACGCCGGATCTGTTCACGCCGCTGCGCCTCGGCGCCATCGAACTGCCGAACCGCGTCATCATGGCGCCGATGACGCGCAGCCGCGCCGGTGCGGGCAACTGCCCGACCGAACTCACCGCCGAATATTATGCGCAGCGCGCATCGGCCGGCCTGATCATCACCGAAGCGACGCAGGTCTGCGACACCGCCCAGGGCTATCCCAACACCCCGGGCATCCACACCGACGCCCAGACCCACGCCTGGCGCGCGGTGGCCGAAGCGGTCCACACGGCCGGCGGCCGCATCGTGACGCAGCTCTGGCATGTCGGCCGCATCTCCCACCCGCTGTTCCAGCCGAACGGCGCGGCCCCGCTCGCCCCGTCGGCCATCGCCGCCAAGGGCCAGCTCTACACCGGCGCCGGCATGGAGCCGTTCCCGGTGCCCCGCGCGCTGGAAACCGACGAGATCCCGGCGCTGGTCCGCCATTTCGCCGATGCGGCCAAGCGCGCCGTCTTCGACGCCGGCCTGGACGGCGTCGAAATCCATGCGGCCAACGGCTATCTGGTCGACCAGTTCCTGCGCGACCGTACCAACGCACGCACCGACCGCTATGGCGGCAGCGTGGAGAACCGGTGCCGGTTCCTGCTGGAAATCCTGGAGGCCACCGCCCATGCCGTCGGCGCCGACCGCATCGGTGTCCGCCTGTCGCCGACCGGCGTGTTCAACGACATGGGCGACAGCGATCCGCTGCCGCATTTCCTGTCGATCACCCAGGCGCTGAACCCGTTCAGCCTCGCCTATCTGCATGTGATCGAAGGGCGCCCCGGCCACCATATGGCACCGCCGGAGGGCGCTCCCCATGTCGCCGCGGCCCTGCGCGCGGCCTTCAAGGGACCGTTCATCCTCAATGGCGGCTACAGCCGGACCGACGCCGACGCGGCGCTGGCGAAGGGAGAGGCCGACGCGGTCAGCTTCGGCGAGGCCTTCATCTCCAACCCGGACCTGCCGCTGCGCTTCCGCACCGACGCGCCGTTGGCCGAGGCCGACCGCAACGCCTATTACGGTGGCACCGCCAAGGGTTACACCGACTATCCGGCGCTGGAGTCCGTCGCGGCCTGACGCGCCGCACGCCACCGCCGCACGCCCTCGACGTGAGAGCGCGTCGTGACCGCGTCGTGAGACGCATATTCCCCCTGCCCCCGGCCCGGGTCCGCCCGGCCGGGGGATTTTTTTGACGTGCGCTACGCCGGTCCTGCCCCGGGCTCGCCGTCCAGTCCGCGGGCCAGCGCGGCGATGGTGCCGTAGCCGACCTGGTCCACCGGATCGATCTCCGCCATCTTGGCGAGGATGGCCAGCGCCTTGTCGCGGTTGTGGCGGCGCAGTTCGATGAAGGCCAGCGCCTTCATGGTGAACAGGAAGAAGCGCGCCGGCCCGGCCGCCGACCAGTCGGTGGTCCCCACGGTCAGTTGCGACCAGTCGGCGGGGAAGCCGCCCTGCTGGGCCGCCGAGTCCAGCCCGATGCGGGCCACCCGCTCGGCCTCGGCCAGCTTCTTGCGGTTGAAGTAGAATTTGTAGAGCGCATAGAAGACCGGCAGCACGCGCGGTCCCTGGCGGTGGGCCTCCCACAACAGCGCCTCGCAGGCCTCCGGCACATCCCGCGCCTTCACCGCCTCCTGCAGCAAGTCGTCGATGTGTTCGGGCACGTCGCCGAAGGCCATGCGGCCGTTCGACATCCTGAGCTCGATCGGCTGGTCCATCTCCCCTCACCCTTCCGCTGTCTCGTTCAACCATCCGACGCACCGACGACGGTAGATGGTAGGCGCGCGGGGAGAGGGAAAGACCACAATCTCTTTGTGCGGCAAAGTGTCGCTGCTGTCGCAAAGGCGACACGCGCCAAACCCGACAAATTCATACGCCTGCGAAACTTTGTCGGAATCGCGCCAGCCTCCGGCAACCTGACAATCGTTGAAAATCAATGGTTTGATCAGTTGGCACACCCTTTGCTTTTCTCCTCGTCAGATCGGCCGGCACCCCGGCAACGCGTTTTGAGGAGGCGGGACATGGTGACGCTGACGGATGCGGCGGTTTCCACCCTGGAACAGGTCCTGGCGAAGTCGGGCGGCGGCGCCGCCGGCTTGCGCATCGCGGTGACCGACGGCGGCTGCGCCGGCCTGAAATACCAGATGGGGCTGGAGGCGGCGGCCACCGACGAGGACGCGGTGTTCAGCTTCGGCCCGGTCACCATCTTCGTCGACGCCAACAGCCAGCCCTTCCTGGATGGCGTGGTGGTCGATTTCGTCGAGGGGATCGAGGGGTCGGGCTTCAAGTTCGACAACCCGAACGCCACCAGCAGCTGCGGCTGCGGCAAGTCCTTCTCCGCCGGTGGCGAGAGCGGCGGCTCCTGCTCGACCACCTCGTCGGGCTGCGGCTCGTCGGCGCCCTATTCGACGCACTGATCACCGGCAACGGATTTCTTCCCCCCGGATTTCTTCCCCAAGGCGCGCACCCCACGGAAAGGCAGCAGCGACATGTGGAACTACACCGACAAGGTCAAGGAACACTTCTTCAACCCGAAGAACTCCGGTGTCCTGGATACCGCCAACGCGGTTGGCGAGGTCGGCTCCATCACCTGCGGCGACGCCCTGCGTCTGATGCTGAAGGTCGATCCCGACACCCAGATCATCGAGGACGCCAAGTTCCAGACCTTCGGCTGCGGTTCGGCCATCGCCTCCTCGTCGGCGCTGACCGAGATGATCATCGGCAAGACGGTGGACGAGGCGCTGGTCCTGACCAACCGCGACATCGCCGAGTATCTGGGCGGCCTGCCGCCGGAGAAGATGCACTGCTCGGTCATGGGTGCCGAGGCCCTGCGCGCCGCCATCGCCAACTACAAGGGCGAGGCGTGGGAAGACGACCATGAGGAAGGCGAGCTGGTCTGCAAGTGCTTCGGCATCGACGCCGCCATGATCGAGCGCGCGGTGACCGTCAACGGCCTGACCACGCTGGAGGAGGTCACCCACTACACCAAGGCCGGCGGCTCCTGCCAGACCTGCCACGAGAAGATCGAGGAGGTGCTGGAGGAGGTGATGGCCAAGACCGGCGCCCTGAAGCCCGCCAGGAAGCACACGCCGGGCACCGTCGGGCTGGACGCGATCAAGCCGCTGGAGCCGAAGGCCGAGCCGGCCGCCGCGCCCAAGCTGACCAACGTCCAGCGCATGCAGGTCATCATGGGCGCGATCGAGGAGATGCGGCCGCAGATCCAGCGTGACGGCGGCGACGTGGAACTGGTCGACATCGACGGCAAGGATATCTACGTCCGCCTGACCGGCGCCTGCTCCGGCTGTTCGCAGTCGGCAGGCACGATGATGGGCGTGCAGATGAAGCTGGTCGAGAAGCTGGGCGAGTTCGTGCGCGTCAAGCCGGCCTCCCTCCTGCCCGCCCACGCCGGTTGAAAGGAAGCCTGACCATGAGCCAGGGCATCTATCTCGACAACAACGCCACCACCCGCGTCGACCCGGAAATCCTCCAGGAGATGCTGCCGCTCTTCACCGAGCATTTCGGCAACCCGTCGTCGATGCACGGCTTCGGCGCCGCGGTGGGCGGCAAGATCGAATGGGCGCGCAAGCAGGTCCAGGCAGTGCTGGGCGCGGCCCACGACAGCGAGATCGTCTTCACCTCCGGCGGGACGGAAAGCGACAACACCGCCATCCTGTCGGCGCTGGAGGCCTACCCGAAGAAGCGCGAGATCGTCACCAGCGTGGTCGAGCATCCCGGCGTGCTGTCGCTGTGCGAGTATCTGGAGAAGAAGCGCGGCTACAAGGTCCACCGCATCCCGGTCGACGGCAAGGGCGACCTCGACATGGAGGCCTACCGCGCAGCCCTGTCCGATCAGGTCGCCATCGTCTCGATCATGTGGGCCAACAACGAGACCGGGACGATCTTCCCGGTCGAGGAACTGGCGCGCATGGCCAAGGAGGTCGGCGCAATCTTCCACACCGATGCGGTCCAGTCGGTCGGCAAGATCCCGATGAAGCTGGCCGACAGCGCCATCGACATGCTGTCGCTGTCCGGCCACAAACTGCACGCCCCCAAGGGGATCGGCGCGCTCTACGTCAAGCGCGGCCTGCGCTTCCGCCCGATGCTGCGCGGCGGCCACCAGGAGCGCTCGCGCCGCGCCGGCACCGAGAACGCGCCGGGCATCGTCGGGCTGGGCGCCGCCGCCCAGCTGGCGCTGGTCCATATGGGCGACGAGAACACGCGGGTGAAGGCGCTGCGCGACAAGCTGGAAAAGGCGATCCTGGCGGCGGTCCCGAGCTGCTTCGTCACCGGCAACCCGGACCATCGCCTGCCCAACACCTGCAACATCGCCTTCGAGTACATCGAGGGCGAGGCGATCCTGCTGCTGCTGAACGAGGCCGGCATCGCCGCGTCGTCCGGTTCGGCCTGCACCTCGGGCTCGCTGGAGCCCAGCCACGTCATGCGCGCCATGGGCGTGCCCTACACGGCAGCGCACGGGGCGACCCGCTTCTCCCTGTCGCGCGAGACGACGGAAGAGGAGATCGACCGGGTCATCGCCGTGGTGCCGGGCATCATCGCCAAGCTGCGCAGTCTGTCGCCCTACTGGCAGCAGGAAGCTGGCAAGCCGAAGGAATTCGCACCCGTCTATTCGTAACACCGGAATCGCAGGCCGGGCCGGGGGTTCGTCCCGGCACCCCGCCCGACGACACCCCGTCGGGGCGGGTTCCCGGCCCGGTCTGCGACACTTCTGATGGGGGCAGCGCTTTGCCCCCTCCCTAGCCCTCCCCCGCTCCCAGCGGACCTATGGTCCGCCTGCCGCGTCAGCACAAAGCGCAGCTTTGTGCGAGAGCTTCGCGGGAGAGGGGACTGCCGCCGCTCCTTTGCAAATTTCCCCACAAAGTTCCTACCCCCTCTCCCTCGAAGAGGGGGAGGGATGGGGAGGGGGCATCCGCGGCAACAACGTTCCCAGAAGGTGCCCCCATGCCCATCACCTTCGCCACCATCAACGACACCACGCTGCGCGACGGCGAGCAGACGGCCGGTGTCGCCTTCACGCTCGACGAGAAGATCGCCATCGCCCGTGCGCTCGACGCGGCCGGCGTGCCGGAGCAGGAGATCGGCATCCCCGCCATGGGCGAGGAGGAGCGCGAGGGCATCCGCGCCGTCGCCTCGCTGGGGCTGAAGGGCCGGCTGATGGTGTGGTGCCGCATGCACGACGCCGACCTGAAGGCGGCGCTGTCCTGCGGTGTCGGCTTCGTCAACCTGTCGATGCCGGTGTCCGACATCCACATCACGAAGAAGCTGAAGCGCAGCCGTGCCTGGGCGCTGGCGGAAATCGAACGCAAGGTCAAGCAGGCGCGCGACCATGGGCTGGAGGTCAGCGTTGGCGGCGAGGATTCCTCCCGCGCCGACATGGATTTCCTGATCGCAGCCGCCACCGTCGCCCAGGCCGCCGGCGCCCGCCGCTTCCGCTTCGCCGACACGCTGGGCGTGCTCGACCCGTTCCAGACGCGCGCCTGCATCGAACGGCTGCGCCGGGCCACCGACCTGGAGATCGAGATCCACGCCCATGACGACCTGGGCCTCGCCAACGCCAATTCGCTGGCCGCTGTTCTGGGCGGCGCCACCCATGTCAACACCACGGTGAACGGCTTGGGCGAGCGCGCCGGCAACGCGCCGCTGGAAGAGGTGGTGGTGTCGCTGAAGCACCTCTACCACATCGACACCGGCGTCGAGACGCGGTCGCTCGGCACCATCTCCGATCTGGTGGAGCGGGCATCCAACCGGCCGGTGGCGGTCAACAAGTCGATCGTCGGCGATGCCGTCTTCACGCACGAGGCCGGCATCCATGTCGACGGCCTGCTGCGCGACCGTGCCACCTACCAGAATTTCGATCCGGCCGAGGTCGGGCGCGAGCACCGCATCGTGCTGGGCAAGCATTCCGGCACCGCGGCGGTGAAGCTCGCCTACGAGCGGCTCGGCATCGCCTGCGACGACGTCGCGGCGCAGCTGGTGCTGCCGCAGGTCCGGGCGCTCGCCACCCGCGCCAAGCGTCCGCCGACGCCGGACGAGTTGCGCGCCTTCCTGGAGGCCGCGACTCCGGTGCCGGTCACGGCATGAACACATCGACCCGCATACCGGCAACCCACATCGGGAGGGCTGAGGCATGTCAGCAATCGACGCCGATCCGGCCACCGCGCCGGCCACTGGCCCGGCGGGGAGGGACGCGATGACCGCCCCCGGCATCGTCGCCCTGCTGCGCGAGGACGTCGCCTGCGTGTTCGACCGCGATCCGGCGGCGCGCAACCTCTTCGACGTGCTGACCTGCTATCCCGGCATCCATGCGCTGGTGATGTACCGCTTCGCCAACGCCGCCTGGCGTCGGGGATTGCGCTGGCCGGCCCGCTTCCTGTCCTATCTGGCCCGGGCGCTGACCAACATCGACATCCATCCCGGCGCCACCATCGGCCGCCGCTTCTTCATCGACCATGGCGCCGGCGTCGTGGTCGGCGAGACTGCGGAGGTCGGCGACGACGTCACGCTCTATCATGGGGTGACGCTGGGCGGCACGTCCTGGAACAAGGGCAAGCGCCATCCGACGCTGATGGACGGCGTGCTGGTCGGGGCCGGGGCCAAGATCCTGGGGCCGATCACGGTGGGCGCCAACGCGCGGGTCGGCGCCAATTCCGTGGTGACCAAGCCGGTGCCGCCCGGCATGACCGTGGTCGGCATTCCCGGCCGGGTGGTCCGGCCGGAAACCCAGCGCCAGCTGTCCGACCACGGCATCGACCTGGAACACCACCTGATGCCCGACCCGGTCGGCCGGGCGATCGCCTGCCTGATCGACCACATCAACCGCATCGAAGCCCGGCTGGAAGCCCATGCCGCGGCCGAGACCGCAACGGGATTGTCACGGATCGGTGATACGAATGTCCGTCTTTCGGAAATTCGGCTGAGCGATATACGTTTGGACGGTGTCGCCTGCAGTTCCTGCGGCAACATCTGCGACCAGGAGGGGTGCAGCCCCTCCCCTTCCACCCAGCAGAACGCGTGAGGAGCCTTCGACGATGAGCGAGTTCACCGACGACCTCGACGATCTGGAAACCGCGGAAGACTTCCTGCGCTATTTCCACGTCACCTACGACCAACGCGTGGTGAATGTGAACCGGCTGCACATCCTGCAGCGGTTCCACGACTACCTGTCGGCCGATGGCGGCATGGAAGGCCTGGACGATGACGGCATGTCGTCCCGCTACCGCGTCCATCTGGAGCGCGCCTACCTGGACTTCGTCGTCTCCAACGCCATCGCCGAGAAGACCTTCAAGGTCCACAAGGAGGAGGCGCGCAAGATGGCCGACCGCTTCGTGCCGCTGGACAGCCTGCTGGGTTCGCCGGTCGGCTGAGCCGCCGGCACCGATCCTCACCGATTTCCCGCCAGCGAAGGGGGGCGCCGGGCGCCCCCCTTTCGCCGTCAGTGGATCTTGACCTCGTTCGGACCGGTGTCGCGGCGGTAGACGTGGACGTGATACGCCGCCATCGGGTTGTCGTCGATGTAGCGCAGCAGATCCTGTTCCTTGCGCGGCGTGGCGTCGCGGATCAGCACCTGCCAGGCGGGCTCCATCGTCGCACGCATCGTCTCGTCATGGGGAAGCATGATGAACCCAGCCCATTCCGGGTCGAAATCCGCCAGATAGCTCTTGGCGTAATGCTTCATCATCGTCGCGTCGTTGACGTTGACGCTTTCCATGTTTTCAAAACAGACACGCAGGTCCATCGCCGGTCTCCTCATGGCCAAGGGTGCCGCTCCGCCGGCCGGCCCAGAAAACAGGGGCCGGGAAACGGTGCGGAACGGCAGGATTCGATTGCGAAAACAGCCATGGACCAAAGATGGTGCGCGAGGCCGCTCAAAAACAAGCCCTGTGCCGGTGCGACCCATGCGTTCGGCGCAGACTGCACCATTGGTCATAACCCTGCGTTTTTGGGTTCGCGCCCTGCGATGCTTCTGTAGAATCGCTGTGACAGCATGCACGCAATCAATATGAACGATCCCACATCCGACACCGACCCTCCCCTGCGGATCCTCATCGTCGAAGATGAAAGCCTCGCCGCCATGGCATTGGAGGAGATCCTCGGGATGCTCGGCTTCGCCGTCGTCGGCATCGAGGACAACGCCGAGGACGCGGTCGAGGCTGCGGAACGGTTGCATCCCGATGTCGTGATGATGGACATCCGCCTGCGCGGCACCCGCGACGGGATCGAGGCAGCCGCAGCCATCCGTGCGCATGCCGGCACGCGCTGCATCTTCACCTCGGCCTTCGCCGATGCCGAAACGCGGCACCGGGCCGCCGATTGCGAACCCTTCGGCTTCGTCCGCAAGCCCTATTTCCCCGCTGAGCTCCAGCGGGCACTGAACCAGGCGGCGCTGCAACTCGGGCGCCGGGCATAGCGGACGGCCTTCGTCTCCTCCCTGCCTCCAAACAAGATCCAAACAAGACGCAGACGAAAAGGCCCCCGCGCGTCGCCGCGCGGAGGCCGTTCGAGGCTGGGGACCCGGAAGCCGGGACGGTCAGCCGAACTTGTAGCTGATGCCGTAGCCGCCGCGCGGATAGTCCCAGGCGATGTTGCCCTTGTCCTGGCAAACGACCCGGCAGGTTCCGCATTCCAGGCAGCCGTCGGTGACGAGCGTCACCGAACCGGCTTCGTTCTTGCTGTAGCAGGCGGCCGGGCAGCAGAAGGTGCAGGCCTGCTTGTCGCAGCTCTTGCAGGTCTCCTCGCTCTTGATCTGGATGTGCGGCCGGCTTTCATCGACGATGTAGCGGTTCTGATAGAGCTTCTCTTCGACCTTCACCATGATGCTCATCGCACGGCCCTCACCAGCTTGATTGCGTCACCGACCAGTCCCATCACCGAGCGGCGCTTGACGAAGGACTTCATGATCTGCTTTTCCTTCGACTTCTTGTCGACGCTGTCCACGGTGAACCAGTTGTGGGCCGCCGCGGTGATTTCGTCGGGATAGGCGCCGAAGAACTGCTTGTTGCCGTGCATGATGCCGGGCAGCTCGCGATACTTCTTCAGATCCTTCATGATGAAGCTGTCGTCGAGCTTCTTCTTGTAGGTCGCCAGATTGGCCGCGGAGAAGGACTTGCCGGCCGCCTTCAGCTCGAGCACCGTCTCCGCCGCCATCCGGCCCGAGGCCATGGCGAGGTTGGAGCCCTCGCGGTGGGCGGCGTTGTTGAAGTGGGCGGCGTCGCCGACCACCATCCAGCCGTCGCCGTAGAGCTGCGGAACCGCCTTGTAGCCGCCTTCCGGGATCATGTGGGCGGCATATTCCTTCATCTCGGCGCCTTCGATCAGCGGCTTGATGACCGGATGCTTCTTCAGATCCTCCAGCATCTTGTAGGGCGGGCAATCGCCGTTCTTGAAGTCGGAGATCAGGCAGCCGATGCCGATCGTCAGCGATTCCTTGTTGGTGTAGAGGAAGGCGGTGCCGACCATCCCCTTGGTCACCTTGCCCATGATCTCGATGACGACGCCTTCGTCCTCCTTGACGCCGAAGCGCTGCTGGATCAGCTCCGGATCGATGAAGAGGATTTCCTTGACCGCCAGCGCCACGTTTTCCGGCGCCGCTTCGGTCTGGAGGCCGGCACGCTTGGCCAGCAGGGCGTTGACGCCATCGGCCATGATGACGACATCGGCGTGGATCTCGCCGCCCTCACGGTCGGTGCGCACGCCGGTCACCTTGCCGGACGCGTCGCGGATCAGCTCGGTCACCGTGGTCTCGCAAATCTGCAGGCCGCCGACCTTGCGGATCTGCTCGCCCCACCATTTGTCGATGTTGGCGCGGATGATGGTGTAGCGGTTCGGCTTGTCGGTGTTGAAGGCTTCCGACCGGTAGTTGGTGCCGACATAGCTGTCGTCGCCCAGCAGCCAGACCCGCTGTTCGATGATGTGGCGTTCCGTCGGGCAATCCTCCCGGAAGTCCGGGATGATCTTCTCCAGCTCATGCGAGTACATGATGCCGCCCTGGACGTTCTTGGCGCCGGGATATTCGCCGCGCTCGAGCTGCAGGACCTTCAATCCCTGCTTGGCCAGCGTGTAGGTGGCGGCGTTGCCGGACGGACCGGCACCGATGACGATGGCGTCGAACTTTTCGACCATGTCGACAGGCTCCTTATCGCGTCCGGCGGTCAGCCGGCCATGCGGTTGACGGACAGGCGGCGGCCGAAGGCATCGGTCAGCGCCGGCAGGATCTTCAGCGCGTCGCCGACCAGCCCGAGATGGGCGAAGTCGAAGATCGTCGCGTTGGGATCGGTGTTGATCGCCAGGATCAGGTCGGACTTCTCCATGCCGACGCGATGCTGGATGGCGCCGGAAATGCCGGCGGCGATGTAGAGCTTCGGACGCACCGTCTTGCCGGTCTGCCCGACCTGACGGTCGTTGGTGGCCCAGCCGGCCTGCACCAGCGGCCGGGTCACGCCGACCTCGGCCCCCAGCACCTTGGCCAGATCGAACACCAGCTTCATGTTCTCGACCTTGCCCAGCCCCTTGCCGGCCGACACGATGATGTCGGCGAAGGCGAGCTGCGCCTCGTTCTGTTCGCGGTCGGCGATGAAGTTCAGGACCTTGGTGACGATGTCCTCTTCGCGCAGGTCGGGCTGGATCTCGATGACGCGGCCGGTGCGGGCGTCGTCGCGCGCCGGCATCGCCATGACCCGCGGGCGCACCGTCGCCATCTGCGGCCGGTAGGCCAGCGTCTGGATGGTGCAGAGCAGCGTGCCGCCGAAGGTCGGCCGGGTGGCGGCCAGCGAGCGGTTGTCGGCGTAGATGTCCAGTTCCGTACAATCGGCGGTCAGGCCGGTTGCCAGCGTGGTGGCAATGGCGCCGGCGAGGTCGCGGCCCAGCGTGGTGGCGCCCAGCAGCACGATCTCCGGCTTGTGGGTGTTCACGACGTCGGTCATGACCCGGCAATAGGGATCGGTGCGGTAGTCGGCCAGCGCCGGGTCGGTCACCTTGTAGACGATGTCGGCGCCATAGCCGATGGCGTCGCCGCAGATGCGGTTCAGGTCGGGACTCTCGGCGCCCAGAACCACGGCGCCGACCTCCACGCCCAGCTTGTCGGCCAGCTTGCGGGCCTCGCCCAGCAGTTCCAGCGACACGGAGTGGACGATGCCGCGCTCCTGCTCCACGATCACCCAGACGTTCTGGTAAACCTTCAGGTGTTCGGGAAGCTGGAACTTGCGGCCCTGGGGCTTGCTCGGTTCGCTCATCGTCGGGTCTCCCGCGGATGGATCGTCAAAGCCCGGCCGCGGCGCGGGCGAGCAAATCGTCGGCCAGCTTCGGCTGGGCGCCGAAGATGGCGTCGATGGCGGCGGCGGCCTGCGCATCGGGGGTGTCGGTGTCGGCCACGATCATCCTGGCCTTCTCGGCGCGCGGCTTCGGTACGAAGACCTTCGACACCACGGTCGGCGAGCCCTTCAGGCCGACGCGGCCCTCCTCGGCACCGGTGAAATCGCGGCTCCAGGTCTTCAGGTCGTAGCGGGCGGCACGGAACAGATCGTCCATCTTGCCGAAGCGGATGGTGTTGGTGCCTTCCAGCATAGTGATCATGCAGGGCAGCCGGGTCTTCAGCACCTGCACGCCGCCTTCGGACCGGCGCTGCACCACGATCTCCTTGGAGGCGATGTCCAGATCCTCGATCTTCGTGATGTAGGTCAGCTGTTCGAAGCCCAGCCGGGTGGCGATGCCGGGGCCGACCTGCGCGGTGTCGCCGTCGACCGTCTGCTTGCCGCAGAAGACGATGTCGACCGGCTCCTCCTCCGCCAGCTTCTGGATGGCGGAGGTCAGCGCGTAGGAGGTCGCCAGCGTGTCGGAACCGGCGAACTTGCGGTCGGTCAGCAGCACGGCGTCGTCGGCGCCCAGCGACAGTGCCTTGCGCAGCGAGGCCTCCGCCATCGGCGGACCCATGGTCAGCACCGTGACGCGCGCGCCCACCTTGTCCTTCAGCCGCAACGCCTCTTCCAGCGAGAACAGGTCGAACGGGTTGATGATGGCCGGGACGCCCTGCCGCATGATCGTGTTGGTCACGGGATGGATGCGGATCTGGGCGCTGTCGGGCACCTGCTTGATACAGACGACGATGTGCATCCCGTTCTCCTTGACTGCCGCTGGGCTGTGCGTGTTTGGGTGGACGCGTTTGGGTGGGGCACCGGCCCGGAGCCGGCGGACACCCCAGAACAGCAAGCGCCGTGCCAGTCGGCACGGCGACACCCAACAGTCTGGAATCAAACGGGATTTTCAGGAGATGCGATGCACCGTGACCTTGTCGCAAAGGCGACAAGCCGGCGGTCGTGTCGGTTTCGCTACAGCTGTCCGGCGGGCGGGATCAACCGGCTTCGATATGGGCGACGACGTGGTCCAGCTCGGTGCCGACACGGGCGACCAGGGTGGCGATGCCGTCCAGCCGGCGGTCGATCACCGCCAGTTCGACCTCGGCGGCGGCGTCGGCAAGGTCGCGGGCGCCGACGGTGCGCGAGGACCCTGCCAGCTTGTGCGACGCCTGCCGCACCTCGTCCCAGATCTCCCCGGCCAAGGCATCGGCCAGCCAGCGATGGGAGGCGCGGTTGGAGGTGACGAACTCGCCCAGCAGATGCCGAACGAACTCCGCATCGCCGTCGAACAGCGCGGTCAGCGCCCCGATGTCGAGCGGCGGCAGGCTAGCCCTCGGGATGGCGTTCTCATGAGCGGCGGCCATCGATCCATCATCCAACTGCGGATCGGCCGCAAGGGGGGTATCGCCGGGCGCCGCATCGTCGGGCAAACCTTCCCCCCAGCCATCTTCGCCGCAGCCATCTTCGCTACAGTCGTCTTCGCTACAGTCAGGCGCCGGCAGGTAACGGTCGAGCACCCGGCGCAGGTCGGCGAGGCTGACCGGCTTCGCCAGCGTGCCGTCCATCCCTGCGGACAGGCACTGCTGCGCCTCGTTCTCCGTCGCGTTGGCGGTGATCGCGACGATCGGCAGCCGCGTGCCGCCACCGGCTGCCGCCTCCGCTGCCCGGATGCTGTGGGCCAGCTCCATACCGTCCATCTCCGGCATCTGGCAGTCGGTCAGCAGCAGGCCGTGTCCGCCGGCCCGCCACAGCGCCAGCGCCTGGACACCATCCTCCGCCGTCTCCATCGCATGGCCGAGCAGGGTCAACTGACGCTGGATGACCTGCCGGTTGGTCGGATGGTCCTCCGCCACCAGGATCAGGCGGCCCCTGGCCCGCGCCTCCTCCACGGACGGCCGGCGGCGCCGGCCGGCGGCGGGGGCTGCCGGTTCGGGGGCCGGAGCGGGATCGATGCGGCCGCCCTCCCCCGCCCGCCCGGCGGCAGTCAGAACGGCGCGCGCCAGCCCGGCACGCCGCACCGGCCGGCTGAGGGACACCGTCCTCGCATCCGCCGCCGCATCGCCGCCATTCATCGCGCTGCCGATCAGCACGCGCCCGCGCACCCGCCCGCGCGGGTCGCCGTCCAGATCCGCGACATCGGTGCCCATGGTGGAAACCAGCACGTCGCAGGCGGCGTTCGGCAGCAGGATGCGGAGCGCCGCGCCGCCGTCCGCCGCCTCGACAACCTGGGCACCGTCGCTGTTGAGGTACCGGGCAAGGAAGCCGCGCTCCTCCGCGTCCGCCGCCAGCAGCAGGACGGTCACGCCCTGCAGCGGCGCCCATGCCGCCCCGGCGGACTCCGCCTCGACCGGGACCAGATCGGCGGCGAAGGTGAACCAGAAGGTGGAGCCGGCATCCAGCTCGCTGGTGACGCCGATGTCGCCACCCATCAGCTCGGCCAGCCGCCGGCAGATCGACAGCCCCAGCCCAGTGCCGCCGAAACGCCGGGTGGTCGATGCCTCGGCCTGGGTGAAGGGGCGGAACAGGCGGATCTGGTTTTCCGCCGAGATGCCGATTCCGGTGTCCGTCACCGCCATCCGGATGGTGACACGGTCGACGTCGAAGCGCGCCAGTCCCACCCGCACGGTCACCGAACCCGACTGGGTGAACTTCACCGCGTTGCCGACCAGATTGACCAGGACCTGCCGGATGCGCACCGGGTCGCCAAGAACCGCCGCCGGCAGGTCGGGATCGACATAGGTGACCAGCGACAGCCCCTTGTCCCGCGCAGCCGGAGCCAGCGTGTCGGCCACCCCCTCCACCACGGCCGCCAGCGAAACCGGAACCCGCTCCAGATCCAGCCGTCCGGCCTCGATCTTCGAAAAATCGAGGATGTCGTTGATGATGGTCAGCAGCGCACCAGCCGAGTCCCGCACAACGCCGACCAGTTCGCGCTGGTCGCCGGTCAGGCTGGTGTGCTCCAGCAGCTCCAGCATGCCCTGGATACCGTTCATGGGCGTGCGGATCTCGTGGCTCATGGTCGCCAGGAACAGCGATTTCGCCTGGTTGGCCGCTTCCGCCTCCCGCCGCGCCGCCTCCGCCGCCTCGCGTGCCGCCACCAGATCGTGGGTCCGGTCGGCGACCTGGCGCTCCAGGCTGCGGTTCAGTTCGGTCAGCTCCTCGTAGAGATGCGCATTGTCGAAGCCGATGGCGACCTTGGCGCAGAACACCTCAAGCAGCCGGCGCTCGTCGGCGGTCGGCGCGCGGCCATGGCCCAGATAGACCACGGTGTCGTGACGCCGGGTGGCGGAGCGGAAGACCAGCACGCTGTACCCGCGCTCGTAGCGGTTGCGGCCATCGGCAAGCGCCGCCGTCACCGCCTGCACCGCCTCGGCCGGCAGGGCCAGGACCAGCGGCGTCCCCTCCATCCCGGCATGGCGGCCGGCGCCGCCCAGCACCAGCGGCTCGCCCGGCTGCAGTCCGTCGCACAGCCGGCCGACCAGCGCCACCCCGTCGCCCGGCGGACAGACGCCGACGATCTGCGCCACGGCATGGCGCATGAACTCCGCCATCGTCCGCTTGCCGAGCAGGGCGGAGGAGGCGTCCAGGATGCGCTCCAGCCCCTCGCGGTGGTCCTCGATCGCGGTGATGTCCTGGTAGCCGCGCAGCGCCGCGACGACGGAGGTGAACAGCTTTTGCGCCGTCAGCTCGGTCTTCGACTTGTAGTCGTTGATGTCGTAGCTGAGGATGACATCGCGTTCCGGCGCCTGCCCCGGCTGGCCGGTGCGCAGGATGATGCGGACGCGGCGGTTGTCCAGCTCGCTGCGGATGTAGCGGACCAGCCGCAAGCCGGCATCGTCCGATTCCATCACGACGTCGAGCAGGATCACCGCGATGGCCGGGTTGTCGCGCAGCACCCCGCGGGCCTCCGCCGCGGTGGCGGCCGAGAGGAACTGCGCCGGCCGGCCTTCGAAGGCGAAGCCGCGCAGCACCATCTTGGTTGTGGCGTGGATGGCCGGGTCGTCGTCGACGATCAGGATCAGCCAGGGCTCGGCCGGTTCGGCAGCCTCCGCCACCGCTTCGGCCGCAGGCTCCTCCTCCGCGAACAGGAATTCGTCGCTCATCACGGTCCCTTGGCGCGTTCGACGCGCGTCTTTCCACCCCGGCGAGCGTCGACCTTACCATAGGTGCCGGAATGCCCGCCAGTTCGTGACGGCACCTCCGATCTTGCGGAAAGGGTGGATTTGCGCGGCCGCAACCGCCATGGTGGCGCCGTTTTCCACCCCGGCGCCCGTGTCCCGATGAACCTGCTTGCCTGCATCCATGACAAGGCCCCGCTGATCGAGGCGCGGGATCCCGACCTGGGCGACCTGTTCCCGCCGGGCTTCCTCGACCTGTACGAGGTGCACAGCTACCGCAACGCCGCCCGCATCCTGGCCCATGCCTGCACCGCCGAATTCCGCGAGATCACCGAAAGGCTGATGGAGTTCCGCATCCGCACCGAGGACATCGTCGCGTCGGGCGGGAACAAGTCGCAGATCGCCAAGACGATGGAGCGGATGCTGAATCCGCTGGGCTGGAACGAGACGCGCATCCGCGGCGACCTGTTCATCACCAAGATGATCGTGACGCACGAGGAAAAGCGCCGCGTCGCCGGCAAGAACCGCGGCCAGACGGTGACCGAGCAGCGCCAGCGCGAGGAGCTTTACAAGGTCAACGGCTTCATCGACGGGCACAAGATCGACTTCGTGAAGGGGCGCGTGTCCTTCGACCTGGAATGGAACAGCAAGGACCAGACCTTCGACCGCGACCTCTACGCCGCCCGCACCTTCTACGAGTGCGGCATCGTCAGCGCCGGCGTCCTGCTGACCCGCAGCGCCGAGCTGATCCCGCTCTTCACCGAGGTGGCGCGGCGGGTGGAGATGAAGAATTTCCAGAACAAGTACGGCGCCAGCACCACCTGGATGAAGAAGCTGCTGTACCGGCTGGATGCCGGCCGCGGCGGCGGCTGCCCGGTGCTGGCGCTGGGCATCCGTCCGGCGCTGGTATCGGATTTCGAGGAATGGAAGGACAGCCACCCGGTGGTCCGCCAGGCCGTCACCTTCGACGTCGACACCGGGGCGGAGGACGAGGAGGATCTGTGGTGAGCCCCCTCGCCCAATCCCCCTCGCCCAATCCCCTATGCCGGTCCCTTATGCGAACTTGCGGTCCGTCAGCAGCAGCCGCAACGCGAAGCCGAGGAACAGCACCCCGGCAACGGCGTCGAGCGCAGTGCGCACCCGCGGACTGGCGAGCACGCGGCGGGCGGCCCCGGCACTGAGGGCGGCGATGCCGACCAGATAGACGCCTCCGGCCACCGAGATGATGTTGCCGAGGATGAAGGTCTGCAAGGCGACATGGCCCAGCGCCGGGGCGATGAATTGCGGCACGAAGGCCAGCTGGAACAGGATGACCTTCGGGTTCAGCAGGTTGGTGGCCAGCGCCTGGACGAACACCCGCCCGGCCGGGGCCGGGGCCGGAACCGCCGCCACGGCATCCGCCGGCCGGCCGCGGCTGGCCCAGACGCTCCACAGCGACCGCAGGCCGATCCAGGCCAGATAGGCGCCGCCGGCATAGCGCAGCAGGTCGAACAGGGCGGACGACGCCGCGATCAGGGCGGAGATGCCGGCGGCGGCCAGCAGCGAATGGACGGTGTTGCCGACGCAGATGCCCAGGGTCGCAACCACCCCGGCCTGCCGCCCGTCGGCGATGCTGCGGGTCAGCACCAGCAGCGAATCCGGTCCCGGCGCCAGGACCAGCACGCAGACGGCGACCAGATAGAGTTGCAGCAGATGGGGGTCGAGCGGCAGCGGCATCGCAGGCGGACCTTCGGATGAACGGTGAAACGGACAGTCGGGCGTCAGTCGGGCCAGCGGCGATGGATCCACAGCCATTGCGCCGGCCTTTCGCGAATCCAATCCTCCAGCAGGCGGCTCAGCCGTTCCATCACAATCCGCGCATCGGCGTTGCGGTCGCCGCTGGTCGGGTATGCCTCCGGCGGCAGGATGGTGTAGCGGAAACGGGCGCCCTCCAACCGCTCGGTCCGGGCTGCGCACAGTGGCAGCTTCAGCTTCATGCCAAGAAGGGCGGCTGCCGGCGCGGTCATCGCATCGCGGCCGAAGAAGGGGATCGGGATGCCGTCGTTCATCTTCTGGTCGATCAGCATGCCGACATGGCCGCCCTTCGAAAGGTATCGCAACAGGAGGCGGGCACCGTCCGGCCCCTTCGGGATATGGGTGTCGGTCGCGGCCCCGCGCAGCTTCACCAGCAATTTGCCGACGATCGGGTTGTTGGGCGCCCGGTAGACCACCCCCACCTCCAGCCCATTCAGGCGGGCGATGACGGACTGCACCTCCCAGTTGGCGAGATGGCCGGAAACCACGATGCCGGCACGCCCATCCTCGCGCAACGCGTCGACATGCTCGATGCCGACCAACTCCACCCGTTCGCGGCCGATCTGCTCCAGATGCGGATATTCGGCGACGGTACGGCCGAGATTGTCCCACATGTCCTGCAGGATCGCGTCGATCTCCGCCTTCGGCTTCTCGGGAAAGGCACGGGTCAGGTTGCGGCGGGCGCGGGCGTCCCCTGGCAGCCACGGCCCCACCGTCCGCGCGATCCGTCCGCCCAGCGCCGACGCGCGGTCGAGCGGCAGCGCACCGAACAGAGCATTGACGCCATGGACCAGCATCCCTTCCAGCGGATAGCCGACATGGCGGGTCAGCCATTGCCGGAACGGGCTACGCGGCTTCGCCATCGGGCTTTCCTTTCAGCAGCAACGGGTCCAGCAGGGCGGCCAACGCCTCCGCCCCGTCCGGTGCCCAGCGCACCGACACCGGCAGCACGCGCACCTGTCCCCGCAGGTCCGGCGGCAGCCGCACGGCGTCCTTGGCGGTGGTGACGGGCAGAGCCCCCAGCGCGGCGGCACGGTCGATCAGGGCCGCGACCTCGGCCGGGCGGTAGGGATGATGGTCGGCGAAGGCCACCCGCTCCGCCACGCGGGCGCCGAGCGCCTCAAGCGTGGCGAAGAACTTCTCCGGCCTGCCGATGCCGGCGAAGGCCAGCAGCTCGCGGCCGGCCAGCCCGGCGGCGGCCTGCGGATCGGGCTCCAGCCAGCCATGCAGCACCGGCCGCCCACCGGCCAGCGCCGCCAGTCCATGCCGGTCCTCGCCCAGGATCACCAGCGCGTCGGCACGGGCCAGCCCGTCGGCCACCCGTTCGCGCAGGGGGCCCGCCGGGACCAACCGGCCGTTGCCGAAGCCGACGGCGCCGTCGGCGACGATCAGCGCCAGATCCTTGTGCAGGGCCGGGTTCTGGAAGCCATCGTCCATCACGATGATCCCGGCCCCGGCGGCCACCGCCCGCCCGGCACCCGCAACGCGGTCGCGCGCCACCCAGCAGGGGGCGGCCTCGGCCAGCAGCAGCGCCTCGTCACCGACATCCGCCGGGGTGTGGCGGGCCGGATCGACCGGCAGGGGGCCGGCCTGCCGCCCGCCATGGCCGCGGGTCAGGGCATGGACGCGGACGCCGCGCTCCCGCAATGCGGCGATCAGCGCCAGCCCAACCGGCGTCTTGCCGGCGCCGCCCGCCACCAGATTGCCGACGCAGACGACCGGCGCCCCGACCCGGCGCGGCACCGTTCCGGCGATCCGCCGCCGGCCCGCCAGCCCATACAGAGCCCCCAACGGCGCGAGCAGGGCCGAGACGAGGCCGGGCGGCCGATACCAGAAGGCTGGGGTCTTCACGGCGACGTCTTCACGGCAAAGTCTTCACAGGCAAGGCTTCCCTCAGGCGGCCGTCCGGATGCCGGCGGCGCCCAGCACCGGCGACAGCGCCCCCAGCGCCCGGTCGATGATCCGCCGGTTGTCCGCCGTCACCCGTGCCGCGCCCGCGACGATGCGTTCGCGCGCCCGGTCGTCGGTCAGCAGCCGGCGGGTCTCGCGGGTCAGGGCGTCGCCGTCCGCCACCGGCAGGGCGCCGCCGGCCGCCTCCAGCTTGTGGGTGATCTCGCCGAAATTGAACATGTGCGGGCCATAGAGCACCGCGCAGCCGAGCTGCGCCGGCTCCACCGGGTTCTGCCCGCCATGGGGAATGAAGGAACCGCCCATGCACACCACCGGCGCGGCGCGGTAGAACAGGCCCAGTTCCCCCATCGTGTCGGCGACATAGACGGCATGGTCCGGCCGCGGCAGCAGCAGTTCCCCGGTCCGCTGCAGCACCGACAGCCCGCGCGCCCGCATCAGTTCGGCGACGGCCTCCCCCCGGTGGGCATGGCGGGGAACGATGACGGTCAGCAGGCCGGGCAATGCCGGCGCCAGCGAGGCATGCACCGCCGCGGCGATCTCGTCCTCCCCCGGGTGGGAGCTGGCGAGCAGCCAGACCAGCCGGCCGTCCAGGGCGGCGCGCAGCGGCTCCATCGCCCCGTCCGCAGCGGGCGGCGGCTCGGCGGAGAATTTCAGGTTGCCGACGCTGGCGACGCCGGCCGCCCCCAGCCGGCGCAGCCGCTCCGCATCGCCCTCCGTCTGGGCAAGCGTGACCTGGAAGGTGGACAGCAGCCCGCCGATCAGGCCCGGCGCGTTGCGCCAGCGCCCGAAGCTGCGCTCGGACATGCGGGCATTGACCAGGGCTGCCGGAACGGCACGGGAGCGGATGCCGGCCAGCAGGTTCGGCCAGATCTCCGATTCCGTCCACAGCACGGCATCGGGCCGCCAATGGTCGAGGAAGCGGTCCACCGCGTCGGGCAGGTCGACCGGGATATATTGGTGGATGGCGCGCGCCGGCAGCCGCCGCCCCATCAGCTCGGCCGAGGTGACGGTGCCGGTGGTCATCAGCACGCTGAGCTCGGGCGCCGCCTCGAGCAGCCGGCCGACCAGCACCAGGACCGAGTTCGCCTCGCCCACGCTGGCGGCATGGATCCATACCAGCGGGCCGGCCGGCCGCGGGTGCGAGGGCATGCCGAACCGCTCGGCCTGGCGCGCGGGGTCTTCCTTGCCGGCGGCGCGGCGGCGGTCGAGATAGAGGCGCACCGCCGGTCCGGCGACGGTCGTCAGGCCACGGTAGAGGGATTGCAGCATCGAGGCCCGGAACTGGAGACGTACGACAACGGGCGCGTTGCCGGTCCCCCTGTTACGGAACACCGGCCGCGCGCCCGGCGGCACCTTAGCACGCGGAGATGGCCGGTGCGATGGGGATGCGGTGATGCGGCAAGGGAGGCAGCAATGGAACATTTGAAACCGGGTGAAACATTTTCCCCATCCCTGTTCACCGTTCCATTCGCCGGCTCGCCACCACCGCGACATTCGGCACCCCACGCAGCAGGAGACCGGACATTCCCTCCTATCACGGGGGCATGGGAGCCGCTAAGCACAGGCTGAAAATCCTCACCGGAACATGGACGGAAGCGCCGCCCAGCCTCACCGCTCGGCCAGCGCCAGCTTGGCGCCCAGCGCAGCGAAGGCGGCGGCGAAGCCGCGGCGCATCCAGGCCATCACCCGCGGACGCGACACCACCCGGTCGCGCACCGCCGCGGCGAACAGGCCGTAGACGGCGAACACCGCGAAGGTCAGCGCCATGAACACGCCGCCGAGTTCCAGCATGCGGGCGAGCGGCTGCGGATCGGCATCGCTGACGAACTGCGGCAGGAAGGCCAGGAAGAAGATCGACAGCTTCGGGTTCAGCACATTGACCAGCACCGCCCGCAGGATCGTCCGCCCGGCCGACAGCGGCGGCGCCCCCTCTGCACCATCCGCCGCGACGCTCAGCGCCCCCTGCTCCCTCAGCGTCGCCCAGGCCATGTAGAGCAGATAGAGCACGCCCAGAATCTTCAGCCCCTGGAAGGCGACGGCGCTGGTGTGCAGCAGCGCCGCCAGCCCGAGCATCGCCGCCGCCATGTGCGGCACGATCCCCAGCGTGCAGCCGAACGCCGTGACCGTGCTGGCCCGCGCGCCCCGCGACAGCCCGGCGGCCAGCGTCAGCAGCACGCCCGTCCCGGGCGAGGCGACGACGATGAGGGAGGTGACGAGGAATTCAGGGGTCATGGACGGAGACCTCGGGCGGATGGCGACCTTACGGGAAAAGGAAAGCATGGAGCGGGGATGGCGCCAAGGAGCATGAACGGCCGGCGGCCTTTTCCCATTCCACCCCCGCACCGCACCCCAGCCCCTCCCCCGCCGCAGTGTCGGCGGCACCCCGCATCGGCTATCCTGCACCGCGAACCTTCTGCCTTGCGCGGTGCAGCATGCCGGTGTCCTACCTTCGGGCGCTTTCGGAGAGCAAGCGGACGAGACGGGCCAACATCCATCTCGGCGTCTCGCTCGCCTTCGTCGCCGGGGCGATCAATGCCGGCGGCTTCCTCGCCGTGCTGCAATACACCTCGCACATGTCCGGCATCGTCTCGTCGGTGGCCGACAATCTGGTGCTGGGCAACCTGACGGCGCTGGCCGCCGGGGTGGCGTCGGTGGCCGCCTTCGTCTCGGGCGCCGCCTATTCGACCATCCTCATCAACTGGGGGCGCCACCACCGGATGCACAGCGCCTATGCCTACCCGCTGTTCTGGGAGGCCCTGCTGCTGCTGGCCTTCGGGCTGCTGGGCAACAGCCTGGAGGACCACCGGGCGCTGTTCACGCCGCTGACCGTCCTGCTGCTGTGCTTCATCATGGGGTTGCAGAACGCCATCATCACCAAGATCTCGAACGCCGAGATCCGCACGACCCACATGACCGGGATCGTCACCGACATCGGCATCGAGCTGGGCAAGCTGGTCTACATCAATCTCGGCCGCGAATCGGCGCGCTACCGGCCGGTGCGCACCGATTGGCGCCGGCTCGGCCTGCTGCTGTCGTTGCTGGCGGCCTTCTGCCTGGGCGGCACCGCCGGGGCGGTCGGCTTCCACAATGCCGGCTACGTCACCACGCTGCCGCTGGCCGCCTTCCTGGTCCTGCTCGCCATCGTCCCGCTGATGGACGACGCCCGGACGCGGACGCGGCTGTTCCTCCGCTACCGGATCCATGGCCGCGTCCATGGCCGCACCCGGACCGGACAGCCGCCCCTCAGTTGAAGGGGCGCAGGTTGGACAGGAACTGCTCGGCCGAGCGGCGCCAGGAATAGCCCAGCGCATAGTCGCGGCATTTTTCCGCCGGGATCGCCAGCGCCCCTTCGACCGCGCGCTTCAGATCCTCGTCCAGGCAGCCGGCGCCGGAGCCGTCGACCACGTCCAGCGGTCCCGGCACCGGATAGGCTGCCACCGGAACGCCGGATGCCAGCGCCTCCAGCAGGACCAGCCCGAAGGTGTCGGTGCGCGACGGGAAGACGAAGACGTCGGCGGCGGCGTAATATTGCGCCAGCTCCTCGCCATGCTTGGCCCCGACCCAATGGACGCCGGGATATTTGCGCTGCAATTCCTCCCGCGCCGGGCCGTCGCCGACCACCACCTTGCTGCCGGGCAGGTCGAGGCGCAGGAAATCCTCCAGGTTCTTCTCCACCGCGACGCGGCCGACATACATCGACACCGGGCGCGGCAGGTCAAGAAAGCCCTTGTCGCGGGGATGGAACAGATCGGTGTCGACACCGCGGGTCCAGCGCCGGATGTTGGCGAACCCGCGCGAGGTCAGCGCATCCTCGATGGTCTGGGTCGCCACCATCACCGCCGAGGACGGCTTGTGGAAACGGCGGACCACCGCATAGGACAGCGCCAGCGGGATCGGCGCGCGGTCGCGGACATATTCGGGAAAGCGGGTGTGGTAGGCGGTGGTGAAGGGCTTGCCGTGCTTCAGGCAATAGGCGCGGGCGGCGAAGCCGAGCGGCCCTTCGGTGGCGATGTGGATGCAGTCCGGCCGCATCGCCTCGATCATCGCCCACAGCCGGCGCCTGGCGCCCAGCGCCAGACGGATTTCCGGATATGTCGGCATGGGCAGGGTGCGGAAACGGTCGGGGCCGATCACCTCGACCCTCTGGCCCATCGCCTCCAACTCGCGCCGGACGGTGCCGATGGTGCGCACGACGCCGTTCACCTGCGGGTGCCAGGCGTCGCTGACGATCAGGATGTTCACGCCGCTTCCCGTTCCTTCGCCCCGATCTTCGCTGGGCTCTTCGCAGGGCTGGGCCCATGGACGGGCGTGCGCCGGGCCATGACCTCTGCCCAGTGGATGATCTCCAGCAAACCGCTGTCGTGCTCGACCAAGGCTGTGCAGGACTCGACCCAATCGCCGTCGTTGCAATAGAGGATTCCTTCGATGTCCCGCATCTCGGCGGTGTGGATATGGCCGCAGACGACGCCGTCGACCTTGCGGCGGCGGGCTTCCTCGCCCAGCGCCTCTTCGTACTTGCCGATGAATTCGACCGCGGTCTTGGCCTTGTGCTTCAGGTAGGCCGACAGCGACCAGTAGCGGAACCCAAGCTTGCGCCGCGCCCAGTTGAACAGGGTGTTGACCTGCAGCAGCGCGACATAGGCATGGTCGCCCAGCAGGGCCAGCCACTTGGCATAGCGCACCACCGCGTCGAAGCGGTCGCCATGGGTGATCAGCAGCCGGCGGCCGTCGGCGGTGGTGTGGATCCATTCGTCCACCACATGCACCCCGCCGAATTGCAGCCCGACATAATCGCGCGCCGCCTCGTCATGGTTGCCGGGGATGTAATAGACCTCCACCCCCTTGCGGGCGCGGCGCATGATCTTCTGCACCACGTCGTTGTGGGCCTGCGGCCAATACCAGGTCTTCTTCAGCCGCCAGCCGTCGACGATGTCGCCGACCAGGAACAGGTGATCCGATTCGGTGTGCTTGAGGAAATCGAGCAGCAGCTCCGCCTGACAGCCGCGCGTTCCCAGATGAACGTCGGATATCCAGATACTGCGGTAGCGCTTGACCGCTGGGACGGCGTCCATCTTCCGCTCCATCGTCGCCGTGACCGGAGGCCACCAAGACAAACGCGGTATAAATGAAAGAGAGGCATCTTGACAATGTTTTGGAACGCCCGCACCTATTCGCCACACCATTTTGGGAAATGGTCATCTTCCCGCAGTTTTACTGCAATGGAATCGCCGCATCCCCTTCATGGTTCTGCAACACAAGGCGCCCCCCGCGCCGGACAGGGAGAGCGAATCGGTGCGCGACACGGTGTTGATCGGGGATGCGGCGGCCGGCGGGGCCGGACTTGACGCCATGGCGGATGGACCGACAGACAGGCCGGCCGACGGAGCGGTGCGGCGGCTGCTGGTCATCCACAACCCGACGGCCGGCGGGCGGCGGGCACGGCGGCTGCGCGCGGTGGTCGGCCGGCTGGAGGCGCGCGGCCTGACCGTCGACGTCAAGCCGACCGGCCGGCGCGGCGATGCGGAGGAGTTCGCCCGCGCGGTCGATCCCGCCAGCGTCGATGCCGTGGTGGCGGCCGGCGGCGACGGCACCATCAACGAGGTCATCAACGGGCTGGCGCCGCACGCCGCGGCCGGGAGGGCGCCGGCGCTGGGCATCGTGCCGATGGGCACCGCCAATGTGCTGGCCGCCGAGCTCGGGCTGGCGCTGGATGCGGAGCGCATCGCCGCTGCGATCGCCGGCGGGCGGCGGACGGCGATCTGGCCGGCGCTGGCGAACGGCCGGGTCTTCTCGATGATGGCCGGGGTCGGGTTGGATGCGCGGGTGGTGGAGCGGGTCGACCCGCGGGTGAAGCGGCTGATCGGCAAGGGCGCCTATGTGGCGGAAACGCTGGTGCAGCTGGCGGTCCGGCCCGACCGCCGCTACCGCGTCACCCTGGACGACGGCGAACCGCAGGAGGTGGCGTCGGTGATCGTCGCCAAGGGGCATTTCTACGGCGGCCGCTTCATCTGCGCCCCCGATGCCCGGCTGACCGCGCCGGAGCTGCATGTCTGCCTGTTCCCGCGCGGCGGCCGGCTGAACGCGCTGCGCTATGTCTGGGGCGTCACCGCCGGGCGGCTGGCGCATTTCCCCGACTATCGGGTGGTGACGGCCAGGCGCGTGCGGATCGAGGTGCCGGCCGGGGACGGGTTGTTCGCCGACGCGGTGCAGGGCGACGGCGACGTGCTGGCCCGGTTGCCGGTGGAGATCGCGCTGGCGGGCTGGACCCTGCCGGTGCTGGCGGGGTGAGGTTTCGGCAGCGATTGCCCCCTCCCCGACCCTCCCCCACCTGCGGTGGGAGAGGGAGTAAGTGCAGGAGCGGCGGAGTTCCCTCTCCCGCGATAGCGGGGGAGGGCTAGGGAGGGGGCGATCCCTTGCCAGCTCTCGCCGCCCGCGCCTGCTCCTGCAACGCCACGTAATGGTGCCAGACCAGCCTTGCGGCAAAGCTGCGGTAGGGCCGCCAGGGCTCGGCGACCTCGATCAGCTGCCTGGGTGTCGGCTTGTCGGCCCAGCCCTTCAGGCGCTGGACGCCGAGCTGGATCGCCAGATCGCCGATCGGCCAGATGTCCGGCCGGTCGAGCGTGCTCATCAGATAGACCTCGGCGCTCCAGCGGCCGATGCCCTTCAACGCGACGAGCCGGGAGATCGCCTCCTCGTCGGACAGGGTGTGGATGACGTCGAAGTCGAGCCGGCCGCTCGCCACCGCGTCCGCCAGTCCGCGGGCATAGCCGATCTTCTGGCGGGAGAAGCCGCAGGCGCGCAGGCTCTCGTCGTCGAGCGCCAGGATCGCCTCGGGGGTGACGGCGCCGCCCATGCGCTGCTGCAGCTTGGCCCACAGCGCCAGCGCGACCCTGGTGGAAAGCTGCTGCTCCATCACCATGCGCAGCAGGCCGACGAAACCGGACGGCCGCGAGAAATCGCGGATCGCCGGGCCGCCGACCCGCAGGCATTCGGAAAAGATGGGATCGAGCGCGGTCAGATGCTCGACGCTCATCGACCGCGCTCCATGTCCCGCATGGCCACATCCCGCATGGCTGTGACCGGGTGGATCAGGCCACCAGCTCGATGGCGTAGTCCTCGATCACGGTGTTGGCGAGCAGCTTGGTGCACATCGCCTCGACCTCGCTGCGGGCGGCGGCCTCGTCGGTGCTCTTGAGCTGCAGCTCGATCACCTTGCCGGCGCGGACGTCCTCGACGCCGTCGAAGCCCAGCGTGTGCAGCGCGTGCGCGATGGCCTTGCCCTGGGGGTCGAGAACGCCGCGCTTGAGGGTGACGTGAACCTTGGCCTTCATCGGATGTCCGCTCGCTTTGATGGGTTGGTAAGGGGTGGTTACTGGAGGGTTTTGGGGCCCTTGACGTCGCTCGGCCCGCCTTCCGGCAGAATGCCGAGGCGCCGCGCGACCTCCTGGTAGGCTTCCTCGACACGGCCGAGATCCTGGCGGAACCGGTCCTTGTCCAGCTTCTCGTTGGTCTTGACGTCCCACAGCCGGCAATTGTCCGGGCTGATCTCGTCGGCCAGGACGATCCGCATCTCCTCGTTCTCCCACAGCCGGCCGAACTCCAGCTTGAAGTCCACCAGCCGCAGGCCGATGCCGAGGAAGAGGCCGGACAGATAGTCGTTCACGCGCAAGGACAGCGCGACCATGTCGTCGAGATCCTGCGGAGCCGCCCAGCCGAAGGCGGTGATGTGCTCCTCCGAGACCATCGGGTCGTTCAGCTCGTCCGACTTGTAATAGTACTCGATGATCGAGCGCGGCAGCGGCGTGCCTTCCGGGATGCCGAAGCGTTGCGACAGCGACCCGGCGGCGACGTTGCGCACCACCACCTCGATCGGGATGATCTCCACCTCGCGCACCAGCTGCTCGCGCATGTTCAGGCGGCGCATGAAGTGCGTCGGCACGCCGATCTCGGACAGACGGCTCATCAGATACTCGGAGATGCGGTTGTTCAGCACCCCCTTGCCGGTGATGACGCCCTTCTTCTGGTTGTTGAAGGCGGTGGCATCGTCCTTGAAGTACTGCACCAGGGTGCCCGGTTCCGGCCCTTCGAAGAGTACCTTCGCCTTGCCTTCGTAGATGCGCCGGCGTCGTGTCATCGCGTCTTCGTCCAAATACGTAAGGACCGGTCAAGCGAGCTTGCCGGCCCAGGAAAGTGCCTGAGTGATATAGCAAGCCGGGTGCACGAACACAACGACGGGGGTTGCGACGGGGGGTGCCGGACCCGGACGGCCCGGCATGCCTCACAAACCGACAGGCTCATAGGGCACCGCATGCGGCCGGCCCGGCGCGAAGTGCCAGATCGGCTTCAGGTCCGGCCGCTCGACCCGCGGCAGGGCGAGCAGCGAGCTCGACGAGGTGCCGAAACCGCTGGCGAGCCGGAAATCCATGGCGCCGCGCTCGTCCGGCGTGCCCTCCCAGATGCGGCTGCCCATCAGCTCCGGCCAGCCGCCCCAGCCGAAGGAGCCGGCGTCGGGGGCGTCGATGGCCGGCGGGGCGGCATGCTCGAACAGCGGGCGGTAGAAGGCGGTGCGCGGATCCTGCGGGTCGTCCAGCTCGAAGGCGGTCAGCATGTGGACGCCGGCCGGGATCGACGACACCTCCGGCCGGTGGCGCGGGTTGGCGCCGCGATGGACGACCAGGAAGGCGTCGCGGTTGTCGGCGATCACCAGGTTGAACGGGCGGTAGGCGCGGATGTCGAGGTCGGCGAAGCTGCGCGCCGCATCGGCCGCGTCGGCATGGTCCAGCGCGTCCAGCACCAGCTCGCCGCGCGACCGCTTGCCGTCCTCCGGCCCCAGCGTGCCGAAGCGGTTGAGGACGACCGCCACCACCCCCTCGTCGTTCAGCCCCATCCAGGAGCCGCCCGCCAGCTCGTCCAGCCCGGCGACCACGTTCGGCCGGTCGGGCCAGTGGCGGGCCGGAGGCCGCCAGGGGCGCCCGGCCATTTCGTCGCGGTTCCCGGCGACGACCAGCGGCCATGTTGCGTCCGGTCGCCGCAGGAGGATCACGCTGCACATGCGATGCCTTGTGTTTTGTGGTGTCCAAGGGTATCCCGCCGCCCGAGGAAACACTGCATAATATCCGCGGCGGTAACGCGGCGGGACGGTGACGGCAACCGCCTCCGGGCTATATAATCCATGTATCCGGGAGCGAAACCAATAAAGGAGCCATGGTCCCCATGACGACCTTCGACGACCGCGAAAAGGCCTTCGAGAACAAGTTCCAGCACGACGAGGACCTGCTCTTCCGCATCCGGGCCCGGCGCGACCGGCTTGCCGGGGAATGGGCCGCCGACCTGATGGGACTGTCCGGAGCCGAGGCGGAGGCGTATGCCCGCCAGATCGTGGACACCGACATCGGCACACCCGGTCCGCACGACATCCGGGACAAGCTGGCCGCCGACCTGCATGCCCGGGGGGTCGACATCTCCGACCACCGGGTCGAGAAGCAGATGGCCCGTTTCCTGGAGATCGCGCGCGACCAGATCCACAAGGCGTAAGCCGGCCCGGCTTGCTGCGGCTTGGCCCGCCGCTCCGGCGGCGGGCCGCCTACTCCGCTGCCCGGCGCAGGACCCGTTGGCCGGCATGGTCGGCGATGCGGCGGATCAGCATGTCGATTTCGCCCTTCAGCCGGGCGAAGCCGGCATGGGGCTCCAGCGTCTCCTCGTCCATGTAGAGCCGCCGGTTGATCTCCAGCTGGATCGAATGGCGGCCGCGCGCCGGATCGCCGTAGCGCGCCACCAGCTCCACCCCCTTGTAGGGGTCGTTGATCGCCACCCGGCGGCCGAAGCCGCGCAGCGTGTCGGCCACCAGCCGGACGAATCCCGGCTCGCTGGTGGTGCCGTCGCGATCGCCGATGACGAAATCCACCGCCAGCGGATCGCGGCCGTCCGGCCGCAGCGACGACGGCATGGAATGGCAGTTGACATGCCAGACCGCGCCGAACCGGTCGGCCAGCCCGTCCAGCGTCGCCCGCATCTGCGCATGGTAGGGGCGGTAATAGCGATCGATGCGGTCGGCCACCACCGAAGCCGGCAGCGTCCCGTCATAGAGCGGCACCCCCGGCCGCAGCATGTTGCGGATCAGCCCCATGCCCAGCGTGCTGCGCGGGGTCGGGCGCAGCGGCGTCGGCCAGTCGCCGTCGATCAGCGCCGGATCGATGTCGTCGACCGCGCGGTTCACGTCGATGCAGGTGCGGGGAAACAGCGCGCACAGCAGGGTGGCGCCATGGTCGGGCGCACCGGCGAACAGCTCCCCGACATGGGTGTCCTCGCCCTGGCGCAGCAGGGCGTGCGGGCAGACCACCTTGAAGTCGGCGGGATAGACGCTGCCGCTGTGCGGCGAATCGAAAAGGACCGGCAGGCGGAGCCCGGCCGGGTCGTTGCGGACCAGCACGTCATCGATCACGAAGCTCATCGATCAGCCCCGACCAGACGACCCGACATCGCAGAACGCAAGATGGACCCAACCCTCGACGCCGACAGGGATCCGCCGGATCGTCGAACCGGTGGACCAGCCGGATCCTATACCCCGGACGCCGAGCGGGCGTCGACGGCAAATCGTCATGGCCCTGCCATGCTCCTGCAACATTGCACCGCGGCATCAGCCAAAAAATCCCCCCGCCGGACTGGCGCGGGGTCTCCCGCTTCGCCATACTGGAAGAAGCGTCCCTCCGCTGGCGAGCCTGCCGCTTGACCGATCCTCTCTTCGCTCCCGTCGAACTTTCTCCGCCGGACATCGCGCCCTACCGGCGCGGCAACACCGGCATCGACCATGTCACCAGCCTGCCGTCGGGCGAGCCGGGGCCCCATGTCGTGCTGAATGCGCTGGTGCATGGGAACGAGCTGTGCGGCGCCATCGCGCTCGACGCGCTGCTGCGGATGGGGCTGCGGCCGAAACGCGGACGGCTGAGCCTCGTCTTCGCCAACACCGCCGCCTATGCCAGCTTCGACCGCCAGAACCCCTACGCCTCGCGCTACCTGGACGAGGATTTCAACCGGCTGTGGTCGCCCGAGCATCTCGACGGCCGGCGCGACAGCGTCGAGCTGCGGCGTGCCCGCGCCCTGCGGCCGGTCTACGAGACGGCCGACCTGCTGCTCGACCTCCATTCCATGACCGCCGACACCGCGCCGCTGACCCTGTGCGGCCAGACCACGCGCGGGCGCGACCTGGCGCTAGGGCTGCGCCATCCGGCCTGGGTGGTGGCGGATGGCGGCCATGCCGGCGGACGGCGGCTGATCGATTATGGCGGCTTCGCCGAGCCGGAAGGGGCACGGACCGCCATCCTGGTCGAATGCGGCCAGCATTGGCGGGCCGAGACCGCGGTGGTGGCGCTGGAAAGCTGCCTGCGCCTGCTGATCGGGCTGGAGATGATCGATCCGCCGGCCAACGGCCCGAGCCTGCGCCCGCGCACCGATCCGCAGCGGGTGGTGGAGGTCACCGACGCCGTCACCGCTGCCGGCGAACGCTTCCGCTTCACCGCCCCCTTCGTCGGCATGGAGGTGATCGGCCGCGCCGGCACCGTCATCGGCTGGGACGACGGCCGTGCCATCCAGACCCCCTATGACGACTGCGTGCTGATCATGCCCGCCCGCCGCGTGAAGGCCGGGCAGACCGCGGTGCGGCTGGGGCGGATCGTCGGGTAAGGCGCCGCCCCGGGTTCGGCCGCCTCACTTCAACGGCGGCTTGCCCTTGGTCCAGGCGGCTTCGGCGGCGAACAACGGCACGGTCGAGATCGACATCTTGGCCGAGGCCTCCTTCACCTGCCGGCTGTAGACCACATAGATCAGCGTGTCGTTCGGCCGGTCATAGATGCGGCGGATGGCGATCGACTTGAAGATCAGGCTCTTCCGTTCGGAGAAGACCTCCTCCCCCTTCTGCGACACGTCGATGTCGCCGACGCTCACCGGCCCGGTCTGGCGGCAGGCGATGGAGGCGTTGGACGGATCCTCGAACCAGTTGCCCTTGCTCAGCCGGTCGATCAGGCTGCGGTCGAAATCGACCAGATGGCAGGTGACGCCCTTCACCTTGGGATCCTCGATCGCCTGGATCTGCAGGCCGTTGCCGGTCCAGTCGTTGGAGAAGCGGCCGACCACCTCGTCCGCCGCGGCGGAGCGGAGCGTAAGCCCGGCCGCTCCGCCCCCCAGGGCTACCCCCAGAACCAAAAGGCCGGCGGAAACGTTCAACAGGGGAAACGGGCTGCGCATCGCGACTTGGTCTCCGGCAAGGACGGGTGGGGACCGCAAGCTGCGCGGTCCGGCAAGACACTCCCTAGATCGGAAGATCGGGCGCCACCGTCAAGCGCCGTCCTCCGGAGGTCCGCCGCCGCGATGACAGACCGCCAGTTCGCCTCGCTCCCTCCCGCCCCCGCGGCCCCGCTCCCCGGAACGCCGGAGCCGGCGACCGAGCCGCTGCCCCCGCCCGGCCATCGCCGCGACCCGCTGGCCATCGCCGCCGTCGGCCTGTTCGTGATCGCCCTGCTGTTCGCCCTGTATTTCGGCCGCGACGTGCTGCTGCCGATCATGCTGGCGCTGATCCTGAGCTTCCTGCTGCGCCCGCTGGTCCGCGCGCTCTACCGCGTCGGCGTGCCGGAGGGGATCGGCGCCGCCATCATGGTGATCACGCTGTTCGGCGGGGTGCTGCTGGCGATCTACACCCTGTCGGCCCCGGCGGCGGAATGGGTCAACCGCATGCCGCGGGTGCTGCACGAGCTGGAATTCAAGCTGGGCGACCTGCGCGCCGGCATCGAGCGCGCCCGCGAGGCCTCGCGGCAGATCGAGCAGCTGACCAAGGAGACCGGCAACGGCGCCGCACCGGTGCGCGAGGTGGTGGTGCGCGGCCCGACGCTGATGGAACAGGCGGTCAGCCAGGTCGAGTCGGTGATCGCCAACGTCGTGATCCTGCAGGTCCTGCTCTATTTCTTTCTCGCCCGCGGCCGCCACACGCTGGAGGCGCTGATCGGCACCATGCGCAACGTCGACGACCGCGTGCATTACGCGATGGTCGCGGCGACGCTGCAGCAGAACATCGCCGTCTATCTGCTGACCATCACGGCGATCAACGTGGTGCTGGGAACGGCGACCGGCCTGATGATGTGGATGTGGGGACTGCCCAACCCGGCGCTGTGGGGCGTGCTGGTGGCGCTGGCCAACTACATCCCCTTCATCGGCCCGGCGGTGATGACCGGCGTCCTCTTCCTGGTGTCGGTGCTGACCTTCGAGGGCATCGGCGCCATCCTCCTGCCGCCCCTGTCCTTCGTGGCGCTGACGACGGTCGAGGGCAACGTCCTCACCCCGATGATCGTCGGCCGGCGGCTGTCGCTGAACCCGATCGCGGTGTTCGTGTCGATCCTGTTCTGGGGCTGGCTGTGGGGCATTCCCGGCGCACTGCTGGCGGTGCCGATCCTCGCCATCCTCAAGATCCTGTTCGACGCGCACGAGCCGATGAAGCCGGTGGGCGCGCTGCTGGGAGGATGACCCCCGGCGGCGCTCCCCGCCCGCACGCCTGCGCCCCTCATGCCATCGGGGCGAGCGGCAGGTTGACCAGCAGGTTCTGCGGCTTCAGCTTCAGCCGCCGCCCCTCGGTCATCGCCATCCCCAGATAGACCGGCCGGCCGGCGAGGTCGGGGCGCATGGCGGCGGGGTCGGCGAAGTCCAGGCGGAACAGGGCCAGGATGCGGGCCAGCCGCTCCTCCTCCACCTCCACGCCATTGTAGAGGTCGTTGAGGATCGCGGATGCAGCGCCGTCCAGCCCGACATGCCAGACCCATCGGTCGTCGCGGATGGACTGCACCGGCTGGATGGCGACCGCCGTGCCCAGGAAATGGCCGACCCAGGCCTCCAGCACGCGGGCCAGCGCATCGAGGCCCGGCGCGGCGAAGGTGATGTCCAGCACGGTGTCGTGCCGGGCGTCGCGCCCCCAATAGAGCGGGTGGTTGGTCTCGTCCAGTATGTCCAGCTCGACGCTGCGGGGGGCGGTTCCCGCCTCCACCACCAGACGGCCGAGGGAGCCGAAGCCGCCGGACGCCGCCATCGTCTCGACGGTTTCGGCATCGGCGACGCGGACGCGCCCGTCATCGACCGAGACGGTCTGTTCGCGGAAGAACAGCTCGCCGGCCCGCGCCCGCAGGCCGGACGGGGTTTCGTCCAGGATGCCGCGCAGGATGGCATGGACCAGCTGGTCGATGAACAGCCCCGGCACGCCGCGCGCACCCTCGCGGAACAGGCGGATGTAGCAGCCCTCCAGGGTGCCGGCGGCCAGCAGGCGGTCGCGGAAGGCCAGCCAGACCTGGAAATTCTCGCGCGCGTCCGCATCGGCGATGGCATCGAGCAGCGGGGCGGGCACCGGCCGCGCCGGATCGTCGAGCAACGCGGCGTGCAGCGTGCGCTCGGCGGCGCAGGCCTCCTCCGGCGGGCGCATCTCCGGCCGGAGCAGATAGGCGCGCAGGAAGTCCGGCGTCACCGCCAGATGGTTGTCGGCATCGCGGGTCAACAGGTGGAAGCCGGACGCCGTCCAGAAATCGGTCATGCTGCTGGGAACCTCTGGTCCTGAAGGCGCCTATCCGACGACAGAGCCGCCCGCCGGCGCAAGCGTCTTGTCGAGGAAGGCGTCGATGTCCGCCCACACCCGGTCGCGGATGGCGTCGCATTCCATCAGCAGCTCGTGCTTCGCCGCCGGATAGTCGATGAGGCGGGCATTGCCGAGCCGGGCGGCCGCCATCCGGTGCGCCTCGGCCCGCACCACCCGGTCCTCCGGCGCGCTCAGCAGCAGGACCGGGGTGCGCACCCGCTCCAGCGGCAGGGACCGGCGCAGCGCATCCTCCGCATCCAACGCGGCGGCGATCCAGGCGAAGCTGACGCCGCCGACCCGCAGCTCCGGCCGCTCGGCATAGGGGCCGTGGAAGGCGGCGTAGCGGTGCGGGTCGGCGGTGATCTTGTTGTCGGGACGGAACCGCGCCTCGGCCGGGTCGTAATCGCCCTGCCCCGGCGCATAGCGCGCCCCCAACCCGCAGGCGGTTCCCAGCGTGGCCAGCCCGCGCACCAGCCAGCGCGGCAGCGGTGCGGTGTGGATGGCGTACATCGGCGCCGACAGCAGCACGGCGGCATAGCGGCCCGGGCGCGCGTCCGCATGACGGGCCAGCGCCAGCGTCGCCACCAGGGCGCCCATGGAATGCGCCAGCAGGATCAGCGGCCCGCCGGTCTCGGCGACGACCGGCGCCACCACCTGCCCATGCACGGCGTCGAGATCGTCGACCAGCGTCGCGAAATCGGTCAGATGGTGGATCTGCCGGTTGGGCAGCGGCCGGTCGGACAGGCCCTGGTTGCGCCAATCGACCGCCACCACGCGAAAGCCGCGGGCGGCCAGCGCCGCCGCGGTCTCGGCATATTTCTCGATGAACTCGGCCCGGCCGGTCAGCACCAGCGCCGTGCCGCGCACTCCTTCCGGCGCCCGCCAGACGGCGACCCGCAGCCGCACCCCGTCTGCCATCGTCACCGTCCGGATCTCCGCCTGCTCCGCAGCGCCCTGCGGCATCGCCGTCCGCATCGCCGGCCCGGCATTCTCCATCACGGCAGTCCACGAGGCATCGTCGGCCATTCCGTTTCCCTTTCATTCCCCTGTCCGTTGTATCGCGGATCGGGGCAGCGATCCATGCGGACATCAACCCCGAATTTCCCAAGACGACCGAAACCGGAAATAGAAACGAGGTCTTCATCCGGCTCCGCTCGGGAACTCTTTTCCTTGCAGGGCGTTGGTGCGCCGTTGGAGGTGTACAGATGAAGACAATACGCATCATCGTCCTGGCGCTCGGCGCCACGACCCTGGGCGCAACCCTGGGCGGGATTTCCGCCCCGGCGCTGGCCAGCGGAAAGGCCAAGGTCCCGCCCGTCCATGTCGAGCATGAGGATGGCGAACAGGTCCTGGTTCACAAGGGGGAGGCATCCTTCTACAGCCAGAAATTCCACGGCCGCACCACCGCCAGCGGCGAGGCGATGAACCAGAACAAGCCCACCGCCGCCTCGCGCGCCCTGCCGCTCGGCGCCAAGGCCACGGTGACCAACGAGGACAACGGCAGAAGCGTCGACGTCATCGTCAACGACCGCGGCCCCTATGTCGATGGCCGCGTGATCGACCTGTCGCGCTCGGCCGCCAGGAAGCTCGACATGATCGAGGACGGCACCGCCCCGGTGACGGTGGAGGTCAAGCCGTCGGAGCAGCCGACCGACGCCGCCCGCGACAAGGTCGAGGCAAAGGTCGACCAGCTGACGCCAGACCGGCCCTCGGACAGGCAGGTCGCCGAACGCGACGAGCGGCGGGCCGGAAGCAGCGGTAGCGACAAAGGAGGTAGCGACAAGGTGTCGCAGTCGGGGTCCGGCAAGTAATGCTGCAGCGCGGCGAAGACGGCTCCCGATTCGCCGCACTGGCACAGCGGGACCCGCTGCGCCGCCGAACCAACAGTCAGAGAACAGTCAAGCGCTTGAAAAGGAATTGACTTTGTCACCGGAAGCGGAATTGCCAGATGGGCAGTCCTTCAACCCCGGCACTCGATGTCAGCCAAAGCGGTCCTTTCCGGTAAGTGGTTGATCTCGCATCAGTTCCGACACATTACCTCTCCTGTTCAGTAATGAGTCGCCTCGGCACCCTCCTCCATTGCCGGCATCATTGCCGCACCGGCCGGCCGTCTTGGCTGCGACCCTATGCGGGGCGTTAGAGTTTTTTTTGCTTTTTTGGAGGAGACGTGATGCCATTCCCCTCGCTGCGGTGCACATGACGCATTGCGGCGAACGGCACGGCGCCGGGGCGCCAGATGCCGGAACAGGCACCGAGAGAAAGAGGAATCGCTGCGATGGACGACGTGCGTCAGGTCCGCAAGGACACCGAAGGCTACTGTATCGAGGACCTCGCCGTCGGCATGACGGCCAGCTTCGCCAAGACGGTGACGGAAGCCGACATCGTCCTGTTCGCGGGCATTTCCGGCGACACCAACCCGGTCCACATCAACCAGGAATATGCCGCCACCACCATGTTCCAGGGCCGCATCGCCCACGGCATGCTGACGGTCGGCTTCATCTCGGCCGTGCTGGGCACCAAGCTGCCGGGGCCGGGCTGCATCTACATGAGCCAGACGCTGAAGTTCAAGGCGCCGGTCCGCGCCGGCGACACCGTCACCGCCCGCGCCACCATCACCGAGCTGATCCCGGAAAAGCGCCGCTGCGTCATCAAGACCGTCTGCACCGTCGGCGAGACCGTGGTGGTCGAGGGCGAGGCGCTGCTGATGGTCCCGTCCCGCGGCTGACCGGGCAGCCTTCGGACCGCAAAACACCGCCGGCGCGTTTACCCCGCGTCGGCGTCGGTCTATATAGACGCCCGGGCAAGCGGATCCGCCGGGGTCCGCCCACAGCATCGGGGCGCGCATGCGACTGTACAGACACACCGCCGACCTGCCGGCCGAAGAACGGGGCGCCGTCGTGGCGCTCGGCAATTTCGACGGCGTGCACCGCGGACATCAGACGGTCATCGGCACCGCCCAGCGCATCGCGGCGGAGCTCGGCGCTCCATCGGCCGTCGTCACCTTCGAACCGCATCCGCGCAGCGTCTTCCGGCCCGACGACCCGCCCTTCCGGCTGACTCCCTTCCGCGTCAAGACCCGCCATGTCGAGGCGTTGGGCGTCGACCAGCTGATCGTCTGCCATTTCGACGAGGGGCTCCGCCACAAGACCGCGCAGGCCTTCGTCGACGAGGTGCTGCTCGCCGGGCTGGGGGTGCGGCACGTCGTCTGCGGCTACGATTTCCTGTTCGGGCACAAGCGGTCGGGCGACCCGGCCTTCCTGTCGCGGGCCGGACGCGCCCAGGGCTTCGGCGTGACCGAGGTCGGGCCGGTGTCCGACAGCGAGGGCGGGGTCTATTCCTCGACCCGCGTGCGCGACGCGCTGACCGCCGGCAACCCGCGCGAAGCCGCCCATGTGCTGGGCCACCCCTGGGAGATCGAGGGCCGCGTCGTCCATGGCGACCGGCGCGGCCGGACCATCGGCTTTCCCACCGCCAACATCGAGCTGGGCGACTATCTGCGACCGGCCTTCGGCGTCTATGCGGTGCGGGCCGGGGTCGACCGCGGCGACCGGACCGTCTGGCTGCCGGGCGTCGCCAATCTCGGCGCCCGGCCGACCGTCGACGGCACGGTGGCGCGGCTGGAGGCCCACCTGTTCGACGTCGACCTCGATCTCTACGACCTGCATCTGCGGGTACAGATGATCGATTTCCTGCGGCCCGAGATGAAGTTCCCCAGCTTCGACGCGCTGAAGGACCAGATCGTCCAGGATGCCGCCGCCGCCCGCGCGGTGCTGGCCGCTGCAGGCTGATGGGCCGGGTGGCAGGCCAGTTGACGGGGTTCGGCCGAAGGGAGTTCGCAGGGAATGGAACGGGTCCTGATGCTGCTGTTCATACTGAACCAGGGTGGCCCCACCACGCTGGAGTTCGCCAGCCTGGAGCAATGCAAGGCGGCCGAGCCGGTCATCATCCAGAATTATCGCGAGATGACCGGCAATACCGTCCTGTCCCGCTGCATCCGCATGGTGCTGCCGGCAAAGTGAGGCGGCAGGGCTGCCCGCCGCGTTCGACGCTGGCGGCGGTTGTTTCATCTGATACAGTGCGCCCCCGTCTCCGCTTGCACTGCAGCAGCCCATGCCACGCCCCGATTCCCTGACGATCCGCGTCCTGCTGACCGCACTGGTCGCCTTCGGCCCGCTCTCCACCGATCTCTACCTGCCGTCGCTGCCGACCCTGGTCCGGGTGTTCGGGACCGATGTCGCCACGGTGCAGCTGACGCTGTCGATCTTCCTGGTCGGCTTCGCGGTGTCGCAGCTGGTCTACGGCCCGATGTCCGACCGTTTCGGCCGGCGCCCGACCCTGCTGGTCGGGGTGGCGATCTATCTGGTCGCCAGCGCCGTCTGCGCCATGACCACCAGCATCGACGCGCTGATCGCCGCCCGCTTCTTCCAGGCTCTCGGCGCCTGCTGCGGTCCGGTGGTGGCGCGCGCGGTGGTGCGCGACGTCTTCGGGCGCGAGCGGTCGGCGACGGTGCTGGCCTACATGTCGATGGCGATGGCGCTGGCCCCGGCGGTGGGTCCGATGCTGGGCGGCGTCCTGACCGAGTGGTTCGGCTGGCGAGCCAACTTCATGCTGCTGACCGTCTTCGCCTGCCTGATCCTGGCGGCGGTGTGGTCGCTGCTGGGCGAAACCAACAGCCACCGCGACGAGGAGGCCCTGCGGCCCGGGCGGCTGGCCACCAATTACCTGCTCCTGCTGCGCAACCGCGGCTTCCTCGGCTATGTGCTGGTGGTCGCCTTTTCCTACAGCGGCATCTTCTCCTTCATCTCCGGCTCCTCCTTCGTCCTGATCGAGCAGCTGCACCTGACGCCGGCGCAATATGGCGCCAGCTTCGGCGCGGTGGTGCTGGGCTACATGCTGGGCACCTTCCTGGCCGGGCGGCTGACTCCGAAGCTGGGAGGCGCGCGGATGATCCGGATCGGCACGCTGCTGTCGCTCGGCGGCGGGGCGCTGGGCGGCGGCCTGGCGCTGGCCGGGGTGCTGCATCTGGCCACCATCGTGGTGCCGGTCTTCCTGTTCATCCTCGGCAGCGGGCTGACCCTGCCCAACGCCACCGCCAATGCGGTCGGCCCCTACCCCACCATGGCCGGGCTCGCCTCCTCCCTGCTGGGATTCGCGCAGATGACGATTGCCGCCGCCATCGGCATCGTCGTCGGCCATCTGAGCGACGGCAGCGCGCTGGCGATGATGGGGGCCATCGGGCTGGTGGCGCTGGGCGCGCTGCTGGCGCACCGGCTGCTGGTCATCCCCGCGGGGCGGGACGCGCGATCCGCCTGACCCGGCCGGACCGCGCCGCACGCCGGCGTTCCCGTGCCTTGCGGTCGTCGCCCGGCTCCTCGCCCGAGTCGCCGTCCTTGCCGATCTGCGGAAAGCGGTCCATCAGGAAGGAGAAGACGATGGTCACCATCAGGCACAGGCCCAGCGTCATCCCCGCCAGCATGAAATAGCCGGCGCCGCAGGCGATGCCCAATGCCCCGGCCACCCAGATGACCGCTGCGGTCGTCGCCCCGCGCACGCTGTCGCCCGAGCGGAACATCACCCCGGCGCTGATGAAGCCGACGGCCTGCGCCACCCCCTGGATGACGCGCACCGGATCGCCCGGCCGCTCGTCGCCGGCGGCGTGCAGACCGGCATAGATTTCGAACGCGACCAGTGTGGTCAGGGCGCAACTGATCGAAATCAGCGTATGGGTGCGCAGGCCTGCCGCCTTGCCGCGCATCTCGCGGTCGAGCCCCAGCATCGCGCCGCAGAGCGCGGCCGCCAGCAGGCGCAGCCCCATCTCCTCGACCGTCAGAACCATCGTCAAGCCCATGAAATCGCTCCGGTTTTTTGCATCCTTCCCGAACCTGCCACTTTTTTGGGACCTGCGGCATTTTTCACTTTCCAATCGATCGCGTTGGATCTATGTAACGCGAACTCGCAAGCGCACGTGCCGCTGGCCCGCCCCTCGGCGTCTCCGAGATGTGGTTATGCAACGACGTAACGCGTGATCCCCGACCGTCCCTTAAACAAGGCGGCGACTTGGAGGTTACGATGGTTGATGTTGTTGTGGGTGGGCGCGCGCTCACCCGTCTCCGAACTCCCTCGCTCCTGGACCATACGGACAGAACAGGTTTCTGTGCGGGGCAATCCAGTATTGGCGGCCTGAGCGCCTGATCGGCTTTTTCCTTTGCCGATCGGCCCGCCCGGCCGCTCCGTCCCCCCCGACATCACCCGTTCCGTTCCATCATCTTGCGTCCCAGGAGACTGAGATGACCCAGAAGATTGCGCGCTTTTTCGAAGAGCAGCGCCCGCAGACCCCTTGCCTCGTCGTCGATCTGGACGTGGTCGAGCAGAACTACAACGATCTGCACGACGCCCTGCCCGACGCCCGCATCTTCTATGCGGTGAAGGCGAATCCGGCCGCCGAGATCCTGTCGCTGCTGGCCCGTCTCGGCTCCGCCTTCGACTGCGCCTCGGTCCCGGAAATCCAGATGGCGCTGGCTGCCGGCGCCACCCCGGACCGCATCTCCTTCGGCAACACCATCAAGAAGGAAGGCGACATCCGCCGCGCCTTCGAACTGGGCGTGCGCCTGTTCGCCTTCGACAGCGAGCCGGAACTGGAGAAGATCGAGCGCGCCGCCCCCGGCGCCCGTGTCTTCTGCCGCATCCTGACCTCGGGCGAGGGCGCCGAATGGCCGCTGTCGCGCAAGTTCGGCTGCGACCTGCCGATGGCGCGCGAGCTGCTGCTGAAGGCCCGCGACATGGACGTGCAGCCCTATGGCGTATCGTTCCATGTCGGCTCGCAGCAGAAGGACCTGATGCAGTGGGACCATGCCATCTTCCAGGTGGCGCAGCTGTTCCGCGAGCTCGAGGTGCTGGGCGTCGATCTGGGCATGATCAACCTGGGCGGCGGTTTCCCCACCCGCTACCGCACCGACGTGCCGGAATCCACCGCCTACGGCCAGGCGATCTTCGACTCGCTGCGCACCCATTTCGGCAACCACCTGCCGGAGACGATTGTCGAGCCAGGCCGCGGCATGGTCGGCAGCGCCGGCATCATCGAGAGCGAAGTGGTTCTGGTGTCGCGCAAGTCGGCCGAGGATGCCAAGCGCTGGGTCTATCTCGACATCGGCAAGTTCAGCGGCCTGGCCGAGACGATGGACGAGGCGATCCAGTACCCGATCGAGGTGCTGGGCGATGACCAGGAGAGCGACCGCGAGGCGGTGATCCTGGCCGGCCCGACCTGCGACAGCGCCGACGTGATGTATGAGCGCGCCGACTACAAGATGCCGATGGGGCTGAAGGCCGGGGACCGCGTGCGCATCCACGCCACCGGCGCCTACACCACGACCTACTCGGCGGTCTGCTTCAACGGCTTCGAGCCGCTCAAGCACTACTGCATCTGACCGCCCGCCGGCGGAGCGCGGTCCCGGCCCGCTCCGCCGATTGCCGGGGGCCGGTCATCGGGGCCGGTCATCGGAACTGCCACCTCCACAGCCCGCCCGCCGTCCATCCCGGCCGGCGGGCTTTTCTTTTGCGAGCGGCGCTTTTCTGTGCAGCCTGTTTTTTAGGCAACAGGACGGTGCGGACAAATAAAAAGGCCGCTTCCGATGGACGGAAGCGGCCTTTTTCCTGTGCGTTCGCCGGCCGGCGTACAGGCGCTCATTCGCGCCAGAACGGCTTCGACATCTCACGCTCGGCGTCCAGGCGGTTGAAGCCGATGTCCTGGAGCATGCGGTCGTCGAGATAGCCCAGTTCGCGGCGGGTCACGATGCGCTGGCGCCACAGGCCCAGCATGTTCGACGCGACTTCGACGATATGGGCGACGGTGGAGGTGGTGCGGCCGGCATCGGCCGAGTGCAGAAGAGTGGCCATGATGGTGATTCCTGAGATGTCTTGTTTTTGGAGGGGCCGCCGGTCGGCGATCGCTCTCTCCTTGTGTGGAAATATAATTACGCCTCTTCTCGCCATGTTGCCACCCCCAGCGGCAACATGCCCGCTTTGCAGGCAGCGAAGAACTCACCATGCAATGTCATCGATGTGTGGCAAAAGCGTCATTGCGGATACTTACGGTTCGCCAGACGGACAATGCCGGCACTCCATCTTGTCATCCTCTGGACAAGTCGGCCTGACTTGAGCCATGTATTGTTTTACTTACGAACCAATCACCCGGAGCTGCGGGCACATCCATGACCGGCACCATCGATCCCGGAAACCCGGGGGTCCAGCAGAGCTTCGACGCCATCGGCTTCGACGGCGACGACACGCTCTGGCACAATGAATCGCTCTTCTCGATGACGCAGGACCGCTTCCGCGCCCTGCTGGCCCACACCGCCGACCCGACCGACCTCGACCGCCGGCTGCTGGAGGCGGAGCGCGCGAACCTCCGCGTCTACGGCTACGGCATCAAGGGCTTCGTCCTGTCGATGATCGAAACGGCAATCGACGTCACCGACGGCCAGGTTCCGGCCCGCGACCTGCAAAGCCTGATCGATTTCGGCAAGGCGATGCTGGAGCATCCGGTGGAACTGCTTCCCGGCGTGGCGGATGTGGTGGAGGAATTGGCCGCCCGCCACCGTCTGGTCCTGATCACCAAGGGCGACCTGTTCGACCAGGAAAGCAAGATCGCCCGCTCCGGCCTGTCCGAACGCTTCCACGCAGTGGAGATCGTCAGCGAGAAGGATCCGGCGACCTACCGGCGGGTGATGGAGCGCCATGGCATCGACCCGGCGCGCTTCCTGATGGTCGGCAATTCGGTGCGCTCCGATATCCTGCCGGTGCTGGCGACCGGTGCCCACGCCGTCCACATCCCCTATGCCATCACCTGGGCCCATGAGGAAGCCGACGTGCCCGACGAGCATTACCGCCGCATCGACTCGATCCGCGAACTGCCGCCCCTGCTGGCCGCCTGGTGAGGAAACCCGAGCATGTCCCTGATCCCCGCCCTGACGCTATTGCCCGACCTGGACGGCATCGAACCGGAAGCCGGCGCGCCGGCTGCCGACCGAATCCTGTCGGGTGCCCCGGTCTTCACCACCTGGAACGGCTATGAGTCCGCCGACGGCAAGCGGTTCGCCGGTGTCTGGCGTTCGACGCCGGGGGCTTGGCGGATTCTCTACGACGAGTGGGAGTATTGCGAGATCCTGGAGGGCGAGAGCATCGTCGCCCATGACGACGGCCGCTCCTGGACCTTGAGGGCCGGCGACCGGTTCGTCATCGAACCGGGTTTCCGGGGCAGCTGGACGGTGGTCGCCACCACGACCAAGCGCTATGTGGTGGTGCTGCCCTGACGGGCCGCCGCAGCGGATCAGCCGGCGATCTCGACCGAGTTCTGGGCGGCGCTGTGGCTGTGGATGGTGACCGCCTTGCGGCCGATCTCGACCGCCAGCACGCCCAGCACCAGGACCGAAGCGACCAGCATCACGCGCGCGATGTCGCGGGTCCAGGCGCGCTTGCGCGCATTGGCGCGCCGATGTGCGAGCATCACCGCACGGTTGGCGCGGCCGGTCAGTCGACGTCCCATCCAAGAGGTGGCGGCCATGACGCGCTCCCCTGCTGTCCCATGCATTTCCACATGCTTTTATATAAAATTTTATCTTGTCCGGCAAGGCTGGAATCCTGCGGCGGGCTGCCACAGGATCCGGCACGGCGGCTCCCCTATTCCTTGAATGCCACCTCGCGCTGGCGGCGGAAGGCCGGCAGCAGGATCAGGGCGAGCAGCCCGGCGGCGACCGCCATCAGCCCGGCGCTGATCGGACGGGTGACGAAGACGCTCAGATCGCCCTGCGCCAACAGCATGGCCCGGCTCAGATTCTCCTCCAGCAGCGGACCGAGGACGAAGCCAAGCAGCAGCGGCGCCGGCTCGCAGTCCAGCTTCTTCAGGACATAGCCGAACACGCCGAAACCGGCCATCAGCACCACGTCGAACACGTCGTTCTTCAGGCTGTAGGTGCCGATGCAGCAGAAGACCAGGATCGCCGGGAACAGATAGGCGTAGGGCACGCGCAGCAGCCGCACCCACAGGCCGATCAGCGGCAGGTTCAGAACCACCAGCATGACATTGCCGACCAGCATGCTGGCGATCATGCCCCAGAACAGGTCCGGCTGCTTGGTCATGATCTGCGGCCCCGGCGTGATGCCGTGGATCATCATCGCGCCCACCATCAGCGCCATCACCGCGTTGGACGGGATGCCGAGGCTGAGCATGGGGATGAAGCTGGCCTGGGCGCCGGCATTGTTCGCCGCTTCCGGCCCGGCCACGCCCTGGATGGCTCCCTTGCCGAAGGCCGAGGGATCGCGCGCCATCTTCTTTTCCAGCGCATAGGAGGAAAAGGCGCTGAGCGTGGCGCCGCCGCCCGGCAGGATGCCGAGGAAGGCGCCCAGCGCGGTACCGCGCACCGCGGCCGGCCATGCCTCCTTGAAATCCTGCAGGGACGGCCACAGCCGGCGGATCGGCGAGGGCTCGATGCCGCGGCCCTCCGTCTCCTCCAGATTGACGATGATGTCGGCCAGTCCGAACAGCCCCATGGCCAGCGGCACGAAATCGAGCCCGTCATAGAGCTGCGGAATGTCGAAGGTGAAGCGCATCTGGCCGGAATTGACGTCGGTCCCGACCATCGACAGCAGCAATCCGAGCAGGATCATCGCCACCGCCTTCACCACCGACCCATGGGCGAGGATCACCGCCCCGATCAGCCCGACCAGCATCAGCGCCACATATTCCGACGGGCCGAAGGCCAGCGCCACCCCGGCGAGCGGCGGACCGGCAACCGCGATGACCAGCGTGGTGACGATGCCCGCGAACAGCGAGGCGAGCGCCGCGGTCGCCAGCGCCACGCCGCCGCGGCCCTGGCGGGCCATGGCGTTGCCGTCCAGGCAGGTCATGACGGAGGAGGACTCGCCCGGCAGCTTCACCAGGATCGCCGTGGTCGACCCGCCATATTGGGCACCGTAGAAGATGCCCGCCAGCATGATCAGCGCACCGACCGGCGGCAGGTAGAAGGTGATCGGCAGCAGCAGCGCCACCGTCGCCGTCGGCCCCAGCCCCGGCAGCACGCCGATCAGCGTGCCGATCAGGACGCCCAGGAAGCAGTAGACGAGGTTCATCGGCTCGAGCGAGACGCCCAGCCCGAGCCAGAGATTGGCGAAGATGTCGATCATGGCCAGATCTGGAGCGGCAAGCCCAGTCCCCAGGAGAAGATGGCGATGCAGCCGGTGGCCAGCGTGGCCCACAGGGCCGTGAAGGGACCGGGGCGCAGCGGCCGGCCGGCCAGTCCGCCGATGCCGATCAGCGCCAGGATGGCGAGCACCAGCCCGAGCCTGTCGAGCAGCGCCGCGAAGGCGACCACGGCCCCGGTGATGGCGACGGACGGGCGCCACGCCCAGCCCAGCGTCGCCGGACCGGCGGCGGTCAGCCCGCGCAGCAGCGTCGCCAGCCCCATCGCCAGCAGGAAGCCGCAGATCAGCCGCGGGAAGAAGCCGGCCTGCATCATGGCAAGGGTTCCGGCCTGCCAATCGCGGGCCAGCCACAGCCCGCCGAGCGCGATGGCGCTCAGCAACAGACCGGCCGCGAGATCCCGGGGCGATCTCAACCGGGACGCGGCCGGCCGGGACGATCTCAGGGTATGTGTCATTGGATGGGTCTATCCGCTCTCTCTCGCACGCGACGGCGCGACAACCGGGTGCCACGCTCCCGGCATCGGGGGGATGGAGACGGAAACGGGCCGTCATCGGACAACCGGCATATCCAGATCCGCCAGTTGTATTATTGCCCAGCACCACATCGCCGTCGAGCGCGATTTGGCGACATTGCGCCGCATAGGATGTTTTGATCAGGAAAATTGAACGGTTTGGCGGGATTTTTGCCTTATATTGCTCTAAAATCCGTATTTCATTCTGATTTATACACCCCTGGGCACAGGGCGCGTGGGCATGGACAACACCGGCACCGGAGCGATCGGATGGAAACGATGACAGCAGCGACCTCTTTCCCGTGCATGTCCGGGGGCCGGGCAGCGCCCTTCCTGGGCAGGATCCTGGCAAGCCTGATGCTGGCAACCCTGACCCTGTGCCTCGCCGGCCTGCCGGCGGCGGTGCAGGCTGCCTATCCGGAGAAGCCGATCACCCTGATCGTGGCCTATGGCGCCGGCGGCTCGACCGACGTGACGGCGCGGATGCTGGCTCCCTACATCGAACGCCACCTGGGCGGCGGGCGCATCGTCGTCCTGAACCGGCCCGGCGCCGGCGGCGAGATCGGCTTCGCGGCCATCGCCGACGCAGCGCCCGACGGCTACACCATCGGCTTCATCAACACCCCGAACCTGATCACCATCCCGATCGAACGCCAGGCGCGCTACCGGCTCGACCGGCTGGATCCGCTGGTGAACGTCGTCGACGATCCCGGGGTGATGACGGTCCATGCCGACAGCCCGTTCAGGAGCGTCGCCGACGTCGTGCGCGCCGCCGGTGAGAAGCCGCACTCGCTGACCGTGGGCTCGACCGGCATCGGGTCGGACGACCATCTGGCCATGCTCCTGCTGGAGCGGCAGGCCGGGGTGAAGCTGACGCATGTGCCCTTCCCCGGCAGCGCGGAGAATTATCGCGCGATGGTCGGCGGCCATATCCAGATCTCCGACCAGAATCTGGGCGAGGGATTGCGCGGTGTGGCCGGCGGCGATCCGGTGCGGATGCTGGGGGTGATGAGCCGCACGCGCTGGGACATGGCCCCGGACCTGCCCACCTTCCGCGAGCAGGGCTATGCCATCGACATGGTGTCGATGCGCGGCATCGGCGCGCCCAAGGGCCTGCCCGCCGACATCCGCCGCATGCTGGTGGAGGCGATCACCAAAGCCGCCCTGGATCCGGACTTCCAGGCCAAGGCGAGGGAAACCTTCCAGCCGCTGCGCATCGTCGGCCCCGAGGCCTTCACCGCCGAACTGATGCAGCTCGACGGCGAGTTCCGCACCCTGTGGGCGGATATGCCCTGGAAGAACTGACCGGCATCGAAACGATACAGGCGATCAGATATTCGTTCCGGAGTCATAACGGATTGGGTCGATCGTTCCGGCTTCGGAAAAGCCCTTCAATCGCAACAGGCAGCTGTCGCAAGTGCCGCAGGACAGCCCATCGGGCGTCGGGTCGTAGCAGGAATGGGTGAGGCTGTAGTCCACGCCCAGTTCCTGCCCGCGGCGGATGATGCCGGCCTTGTCCAGGGTCATCAGCGGCGCATGGATGCGGAACCGGCTGGTTCCCTCCACCCCGGCCTTGGTGGCGAGGTTGGCCAGCGTTTCGAAGGCGGCGATATATTCCGGCCGGCAGTCGGGATAGCCGGAATAATCCAGCGCGTTGACGCCGATGAACAGGTCCGACGCCCCCAGCGTCTCGGCCCAGGCCAGCGCGAAGGACAGGAAGACGGTGTTGCGCGCCGGAACGTAGGTGACGGGGATCCCCTCCCCCAGTTCGGCGGCGCTGCCGTGCTTCGGCACGGCGATGGCGTCGGTCAGCGCCGAGCCGCCGAAGGCGCGCAGGTCGATGTCGGCCACCACATGCCGTTCCACCCCCATCGCCGCGACGACGCGCCGCGCCGCCTCCAGCTCCACCGCATGGCGCTGGCCGTAGCGGAAGCTCAGGGCATTGACCCGATAGCCCTCGGCCTTGGCGATGGCGAGCACCGTCGTCGAATCGAGCCCGCCGCTGACCAGCACAACGGCATCCTTCCGTCCATCCCGTTCCATCATCGCACACCCGCCTTTGCCAAGCCGCCGGCCCCGGCCGGGACCTCCGCCGCCAGCTTCTGGCACATCCCGGCGCCCGGTGCCAGTGGCCGGAAAGCGGATCACGGCATCGACGCAAGCAACTCCTCGATGGTCATGATCCGCCAGGGCGGCAGCCGGATGGTGGCGGTGCAGCCCTGTCCCGGGGCACTGTCCAGCGTCAGGCTGCCGCCATGCGCCTCCACCAGCCGCAGGGCAAGCGGCAAGCCCAGTCCGATGCCTTCATAGCGGCGGTTGGCGGCCTGATCGACCTGGGCGAAGGGGGTCAGGGCGGTCGCGATGTCCTCCGGATTCATGCCGATGCCGCGGTCGCGCACCGCCAACTCGATCCAGCCGTCGGCGGCCGGCATCACCGACAGGGTGACGGTGCCTTGCGGATGGCTGAACTTGACGGCGTTGGACAGCAGGTTTTCCAGCGCCTGGCGCAGGCGCCGCTCGTCGCCGCGCAGCGGCGGCAGGTCGCCGTCGGTGACCAGCTCGACCGTCACCGTCTGGCGGGCCGCCTGGAATTCGAGCTGCGCCACCGTCTGGGCGGCGAGCGCCGGCAGGTCGACCACTCCCTCGACCAGCGACAGCCCGCCGGCCTCGACGCGGGCCATGTCCAGGATGTCGTCGATCATGGCCAGCAGCCGCTCGCCGGCATTGCGGATGGCGGCGACGCCGTCGCGCAGCCGCTCCTGCCCGCCGGGTTCGCCGATCCGCGTGTCCAGCAGCTGGGAAAAACCGATCACCGCGTTCAGCGGGGTGCGCAGTTCATGGCTCATGGTGGCGAGGAAGGCCGATTTGGCATGGTCGGCCGCCTCCGCCGCCTCCTTGGCCGCCAGCAGGTCGGCCTCGGCCCGGCGGCGGGCAGTGACGTCGCGGACGATGGCGGTGTAGAGCCGCCGCCCCTCCACCTCGCTGGCACTGACCGACAGTTCCACCGGGAAGCGGGTGCCGTCGGCGCGCTCCGCCCCGGCGCTGCGGTCGCGGGCGACCAGCGCAGTGGTCTGGCCGGTCGCGAACTCCAGCCGGACGCCGCCCTCTTCGCGCAGGGTCTCCACCGGCAGCAAGCGGTCGAACGGACGCCACAGCAGGTCCGCCGCCGACACCCCGAACATCGCCTCCGCCGCACGGTTGAAGCCGACCGTCACGCCCGCCTCGTCGATGGTGAGGACCGCATCGGCGGCGGTGTCCAGGATCGCTTTGTTCAGCGCCTCAGAATGCCTCAGGGCATTGGCGGTGTGGACATATTCGCTGACGTCGGTGACGGTGGCGATGCTGCCGCCATCCTCCAGCGCGATGCGCTGGCACATCACCCGCCGGGCGATGCCGGTCCCTCCCGCCGGCTGGGGATCGTGGAAGCGGAAGTCGGTCGGCGCCGAATCGCCGCCCGCCCCCAGACGCCAATCCGCCTCGACCCGTGGCCGGTCCTCGGGGTGGACGGCGTCGAGCCAGCCGTCGCCGAGCAGGCGGTCCGGCTCCAGCCCGGTGATGGCGCCGACGCGGGCGTTGGCGAACTGGACCTGCCCCGCGGCGTCGGCCTGCAGGATGCCGACCGGCACCGAGTCGGCCAGCTTGCGGTAACGCGCCTCGCTGGCGCGCAGCCGCTCCGACAGGGCGATCCGGTCGCTGACGTCGCGGATGTTCAGCACCAGCCCGCCGATGTCCGGGTCGGCCAGCTCGTTGCGCGCGGTCGCCTCCAGCCAGCGCCAGCCGCCATCCTCGCCATCGCTGCCGGCATCGTGGCGGAATCGGAACACGGCACGGCCGCTGCTCCCCGCCGGGGCCGCGGCACGCGCCCGGAGCCGGCACCGGACCTCTTCCAGATCGTCGGGGTGGATGTGGCGGTCGAACGGCGCACCGACCAGCGCCTGGGCCGGGCCGCCCAGGATATCCGCCCCCGTCTCGCGGACATGGAGCACGCGACCGTCGGGCGCCAGCACCGCGGCCACCTCGCGGACATCGCGGAACAGCGCGTCGGACAGTCTTTCATTGACCTGCAAGACAGCCCCCGGACCGGCAACGGATGGTCGGGCCGATCCGGCCGTTCACCCGCGATGCCGCGGCCGACCCCGTCCCGCGATTCAGCATAGCCAGGGAAAGATTAAGGGTTTATGGCGGCGACGCCCCGGCTCTTCCCCATGGCCTCCGCAAACGCCCCGTCAGCCCCGCCGCAGGGACAGGAACGAGGTCAGGGCATCCAGAACGGCGTCGGGCGCTTCGGTCATCACCATATGACCGGTCTGCGGCAGGATGACGACCTGCGCGGATTTGACGCGCGCCGCCAGCGACCGCCCGGCCTTTGCGGGTGTCATCTTGTCCAGCGCGCCCAGCAGGAACAACGCCGGACAGGCGACCATCGCGGCGGCGTCCGCACCCTGCCCATAGTCGTTGCAGGCGGCCAGATCGACGCCCAGCACGCCGGGGCGGACCGACGCCATCAGCCGCCGGCCGCCGGGGATCAGCGCCAGCCCCGGAGCCGGGCAGCCGCCCCCCTGGCTGCCGCCGTGGCCGCGCGGCCCATGACCCCAGCCGATCACCATCTCGATGGCGGACGGGTCGCCGGCATGCGCGGTGGCCAGCAGGTCGGGATGGACCGGCATCCGTTCCGCCACGCCGAGCAGCGCGACCGCCTCCACCCGCGAACCATGGCGGGCGGCGGCGTCGAGCGCGACCAACGCCCCCATGGAGTGGCCGGCCAGCGCCGCGCGCTCCAGCCCGGCGGCGTCCAGCAGGGCGACCACCCAATCGGCGATCCCGGCGATGCTGCCCAACGGCTCGCCGCCGGAGCGGCCATGGCCGGGCATGTCGACCGCCAGGACCGAACGGCCATGATGGGCGAGATAGCGGCTCTGCAGGCTCCAGACGCTGTGATCCATGCCGGCGCCGTGGATCAGGACGATGGCGGGACGCGCCGGGTCGATGTCCCGGCCACCGGTGTGGACGAAGACGGGGGTGCCGTTGACGGTCAGCTGCATGGCGCGGCCCTCAGCCCTTGGTGGCGGCGCGCAGCGCCTGCTTCAGATCGTCGATCAGGTCTTCGCAATCCTCCAGCCCGATGGACAGCCGGATCATGTCCTCCCCCACCCCGGCGGCGGCGAGCGCCTCGGCGTCGAGCTGGGCATGGGTGGTGCTGGCGGGATGGATGACCAGCGACTTGGCGTCGCCGACATTGGCAAGGTGCGAGAAGAGGGTCAGGGACTCGATGAAGCGGCGCCCGGCCTCGCGGCTGCCGCCCTCGCCGGTGCCGCGGATGCCGAAGGAGACGATCGAGCCGGCGCCCTGCGGCAGCAGCCGGGCGGCCAGCGCATGGTCGGGGTGGTCGACCAGCTCGGGATAGGACACCCAGGCGACGGCGCCGGTGCTGCCGCCCTTGCCTCCACCGTTGCCCCCAGCCTTGCCGGCGCCCGTTTCCGAATACAGCTCCCCTTCCAGGAAGCCGACGATCTTGCGGGCGTTGTGGATGTGGCCCTTCATCCGCAGCGGCAGCGTCTCCACCCCCTGCAGGATCTGGAAGGCGTTCATCGGGCTCATGCAGGCGCCGAAATCGCGCAGCCCCTCGGCGCGGGCGCGGGCGATGAAGGCGGCGGGGCCGTATTCCTCGGCGAAGTCGATGCCGTGATAGCCGGCGTAGGGCTCGGTCAGGGTCGGGAACTTGCCCGACGCCTCCCAGTCGAACCGGCCGCCGTCGATCACCACGCCGCCGATGGCGGTGCCATGCCCGCCCAGCCACTTGGTGCAGGAATGCATGATCAGGTCGGCGCCATGCTCGAACGGCCGGCAGAGATAAGGGGTGGTGAAGGTCGAATCGATCAGCAGCGGGATGCCGGCCTCATGCGCGATGGCGGCCACCTTCGGGACATCGAGCACCTCGAGCCCCGGATTGCCCAGCACCTCGCCGAAGACCAGGCGGGTCTCGGGTCGGATCGCCGCGCGGATGCCGTCGAGGTCGCGCGGATGCACGAAGCTGGTGGTGATGCCGAAGCGCGGCAGGGTATAGGCCAGCAGGTTGCGGCTGCCGCCATAGATGGAGGAGGAGGCGACGATGTGCCCGCCCGCCCCCATCAGCGTCATGATCGCCAGCGACAGCGCCGCCTGCCCGCTGGCGGTGCAGACCGCGCCAACCCCGCCTTCCAGGGTCGCAAGCCGCTCTTCCAGCACCGCGACGGTGGGGTTGGAGATGCGCGAATAGATGTGGCCCGGCCGTTCCAGGTTGAACAGCGCCGCTGCCTGATCGACATCCGAGAAGACGTAGGAAGAGGTGAGGTGGATGGGAACCGCCCGCGCGCCCGTCGCCGGGTCGGGCTTCTGTCCCGCATGCAGGCTCTGCGTATCGAACTTCAGGAACTTGGCGCCGGCCATGCTCCCCCCTCCCGGTTGGTGGTTGTTCCCGCCCCGAGGACGGAAGAGGGCCGCCTGGCAAGGAGCGGCCCCCGTTCGTCGAACGCCGACTTTTGTCGGCCTTTTGCTTTGCCAGCCCTGTTCAACCCGCGATCCAGCGGTATCGACGGTGCGGGAGCGTATGGAGCCCTGACGCGCGCGTCAAGACGGTTGGCGCGCATCGGCTTGCCGCGATACGCCGCCGGCTTGCAGGTTACGGCCGGCTTTTACGGCACGCTTCGTGCCGGCTCCTGCCGCACCCCCGTCATCGTCTCCCCGACCAGCCAGTCGACCACCCGCTTCAAGGCCTCCTCCTCGCCGGCCCCCTCGGCGAGCGCCGCCTGGAAGATCGCGATCTGCCGGTGCGCGCTGGTCCCGCGCTCCACGATCTCGCGCGCCCGCTCCACTTCGGCGGTGCAGCCGAAATGCGCGGCATCCTCGCGGGTCAGGTCGATGATCTCGTCCAGCAGGTCGGCATAGGGCACGATGCGGCCCTGGCCGAAATCGACCAGCCCGCTGTCCAGGCCGTAGCGCTGGGCCCGCCAGCGATTCTCCTCGATCAGCATGTTCTTGTAGGGCCGCCACGTCACATTGCGCAGCTTCAGCCGCCACAGCATGCGCAGCAGGCAGCGGTAGAGCGCCGCCACCGTCACCGCATCGTCGAGCCGGGTGCAGATGTCGGTGATGCGCATCTCCAGCGTCGGAAAGCGCGAGGAGGGGCGGATGTCCCACCACAGCTTGCTCGCATCCTCGATCACCCCGGCATTCACCAACACCGCGACATGGCTCTGATACTCGCCATAGCTCTGGAAACCGGCGGGCATGCCGGTGCGCGGCAGCTCGTGCCACACGCTCAGCCGGTAGGACCGGCGCTCCATGTCGCGCCCGCGCCAGAAGGGCGACGAGGTCGACAGCGCCAGCAGATGCGGCAGGAAATAGCGGACCTGGTTCATCAGGTCGATGCGCAGGTCGTCGTCCTCGATGCCGATATGGACATGCATGCCGCAGATCATCAGGCGGCGGGCCGGCGCCCCCAGGTCGCGGGCAAGCATGTTGTAGCGGTCGCGGTTGGTGTGCTTCTGCGGCTCCCAGGCGGCGAAGGGATGGGTCGAGGCGGCGATCGGCGCCAGCCCATGGCGCTCCGCCACCCCGGCCACCGTGCCGCGCAGCGCCGCCAGCTCGTCCCGCGCCTCGGCCAGCGTCCGGCAGACCGGCGTTCCCACCTCGATCTGGCAGCGCAGGAATTCCGGGTGGATGCGGCCGGGCGCCTGCTGCTGGCAGGCCTCCAGCATCTCGTCGGGCGGGCTGGTCACGATGTCGCGCGTGCCGCGGTCGACCAGCAGATATTCCTCTTCCAGCCCCAGGGTGAAGGACGGTTCGATGACGGCGTGTCGCATGCGTGGTCAGGCCCGCGGATAATGGTGGACGGTCGCCAGCGACGGCAGGCCGAGCAGGGGTTCCAGCGCATCGCCGATCACCTGCGCCCACAGGCCGGCGCCCTCCGGCGTGGCGATCAGGTCCTGCCGGACCTCCAGCAGGACGTTTGGATAGCCGGCCGGCGTCGCATGGGTTTCCACCGTGCCGCCCGACGTGCCGCGCCCGGAATAGGGTTGGTTGTCGCCGACGCACCAGCGCCCGTCGGCCTCCAGCGCCTCGATCAGCGGCACCGGCAGGCGCGGGTCGTTGTCCCACAGGATGCCGATGTGCCAAGGCCGGGCGATGCCGCGCATGGCCGGCGTGAAGCTGTGGACCGACACCATCACCGGAACCTGCCCGCGCGCGACGATCGCCGCCACCGCCGCGGCCACCGCCGCGTGATAGGGGTGGAAGAGCGCCTCGACGCGCAGGGCCTGCGCCTCGGCATCGAGCGCGCGGTTGCCCGGGATGACCACGTCGTCGCTGACCACCGGGATCGCGGTCGGGTCGTCCAGCGCCCGGTTCGGGTCGATCACCAGCCGGGAGAAGCCGGACAGCACCGCCGTCGCGCCGAAGCGGGCCGCCAGCCGCCGCGTCAGCTCGGCCGCGCCGATGTCATAGGCGATGTGCCGGCACAGCTGCTCTTCCGGCAGGCCGAGGTCGCCCAGCCGCCTGGGGATCGCGCGCGACGCGTGATCGCACACCAGCAGCAGCGGTCCGCCGGCCTCCGGGTTCAGCGTGGTGGCCGGCGGCGGATCGTCCGGTCCCAGCAGGGGGACGACGATGCGCGGCGCCGGTGCGGGAGCGGTGACGGGCCGCCGGTGCTCGGCCGGCCCCTCCCCGGACGCGGTGTCGGGCCCGGTGTCGGGCGAGGTGCCGGGCGAGGTGCCGGGATGGGCGTGATGATCGGGGGATGAGGCAACCATGCGCCACACTAACGCAACCTCCGGGCCGGGCGGAAGCGCGGCCGATGGTGGTAGCCCGAACGGCAAGATGATACCCTTTCCCTCCCTCTCCCGTGCGAACCCACCCGGAAGACACCACGCATGCTCCGCCTGCTGACTCTCTGCCTTGCCGTGATGGCGCTGCTCAGCGCCTGCGGCCCCGTCTATGAAACGCAATACAGCCTGGTTCCGCCGACCTCGGCGGAAGGGCGGCTGTGCGTCAACCAATGCCAGCAGAACCGCAACTTCTGCCGCCAGAACTGCGGGATGTCGCAGCAGGCCTGCGTGAACGAGGCGCGGTCGCGCGCGCTTTACGAATATCAGGCCTATGTGAACCGTCGGAACGCCGAAAAGCAGCCGATCAAGAAATCGGTCAGCGACTTCGACCGTTCCTATTCCTGCGGCAACAGCAGCTGCGAGGCGCGGTGCGAGGCCGACTATCGCGACTGCTTCGGCGGAAGCTGCGGCGGTCAGGTCCTCGCCAAAACCGTGTGCACCGCCTTCTGCGACGAGGGGAAGCCGGCTCCGGGCGCCGCTGCGGCGGCACCGATGCTCAGCCCGATGCCGCCCGCCGGCCCGGCGATGTCCGCCCCGGCGCCCACGGCCTCCAGCTACCCGGCCGGCGGATCGCTGTGCCAGCCCGGCATGCGGGTCGAGGTCGAATGGAAAGGCGAGTGGTACCCTGCCACGGTCAAGGACAAGCCGCGCAAGGACGGCCGCTGCCCGATCCACTATGACGATTTCGGTGCCGAGGACGACGAGTCGGTGGCGCTGCGCCGCATCCGTCCGCGCTGATCCGCAGGGCATTGCGCCATCGCAGCCTTCGCTACTTTTGCAGGACCAGCGGACGCGCACGGCAGCCATGACGCGCGTCCGGCTGGCCGGGCCGATGGCCTGCCGCTATAAGCGGCACCATGCCCGACGCCAGTGCCATCCCCGCCGACGATGCGTCCCGGACGCAGCGCATCGCCCTGATTGCGCTGCTGGCCGGCGCGCTCGGCATCGCCTTCGCTCCGATCTTCGTCCGCCTGTCCGAGGTTGGACCGGTCGCCACCGGATTCTGGCGCGTTGCGCTGGCCGCCCCGGTGCTGGCGCTGTGGATGGGCTCCGAACCCAGGCAAGGGCGCCGGTCCCCCTCCTCGCTCGCCGATTATGCCCGCCTGTCGCTGGCCGGCCTGTGCTTTGCCGGCGACCTCGCGGTCTGGCACACCTCGATCCGCTATACCTCGGTCGCCAACGCGACGCTGCTTGCCAACTTCGCGCCGCTGTTCGTGGCGCCGGCCGCCTGGTTCCTGTTCAAGGAGCGGATCACCGGCCGCTTCGTCGTCGGCATGCTGATGGCGCTGGCCGGTGCGGTGGTTCTGATGGGACAGAGCTTCCAGCTCAGCCCGGACCATCTGTTCGGCGACGCGCTGGGTCTGCTGACCGCGGTTTTCTATGCCGGCTACATCCTGTCGGTCGGCCATCTGCGCGCCGAATTCTCCACCGCCACCATCATGACCTGGAGCGGCGTCATCACCGCTTTGGTCCTGCTGCCTCTCGGCCTCCTGGATGGCGAGGCGATGCTGCCGGCGACCGTTGCCGGCTGGCTGGTCCTCTGCGGGCTTGCCCTGTTCAGCCATGCCGGTGGCCAGAGCCTGATCGCCTACGCGCTGGCCCATCTGCCGGCCTCCTTCTCGTCGGTCAGCCTGCTTCTCCAACCGGCGGCGGCGGCGATTCTCGCCTGGATCCTGCTCGACGAGCCGTTGGGGACCTTGCAAGCGGTCGGCGCCGCTGTGATTCTGATGGGAATCCTGCTGGCCCGCCGCGGCAGCCGCTGACCGCGCGACCGGTGGGACTCCGGACAGGAGCTGGCCGGGCTTTCCACCCTGCGGGCATGGCGCCGCAGATCGGCGGTCGGCCATTGACCCGGCCGGTGGGGACCGCTACCGGTATGATGAACCGCTTATGATCCGTTTCCGACCCAAGGGGACCAATCCGTGCCCGGCACCGACGACAGCGCTCATGTCCCCTCCTCCTCGCAGCGCATTTCCGAATGGGTGGCCCAACAGCTGCTCGACCGGATCGCACGCGGAGAGCTGGTCCCGGGAGAGCGTCTGCCGGGCGAGCGGCAGCTGGCCGAACAGCTCCATGTCAGCCGGGTGTCGGTTCGCGCCGCCCTGCAGAAGCTGAAGACCCAGGGCTTCCTGACCGCCGTCCAGGGCGGCGGCACGCGGGTCGTGTCCTCCGCCGGAATGATGGACGGCGCCCTCACCGCGATGGTGCGCAGCACCCACCAGAACCTCTGCGATCTGGTCGAGATCCGCATGGCCCTGGAAAGCTGGGCCGCGCGCCGTGCCGCCGAGCGCGCCACGCAGGAACAGATCGACACCATCGGCCGCATCCTGGCTGCCATGAGCCAGACCAACCGCGACGGCGGGCGGGCCGCCGACGACATGGACTTCCATGTCGCCGTCGCCCAGGCCTCCGGCAGCCCGGTGTATCTGCATCTGCTGTCGACCATCCGGGACATCCTCGGCAACATGGTCGAGATGAAGCACACCGAGCCCTTCATGGAGAATCATGAGGCGCTGATGATCGAGCATCACCGCGCCATCCACCAGGCCATCGCCCGCCGCGACCCGGACGCCGCCGCCAATGCCGTCACCGCCCATCTCGGCTGGATCCTCGCCCGCTACCGCACGATGACCGGGGAAACCACGACGCCCGGCCCAGCGGCCGAGGGACCGGCCGTGCCGCCCGCCTGACCCGGCCGGGCTGCCCACCCAGACATGAAGAAGGCCGCGCCCTCCGGACGGAGAGCGCGGCCTTTCCTGTATCGAGCCGGTGGCTGGCCTCAGCCTGCGAGAACCGCCTCGATCTCCTTGGTCACCTCATCGATGTCGGCCATGCCGTCCACCGCCTTCAGCACGCCGCGGCCCTGGTAATAGGGCAGGATCGGCGCGGTCTGCTGGTGGTACTGGGCCAGGCGGGTGGTCACCGTCTCGGCATTGTCGTCGGCGCGACGCTTGAACTCGGTGCTGCCGCAGACGTCGCAGACCCCGGCCACCTTCGGCTTCTCGAAGCTGTCGTGATAGCCCTTGCCGCACTTGGCGCAGGTGTAGCGGCCGGTGATGCGCTCGACCAGCACGTCGTCGACGACCCGCATCTCGATCACATGGTCGAGCTTCAGGCCCTTCTCGTCCAGCATCGCGTCCAGCGCCTCGGCCTGGGCCACGGTGCGCGGGAACCCGTCGAGGATGAAGCCGTTCTTGACGTCGGGCTTGGAAATGCGCTCGGCGATCATGCTGACCATCAGCTCATCCGGCATCAGCTTGCCGGCGGCCATGATCTCCTTCGCCTGCTGCCCGAGCGGCCCGCCTTCGGCCACCATGGCGCGGAGCATGTCGCCCGTCGACAGTTGCACCAGACCGCGCGTGTCTTCAAGACGGCGCGCCTGGGTCCCCTTCCCGGCGCCCGGCGGACCGAGCAGTATGAGGTTCATTACCTTCTCCCCCGAAGCTTCGATTTCTTGATCAATCCCTCATACTGGTGGGCCAGCAGGTGGGAATGAATCTGCGCAACCGTGTCCATCGTGACGGTGACCACGATCAGCAGGCTGGTGCCGCCAAAATAAAACGGAACCGAGTGCTGGGATATCAGGATTTCGGGGAGGAGACAAACCGCCACAAGGTACGCGGAACCGATGACCGTCAGCCGCGTCAGCACATAATCGATGTGGTCGGCGGTGTTCTTGCCCGGACGGATGCCCGGGATGAAGCCGCCATACTTGCGCAGGTTGTCGGCCGTCTCGGTCGGGTTGAAGACGATGGCGGTGTAGAAGAAGCAGAAGAACACGATCAGCGAGGCGTAGAGCAGCATGTACAGCGGCGTGCCGTGCGCGACGTAGCGCGACACCGCCTGCAGCCACTCGGGCCCTTCGCCGCCGGCGAAACCGACCGCGGTCAGCGGTAGCAGCAGCAGCGACGATGCGAAGATCGGCGGAATGACGCCGGCGGTGTTCATCTTCAGCGGCAGGTGCGACGCTTCGCCGCCGAACACCCGGTTGCCGACCTGGCGTTTCGGGTACTGGACCAGCAGGCGGCGCTGGGCACGTTCCATGAAGACGATGAAGAAGACGACGCCGACCGCCATCAACAGCATCACGATGATGAAGATGGTGGACAGGGCACCCTGACGGCCGAGTTCGAGCGTGTTCACCAGCGCCCGCGGCAACTCGGCGACGATGCCGGCGAAGATGATCAGCGAGATGCCGTTGCCGATGCCGCGCGCGGTGATCTGCTCACCCAGCCACATCAGGAACATGGTGCCGCCGACCAGCGTGATGACGGTGGCAATGCGGAAGAACAGCCCCGGATCGATCACCGCCGCCCCGGTCGAGCCGCGCATCGATTCGATGCCGACGGCAAGGCCGTAGGCCTGCACCGTGGCGAGCGCGACCGTGCCGAACCGGGTGTACTGGTTCAGCTTCTTGCGCCCCGACTCGCCTTCCTTCTTCATGGCCTCCATCTGCGGCGACACGGCGGTCAGCAGCTGCACGATGATGGACGCCGAGATGTACGGCATGATGTTGAGCGCGAAGATGGTCATGCGGCTGAGCGCGCCGCCCGCCAGCATGTCGAACATGCCGAGAATACCGCCGCCCTGCTGCTTGAAGACGTCCTGCAGGATGTGCGGGTCGATGCCCGGCAGCGGGATATAGGTGCCCAGCCGGTAGACGATCAGGGCCGCCAAGGTGAACCAAATCCGCTTTTTCAGCTCGGTCGCCTTGGAGAAAGCCCCGAAATTGATGTTGGCGGCAAGCTGCTCGGCCGCTGATGCCATGGTCCAATCCCTGTCCCGTAAGCGCGAACGGGGCGGCACTGCATGACGCAGGCCGCCCCTCGCGACTTCGCTTTTTGTAGTGCCACGCCAGCCCGTGCGCAAGCCCGGGCTTGTCGCGGAACTTTACTCGGCGGCTTCGGCGGCGGGCGCGGTCAGCGTGACGCTGCCACCCGCCTTCTCGACGGCCTCGACTGCCGACTTGGACGCGCCGGCGACCGTGAAGGAAACCTTCGCGGTCAGCTCGCCCTTGCCCAGCAGACGGACACCGTCCTTCTTCACCCGGCCGGTGACGCCGGCGGCGTGGAGCGCCGCGGCATCGATGGTCTCGGCAGCGTTCAGCTTGCCGAGGTCGATCGCCTTCTGGACCATGCCCAGATTGACCACCGAGTATTCCTTGGCGAAGATGTTCCGGAAACCGCGCTTCGGCAGGCGGCGGTGCAGAGGCATCTGCCCGCCTTCGAAGCCGTTGATCGCCACACCGGTGCGCGAGGTCTGACCCTTCACGCCACGGCCGGCGGTCTTGCCCTTGCCCGAACCGATACCGCGACCGACGCGCATACGCGCCTTGCGGGCACCGGCGTTGTCACGCAGGTCATTCAGCTTGGTCATGATCTCAGCCCTCGTTCTCGACGCGGACCAGGTGCGCGACCTTGGCGATCATGCCCCGCACGGCCGGAGTATCCTCCAGCTCGCGGGTCCGGTGCAGCTTGTTGAGACCCAGACCGACCAGCGTCTCGCGCTGGTCGTGCTTGCGGCCGATCGGGCTGCCGATCTGGGTCACGACGACGGTCTTCTTCTCCGCCATGATCAGGCCTCCTGTCCGGCGCCGGCCTCGCGACGGCCGAGGATGTCGCTCACGCGACGACCGCGACGCGCCGCGACGGAACGCGGGCTGGTGACCTGGGTCAGGGCGTCGAACGTCGCCTTGATCATGTTATGCGGGTTCGAGGTGCCGATCGACTTGGTCACGACGTCGGCGACGCCGAGGGCCTCGAAGATCGCGCGCATCGGACCACCGGCGATGATGCCGGTACCGGCCGGGGCGGCCCGCAGCACGACCTTGCCGGCACCGAAGTGACCGTTGGTGTCGTGATGCAGCGTCCGGCCTTCGCGCAGCGGAACCCGGATCATGCCGCGCTTGGCCTGATCGGTCGCCTTGCGGATCGCCTCGGGAACTTCACGGGCCTTGCCCGATCCGACCCCGACGCGGCCCTTGCCGTCACCGACGACGACCAGAGCGGCGAAGCCGAAGCGACGACCACCCTTGACCACCTTGGCAACGCGGTTGATGCCGACGAGCTTTTCGATCAGCTCGCTTTCTTCCCGCTCGCGCGGCTGCCGGTCGCGGTTGTCCCGCTCCCCACGTTCACGTGCCATATCCGGGCCTCCTTAGAACGACAGCCCGCCCTCACGGGCGGCGTCGGCCAGGGCCTTGACCCGGCCATGGAAAATATAACCACCGCGGTCGAACACGACCTCGGTGACGCCCGCGGCCTTGGCACGCTCGGCGATCAGCACGCCGATGCGCTTGGCCGCCTCGACGTTGCCGCCGTGCTTGAGCTGCTCGCGCAGCTCCTTCTCCAGCGACGAGGCAGACGCGAGCGTCTTGCCGTTTTCGTCGTCGATGATCTGGGCGTAGATATGCAGATTCGACCGGAAGACCGAGAGGCGAACACGCCCGCCGGCCTTCTTGGCAATCTGCGCGCGCACGCGCTGCTTGCGGCGCTCGTGGAGTTGCTTTGGCTTCAGCATGGCGGTTACTTCTTCTTACCTTCCTTGCGCAGGACGGTTTCGGTATCGTACTTGATACCCTTGCCCTTGTACGGCTCCGGCTTCTTCCAACCGCGGATCTCGGCGGCGACCTGGCCGACCTTGTGCTTGTCGTAGCCGGTGACCGAGATGGCCGTCGGCTTGTCGCACTTGATCGTGATGCCGTCCGGGATCGGGTACTTCACGTCGTGCGAGAAGCCGAGCTGCATGACCAGCTCCTTCCCCTGCACGGCCGCGCGGTAACCGACGCCGTTGATCTCGAGGTTGATCGTGTAGCCCTGGTTGACACCGGTGACCATGTTGTTGATCAGGGTGCGCGAGGTTGCCCACATGGTGCGGGCGCGCTTGCTGTCGTTTGCCGGCTTCACCACCACCTTGCCGTCTTCCAGCGAGGCGTTGATGTCGTCGACCAGGGTCAGGCTGAGTTGCCCCAGCTTGCCCTTCGCCGTCACCAGCTGGCCGTCGACCTTCACGTCGACGCCAGCCGGGACCGGCACGGGATGCTTGCCAATGCGCGACATCTGCCAATCCCCCTTAGAACACGCGGCAGAGGACTTCACCGCCGACATTGGCGGCGCGGGCCTCGTTGTCCGACATCACGCCGCGCGGGGTCGACAGGATCGACAGACCGAGCCCGTTGTAGACACGGGGCAGGTCGGCGATCTTCGAATAGACGCGACGGCCGGGCTTCGACACACGGGCGATCTGCTTAATGACAGGCTCGCCTTCGTGGTACTTCAGCTCGATCTTCAGGTTCTTGACGCCGGGACGCAGCTCTTCCTCGGACCAGCCGCGGATGAAGCCTTCGCGCTTCAGCACGTCCAGGACGTTGACGCGCAGCTTTGACGCCGGGGAAACCACAACGGACATGCGGGCGTGCTGACCGTTGCGGATGCGGGTCAGCATATCGCCGAGCGGATCGCTCAAAGACATTCTCGGACCCTCCTTACCAGCTCGACTTCGTCATCCCCGGGATCTGGCCGGTCGAGGCCAGTTCGCGGAGGGTGACGCGGGACAGCTTGAACTTGCGATAGAACGCGCGCGGACGCCCGGTCAACTCGCAGCGGTTCCGGACGCGCACCTTCGAGGAGTTGCGCGGCAGTTCGGCCAGCTTGAGGCGGGCAGCGAATTGCTCTTCCGGCGGGAGGGTCTTGTCGTTCGCGATAGCCTTCAGCTTCGCACGCTTGTTCGCGTACTGCTTGGCCAGCTTGGCGCGACGCTTGTTCTTTTCGATGGCACTGGTCTTAGCCATGGTCGTGCTCCAGCCTCAGCTCACGAACGGCATGTCGAAGCCCTTCAGGAGAGCCTTGGCTTCCTGATCGGTCTTCGCCGAGGTGACGATGATGATGTCCATGCCGCGGATCTGATCGATCTTGTCGTAATCGATCTCCGGGAAAATGATCTGCTCCTTGACACCCATGGCGTAGTTGCCACGGCCGTCGAAGCTGTTCCCCGGGATACCGCGGAAGTCACGGACGCGCGGCAACGCGATCGTCACCAGGCGGTCCAGGAACTCGTACATGCGGTCGCTGCGCAGCGTGACCTTGCAGCCGATCGCCATGCCTTCGCGCAGCTTGAACTGGGCGATCGACTTGCGCGACTTGGTCACCACCGGCTTCTGACCGGTGATGGCGGCCATCTCGGCCACGGCGAGCTGGATCTTCTTGGAGTCGGCGACAGCCTCGCCGACACCCATGTTGACCACGATCTTCTCGAGCCGCGGAACTTCCAGGTCGTTCTTGTAGCCGAATTCCGACTTCAGAGCGGCGCGGATCTTGGAGGCGTAAACTTCTTTCAGACGTGCGGTCATGCCCGGGCCCTCACAGGTCAATGACTTCGCCGGACCGCTTGGCGACACGCACCTTGCGGCCATCCTCAAGGATCTTGAAACCGACGCGGGTCGGCTTGCCATCCTTGGGGTCGACGTGAGCGAGATTCGAGACGTTGATCGGCGCCTCCATCTCGATGATGCCACCCTGCGAGCGGGCGCTGGCGCGCTGGTGCTTCTTCACCACGTTCACGCCCTGGACAACCGCGCGGTTCTCCTTGGGGATGACGCGAAGCACCTCGCCGGTCTTGCCCTTGTCCTTGCCGGTCAGGACGACGACCTTGTCCTTGGTCTTGATCTTGGCGGCCATCACAGCACCTCCGGCGCCAGCGAGATGATCTTCATGAACTTCTTGCCGCGAAGCTCACGAGTGACCGGCCCGAAGATACGGGTGCCGATCGGCTCACCCTGCTTGTTGATGAGCACGGCGGCGTTCCGGTCGAAACGGATCGCAGACCCGTCCTCCCGACGCAGTTCCTTCGCGGTGCGGACGATGACGGCACGATGCACGTCGCCCTTCTTGACGCGGCCCTTCGGAATGGCCTCCTTGACCGAGACGACGATGACATCGCCCACGGTCGCGACCTTCCGCTTGGACCCGCCAAGCACCTTGATGCACTGCACCCGGCGCGCCCCGCTGTTATCGGCGACTTCCAGGTTGGTTTGCATCTGGATCATGGTTTATGACCTTTCGTTATCACGCGGCGCCGCTGTCGGCGGCGGACTCCGTCACGACCGTCCAGCGCTTGGACTTGGAGATCGGACGGCATTCGATGATCGAAACGCTGTCGCCGATCTTGAAGAGGTTGCCCTCATCGTGGGCGGCGTACTTCTTCGACTGACGAATGAACTTCTTGTACACGGGGTGCATGACACGGCGCTCGACAAGAACCGTAACGGTCTTGTCGCACTTGTCGCTGACCACCGTGCCCTGCAGAACGCGGCGAGGCATGGATGATCCCCCTTACTTGCCGGCGTCGGCGGAGCGGGCGCGCTCGCCGATGATGGTCTTGATGCGGGCGATATCGCGGCGCACCACGTTCACCCGTGCGGTGTTCTCCAGCTGACCGGAGGCCTTCTGGAAACGCAGGTTGAACTGTTCCTTCTTGAGCTGGAGGAGCTGATCGTTCAGCTCGTCCGCGCTCTTCGTACGAATGTCTACGGCCTTCATGCCGCGGTCTCCTCGACCCCGCCCAGGCGGGTCACCAGCTTCACCTTGATCGGCAGCTTCGCGGCCGCCAGAGCGAAGGCGGTTTTTGCCACATCGGCGGGTACGCCGTCCAGCTCAAACAGGATGCGACCCGGCTTGACGCGGGCCGCCCAGTACTCCGGCGAACCCTTACCGGAGCCCATGCGGACTTCGGCAGGCTTGGTGGAGACGGGGAGATCCGGGAAAACGCGGATCCAGACGCGGCCCTGACGCTTCATCGCGCGGGTGATCGCGCGGCGGGCCGCCTCGATCTGCCGGGCGGTGATGCGCTCCGGCTCCAGGGCCTTGAGGCCGAAGGAGCCGAAGTTCAGATCGGTACCGCCCTTGGCGTTGCCGTGGATGCGGCCCTTGTGGGCCTTGCGGTATTTCGTGCGCTTGGGAGAAAGCATCGCTCGGCCCCTTTACTCGCGTTCGGAGCGCTCGGAGCGCTCGCGACGGTCGCGGCGATCGTGACGATCGCGGCGCGGCTCGCCGTCGGTCGACACCGGCTCGGAACCCATGCGCTTGTCCTGCGCCATCGGGTCGTGAGCCATGACCTCGCCCTTGAACACCCACACCTTGACACCGCAGGTGCCGTAGGTGGTCTTGGCGGTGCCCACACCGTAATCGATGTCGGCGCGCAGGGTGTGCAACGGAACGCGGCCCTCGCGGTACCACTCCATGCGGGCGATCTCAGCCCCGCCCAGACGGCCGGAGCAGTTGATCCGGATGCCCTGGGCGCCCAGGCGCATGGCGGACTGCACGGCGCGCTTCATGGCACGGCGGAACGCCACGCGGCGCTCCAGCTGGCTGGCGATGTTCTCGGCGATGAGCCTGGCGTCGATTTCCGGCTTGCGGATCTCGACGATGTTCAGGCTCACCTCGCTGCCGGTCATCTTCGACAGCTCGAGGCGCAGCTTCTCGATGTCCGCGCCCTTCTTGCCGATCACCACGCCCGGACGGGCCGAGTGGATGGTGATGCGGGCCTTCTTGGCCGGACGCTCGATGACGACGCGGGACACGCCGGCCTGCTGCAGGCGACCCTGCAGATAGCCGCGCAGCTTCAGGTCCTGGTGCAGCAGGTTGGCGTAGTCGCGCTTGGCGAACCAACGGCTGTCCCAGGTCCGGTTGATGCCGAGGCGCAGCCCAATCGGATTGATTTTCTGACCCATTACTCGGCCCCTTCGGCAACGGCGGCGTCACGCTCGCGAACGATGATCGTCAGGTTGCTGAACAGCTTCTCGACCCGGGCGCCGCGACCGCGGGCACGGGCATGGAAGCGCTTCATCACCAGAGCGCGGCCAACGGTCGCCGACGACACGTAGAGACGGTCGACGTCGAGCTGATGGTTGTTCTCGGCGTTCGCGATCGCGGCCTGCAGAACCTTCTTCACCTCGCCGGCGATGCGGCGCTTGGAGAAGGTCAACTCGGCCACGGCGCGGCTGGCATCCATGTTCCGGATCAGCTGGGCGACGAGGTTGAGCTTCCGCGGGCTGGTGCGGATCATCGGATTGCGGGCCAGAGCCTCGTTCTCCGCGACCCGGCTGGGGTTGGCAGACTTGCCCATGGCTTACTTCCTCTTCGCCTTCTTGTCCGCCGCGTGGCCATAGAAGGTCCGCGTCGGAGCGAACTCGCCGAACTTGTGACCGATCATGTGTTCGGTGACGAGAACCGGCAGGAACTTGTGGCCGTTGTAGACGCCGAACGTCAGACCGACGAACTGCGGCAGGATGGTCGAACGACGCGACCAGATCTTGATGATCTCGTTGCGGCCCGAAGCCCGGCTCTTGTCCGCCTTCTTCAGCAGATAGCCGTCGACGAACGGGCCCTTCCAAACGGAGCGTGCCATCGTTCGACCTCCTTACTTCGAATGACGGCGGCGCAGGATCAGGCCGTCCGTCTTCTTGTTGTGACGCGTCTTCTTGCCCTTGGTCGGCTTGCCCCACGGGGTGACCGGATGACGGCCGCCCGAGGTGCGACCCTCACCACCGCCGTGCGGGTGGTCGATCGGGTTCATGGCGACGCCACGGACCGAAGGACGCTTGCCCAGCCAGCGGTTGCGACCGGCCTTGCCAAGGTTGGTGTTCATCTGGTCGGGGTTCGACACCGCGCCCAGGGTCGCCATGCACTCGCCGCGCACCACGCGAAGCTCGCCCGAGGGCAGCTTCAGCTGGGCGTAGCCGCCATCGCGGCCGACGAGCTGGAGGTAGGTGCCCGCGGAGCGCGCGACCTGGCCACCCTTGCCCGCCTTCAGCTCGACGTTGTGCACGATCGAGCCGACCGGAATGTTCCGCAGCGGCATGGCGTTGCCGGGCTTCACATCGACCTTCTCGCCCGACACGACGGTGTCGCCGACCTTCAGGCGCTGCGGCGCCAGGATGTAGGACAGCGTCCCGTCCTGGTACTTGATCAGCGCGATGAAGGCGGTGCGGTTCGGATCGTATTCCAGCCGCTCGACGACGGCCGGAACGTCGAACTTGCGACGCTTGAAGTCCACCAGACGGTAGACGCGCTTGTGACCGCCACCCATCCGGCGCGCGGTGATGCGGCCGGTGTTGTTGCGGCCGCCGGACTTGGTCAGGCCCTCGGTGAGGGTCTTGACCGGCTTGCCCTTCCACAGCTCCGAGCGGTCGACGATGACCAGCTGGCGGAGCGACGGAGTAATCGGGCGGTATTGCTTCAGAGCCATCGGATCACACTCCCGCTCAGATGCCCGTGGTCACGTCGATCTTGTTACCCTCGGCGAGGGTGACGACGGCCTTCTTGAAGTCCGAGCGACGGCCGATGGTGCCGCGGAACCGCTTGGTCTTGCCCTTGGAAACCAGGGTGTTGACCGCGGTCACCTTGACGTTGAAGAGACCTTCAACGGCGGCCTTGATCTCCGGCTTGGAGGCCGTGAGCGGCACGCGGAACGTGACCTGGTTGTGCTCCGACACCAACGTCGACTTCTCGGTGATGACGGGAGCGAGGATCAGGTCGTACATCCGCTCCTGGCTCACCGCAGGTTTCGACTGCTTGCTCATTTCAGGCGAGCCTCCAGTTGCTCGACCGCGTTGCGGGTCAGGACCAGCGTATCGCGGCGGAGAATGTCGTAGACGTTCGCGCCCTGCTCCGGCAGCACGTCGATCAGCGGGATGTTGCGCGAAGCCTTGGCGAAGTTGTCGTCCAGGTTCGAGCCGTCGATGATCAGCGCCGAAGTCAGGCCGAGGGTGGCGAGACGAGCCGCCAGATCCTTGGTCTTGTGCGTCTCGGTGGCGGCAGCCTCCAGGACGATCAGCTTGCCCTCGGCGGCCTTGGCCGACAGGGCGGTCTTGAGCGCCAGCTTGCGGACCTTCTTGGTCAGGTCATGGGCGTGCGAGCGCACGACCGGACCGAAGATGGTCGCACCGCCGCGGAACTGCGGCGAACGGATGGAGCCCTGGCGAGCGCGACCGGTGCCCTTCTGCGAGTAGGGCTTCTTGGTCGTGCCGCTGATCTCGCTGATGCCCTTGGTCTTGTGGTTGCCGGAGCGGCGCTTGGCCAGCTGCCAGTTCACCATGCGGGCCAGCAGGTCGGTGCGGGTCGGCAGACCGAACACGGCATCCGACAGCTCGATCTCGCCGACGGCCTCGTTGTTCAGATTCTTGATCGTGGCCTTCATGGCGCTCACTCCTGCGTCTCGGCCGGGGCTTCCGCCGCCGGAGCAGACTTGATGCCGGCCGGGAAGGGCAGGCCTTCCGGAGCCTTCTTCTTGACGGCATCACGGATGCGCAGCCAGCCGCCCTCGGCGCCCGGGACGGCGCCCTTGAGCAGGATCAGGCCGCGCTCTTCATCGACCGACACGACCTGGAGGTTCAGGACCGTGACCTTCTCGTCACCGAGATGGCCGGCCATCTTCTTGTTCTTGAAGACCTTGCCGGGATCCTGACGGTTGCCCGTCGAACCGTGCGAGCGGTGCGACACCGACACGCCGTGCGTGGCGCGCAGACCACCGAAGTTCCACCGCTTCATCGCACCGGCAAAGCCCTTGCCGATGGAGGTGCCGGTGACGTCGACGAACTGGCCGGCGACGAAGTGGGCGGCCGACAGCTCGGCGCCAACCTCGATCAGGGCATCGGCATCGACGCGGAACTCGACCAGCTTGCGCTTGGGCTCCACGCGCGCCTTGGCGAAATGCCCGCGCTCAGGCTTGTTGACGTTCTTGACCTTGATGGCGCCCGCGCCGAGCTGGACGGCGGTGTAGCCATCCTTGTCCTCGGTACGAACGGCGACGACCTGGCAGCTGTCGACTTTCAGCACAGTGACCGGAACATGCTGGCCGTCGTCCGTAAAGACGCGGGTCATGCCGACCTTCTGCGCGATCAAACCGGATCGCATTGTTCTTTATCTCCTGACCAGGGACGTCCGCGAATGGAGAGGTCCCTTACCAACCAAAAATCAGAGCTTGATCTCGACGTCGACGCCGGCGGCGAGGTCGAGCTTCATCAGTGCATCCACGGTCTGCGGCGTCGGATCGACGATGTCGAGCAGGCGCTTGTGGGTGCGGATCTCGAACTGTTCGCGCGACTTCTTGTCGATGTGCGGCGAGCGGTTCACGGTGAACTTCTCGATGTGCGTCGGCAGCGGGATCGGCCCCCGCACGCGCGCGCCGGTCCGCTTGGCGGTGTTGACGATCTCGCTGGTCGACTGGTCGAGCACGCGATGATCGAACGCCTTCAGGCGGATGCGGATGTTCTGGCTGTCCATGTCCAAACGTCCCTTGCACCTTTTAGCGATGACGCGGACGCGTCACCGGAACTCCACGAGCTTGCTTCGGGCACACCGTCGACAGCGCAAGGCCGCGCGCCGGTCCACCGAAGCGGGGCCGACGGGCGACACTGTGACCGATGCGACGATCCGATACGAAAAAGAACATCCCCTGCGCGGGCGGCGCAAAGGGGATGTTCCGTTCAGCAGACGGCGCGCCTCCCGAAGGGGCGCGCCTTTGCCGTTCGTCTCGGGCTGCGTCTAGGCCGAAGCTGCCTACCACCAACCCAAAATCCAGAGGGCGTAATCTCTAGGCGTTCAGCGCCCGCCTGTCAATCCTGAATCTCCCCCCGGACGGAGGAAGCCGGATCGACAGGCGGGCGGCCATTGAACGCCGACGCCCGATGGCTAGAACCGGGGCGGGCCGCCCGCCCTGCTTGCGCTGTGCGGACGGCCCGTCTCAATCAACCGGTGGCCGGACCGGCCGGCCACCCTACCCCACCGGACGCCACCGCCGTCACGGGACGGCGGCAGCGTCGGTCATCACTCGACGATCTTGGCGACGACGCCGGCGCCGACGGTGCGGCCACCCTCGCGGATGGCGAAGCGCAGGCCCTCGTCCATGGCGATCGGGGCGATCAGCGCCACTTCCATGGCGACGTTGTCGCCCGGCATCACCATCTCGACGCCTTCCGGCAGCGACACCATGCCCGTCACGTCGGTCGTCCGGAAGTAGAACTGCGGACGGTAATTCGTGAAGAACGGGGTGTGGCGGCCGCCCTCTTCCTTCGTCAGGATGTAGGCTTCGGCCTTGAACTTGGTGTGCGGGGTGATCGAACCCGGCTTGGCCAGAACCTGGCCGCGCTCGACGTCCTCGCGCTTGGTGCCGCGCAGCAGCGCGCCGATGTTGTCGCCGGCCTCACCCGAATCGAGCAGCTTGCGGAACATCTCGACGCCGGTCACGGTCGTCTTCACCGTCGCCTTCAGGCCGACGATCTCGACTTCGTCACCGACCTTCACGATGCCACGCTCGACGCGGCCGGTCACGACCGTGCCACGGCCCGAAATCGAGAACACGTCCTCGATCGGCATCAGGAACGGACGGTCCTTCGGACGCTCCGGCTGCGGGATGTACTCGTCGACCGTCTTCATCAGCGCCAGGACGGCGTCGCGGCCGATCTCCGGCGAACGGTCTTCCAGCGCGCACAGCGCCGAACCCTTCGTGATCGGAATGTCGTCGCCCGGGAACTGGTAGGACGACAGAAGCTCGCGCACTTCCAGCTCGACCAGCTCAAGCAGTTCCGGATCGTCGACCATGTCGACCTTGTTCATGAACACGACCAGCGCCGGAACGCCGACCTGGCGGGCCAGCAGGATGTGCTCGCGGGTCTGCGGCATCGGGCCGTCGGCGGCCGACACGACCAGGATCGCGCCGTCCATCTGCGCCGCGCCCGTGATCATGTTCTTCACATAGTCGGCGTGGCCCGGGCAGTCGACGTGCGCGTAGTGGCGGTTCTGCGTCTCGTACTCGACGTGAGCCGTCGAGATCGTGATGCCGCGCGCCTTCTCTTCCGGCGCCTTGTCGATCTGGTCGTAAGCGGTGAAGGTCGCGCCGCCGGACTCCGCCAGCACCTTCGTGATCGCCGCCGTCAGCGACGTCTTGCCGTGGTCGACGTGGCCGATCGTGCCGACGTTGCAGTGCGGCTTGTTCCGCTCGAACTTTGCCTTGGCCATGGGTTGGTCTCTCCGTTTCTCAATCGTTCCAGCGGTCTTCAGGCCACCTTGGCGCGGACCCCGTCCGCGATGGCCTGTGGCACCGGCTCGTAATGGTCGAACTGCATGCTGTACTGCGCGCGGCCCTGACTCATGGAGCGCAGGGAATTCACATAACCGAACATGGCCGCCAAGGGAACCAGTCCCGTGACGATGCGCGCGTTGCCGCGCTGGTCCATGCCGGTGATCTGTCCGCGGCGACCGTTCAGGTCGCCGATGACGTCGCCCATATAGTCGTCCGGCGTGATGATTTCGACCCGCATCAGCGGTTCGAGCAACGTCGGAGCGGCTTTTGTCATCGCCTCCCGGAAGGCGGCCCGCGCCGCCAGCTCGAAGGCCAGCGGCGACGAATCGACGTCGTGCGTCTCGCCGCCGGTCAGCGTCACCTTGAGGTCGACGACCGGGTAGCCCGCGACCACGCCGGCATCCTTCGCTGCCTCCAGCCCACGCTGCACGCCGGCGGCGAACTCGCGGGGCAGCGCCGAAGCGCGGTTCTCGAAGACGAAGCCGGCGCCGCGGCCGAGGGCTTCGACCGAAAGCACCACCCGGGCGAACTGGGCGCGGTCGCCGGACTGGCGGGCGTGGACATGGTCGATGTCGGCCGAGCGCTGCACGGTTTCGCGATAGGCGACCTTGGGTGCCCCGACCGCGGCATCGACGCGGAACTCGCGCTTCATCCGGTCGACGATGACGTCGAGATGCAGCTCGCCCATGCCACGGATCAGGGTCTGGCCGCTCTCGCGGTCGACCGAGACCCGCATCGACGGATCCTCATGGCCCAACCGGTTGAGCGCCGCCGCCATCCGGTCATGGTCGGCATCCGTCCGCGGTTCGACCACGATCTCGATGACGGGCTCGGGAACGTCAAGCCGCTCCAGCACGATCGGCCGGGCCGGATCGCACAGCGTGTCGCCGGTGGCGGTGTGCTCCAGCCCGGCGAAGGCAACGATGTCGCCGGTGTGGGCGCGCTCGATGTCCTCGCGGCTGTTGGCATGCATCAGCAGCATGCGGCCGATCTTCTCGCGCTCGCCCTTGACCGGGTTGAGCAGCCAGTCGCCGACGCTGGCGGTGCCGGAATAGATGCGGCAGAAGGTGAGCGTCCCGACATAGGGGTCGTTCATCGCCTTGAAGGCCAGGCCGGCGAAGGGAGCGCTGTCGTTGGCCGGCCGCTCCTCCGCCTGCCCGCCGGTCATGGCGTGGCCCTTGATCGAGCCGATGTCGTTCGGTGCCGGCAGGTAATCGACGACGGCGTCCAGCATCGGCTGGATGCCCTTGTTGCGGAAGGCCGAGCCGCAGAGCACCGGGACCAGCGCGCCGGAAATCGTGCCCTTGCGGATCAGGGCGCGCAGGGCGGCGGGCGACGGCTCCTCGCCGCGGTCCAGATAGGCGGTCATGGCCGCCTCGTCGAGGTCGAGCACGGCCTCCAGCAGAGCCTGGCGGGCTTCCGCGGCCGGTCCGGCCAGATCCTCGGGAATATCGGTGTGTTCGAATTCGGCGCCGAGCGTTTCGGCCTTCCAGACCGTCGCCCGCATCTCGACCAGATCGACGATGCCGGAAAAGCCGGATTCGACGCCGATGGGGAGTTGCAGCACCAGCGGTGCGACACCGAGCCGGTCGGCCATCATCGCGACGCAAGCCGCGAAATCCGCCCCGACGCGGTCCATCTTGTTGACGAAGGCCATGCGCGGCACGCCGTACTTGTCGGCCTGCCGCCACACGGTTTCCGTCTGTGGCTCGACCCCCGCGACCGCATCGAAGATGGCGACTGCGCCATCCAGGACCCGCAGCGACCGTTCGACCTCGATGGTGAAGTCGACGTGGCCGGGCGTGTCGATGATGTTGATGCGGTGGTCGCGCCAGAAACAGGTCGTCGCCGCCGAGGTGATGGTGATGCCCCGTTCCTGCTCCTGCTCCATCCAGTCCATGACGGCGGTGCCGTCATTGACCTCGCCCATGCGATAGGACTTGCCGGTATAGAACAGGATGCGCTCGGTCGTCGTCGTCTTGCCGGCATCGATGTGGGCCATGATGCCGATGTTGCGGTAACGGTCGAGGGCGTGCGAACGGGGCATGCAAAATCACCAGGAGAGGCGTTAACCTTACCAGCGGTAGTGCGAGAACGCCTTGTTGGCTTCCGCCATGCGGTGCGTGTCTTCGCGCTTCTTCACGGCAGTGCCGCGCTGGCTGGCGGCGTCGAGCAGTTCGCCCGACAGACGCTCGGTCATCGTGTTTTCCGAACGGGCGCGGGCGGCGCCGATCAGCCAACGGATGGCCAGGGCCTGGGCGCGGTCCGAACGGACCTCGACCGGGACCTGATAGGTCGCACCGCCGACGCGGCGCGAGCGCACTTCCAGATGCGGCTTCACGTTGGCGAGCGCATCGTGGAAGACCTGAACCGGGTCGTTCTTGGTCTTGACCTCGATGCGGCCGAGGGCCCCATAGACGATGCTTTCAGCCGACGACTTCTTGCCGTCAAACATCAGGCAGTTCATGAACTTCGTCAGGACGCGGTCGCCATACTTGGCGTCCGGCAGGACTTCACGCTTCTCGGCGCGATGACGACGGGACATCGTGAGTTCTCCTTACTTCGGACGCTTCGCGCCGTACTTCGACCGGCGCTGCTTACGATCCTTGACGCCCTGGGTATCCAGCGTGCCGCGAATGATGTGATAGCGCACGCCGGGAAGATCCTTCACACGGCCGCCGCGGATCATGACCACCGAGTGTTCCTGGAGGTTGTGACCCTCGCCAGGGATGTAGCTCGTCACCTCGAAGCCGTTGGTCAGGCGAACGCGGGCGACCTTACGGAGCGCCGAGTTCGGCTTCTTCGGGGTGGTGGTGTAGACGCGAGTGCAGACGCCACGCTTCTGCGGGCAGGCCTCCATCGCGGGAACCTTGTTGCGCGCGGCCAACGGCTCGCGCGGCTTACGGATCAACTGGTTGATCGTCGGCATATCTGCCCTTCATCCCTTCAAGATCACTCGGCCGGCGGAGCCGGACGAAGCAAAAGCCCGCCTGCGAAACGTTGCCGTTCCGAGCGGGCTGAATGAGCGAAAGCCGATCGGACAACTCCGATCGGCGGGATCGGTGGATTCAAGCGGACACACGGAGAGCCCGGGGGTCCTTTGAAGTTCGCGGACTTTAGGGAAAGGGTTCGGGAGAGTCAAGGATGGTCTTCGCTCCGTTTCCTCGATCCGGCGAATCCCCGATCCTCAAAGAAAAGGGGCGCGTCCCTCATGGAACGCGCCCCCTCGCCTACTCAAACGACCCGATGGATCAGGCCGCGGTGCTCTCCTCGCCCGGGGTCGGCAGGGCCGGAGTTTCCTCCGGCGCGCCGGCCTCCAGGGCCGCTTCGCGGTCACGCTCGGCGGCGATCAGCTTCAGGCGGTTCACCACCGAGCCGGTGCCGGCCGGGATCAGGCGGCCGACGATGACGTTCTCCTTCAGGCCTTCCAGGTTGTCGACCTTGCCGCCGACGGCCGCTTCCGTCAGGACGCGGGTGGTTTCCTGGAACGACGCGGCCGAGATGAAGGACCGCGTCTGCAGGCTGGCCTTGGTGATGCCCTGGAGCACCGGATGACCCGACGCGGGCTGCAGGCCCTCGCCGACGGTCTTCTCGTTCTCCTCGTCGAACTCCTGGCGGTCGACCTGCTCGCCCACCAGGAAGGTGGTCTCGCCGGCGTCGGTGATCTCGACCTTCTGCAGCATCTGGCGGACGATCACCTCGATGTGCTTGTCGTTGATCTTCACGCCCTGCAGCCGGTAGACGTCCTGGATCTCGTTGATCAGGTAATCGGCCAGGGCCTCGACGCCCATCACCGCCAGGATGTCGTGCGGCACCGGGTTGCCGTCCATCAGCAGGTCGCCGCGCTCGACGTAATCGCCTTCCTGCACAGAGATGTGCTTGCCCTTCGGGATCAGATACTCCTTCTCGTCGCCGCTCTCCTCGTTGCGGACGACGATGCGGCGCTTGGTCTTGTAGTCCTTCCCGAACTCGACGCGGCCGCTCATCTCCGAGATGATCGCGAAGTCCTTCGGACGACGCGCCTCGAACAGCTCGGCCACGCGCGGCAGACCGCCCGTGATGTCGCGGGTCTTGGACGATTCGCGCGGGATACGGGCCAGCACGTCGCCGGCCCGGACCTCGGCGCCGTTCTCGACCGACAGGATGGCGTCCACCGACATGAAGTAGCGGGCTTCCAGGCCGTTCGGCAGGGTGATCAGGTCGCCCCGGTCATCCACCAGCGCGATGCGCGGCTTGAGGTCCGCACCACGCGGCTGCTGGCGCCAGTCGACCACCACCTTGGAGCTGATGCCCGTCGCCTCGTCCATCACCTCGCGCATGGAGATGCCTTCCACGAGGTCGATGTAGCGGGCGGTACCGGCGCGCTCGGTGATGATCGGCAGGGTGTAGGGGTCCCACTCGGCCAGCTTGGCGCCGCGCTCGACCTTCACGCCCTCGTCCGCCAGCAGCTTGGCACCGTACGGCACGCGGTGACGCGCCCGCTCGCGGCCCTGATCGTCGAGCAGGATCACTTCGGTGCTGCGGCCCATGACGACCGGGATGCCCGAGGAGTTCATGACGATGTTGCGGTTGTTGATCCGCACCACGCCGTCGAACGCCGCTTCGATCTGGCTCTGCTCGGCACCGCGCTGCGCCGCACCGCCGATGTGGAAGGTGCGCATGGTCAGCTGGGTGCCCGGCTCGCCGATCGACTGCGCCGCGATGACGCCGACCGCCTCGCCGGTGTTCACCAGCGTGCCGCGGGCCAGATCGCGGCCGTAGCACTTGGCGCACACGCCGTCGCGGGTCTCGCAGGTCAGGACCGAGCGGATCTTGACCGAGTCGATGCCCGACCGCTCGATGCGGTCGACCGTCGGCTCGTCGATCAGGCCACCGTCCTCGATCAGCAGCTCGCCGTTCAGCGGATCGATCACGTCGCCGACCACCGTGCGGCCGAGGATGCGGTCGCCCAGCGGCGAGATGACCTCGCCGCCGTCGATCACCGCCTTGACGGTGATGCCGCGCTCGGTGCCGCAATCATGTTCGACGATGATGGCGTCCTGCGCCACGTCGACCAGGCGGCGGGTGAGGTAACCGGAGTTCGCCGTCTTCAAGGCGGTGTCGGCCAGACCCTTGCGGGCGCCGTGGGTGGAGTTGAAGTACTCCAGCACGGTCAGGCCTTCCTTGAAGTTCGAGATGATCGGCGTCTCGATGATCTCGCCCGACGGCTTGGCCATCAGGCCGCGCATGCCGGCCAGCTGACGGATCTGCGCGGCGGAACCGCGCGCACCGGAGTGGGCCATCATGTACACCGAGTTGACCTGCTTGCCGGCTTCGGTGGTCGAGATCGCCTTCATCATCTCGGAAGCGACCTTCTCGGTGCATTCCGACCAGACGTCGACGACCTTGTTGTACTTCTCGCCCTGGGTGATCAGGCCGTCGAGATACTGCTGCTCGAACTCCTTCACCCGCTCCTTCGACTCGTTGACCAGGCGGCCCTTGGCCTCCGGGATCACCATGTCGTCCTTGCCGAACGAGATGCCGGCGCGGCAGGCGTGGCCGAAGCCCAGCTTCATCAGCCGGTCGGCGAAGATCACCGTCTCCTTCTGGCCGCAATGGCGGTAGACGGCGTCGATGACGTTGCCGACGTCCTTCTTGGTCAGGACGCGGTTGATCAGCGAGAAGGGCACCTTCGGATGGCGCGGCAGCAGCTCGGACAGCAGCATGCGGCCCGGCGTCGTCTCGACGATGGAGATCTTCTCCTCGCCCTCGTCATCGACGCCGACATAGCGCGCCTTGATCTTGGCGTGGATCGACAGGACCTTGGCGTTCAGGGCCTGCTCGATCTCCGAGACGTTGGAGAACACCATGCCCTCGCCCTTCTCGCTCGGGCGGTCCATCGAGATGTAGTAGATGCCGAGCACGATGTCCTGGCTCGGCACGATGATCGGCTTGCCGTTGGCGGGCGACAGGATGTTGTTGGTCGACATCATCAGGACGCGCGCTTCCAACTGCGCTTCCAGCGACAGCGGGACGTGGACGGCCATCTGGTCGCCGTCGAAGTCGGCGTTGAAGGCGGTGCAGACCAGCGGGTGCAGCTGGATCGCCTTGCCTTCGATCAGCGTCGGCTCGAACGCCTGGATGCCGAGACGGTGCAGCGTCGGCGCCCGGTTCAGCATCACCGGATGCTCGCGGATGACCTCCTCCAGGATGTCCCACACCTCGGGACGCTCCTTCTCCACCATCCGCTTGGCGGCCTTGATGGTGGAGGCGAGGCCGTACAGCTCGAGCTTGGCGTAGATGAAGGGCTTGAACAGCTCCAGCGCCATCTTCTTCGGCAGGCCGCACTGGTGCAGCTTCAGCTCCGGACCGACGACGATGACCGAACGGCCCGAGTAATCGACGCGCTTGCCGAGCAGGTTCTGACGGAAGCGGCCCTGCTTGCCCTTCAGCATGTCCGACAGCGACTTCAGCGGACGCTTGTTGGCGCCGGTGATGACGCGGCCGCGGCGGCCGTTGTCGAACAGCGCGTCGACGGCCTCCTGCAGCATGCGCTTCTCGTTGCGGACGATGATGTCCGGCGCCTTCAGCTCGATCAGCCGCTTCAGGCGGTTGTTGCGGTTGATGACGCGGCGGTACAGGTCGTTCAGGTCGGACGTGGCGAAGCGGCCGCCATCCAGCGGCACCAGCGGACGCAGCTCGGGCGGGATCACCGGAATGACTTCCAGGATCATCCACTCCGGACGCGACTGCGAGGCCAGGAAGGCGTCGATCAGCTTCAGGCGCTTGACCAGCTTCTTGCGCTTGGCCTCCGAGTTGGTGTCGCGCAGGTCCTCACGGCAGCGCTTCTTCTCCTCGTCGAGGTCGAGCGCCGACAGCATGATGCGCAGCGCTTCGGCACCGATCGACGCGGTGAAGGAATCCTCGCCATACTCGTCCTGGGCGTTCAGGAACTCTTCCTCGTTCAGCAGCGAATGCAGCTTCAGCGGGGTGAGGCCCGGCTCGATGACGACGTAGTTCTCGAAATAGAGGATGCGCTCCAGATCCTTGAGCGTCATGTCGAGCAGCAGGCCGATGCGGCTCGGCAGCGACTTCAGGAACCAGATGTGCGCGACGGGGGACGCCAGCTCGATATGGCCCATGCGCTCGCGCCGGACCTTCGACAGCGTGACCTCGACGCCGCACTTCTCGCAGATGATGCCGCGATACTTCATGCGCTTGTACTTGCCGCACAAGCACTCGTAGTCCTTGATCGGGCCGAAGATGCGGGCGCAGAACAGGCCATCGCGCTCCGGCTTGAAGGTGCGGTAGTTGATGGTTTCCGGCTTCTTGATCTCGCCGTAGGACCAGGACCGGATCCGCTCGGGGCTCGCGATCTGGATGCGGATCTGATCGAAGCTCTGCGGCCCCTGAACCTGGCCGAAAATGTTCATCAACTCATTCATGACCGTCTCCCGCTGGCATCGCCGCGTTGTCGGTTAAAGGCAGTGCAATGCCCCGGAACGGCGCGCGCGCGCCGATCCGGGGCCTGGGTCACGTCAGACCGGCTCAGTAGTCCCGCTGGTTCAGTTCGACGTTCAGGCCGAGCGAGCGCAGCTCCTTGACCAGCACGTTGAACGACTCCGGAATGCCGGCCTCGAAGTTGTCGTCGCCGCGGACGATGGCCTCGTAGACCTTGGTGCGGCCGGACACGTCGTCCGACTTCACCGTCAGCATTTCCTGCAGCGTGTAGGCGGCGCCGTAGGCTTCCAGCGCCCAGACCTCCATCTCACCGAAGCGCTGACCGCCGAACTGGGCCTTGCCGCCCAGCGGCTGCTGCGTGACCAGCGAGTAGGGGCCGATCGACCGGGCGTGGATCTTGTCGTCCACGAGGTGGTGCAGCTTCAGCATGTAGATGTAGCCGACGGTGACCTTGCGGTCGAAGGTCTCGCCGGTACGGCCGTCGACCAGCGTCGACTGGCCCGACCGGTCGAAACCGGCACGCTCCAGATGGACGCAGATGTCCTCCTCGCGGGCGCCGTCGAAGACCGGCGTCGCGAAGGGCACGCCCTTGCGCAGGTTGCCGGACAGCTCCAGGATCTCGCCGTCGGTCATGTCGGCGATGTCCTCGGCGTAGGTGGCCTCGCCGTAGGAGGTCTTCAGCGTGCCGCGCAGAGCCTCCAGCTGGGGAGCGCCGCCGGCCTTGTTGCGGATCGCCAGACGGTACTGATCGACCGCGCGGCCGATCTGCTTGCCGAGGCCCGACGCGGCCCAGCCCAGATGCGTCTCCAGGATCTGACCGACATTCATGCGCGACGGCACGCCCAGCGGGTTCAGCACCAGGTCGACCGGGGTGCCGTCCTCAAGGTAGGGCATGTCCTCCTGCGGGATGATGCGCGAGACGACGCCCTTGTTGCCGTGACGGCCGGCCATCTTGTCGCCCGGCTGCAGCTTGCGCTTCACCGCGACGAAGACCTTGACCATCTTCATCACGCCCGGCGGCAGCTCGTCGCCGCGCTGGAGCTTGTCGACCTTGTTCTCGAAGCGGTCCTGCAGGGCCTTGATCGAGTCGTCGAACACCTTGGCAAGGTTCTCGACAGTCTCCATCACCTGCTCGTCGGCGATGGCGATCTGGCGCCACAGGCCTTTCGACAGGCCGGCCAGCACGTCGTCGGTCAGGACCGTGCCGCCCTTCATGCCCTTCGGACCCGACTGGGCGGTCTGGCCGACCAGCACTTCCTTCAGGCGGGTGTAGAAGCTGCGCTCCAGGATGCCGCGCTCGTCGTCGCGGTCCTTGGCCAGCTTCTCGATCTCGGCCCGCTCGATGGCGAGCGCGCGCTCGTCCTTGTCGACGCCGCGGCGGCTGAACACGCGGACCTCGACGATGGTTCCGACGACGCCCGGCGGCAGGCGCAGCGAGGTGTCGCGGACGTCCGAGGCCTTCTCGCCGAAGATGGCGCGAAGCAGCTTCTCTTCCGGCGTCATCGGGCTTTCGCCCTTCGGCGTCACCTTGCCGACCAGGATGTCGCCCGGACGGACTTCGGCGCCGATATAGACGATGCCGGCCTCGTCGAGGTTCTTGAGGGCTTCCTCACCCACGTTCGGAATGTCGCGGGTGATTTCCTCCTGGCCCAGCTTGGTGTCGCGGGCCATGACCTCGAACTCCTCGATGTGGATCGAGGTGAAGACGTCGTCCTTGACGATGCGCTCGTTGATGAGGATCGAATCCTCGAAGTTGTAGCCGTTCCACGGCATGAACGCGACGAGCACGTTCCGGCCGAGCGCCAGCTCGCCCAGGTCCGTCGACGGGCCGTCGGCGACGATGTCGCCGGCGTTCACCCGGTCGCCGACCTTCACCAGCGGACGCTGGGTGATGCAGGTGTTCTGGTTGGAACGCTGGAACTTCAGCAGGTTGTAGATGTCGACGCCCGGCGCCGTGCTGTCGGAGCTGTCGGTGGCGCGCACGACGATGCGGGTCGCGTCGACCTGATCGACGATGCCGGCCCGCTTGGCGACGATGGTCACGCCGCTGTCGCGGGCGACGGTCGCCTCCATGCCGGTGCCGACCAGCGGCGCGTCCGCCTTCACCAGCGGCACCGCCTGGCGCTGCATGTTCGAGCCCATCAGCGCGCGGTTGGCGTCGTCGTTCTCGAGGAACGGGATCAGCGCCGCGGCGACCGACACCAGCTGCTTCGGCGACACGTCGATCAGGTCGATCGCCTCCGGCCGGAACATCAGGTATTCGCCGCCCTGGCGGCAGGACACCAGATCGTTGGCGAAGCTGTTGTCGGCGGTCAGCTCGGCGTTCGCCTGGGCGACGACGTAGCGGCCCTCCTCCATCGCCGACAGATAGACCACCTCGTCGGTGACCTTGCTGTCGATGACCTTGCGGTAGGGGCTCTCGATGAAGCCGTACTGGTTCACGCGGGCATAGGTCGCCAGCGAGTTGATCAGACCGATGTTCGGGCCTTCCGGCGTCTCAATCGGGCAGATGCGGCCATAATGGGTCGGGTGCACGTCGCGCACCTCGAAGCCGGCGCGCTCGCGGGTCAGACCGCCCGGCCCGAGGGCCGAGAGACGACGCTTGTGCGTGATCTCGGACAGCGGGTTGGTCTGGTCCATGAACTGCGACAGCTGCGACGAGCCGAAGAACTCGCGCACCGCGGCGGCGGCCGGCTTGGCGTTGATCAGGTCGTGCGGCATCACCGTGTCGATCTCGACCGAGCTCATGCGCTCGCGGATCGCACGCTCCATGCGCAGCAGGCCGACGCGGTACTGGTTCTCCATCAGCTCGCCGACCGAGCGGACGCGGCGGTTGCCGAGATGGTCGATGTCGTCGATCTCGCCGCGGCCGTCCTTCAGGTTCACCAGAACCTTCAGGATCTCCAGGATGTCCTCCTTGCGGAGCACACGCATCTGGTCGTCGGTCTGGAAGTTCAGGCGCGCGTTCATCTTGACGCGGCCGACGGCCGACAGGTCGTAGCGCTCGCTGTCGAAGAACAGGCCCGAGAACAGCGCCTCGGCCGATTCCAGGGTCGGCGGCTCGCCCGGACGCATGACGCGGTAGATGTCGATCAGCGCGTCTTCGCGGCTGGCGTTGCGGTCGGCGTTCATCGTATTGCGGATGTAGGCGCCCACATTCAGGTGGTCGATCGCCAGCACCGGCAGCTCGTCGACGCCGGTCTTCTCCAGCTTGTCGAGATCGCTCGCCGACAGCTCGTCACCCGCCTCGAACAGCACCTCGCCGGTGCGCTCGTTGATGATGTCGACGGCCAGATAGCGGCCGGTCAGCTCCTCGGTGGAAACCTGCTGCTCGGTCAGGCCGGCCTCGACCAGCTTCTTGATGACGCGCGGGGTCATCTTGGTGCCGGCCTCGGCGACGATGGCGCCGGTGGCGGCGTCCACGAGGTCCGAGATCAGCTTGACGCCCTTCATCCGGTCGACGTTGAACGGGGTCTTCCAACCGCCGGCCGAACGGGTGTAGGTGATGGTGTCGTAGAAATAGTTGAGGATCTCTTCCTTGGCCATGCCCTGCGCCTCGTAGGGCAGCAGGTCCTTGCGGTTGGCCTTGCGCTCTGCGCGCAGCGCCTCGGTTTCCGCGCCGTCCAGGGCGAACAGCAGCGTGGTGGCCGGCAGCTTGCGGCGGCGGTCGATGCGGACGTAGACGAGATCCTTGGCGTCGAACTCGAAATCGAGCCAGGAGCCGCGGTACGGGATGACGCGGGCGGCGAACAGATACTTGCCAGACGCGTGGGTCTTGCCCTTGTCATGGTCGAAGAAGACGCCCGGCGACCGGTGCATCTGCGACACGATGACGCGCTCGGTGCCGTTGATCACGAAGGTGCCGTTGGCCGTCATCAGGGGCATGTCGCCCATGTAGACGTCCTGCTCCTTGATATCGCGGATCGAACGGAGGCCGGTGTCCTCCTCCACGTCGAAGACGGACAGACGCAGGGTCACCTTCAGCGGAGCCGCGAAGGTCATGCCACGCTGCTGGCATTCCTCGACGTCGTATTTCGGCTGCTCCAGCTCGTACTTGACGAAATCGAGCACCGCGCGGTCGGAGAAGTCCTTGATCGGGAACACCGACTTGAAGACTTCCTGCAGGCCCAGGTTCGCCCGCTTCTCCGGGGCGACGTCCATTTGCAGGAAGTGATCGTAGGAGCTGCGCTGCACCTCGATGAGGTTGGGCATCTGGGTGACTTCCGGGATGCGCCCGAAGCTCTTCCGAACACGTTTACGACCCGTAAAGGATTTGGCCATGGATGTCCCCAAACGTCTGTACGTGATGCGCGTTATACCGACCGTTCAACCGACCAGAGGAGCCGACCGAGACGATCGGCCGATCCCGTGGGCGCCCGCGCGGGCCGCCCCCCATATGGGGACGGAAAGAGCCGGGCCGGGCAAGCCCGGTCCGGCGGAAGGCAGAAAACGCCGTGCGGCGGCAGGCCCCCTTGGGGACCGGCCGCCGTCCGGCGTGGAACTGTATGATCCGTAACGCAACAAGGTCTTACTTAATATCGACCTTGGCGCCGGCCTCTTCAAGCTGCTTCTTGATCTTGGCGGCCTCGTCCTTCGTGGCGCCTTCCTTGACCGGCTTCGGAGCACCCTCGACCAGGTCCTTGGCTTCCTTCAGGCCCAGGCCGGTGATGGCGCGGACTTCCTTAATCACGTTGATCTTCTTCTCGCCGGCATCGGCGAGGATCACCGTGAACTCGGTCTGCTCTTCCACCGGGGCGGCGGCGGCAACCGGGCCGGCGGCGGCGACGGCAACCGGAGCGGCGGCGGAGACGCCCCACTTCTCTTCCAGGAGCTTCGACAGCTCGGCGGCTTCCAGGACGGTCAGGGCCGACAGATCGTCGACGAGCTTCTGCAGATCAGCCATGTTACTACTCCAAACGACTTGAGTTCTGGGGATGGAAAAAACGAGTGACTAGGCCTGGTTAGGCAGCCGCCTCGTCGTCCTTCTTCGCGTAGGCAGCAAGCACGCGGGCGACCTGGCCGCCCGGAGCCTGGAGGACACCGGCGATACGGGTCGCCGGGGTCTGGATCATGCCCACGAGACGGCCACGCAGTTCGTCCAGCGACGGGAGCGCGGCGAGGGCCTTGACCCCCTCCGCGTCCAGAATCTGGGTGCCGAGGCTGGCGCCGACGATCTTGAGCTTCTCGTTGGTCTTCGCGTAATCGGCCACCACCTTGGCGGCCGCAACGGGATCCTTCGAGAAGGCGATCGCCGTCGGTCCCTTGAAGAGACCGTCCAGACCTTCGAACTGCGTCCCCTGAAGGGAACGACGGGCGAGCCGGTTCTTCGTCACTTTGAAGCTGGCGCCAGCAGCCCGAACCTTCGCACGCAGGTCGGTGACTTCCTTCACCGTCAGGCCCAGATGGTGGGTGACCACCACCAGGCCCGTGTCCTGGAGCTTCGATTGCAGAGCCGCGATCGTCGCTTCTTTTTGTGTACGATCCACGGATCGCCTCCTTGCACAGAGGTGTACATGAACCCCCGTCCCCGAAGGGCCGGAGGTCCGGCGAACCTGTCCCAGAAGTACAAGCCGTTCCTTGACCGCACCGGACGCGTGAGCGGCCGGGGCGGAGGGTCAACGGTTCGACTCCCGTCTGCGCCGGCGGGTTTTAAGCCCTTGCCATCCCGGAGGACGGCTCGGACACCAGCGGTCTCGGACAGGGGTGGGCGGGCGCCCTCGGGGAAGACCCCTCCGGCAATCCGTCCGGTCGCCGCCGCATCCCCCGGGACATGCCCAAGGGAAGCTGCGGCGAAAAGGCGTTCGTCAGGCGGAGGCCGGAGCCGACACGCTGGCGAGGTCGAGCTTGACGCCCGGGCCCATCGTCGAGGAGAGCGAGACCTTCAGCAGGTACTGGCCCTTGGCGCCCGACGGCTTGGCACGGGTGATGGCATCGACGAAGGCGCGGATGTTCTGGACCAGAGCCTCTTCCGAGAAGCTGGCCTTGCCCACGCCGGCATGCACGATGCCGGTCTTCTCCGCACGGAACTCCACCGCGCCGGCCTTGGCGGCCTTGACGGCGCCGGCGACGTCGGGGGTGACGGTGCCCAGCTTCGGGTTCGGCATCAGGCCGCGCGGGCCCAGCACCTTACCCAGCTTGCCGACCACGCCCATCATGTCGGGCGAGGCGATGCAGCGGTCGAAATCGATGTTGCCGGCCAGGATCTTCTCGGCCAGGTCGTCGCCACCGACGATGTCGGCACCGGCGGCCAGCGCCTCGTCGACCTTCGCGCCACGGGCGAACACCGCGACGCGGACGGTCTTGCCGGTGCCGTTCGGCAGGTTGACGACGCCGCGGACCATCTGGTCGGCGTGGCGCGGGTCGATGCCGAGATTCATCGCGATTTCGATGGTCTCGTCGAACTTGGCCTTCGCGCCGCCCTTCAGCATGGAGACGGCAGCCTCCAGCTGGTAGAACGAGTCGCGGTTGACGGTCTTGTAGGCGTCGGTCAGACGCTTGCCCAGCTTCGCCATAGGATCAGCCCTCCACCACTTCGAGGCCCATCGAGCGGGCGGAACCGGCGATCATGGTCGCGGCGGCTTCGACGTCGTGCGCGTTCAGGTCGACCATCTTCTTCTGGGCGATCTCGCGGATCTGCGAGGTCGTGACCTGGCCGACGAAACCGCCCTTGCCGGGGGTCGTCGAACCCTTGTCCTTGCCCGACGCCTTCTTGAGGAAGTAGCTGACCGGCGGGGTCTTGGTCACGAAGGTGAAGGTGCGGTCGCCGAAGGCGGTGATGACCACCGGAATCGGCATGCCGACTTCCAGGTCCGCCGTCTTGGCGTTGAACGCCTTGCAGAACTCCATGATGTTCAGGCCGCGCTGACCGAGCGCCGGGCCGATGGGCGGCGACGGGTTGGCCTTGCCGGCCGGAACCTGCAGCTTGATGTAACCGACGATTTTCTTCGCCATCTCACAACCTCCTGTGACGACGCGCTACGCTTGCGGCCGGATCGGCCGGGCCTCGCGTCGCGGGGCTTCGCGGTTCGGCCATGGCGAGCCTCCCGCAACAGAATGGAGCCACCGGTGCAAAGCACCGGCAGCTCCGACTCGAAAAGCACTGGAACCCAGCTTTCAGATCTTCTCGACCTGCGTGTATTCCAACTCGACCGGCGTGGAACGGCCGAAGATCGACACCGCCACCTTCAGGCGGGACTTCTCTTCGTCGACTTCCTCGACGACACCATTGAACGAGGTGAAGGGACCGTCGCTCACTCGAACCTGCTCGCCCACCTCGAAGGTGATCGACGGCTTGGGGCGCTCGAAGCCTTCCTGCACCTGATGGATGATCCGCTCGGCCTCACGCTGGGAAATCGGCTGCGGCTTGCCGCCACCGCCCAGGAAGTCCGTAACCTTCGGCGTATTCTTCACCAGCGACCAGGATTCGTCGGTCAGGTCCATCTTGACGAGGACGTAGCCAGGGAAGAACTTGCGCTCGGTGTTGATCTTGGCACCCCGGCGAACCTCGACCACTTCCTCGGTCGGCACCAGGATTTCCTCGAACTTGTCTTCCAGACCCTTCTGAGCCGCCTTCTCGCGGATGGCCTGGGCAACCTTCTTCTCGAAACCCGAATAAACGTGAACAACGTACCAGCGCGCTGCCATGTCTTAGCCTCCCAGCCCAAGGATCAAGCGGACGGCAACCGCCAGCACCTGATCGACGACGAGGAAGAACAGGGCGGCCAGCACGACCATGACGAACACCATGGCGGTGGTGATGCCGGTTTCCTTGCGGGTCGGCCAGGTGACCCTGGCAACCTCGCGGCGGACCTCGCGCGCGAATTCTGCGGGATTGACTTTAGCCATCGTGCGAACCGTGCGAGCTCCGGAGCGACTGTGGGGGCGCCGCTTCTACCCTAATCATTCTTGGGACGGGATGGCAGGAGTGGAGGGGATCGAACCCCCAACCCCCGGTTTTGGAGACCGGTGCTCTACCAATTGAGCTACACTCCTATCTCCGTCCGACCACACCGTTCGATGTGGGAGGCCGCTTAAAGCATTGTTCAAGCAACCATGTCAAGAGCTATTTGACGGGCTTTTTCCGGAAGCCTTACCGTGACGACCTGCCTTGGAAGACAACCCCCGCCGGACCGGGTCCGGCGGGGGAGGCAGGCTTATAGCATCACTCGATGATCTTGGCAACGACGCCGGCGCCGACGGTGCGGCCACCCTCGCGGATGGCGAAGCGCAGGCCCTCGTCCATGGCGATCGGAGCGATCAGCGCGACGTCCATGGCGACATTGTCGCCCGGCATCACCATCTCGACGCCTTCCGGCAGCGACACCATGCCCGTCACGTCGGTCGTCCGGAAGTAGAACTGCGGACGGTAGTTCGTGAAGAACGGGGTGTGGCGGCCGCCCTCTTCCTTCGTCAGGATGTAGGCTTCGGCCTTGAACTTGGTGTGCGGGGTGATCGAACCCGGCTTGGCCAGAACCTGGCCGCGCTCGACGTCCTCGCGCTTGGTGCCGCGCAGCAGCGCGCCGATGTTGTCGCCGGCTTGCCCGGAGTCGAGCAGCTTGCGGAACATCTCGACGCCGGTCACGGTCGTCTTCACCGTCGCCTTCAGGCCGACGATCTCGACTTCCTCACCGACCTTCACGATGCCACGCTCGACGCGGCCGGTCACGACCGTGCCACGACCCGAAATCGAGAACACGTCCTCGATCGGCATCAGGAACGGACGGTCGACCGGACGCTCCGGCTGCGGGATGTACTCGTCGACCGTCTTCATCAGCGCCAGGACGGCGTCGCGGCCGATCTCCGGCGAACGGTCTTCCAGCGCGCACAGCGCCGAACCCTTCGTGATCGGAATGTCGTCGCCCGGGAACTGGTAGGACGACAGAAGCTCGCGCACTTCCAGCTCGACCAGCTCAAGCAGCTCTTCGTCGTCGACCATGTCGACCTTGTTCATGAACACGACCAGCGCCGGAACGCCGACCTGGCGGGCCAGCAGGATGTGCTCGCGGGTCTGCGGCATCGGGCCGTCGGCGGCCGACACGACCAGGATCGCGCCGTCCATCTGCGCCGCGCCCGTGATCATGTTCTTCACATAGTCGGCGTGGCCCGGGCAGTCGACGTGCGCGTAGTGGCGGTTCTGCGTCTCGTACTCGACGTGAGCCGTCGAGATCGTGATGCCGCGCGCCTTCTCTTCCGGCGCCTTGTCGATCTGGTCGTAAGCGGTGAAGGTCGCGCCGCCGGACTCCGCCAGCACCTTCGTGATCGCTGCCGTCAGCGACGTCTTGCCGTGGTCGACGTGGCCGATCGTGCCAACGTTGCAGTGCGGCTTGTTCCGCTCAAACTTTGCCTTCGCCATCGCTTTGGTCTTTCGTTCCCGACGTTCCGGACGCACACAATGGCCCGGCCGGGATCCGTTTTCCTGAGGCGCGCGCGGGCTGGAGCGGGTGAGGGGAATCGAACCCCCGTCGTAAGCTTGGAAGGCTTCTGCTCTACCATTGAGCTACACCCGCCTTGACCATCCCGCCGGCGCGACCGTCCGAGGCAAACGCGATCACGGACAAGCCGTGGAAAGTAGATGGTGGAAGGGGCTGGATTCGAACCAGCGTACGCTAACGCGGGCAGATTTACAGTCTGCTGCCTTTAACCACTCGGCCACCCTTCCATTCCGCGGCATGGCAGTGCCCGCCGCGGAGTTCGGCAATATGCGAATTTTTCAGGCCTTGTCAACACGGGTTAAGCGGTTCACACCAGAAAAAATTCGGCGGAGCCCCCTGCGGCCTCCCTCCCCTTCTTCGTGGGTATCATGACGCGTTCCAGACATCCCGGCTCCGGCCCCCGCTCCGACCGCCCCAACGCCAAGCCGCAGCATGCAGACCCCCGGCAGGAGCACACCGACGACCACGGGAAGGGCGGTCCGCGCGGCGGCCGCGGCCCGGCCAAGGGCAACCGCCCGCCCGCTGCGCGCGGCGTCCTGCTCTACGGCCTTCACCCGGTGGCGGCGGCCTGGGTCAATCCGGAACGGCGCATCCACCGGCTGCTGGTCACCGAGTCGGGCCGCGCGGCGCTTGAGCCGGCGATTGCCGCGGCCCGCGCCCAGGGGCTGCAACGGCCCGAGGCGTCCCCGGTCGACCGGACGGAGCTGGACCGGATGCTGCCGGCCGGCGCGGTACACCAGGGCCTCGTCATCGACGCCTCGCCGCTGCCGGAGCTGGGCATCGACGATCTCTGCAACGAGCTGGCCGGCGAATCGGCGGCGGTGGTCGTTGCACTGGACCAGGTGACCGACCCGCACAATGTCGGCGCCATCCTGCGCTCCGCCGCTGCCTTCGGCGCCCGTGCCGTGGTGGTGACCGAGCGTCACGCGCCGGAAACCACCGGCGTGCTGGCCAAGAGCGCGTCGGGCGGGCTGGAAGCGGTGCCGCTGGTCCGCGTGACCAATCTGGCGCGTGCGCTCACCGAATTGCAGCAGAACGGCTTCTGGGCGGTCGGGCTGGCCGAATCGGGCGCCTCGACGCTGGCGAAGCTCGACCTGACCGGCAAGACGGTGCTGGTGATGGGAGCGGAAGGCAGCGGCCTGCGCCGCCTGACCATGGAGCGCTGCGACGCCATCGCCAGGTTGCCAACCGGCGGCCCGGTCGGCAGCCTGAACGTCTCCAACGCCGCCGCCGTCGCGCTCTACGAGGTCGCCCGCCTGCGCGGTTGACGGGCCGTTGCGATTTCTCGATGGGCGAATGCTTGTTTGCGCGGAAAAGGGACGCTAAGGTATGCGTCCCCGCAAGCGGCGGGTGCGCCGGATTAGCTCAGCTGGTAGAGCAGCTGATTTGTAATCAGAAGGTCACGGGTTCGATTCCTGTATCCGGCACCATCCTGCAGGCTTTCGCTTGCAGGCAGCCTCCGTTTTCGGTGCTCCCTGTCAGTGGCGGCGTGTCAGCGGCGGCGGCCGATTGCCGCGCCGAGCGTGCGGCGCAGCAGCCCCAGTAGTACGCCGCCGCAACCCAGCGCGATCCCCATCAGCGACAGCCCGAAGGCTGGCGGCATTTCGCCGATCACCGCACCGTCCTGGTCGACCATCGCTGGCATGCAGCACAGGACGCCGGCCGTCGCCAGCATGCTGCCCGCGATCAGAACCGCACAGAACCCCCATCCGAACCGCCGCACGCCGCGGGTCCGCACCGCAAGCACCGCTGCCGTCAGCAGCAGGATCACCGCCAGAACCGGCATGGCCAGAGCGAAGAGGGTGAGGCCGGTGTCGGGCATCGGTCGCTCCTGGGATGCTGGTCCACCCGCCGCGGATCATGCCCTTGGAGACGTCTCCGGGGAAGCGCCGGGAAAGCCTCCATGGACATTCGGAAGGAACCTCGGCAAGCGGCGGCGGTTTGAGGGTGTGGGCATGGCCTGACGCACCCTGCCCCGCCGTTGGCCCCGCAGCGAGTCGCGGCGCCTTCCCGTCAGCTTCCACGAAAGACAGGCCATGACCAAGCCCCAGCGTCCCGAGTCGGACCGCGACATGCCCTTCTCGCCCAGTGCCGACGCCCATCGGATGCGCCGCGACATCGAACAGGGGCGGACCGGCGACAAGGTCCCGGCGACCGATCCGGCAGCCGCGCCGCTCGGCACCGACGACGAGGCCGCCGGCACCACCCCGCCTCACGGACCCTCGCGCGATCCCATCGCCGCTCCGGACCAGCGCATGCCGTCGGGCCAGAAGAAGGGTGGCGACACGCTGGATACCTGACCGCCATCGAATCCAATCCTCCGCACCGGGCGGCTTCGGCCGCCGGATAGAGAAAGCCCGGCCGGGGTCGACCCGGCCGGGCTTCTCGCTGTCACCGATCCATTCCCCGATCCGGTCCTCCGGGCTCAGAAATAGCGCTCCGGCACACGCAGAACGTCGTCGGGCATCACCGTCGTGGTGATCGGCGCCTTGCGCAGCTCCTTCTTGGGATCGCTGCCGCGGGTGATCAGGACATAGTCCTCCTTGGCGCGGTAGGTGTAGCCGCCGGCCATCGCCACCGCCGACAGGGCGGTCATGCCGTTGACATACTGGTACTGGCCGGGATTCCGAACCTCGCCCAGGATGAAGAAGGGCCGATGGTTCAGCACCTCGACGCTGACCTTCGGATCCTTGACGTAACCCGCGGCGAGGCGGGTCGAGATTTCCTTTTCCAGGTCGCGGGTGCTGCGATCCTTGGCCGACACCTCGCCGATCAGCGGCATCGCGACCTTGCCGGCGCCGTCCACCCGGAACTCGCCGGACAACTGCTCTTCACCGAAGACGATGACGCGCAATGCGTCGCCCGATCCCAGACGATACTCGCTGAGCTGGTTGACGCTGGCGGTTTCCATCGGTGCGTCGTTGCCGGCACAGCCGACCATGGCAACGGCGAGCGCGGCCAATCCGATCCCCTGGCCCAGCGCACGGATCACATGCCGTCGATTCATCCCTAAACCCCTTCCCTGGCTGGCGGAGGCCTGCCGCAACGCCCGATCGAGCCGGATTGCGGCGGCGCTCCCTGGTCACGCACCTGAATTCGGGTGGAGACTAGCAACTCGCAAGCGCTTGGGAAAAAGTGGAGAGGAATTACCGCCTTCGGATCCCTCCAGTACATGCCTCTTGGCAGTGAAATACGGCCATAAGAAAAGAGCGCCCGTCATAGGACGGACGCTCTGTATGTTCAGCAGGAATTTTTAGGCCGTTCGGCCGAGTGCTTGCCCGATGACCGGGCAGGCACCGCCTGACTACATCTGGGCGCCGAGACGCAGGTAGATCAGGTTGTCGGTGTAGTCGGCGGCATTCAGATTGGAATTGCGCTTTTCATAGGTGTAGCCGCCGGTCAGATACAGGTAACGGCTCATCGAATAGGTGCCGCCGACGCCGGCCGTGTAGACCTTGTCGTTGCGGTCGTCGCCGTTGAAATCGTCCTGGCGGTATTGCAGGCGCCCGTTCAGCACCAGCGTGCGCAGCAGTTCATGGTCGATGCCAAGCGCGACCAGGGTGCGGGTGTAGCTCGACGCCGAGCCCAGGCCCGGGCTGGCGCTGTTCTCGCGCACCTGCCGGCTGGCGGTGCCGGTGACGGACGTCAGCTGCGTCACCGCCCAGTTCAGGCGGCCGCCGAAGGACAGGCCGTTGAAGTCCTCCAGCCGCGAATCCTTGTAGTTGCGGGTGAGGTAGCCGGCGAAGACCTCGCCGGTGATCAGCCCGGTCAGGTCGGTGGCGAGACCGCCCACCACCTCGTAGCCGTCCGAATTGCGGTCGACGCCGAAGGCGTCGCGGTCGTTCTTGTGGCGGGTCCAGGAATAGGTGCCCTGGACGAAGGTCTCGTACCCGTCGATGAACTCGTAGCCGACCCGGCCGACCGTCGCATATTCCCAGCGGTCGCGGTCGCCCTGACGGGCGACGCCGCCGCCGATCAGCCCGACATCGTCATATTCCGAATATTGGGCCGATCCGGAAACGCGGGCGCGCAGACGGTTGAAGCGCTGGGTGTAGCCGGCCTCGCCCCCGCTGGTGCGGTAGATCACCGGCTCGATATAGCCGGAGAAGCTGTTGATGTCGCCACGCCCTTCGTGGTTGCGGCGGTGGAACAGCTGGCCGTCCAGCGCACCGCCCTTGTTCACGTCGAAGCGGCCGTCTGCCTGCACGGCGTAATCGGTGTAGTTCTCGCCGGAATGGTCGCTGTAGCGGCCGGCATCGGCCGAGGCCGAGAAATTCAGCGCATGGGCCGAGAAGTCGGACTTGATGTCCACCCGCGGCCGGACGGTCCAGATGAAATCGTCCTCGTGGTTGTCGCGGGTGGCGTAGACGTTGGTGTCATAGGTGGTCCCGGCCTCGACCCGCGGCAGGAACAGGAAGGAGCCGGCGCGGACGCCAAGCTGCTCCAGTTCCGGCCGGCGACGCTCCAGCACGGTTTCGCCCCGCTGCAGGTCGTCCTGGGCGGCGGCTGGAAGCGACGTCAGCCCGGTCGAGGCGAGAGCGAGGGCGAAAAGGGAAAGGGTGCTGGTTTTCATGGAGTCACCGCGCTTGGCTGGATTCGGTCGGCTCACTGGGCCGGGGAGCCGGCTCCTTGGTGGGACGCCCTCGCCCGCCCGATCCTGAGCGGACCCGGCAGGGATGCATCCTCGGCAAAGACACAACAAGGCGTGGTTCCCGCGCAACAGTGAAGCCCGCCCCGCTCCAATTTTGCAGCGTCCTGTGGTGTGGCCGCAACAAAAGCTCACAGTGTGAGAAAGACCGCCTGCGGCAATGACGCGCTTGATTCCCGCGCCTTTTTAGACAGTCCTAAGATAAAAGTCATATATCGCCTCCATAAGAACTGGGGACGGCACGGCCCCCTGTTTGGAACCGGCCCGGCACTGGCGCGTTGTTCATGACGTTTCCTGTAAAAGGCAAGATGCCGCATGACCCGCCGACTCGACACGCCGCCCCCGCCGCGCTCGCCCATGCGCCCGCCCGACGACGCCATGCCCCCCTACACGCCGGGCGGCGTGCCGCCGCCCACCGGCGACGGTCCGGCCAGCCCGGCGGAGAAGACGGCACCGCCCCACAGCTATCCGCCGAAGAAGAAGCCCTGACCAGGAAGAAGTGCCGACGAACGTGTGCCAAAACCCGGTCCGGCTATGGTCGCCTCCATGAATCGAAAGAATGAAAGCGCGAAATTTTCGCGCAGCCGCCAAGCCGCTTGCTTTCCAGCCGGGAGCACTTTCTTTTCCGTTCCTGTCCCGGACGTCCGCATCGCTGTGGCTCTATGCCGCATCGGTGAAGGTTGCCCCATGGTCGTTGTCTTCCCTAGGCTTTCCATCAGGAACGCATAATGGATGCACAGGGTGGCGATTGGGCGGCCAATGCCCCGCGACCCTTGCCCACGCAGCCGGGAGCGGCGGTCCATGCCCGCCCCAGCCTTCGTCCCGGACCGAAGGCGGGCGCGAACCACGGGCCCGTAGCCATCATGGACGACTTCGGACGACCGCCTCCCGACGATTATCAGTTGGCCGGCCAGGTTCATCACCGCCTGCGGCGGGCTCATCAGCGCGCCTCGGCGATCTTCATCGACCTCATCGGCGATTCGATGCTGACCCCGACCCAATGGTCGGCGCTGGCCACCCTGCACAGCGAGGGGGCGTTATCGCAGAACCAGCTGGGCCGGCTGACCTACATGGATCCGGCGACGACGCAGGGCGTCATCCTGCGGCTGGTCGAGCGCAATCTGGTCGAACGCCACCCCGACCCGCAGGATCGCCGCCGCACCAGCGTCAGCCTGACCCGGATCGGCTACGCCCTGGTGACCGACCTGACCGCCAACGCCGCCGCCGTCCATGACCGGACGCTGGAACCGCTGACGGAGGAGGAGCGCGTGCAGTTCATGGCCCTGCTGGCCCGGCTGATGTGAGGGGCCGGCCCCTGGTCGCGGCGGCGGAAACGGCGACGTAATGCGGTGACTTTTGCGTGGGGTTTGCTATGAACGCCGGGTGCTGTGCCGCGTCGCGGCGCGGACACGCCGCTGGTCACTCTCGAACCGGGGTCCCCGCAGGATGAAGCACCGCCGTCCGACCGCCGCACCGCTGGCGAAATCCCTTCTTTCGGCCGCCCTGTTCGCCGCCGCGCTCGCCGCGGCGCCCGGACCCGCCGCCGCCCAAACGGCGAAATTCAGCGGCGCGCCGGTGCGGGTGGGCGAGATCAACAGCTACACCGGCCTGCCCGCCTTCACCATCCCCTACCGCCAGGGCTGGCAGCTGGCGCTGGAGGAGATCAACGCCCAGGGCGGCGTGATCGGCTGCTGCGAGCTGCAGGTCGTCTCGCGCGACGATGCCGGCAAGCCCGACGACGCGGTGCGCGTCGCGCAGGAGCTGGTGACGAACGAGGCGGTGGACGTTCTGGCCGGCACCTATTTCTCCCACATCGGGCTGGCCGTCGCCGATTTCGCCGCGCGCAACAAGATGCCCTTCGTCGCCGCCGAGCCGCTGACCGACGCCATCACCTGGTCCAAGGGCAACCGCTACACCTTCCGCCTGCGCCCCAGCACCTACATGCAGGCGGCGATGCTGGTGGAGGAGGCGGCCAAGCTGCCGGCCAAGCGCTGGGCCACCGTCGCCCCCAACTACGAATACGGCCAGTCGGCGGTCGCGTGGTTCAAGCAGCTGCTGAAGGAAAAGCGCCCGGACGTCGAGTTCGTCGCCGAGCAATGGCCGGCGCAGGGCAAGCTGGAGGCCGGCCCCACCGTGCAGGCGCTGGCCGCCGCCAGGCCCGACGCGATCTTCAACGTCACCTTCGGCGCCGACCTCGCCAAATTCGTGCGCGAGGGCGAGGGCCGCGGCCTGTTCCGCGGCCGCAAGGTCGTCAGCCTGCTGACCGGCGAGCCGGAATATCTGGAGCCGATGAAGGACGAGGCGCCGGAAGGCTGGATCGTCACCGGCTATCCCTGGGAGCAGATCGACACGCCGGCCCACAAGGCCTTCGTCGCCGCCTACACCGCCCGCTTCAAGGACACGCCCAAGCAGGGCTCGCTGGTCGGCTACATCACCATGAAGGCGGTGGCCGCCGCGGTCACCAAGGCCAAATCCGCCAATGCCGAGCCGATCGTCGACGCGCTGGCCGGACTGACCATCGACACCCCGGTCGGCCCGGTGACCTTCCGCGCGTCCGACCATCAGGCGACCATGGGCGCCTATGTCGGCACCACCACCGTCAAGGACGGCCGCGGCACGATGAAGGACTGGCGCTATGCCGACGGCGCCAACTATCTGCCGTCGGACGAGGCGGTCCGCAAGCTGCGGCCAGCGGAATAGCGCCGGGCTCCGATTGCCCCCTCCCCGCCCCTCCCCCACCTTCGGTGGGAGAGGGAGGGAGGCACAGAGCGGCGGCAGTCCCCTCTCCCGCCTTAGCGGGGGAGGGTTAGGGAGGGGGCACAGCACCTCTCCACCCCATGATCCCCCCGCGGAACACCCCCGCCCCATGTCCTTCCTCCTCGTCCAGGCCCTCAGCGGGCTCGCGACCGCGGCGACGCTGTTCCTGGTGTCGTCGGGGCTGACCATCGTGTTCGGCGTGACGCGGATCGTGAATTTCGCGCACGGCTCCTTCTACATGGTCGGCGCCTATGTCGGCTGGTCGCTGATCGAGCGGTTCGGCACCACGCCGGCCGGTTTCTGGGGCTCGGTCGCCGCCGCCGCGCTGGCGATGGGCGTGCTGGGGGCGGCGATGGAGGCCGGGCTGCTGCGCCGGCTCTACCGCTCGCCGGAGCTGTTCCAGCTGCTGGGCACCTTCGGCATCGTGCTGGTGGTGCAGGATCTGGCCGCCTGGGTCTGGGGGCCGGAGGATCTGCTGGGCCGGCGGGCGCCGGGGCTGAAGGGATCGGTCGACATCCTGGACCAGCCCTTCCCGCTCTACGATCTGGTGCTGATCGGGCTCGGGCCGCTGGTGCTCGGGCTGTTGTGGCTGCTGTTCAACCGCACCCGCTGGGGCACGCTGGTCCGCGCCGCGACGCAGGACCGCGAGATGACGAGCGCCCTCGGCGTCGATCCGGCGCGGCTGTTCACCGGGGTGCTGTTCCTGGGCTGCGCGCTGGCCGGGCTCGGCGGCGCGCTGCAGGTCCCGCGCGAGGCGGTGACCCTGCAGATGGACATGGCCATCGTGGTCGAGGCCTTCGTCGTCGTCGTGGTCGGCGGCATGGGCAGCCTGACCGGCGCCTTCCTCGCCTCGCTGCTGATCGGGCAGCTGCAGGCCTTCGGCATCCTGGTCTTCCCGCAGATCACGCTGGTGCTGGTCTTCCTGTTCATGGCGGTGGTGCTGGTGCTGCGCCCGCACGGCCTGCTCGGCCGGGCCGAGGAGATCCCGCCGACCGCCCCGGCCGCGGTGACGGTGCCGCTGTCCGCCGGACGCCATGCCGGCCTGTGGGCGCTGGCCCTGCTGGCGGCAATGGCTGCCGCACCGCTGGCCGCCGGCGACTATGCGCTGATCCTGCTGACCGAGGTGGTCATCCTCGCTTTGTTCGCCGCCAGCCTCCATCTGCTGATCGGGCTGGGCGGGCTGGTGTCCTTCGGCCATGCGGCGTGGTTCGGGCTCGGCGCCTACGGCTCGGCGCTGCTGGTCAAGCATATGGACGCGCCGATGCCGCTGGCGCTGGCCGGGGCGCCGCTGCTGGCCGGGCTGGGGGCGCTGGTCGCGGGCTGGTTCTGCGTCCGGCGCTCGGGCCTCTATTTCGCCATGCTGACGCTGGCCTTCGCCCAGATCGCCTGGTCGATCGCCTTCCAATGGTATGCGGTGACCGGCGGCGACAACGGCATCCTCGGCGTCTGGCCGCCGGGCTGGGCGTCCGGCAAGGCCGCCTATTACTGGCTCACGCTGGGCCTGTGCGGCGGGACGCTGTGGCTGTTGCGCCGGGCGGCCTTCGCCCCCTTCGGCTACGCCCTGCGCGCCGGCCGCGATTCGGCCTTGCGCGCCGAGTCGGTGGGCATCGACGTGCGGCGCTTCCAGTGGATGGCCTTCGTGCTGGCCGGATCGGCGGCCGGACTGGCGGGCGGGCTCTACGCCTTCGCCAAGGGCAGCGTCTTCCCCACCCTGCTGGCGGTGCCGCAATCGGTCGACGCGCTGGTGATGGTGCTGATGGGCGGCATCCAGACCGTCGCCGGGCCGCTGGCCGGCGCGGCGGTGTTCCATCTGCTGGAGTCGGAGGTGATGAGCCTGACCGACTGGTGGCGGCTGGCGCTGGGCCTCGTCATCGTCGCCCTGGTGCTGGTGTTCCCCAAGGGCATCGTCGGTTTCCTCTCCACCCTGAAGGGGCGGCGGGCATGAGCGAGCTGGCGGTGCGCGACCTGCAGCGGTCCTTCGGCGGCGTCCAGGCGGTGGCCGGCGTGTCCTTCACCCTGCGCTCGGGCGACCTGCTGGCGCTGATCGGGCCGAACGGCGCCGGCAAGAGCACCTGCTTCAACCTGCTGAACGGCCAGCTCCGCCCCGACCGGGGGTCGGTGAAACTGGATGGGGCCGAGCTGATCGGATTGCCGCCGCGGCGCATCTGGGCGCTGGGGGTCGGGCGGACCTTCCAGATCACCGCGACCTTCGCCTCGATGACGGTGGCGGAGAATGTGCAGATGGTGCTGCTGTCGCGCGCCCGCCGGCTGTTCGGCCTGTGGCGGCCGGCGGCGGAGCAGTTCCGCGAGCCGGCGCTCGCCCTGCTGGAGCGGGTCGGCATGGCTGCCCAGGCCGCCCGCCCCTGCGGCGTGCTCGCCTATGGCGACCTGAAGCGGGTGGAACTGGCGATGGCGCTGGCCAGCGAGCCGGCGGTGCTGCTGATGGACGAGCCGACCGCCGGCATGGCCCCGGCCGAACGGCTCGCCCTGATGGCCCTGACGGCGGAGCTGGTGCGCGAGCGCGGCCTCGCCGTGCTGTTCACCGAGCATGACATGGACGTCGTCTTCGGCCATGCGACCCGCGTGCTGGTGCTCGACCGCGGCCGGCTGATCGCGGAAGGCCCGCCGGACGAGGTCCGCGCCGACGCCCGCGTCCAGTCGGTCTATCTGGGAGGCGAGGCATGAGCGACCCTCTTCTGGCGGTCGATGATCTGCATGGCTGGTACGGCCGCGCCCACATCCTCGACGGCGTGGCGCTGACCGTCGGCCGGGGCGAGGTGGTGGCGCTGATGGGCCGCAACGGTGCCGGCAAGACCACCACGCTGAAGGCGATCATGGGGCTGGTGGAGCGGCGTGCCGCGCTGCTGCGCTTCGAGGGGCGCGACCTTGCGGGCTTGCCCGCCCACCGCATCGCCCGGCTCGGCGTCGGCTATGTGCCGGAGGACCGCCGCATCTTCGCCGACCTGACGGTGGAGGAGAATCTGGAGGTCGGCCGCCAGCCGCCCCGCCCCGGCGCCCCGGCCTGGACGCCGGAAACGCTGTTCGCCCTGTTTCCCAACCTCGCCGAGATGCGCGGCCGCCGCGGCACCCGGATGAGCGGCGGCGAACAGCAGATGCTGACCCTGGCCCGCACCCTGATGGGCAACCCGTCGCTGCTGCTGCTGGACGAGCCGTCGGAAGGGCTGGCGCCGCTGATCGTGAAGCAGATGGCCGACGCGGTGCGGCGCCTGAAGGCGGAGGGGCTGTCGGTCCTGCTGTCCGAACAGAGCCTGTCCTTCGCCGCCGCCGTCGCCGACCGCGCCTGCGTCATCGAGACCGGGCGCCTGCGCTGGACCGGCACGATGGCGGAGCTGATGGCGGATGACGGGGTGAGGGCGGCCTATCTGGCGGTATGACCGCCCCCTCCCCCGCTCCTCACTGCCCGGCGAGGCTGAGATCCATCACCGATTTCGGGTCCAGCGCCTTGTCGACCTGGCCTTCCGACTGCCAGAACTTCACTTGGTTGACCACGTCGTCCACCAGCAGGCGGGCCTGCGGGTCGACATAGGGCAGGCCGGCGGCGACGATGTCCGGCTTCTGCTTGGTGGCGTCGGCGATGATCGCCAGCAGCTCGTCATAGCCGGGGCCCTTCACCAGGGCGCCCGAGGCGTCCTTGCCGTTGAAGGCGGCGTGGTATTCGGCCAGCGCCGTCTTGTAGGCGCGGACGAACTTCTCGACCAGCGGCCGCCGGTCCTTCATCGTCTTCGGCGCGGTGAACAGGGCGCCGAGCTGCCACGGCGTCTCGTCGCCGACCCAGCCGAGCATCTTGCCGGCGCCGTCGGCCACCAGCTGGCGCGACACGGTCGACGGCGCGATGATGGCGTCGACCTGCCCGCCCTTGAAGGCGGCGACTATCTTCGGCACGTCCTGCAACGGAACCATGGTCACGTCCTTGACCGTGAAGCCGTGCTTCTGCGCCAGGAGCCCGATCATGTAATGGAAGGTCGAGCCGACGGTGGTGATGGCGATCCGCTTGCCCTTCAGGTCGGCCGGCGCCTTCAGCCCGGCCTCGAAGGCGGCGTTGGTCGCGAGATAGGCGCTCAAGGGGAAGCCCGGCTCGTCGCGGCTCTGCGCGGCGATGATGGTGACGGCCCCCTTGGAGGCGAGGTTGTAGAAGCCGGCGGTCAGCCCGGTGACGCCGAAATCGGCATCGCCCGAGGTCACCGCGACCGGCACCTGCTGGGCCGAGGTGAACATCTTCAGCTCGACGTCCAGCCCTTCCTTCTCGAAATAGCCCTTGGCCTTGGCGATGAAGATCGGGCCGGAGGAGGACAGCGCCAGCACGCCGACCGTCGCCTTGTCCAGCGGCTGCGCCAGCGCGGCGGACGTAGCGGCGGACATGAAACCGCCGGCGGCCAGCACGGCTCCGGCGGTGGCGATCAGGACGCGCCGGGTGAGGCGGGCGAGGGTCATGGACGATGTCCTCCCAGTGCAGCTTGGTTCAGGTTTCTTGGGGAAAAGAGGCGCGGTCAGCGCCAGTTCAGCAGGCGCCGTTCGAGCTGCGACAGCACGGTGCCGATGGCGAGCCCCATCAGCGACAGCACCAGCACGCCGGCCAGCAGGGTGTCGGTCTGCATCAGGTTGCCGGCCATCAGCACGAAGGCGCCGATGCCGTATTCGGCGCCGATCATCTCGGCGGCGACCACCAGGATCAGCGCGATCGAGGCGGTGATGCGGAAACCGGCCAGGATGCCCGGCAGCGCGCCCGGCAGCACGATGGAGCGCAGGATCGACCGCCAGGGCAGGCCGAAGCTCTGCGCCATGCGGATCAGGTTGCGCGGCACGGAATCGATGGCGCTGTAGGTGGCGATGACGGTGGGGAAGAAGACGCCGAAGCCGATGGTGGCGAATTTCGACGGTTCGCCGATGCCGAACCACAGGATGAACAGCGGCAAGAGCGCGATCTTCGGGATCGGGAAGAAGGCCGACACCAGCGGCACCCCCACCGCGCGGGCGGTGGAGAAGATGCCCATGGCGAAGCCGACCGTCATGCCGCCCAGCGTGCCCAGCACCCAGCCGACGGCGATCCGCCCCAGCGACGCCTTCAGGTTCAGCCACAGCGAGCCGTCCGTCACCATGCCGGCGAGCGCATGGCCGACCGCGCTCGGCGGCGGCAGGAACAGCGGGCTGGCGAGGCCGAGGCGGCTCGCCCCCTCCCACAGCGCGATCAGGACGGCGAAGGCCGCCAGCGCCGCCCAGGGATGGCGCTTCACGGTGAAGCCGCCGCCGCGGAAGCGGACGGGCTGCGCCGTTCCTGAAATGACGGGGGCGGGGGCCGGAGCGGCGACCGGCGCGGCCGCCGAGGGGTTCAGGCTGTCAGGCACGGGCGATCTCCCGGTCGGCCATCTGGGCTTCGGCCTTCATCAGGTGCCACAGGCGCTCGCGCACCTGCGCCAGATGGGCCTGGGCCGACGGCTCCTGCCGGCGGTCCCGCGGCTCCTCGATGGCGACCAGTTCGCGGACGCGGCCGGGGCGGCGGCTCAGCACGCAGACACGGTCGGCCAGCCGCAGCGCCTCGTCCAGATTGTGGGTGACGTAGAGGGCGGTGGTCCTCTCCCGCCGCCACAGCTCCAGGAAATCGTCCATCAGCAATTCGCGCGTCTGGGCGTCCAGCGCCGACAACGGCTCGTCGAGCAGGAGCATGGCCGGACGCACCGCCAGCGCGCGGGCGATGCCGACCCGCTGGCGCATGCCGCCGGACAGCTGCTTGGGCAACGCCTTGCGGAACTCCCACAGCCCCATGCGGCGCAGCCCGCTGTCGATGCGCTCGCGCCGTTCGGCTGCCGACAGCGGGTGATGCTCCAGCACCAGGGCGACATTGTCCTCCACGCTGCGCCAGGGCAGCAGGGCGAAGTCCTGGAAGATGAAGGTGATCGGGTTGAGGCAGCCGTCGGGCAGGTCGCCTTCCACCCGGACCGTGCCGGAGGTCGGGGCGACGATGCCGCCGGCGATGCCGAGCAGCGTCGATTTCCCGCAGCCGCTGGGGCCGATCACGGCCAGGATTTCGCCCTCCGCCAATGCCAGGTCGATGCCGTCGAGCACGGTCAGATCGTCATAGCGGTGGGTCAGGTTGGAAACGAGAAGCCTCATCGCGCCCTTTTTATGGCTTGCCGGTATGGCTCGGCACGTCCTGCCGGCTGGGAAAACCGACTGTTCGTTGGGCTTGCCACTATAGCGCGGCGATCCGGCGGCACGCAGCGGAAAGGAGGTCCGCATTCCAGCCATACGGCCGTATGGCCATGGTGAAAACGCGTCACTTTCGGACAAAGGCCGCGCATTCCGTCCTGTCGCCTTCGCGACAGCCGGTCAGGCGATCCCGCTCATCGCGCCGGCGCCGCCCGGCCTGCCGTCGAGCACGCGCAACGCGGCGGCGCAGCGGCCGACCGCCTCCTCCGCCTGGGCATGGCGCTCCCCCAGCCCGGCGTCGTCGATCTCGTCGGGGGTCATCGCCTGCAACAGGACGCGCAGGGTGCGGACATAGGTGCGCAGAAGCGTCGCTTCCTCGGCATGGTTGCCGAGCAGCCCGGCCTGGCCCGCGGAGCGCAGGGCGACCAGCTCCCCCTCCAGCGAGGCCGCCGCCAGTTCGATGGCCTGCAACGCCCGCGTCAGGCGGACATGCTTCAGTACGACGATGTCGGCCATGCCCACCTCCCCTCCCGGCTGGAACGGCCGGGCAGAAGCAACCGGCGTGCCAGAGCCGGGGCTCAGCGCTGCCGCATCGACGGATGCCAGGAGGTGGTCAGCCGCTCCACCAGCGCCAGGCCGCCATAGAGGCCGGAGCCGGTCAGCGCCGCCACCGCGATGGTCGCCCACACGATGTCCAGGTTCATCCGCGCCACCTCGGTGGAGATGCGGAAGCCCATGCCGACCACCGGCGTGCCGAAGAACTCGGCGACGATGGCGCCGATCAGCGCCAGCGTCGAATTGATCTTCAACCCGTTGAACAGGAAGGGCAGCGCGTTCGGCAGCCGCAGCTTGACCAGCGTGCGCGCGTGGCCGGCTGCATAGGAGCGCATCAGGTCGAGCTGGATGCGCTCGGAGTTGTCGAGCCCGGCCAGCGTGTTGATCAGCATCGGGAAGAAGGTCATGACGACGATCACCGCCGCCTTCGACTGCCAGTCGAAGCCGAACCACATCACCATGATCGGCGCGATGCCGACCACCGGAATGGCGCTGGCGAGATTGCCGAGCGGCAGAAGTCCGCGGGCAAGAAAGGGCACCCGGTCGGCAAGAATCGCCACCAGGAAGCCGGCGCCGCAGCCCATGACATAGCCGCGCAGCACCGAGGTCAGCACCGTCTGGCGGAAATCGTCCCACAGCACCGGCGCGTGGTGGATGATCGCGACGAGAATCCGCGACGGCGCCGGCAGCAGGATGGCCGGCACCGCAAAGCCCGTGACCAGAACCTCCCATCCGGCCAGCAGGCCGAGACCGAACAGACCGGGCACCAGCACCGAACGGGTCCAGCCGGGCTGCTGAGCGAACACCGCCATCACCCGCCACAGCAGGATCGTCGTCCCCAGCAGGAACAGCCAGAGCCCCCAGCCACCCGTCAGCATCAGCCCGCCGTTCATCAGGTGGACCGGCAGAAGCCAGGCGAAGGCGACGCCGGCCAACTCCACCCAGGCGCCCCAGACACGCTTCGGCGCGAAGGAGCCGGCGAGCAGGGCCAGCACGACGCCGGTCAGGAAGAACGGCGCCTTCGTCCCGTCGAACCAGCCGACGGGCTCGCCGCTCCGGTCGGCGATGGGAAATGCCAGCGCGGCCAGGATCGGCAGGCCGACGGCGACCAGCCCCCAGTCGACGGCCGTGCGCAGGCTGGTGCGGTAGGGAGTCGTCGTTGCATCGCTCATCGCGCACCCGCCCGGCCCAGCAGGACCAGCTCCATTCCGCGCACCACGGCGATCAGCGCCACCGACAGCAGCGAGGCCATGATCAGCGCCGCCCAAATCTGCACCGTCTGCCCATAATAGGAGCCCGACAGCAGCCGCGCGCCAAGACCGGCCTGCCCGCCGGTCGGCAGCTCGCCGACGATGGCGCCGACGACGCTGATGGCGACCGACACCTTGAGGCTGGCGAACAGGAACGGCATCGAGGCCGGCAGCCGCAGCGACCAGAAGGCGCGGATCCCGCCCGCCGAATAGGTCCGCATCAGGTCGAGCCACAACGGATCGGCGGAGCGCAGCCCCTTCACCATGCCGACGGTGATCGGGAAGAAGCACAGATACATGCAGATCACCGCCTTCGGCAGCAGCCCGGTCAGGCCGATGTTGCCGAGGATGACGACGATCATCGGCGCGATCGCCAGGATCGGGATGGTCTGGGACGCGATGACCCAGGGCAGCAGGCTGGCCTCCAGCGTGCGGGTGTAGACGATGCCGGCGGCCAGCAGGATGCCCAGCACCAGCCCCATCGCCAGCCCGGTCAGCGCCGCTTCCGCCGTCACCCAGGCGTGGAACAGCAGGTTGCGCGGGCTCGACGGGGCATAGCCGGTCAGCGAGGACCACAGCTCGACCGCCACCTGGTCGGGGGTGGGCAGGATCGGCCGCTTCATGGCATAGGCCTGGGCCAGCACGTCCCAAAATCCGGCGGGGCCGAAGCCGGCCGGCTTGCCGGCGCGGGTCAGAGTCTCCGCCGCCTGGGGCCAGTTCAGCCACGCCGCCCCGGCATACCAGGCCGCCAGCAGCAGAAGCGTCATCACGGTCACGGGAAGTGCACGCTTAATCATCGTAGCTGTGCCCCTCCTTCAGCCCCTCGCGGACGCGGTGGGCGATGGCGGCGAATTCCGGCGATTCGCGGATGTCCAGCGTGCGTTCGCGGGGCAGGGAGTTGCAGTCGATGACGTCGAGGATGCGGCCGGGGCGCGGGCTCATCACCACGATGCGGGTCGACAGGAACACCGCCTCGGCGATGGAATGGGTGACGAAGACGCAGGTCTTGCCGGTCGCCCGCCACAGCTGGGTCAGGTGCAGGTTCAGATGGTCGCGGGTGATCTCGTCGAGCGCACCGAACGGCTCGTCCATCAGCAGCAGGTCCGGCTGCAACGCCAGCGCCCGGGCGATGGACACGCGCTGCTGCATGCCGCCCGACAGCTGCCAGGGGAATTTGCGCTCGAAACCCGACAGTCCGACGCGCTCCAGCTGCTCGCGGGCGCGGGCCTGCCGCTCGGCACGGGCGACGCCCATGATCTCCAGCGGCAGCATGACGTTGCGTTCCACTGTGCGCCAGGGATAGAGCGCCGGCGCCTGGAACACATAGCCGTAGAGCCGCTTCAGCCGCGCCTGCTCCGGCGTCATGCCCTCGATGGCGATATGGCCGGAGGTGGCGCGCTCCAGGTCGGCGATGACGCGCAGCAGGGTGGTCTTGCCGCAGCCGCTGGGGCCGATCAGCGAGACGAAATCGCCGCGGAAGATGGTCAGGTCGACCTCGCTCAGCGCCGTCACCGGCTTGTCCGCGGTGGGATAGACCAGGGAGAGCTTGCGCGCCTCCACCACGGCAGGGGCGGCTGCGGAGGAGCTTGACGGCGAAGCGGGCTGTTCCGTGCCGGATCGGGGAGCGGTCGCCTCCCTGGCATCGAACGGATTGGGGGCGGTCACGGGTGACGGTCCTTCACGGCGGGTCGGTCGGGAGGAAAGCAACGGCACGCTATCACCGCCCCGGTTGCGGCACCAGGGTTGCGGCAACTCCGCGGCCGGGAGCCGGACTTGGGGAAACGAGCAGAAAGGACTGGACGGCCCGCAACCCGCCGGACCAGGATCACCGCCCCGCCCTCGCCCCGCCCCCGCCCCAGTTCACGCCGACATGCCCGCCGCCAAGCCGCCGCCCAGGACGCCGCCAAGCCTCGAGATCAAGCGCGACGACAGCGCGGGCGGAACCGTGTTCGTCGCCACGCCGGTGCTGACGCCGATGATCCGCACGCGCTATCTGCTGATCGCCGGCCTGCTGGCGACCGGCTTCATCGCCGGGGCCGGGCTGGCGCCGGAGGAGATCGGCGGCATGCTGCAATGGCTGGCCGTCTTCTGCGCGGTGCCGGTGCTGCTGCTGTGGGTGGTGACGCTGACGGAGACGGTGCAGCGCCGCGCCGTCCGGCTGGGCGTGACCGACCGCGGCCTGACGGTGGACGGCGCGCGCATCCACCCGCACGAGACGATCCGCGACCTGGCGCTGTACCCGATGGTCGGCGGCAAGCCGCTGTTCGTGGCCTGGATCGATCCGTCGCACGATTACGGCCACCGGGCGGAGATGGCGCTGGTCGCCGGCAACGTGGCGCCGAACGACGCGGTGAAGGCCGAACTGAAGGCCGCCGGCAGCCGCAACGTGCGGCTGGTCATGCACCGGCGCGGCGGGCACAACGCCATCGTGCTGGTTCGCGGCCTGACGCTTCCGGCCGGACAGACCCTGCTGGCGTCCCTGGCGGCGGAGCTTCGCGCCCGCAGCCGCTAGAGTTTCGTGCGTTTAATATGAAACACACGAAACTCTAGCTTTATGTTTGGCGATCGGATTCACGCTTCAGATCGATGCCGATTTTACGCGATCCGACCTAGGGAGTCCGGAACAGCCTGGGATCGAACCTGGAGCAGGGTCAGCGGCGCGGAATGGCCGGCGGCTCCGGCAGATCCTCTTCCAGGATGACGACGTTCAGGGCGTACGACACCTCGCCCTCGTCCTCGTCGCGGTTCAGCGTGCCGAAGAACTCGCCATCCACCGTCACCTCGGCCGACTGGCCGGCCTTGGCCGGCGGCTCGATCACGATCTTGGGGTTGCCCAGCGTCTTGCGCAGATACATCTGCACGCGGGCGATTTCGGTGTCGGACATCCGGACGACGGACGGCTTGGCGGGCGGCATGGCGAACCTCGTTGTCTGCGAAGGACCGTTCATATAGGCGGCTTCGCCGCGAAGGGAAAGCGATACCTCGCGACATCCGTACCGTGTGCCGCACCCCCCGCCCCGTCCACGCGGGGTAACGCCGCCACGGCGGCCGGACCCGAAAGAGCGGGGCTGTGCAACGGCGGAAAAGGCTATGCTCCCGACGGCGGTACGCCAGCCCGGCCGGGCGGCGGCAAGGATGCCGCCGGAAAGACGGCCGGAAAGACGGCCCGAATGACGAGGGACCGAACGCCTTGACGACGAATGCCCAGTTCCGCACCCGCACGCCATTTCGCACCCTGTCCGCCGGCAGGCCCGTCAGCAGGCGGTGGAAAGGCCTGCTGGCCGGCACGGCGCTTGCGCTCGCGCTGCTGGCCGCCGCTCCCATCGACCGGCCGGCCCGGGCCGACACCGGGAAGCGTGTGGCGCTGGTCATCGACAACGGCCGCTATGCCGGGCTCGACAGCCGCTCCGACCGGGCGGGCGCCAATGCCTCCGCCATGGCGTCGGCCCTGCGCCGTGCCGGGTTTTCGGTGACGCGGGCGGACGATGTCGGGCGGGTCGCCATGGAATCGGCGCTGGAGCGGTTCCGCGAGGCGCTGGCGGGCGCCGATCTCGGCTTCGTCTATTATACCGGGCTCGCGGTCGGCCTGGGGGAGCGGGAATTCCTGCTGCCGGCCGACGTCGCGCCTGCGGGAGCCGGGGATCTGCCGCGCGCCGCCCTGGACCTCGACATGCTGCTAGGCGACCTGAGGGATGGCGGACGCAAGGCGGTGGTGGTGATCGACCCGACCGACGGCGATGCGCTGGCCCGGCGGGTCGGTGGCGGGGCGCTGGGCACGCCGATGGAGGCGGACGGCCTGTTCGTCGTCTACGCCCACCGTCCCGGCGTGCCGCCGGTGCCGGCACGGCCGGAGAAAGGGGCGGAAAAAGGGCCGGGCACCTTCGCCGCCGCGCTGGCCCGCGAGATGGTCAGGCCCGGCATTCCCCTCCGCGAGTCGCTGGCCGAGGTGGCGCGCGTGGTGGCCGAGCGCAGCGACGGGCGCCAACTGCCCTGGCTGCAGGACCGGCTGGGCGACCCGCTGGTGCTGGTTCCGGCGGTCGCCGCGGCGGCCAAACCCCCGAATGCCTCACCGGACGACGGCCAGCCGGCCGACCGGTCCGGACACCCCCAGGCCCAGCAGAGCCGCAAGGCCGCCCCGGCCAAGGAACCGCCGGCCATGGCCCCCCCGGTGGTGACGGCCCCCAGCCTTCCGCCCGGCGCGTACGAGATGGCGAAGTCCGGCGTGCTGTTCGACCGGCCCGCCGTCGGCGCCCAGGGATTGGCGCAGCTGCCGGCCGGCACGATGGTGACGGTGCTGGAGGCTGTGCCGGAGGGAAGCTGGCTGCGGGTGCGCGCCGCGTCCGGGCCCTCGTCCGGACGGATCGGCTATGTCACCGCCGGCGCCCTCGCCGCCCGCTGGGCCGATCCGTCGCCGCAGGCCGCCCGCCCGCGCGGCACGGTGGAGGCCGAAGTCGGGGCCGGCCCGTCCTTCGGCGAACCCGCCCTGGAGCCGCCGGCCACCGGCGCCTCCGACCCGGTCCAGCCGGAGTCCGCGCGCAGCTTCCCCACCCCGCCGCCCGGTGCCGGGCCGGCCGGTCCCGACGGTCCCGCCATCGGTGCGGAGCAGCAGGCGATGCGTGCGCTGGGCGACGCCCGCACCGCGGCGGACCGGGCCCGCAGCCGTCCCGACAGCCGCTATTGGACCTACGGCTTCCCGGCAGGCGACCGCTATGAAGGGGCCTGGGCGCAGCCATCCTCCACTTCGGGAGCAAATCCGGGGCTGGGCCGGCCGGTCCGCCAGGGGGTGGGCGTCTACCGCTTCGCCAACGGCCAGACCTACGAGGGGGAATGGTCGGGCGACCTGATGTCGGGCTATGGCGTGATGACCTTCACGGACGGCAGCCGCTTCGCCGGGCGCTTCAGCAACGGCCAGCCGGACGGGCCGGGCATCTTCCACTATTCGAACGGCGGACAGAGCGCCGGCCAATGGCGCGGCTCCGTCCGCCTCGACCAATAGGTCAGCGCGGCTTCAGCGCCTCCACCACCTGGACATGCCCCTGCAGCGCGCCCAGAGTCAGGGCGGAGTTGCCGTTGGCGTCCATGCGGTAGGGGTTGGCGCCATGGTCGAGCAGCAGCCGGGCCACCGCCTCGTGCCCGTTGTTGGCGGCATACATCAGCGCCGACCAGCCATAGGCGGTGGTGCGGTCGACCATGATCCCGCGCTGGAGCAGCGTGCGCGCCACCTCCTCGTGCCCGCGGGCGGCGGCGGCCATCAGCGCGGTCTTGCCGTCGCTGTTGGTGGCGTCCAGCTCCGCCCCGCCGTCGGCCAGCGCCCGGACCGCGGCGTCATGCCCGCCCCAGGCGGCATACATCACCGCGGTCGCGCCGTCGGAGGTCCGCAGGTCGGTGCGGGCGCGGCGCTCCAGCAGGACGCGCACCGCGTCGGTCAGCCCCTGTTCGGCGGCGATCATCAGCAGGGTCTTGCCGCTGTCCAGCCGGGTGTCAGGGCTGGCGCCGCCCTGGAGCGTGCGCGACAGCTCCGCCGGGTTGCGCAGCAGGGCCAGCACCGATTCGCGGTCCTGCAAGCCGGGGATGGCCTTCGCCGGCGCGGTGGAGCCGGCACCGGCGGTCCCCGTGCCGGTTCCCGCCGCAGGTCCGGTATAGGCGCGCTGTTCCGACGCCGCGCGGATGCGGTCGGCCAGATCGGGGCTGCCCGGGGAGACCATCTGCGCCCGCTCGTAGAAACGCCTGGCTTCTGACCAGTCGCCGTCGCGTTCCGCCATCATCGCCCAGCGCCGATAGGTGTCCTCCATGCCGGTCAGCAGCTCCGCCGCCTCGGGCGCTGCCGGCGCGACCTGGCGCAGCCGCTGGATCGTCTCATAGGCATTGTCGCCGGGCGGGGTGGTCAGGCGCTTGCCGGCGATCTGGCGGCGGGCCTGGTCGACCATCGCGCGCACCCGCTGCGCGGCCTCGGCGTCCGGCACGGCCGGCTGCGGCACCGCCGGGATCGCCGGGGTGGCCGACGGCTCCTCCAGCGGCGGCAGCGAGGCGCTGCCCGGCGCCGCCTCCGCACTTCCGCCGGATCCAGTCCCGCCCGCAAGGGAAGCGGCAGGCCTGGAGCCCGGTGCCGGGGCCGCGACGGTCGGCTGGGCCGGTTGGACCATCGCTGTCTGGGTCTGGACGGTCGCCGCCGGAGCCACGGAGACCGAAACCGCCGGCTTCGTCACCGTCAGGGTGCCGGCCGCCGGCCCCTCGGCCGTCGCGGTTGGCGGAACGGCGGACGTCGCCGCAGGCGTCACGGGTTGAACGGTTGGCGCCGGCATGCCGGCAGCGGCCTGCGGGCCCGCCGGTGCGGCGTCGCCGCCGCCCAGCCCCTGCACGGTCCGCTCGACCGCGGCGCGCGCGCGGGTCCAACCCTCTTCGATCATCGCCAGCGCCCGGCCGGGAGAGGCGCCGGGCACCGCCGTGGCGATGGCCGCACCGGCGGCCCCCAGCAGGATGAGCGTGGTCAGCGCCGCACCGGCATACAGGGCAGTCCGGCGCGGTGGCTGCCCGGCCATCCGACCGGCGGGCATCGCACCGGGAGGCACCGCAGCGCCGGTACCTGCCGCAGCTTCGGCGCCGCGGTCGCTCCAATCGTAATCGCCCGCTCCCTGCCCGGCCATCGGATGCCCGGCCAACCCTTGCCCGGCCAACCCTTGCTCGGCGGACCAGTCGTTGGCCGGCGGAACGGCGGCGGAGGGCTGAGCTGCCGGAGACGGAGACGGCAGGATCGGCACCGAACGCTGTACCGGTGCGGGGATGGGTGCGGCGGAAGCCGGAGGGGCCGACGCATCGTCGGCAATCCCGCCGCCCGCGCTGCCGCTGCCGGGCATCAGGCGGTAGACCACTCCCAGTTCGCGCAGGTCACCGGCCAGCCCGGCGCGCGCCAGCGTCGCCTCCAGCTCGGGCGTGCCGCAGAGCAGCACCTGGAGGAAGCGGCCGGCCGGCGTCTCCGCCCGGGTCAGCTCGACCAGATCGGCCAGCACCGGCGGGGCGAGCACGGCGGCGTTGTCGACCGCCAGCAGCCCGGCGCCGGCCAGGTCCAGCCGCTCCTCCAGCGCGCCGATGAGCGCATCGAAATCGCCGCCGCCCTCCTCGTCCGCTGCCGCCAGATCGGGCAGCGCCCCGTTGCCGGCCGCGGCGACCAGATCCTCCAGCTGGGCACCGACCGACGCCATCACCGGCAGCGCCATGGCGCCGTCGGCGTCGACATGCTCCACCAACTGCCGGAACAGCGCGGGCCGCCCGGAGCCTGCGTCGCCCAGCAGCACCAGCAGCCGCTTGCGCGCCAGGAAGGCAAGGACGAGTCCATCGCGGATTTCGGCGGACGTGGCCGCGGCGGTGCCGACGGGATCGTGGTGGCCCGGAGCGGCGCGCCGGGCGCGCGGGGAATGTTTCGGGGCAGAACGGTCCATGGACATCTCGAGACGCCGATCAGTGAAGGAAGCGCTGCTGAGACTCTAGTGATGCGTCCCCCAAGCCCCGACAGGGCAAAGGGCGGTCGCCCCCTCTCTTCCGGGGTGGGTGGATTGACCCTTCCGGCGTGAACGCGGCGCTGGCCCGCCACAAAGGGCGGCGGTATAGGGTTGCCCCCGAAGGCACCCCTCCCCCTCCCATCCGGACGGCGACAGCATGCGACTCGGAATCGATTTGGGCGGCACCAAGATCGCGGCCGTGGCGCTCGACGCGGATGGGGCGGAATGCGCCCGCCACCGCCGACCCACCCCCCGCGGCTACGACGCCACGCTCGACGCGCTGGCGGAAACCGTGGCCGCGCTGGACGGCCGATGCGGCGGCGAAACCGGGCCCTGCGAAACGGTCGGCGTCGGCATCAGCCTGCCCGGCGTGGTCGATGCCGCCGCCGGCCGGGTGCGCGCGGTCAACCTGCCCTGGCTGGACGGCCGCCCCTTCGCCGAGGACGCGGCGAGGCGGATCGGCCGGCCGGTGCGGATCGCCAACGACGCCAACTGCTTCACCCTGTCGGAGGCGGCGGATGGCGCCGCGGCCGGCGGCGGCGTCGTGCTCGGCATCATCCTCGGCACCGGCGTCGGCGGCGGGATCGTGGTGGATGGTCGCATCCTGCCCGGCGCCAACGGGCTGGCCGGCGAATGGGGCCATGCGCCGCTTCCCTGGCGCGACGACGCCGACGGCCCCGCGGTCGCCTGCGGCTGCGGCAAGACCGGCTGCCTGGAAACGGTGCTGTGCGGAGCCGGCCTGTCCCGGCTGCACCGCCACCGCACCGGCCTGTTCCTCGACCCGCCTGAGATCGCCGCCCGTGCCACGGCCGGCGATGCGGCGGCGGCGGGAACGCTCGCCCGCCACGCCGATGCGCTGGCCCGCGCCCTCGCCCCGGTGCTCAATCTGCTGGATCCCGACATCGTCGTGGTCGGCGGCGGCCTGTCCGCCCTGCCCGGCCTGTGCGGGGCGGTGACGGAGCGCTGGGGCGCCTGGACCCTGGCCGCCACGCCGCGCACCCGGATGGCCGTCGCCCGCCATGGCGGCGAGAGCGGCATGCGCGGCGCCGCGCGCCTGTGGCCGGCGTGACGCGGACCTCCCCGGCCGGCATCCTCAACCCAATCGCAACCAACGGTCACGCGCTGGCACGGGACTTGCGCATCCCCGGGTCGGACCGAACGGGGGTATGCCCATGATGCGGAAGAAGTTGGGGACGCGGGCCACGGGCAACGGCGTTCATTTGCATTTTGCAAACCGGAACGCGACACGGCCGGGGAAATCGTCGGCCCATTTGCATTTTGCAAACGACCTGGGCACCGGCCGCCATCTGGAACATGCCTGCGCCCGTTTGCAGGATGCGGCGGTGGAGTTGGAAACGGTGCTGGCACGACTGCCCGGCGACGAACAGGCCGACCTCCATGAGGCCATCGGATCGATCATGGAGACGCTGCAGCTGATCGCGTCGGCCCATGCCCGGCTGGAGCCGCCCATCGCCGCGGATTGACCATTCACGCCGGCCCGCTCGCCCCCATTTCCCAAACGCGGCGGCGCGAACACGGGCATGAAAAAAGGCGGTCCGCCGGGACCGCCCTTTTTGCGTGCAGCGGCCGGCAGGAGCCGGCCCGATTGCACCGGATCAATCGGTGATGGTCTGCCAGAAGAAGAACGCGACGGCGAGAACCATGATTGCGATGTCCATGGGAACGGCTCCTGTGGATGGCGGCTGGTATGCGTGTTCGACAGGTTCTATACGACAGTTCGCCTGCCGGGGGCAGCCCCTCCGTTCGCCTGCGGCGGTTTTTCGCCCCCCCACTCCCGAAAAGCCTGCGTTCGTAAAAAAATAAATAAGCTGCCGCAACGGCTGCGGCCCCAACGGCGCCCGGTCGCCGGGCAGGGGCACTGCCCGCCGACCCTACCTCCCCCGCAACGCGAAACGACCCGCCCGTTCCGCCTGAACCCATTGTCTTAGAATGGTTTTCCGGCAAAACCAGAGCCCTGTGCAGGGTCCCTGCACGACCGCCCGCCGGACCGCCGACGGGCCGTAAGTGCCTCATCCGGCCGGCCGATCGCAGCGCTCGATGCCTTCGGATCGCAGCGCTATGACTTTTGTCAGGGGTTGCCTTCCCTAGGGGCTTTCTGGCAGAAAAAAGGCCGCTGAATACAGCGGCCTTGAGTTTAGGGAGGAAACGCCCAAGAAGGGCGAAGCAGCAATCGCTTGCTGCACTGCAACAGTACCAGAAGCGGGAGGTGCTGCAACCTCCAAAGCCGGCCCCTGCGTGGGGCCGAAGCTTTTAGGGGAAAATGTTGCCGATCGGCCACAGCATGGCCGTTCCCCGCGTCCGATCCGGGCGGTTCCACGGGCGGTTCCAGGGTTCCGGCCGTTTCCATCCTGCGGCGTGCCGACCGGTCGCCGCCAGTTCAGGCAACGGCGCGAGGATTCTCCGTGACCTTCTCCACCCCATCCGCCTTCGCGGACTTCGATGCTTTCACCGCGGCTCTCGCCGGCCGCAACCCTGCCCTGTTCCTCGATTACGACGGCACGCTGGCCGCCATCGCCCCGCGGCCGGAACTCGCCGTGATGCCGGAGCAGGCCCGCGCGGTGGTGCGGCGGCTGTCGGCACTGTGCCCGGTGGCGTTCGTCAGCGGCCGCGACCTCGACGACCTCGCCGGGATGGTTGCGGTCGACGGGCTGGTCTATGCCGGCAGCCATGGCTTCGACCTGCGCGGCCCGGACCTGCGCCGTCAGGTCGGGGTCGAGTATCTTCCCGACCTGGACGACGCCGAACGGCATCTGCGCGGCCATCTGGACGGCATCGCCGGCACGCTGGTCGAGCGCAAGCGCTTCGCCATCGCCATCCACACCCGTCAGGTCGCCCCGCCCGACAAGCCGGCGGTCGCCGACGCGGTCCGCGAGGCAGTGGAAACCCGGCCGCGCCTGCGCATGACCGGCGGCAAGGAGTTGTTCGAGCTGCGCCCGAACCTGCCCTGGGACAAGGGCCGTGCCGTTCTCGCCCTGCTGGAGGCGCTGGGGCTGGACGGTGAGGGAACCGTGCCGGTCTATCTCGGCGACGACGAAACCGACGAGGACGCCTTCCGCGCACTGGCCGGATCTGGGCCGGCGGCGGGCATCGGCATCCGGGTGATGGAAACCCCCGCGCCGACCGCGGCCGGCTGGAGCCTGCACGACCCGGACGAGGCCGCGGCGTTTCTCGGACGGCTGGCGGACTGGCTTGCCGCGGGATAAACCCGGCTCATTCACCAAGCCTAAACCCGCCTGCCGCTATCCTGGCCGCTCAACCAGCCGGACAGACCCCGCCCATGGACATCGGATCGGCCACCGCCGCCGCACCCTACCGGCCGCAAAGCAGTGCGGCCGACGGAATGCAGGACGCCCAGGCGCGGGTCGCGGCGGCATCGGAACAGATCGCGTCGGGCAACCTGGACCCGGCGGTGGTCCTCGACCTGACCTCGGCCCAGGTCGATTTCGCGGCGAATGCCAAGGTGTTGCAGGCCACGCAGGAAAACAGCCGCCGGCTGCTCGACATGCTGGCCTGAGGCCTCTATCGCCGCTTGGCCGTCAGCGCCTGCCGGGCGCGTAGATTTTCGGCTGGCTGAAGTTCAGATGGTCGAGCAGCCCCTGGCTGACGCAGCCGTCGACCGGCAGCTTGGCCGCACGCTGGTAGGAGCGGATCGCCGTGCGGGTGCGCGAGCCCATCTTGCCGTCGACCGCGCCGGCCTTGAATCCATGTTCGTTCAACGCCTCCTGGGTCCCGGAGACGAAGGCCTGGTACATTTCCTGCGGCAGGTTGTCCGACGCCTCACAGGCGGCAAAGGCCGGCGACGCCATCAGCAGGGCGCCGCACAGGGCCGGAAGCAGGTAACGGTTCATTGGGCGAATACTCCGGTTCGTTGGACGCACAGGTTCCTGAAACAGCCATGCCGGCTTTTTCATTCCAACCGGCCCGAATCGAAAAGGGCGGCCGCAAGCGGCCGCCCCTCCCCATTCCTGACCCATCAGCCGCCAGCGGCGTGGGCGTCGTCGCTCTGCCCCTTGATCCGGGAGGCCAGCGCCGCCTCCAGGAAGGGATCGAGCGCCCCGTCCAGCACCGCCTGGCTCTGCGAGGTTTCCACCTCCGTCCGCAGATCCTTCACCATCTGGTAGGGGTGCAGGACATAGGAGCGGATCTGGTGACCCCAGCCGATGTCGGTCTTGGTGGCTTCCAGCGCGGCGGCGGCATCCTCGCGGATCTTCAGCTCCCGCTCGTACAGGCGGGCGCGCAGCATGTCCCACGCCTTGGCGCGGTTCTTGTGCTGCGACCGCTCCTGCTGGCAGCTCACCACGATGTTCGTCGGGATGTGCGTGATGCGCACCGCCGAGTCGGTCTTGTTGATGTGCTGGCCGCCTGCGCCCGACGCCCGGTAGGTGTCGATGCGGCAGTCCTTCTCGTTGATCTCGATGTCGATCTTGTCGTCGATCACCGGAGACACCGAGACGGCGGCGAAGCTGGTCTGGCGCCGCGCCTGGCTGTCGAACGGGCTGATGCGCACCAGACGGTGCACCCCGGCCTCGGTCTTCAGCCAGCCATAGGCGTTGTGGCCCTTGATCTGGACGGTGGCGGACTTGATGCCGGCCTCTTCGCCCGGCGTCTCGTCCAGCCAGTCGGCCTTGTAGCCGTGCTGCTCGGCCCAACGGGTGTACATGCGCATCAGCATCAGCGCCCAATCCTGGGCCTCCGTGCCGCCGGCGCCCGCATTCACCTCGACGAAGCAGTCGTTGGCGTCGGCTTCGCCCGACAGCAGGCTTTCGATCTGGAGCTGGTTGGCCCGCTTGCGCAGGCCGTAGAGCTGGGCCTCGGCATCGGCGACGACGGTCGCGTCACCCTCCAGCTCGCCCATCTCGATCAGTTCCAGGCTGTCGGACAGGTCACGCTCCAGCGCGCGGTAGCCGGCGACGGAGGTGTCGAGCTGGGTGCGCTCGCGCATGATGGTCTGGGCGCGCGAGGGATCGTCCCAAAGCTTGGGATCCTCGGCGAGGTTGTTCAGTTCGTCGAGACGCCGCAGTGCATTGTCCCAGTCAAAGATGCCTCCTCAGCAGCGCCAGCGATTCTCTGATCTCGCCGGCGGCCGCTTCGATCTCGGCCCGCATGGCGGTGCCTCCTCGTCAGCCAGAGTTGAAAGATATGTCGGGTGCATATGTAGCGGCTCGGTCTCCGGCTTGCACCCACTTAATGACCTGCCGTGGGACGCGCGATGTGCGCGCCTCTGGGACGGCTTGCCACTTTCGTGTATGGCCCAGCCCCGGCTTGGGCGGCCTAACCGTTTGGAATCATCCGCCGAGTTGATTTCAGAGTACGCCCCATAGCCGGCGGCACAACCCTACCGCGGCTGCGGGAAATCGCCGAAATCGTGGTTATCTTCGCCTCCGAACTTCGCCTTTCTTGCGCGGTCGCGCAGAGGCATGCGCATCTCTGCCGGGGGCATGATGAGCTTCACCAGCCTGAATTTCCTGCTGTTCATCACGGTGTTCAGCGCCGGCTTCATGGCGCTGGCGCGCACGCGCGCCTTCACGCCCTTCCTGCTGGCGGCCAGCTACCTCTTCTACGGCTATTGGGATTACCGGTTCTGCGGGCTGCTGGCGCTCAGCACCTTCATCGACTTCTATTGCGGGCTGAAGATCGCCGATTCGACGGACCGCCAGACCAAGAAGCTGTACCTGTTCATCAGCCTGGGCGCCAACCTGGGCATGCTGTTCTTCTTCAAATACTATAACTTCTTCGCCGACAGCGCCGAGATCGCGCTGGCCTCGCTGGGGATCGAGATCGGGCGGCGGACGCTGGACATCCTGCTGCCGGTCGGCATCTCCTTCTACACCTTCCAGAATCTCAGCTACGGCATCGATCTCTACACCGGCGAGGTGAAGCAGCCGGAGCGGTCGCTGATGCGCTACGCCACCTTCGTCGCCTTCTTCCCGCAGCTGGTGGCCGGCCCGATCGTGCGGGCGCGCGACCTGCTGCCGCAAATCCAGCAGCGCCCGCGCGACATCCCGTTCGCGGAGCGGTTCGCCGGGCTGGAAAAGGTGATCTGGGGCTATTTCCTGAAGATCGGGCTGGCCGACAACGCCGCGGTGGTGGTCGATGCCCGCTTCCACCAGCCGGAATTCTTCAACGCCCTCCAGCACCTCATCGGGCTGGTCTGCTTCTCGCTCCAGATCTACGGCGACTTCGCCGGCTATTCGCTGATCGCCATCGGGCTGGCGCAGATCTTCGGCTACACCATGTGCGACAACTTCGCCCGCCCCTATTTCGCCACCGGCATGCGCGATTTCTGGCGGCGCTGGCACATCTCGCTGTCCACCTGGTTCCGCGACTATGTCTATGTGCCGATGGGCGGCAGCCGGACGCGCTGGCTGCGCATCCGCAACGTCGTCATCACCATGCTGATCTCCGGCCTGTGGCACGGCGCCAACTGGACCTTCGTGCTGTGGGGCGCCCTGCATGGCGGCCTGATGCTGGTGGAGGACGGCCTGCGCCGGCTGGCCGCCGTCAGCCCGCTACGGCTGAGCGGCCCGGCGCTGGCCGCCGGCCGGCTGGCGATGGTCGGGCTGGTCTTCGCCGTGGTGACGCTGACCTGGCTGCCCTTCCGCGCCGACAATCTCCAGACGGTCTGGACCATCCTGGGCATCATCGCCAATGGCGATTTCGGCCTCCAGCAGGGCAACCAGCAGGCCAGCTCGCTGCTGCGCGTCGCCGTCACCGGCCTGATCGTGCTGCTGGTCGACGCGCTGGTCGAGCGCGGCGCCGGCCGCCGCTATGCCGGAACCAACGTCGTGGCCCGTTCCATGGCCTGCTCCGCCCTGATCCTGGTGATGCTGCTGTTCGGCAGCTTCGCCAACCACGCCTTCATCTATTTCCAGTTCTGACCCGACCGGACGGAGACCACCCCCATGTACCGCCTTCTGGCCTGCATCGTGCTGATCCTCGCCACCGTCACGGCGATGGACCGGGTTCTCGCCTCGGCGCTTGGCGACCTGCTGCTGCGCTCCAGCGACCGCTTCATGGCGATCTACCGCCAGCCGGACCCGGATGCCCGGCCGGCCGATGTGATCGTGCTCGGCAACTCGCGGGCGGACAACCATTTCCCCGTCTCCGCACTGCGCGGGACGGCCTGCGGCGAGGCGCTGAACCTGGGCATGGGCGGCGCCCCGACCGTGCTGTCGGCGCTGCTGTGGGAGGATTATGTCGAGCGGCACGGCGCCCCGCGCCTGCTGGTGCTGGAGCCGACCGGGCTGGTCGACAACCCGCACGACCTCGCCGACCTGCCGATGCTGGCCCATTACTCGCCGCGCATCGACGCCTTCGTCCGGCAGGAGAACGAGCAGCTGTGGCTGGCCAACCATGCCTTCCACCTGATGACCTTCAACAACAACCAGACCATGCGGCTGGCCGCCGGGCTGCTGAAGCCGGCCGCCGACCGCACGCTGGTCGGCGCCATCCCCGCCCCGCTGAAGGCCCAGCTCGCCGCCGCCCCCGAGGAGCTGATGACCGCCGACGAGGCCAACTGGCGGGCGCTGGACCGCATCGTCCGCAGCGCCCGCGACCATGGCACGCAGGTCGCGGTGGTCGTCACCCCCTATTTCCCGACCTATGCCGGCAAGCTGAGGAATTTCGACGCCTTCTTCGCCGAGCTGAGGAGCCGGCTGCCCGCCGGCGTCACCATGATCGACGCCCGCCGCGCCGTGCAGAAGGACGAGCTGTTCATGGACGCCCTGCATGTCAACGAGGACGGCGTGCGCGCCATGTTCGCGGCGCTCGAGCCCGACCTGCGCCCGCTCGGCACCTGCCCGGCCGCACCGGAGGACGCCATCGCCTCGCTGTCGGCACCGGTGGCGCATTGACAGAAGCGGCGCATTGAAACGACCGGCACCATGAAGAAAGGGGCGCCCGCGAAGGCGCCCCTTTCAATTTCCGCTCAGTACAGCCCGCCGGTCCCCAGCGTCGCCGCGGCCGGCGGGGCCGGGACGCCCGGCTGGGTCGCGCCGAAGCCCATGGCAGCGTTGGGATCGCCGAAACTCCCCTGGGAGGAGCCGTCCAGCACGATCTGCGGCTGGTCGGGGTTGGGCTCGGTGCCGGGCAGGAAGGCCTCCCAGATCGCGCGGCCGTCGCCGGGCTGGGCCAGCTGGCCGTTCGCCGGGTTGACGCGGACCAGACGCAGCCCCGGCGGAACGCGGAACGGGGTGGCCGGCTTGTCCTTCAGCGCCACCTGCATGACTTCCTTGAACACCGGCACCGCGGCCGAGCCACCGGTTTCGTGCCCGCCCAGCGAGCGAGGCTGGTCGAAGCCGATGTAGGTGCCGACGACAAGATCGGGCGAGAAGCCCATGAACCAGGCATCATGGCTGTCGTTGGTGGTGCCGGTCTTGCCGGCCAGCGGCTTGCCCAGCGACTTCAGGGCCGCCGCGGTGCCGCGCTGGACCACGCCTTCGAGGATCGAGACGATCTGGTAGGTGGTGCGCGGGTCGTTGACCTGCTCGCGGGTGTCGGGCACCGCCGGCACCGCCATCCCGTCCTTCCAGGCCACGGCGGTGCAGTTCTCGCAGGCGCGGTTGTCGTGGCGGAAGATGGTCTTGCCGTTGCGGTCCTGGACGCGGTCGATGAAGGTCGGCACCACCCGCTTGCCACCGTTGTCGAGCATGGCGTAGGCGGTGGAGAGCCGCAGCACCGTCGTCTCGCCGGCCCCCAGCGACATCGGCAGGTAGGGCTGGAGGTTGTCGACGATGCCGAACTTCTCGGCCAGCGCCTTGACCTTGTCCATGCCGATCTGCTGGGCGAGGCGGACGGTCATGACGTTGCGCGACTTCTCGATGCCGACGCGCAGCGGGGTCGGGCCGTAGAACTCGTGGCTGTAGTTCTCCGGCCGCCAGACCGGCTGGCCGCCGCCCGGATCGAAGGAGAAGGGCGCGTCCATCACCAGCGACGACGGGGTGAAGCCCTGGTTCAGCGCGGTCAGATAGACGAAGGGCTTGAAGGAGGATCCGGGCTGGCGCAGCGCCTGGGTGGCGCGGTTGAACACGCTCATGGCCGGCGAGAAGCCGCCGACCATTGCCAGCACGCGGCCGGTGTGCGGATCGAGCGCGACCAGGCCGCCCTGCACAGTCGGGATCTGGCGCAGGCCGTAGCTGCCGGGCGGCAGCTCCTTCGCCGCGGCCTTGTCGCCCTTTTTGGCCGGCTTCTCGTCCTCGTCCCTGGCGGCCGGGCCGCTCACCGCCTCGACCAGCAGCAGGTCGCCCAGCTTGGCGACGTCGGACGGCTTGCGGACCGCCGGGCCGAGGGTTTCGCCCTCCTTCCAGGCGCGGGCCCAGCGCAGTTCCGACAGGGGGATGCGGCCGCGGCTGCCGTCGGTCAGCCCGATGTCGAGCCCGTCGGCCTGATCGTCCTTCAGCACGACGGCCAGCTTCCAGCCCTCCGACCCGGCGGGCGGCGGCATGGCGGCCAGCTTCTTCGGCCAGTTGTCGAAATTCTCCATCCGGCCGACCGGCCCGCGCCAGCCATGGCGGCGGTCGTAGGCGATCAGCCCGTCGCGCAGCGCCTTGGTCGCCGCCGTCTGCAGCTTCGGGTCCATCGAGGCGCGGACCGACAGGCCGCCCTCGTACAGCGCCTGCTCGCCATAGAGCTTCACCAGCTCGCGCCGGATCTCCTCGGCGAAATATTCGGAGGTCACCACCTCCTGCTCGTCGCGCTTGCGGGTCTGCAGCGGCCGGCCCTGAGCCGCCTTGGCCTCGTCCGGGGTGATGTAGCCGTCCTCCGACATGCGGCCGATCACCCAGTTGCGGCGGGCGATGGCGGCGTCATGCTGGCGTTCCGGGTTGTAGTTGGACGGGGCCTTGGGAAGGGCGGCCAGGAAGGCGACCTCCTCGATGCTCAGCTCGTCCAGCGCCTTGTTGAAATAGTTCATCGCCGCCGCGGCCACGCCGTAGGACCGGTTCCCCAGGAAGATCTCGTTGAGGTACAGCTCCATGATGCGGTCCTTGGTGAAGGCCCGCTCGATGCGGACCGCCAGGATCGCCTCCTTGATCTTGCGGGCGAAGGACACCTCGTTGGTCAGCAGCATGTTCTTGGCGACCTGCTGCGTGATCGTGCTGGCGCCCACCGGCCGGCGGTCGCGGCCGAAATTCTCGATGTTGGTCAGGATCGCGCGCAGGATGCCGATCGGGTCGACGCCCTGGTGCCCATAGAAATTCTTGTCCTCGGCGGCCATGAAGGCGTTGATGACCCGGCGCGGCATGGCGTCGATCGGCACGAAGACGCGGCGTTCCGAGGCGAATTCGGCCATCAGCCGCCCGTCGCCGGCATAGATGCGCGTCGTCACCGGCGGTTCGTAGTTCGCCAACTTGGTGTAGTCGGGCAGGTCGTTGTCATAGTGCTCGAACAGGAAGACCAGCCCCCCGGCGCCGGCAAGCGCCAGCATCACGAAGGCCATCAGCAAGGACAGAAGAAGGCGCATGACCGATCCCGCAAGAAACGACGAAGGACGCGCCGCGGCCCCGGACCCATCGGTCCCGGACGGACGGCACGCCTGGCAAGGCGGCGCATCCTACACCGCCGCGGCGTGAAGCGCCGCCCCCGTTCCCGTCATGTCAGGAAAATGTGACGCGCAGAGGGCGCCGGCGGGAAAGCGCCGGCGCAAAGGAGGTAGAAGGGCGTCCCCGGCGGCGTTTCAGCTGCGCTGCGACCCGTGCAGCCAGCGGAAATAGGCGTCGATGGTGCGCGCCAGCCCCCTGCCCAGCCGTTCACGATGGGTGGAGGAGGACAGCAGCCCGACATCCTTCCGGTTGGACAGATAGCCCATCTCGATCAGCGCCGACGGCACGTCGGGGGCGGTCAGCACGGCGAAGCCGGCCTGCCGGTGCGGCTTGTTCGGGATCAACGGGACGTCCCGCCCCAGCGTCTGCAAGGCCAGCGTCGCGAAGCGCTTGGAATGGTTCATGGTGTCGCGCTGGGCCAGGTCGATCAGGATGTTGGCGACCAGCCGGTTCTCCCCCGACAGGTCGAGCCCGACCAGCGCGTCCGACCGGTTCTCCTTGGCGGCCAGCATCTCCGCCTCGCGGTCCGACGCCTTGTCCGACAGGGTGTAGATCGACAGGCCGCGCATGTCGCCGCTGCTGATGCTGTCGGCGTGCAGCGAGATGAACAGGTCCGCCCCGGCATCGCGTCCGATGGCGACGCGGTCGCGCAGGCGGATGAACACGTCGCTGTCGCGGGTCAGCTTCACCCGGTAGCGGCCGGTCGCCTCCAGCTGGCGCTTCACCTCCCTGGCGGCGGCGAGCGTGATGTCCTTCTCATAGACGCCGCCGACGCCGATGGCGCCGGGATCCTGCCCGCCATGGCCGGGGTCCAGCACGATCAGCGGCCGTTCCGCAACGGCCGGCGGCTTGTTCTCCGGCGGCGGCGGGGCGATGGGCAGCGCGGCGGGCATCAGCTGCGCCGGCGGGATCGGCGGCAGCGGGGCGAAAGGCGGCGGAGCGGCGACGGCGCTCGACGCGGTGGCGCTGGAGCCGCCGGACTCGGTCGACAGCGTCTGCTGGGGAAGCGGCACCGCCATCGCCGACGCCACCACCGACGCCATGGTCAGCGTGCTCCCGCCACCGGCGGCCCTGCCGCCATCCCTGCCTGCGGATGCCGCAGCGAGCTGGCGGAACTCCGCCGGCGTGGTCCGCTCCAGGTCGAGGACGAGGCGGGGCTGGCGGCCGTCGCGCGCCGGGATCATGAAGCCGTCGCGCAGGCGGGCCGGCCCGACGGTCTCGAAGGTCAGGCGCGTGCCGCGCTGGCCGCCCGCACTCTGCCCGGCCGCATGGTGATAACGCGCCACCACCCCCTTGCCCTCCACCGGCAGCGACCCGCCGGGCCAGGCCAGATCGGGCAGCTCGACGATGACCCTGTAGGGATCGGCGGCAAGCGATACCGAGAAGGGAACGGCGTCGCTCAGCTCCAGCACGAAGCGCGTCATGTCCGGATGCAGGCCGAGCCGGGCGTCGACCACTGCGGTCCGCTGGGGCGGGGCCGGCAGGGCGGCCGTGGTCTGCGCCGCCGAGGGGCCGGGGACACCGAGCAGCAGCAACACCAACAGACCCTGCACCAGCAGAACCGGCAGCGCCGCGGCGAACTGGCGGGCCGTCTTTCCCAACGGCCGGCCCGGCCGCCGGAGGAATGCGGACGGGCGGGCCGGCGTGGCGGCGGTCGGCAGGCTGGGCGGCCGTGGCATCGACTCTCCTCGGCGGCAGACGGGAACGGCGATCGGGAACGCGGTGCGGACACTGCGGAATCGATCCAGCTATAGCCCAGCCAATTCAACGCTCTCAACGCGGATCGCCGGATCCCGTGTCAATTGCCGGCGGGGGTGCCGTTCCTGCAACACTGGTCCGGCCGGCGGAAGGCCGCGCCCCGACCACCCCCACGTTTCCGTGCGGCGAAACTGTTCGCCGAATCGGCGCATTTCCGCGTTGTACAAGAGGGATCGCTTGTCTATGGTATCTTTGCGACAGACCGCAATTCGCCAGATTCGGGCCGGAATCCCAAGGTGGGCGCCGATCTCGCTGATCCCCGGATCAGCCGATCGCCGGTCACGGGGCCGTCCATCGGGGCTGCGGCGTCGCCCCCGACCCCGCCCGTCCGGCCATCCGCGCCGGAGGGACGTCGCGGGGTGGCGCGATCGGATTGGCGGTGAGAGGACGAAACCTCGAAGCTGGCTGTGGCCGCAAGGCGGCAGCCCGGCGCGTGTCCACCGGTCCGTCCTGGCTGCTCTCGTCAGCGCCGTTCGGCGGTTCCGGTCCGTCGCGCCGTATGCTTCGCCCACAACAGACGCTGCGTCCAGGCGGCCCGACCGGTCGCGCGGGTTCCCTGGGTCGCGCCGTTGAGGAACGTATATGGCCAAGCGCATGCTGGTGGACGCCACGCACCCGGAAGAAACCCGGGTCGCCGTGGTCAATGGGAACCGGCTGGAGGAACTCGACTTCGAGATCGCCAGCCGCAAGCAGCTGAAGGGCAACATCTACCTGGCGAAGGTGACGCGGGTCGAGCCCTCGCTCCAGGCGGCCTTCGTGGAATATGGCGGCAACCGCCACGGCTTCCTCGCCTTCTCCGAAATCCATCCCGACTATTACCGCATCCCGATGGCCGACCGCGAGGCCCTGCTGGCCGAGGAGCGCCGGCTGGAGGAGCAGGCGGAAGCCCGGGCCGAGGCCGCCGCCGACGGCGCCGTGATGGCCGAGCCGATCCGCCCGGAGCAGATCGTCGAGGAATGGTCGCCGATGCCCTCGCCCATCGCGCCGGAGGCTTCCGACGAGGAGGGCGACGACGAGGAGTCCGAAGGCGGCTCCGACGAGGATGAGAACGGTGCCGCAAACGGCTCCGAGAACGCCGCCGAGGACCGCGGCGCCCCGTCCGAAGGCTCCGTCCCGACCCCCGACATGCTCGGCGGCGACGAGGACGAGGAGGTCGAGACCCAGCGCCGCCGCTCGCGTCCGCTGCGCTCCTACAAGATCCAGGAAGTGGTGAAGCGCCGGCAGGTGATGCTGGTGCAGGTGACGAAGGAGGAGCGCGGCAACAAGGGTGCGGCGCTGACCACCTACCTGTCGCTGCCCGGCCGCTATTGCGTGCTGATGCCCAACACCGGGCGCGGCGGCGGGATTTCCCGCAAGATCACCAACCCGGCCGACCGCAAGCGCCTGAAGGAAATCCTGTCGGACCTCGACATTCCGGACGGCATGGCGGTCATCCTGCGCACCGCCGGGCTGGAGCGCTCCAAGCCCGAGATCAAGCGCGACCTGGAATATCTGCTGCGCCTGTGGGACGACATCCGCGAGCAGACGCTGAAGTCGTCGGCGCCCTGCCTCATCTATGAAGAGGCGAACCTGATCAAGCGGTCGATCCGCGACCTCTACGCCAACGACATCGACGAGATCTGGGTCGAGGGCGATGCCGGCTTCCGCACGGCGCGCGAATTCATGGACATGCTGATGCCGGGCCATTCCCAGCGCGTCCAGCTGTACCGCGACAGCCAGATCCCGCTGTTCCACCGCTATCAGGTGGAAACCCAGATCGACGCCATCCACAGCCCGGTGGTGCAGCTGCGCTCCGGCGGCTACATCGTCATCAACCCGACCGAGGCGCTGGTTTCCATCGACGTCAACTCCGGCAAGTCGACCCGCGAGCGCAACATCGAGGAAACCGCCTACAAGACCAACCTGGAGGCCGCCGACGAGGTGGCACGCCAGCTGCGTCTGCGCGACCTGGCCGGCCTGATCGTCATCGACTTCATCGACATGGAGGAGCCGCGGAACAACGCCGCCGTCGAGCGCCGCATGAAGGAGGCGATGAAGAACGACCGGGCGCGCATCCAGCTCGGCCGCATCTCCGCCTTCGGCCTGCTGGAGCTGTCGCGCCAGCGTCTGCGCCCCTCGCTGCTGGAGACGAACTTCGAGCGCTGCCCGCACTGCTCGGGCACCGGCGTCGTCCGCTCGGTCGAATCGGCCTCGCTGCACGTCCTGCGCGCCATCGAGGAGGAGGGCATCCGCAAGCGGTCGGCCGAGATCACCATCTACGTCCCGACCTCCATCGCGCTCTACATCCTCAACCAGAAGCGCGGCGAGCTGGCCAAGATCGAGGATCGCCATGCGTTCAGCGTCATGGTCCAGGCCGACGACACCCTGATCGCCCCGGACCATCGCCTGGAGCGCAACAAGGCCCGCCTGGCCGACGAGGACGCGCCGCTGGTCAGCGCCGACCGCGTGATGGCCGAGACCGACCGCGCGCTCGCCGCCGAGCCGGTCGAGACCGTCGAGGAGCCGGAGGTCGAAACCGAAACCGTCCAGGCCGCCCAATCCGCCCAGGCCGAGGAAACCGGCGAGCGTGCCGAGGCCAACGGCGACGCCAATGGCGAGGATCGCCGCCGCCGCCGCCGCCGCCGCCGCGGCCGTGGCCGTGACCGCGAGGACGGCCGTCCGGAGGGTTCGGGCGACGCCGAGGCCGGCGACGAGACGGACGAGGCCGGCGACGAGGTGAGCCAGGAGGCCGACGAGGCCGCCCCGCTCGCCGCCGCCCCGGCCGATGCGATCCCGGAAGCCGCGATCTCCGAACCCGCCGACCTCGAAGGCGACGAAGCCGACGAGGAAGAGGGTGAGGGCGAAGGCGAGGACGAAACCGGCGCCGATGCCGGCGACCGCAATGGCGATGGCCGCAAGAAGCGTCGCCGCGGCAAGCGCGGCGGTCGCCGCCGGTCGCGCCGCGAGGGTGCGGAAGGCCTGGAGGGTGGCGAGGAAACCGCCGCCGACCTGCCGGTCGCGGCCGAGGCCGCTGCGGCCCACGCCCCGGTCCCGGCCGAAGCTCCCGACCTCGACTGGATCCTGGCGGGCGAAACCGCTCCGGCACCGGAACCGGTGGTCGAGGATGCAGCCCCGGCACCGGTGGTGACGCCGGCAAAGAAGGCGTCCCGCAAGCGCAAGGCCGCGGCCGAAGCGCCGGTGGAAGCCGCTCCGGTGGCTGCTCCGGCCGTCGCCCCGGTGGCTGCCGAAGCGCCGGCCAAGGGCCGCAAGCGCAAGGCCGCCGCCGCTGTCGAAGCGCCGGCTGCTGCCGCTCCGGCCATCCCGGTCGAGGTGCCGGCGGAAGCCGCCGCCGAAGCGGTTCCGGCCAAGAAGGCGGCCCGCAAGCGCAAGGCCGCTGCCGAAGCGCCGGTGGAAGCCGCTCCGGTGGCTGCTCCGGTCGTCGCCCCGGCGGTTGCCCCGGTGGCCCCGGCGGTTGCCGAAGCGCCGGCCAAGGGCCGCAAGCGCAAGGCCGCCGCTGCCGCCGAAGCCCCGGCGGAGGTCGCCACCGACAAGGCTCCGGCCAAGAAGGCGGCCCGCAAGCGCAAGGCCGCTGCCGAGGCGCCGGCAGAAACCTCGGTGGAAGCTGCTCCGGCGGCTGCCCCGACGGTCGAGGCACCGGCTGCCGCTCCCGAGCCGGTGGCATCCGAACCGGCGAGTGCCGGCGACGACGCCGACTCCTCCGCCAAGCCGCGCCGCGGCTGGTGGAAGCGGTAAGCCGAACGGCCCTTTCGGGACCTGAGGAACGGAAAAGGCGCCGCAGGGCGCCTTTTCCTTTTCCCGGGCGTTATTCTCCCTGCCACTTGGACAGGTCGGACCATGAGCAAGGCCTTCACCCGCGAGAACGACACGCCCGACGACGACGAGCTCGACGATCCGGCACCGCTTCCCCAGGGGTTCAAGAACTACATGACCCCGCCCGGCTTCCAGCGCCTGCAGGAGGAGCTGCGCCACCTGCTGCGGGTGGAGCGGCCGAAGGTGGTCGAGGTGGTGTCCTGGGCGGCCGGCAACGGCGACCGTTCGGAGAACGGCGATTACCTGTACGGCAAGAAGCGGCTGCGCGAGATCGACCGCCGCATCCGTTTCCTGAACAAGCGGCTGGAATCGGCGGTGGTGGTCAATCCGCAGGACCAGAAGAACCGCGAACAGGTCTTCTTCGGCGCCACCGTCACCTATGCGCGCGACGATGACAGCGAGAACACCGTCACCATCGTCGGTGCCGACGAGGTCGATCCCGACCGCGGCCACATCAGCTGGATTTCCCCCATCGCCCGCGCCCTGCTGAAGGCCCGCGTGGGCGATGTAGTCGATGTGCGCACGCCGGCCGGGATGGAGCAGATCGAGGTGCTGGAGATCGGCTACGCGGAGTGAATGGAAGCGCGGCCGGCCCCCACCCTAACCCTCCCCCGCTGAGCAGGGGAGGGAAATAAGCCCTTGTTGGGAAAGGCGGCGGCAGTCCCTCCCCCGCGAGAGCGGGGGAGGTTAGGAGGGGGCAAACCCCTCCCCGCCACTTCACTCCGCCGCCGGCTGGTAGATCTCCCCGCCGGATTCGCGGAACTTCGACGACATCTCCGCCATGCCCGACTCCGCGGCCTCGCGGATTTCCTGGGTGATCTTCATGGAGCAGAATTTCGGCCCGCACATCGAACAGAAATGCGCGGTCTTGGCGCCTTCCGCCGGCAGCGTCTCGTCGTGGTAGGCCATCGCCGTGTCGGGGTCGAGCGACAGGGCGAACTGGTCGCGCCAGCGGAACGAGAAGCGGGCCCGCGACATGGCGTCGTCGCGTAGCCGGGCCGCCGGGTGGCCCTTGGCGAGGTCGGCGGCATGGGCGGCGATCTTGTAGGCGATGACGCCGGCCTTCACGTCGTCGCGGTCGGGCAATCCCAGATGCTCCTTCGGCGTGACGTAGCAGAGCATCGCCGTGCCGAACCAGCCGATCATCGCCGCGCCGATGGCGCTGGTGATGTGGTCATAGCCGGGCGCGATGTCGGTGACCAAAGGCCCCAGCGTGTAGAAGGGCGCCTCGCCGCACAGCGCCAGCTGCTTTTCGACATTGTGCTTGATCTTGTGCATGGGCACATGGCCCGGCCCCTCGATCATCACCTGGACATCGCGGGCCCAGGCCAGCTTGGTCAGCTCGCCCAGCGTCTCCAGCTCGGCGAACTGGGCGGCGTCGTTGGCGTCGGCCTGGCTGCCCGGCCGCAGCCCGTCGCCCATCGACAGCGCCACGTCATAGGTGCGGCAGATCTCGACGATGTCGGCGAAATGATCGTAGAGGAAATTCTCGCGGTGATGGGCCAGGCACCATTTGGCGATGATCGAGCCGCCGCGCGACACGATGCCGGTCACCCGCTTGGCCGTCAGCGGGATGTGGGCCAGCCGCAGCCCGGCATGGATGGTGAAATAGTCGACGCCCTGCTCCGCCTGCTCGATCAGCGTGTCGCGGAACAGCTCCCAGGTCAGATCCTCGGCCTTGCCCTTGACCTTCTCCAGCGCCTGGTAGATCGGCACCGTGCCGATGGGAACCGGCGAATTGCGCAGGATCCATTCGCGGGTCTGGTGGATGTCGGCACCGGTGGACAGATCCATCACCGTGTCGGCGCCCCAGCGGATCGCCCACACCATCTTCTCCACCTCCTCCTCGATCGAGGAGGTCACGGCGGAGTTGCCGATGTTGGCATTGATCTTGGTCAGGAAGTTGCGGCCGATGATCATCGGCTCCGATTCGGGGTGGTTGACGTTGGACGGGATGATCGCCCGCCCGCGCGCCACCTCGTCGCGCACGAACTCAGGCGTGATGAAATCGGGAATGTCGGCACCGAAATCCTCGCCGTCCCTCGCCGCCTCAAGCGCCGCGGCACGGCCGAGATTCTCGCGGATTGCGATGTATTCCATCTCGGCCGTGACGATGCCGGCGCGGGCGTAGGCCATCTGGGTGACCGCGACGCCACCCCGGGCACGCAACACGTCGCCGGCCGCCATCTTGCCCGCGGTCGCCTCGACATCGCCGCGCGCCAGGATCCAGTCGCGGCGGTGCCTGGCCAGCCCGGCCCGCACGTCGATGGCGACCTGATCGTCGGTGTAGGGGCCGGAGGGGTCATAGACGGCCAGCGGCGGCTCGCCGCCGGACAGCGCGATCTCGCGCAGGGCGACGCGCAATTCGGGAAAGCGGGTGCCGGGCACATGGATTTTCCGCGACGACGGCAGCGGGCCGGTCGAGATGCGGACAGCGGATTCGTTGAAGTCCTTGGGCATTGGGTTTCTCCGTCGGAGGTGGGCGGACAAACCCGGGACTGCGGACGGAGGTGCGGTGTCTTCGTGCTGGCCCTTCCCCGATGAGGGGATGGATGCGGCAGGCCGGGGCCGGATGCGGCCCGTCACGAGGTCCCTCCCTTCGCCGGTATGACCCGGATCAGGTTCAAAGGGTCACCACGCTGCCGCCGGGCGCCTGTCGCGCCGTCCGGCCGTTGGTATCTCAGCCCCCTGTCGGGACCCCCCTGGAATGCGCCCATCCTGCCGGGCCGGGCGCGGCCTGTCAAAAGGAAAGAACCGCAGACGATCCGCCTGCCATATTGTGGAAATCGCCGGCTACATCCAGCGCTTCAGCCGCACATAGATCATCGGCAGCAGCGCCGACAGAACCATCAGCAGCAGGGCCGAGGGATAGCCGAACGGCGAGTCCGACCCCGGCATGTCACTGAAATTCATGCCGCCGATGCTGGCGACCAGGGTCGGCGGAAACAGCAGCACGGTCAGGACCGACACGATCTTGACGATCTCGTTCTGCTCGACATTGATCTGGCCCAGCGCGGTGTCCAGCGCCAGGGCCACCTTGCCGGCCAGGAAGCGGGCATACTGGTCGAGCCCGCGCAGATCCTGCAGCGCGGTCTTGGCCCAGCGCCGCGTCGCCTTGCCGGAGTTCCAGCCGTCGCCGCGCGCCAGGAAATCGGTCATGCGGGTGAGGCTGGCCAGGCTGACCCGCGCCTTGCCGATCAGATGCCCGGCATGGCCGATTCGCTTCAGCGTCTGCGAATCGTCCAGCGTCTCGCCGCGCGAGCGCAGCTTGCGGCCACGGAAGAAGCGGCGGTTCAGCACGTCCAGCTCCACCCCCGTCCGCCGCAGCACGGCGGAGGTGCGGTCGACCATGCCGTCGACCAGCGCCGCCAGCACCAGCTCCCCGCGCGACGCGGCGACCTGCCCATGGGTGGCGCGGCGGCGGAAGGCGAGCAGGGCCTGCGGGTCGATGTCATGGATGGTGACCAGCCGCCGCCCGGCCAGCACGAAGCTGACGGTCGCGATGCGCGGCTCGTCGGTATCGGCCCAGACCAGCGCGGTGACGGTCATGGTCAGCACTCCGCCGGTGACGCGCAGCCGGCTCGACTCCTCGATCTCGGCCATCTGCTCCCGGGTCGGCAGGCTGGCGCCGATCAGCGCCTCCGCCCGCGCCAGCTCGTTGGCCGTCGGGTTGATCAGGTCGAGCCAGACCGCGGCCTCGGGCAGCGGTGCCGCCTCGTCGGTGGCCTCCCGCGCCCAGCGCAGCAGACCGCCGTCATTGACGAAGATATGCAGCAAGGGTGCGCTCCTTGCGAAATTGGCAGGACTCGGCAGGACTTGGCAGGAAACGGGGCTCCGGACGGACGGGGCCTGCCCCCTCGTCACCGGGAAAGGGCGGTCAGGTCACCCGGCCGCCCCGCCGCGGCTTGGCAGGGGTGGGGGTGGGGGTGGGGGTGGGCTCGGGTGATGCCGGCTCGCCGTCCAGATCCAGCGCCGCGCCTTCCGCCTTCAGCGCCTGTTCCAGCTTGCGGCGGAAGGCGCCGCCGTCATCCCGGGCATCGAGGAAATGGCCGACCGCTTCCTTGGCCGCGTCGCTGTCGTAAGGGACCTTGCCGAACACCGCCAGCTTGGCACGCTCCACCAGCTTGGGGTCCATCCGGTCGCGGATGGCCTTCATCTGGCGGAGCAGTTCCTTGCGCAGGTCGCTCATCGGCTTCCTCCCCTACGGCCGGCCTCCTGCGGTTGGCCGGTTTCCCCCCTATATGGGCCGTCAGGCCTTGCCGATCAGGGTGCCGGCACCGCCCTCGGTGAAGATTTCCAGCAACAGCGCGTGCGGAACGCGGCCGTCCAGGATGACCGCGGCGTCGACGCCCTGTTCGACCGCGCCGATGCAGGTCTCGATCTTCGGGATCATGCCGCCGGACGCGGTGCCGTCGGCGATGGCCTTGTGGGCATCCTCCAGCGACATCTTCTCGATCAGGATCTTGTTCTTGTCCAGCACGCCGGCAACGTCGGTCAGCAGGAAGAAGCGCGCCGCCTTCACCGCCGCCGCGACGGCGCCGGCCGCCGTATCGGCATTGATGTTGTAGGTGTCGCCGTTCACGTCGAAGCCGACCGGCGCGATCACCGGGATGATGTCCGACTGGGCGAGCGCATGCAGGATCTGCGGGTTCACCTTGTAGGGCTCGCCGACGAAGCCGAGGTCCAGCACCCTCTCGATGTTGCTGTCGGGGTCGCGCTGCACGCGCTCCAGCCGGCGGGCGATGATCAGGTTGCTGTCCTTGCCCGACAGGCCGACGGCCCGGCCGCCGGCGCTGTTGATGGCGGCGACGATCTGCTTGTTGATCGAGCCGGCCAGCACCATCTCGACCACCTCGACCGTCTCCTTGTCGGTGACGCGCAGGCCGTCGATGAAGCTCGACTTGATCTTCAGCCGCTCCAGCATCTGGCCGATCTGCGGGCCGCCGCCATGGACGACCACCGGGTTGATGCCGACCTGCTTCAGCAGCACGATGTCGCGCGCGAACAGCTCCGCCAGCCCGGCGTCGCCCATGGCATGGCCGCCGTACTTGATGACGAAGGTGCTCCCGGCATAGCGGCGCATGTAGGGCAGCGCTTCGGACAGGGTACGGGCCTTGGCGAGCCACTCGTCACGGGTGGGAGTCTGCACGGGAGGATGCCCTTTGTCGGGGTGGACGGTTGGGCTTCTTTAACGGAAAGGCCGGCCGGTTGCCTAGGGGGCAATTTAACGGCCGGACCCGCCCAGCGCCACCCCCTCCGTCTTCGCCGGCCGCCATCGTCCGGCCAGCCGGGTCATCGGCTGGGTCAGGGCGGTCACCGTCACCGCCATCAGCACCATCGCCGAGAAACAGGAACCGGACAGCACCCCCGCCTCCAGCAGGACGGTCAGCACGATGACCTCCATCAGCCCCTTGCAGGGCATCAGCGTGCCGAGCCGGAGCGCGTCGGGCCAGCTCTCCCCGGTCAACCGGGCGGGCCAGGCGGTCCCCGCCATCTTGCCGGCCAGCGTGACGAGGCTGGCCAGCCCGAACACCGCCCATTGCGCCGGGTCGTCCAGCGTCAGCGTCACCTTCAGCCCGGTCAGGGTGAAGAAGAAGGGCAGCAGGATCAGGGTGGAGAAATGCTCCAGCCGGTCCAGGATCGCCGCGGCGAAGCGGCGCGGCATCGCGGTGCCGGCGATGAAGGCGCCCAGGATGTAATGCAGCCCGATCAGTTCGGTCACCGCGGCCGAGGCCAACAGCGCCGCACAGGTGACGACCACCGCGGTGTCGCCCATCCGCCCGTCCGGCGCCACCCGTTCCAGCAGCCGGTCGAGCAACGGGCGGACCGCCAGCACCGTCACCCCGACATAGGCGAAGCCCAGCAGCGCCACGGTGGCGACCGCCCAGCCCTTGCCGCCATCTCCACCGGCCCCGCCCCCGGCGCCCCCATCTCCGGCCGTCCAGGCCAGCACGGCGGTGATCAGCAGCCAGAGCAGCGCATCGTTCACGGCGGCATAGCCCAGCGCCAGCCGGCCCACCCGATCGCCGAGCAGGCCCATCTCGCGCAGGATGGCGCCCAGCACCGGCAGCGCCGTGACCCCGACGCAGATGCCGAAGCCGGCGGCGAACAGGCCCGGCGTGGCGCGCGGCCCGGTCATGGCCGGAAAGGCGCCGGCCAGCCACCAGCCCAGTGCGCCGCCCAGCAGCGTGGGCACCAGCATGCTGGACAGCGCCACGGCGGCGAAGGCGCCGCCCCGGCCACGGAACTCCGCCGGATCGAGATGCAGGCCGGTCAGGAAGGCGAAGAACACCACCGCCATCAGCGCCAGCCCGGACAGCGGCGCCAGGGCCGCCGGAGCGAACAGCACCCCCCACAGGTCGGGCGCCAGCCGGCCGAGCAGCGACGGGCCGAGCGCCACCCCGAACAGGATCTGGATCACCACCATGGGGGCGACATGCCGCCCGCCGCCGAGACGCCACAGCAGGAACGGCCCGCCGATCAGCAGCAGCGACTGCAGGAGGAACAGCAGCGCGGGTGACGGTCCGGCCATCGCCGCCTTCTTCCGCTCAGTCGACGGCGAGTGCGAGCGCCGCCAGGCTGGCGCGCAGCTCCGCGATGCCGGTGCCCTTTTCCGAACTGGTGACATGGATGTCGGGGAAGGCGGCCGGATGCTTCTTCAACCCCAGCTCCGTCGCCTTGCGCACCTTGTCCAGCTCCACCGGCTTCACCTTGTCGGCCTTGGTCAGCACGACGACATAGGGCACGGCGGTGCGGTCCAGCATGGCCATGATCTCGTCGTCGTTGGGCTTCAGCCCATGGCGCGCATCGATCAGCACCAGCGCCCGGCGCAGGGTGACGCGGCCGCGCAGGAAGCGGCGGACCATGTCGTTCCACGCCTCCACCTTCTCCTTCGATTCCTTGGCATAGCCGTAACCGGGCATGTCCACCAGCTTCAGCCGGTCGCCAAGGTTGAAGAAGTTGAGCTGCTGGGTGCGGCCCGGCGTGTTGGAGGTGCGGGCCAGCGTCTTGCGCCCGGTCAGGGCGTTGACGAGGCTGGATTTTCCGACATTCGAGCGGCCGGCGAAGGCGACCTCCGGCAGGTCGGCTTCCGGCAGCTGGTTCAGCGCGTTGGCGCCCCAGACGAAGTCGCACTCCTTGGCGAACAGCAGTCGCCCGGCCTCCAGCGCGGCCTCGTCGAAGCCGGAGACGATGCTGGGGGTGACGGCGGTCGGCTTGTCGGAGGTGGTCATGGCGGGCGCTCGCGTTTGGATGGGCTGAAAAAACATACCGCCGGCAAGGGCCCGTCAAGGGTCTTTGCCGGCGGCAGGTCTGGAAAAGCGGGCCTGGAAAAGCGGGCCTGGGAATGCAGGCCCTGGGAGGCGGATCGGAACCGGAGGCTCAGACCTTCACGCCCATGCGCTTCATGATGGTCCATTGCTGCAGGACCGACAGGGTGTTGTTCCAGGCCCAGTAGATCACCAGACCGGCCGGGAAGCCGGCGAGCATGAAGGTGAAGATGATGGGCAGGAACTGGAACACCTTCTGCTGGACCGGGTCCGGCGGTGCCGGGTTCATCTTCTGCTGGAACCACATGGTCACGCCCATGATCAACGGCCACAGGCCGAGATGCAGCATGGTCGGCGGGCTCCACGGGATCAGGCCGAATGCCGTGAACAGGTTCGTCGGATCGGGCGAGGACAGGTCGTGGATCCAGCCGAAGAACGGCGCATGCCGCATCTCGATGGTCACGAACAGCACCTTGTAGAGCGCGAAGAAGACCGGGATCTGGATCAGGATCGGCAGGCAGCCGGACACCGGCGAAACCTTCTCGCGCTTGTACAGCGCCATCAGCTCCTGGTTCATGCGCGCCTGATCGTCGCTGAACTTCTCGCGCAGCTCCTGCATCTTCGGCTGCAGCGCCTTCATCTTGCTCATCGCCTGATAGGACTTGTTGGCGAGCGGGAAGAAGACGGCCTTGACGCAGACGGTCAGCAGCAGGATGGCGAGGCCGAAGTTGCCGAGCACCTGGCCGAAGAAATCGAGCGCGTAGAAGAAGGGCTTGGTCAGGAAGTAGAACCAGCCGAAATCGATGGCGAGGTCGAAGTTCTTGATGTTCAGCTTTTCGGAATAGGCGTCGAGCAGCTTCACCTGCTTGGCGCCGGCGAACAGGCGCCCGGTGTTCTCGGCCGACGCGCCGGGGGCGATCGTGACGGGAGCACCCATCGTGTCGGTCTGGTAGCGGTCGGTGTTGGCGACCTGGTTGTAGAGGAAGCGCGCGGTGACCTTCTCGTTCGGGTCGGGCACCAGCGAGACCAGCCAGTACTTGTCGGTGATGCCGACCCAGCCGCCGGTCGTCTCCTTGGAGATCGAGCCGGCCTTGCGGACGTTGTCGTAATTCTCCTCGGTCAGCGAGCCGTTGAAGACGCCGAGCGGGCCCTCATGCAGGATGTAATAGCCCGACGTGTGCGGCGTGCCGCTGCGCGACACCAGGCTGTAGGGCAGCAGGGTGACCGGGGCCGCGCCGGTGTTGCGCACCGTCTGCGTCACCGTGAACATGAAGTCGGGGTCGACGGCGAACTTGCGCTCGAACACCAGACCCTGGCCGTTGTCCCAGCTCAGGGTCAGCGGCTTGGCCGGGGTCAGCTCGGCGCCGTCGGCGGTCCAGCGGGTGGTCGCGGTCGGGGTGGCGATGCCGGCGCCCTGCGGCACCCAGCCGAACTCGGCGTAATAGGCGGCGGGCGTGCCGGCCGGGGCCAGCAGCACGATCTCCGGGCTGCCCGGCTCCGGCGTCTCGTGATACTGGGCGAGCGTCAGGTCGTCGATGCGGCCGCCGACAAGGTTGACCGAGCCGTGCAGGGCCGGGGTGTCGATCTTCACGCGCGTGCCGGCCGCAAGCTGCTCGGCGAGCAGGACGGGACGCTCCTTCGCGACCTCGGCCATGCCCTGGGGGGCCATGCCGGGGGGCTGCTGGGCAGGGACGCCGGGGGCCGGCACCGGCACCGACTGCTCCGTCTGGGCGGCCTGCTGGGCGGCGAGTTGCTTCTGCTGCTCCACCCGAGGCTTCTCGTAGAAATACTGGAAGCCCAGAAGGATGGCGATCGACAGGGCAATCGCGATGATGAGGTTGCGTTGGTCGGTCATGGCGTCCCGGTTGCCGTGGGGCCTTTGGAAGAAGGGCGGCGTGTGCGCGGCCTTGTTACGGCTTTTCGCCGGGCTGGGCAACCGCCGCATGCCCTTTTTCCGGAGCGCCGCAGCGATGCGGCGTCGCCGCAGCCTGCGCCGCCACGGGATCGGGCACGGGATCCCAGCCCGACCCGCCCCAGGGATGGCAACGCCCGAGCCGGCGCAGCGTCAGCCATCCCCCCCGGATGGCTCCGTGCTTTTCCAGCGCGTCGATGGCGTAGCAGGAGCAGGTCGGCTGGAAACGGCAATGCCAGCCCACGAAGGGCGACAAGGTCCAGCGATAGAGATAGACGAGCGCGCGGAGCAGATGCGCGAGAGGGCTGAGGCCCGCGATGCGAAACATGACGTCGCGGCCTCCCTACCTCTCCACCGGCCCCTCCGCCTCACGCCACAGGCCGAGGCGTTTCAGCGCGGCGGTCAGGTCGCCGATCAGGTCGGGCCATGGCCGCTCGGCCGTGTCGCCGCGGGCGACCAGCACGAAATCATGGCCGGGCGCGGCATGGACGGACAGGATCTGCCGCGCCGCCTCACGCAAACGGCGGCGGGCGCGATTGCGCACCACCGCGTTGCCGACCTTGCGGCTCGCCGTCAGACCGAGACGGATGCGCTGCTCGCCATCGGCGGGCCGCTGCCTGTCGTCGTGCCGGCGCACCTGGAGGATCAGGCCGGGCGCCACATGCTTGCGGCGGGTCCCGGCCACGGCCAGAAATTCCGGCCGCCGCATCAGGCGCCCGACCCGTTGGTCCGGCGGCGCCATCGCGGGAATCAGGCGCTCAGAACCTTGCGGCCGCGGGCGCGGCGGCGGGCGATCACCTTGCGGCCGCCGACGGTGGCCATGCGGGCGCGGAAGCCATGGCGGCGCTTACGCACGATTTTGGAGGGCTGGAACGTGCGCTTCATGGCGCCTACTCCTTAAGCTTTGCTGGTGGTGACGGGAAGAAGACGCCCGGCCGGAAGGCCGGGCGCCGAATCTATGAACCTGGAACGAACGCGAAGGCGCCTTACTCGGCAGCCCGGCGGCCGTTGACCATGCCACGGCCGGTGGTGCGCTCGGCGATTCGGGCGGCCTTGCCGCGCAGATCGCGCAGATAGTACAGCTTGGCGCGGCGGACGGCGCCCTTGCGGACCAGCTCGATCGAGTCGATGCGCGGGGAGTACAGCGGGAACACGCGCTCCACGCCCTCGCCGTAGCTGATCTTGCGGACGGTGAAGGAGCTGTTCAGGCCGGCGTTCTTGCGGGCGATCACGACGCCCTCATAGGCCTGGACGCGCTCGCGCGTGCCTTCCACGACCTTGACGTTGACGCGCACGGTGTCGCCCGAGGAGAAGACCGGGATCTTCTTGTCGCCCAGGACCTTCTCGATATGCTCCTGCTCGAGCTGCTGCAACAGGTTCATAGCACTACCCCTTTTCTATCGGTGCGCCTCGCGGCGGACCGTCACTCCGGTTTCGGGTCGCGCCGGCGAGCCTGCCGCCGACCCTTGTTCGTAACGTTTTTCGCCGGACGCCCCGCCTGGTAGAGCGACCACAGGTCCGGCCGTCGGGCCTCCGTGATCGCCTCCGCCTCGGCAAGCCGCCAGGCCTTGACCTTTCCGTGGTGGCCGGAAAGCAGAACCTCCGGCACCGCACGCTCCACACCCTGCCCGTCGGTCCAGACCGCCGGCCGGGTGTAGTGGGGGTATTCGAGCAACCCCCGTTCGAAACTCTCTTCCCCCGCCGTCTCCACGTTGCCCATGACGCCGGGGAGCAAGCGCACCACGGCATCGATCAGGCTCAGCGCAGCGGGTTCTCCGCCGGACAGCACGAAATCCCCGAGGCTGACCTCTTCGAGGCCGTGCGCATCGAGGACCCGCTGGTCCACCCCTTCGTACCGGCCGCAGAGCAGCGTCACCACCGGGGTGGCGGCCAGCTCCTTGACCAGTTCCTGGTTCAGCACCCGTCCGCGAGGCGACAGATAAATCGCCCGGCCGCGTTCCGGTGCCCCCACAGGCCCCGCCGTCGCAGTCAAAGCCGCGTCCAGCACATCGGGCCGCATGACCATGCCGGCCCCTCCGCCGAAGGGGGTGTCGTCGACGGAGCGGTGTTTATCGCGCGCGAACGAGCGAATGTCCACCGATTCCAGCGCCCAGACTCCATTTTCCAACGCCTTGCCGGCCAGCGACTGGCCGAGCGGCCCCGGAAACATTTCCGGGAACAGCGTCAGAACCTTGACCGTCCAGACGCGCGGGCCGTCGGCGCCGTGGTTCACGGCCCCTCCTCCCCGCTGTCGCCTTCCCCCTCCTCCGTCCCGTCACCGGAGCCCTCGCGGGCTTCGATCACCGCCGGAAGATCGACGACGACGCGGCCGGCCCGGACATCCACCACCGGCACGCAGGCCTTGGAGAAGGGAAGCATCTCCAGGGCACCGCTCGCGATGCGGATCTCCAGCATGTCGCCGGCGCCGAAATCGTAGACCGCCTTCACCGTGCCGTAGAGGGTTCCGTCGGCGAGTTCCGCACGCAGGCCGATCAGGTCGGCATGGTAGAACTCGTCCCCGTCCTCCGTCTCCGGCAGGGCGGCGCGGTCGACGTAGAGCCGCACCCCCGCCAGCGCCTGCGCCTGCTCCCGGCTCGTCACCCCGTCGACCTTGGCCAGGAAATTATCCTTGACCATGCCCTGGAGCGTCACCGTGAAGCGGCGGGCGCCGGCTTCGTCCGTCAGCGGGCCGTAGGCCATCACGTCGGCGGGCTCGGCGGTGAAGCTGCGCAGCTTCACCAGCCCCCGCACGCCGTGCGATCCCGCGAACTGGCCGACACAGATTTTGGCGGTCATCGAAGGAACACCCGGCACGTCGTCACGACCTCAACCCTGCGGGCCATCAGGCCCACCCTCACCCTTGTCAGCCTTCGGCGGCAGCCGCGGCGGCGGCGGCCTCGGCCTTCAGACGCTCCTGCGCCTTGGCCTTCGGAGCCGACTGCTTCGGGGTCTCGCGGAAGGCGGGCTTCTCGATCAGGCCGGCGTTGGCCAGGAACAGGACGACGCGGTCCGTCGGCTGGGCGCCGACCGACAGCCAATGCTTGGCGCGCTCGGCGTTCAGGATGATGCGCTGCTCATGCTCGCGCGGCAGCATCGGGTTGTAGGTGCCGATCTTCTCGACGAAGCGGCCGTCACGCGGGCTGCGGGCGTCCGCGACGACGATCGAGTAGAACGGACGCTTCTTCGCACCACCGCGAGCCAGACGAATCTTCAGAGCCATTGGTCGAAACTTTCTCTTCTCAAGTCAAACGATTACAGGTGAGTTCGATCACAGGTGATTATTCAGGGCGGGAGGATCACCCGAAGGGGCCCTTCCCGCCGAAGCCGCCCAAGCCTTTCGGCAACAGGTTGCCGAGGCCGCCGCGCAGCATCCCCTTCTTGCCCAGCTTCTGCACCTGCTTCATCATTCCGCGCATGGTCTCGAACTGCTTCAGCAGCTTGTTGACCTCCTGCACCGAGGTGCCGGAACCGGCGGCGATGCGCTTGCGGCGCGAAGCCTTGATGATGTCGGGGGTCTTGCGCTCCGCCTTGGTCATCGAGGAGATGATCGCCTCCTGGCGCTTGATCATCCCGTCGTCGATGTTGGCGTCCTTCATCTGGTCCTTGATCTTGCCGATGCCCGGCAACATCCCCATCAGGCCGGACATGCCGCCCATCTTGCGAAGCTGCTTCAGCTGCATCGCCATGTCGTCAAGGTCGAAGCCCTGGCCCTTCTCCATCTTGCGGGCGAGCTTCTCGGCCTCGTCCTTGTCGATGGTCTCGACGGCCTTCTCCACCAGCGACACCACGTCGCCCATGCCGAGGATGCGGCCGGCGATGCGGTCGGGGTGGAAGGGCTCCAGCGCGTCGATCTTCTCGCCGGTGCCGAGCAGCTTGATCGGCTTGCCGGTGATCTGGCGCATCGACAGGGCGGCGCCGCCGCGGGCGTCGCCGTCGATGCGGGTCAGCACGATGCCGGTGATGCCGACCTTGTCGTTGAAGTTGGTGGCGACGGTGACGGCGTCCTGGCCGGTCATCGCGTCGGCGACCAGCAGCGTTTCCGCCGGCTTCGTCGCGTCGCGGACCGCCGCGACCTCCGCCATCAGCTCCTCGTCGATCGAGAGCCGGCCGGCGGTGTCGAGCATCACCACGTCGTAGCCTTCGAGACGGCCGGTCTCCATGGCGCGCCTGGCGATGGCGACCGGATCCTGGCCCGGGACGATGGACAGCGTGGCGATGCCGGTCTGCTCGCCGAGAACCTTCAACTGCTCCTGGGCGGCCGGACGGCGGACGTCCAGCGAGGCCATCAGGACCTTCTTGCGCTCCTTGGTCTTCAGGCGGAGCGCGATCTTGGCGGTGCTGGTGGTCTTGCCGGAGCCCTGCAGGCCGACCATCAGGACCGGCACCGGGGCGGCGGCGTTCAGGTTGATGTCGGCGCCCTCGCCCAGCATCTCCACGAGGTTGTCGTGGACGATCTTGATGACCTGCTGGCCGGGGGTGACGGACTTCAGCACCTCCTGCCCGACGGCGCGTTCCTTCACCTGGGCGACGAACTGCTTGACGACGGGCAGCGCGACGTCGGCCTCCAGCAGCGCCACGCGAACCTCGCGCAGCGCGGCGGAGACGTCCTCCTCGCTCAGCGCGCCGCGGCGGCGCAGCTTGTCGAAGATGTCGCCCAGGCGTCCGGTCAGGCCTTCGAACATGCGGTTGTCGATTCCCAGGTTACGGAACAGGTTTCATGGCCGCCATCCGCACAAGCACGAAAGCGCCAGTGCGCGACACTCGCGGACTGGCGGAGATACCCGGCATGGGGCCGGGGTACCCGGTCTATCGGCTTGGCGGAAGACAGGTCGGCGGAACATAGGGAAAGCGATGCCCTGAGTCAACCGCCGCAATGTCCGGTCTTGAGGCTATCCCAAGGTCTGGCCCAAGGTCTGTCTTGCCGGGTTGCGGTTATCGCTCCCACACTTGTCACATGTTCCCGGCTCTTAATGAAATTTTGTCGACTTGTTGCCATCATGGATAACCCACTCGAATAAGGTATGCCGGCGATGTCGTCCGCCCAGGGCTTCGGCTCCAACAGCCCGCGAACCAAGCTGAACCAGAGCCAGCTCAACGCGATCCTGTTGCGGCATCAGGCCTTCCGCAAGAGCCAGCCCGGCGGCGTGCGCGCCAACCTGAAGATGCGCGACCTGTCGCATCTCGACCTGTCGGGCATCGACCTGTCGGACGCCGATCTGTCGGGCGCCAAGCTGTTCAGTGCGCGGCTGACCGGCGCCAACCTCGTCAACGCCAACCTCTATGCCGCCGACCTGCGGCTGGCCAACCTGGAGAAGGCCGACCTGCGCCGGGCCGACCTGCGCGGCGCCTGCCTGCGCGGCGCCGTGCTGAGCGAGGCCATCCTGGTGGAGGTCGACCTGCGCGACGGCACGCTGCTGCATTACGACGCCAGCGGCGAGATGTTCTCCCACCAATACGAGGACTCGGTGCTGACGTCGGAGCTGACGGCGGCGACGATCCGCGGCGCCGACCTGTCGCGGGCGAAGGTCGCCAACGCCTTCGTCATGCAGACAGACCTGACCGACGCCATTCTGCGCGGCACCAAGTTCATGCGCGCCAACCTGACCGGATCGAACCTGACCGGCTGCGACCTGACGGATGCCGACCTGACGGAGGCGAACCTGTCGGGCGCCAAGCTGTCGGGGGCGGTGATGACCGGCTGCGCCATCAACCGGACCAACTTCTCCGGCGCCACCCTGATCGGCGCGATCCTGGACGCGGCGCAGCTGCGCTCGCCCAACATCCAGGCGGCGGTCCTGGCCAAGACGCTGGAGAATCCGGAAGACGACCTGCGCGACATCCTGATGGAGCATCTGGCCTGGATCGAAAGCGGCGGCAAGGCGGGCAAGCGCGCCGACCTGTCGGCGCTCGACCTGTGCGGGCGCAAGCTGGACGGCATCAACCTGTCGGCGGCGATCCTGCAATGCGTCGCCCTGCGGGGGGCCACGCTGGCCGGTGCGTCGATGGCGATCGCCGACCTGTCGCTGGCCGACCTGCGCAAGGCCGACCTGTCGAACGCCGATCTGCGCGGGGTGAATTTCGAACGCGCCACCCTGACCGGGGCCAACCTGACCGGCGCCCAGCTCGGCCCGGTCCATATCCAGACCATGAGCGGCCATGTCTGGCGCGCCAACCTCCAGCGCGCCCGGCTCGGCATGGCGCTGCTGTGCAAGGCCGACCTGCGCAAGGCCAATCTGGCCGGCGCCAATCTGGCGGGCGCCGACCTGACCGGCGCCAATCTGGCCGAGGCGGATTTGACCGGGGCCGACCTGACCGGGGCGATGCTGGAAGGCGCCATGTTCGATCAGGCGATCGTCGAGGAGGCGATCGGGCTGGAGTTCTGACCCCGCGCTTCAGGCCGGAGCGCTTCAGGCCGGAGCGCCTCAGCTCGGCGGCCCGCCCCGCTTCGCCACCCAGTCGCCGGAGCTGTAGACGGTGCGGACATGGTGGACCAGCAGGTTGCGGGCATCGATCAACTGCCCCATCCGCTCCCGGCAGGCGACGATGCCGGTGTCGGGATGATAGACCGGCGCCAGCTCGCGGAACCGCCGCCGCACCTGCTCCTCGTCGAAGCACCATTGATTGACGAAGCCGAACAGCTGGGCGGCGTCGCGCACCTCGGTGATGCGGCCGTCCAGCGGCTGGAAGGACAGCCGTTGCAGCGCATGGGCCAGGGTCTTGTTGCGGTAGCCCAACGTCTCCACCGCCGCCTCCAGCCGGCGGACGTCGTCGCCAGCCAGGATGCGGGCGCCGGGATCGGCCAGCGCCAGCGCGGCGGCCAGCGCCTTGCGGATCGTCTGGTCGGAAGCCCCATCGGGAACGGCCGTCGCGCCGACCTCCAGCAGCGCTTCGCCACCGGCATCGCGCACCCCCGGATCGTCGGCGGCGGCGGGCGCCAGCAGCAGCGCGGCGGCGGCGAGATCCGGCACGCCGACCCGGCGCACCGCGGCGAGTTCCAGCACCGCGGCATGGAACGCGGCGCCGCAGGGGACGCTTCGGCCGGCCGTGGCGGCGGGACGGGACTCTTCCGGTGCGGTCATGGTCGGCGCCAACGCTTGGTGGAAGCGGGAGCGAGTCTACGCAATCGCCGGAATCGCCGCAACCGCCCGGATGGGCTGGGCGATCTCAGCGTGCCTTCGCCGCGCCCGCCTTGGCCGGCAGCTTGTCGAGCAGCTCGGCGATGTAGGCGCTCTCGTCCTTGCCGGACATGGCGGCGAAGCCCTTCAGCATCTGGCTGCCGAAGGTGAAGACACCGGTGAGGTCGATGCGCCAGGTTCCGCCCTCGCGCACGAAGTCGGCGGGGACCAGCGCCGGCCGGTTGTCGACCATCAGCAGGCCGGAAGCGCGGTCGCCCCTCACCCGCACCGGCCCGAGCGCGCTGCGGGCAACGACGTTGGGGCCGAGCCAGCCGGCCTTCAGCGCGTGGTTGGCGATGTCGCCGACCGACATGCGGCGCAGCTCGGACGGGCCGAGATGACGGCGCAGCCCCATGGCGGCAAAGCGTTCCGCCGGTTCCAGCCGCTGCAACGGCGCGTCGCCGGGCTGGCGGGCGGCGTCGCGCACCGTTTCCAGCGTCTTGACCGAGTTGCGGGTGAGCAGCGGGATCACCGCCGATCCCCGCCTTTCGGCCAGTGCCGTTCGCGCGGCGTCGAAGGTCGCGGCGACGTCGCGCTCCTCCGGCGTTTCGCGCGGCGGGGCGGCGAAGCCGGTGGATGCTGCGATCAGGATGACGAAGAAGGCGAGGAAGGCGACACGCATGCCGGCAATAACCCGAATAGGGTGAGGAACGTCACGCCTTCGCCTCGACGCCGAAGAATTCGAGCTGCCAACGCATCTCTTCGTCGGTCATCGGATAGTGCGTGCCGTCCCGAGCATTAAGCGCGGTTTTTGGCGGAATCTGGGCGAGCCGCAACTGGACCTGCCGGGCGAAGCGCATGGTGAGCCCGGCACGCCACACCAGCGCGGTCACGGCGCGGGGCGCATGGGTGGCGACGATCCGGTCAACCACCGGCAGCGGGATCTGCGCCAGCTCCGCGAACGCGGCCAGGACGAAGCCACGGTCGCCTTCGATCATCGAGCCCTCGATCAGTTTCTCGGTCAGCTTGCCTTCCTTGTTCAGGCGCGCCGCCTTGTCGCTGGGCCGCTCCACCGGCTTTTCCGGCCCGGCGGCCACCGCCGCCGTCTCGCCGAAATCGACCGGGCCTTGCGGCAGGCCGGTCGTCGCCCCGGCCGCCTGCCCCACCCGCTGGCGCACCGCCTCCACCAGCCCGCGCGCCGCCCCGGGCTCGAGGTCGTCGCGATCCTGCAGGACCTTCAGCAGGCTGTCGGCGACGAAGCTGGCAAGCCGGGCCACCGCGCGGGCCGGCAGGCGCGGACGCCGCACCAGGGGCGAATGCCACGGCTCGTGCTGCGGCGCCTGATCGAGGATGCGGTCCAGCGTCTCCTCGCGGATCTGGGCCGACGGGTTGCCGAGCAGCGTCGTCACCGCCGCCTCGTCGTCCGAACGCGCGATGGCGTCCGCGACCGACGCGGTGACGTTCTGCCGGCTGGCGATGGCGGTCATCGCACCGCGCACCGGCCCCCGCAGGATGATGTCGGTCAGATCCTCTTCGGTGAGGATCTGCGAATGCTGCAGGACAGGCGCGCAGACCGACAGCTCGACGTCGCGGGCCAGCCGGTTGATGAGGCCGTGCGGGGCGTTGGGCAGGTCCTTCAGCGCCTCCGCCAGGATGCCGCGCACCTCCGACGCCTGGTCGCGGGCCAGGGTTTCCAGGCACTCCACCGTCAGCCGCTCGATCTGCGTCGCCTGGTCGGCCGTCAGTTCCGGCAACAGGCGGGCGATCTTCCGCGCCACCGCCCGGCGCACCATGACCTCGCGGTCCTTGGCCAGCAGCAGGTCGGCCTGCCGCGGGGTGCCGGCATTGGTGGCGATGGCGCGCCGCACCTCGGCCGCCGCGTCGGCGGCGAGGAAATACAGCAGCTCCGGCCGGGTCTTTGGGTGTTCGGCGACCTTCCGGCGAACCGCCGGATCCTCGCTCTGCACCATCCGCTTGGCGGATTCATAGTCGGCGGGGTCGAGCGTGTCGGGACGCGCGGTCACGGGGCGGACTCCGCAACAGGGATGTCGGTGGACTGGACGGGCGCCGGGACCGGCAGATGGTCGTCTGGCGGATGGCCGTCTGGCGGATGGCTGTCTGGCGGATGGTCGGGAGCCAGCGCGTAATGCCCCTTGCCGCTCTTCTTGGCGTCGTACATGGCGGCGTCGGCACGGTCGGTCAGTTCCCGCACCGTCTCGCCGCGGCCGGGGACGTGGATGGCGATGCCGATCGACAGTCCCAGCGGCTTTTCCGGGCCGGCCGACAGATGGAGCAGGTCGCGCATGCCATTGAGCAGCCGCTCGGCGACGACGCGGGCCTTCGACTGGTCGGCACGGCCGAGCCACAGGACGAACTCGTCGCCACCCAGCCGGCCCGGCAGGTCGCCCGGCCGCACCCCGGTGGTCAGCAGCGTGCCGACCGCCTTCAGCACCCTGTCGCCCTGCTGGTGGCCGTGCAGGTCGTTGACCGCCTTGAAGTTGTCGAGGTCGACATAGAGCAGGGCGGACGGCCCGCTGTCCGGCCGGGAGATCGATTCCTCCAGCCGTTCGAAGAAGGTGCGGCGGTTGAACAGGCCGGTCAGCCCGTCGCGCTCCGACAGGCGGCGCAGCCGCTCCTGGTAGGCGAGATGGGCATGGGCGATGCCGATATGGTCGGCCACGCCAGACAGCACATGGCGGTCGTCGTCGTCCCACGGCTCCGAATCGGCGGCGCGCCAGACCAGCAGGGCGCCGTTCACCACCTGCCGGTATTCGGTGCGCTCGCCGATCAGCTGCACGCTGCCCAGCCGGTCGACCAGCAGATCCCCGCTCCCGGCGATGCGGTCGAGCAGCGCGCCGCCGAGCTCCGGCTGCTCCGCCCCGAACGCCGCGACCAGCGACAGGGAGACACGCCCGCCGCCGGTGCCGCCGCTCCCTTCGTCCGCGCGGTAGATGCGGCAGCCGTCGGCGCTGAGCGCCCGCGCCGTCTCGGTGGCGGCCACGGCCAGCGCCTCCGCCGCGTCGAGCCGGTCGCGCAGGGTGTGGACGATATGGCCCAACAGCCGCTCGCGGTTGCGGATGCGCGCCAGCTCGTTGGAGCGCAGCACCTGTTCCGTCACCTCGCGGCAGACGCCGCGCGCGCCCATCCAATTCCCCTGGACCCCGAACAGCGGCAGGGCGGAGGCGACGACGCAGGCCGGCCGGCCGTCGGCGGCCTTCAGCCACAGCTCGACCTGGTCGACCGGGCGCCGGCAGTCGAAGGGCATCGGCAGGGCATCGGCCTCGTCCAGCGCCAGGTCGCGCGGGTCGCGTCCGATCAGCGCATCGGCCGGATAGCCCAGCGCCCCCTTGTGGCTGACGAAGACGAAGGCGCCGTCCGGCCCCGTTTCCCATGCGAAATCGGAGGAGACCTCGACCAGATCCTTGTAACGCCGCCGCGACTCGGTCAGCGTGTGGCGCAGCTGCCGCTCCAGCGTGTCGTCGCGGCCCAGCAGCAGGAAGCCGCCGTCGGGCAGCGGCACGCCGGCCCATTCGACGATCATGATCCCGCGCAGCGACTCCACCGGCACCGAGCGCAGGCCCGGCGCGACGCTGAACGCCGACAGCCATGTGCGCAGGTCCGGCAGCCAGCGCGGGTCGCTGTCCATCATGTCCTCCGCCTCGGCATTGGCTTCGACGACGGCAAGCGCCGGATCCAGCCGCAGGGCCGGGCCGGGATACAGCGCAACCAGCGTCGCGGAGCCGGCCGAATCGGCGGCGGGCGTGGAGGAACCGGAGGTCAGAAGCAGGTCCACGGCAAACTCAAGGACGGTCTCGGGGACGATCTAAAGGGCTGATCCAATCCAAAGGGCTGATCCAATGCGCGATCCCGACCGGGCGACCGCGTCCGGCGAGGAGCAGGCCGGTGGAAAACCTTAGGCTGCAAACCTTCATATGGTCTGGTCTATGCTACCCCTTCGGGGATTAATCTTCAATCAACCAACGATGAGGGACGGCCCCTGGGAAGATTGATCGGAGTCTTTACCATAGCGGCAGCCGCCGGTCCCCGCCCGGCCCCAACCGCGCCCGCGACCATGTGAAGCGTCTTGCGGCCGGTTCGCGTCGGCCCCATTCTCTGGGGCATGACCGTCCCGACCTCCCCCGCCGTTCCGGCTGCCGAATCCGCGGCCCCCGCCACCGCGCTGCGCGACCGCGCCGTGTGGATCTTCGACCTCGACAACACGCTCTATCCGGCGTCCTGCAACCTGTTCGCCCAGGTCGACCGCCGGATCAACGAGTTCATCGCCGGGCATTTCGGCCTCGGCCTGGACGAGGCGCGGGTGCGGCAGAAGCGGTTCTTCCGCGACTACGGCACCACGCTGCGCGGCCTGATGGTGGAGCACGACGTCGATCCCGTCGCCTACATGGACTATGTCCACGACATCGACGTCGCCGGCGTCCAGCCCTCGGCCCTGCTGGCCGGCGCGCTCGACCGGCTGCCGGGCCGCAAGATCATCTACACCAACGGCTCGGTCCGCCATGCCGAGAATGTCGCCGGCCGGCTGGGCATCCTCGACCGGTTCGAGGCGGTGTTCGACATCGCCGCCGCCGGCTTCGTGCCGAAGCCCGATCCCCGCCCCTATGCCACGCTGGTGGAGCGCCACGGAATCGACCCGGCGGACGCCTGCATGGTGGAGGACATCGCCCGCAACCTCGCCCCCGCCCATGCGCTGGGCATGACCACCGTCTGGGTGCGCGGCGAGCAGGAGTACGAGAAGGCGGGCGTCGGCGCCGGCATCCACATCGACCATACCGTGGACGACCTGCCGTCCTGGCTGGCGGCGGTGGCGGGAGCGGTGGCGGGAACCGGGGCGGGAGCGGGGGCGGCGGCATAGCGCTTTCCCGCAAACCCGGCGCGGTTGACAGGGGTGCGGCCCGGCTCCATGGTGCCGTCCCCTGGACCATCGACAGCCGAACGACCGCGACATGAGCCACGCCAGCCTGCAAGCAACCATCGACGCCGCCTGGGACGACCGGGACGGCCTCAACACCGCCACCACCGGCCCCGTCCGCGACGCCGTGAACGCGGCGCTCGACGCCCTCGACGCCGGCGACCTGCGCGTCGCGGAGAAGACCGCGGACGGCTGGAAGGTCAACCAGTGGCTGAAGAAGGCGGTGCTGCTGTCCTTCCGCCTGAACGCCAACGAGATGATCCCCGGCGGCCCCGGCGGCTCCTCCTGGTACGACAAGGTGCCGCCGAAGTTCGAGGGCTGGAGCGAGGCCCAGTTCCAGAACGCCGGCTTCCGCGCCCTGCCCGGCGCCATCGCCCGCAAGTCGTCCTACGTCGCCCCCGGCGTCATCCTGATGCCGAGCTTCGTCAATGTCGGCGCCTATGTCGACAGCGGCACCATGGTCGACACCTGGGTCACCGTCGGCTCCTGCGCCCAGATCGGCCGGAACGTCCACCTGTCGGGCGGCGTCGGCATCGGCGGCGTGCTGGAGCCGCTGCAGGCCGACCCGGTCATCATCGAGGACAACTGCTTCATCGGCGCCCGCTCCGAGATCGTCGAGGGCGTGATCGTCGAGGAGGGCGCCGTCGTGTCGATGGGCTGCTACATCGGCGCCTCGACCAAGATCATCGACCGCCACACCGGCGAGGTCTTCACCGGCCGCGTCCCGGCCTATTCGGTCGTCGTCCCCGGCTCGCTCCCCGGCAAGCCGCTGCCCGACGGCACCCCGGGACCGAGCCTGTACTGCTGCGTCATCATCAAGCGCGTCGACGAGAAGACCCGCTCGAAGACCGCGATCAACGACCTGCTGCGGGACTGACCTGCCTAGAAGCCCTCTCCCGCCTCACGCATGATGTCCGTGCAGGAGGCGGGAGAGGGGCCAGCATTTGCGAACCCGGACACCCCCCATGACCATCGACCCCGTCGCCCTCGCCCAGGACCTGATCCGCTGCCCCAGCGTCACGCCGCGCGACGACGGCGCGCTCGGCGTGCTGGAGGCGGCGCTGGCGCCGATGGGCTTCACCTGCCACCGCCTGCGCTTCCAGCAGGAGGGGACGGAGCCGGTGGAGAATCTCTACGCCCGCCTCGGCACCGCGGGGCCCAATTTCTGCTTCGCCGGCCATACCGACGTGGTGCCGCCGGGCGAGCGCAAGGGCTGGACGGTGGATCCCTTCGCCGGCGCGGTGATGGGCGACCGGCTCTACGGCCGGGGTGCGGTCGACATGAAGGGGGCGGTCGCCGCCTTCGTCGCCGCCGTGTCCCGCCGGCTGGAGGACGGGCCGCCGGCCGGCTCGATCAGCCTGCTGATCACCGGCGACGAGGAGGGGGTGGCGATCAACGGCACCCGCAAGGTGCTGGAGTGGATGGCCGAGCGGGGCGAGCGGATCGACGCCTGCATCGTCGGCGAGCCGACCAACCCCAAGGCGCTGGGCGACATGATCAAGATCGGCCGGCGCGGCAGCCTGAGCGGCTTCCTCACCGTGTTCGGCGCCCAGGGCCACGTCGCCTACCCGCATCTGGCCGACAACCCGCTGCCGCGGCTGGTCCGCATGCTGGCCGCCGTCACCGAGCAGCCGATGGACGAGGGCACGGCGCATTTCCAGCCCTCCACCCTGGCGCTGACCACCATCGACGTCGGCAACAAGGCCACGAACGTCATCCCGGCCCAGGGCAAGGCGACCTTCAACATCCGCTTCAACGACGCCCACACCCCCGAAAGCATCGAGGCGTGGCTGCGCCGGACCTTCGATGCCGTCGGCGGCGCCTATGAGCTGGAGATCTACCGCTCCGGCGACAGCTTCGTCACGCCGCCCGGCCCGCTGACCGAGCTGGTGGCCGATGCTGTGGAGCGGGTGACCGGGCGCCGGCCGGACTATTCGACCACCGGCGGCACGTCCGACGCCCGCTTCATCAAGAATGTCTGCCCGGTGGTCGAATTCGGGCTGGTCGGCCAGACCATGCACAAGGTCGACGAATATGCCGGGGTGGACGACATCCGCAAGCTGACCGCCGTCTACGAGTCCATCCTGAAGGACGTGTTCACCCGGCTGGGCGGGTAAGGACCGGGTGAGACCGCAAACCGAGGCCGGACGATGCCGTTGACCACGCCTGCGATCCTGTCGGCGCTGACCGGCGCCTACCGGCTGGCCCGCTTCGACCGGACGGGGATGGAGTTCTTCGACCGCACGCCGGACGGAGCGCTGCAGTCCTTCTACGCGGCGCTGGTGGTGCTGCCGGCCTATGCGCTGCTGCTGGCGGTCCGGCTGTGGGACCAGCTGGCCGACACACCGGTCCTGCAGCTGGTGACGGTGGAGGCCATCGCCTACGTCGTCAGCTGGACCGCCTTCCCGCTGGCCCTGTTCCGCATTTCCGCGCTGATGGGCAAGGACCAGCTCTATCCCGGCGCGCTCGCCGCCTACAACTGGTCGGCGGTGGTGCAGATGGCGATCTATCTGCCGACCATCCTGCTGTCGGTCAGCGGCCTGCTGCCGCCGATGCTGTCCGAGGCGATGGTGTTCGGCGTGATGATGGCGATGCTGACCTATCAATGGTTCGTGCTGCGCACCGCCCTGTCGCTGTCCGGGCTGGTCGCCGCGGCGCTGGTGCTGCTCGACCTGTTCCTGTCGGCGAGCATCAGCGACCTGGCCGACGGGATGCTGTGAGGCTCTGTCGGCCCCCTCCCCATCCCTCCCCCGCGTTCCGCGGGAGAGGGGGTAGGAGCTTTGCGAGAGTGCAGCGGAGTTCCCTCTCCCGCAAAGCGGGGGAGGGTTAGGGAGGGGGCAACCAGCCCCACCCCCCCATCACCCCTGCGTGCTGACGCCCGCCTCGGCGAAGGTCGCCATGCCGGCGTGGCAGGCGACGGCCGACTTGACGATGTTGATCGCCAGCGCCGCACCGGAGCCTTCGCCCAGCCGCATGCCGAGATCCAGCAGCGGCTCCTTGCCGATCGCCTGCATCAGGCGGGTGTGGCCCGGCTCGACCGAGCGGTGGGCGACCATGCAATGGTCGAGCGCGCGGCGGTCGGCCTTGAACAGAACCGCGGCCGCCGCGGTGCAGGCGAAACCGTCGAGCAGCACCGGCACGCGGGCGACGCGGGCGGCCAGGATGGCGCCGGCGATGGCGGCGAACTCGTAGCCCCCCAGGCAGCGCAGCGTCTCGAACGGGTCGTCCTTGGCCTGCGGGTTGGCGGCGACGCCGGCCTCCACCGCGGCGATCTTGCGGGCCAGGCCGGCGTCGTCGATGCCGGTGCCGCGGCCGGTCCAGTCGGCCGCCTCGCCGCCGAACAGCGCGAGGCACATCGCCGCCGCCGAGGTCGAGTTGGCGATGCCCATCTCGCCCAGCGCCAGCAGCTGCACGCCCATCTCCACCGCCATCATGCCGTAGGCCATGGTGCGGCAGCACTCTTCCTCGCCCATGGCCGGGCCCTGGGTGAAGTCGGCGGTCGGGTTCTCCAGGTCCAGCTCATAGACGCGCAGGTCGGCGTCGGCCACCTCGCACAGCCGGTTGACCGCGGCGCCGCCATTCTGGAAGTTGGCGACCATCTGCGCCGTCACCTCGGCCGGGAAGGCCGAGACGCCGCGGGCAGCGACGCCGTGGTTGCCGGCGAACACGGCGACGCGCGGACGGCGCAGGTCGGCCGGATGCTCGCCCTGCCAGGTCGCCATCCACTGCGCGATCTCCTCCAGCCGGCCGAGCGAGCCCGGCGGCTTGGTCAGCTGCCGTTCGCGCTGGAGGGCCGCGGTGCCGGCCTCCAGATCAGGGCCGGGCAGGTTGCGCACGAGCGCGCGGATTTCCTCGAAGGTGACGGCGGGCTGCTGGTTGCTCATGATCGGTCCTGAGGGGTGAGCGCCAAAAACGGCGCGACCTTGCACCCATCCGCCCCTCAAGTCAAAGCGGCAGCGTAGGGCATTTTGACCCTTCCGCGTCCGGTATCGCCCGTTCCGGCCCGCTCTCCGCCCTGGCTCAAGCCGCCTTGCCGACCGCGGCCGTCCCGGCCGCTCCGGCGGTCGCTGTGGCCACCGGCGTCGCCGATTCCAGCCCGATGATCCGTCCCAGCCCCAGGCCGAAGCCCATGGCGACGCCGGTGTCAGACTGGTCGGTGCGCACCGGCTCGTCGCGCATGCGGCGATGCTCCTTGTCGCGCTGGCGGGCCGGGCGGCCGCTGACGCTGTCGACCTCGTCCGGTGTCTCCAGCGCGTTCAGCGCCAGCACCTGATAGATCGACAGCGGCGTGCCGTTCAGCGCCTTGGCCGGGGCCATCGGCACCTGGGTGGTGAAGCCGTCCGGCATGTCCTGCCTGCGCACCGCATCGGTGGCGACCTGGGACGGGGCGAAACTCGCCAGCGGGTTCTCGGAGAATTTCGTGGCGAAGCGGTCGTAGATCTCCTTCAGCGACTTCGCCTTGCCGGTGGCCTTGTCGTAGAAGACGTTCTTGTTGGCCGCCGCCGCGTCGGGGAAGACGTCGCGGGCGCTGCGGCCCGGATTGTCCTGCATCGCGTTCAGGAACTTGGACGCGCCGCCGGCCCCCAGGAAATGCGCCATGTACAGCTCGGTCGAGCCGATCTTGCCGTCCACCGTCTCCTCCAGATACTCCTTGTTGTCGCGGGTGTATTCCGCGGCCATCAGGGCGGATGCGGTGGGATCCTTGCGCAGCTCCAGGATCTCCTTCTTCATCTCCGGGTCGGCGACATAGGGGCGGCCGTCGCCGCGGGTCTGGATGGCGCTGGCATATTTGCCATAGCCGTGGTCGGCGCCATGCTCCTTCATCGTCTGCAGCCAGGTGCTGTCGATGAACTGGTAGAGCCCGGTCGCCGAGGAGGAGGAGGACTTTATGTCCGTGCGGTACCCGCTCTCCACGGCAGCTTTTTCCATGAGGTAGGAAAAATCGACCCCCGTCTTCGCGCTGGCATTGCGCACGGCGGCTTCCACGTTGGCCGGCCCCTGGGAGGCGCGGGCCTGCCGGGCGGCGGTGTCGCTGGGGTTGCCGAGGGCGGAAGCGTAGGTCATGGGTCGATCCCCGTATAAAGGCCCCGATGGGAGGCTTCCCGATCCATGCAGATCGCGTGCCAATCTGACGCACCCTTGATGCGGTCCCGCCGCAGGCATAGCCTTACCCTGACGCGCGGCACATGGTGCACAGCAACAGCTCCACTCGCCAAACACCATCCGATGCTGTATGTTAACCTATAGGTAAAGCAAACAATCCTGCCCTGGGAGAATCGCCCTGCCATGACCTACACCGCTCCGGTCGACGATCTGCGCTTTGTCCTGAACGAGGTGGTCGGCCTCGACGCCATCGCCGCCCTGCCCGATTGCGACGGCGCCGCTCCCGATCTGGTCGACGCCATCCTGGAGGAGGCCGGCAAATTCGCCTCCGGCGTGCTCGCCCCGCTGAACCGGGTGGGCGACAAGGAGGGGGCGACGCTGGAGAACGGCGTCGTCCGCACCGCCACCGGCTGGAAGGAGGCCTACGGCCAGTTCACTGAAGCCGGCTGGAACAGCCTGCCCTTCGAGCCGGACCATGGCGGGCAGGGTCTGCCCTGGACCGTCGCCTTCGCGGTGAACGAGATGTGGCAGGCCGCCAACCTGTCCTTCGGCCTGTGCCCGCTGCTGACCCAGGGCGCGGTGGATCTGCTGACCGAGCATGCGAGCGACGAGCAGAAGGCGGTCTATCTGTCGAAGATGATCTCCGGCGAATGGACCGGGACGATGAACCTGACCGAGCCGCAGGCGGGCAGCGACCTCGCCGCGGTGCGCACCCGGGCGGTGCGGGCCGAGGACGGCAGCTACCGCATCACCGGGCAGAAGATCTTCATCACCTATGGCGAGCATGACCTGACGGAGAACATCGTCCATCTGGTGCTGGCCCGCCTGCCCGACGCCCCGGCCGGCATCAAGGGCATCAGCCTGTTCATCGTGCCGAAATTCCTGCCCAAGCCCGATGGCACGCCGGGCGAGCGCAACGACCTGCGCTGCGCCAGCCTGGAGCACAAGCTGGGCATCATGGCCAGCCCGACCGCGGTGATGGCCTTCGGCGACGACGGGGGGGCGGTCGGCCATCTCGTCGGCGAGGAGAACCGCGGCATCGAATACATGTTCACCATGATGAACAATGCCCGGCTCGGCGTCGGCATCCAGGGCGTGGCGATTGCCGAGCGCGCCTACCAGCAGGCCCGCGACTACGCGAAGAGCCGGGTGCAGAGCAAGGATCTGGCCGACCCCAAGGGCTCCGGCGTCGCCATCGTCAGGCATCCGGACGTGCGCCGCATGCTGCTGGACATGCGCGCCAAGACCGAGGCGGCCCGTGCCCTGGCTCTCTATGCCGGCACGCAGCTGGACATTTCCCGCCACCATGCCGATCCGGCGGTGCGCGCCGCAGCGACCGCGCGGGTCGACGTGCTGACCCCCATCGTCAAGGCATGGTCGACCGACATCGGCTGCGAGGTCGCCTCGACCGGGGTTCAGATCCATGGCGGCATGGGCTTCATCGAGGAGACCGGCGCCGCCCAGCATTACCGCGACGCCCGCATCACCCCGATCTACGAGGGCACCAACGGCATCCACGCCAACGACCTGACCTTCCGCAAGACCGGCCGCGACAAGGGGGCTGCGGCCCGTGCCTTCGTCGCCGACATGCGGGCGACGGTCCATGCGCTGGAGTCCGCCCCCGGCGACGACCTCGCGGTGATCCGGACCGAGCTGGCGGCCGGGCTGGACGCGCTGGACAAGGCCATCGACTGGATGGTGGCGACCCAGGCGGAAGGCGACCTGCGCGGCGCCGCGGCCGGTGCGGTGGCGTATCTGAAGCTGTGGGGCAGTGTGGCCGGCGGCTGGATGCTGGCGCGGTCGGCCGTCAAGGCGATGGAGGGCCTGCGCCAGCCGGGCGCCAATGCGTCCTTCCTGGAGACCAAGCTGATCGTCGCGCGCTTCTACGCCGAGCAGGTTCTGGCGACCGCCCCCGCCCTGCTGCCCACCATCGCCAGCGCCCGCAACACGGTGATGGCGCTGAGCGAGGACCAGTTCTGAGGATCGCTTTCGGCCCCCCTCCCCTCACGGGAGGGGGTATCCTCGGCATCGCGCCCGTCCTCCGGTTTCCACCTCGACGACTTCCGAACGTTCGGAGAGGCTTTCCGTCCTCTATCGAAGGGATGAGAGCCCAATGATTGGTTGAGCCTCACCATTGCCGGCGTCATTTTTCTATTGTTGGTGACGCAAACGAAGATGATGTGAAAGCCATGACTCACACGGGAAGCTGTTTTTGCGGCGCGGTCGAACTTGAGGTCACGGGCTCGCCGGAGGCCATGGGCTACTGCCATTGCCGCTCCTGCCGCTCATGGTCCGGCGGCCCGGTCAATGCCTTCAGCCTGTGGAAGCCGGACGCGGTACGGGTGACCGCGGGCGCCGAACACCTCGCGACCTTCCAGAAGACGCCGCTCAGCCAACGTCAGTACTGCGCGAAATGCGGCGGGCATCTGATGACCAACCACCCGCCGCTCGGCTTGGTGGACGTTTTCGCCGCGACCCTGCCGACCCTGACCTTCACCCCGGCCGTTCACGTCAACTACGCCGAAACCGTGCTGCCTATGCGCGACGGCCTGCCGAAACTGAAGGATTTCCCGGCGGAATTCGGCGGTTCCGGCGAAACGGTGCCGGAATAGGGAGGGGCATAGGGAGGGGCGGAACACCGAAGCCCCGCCCGCTTCCACCCCAGATCACCAGTAGCGCATCGCATCCGCGTACAGCCCGCGCAAATCGTCCTCCGACACCGGGCGCGGGGCGATGGTCAGCAGGCGCTGCTGGGCGGCGGCGCCCCTGACCAGCCCCGGAATGTCGGCCTCGCCATAGCCCAGCGCCGACAGCCCGTTCGGCAGGCCGGTCGCCCGCATCATCGAAATCAGCCGGGTCGCCAGCAGCTCGCCGCCGTCCGCCGGAGCGGCGCCCCGCACGTCCGCCCCCAGCGCCTCGGCGGCGCGCAGATGCGCCTCGGGCGCCGCCGGGCCGGTGAAGCGGAAGGCCGCCGGCGCGTTCAGCACCACCGAGATGCCGTGCGGCACCATCGGCTCCACCGCCTCGTAGCCCGTCGCGGTGAAGCTGTGGTTCATCCCCGCCACCGAATAGGACATGGCGTGCGGGATGTGCACCCCGGCATTGCCGAAGGCCAGACCGGCCAGCGTCGCCGCGAACATCAGCGCGTCGCGCGCCTCCAGGCAGTCGGGGTCGTTGACCGCCCGCTCCAGCCATTGCCCGCCGAGCCGGATCGCCTGCAGGCTGCCGATGTCCGACCAGGGGTTGGCGCCCTGGTAGGGCGGGCGGGCCGTCGGCGACTCAGGTTTCGGGCGCGAGCGGAAGGGCCGCGCGGTGTGGCTCTCGATGGCGTGGGTCAGCACGTCGAAGCCGGTGGCGGCGATGGCGCCGGGCGGCAGGCTGTCGATGGTGCGCGGATCGACGACGGCGAGGCTCGGCCGCAGATAGCGCGACGAGATGCCGGTCTTCACCTGCTTTTCCACATGGTCGAAGATGGCGACGCCGGTGGTCTCGCTGCCGGTGCCGCAGGTGGTCGGGCAGGCGATGTGCGGCTTGACCGGGCCGGGCACCGGGATGCCCTCCCCCAGCGGCTTGTTGACGTAGGCGAGGAAGTCGGCCGGGTGTGTGGCGTAGAGGTTCGCCGCCTTGGCGGTGTCGATCACCGACCCGCCGCCGATCGAGACATAGCCGTCGAAGCCGCCGTCCCGCGCGAAATCCGCGGCGTCGAGGAAGGAGGCGCTGGTCGGCTCGACCCGGCAGCGGTCGAAGACCACGACCTCGATGCCGGACCGCTTCAGCGACTCCAGCGCCATGCCGAAGGGCGCCGCCGCCGCAACCCGCGGATCGGTGAACAGCGCCACCCGCGTCATGCCCAGCGACAGCGCGTCGCCGCCCAGCTCCGCCAGCATGCCGGGGCCGAACTTCATCCGTGCCGCCTCGACGGTGAAGCCCTCCTCGCCGTCGGGCAGGATGGGGTAGGCGTTGCCGTGCATGTCGCGGTCCATGGGCGTCGTTCCTCCGCTGGCGATGGGCTCTGGTGGCAATGGGCTCTGGTGGCAATGGGCTCTGGTGGCGACCGGGTTCGTCCCGGCACATCCTTCACCGTATGGGAACGCACCGCCACGCAGCCTGTCAATGAGTCCGTTGGTCCAACAGATCATCTGCCGGAGCCGCCGGAGCCGCCGGAGCCGGTGGCACGGCCGGCGTTCCCGCGGCGGGCGGCCGCAGCAGCCGCTGGTAGAGCCAACCGATGCCGACCAGACTGACGCCGAGCCCGAGGAAGGAGGCGACGCGGTACATCCCCTCCAGGTCTGACATGTCGCTGAGGAAGACCTTGGCGACCACCGCCAGCACCAGCGCCAGCCCGGCATGGCGCATCCAGCCCCAGCCGAAGCGGATGCCAGCCACCAGCATCAGCACGGCGAACAGCAGGAAGCCGACGGAATAGGCGTACCATTCGGCGTCCGACACCCCGTAGCCGGACAGCACCGGCCCCTGGAAGGTCCGGCGGATCTCCAGCGCCAGATTGGTCGCGACCAGCAGCAGCGCCAGCACCGGCGCCGCCTGCCGGACCGGCTTCGTCGGCGGCGGGTCGTACCACAGATAGGCCAGCCCCAGCAGGGCCGGCGCGCCGTAGGCCAGCAGCAGCCGGTTGACCACCGGCCACTCGCCCACCCATTCGAAGTTCCACAGCGGATTCAGCGCCAGCAGATGCAGGAAGACGGCGCTCGCCGCCGCCAGCGCCGCCAGCAGGCGCCGGCCCCACACCGCCACGGCCCGCGCGCTCCACCGCCGGTCGGCGGCCAGCAGCAGGGCGAGGCCGAGCCAGGACAGGGTATGCAGCGCCACCTCGGCCAGGGTGGAGGGCGCGGCCTCCAGGCTGCCGGCTATCCAGCGATGGATGCCCAGCGACAGCATCAGGGTGGTGAAGATCAGGGCGCCGGCCTCCAGAACCATCACCACCAGATCGTCTCCGGACCTGCCATTCTCCCGGCCGTCGGACGAGGTCCGCATCCAGCGCGCCGCCACCAGGAAGCCCAGCGCCGGCAGTCCGTAGCCATAGGCGATCCAGCCATACCCCTCATAGTCCAGCACCCAGGGGTTGACCGCCAGCCGCACCAGCACGGCGACGGCCACCAGCAGGGCGACGCCGCGCAGCTCGCGCAGGGCCATCTGCCGCTCCAGCCAGGCCAGCACCGGCACCTGCATCGCCAGCGCCACCGTCAGCCAGGCTTCCTGCAAGGTCATGGTCGCGCCGAGCGCGATGGCGCCGGTCGCCCCGGCGGCGAAGGCGGCAAGCCCGAGCGAGGCGCCCGGCCGGTGGCGGTGGCGGGCCAGCGGCGTGGTGGCGCCGACCAGCAGGGCCGCCAGTGCCAGCGCCGCCGCCGGCCAGCCGACGGCGGTCTCCGGCGGCTCGACCAGGGCATAGGCCAGCGTCAGCAGGGCCAGCGGCACCAGCGCCGACAGCGAGGACCACAGCGCCGCCCGTCGCGCGCCCCACAGCAGCGCGAAGCCGCCGATGCCGAACAGCGCGGCGAACCCGGCCGACACCCACAGGAAATGCGCGACCTCCCCCGGATAGCCGGCGGGATCGGCGACGATCAGCGGCTGCCCGTCTGCATTCAGCGGCGGCGGGCCGGCCGGGACATAGGGCAGGCTCCAGGGTGCAAGAGCCAGCAGGACGGCCAGCGCCGCGATCCAGGCGACTCCGGCGATCCGCTCCGTCCGCCGGCCGGCGGCCAGCGCCAGCAGCGCGAACAGCGCCAGCACGACGAGCGACACCGGGCCATGCGAATCGGACCAGCCGACCGCGGCGACCAGCAGGCCGAGCAGCCACATCGCCGTCATCGCCAGCCGGTCGGCGGGATGGCGCCGCTTGCGCCGGATCCAGCCGGGCAGGGCCGCGCGCCAGCCGGTTGCCGGTTCCGGCTCCGGCAAGCCCTGGTCGAGCACCCCCAGCATGGCGGGAACCAGGAACAGCGCCGAGGTCAGCAACAGGTACAGCCCGGTCGGCAGCGCGTCGCCGCTGCTCCAGGGGTCGATCATCCATACCAGCGGCCAGAGCGCCGCACCGGCCAGCGCTCCCCAGCCGAGCCAGCGCCAGCCACGGTACAGCACCACCGCCATCCCGGCGCCGTTCAGCGCCAGCAGATAGGCGAACAGGCCCCAGGCATCGGGATGGTCGGACGGCACCAGCAGCGGCGTGACATAGCCGGCCAGCAGCCCCAGCGCCGCGAGAAACGGCCCCTGCAGCAGCGACAGGCCGATGCCGGCCAGCGACAGCGCCGCCAGCAGCGCGAAGGCGACCAGCGGCTGGAACAGGGCGAACAGGGCGAAGCCGCCATAGACGCTGGCAAAGGCGGTGAACAGCCCGGCGGCGGTCAAGGCCGGCGGCACATGGTCCGGCCGCAGCGCCGCGACGGCGCGCTGCATGGGCTGGCGGCGCAGCCACTCGCCCCCCACCATCAGCCCGACCCCGGCCAGCAGCCCGAGCGCCACCCGCACGCCGGGCCCGAGCCAGCCATGTTCGACCGACAGCTTGATGAAGAAGGCGGCGGCCAGCGCCATGGTGCCGCCGCCGAGCCAGATCAGCCAGCGCGAGGCCAGCGACTCCTCCAGCTCGCGCCAGCCCGGCCGCGGCGGCGGAGGGCCGGCGGGTTCGGGCGGAGGGCCGGGCGGCGTGTCGACAGCCGTTTCCGCGGCGAAAACCGGCTCGGCGCTCTCCTCCAGCGGCGGCTCCGCAAGAGGAGCGGGGGCCTGGACCGGAGCCGCCTCATCCGCCGCCGACACCGCCGCCGACAGGGGAACGGCACCGGCCAGCGCCTTGTCCAGCCGGCTGCGCAGGGCGGCGATCTCCGTCTCCTGCGCCTTCAGCCGGCGGTCCAGCCGGTGGGTCAGGAAGCCGAAGATCAGCAGTAGGACGAGGAACTCCATGACCGCACCGCCTGCACGCCGTTGATGCCCCGCCCCCGTCTCCGGGGACAGTCGACGGCAGGATAGCCATGCAACAATGGCCTGTCTCGGTCACGCTGGAGCTCATCCGATGGGCGATCGGGCGGGACTCCGGAGCACTCTTCCCGACCGGATCGTCCTCACGGCCGGGCCGCGGCATCGCCCAGCCTCGCCGTCAGCGCCAGCGCATCGTCGACGGCATGGAAGTCGGCGGTGTTGTCGAAGACGCACCAGACCGGCCGCTCCGCCGCTTCGGCCAGCAAGCGCGCGGCCAGCGCATCCAGCACCGCCGGACCATAGGCCGAGCGGTACATGACCGGCGAGCCGTGCAGCCGCCAATAGCGCAGCCCGTCCCAGCCGCCCGGCTCCCCGGCCCCCCGGCTCCCGGCAACGGGCACCGGGGCGGGGTCGGCGGCGACGCGCGCCACGCGGTTGGCGGCCAGCAGCGCCCCGGCCTCCGCGGTGAACCAGGAGGCATGGCGCGGCTCGCACACCACGTCGCCGCCGAACCGGGCGCGCAAGCCTGCGAAGAAGGCCCCGGCGACCGCGGCGTCCAGGCGCAGGCTGGGCGGCAGTTGCACCAGCAGCGGCCCGAAGCGGTCGCCCAGCCTCCCCGCCTCCGCCAGGAAGCGGTCAAGCGCGGCCTCGGCGCCGGCCAGCCGGGCCTCGTGGCTGATCGCCTTGGGAAGCTTCACCGCGAAGCGGAACCCGGCCGGGGTGGAGGCCGCCCAGCGCGCCCAGGTCTCCGGCTTGTGCGGGCGGTAGAAGCTGCTGTTGACCTCGGTCATCGGCAGCACGCGGGCGGTGCGCTCCAGATGCGTGCCATCGGCGGGAAAGGCCGGCGCCGACAGTTTGGGAATGCCCCAGCCGGCCGTGCCGACCCGGATCGGGTGGAGCGCGGCCCTGCCGGACCGATCCTTGAACGGGTCTTGCCCGGAGGCGTCTTCGGCCAAGGCGGATCCCCTCCGGAGCGGTTGGCGGACTGCCCGAAGGCAACGTCCCGCCGTCCGTCCAGGTTCCCTTGAGGGATCAGGGACCGCGCAGGGTCCGCCAGGCGCAGACGGCGGCGTAATAGACCGAGGTCGCCAGCCACAGGCCGAACAGCCAGCCCGGACGGGCCGGCTCCAGCACCACCAGGGCGATGCAGCAGAGCAGCCAGACGCTGGTCACCGCGATGTTCAGCGGCATCAGCGCCTTGACCCGGAAGGGATGGAGGAACTTGGCGGTGGTGAAGGTCAACAGCCCCAGCAGCACGATCACCCCGGCATTCACCCAGGGCCCGAGGTCGAGCAGCCACAGATAGAGGGCGACGACGTTCCAGATGGCCGGGAAGCCGACGAAATAATTGTCGCCGCTCTTCATCCCGACATTGGCGAAGCAGTAGAGCGCGGTCAGCAGGATCCAGGCGGCCAGCGCGACGCTGACCAGCCCCTCCGGCAGCAGGCCGAACCGGTGGATGAACACCGCCGGCACCACGACATAGGTCAGGTAGTCGATGACGAGGTCGAGCGCCGAGCCGTCGATTCCCGGCAGCACCTGCTTGACCGAGACCCGGCGGGCCAGCGTGCCGTCGACGCCGTCGACCACCAGCGCGATGCCCAGCCACATCAGGCACAGCTTGGCATCGCCCGCCGCCGCCGCCAGCAGGCCGAGCAGGCCGAGCACGGCGCCGCTGGCCGTGAAGATGTGAACGCCCCAGGCCGACAGGCGATGGGTGATTCCGTAGGCGGCGCTCATGCGGACAGTTTCCGTGGGTGGCTGGGACGGGAGGGACGGCAAGGGGTCGGAGCGGGCGGATTTTCTGACACAGATGAGCGCAGATAAACACAGAATTGTGGGGGTACGAAACCCCCGGCTCCGCCCACGCTGATACGCGCCGGCCACCGTTGCACCCCGGTCTCAGGCCCCCCGCGCCGCCGGCTGGCGGAAGGCGGCCCGCCCGGCCAGCGCGTCCGGCATCGGGCCGCCGGTCGCCCAGTCCAGCAGCTCGACCGTATGGAGCACCGGCAGGCCGTCCCCGCCCCCGATACCGGAAGCGATCTGGGTGATGCAGCCGAGGTTGCCGGCGGCGACCGCCTGAGGCTGGGTGCTTTCGATGGCGGCGACCTTGCGGGCGCGCAGTTCCCCCGCCAGCTCCGGCTGCAGCAGGTTGTAGGTGCCGGCCGACCCGCAGCAGAGATGCGCGTCCGGGATCTCCTTCACCAGGAACCCCGCGGCGCGCAGCAGGGCGCGCGGCGGCTCCTTGATCCGCTGGCCGTGCTGCATCGAGCAGGCGGAATGGTAGGCGACCGCCTGCCCGGTCTCCACCACCGGCCGGGCCAGCCCGATCTCGTCCATCAGCTCGGTGACGTCCCTGGCGAGAGCCGCCACCCGCGCCGCCTTGGCGGCATAGGCCGCATCCTCGCGGAACATGTGGCCGTAATCCTTCACGCTGGTGCCGCAGCCGGACGCGTTGATGACGATGGCGTCCAGCCCCGCGCCCTCGATCTCCGCCGTCCAGGCGTCGATGGTCTTCCTCGCGGCGGCGTGGGCGAGTTCCTCCTTGCCCATATGGTGGGTCAGGGCGCCGCAGCAGTCGGCCCCCCTGGACACCACGACCTCGACCCCGTGGCGGGTCAGCAGGCGGATCGTCGCCTCGTTGATCTGCGGCGCCAGCACCTGCTGGGCGCAGCCGATCAGCAGCGCCACCCGCTTCCTCCGCGGCCCCTCGGCCGGATGGACGCCCGGCCGGTCGCTGTGGCTCGGCGCTGGGACGCTGGCCGGGGTCAGTTCCAGCATGGCGGCCAGCCGCTTCGGCAGCAGGCCGCGGAACGGCCGCCCCAGCGAGGCGCCCAGCAGGGCCAGCCGGAACAGCCGCGGGTTCGGCAGCACCCGCGCGATCAGGTCGCGCACCGCCCGGTCGGCCGGCGGGCGGACATGGGTCGACTCGATGTGGGCGCGGGCGTGATCGACCAGATGCATGTAATGGACGCCCGACGGGCAGGTCGTCATGCAGGACAGGCAGGACAGGCAGCGGTCGATGTGCTTGACCGTGGTTTCGGGCGGCGGGCCGCCCTTCTCCAGCATGTCCTTGATCTGGTAGATGCGGCCGCGCGGGCTGTCCAGCTCGTCGCCCAGGATGGTGTAGGTCGGGCAGGTCGCGGTGCAGAAGCCGCAATGCACGCATTTGCGCAGGATCTGCTCGGAGTCGCGGATCGCGGCGTCGGCCAGCTGGGCCAGCGAGAAGTTGGTTTGCATCTGGTCGGTCGTCCCGTTACAGCCCCGCGTACATGCGGCCGGGGTTGAGGATGCCCTTGGGGTCGAAGCCGTCCTTGACCCGGCGGCTCAGCGCCATCAGCGGTCCGGGCAGCGGCTGGAACACGTCGGTCGCGGCGCGCACCGCATCCGGCGCCCGCACCAGCGTGGCATGGCCGCCAGCAGACAGCGCGCCGCGGATTGCGGTTGCCGACTCGGGCGGCGCCTCCAGCCAGACCAGCCCGCCGCCCCAGTCGTAGAAGACCTCGACGTCGAGCGTCCGTCGGATGGCGGCGACGGTCGCCGGCCCGGCCGACGGCGGGACCGAGAGTTTCCACAGGTGCGAGTCGCCGGTGCCCCCTCCCCGGCCCTCCCCCGCTGGCGCGGTGGAGGGGGATCGGTGCGTCATCGGCAAGGCCCCCTCTCCCGCCGAAGGCGGGGGAGGGTTAGGGTGGGGGTCCGCGGAGGCCACTCCCCCGAACCACACCGCGTCCCGAACCTCGCGCCAGATCGCCAGCGAGCAGCCGCGATCCAGCACCGCGTCGGCCCGCAGCTCCTCGCGCAGCATGGCCACGCGCGCGGCGACCGACGGGCCGAAGCCCTCGACCCGCACCAGCGTCACCGCCCCGCCCGCCCCCGCCACGCCGGCCACGCCCGACCGCGCAGCGATGCCCGCCGGCAGATGCGCCGCCCCCGACACCTCGTAGGGGCTGCGCAAGGCCCGGTCGAGCAGCCCCACCGCCGCGGCATCGTCCAGACCGAACAGCAGCAGGGTCGCGGTGTCCTCCGGCGCCGGCAGCACCTTTACGGTGATCTCGGTCAGCGCGGTCAGGGTGCCGAAGGATCCGGCCATCAGCTTGGGCATGTCATAGCCGGTGACGTTCTTCACCACCTTGCCGCCGCCCTTGTAGGCCTCGCCCCGCCCGCTGACCCCGGCAATGCCCAGCGTGTGGTCGCGGGCGGATCCCGCCGAGATCCGCCGCGGCCCGGCCAGCCCGCTGGCGACCAGCCCGCCGAGCGTTCCCCCACCCTCACCGCACCCATCGCCGTCGATGGCCGGGGGCTCGAAAGCGAGATGCTGTCCGCGGTCGGCCAGCATGTCCCGGATCGTCGCCATCGGCGTGCCGGCCAGCGCGGTCAGCACCAGCTCCTCCGGCTCGTAGGCGACGACGCCCGACAGGCCCGACAGGTCGAGCGCGTGGCCGGCCTGCACCGGGCGGCCGAGCCCGCGGCGGCTGCCGCTGCCCAGGATCTCCAGCGGCTCGCCGGCCGACAGGGCCCAGCGCACCGCGTCGGCGGCCTGGGCGGCGGTCTCCGGCTTCAGGGTGGTGATGGTCATGGCGGGCCGGCCCTTCAGAAGCGCGGGATGTCGGGGAAGCGCAGTTCCCCCTGGTGGACGTGCAACCGGCCAAGCTCGGCGCAGCGGTGCAGCGTGGGGAAGACCTTGCCGGGATTCAGCAGCCCGTCGGGGTCGAAGGCGCATTTCAGCCGCTGCTGCTGCTGCAGGTCGGCCTCGTCGAACTGGTCGGTCATCAGGTCGCGCTTCTCCACCCCGACTCCATGCTCGCCGGTCAGCACGCCGCCGACCTCGACGCACAGCCGCAGGATGTCGTTGCCGAACTCCTCCGCCGCCTCCAGCTCGCCCGGCTTGTTGGCGTCGTAGAGGATCAGCGGATGCAGGTTGCCGTCACCGGCATGGAAGACGTTGGCGACCCGCAGGCCGCAGCGGTCCGACATCTCCTGCATCCGCTGCAGCACCAGCGGCAGCGCCTTGCGCGGGATGGTGCCGTCCATGCAGTAGTAATCGGGACTGATCCGCCCCACCGCCGGGAAGGCGGCCTTGCGCCCGGCCCAGAAGGCCAGCCGTTCCTCCTCGCTGTTGGACACGCGGGCATAGCAGGCGCCCTTGGTTCGGGCGATGGCCTCCACCCGGTCGATCAGGTGGTCGACCTCCGCCGCCGGCCCGTCCAGCTCGACGATCAGCAGCGCCTCGACGTCCAGCGGGTAGCCGGCATGGACGAAGGCCTCGGCCGCATGGATGGCCGGGCGGTCCATCATCTCCATGCCGCCGGGAATGATGCCGGCGGCGATGATGGCGGCCACGCAGTCGCCGCCCTGCTCGCTGCTGGGGAAGCCCAGCAGCACCGCCCGCGCGGTGGCCGGCTTCTTCAATATGCGCACCGTGACCTCGGTCACCACGCCCAGCAGCCCCTCCGACCCGGTGACGATGCCCATCAGGTCGTAGCCGCCGGCATCCAGATGCTTGCCGCCCAGCCGGATGACGGTGCCGTCCATCAGCACCAGCTCCAGCCCCAGCACGTTGTTGGTGGTCAGCCCGTATTTCAGGCAATGCACGCCGCCGGAATTCTCGGCGATGTTGCCGCCGATGGTGCAGGCGATCTGGCTCGACGGGTCGGGGGCGTAATAGAAGCCCTCCTGCGCGACCGCGTTGGAGATGCCGAGGTTGGTCACCCCCGGCTGCACGGTGACGCAGCGGTTGGCATAGTCGATGTCGAGGATGCGCTTGAACTTGCCCATGCCCAGCAGCACGCCGTCGGCCAGCGGCAAGGCCCCGCCCGACAGCGAGGTGCCGGCGCCGCGCGGCACCACCTTCACCCCCATCGCCTTGCAGGCCTTCAGGATTTGGCTGACCTGCTCCACCGTGGACGGCAGCACGGCGACCATCGGCAGCTGGCGGTAGGCGGTCAGCCCGTCGCATTCGTAGGCGCGCAGCTCGTTCTCGTCGACGATCACGCCCTCGCCCGGAACGATGGCGCGCAGCGCCTCGACGATCTCACGGCGGCGGGCGATCACACCGCCATCCGGCACCGGCATCCTCATCGCGGGCGATCCTTATCCCGTTGCATTCCGTTGCGGCGAACTCGTCAGCCACACGTATCATTCGCCCCGGCAGATGCACAAGCCGATGCTCAGGCCGATGCACAAAGCCGATGTCCGGAATGCGGGATGCGGGATGCCCAAAACGCAAGAGCCGCACCCGAAGGCGCGGCTCTTGCGTAAACACCCGATGACGGAGAGGCAGGGCGCAATGCCCGGCCTCGCAGTCGATCGACCCTGACGGGACCGATCAGCCCTGGCGGGCCTTGAAACGGGGGTTCTGCTTGTTGATGACATAGACACGGCCCTTGCGGCGGATCACGCGGCAAGCCTTGTGGCGCGTCTTCATCGACTTCAGGGAGTTGACGATTTTCATGATGCTATTCCTGAACGCTCGGCGGCTCGATTGAAGGCGCGCACCATAGTGCGGTGCCTACCGGCTGTCAACGCCTGCGGTTCGCCCCGAAACGCGGGTGCGGAGGCCGGCCGGCACCGGCCGCAAGATGGCCACGCCGCAGACCCGCCGGCGCGAGACCATGCACGGACCACAAACAATCCGGATCGTCCACCCGCGCCATTCTCGCCAATAAAGAGAAATCCGCCGCCGATCCGGACCATATGTTCAGAAGATATACAACTTGGCATCTGCCGTAGCCACTGCGACACCGCCCAGGGACGACTTCCGCCGATCGCCGGTTAGACTTCCCGCCATTCAATGACGAGCGGCAGGAAACCAGCGGAGTGCAAGCCAATACACAGTACTTATTTGAATGAAGCCGCGACTTTCTCCAATCCATCATAATATTCTGCGGTGTATTGACGCGATGCCACAAAATCGTATGCTGCGGCGTTGAAGGGATGTTCTTGCTGATGTAGGAACATCCTCAGATATTCAGCGGCACCGGAACCGTCGATCCGTGCGATTACAGCCAAATTCGTCAGGAATTTCGGCAATTCGCCCGGAGCCGACCCCGGCGCAGCCCGGTACCGTGCGTACGGCATGCCCCGGGGCAGCCGTGCCTGGCGCATCATCCAAGGGGGGATCATGAAGTTCTGGAAAGCTCTGACTCTGGCGGCTGCGGCCGGTGCGCTGCTGGCTTCGGCGACGAATGCCGAGGCGGCCTATCCGGAGAAGCCGGTCACGATGATCGTGGCGTTCGGCGCCGGCGGCGGCACCGACCTGCTGATTCGCGCGCTGGCGCCCTTCCTGGAAAAGCAGCTGGGTGACGGCAGCCGGGTCGAGGTGGTGAACAAGCCCGGCGCCGGCGGCGAGATCGGCTTCGCCGCCATCGCCGACGCCGCGCCGGACGGCTACACCATCGGCGCCATCAACTCGCCCAACGTCAACGCCATCCCGATCGAACGCCAGGCCCGCTATTCGCTGGACCGGCTCGACCCGCTCTACAACCTGGTCGACGATCCCAGCTCCTTCGCGGTCCACAGCGACGGCCAGTTCAAGACGCTGACCGATGTCGTCACCTTCGCCAAGGCGAACCCCAACGGCGTCACCGTCGGCACCACCGGCATCGGCTCCGACGACCATCTGGCCATGCTGGTGTTCCAGCGCCAGGCCGGCGTGACCTTCACCCATGTGCCCTTCCAGGGATCGGCCGCCGCCGAGGCGGCTCTGGCCAACAAGAAGATCATGCTGAGCTCGGTGAACATCGGCGAGGCGATGCAGTACAAGCAGAAGGATCCGATCACCGTCCTGGGCGTGATGGCCGAGTCGAAGGTGGCCCAGGCCCCCGAGGCCGCCACCTTCAAGGAGCAGGGCTTCAACGCGCTGATGTCGTCGCTGCGCGGCATCGCCGCACCGAAGGGACTGCCGGCGGAGGTCCGCACCAAGCTGGTCGACGCGCTGGACAAGGCGGCCAACGACCCGGGCTTCCAGGCCAAGGCGAAGGAGCTGTACCAGCCGATCCGCCTGCTGCCGCCGGAGAAATATTCCGCCGAGCTGGCCGATTCGACCAAGGAGCTGCGCGCGCTGTGGGCGACGAACCCCTGGCTGAAGTGAGCCGACTCCGGGATTGAATGAAAAAGAAGGGGCGCCGGCAGACCGCCGGCGCCCTTTTCATGTCCGCCTCATGCCCCGCATCATACCGGGGCGGTCACTTCAGCCAGGGCGTCTCCTTCCAGATGGCGCGGAAGGTGGCCTCCTGGGCCTTCAGCTCCACCGCGTACGGCTCGGAGGGCAGCAGGCGCAGCGGCTGGTAGGCCTTGCGGGCGATCTCCTGGAATTCCGGATGCTCGACCGCCTTGCCGATGGCCTCGACCAGCCTGGCGCGGACGTCCGGCGGCAGGCCGACCGGGGCGGCCAGCCCGCGCAGCGACGACATCTTCACGTCGAAGCCAAGCTCCTTGAAGGTCGGCACGTCCGACGCCTGGACCGAGCGCTGGTCGGTCATCACCCCCAGGATGCGGATCGGGTCGCCTTCGCGCGCCCGCGCCGATTCGCCGATGTTCATGGAGGTCAGCTGGATGTGCCGGCCGAGCAGCGCGCGGTGGGCGTCGGCACTGCCGGGGAAGGGGACATGGGTCAGCTGGGTCTGGGTCAGGCGCTGGAACATCAGCATGGCCAGATGGTCGTCGGAGCCGATGCCGGTGGTGCCGACCGTCACGTTGTTCGGGTTGGCCTTGGCATAGGCGGCGACGTCGGCCAGCGACTGGAAGGGGCTGTCCTTGTGGACGACGAAGGAACCGGGATCGTCGACCAGATTGAAGAGCGGGTCGAGCCGGTCCAGCGAAAAGCGGGCGTGGCGCTCGATCGGGATGGTCACGACGTTGGGCGAGTTGATCAGGCCCAGCGTGTAGCCGTCGGGGGCGGCGTCGGCGATGGCGGCGAAGCCGATCTCGCCGCCGGCACCCGGCCGGTTCATCACGATGACTCGGGCACCGCCGCCCAGTTCCTTCTCGATGAACGGGGCGAGCGAGCGGACGATGAAGTCCGACCCGCCGCCCGCCGCATAGCCGACGATCAGGCTGATCGGTTTTTCCGGATAGGCCGCCTGTGCGGATCCCGCCAGTCCACAGACCGCCAGTCCGGCGGCGGCGGCCAGTCCGCAGACCGCCAGCCCGGCGGCGGCGGCCAGCCGTGCCACCCGGTGGGGGATCAGGCCGCGCGGGATCAGGCCGCCCGGTATCGGACCGCTGAACCGGCGGCTCCCGGCCGCCGCGGCGGCCGGTCCTGTCGATCCACCGCACCGGGCGGAACGCGCGTTCGTATCCATACATCGCCTCCTTCGGTTCGCATCCGCTGAAACAGCCGGAGCCGCCGCCGACACGGATGCGGCATCCTTCAATTGCTTTTTATCGATCGCCAGACACGGTTCCGGCGCGTTCTTGCGGCCACACCATCGTAAACGCGATTTTCGTGCGATCAACCTTCGTTTGGATGTTTTCAGCGTCCACCAAAATGTTCTAATACTTGTTCATTCCACCGGGATTTCGCGCATCGCGCCGCATCCGGCGAAATCGAGACCGAATACCGCTCATAGTTGAAAGGCTTTTCCCGAAATGACCGTTCACAAGGACTTCATCCGCCCCGACGCCGCCACGGTGGAGGCGATGCGTGCCCAATCCCCCGCCACCCTGCACGAGGCGATGGGCAAGAAGGGCGCCATGGGCCACCCGATCAAGCCGCTGTTCCCGGGAATGCGGCTGTGCGGGCCGGCGCTGACCGTGTCCTGCGGGCCGACCGACAACCTGATGATCCACATCGCCGTCGCGCTGGCCAAGCCGGGCGACATCCTGGTCGTCGACTTCAAGGGCATGACCGATGCCGGCCCCTGGGGCGACATCCTGACCGCCTCGGCCATCGCCCGCGGCCTGGGCGGGCTGGTCATCGACGGCTGCGTGCGCGACGCCATCGCCATCCGCGACATGGGCTTCCCGGTGTTCTGCCGCGGCACCAACATGAAGGGCACCAACAAGACCGACGCCAAGGGCGACATCAACACGGCCATCGTCTGCGGCGGCGTGATCGTGTCGGCCGGCGACATCGTGGTGGCCGACGACGACGGCGTGGTGGTGGTGCCCCAGGGGTTGGCCGCCGACACGCTGGAGAAGGCGGCGGCGCGCGAGGCCGCGGAAGAGTCCTACCGCCACAAGCTGCAGGCCGGCGAGACGACGATCGAGCTTCTGAACCTGAAGCCCTATCTCGACGCCGCCGGCATCACGCTGTAACGCCGCGCTTCCGCACCATCGCCCCGCCCCCTGCCCCAACGCCCCTCCGACCGAAGCAGCCGCCATGCCCGACATCATCATCTCCGAATTCATGCAGCCCAGCGCGGTCGACGACCTGCGCCGCGACTTCGACGTCCTGTATGACGAGACGCTCCACAAGCGGCTCGACGAGCTGTACGCGCTGGGCCGCGACGCCCGCGCCATCTGCATCCGCGACGAGACCCAGATCCGCGGCGCCTTCTTCGACGCCTTCCCCAACCTGAAGGCGGTCGGCCGGCTGGGCGTCGGGCTGGACAACATCGACGTGCCCGGCTGCCGCCAGCGCGGCATCGCGGTGCTGCCGGCGACCGGCGCCAACGAGGTGTCGGTGGCCGAACTCACCATCGCCGGCCTGATGATGCTGGTCCGAGGCGCCACCTATTTCGCCACGCCGCAGGTGGTGGCCGGGCAATGGCCGCGCGGCCGGCTGATCGGGCGCGAGGTGTCGGGCAGGACGCTCGGCATCGTCGGCTTCGGCCGCATCGGCCGCCATGTCGCCCGCCGCGCCCAGGGGCTGGATATGACGGTGATCGCAGCCGACCCCCATGTGGCGGACGACGATCCGGTCTGGGCCCGCACCGGGGTTCGGAAGGTGTCGTTCGACCATGTCTGGGACAATGCCGACGCCATCAGCCTGCATCTGCCGCTGACGCCGGACACCCGCAATCTGGTCAGCGCCGGGGTGATCGCCCGCTTCAAGCCGGGCACCATCCTGGTCAACGTCGCCCGCGGCGGCATCGTCGACGACGCGGCGCTGGCCGCGGCGCTGACCGACGGCCGGCTGGGCGGCGCCCTGCTCGACGTCTACGCGACGGAGCCGGTGCCGGCCGACAACCCGTTCCACGGCGTGCCGAACCTGATCCTGACCCCGCACATCGGCGCCACCACCGAGGAGGCGCGCGCCCGCACCGGCCACATGACCGCCGACGGCGTCCGCGCCGTGCTGACCGGCAGCATCCCGGACACCGCGATCGTCTGAGCGGGCGCCCGGCTTGCGGCCGGTGGGGAAAAGGCGGACAGTCGCGGCACCGCCCCCCATCCCACCGGCTCCGGGTTCCCCGCCTTGCGGCTGCTGCTGATCGAAGACAATGTCCGGCTGGCCTCCCTGACCGCCGAGGGCCTGCGCAAGGCCGGCTTCGCCGTCGACCTCGTCCACAGCGCGGAGGAGGCGTCGGCGGCGCTGGCTGTCGCCGGATTCGACGCCGTGCTGCTCGACCTCGGCCTTCCCGATGCCGACGGGCTGACCCTGCTGTCGGGCCTGCGCGACCGGGCCGACGCGACGCCGGTGCTGATCCTGACCGCCCGCGACCGGGTGGACGACCGGGTCCGGGGCCTCAACCTGGGCGCCGACGACTATCTGCTGAAGCCCTTCGCGCTGGAGGAGCTGGTGGCCCGAATCCGCGCCCTGCTGCGCCGGCCGGGGGCGGCGCTGGGCGTGGTGCTGCAGCTGGGGAATGTCGCCTTCGATTCGGCCGGGCGGCTGGCGACGGTCGACGGACGGCCGCTCGACCTCAGCCGGCGGGAGCTGGACGCGCTGGAGCTGCTGCTGCGCCGCGCCGGCCGGGTGGTGCCGAAATCGGCGCTGGAAAACGGTCTCTACGGCTTCGGCGAGGAGGTCGGCTCCAACGCGGTGGAGGTGCTGATCCACCGGCTGCGCAAGCGGCTGCTGGCGGCGGGCGCCAGCGCCGGCGTCCAGACCCTGCGCGGCATCGGCTATATCCTGATCGAGAGTCCGGCCGGCGGCGATGCCGGGACCGGCGGGAAAGACGGCGGATGACCGGGGCCCGGCCTCCATCCCGGCCACCATCCCTGCTGGCCGCCATCGCACGCTGGCTCGTCCTGGTGACGCTGCTGGCGGTCGCGGTCACCGCGCTGCTGCTCTATGTCGAGTTCAAGGGCACCCACGACCGCATGCGCCAGCGCACGCTGTCGGGCGTCGCCCGCATGATCGAGAAATCGGTGCGCGGGCCGGACGACCGGCTGGCGACCGCCCTGCCCGACCCGGTGCGGGCGATGCTGCGGACGAACGGCGCGTCCTTCGCCCTGGTCGATGGCGGCGGCCGGCTGCTGCTGGGCTCCGACGGGGTGTCCGGCCCGCTCGACCCGACCGGATCGGAGCGGTCGCACGGTGTCTTCCGGGTGCCGGCGCGCGACGGCGAACCGGCGCTCTACGGGCTGAGCCGCCGCATCGCCGTCGGCGACCGCCCGTTGTGGATCCAGGTGGCCTCCGGCGAGGAGGAGCTGCACATCGAATGGCTGCTGGAGGAGTTCATCGAGCATTTCGGCTGGATCTGGCTGCCCTTCGCCCTGGTGCTGATCCTGGTCAATCTCGTGATCATCCACCGCGGGCTGCGGCCCCTGCGCCGCGCCTCGGCCCGGGCCGCCGCGATCGGGCCGGACAGCGTGTCGGAACGCCTGCCGGAAGAGGACATGCCGCGCGAGGTGCTGCCGCTGGTCCGCGCGGTCAACCAGGCGCTCGACCGGCTGGAGACGGGCTACCGGGCGCAGCGCGGCTTCATCGCCGACGCCGCCCACGAGCTGCGCACGCCGCTGGCGGTGCTGGACGCCCATCTGGCGCTGATCGGCGCCCCCGGCGCCCCGATTCGCGAGGATGTCGCCGGCATGGCCCGGCTGGTCGACCAGCTGCTCGACCTCGCCCGGCTGGACGCCCTGCGGATCGCGCCGGACGAGTCGGTCGATCTCGCCCCGCTCGCGGTGGAGGTGGCGGCCCATCTCGCCCCGCTGGCGCTCGGCCGTGGCCGCTGGATCGAGGTGATCGGGCAGGAGCGGCCGCTGCCGGTGCGTGGCGCCCACGATCCGCTGTTCCGCGCCCTGCGCAATCTGGTGGAGAACGCCGTGTCGCATGCGCCGGCCGGCAGCACCGTCAGCGTCGAGCTGGCGGTTTCCGCGACGGGCGAGCCGCTGCTGCGGGTGATCGACCGCGGCCCCGGCATCCCGGCGGCGCTGCGCACCCGCGTCTTCGACCGGTTCTGGCAGGGTGGCGGCGACAGCAGGAGCAGCGGCGGCGGAAGCGGCGGGGCCGGCCTGGGGCTGTCCATCGTCGCGCGCACGATGGCCGCCCATGGCGGCAGCGTCGCCATCGGCGACACGCCGGGCGGCGGCGCCACCTTCAGCCTGCGCTTCCCCGCCACGCTGCGGCAAACCGCCGCGGCGACGCCTGCTGCGGCGGTCATCGGCACCCCGTAAGCCGCCCGTAAGCCTGGCAGGCTAGTCCGTGGGCGACCCGTCAGCCTTTCCGGAGTTTCCCCGATGACCACCACCTACAGCCCGGCCCAGAAGGCCCTGCACTGGCTGATCGCCCTTCTCATCGTCGGCGTCTATCTGCTGAGTTTCGGCGAGGAGTTCTACGAGCGCGGACACCCGATGCGGGCCACCATCTGGTGGCTGCACATCTCCTTCGGCCTGCTGCTGCTGGGGTTGGTCCTGGCGCGGCTGGGTCTGCGCCTCGCCCGCGGCGTCCCCGACCTGCCGTCCTCGATGACGCCGGTGGAGCGCGGCGCCTCCCACGCCGTCCATCTCGGGCTCTATGCGCTGATGCTGGCGATCCCGCTGGTCGGGGTGGGGCTGACCTGGCTGCGCGGCGACACGCTGTCCTTCTTCGGCCTGTTCACCATCCCGTCGCCGGTCGAGGCCGACCGCACGCTCGGCCGCTCGGTGAAGGACATCCACGAGCTCGGCGCCAACCTGATCCTCGCCCTGGCCGCCCTGCATGCGGCGGCGGCGCTGTGGCACCATCTCATCCGCCGCGACGGCGTCCTGGCCCGCATGCTGCCCAGGCGGCACGATGACGAACGGCCCGGCCTCGCCGACTGAACGGTCGGCCATTCCCTTTTCTCGCGCCAAGCGGGTGCTTGCCCTGTGCGCTCGCGCTTTCAGCCGCTATAGTTCCCATCATACAGATGCATGGCGATGGGCGATGGCGGGACGCAGGACGACAGGCCGCGGCCGGGGAATCGGCGGCAAGGAAACCGGCGGCAGGGCGGGTGGAACCGAGATGGAGGATGCCGGGCTGGCCGCCGGGCTCCTGCCTTTTCCGGCGACTCCGGTCCCGGATGCCGGTGCCGTCGCCAGCACGCGGAGCTCCGAAGACGCGGAGCGGGTGGCCGCCGATAGCGTCAGCGGAAACGGCGGCGGTGAGGATCCCGGCGAGGATCCCCATTATGTCGACCACCGCGAGCGGCTCCGCCGCCGCTTCCTCGACCGCGGCGCCGATGCGCTGGAGGATTACGAGCTGCTGGAGATGGTGCTGTTCGCCACCAGCCCGCGGCGCGACGTGAAGCCGCTCGCCAAGCTGCTGATCCGGACCTTCGGCGACCTCTGGGGCGTGGTCAACGCGCCGCCGGAGCGGCTGCGCGGCCTGAAGGCGGAAGGGGTGTCGCTCGGCACCGACAACGCCGTCGCCACCGTGCGCATCGTCGGGGCGGCGGCGCTGCGCGCCCTGCAGCAGCGGGTGATCGACCGGCCGGTGCTGGCCTCCTGGCAGGCCTTGCTCGACTATTGCTCCGCAGCGATGGCGCACGAGCCGACCGAACAGTTCCGCCTGCTGTTCCTCGACCGCAAGAACACCCTGATCGCCGACGAGGTGCAGCAGCGCGGCACCATCGACCACACCCCGGTCTACCCGCGCGAGGTGGTGAAGCGGGCGCTGGAACTGTCGGCCGCCGCGGTGATCCTGGTGCACAACCACCCGTCGGGCGACCCTACCCCCAGCCGCGCCGACATCGAGATGACCAAGGAGATCGTGCGCGCCGCCAACGCCGTCGGCCTGATCGTCCATGACCATCTGGTGATCGGCAAGGGCGGCCGGCACACAAGCTTCAAGTCGCAGCGCCTGCTGTGACGGACAGGCGCCGACGCCTGCGCCGTCCCCTGCAGCCCACGCAGCGGCGCCATGCTCCGCCACTTTGCAATTGCGAATCGGACACCATTTTGATGACGTGAGGCTGCCCCCCGCGGAAAGAACCATCGACTCCATGTCCTCCCCGCCCCTGTCCATGAAGCGCCGCGGCCTGCTGATCGGTTGCGGAGCCCTGGTGCTGATGTCCGGCCGCGCCCTGGCCGCCCCGGCCGCGCCGCGCCGCCTCAGCCTCAGGAACCAGCATACGGGCGAGACCTTCGACGGTCCCTACCGCGACGCCTCCGGCCCGCTGCCCGACGCGATGGCCGACCTCGCCAAGCTGCTGCGCGACCACCGCGCCAACAAGGTCGGCCCGATCGACGTCGGCACGCTCGATTTCCTGGCCGACATCATGGAGGCGGTCGGGCAGCCGAAGGCCACCATCCTCTCCGCCTTCCGCACGCCGGAAACCAACGCCATGCTGGCCGCCCGCAGCCTGGGCGTGGCGGAGCACAGCCAGCATCTGCTGGGCCGCGCGCTCGACGTGACCTTCCCGTCGCGCCTGCCCGACGCCCACCGCAGCGCGCTGGACCTCAAGCGCGGCGGGGTCGGCTGGTATCCGCGCTCGCATTTCCTGCACATCGACACCGGCCCGCTGCGCAATTGGGAGATGTTCGGCCAGAATCTGGACGGGCTGTTCGCCCCCGGCGTCAGGGGTGCCCGTCCGCGCACCGTGTCCCAGCGCCTGCAACTGCATCGCGCGCTGGCCCGCCGCCAGATGCTGGGACGGCGCTGAGCGCATCGCTCCCAGTTGCATCCCTCCCCTGCCGTTCGGGGGAGTGGCGTTTTCCCGCCCGCCGGTGTATCGAGGCGCCATGACCGACCGCATCGTCCTCCCCGCCACGCCTGTGGCCACGACGTATTATCCGCCGCTCACATAGCGCGGCGTCGATCGGTCATACCCGAAACCATGCCGTCGCAAGTCCGGCGGCCATGGTCCTCTTCGCACAGAGACAGTCTCCGGACGGCCCGGCCCTTCCGCAAGAGACGTCACCATGCCGACCCGTTCCAGCGCCGCCGAGTTCCTCCGCATCCTGCGCGAGCGCGGATTCCTTCACCAATGCAGCGACCCGGCCGGCGACCTGTCGGGCCTTGCCGCCGCCGCGCCCGGCGGCGTGCTGACCGCCTATGTCGGCTTCGACGCCACGGCGGACAGCCTGCATGTCGGGCATCTGCTGTCGATCATGGCCCTGCGCTGGCTGCAGCGCACCGGCAACCGCCCCATCGTGCTGATCGGCGGCGGCACCACCCGGATCGGCGACCCCAGCTTCCGCGACACCAGCCGCCCGATGCTGGACGATGCGCGGATCGCCGCCAACGCCGCCGGGCTGCGCGGCGTCTTCGGCCAGTACCTGACCTTCGGGGACGGCCCGGCCGATGCCGTCATGGTCGACAATGCCGACTGGCTGGACGGGCTGGACTACGTGCCCTTCCTGCGCGACGTCGGCCGCCATTTCACCATCAACCGCATGCTGAGCTTCGAGTCGGTGCGCCAGCGGATGGAGCGCGAACAGCCGCTGACCTTCCTGGAATTCAACTACATGATCCTCCAGGCCTATGATTTCCTTGAGCTGTCGCGGCGCCACGGCTGCCTGCTGCAGATGGGCGGATCGGACCAGTGGGGCAACATCGTCAACGGGATCGAGCTGGCCCGCCGGGCGGAGCGGCGGGAGCTGTTCGGCCTGACCACGCCGCTGCTGACCACCGCGTCGGGCACCAAGATGGGCAAGACCGCGGGCGGCGCGGTGTGGCTGAACGCCGATGCGCGCAGCCCCTTCGACTTCTGGCAGTTCTGGCGCAACACCGAGGATGCCGACGTCGGCCGCTTCCTGCGCCTGTTCACCGAACTGCCGCTGGACGAGATCGCCCGGCTGGAACGCCTGCAAGGGGCCGAGATCAACGAGGCGAAGATCCTGCTGGCGACCGAGGCGACCCGCCTGTGCCACGGCGGCGCGGAGGCCGAACGGGCGGCGGCGGCGGCCGGAACTCCCCTGGCGGCCGGTGGCGACGGCCTGCCGGAAATCACCCTGCGGCGCGATGAGGCCGCGGCCGGCGTGCCATTGGTCGATGCCCTGGTGGCATCCGGCCTGTCCGCCTCGAAGGGCGCCGCCCGCCGCCTGATCCGCGAGGGCGGCGCCCGGCTGGACGGCGAGCCGGTGACCGACGAGGCGGCGGTGCTCACCGGCCCCGCCGTGCTGTCGGCCGGTCGCAAGCGCCATGTCCGCCTGATCCTGGCGCCCTGACAGTGGGGGGAGGTGGCGTCAGCCTTCGAGCTGGCGCCACATCTCCAGGTCGCGCTCGGCGGTCCAGATGCGGGGATCGGGATACTGCGTCGCCTCGTCATAGGCGCGGGTGACGTTGAAGGGCATGCAATGGTCGAAGATCACCCAATGGCCGAACTTCGGCTTCAGCGCGGCATAGGTGTCCTTGTAGATCGCCCGCAGATCCTTGCCCTCGGCAACCCCTTGCTTGACCAGTTCGAACAGGTCACTGGTGAAGGCGCGGGTGCCGCGCAGCCCCTCCTGCACCTGGTCCCTGCTGGTCAGGGCGGCGCCGCGGCCGGGCACCAGCTTTTCCGGCTCCAGCGCCGCCAGCGCGTCGAGCGTCGCCGGCCAGTGGGTGAAATAGGCGTCGCCGCAATAGGGGGTGGCGCCATATTCCACGAGGTCGCCGGAGAACAGGATCTTCTGCTGCGGCAGCCACACCACGGTGTCGCCCTTGCTGTGGCCACGGCCGAGTTGCAGCAACTGCACCTCCAGCGAGCCAAGCCACATCGTCATGTGGCCGCGGAAGGTGATGGTCGGCCAGGTGAGGCCGGGCACCGATTCGACGGCGCGGAACAGGCGGGGGAAACGGCCGATCTCGCTCGCCATGTCGGCCTCGCCGCGCTCCACGATCAGGTCGCGGGTGTCCTCGCTGGCGACGATCTGCTCCGGCGCATAGCCCGAGGCGCCGAGCACGCGCACCGCATGGTAGTGCGACAGCACGACATGGCGGATCGGCTTGTCGGTGACCTCGCGGATGCGGCGGATGACGTCCTGCGCCATCACCGGCGTCGCCTGGGTGTCGATCACCATCACCGCGTCGTCGCCGATGACGATGCCGGTGTTGGGATCGCCCTCCGCCGTATAGGCATAGGCGTTGTCCGACAGCCGGTCGAAGCTGACGGTCTTTTCCTCCAGGTCGGCATGCGAGGCGAAATTCTTGGACATCGGCTGGCTCCCAGGCGCGGACGCATCCCCGAGGTCAGGGGGCGCCGCTAAGATTGATCGGTTGGGCCAACCATATCGTTTCACCTGAAACCATGCAACGCGTTTGCGGTCCCGCGGCGACACGCGGAATCGCCAGCCTTATGCCTTCATCCGCTTGATCGTGTTGGTCGTGCTCTGGCCCTGCACCAGCTCGGCCAGCACGACCTTGCCGCCATAGCCCTGGACGAAATCGGCACCGACCACGGTCGCGATGGTGTAGTCGGCCCCCTTGACCAGCACGTCGGGGCGCAGCGCGCGGATCAGCATCTCCGGCGTGTCCTCGTCGAAGATCACCACCAGATCGACGCAGCCCAGCGACGCCAGCACGGTGGCGCGCGCCGTCTCGTTCTGCACCGGCCGGCTCTCGCCCTTCAGGCGCTTCACCGACTGGTCGCTGTTCAGCCCGACCACCAGCACGTCGCAGGCGGCCCGCGCCTGCTTCAGCAGCGAGATATGCCCGGGATGCAGCAGGTCGAAGCAACCGTTGGTGAAGCCGACGCGCTTGCCGCGCAGCCGCCAGCGCTCCGCCCGCTCCGCCGCGGCGTCGCGGGTCAGCACCTTTTCCTCGCCGTGGCGCCATTGCTGCTCGTGCAGGCCGGACAGCAGCTCGGCCGAGCGGACGACCGCGGTGCCGACCTTGCCGACGACGATGCCGGCGGCCAGGTTGGCCAGCCGGGCGGCGTCGACCAGATCGATCCCGACCGACAGCGCCGCGGTCAGCGTCGCCACCACCGTGTCGCCGGCACCCGACACGTCGAACACCTCGCGCGCCTCGGCCGGCAGATGCACCGCCCCGTCGGCGGTCACCACCGACATGCCCTGTTCGCTGCGGGTGGCGACGACGGCGCCGATGCCGCAGCTGTCGATCAGCTGGCGGGCGGCGGTGACCACCTCCTCGTCCGAGCGGGCAGGCAGGCCGGTGGCCTCCATCAGTTCCTTGCGGTTGGGCGTGACGATGTTGGCGCCGCGGTAGCGGCGGTAGTCGCGGCCCTTCGGGTCAACCACCACCGTCCGTCCCGCCGCCCGCGCCGCGGCGATCACCGCCACCACCAGCCCGTCGGTCAGCACGCCCTTGCCGTAGTCGGACAGGATGACCCCGCCGACCTCCGGCAGGATGCCGCGCACCCGGTCGAGCACGCCGTCGGCGACGGTGATCGGCACCACCGTCTCGATGTCGGTGCGCAGCAACTGCTGCTGTCCGGCGATGAAGCGGGTCTTGACCGTGGTCTGGCGCCCGTCCTCCATCACGATGGCGCCGTCGCCGACGCCCTCGCGCCGCAGCAGCGCCAGCAGGTCTGTGCCCACCCCATCGCGTCCCACCACCGACACGAAGCGGCAATCCGCCTCCAGCGCCACGAGGTTGGCCGCGACATTGCCGGCGCCGCCCAGCTTGGGCAATTCGCGCTCGATGCGCAGGACGGGGATCGGCGCCTCCGGCGACACACGGTCCACCGAACCATAGACGAAACGGTCGAGCATCACGTCGCCAAGGCACAGCACTTTGGCGCGCGACAGGGTGTCGATGTGACGGGCAAGGTCGCTCATGGCGTTTGTCTTACCAACCCGCAGGCGGTAACGCCAGTGGACAAAGAGGACGCGGCGACGCCGCGTGGCGTCCCGGCAACGGGCCGTCAGGAAAAGGCGGGAACGTCGCGGCGCAGGTCGCCCGACCCGCTGGTGAAGGTCAGGGCGATGACCCCGTTCAGCTCGTCCGCGGACGCATCGCCGACCGGCCCAGTCGCAACCGGCCCAGTCCCAACCGGCCCAACTCCAACCGGCAGGCCGGCACCGGCCAGCGCCCGCTCGAACGCCCCGACCCGGTCGGCGGGCAGCGCGAAACGGATGGTCGCCATGACGTCGGAAAACAGCGTGTGATCGACGATCCAGCCGCCGCCGGCCGCCAGCGCATCGGCAACCGCGGTCAGCGCCGCATTGCGGTCCATCGCCACCGCCGCCTCGTATCTCAGGAACGCCCGCATCGCCGCATCTCCGTCCGCTGCCCCTCCGCACCGCGGAAAGCAGGCATAGTGTAGAAGACGGGCTTGTCCCCGCCTAAGCTTTTCCAGCCGGCGCGAAAGCGCCCCCACCCCTGCCCCATGCGGACCGCCATGCCCCGCCCCGCCATCGCCGCCAGCCTGTCGGCCAAGCTGCTGATGCTCACCATCCTGTTCGTCCTGCTGGCGGAGGTGCTGATCTACACCCCCTCCATCGCGCGCTTCCGCATGAGCTACCTGGAGGAGCGGCTGGCCGCCGCCCACATCGCCGCCCTGTCGGTGGAGGCCGCCCCCGACCTGATGGTGACGAAGGAGCTGCAGGCCAAGCTGCTGGCCTATACCGGCGCCCATGTCATCGACCTGATCCAGCCGGGGGCGCGGGTCTACATGCTGTCCCGGCCGATGCCGCCGGTGGCCGACGCGGTGTACGACCTGCGCAACACCGGCATGGGCATGCAGATCGTCGATGCCGGCCACGCGCTGTCGCTTGCCCTGCGCGCGGCCTTCGGCAGTCAGCGCGACCGGGTGATCCGGGTGATCGACCGCTCGCCCAACGACCCGGCCCAGCGCGTCGAGGTGACGATGGACGAGCGGCCGCTGATCGAGGCGATGCTCGATTTCTCCCGCCGGATCCTGGCGGTGTCGATCGCCATCTCGCTGATCGCCGCGGTCCTGGTCTATGTCACGCTGCATTGGCTGCTGGTTCGGCCGATGCGGCGGCTGACCGCCGGGGTCGTCGCCTTCCGCCGCGATCCCGACGGCGCCCCGCCGCTGCGGCCCGGCGGCCGAGCCGACGAGATCGGCGTGGCCGAGCGCGAGCTGGCCGCCATGCAGGGCACGGTCCGCACCGCGCTGCGCCAGCGCGAGAGGCTGGCCGCGCTGGGCACCGCGGTCGCCAAGATCAACCACGACCTGCGCGGCATCCTGTCCACCGCGTCGCTGCTGTCGGAACGGCTGAGCGAGAGCGCCGACCCGGAGGTGCGGCGGGTGACGCCCCGGCTGGTCGCCTCGCTCGACCGTGCGGTCGAGCTGTGCAGCCAGACCCTGTCCTTCACCCGCGACGGCGCGCTGCCGCTGTCGCCCGCCCCCGCCGACCTGCGCGCCCTGGTGGACGAGGTGGGCGCGGAGGTGCTGGCCACCGTCCGTCCCGACGGCGACCGGGTCGCGGCGGACTGGGTCAACGACATCCCGGCCGGCATGCGGGCGACGGTGGATGCCGCCCAGCTCGGCCGCGCGCTGGTCAATCTCGGCCGCAACGCCGTGCAGGCGGGCGCCGGCCGGGTGCGGGTCGCGGTGCAGGCCGAAACCGGGACGGGTCCGGCCGGCCGGCTGACCCTGACCGTCGCCGACGACGGCCCCGGCCTGGCGCCGCGGGCGCGCGAGAACCTGTTCCAGCCCTTCGCCGGATCGGCCCGCGCCGGCGGGATCGGCCTCGGCCTCGCCATCGCGCGCGAGGTGGTGCGCGCCCATGGCGGCGAGCTGCGGCTGGTGGAGAGCGGCGCGGCCGGGACGGTCTTCGCGCTTGACATACCGCAAGGAAAGGCCGGTTCCGGCCATGTAGATGTTGCAGGGCACAAGTCGTTTGTGTCGCATTGATTCCGCGGGCTCCGTCCCGCAGAATTCCTTCAACTCGGAAGCGTTCGCGGTGCGCCCGGCGGGGCGGGAGGCGGGCGCTTCGCCTCTGCCCCCTCCCCGCTCTGAAAGGACTCCGGGACGTGAAAGCCCTCTCCTACTGGATCAATTCCATCCTCGCCGGCATCATGGCTTTCGTCGGGCTGCTCGCCTCCTCGCGCGCGGCGGACGACGCCTTCGCGGTCGGCGGCCTGATCGTCTTCATCGCTTGCGTGCTCTTCATCTTCTCGGCCATCGGCCGGCATTTCGACCGTTTGGGCTCGGCCCACTGACCATCCCCTGACAGGCGAACGGTAACGCGACGGCCGGGCGGATCCGCCCGGGGCACGGCCCCATCGAAAGCGGGTGCCGTATGACATGCACAACGACATGCCCATCGACGTGGGATCCCAACGCCCTCGCGATGATCGACGCCTTGCGCCGCCGGCCGGTCATCGACCTGACGGCGGCACTTCCCCCCTCCCTGACGCCAACCGCCATCGTCGATCTCGGCTGTGGTTCCGGACAATTGTCGCGGATGCTGGCGGCGCATTGGCCGCAGGCCGACGTGCTGGCGGTCGACAATTCGGCGGCGATGCTGCGCTGGGCCGCGGAAACGCCGTCGCGCGTGCGCTATCTCCAGGCCGACCTTGCCGGCTGGCGGCCGCACTGGCCGGCCGATCTGGTGATCTCAGCCGGCGGGCTGCACCGCGTGGCCGACCATGACCGCCTGTTCCCCGAACTGCTTCAGTCGCTGGCCGGCGGCGGCGTGCTCGCCATCGCCATGCCCCGCCCGCAGGACCAGCCCACCCACAGCCTGCTGCTGGAAACCGCGTTGGACGGTCCCTGGGCCGACCGGCTGGCCGGAGCCTGGACCGCGATGCCATGGCATGCCGCCAAGGATTATTACGACTGGCTCGCTCCGCAGGCGGCGTCCGTCGAGCTGTGGGAGACCGGGTATTTCCACAGCGTCGACGGCGACGTGCCCTTGCTGCAATGGCTGCACCAGGCGGCGCTGGCCCCGGTGATGGAGCGGCTGTCCGGTGCGGAGCTCGACGGCTTTCTTGCCGCCTACCGCCGCCGGCTGGAGGAGGCCTATCCCCGGCACGCCAACGGCAGCATGCTGATCCCGACCGGCTGGCTGTTCATCGTGGCCCGGGCGCGCAACACGGCGACGGCCCGTCAAACACCGTCGATGTAGCTCAACAGCGGCTGCCAATCGCCGCGGTGCTCGGCGGCGCGCTTGCCCGGCATGTCGAACAGGCTGAGGCCGGTCGCCGCCGCATCGGCATAGATCTGGCTGTCGCGCAGGCGGGTCACCACCCGATGCCCGATGCCGCCCAGGAAGACGTCGAGCCGGTCGGCCGCCTTGGTGCGGGCGCGCATGCGGTTGCCGACCACCGCCACCATGGTCTTCTTCCTGGCGATGCGCTTCAGCTCGTCCAGCTTGGACAGGAAACGCTGGGTCGCCTGCTCGTCGAAGGCGCCGGGCAGCACCGGCAGCACGACGACGTCGGCCATCTTGACCAGATCCTCGATCTGCTTGGTCTTCAGCGCGGCGGGGGCGTCGATCACCAGCCGCTTGGTGCCGCGCGGCGTGTCGGTGAAATCCTTCCCCCAGTCCAGCCCGACCAGCACCGGCGCCTTGTCCGGCCGGCGCTCCAGCCAGCCGAGCGAGGAGCGCTGGCGGTCGACGTCGGCCAGCACGGTGGGCAGGCCCGCCGCGGCGGACGCGGCTGCGAGATGGGTGGCGACGGTCGTCTTGCCGCAGCCGCCCTTGATGTTGGCGACGAGGATCGTGAGCATGTCTCTCGGACTCTACACCGCAGGGTCCGGCTTCGACCAGAAATGCTTGGTGTCGATGAAGTCATGCCACAGGGCGACCAGCGCCGCCTCGGTGTCGGCCACCCCGCGGGCGTGCCAGCCGATGACGATGCCGGCGGCCCGCGGCTCGCCGGGGGCCGACCGGCTGCCGTCGTCATGCAGCTCGTGCAGCAGCCGCGTCGCCGTCGCCACGTCGTTCAGATGGCCCAGCGCGTCCTGGAAGGCGGCGAGCTGCTGGATGTAGCGGCGCACCGGCTTGTCGTCGTACAGGCTGCGGAAGAACTCGACCGCATAGCGCAGCTTCTTCAGCGCGATGCGCAGCTGGTGGCGCTGGGCCACCGGCAGATGGGCGAAGCCGTGGCCGGCCCGCTTGGCTTTCCTGTGGCGCTTGTTCAGCAGATGGTCGGCCAGCCCGATCACCGGCTGGAACAGCCGCACCGACTCCTCGCTGACCGGCTGGTCGCGCCAGCCGCGCTTCTCCACCCAGCTGCCGACGCCCAGCAGGAAGGCGGTGTAGCGGTCCGAGCGGATCGCCTCGCGCACGCCCTCATAGGCCCGCAGGCGCTTGGCCTCGGCGGCGGCGGCCAGCGTGTCGAGATCCTCGACCGCCGAGCGGCCATGCCCGTCGGCGCGGTGGAAGGCGTCGCGCACCGGGGCCAGCAGCTCCTCGCCGAACACGTCCCAGTCGCGCGCCGGCCCCAGGCTGCCGGCCAGCCATTTGATCTCGCCGACCAGCCAGAGATACTGCACGGTGGGAATGAAGGGCCGGAACAGCGCGGTGGCCGAGCGCAGCCGGCGCAGGGCGACGCGCATCTGGTGGACGCCCTCCGGATCCTCGCCGGCCAGCGTCACCGCCTCGTTGGCGATCATGTGGGCAAGGCAGGCGCGCACGATGCGGGCGACCGCCCCTTCCACCGTGGTCTCGGCATCGAGCAGCAGCTTCTCCGCCTTCACCGCCTTGTCGGTTTCGCCGTTGGCCAGCGCATGGCCGCGTTCGGCCTTGCTGCGCATCTCCAGCCGCAGCGGGGCGGCCTTCGCGAGATCCTGCGCCAGCTCATAGAGGGCGGCGGGCGTGCCCTCCTTCAGTTCAAGCTCGACCTCGCACAGCTCGCGCGACCGGCCGTCGGGCAGCAGGATGCGGCCGCGGTCGAAGGCGATCTCGATGCGGGCGGCCCCGTCCCCCTCGCCCAGCGTCACGTCCTGGGTCGTGCGCTCGACGATGGAGGTGAAGACCGGCTGCAACTCCGACTCGCCGAGCGGTCCCAGCAGGTCGATGGCGGCACCGTCGGCGATCAGCGTCAGGTCGGGGGTGGCGGAGGTGACCGCGCATTCCCACTCGCCGCGCCCGATCCCGTCCTCGTCCGGGGCCGACTTGACCGTCTGGACAAAGCCGTCGCCGGTCTTGCGCACCCGCAGCGTCACCTTGCGCGCGGCGAGCCGGCGGTCCTCGGTGTCGTAATAGGTGCTTTCCAGGGTTCGCGTCGCCGCCGGGCCGGCCGCCCGGTCTGCGATGGCGGGAGCGGCGCGCAGCCTGTCGAAATCCTCCGGCTGCGCAGCCAGCTTCAATTCCGTCTCGCGGTTGATGTCCGCCTCAGCCATCGCCTGCGCTTCAACCCCCGTTTTGCGGCCCATGGGCCTACAGTTGGGTGTTTGCACAGCCCATGCACAGGGTCAAGTTACGGAAATGTTGCAGAAGCCTGCGGTTGCGGCGATGCCGGGTGCTGCATCCGCCCTTCCGGTCAAGCGCTTGCAGGGTCATTATGCCCCATTTCGCCCCACCCCTGGGCCGTTGCAAAGCGGGCAGGGCTGTGATTGGGTTCCGCCGAATCGACTCTGGGGCCGCATCCATCGCGGGACGGCCATAAATGCGGCCATAAAGACGGCCATACATACGGGAAGTGCGACGATGACCGATTTCAACACGATCGACGACCTCGAGGTGAGCGGCAAGACGGTGCTGGTGCGCGCCGACCTGAATGTTCCGATGCAGGAGGGCAAGGTTTCCGACACCACCCGCATCGACCGCCTCGCCCCCACCCTGACGGAGCTGTCGTCCAAGGGCGCCAAGGTCGTGGTCCTGTCGCATTTCGGCCGGCCGAAGAACGGCCCCGACGCCAAGAACTCGCTGCGCAACGTGCTGGACGCGCTCAGCGCCGCCGTCGGCCAGAAGGTCGCCTTCGCCGAGGATTGCGTCGGCGACAAGGCCAAGGAGGCCATCGCCAAGGTGCATGAGGGCGCCATCGTCCTCTTGGAGAACACCCGCTTCCACGCCGAGGAGGAAAAGAACGACCAGGATTTCGCCAGGCAGATGGCCGAGCTGGGCGACCTCTACGTCAACGACGCCTTCTCCGCCGCGCACCGCGCCCATGCCTCGACCGAGGGCGTCGCCCGCCTGCTGCCGAACGCCGCCGGCCGCCTGATGGAAGCCGAACTGAAGGCGCTGACGCTCGCGCTTGAGAAGCCGGAGCGTCCGGTGGCCGCCGTCGTCGGCGGTGCCAAGATCTCGACCAAGCTGGAGCTGCTCGGCAACATGGTCCGCAAGGTCGACCTGCTGGTGCTGGGCGGCGGCATGGCCAACACCTTCCTGTTCGCGAAGGGCACGGACGTCGGCGCCTCGCTGTGCGAGAAGGACATGGCCGACCAGGCCCGCGCCATCATGGCGACCGCCGAGGAGTCGAACTGCGAGATCCTGCTGCCGAAGGATTTCGTCGTCGCCAAGGAGTTCAAGGCCGGCGCCGCCAACCGCGTGGTGGCCTTCGACGCCATCGGCGCGGACGAGATGGCGCTGGACGTCGGCCCGGCGACCGTCGAGTACCTGGGCGTGAAGCTTCAGGGCGCCAAGACCATCGTGTGGAACGGCCCGCTCGGCGCCTTCGAGATCCAGCCCTTCGACGCCGGCACCAACGCGGTTGCCGGCCTGGTCGCCGCCCGCACCGAGGCCGGCGGCCTGCTGTCGGTGGCCGGCGGCGGCGACACCGTGGCGGCGATGGCCCATGCCGGGGTCGAGGACAAGTTCACCTACGTCTCGGCCGCCGGCGGCGCCTTCCTGGAATGGCTGGAAGGCAAGGAACTGCCGGGCGTCGCGGCGCTGAAGAAGTAAGCGGCTCCAAGGGACCGCACAGCGAAAGGCTCCGGGCTTCGGCCCGGAGCCTTTTTGTTTTGGCTACCCCTGCACAGCCCCGTCTGCCCGTGCCTTCAGCCACTCCGCCATCCCCTGGTCGTCGAGCGCATATTGCCCGCGCGCCGACCGCCACAGGATGTTCTTCTGCCGCAGCGCCTCGATGGCCGCCTGCACGGCCGGCGGTTCCACCGCCTCCCCGATGGCGTCGGCGTAGGCTTGCAGGGCCGGAGCGGAGAAGGGGGCGGATTGCGGACCCTCCACGGTCAGCCGTTCGACCACCGCCCGCTGCAACGGCGACAGCCCCGACCATGCCGCCTCGTAATCGTCCCACACCCGCTGACGAAGCCCGGTCGCCCCATCCGCCAGCGCCCGCTTCAATTCGCCGGCATCGCCGACCAGCAGCGCCGCATCCGACAGGATCCGCATCAGGGTTTCCGGCTGGCGTCCAACGGCGTCGAAGGCCGCGAAGACGTCTTCGGCGTCGAACCGGTTCCCCTCCGCCAGCCGGGCGTTGATCCAGGCCGTGTAGGCATCGGTATAGGCACGGTCCAGCAGCGGGAAGCTGCGCGCACCTGTGCCGAAGAAGGGCTGGTCGCGGTTCAGCACCAGCCGGCTCAGCTTGTCCCGGTGGGATCCCGTCAGCACGATCATCAGGTTCGGGCCGTCGCGGGCGTCGTCCCTGGTGTTCAGCCGGTCGCGCGCCGCCTTCAGCGCGAACATCGCGTTCAACCCGGCCTCGGTCGTCAGCGCATGCTGCGCCTCGTCCACCAGCAGGGCGATGCGCTTGTGCGTCCGCTCCAGCAGGGCTTCCAGCGCGTCGGCCAACGTGGTCCCTTGCGCCTGCCCGATCCGGTCGATGTCGACCGAGACGCCACCGACCCCCAGCCTGGCCAGCCCGACCGCCCGCGCCGCCTTCACCGGAAGGCTGTCGGCCCGGCGAAGCGCGGCCTTCAGCGACTCCGCGATCAGATGGGCGGGATCGGCCGCCATGTCCGACCACAGATCGACATAGACCAACAGGATGCCGCGATTCTCCAACTCCGGCCCCAGGTCATGACGCAGGAAGGTGCTTTTCCCTGTCCGCCGCGGCGCCGCCAGACACAGCGTCGGCTCGGCCCCGATCGGTGCATCCCCCGTCACGATGTCGGCCAGGGATGCCGCCAGCTTCGGCCGGTGGAACAGGAATTTCTGTGCAAGGGGGGACGGCACGGGCGGCCTCACTAGGACCAATTATGGAACAAACCATAATTTATAGTCCGAAATATAATCGTCAATAGTCCGCGCGGACACTGTCGGCTCCCCCGCACACGAACCGTTTCCCCTTGCATCCCGGCGGCTCCATCGCCATAACAGCGGCGGGAGGCTGGCGTCGGACGAGTCCCTCGCCAACCCGGTCAGGTCCGGAAGGAAGCAGCCGCAACGAGTTACGGCTCGGGTCGTTCGTCCAGTCTCCCACCCTTCCCTCAGATTGCCAGCACGAAACAGACGGCGACAGCGCGGCGCCGGGACGCTATCCTGCGGCCCGAACGAACCCCTTCCCTCCCGTCGTTTCGACAGGCCAGCCGCGTGACCGACACCACCGCCGACAGCACCGCCCTTTCCGCCCCCGCCCCGGCTCCCGCCACCGGGCTGGCCTACCGGGTGCTCGCGCGCAAATACCGGCCGAAGACCTTCGACGAGCTGATCGGCCAGGACGCGCTGGTCCGCACCCTGAGCAACGCCATCCAGTCCGGCCGCATCGCCCAGGCCTTCATGCTGACCGGGGTGCGCGGCGTCGGCAAGACCACCACCGCCCGCATCATCGCCCGCGCGCTGAACTGCACCGGCCCCGACGGCACCGGCGGGCCGACGGTCAGCCCCTGCGGCGTCTGCGACAATTGCCGCGCCATCGCCGAGGACCGGCATGTCGATGTGATGGAGATGGACGCCGCCAGCCACACCGGCGTCGACGACATCCGCGAGATCATCGACGGCGTGCGCTATTCTCCCGTCTCGGCCCGCTACAAGCTCTACATCATCGACGAGGTCCACATGCTGTCCAAGAGCGCGTTCAACGCGCTCCTGAAGACGCTGGAGGAACCGCCGAGCCATGTGAAGTTCGTCTTCGCCACCACCGAGATCCGCAAGGTGCCGGTGACGGTGCTGTCGCGCTGCCAGCGTTTCGACCTGCGCCGGGTCGACGCCCAGGTGCTGAAGGAGCATTTCACCCGCATCACCGCGCTGGAAGGGGCGGAGATCGAGGGGGACGCCGCCGCCCTGGTGGCGCGCGCCGCCGACGGGTCAGTGCGCGACGGGCTGTCGCTGCTGGACCAGGCCATCGCGCTCGCCGCCGGCACCGTCACCGCGCAGCAGGTGCGCGACATGCTGGGGCTGGCCGACCGCACCCGCGTGATCGACCTGTTCGAGTCCGCCGTCTCCGCCCGCCCTGCCGAGGCGATGGACATCCTGTCCGACCTGCACCGCGTCGGCGCGGATCCGGTGGTGATCCTGCAGGATCTGCTCGATCTCGTCCACAATCTGACCCGGCTGAAGGTGGTGCCCGACAGCGCCAACGACCCGTCCCTGCCGGAGGCCGAGCGCACGCGCGGAGCGGTGCTGTCGGGCAAGCTCGGCATGCCGGCGCTGACCCGCGCCTGGCAGCTTCTGCTGAAGGGGCTGGGCGAGGTGCAGGCGGCGCCGGTGCCGCAGCAGGCGCTGGAGATGGTGATCGTCCGCCTGTCCTATGCCGCCGACCTGCCGACCCCGGGCGAGCTGATCCGCCAGTTCCAGGCCCAGCAGGCGAATGGCGGCGGGGCGATGGGCCGCGGCCAAGGCGGCGGTCCAGGCGGCGGCCCGGTCGCGGTCGCCACCCATGCGGTGGCGCGCTCCAGCGGCTCGGCCCAGCCGCAGGCCGTCATGGCGGCGGCGCCCGCCCCGGCCGCCGTCGCGGCGGGCGAGGAGCTGTCGCCGATGCCGCCGGACTTCCGCACGCTGGTGCAGCTGTTCTCCGACCGGCGCGAGGGCGCGCTCTACGGCTATCTGATGGAGACGGTCCAGCTGGTGCGGATGGAGCCGGGCCGGCTCGAACTCAAGCTGCGTCCCGCCGCGCCGCCGACCCTGCCGGCCAAGGTCGGGCAGTTCCTGACCGAATGGACCGGCCAGCGCTGGATCGTCGCCCTGTCCGAAGGGCAGGCCCAGCCGACGCTGGCCGAGCAGGAGAAGGCGGAGAAGCGCCGCGCCTGGTCGGAGGCGGAGGCCAACCCGGTGGTGCGCGCGGTGATCGAGGCCTTCGCCGGCGCGAAGATCGTCGAGGTCCGCGATCTGGCCGAAGTCGCCGCGGCGGAAAGTGCAGCGGTTGCGGATGACGGCGAGACACCCGATTTCATTGTTCAGCAGCAGGACGACGGGGTCTATTACCCCCTCGACGACGAAGGAGAGTACTGACCGATGAAGAATATCGGCAACATGATGAAGCAGGCCCAGCAGATGCAGGCCAAGATGCAGGAAATGCAGGCGAGCCTGGAGCAGGTCGAAGTGACCGGCCAGAGCGCGGCCGGCATGGTCGTCGTGACCGTCAACGGCAAGAGCGAGATGAAGAAGGTCAAGCTCGACAAGTCAGTGGTCGATCCCGAGGACGTCGAGGTTCTGGAGGATCTGATCGTCGCCGCCTTCAACGACGCCAAGAAGAAGGTGGAGCAGCATGTCGCCGAGGAGACCTCGAAGATGATGGGCGGGCTGAAGCTGCCGCCGGGCATGAAGCTGCCCTTCTGATCCTTCTTGCCCTCTCCCGCCCCGGGAGAGGGCGCGGAGCCGCCGGCCATAGGCCGGACGAGCACCGAAGGTGATCGTAGGCGGAGCGCGGTCGCGAGACTTGCGAGCGGCCTTGGACCCGCCGCAGGCGGGGAGGGTGAGGGGCGATCCGGACATGGACCCCCTTATCCTCGTATCGCCCCTCACCCATCCCAAGCTCCGCTTGGGCCCCTTCACTCTCCCGGGGCGGGAGAGGGAGATATGTGTCGGCACCCCACCCCATGATCGGACCTGAAATCGAACGCCTGATCCAGTTGCTGTCCAAGCTGCCGGGACTCGGTCCCCGGTCGGCACGGCGGGCAGCACTGCATCTGATGAAGCGGCGGGACAGCCTGCTGGTTCCCCTGTCGGAAGCGATGGCGGCGGCCGGCGAGTCGATCCGCGCCTGTTCCGTCTGCGGCAACCTGGACAGCCGCGACCCCTGCACCGTCTGCGCCGACCGCACCCGCGACCGCTCGGTCATCTGCGTGGTCGAGGATGCCGGCGACCTGTGGGCGCTGGAACGCACCCGCGCCTTCCATGGCACCTACCATGTGCTGGGCGGCCTTTTGTCCGCCTTGCAGGGCGTCGGCCCGGACGACCTGAACATCTCCGGCCTTGCCGAACGGGCGAAGGATCCGGCGGTGCACGAGGTCATCCTCGCCCTGAACGCCACCGTCGACGGCCAGACCACCGCCCATGTGGTGACGGACCGGCTGAGCGATGCCGACGTCTCGGTTTCCCGCCTTGCCCATGGCGTGCCGGTCGGCGGCGAGCTCGACTATCTCGACGACGGCACGCTGACCGCGGCGCTGAAGGCGCGGCGGCCGCTGTAGAGATATGGCGATGACCGCCAAGTTGCAGCAACTTGGCACCGATGCCGAAGTACCGGCAACCTGGACACCCGCCGGCCCTATCGGCAACGCCGCCGCGGCTTCAACTCAGCCGGGGAATCCGGCCATCTCCCGGACCTCGGCCGGGCTGCGCCCCTCGTCGCGGAGCGAGCGCAGCGTCTGTGCGCGGTCGCGCTTGGCCAGCCGCTCGCCCGCCGCGTTCCGCAGCAGGCCGTGGTGGTGGTAATCGGGCGGATCGTAGCCCAGCAACTCCTGCAACAGCCGGTGCAGATGGGTGGCGAAGAACAGATCCTCGCCGCGGGTGACCAGCGTCACGCCCTGGAGATGGTCGTCGACGGTGACGCTGAGATGATAGCTGGTCGGCGTGTCCTTGCGCGCCAGCACCACGTCGCCCAGCAACTCCGGCACCGCCTCCTGCCATCCCCGGGCGCGGTCGTGCCAGCGCAGGGGGCCGGTCAGCCGGGATGCGGCGGCAACGTCGAGTCGCAACGCCCAGGCCGCGCCTCCGGCGATCCGCTCCGTCCGCTCCGCTGCCGGGCGGTGGCGGCAGGTACCGGGATAGAGCGGCCCGTCGGGACCGTGCGGCGCGGCGCCGGCCCCGGCGATCTCGGCGGCGATGTCCTTGCGGGTGCAGAAGCAGGGATAGAGCACGCCCAGCGCCTCGAGCCGGGCCAGGGCGGCGCGGTAATCGTCGAAATGGTCGGACTGGCGCCGGACCGGACCGTCCCAGTCGAGTCCGAGCCAGGCCAGATCCTCGATCAGGCCGCGTTCATAGTCGGGGCGGCAGCGGTTGGGGTCGATGTCCTCGATCCGCAACAGGAAGCGCCCGCCGCTGCTGCGGGCCGTCGCGCCGCGGGCCATCGTCCAGCCGAACAGGGCGGAATGGGCATGGCCCAGATGCAGATGCCCGGTCGGGCTGGGGGCGAAGCGGGTGACGAGGTCGCTCATTCCCGCCTTATAGATCGGATCGCGTAAAATCGGCATCGATTTGAAGCGTGAATCCGATCGCCGAACATAAGGCCAGCGCATCGCCGGCCGGATCGGGCGCGCGATGTGCGAGGGGGACGGGGCTCAGAAATAGGGGTTGTCGCGGATCGGCTCGACCGGGATGTCCTCGCCCTCCAGATACAGCGCCAGCCGACGGCGCAGTTCGCGGTCGAAGGCGTCGATGCGGATCTGGCGGTCACGCTCCTCGCGTTCGCGGCGCTTCTGGGCGAGGTCGATGATGACGGCGGTCATGGCAGGGCTTTCCTCGGGGTCGCGTCCGGCCGGCGCAACCGGCGGGATCGTCTAGGATCAACGAGATCCACGATGCCGCCGTCATGGTTAACGAGGGGTAACCGCACAAGCGCGGGCACGCATCTTTTTCGGGATGTCACAGCCGCTGCGCGAGTGCCCGCCCGCCTGGGCCGTCCTCCCCCGCCCTGCCCTGTCCCGCCCCGGAACCGATGCCCACAGCGCGAAAAAGGTTACACATCGGTGAAGAAATTGGGTCCCGCCGGGTCAAGATGTTGAGTCCCGGCCGCCGATCCTCTATGTATCTGGTTGTCCCGGATCGGCGATCCGGCTGCCGGGGCTGATAAGACGGCAATAAGACAGCAGCCCGCGCACCAGCCGCAACACCGCGCGCCGGGTTCGGGACACGGTTACAGAAACGGTTTCAGACAAGGGAGTGGCCATTGGCTCCACCACCCGATCACTGTCCGGCTCTGGTGCTGAACGCGGATTTCCGCCCGCTCAGTTACTTCCCCTTGTCGCTATGGTCCTGGCAGGAAGCGGTCAAGGCGGTCTTTCTCGAACGGGTCAACATCGTATCGCACTATGACCGGGTCGTCAGATCCCCAAGCTTCGAAGTCCGATTGCCCAGCGTCATCTCGCTGAAAGAATTCATCCCGGCCACCCGCCGCCCGGCCTTCACCCGCTTCAACGTCTTCCTGCGCGACCGATTCACCTGCCAGTATTGCGGCCGCCCCTTCCCCACCCACGACCTGACCTTCGATCATGTGGTCCCGCGGTCGCGCGGCGGCCGGACGACGTGGGAAAACGTCATCACCTCCTGTTCCGCCTGCAACCTGGCGAAGGGCGACCGGCTGCCGCATGTCTGCGGCATGATCCCCCTCAGTCCGCCCTTCCAGCCAAGCGCCTACGAACTGCAAGAGAATGGACGTGCCTTCCCGCCAAACTTCCTTCACGAAAGTTGGCGGGATTTTCTTTATTGGGACTCGGAACTGGATCCGATGTAGGGGGGGGTGCTCCCCTACACCCGCTCCGCCACCCAGATCACCGCCCGCGTTCCGGCCTTGATCGCGGCGGTCAGCACCGGATAGCCCGCCGCGAGCTCCGCCTCGTTGACGAGACCGATGTCGCGATGCTCGACCTCCTCCGCCTGGAACTTGCGGATGCTGTCGGCCAGCTCCTGCTCGTCGGGACCGAGTTCCTTCAGCTGCGCCTCGTAATGCCGCTCGATCACCTCTTCCACCGCGACGGTGCAGGCCATCGCCGCCCGCTCGCCCAGCAGCGCCGTGCCGGCGCCAAGCAGGAAACCGGTGACGTGCCACAGCGGCTGCAGCAGGGTCGGGCGCACGCGGCGCCGGGTCAGCTGCTTCTCGAAATACTCCAGATGCTCCAACTCCTGCTCGGCCATGTGGCGCAGGGTCTTGCCGTGGCGGCCCTTGCCGATCACGGCGATCTGGCCCTCGTAGATGCGCTTCGCGCCATATTCGCCGGCATGGTCGACGCGGACGATGCGGGCCAGCCGGTCGCGCCGCGGCAGGTCGCCGGGCATCGCCCCCCGCGACGCGGACGGGTGACGGGCTCGGCTGGCGTTCGGGCCGGCGTTCGGAAAGGTCGTTTCGCTCACAATGCGGTCCTCGACACCGGGGTGCGGGTGTAGGCGATGCGCGCGGCGACGAAGGCATAGGCCGCCAGCGCCAGCGAGATCGCCACATTGTAGCCCGCCATGGAGATGCCGAACAGCGACCATGCCACCTCGTCGCAGCGGGTGACCGGGGCGGCCATCACCTGGGCGCGCAGCGCCTCCAGCGAATTGGCCGGAACCGAGCCGCCGCAGGAGGAGGTGCCGGCCCACCAATGCTGCTCCACCCCGACATGGTAGGCGGCGATGCCGGCGCCGGCCAGCAGGGCGAACCCGCTCGCCACCAGCAGCGCGTCGCCCAGCCCCTTCCAGCGGCGGAACAGCCAGGTCACCAGCCCGAACACCATCACCGCCACATAGGGCCAGCGCTGCATGATGCAGAGGACGCAGGGTTGGTAATCCAGCACGAACTGGAAGAACAGCGCCGACAGCAGCACCCCGGCGCTGGCCAGCGCCAGCAGCAGGGAGGCCACGCGGGGATCGTCGAGGACGCGGCAGAACAGGGGGGAGATCGGGATCTTGGTCGTCATGCCCGACAAGGTAGCGCGTGCGGAGCCGTTCGGCCAGCCGGCAGCTCCGCCCGCCCGGCCCCTGCGACGGCATGACAGGGGCGGCGGCGGCAGCGGGGAATAAGCGGCACGGCGGCGGCGTCGCCCCGTTCTTTTGCACTTTCCGTTTCCGAACGGTTGCGTTAGAAGAGGCGTCGCTGCGGGCGTGGTGAAATTGGTAGACGCGCCGGACTCAAAATCCGGTTCCGCAAGGAGTGTCGGTTCGAGTCCGACCGCCCGCACCATCTTCTCTCGGCATGATGCGTCTCCCTGTTGCGCCGTCGAGCCGGGCGCACCGGAGCAGCCGGCCCCCCTCCCCAGCCTTCAAGCGCCCCCCCCGCTCGGCCCCCGGACCGCTGCGCGCGATGGCACGCGCCCGACAGCCCGGACACCGCACAGTCTGCTGCCCGCCGCCTTCGATGGGGCGCCACCGCCGAACGGGCTCCGTCCGGTGCCGCCCCCTGTTTTCCTTGCCCTGCCCGATGAACGGCGAGGGCTGGCGGTTCATGGCCCGGGGCTCTCGCTGCGCCGGATCGCCAGGTCCGTCGCGGAAATCCGGAAGCTGCCGTCGGCCAATGCCTCCACCGCTCCGCCAGTCTCCAGGCGATGGGCTTTCCCCTCCGGCACCCATCCGGCAGGGCCTCTGAATGTCACCATCTGGATGAACACGGTGAATTCGACGACCACATGAACGGTGCCGTCTTCTGCCCTGGCCTCGAACCGGGCGGTCTCCATCTCCTGACGCAACGGCATCGGTTCGCCCTTCTGTTGTGCCCGGCCGGGACGGTTCGGCAGAGCCGTTCCGGGACCGCGGCGGCCGTCAGCCCTTGCCGGGCTTCCGTTTGGTCCGGCCGCCGGCGGCCTCGCCCTCCTTGCGCTGGATGAACAGCCGGCCGGCCTGCATTGCCGCGGCGCGGCTGATGTAGCTGCCGCACTCGAAGCGCCGGCCGTCGAACGTCACGGCGAGGGTGAAATTCTGCGGCCCGGCTTCGTCGACCAGGATGGAGGAGGGGGCGGGTTTCATGCGGCGGCCCCGCTGGTTTGGGGGCGCCGGCATCGATCCGGGGAGATGGTGATTTCTGTCATGACCCCGGTATTTTTCCGCAAGGCCGGTCCGAATGCAACCGGGCACCCCGCCCCGATGGGCCGGGCCGGGCCTTTCCACCGCGCATGGTCGGCTGCCGGGAGCATGCACGGGCGCGGCCGCTGCGGGATCGTCATGCCTTCGAGGTCAGCGCTCCACCGGGCCGCCGGCCTGGACCCAGCCGGCGAAGCCGCCGCGCAGGCGGTTGACGGTGCCGGTGAAGCCGGACGCCATCATGCGTTCGGCGGCCGGGCCGCAACGCATGCCACCCTGGCAGTGGAAGACCAGATGCTTGGCCGCATCGGTGGGAACCCGCGACGGGTCGAACCGCGACAGCGGGTTCAGGATGGCGCCCGGGATATGCCCGGCGGCATGTTCGTGGGGTTCGCGGACGTCGACGATGACGGTTTCGCCGGCCCCCTGCCACTGCATCACGGTCCGCGGATCGGCCTGGGCAATGCGGCCGGCAGGGGAGCCGGCAGAGGTGCCGGCCGGCCTGTCGGACGGGGCGGCGGGGATCAGGCGGCGGATCAGGGAGCAGAGCCACATGGTGGGGGCACCTCTCGGTTGGCATCGTCGATGGATCGGATCGGGGGCGGGCCGGGGGGCCGGAACCGCGGCCCCGGAGAGCGCTTGCGGAAAGCTCTTGACCAATATTTAAGTATTTACTAAATTAGTGTCAATGAATGCTTTCGACATGACCCCGGGGCTGCGCCCCGCCGTGACGCTGATGAAGGCTCTGTCGCACGAGGCACGCCTGCTGATCCTGTGCGAACTGGGCCAGGGCGAGCGCAGCGTCGGCCAATTGTGCGAGGTGGCCGGGCTCAGCCAGTCGGCCCTGTCGCAGCATCTGGCCCGGCTGCGTGCCGATGGGCTGGTCCGCACCCGGCGGCGGTCGCAGACGATCCTCTATTCGCTTGCCAGCCGGGAGGTGACAGCGGTCATCGCCGTACTGGCCGAGCTGTATTGCCGCCCCGACCGGGGGGCCGTAACAGCCGATGGCCCCTGCGGCGGCCCTTCCACGTCAGGAGAAACACCATGAGCATCGACCGCATCGTCATGGCCTTCGCCGGCACGGTAATCCTTGCCAGTCTCGCGCTGTCGCAACTGCACGGCCCGGGCTGGCTGTGGCTGACCGCCTTTGCCGGGGCCAACCTGCTGCAATCGTCCTTCACCGGCTTCTGCCCGTTGGCGATCCTGCTGAAGCGGGCCGGCGCCGCCACCGGCCCGGCGTTCCGCTGATCCATTTCTTCGATCTTTTACAAGGGAGACGACCATGCACAAGGATTGGCCGCAGATGACCGGCGAGCTGTCCGGCGCCATCCGTGAGCTGCGGGGCGGCGCGCCTGAGGTGATGAAGGCATTTTCCGGAATGGCCCAGGCGGCGCTGAAGGCGGATGCGCTCGACACCAGGACGAAGGAACTGATCGCGCTGGGCATCGCCGTGGCGATCCGCTGCGACGGCTGCGTCGCCTTCCATGCGGAAGCGGCGATGAAGCAGGGCGCGACTCGCGACGAGGTGATGGAGACGATGGGCATGGCGGTTTATATGGGCGCCGGCCCGTCGGTGATGTATGCGGCCCAGGCAGTCGAGGCGTTCGACCAGTTCACCGCCAAAGCGGCCGGCTGAACCGCCGGACGGCATTCATCGGATGGATGATGGTGCGGGCGGCGGGACTCGAACCCGCATACCTAAGGGTGAGGGATTTTAAGTCCCTTGCGTCTACCGGTTTCGCCACGCCCGCGCCCCGGCTTCGCCACCGGAGTCCCGGTCTGACGACCGGAGCCTCGATGCCAAAGCACATGCCGACGGAGCGGCACCGGGATACCCGCAGAGATTGCATACATGGATATGCAACGCACCGTTCCGTGTTCATGACTTAGACAATCGCCGGGCTTTCGGTCAAGACCCCTTCGCAAAACCGGCGACCGTCCCATATCGAAGGCCCATATCGATTGATGCATGACCCGGGGAATGGGCTCAGGAAACGGGAGGGCTTGGCGTGAGCGAGACGAACTGGCTGTCGCTGGTGGCGCTTCTGATGGTGGCGGTTCTGGTGGTTCCTGCCGCCCTTCGCCGCAACCGCGGCGTGGCGGTGCGCAACGCGGCGCTGTGGCTGGCGGCGATCGTCGCGCTGGTCTGGATTTACGACCGCTTCGGACCGTTCGGCACCCGCTTCTGACCGGGAGCGTTTCCCCCCCTGATCCTACGGCCGGTTGTCCTCGTTCAGCGTCATGATGCCGATTCCCATCGACACGCTGCCGAAGGTCAGCATCAGGCCGGCATAGAGCATGACGGTGGCGGTGATGCCGTATTCGCTGCTGCCGATCAAGGTGGCCAGCCGGGCGACGTCGAACCACAAAAGCCCGCTGGCCAGCACCACCGCACCGACGATGCCGGCGAACAGATGGCGCAGCAGGAACAGCAGCGCCGCTTTCTCGAAGGTCTTCATGGCGGGGCTCTCCCGGCAGACTCGGTCCCGGCGCCAAACGGCCTGATGTCGGATGGCCTGGCGCCGGATACTCCATGTAGACCCGAATCGGTCCGCGGCAATCGATCCCCCGGCATAGCCGCGGTCATAGCGTCACCCTACCCTTTGGTTCCGACGGTCACGGTCGGCGTGCCGCCCAGCCGCCGGACGATGTCGGCCAATTCGCCGGCCGCCGCCTCCACCTCGCCCTCGCCGGTGCCGCGCAGCACCAGGCTGACGCCGAAGAAGCCGTTGCGGAAATAGGGATAGCTGCCGATCTCGAGTTCCGGATGGCGGTCCTGCAAGGCCGACAGCTCGGCGGCGATCACGCCCTCGGCCAACTCGCAGGCCACCGTGCGGGCATGCAGCGCCGGCCCGCCGGCCAGACGCGGCAGCACCCCGTCCAGCATCGCCCGCATGATGTTGGGCACGCCGGCCATGACGAAGACGTTGCCGATCTGGAACCCCGGCGCCTGGCTGATCGGATTGTCGATCAGGATGCCGCCGGCCGGGACGTTGGCCATGCGCAGCCGCGCCTCGTTCAGCTGGCCGGCGGCGTAATGGCGCTCCAGCCGGGCGACCGCTTCCCCGTTGCGCTCCAGCGCGACGCCGAAGGCCTTGGCGACGCAGGCCGCGGTGATGTCGTCGTGGGTCGGGCCGATGCCGCCGGTGGTGAAGACGTAGGTGTAGCGCGCACGCAGCGCGTTGACCGCGGCGACGACCTCCTCCTCCACGTCCGGCACCACCCGCGCCTCGCGCAGCCGCACGCCGATCTCCGTCAGTTTTTCGGCGATGTGCCCCAGGTTGGCGTCCTTGGTGCGGCCCGACAGGATCTCGTTGCCGATCACCAGGACGGCGGCGGTCGGATTGTCTGCGGCCGGGGGGACGGCTGTCTCGGACGTCATGGCGGTGCGGGTCTCCGTCGGAACGCTCTTGTCGAGCGGGAAGGCCAAGGGTAGCGTCGCCGCCAAGATGCGCTTTCCCACCCCCCTTCTTCAAGGCCGCCTGATCCGCCGCTACAAGCGGTTCCTCGCCGACGTCGAGCTGGACGGGGCGGAGATCACCGTGCATGTCCCGAATTCCGGCAGCATGATCGGGCTGGCCCTGCCGGGATCGGCGGTGTGGCTGTCGCGCTCCGCCAACCCGAAGCGCAAGCTCGCCCACACGCTGGAGCTGGTGGAGGCCGCCGCCCCCTGGGGCGAGGGGCTGGTCGGCGTCAACACCGGCCACCCCAACGCCCTGGCCGCCGCCGCGATCGCCGCCGGCACCATCCCGGAACTGGCCGGCTACGGCCGGCTGCGGCGCGAGGTGAAGTACGGCCGCAACAGCCGGATCGACATTCTGCTGGAGGACGATCCGGCGCAGCCGTCCCCCCGGCCGCCCGTCTATGTCGAGGTGAAGAACGTCCATCTCCGCCGCCCGGACGGCCCGCAGGGAGACGCCGCCGAGTTCCCGGATTGCGTCACCGCCCGCGGCGCCAAGCATCTGGAGGAGATGGCGGCGATGGTGGCGCAGGGTTGCCGGGCGGTCATGCTCTATCTTGTCCAGCGCACCGACTGCACTTATTTCCGCACGGCGGCCGATCTCGACCCGGCCTATGACGCCGGCCTGCGCCGCGCGCTGGATTCGGGGGTCGAGGCGCTGTGTTGGGCTTGCGCGATCACGCCCGAATCGATTGAATTGGACCGGCCGCTGCCGATCCGTCTGTAGCGCCGCGGCATGTCCGGATTTCGGTTTTTTTGGCATAGGGGCATTCGTCTTGGAACAGGATCACGTCGACTCCAACCGCGTCCGTCTGCATGGCCCGGAGGGGTTCGAGGGCATGCGCAAGGCAGGCCGGCTGGCCGCGCTGACGCTGGACTACATCGCCCCCTATGTGCAGCCGGGCGTCACCACGGGCGAACTCGACCGCCTGCTGGAACAGTTCATCCGCGACCATGGCGGCATCCCCGCCCCGCTGGGTTACCGCGGCTTCCCGCGCGCCAACTGCATCTCGGTCAACCATGTCGTCTGCCACGGCATCCCCGGCGACAAGCGGTTGGTCGACGGCGACATCCTGAACATCGACGTGACGCCGATCGTCGACGGCTGGTACGGCGACAGCAGCCGCATGTATCTGTGCGGCGACGTCGGGGTGAAGGCGCGCAAGCTGGTGGACGTCACCTATGACGCGCTGATGATCGGCATCGACGTGGTGAAGCCCGGCGCCACCCTGGGCGACATCGGCCATGCCATCCAGAGTTTCGCCGAATCCCATCGTTTCTCGGTGGTGCGCGATTTCTGCGGCCATGGCGTCGGCCGCGTCTTCCACGAGCCGCCGTCGGTCCTGCATTATGGCAGGCCCGGCGAGGGTCTGGTGCTGAAGGAAGGCATGATCTTCACCATCGAGCCGATGATCAACACCGGCCGCGCCGACGTGAAGATCCTGGGCGACGGCTGGACCGCGGTGACCAAGGACAAGTCGCTGTCCGCCCAGTTCGAGCATTCCATCGGCGTGACCGCCGACGGGGCGGAGATCTTCACCCTGTCGCCGGCGGGCTACACGAAGCCGCCCTACCCGGTGGAGTGAGGCGGAATGCGCTTGTGGGGTGGGCGGATACTCCCGCACGCCCAGGCTTGCGGCCCCGATAGCGTGGATTCCATGCGGTCACGTTGTGAAAGGTTCCCATTCGTCCGGCTTCATCTCCAGGTGAGGTCGGGGGGATGACCGGCGGCGGCCTGCCCCCGCCCGGTGGCCGAGCCGTCAGATCATCATGGGTTGGTGGACATGGCAGAGCCCCACGCACCTTGAGTTGAACCCATCACAGGTTAATGACAAAAAAGAGACGGCAGATACCATCCCGCCCTCCGATGGGTTTTCGATCTTGGACAGTCTCCAAGCCGCCCAACGTCTGGATGGGATCACGCCGTGTCAGCAATCACAGGGAACACCGTCGTTGTCCTGGAACAGAATGCCATCCTGCGGCTGGGCGTCGAAGCCCTGCTCGAATCATGGGGGTGCCGGGTCATCGCCGGTGACTGCGTCGACGACATCATAGCGATCATTCGGGACGAGGGTTTGCGCCCGACCCTGCTGCTGCTGCCTCCGACCGATGGCCTGGACATCGGCGACCGATTGGGCGACCGATTGGGCGACCGCTTCGAAGCCGAAATGGGCCATCCGCTGCCATGGATCGGCATCACCGCCGATCCCAACCTGCTCCAGCGCTGGAAGGCCGGGGCATCCGGCGGCATCCTGCTGGAGATGCCCTGCTCGCCCGACATGCTTCGCACGGCCATGCTCGAGGCGCTGCGGAAGACACCCTGATCCGTCACCCCCCTGAAACCCCGGCAGTTCCCGGATCGGAGCTTCCGATGGCCGATATGCCCGCACATCGTTGGCCGAGTGCCCGGCATGGACCGGGTGACGGACCCATCACATCAGGCGGCGGAAGGACGCGATGCGGTCGCGGCGCTGGGCCGTGTAAACCCCCTGGGCGTAGATGCGCCACGCCCCACCGACGCGCAATCCGGTGACGAAGCCGCTGCCCTGCCCGTTGCCCAAGGTGCGATAGTCGTTCCGCTTGAAGGTCTGGCGATAGCCCATGGCGGACAGCGTGCCGGTCATCGCCTGATGATCGGTGCCGCCATCGGCGCCCTGGATGTTGTGATGGGCAACCCTGACCGAATGGTTGGGGCCTGCGACGCAACCGAAGGAACAGCCGTCCATCAGGGCGTTGACGAAGAATTCCGCATGCCCGTCAAGGACGGTCGAATAGCCGGAATCCTCATTCCAGGGCAGGAAATAGCCCTGGGCCGACCCTGCGCCATCCTTCACGATCTCGTAGGAATAACCGCCGGTGGTCCAACCGCCGAAAAGGCCGGATAGACCGGAGGAGTACTCTACCCGCGTGTCATGCCTTGTTACTTTGAAGTTGGACAGGCTCGGCCCGCCGGCCCCCGATGGTCCACACAACCAATAAACTGTGTTCTGGCGGAAAAATATATCCGGATTGTTTCGTATCTGCGCCAGAAATTCCTGGGCATCGACATCTTGGGCCATTCGTATCTCCTTGGATACTATGCGCGTCGCGATAAAATTTATATCCTTGAACGCGATATGTTTCAAAGATTTTCGCGCATTGCTCTTTTGCTGCCGGCATTTCCGGCCGCAACCCGTTGGCCAGGCGCTTGACTATACAACTTCACCACATGCCGCACCGTACCGGGCGCATCGGGAGCCCCCGGCAACCGGGCCGGCGGCTTCGAGGTTTCCCAGCCAGCCTTATCCGGCAAGGTGGCGATAACGCAGAGGATGCTCATCGCGGGTGGCTGGGCGCTGGTACTGGCGCAACACTTCGCCCGTCAAGGCGCCGGGCTTCGGCAACGAAGCGCCGGGCGACAATCCGGGAGGAACAACCATGGGCGGAACATTCCGGAGCGCGGCCGGTACGCCGAAAACAGTCAAGTGGGAGATCACGATTTCGGCCGGTGGGAAACGCTGCGGCCCCCGGACATGGAAAGGCCCCGAAAGGCGTTACCTTTCAGGGCCTTAGAGTGGTGCCGCAACAGGGATTTGAACCCCGGACCTACTGATTACGAATCAGTTGCTCTACCCCTGAGCTACTGCGGCGTCGTCGTGGCGCGGAACATAGCGAGGTGCTCCACGGGATGCAAGCGGTGAATTTCGGAAAAATCAGCCGCCCATTCTCAAGCCTGCCATGCTTGCGCACCCCCATCCGCCGCCCTCATCCGTGCTGGCGGATCACCTCCAGGAAGGCGTCGGCGTAGCGCTCCAGCTTGCGGCCACCCACCCCCGGCAGATGGGCGAAGCTCGCGTGGTCCTGCGGACGCTGGGCCACCATTTCCAGCAGCGTGCTGTCATGGAAGATCACATAGGGCGGCACGCCCTGGGCCTTGGCCAGCGCCGTGCGGCAGTCCTTCAACGCGTGCCACAGCACGTCGTCGGCCGCCGACAGCGCGCCACGGGCGCCGCTCCTGGATACACCCTCCCCGCCGCCGACGCCGCCACCCCGCGCGGTGTGGCGGCGCAGCGCGTCGTGGACGCCGCGGCGGCGTTCCAGAACCGGATCCTTGCGCAGCTTCACCACCCGCTGCCCCTTGATCACCGCGACACCGGCATCGGTCAGGCGGAAACCGCCATAGCCCTCCAGGTCGACGGTCAGCAGGCCGGTCGCCACCAGCTGGCGATAGACCGACTGCCATTCGACCTTGGACAGATCCTTGCCGACCGCGAAGGTCTTCAGACGGTCATGCTGCTGCTGGATCACCTTCTCGGTCGCATTGCCGACAAGCACGTCGATCAAATGGCCGGCGCCATAGCGCTGGCCGGTGCGGTAGACCGCCGACAGCGCCTTCTGCGCCGCGACGGTGCCGTCCCAGGTCTCGATCGGATCCAGGCAGGTGTCGCAGTTGCCGCAAGGCTCCGGCAGCGTCTCGTTGAAATAGTTCAGCAGAACCTGCCGGCGGCAGTCCGGCGTCTCGCAGAAGCCCAGCAGCGCCTCCAGCTTGCCGCGCTCGACCCGGCGGTGGCTGTCGCCGGCCTCCGACTGCTCAAGCATCTGGCGCAGCATCACCACGTCGGCCATGCCATAGGCCATCCAGGCGTTGGCCGGCAGCCCGTCGCGGCCGGCGCGGCCGGTCTCCTGGTAATAGGCCTCCAGGCTCTTGGGCGGGTCGAGGTGGCAGACGAAGCGGACATTCGGCTTGTCGATGCCCATGCCGAAGGCGACGGTCGCGACCATCACCAGACCCTCGCTCTTGATGAAGCGATCCTGGTTGGACTCCCGCACGTCGGCCGGCAGCCCGGCATGGTAGGGCAGAGCCTCGAGGCCCTGGCCATTCAGCCAGGCGGCGACCTCCTCCACCTTGTTGCGCGACATGCAATAGACGATGCCGGCGTCTTCCGGATGGTTTTCGCGCAGGAAGGCCAGCATCTGCTGGCGCTCGCTCTTCTTCGGCACCACGCGGTAGGTGATGTTGGGCCGGTCGAAGCTGGACAGGAAGACGCGGGCGTCGGTCAGCCCAAGCTTTTCCTTGATCTCGGCCCGGGTCTGCACATCGGCGGTGGCGGTCAGCGCGATGCGCGGCACCATCGGGTGGCGCTCGTGCAGGATCGACAGCTGGAGATATTCGGGGCGGAAATCATGCCCCCACTGCGACACGCAATGCGCCTCGTCCAGCGCGAACAGCGCCAGCCGGGTGCGGTCGAGCAGATCGAGGAAGCGCGGCGTCACCAGCCGTTCCGGCGCGACATAGACGAGGTCGATCTCGCCCTGCACCATCGCCCGCTCGACATCCCGCGCCTCGGCCGGTCCGAGGGAGGAGTTGAGGAAGGCGGCGCGCACGCCCAGCTCCCGCAGCGCCGTCACCTGGTCGCGCATCAGGGCGATCAGCGGCGAGACGACGACCGTCACCCCGTCGCGCACCAGTGCCGGGATCTGGTAGCACAGCGACTTGCCGCCGCCGGTCGGCATCAGGACCAGCGCGTCGCCGCCGCGCACCACATGGTCGATGATGTCGGCCTGCTGGCCACGGAAGGAATCGTAGCCGAACACTGTCCGCAGCGCGTCGAGCGCCGCGGCCGGCCGGTCTCCGAAGCCGTCGTCCGACGCACCCCGGTTGCTGTAGGAAAACAACGAATCCACGCCGATGCGGTTCAGGAAAGTGGTGCCGGAGATCCGGCTTGTCGTCTCAACGACCCATCATGTGGCACAGATCGGCCCCATGGCAAAGCCGCAAAGGGTCACGTCCGGGAACAAAGCTCGGACCACCGCGGCCACCACCACGCATTGGTGTGAAAAGATGGCGCCCGCTCACCGTCCGCGTGTAAAGTGAAAACGGCGGATGGGTGGTCCATCCGCCGTTTCGGAAGGAGGAAGGCGGCATGAAGAAGATGCCCTTCTTCCTGGTGCTTTTTCAACGCACGGTATCGTGCCCTACAGCAAGTCGCGCAGCATCGCCACCAGCGGCACATCGGCCGGCGGCATCGGATAGTCGCCCATCCGGTTCGGATAGACCCAGGCGAGCGTCTGGCCCTCCTGCGGCATGATGTCGCCCTCCCACACCCGGCAGACATAGAGCGGCATCAGGAGATGGAAGCGCTCGTAGCTGTGCGAGGCGAAGGTGAAGGGGGCGAGGCAGCTGGCCGCCGTGTCGATGCCCAGCTCCTCCTTCAGCTCGCGCACCAGGGCGGCCTCCGGGGTTTCGCCCTCGTCCACCTTGCCGCCGGGGAATTCCCACAGGCCGGCGAGCGACTTGCCGGGCGGACGCTGGGCCAGCAGCACGCGCCCGTCGGCATCGACGAGCGCCACCGCGACGACGAGCAGCACCGGCAGCGAGCCGGGTGCCGGGGTCGAGCTGGGATCGAAACAGGCGGTCATCACGCGGCTCCGGTGGCGGTCAGCTCCGGTAGCTGCCGTTGATGTCGATGTAGCCGTGGGTCAGGTCGCAGGTCCACACCTTCGCCGTTCCCTTGCCGAGGCCGAGATCGATGTCGATGTCGATCTCCTTGCCCTTCATGTGGGCGGCGACCGGCGTCTCGTCATAGCCGGGAACCTCCATCCCGTCGGCGCAGATCAGCGTGCCGCCGACGGTGATCCTGATCAGGTCGCGGTCGGCGCGCTCGCCGGCGCGGCCGATGGCGGCGACGATGCGGCCCCAGTTGGCGTCCTCGCCGGCGACCGCGGTCTTGACCAGCGGCGAGTTCGCCACGGTCATGCCGATGCGCTTGGCCGCGGCGTCGCTGTCGGCGCCACGCACGGTGACGGCGACGAACTTGGTCGCCCCCTCGCCGTCGCGCACCACCTGCAGCGCCAGATCGAGCAGCAGATCCTCCAGAGCGGCACGGAACTCCGCCAGCTCGCCGGCATCGGCGCTCGACACCGTGGCGTTGCCGGCTTTGCCGGTCGCGAACAGCAGCAGCGTGTCGCTGGTCGAGGTGTCGCCGTCGACCGTGATGGCGTTGAAGGTGCGCTCGGTGAATTCCGACAGCATGTCCTGCAGCGCGGTGGCGGCGATGGCGGCGTCGGTGAAGACGAAGCCCAGCATCGTCGCCATGTCCGGCGCGATCATGCCGGAGCCCTTGGCGAAGCCGGCGATCGTCACCGTCGTGCCGCCGATGCTGGCGGTGCGCACCGCGCCCTTCGGGAAGGTGTCGGTGGTCATGATGGCGCGGGCGGCCTTCTCCCACGCGGCGGAATCGGCCTTGAGGGTCGGCGCCATCGGCGCCAGGCACTTGCCGATGGCGTCGGCGGCCAGCGGGATGCCGATCACGCCGGTCGAGGCGATATAGACCTCGTCCGGGGCGCAGCCCGCCAGTTCGGCGGCGGCCGCGACGGTCGCCTGGACGGTGGCGTCGCCCGCCTTGCCGGTGAAGGCGTTGGCGTTGCCGGCATTCACCACCACGGCGCGGGCCTGGCCCTTGGGCAGGCTGTCGCGGCACCAGATCACCGGGGCCGAGCAGGTCAGCGACCGGGTCAGCACGCCCGCCACGCTGGTGCCGGGATCCAGCACGGCCAGCAGCAGATCGTCGCGGCCCTTGTATCGGATGCCGCTGTTCGCCGTGGCGATGCGCACGCCCGCGATGGGCGGCAGCGTCGGGAAGCTGGCGGGAGCCAAGGGGGAGAGGGTCGTGGCCATGGTGGAATTCCCGTGGTGGGGGAGTGGTGGTGGCGTGGGCGTGGAGGGTTTGAGGTGCTGGCGTATTGCCCCCACCCTAACCCTCCCCCGCTTCGCAGGGGAGGGGACTGCCGCCGCTCTCCTGCAAAAGCGCTTACCCCCTCCCCCGCCCAGCGGGGGAGGGTTGGGGTGGGGGCATGGTACGCCCCCCGTCCCCTTACTTCTTCGCCGGCTCCGCCGGAGCAGCCGGGGCCGGAGCCGGGGCGGCGGCCGGCTCTTCCTTCGGCATCGGCGAGCCGTCGAGCTGGAAGGTCTCGACCTTCGCGGCTCCGCGCAGCTCCTCGACCAGCGCGGTGACGATGTCCTTCGACAGCGTCTGCTCCAGCTGCGGCTTCACCTCGTCCAGGGTCGGCTGCGGCTGGGTGCGCTTGTCCTCGACCTTGATGATGTGATAGCCGAACTGGGTCTTCACCGGCTCCTTGCTGACCTCGCCCGGCTTCATGGCGAAGGCGGCGTTGGCGAAGGGCTCGACCATCGCGTCCTTGGTGAAATAGCCGAGATCGCCGCCCTGGGCCGCGGCGGCGGCGTCCTTGGACTTTTCCTTGGCCAGCTTGGCGAAATCGCCGCCCTTCTTCAGCTGGGCGATGATGGCCTTGGCCTCGTCCTCCTTCTCGACCAGGATGTGGGCGGCCTTGACCTCCTCCAGCGCCGGGTTCTCCTTCAGGTAATCCTGATAGGCCTTCTGCATCGCCTCGGGGGTGACGCGGGCCTTGATCTCCTTCTGGATGTAGGCGCGCTGGACCGCGCGCTCCTCGGCGCGCTTGATCTCGTCCTTCACATCGGCCGAATCGGCCAGACCGGCCTTGTAGCCGGCCGACGCGACCAGCTTGCCGCTGACCAGCTGGTCGATCACCGCCGGATAGATCATCTCGATCGGCATCTGCTGCACCTGGGGCGGCAGCTGCGAGACCATGCGGGTGACGTCCGACTTGTGCAGCTCCTCGCCGTTGACGCGGGCGACGACCGGATCGGCAGGGGCGGCGGCGGCCGGCGCGGCGGCCGCCGCCGGCGCGGGGGTGGCCGGAGCCGGCGTCTGGGCATGGGCGGCCAGCGCGATGCCGCAGGCGGCGACCGACAGGAGCGCGGTGCGGAACACTCGATGAACCATGGCGTGTCTTTTTCCTTCCGGCGGATGCTTCGCAACACGAGGGACGAGATTGAAGGGGGCAGGATTGAAGGGGGGCAACATCGAAGACGCCGTCCGTTTCGCAGGGGCCCGCGGCATCGGAGCCATCCGCCGCTCCGCGCCCGATTCCGCAGGGGATTAAGCATGGCTCGCCTGCCGTGGGCAAGGGTCGCCATCGTCCCGTCACAGGAACTGTGGCGCCGGACCGGCCTATACCAGCCCCCGGCCGCCGCATCCAGACGGCTCCCGGCTTGCTGGACGCGAATTCATCGTCCCGTCATGCGGCGGCGGGGCGCCGCGGGACCGGTCTCGCCCGGTCTCGTTGACAGGGCCTCTCCATAGTCCTATGTGAGACCCGTCGATAGGCTGGCCCACACTCCGCTTTACTCCCGAGGTTTTCATGTTCGGCGCTCTCGCCCGCAAGATTTTCGGCACCGCCAACACGCGCGCGGTCAAGGCGCTGCACAAGACCGTGGCTCAGATCAACGCGCTGGAGCCGTCGGTCGCCGCGCTGTCGGACGACCAGCTGAAGGGCCGCACCGACTGGCTGCGCGACCGGCTGGCCAAGGGCGAGACGCTGGACGACATCCTGCCCGACGCCTTCGCCACCGTGCGCGAGGCGGCCAGGCGCGTGCTGGGCCAGCGCCATTTCGACGTCCAGCTGATGGGCGGCATGGTGCTGCACAGCGGCAAGATCGCCGAGATGCGCACCGGCGAGGGCAAGACGCTGGTCGCCACGCTCGCCGTCTACCTGAACGCGCTGGAAGGCAAGGGCGTCCACGTCGTCACCGTGAACGACTATCTCGCCTCGCGCGACAGCGGCTGGATGGCGCGGGTCTACGGCTTCCTCGGGCTGTCCACCGGCTGCATCGTCCACGGGCTGGACGACGACGAGCGGCGCGCCGCCTATGCCGCCGACATCACCTACGGCACGAACAACGAGTTCGGCTTCGACTATCTGCGCGACAACATGAAGTTCCGGCTGGAGGAGCTGGTCCAGCGGCCCTTCAACTACGCCATCGTCGACGAGGTCGACTCGATCCTGATCGACGAGGCGCGCACGCCGCTGATCATCTCCGGTCCCTCGACAGACTCGTCGGAGATGTATGTCCAGGTCGACCGGCTGATCCCGATGCTGGTGGCAGAGGATTTCGAGAAGGACGAGAAGCACCGCACCGTCAGCTTCACCGAGGCCGGCCAGGAGCATATGGAACAGCTGCTGGGCCAGGCCGGGCTGCTGAAGACCGGCGGGCTCTACGACATCCAGAACGTGGCGCTGGTCCACCATTCGCAGCAGGCGCTGCGCGCCCACATGCTGTTCCAGCGCGACAAGGACTATATCGTCAAGGACGACAAGGTCGTCATCATCGACGAGTTCACCGGCCGCATGATGGAAGGCCGCCGCTTCTCCGAAGGGCTGCACCAGGCGCTGGAAGCCAAGGAGAAGGTGACGATCCAGCGCGAGAACCAGACGCTGGCCTCCATCACCTTCCAGAACTATTTCCGCATCTACCCGAAGCTGGCCGGCATGACCGGCACCGCGCTGACCGAGGCGGCGGAGTTCGGCGAGATCTACGGTCTCGAAGTGGTGGACATCCCGACCAACGTCCCGGTCAAGCGTATCGACCACGACGACGAGGTCTATCGCACCGCGACCGAGAAGTACCACGCGATGACCGACCTGATCGAGGACGCGCGCAAACGCGGCCAGCCGGTGCTGGTCGGCACCACCTCGATCGAGAAGTCCGAGCTGCTGGCGGAGCTGCTGACCAAGCGCGGCATCCCGCACAACGTCCTGAACGCCCGCCACCACGAGCAGGAGGCCTACATCGTCGGGCAGGCCGGCCGCGCCGGGGCGGTGACGGTCGCCACCAACATGGCCGGCCGCGGCACCGACATCCAGCTCGGCGGCAATCTCCAGATGCGCATCGAGGTCGAGCTGGCCGACCTGCCCGAAGGCCCCGAGCGCGACGCCCGCATCAAGCAGATCGAGGCCGAGATCGTCGAGGCGCGCGAGGCGGTCAAGCAGGCCGGCGGCCTGTATGTCATCGGCACCGAGCGGCACGAGAGCCGCCGCATCGACAACCAGCTGCGCGGCCGCTCCGGCCGCCAGGGCGACCCCGGCACCTCGAAGTTCTTCCTGTCGCTGGAAGACGATTTGATGCGCATCTTCGGGTCGGAGCGGATGGACAGCATGCTCCAGCGCCTCGGCCTGAAGGAGGGCGAGGCGATCATCCATCCCTGGATCAACAAGGCGTTGGAAAAGGCGCAGCAGAAGGTCGAGGCGCACCATTTCGAGGTGCGCAAGAACCTGCTGAAGTTCGACAACGTCATGAACGACCAGCGCAAGGTCGTCTACGAGCAGCGCCACGAGGTGATGGAGAGCGAGGACATCGCGGAGGAAATCCGCGAGATGCGCCATCAGCTGATCGCCAACATGGTGTCGACCGCCATCCCGGCGAACAGCTACTCCGAACAGTGGGACATCGACGGCCTGCACGAGGCGGTCAACCGCGTGCTGGGCATGGATCTGCCGGTGCAGGACTGGGCCAAGGAAGAGGGCATCGCCGAGCCGGAAATCGAGGAGCGCGTGCGCGAGGCCGCCGACCGCAAATATGCGGAGAAGGAGGAGGCCTACAGCGCCGAGACGATGCGGCATGTCGAGAAGAGCATCCTGCTCCAGGTCCTGGACCAGGAATGGAAGGACCATCTCCTCCAGCTCGACCATCTGCGCCAGGGCATCAACCTGCGCGCCTACGCCCAGAAGGATCCGCTGAACGAGTACAAGCGCGAGGCCTTCGAGCTGTTCGACACCATGCTGATGGCGCTGCGCGAGCAGGTCACCAGCATCCTGATGCATGTCGAGATCCGCATGGCCCCGACGCCGGAGGAGCTGTTCGCCCGCCAGATGCAGGAGATGCACGAGGGCCGCACCGACCCGGCGCTGGAGATGGCCGGGGCCGGGGCCGGCGAAGCCCTGCCGGACGGCATGGTCCGCGCCTCGTCGCTGGCCGGCACGCCGGAAGACCAGCCGCTGCCGGACGATGTGATGGCCAACACCCCGCGCAACGCCTCCTGCCCCTGCGGGTCGGGCAAGAAGTTCAAGCACTGCCACGGGCGCATGGCGTAAGGGAAGATTGCAGGGGGGCTGCGGTGTCCCTTCCCTCTCCCGCATTGGCGGGGGAGGGCCAGGGAGGGAGCAGGAGCCTCCATTGCAACCAACCCCTCCCCACCCCGTTTCCCCTCCAGCAACCATGGAAGACGGGACGCCATGCTCGAAGAGTTCAAGAAATTCATCAGCCGCGGCAATGTCGTCGAGCTGGCGGTCGGCATCATCATCGGTGCCGCCTTCACCGGGATCGTCAATTCCCTGGTCAAGGACATCCTGATGCCGCCCATCGGCTGGGTGATGGGCGGCATCGACTTCTCGAACTATTTCTTCAGCCTGTCGGGCGGCGGCTACGATTCGCTCCAGGCCGCGGAGGCCGCGGGGGCGGCCACTGTGAATTACGGCCGCTTCATCAACGCCTGCATCAATTTCCTGATCGTGTCCGGCGCGCTGTTCCTGATCGTCCGGCAGGTCAACCGCCTGCATGTCCTGCACAAGGAAACGCCGAAGACCCCGCCGCGGCAGGAACAGCTGCTGGAGGAAATCCGCGACGCCCTGCGCGCCCGAACGGACGACCGGGCCGGTCACAAGGCAGGAACCGGCGTCCAGGCGACGGCGAAGGCGCCGCCCGACCGCCCGTCCTGACCGGTCCTCAGCTGCCGTCCACCGCCAGGAACACCGTCCCGATCAGCATCGCCACCGATTGCAGGCAGGCGCTGTCGGCCGGCGTCCACTCCCGCATCGCCCCCGATTGCTCGCAGCACAGCACGCCGACCGCCACGTTCTCGTACAGGACGATGTAGTCGAGCAGGCTGCGGATGTCGTTTCCCTTGAAATAGGTCCCGGCGAAACAGCGGGTCGCCGGGTGGGTCAGCGCATCGCTCGCCACGACGCGGGAATTGTTGGTGATGGCGCGGAAATAGTCGGGATGGTCGGCGCGCAGCAGCACCATGCCGCCGCCATGCTCGCGCCGGGCCGCATCGAACAGGTTCAGGCAGACCAGCTTTTCCCGCCCGTCCGCGAAGGCCCAGACGCTGGCGCGCGACACCGCGGTGCGCTCCACGATGTCCTCGCAGGCGGCCTTCCACACATCCCCGACCGTCGCGTGTCCGACACGCAGCCCGAAAACCGCCGCTTGTGTCCTGTCCATGGCACGCTCCGCTGGTCCGGGCGATCTCGTCGAAATCCCTGTTGCTTCAGTCAGTACCGGACGCACCGCCCGCTGTCGACGGATTTGCCGCCATGGACCGGGAAAGCGGCGGATCCTGCGAATGCAGGTTTTCCCAGGGCCGCCCCACCTCCACCGAGGCGGGCAATCGTGCCGGGACCGCAAGAACCCCTCGTTGCCGAGCCGGGACGGACGGGGTACGCTCTTAGGGTCGGTACCGGTCCCCCGGCGGGACCGCCATCGCACCGGCTCCCCACAAGTCCCCTGCCCTCGGCAAAGGCCATGCCCATGTCCGCCAACCGTCCGTGCCGGGATCCGACGACGCGCTCCGCCGCGCGCGTCGGCCATTTCGGACGGGGGGGTGGCCGGGGAGGCGGATGGCCCGCCGCGCTGCGGATGCTGGCCGTGCTCCTGCTGGCGATGCTGGCCGGTGGCCCGGCGGCGGCGATCGGCCCCACGCAGCCGGCTTTCCCCGCGCCCGCCGCCGCACAGGACGCCGCCCCGCGCCCGGCGCTGATCCGGGTGGCGCTCGACGACAATTACCCGCCCTACAGCTTCCGCGACGGCTACGGCGCCCATGTCGGGATCGTCAAGGATCTGTGGGCATTGTGGTCGCAGAAGACCGGCGTCCCGGTCCACATGCTGGCGACCGACTGGGGCCTCGCCCGGCAGGCGATGGACAAGGGCGACGCCGACGTCATCGAGACGATCTTCCGCAATGCCGCGCGCGAGCTGCTCTACGACTTCTCGCAGCCCTACGCCAAGGTCGACGTGCCGATCTGGTTCAGCGCAGACCTCAGCGGGATCACCGGGGTCGATTCGCTGCGCGCCTTCACCGTCGGGGTGAAGGACCGTGACTTCTGCGTCGAATGGCTGACCGAACAGGGCATCACCGCCTTCCAGCATTATTCCGGCTTCGAGACGATGATCGAGGCGGCGGCGCGGCAGGAAACGCGGGTCTTCTGCATGGACGACCCGTCGGCCAACTACTACATGACCAAGCGCGGGGTGCAGGGGCGCTTCCGCTACACCGACCCGCTCTATACCGGCGAACTGCATTGGGCGGTGCGCAAGGGCGACGCCGCGCTCTACCGGCTGGTCGCCGACGGCTTCGCCCGCATCACCCCGGCGGAGCGCAAGGAGATCGAGGATCGCTGGCTCGGCCGCAGCATCGCCGGTGCGGTCAGTCCCCAGCTGATCGACCTGCTGGTCAAGCTGCTGGCCGGGCTGCTGGTGCTCGGCATCGGCGCGCTGGTGTGGGGGCTGCTGCTGCGCCGCCAGGTGGAAAGCAAGACCGAGAGCCTGCGCACCGCCGTCGCCGCGCTGACCGCCAGCGAGGAGCGGGTCCGCACCATCTTCGACAATGTCACCGACGCCATCTTCATCCACGACCTGGACAGCGGCAACATCCAGGAGGTCAACCGCCGGATGGTGGAGATGTACGGCATCGGCGACACGCCGCTGCCCGCCATCAAAATCGACATGATCAGTTCCGGCGTGCCGCCCTATACCCGCAACGACGCCGCGGCCTGGATCCGCAAGGCATCCGCCGGCACCCCCCAGCTGTTCGAATGGCATGCCCGCAAGCTGGACGGGACGCTGTTCTGGGTCGAGGTCAGCATGCGGCGCGCCGCGGTGGACGGCAACGACCGCCGGCTGCTGGTGGTGGTGCGCGACATCACCGAACGCAAGGCCGCGCAGGAGCGGATGGAGTTCCTGTCCTACCACGACGCGCTGACCCTGCTGCCGAACCGGCTGCTGGTGCAGGACCGCGCCGGGCAGGCTCTGGCGCGGGCCGAGCGCAACGGCCGGCTGGTGGCGCTGGTCGCCTGCGGGCTGGACCGCTTCAAGACGGTGAACGACAGTCTGGGCCACGCCGTCGGCGACGCGCTGTTGCGCGCGGTGGCGGACCGGCTGAAGGCCGCGGTGCGCGACACCGACACCGTCAGCCGCGGCGGCGGCGACGAATTCATCCTGCTGCTGTCCGGGCTGCCCGACGCCGACGCGGTGGTGGAGGCGGTCGCCTCCCTGCACGAGGCGATGGCCGAGCCCTTCCAGGTGGCGGGACAGGAGCTGACCGTCACCCTGTCCTCCGGCGTGGCGCTGGCGCCCGCCGACGGCAGCGATTTCGCCACCCTGCTGAAGAACGCCGACACCGCCCTGCACCATGCCAAGGTGTCCGGCCGCGACACCCACCGCTTCTATGCCGAGGCGATGAACGCGGAGGCGGTGGCCCACCTGTCGACCCGCAGCAGCCTGCGCCGGGCGCTGGAACGGCAGGAGTTCCTGGTCCACTACCAGCCGCAGGTCAGCCTGGAGACCGGCGCCGTGATCGGGGCCGAGGCGCTCCTGCGCTGGAACCATCCGGACAAGGGCATGATCCCGCCCGGCGCCTTCATCCCGATCGCCGAGGACAGCGGCCTGATCGTCCCCATCGGCGCCTGGGTGCTGGCGGAGGCCTGCCGGCAGGCGGCGCGCTGGCGCAGCCAGGGGCTGTCGCTGTCGGTCGCGGTCAATCTCTCGGCGCTGCAACTCCAGCGCAACGACCTGGTCCGCACGGTGACGCAGGCGCTGGCCGACAGCGGCCTGGATCCGCTGCTGCTGGAGCTGGAGCTGACCGAATCGATGCTGATCCAGAACACCGAGCTGGTGATCGACAACCTGCGCCGCATCAAGGCGATGGGCATCCAGGTGTCGATCGACGATTTCGGCACCGGCTATTCCAACCTGTCCTACATCGGCCGTCTGGCGGTGGACAAGCTGAAGATCGACCGCAGCTTCGTCGCCGACCTCACCCGCAACCATGACAGCGCCAAGATCACCGCCGCGGTCATCCAGATGGCGCACAGCCTGAACCTGACCGCCGTCGCCGAGGGGGTGGAGGATGCCGAAACGCTGGAGGCCCTGCGCCTGCTGCGCTGCGACGTCGCCCAGGGCTATTTCCTCGGCCGCCCCGGCCCGGCCGAGGCGGTCGAGCGCGCCGCCCGGCAGGTGAACCCGTTCAAGGCGAGGGTGTAGGGCGGCACGGAACGGCAGGCGCCGTCAGAGCCCCTTCGCCAGCGCGACCAGCTGGTCGAGCGCCGTGCCCCAGCCCAGATGGAAGCCCATCTCCTCGTGCTGCGTCTTCGCCGCCTCGTCCTTGTGACAGGCGACGGCGGTATAGAGCGTGCCGGTTTCCGTCGCCTCCAGCGTGACCGTCGCGGTCATGAAGCCGTCGCCGGAGGGACGGTAGCCGGGGCCCAGCGCATCGGTGAAGACCAGCAGCCTCTCATGCTCCACGGCGAGGAAGCAGCCGGTGCTGTCGTTCCGCTCGCCGTTCGGCCCCTCCATCACCGTGCGGAACCTGCCGCCCGGCCTGAGGTCGATCTCGCAGGCCGTGGTCCGCCAGGGCGCCGGCGTGAACCATTTCATGAGCAGCTCCGGCTCGGTCCAGGCGCGCCAGACGAGCCTTGGCGGGACCGCGACCTCGCGCTTCAGTTCGAGATCGAGGCGCGGGTCGAAGACGATGGGCGTGACGCTCATGGGGTTCCTTCCTCCCTTTCCTTCAGGTCGAGCACCAGATTGTCGAGCTGGTCGAGCCGCTTGCTCCACAGGCTGCGCTGGGCGTCCAGCCAGCCTTCCACGGCCGCCAGCGCCTCGGGCCTGAGCGTGCAGGTGCGGACCCGGCCGATCTTGCGCGTCTCGACGAGGCCGCTGTCCTCCAGCAGCCGGAGATGCTGGAGAAAGCTCGGCAACGCCATTTCGAACGGCTTCGCGAGGTCGCCGACCGAAGCCGGCCCGCGCGCCAGCGCCTGAACCACCGCCCGGCGCGTCGGATCGGCCAACGCGCGGAACGTCCTGTCGAGAGCCGCATCCATGGCCTCACCCTATCGGCGATCAATAGTTAGGTCAACGCCTAACTGTTGCAGTGCGCATCCGGCCTCGGGGTCAGGCCGCGCCGTTGGCCGCATGCAGGCTGGCCACCCCGGCGACGATCAGGGCGATGCCGGCGACCTTCAGCAGGCTGAGCGATTCCCCGAACACCACCACGCCGATGGCGGCGATGGCGGCGGTTCCGGCCGCCGACCAGATGGCATAGGCGATGCCGACCTCGATGGTCCGCAGCGCCTGCGCCAGCAGGACGAAGGCGACGCCATAGCACAGCACCACGACCGCCGCCGGCCCGGCCCGCGTCATCCCGTCCGACATCTTCATCGCCGAGGTGCCGACGATCTCGAACAGGATCGCGACCGCCAGATACAGCCAGCTCATCGACACCAAGCCCCCACAATTCCGGCAGCCGATTCCAACGGTCCTGCCCCGAGAAACGGCGCAGGATGGACCCCGCGCACCGGCGCGGCAAGTGCCGCTGTTGACGCCGCGCTCCACCGGCCCTACGGTCTTTGCCCTCATTCCCAGGCCTGTTCTCTCCGGCCTGGACTTTGTCTATCTGGTGTCGAAAGGGTCCGACGATGACCGGCGAACGGGATCTGGCGTTGCAGGCGAAGGCATGGCCGTTCGAGGAGGCGCGCAAACTGGTCGCGCGCTTCGCGAAAGCGCCGCCCGCCAAAGGCTATGTCCTGTTCGAGACCGGCTACGGTCCGTCGGGCCTGCCGCATCTCGGCACCTTCGGCGAGGTGGCGCGCACCAGCATGGTCCGCCACGCCTTCCAGACCATGAGCGACATTCCGACCCGGCTGTTCTGCTTCTCGGACGACATGGACGGGCTGCGCAAGGTGCCCGACAACATCCCCAACAAGGAGATGGTGGCGGCCAGCCTGGGCAAGCCTCTGACCCGGGTGCCCGATCCGTTCGGCACCCATGACAGCTTCGGCGCCCACAACAACGCCCGGCTGCGCGCCTTCCTCGACGGCTTCGGCTTCGAGTACGAGTTCCAGTCCTCGACCGACTGGTACAAGTCCGGCCGCTTCGACGAGGCGCTGCTCGGCATCCTGCGCCATTACGACGAGGTGATGGCGGTGATGCTGCCCACGCTCGGCGCCGAGCGGCAGGCCACCTACAGCCCCTTCCTGCCGGTCTCGCCCTCGACCGGCCGCGTGCTCCAGGTGCCGATGCTGGAGCGCAATGCCGATGCCGGCACCATCGTCTTCGAGGACGAGGACGGCAAGAAGGTCGAACTGCCGGTCACCGGCGGCCATGTGAAGCTGCAATGGAAGCCGGACTGGGGCATGCGCTGGTTCGGCCTCGGCGTCGATTACGAGATGTACGGCAAGGATCTGATCCCGTCGGCCGAGCTGGCCGGCAAGATCTGCAGGATCCTGGGCGGCACCCCGCCGGAAGGCTTCAACTACGAGCTTTTCCTCGACGACAAGGGCCAGAAGATCTCCAAGTCGAAGGGCAACGGCCTGACCATGGAGGAATGGCTGGCCTACGCCCCGCCGGAGAGCCTGGCGCTCTACATGTTCCAGAAGCCGAAATCGGCCAAGCGGCTGTATTTCGACGTCATTCCGCGCGCGGTGGACGAGTATCTGACCTTCGTCGACAAGGTCCACGGCGAGGAGCCGGCGAAGAAGCTGGAGAACCCGGCCTGGCACATCCACAACGGCAAGCCGCCGGCGGTGCGTTCCGACGTGTCCTTCAACCTGCTGCTCAATCTGGCGGGGGCGGCGAATGCCGAGACCAAGGACAGCATGTGGGGCTTCATCCGCCGCTATGCGCCCGACGCCACGCCGGAGAACAGCCCCTTCCTGGACAGCATGGTCGGCTATGCCGTGCGCTACTATCAGGATCAGGTGAAGCCGACCAAGCGCTTCCGCGCCCCCACCGACGCCGAGCGCGCCGCCCTGACCGACCTGCTGGCCAAGCTGGACGGCCTGCCGGCCGACGTCCGCGCCGACGCCATCCAGAACGAGGTCTTCGAGGTGGGCAAGGCCCACGGCTTCACCGAACTGCGGGCCTGGTTCCAGGCGCTTTACGAGGTGCTGCTTGGCCAGACCACCGGCCCGCGCATGGGGTCCTTCATCCAGCTCTACGGCATCGACGAGACCAAGGCGCTGATCCGCGAGAAGCTGGCGGCCTGATTGGCGGCCCGATTGGCGACATGGCAGCAGGAAAGGGGGATGCCGATGGGCATCCCCTTTTTCGTTTACGAACGATAAAATGCGCGATCATTTTCCATTTCGATCGTTCGTCTGACCCGCGATCTGGAAATTGGCTGAAAAATATGCAGAACACTGCTCTTCAGCCTATCCGTTGGGCGGAGCAAACCTTATTCCATACCGCGCTATGCGGACATCGCACCGCACCAATTCGAAAAGCGTGATACCGCTAACACGGCCATATCCGTATACTCCGCTTCGTTACTGCATTTTGCAGTGCGTTTCCTCCCTAGACTAAAGGCCGCGCCCTTCCGGGCAGCGGCCTTTTTTTTGCTCCTGCGCCCCCCGGACCGCCCAGCCTGTGACGGCCATCACACCCTAATTCCATAAAATACGAGATAAATTCCAGAGACAGCCATGGCCGGCCGCATCGAACCGGCCATCCGGACATCCGGGACCAATCGCAAGGGAGGGCGTGGAATGTCGACCGATCCGCCGCCGTTCGAACGCCATCACCGCACCGCCCAGGCGCTGGTCAGCACCTTCCAGGAGGCGCTGGAGCCGCAATTCACCGCCAAGGGCGCCCTGTCGCGCGAGGATTTCACCCGCGCCGTGGGGCTGATGATGGCGCACTGGCCGTCGGTGCTGCCGCTGTTCGCCACCATCTGCCAGAGCTGCACCGCCTCGGCCTGCGGCGGCTGCGGCCCGGCGGGAGAGGCGCCGCCGCTCTTCCAGGCCGACGGGCGCCGCCGCGACTTCGTGACCCGGCTGATGGTGTCGGCGCTGCGGACGCGGCTGCCCGACAGCATGGACCCGGTCACCGGCGCTGTCTTTCCCCAGATCGTCGTCCCCGGCCTGCAGGCCAGCCTGTCCGCCCTGTTCTACGAGAAGGAATGGACGGCCCTGAACGCCAGCGCGCTGTCGGTCTTCAACCGGCTCGGCACCGACCGGGATGCGGAGGTCTGGCGGCGTCTGGCGCATGAGGATACGCTGGCGGTGCTGGCCGACATGCCCTTCGTGCGGGCGATGCTGCGCTTCCGCCAGTTCCACCAGCAGCGCCAGACCTTCATCCGGCGGATGACCGACCGGCTGCGCGACAGCCGCTTCATCTTCGCCGACCAGCATTTCGAGACGCTGTTCGACGCCCTGTTCGGCCGCCTGCGCGAGGGGGTGCGCACCGAACAGGACCGCGCCCGCATCGATATCCATTACGGCGAGGGCACGGCGGAAGCCCTGATGCGCATCTTCGACCAGTTCGACAGGCACCGGATGGAACAGGCCGCCGCCATCCGCGTGCCGGGCGGCCGGCGGACGCCGCGGCCGATGCTGGCGCAGCGCAACATGCTGGGCGCCACCCCGGCGGCGAAGCGGCGCTGAGCGAAACGGCGCGCAGGAAATCACCGGGGCCGCCGTAGGCGTATTAGGACCCCGTTAACCCGGGCGGCGCTTTGATGGCGGTGGCGCTTCGAAGAGGCGCATGATGTCCATGTCCCCACCGCCGCCCCAAAGGGGGACCGGTGCCAATCGCAAGGCTCGCAGTCCGGTGACAGCCCGGCGCTCCCCGTCCCGCCCCCCGACCGCTCTCCCGCCGGAGACGGACTGCGGAGTCGCGCCCGAGCTGATGGACTATCTGTTCGCCGATCCACCCTCCCCGGACCCTGTGCCCCCGGCGGCGCCCCCGCCCGAGGCGGACCGCGGCGTTGCCCGGCAGGTCGGTGACGCGCTGATCGAATCGCGGCTGGCCGGCATGGGCGATGCCGACGTCCGCTCCCACCTTGCCCGCAAGCTGTGCCGGCTGCTGCCGGATCTCCCGCCGGGCGGCGCCGACACCGTCAGCACCGTGGCGGTGCGCGCGCTGGAGCAGCTGGCCCGCGACCACATCGTCCGGGTGCGCGAGGCGCTGGCCACCGCGATCAAGGACATCGCCTGCGCCCCGCCGTCGGTGGTGACGACCCTGGCGCGCGACGTCGAGCGGTCGGTGGCGGAGCCGGTGCTGCGCTGCTGCGCCGCCCTCGCCGACGAGGATCTGATGGACATCGTCGCCGCCGCGCCCGCCGGTTGGGCGCTGTCGGCCATCGCCCGGCGCCACAGCATCGGGGCCGCCCTGTCCGACGCCATCGCCGGCAGAGGCCATGCCGAGGCGACCGGCATCCTGCTCGACAACAACGGGGCGGTGATCGCCGAACCGACGCTCGAATCGCTGGTGGAGCGGGCAGCCGACCACCCCGGCTGGCGGGAGAAGCTGGCCCGTCGCCCGGCCCTGCCCCGCCGGCTGGCGCTGCGGCTGGCCGATTTCGTCGATCTGGCGGTGGTGGAGGCCCTGCGCCGCGGCCCGGACCTCGACGACGCCACGGTGGCGGAGATCGCGGCGACCACCCGCCGCCGCATCGATTGGGCCGAGGCGCCCGACTCCGCCGAGTCGCCGGAGCGACGCGCGGTCCGGCTGCACCGGCTGGGCAAGCTGGACGAGACGGCGCTGGGCGACGCGATGTCGTGGAACGAGGCCGGTTTCGTGCGGGCGGCGCTGACCCTGCGCGCCCGCGTCGCGCCGGAGGTGGTGGACCTGATCCTCGACGCCCACGACCCGCAGGCGGTGACGGCGCTGGTATGGCGGGCCGGCCTGTCGATGCGCTGTGCCATGCAGGTGCAGGCGCGGGCGGCGGGCATCCACCCGCGCGCCATGCTGAACGCCCGGCAGGGCAGCGGCTTCCCGCTGTCCGCCGCCGAGATGGCCCGCCACCTGGAACGCTACGGCATCGGGCCGTAACAAGTCCTTTGCCCCCTCCCTAACCCTCCCCCGCGTTGCGGGAGAGGGGACTGCCGCCTCTGTGCGCATCACCCCTCTCCCGCAACGCGGGGGAGGGAGGGACCCGCGGCGCAGCCGTGGGAGGGAGGGGGCAACGGCGCGCGCCCCCCCGGATCCCGCCTTACTGCACGCCGCCGCGCTGCATCGGCTGGCGCGGGGTGGCGCGGCCGGTGTGCGGGACCGGGGTGTCGGGCGAAACCTCCTTGTAATAGGGGCCGCGGTCGGTCGGGCCTTCCATCGCCTCGGCCGGGGTGACGATCTGCTCGCCGGTGCCGGCATCGAAGGCGATCAGCGGCTGCTGGCGCACCTTCATGCAGGCCTCGCGCTTGGCCGCCATCTCGGCCGTCAGCGACCCGTCGAGCGTCACCAGCGGCAGCACCCAGTTCGCCTTCTGGTTTTCCGGGATGGAGGTGAAGACGTAGTTGGTCAGCGTCTGGCAATAGGCGACGCTGGTTTCCGCCACGGCGTCGGTGATCGGCGCGGCGGCGATGGCGGCGGTGAAGTCGCCGACCGTCTGCGCCTGGGCGCTGCCGGTGGCGGAACCGGCGGCGAGGCCGGCCGCAAGCGCCAGCGACAGGGTCAGACCGGACATGCCGCGCGCCAGGAATTTGGCCATCAACGCTCTCCTTCGATTGACTTGCTACAAGTTGGTGACCGGACCTGAAACATACGTATAAAGCCGAACGGTCCCGCCGTTGGAAAGGATCATCGGGGGTGCGACGCAAAGCTGCAATGCCCCGCTTGCGGTCGGGCTTGCCCTCCGCGACAAAACGCGCTACCTACGCTTCCGAAATCTCGGGGCGCTGGATCCCTAAGACGTTAGAATGACCAACGGTTCTAGTCTCCCGCTGAATGGGGGACGCTCAAACGTTTTAGGGAACGCTCCATGGCTCGCAAGAAGATTGCGCTCGTCGGTGCCGGCCAGATCGGCGGCACGCTGGCTCTGCTCGCTGCCCAGAAGGAACTGGGCGACGTCGTCCTGTTCGACATCGTCGCAGGCACCCCCGCCGGCAAGGCTCTCGACCTCGCCGAGGCCGGCCCGGTCGAGGGCTACAACGCCAGCCTGACCGGCGGCAACGATTATTCGGCCATCGAGGGCGCCGACGTCGTCATCGTCACCGCCGGCATCCCGCGCAAGCCGGGCATGAGCCGCGACGACCTGATCGGCATCAACAGCGGCGTCTGCAAGACCGTCGGCGAAGCCATCGGCAAGTATGCCCCGAACGCCTTCGTCATCGTCGTCACCAACCCGCTCGACGTGATGGTGTGGGTGCTGCAGCAGGCCTCCGGCCTGCCGCCGGAGCGCGTGGTCGGCATGGCCGGCGTGCTCGACTCGGCCCGCTTCCGCTATTTCCTGGCCGAAGAGTTCAACGTCTCGGTCGAGGACGTCACCGCCTTCGTGCTGGGCGGCCACGGCGACACCATGGTCCCGCTGGTGCGCTACTCCACCGTCGCCGGCATCCCGCTGCCCGATCTGGTCAAGATGGGCTGGACCACGCAGGAGAAGCTGGACGCCATCGTCCAGCGCACCCGTGACGGCGGCGCCGAGATCGTCAAGCTGCTGGGCAACGGCTCGGCCTTCTACGCCCCGGCCGCCTCCGCCATCCAGATGGCCGAGTCCTACCTGAAGGACCAGAAGCGCGTCCTTCCGGTCGCCGCCCACCTGAGCGGCCAGTACGGCCAGGACGACCTCTACGTCGGCGTCCCGACGATCATCGGCGCCGGCGGCGTCGAGAAGATCATCGAGATCGAGCTGAACGACGAAGAGAAGGCGATGTTCCAGAACTCCGTCGACGCGGTGAAGACGCTGGTCGACGTCGTCAAGAAGCTGGACGCCGAGAAGTCCGCTTCCTAAAGGACGAACCGCGCGGTCTCCGGCGTCTCCCCGGCCCATTTCCAGGGCCGGGCAGGCGCCGGTGGTGCGCCCGTCTCGTCTTTCAGTCGACCCGTTTCGTCAGCCGAACCAAAAAACAGATGGACGCCCGATGAACATCCATGAGTACCAGGCGAAAAGCCTGCTGAAGAAGTACGGCGTCGCGGTTCCCCGCGGCGGCGTTGCCTACACCCCGCAGGAGGCCGAGACGGTCGCCCGCGAGCTGGGCGGTCCGGTCTGGGTGGTGAAGTCCCAGATCCATGCCGGCGGCCGCGGCGCCGGGCGCTTCAAGGACAACCCCGAGGGCAAGGGCGGCGTCCGCGTCGTCAAGTCGATCGAGGATGTCGGCAAGAACGCCGCCGAGATGCTGAACCACGTTCTCGTGACCAAGCAGACCGGCGCGGAAGGCCGCGAGGTCAAGCGCCTCTATGTCGAGGAAGGCGCCGACATCAAGCGCGAGCTGTATCTCGGCATGCTGATCGACCGGGCCACCGGCCGCGTCACCATCATGGCCTCGACCGAAGGCGGGATGGAGATCGAGGAGGTCGCCCACAACACGCCCGAGAAGATCATCAAGGTCGCGGTCGACCCGGCCACCGGCATCCAGGGCTACCACACCCGCAAGGTCGCCTTCGCGCTCGGCCTGGAAGGCAAGCAGGTCGGTGCCGCCGCCAAGTTCATCATGGCCGCCTACAAGGCCTTCGTGGACCTGGACTGCGCCATCGTCGAGATCAACCCGCTGATCGTCACCGGCTCGGGCGACATCCTGGCGCTCGACGCCAAGATGAACTTCGACGACAACGCGCTGTTCCGCCACAAGGACGTGGAAGAGCTGCGCGACGAGGCCGAAGAGGATCCGTCGGAGATCGAGGCGGCCAAGCACAGCCTCAACTACGTCAAGCTCGACGGCAACATCGGCTGCATGGTGAACGGCGCCGGTCTGGCGATGGCCACCATGGACATCATCAAGCTGTATGGCGGCGAGCCGGCCAACTTCCTCGACGTCGGCGGCGGCGCCACGAAGGAGCGCGTCACCGCGGCCTTCAAGCTGATCCTGTCCGACAGCAACGTCGAAGGCATCCTGGTCAACATCTTCGGCGGCATCATGCGCTGCGACGTGATCGCCGAGGGCGTGGTCGCCGCGGCGCGCGAAGTGCACCTGCACGTTCCGCTGGTGGTCCGCCTGGAAGGCACCAACGTCGATCTGGGCAAGAAGATCCTGGCCGAATCCGGCCTGCCGATCCTCTCGGCCGACAACCTCGCCGATGCCGCCGAAAAGGTGGTCAAGGCCGTGAAGGAGGCCGCGTGAAATGGCTGTTCTCGTCGATAAGAACACGAAGGTGATCTGCCAGGGCTTCACCGGAGCCCAGGGCACCTTCCACTCCGAGCAGGCCATCGCCTACGGCACCAAGATGGTCGGCGGCGTGACCCCCGGCAAGGGCGGGGCCAAGCACCTCGACCTGCCGATCTTCGACACCGTCGCCGAGGCGGTCGAGAAGACCGGCGCCAACGCGTCCGTGATCTACGTGCCGCCGCCGTTTGCGGCCGACGCGATCCTGGAAGCCATCGACGCCGAGATCCCGCTGGTGGTCTGCATCACCGAGGGCATCCCGGTGCTGGACATGGTCCGCGTCAAGCGCGCGCTCAGCGGCTCCGCCACGCGCCTGATCGGGCCGAACTGCCCCGGCATCATCACGCCGGACGAGTGCAAGATCGGCATCATGCCGGGCCACATCCACAAGCGCGGCAAGATCGGCATCGTGTCCCGTTCGGGCACGCTGACCTATGAGGCCGTCGCGCAGACCACGGCGGCCGGCCTCGGCCAGACCACCTGCATCGGCATCGGCGGCGACCCGGTCAACGGCACCAACTTCGTCGACAGCCTGGAGCTGTTCGTGAAGGACCCGGAGACCGAGGGCATCATCATGATCGGCGAGATCGGCGGCGACGCCGAAGTCCGCGGCGCCGAGTTCATCAAGGCGTCGGGCACGAAGAAGCCGGTCGTCGGCTTCATCGCCGGCCGCACGGCTCCTCCGGGTCGCCGCATGGGCCATGCCGGCGCGGTGATCTCGGGCGGCAACGACACCGCCGACTTCAAGATCGACTTCATGAAGTCGGTCGGCATCGCCGTCGCCGACAGCCCCGCCTCGCTGGGCTCCACCATGCTGAAGGTGTTCAAGGGCTGACCGGGCCGCGGCGTGCCGGCGGCGTTCGCGCTGCCGGCACGCCGCACCCGATCCGCGTCACCGGAGACGACGGGCGGGCCGCCATGGCGACCCGCCCGCCGCCTCTCGGGAACGCCCCCTCTGGACGGACGGTCCTGGGAACCCATATGCAGGCATCGGCGGCGCGATCCGCGCCCCCGCCGGCCGCCCCTGCCGGTTCCTGCACATGGGTATCCATCGATCCCCGTCCCCTTCATCAACACGAAATTCTCCCACAGGGACCCGGGTCCACGCCCGAGGTGAAACCATGTCGGCAAATCTGGAACAGACCTCGTTCCTCTTCGGCTCGAACGCCGGTTACGTCGCCGAACTCTATGCCAGCTTCCTCTCCGATCCGGCCGCCGTCGATCCGAGCTGGAACAGCTTCTTCCAGGATCTGGACGAGGATTCGCGCGCCGTCCTGGACGAGCTGCGCGGCGCGTCCTGGACCCTGTCCGATCTGGAGGACCCCAAGGCCAAGCGCGACCCGGTCGCCGAGAGCTTCATCGTCGCCGTGCCGAACGGCGGGGCCAACGGTGCCGCCGCGGCGCTGAACGGCCCCGGCAACGGCGCCATGCTGGCCCACGCCCAGCAGGTCTATGGCGGCATCAGCCACCAGCAGCTGCGCGCCGCCACGCTGGACAGCATCCGCGCCCTGATGCTGATCCGCGTCTTCCGCGTCCGCGGCCACATGAACGCGCATTTCGACCCGCTGGGCCTGGAAAAGCGCGAGCCGCACCCGGAACTCGATCCGGCGACCTACGGCTTCGGCCCGGGCGACCTCGACCGCCCGATCTTCCTGAACTATTCGCTCGGCCTGGAAACGGCGACGCTGCGCCAGATCCTCGACATCCTGCACAAGACCTATTGCGGGACGATCGGCGTCGAGTTCATGCACATCCAGGACCCGGAAGAGAAGGCCTGGATCCAGGAGCGCATCGAGGGCGGGCGCAACCACACCGACTTCACGGTGAACGGCAAACGCGCCATCCTGGAGCGGCTGACCGCTGCCGAGGGCTTCGAGAAGTTCCTGCAGCTGAAATACACCGGCACCAAGCGCTTCGGCCTTGAAGGCGGCGAGTCGATGATCCCCGCGCTGGAGCAGATCCTGAAGCGCGGCGGCCAGCTCGGCTTGAAGGAGGTCGTCGTCGGCATGGCCCACCGCGGCCGGCTGAACGTGCTGACCAACTTCATGGGCAAGCCCTTCTCCGCCGTCTTCTCGGAGTTCCAGGGCAACCCGTCGAGCCCGCAGGACGTCCAGGGTTCGGGCGACGTGAAGTACCATCTCGGCACCTCGTCGGACCGCGACTTCAACGGCAACATCGTCCACCTGTCGCTGACCGCCAACCCGTCCCACCTGGAATGGGTCAACCCGGTCGTGCTGGGCAAGGTGCGCGCCAAGCAGCAGCAGCGCCGCGACCTGGATCGCGAGCAGGTGATGGGCGTGCTGATCCACGGCGATGCCGCCTTCGCCGGCCAGGGCATCGTCGCCGAGACGCTGGGCCTGTCGGAGCTGCGCGGCTACCGCACCGGCGGCACCATGCACTTCATCATCAACAACCAGATCGGCTTCACCACCAACCCGACCTATTCGCGGTCGGGCGTGTACTGCTCCGACATGGCCAAGATGGTGCAGGCGCCGATCTTCCACGTGAACGGCGACGATCCCGAAGCCGTCGTCCATGTCAGCCGCATCGCCATCGAGTTCCGCCAGAAGTTCAAGCGGGACGTCGTCATCGACATGGTGTGCTACCGCCGCCACGGCCACAACGAGGGCGACGAGCCGGGCTTCACCCAGCCGCTGATGTACAAGAAGATCCGCGCCCACGCGACGACGCGCGAGCTGTACGCCAAGCAGCTGGTCGACGAGAACGTGATCACCCAGGCCGAGGGCGATCAGATCACCCAGGACTTCATGAAGAAGCTGGAGGGCGAGTTCGAGGCGTCGAGCACCTACAAGCCGAACAAGGCCGACTGGCTGGAAGGCAAGTGGGCCGGCCTGCAGGCGCAGGGCGCCGACACCGCCCACCGCGGCGAAACCGGGGTCGACCTCGACAAGCTGAAGGAAATCGGCTTCAAGCTGTGCGAGTACCCGAAGGATTTCGCGATCAACTCCAAGATCGCGCGCCAGCTGGAAGCCAAGCGCAAGACGCTCGAATCGGGCGAAGGCATCGACTGGGCGACCGCCGAGGCGCTGGCCTACGCCACGCTGGTGGCCGAGGGCACCGGCGTCCGCCTGTCGGGCCAGGATTCCGGCCGCGGCACCTTCTCGCACCGCCATGCGGTGATGTACGACCAGAACACCGAAGAGAAGTACATCCCGCTCTGCCATCTGGGCGCCGACCAGGCGACCTTCGAGGTCCATGACAGCCCGCTGTCGGAAGCCGCGGTGGTCGGCTACGAGTATGGCTATTCGCTGGCCGAGCCGCACAATCTGGTGCTGTGGGAGGCGCAGTTCGGCGATTTCGCCAACACCGCCCAGACCATCATCGACCAGTTCATCTCGTCGGGCGAGTCCAAGTGGCTGCGCATGTCCGGCCTGGTGCTGCTGCTGCCGCACGGCTACGAGGGCCAGGGTCCGGAACACTCGTCGGCCCGTCCGGAACGCTTCCTGCAGATGTGCGCCGAGGACAACTGGCAGATCTGCAACGTGACGACGCCGGCCAACCTGTTCCACGTCTTCCGCCGCCAGATCCGCCGCAGCTTCCGCAAGCCGCTGGTCCTGTTCACGCCGAAGTCGCTGCTGCGCCACAAGCTGTGCATCTCCGACCTGTCGGAGATGGGCCCGGGCAGCACCTTCCACCGCGTGCTGGGCGAGACCGCCAACGATCTGGCCGCCAACGACAAGATCCGCCGCATCGTCGTGTGCTCCGGCAAGGTCTATTACGACCTGCTGCAGGAGCGCATGAGCCGCGGCATCAAGGACGTGGTCATCCTGCGCCTGGAGCAGCTCTACCCGTTCCCGAAGGACGCGCTGGCGGCCGAGTTCGCCAAATATCCGAACGCCGAGCTGGTGTGGTGCCAGGAGGAGCCGGAGAACCAGGGCTCCTGGTTCTTCGCCGACCGCCGTCTGGAAAGCGTGCTGAAGGATGTCGGCCACAAGGCCGGCCGCCCGTCCTATGTCGGCCGCCCGGCCACCGCCTCGCCGGCGACCGGCCTGCTGAAGCGCCACAACCAGGAGCAGGCCAAGCTTCTGGACGAGGCCCTGACGGTCCGCTGACCCTCACCCGAGCGAACGAAAAAAGACGAACGAGGAATAAGAAATGGCTATCGACATCAAGGTTCCCACGCTGGGTGAGTCCGTCTCCGAGGCGACGGTCGCCCGCTGGCTGAAGAAGGCCGGCGACGCCGTCGCCATGGACGAGGCGCTGGTCGAGCTGGAAACCGACAAGGTCACGCTCGAGGTGAACGCGTCGGCTGCCGGCGTGCTGGCGGAAATCGTCGCTCCGGAAGGCGCGAACGTCGAGGTCGGCGCCCTGCTGGGCGTCCTCACCGAGGGTGGCGCCGCCGCTGCCGCCCCGGCTCCGGCCGCTGCCGCTCCGGCCGCTGCCCCGGCCCCGGCTGCCGCCCCGGCCCCCGCCGCCCCCGCCGCCGCTCCGGGCAACATCGCCGCCTCCGGCCCGGCCGCGCGCAAGCTGGCCGACGAGAAGGGCGTCGACGCCTCGACCATCGCCGGGTCGGGCAAGGACGGCCGCATCACCAAGGGCGACGTGCTCGCCGCCCCGGCCGCCCCGGCCGCCAAGCCGGCCGCTCCCGCCGCCGCTCCGGCTCCGAAGATGGTGTGGGCCGCCGGCACCCAGGGCGACCGTCCGCGGGCCGCGCAGGAAGAGCGCGTGCGCATGACCCGCCTGCGCCAGCGCATCGCCGAGCGTCTGAAGGAGGCGCAGAATTCGGCCGCCATGCTGACCACCTTCAACGAGGTGGACATGTCGGCCGCGATGGCTCTGCGCGCCGAGTACAAGGACTATTTCGAGAAGCGCCACAAGGTGCGGCTCGGCTTCATGTCCTTCTTCGTCAAGGCCGCCGTCCAGGCGCTGAAGGAGATCCCGGCCGTCAACGCCGAGATCGACGGCACCGACATCGTCTACAAGAACTACTATGACATCGGCGTCGCCGTCGGCACGCCACAGGGTCTGGTGGTTCCGGTCGTCCGCGACGCCGACAAGCTGGACTTCGCCGGCGTCGAGGGCACCATCGCCGCGCTCGGCAAGAAGGGCCGCGACGGCAAGCTGTCGATGGACGAGCTGACCGGCGGCACCTTCACCATCTCCAACGGCGGCGTCTACGGCTCGCTGATGTCGACCCCGATCATCAACCCGCCGCAGTCCGCCATCCTCGGCATGCACAAGACGATGGACCGCGCGGTCGTCATCGGCGGCAAGATCGAGGTCCGCCCGATGATGTATCTGGCGCTGTCCTACGACCACCGCATCATCGACGGCAAGGAGGCGGTCACCTTCCTCGTCCGCATCAAGGAGCTGATCGAGGATCCGCGCCGCCTGCTGCTGGACGTCTGAGCTTTAAGGAGGCGAGGAGCGGCGCCAGCCGCCCCTCGACCCACCCGCCGGGGACCGATGGTTCCCGGCTCCCTGGAAGGGCGCCTTGCGGCGCCCTTTTCTTTTGCCGTCACCGCAGGACCGAAGGCACAACCGAAGCAAGGACACGCCTCGCGATAACAATCGTTCCGGTGCGTTGACAGCCCTGGGGTGCTGGTATTGTCTCGGCCTCCCGTGTACGACGAAGGACGCCATCATGCCGGTCAACATTCTCGATCTGGCCGTTGCCGCGAACACCGTCTATAATTTCCAGAAGGGTCGGGGCAACGACGAAGCCGCCTTCAAGAAGGCCGAAGGGGCAAGGCGGTCGCCGCCCGGTTTCCAGGTGATCTTCACCCACGAGGATATCGACGTCGGCTTCTTCGGCGCCGTCTACCAGGAAAAGCATTCCAGCGAATACATCATCGCCTATCGCGGCACCGCGGTCGGCAGCAGCAACTCCGGCCAGATGGCCGGCGGGAAGAACCTGAAGACAGACATCGCCCTCTACACCATCGAAAGCCTGCCCGCCGGCATCCGTGCCGCCCATCTGCTGCTCGAACAGGCAAAGATGCTGCTGGGCGGCGCCCGCCCGATCCTGTGCGGCCATTCGCTGGGCGGCGCCATCGCCACCATCGTCGCGGTCGAGGCCGCGCTGCCCTGCTGCGCCTTCAACGCGCCGACCGTGTCGAAGATGGTGCGCGGCGGCATCATCCACGGCCCCTATGTCCGGGTGGCCAACGAAGACCTGTCGGCGATCGAGAAGCAGATCGTCAACTTCAACCTGCAATGGGATCCGATCAGCAAATCGTCGAAGGCGGTGGGCAAGGTGATCAAGCTGCCGGCCACCCTGGCCACCGGCGGCCATTCGCAGGACAAGGTGGTCGCCAACATCAAGTCGAGCAAATACGCGTCTATGCCCTTCTTCGATCTGGTCGGCTGACCGGGACCGGTCGCCGGCCGGTGTGTCGCCGGCCGGCCTTGCCGCGTCGGGTGCCGGTCAGGTGCCCGATCAGTTGCCCGATCAGTTGAACGAGATGCTCTGGATCACGAACTCCTTGACCTTGTAGTCGACGACCGACCCATCCCGCTTCTTGAAGTTGCGGTATTGGTCGACCAATCCGCTGAACAGGTCGCCGACGCTGCCGCTGGATGCCTTGTATTCGCCGAAGTTGGGATCGAAGAAATACAGGTGCGATCCCAGCCCGAAGGCCTTGCCGCCGGACTTGTAGCAGCAGGTCGCGTGCGCCATTCCCCGCTGTTCGAAGATCATGGTGACGACGTGGTAGGTGTGGGGGCTGGCGGTGGCGGTGGTGATCGCCTTCATCACCTCCTTGACGCTGTCCGGGTTGGTCGCGCTCACCCATTCCGTCTTGGTCGACCCGATCTTGAACCCGGCCTGCGCCATCGCCTGGTTGCGTGAGCCGAGCTGCACCGACGACAGGTCCAGGTCGTTGCTCAACTCCGCGCCGTACAGGCGCTGCTTGATGCTGGCATGCAGGATCGTGTTGTCGAGGTCGATGTAGGCGATGCGCGCCTTCGACGTCTCGCCCTTGTGCGAGCGGTGGCGCGCAATCCATTCCAGGCTGAGGCCGAAACAAATCCCGCTGTTCACCTCGTGGTCCGCGGGAAACAGCCGCTGGATCGGCAGGCGCTGCTTGAACGGCGCCACGCAATAGCTGTCGAACGCGGCCATATATATCCCCTTCAGTTGCGCTGATCAGGCGAGCCAACGCCGCCCGGACCGATCCGTTTCCCGGATCCTACGGCGGATAATCATACGCATACAATTCACCTCCTTCCGCCCGCACCGCTTCGCCCCGGGACTGCCCAAGGCCGGCTCGGCCCCGCCGCCGCATCTGTTCGCGATCACGACAATTCGCACGGCTCTCAAATCCTCTTGCCAGGTAGATGGTATCTGGTATACCGTATCGATAATGTCAGTGCGGCCGGCGTTACACGCATCCGCCGCACCGGCTCCCCCGGCGCCCAATCCAAGAGGGGGCGAGCGCCAAGGAGATCGACATGGAACAGGCAGCAGCAGCGGGTTCGCCCGCGGTTGTCGATTGCGAACAGCTGGTGGCGGTGATCGGCGATGCCGTCATCGTGTCGGACCCGGCGGGTGCCATCACCCTGTGGAACGCGGCGGCGGAGCGGATGTTCGGCTTCACCGCGGCCGAGGCGATGGGCCAGTCGCTGGACATCATCATTCCGGAACGCCAGCGGCAGCGCCACTGGGACGGCTATGAACAGACCATGGCCACCGGCCAGACCCGCTATGGGCACGAGCTGCTGCGGGTTCCGGCGGTCCACAAGGACGGGCACAGCCTGTCGATCGCCTTCACCGTCGCGCTGTTGCGCGGGACCGACGGTGCGGTGACCGGAATCGTCGCCGTGGTGCGGGACGAAACCGCCCGCTGGACCGAAGAGCGGAAACTGAAGCGCCGCCTTGCCGAACTCGAGGCGACGGCGGCCGGCTGAGGCAGCCGGCGCGCGGCGCCGGCCTGACGGCAAATCCAAGAGCACGTCCACGGGACAAATTGAAACAACGCGAAAAAGGGAGTGTTGCAGTCATGAGCAAGCCGCTCGAAGGCATCAAGATCATCGACTTCACCCATGTGCAAGCCGGCCCCGCCTGCACCCAGCTTCTGGCCTGGTACGGCGCGGACGTCATCAAGGTCGAACGTCCGGGCGCCGGCGACGTCACCCGCAGCCAGCTGCGCGACATCCCGGATGCCGACGCGCTCTATTTCACCATGCTGAACAGCAACAAGCGCTCCCTGACGCTGGACACCAAGACCGCCGAGGGCAAGGAAGTCCTGACCCGCCTGATCAAGGAATCGGACGTGCTGGTCGAGAATTTCGGCCCCGGCGCGCTCGACCGCATGGGCTTCTCGTGGGAGAAGATCAAGGAGTTGAACCCGGGCATGATCGTCGCCTCGGTCAAGGGCTTCAGCGACGGCCACCATTACCAGGACCTGAAGGTCTATGAGAATGTGGCGCAGTGCGCCGGCGGCGCCGCCTCCACCACCGGCTTCTGGGACGGCCCGCCGACCGTGTCGGCCGCAGCGCTCGGCGACAGCAACACCGGCATGCACCTCGCCATCGGCATCCTGACCGCCCTGATGGCCCGCACCAAGAGCGGCAAGGGCCAGAAGGTCGCGGTGTCGATGCAGGACAGCGTGCTGAACCTCTGCCGCGTCAAGCTGCGCGACCAGCAGCGCCTCGATCGCATCGGCTACCTGGAGGAATACCCGCAGTACCCGCACGGCACCTTCTCCGACGTGGTTCCGCGCGGCGGCAATGCCGGCGGCGGCGGCCAGCCGGGCTGGGTGCTGAAGTGCAAGGGCTGGGAGACCGATCCCAACGCCTACATCTACTTCACCATCCAGGGCCATGCCTGGGCGCCGATCTGCAAGGCGCTGGGCCGCGAGGAGTGGATCGACGACCCGGCCTACAACACGGCGCTGGCCCGTCAGGACAAGATCTTCGACATCTTCGCGATCATCGAGGAGTGGCTGAAGGAGAAGACCAAGTTCGAGGCCGTCGACATCCTGCGCAAGTACGACATCCCCTGCGCGCCGGTTCTGTCGATGAAGGAGATCGCCAACGACCCGTCGCTGCGTGCCAGCGGCACGGTCGTCGAGGTCGACCACAAGCAGCGCGGCAAGTACCTGACCGTCGGCAGCCCGATCAAGTTCTCCGACATGTCGGTCGAGGTCACCGGCTCGCCGCTGCTGGGCGAGCACACCGACGAGGTGCTGGCGCAGCTCGGCTACAGCAAGGACCAGATCGCCGCCATGCACGACGCCAAGGTGGTCTGAGCCCGGCCGGGGCCGGCCGCCGCCCTCCCTCTCCGTCCGCGGGAGCGGGGGGCCGGCGGACCGGCCCAACCCGGCTTGCTTTCCATGAAAAAGGGACTGCGGCACCTTCACCGGCGCCGCAGTCCCTTTTTGTGCAGTTATTTTTGTGCAGTCCTTGTCGGACTCCGGCCTTCTTGTCCGGTCCGCTGCGCCGTGCGCTACGGCTTCCTGCCGCGGTCGAGATCGGCCAGGATCGCGCCCGCCCGGCTGGTCAGGGTGCGGGCCAGGCGGTCGTAATGCCGGTCTCCGGTGGTGCGGGCGTGGCGTGCCGCCTCCGCGCCCAGCTGGGCTAGTTCCTGCGCGATTTTCCGGTAATCCGGCGGACAGGTCCGGTGCACGGTCCATTCCGCGTCCGCAACCGCGGCGTTTCCGACCACAAGCCTGCCCGGCATGATCTTCGGAGCCACAACCGCCTCGCACAATATTGCCATCTCAGGCTGCGATCCTGACACGGCACGGTGCGAGGGCCAATCGGCGCTTACGGCAGACCCGGCACGGCTTTCGGGTGCGGTCCGTTTCTTCGAAGCGGATAGGACGCCGGCCCCGGGAACCGCACCGGCATAGCCCGCTCAGTCGATCAGCAGATCCAGCGTCGAGCGCACCACCTGCACGATTTCCCCGCCGTAGGGCGAGGCGGCCTGACCGCGGGCGTTGATGATGATCGACAGCTCATGCTCCGTCGTCGGGGCGAATCGGGCGATTTCCGAGACCAGATCGTCCGGCAGCACGGCCTCGCGGCCCAGGCCGGCCTGGGCGGCGGTCCGGTCGCGCCAGCCGTTCAGCGCGGCGGCGATGGCCGCTTCGATCTGCTGCGACTCCTCCTTGCGGCGGAGGTCGGTGAACAGCACCAGCACGCGCCACGCGCCATCGGCGTAGGCGGTCTCTATGCGCTGGACCTCGACCGTCCGCAGGAAGGCGGACAGCTGTACCTGCGCCTCCTCGGCGGCGGCATCGGGAATGCTGAAGGTACGGATTTCGGTGCTCATCGCCCAACCTGCTGAAGGCCCACCCAGAGGGAAGGAGCCTACACACAATCGGCGCGTTCGGCAAACCACGACCCTGCGGCGGGGGTGTTCCGGCCCCTTGGGGATACCCCCGATTTCCAAAGGGCAATTCGCCCTCCCCGCGCGTTGTGGGAGGGAAACAGGGGCGCGGCCGGCCACCCTGCCCCGTCCCGCTCCCCTGTTCATGTCCTGACACCCCACGCCGTGACCGTCATGGAGACCCCCGATGCAGACTCCGGAGCCCCAGACCGCCGCGCCCGCCCCGACCGGCCCGAGTCCCGCGCCCGCCGCCGCGGCATCCGGCCACCGGCGCAGGCTGGGGCTGGGGCTGGGGCTGGGGCTGGGGCTGAGGCTGGGGCTGGCGCTGCTGCTGGCGCCGCTGGCGGTGGCGACCCTGGGCGTGCCGGCGGTGCTGTGGGCCGGCTCCCACCTCCATGACCAGCCCTTCGCCCGGTACAACCTGAACCGCATCGAGGCGATGGCGGAGCGGGCGGCCCGCACTCCCGATTCGGTGACGGTGGTGGCGTTGGGCGACACCGCCCTGCGCGACGCCACGCTGGACGAGGGCGGCATGGCCGCGCTGGCGGCCAGCCGCGGCGTCCCCAACCTGGAATTCCTGCGCATCGTCCACCGGCAGGCCCAGTTCGCCGATTTCGAGCCGCTGCTCGACCGGCTGGTCGCGCTGAAGCCGTCGCTGATCCTGATCGACCGCACCCTGCTGACCGCCAGCCGCGGCACGGTGGAGGAGTTGGAGCGCTACGGCCGGGGCCTGCTGCGGCTCTCCCGCGGGCAGGCTTATGTCCAGGATCAGGTGGCGCTGCAATACCGGCGCGGCTGCGGCCCGACCCCGGCGGCGTGGCTGACCGGCGGGACGCCCGACGCGCTCGCCGGCTCCGGTGCCGCCGCCCAGCGCGTGCGCGCTTTCATCGACCGTGCCTGGGCGGCCGGCATCCGCGTCGCGCTGATCGAGGTGCGCGACCGTCCGGCCCCGCGCCCCGCCGGCCCGATCTCCACCGCCTCGGCCGCCGCCAACCTGCCGCTGTGGAACCGCGCGGTGCTGGGCGGCGGCGACCCGGAGCAGGAGCAGGAGTATGGGGAGGAGGATGACGGGAGCGCCGGGCAGCCGCCGCAGGCCTGCGCCGATGCTCCCTTGCGGGTCGACGGGCGGACCGCCTTCTCCGCCTGGCTGACCGGCGGCATCGCCGGGGCGGTCGCCGGAGCCCAGCCCGAACGCATGCCCGGCCGTGCGCCCAACCTTACCGCCCGGGCCGCCGCCCACATCGCCGAGGCCGCGTCGCTCCCCTGATGCCGCATTGCACCCAAACCCGTTCATTCCACCTTCCGGTGAAACCATTTTTTGTTTATGGTTTTCCGGTCGGGCGAGTTGCAACAGGAGACGGATGCATGGCTTCCATCATGATCAAGAAGGCCGGCGAAGGGCTGGTCTCGCAGGCCCACCGCAACGCCGACGTCGGCCCGACCAGCGGCAGCTCGGTCGTTTACGAGGTGCAGAATGTTCCGAGCGGCGTCAGCGTCGACGACGTGATCGCCGCCTTCAAGACCTACAAGCCGGTCGACAAGGTGTACGAGATCGACTGGTCCGCCCTGTCAAAGTGATCAGGGAAGGGGGCAGCCAGCGCCCCCTTCCTCACCCAGCCTCTACACCTGCCCCCCTACGCCTGCAGCGCCGGGTAGCGCTTGGCCCAAACCTCCAGCTGGGCGACGTGCTCGGCCTCTTCGGCGGCGAACTCCTCGGCCATCATGCGCACTTCCGCATCGGTGGTGGTCTTCGCCACCTCGGCATAGAAGGCCTGGCCGCGGCGCTCGCTGTCCAGCGCCAGCTCCAGCGCATATTCCACCGTCATCAGATAGTGCGAGCCTTCCATCGAGGTCGATTCCGGGCTTTCCCCGTCCGGCCACTGGAAGTCTTCCGGCGCCAGATCGGGGATCTTGCGGAAGCCCGACCGTTCCCGCGCCTCGGCCAGATGCATCCGCGAGAATTTCGCCATCTGGGCGAAGAAGGCCGCGACCTCCTGGTTGCCATAGGTCTTCATCCCCTCCGACAGGTCGGAGAAGCGGTTGGCGGCGTCCTCTTCCAGCGCGCAGGCGTGGGCGAGGAACAGGGCGGCGTCGTGGATATCGGTCATGGATCCCTGCGATAAGCGAATAAGCCCGACGACGCTAAAACCATAGCGCTTTTGCGGACATGGGTCGCGCCTCACCGCCGCGGGGCCCAAGGGTGCGACCTTTTGGCGCGCGCCCACCGCCGCCGCCCTGGAAAATCATTGCCTTTCGCGCCGGTTCGCGGCAGCAGACTCCCCCTCATGACCAAGCCCGCCCTTCCCACACTCCCCACGCTGCCGCCCCTTCCGATCGATCCCGTGCTGCCCGCCCTGCTGGAGGCGCTGGCGGCGCGCGGCACCGCCGTTCTGCAGGCCCCGCCCGGCGCCGGCAAGACGACGCGGGTGCCGCTGGCCCTGCTGGGTGCCGACTGGCTGAAGGGCCGCAAGATCCTGGTGCTGGAGCCGCGGCGCCTCGCCGCCCGCGCCGCTGCCCGCCGGATGGCGGCGATGCTGGGCGAGAGCGTCGGCGAGACGGTGGGCTACCGTGTCCGCCTCGACACCAAGGTCGGCCCGCGGACGCGGATCGAGGTGGTGACCGACGGCCTGTTCCTGCGCCAGCTTCAGGAGGATGCCGAGCTTCCGGCCGTCGGCGCGGTGCTGTTCGACGAGTTCCACGAGCGCGGCATCGACAGCGACCTTGCCCTTGCCCTGGTGCAGGAGGCGCGCGGGGCGCTGCGCGACGACCTGCGGCTGGTGGTGATGTCGGCGACGCTGGACGCCGCCCCGGTCGCCGCCCTTCTCGCCGACGCCGACGGCCCCGCCGCGATGGTGACCAGCGAGGGCCGCGCCCATCCGGTCGAGACCCGCCATCTCGACGCCCCGCCCCCGACCGGCCGGCCGGGCGGCGGCCGCATCGAGGATGCGGTGGCCGCCGCCGTCCGCCGCGCCCTGCGCGAGGAGCCGGGCAACGCCCTGGTCTTCCTGCCCGGCGTCGGCGAGATCCGCCGCGTCCAGTCCCTTCTCGAACAGTCCGACCTCGGACCCACCGTCACCATCGCGCCGCTCTATGGCGACCTGTCGGCCGACGCGCAGGACCGCGCCATCGGCCCGACTCCGCCCGGCCTGCGCAAGATCGTGCTGGCGACCTCGATCGCCGAGACCAGCCTGACCATCGAGGGCATCCGCATCGTGGTGGACAGCGGCCTGATGCGGGTGCCGCGCTTCGACCCGCGCGGCGGCATGACCCGGCTGGCGACGGTGAAGGTCAGCCAGGCCTCGGCCGAGCAGCGCCGCGGCCGTGCCGGCCGCCTGGAGCCGGGCGTCTGCTACCGCCTGTGGCCGGAGGCGACGCACAAGGCGCTCGCCCCCTTCACCACGCCGGAGATCCAGGACGCCGACCTCGCCCCGCTGGCGCTGGAGCTGGCGATGTGGGGGGTGTCCGATCCGGCGGCGCTGGCCTGGCTCGACCCGCCGCCGCCTGCGGCGCTGGCTCAGGCGCGCGAGCTGCTGACGGGGCTGGGCGCGCTCGACAAGTCAGGCGCCATCACCGCGCATGGCCGCCGCATGGCCGGCTTCGGCGTGCATCCGCGGCTGGCGCATATGATGCTGGCCGGCAAGGCGATGGGCCAGGGCGCGCTCGCCTGTCTGGTCGCCGCCTTGCTGGGCGAGCGCGACATCGTGCGTGCCCAGCCCGGTTTCCGCGACGCCGATTTGCGGCTGCGCGTCGATTTGCTGCGCGGCGAGGAGCGCGGCGGCCAGGGCGCGGCGCGCGGCCTCGCCGTCGACCGCGGCGGGGCGCAGCAGGCGGTGAAGCAGGCGCGGCAGTGGCGGCGCCAGCTCGGCGTCCGCGACGACGACGCGATGGACTCGAACGCCGTCGGCATCCTGCTGGCGCTGGCCTATCCCGATCGCATCGGCCAGCGGCGGCCGGGCAGTCAGGGGAGCGGCCAGCCCGGCGGGGTGGCGGCGCAGTATCGGCTGTCGGGCGGGCGCGGCGCCTATTTCCAGGATGCCGAGCCGCTGTCGGCCGAGGAGTGGCTCGCCATCGCCGACCTCGACGGCACCGCCCGCGAGTCGCGCATCTTCCTGGCCGCCCCGGTGACGCTGGCCGACCTGGAGGAGAGCTTCGCCGCCGACATCCGCACCGAGACCATCGTCGCCTGGGACGCGCGCGAGCAGGCGGTTCTGGCGCGGCGGCGCCGCATGCTGTTCGCGGTGATCCTGAAGGACGAGAAGCTGGCCAAGCCGCCGGCGGACGCGATGACCGCGGCACTGATCGAGGGCATCCGCGCCCTCGGCCCCGCCTGCCTGCCCTGGACCGACGAGCTGCGCAAATGGCGGACCCGCGTGATGTTCCTGCGCACCCGCGAGGGCGACGCCTACGACTGGCCTGACCTGTCCGACACGGCGCTGATGGACGGACTGGAAGCGTGGCTGGCCCCCTTCCTCGACGGGGTGTCGCGCCGCGCCCATCTGGAGCGCATCGACCTGTCGAGCGCCTTGCGCGCGTTGCTGCCCTGGGAGTTGCGGACCCGGCTGGACGCCGAGGCCCCGACCCATGTCGAGGTGCCGAGCGGCTCGCGCATCCCCATCGACTATGACGGCGAGGAGCCGGTGCTGGCGGTTCGGTTGCAGGAGATGTTCGGCTTGGCCGAGACCCCACGGATTGCCGGCGGCCGGGTTCCGCTGCTGCTGCACCTGCTGTCCCCGGCCCGCCGCCCGGTGCAGGTGACGCGCGATCTGGCGAGCTTCTGGGCGAATGCCTACAAGGCGGTGAAGGCGGATTTGAAGGGCCAGTACCCGAAACATTACTGGCCCGACAACCCGCTGGAGGCCGAACCGACCGCCAGGGCGAAGCCGCGGGGGCGGTAACGGCCCGCCCCCGCCTCCGCCCCTCCGCAAACTTTCCCTCTCCCCCCTGGGGAGAGGGTCAGGGTGAGGGGGCAGCAAAGGCGCCAGCCTTTGCCAGGGGATTGCGAAGGGGCAGCATGCCCCTTGGCGGCGCGCGAAAGCGCGCCCGACCACCCTCTCCCGCCCCGGGAGAGGGCGCGGAGCCGACGGCCGCAGGCCGGACGAGCACCGAAGGTGATCGTAGGCGGAGCGCAGTCGCGAGACTTGCGAGCGACTTTGGACCCGCCGCGAAGCATGGGAAGGGTGAGGGTGCCCCCAAGACTCCCGAACCGCATGGCCGCCGCACATCTCCAGCCAAAGCCGGGCGCAAACGCAGTAGCCGCATTCCCTCGCCCAGCGCATACTGGAGCCGCCTCGCTGGCCATCACGTTGCAGGCACCAAAGACACCAGGGAGCCCGACCATGCGGACCTTGCATGATTTGCGCGACGAGATGCTGGCGGTCGTCCAGGGCACCCGCCCGGTTCCCCCGCTACACTCCGTGACTGATGGCGAGTCGGTTTCCGGCCTTCTCGGTGTGTTGACCCCAGCCAACCGGGCGCTGATGCACCTGATCGCCACCGAACACCCGGAGACGGTCTCCCGTCTCGCCCAACCTGATATCTTGCGCGCCTCGCGAGACTCGGCAAAGTGCGATTTGGCGCCTTTTGAACTTGATGGCACGGGAATGCAGCCATTTCTATAATGGCTCATTATCACCGTTCAGATAAAAGCCTATTTCTACAGCCAGACCTTCTATCCAGTCGCGTTATTTTGGTGGAGAAGCCGCCTTCCTTCTCTTGAACTCTTTCCACCATGGCAGTATTTCTTCAAGAGAATCCTGAAAAGGGTAGTCTCGACTAGCATTAGCACCACTGAACAGCTGGTTGTGCACATTCCAGAGTTGCCAGCCGCGGAATTCCTCACTAGTTGCACGCTGAACTGTTTGGACAAAAGAAACCTCAGTTGCAGCCATAAGCGTTTGCTCAAGATCACTGATAGTACAGAATACAATTGGTATCTGATCCTCATCTATTACATCTGGGTCATGATTTTCTGATATTTTCTTGGCAAGATTAATTACTTCTTCTTGGATACCATTCGCCATTGATAGCCATGCGTCCAATGTAAGCAAAACTCCTCTAACGTCAATTCCCAGCTTTCCTGACACACCAACTTTCCGTCTATGGTGCGATACAAACCGCCATATCTGGAACACGCCTTTTGCTATTTCACTATAACTTTTATGTGCTGCAGACATCGGGTTTTCTGAGAATTTAGCTTGGTAACTCATCCTCGTAGCTTTACACTCGAATATAATTAAGTCGTCTTCACCCCGCCTTAATATCATGTCTGGAGATTCAAATTGTGTCTTTTTTGATCCATACCTATAGCTTTCCTTAACCTGATAGGAAGGAAGCATCTTTCTAATAAGATCAGAACTGTACATTTCAAATCTACTAGCGATCTCATTACGGACGTTTCCGTCAGCTTTGGCAAAATCATAAAATAATCCTGAAGTTGCCCTTAAAGCAATTAAATCAGGTAATGGAGAAAAAACAAGACCGCTTACAGTACTCGATAAAATACAGGGATATTCTCTAAAAACACTGGGCTTATACGCAACATGGCCAATACCAGAACGGATGTGCTCGGATTTTTTTATCGCTCCTTCGAGGCCAACAGCTATAATTCCTAGAGATTTCTGAAATACTTTAGACGACACCCCAACATCATCCAAAGAAATATTATTTTTTATGAATGGGGAATTTCTAAATAATGCCTGCAAAGCAATGCAAGCACGCGAGAATTCATCAAGGCCAACCCCATTGTCTTCTAGAAAAAACTCTCTGCACAATTTTCCACCGTATAGAAAAATTGACCTGTACAACTGAGGTATGGAAAGAAATCCTCTTTGCCACTCAAACTGACGCTGCGCAACTCTATGAAGCTCTAAGAATACACTATTTTTCCTGAGCATTATTCCAACTTCTGCATCCTCTAACGCTGTAAGCACATTGCATAAATATGCCATTGCCTGGAAGCTCTGACAGTTTAAGCGCCGATTAGGATGATTAGGAAGATGAATGACCTTGCGTGTAGAAAGACATTCATTAAGAAGAGTCTCCATTTTCCACGGGTGAACAAAATATCTTGAATCGATTTGTTCTGTTACAGCCTCAGAAGGAAATAAAATATATTTTCTAGATAGCTCATGCCTGCCTGATTGCAAGGCAGATATAGCCCACGTCATTACAAAAAAACTTTCGCTATCCGTTATAGATAACAGTCTTCTTAACTTCTTTCTATTAAAATGGAGCGCACGACAAACTCTCACAACACTTTCAGTATCATCATTAAGAACGGAGGTCATTTTAGTAAATCTCCTATAAATCCTGTTGTCCTCGTCAGAATATCAATGATTTTTCTTTACTATTAATAAATATATTGAATACAGTTTGTTCGTTATTTTCTGAGAGCGTATTTTATTTGTACTTTTCTGAGAATGGATAATTAATTTGCCCATTTGCCACGCCGATCGATTTGTATCCAGTGAATCATTACTTAATAGAAAACCGGATTTATTGCTTTGATGAAAAAATCCACTCTGATCCACACTCTCAAACGAACCAGCGCACATAAGATCCCCAAAGCACGAATGAAAGTGATTATTGTCCGATAGGATGTTCATTATAGAGTAGGATATAGAAATTGCGATAGCTCAAGCTATAGCCGAAGCGTGCTCCCAAACTGCCGCCGGACAAACGATCCCCCTGTGCGATGTCGCCGACTGGCTCGACAGTTGGGGCACCCCCGACGAACGACGAGCCCCATCACCGCAGTAAACCACACATCAGCCACGCCTTTTCCACGCCTCCCTTACCGCCGACCGCCATCCATGATAGGACTATAAGCCCCAACCGCCCGAAAAGTGTCCTACTTGCATCGCCACTGGTGTCACGCCCCCTCGCGCCCTTCCTCCCGCGCACCCGCCCCGCCGGATGGAACAGTGAACAGTCCCCGGAAAACCGTTCCAACCTGTTCCAAACGTTCCATCCGACCGCCGCAGGCCGGGTCGAACGCCCCGGATGGAACAGTGAACAGTCCGCCGAACCCTGTTCCACGATGTTCCACCCGCCCAACTCCGCCCCCGAAACGAACCGGCTTAATCGCGCTTGACCGTGTCTCTGTTCAGCGCGGCCTGGGCGGCGGCGAGGCGGGCGGGCGGCACGCGGTAGGGCGAGCAGGAGACATAGGTCAGCCCGACCTTCTCGCAGAAGGAGATCTCCACCAGTTCGCCGACGCCGCTCGCCAGCCTTCAAACAATAGGTTCTGAACTATATCGCTATTGCCAAAAATAGCCTGAAGCCTATATTTCTCCCGATGCGCACCGTTCTTTTCCACACCGCGTTCGCGGCCGAATTCCGGGCTCTGCCGCAAGCGGTGCGGATCGACCTCGCCGCCGCGGCCAAGGTGCTTGGGGAGCGTGGCCCGATGCTCGGCCGGCCCCATGTCGATACGTTGAACGGTTCCAGGCATGCGAACATGAAGGAACTGCGGTTCACGTCGAATGGCGGCGTGTGGCGCGTCGCCTTTGCCTTCGACCCGAAGCGCAACGCCGTCGTGCTGGTGGCCGGCGACAAGAGCGGGGTGTCGGAAAAGCGGTTCTACGCCTCGCTGATCGCCACCGCCGACAGCCGCTATGACGACCATCTCTCCGACCTGAAAGGAGCCAAGCCATGACGGCGACGATCCCGTTCGACCAGATCCTCTCCGAGATGACCGACGACGAGCGCGCCGCCGTGGATGCACGGGCCGCCGGGTTCCTGGCCGAGATCGACGGTTTGGCGGAACTGCGCCGGCTGGCGGAGCTGACCCAGAGTCAGGTGGCCGAAACCCTGAACGTGAAGCAGCCGACAATCCACCAGATCGAGAAGCGGACCGACCTGTATCTGTCCACCCTGCGGCGCTTCGTGGAAGCCGCGGGCGGGGAGTTGGAGTTGCGGGTTTCCCTGCCGGGAAAAGGGGCGTTCAAGCTGACGGGCATCGGCGAGTTGACCTCCGGTTCCCAGCGATGAGCCGTCGAAACAAGGGCTCGGCCGGGCCAATGCAGGTTCGGCGCTCACACAGGAAGGAGTGTTCTATGGCCGGGCCTGAGATTGCTTTCGAGCCGACCGATGACGACGCATTGACCCGCGCCATCGCCGAAGCGCGCTCACAGGCTGCGGCCGGCCAAACGATCCCCCTGCGCGATGTCGCTGACTGGCTCGACAGCTGGGGCACACCCGACGAACGCCCGGCCCCGTCGCCGCGGTAGCCCACACATCGGCCACGCCTTTTCCACGCCTCCCTTACCGCGGACCGCCATCCATGATAGGACTATAAGCCTCAACCACCCGAGGAGTGTCCTGCATGCAGCGCCAATGGCGCCACGCCCCCTTGCGCCCGTCCTCCCGCGCACCGGCCCCGCCGGATGGAACAGTGAACAGCCCCCGGAAAACCGTTCCAAACCGTTTCAAACGTTCCATCCGACCGCCGCAGGCCGGGGCGGGCGCTCCGGATGGAACAGTGAACAGTCCGCCGCAATCTGTTCCACGCTGTTCCACCCGCCCAACTCCGCCGCCAAAACGAAACGGCCCCCTTCCCTTGCGGGAAGAGGGCCGACATCGTTTCAGCTATCCGAAGCGGCTCAGTCGCGCTTGACCGTGTCGCTGTGCAGCGCGGCCTGGGCGGCGGCGAGGCGGGCGATCGGCACGCGGTAGGGCGAGCACGACACATAGGTCAGCCCGATCTTCTCGCAGAAGGAGATCGAGGCCGGGTCGCCGCCATGCTCGCCGCAGATGCCGAGCTTAATGTCCGGGCGGACCTTGCGGCCGCGCTCGGTGGCGATCTCCACCAGCTCGCCGACGCCGGTGACGTCCAGCGACTGGAACGGGTCCTGCTCCAGGATGCCCTGGCGCTGGTACTCCGGCAGGAAGCTGCCGGCGTCGTCGCGCGACAGGCCCAGCGTCGTCTGGGTCAGGTCGTTGGTGCCGTAGCTGAAGAACTCCGCCGACTCGGCGATCTCGCCGGCCTTCAGGGCCGCGCGCGGGATCTCGATCATCGTGCCGGTCAGATACTCCACCGTCACGCCGGTCTCGGCCTTCACCTGCTCGGCCGCCCGGTCGATCACCGCCTTCAGGATGTCGAACTCCTTCTTGGTGATGATCAGCGGGATCATCACTTCGGGAATGACGGCCTCGCCGGTGGTCTTGGCGACCTCGGCGGCGGCGGCGAAGATGGCGCGGGCCTGCATCTCGTAGATCTCGGGGTACGAGATGCCCAGGCGGCAGCCGCGATGGCCCAGCATCGGGTTCGCTTCATGCAGCTGGATGGTGCGGTGGCGCACCCGCAGCGGGTCGGTGCCGGTCGCCGCCGCGACCTCGGCCATGTCCTCCTCGGTGTTGGGCAGGAACTCGTGAAGCGGCGGGTCGAGCAGGCGGATCGTCACCGGCAGGCCGGCCATGATCGTGAACAGCTCGACGAAGTCCTTCTTCTGGAAGGGCTCCAGCTTGGCGAGCGCCTTGCGGCGGCCCTCCTCGTCCTCCGCCAGGATCATCTCGCGGACGGCCAGGATGCGCTCCGGGTCGAAGAACATGTGCTCGGTGCGCGACAGGCCGATGCCCTCGGCGCCGAACTTGCGCGCGGTGCGGGCGTCGAGCGGGGTCTCGGCGTTGGCGCGGACCTTCATCCGGCGGATCTTGTCGGCCCAGCCCATCAGGGTGGCGAAGTCGCCCGACAGCTCCGGCTGGATCGTCGGCACCTCGCCCAGCATCACCTCGCCGGTCGAGCCGTCGATGGTCAGGATGTCGCCTTCCTTCACCGCGACGCCGCGGACCGACATCTGCTTCGTCTTGTAGTCGATGCGCAGGTCGCCGGCGCCCGACACGCAGGCGCGGCCCATGCCGCGGGCAACCACCGCCGCGTGGCTGGTCATGCCGCCGCGGCTGGTCAGGATGCCGCGGGCGGCGTGCATGCCGTGGATGTCCTCGGGCGAGGTCTCGATGCGGCAGAGGATCACCGCCTCGCCCTTGCCGGCCATCAGCTCGGCCTCGTCGGCGGTGAACACCACCTTGCCCGACGCGGCGCCGGGGGAGGCCGGCAGGCCCTTGGCGATGACCTTGCGGTCGGCCTTGGGGTCGAGCGTCGGGTGCAGCAGCTGGTCGAGCGAGGCCGGATCGATGCGGCGCACCGCCTCGTTCTGGTCGATGACGCCCTCGTTGGCCAGATCGACCGCGATCTTCAGCGCCGCCGGCGCGGTGCGCTTGCCGTTGCGGGTCTGCAGCATGAACAGCTTGTTCTGCTGGACCGTGAACTCGATGTCCTGCATGTCGCGGTAGTGGCCCTCCAGCCTGAGGCGGACCTCGTTCAGCTGGTTGAACACCTCCGGCATCACCTCCTCCATGGCGGGGAGGTCGGACTTGTTGGCGATCTTGCCGGCGACGGTCAGGTGCTGCGGCGTGCGGATGCCGGCGACCACGTCCTCGCCCTGGGCGTTGACCAGATACTCGCCGTAGAAGGCGTTCTCGCCGGTCGACGGGTTGCGGGTGAAGGCGACGCCGGTGGCACAGTCGTTGCCCATGTTGCCGAAGACCATGCACTGCACGTTGACCGCGGTGCCCCAGGCGGCCGGGATGTCGTGCAGCTTGCGGTAGGTGATGGCGCGGGCGTTCATCCACGAATCGAAGACGGCGCCGATGGCGCCCCACAGCTGCTCCTGCACATCCTGCGGGAAGGGCCGGCCAAGCTCGCGCTCGACCGCCTTCTTGTAATCCTCGATCACCGCCTGCCAATCCTCGGCCGACAGGTCGGTGTCGAGGCTGTAGGACTTGTCGCGCTTGTGGTTGTCGAGGATGTCCTCGAAATGGTGATGCTCGACGTCGAGGACGACGTTCGAATACATCTGGATGAAGCGGCGGTAGCTGTCATAGGCGAAGCGGGCGTCGCCCGACCGCTTGGCGAGGCCGGCGGCGGTCGCGTCGTTCAGGCCGAGGTTCAGGACGGTGTCCATCATGCCCGGCATCGAGGCGCGGGCGCCGGAGCGCACCGACACCAGCAGCGGGTTGACCGGGTCGCCGAACTTGGCGTCCATCGCCGTTTCCAGCCGCCCGACCGCAGCCTCGACCTGCGTGGTCAGCTCCGGCGGATAGGAGCGGCCGTTGGCGTAGAAATAGGTGCACAGCTCGGTGGTGATCGTGAAGCCCGGCGGAACGGGCAGACCAAGATTGGCCATCTCGGCCAGATTGGCGCCCTTGCCGCCCAGCAGGTTCTTCATATCGGCCCGTCCTTCGGTGGCACCGGCCCCGAAGCTGTAGACCCACTTGGATTCACCCTGGCTCGCCATCGCGGATTTCCTCTCGCCCCATGGTCGTCCGGCATGCGGGTGCTCCCCTTGTGCTCCATCGACCGTCCGCCGGGCGGGTGTTTTCCGCTCAGCGAAACGCCGTGGTCAGTTTGCTTGACCGCACATGCCGCTGAATGGACCTTCTATCGTCCCAAACGTTGGGATACAAGACGGTCGCGTGGTCTAGATCGGGATGACCTGCGCTTGGCCGGCAAAGGAGCATTGCGGCTATATCGGATTGGCCGGTTTCGCATTGCCCGGGCAAACCGCATAGGCACCGGTCCGGATGGCGACATGCGGTCGAAGTACCCCGGCGGATGCTTCAGTCGCCGGCCAGGGCCTCGTCCGGACACTCCACCCACTGCCTGCCCGCGCCGGCCAGCCAGTCGGCCAGCGCCGCCGCCGGCATCGGCCGGGCGAACAGGTATCCCTGGCCGATGGCGCAGCCCTCCGCCTCCAGCATGCGCTGCTGGGCCTCGCGCTCCACCCCTTCCGCCACCACCGTCAGCCCCAGCGCCTCGCCGATCTGGATGATGGCGCGGACCAGCGGCCGGTTGGCGGCGTCGATGTCCAGCTCCTTGACGAAGCTGCGGTCGATCTTCAGCTCACCGACGGGAAAGCGCTTGAGATAGCTGAGGCTGGAATAGCCGGTGCCGAAATCGTCGATCGACAGCGTCACCCCCTGTGCATGCAGGGCGTCGAGCGCGTCGTGGGCGCCGATCTCCTCGGTCATCATCAGCCGCTCGGTGATCTCCAGCGTCAGGTCTTGGGCAGGGATGCCGTTGGCGGCCAGGATGCCGGCAACCTGGTCGGGCAGGTCGCCGCGGGCGAAGCGGACGGCCGAGATGTTGACCGCCAGCCCCGGCACCGGCAGGCCGGCGGCCCGCCAGCGGCCAAGCTGCGCCACCGCGCTCTCCAACACCCACGAATCGAGCCGGTCGATCAGGCCGCACTCCTCGGCCAGCGGCACGAACTCCATCGGCGACACCGCACCCCAACGCGGGTGGGTCCAGCGGATCAGCGCCTCCACCCGGTGCAGGCCGTGCGGCTTCAGCCGGACCTGAGGCTGGTAATGCAGCTCGAACGGCGAGATGCCGTCCGTGATCCCGGCCTCCTGGCGGTCCAGCGCCTCGCGCAGGGCCGCCTCCATCTCCAGCCGGCGCACCGCCTGCTCGTTCATGTCGCGGCGGAAGAAGTGGCAGCGGTTGCGGCCGGCCTGCTTGGCCCGGTACATCGCCGCATCGGCCTGCCGCAGCAGCGTGTCGAAATCCATCCCGTCGTCGGGATGCACGGCGATGCCGATGCTCGCGGTCGGCGTCAGCGTCAGCTCGGCCACGGTCAGCGGCACCGCCAGCGTCGCCAGCACCCGCTCGGCCAGCAACGCGGCATGCGCGGCATCGCAGCCCGGCAGCAGGGCCACGAACTCGTCGCCGCCCAGCCGGGCCAGCGTGTCGCCCTCGATGAACAGGCGCCGCAGGCGGCCGGCCACCTCCAGCAGCAGCTCGTCGCCAACCGCATGGCCCAGCGAGTCGTTGACGGTCTTGAAGCGGTCGATGTCCAGGAACATCAGCGTCACCGGCTGGCGCGTGCGCCCGGCCAGCGCCAGCGCCGCGGTGGCGCGGTCGGCCAGAAGCTGGCGGTTGGGCAGCCCGGTCAGCATGTCGAAATACGCGAGCCGGTTGATTTCCGCCCGCGCCCGGTCATGCTCGATGGCGAGCACGCAGAGATGGACGCAGGCATCGACAAGCCGCCGGTGGAACGGGGCGACAGCGGTGCGCGACTCGCGGTAATAGAAGGCGAAGCTGCCCAGCACGCGGGCGTCGCGGCCCTTGATCGGGTTGGACCAGCAGGCGGCCAGCCCCTGCGCCAGCGCGAGTTGCCGGCGCTTGGCCCAGCGCGGATCGCTGGCGATGTCGGTCGACATCACCGCCTCGCCCGCGCTCATCGCACTGCCGCAGCAGCCGACATTCGGCTCGATGGGCAGCCCATCGATGGCGGCGGTGTAGGCGGAGGGCAGCGACGGCGCCGCGGCCACGCGCATCCGGCCATCGTCGTCGCGCAGCATCACCGAACAGGTCACCTCCGGCGCGCAGGCCTCCACCTGCCGGCAGAGGAAGTCCAGCACCAGCCGCAGCGACCGGCCGCCGGCCACCAGTTCCAGCACATTCTGCTGCAGACGGGCGACCGCCTCGGCCCGCTCTCGCTCCTCGAAGCCGCGCATCTCGCACAGCAGCAGCGTCTCGTCACCGTCGGTCAGCAATTGCCAGTGCAGGTCGACCGGAACGGGGTCGCAGCGCGGGACGCACAGCGCCCCGTTGCCGGGCGGGGCACAATCCTCCCGCATCCCGTCCCACACCGCCCGCCAGTCGCATCCGCCCAGATCGAGCAGCGCCGGCAGGGAGCGCCCGATCAGCGTGTCGAGCGGGCGGCCGGCCATCCGGGAAAATCCGGGATTGGCACCGGCGATCGTTCCGTCGGCCGAAACCCAGACCAGGGCCGCGCTCCATTGCGCGGCGGTCACCCGCAGCAGGCGGTCGGAGGGAAGACGGTCGTCCAGCGCGGCCCCGGCCGATTCCATGAACCCTGATCTCCCCACACCGGACATCCTTCGGGAAGCGCCGCGGCGGCGTCCCAGGGGAATCAGCTAACACGGATACACGCGGCGCGGTCAAGGCTCGTCATGGCCGCGACGAGGTTATTGCAACCGCAAAAGACGGCTTTCGAACCGCGTCCGGACCGGCAAGACAAACATAAGGAAAAGGGAGGGAGCGGCTCCCCGCTCCCTCCCCTCTCGTCTTCGATCTCCTTGCGGCGGCCGGATGGCACGCCGGCCGGGACCTCAGCTGCAGCCGGTGGTCGATCCGCAGCTGTCGCACTTCAGGCAGGTGCCGTTGCGCACCAGGGTCATGTTGCCGCACTCGCCGCAGGGATCGCCCTCATAGCCGCGGGCGCGGGCCTCGCGGATGCGGTCGAAGCGCTGGTCGCTGGTGCTGCCGCCATAGGCGGTGCCGGTGGCGGCGCTGGATGCGACATGGCCCTGGGCGGTGGCGGCGGCGACCGCCGGGCTGGCCGCCATCGCGGCCTGGGCGGACGCCTGCATCCCGGCCGACGCGGTGGCGCTCACCGCCGCGGTTTCGGTGCCGGTGGCGGCGAAGGCCGCGGCGGCGCTGGCACGCTGGGTCTGCCCGCCATGCAGGACGCGCAGGTTGTTGCGGACATAGCCGGTCGAGGCGATGCGGCGGACGATGTCGGCCGGCTGCACCTGGGTATCCGGCAGGTCGCCCTGCTTGTCGCCGTTGCCGACGGTGAAGGGAACCAGGTCCTCCGGCGTGGCGTGCGCCAGGTCGGTCCGGTTCAGGTAGGAGATGGCGATCTCGCGGAAGATGTAGTCGATGACCGAGGTCGCCATCTTGATGGTGTCGTTGCCGGTCACCATGCCCGACGGCTCGAAGCGGGTGAAGGTGAAGGCCTCCACGAACTCCTCGAGCGGCACGCCGTACTGCAGGCCGATCGACACCGCGATGGCGAAGTTGTTCATCAGCGAGCGGAAGGCGGCGCCTTCCTTGTGCATGTCGATGAAGATCTCGCCCAGCCGGCCGTCCTCATACTCGCCGGTGCGCAGATAGACCTTGTGGCCGCCGACATTGGCCTTCTGGGTGTAGCCCTTGCGGCGGTGCGGCAGGCGCTCGCGGGCGGAGCTCTTGCGCTCCACCACCCGCTCGATCACCTTCTCGACGATGCGCTCGGTGACCATCTGGGCGCGGACCGCGGCCGGCGCCTCGATCATCGCCTCGACCGCCTCGCCGTCCTCCTCGTCGTCGAGCAGGGCGGCCTGCAGCGGCTGGCTCAGCTTGGAGCCGTCGCGGTACAGCGCGTTCGCCTTCAGGCCCAGGCGCCAGGACATCAGGTAGGCGTCCTTGCACTCCTCCACCGTCGCCGAGTTCGGCATGTTGATGGTCTTGGAGATGGCGCCGGAGATGAAGGGCTGCGCCGCCGCCATCATCGTGATGTGCGATTCCCAGGACAGGAAGCGCTTGCCGATGCGGCCGCAGGGGTTGGCGCAGTCGAACACCGGCAGATGCTCGTCCTTCAGGAAGGGCGCGCCCTCCAGCGTCATGGCGCCGCAGCAGAAGGTGTTGGCCAGCTCGATCTGCGACTTGGTGAAGCCGATGTGGCTCAGCAGGTCGAAGCCCGGGGCGTCCAGCGTCTCGGCCGGGATGCCCAGCGTCTGGGTGCAGAAATCGGCGCCGATGGTCCAGCGGTTGAAGACGAACTTGATGTCGAAGGCGGTGGCGAGGTTGCCTTCCAGCCGCTCCAGCAGCGCGTCGGTGAAGCCCTTGGCCTTCAGCGACTCGTGGTTGACGCCGGGGGCGTCCTTCAGCGTGCCGTGGCCGACGGCGTAGAGGGCGATCTGCTCGATCTGCGAGGGCGTGTAGCCGAGCGTCTTCAGCGCCTCCGGCACCAGCCGGTTGACGATCTTGAAATAGCCGCCGCCGGCCAGCTTCTTGAACTTCACCAGCGCGAAGTCGGGCTCGATGCCGGTGGTGTCGCAGTCCATCACCAGGCCGATGGTGCCGGTCGGGGCAACCACCGTGGCCTGGGCGTTGCGGAAGCCGTGGGCCTCGCCCAGTTCCAGCGCCTCGTCCCAGACGCGGACGGCGGCGAGCGCCAGATCCTGGTCCGGGCAGAGGTCGGCGACGAAGGGCACCGGCTCGACCGCCAGCCCCTCATAGCCGTTCATCTCGCCGTTGGCGGCGCGGCGGTGGTTGCGGATGACCCGCAGCATGTGGTCGCGGTTGGCCTCGAAGCCCGGGAAGGTGCCCAGCTCCTGCGCCATCTCGGCCGAGGTGGCATAGGCGACGCCGGTCATCACCGCGGAGATGCCGGCGCAATAGGCGCGGCCCTCGTCACTGTCGTAGGACAGGCCCGACGCCATCAGCAGGCCGCCGAGATTGGCGAAGCCCAGGCCAAGCGTGCGGAACTCGTAGGAGAGCTGGGCGATTTCCTTGGACGGGAACTGCGCCATCAGCACGGAGATTTCCAGCACGACGGTCCACAGCCGGCAGGCGTGCTCGAACGCCTCGACGTCGAAGGAGCCGTCCTTCAGCCGGAAGGACATCAGGTTCAGCGACGCCAGGTTGCAGGCGGTGTCGTCGAGGAACATGTATTCCGAGCACGGATTCGAGGCGTTGATGCGCCCCGAGGCCGGGCAGGTGTGCCACTCGTTGATGGTGCTGTCGAACTGCACGCCCGGATCGGCGCAGGCCCAGGCGGCGTAGCCGACCTTGTCCCACAGGTCGCGGGCTCGGATGGTCTTCATCACCTTGCCGCTGGTGCGGCCGATCAGGTTCCAGTCGGCATCGTCCAGCACCGCCTGCACGAACTCGTTGGAGACGCGCACCGAGTTGTTGGAGTTCTGGCCGGAAACCGTCAGGTAGGCTTCCGAATCCCAGTCGGTGTTGTAGGTCTTGAACTCGATCGAGGTGAAGCCCTGGCCGGCGAACTGGATCACGCGCTGGATGTAGTTCTCCGACACCTGATCCTTGCGGGCGGCGAGGATCGCCTTCTTGAGCTCCTTGTTCTCCTTCGGATCGAGGCCCTTCTGGGCGGCGGCCATCACCTCGATCAGGTGCTTCTGGCAGATCCGGGAGCCGGTCACCAGTGCAGCGACCTTCTGCTCCTCGTTGACCTTCCAGTCGATGTAGCCCTCGATGTCCGGATGGTCCATGTCCACCGTGACCATCTTGGCCGCGCGCCGCGTGGTGCCGCCCGACTTGATGGCGCCGGCAGCGCGGTCGCCGATCTTCAGGAAGCTCATCAGGCCCGACGACTTTCCGCCACCGGCCAGCTTCTCGCCCTCGCCGCGCAGCTTGGAGAAATTGGAGCCGGTGCCCGAGCCGTACTTGAACAGGCGCGCCTCGCGCACCCACAGATCCATGATGCCGCCCTCGTTGACGAGGTCGTCGGCGACCGACTGGATGAAGCAGGCGTGCGGCTGCGGATGCTCATAGGCCGAGGCCGAGGAGGTCAGCAGGCCGGTCTTGAAATCGACGTAGAAATGGCCCTGGCTCGGGCCGTCGATGCCGTAGGCCCAGTGCAGGCCGGTGTTGAACCATTGCGGGCTGTTCGGGGCCGCCATCTGGGCGGCCAGCATGAAGCGCATCTCGTCGAAGAAGGCGCGGGCGTCGGCCTCGCCGTCGAAATAGCCGCCCTTCCAGCCCCAATAGGTCCAGGTGCCGGCCAGGCGGTCGAAGACCTGGCGGGCCGAGCTCTCACCGACGAAGCGCTTCTCCTTGGGCAGGGCGGCCAGCTTCTCGGTATCGGCCTCCTTGCGCCACAGCCAGGAGGGAACGGTGTTCTCCTCCACGGCGCGGAGCGCGGCGGGGACGCCAGCCTTGCGGAAATACTTCTGGGCCAGGATGTCGCTGGCGACCTGCGAGAAGTTGTCCGGCACCTCGATGCCGGTCTGCTGGAAGACGATGGTGCCATCCGGGTTGCGGATCTCGCTCGTCGCCTGACGGAAACCGAGGCTGGCGTAGGCGTCCTGACCTTCGTGCGTGAAACGACGCTCGATCCGCATGATGACACTGTCCCCTGCTGGAGCCCGCCGTGGCGGACTCGAATGGAAATATGTGCGACCCGTCCCGGTTCCGCCAATGGACACGGCGCCGTACGGCAGGGGCCTCATGCCCGACTGCACGCCGTCGCCGCTCTCCTAGCCGGGACCGGGGCCGCCGCGTCGACGGCCGGGTCACGTGGGCGGCATCCTAGCCAGCACGGCCGGGGCAAGCAAGCCCCACTCTGCTAGATATTGTGGTTGACATCACCGACCCCCTCAAACTCTTGAGTCTTTGGTGTTCAACCCGTCGCCGGGGATCCTGTTCCCGCCCGCCAAGCAATTTTTTCGGGAGGCGGCGGCAGGGCCGCGGCACGGCTGCGAGGCACGTCAAGGCACTCGAATGGCCGCCAATGCCGGGCCAAGCGGCGGCGTTCCCGATTAGAGCGCAAAACGCGCCGGTCCGCCAGAGCTTCCTTGCGGAGAAAATCAACATCTTGTTGCCTACGCCCCGTTGCACCCACCACCGATTCTCCGCGGGGCGACTCGGGCGGAATTGGCGGACTCCAAGGAGCGACTCGAAAAACCCGGTCCTCCCGCCTCCCGAGTCGCCGCCGGCCCGGCCGCGGATGGCGGGGGAAGATGGGCAGGAAAGACGGTTGGGGAAGATGGCCGGGACGGGAGCGGAAACCGCGGACCCGCAACTTTTTCCTGTGCCCACGGTTGGGAAGCGGTGGATTCAAGGGAGGGGAAACGCCCATGGAGACGCCGATGCACAAGATGTGGCCCACAATGCCCGCGCTGACGCTGCTGGTCGGCATCGCGGCCCCGCCGGAGTCGGCGGCCCGAACCATCCTCGTTGACAGCCCGACTCCGGTGGTCGGCGCCGCGGTGGAGCGCAAGACCGGTCCCAGCGTCGACCAGTTGATGAACCGCAGCGTCGTCGGTGCCGATGGGACGAGGATCGGGACCGTCACCGACGTGATCCTCAACGACAGGGGCGAAGCCCGGTACATCGTCATCCATTCCGGCGGCCTGTTCGGCTTCGGCGGCAAGGACATCGCGGCCGATCTGACCCTGGCCGACCTCCGCGCCGGCAGCGAAGCGATCCAGCTCCGCGACGTGACCGCGGCCAGCGTCCGCGACATGCCGGAGTTCCGTTACGACGACAGCATCACCTCGCTGACCCGCAGCCCGGAGTCGCGGCGGTAACAACCGGATGGACCAACGAGAAAGGCCGCGCCCCAACCGGGACGCGGCCTTTCTCCTACCCTACCGGGAGATCGCGAGCCCCCTCCACCCTCGGCGGACCGGAGGTCCGTCCGATGCCGCGGGGGAGGATGGCGTCAGGCGATCACTCGTCGTTCTGCTGCTTGCGCTTCAGAGCGGCGCCCAGGATGTCGCCCAGCGAGGCGCCCGAGTCGGACGAACCGAACTCGGCCATCGCCTGCTTCTCTTCCTCCATCTCGCGGGCCTTGATGGACAGCGAGATGCGGCGGGACGCGCGGTCGATCTGGGTGACCTTGGCATCGACCTTCTCGCCGACGGCAAAACGGTCGGGGCGCTGTTCGGAACGGTCGCGGGACAGGTCCGACTTGCGGATGAAGCCGGTGTAGCCCTCGCCGACGGTCACTTCGATGCCGCCGTCCGTCACCTGCGTCACGGTGCAGGTCACGACCTCGTTCTTCTTCAGGCCGGCGGTGGCCGACTCGAAGGGATCGCTGGCCAGCTGCTTGATGCCGAGGCTGATGCGCTCCTTCTCGACGTCAACGTCGAGAACCTTGACCTTGACGCGGTCGCCCTTCTTGAACTCGGCGATCGCCTCTTCACCCGACTTGTTCCAGTCGAGATCGGACATGTGGACCATGCCGTCGATGTCGCCCGGCAGGCCGACGAACAGACCGAACTCGGTGATGTTCTTGACTTCGCCTTCCAGCTCGGTACCCGGACCGAACTTGTCGGTGAAGGTCTCCCACGGGTTGTCCAGGCACTGCTTCAGGCCGAGGCTGATGCGGCGCTTCTGCGGATCGACGTCCAGGACCATGACCTCGACTTCCTGCGAAGTCGACACGATCTTGCCCGGATGGACGTTCTTCTTGGTCCAGGACATTTCCGAGACGTGGACCAGGCCCTCGATCCCCGGCTCCAGCTCCACGAAGGCGCCGTAGTCGGTGATGTTGGTGACGCGGCCCTTGAACTTGGCGCTGACCGGGTACTTGGCCTCGACGCCTTCCCACGGATCGGCTTCCAGCTGCTTCATGCCGAGGCTGATGCGCTGGGTCTCCGGGTTGAAGCGGATGACCTGGACCGTGACGGTCTGGCCGATCTGCAGGGCTTCCGACGGATGGTTGATGCGGCGCCACGCGATGTCGGTGACGTGCAGCAGGCCATCGACGCCGCCCAGGTCGACGAACGCACCGTAGTCGGTGATGTTCTTGACGACGCCCTGGAGGATCTGGCCTTCCTTGAGGTTGGCCACCAGCTCCGAGCGGGCCTCCGCACGGCTCTCTTCGAGCACGGCGCGGCGCGACACGACGATGTTGCCGCGCGAGCGGTCCATCTTCAGGATCTGGAAGGGCTGCGGGGTGCCCAGCAGCGGGGAGATGTCGCGGACCGGACGGATGTCGACCTGGCTGCCCGGCAGGAAGGCCACGGCGCCCGACAGGTCGACCGTGAAGCCGCCCTTGACGCGGCCGAAGATGACGCCGGTGACGCGGGTCTGGTCGTTGAACGACTTCTCCAGCAGGGCCCAGGCTTCTTCGCGCTTCGCCTTCTCACGGCTCAGCATCGCCTCGCCGTTCTTGTCTTCCATCCGCTCGAGGTAGACCTCGACGGTGTCGCCCGCCTTCAGCTCGGGCGGCTGGCCGGCAACGGCGAATTCCTTCAGCGCGACGCGGCCTTCCGACTTCAGACCGACGTCGATGGTGACCATGTCGTTCTCTACGGCGACGACGCGTCCCTTGACGACCGTGCCTTCGAGCGACTCGGCCGCGCCCAGCGACTCTTCCAACAGAGACGCGAAGCTTTCCTTTTCGACCGTGCGGGCCAGTGACTGTGCCATTGAAACTCCTAAAGGTGGCGCGAAAGCGGCCCCGTTCCGGTCCCTCCCGCGGCAAAACGGGTGGGACCTCGACCGAACCGCCGCGCCGGGCACCACGCCCGGCGACTTGGTTGATGGTTTTCCGTGGAGGGCGTCCGACCCGCCCGCGCCGCTCCCGACCGCCGCAACCGCGGCATCACGCCGCCGGCTTCAGACCGGTCTTCGAGCCGATGTGAGCGACCGCCATCGAGAACACCTGATCGGCATCGAGAGCGGAAGTATCAAGCACAAAAGCGTCGACAGCCGGACGGAGCGGGGCTACCGCTCTCTGGCTGTCACGCGCATCACGAGCCTTCATGTCCTCCAGGACATCGGAGGATATAGCCGGAATCCCCCGCCGCTGCAACTCCCTGAGTCGGCGTTCGGCCCGGACCTCCACCGAAGCGGTAACGAACAGCTTGGCCTGGGCGTCGGGGCAGACCACCGTGCCGATGTCGCGCCCGTCCAGCACGGCCCCCGGCGCCCCGCCCGGCGGATGGCTGGCAAAGCGCCGCTGGAAGTCGAGCAGCGCCGCCCGCACCTCCGGCACCGCCGCCACCTTGCTGGCCGCCTGCGCCGCCTCGTCGGTGCGCAGCGCCACCTCCTGCAGGATGGGATGCTCCGGGTGCAGCTCATAGGCCGCGCGGGCCGCCGCCGCGTTGTCGGCGGGATCGCCGCCGGCGCGCAGGACCGAGACGCCGACCGCACGGTACAGCACGCCGGTATCGAGATGGGCGAAGCCGAAGGCGTCGGCGATGCGCTGCGACAAGGTGCCCTTGCCGCTGGCGGCCGGGCCGTCGATGGCGACGACGATCGACACGACCGGTTCGTCCTGGCCCGGCTCGTTCTGGCCCGGCTCGTTCTGGTTGGAGAGCGGCTGCGTCATCGCCTCACGCCTCCACGATCGCGGCGCCCAGCCCGTTCATCAGCCCGACGAAACCGGGGAAGCTGGTTTCGATGAAGGCGCCGTCGTCGACCGACACCGGCTCCTCCGTCGCCATGCCCAGCACCAGGAAGCTCATGGCGATGCGGTGGTCCATGGCGGTGGCGACGGTGGCGCCGCCCTTCGGCGGCTTGCCGGTGCCGTGCACGGTCAGGCTGTCGTCGGCGCCGACCTCGACCGACACGCCGCAGCGGGTCAGCCCTTCCGCCACCATGGCAAGGCGGTCGCTTTCCTTCACCCGCAGTTCCTTCAGGCCCAGCATCACCGTGTCGCCCTCGGCGCAGGCGGCGGCGGCGGCCAGGACGGGGTACTCGTCGATCATGCTGGGCGCGCGGTCGGCCGGCACCACCACGCCCTTCAGGCGGCTGTGCCTCACCCGCAGGTCGGCCACCGGCTCGCCCGCCTGGTCGCGGCGGTTCTCGAAGGCGATGTCGGCGCCCATCTCGACCAGCGTGTCGTAGAGGCCGGTGCGGCGCGGGTTCATGCCGACGTCGTTCAGGACCAGTTCCGAGCCCGGACGCAGCAGGGCGGCGACCGCCGGGAAGGCGGCGCTGCTGGGATCGGCCGGCACATGGATGGTCCGGCCGGTCAGCTCGGGCTGGCCGGTGACGGTGACGGCGAGCGCGCCGTCCTCCAGCCGCTCGGTCGTCACGGTGGCGCCGAAATGGCGCAGCATCAGCTCGGTGTGGTCGCGCGTCGGCTCGGTCTCGATCACCGTGGTGGCGCCGGCGGTGTTCAGCCCGGCCAGGATGATCGCCGACTTCACCTGGGCCGAGGCGACCGGCAGGCGGTAGGTGACCGGGACCAGCTGGTCGCTTCCGACCACGGTCAGCGGCAGCCGCCCGCCGGACCGGCCGACGAAGCGGGCGCCCATCTCCTCCAGCGGCTTGGTGACGCGGGCCATCGGCCGCTTGTTCAGCGAGGCGTCGCCGGTGAAGACGCAGGTGATCGGATGGGCGGCGACCAGCCCCATCAGCAGGCGGGCAGCGGTGCCGCTGTTGCCCATGTCCAGCACCTGGGCAGGCTCCTGCAATGCGCCCAGCCCGACGCCGCGCACGCGCCAGACGCCGGCCTCATCGCGCTCAGCCCACGCGCCCAGCAGGCGCATGGCGGCGGCGGTGTGCAGGACGTCCTCGCCCTCCAGCAGGCCATGGATCGCCGTCTCGCCCACGGCGATGGCGCCCAGCATCAGCGACCGGTGCGAGATCGACTTGTCGCCGGGCACCCGGATGGCACCCCGGATCGCGCCGGTGACGGTGGAGCGCAGCGGCCTTGCATGGGTCAGGGGGGCCTGCGACATGGGACGGGTCCTTCGGATCGGAACGTGAAGCGGTTGTGGCCGCGTTCCTATCACAGCCCCAGCCCCGATGCGAGGGGGCCGGGCGGCAGGACCGGGCAAGGAGCCCTTGCAGAGGATCGGGGCGTGGCCCGCCCCGCACATGAAAAGAGGCCGCACGACAGCGGCCCCGAGTTCAAGGAGGAAACCAAATGGAGGCCCAAATGGAGGCAGTGCACGATGTGCAGGTCCGTTGTAGCGAACTATGGTTAACGCACTGTAAAGGCAACCCCTGTCCGGGCGGGATACCTCTTTCCCGCGGCCCCTGCGGCGCTGCGGGCGTCCGGCCGCCTCATCTTTTTTTTGACAAGCGCCTCGGGGCGTGGCAAAGGGCGCCTCTTGAGAACCCCCTGATTTTTGTGACGGAGGACGTGGCGTGGCCAAACCCGAATGGGGCGTCAAGCGCATCTGCCCGAGCTGTGGCGCTCGTTACTATGACATGCGCAAGGACCCGCCGGTCTGCCCGAGCTGTGGCGCGCAGTTCGACCCCGAGGCTCTGCTGAAGTCCCGCAAGGCCCGCCCGGCCCCGGTCGACGACACCAAGAAGGTGGTGGCGGTCGCCGAGGATGAGGAGGAGGTCGAGGCCGAGGCCGAGACGCCGGAGCTGGAGGATGTCGAGGACGGCATGTCCGTCGAGGACATCGAGGAGGCCGACGACGCCACCGAGGACGAGGACGATGTCCTGATCGAGGACACCTCCGAGCTTGGCGAGGACGACATGGACGAGGTCGTCGTCGAGGGCGAGGACGAGGAGGAGCGGTAACACCGCCCTTCCCGGGCGGAGCGGGGGAGCGGCGGCGGAGCCGATGGGAAAAAGCGGAAAAGGGTGAATTTTCCGCTTGCATCACTCCACCGCCTGACTATTATCCCGCTCCACCAAGGCCGGACGGAAACGACTGGCCCCCAGGGACAAAGGGGCCATAGCTCAGCTGGGAGAGCGCTACAATGGCATTGTAGAGGTCAGCGGTTCGATCCCGCTTGGCTCCACCAATAAAAAGCAGGCAACCTCAACGGGTTGCCGGCTTTTTTATTGCTCTGATCAATTCTGTTTCCAGACAACTTTCGCAAGCGCTCCCGAGGGATGGGACGGCGTCCGACCGGATCGATGCGGCGCCGTCCGCACATCACGGCCGGCCCCACTCTCCCGCTTTCTCGACCCAGGCGCCGGCGAGGCGTAACGCCATCGGTGTCTGGATCACATCGCGGACGAAGCCGCCGAGCGGCTAGGCATCGAGGATGACCGGCCGGATTCGGCCGCCTGTACTGGTCGGAGTGCACCCGCCCAACCGCCTTGAAGCCAGAAAATTACGGCAACAAGCCAGGATCATGCAGCTTCCGCAACTCCTTCGGGCAATACCCGCCTCGGCATGTGGAACCCGATGTCGTTTCGAGCACGAAGCCGCACAGGCCGAAATACAGCCCCTGCCTTAACGGGATGATTTTTCTTCGTCAGACCGCAAAAGCCGCACTGCAGGGAAATTCCCATCTCACGGTTGATGTTGATGGATGTTGAAAAATTTAATATCGAATTCGGACGCAAAAACCCATCTCCGGATCGTCCATGGCCACCTCCTCTTCGCTCGCTGATGTTGACATCCTGGAGGTGGCCAAAAAGCTCGGCATTCAGGCGGAGAAGCGACGGCAAGGCAATCGCGTTCTGGCCTTGTGCCCATTCCATCAGGAGAACACGCCCTCCTTCACCCTGTTTCCGAAGGACGGCCGTTATCATTGTTTTGGATGTCAAGCCAACGGCGGCATTCTGGACCTGATTGTTGCGAAGGGACAGGCCACCGATTATCCGGGTGCGTTCGATTGGCTGCGCGATCACCATTTTTCGGTTCCGGATCGGACGCATAGTAGCGCCAGAAAACGATCGCTCACCGACTCCGATGCCATCCAGAGCCTGCTGGCCGCAGCCAGGGCCAAAGCCGATCCGACACTGCTGCGAAGCTTCGCCGAAAGCCGCCGTTTCGACCCGGAGGCTCTCACGAAGGCCGGCCTTCTGGCGGTCGATCTCGACGGTGTCGTGCGCGGTACGGATCCCAACGCCGAGGAAACCCGCCGCCTTACCCAGCTTGGCCTCATTCGCCGGACCGACCAGACCTTTCTCGGCCGCGACACCGGCGGGGTGACCTACGCACCTTTCGTGTCCGGTCCGCGCATCGTCATCCCGATCCGGAACATGGACGGGCTGCATGTGGGAGCGATGGCACGCGCTGTCCGGGAAGGACAGGAGCCGAAATACAAGTTTCCAGCCGGATTCGAACGTGGAAAACATCTGTTCGGCGCATACGAAGCGGCTATGGCGCTACGCGGCGGTCGTTCGGACGGATCTCCGTTCTTCGACCTGTATCTGGTGGAAGGCGTGTTCGACGCCTTGCGGCTGGTCGGCGTCGGCCAGCAGGCGGTGGCAAGTTTCGGTTCCTCCATCACCCAGACCCAGGTGAAGATCGTCGAATCGCTGTCGGCAATCGCACAGGGCGTGGATCGCACGCTTCGCCTGCATCTGTTCTTCGACATGGACCCGGCGGGGCGGGAAGGCACCGCCCGCGCCCTGGCCCGGCTTTTGGGAAGCGCGGCCGAAGCCGGCTATCTCGTCGATGTCGTGAGACCGGCAGCGGACCCCGCCACCGGCAAGGATGACCCGGACAGCTGGATTCGCAAGCGGCAGATCGACGGGAATCCGGTCGATTTCGCCGCGATCACCCATCCAGCGCTTCACGCCCTGATCGTCAATTACCTGGACGACAAGGTGGCCATCGAGAATGTCGAGAGCTATTGGAACGGCCTGAGCTGGCCCGAGAAATTCTCGATCGGGCAGCGGATCGGGCGGCGGCTCAGGAACATCGACTATGACGCGATCAAGGCGCGCGTCCGGCCTGACCTGACCAGCTTGGCCTCCGCGTCAGCCACGGCCGGTCAGCCGGCCACCGTCTTGGCCCTCGAATTCGAATCGGTGATCGGCGAACCGAAGGAGAAGCCCTCGAAGCAAGCGGCAGGGGTGGAGATGGCGGCGCAAGGATCGCTCCTCCCCCTCCGGCCCCTGTCCACACGCCTGTTGGACGCCGTTGAACTTGCCTATGAAGCGTCCAGCAGCCGCGAGTATCCCGTCGACGTGGGATCCTGGGAACGGATTCGCAAGACGGCGCTGATCTTCATCCCGCTCCTGGAAGCGCGGCTGAAGCAGGCCGATGCGCCGATCCGCCCCTACACGGCCCATTACGTTCCGAGAGCGACCGGCAAGCCGCGCCTGAAATGCGGTCCCTGCCCCGAGGACGCCATCCTCCAGCAGCATGTCCTGGCGGAGTTGCTGCGCTTCGACGGCGACCGGAAGCGGATGGAGGCGGTGCCCGCCGTCCGCTGGTGGCCCAGCAGCAGGAAGACCATCACGACGGGGCGCGGAGACCGCGACCCGGAGACGGTGAGCTTCGGCTACCAGATCGACATGTCGGCGCTGGAGGGACGGCCGGACCGGCGAAACGGACGGCGGGACATGTTCCGGCCGTTCATCGATTGCTGGAATTCCTATATCGCCTATGTCGGCGGCCGGCTGTCCCGGATGCGGGGCCCGGTTCATGTCGCCCGGCTCGATGTCCGGCGCTTCTACGACGAGATCCCGCGGCGTCTCATCCGGCGCAAGCTCGACCAGATGCTCGGCAAACTGCTGGACGACCAGCAAAACGAGCAGGATCAGCCGCAACTCTGCCCTGAACTCGTCGGAGAGGGCAAACATGAGGAAAAGTTGACCCGGATCCGCGATTGGATCCTGACACACAGTTTCGGCGACGAACAGGAGGGCTACAGCTACATCGATCCGCTCGCCGGCTCGGTTCGGACCTGGGGTCATCGTGGGCGCGGCCTGCCCCAGGGGCCGCCGCTGTCGGCCTATCTGGCCACCATCGCCTTGTTCGACCTCGACCGGCGCATGGTCAAGGAGGTGGCGCATCTCGACCGGCAGGCGCGGATCGCCGAGGGGCTGGGCGAGACCGACCGTACGCGTCATGGCGCAACCTATGCCAGGTACGTAGACGATCTCATCCTGATCGCGTCCTCGGAAGCCGATCTTCGGCATCTGATGAACTGCGTCGAGGAGGAGGTCGAAAAGGCAGGGCTGCGGATCAATGACAAGACCGAAGTGATGGTTCCCAAAACCATCGCGGAGGCACGGGAATGGCTGGTCGAACGGCGCGCCGACGGGTTCAGCTATGGCGGCGGCGCGGTCGAGGAAATGCCGGCACCCGTTCACGAAGCGGTGTCGAGTTGGGCCGACATTCCCGGTCTCGACCGCCGTCATTTGTTGGCGGTGGTGCTGGATCAGTCCCTGGACGATCCCGGTGAGTACAGCTTCGACGCCGTCTTGGAGCGTTTGCGGCTCGCCGCCGACGCCGGGGAGGAATTGCGCGAGAGCGACCACGGCTTCTTTGCTCGCCGGATTCTCATGCGCTGCGCCCACGAGGTGTGGGGGACGGAAAACGGCGCCTCCCGCGACACGGCTCTTTCTGTCGTCGCCGAAAAGATGGTGGATGCGTGGCGGTCGCTGAATTTCCGCCGCCTGCCTTTTGAACCCGATCTCGGCGACGGGCCAGAGGAGCAGAAGGCGCACCGCGCCCTGGTCAACAGCGGCGCCCTGCTGGCTCTGTTCGATGGGGTGGAGCGCGTTCTGGTCAGTCGGCCGGAGATGAATCCGGCCTATAGCGATCAGGTGAAGAAAGAACTTGCGCAGGCCTGCGAGGGCTTCATGCAGGCGGTGCGGCATGGTCTGCTGTCGCACATTCGGGAAGCCCTGTTCCAGTCTGCCGATGGAAACCTTCCGGTTCTGGGCGCCCAACTTGCGCAATATCAGATCATTCTGGAAGAACGGGCGGAAAGCGCTTGGCGACGCGCCAATTTCCGGAGCGGTTTTGAAAAGGAGCTTCGCGTTAAGAGAGCCGATTCCCCGGTTCCCTCGAATCCGCCCCAAGAAGCCTTCTGGCGCCTGTCGGCCAGTTGGACACGTCATTTCAAAGTTTCGGATCCGCCGGACGCTTTGGAAAGCTGTCGTGTCAGCATGCAAAACGTCCTCGGATCTTCCGCTGCGAATTGGCAGCGCGAGGTTCCGTTCGCGGCGATCCATGTCGGCATCTGTCTGCTCGAAGCCCAAGGCCTGGCTTTGATTGGTGCCGGGAGCCATAACGCCAGCCCAGGCAAGGGCGATGTTATGGCAGACCTGCTGCTGCCGCCCAATCTCCCGGAGGACCCGACAGCCGGGGGAATCCTCGCGATTCTGCAAACGTGGTTTGGAGAAAAGAAGCCGCAGGACGAAGTCATTCATCAGAAAGCAGCCTATGCGCTGTGCATCCTTCTCAAAGGTTGCGATGGGTTGTCGTCAATCTTGGCCGCGCGCAAGCATCTGGCGCCAGCCATCTGCGGTGAAACGGGGGCCGATCTGCTTCCGCCGCCGCCGATTTCCAGCGATGCCGGCTTTTTGTTTTTCAAAGACAATGAGCTGATCTGGGTCCGACTTGCGGAGGACCGTCAATCCTCCGAGACGGATAGCCTGAAGATCGGTCCGCCAGCGGATTTCATTTGGACGAAGCGCGACAGCCATCAAGATTCCTTATTCGTCCGGTACTGCGCCCCGATCGAAGGCGGATTCGAGTTCCTGCTCCCCCCGAAGGGCGGCTCCTCCGGTTTCCCGCCGTCGCGAACCGCGCAACTCGTCGATGCGCTGGTCAGTCGCGCCAGCGGCGACCACCAACGACAGTCATCGCTTGCCTCGCTGATCACCGCCTACGCGATTCTGTACCGCGTCCCCAAGGAGAAGGCTGAGCCCGCCATCGAGATCAAGCTCGCCGCCTACAGCGCTCCCGCGGGCAACGCGCAGGGACAAGCCTTTCGCCGGGAAGGCGCGGCGCTGGTCGGGCAGCGCACACCGCTGTCCTCCGGCGATTGGCTCTGGCGGGCCGGTGTCGCCGTTTCCGACGCTCTCAGTCCGATCCGGTTCACCGCCGGCTCCGCGACAGACGACGAGGAAAGCTACGCACTGCCTCACCAGGATCGGGAGCGCCTGGAGCAGATTCTGCGGCGGAAGCTGTTCGCCCGGCTCCAGGGCAATCATCTGCCGCCCACCGTTTCCTCGACCGACCTCGATGACGGGATCGTGCCGCGCCACATCCGGCGCTCGCTGGATGCGCTCATCGCGGCGTCCGACACGGGAGGCGATGCCGGACTGCCCCGCATCGTGCAGCATTTCCTCGAAGGCCGCGCGATGGTGATCCGCAAACGCCGGATGCCGCCGGTTCTGGAAAGCGTTCCCGGCGGGGCCGCAGGCACGCTCGCCCGTATCGGCCATGAAACCATCAAGGAAAGGGACGAGTTCTTCCAGGCAGCGCCCTCCGACGCGGTCGCGACCTTCGGACGCGCGACCGCCGCCTATGTCCGGGTCGCCGATGCATTGGAACAGTTGGCCGAACAGGCCGAAGCCGATGTCCGGCCCGGCCTGGACACCGCCGCCGTCGGCGCCGGACTTTGGGCCGTTTCGATCGCGTGGCGCGAATTCTCTCTCGCGCTTCTCGCCCGGAAAACCAACGACGAACGGCAATCGCTGCTCGACCTGCGCCCAGTGCTGACCGATTGGGGGCTGGGGGAATCGGTCTATCTGGTGGATCCCCGGTTCGGGCTTGCCGATGCGGACAGCGCCTCCTTCGCCGTCGCCAGCCAGCTCGACGAACTCGCGGGCACCTTGTCGAGAGCGCTGGCTGCCAAGCGGATGAACGATGCCCGCGTCATGCTGGACGCCATCACGCTGCTGGGTTGGGTGGTCGTCGCCGGCATGGCGTTGGCCGTGGTCCCGATGCAGGAGGCCGAAGGGCATCGACGCCCGGCGATCTCCAGCCCGCTCGGGGCCGATGCCGGGACCGTTGCGGCCATTCTGATGGAGTTGGCCAACAGTCTGGCGACGCTGCCGTCATCCGCTCCGCCCGCCGAGGCCGCGGAATGGCCGTGGGACATTTTCCGGACCGTGGCGGAAAAGACCCCGCAGCGACAGGCGGAGGATGTGCTGACGCGCGTGGCCCGGCTCGCCGGCATCGAATGGCATCACCCGAAGCCGCGCAGCAAGGCGTTGACCGACCTGGACTCTCAGGAGGGGCAGTTCAAATACGACCAACCCGAGACCGACTATGCGCCCGGTCATTGGCAACTGGTCTTTTCGATGTTGAGCGGAACACTCAAGGACAAGCAGGAACAGATTTTGGGGCCGGGCAACGTCCGGCTTCAGGTTTTGACCGAGGTCCGCGAGTCTGGATCCGCAAGCCCTCTGGTCATCAGCGTTGCGGGTGAGGCCCTGATTCAGCGCAGCGGCCTTCCCCAACCCTCGACGACGGCTCAACCACCCTCTCCGCCAATCCCCAAACCGGCGGACGCACCGCAGGAACCGCCGCCCGAGAGGGAGGAGGCCGCACCCGATACGGCAATCGCCTCTGCGGAGGAGGAGCGGGAGGATTCGCCCGCCGATGTCACGGAGGAACAGCCCCAGGCAGCGGCAGGCGCGCCGCCATCTCCCCCGGCAAACGCTGACGACGCCCCCGGGAAGAAGCAGGAGCCGGACAGCATCTCCGTCGATGACGTGCTCAGGGCATGGGAAAAATTCCAAGGCAATGAGTGGGATCGGAGAAAGCTGAATCCGACAAAAGCGCTCGACAGCAGCTATTTCCGATTCGCCTTTCTCCAGACCGATTTCGCCGAGGGTTACGAAGACCCGACGGATCACGCGGCGCCGTTGTCGGTCGATAAGTCGCTGTGGACAGACAGTCCGGACGGGATGATTCCCGCTTTGCGCCTGCATTGGCCCGAGACATTGACGTTTGCTAGCCCCGACAGGGAGAAGCCCGCCGGCGATAAGTACGAAAACCACAGCCGGGTGAAATACTGTCCCGACGAATGGCGGCGGCGGCGCGTCCTGATGAAGGTTATCGAGACCTGCGTGTCCTTCGGGGTGAACGCACTACTGCTGCCCGAATATTCCATGCGGGCGGAAACTGTGCTGTGGCTCGCCGCCTATGTCAAAGAACAGGGGAGCGACTTGTCGATCTGGGCCGGTACGTTCCGGGTGCCCAGCAATATTGACGTTCTGGTTGATCAACGGAAAGCCACCGGCCGTTTCGTTTCACCGTCGGCGGAAATCGCAGAGGACGGCCAGGGCACCGGCGAAGGACGTTGGCAATCACTCGAAGCGGTGCTGCCCGTCATCGTGCAGAAGGAAGGTTTGCCGGAAAGCAAAGGCACTGCCGATGAGGGTGGCCAATTCCAGATTCGGATGCGTAGGAAAAAGTACCCGGCGATGGCGTATGGTGAAATATTTCGTCCGAAAGATCCCATGTCGGAGCACGGGCCGATTCTTGCCGGAACCCATTTTCTTACTCGGGCAGAGTCCTACATTACCGAGCTGATCTGTTCTGAAATCTTTGCCTTCAATGGAGCGAGCAGCTTGCGCAGCATAGCGCATTCGGTGGAGCGATTGCACAATTCCGTTGGAGGATATAACGTAAAAGACGATGAAATACTAAACGGAATCCACAGGAACAATGACGTTTTTGCACAACATACATCTTTCAATTCACCTCGGGGTTTTTGGCCAAGACGGACAGTAATTTTCCTTCCCTGCATCACAACGCGCGCGAAGGATTACCACATATTCGGCACGAATCTTCACCTTGCGGCATCCTCGAACATCGTCTTCTGCAACTCCAGCCTGACGGGTCTTGGCAATGGCGGAAGCTGTGTGATCGGTTTCCGGTCATGGGACGAAAAGCCGAACAAGAGCAAGGTGGGCCCCTATCATGGCGTTCTGCCCGGACTCTACGTCCCCAGCGATGGGGACGGGATCAAGCCGCTCGGCCCGCAGGAACGCGCTTTGGTGATCGTCGACATCGACCCGCTCCATTCCGCCCTGCCAAGCCCGAGGCCGCAAGCTATCCCTGAGCCGGTGCGCTTGGTAGCGCACCTGCCGGTCCTGGAAATCTCGCGCCACGGCCTTGGCAAGTGGAAGAGCCAGCACGAGAACTGGGAGAAGCTGACTCGTTACATCGGCTCACTGAAAAGCGACACCGGGACCGATCCAAGCCCGGAGTGCACGCTCGTGACGAATCCGGCGTCCTTCATGGAGAAGGAGAAGGCAACCCTCAAATCCACCAACCAGCTGCGCCACAATGAACACAGGATTTATGGCGCTGCCGTCATCAAGGTTCTAAAGAAACTGGAATCCATTCTCCCGGAATCTCCCGCTTTGAAATCCCGGAGGAAGGAGTTCGAGAAATATCACGGCGGGATGCCGGAGGCCTGGGCTGCACCGGCTCTAACCGATTGGTTGTTGGTCGATCTCAAGGCCGAGGAGTTCACGAAGCGCATCGATCAACTCAAGTCTCGAACGGAAATCGACAATGGAGACGATCGTCGGGGTAAGGACGAAGGCTTGCCTTTGATCTGGTTGACTCCGCCCAGGCCGCCCAAAACCGCGAGCGAAAAAAAGTAACGGCAGGCGACGCGGCGTTTACGCTCCCTGGGCGATCGTCGCATCAAGCGCCGCGATGACCCGGATGCGCGCGCCGTCGAGGCTTCCTACGGCGGGGCCGAGCACGCGGGTGGGGATGGTCGCCAGTTGGAGCGGGTTCAGGATGACCGCCGTGCCGTCGATGGTGAAATCCGGGTTGAGGATCGGGTCGCGGTATCCGACCTCGCTCGCCAGGACCAGCGGCACGACGACCCGGTCGGCGCGGTCCTTCCAGCGGTCGCCCTGGACGACAAGGACGAACGGAATCGCGGCCCTGGTTCGCCCCGGGTTGCGGTGGACGTCGAACTGCGGCATCAGCGGCTCTCGTCGTCCGGCATGAAGTCACGGTTCCACTCGTCGGCGAAACGGCCATGCCGTTCGTCGAACGCGTTCCACGCCGCGGCGACCTTCCGGCGGTGTTCCTGATCGTCCTCCCGCTTCCGCCGTTCGGTCTGCGCCCAGGTCGCGAGGAGCGTCTCGATGGTGCCGGAGAGGTTGTCGGTGTAGCCTTGGGCGACTCGAACGAGATCCTCGTTCAGGGTGAGGTTGACGCGCTTCTTCGAGGCTCCGACATCATAGCCCGCCTCGGTCCGCTGGATGTGACTCATGCCATCCTCCACCATGCCATGTGTATGGTAATGCGCACTGACGAGGCGGACAAGAAGGCAGCCGTCACCCCGGCATACGGCCCCGGCACGGAGCGGCTCCGGAAAAGGGACCGGAAATGGCGAAGGCCGCGAACCCGTTCAGGTTCGCGGCCTTCAAGATGGTGGGCGGTACTGGGATTGAACCAGTGACCCCTACGATGTCAACGTAGTGCTCTCCCGCTGAGCTAACCGCCCACTATGGCATCCGGTGGCGGCTGCGGCGCGCTTGGCGTCGTTCCGTCCGGCGTGGGCGGGTGTATACCGGCCCCGGCATGGGCGTGCAAGCCCTTTCATCGCGCCATATGCTTTTTTTATCCGATGGCCGCGCCCGCACGGGCGCTCCCGTGACACGGCGGCCGGCGTCCATTACATCATTCGACCATGGATGCCTCCTTCGACGCGCAACGCGACGCCGACGCCGGCCCCGATGCGGCCCCGGATCCCACCCCCGGCCCGGCCGCAAACGCCCCGGCCTTCGAGATTCTGGCCCCGCAGAGCCAGAGGCTGCCGCTCGTGCTCGCCTCGCCGCACAGCGGTAACATCTATTCCGCCGCCTTCCTCGCCTCCTCCCGCCTGGATGCCCGCGCTCTGCGCAAGTCGGAGGACTGCTTCGTCGACGAGATCTTCGCCTTCGCCCCCGGCTTCGGCGTGCCGCTGATCCGCGCCCTGTTCCCGCGCGCCTATCTGGATGTCAACCGCGAGGCCTACGAACTGGATCCGGAGATGTTCGCCGACCCGCTGCCGGCCTACGTCAACACCCGCTCGCCGCGGGTCGCGGCAGGGCTGGGCACCATCGCCCGCGTGGTGGCCAACGGCGAGGACATCTACAAGGGAAAGCTGCGCTTCGCCGAGGCGCTGGACCGGGTCGGCCGCTGCTACACCCCCTATCACACCGCGCTGCGCGACCTGGTGGACGCGACCCGCGACGCCTTCGGCCATGCCCTGCTGGTCGATTGCCATTCCATGCCGTCGGCCGGCGCCGCGGCCAATGGACGGGGTGCCGGGCAGGGTGGGGGACGCAGCGGCGGGCGCGGCGCCAGCCAGCCCGACATCGTGCTGGGCGACTGCTACGGCAACGCCTGTGCCGCCGCGGTGATCGACGCGGCGGAGGATTTCCTGCGCGGGCTGGGCTATGCCGTCAGCCGCAACAATCCCTATGCCGGCGGCTACACCACCCGACATTACGGCCGGCCGCGCCAGGGCATCCACGCGCTGCAGATCGAGATCGCCCGCGACCTCTACATGGACGAGACGGCGCTGAGCCGCCTGCCTTATCTGGACGTGCTGGCCCGCCACATGACCGAACTTGTCGACACGCTGGGGCTGCTGCCGCCGGACGGGCTGGGACCGCGCTAAAGTCCCGGCAATACCGGCGGATCCGCCTGAACCGCCCTCTCCACGCCACAGTTCGCGCTTATCGGTCTTGCGGCCAGGCCTCGGCTTGCGGGCGGCTTGCGCCCTTGCACCCCTGCCATGGGCACAAAAAAAGGGCCGCGGGCGAACCCGCGGCCTCAGTCTAGGGAGGAAACGCCCAAGAAGTGCGTTACGCCAACACCCACGCCGAGGCGCGACCGTTGCCGCACTGCACAATATGAACGCGCCCCCGCCCGGCTTCAAGATGAAAATGAATTTCTTTTTCATTTCATAACCTTACTCGAAGTGGAGGTAGTGCGAACCGGATAGTGCCACAGCAGTTTCGCTGCACCGCACAATGACCGAAGGCGGAGTGGCCTGACCGAATGGGCAGGGATGGCCGGCACTTCGGACCGAGTTTCCGGCCCGACGCACCGGTCCGGTGTCCGGTCTTCGGAACCAAGCCCGCCGACGGTCGTTTCAGAGCTGTCCCGAACCGGGTCTGCGCCATGGACCACCGCCATGGCCTCCAGGCCCCTCGGGACCGCGCAAACGCCCTGCCGGCGGCCAATAAGGAGAAGAACATCGTGAGCAGGCTCGTGGCCGTATCCAACCGGGTGGCCCTGATGGAAGAGGGCAAGCAGGCGGCCGGCGGTCTCGCCGTCGCCATCCTGGCGGCCCTGAAGAAGACCGGAGGCATCTGGTTCGGGTGGAGCGGAAACGTCGTCGACGGCGAGTCCCAGGCGGAACCGACCAGGACGGAGGTGGGCAAGCTGACCTACGCCACGCTGGATCTCGGCCGCCGCGACCATGAGGAATATTACAACGGATTCGCCAACCAGACCTTATGGCCGCTGTTCCATTACCGGCTTGGCCTGATCTCGGTGAACCGGCGGACGCGCGAAGGGTACGAACGGGTCAACGCCTATTTCGCCGACAAGCTGGAGCCGCTGCTGCGCCCCGACGACATGGTCTGGGTCCACGACTATCACCTGATCCCCTTCGGCGACGAGCTGCGCCGCCGCGGCTGTTCGCAGCGCATGGGCTTCTTCCTGCACACGCCCTTTCCCCCGCCGGAACTGCTGACCGCCCTGCCCAACCACCGCGACCTGATCCGCGAGCTGTGCGCCTACGATCTGGTCGGCTTCCACACCGCCACCGACATGCGCGGCTTCTGCGACTACATCCGTACCGAAACCGACGGCACCGTCGAACAGCGCGGCGCCTACGGCAGCGCCACGATCCGCGCCTTCGGACGCACCCTGATGGCCAAGGTCTTCCCCATCAGCATCGACACCCCGGCGCTGGAGAGCCTGGCCCGCACCGCCGGCCGCTCGCGCCAGGCCGAACGGCTGCGCGAGAGCCTGGTCGGGCGCCGGCTGATCATCGGCGTCGACCGGCTGGACTATTCCAAGGGCCTGCCCCAGCGCTTCGCCGCCTTCGAGCAGCTGCTGGAAAGCTACCCGGAGCATTGCAACCGCGTCTCCTTCCTGCAGGTCGCCCCGCCGAGCCGCGAGGACGTGCCGGAATACATCGCCATCCGCCGCGAGCTGTCGGAGATGGCCGGCCGAATCAACGGCCGCTTCGCCGAATTCGACTGGCAGCCGATCCGCTACCTGAACCGCAGCTTCGGCCAGCGCGTGCTGGCCGGCTTCTACCGGCTGGCCAATGTCGGGCTGGTGACGCCGCTGCGCGACGGCATGAATCTGGTCGCCAAGGAATATGTCGCCTGCCAGGATGCCGACAATCCGGGCGTGCTGGTGCTGTCGCAGTTCGCCGGGGCGGCGCAGGAGATGGGGGAGGCGCTGATCGTCAACCCGTTCGACATCGAAGGCGTCGGCGACGCCCTGCAGCGGGCGCTGACCATGCCGCTGGGCGAGCGCAAGGAGCGCCACGCCGCCCTGATGCGGACCCTGCGGCAGCACGACATCGGCTGGTGGCGGGAAAGCTATGTGGACGCGCTGACCCGCGCACCGTATGACTTTCCGGTCACCTGAGCATCCGCCCATCCCGCCTTCGTCGCAGGCCCCAACCGCAGACCCGGATCCATGGACACCGATCTCGCCCCCACCGCCACCGGTTTCGCCGCTCCCGCCGGCTCCCCCATCCTGGTCGCCGACATCGGCGGCACCAATGCCCGCTTCGGCCTGATCGACGGGCGGCAGGTGCGCGACACCCGGGTGCTGCGCTGCGCCGACTACGCCTCGATCGACGACGCGGCCACCGCCTACCTGTCGGCGGTCGGTCTGGCTGCGCCCGGCACCCCCGGCCGGCCGCGGCGCGGCGCCTTCGCGGTGGCCGGGCCGGTCACCGGCGACCATGTCGCCATGACCAATCTGGTCTGGGAATTCTCGACCGGCCGGGTGCGCGACGCGCTGGGGCTCGACCGGCTGGCGGTGATCAACGACTTCACCGCCGTCGCCCTGTCGGTGCCGCGGCTGGCCGAGGAGGACCGGCGCCAGATCGGCGACGGCACCCCGCAGCCGGGCGCGGTGGTCGCGGTGCTGGGGCCGGGCAGCGGGCTCGGCGTGTCGGGGCTGGTGCCCGGCGCCGCCGGCCGCTGGACCGCGCTGTCGGGCGAGGGCGGCCATGTCACCATGGCGCCGGTCAGCGACCGCGAGAGCGCCGTGCTCGGCCAGTTGCGCAAGCGCTTCGAGCATGTCTCCGCCGAGCGGGTGCTGTCCGGCCCGGGCATCGTCAACCTGTACGAGGCGCTGTCGATCCTCGACGGCCGCGAGCCGGCCGCCCTCGACCCGGCCCGGATCGCCGACGCCGCGCTGGCCGGCGGCGATCCCCATTGCGTCGAGGCGGTGGAGATGTTCTGCGCCATGCTGGGCACCGTCGCCGGCAACCTGGCCCTCACACTGGGTGCGCGCGGCGGCGTCTACATCGCCGGCGGCGTGGTGCCGAAGCTGGGGACCTTCTTCACCCATTCCCGCTTCCGCAAGCGCTTCACCGAGAAGGGCCGGATGCGGGACTTCCTGGCCCCCGTCCCGACCTATGTCGTCACCCACGAGCTGCCCGCCTTCCTCGGGCTGGCGGAGGCGGCCGGGGCGGACTAGGCAGGTTTGAGGCTTGAACCGGCGGGGCCGGCCCCACATGGTTGTTGCCGTCCCTCCATCGGATCGCAACGGAACGCCATGGCCACCGACCTTCGTGTCCGCTTCCTGCACCCGTCGGGCGCCATCGGCCCCGGCAAGATCGCGCTGCTGGAGGCCATCGACCGCACCGGCTCGATCTCCGCCGCGGCGCGGTCGCTGGGCATGACCTTCCGCCGCGCCTGGTTCCTGGTGGAGACGATGAACACCGCCTTCCGCGAGCCGGTGATCCGCACCAGCGTCGGCGGCCGCGAGGGCGGCGGCGCCGGCCTGACCCCGCTCGGCCAGGAGGTCGTCGCCCGTTACCGCCAGGTGCAGGAAGAGGCCCGCAAGGCGGCCGAACCCCATCTGCGCTGGCTCGACGAAACGCTGAAGGCGGAGACGGAAGCGGAGGCGGATGCGGCCGCGGTGGCGGAGCGGGACGGCGACCCGTCCTGACGCCTCCCTGCCCGCTTCGCCCGCGCCTGCCCGGCAAGGCCGCGCAAGCGACGGCTTGACACTCCCGGCCATCTCGAAGAACAACCTGACGCGGCGTGCCGATACCGGCAGGACCGGTCAGGGAGCGCCCCGCACGCGGCTCCGCGTAAGACACGCCTTGCGTTAACAATAAGAAGTTGCAGTGCGCCGCAATGACCAAATCCGTCAACATCGCCTATCTTCCACGGCTCGACCATCTCCGTGCCTTTGCGGCGCTCATCGTCCTGTATTACCACTCGCTCCAGCTGCTTCCCCAGTCGCCCGGCGGGGGCCAGGTCGAGGGCTGGATCCACACGAAGAACCCGTTTCTGGCGATGGTGGTCGAGGGGCACACCGGCGTCGCGCTTTTCATGGTCCTGTCGGGCTTCATCTTCACATGGGGCGCGAACGGCCGCGAGGTCGCCTATTCCGGCTTCCTGAGAAACCGCCTGCTGCGGATCTACCCGCTCTATGCCTGGCTTCTTCTTGTCGGCATCGCCATGCACCCGGACGCCGTCGATCCCGGCAGGATCGTCGAGATGGCGATCCCCTTCCTCAATGCCGGGAACAAGGCGACCTACGGCGTGGCGACCAGCCTGTTCTGGACGGTCGCGATCGAGTTCCAGTTCTACCTGATCTTTCCGTTCCTGCTGTCGATCCTGAACCGGCAGGGATGCCCCCAGCTGATGCTGATGGTGCTGTGCGCCCTGGCCTATCGCCTCATCGCCGACCAGTTCGGCGCCAACTCCCGCGCGGTGGCCTACTGGACGATCGTCGGACGCATCGACCAGTTCCTGATCGGCATGATCGCGGCCGTCGCCCTGCGCCGCCATGGAAACGATCCGCGGATCGGCCCATGGCTCGGCCGCGCCTTCCTTCCCTCATGCCTGCTGATGCTGGCCGTCGTCACCATCTTCCATCGGGCCGGCGGCTATCCGGTGATCGCCACCTGGAAGACCGCCTGGCCCACCGTCGAGGCCTGCGGCTGGGCGCTGGTCGTCGTGACCTGCCTGTCGGTCCGCATCCCCGGCTCCCGCATCCTGTCGATGGCCGCGGCCTATGTCGGCTCGATCTCCTACTCCATCTACCTGACCAACTTCATCGTCATCACCCAGGTCGCCAAGCACATGGGCGCCCTGACGCTGGTGCCCAACCCGCATGTCAATGCGCTGCTGGTCTGCACCGCCGTCGTGCTGCCGGCCTCCATCGCCCTGTCGGCGCTGACCTTCCACGCGATCGAACAGCCGTTCATGAAGATGCGGAAGACCTACATGCTCGACGCGGCACGGCCATCCCCGGCCGTCGCCGCCTGATCGACGGGACAGGGCAGTCCGCGAAGTATCGGCAAAACCAACCGAAGCACTGCCGTCCGCTTTTTCTTCCATGCATGCGATGCAGCCCTGGGCAACGGGAAGTCCGGTGGCGCGGGGCGGCGCGGCGCCGTACATATGGCTCTGTTGCAGCCCGGCGCCAGCGTGACCGATCGGCAACAGACGCCTTTCCCGACCAGCCCTCATCCGGCCATCCGATCCCCAAACGGGCCGCAGCCGCGGCGCCGCACCGGCATGCCCTGCCCCTCACCACCCGAGCACCCCGCCCCGCCATGCTGTCCCTTCCCCTGCCCTTCACCGCCGCCGATGCCTTCGGCGCCGCCGCCTTCGCCGGTTCGTGCCTGTGGCCGCTGATGAAGAAGCGCCGTTCCCTGCTGGCCGGGCAGGCCGCGACCAACCTGATGTTCATCACCCACTATGTGCTGCTGGGCGCCCACACCGCCGCGGCGCTGTGCCTGCTGGTGGTGGTGCAGGCCCTGGCAGCCATGCCGGAGGGGCGGAACCGCTGGCAGACCGCGGTCTTCGCCGCCACGGTGCCGGCCATCGCAGGCATCGCCGCCCTGACCTGGTCGGGCCTGCCGTCGGCGCTGTCCAGCCTGGGCATCACCTTCTCGACGCTGGCGCGCTGGCAGTCGGACGCGCTGCGCATGCGCCTGCTGCTGCTGGTCGCCGGTGCCTTCTGGGTCAGCCACAACGCGCTGGTGATGTCGCCCTTCGCCATGGCGTCGGACGCCTTCGCCGCCGCCGCCAACCTGCTGCGCCTGCGCAGCGAGCGGCGCAAGGCCGCCCTGCCGGCGGCGGCGGCGGCGGCCGCGCCCGCCGCCAATGCCAATGCGACGTCCGGCGGGCTGGCCGCCGCCTGACCCGAGGCCGGACGGCCGGGCGAACCGGAAGGGGCTACCGCCTCCGGATGGGTCCGCCCAGTCCGGGGGCGATCGAATTGGGCACTGGCGCACCGGCACCGTCCCGCCTAAAAGAAGCGCGTGCACCGCAACGGCAGCGACGAAGGGCGGCCCATCCATGCTGAAGCGTCTCTACGACTGGACCATGGCCAAGGCGGCGTCGAAGGATTCGACCAAATGGCTGGCCGGCGTCTCCTTCGCCGAAAGCTCCTTCTTCCCGCTGCCGCCGGATCTGCTGCTGGTGCCGATGATCATCGCCAACCGGCAGGCGGCCTGGAGGCTGGCGACGATCTGTACGCTGGCCTCGGTCGTCGGCGGCATCGCCGGCTACATGATCGGCTATTTCCTCTACGAGACGATCGGCCGCTGGGTCATCGACTTCTACCACCTGACCGACAAGTTCGAGCAGCTGCGGCTGACCTTCGTCGAGTACGGGGCCGAGATCCTGATCATCAAGGGCATGACGCCCATCCCCTACAAGCTGCTGACCATCACAGCCGGCGTGGCCCATCTGCCGCTGTGGGTGTTCATCGGCGCCTCGATCGTCTCACGGGCGATCCGCTTCTATCTGGTCGCCGCCCTGCTGTATTTCTTCGGCCCGCCGATCCGCGCCTTCATCGAAAAGCGGCTGACCCTGGTCACCAGCGTGTTCGCGGTGACGCTGATCGGCGGTTTCCTGGTGGTGAAGCTGCTGTAACCCACCACCGCAAACCGCCATCGCAGGCCGACAGGACAGGATATCCATGCCTCCCCGCGGGCGCCCGCCCCATTCCGACCGCGCCCGCCCGCAAGCCGGCCCGCAGCACGGCCAGCCTCCAGGCCCCAGACCCGGCTCCCGGCGCGGCCCGTCCGCTCCCGGCGCGGCCGACCGCGACTCCGCCCAGGCCGCCCAAGTTCAGGCCCAGGCCGAAACGCGCAAGCTGTTCCGAGTCGCCGGGCTGGCCGCCGTCTCGTCCCTGTTCGCCCATGAGCCGGAGCGTGTCGAACGCCTGTTCTTCGACGAACGGCTGAAGCCGGCGGTCGGAGCCTATTGCAAGGCGATGGCGGCGGCCCGCAAGCCCTACCGCATGGTGGAGGCCGAGGAGCTGGCCAAGGTCGCCGGCACCGTGCTGCATGGCGGGGTGGTGGCGCTGATGGCGCCGCGGACGCTGCCGCTGTTCGATGCGGAGGCCGCGCGGCGGGCTCCCGAACCGCTGCTGATCCTGGACGGGATCGGCAATCCGCACAATCTGGGCGCCATCCTGCGCACCGCGGCCTTCTTCGGCCTGCCCCGCGTTCTCGTCTCCGACCATCCCGGCCAGGCGCTGCCGTCGGAAGCCGCCTACCGCGTCGCCGAGGGCGGGTTCGAGTGGGTGGCGCTGGAACGGGCGCCCGCCCTGTCGGCCCTGCTGAAGCGGCTGCGCGCCAGCCACCGGGTGTTCGGCACCGCACTGGACCAGAGCCGGCCGACGGTCGACACCGGCGCGCTCGCCGGCTGGCGGAGCGGCGGAACCGGCCAAGGCAGCGCCAAGCCGCACGCCGCAAAACCGCCGGCAATCGTGCTCGGCAACGAGGAGGACGGCATCCCGCCGGCCACGCTCGCCGCCTGCGACGCGGTGCTGACCATCCCCGGCAGCGGGCGCGTCCAGTCGCTGAACGTCGCCGCCACCGCCGCCATCCTCATCCACGCCCTGGCGGCCGGGTAGGCCGTTTCCTTACCCGAGCAGGGCGATCAGCACGACCGCGACCAGCGCGACCGAGGCGAGCGGCAGCATCTCCACCCCGTTGCGCTGCCAGGTCGGCGCCCTGCCATGGCCGCCGGCATGGCCGTCGGCGATGTCATCGGCCCAGCCATGGCGGGAGGGTGCAGCACCGGGGGCCGACACCGCGGGCGCCGCCGGGCTGGCCATGTCGACCACGCCGTCGCCGCGGCGATAGTCGCCGGCCGGACGCGCCAGCGCCGGGTTGGGGCGGCCATGCATCAGGCGGGAATCGTCCAGCTCGACCTCGATGCCGGCGGCCTCGACCCGCTCGATCACCGCGGCGGTCTCCTCCGGCGTCATGCTGTCCACCGGCAGGATGGCGCCCAGCGCCTCGGCGCTCAGGCGGTTGCCTGTGCGGCGGCCCTGGTCGATCAGGGACTCGACGAGACGGGTGTCGGCGGCGGTGGCGGCGGCGGTGGTGCCGGGGGCAGCGCTGGCCATGATGGCGGTCTCCTTATCCAAAGATCCTCACGGGGTTGTGACGTCAAACGCGCAAGGCCGCGCAAAGGTCCATTCCGCGGGCGTTCTTCCGGCGCCGCCGCCTGCGCCACCTTGCCGCAGCCCCGCCGCGACCCGACATAAGGGGTCCCTCCGAAGGATCGTCAGCGATCCGAAGAACAGTCATCGATGGGAGACCCGACCATGCTGGGGCATTATCTTCGCAAGCCGGCGACGCTGCCGACCCCGGAAGAGGCACTGCCCGGCCGCAGCGAAGCGATTCCGGTGCCCGGGCAGCATCACGTCAACGGCCACCGCCTGACCCCGCCCTATCCGCCGGGGCTGGAGGTGCTCGATCTCGGACTCGGCTGCTTCTGGGGGGCTGAGCGCAAGTTCTGGCAGGTTCCCGGCATCTGGGTGACCGCCGTCGGCTACCAGGGCGGCCATACCCCGAACCCGACCTACGAGGAGGTCTGCTCCGGCCGCACCGGCCATACCGAGGCGGTGCGCGTCGTCTACGACCCGGCGATGGTGACGGCAGCCGATCTGCTGCGCGTCTTCTGGGAATCGCACGACCCGACCCAGGGCATGCGCCAGGGCAACGACGTCGGCACCCAGTACCGTTCCGCCGTCTACACCCACACGCCGGCCCAGCGGGCGGCGGCGGAGGCGAGCCTCGCCGCCTACCAGGAGCGGCTGGCCGAGGCCGGCTACGGCCCGGTCACCACCGAGATCCGCGACGCGCCGCCCTTCTATTTCGCCGAGGGCTATCATCAGCAGTATCTGGCCAAGAACCCCAACGGCTATTGCGGCCTCGGCGGCACCGGCGTCACCTGCGCCGCATGAGGAAGGCCCGGTCGACCCGGGCAACGCCACGCCGGCCGGCGACCGTTCGGGCTAAGCCCTTGCGGTTGCGCCGCACCGGCCCTTGCGGGTATGGTTCGGGCGGCTCTTGAAAGCTCCGGCGGCACCCGACCGCAGGGGCGCCGCCCGTCCAGCTGCGATTGTCATGACCAAGGAAAGAACCGAGCTGGCGACGCCGTATCTCAGCGGCCTGCTCGAATTCTGGCTCACCAAGTCCGTCGCCGGCCGTCCGCCGGTCCCCAGCAGCATCGCCCCGGCCGACCTGCGGCCGTGGAAGGACAACATCGTCGTGTTCGAGGTGATCGGAGAGGAATCCGGCACCTTCGTCTATTCCTATTATGGCCGGGCGCTGGTCGCCGCCTTCGGGCAATCGCGCCTGGGCGCCACGCTGGACGACCTGCCGCCGGAACAGCGCGCCGTGCTCCAGCCCGAATACGAGACGGTGCGCCGCGAACGGCTGCCCGTCGCCCGTGTCCACACCGCCGTCTTCGGCGGGCGCACCCGCAGCTTCGAACGGCTGGTGCTGCCGATGTCCAGCGACGGCACCAGCATCGACAAGCTGCTGGTCGCCGCCTACGAGATGACGCCGCGCGAACTGGCGGCCCGTCCGCCGGTTCCCTCCCAGGGGCACTCCCCAGGGCACTCCCCGGCGCCCGGCGCCTCCTCAGGTCCGGTCCCCCTCACCGTTCAGAAGCCGGGAGCCTCGGCATGACCCCGCGTATGCCGCATCTCGCCGCCCCGCCCACCCAGGCGGGCGTGGTGACCGCCGACGAGTTCAACCTGTGGTGCGCGCTGAACGGCCGCCCCTTCAATCTGGTCCCCAACCCGCGGTCCGACGGCCGCGCGCTGTGGGATGTCGAGGTTCTGCCCGGCACGCCGCGCGCCGGCACCGTCTATTCCACCAACCTGTCGGACGAGGCGCTGGCGGTGGTCGCCGGCTTCGCCTTCCTGTCGGGCGTCGAATGGGCCTACGAGGCGCGCGAACCGGCCGAGCCCGAGGCCGCCGCCCCGTGCGAGGCGGCGCCTGCCCCCGACCCGGTGCCGGCTCCCGCCCCGGGCCCCGCTCCAGCCCCCGAAACGGCTCAAGCCGCCGCGCCCGCCCCCGTATCCACGCCCGCCGTCTCCACGCCCGCCGCTGCCTCGGACCCGGCCGACTATCCGGCGACCTATTCGCTGCCGACGGTCTCCCTGCTGCAGACCCCGCCGCCGCGCCCGGTGCAGCAGCATGACGAGGCGGTGCTGGCCCGCAACGCGCGAATGCTGGAAACCGTCCTGAAGAACTTCCGCGTCCGCGGCGAGATCATGGACGTGCGGCCCGGCCCGGTCGTCACCCTCTACGAGTTCGAGCCGGCTCCCGGCACCAAGTCGGCCACCGTCATCAACCTGACCGACGACATCGCCCGCTCGATGAGCGTGGTCACCGCCCGCATCGCCATCGTCCCCGGCCGCAGCGTGATCGGCGTCGAGCTGCCGAACCCGGTGCGCGAGATGGTCTATCTGCGCGAGAGCTTCGACCACGACGCCTTCCGCAACACCGGCGCCCAGCTCGCCATCGCGCTCGGCAAGGACATCAGCGGCGAGCCGGTGGTGGCCGACCTCGCCCGCATGCCGCACCTGCTGGTCGCCGGCACCACCGGCTCGGGCAAGTCGGTGGCGATCAACACCATGATCCTGTCGCTGCTCTACCGGCTGCCGCCGGAGCGCTGCCGCTTCATCATGGTCGATCCCAAGATGCTGGAGCTGTCGGTCTATGACGGCATCCCGCACCTGCTGACCCCCGTCGTCACCGATCCCAAGAAGGCGGTGGTGGCCCTGCGCTGGGCCGTGCGCGAGATGGAAAGCCGCTACGAGGCGATGTCCAAGCTCGGCGTGCGCAACATCGAGGGCTACAACGCCCGCATGGCCGAGATGATCGCCGCCGGCGAGAAGATGCCGCGCCGCGCCACCCCGCCCGGCGAGCCGGAGAACGTCTTCGACCTGACCCCGTCGGAGCCGACGCCGCTGCCCTACATCGTCGTCATCGTCGACGAGATGGCCGACCTGATGCTGGTCGCCGGCAAGGAAATCGAGGCGGCGATCCAGCGTCTGGCCCAGATGGCGCGCGCCGCCGGCATCCACCTGATCATGGCGACGCAGCGTCCCTCGGTCGACGTCATCACCGGCACCATCAAGGCCAATTTCCCGACCCGCATCAGCTTCCAGGTCACCAGCAAGATCGACAGCCGCACCATCCTGGGCGAGGCGGGGGCGGAGCAGCTGCTCGGCCAGGGCGACATGCTCTACATGCAGGGCGGCGGCCGCATCACCCGCGTCCACGGCCCCTTCGTCTCCGATTCGGAGGTCGAGGAGATCGTCCAGTACGTCAAGGCCCAGGGTGCCCCCAACTACGTCACCGCCATCACCGAGGAGGAGGAGGAAGCCGCCACGGTGGAGGACGAGGAGGGCGGTTCGGGCGCCACCGGCGACGACCTCTACATGCAGGCGGTCAACCTCGTGGTGCGCGAGGGCAAGGTGTCGGTCAGCTTCATCCAGCGCCAGCTCCAGATCGGCTACAACCGCGCCGCCCGGCTGGTCGAGCGGATGGAGACCGAGCGGGTGGTCGGCCCGGCCAACCACCAGGGCAAGCGCGAGGTTCTGCTGTCCCACGCCGGCCTGTCGGCCAAGCGCGCAGGAGTGTGAGGGAGCGATGGATCCCAAGCCCCATTTCGAGACCCTCGCCCGCTACAACCGCTGGGCCAACCGGCGGCTCTACGAGGCCGCGGCGGCGCTGACCGGAGCGCAGTTCGTCGAGGACCGCGGCGCCTTCTTCGGCTCGCTGTGCGGCACGCTGAACCATATCCTGGTCGCCGACCGGCTGTGGCTGGAGCGGATCGAGGGATGCGGACCCAAGCCGTCCTCGCTCGACGAAATCCTCCACGGCGATTTCGCCGGCCTGCGCGCCGCCCGCGAGGCGGAGGACGAGCGCATCCTGCGCGTGGTCGCCGATACCCCGGCGGAGCGGTTCGAGACGATCCTCGCCTACCGCAACACCGCCGGCGTCCCCTTCGAACTGCCCTTCGCCCAGGTGGTGACGCACATCTTCAACCACCAGACCCACCATCGCGGACAGGCGCACTCGCTGCTGAGCCAGTTCGGGCTGAAGACCCCGGTGCTCGACTTCGTCTATTTCCTGCTCGACTTGCGATGAGGGCGTCCCGATGAGCCGGCCGGTCGCCGACCTTGCCGCGCTGGAGGCGCTCTATGGCCAGCCGGCGGCCCCCTCCCTCGCCAAGGAGGTGCCGGCGCTGACCCCCGGCTACCGTGCGCTGATCGAGGCGTCGCCCTTCCTGATCCTCGCCACCAGCGGGCCGGGCGGCCTCGACGCCTCGCCGCGCGGCGACGGGCCGGGCTTCGTCCGGGTGGCGGACGAGCGCACGCTGCTGATCCCGGACCGCCGCGGCAACAACCGCATCGACAGCCTGCGCAACATCCTGGCCGACCCGCGGGTCGGGCTGCTGTTCCTGGTGCCGGGGATGAACGAGACGCTGCGCGTCAACGGCCGGGCGACGATCGACGCCGACCGGGATCTGTGCGACAGCTTCGCCGTCGACGGCAAGGCGCCGAGATCGGTGCTGGTGGTCGCCGTCGAAACCGTGTTCTTCCAATGCGCCCGCGCCCTGCTGCGCTCCCGCCTGTGGGATCCGGCGGCACAGGTGCCGCGCGCCGCCTTGCCGTCGGTGGGGACGCTGCTGGCCGAGGCCAGCGCCGGGCGCGAGGGCGGCGAGGCCTATGAGCGGTCGCTGGCCGAGCGGATTCCCAAGACCCTCTACTGAACGGGCAGGCGCTCTGCCGGCAGGCCGGTCGCCGCGCCGGCCTCCTCCCCGCCGACGCCGGGCAGCCGGATGGTGAAGACCGATCCGGCGCCGACGGCGCTCTCCACCGTCAGGGTTCCGCCATGGGCGGCGACGATCCGCTGCGTCATGTACAGCCCCAGCCCCGACCCCTTGGTCCCCTGCGAGGACGCGGCGCGGAAATAGATGGAGCCGATCCGCTCCACCTCCTCCGGGCTCATGCCGCGGCCCTGGTCTGCAACGCGGATGACCAGTTCGCCCCCCGCCGCTCCAGACACCGCCCCGGGCGCCACCCCGGCCGCCACCCCGGCCGCCACCCGCACCGGCGTGTCGGGCGGGGAGTAGCGCAGCGCGTTGCGCACCAGATTGCCGACCGCCACCCCCAGGAACGGGACGTCGACCCGCACCGGCCGCTCCGGCGTCCCGACCGTCACCGCCAGCCGCGGCTCGCCGTCGGCACCGGCCAGCCCCTCCAGCGCCTCGTCGATGACGAGCTCTAGCGGCACGCTTTCCGGCTTCAGCGCCAGCGCCCCCTGGTCCAGCGCGTCGGCCGACAGGAACAGCTCCACGAGGTCGGACATCCGCCGGGTCGTCTCGACGATGCGGCGGACGCGCGACCGCATCGACGGCGTCCCCACCTCGCCCGACAGCTCGATCATCTGCGCCGCCCCCTGGATCGAGGCGAGCGGGGTGCGGAACTCGTGCGACAGCATGGCGACGAAGGTGCGCTGCTCCTCCGCGCGCTTGGTGGCGAAGGCCGATTCCTCCTGCGCCCGCACCCGCTCCACCTGCAGGCGGCGGATGCGCAGCGCCAGGCCGGAGCCGAGGCAGAGCACCGACACCAGCACGGCGATCTGATAGGGATCGGCGAACATCAGGTCCACCGGCAGGGTCCCGCGCACGGTGAACTGCGTCACCGTCAGGCCGGCCACGGCGGCGAGCGCGGCGGCGGTGTAGAAGCGCGCGCTCGTATCGGCCGGGTTCTTCACCGCCAGCCGGACCGACAGTGCGGCCCCGATCAGGGTCGACAGGCTGGCGACCGTGAGCACCACCGGGTTGGTGATGGAATAGGCCGGCGACATCGCCGTCGGCACGGCCAGGATTCCCATCCAGCGGATTCCGGCATAGATGCGGTGCAGGATCGGGAACTGCACCCGCAGCGAGAGGATGCGGTCCCACATGCCGGCGGCCGCGGCGACGCCGAGGAAGGCGCTGCCGCCGACCAGCAGGTTGGTCAGTTCGCCCGGCATGTCGGGAAGCAGCAGCGCCCCGATTCCGCTGGAGAACAGGTAGAAGGTGAAGACGCTGGCGACATAGGCGGTATAGGCCAGCAGCGCCCCGTCGCGCAGCAGCAGGCCAAGCGCCACATAGCCCACCATCAGGATCGCCAGGACGCCGAAGAACAGGCCAAGGAACAGCAGGTTGGTCATCTGGTATCCGGCGAAGGCCGGCACCGCGTAGACCGCCGCGCGCAGGGTGATCGAACTGACCGACTCGACGCGCAGGTAGAGCGAGACCGGTTGGCCTTCGGGCAGGGTCAACGCCGTGGCGTGCAGCCGGGACCGCATCGGCCGCTGGCTGAACGGCACGAAATCGCCCATGCGGATGACCCGGTAGCCCGCCGCCCCGCCGGACGCGACGGGGCCGGGCACAAGGGAGGCGGGAACATGGAGGTCGAGATGGTCGATGTAGGCCTCGCCCAGTTCCAGGATCCAGTCGGCCGGCGCGCCGGTCTCCCGCAGCAGGTCGAAACGGTACCAATGGACATCGGGGGTCTGCCCGGCGCCGCGGAACAGCGTCTGCGGTTCGAACCGCCCCTCGGCATCGGCCCGCAGCACGTCGGCGAAGGTCAGCGCGTGGTCTGGGTCGACCAGCCGGGCGAAATGACCGGCCAGCGATGTCCGGCCGGTGGCCGCCTCCAGCCGCAGCGGTTCGGCCGCCGGGGTGCCGGAGGCTTGCGCCGCCGCCGGCCATGCCGCCGAACATGCCGCCATCCACAACAGCAGCCACAGGATCGGGACGGACGCCCAGTGGACCGGGCGCGCATGGCCATGCGCGCCCGGTCCCCGGCCCGATCCCGAAATCGCATGCGGCATCCTTCGTCGGCCGTCCCGGCTGATGATCGTGCTCCCCGCCAAACGCGGCGGAGCTTACGCCAAGAGCACATCGGCCGAAAGGGATGGGTTTACCCGGACATGGTGCCGGCAGGGCCGGGAGAACCGGCCCCGCCCTTCCCGCCGACCGGCGGCAACCGGATGGTGAAGACCGACCCCTCGCCGCGCACGCTCTCGACGGTCAGGGTCCCGCCATGGGCGGCGACGATCTTCTGCGTCATGTAGAGGCCCAGCCCGGCCCCCTTGGTCCCGCGCGAGGAGGCGGCGCGGAAATAGATCGACCCGATCTGCCCCACCTCCTCCGCGCTCATGCCGCGACCACGGTCGGCGACGCGGACGACCATCCAGCCCTCGCCGTCCTCCCCGGCCGTCACCCGCACCGGCGACTCCGGCGGGGAGTAGCGCAGCGCATTCTGCGCAAGGTTGCCGATCGCCACCCCCAAGAAGGGCGCATCGACCCGCAGCGGCAGGTCCGGCGCATCCACCGCCACGGCCAGCCGGCTTTCCTCCTCCGGTTCCTCCAGCCCGCCCAGCGCCTCCTCCATCAGCTGGCCGAGCCGCACCGGCTCCGGCTTCAGCGCCAGCGCGCCCTGGTCGAGCGCGTCGGCCGATAGGAACAGGTCCACCAGCTCGGCCATCTTGCGGGTGGTGAGGCGGATGCGCTCCAGGCGGTTCAGCGCCGACGGGACCGCGACGGCGCCCGACAGCTCGATCATCTGCGCCGCGCTGTCGATGTTGGCGAGCGGGGTACGGAACTCGTGCGACAGCATGGCGACGAAGGTGCGCTGCTCCTCCGCCCGCTTGGTGGCGAAGGCGGACTCCTCGCGCGCCCGCAGCCGTTCGGCCTGCAGCCGGCCGATGCGCAGGGCCAGCCCGACGCCCAGCACCAGCACCGCCAGCATCGAGGCGACCTGATAGGGATCGGCGACCGCGAAATCGGCCGGCAGCACGCCGCGCAGCATCAGCTGCGCCACCGTCAGCCCGCTCAGCGACACCAGCGTGCTGGCCAGATAGAAGCGCAGGCTGAGGTCGCCGGGGGTGAGCCAGGCCAGCCGCGCGGTCAGCGCCAGCGCGATCGCCACGACCGCCAGCGCCGACAGCGTCACCGCCGGGTTGGTCAGGGCATAGAGCGGGGTGACCGTCGTCGGCACCGCCAGCAGCACCAGCAGGGCCAGCCCCCGGTAGCAGCGGCCCAGCAGCGGCGCATGGGCCTTCAGGTCGAGGATATGGACCCACATGACCAGCGCGGCGGAAAAGCCGAGAAAGCCGCTGGCCCCGACCGCCAGGTTGAACGCCCAGCCCGGCAGGTCGGGCAGCAGGAGGGCGGCGGTGCCGTTGGCGAACAGGTAATAGACGAAGACCGTCGCCACATAGCCGGTATAGGCCAGCAGCGCCTCGTCGCGCAGCAGCAGGCCAAGCGCGACATAGCCCAGCGCCAGGATGCCCAGCACGCCGAGGAACAGCCCCTGGAACAGCAGGTCGGCGCCCTGGTGCGCGATGTAGGCGGCGGGCGTCCAGACCCGCGCCGACAGGCGGATGGCGCTGATCGAATCGACCCGCAGATAGAGCGAGACCGGCCGCCCTTCCGGCAGGGTCAGCGCCAGGGCATGCAGCCGGGTCTTCAGCGGCCGCTGGCTGAACGGCACGAAATCGCCAAGCCGGACCAGCCGGTAGCCCTCCGCCCCCTCCGGCGGGCGCCCCGACGGCGTCGGCTTCGGAATGAACAGGTCGAGATGGTCGATGTAGGCCTCGCCCATCTCCAGGATCCAGTCGGCCGGCACGCCGGGCGGGCGCAGCAGGTCGAAGCGGTACCAGTGGATGTCGCGCGTCTGTCCGACGCCGCGGAAATCGGCCCGGGGCTCCAGCAATCCGGCGGCGTCGGCCTGCAGGACGTCGGCGAAGCCCAGCTTGCGCTCCGGATCGACCAGCCGGGCGAAATGGCCGGCAAGGCTCGCGCCGGCCGTGGCCGCCTCCAGCCGCAGCGGCTCGACCTGCCCGTCGGCCGCCCCACCCGCCGATGCATTGCCCGCACCGGCAAGCCATGGCAGCAGCGCGCAGAGCAGGAAAACGAGGGTGCACAGGCGCCGGAGCGCGCGCCCGGAATGGCGCCCGGAATAGCAATGGACGCCGGAATACAGCGCTGCCGCGGGCACCGGCTTCCGCCGCCCACCGCCGCCGGCACCATGTCCGGCCGGCTGGCCGCCCTGCCGGCCGATGATCGCGTCCTTCGTCATCGTCAGCGGTCGATAAGGTTAAAGTTTTAGGAAATGATTAAACAGGTATGCGGACCGCTCCTCCCGGCCCCGCCGCCGCATCAGATGCGCGACGGCGACAGCTTGAACCCCACCACGGTATCGGCGGTTCCAAGCGCCCGGACCAGCTCCATCGGATCGGGATCGCCCTTGCCCTGCAGGACCAGCTGGCATTCGAACAGGCCGCTGCCGTTGGCGAGGTGGAAGGCCCAGTCGACCACCTCGAATCCCTGCTTCCCGGCCTCCACCCGCAAATCCTCCGGCGACGGCGCCTTGTCGCGGGTGAAGACCAGCGTCAGATGCATCACCGACCGGTGGGGCAGCAGCCGCTCGATCGGCCGCAGCAGGCTCATCACCAGGATGGTCAGGAGGGCGGCGGCGATGGCGACGGCGTAGAAGCCGAGCCCGATGACGATGCCGATGGCCGACGTCGCCCAGATCGAGGCGGCGGTGGACAGGCCGCGGATCGACAGCCCCTCGCGCATGATCACCCCGGCGCCGAGGAAGCCGATGCCGGTCACGATGCCCTGGATCACCCGGGTCGGATCGCCGAACCCGGCAGCGGCATGACCGGCCGGTCCCATGCCGCCGAACCACATGGTTGGATAGGCGTTGACCACGGTCAGCGCGGCCGATGCCAGGCAGACCAGCCCATAGGTCCGCATTCCCGCCGCCCGCCCATGGAAGCTGCGCTCGTAGCCCAGCAGCAGCCCGACCGCCAGCGCCCCCAGCAGATGCAGCAGGATCAGGCCGTTGGTCGCCAGCGCGGCCGGCGACCAGTAGGAGAGCAGCACGTCCATGGCATATCCCGTTCCGGACCGGGATCCGTTCCCAGCCTCATTCGCGGCGTCGATCCTGGCCCCGATCGCCGGGCGCGGCAAGGCCGGGCTCCAGCTTGCCGCGTCCCGGCACCCGACGCCCGTTCGGCGCGAGGCGCCATTCGGTCACAGGCAGGCAACGCCCCCACTTGACGTGGGTCAATTCCAGACCACCGGAAAGTATCGATACTAAGGGCCGATAACCGGTACCTAGGTATCATTCCTTGGTGCCGGCTCAATCGTTCCCGCTCCGACCGAGAGTGCCGCCATGAGGCCGACCGCCCCCTCCCTGTCCCAGCCGTCCGACCGCAAGGCGGAGGATTCCGCGCCGGCCCCGACCCGCCGGGCCGAAGGGCTGATGTTCCTGTGGCTGGCCGTGCTGGTCTGGCCGCTGATCGCCGTCGGCACCGTCTCCGCCTACGGCTTCTCGATCTGGATGTACCAGCTCCTCACGCACTGAGGCGCCAGCCTCCCCATGCACTGAGCCCCCCCCCGAGGTCCCCCGCCATGCCCCGCGCCCCCGAGATCCACATCTCCAGCCTCGTCATCCAGCACAGCCCCGACCGCACCGACGCGGTGCGCGCGGCGGCGGCGACCGTCGCCGGGCTGGACTGGTGCGCGGCGGAGAACGGCAAGGCGGTGGTGACGCTGGTCACCGCCAGCGCCGCCGAGGTGGTGGACCGCATCGCCCTGCTGAACGCCGTCCCCGGCGTCCACAGCACCACCATGGTCTACCACCATTACGAACCCGCGGACGCGATCGACGCTGCCTGACCGGCGCGTCTCCGTCCCCCCGACCTTCTCCGACCCTGGAGTCTTCCTGTCATGTTCCTGTCCCGCCGCGATTACCTGAAGGCGCAAGCCGCCGCTGCCGCCGCCGCGGCGGCCGGAATCAGCCTGCCTGCCTCGGCCGCCAACATCCTCACCGGCGAAGGCGCCAAGCTCACCTGGTCCAAGGCGCCCTGCCGTTTCTGCGGCACCGGCTGCGGCGTGATGGTCGGCGTCAAGGACGGCCGGGTCGTCGCCACCCACGGCGACGTGAAGGCCGAGGTCAACCGCGGCCTGAACTGCGTGAAGGGCTATTTCCTCTCCAAGATCATGTATGGCGAGGACCGGCTGAACCAGCCGCTGCTGCGCATGAAGGACGGCAAATACGACAAGGAGGGCGAGTTCACGCCGATCGGCTGGGACGCCGCCTTCGACATCATGGCCGAGAAGTGGAAGGAGACCCTGAGGAAGAAGGGTCCGACCGCGGTCGGCATGTTCGGCTCCGGCCAGTGGACCATCTACGAGGGCTATGCCGCGTCCAAGCTGATGAAGGCCGGCCTGCGCTCCAACAACCTCGACCCCAACGCCCGCCACTGCATGGCGTCGGCGGTGGCCGGCTTCATGCGCACCTTCGGCATGGACGAGCCGATGGGCTGCTACGACGACATGGAGCAGGCCGACGCCTTCGTGCTGTGGGGCTCCAACATGGCGGAGATGCACCCCATCCTGTGGACCCGCGTCACCGACCGCCGGCTCAGCCATCCCGGCTGCAAGGTCGCCGTCCTCTCCACCTTCGAGCACCGCAGCTTCGACCTCGCCGACATCGGGCTGGTCTTCACCCCCGGCTCCGATCTGGCGATCCTGAACTACATCGCCAACCACATCATCAAGACCGGCCGGGTGAACAGGGAGTTCGTCGAGAAGCACTGCAACTTCAAGCGCGGCCGCGACGACATCGGTTACGGCCTGCGCCCCGACAACCCGCTGGAGGCGAAGGCGAAGAACGCCGCCAAGGCCAACGACTCCGATCCGATCGGCTTCGACGAGTTCGCGAAGTTCGTCGAGCCCTACACGCTGGACAAGGCGCACGAGCTGTCGGGCGTGCCGAAGAACCGGCTGGAGGCGCTGGCCGAGCTCTACGCCGATCCCAAGGTGAAGGTCGTGTCCTTCTGGACCATGGGCTTCAACCAGCATGTCCGCGGCGTCTGGGCCAACAACCTCGTCTACAACATCCACCTGCTGACCGGCAAGATCTCGCAGCCGGGCAACGGCCCCTTCTCGCTGACCGGCCAGCCGTCGGCCTGCGGCACCGCGCGCGAGGTCGGCACCTTCTCGCACCGGCTGCCCGCCGACATGGTGGTGACCAACCCCGAGCACCGCAAGCACGCCGAGGAGATCTGGAAGCTGCCGGAGGGGACGATCCCCGACAAGGTCGGCTACCACGCCGTCCAGCAGGACCGCATGCTGAGGGACGGCAAGCTCAACGCCTACTGGGTCATGTGCAACAACAACATGCAGACGGCCCCGAACACGGCGAAGGAGACCTTCCCCGGCTACCGCAACCCTGAGAATTTCATCGTCGTCTCCGATCCCTACCCCACCGTCACCGCTCTGGCCGCCGACCTGATCCTGCCCACCGCCATGTGGGTCGAGAAGGAGGGCGGCTACGGCAATGCCGAGCGCCGCACCCAGCTGTGGCGCCAGCTGGTCGATGCGCCGGACGGCGCCAAGTCCGACCTGTGGCAGATCATGGAATTCTCCAAGCGCTTCCGCATCGAGGAGGTGTGGCCGGAGGATCTCCTGAACAAGAAGCCGGAACTGCGCGGCAAGAGCCTCTACGACGTGCTGTTCCGCAACGGCCAGGTGGACCGCTTCCCGCTGTCCGACCTCGATCCGAACTACAACAATGTCGAGGCCAAGGCGGCCGGCTTCTACGTCCAGAAGGGCCTGTTCGAGGAATATGCCGCCTTCGGCCGCGGCCACGGCCACGATCTGGCGGATTTCGAGCAGTATCACGTGGAGCGCGGCCTGCGCTGGCCGGTGGTCGACGGCAAGGAGACCAAGTGGCGCTACCGCGAGGGCTCCGACCCTTACGTGAAGGCGGGCGAGGGCATGCGCTTCTACGGCAACAAGGACGGCAAGGCGAATGTCTTCGCCCTGCCCTACGAGCCGCCGGCCGAATCGCCCGACGCCGACTATCCGTTCTGGCTGTCGACCGGCCGGGTGCTCGAACACTGGCACAGCGGCTCGATGACGTTGCGGGTGCCGGAGCTGCGCAAATCCTTCCCGAACGCCGTGGTCTTCATGCACCCCGACGACGCCAGGCAGCTGAACGTCCGCCGCGGCCAGGAGGTGCGCGTCACCTCGCGCCGCGGCGAGGTGCGGGTGCGGGTCGAGACGCGCGGACGCAACAAGCCGCCGCGCGGCCTCGTCTTCGTCCCCTTCTTCGACCACACGGTCCTCATCAACAAGGTGACGCTCGACGCCACCGACCCCATCAGCAAGCAGACCGACTACAAGAAATGCGCGGTCAAGATCACGCCCGTCGCGAACGCCTGAGGAGAGCCGGCATGAAGACCCGTTTCCTGATTGCCGCGCTGGCCCTTCTGGCCGGCGTCCCGGCCCTGACCATCGGCGCCACCATCGGCGCCACCGGCATCGCCAGCCGCGGCGTCGCGGCCGACGCGCCGGCCGGGCTGCCCGGCACCGGCACCGTGGGGGGGATCAAAATTCCCTCCGCCAACCACCCGATCACGCTGGACGTTCCGGCCGAGGCGACCCACCGCGAGATCGCCGACGACCAGAAGCGCGCCCGCAACTACGCCGACCAGCCGCCGCTGATCCCGCATGCGATCCGCGACTACCAGATCGACCTGAACATCAACAAGTGCCTGACCTGCCACGACCGCCGGAACACCGAGGGGTCGCAGGCGCCGATGCTGTCGGTCACCCATTTCCAGGACCGCGACGGCCAGACGCTGGGCACGGTGGCGGCGCGGCGCTATTTCTGCACCCAGTGCCATGTGCCGCAGACCGACGCCCAGCAGATCGTCCCCAACAGCTTCCGCGACTTCGACGCGGTCCTGGGGCATAGCCAAGGCCAAAGCCAGGGCCAAGGCGGCGCGAAATGACGATGCGCACCGCATTCCTGGGCCTGTGGCGGCTGTTCGCCCGCCCCAGCGTCCATTTCGGCCTGGGTTTCCTGACGCTGGGCGGCTTCATCGCCGGCGTCGTCTTCTGGGGCGGCTTCAACACCGCGCTGGAGGCCACCAACAAGGAAGCCTTCTGCATCAGCTGCCACGAGATGCGCGACAATCCCTATGAGGAGCTGAAGCAGACCATCCATTTCACCAACCGCTCGGGCGTGCGCGCCAGCTGCCCGGACTGCCACGTCCCGCACGAGTGGACCGACAAGATCGCCCGCAAGATGCAGGCGTCGAAGGAGGTCTGGGGCAAGCTGTTCGGCACCATCGACACCCGCGAGAAGTTCCTGGACAAGCGCCGCGAGTTGGCCGAGCACGAATGGGCGCGGCTGAAGTCGAACAACTCGCTGGAATGCCGCAACTGCCACAGCGCCGAGTCGATGGACATCACCAAGCAGAACCCGCGCGCGGCGAAGATGCACGAGACCTACCTGTTCACCGGCGAGAACACCTGCATCGACTGCCACAAGGGCATCGCCCACCGCCTGCCCGACATGCATGGCGTCGAACCGGGCTGGAGCATGAAGACCAGCGCGCAATAAGCGGGCCGGGAGCCAAGCCATCCCCATGACGAAAAAGGCCGCCTTTCATCGAAAGGCGGCCTTTTTCATTTTTCATGCCCGCCCGGAGACGGAGCGCCCCGTCACGCCCGCCGGATGTTGGCAAGGAAGCGGTCGGCCTCGTCGCGCAGGCAGTCGGACTGCCGGGCAACCTCGTCCGCCGAGGTCAGCAGCCGCGACGCCGCGCCGCCGGCCTGATCGGTCGCCTCGGTCACCGAGGCGATGGTGCTGGACACCTCCTGCGTGCCTTGGGCGGCCTGCTGGACGCTGCGGGCGATTTCCCGCGTCGCGGCCCCCTGTTCCTCGACCGCGCTGGACACGCCGGCGGTGATGCCGGTGAGATCCTCGACGCGGGACGAGATGCTTCGGATGGCGGAGACCGCCCGTTCGGTCTCCTGCTGGATCGCGGTCACCTGCTCCTGGATGTCCTCGGTCGCCTTGCCGGTCTGGGTCGCCAGCAGCTTCACCTCCGACGCCACCACCGCGAAGCCCTTGCCGGCCTCCCCGGCGCGCGCGGCCTCGATGGTCGCGTTCAGCGCCAGCAGATTGGTCTGCGAGGCGATGCTGTTGATCATCGCCACCACCTCGCCGATCCGGTGGGCGGCGGTGGCGAGGCCGGACACGATGGCGTCGGTGCGGCGGCCGTCGGCAGCGACGTCGCCGGCAACCCGCGCGGCCTCGGCGGTCTGGCGGGAAATTTCACCGATGGAGGCCGACAGCTCCTCGGTCGCGGTCGCCACCGTCTGCACGTTGGCAGAGGTCTGGTCGGACGCCAGGCTGACCGCCATCGACTGGCGCCGGGTGTCGTCGGCGGTGGTGACCATGGTCCGCGCCGCTCCCCGCATCTCCACGGCGGAATTGGAGACCGCATCCACCACGCCGCGCATGCTGGCTTCGAAACTGTCGGCAAGCGACGCCATCATGACCTTGCGCTCCGCCTCGGCGTTCCTGCGGTCGCTGTCGCTTCGGGTGCGCAGGCGTTCCGTCTCGATCATGCTGTCCTTGAACACGGCGACCGCCCTGGCCATGGCGCCGATCTCGTCCCGGCGGGTATCCCCCGGGATCGCCGCGCCGGTGTCACCCGCCGACAACCGCCCCATCGCCGCGCACAGCCGGTCGATCGGGCGCGACAGGCCACGGCCCAGGACCAACGCCACGATCGCTCCGGCGACCAGCACCCCGGCGATGCTGCCCAGCAGGACCCAGCGCGCGCCGGTCTCCGCCGCCACGAAGGACGAGATGTCCTTGACCAGTTCGATGACGGCGACCGGCTCGCCCGCGAAGTTCTTCAACTGCCCGAGATAGATCGCCACCGGGCGGCCCGCCTTGTCCGCCCGGCGGATGACCGTTCCGCCGGACAGGGCCAAGGCCAGTTCATCGGGACTCGCCAGCGTCTTTTCCGCGAAGCTGGCGCCAATGGTTGCAAAACCTTCGCCCTCGCGGCGGTGGACGGCCAGATCGACCGCGAAGCGGCTCGTGATCCGCTTGATGGACTCCGGGCCGAAGGCGGTGCCGACATCGACCGAGCCGACATACTGGGTCCCGATGGTCATCGGGTTGGTGCCGAAGATGTTCAGGGTCTCGCGGCCCTGCTCGATCCCCATCAGCGGCTCGTGCTTCTGGTGAATCTCCTTGATCATCCGGCGGCGGCCGGACACGTCGTCGCCGAACACCTTGGGGGCGTTCACCCGGTAGATCGCCACGCCCGGTGGTTTGTTGAACACCCAGACATCCACGCCTTGCGCCTTGGCCGCGCCCATGGCCGGGCCGAGAAGCGCGCCCAACGCATCGCGGTCGCCACGCTGGAAGGCGTCCTGCACCGGCGGAATGGCGGCGACGATGGCCGATATCGCCGACATCGTCCGCCCGTCATAGTCGAAGGCGGCGATGACGCTCTCGTATTGCAGCGTCATCTCCCGTTGCAGGGCGAGCTCGGTGGACGCGGTCTGCTGATGGGTGGCCACACCGCCGAGGATGGCGGCCGTACCGGCCGCGACGACGGAAATCGCCGCCACGAGCCTTGCGGCAATGGAATGAAGCTGAAGCAATGCGCTCTCCTTTTTCGCTGGGCGGCTGCGAAACCGAGCGAACCGATCCGAGCGACCACGAGCCTGATTTAGCCGGAAGCCCGTCTTTTTGCCGGGAAATGACAAATCCATTTGTATCGCGCACTACTAAGCGGCGCACCTTAGGGTTCGCTCTAGGAGAACGGCAGGATTCAGCAGAGATATTGTCTAGGCGACCGTCGCTTTTTGGGCGTAAGATTGCAAAAGAACGCCCCCGCCGAGGTGAAAAGGCTTTCCGCCTGGATCGGATCACGCAAAATCGGAATCGATTTGGAGCGTGAGTTCAATCGCCAAACATAAAGGCTGGGGTTTCATGCGTTCAATTTGGAACGCATGAAGCCTGCTCACTCCAGCAGCGCCAGCACCCACAGCGCCAGCAGCGTCACCAGCACCGCCTCGCCCAGCCCGACCAGCCCGCGCAGTGCCAGCGCGACGACCCAGGTGGCGAGGTCGCGGCGATGGCGGATCTCCTTCAGCAGGCGGTCCTGGATGCCGGCGACGGTGCGCCGCGTCGACAGGCCGGCGATGCCGCCGACCAGCGCCACCAGCCCGGTGCCCAGCACGAAATAGAGCGCGCCCTTCCAGCCGGCGAACTGGTCGGGATCGGTCAGGTAATGGCCGGTGCCGACGAGGATCCACACCGCCGCCGGCCAGACGCCGACGATCTCCGGCCCCGGATCGATCCTGCCCGCCCCATCCTTTTGCCCCTCGTTCATCCCCGCCCCCCTTCCCCGGCTATCGCATATGGCGATAATCGCCCTCTCCCGCCCCGGGAGAGGGAGGGGACCCACGAAGTGGGGAGGGTGAGGGGGAGCGCAAGAATCCCGAACCGCATGGCTTCGTGCCCGACCCCTCACCCTTCCCACCGCTGCGCGGCGGGCCCCTTCCCTCTCCCGGGACGGGAGAGGGAGTCATATGTCGCCGCCTCCCTCAGCCGCCCGGCACATGGCGGTAGGCCAGCACGCGCGTCGCCGGTCCGCCCTCGACATCCGCCAGCGGCAGCAGCAACTCCACGAACTTCGCCCCCGGCAGCATCGGGTCGTCGCGCACCAGCAGGCAGCGCGGCTCGCCGCTCTCCAGGCAGAGGCGCAGGTCGGACAGCCAGCGCTGCGCTGCCTGTTCGGGATGGCACTCGGTCACCCGCCTTGTCGTCGGCCGCTCGGCCAGCCGGCGCTGCAGGGCGCGGCCGCAGGATTTGTAGACGAAATCGGCGCCGTCGGCGGTCGGCTCCATCAGGGCGATGCGCGGCACGCTTTCGCGCACCTGCGAGGTGTCGATCTCGACGGCCAGCGGCATGCGGCGCTTGCGCTTCAGCCGGAGCCAGTGGGTGTAGAGGACGCTGACCTGCGGCGACTGCTCCACGTCGATGGGGTCGGCCCGGCAGGGAGGCGGCGGCACGTCGAGCACCGCGACCGCGACCGGCGCGGCGGCGAAGGCGGCGGCGGCCGGCACCGGCTGGGAGGCGGGCTGAATCGGCCGCGAGGCCGCCGCCGTCACTGGCAGGTGCAGGTCAGCCGGGGTGCGGCCGATCCGGCCGCCATGCTTCTTCAGCATCGGCAGCGGCGCCCAGGCGGTGCAGGTGTGATAGCCCTTGGTGACGCGGCGGTAGTCCTGGCTGCTGGCGGTGCGGCATTCCCCCTCCACCCCGTGGCGGGCGACATGGACCAGCGTGTTGTCCTCCGACAGCGCGCGCTCCCCGCCCCAGGAGACGCAGGCGGCGCAGGCGCGGCTGTCCTTGGCGAAGGCGTGGCTCATCGGGGCGTATCTCCAAAGAATGTGCGTGGGAATTGATGCCGGGCTTTCCCCCCCGGTTCAAGGGGCGCCGTCGGGGGCACCGCCCCGCCCGAGATACAGTCATGCGAGGGTGACATCCATGCCACCCCTTCCCCCCCGGACCCGAACCCCCTATAAGGGGGCCTTGCACGATAGACCTCGCCCGCTCTCCGTCTCCGGTCCCCCGGCGCCGGGGGGCTTTCGGCTGACCACATCTCAGAGAAGCGGACCCATGCCCAAACGCACCGACATCAAATCCATCTGCATCATCGGCGCGGGTCCGATCGTCATCGGACAGGCATGCGAGTTCGACTATTCCGGCGTCCAGGCGTGCAAGGCCCTGCGCGAGGAAGGCTACCGCGTCATCCTCGTCAACTCCAACCCGGCCACCATCATGACCGATCCGGGTCTGGCCGACGCCACCTACATCGAGCCGATCACCCCGGCCGTCGTCGCCAAGATCCTGGAGAAGGAGCGTCCCGACGCGCTCCTGCCGACCATGGGCGGCCAGACCGCGCTGAACACGGCGATGGCGCTGTCCGACGACGGCACGCTGGAGCGGCTCGGCGTTGAGATGATCGGCGCCAAGCGCGACGTCATCGCCAAGGCCGAGGACCGCATCCTGTTCCGCGACGCCATGGACAAGCTAGGGCTGGAGAGCCCGCGCTCGCGCATGGTCCGCACGCTGGAGGAGGCGATGGAGGCGCTGGAGCTGGTCGGGCTGCCCGCCATCATCCGCCCCAGCTTCACCCTGGCCGGCACCGGCGGCGGCATCGCCTACAACCGGGCGCAGTTCGAGGACATCGTGCGCGGCGGCCTGCGCGCCAGCCCGGTCGGCGAGGTGCTGATCGAGGAATCGGTGCTGGGCTGGAAGGAATACGAGATGGAGGTCGTGCGCGACGGCGCCGACAACTGCATCATCATCTGCGCCATCGAGAACATCGATCCGATGGGCGTCCACACCGGCGACTCGATCACGGTCGCGCCGGCGCTGACGCTGACGGACAAGGAATACCAGATCATGCGCAACGCCTCGATCGCGGTGCTGCGCGAGATCGGGGTGGACACCGGCGGCTCGAACGTCCAGTTCGCCGTCAACCCGGCCAACGGCCGCCTGATCGTCATCGAGATGAACCCGCGCGTCTCGCGCTCCTCGGCGCTGGCGTCGAAGGCCACCGGCTTCCCGATCGCCAAGATCGCCGCCAAGCTGGCGGTCGGCTACCGGCTGGACGAGCTGACCAACGACATCACCGGCACCACGCCGGCCAGCTTCGAGCCGACGATCGACTATGTCGTCACCAAGATGCCGCGCTTCACCTTCGAGAAGTTCAAGGGCGCCGAGGCGCTGCTGACCACCTCGATGAAGTCGGTGGGCGAGGCGATGTCGATCGGCCGCACCTTCCAGGAATCGGTGCAGAAGGCGCTGCGCTCGATGGAGACCGGCCTGACCGGCTTCAACGAGGTGAAGATCGGTCCGGACGACACGCCCGACCGCACCGCCATCCGCGGCGCTCTCGCCACCCCGACGCCCGACCGCCTGCTGGTGATCGCCCAGGCCTTCCGCCACGGCTTCACCGTGGAGGAGGTGCAGGCCGTCTCCAAGTACGACCCCTGGTTCCTGGAGCAGATCAAGGAGATCGTCGACCGTGAGGCGGCGATCCGCGCCGATGGCCTGCCCACCGCCAAGGCCGGCTGGCTGAAGCTGAAGCAGATGGGCTTCTCCGACGCCCGCCTCGCCGAGCTGGCCAGGTCCAGCGAGGCCGCGGTCGCCGCGGCCCGCCGCATGGCCGGCGTCACCCCGGTCTACAAGCGGATCGACACCTGCGCCGCCGAGTTCGCGTCCGCCACCCCCTACATGTACTCGACCTACGAGACCGACGGGACCGGCGAGGCGGAGTGCGAGTCCGACCCGACCGACAAGCGCAAGGTCGTCATCCTCGGCGGCGGCCCGAACCGCATCGGCCAGGGCATCGAGTTCGACTATTGCTGCGTCCATGCCGTCTACGCCCTGCAGGAGGCCGGCATCGAGACCATCATGGTCAACTGCAACCCGGAGACGGTCTCCACCGACTACGACACCGCCGACCGCCTGTATTTCGAGCCGCTGACCGCCGAGGACGTGGTGGAGTTGGTGCGGGTCGAGCAACGCAATGGCACCGTGCTCGGCTGCATCGTGCAGTTCGGCGGCCAGACCCCGCTGAAGCTCGCCGCCGCGCTGGAGGCCGCCGGCATCCCGATCCTCGGCACCTCGCCCGACGCCATCGACCTGGCCGAGGACCGCGAGCGCTTCCAGAAGCTGCTGCACGCCCTCGACCTGAAGCAGCCGGCCAATGGGCTGGCCCGCTCGCTGGAGGAGGCGGAGGCGGTCGCCGCCCGCATCGGCTTCCCGGTCGTCATCCGCCCGTCCTACGTGCTGGGCGGCCGGGCGATGGAGATCGTCCACGACATGGCCGGGCTCCAGCGCTACATGGGCACCGCGGTGCAGGTGTCGGGCAAGAACCCGGTGCTGATCGACAGCTATCTCCAGGACGCCATCGAGGTCGACGTCGACGTCGTGTGCGACGGCACCGACGTCTATGTCGCCGGCGTGATGGAGCATATCGAGGAGGCCGGCATCCATTCCGGCGACAGCGCCTGCGCCCTGCCGCCCTACACGCTGCCGGCCGACATCATCGCCGAGATCAACCGCCAGTCGGACGCGCTCGCCCGCGCGCTGAAGGTGGTCGGGCTGATGAACGTCCAGTTCGCGGTCAAGGACGGCACCGTCTACATCCTGGAGGTCAACCCGCGCGCCTCGCGCACGGTGCCCTTCGTCGCCAAGGCCACCGGCACCGCCATCGCCAAGATCGCGGCCCGCGTCATGGCGGGGGAGAAGCTGTCCTCCTTCACCCTGAACGGCCCGACCCCGCCGCACACCGCGGTCAAGGAAGCGGTCTTCCCCTTCGCCCGCTTCCCCGGCGTCGACATCGTGCTGGGTCCGGAGATGAAGTCGACCGGCGAGGTGATGGGCCTCGACCACAATTTCGCGCTGGCCTTCGCCAAGGCGCAGCTCGGCGCCGGCGTCACCCTGCCGGTCAAGGGCAGCGTCTTCGTCTCGGTCAAGGACCGCGACAAGCCGGCGCTGGCGGTGATCTCCAAGAAGCTGCACGACATGGGCTTCCGCATCCTCGCGACGTCGGGCACCGCCAAGGTGCTGAAGGAGGCCGGCGTCGAGGCCGAGACCATCAACAAGGTGGTCGAGGGCCAGCCGCACATCGTCGACGCCATGATCAACGGCGACGTCCATCTGGTCATCAACACCACCGAAGGCGCCCAGGCGCTGGCCGACAGCTTCAGCCTGCGCCGCACCGCCCTGACCTACAACGTTCCCTACTACACCACCGTAGCGGGTGCCCGCGCCGCGGTGGAAGCGATTGACGCACTCCGGAACGGCAGCCTTGAAGTCGCTCCATTGCAGTCGTACCTTAGCGGATCGTATTAAGGACGGACGACGGCGCGGCGGACCTCCTCCGCGCCGTCTTCGTCCTTGATGTCGCTTTGGACAGGTCGAACGACTGCTAGCGGTGATGGACCGAACATGGAAAAAGTTCCGATGACAGCGGCGGGCTTCAACCGCCTCCAGGAGGAATTGAAGCACCTTAAGATCACCGAACGCCCGGCGGTCATCAAAGCCATCGCGGAAGCCCGCGAACATGGCGACCTTTCGGAAAACGCCGAGTACCACGCGGCGCGCGAACGTCAGAGCTTCATCGAAGGCCGCGTGCTGGAGCTTGAGGACAAGATCAGCCGGGCGGAGGTCATCGACCCGGCCAAGCTGACGGGCGATACCGTGAAGTTCGGTGCGACCGTGACCCTGGCCGACCAGGACACGGACGAGGAGACGACCTACCAGATCGTCGGCCAGGACGAGAGCGACATCAAGTTGAGGCTGCTGTCGATCCAGGCGCCGCTGGCCCGCGCCCTGATCAACAAGTCGGTCGGCGACAGCGTCGAGGTTTCGACCCCGGGCGGTTCCAAGCTGTACGAGATCGTGTCGGTCGAATTCCGCTGAGGTTTTCCCTCCCGGTTCCCCCCTTTCCCCCCTGGGGAGAGGGGGGAACCGGCTTCATCCCCCCAATTTCTCCTGGAAGAATTCCATCACCCGCCGGATCGCGTCCGAGCGGGCGTCTTCGTTGGTGCCGACATGGGCGGTGCCGCCCGGCGCGGTGGCCAGATCCTTGCGCTTGCGCACCGGGGCGTCGGGCGAATCGAAGCCGTGATAGGCATCGGGATAGACCACCAGGGCCAGCTTGTCCTTCACCCCGTCGCGGCCGGCCAGCTCCTTGCAGTGTTCAGGCGGCGTCCAATCGTCCTTGTCGCCGACCAGCAGCAGCAGCGGGCCGTCGGGCTGCCAGTCCTCGTCGCTCAGCGACGCGCGGCAACCGGGATAGAAGGCCACGGCGGCCCGGAAGCCGCCCTCCCCCGACCCGGCCGGCCCGTCCTCCCCGGCGCCATAGGCGGCCAGCACGGTGCCGGCCCCCTGCGACCAGCCGATCAGGCCGATGCGGCCATGGTCGATTTCGGGCCGGCGGCGCAGGAAGGCCAGCGCCCCCCAGGCATCGCGCTTGCGCTCCACCGTCGCGCGGACGGTGCGGTCCTTCAATGCAGTGGTGCAGACCTCATCCACGTCGCGCGGGCCGAAGCTGTCGACCATCAGCACCGCGTAGCCCTGCCGCTGCAGGTGGGTCGCCCACCAGACATGACGCTGCGACACCCGGCCGCTGCGGGCATAGAGGCCGCCGCAGCCGTGCAGCATGACAATTGCCGGATGCTGGCCGCTGCCGGACGGGCGCAGCAGACGGCCGGACAGCATCGTCGGCGCCCCGCCGGTCAGGTCGACGTCGGCGGAGGGAAAGCGCACGATCTCTTCGGCATGGACGCCGGCGGCGGCCTGGGCCGTCCCGGTCCACAGCATCGCCGATGCCATCGCCGATGCCATCGCCGACATGGGCAGTCCCGCGCCGCCCATCGTCCCGGCACCGCTGCACAGAACCGCACCCAGCACAGCCGCAAGACCGCGGGCGGAAGCCTTCATTCTGAAGCGTCCCCGACTCCCGGCGCCGGCCACGACGGCGGCGCTCGCGGACGCAATACTAGATCGGATCGCGTAAAATCGGGATCGATTTGAAGCGTGAATCCGATCGCCAAAGATAGGGCTGGAGTTTTGTGTGTTTCATATGAAACACACAAAACTCCAAACCTGTGCGTTGCGGAAGGCCATGGGTGCCCCGCAATTGTTCCCGGCCGGGCCTCGCCGCGACCGTCGCCAATGCCATCGCGGACGTGGAAAGCGATGCGGCGGGCCCCTTCCGGGCGCCCGCCGCATCGTTCCGGTAACGGAGCCCGGTAACGGAGCCCCGCTCAGCGCCGGGTGGCGCGGGTGGGCGTCTCGTCCTCGGCGAACTCCTCGTCCTCGTCGTCCTCCGTCCCTTCCGGGATGTCGGGCGAATCGACGTCGATGGGAACGCCGGGGGTGTGCTTGGAGGTGCGGATCGACAGGGCGGACTTGACATGGGCGACGTTGGGTGCCGACGTCAGCTTGGTCGTCAGGAAGCGCTGGTAGTCGTCCCAGTCCTCCGCCACGATCTTCAGGACGAAATCATATTCACCGGCCAGCATGTTGCACTCACGCACGAGCGGCCAGCTGTTGACGAGCTCCTCGAATTTCTTTAGGTCCGCTTCGGCCTGGCTGCTGAGGCCGACCTGGGCGAACACCGTGACGCCGAACCCCAGTGCATCGGGGTTGACGTCGGCGTGGTAGCCGCGGATGAATCCCGCCTCCTCCAGCGCGCGGACGCGGCGCAGGCAGGGCGGGGCGGAGATGCCGGCACGCCGGGCAAGCTCCACGTTGGTCATCCGGCCGTCGTTCTGCAGATCGCGCAGGATCCGACGGTCAATTCGGTCGAGTTTTACCCGCCGCATGGTTTTACTCGGTCGCTCCGGGGGTGATTTGGAGAAAGGATATTACACGGGCATGGTGTCTACGCCAAGACCGAAACCCTTACAAGGGCGAGCGACCCGGATGCCGGCCTTTCCGCCGCCGCGGCCGCCAACCCCTCCGCAGCCCCAACGATCCGAGCGCTCATGCAATCCCTGACCTGCTGGGTTGTGTCCGACGGCAAGGCCGGCATGGAAAACCAGTGCATCGGCCTGGCCGAGGCGCTGGGCCTGACGCCGGTGATCAAGCGCGTGCGCCTGCGCACGCCCTGGCGCCAGCTGACCCCGTACCTGCGCATCGGCAACCGCTTCGCCCCCAGCCCCGAGGGCGATCCGGTGGCCCCCCCCTGGCCCGACATCCTGATCGGCACCGGCCGGCAGAGCATCCCCGTCTCGCTGGCGGTGCGCAGCCTGTCGGGCGGCCGCACCTTCACCATCCAGACCCAGGATCCGGTGATGAACCCGCACAGGTTCGACCTGGTGGTGGTGCCGCGCCACGACAAGCTGCGCGGCGACAATGTGCTGGTGACGCGCGGCGCGCTGCACCGGGTGACGCCCGCCGTCCTGGCCGACGCGGCGGCGCGCTTCGCCCCGCGGCTCGCCCATCTGCCGCATCCGCGCATCGCGGTGCTGATCGGCGGCGACAACGGCGTCTACCGCCTGACGCCGACCATCATGGGCGACGTGGCGGAACGGCTGGCCAACCTGACGCACAGCCATGGCGCCGGGCTGATGGTCACGCCGTCGCGCCGCACCGGCGCCGACAACGAGGCGATCCTGCGCGCCCGCCTGTCCGGCCTGCCGGCGGAGGTGTGGGACGGCAGCGGCGAGAATCCCTATTTCGCCTATCTCGGGCTGGCCGACGCGGTGGTTGTGACCTGCGACAGCGTGTCGATGACCTCGGAGGCCTGCTCGACCGGCAAGCCGGTCTATGTGATCGAGATGGAGGGCGGGTCGCCCAAGTTCCGCGCCTTCCATGACGGGCTGTACCGGGACGGCATCACCCGCCGCTTCGACGGCACGCTCGACCATTGGGATTATCCGCCGCTGGACGACCGCGGGACGGTGGCCGCCGAGGTGATGCGGCGCCTGCCGGCGCACAGGAAACGGCATGGCCTGACGTAGAACCGGGGGACGGGGGACGCCTCTCGCAACCGCCTCGCGCGACCGATGCGCGCACCCCGCCGGCAGCACCGGTTTGCCGGCGGCATCCCGCCGCGGACCATGCCATAAGCCGGAAAAACGACCGCCCCGACCGGTCCGCCCCCGATTCGGAATCGACCAGCCATGACCACCCCCGACGCCGTCTCCGCCTCGTTCCTGCGTTGCCTGGAGCGCAGCCGGAAGTCCGGCACCCCCTACGCTCATTGGCTCCTGTCCGAGGCGCTGCCGACCGATGCCGCCGACGCCATCGCCGCCCTGCCCTGGGGGCCGGCGCCGGTATCCGGCAGCTCTGGCAAGCGCGACACCAACAACGCCTCGCGCACCTATTTCGGGGTGGAGAACCGTGCAACCCATCCGGTGTGCGAGACGGTGGCCCGGGCCTTCCAGAGCCGCCCGGTGGTGGAGGCGATCCAGCGGACCTGCAAGGTCGACCTGACCGGCACCAGCCTGCGCATCGAATATTGCCAGGACACCGACGGCTTCTGGCTGGAGCCGCACACCGACATCGGCGTCAAGAAATACACGATGCTGGTCTATCTCTCGAAGGGGCCGAACTGCGCCCATTGGGGGACCGACGTGCTGGACGAAACCCGGACCATCGTCGCCCGGGCGCCCTATGCCTTCAATGAAGGGCTGATCTTCATCCCCGCCGGAAACACCTGGCACGGCTTCGCGAAACGTCCGATCGACGGCGTGCGCAAATCGATCATCGTCAATTATGTCGGCCCCGAATGGCGGGCGCGGCATGAACTCTGCTTCCCTGACAAAGCTGTTGCATAAAATTTCTTGCATGTTTAAGTGACGTCGGTCGGGGGGCCAGACCAGCGCCGGCACGCCCTTTCGGAGTTTCTGATCCATGTCCATGCTCGATCTGGACAAATTCCGTGCTGTGGAACTTCAGCGCGACCCCTTCGATTTTCTCTGCGTTCCGGGTTTCGTGAAGCGGGAATATCTCGAAGAGCTTCACCGTGACTATCCCAAGGTCGACAAGCCCGGCTCGATTCCACTCGGCGTCTTCCCGCAGGGGCCGAGCTTCGACCGGCTGATCGCCGAGCTGAAGGGGCCGGAGGTCTGCCGGGCCTTCTCCGAGAAGTTCGGGCTGGACCTGTCGCACTATCCGACCATGTTCACCGCGCGGGGCATGTGCCGGGCGACCGACGGCAAGATCCACCCGGATTCGGCCAGCAAGATCGTCACCGTCCTGATCTACATGAACCCGCCCTGGGAGGCCACCGGCGGCCGCCTGCGCATCCTGCGCTCCCAGAACCTGGAGGATTATGCCGCCGAGGTCCCGCCGGAGGAAGGCACCCTGATGTGCTTCCGCCGCAGCGACAGCTCCTGGCACGGCCATTACCCGTTCGAGGGCCAGCGCCGCGCGATCCAGATGAACTGGGTCAAGGGCAGTGTCTATATCTGGCACGAACAATGGCGCCACCGCGTCGGTGCCTGGGCGAAGGGCGTCTTCGGCGGCCAGCCGAAGGGGTATTGAGGGGGGCAGCCCCTCCCCCGCCCAGCGGGGGAGGTTAGGTGGGGGTCCCCCCCTCTCCCCCCTCACCCCGCCACCATCGCCGCCAGCGTCTCCAGCCGGTCGGCCTCATGCGCCGGCTTGTCCCAGCGGATGCGGTGGATGCGGGGGAAGCGCATCGCCAGCCCGCTCTTGTGCCGTGTCGACGGGTGGACGCTGTCGAAGGCGACCTCCAGCACCAGCCCGGCCGCCACCTCGCGCACCGGCCCGTAGCGCTTGGTGGTGTGGGTGCGGACCCAGCGGTCCAGTTCCACCAGTTCGGCGTCGGTGAAGCCGGAATAGGCCTTGCCGACCGGCACCAGCTCCTCGCCGCGCCAGACGCCGAAGGTGTAGTCGGAATAATAGCTCGACCGTTTGCCGTGGCCGCGCTGGGCGTACATCATCACGGTGTCGAGCGTCAGCGCCCCGCGCTTCCACTTGAACCACGGCCCTTTCGGCCGCCCGGCGAGATAGGCGCTGTCGCGCCGCTTCAGCATCAGCCCCTCGATGCCGTTCTCCCGCGCGCCCTCGCGCAGCGCCGCCAGCTCGTCCCAGGCGGCGAAGGGCACCAGCGGCGACAGGTCCATCCGGCGCGGCCGCACCGCGTCGTACCAGCGCTCCAGCCGGGCGCGGCGCTCGACGAAGGGCAGCCCGCGCAGATCCTCGGCGCCGTCGAACAGGATGTCGTAGAGCCGGACCCAGGCCGGACCGTCGCGCAGCATCTGCGCCGTCACCGTCTTGCGGTTCAGCCGCTGCTGCAGGTCGTTGAAGGGCGCCACCACCCCGTCGCGCGCCACCAGCAGCTCGCCGTCCAGCACCGCGTCGAAGCCCATATGGTCGGTGATGTCGGGAAAGGCGCCGGACACGTCGTCGCCGGTGCGGCTGTAGAGCCGGCGCTGGCCGTCGCGCGCCGCCAGCTGGACGCGGATGCCGTCCCACTTCCATTCGGCGGCATAGGCGGCGGGGTCGAGCGCCGCCCGCTCCTCCTCCTCCAGCGGGTGGGACAGCATCATCGGGCGGAAGCCGGCGCCATGGCCGGCGGCCGGCCGCTCCGCCCGCCCCTCCAGCCAGGCGAACAGCTCGACATAGGGCGGGCTCAGCCCGTGCCAGACCTCCTCGACATCGTCGACGCCGATTTCATCGTCGACGCCGATTTCATCGTCGACGCCGACCTCCGGCCGGGCCGCCCTGCCCCATTCCGCCAGGGCGGTCTTGGCCAGCCGGGCCGACACGCCGATGCGCAGCGCCCCGGTGATCAGCTTCAGCAAGGCGAAGCGCCCCGACGAATCGAGCGTGTCGAGCCAGCCTTCCACCAGCCCGATCGCCTGCCCGCGCCTGGCGCTCCGCAGCGCGTCCACCACCTCGTCCAGGCTGGGCGGCAGGCTGTTGGCCCGCTCCGCCCAGGATGCCGGCCGCTCGGGCCAGATCAGCGCCACCGTCTCCGCCAGATCGCCGACATAGTCGTAGGACAGGGCCAGCAGCTCCGGATCGACCCGCGTCGCCGCCAGCTCGCGGATGGCGGCGGGCTTGGCCTCGCGGAAGCTCAGCGCCCCGGTCAGCGCCGCCAGCGCCCAGCCGCGGTCCGGGTCCGGCGCGGTGGCGAAATGCTCGACCAGCAGGCGGATCTTGCCGGTGCGCGACGGCATGAAGACCAGCGCATCGATCAACGCGGCGAAGCGGTTCACGACACCCCCTCTTCCGAATCCTCATCCTCGAAGCCGATCAGCGCCAGCGCCCGGGCGCGGATGCCGCGGCGGGTGGCGTAATGGACCAGCGCCTCCTCGCGGCCATGGGTGACCCAGACCTCCGGCGCGCCGACATCCTCCAGCGTCCGGCACAGCTCGTCCCAGTCGGCATGGTCGGAGATGACCAGCGGCAGCTCGACCCCGCGCTGGCGGGCGCGCTGGCGCACCCGCATCCAGCCCGACGCCATCGCCACCACCGGATCGGCCAGCCGCCGCGCCCAGCGGTCGGCCACCGCCGACGGCGGCGCCAGCACCAGCGCGCCCTTCAGCTCCTCCTTGGCGGCGGCGGTCGCCGGGCGCAGCTCGCCCAGCTCCACCCCATGCTCGCGGTAGAGCCGGCACATCGGCTCCAGCGCGCCATGCAGCCAGATCGGCCGGTCGTAGCCAGAGGCCCGCAGCAGCGTGATCAGCCGCTGGCACTTGCCGAGCGCATAGACGCCGACGACATGGCTGCGCTCCGGGAACAGGCTCATCGAATGCAGCAGCCGGCCCACCTCGCCCAGGTCGGGCGGATGGCGGAAGACCGGCAGGCCGAAGGTCGCCTCGGTGACGAAGACGTCGCAGGGCACCGGCTCGAAGGGCAGGCAGGTGCGGTCGGGCCGGCGCTTGTAGTCGCCCGACACCACGACGCGCGAGCCGGCATGCTCCAGCACCACCTGGGCGCTGCCCAGCACATGGCCGGCCGGCACCAGCCGCACCGCGACATCGCCGACGGTCAACCCCTCGCCATACTCCAGCGGCTGCAACGACCCGCCGGCCGCCTCGCCGATCCGCTGGCGCATGATGGCGAGCGTGGCCGGAGTCGCCAGCACATGGCGGTTTCCGGGCCGGGCATGGTCGGAATGGCCGTGGGTGACGATTGCGCGCTCCACCGGCCGCACCGGGTCGATGTGGAAGCCGCCCGGCTCGACATAGAGGCCTTCGGGACGGACCTTGATCCACCGGTCGGGATGGGGGCGGTCGGGATTGGGATGGAATGAAGCGGACATGCGTCCTAATGTAGGGCGTCCCAACCGGAGAGACAGGGCATGCATTCCTTCCTGCTGCCGACCCCCGAGGTCGCCGACGCGCTGGCCGGCAATCGCCCGGTGGTGGCGCTCGAATCGACGGTGATCTCCCACGGCATGCCCTATCCCCGCAACCTGGAGACCGCCCGCGCGCTGGAGGCGGAGGTGCGGGCCGCCGGCGCCGTCCCCGCCACCATCGCCGTGCTGGACGGGCGCATCCGCATCGGGCTGGACGACGGGGCGCTGGACCGGCTGGCGACCGGCGGCCACGCGGTGCGCAAGCTGAGCCGCCGCGACCTGCCCATCGCGCTGGCGGCCGGGGCGTTGGGAGCGACCACGGTGGCGGCGACGATGATCGCGGCGCGGCTGGCCGGCATCGCCGTCTTCGCCACCGGCGGCATCGGCGGCGTCCATCGCGGGGCGGAGACCAGCTTCGACGTGTCGGCCGACCTGGAGGAGCTGGCGCGCACCTCGGTCTGCGTGGTCTGCGCCGGCGCCAAGTCGATTCTCGACCTGCCCAAGACGCTGGAGGTGCTGGAAACCCGCGGCGTCCCGGTGCTGGGATTCGGCACCGCCGAGTTTCCCGCTTTCTACAGCCGGCGCAGCGGCCTGCCGGTCGATCATCGCTGTGACAATGTGACCGAGGTGGCGGACATCCTGCGGACGAAATGGCGGCTTGGGCTGGAGGGCGGCGTGCTGCTGGCCAACCCGATCCCGGCCGGCGACGAACTCGACGCCGACGCCATGGAGACGGCCGTCGCCCAGGCGCTGGCCGATGCGGAAGCCAAGGGAATCAAGGGCAAGGACATCACGCCGCATCTGCTGGCGGCGCTGGAGCGCCTCACCGGCGGGCGCAGCCTGACCGCCAACATCGCACTGATCCGCAACAATGCGCGGGTCGCGGCGGGGGTCGCCACCGCCCTGTCGAACTCATAGGTCCGAAGGGATAGGCCATACCTCATGGGAGGTAAGGCTTAAGCCCCGGTCGCGGCTTAAGACCACGTTAACCGCCTGCGCGCAAACCTGTCGCCATCACACGAGCGGAGGCTTTCATGCGCGCACCGAGCAGCACCTCGACCCTGGTTTCCCGGATGATCGCGATGGCCGGCCAAGGCGACGAGGCGCCGGGTGCGAGCGAGATGAAGGCGCCCGCCCACGTGAAGCGCATCGTCTGGGCCTCGCAGGCCGCCAAATTGCGGGTGTCGCTGTCGTCCCGTCTCGTCCACGAGATCGAGAGCGCGGTCACCGCCGACCTGGACGGCATGGAGCTGCCGGAGGTGTTCTTCACCTCGGTCGAGGTGGGCGGCCATGTGGTCACCTGCGACCTCGACGCCTCGGGCACCGCCTCGATCTTCGGGCTGATCGAGGCGCATGAATATGACGATCTGGTCGAGGAGGCCGGCGACGACGCCCTGTTCGGCGTCGACTGGGACGGCGTCTACGTCACCCCGGCCCGCACCCGTCACTGACCGCCTCACTGACCCCGGACGCCTCCCCGTCCAACGCGGCGCCATCGAGCCCGGTGCCATTCCGGCTCCTCCCTGATGAACCCGCCATCCGGCTCCTGTCTGAAGACGAACGCCCCGCAGGCCGCCTGCGGGGCGTTCTTCACATGTCCGGCCTGCCCGACCGGTCGGTCCGGCCGGGCAGGCCGACCACCACGTCGGCGCGGGCGACGCTGGGCAGGCTGGCACGCCGCCCCTCCCAGGCCGCCATGAAGCAGTCGATCCGGCCGGCTGGCAGCGGACGGCTGATGAAATAGCCCTGGATCAGCTCGCAGCCCATCTGCGACAGCGCGTCCCACTGCCCCTCGTCCTCCACCCCTTCCGCCACGACGGTGCGGGACAGATCCCGTGCGATGCGGGCGATCGACGCCACCAGGTTGCGCGCATCGGGGCGGCGGTGGACATCGTCGATGAAGGCCTTGTCCAGCTTCAGCGTGTTGATCGGCAAGGTCCGCAGATAGGTCAGCGACGAATAGCCGGTGCCGAAATCGTCCAGCGCGATGTGGATTCCGGCATGGCGCAGCTCCTTCAGCTTCTCGATGGCGGCGTCGAGCGAGCCGATCATCTGCGACTCGGTGATCTCCAGTTCGAGCCGGTGGGGCGGCAGGCCGGTGCGCGCCAGGATGTCCAGCACCTGCGATACGAAATCATGCTGGGCAAGCTGGACGACGGACATGTTGACGCTCATCGTCATGTCGCCGAGCCCCCGGGCGGCCATCGCCATCGCTTCGGTGCAGGCGGTCTCCAACACCCACAGCCCGAGCGGAACGATCAGGCCGCAATCCTCGCAGGCCGGGATGAAGCGGTCGGGCGACACCGGCCCCAGTTCGCTGTCGGTCCAGCGCGCCAGCGCCTCGAACCCGCGGACGCGGCCGTCGGCGGTCGCGACCTGCGGCTGGTAATGCAGGACGAAGTCCCGGCACTCGAAGGCCAGCCGCGCCCGGCTGAGCAGCCGCATCCGCTCCACCACCTTGCGGTTCATGTCGGGGGTGAAGGTGCAGGTGCGGCCGCGGCCGCTGTCCTTGGCCCGGTACATGGCGGTGTCGGCATTCTGCAGCAGGTCGTCGAAGCAGCGGCCGTCCCAGGGATAACGGGCGACGCCGACGCTGCAGGTCACGAAGAAATGCTGGCCCTCGACCAGGAAGGGGGCGACGAACCCCAGTTCCAGCCGCTCGGTCACCGCCGCCGGGTCGCCGGAGGCGGCGCCATGGACGACGATGACGAATTCGTCGCCGCCCAGCCGGGCGATGAACACCCCGTCGCCCGCCGCGCTGCGGGCGCGCATCGCGACCGCCATCAGCAGCTCGTCTCCCGCCTTGTGGCCGAAGCTGTCGTTGATGACCTTGAAATTGTCCATGTCGAGGAACAGCAGGGCCAGCGGCCGGGAATTGCCGGCTGCCTTGTCGGCGGCGATCAGCCCATCGACATGCTTCTCCAGCATCAGCCGGTTGGGCAGGCCGGTCAACGGGTCGAAATGGGCCATATGGTCGAGCCAGGCCTGCTGCCGCTTGTCGGCCGTGATGTCGGTGTAGGATCCGGCCATGATCGTCGGCCGCCCCTCCTCGTCGAACAGCGCCTTGCCGGTGGCGAAAATCCACAGATAGTCGCCGTCGCGATGGCGCACCCGGTATTCCACCCGGTATTCCGGCACCTCGCCGGCCAGATGGCGGCGCAACTCCTCCTCCGCCCGTTCGCGGTCCTCCGGATGAAGACGGTCGAACCAGGCTGCGCGCGAATCGATGCTGGCGGCGTCGACGCCCAGCAGTTCCTCCACCCGGCCGGACAGGACGCGGCGGTCGGCCGTCATTTCCCAGGTCCAGATGATGTCACGCGACGCCTCGGCCACCAGCCGCATCCGCCGCTCGCGCTCGCGCAGCGCCTGCTGGCTGGCGGTCAGCTCGTCGAGCCTGCACTGCAATTCGCGGCGCGAGTCGCCGAGCGCAAGATTGCTCCGCTGCAACGCCGCTTCCGCGGCACGGCGCTGGCGCAGCGCGAAGGCCAGGACCAGCACCATGCAGGCCAGCATCACGATGACGATGCCGACCGTGACAACCAGCCAGCGGTAGCTTTCCAGGAAGGAAAAGGGCTTGTTCACCATCAGGTCGAGCGGACCGACCCGCGACAGGTCGAGACCGAAGCGCTCCACCTGCCGGTGATCCATCGCCTTGATGACGGACGAACGCCGCTCCGCCGGCAGATCGACCGACCGATCCGCCGCAGGGGCGCCGTTCAGCAACGTCGCGGCCAGTTCGCCCAGCGCACGGCCATGCTCCTGCCCGCTCAGCAGGCTTCCGCCGGCCAGGCCATGGCCCAGCAGATAATCCTGGAGGCCATAGATCGGCACGCTGCTCTTCTCGCTCAGCAGTTCCAGGAACTGCTCGGGCGGCAGGACCAGCCCGTCGCGGTCGGTGGCGTAGGTTCCCAGCAGCACCGCACTGTCGACCGGCAGGGTCGCCAGATGCTCCTCCAACTGGGCAAAGGGCAGGTCGGGCAGGAACTGGCGCGTCAGTCCGGCGGGGATCCGGCCGGCGGCGGCCAGCTTCTCGATCTCGACGTCGAGCGCCAGCCCCGATTCGGTATGGTCGCGCAGTATGTACAGGCGGCGGAGATTCGGGTTGGCCGCCTGCGCCATGCGCAGCGTGCCTTCGATGTCCTTCGCCTCATCGACCCCGGCCGCCGCGGCCTCGCCTTCGGTCAGCCGGCGCGCCGTCGAGCCGATCACCCCGCCATGGACCAGCGGCACCGGGCCGTAGATCTCCCGCCGCAAATCGAGCGCGAAGGCCAGCGCGGCGTCGTCGGTGGTGAGGATGGCGTCGACAGTGCCCTTCGGATGGCGATAGGCGATCAGTGCCCGCAGCCGGTCGAGCCCGGCGGGATTCGGAAAGCGCTTCCAGTCCAGGTAATGGACGACGGGCAGCGTGTCGTGTGCCATCGCCAGCGCCTGGACAATGCCTGCGGCCTGGCCATCGGTCCACTCATAGCCCTGATGGTAGGAATGCAGCACCAGAACGGTACGGTGCGGTGCGGTCGCACGCCCCCCCGCCGGCAGGGACAGGGCCATCGTCGAGATCAGCACCGCCAGCAACGCACAGCCGCGCAGCCATGTGGCAGTCCATCTGAAGGGCCAATCGGTCATGTCGCATCCCCTGATGGCGTCCCCCAGCCGCACCCTCCGATGGGAGCAGCTTGTCCATTAGAGGACGATAAACAAAGCCATCGCTCCGGCGCCACATGTTTTCGCTAAGGACATCCCCCAGATTTATGGTTAATTTCCACGCCCGATTGGAGCGAATACATCTTGCTCCCGTACAAGGCTCCGATATTTATTGAAGAATCTCCTTTTCTTTTTTTGCATTGCATTATGAGAATGCTGCAACCGCTCTCCCATCGCTCCCATACATCGCCGCGGAACAGTCGCCGCCCCGGCTGTCGTCCCGGCTGCGCCCTGCCCGGCACATCGCCGGTCGCCCCCCGGCCCGGACGGGGAGCAACTCTTCGCCGAGCTGGACGGGACGATGCTGTCGATCGGTGCCAGGACCTGGGAGGACGGCGGTCCACGGGCTGGACGGGCTGGACGGCCTGCCGGCGGAGTTGGCCCAGGGCCCGTTCGCACGGGCGGAGAGCTATCCGGCGATCCCGCGGCTGTCGGCGACGCTGCGGGCGGCCGAACGGGTGATGAAGGCCTTCGACGGCAAGAGCGCGATGCTGAAGACGCTCGGCGGCCGTCCGGCGACGCACATGTTGGGCGAGACCTTCCACAGCCAGGCGGCGCCGCGCCATGGCGACGATGTCGCCAAACGGTCGGTCGTCCCGGTCTCGCCCGGACCGGTGGCTTTGACCGGAGGCGCTGACCGGAGTCAGCCCCTCCGGCGGCACAGGTCGGTGACCGGTGCCGCCGGTATCACTATCACTGCAGGCTGCGCTGCATCTCCTCGAAGGTGCGGGAGAAGCCGTTCAGCGGAAAGTCGATGTCACGCTTGCCCAGGCGGGGGGAGCTGACGCGGACCAGGATGGTCGAGCCGTTGCGGAACTGGTCGGCCACCCGGCCCGACACGAAGTTCGGGAACATGCACATGTTCAGCGTGGCGACATGCGATTCGATGCGCGGCTGGCGGTCGACGCGGATGGCGCAGCGGTCGACCAGCCCCTGGCTGGTGGTCAGGAACAGGTGGAAGTCGTTGCCGGTCGGGATGACGCTGAGCGCGATGAAGCCGACATCCTTGCCGTCGTCGAACAGGCGGTAGATCATCAGCCGGCAGGTCTTGCTGTCGGTCATCCGGTCGATGTCGCACTGGTTGCTCCAGGCGCCTTCCGGCCCGAAATCGGCCGCGGCCTTGGAGAAATCCACCGCGGCGGCCGGCCGGGCGGCGAACAGGCCCCCGGCGAGCGTCAGGGCCAGCAGCCCCGCGGCCAGTCCCCCGGCGGCAGCCGCCCTGAAGCCACCCATCAGACCCTTTGCACGCATCGCCCCGGCTCCCCGCCATCGTTCGTATTAAGACGCAAGGCGCCATGATAACCGGGGACGGCGGGGGTGCAAGGCACGAGATGCCGCGCTTCCGCATCGGCGGGCGGGCCGGTGCGCAGGCGCGGCATGCGGATGGCGGCGGGAGGCGGCGGGAGGCGGCGGCGCGAAACCGGGCGGTCAGATGCGCCCTTCCTCGAAGTCGCGGAAGGCCTGCATCACCTCTTCGCGGGTGTTCATGACGAAGGGGCCGCCCCAGGCGATCGGCTCGCCGATCGGCTCGCCGGCCAGCAGCAGGAAGCGGGCGCCGCCGGAGCCCGCGACCGCCTCGACCCGCCCGCCGTCGCCCAGCACGATCACCCGCGGCCCCGCCAGCTCCTCCCCCTGGTCCCCCACCGTCAGCGTGCCTTCGAACAGCACCAGGAAGGCGGTGTGGCCGGCGGGCAGCGGTTCGGCGAAGGACACCGACGGCGGCAGCGCCACGTCGAAATAGCGGGCGTCGGTCGCCTCCGCCCGCACCGGGCCCGCGGTGCCCCGCGCGGTGTCGCCGGCGATCACGGTGACGGTCGCCCCGTCCTCGCGCCGCTCCACCGGGATGGAGGCGGCCGGGAACTCCTGATAGCGCGGCTCGGTCATCTTCAGCCGGGCCGGCAGGTTGATCCACAGCTGGAAGCCCCGCATCAGCCCTTCGGTCTGCTCCGGCATCTCGGAATGGACCAGGCCGCGGCCGGCGGTCATCCATTGCACGCCGCCGGTCTCGATCACCCCCTCATGCCCGTGGTTGTCGGCATGGCGCATGCGGCCGGCCAGCATGTAGGTCACCGTCTCGAACCCGCGGTGGGGATGGTCGGGGAAGCCGGCCAGATAGTCGGTCGGCTCGTCCGACCCGAACAGGTCGAGCATCAGGAAGGGATCGAGCGTGCGCAGGCGCGGGGTGCCCAGCATGCGGGTCATGCTGACGCCGGCACCGTCGGAAGTGGCCATGCCCTCGATGGCGGCAAGCACCGGACGGGCGCCGGAGGTGGCGGATTGGACGGACATGGCGGGGACTCCCGAAAAAACGCTGTGGCGATGGACCACAGGTAATCCGCCCCGGCCCCGGCGTGAAGCCCGCCATGCCGCGCCACTGCGTTTCCGCCCGCGCAACAATCGCCGCCAACCGACGGAAAAGGCGGCAAATGAAAAGGCCGCCGGAAATCCGGCGGCCTTCTCGCGAGAGACCCTGTGGGAAAGGGTTTGTCTTAGTGGATGCTCTCGCCGTGCAGGGCGAGGTCGAGACCGTCGCGCTCCACATCCTCTTCCACGCGCAGGCCCATCACCACGTCGATGACCTTGAGCAGGATGAAGGAACCGATGCCCGAATAGACGATGGTGGCGACGATGCCGTAGAGCTGGGTGACGACCTGTCCGGCATTGCCTTCCAGCAGGCCGGCGGTGCCGCCGATGGCTTCCTGGGCGAAGACGCCGGTCAGGACGGCGCCGACGATGCCGCCGATGCCGTGCACGCCGAAGGCGTCCAGGCTGTCGTCATAGCCGAGCGCATGCTTCAGGCCGGTGGCGCCCCAGTAGCAGACCACGCCGGCGACCACGCCGATGACCAGCGCGCCCATCGGGCCGACGAAGCCCGAGGCCGGGGTGATGGCGACCAGGCCGCCGACCGCGCCGGAGATGATGCCGAGAACCGACGGCTTGCCCTTGAGGACCCACTCCGCGAACATCCAGGCGAGAGCGGCGGCGGCGGCGGCGATCTGCGTGACCAGCATGGCCATGCCCGCACGGCCGTCGGCGGCGACCGCCGAACCGGCGTTGAAGCCGAACCAGCCGACCCACAGCATGGCGGCGCCGACGAGGCTCAGCACCAGGTTGTGCGGGGCGAAATTCTCGTTCGGGTAGCCCTTGCGCTTGCCGAGGACCAGCGCCGCGACCAGGCCGGCCACGCCCGCATTGATGTGGACGACGGTGCCGCCGGCATAGTCGAGCACGCCGTCACCCATCAGATAGCCGCCCGGACCCCAGACCCAGTGGGTGATCGGGGCATAGATGACGACCGACCACAGCGCGGTGAACACCAGCATGGAGGAGAACTTCATGCGGTCGGCGAAGGCGCCGGTGATCAGGGCCGGGGTGATGATCGCGAAGGTCATCTGGAAGACGATGAAGACCGATTCCGGAATCACGCCGGACAGGCTGTCCTTGGTCAGGCCGTTCAGCAGCGCCTTGGACAGGCCGCCGACATAGGGGCTGCCTTCGCTGAAGGCAAGGCTGTAGCCGATCACGATCCACAGGATCGACACGAGGCAGCAGATCGCGAAGCTCTGCATGACCGTGGCCAGGACATTCTTCTTGCGCACCATGCCGCCGTAGAACAGCGCCAGGCCCGGAATGGTCATGAACAGGACCAGGGCCGTCGCCGTCAGCATCCAGGCGGTATCGCCCGCGCTGAGCGTCGGCGCCGGGGTGGCTGCCGCCGCCGCGTCCTGGGCAAAGGCAGCGACCGGCAGGCCGGCCGCGCCAAGAGCAACCGCGATCATCGGTGCGGCCATAAGGAAGAGACGGTTCATCGAGGCTCCTCTTTCTCCAAAATCGCTCCCGCCCCGAGGCGGCCGGCACGGCACCGGAGGTGTTCCGCGCGGGCGCCGCCCCCGGGACGACCCCGTCCCGGTCGCCCCGTCCCCGGCAAAGACGGGGCGGCGGACGGGACCAAGGACGCCTCCAGCGTTACAAGAAGCGTGCCAACCGAAAACGGCTTGGAATCGTCAGGGTTGTCCCCGGCCGGGACCCCCGAACGGGCAGCCCCTTACGAGTCGCGCCCCCCGATCGCCCAGAAAATGGGCAGATGTCGGCGCTGACATTGGCCCGCAATTTTCAGGCTTTCTAGCGATCCCCGGACGGTTCACGGGCATCGGATAGGACGGACTGCCTGGGGCCGGCGCAGCAACTTGGCTGCCTTTCCGGCAAATGATGAAATTTTGTGCATACACTGGGCGCGTGGCGGTCAGCGGCGCGGCACGAGGGACACACCTCTTATCCCGTCCTGCAATGGGTGCCCGTCTGCCGGACTGCCGCCGGACGTCCGGCCTATGCCGGCCCCGATACCGGCGGCCGGTCGGCCGAGGCGCTCCCCCCGCCGGGCCTATTGGACATGGCGACGAGTTGTGGCACCGTCAACGCCTCCACACAGGTAGGCCGCTCGCGCGCGGCTGCAAGAATAAGGCAAAGGGGGTAACGGCCATGCTCGACAAACGGGATCTGCGCCTCGCACCGCGGCGGGCGGTGGCGCTGGTGCTGGCCGGCGGACGCGGAAGCCGTCTGAAGCAGCTGACAGACCGGCGGGCCAAGCCGGCGACATATTTCGGCGGCAAGTACCGCATCATCGACTTCGCGCTGTCCAACTGCGTCAATTCCGGCTTCCGCCGCATCGGCGTGCTGACCCAGTACAAGTCGCACAGCCTTCTGCGCCACCTCCAGCGCGGCTGGAACGTCTTCCGCGGCGAGATGAACGAGTTCTGCGACCTGCTGCCGGCCCAGCAGCGCATCAGCGAGACGGAATGGTACCAGGGCACCGCCGACGCCGTGTTCCAGAACCTGGACATCCTGCGCGACCACGAGCCGGAATATGTCCTGATCCTGGCCGGCGACCACATCTACAAGATGGATTACGGCGCGCTGCTGCTCGACCACATCGACCGCAAGGCCGACGTCACCGTCCCCTGCATCGCGGTCCCGCGCGAACAGGCGACCGGATTCGGCGTGATGCACATCGACGACGAGCGCCGCATCATCGATTTCGTCGAGAAGCCGGCCGACCCGCCGCCGATGCCGGGCCGCCCCGACATGGCGCTGGCCAGCATGGGCATCTACGTCTTCAACGCCCAGTTCCTGTACGAGCAGCTGGAGCGCGACGTCGCCACCCCCGGCTCCAGCCGCGACTTCGGCAAGGACATCATCCCGCATCTGGTCAAGGCGGGCGCGCGGATCGTCGCCCACGACTATGCCGACAGCGCGATCATCGACGCGCCGGACGATGCCCCCTACTGGCGCGACGTCGGCACCATCGACGCCTATTGGGAGGCCAACCTCGACCTCTGCCACGTCACGCCGCAGTTGAACATGTACAACCGCGACTGGCCGATCTTCACCTACCAGGAACAGCTGCCGCCGGCCAAGTTCGTCTTCGACGACGAGAACCGGCGCGGCATGGCGGTGGACAGCCTGGTGTCGGGCGGCTGCATCATCTCCGGATCCACCGTGCGGCGCTCGCTGCTGTTCAGCTCGGTCCGCGTCAACTCCTACAGCGAGCTGCACGAGGCGGTGGTGCTGCCGGAATGCGACATCGGCCGCCATTGCCGGCTGAAGAAGGTGGTGATCGACCGCGGCGTCACCATCCCCAACGGCCTCGTCGTCGGCGAGGATCCGGAGCTGGACGCCAGCCGCTTCCACCGCAGCGAGGGCGGCGTCGTCCTGATCACCCGCGAGATGATCGAGAAGCTGCCGAAGGCGTAGGCGACGGCCTGCCTGCCGCCCGCCTCCCCCTGCGGGCGGCAGGGCCGTCCGTCTCCGCCTTTCCCGCCTTTTTTACCCGAGTGCCTTCCCGATGCGCGTCCTCTACGTCACGTCCGAATGCTACCCGATGGTCAAGACCGGGGGGCTGGCGGACGTGTCCGCCGCCCTGCCGCCGGCCCTGAACGCCGCCGGGGCCGATGTCCGCCTGCTGCTGCCGGGCTATCCGGCGGTGCTGGGCAGCCTGCAGAACCTGCACGAGGTCGGGGAGCTGATCACCGACCTGCCCGGCTGCGACCGCGCCCGGCTGCGCATGGGCCGGACGGCGGACGGGGTGCTGGCCTATGTGCTGGACGCGCCGTCGCTCTACGACCGCCCCGGCAACCCCTATCTCGGGCCGGACGGCAAGGACTGGCCGGACAATGCCCAGCGCTTCGCCGCGCTCGCCTGGGTCGCCGCCGGCTTCGCCGCCGAGCCGTCCTACGATCCCTGGTGGCGGCCCGACATCCTGCACGGCCATGACTGGCAGGCCGGGCTGATCCCGGCCTATCTGGCGCTGCGTCCCGACCGTTTTTCCGGCCCGTTCCGGCCGGGCACCGTGCTGACCATCCACAACATCGCCTATCAGGGCCTGTTCGGCCCCTGGATGATGGGCGACCTCGGCCTGCCCTCCTCCAGCTTCCGGGTCGACGGGGTGGAGTATTACGGCAATGTCAGCTTCCTCAAGTCCGGCTGCTATTACGCCGACCGCCTGACCACGGTCAGCCCGACCTACGCCAACGAAATCCAGACGGCGGAGCACGGCACCGGCCTGCAGGGGCTGCTCGCCAGCCGCGCCGACGTGCTGACCGGCATCCTGAACGGCGTCGACTATGCCGTGTGGAATCCGGCGACCGACCCGCATCTTCCCGCCCGCTACACCCCCGACGACCTCGGCGGCAAGGACGCCTGCAAGGCCGACCTGCAATCGGCCTTCGGCCTCGACCGCCGCCCCGACGCGCCGCTGGCCGCGGTGGTCAGCCGGCTGACCTGGCACAAGGGCCTCGACCTGGTGCTGGAGGCGGCGGCGCAATGGATCGCCTGGGGTGGGCAGCTGGTGGTTCTGGGCAGCGGCGAGGCGGCGAGCGAGGCCGGCTTCCGCCACCTCGCCCAGTGGCATCCGCAATCGGTTGGCGTCCGCATCGGCTATGACGAGCCGCTGTCCCACCGCATCCAGGCGGGAGCCGACCTGTTCCTGGTGCCGTCACGGTCGGAGCCCTGCGGCCTGACCCAGCTCTACGCTTTGAAATACGGCACGCTGCCGCTGGTCCGCCGCACCGGTGGCCTTGCCGACACGGTGGTCGACGCCAACCCGGCCGCCAGCGCCGATGGCAGCGCGACGGGGTTCCAGTTCGTCGAGGCCAGCGCCCAGGAGCTGCTGTGGTCGCTGCGCCGGGCGCTTGGGATCTACCGCAAGCCGGAGCGCTGGCAGGCGATGCAGCGCCGCGCCATGACGCGGGACTTCGGCTGGCACGGCCCGGCGGAGGAGTATATGGAGCTGTACCGGGGGTTGGGGGGGCGCGGGTAACGGCCCAGCCGGCCGTTATGCCGGCACCCTCCCCCGTTCCGCCGGCAGTTCCAGCTTCCCTTTGTTGTTGAGGGGCTTCCGCTTCGCACGGATGCGGTCGCACATCCGATCGAATTCTATATAGTTGTTGGCATTCCGTTTTTGCGCATCGCTGATATAAGGGTCGAGTATACGCCTGATCCGGAGAAAATAGGATCCGGACATCCTGTCTATAATATCGATATCGTACACTTCCGTTTCGACACCGACAGCCATATGCTCGATTATTGAAAGAAGTTCCTTTATATTACGCCGCTCTCCTTGATCGATATCGGGAAGATTTATGACAAGATCCTTCCCGAATTTATCTTCGAGCCTTTCTACAATTGGCCGGTATTTATCTCTGATGCTGTTGACGTACTCGATGGTCGACTGCTTTTTCCGACGCTCGTGATCGGCAAGATAGGCGTCGCGCATTATCCTGATCTGCTCGGCATTGAGAATCGTTTGCTTCAATACCAGAAGCATGGCCCCGAGACTCACGATCACACTGACAACCGCTGCGATTGAGGAAACAAGAGATGCGTCCATGGCGATATCCGGTCGGAAGATTTTCTAAAATATAGCGATTGGGTGGGAATGCAACCAGGGTAAACCGACCGGTGCGGCCACAGCCCCGTCCGCCAATGGGCCCGCCCACCGCCGACCTGCACCTCCCTCACCCATCGCCGTTGCGCGCGCCATGCGTCCGCCTTATGTTCCGCGGGAAACCTTGGGACGCGCGCTTTCCGATGACTGACCTCTCGCACATCCGCAATTTCTCGATCATCGCCCACATCGACCATGGCAAGTCGACCCTTGCCGACCGGTTGATCCAGCAGTGCGGCGGCCTCGACGCGCGCGAGATGCGCGAGCAGGTGCTCGACAGCATGGACATCGAGCGTGAGCGCGGCATCACCATCAAGGCCCAGACCGTCCGCCTGCTCTACAAGGCCGAGGACGGCAAGCAGTACACGCTGAACCTGATGGACACCCCCGGCCACGTCGACTTCGCCTATGAGGTCAGCCGGTCCTTGGCCGCCTGCGAGGGCTCGATCCTGGTGGTCGACGCCTCCCAGGGGGTCGAGGCGCAGACGCTCGCCAACGTCTATCAGGCGATCGACAACAACCACGAGATCATCCCGGTCCTCAACAAGATCGACCTGCCCGCCGCCGAGCCGGAACGGATCAAGCAGCAGATCGAGGACGTGATCGGGCTCGACGCCTCCGACGCGGTCGAGATCTCGGCCAAGTCCGGCCTCAACATCGGCGCGGTGCTGGAGGCGGTGGTCAAGCGGCTGCCGCCGCCCAAGGGCGATGCCGACGCGCCGCTGAAGGCGCTGCTGGTCGACAGCTGGTACGATCCCTATCTCGGCGTCGTCATCCTGGTGCGCGTCGTCGACGGCGTGCTGAAGGTGAACCAGAAGGTCCGCTTCATGGCCGCCGGCAGCGCCCACGACGTCGACCGCGTCGGCGTGTTCACGCCCAAGGCGCTGCTGACCGGCGAGCTGCGGCCGGGCGAGATGGGCTTCATCACCGCCGCGATCAAGGACATCACCCAGACCAAGGTCGGCGACACCATCACCGACGAGCGCAAGCCGGCGGCCCAGGCGCTGGAGGGCTTCAAGCCGTCGATTCCCGTGGTGTGGTGCGGCCTGTTCCCGGTCGACGCCGCCGATTTCGAGCGGCTGCGCGACAGCCTGGGCAAGCTCAAGCTGAACGACGCCAGCTTCCATTACGAGGCGGAGACGTCGGCGGCGCTGGGCTTCGGCTTCCGCTGCGGCTTCCTCGGCCTCCTGCATCTGGAGATCATCCAGGAGCGGCTGGAGCGCGAGTTCAACCTGGACCTGATCACCACCGCCCCCTCGGTGGTCTACAAGCTGACGATGACCGACGGGACGGTGCGGGACCTGCACAACCCGGCCGACATGCCCGACGTGATGCGGATCGACCACATCGACGAGCCGTGGATCAAGGCCACCATCATGCTGCCTGACGAGTATCTCGGCGGCGTCCTCCAGCTCTGCACCGAGCGGCGCGGCCAGCAGATCGAGCTGACCTACGCCGGCGCCCGCGCCATGCTGGTCTACCGCCTGCCGCTGAACGAGGTGGTGTTCGACTTCTACGACCGGCTGAAGTCGATCAGCCGCGGCTATGCCAGCTTCGACTACCAGATGGACAGCTATGAGGAAGGCGACCTCGTCAAGCTGTCGATCCTGGTGAATGCCGAGCCGGTCGACGCCCTGTCGATGATCGTCCACCGCAGCCAGTCCGAACGCCGCGGCCGCCAGCTGTGCGAGCGCCTGAAGGAGCTGATCCCGCGCCAGCTGTTCAAGATCGCCGTGCAGGCTGCCATCGGCGGCAAGGTCATCGCCCGCGAGAGCATCAGCGCCATGCGCAAGGACGTGACCGCCAAATGCTATGGCGGCGACATCAGCCGCAAGCGCAAGCTGCTGGACAAGCAGAAGGAAGGCAAGAAGCGCATGCGCCAGTTCGGCCAGGTCGAAATCCCGCAAAGCGCCTTCATCGCCGCGCTCAAGATGGGCGACGAATAAAGATCGTGAAAAAGGCGGGCTTCGGCCCGCCTTTTTCTTGCCGGAAATCCCGACCGCCGGTCAGGGCGGGAAGTCGCCTTCCTCCCAATGGGTCGGGTTCTTCCGCAGATACTCGCGCAGGTGCTTGGGATAGCTGTGCTTGGCGTCGAGATTGATGAACAGCGGATTGGTCTGCCTGGTCTTCTGCGCGTCGTCCAGGAAGCTCAGCTGGTAGCACAGGATCACGAATTCCGAACAGAAGACGTTCTTCACCACGCCCTGATGTTCGGTATGGGACAGGCGCTCCTTGTATTTCTGCAGCCGCCCGAACGCCCCCTCGCCGAAACTGGTCGAGCCGGCCCAGGCGAAGACCGCCCTGGACGTGCCGTAGGAGGATGAGGCCAACTGCAAGCGCAGGGCGGTGGCCTGCACGGCCTCGGCCTGCTGATCGGTCATGACGCGCGACCTGAACAGGCGTCCCCGGCCCATATTGGTCAGTTCGCCCTTCTTGATGCCGTTGCGCGGCTGGTCGCTGCCGAACCCGGTGGCGTGAAGGGTGGCCCAGTCGGTCCGCACCTTGTTCCGCAGATAGACGACCTTCTCTCCGATCACCAGGGCGCAATGGGAAATGGTCCCGTCGCTGATGATGATGTCGCCAGAACGGTATGCCGGAGAAAGAGAGGCCATGGAGTCAGTCCATCGGTTTCCGATACGGGACAACAGTATCCATGCGTTTTCGTTTGAACTCCAAACGAACGATGATGTTCAGGTTGTAACTTTGCCTTAATTCGGCCTCTGCGCTGGAAAATCGCCGGCGGACACGAAACAAACCGGCGTCTGGCGTGTCATCAAGCAGGGGCGCGGGCGCGCGACGGCGCGGGGCGTCCCTCACCTGTGATTCACTCCGGGAGGATGACATGCGCAAGTTTCTCGCCGCCGCGGTTCCGGCCCTGCTGCTGATGGCCGCCGCCGCGCCGGGCCATGCCCAAACCAGTTCCGGCAGGGCCAACGCCGCCAACAGCACGATGGACAGCGGTGCCCGCGACGTCCAGGCCAGCCGCGACATGATCGGCAAGCGGGTGGTCCACCGCCATGGCGGGCCGGTCGCCGGCACCATCCAGAACGTGACCACCGGCGCCGACGGCCAGACCATGGTCGAGCTGAAGCTGGCGGGGACGGGCCAGACGATGATGCTGACCCCGGCGTCCTTCGAACGGCGCGGCAGACAGGTCGTCATCATGCATGACCGGACCGAGTTGCAGCAACTCGCCCAGTACAGCAGCCAGGCCACCACCGGCTATGGCAGCTCGACGGGCGGAGCCATGGGCGGCCAGACGGGCAGCGGCATGGGAAGCGGTTCCATGGGCAATGGTTCGATCGGCGGTTCGATGGGCGGTTCGATGGGCGGCTCCATGGGCACCCCGATGAACGGCACGCCGGACCGCATGATGACGCCGACCCAGCCCCCGATGGGCCAGTAAGGACACCGGACGGGGGAGGCCGCTTCCGGCCTCCCGCCGCCCGATGGGCGTCAGCCCTCGATCGCCGTCAGCTCGCCGGCCAGCGGCTTCGGCATCTCCGCCTTGACGGCGTCGGCGTCCAGCCCGGCGGCCAGCAGGCAGACCAGCTTGGCGTAGCTGGCCTCGGGCGTCATGTCATAGGCGCCGATGGCGCCGATGGCGCCCAGCCCGGTGGCGTAGGCGCCGGGCAGCACCGCGCCGCGCTGGACCTGTGTGTTGTCCATCAGCACGACCCCGGCCTTCACCGCGGCCGACAGGGCGTCGAGGAACTCCGGGTCGGTCGGGCCGTTGCCCTCGCCGAAGGCCAGCAGCACCGCCCCCTTCGCCGCCGGGTCGGTGCCGGTCAGCATCGCCGACACCGTGCTGGCGCGGATGCCGGGATAGAGCCACAGCATGACCACGGAGAACCCGGCCAGCGCCGCCGCCTGGGCCTCCAGCGCCGCCAGCCGCCGGGTCCGGTTCTCCGCCCCGGCCAGCGAGACGTCCTCGCCCGGCATCGGCAGCCAATAGAGCTCGTTGCGGGCGACCACGCTGCCGATGGTGGCGAGCGGCGGGAAGTTCGGCGAATCGAAGCCGGCGAAGCGGTTGGCGTCGACCTTGGACGAGCGGTTGCCGCGCAGCAGCCTGGTGTCGAAATAGACGCAGACCTCCGGCACCGGCAGGGTGCCCGCCGCGACGATGGCGCCGACCAGATTGGCCGGGGCGTCGCTCAGCGTGAAGGACAGCGGCACCTGCGAGCCGCCGAACACCACCGGCTTCGACAGGCCGGGCAGCAGGAAGGACAGCGCCGACGCGCTGTAGGCCATGCTGTCGGTGCCGTGCAGCACGACGAAGCCGTCATACTCGTCATAGACCGACAGCAGCCGCCGGGCGATGGCCAGCCAGTCCGCCGGCGTCATGTTGGAGCTGTCGAGCGTGCGGTCGAACCAGCCCATCGTCCAGCTCAGCCCGTCATAGCCCCGCACCCCATGGCCGGACAGGCCGGGCATCGTCAGGACCAGCGTCTCGAACGCCGCACCCGGCACCGGGGCCAGCGCCCCGTCCTCGTTGGCGACGCACCCGATGGTGCCACCGGTGTACAGCACATAGACCCGCGCCATCGCCTGCCCCCTCCCTTTTTTGGTTCCGGCCGCAGGATAGGCTGCCGGCCGCCTACTTCTCAAGGCAGAGCCGGCCCGCCGGCACCGGCAGCGCAGTCCGGGTGGAGGACGGGGCCGGCTCCGCCACCGGCCGGAACCGGGGATGCCCGGCAGGACCGGCAAGCGGATTGTGGGCGAGGCGGAAGCGCCGCGGCTCCGGCTCCGCCGGCATCGGCGTCTGAGGCGGCACGGCGGCCGGCTCGATCCGGGCGGCCCCGAGGGTCACGCTGGTCCAGGCGGCGAACAGCGACATGATCGGACACTCCTTGAAGGATTGGAGGCCGACAATGGGGCGCCCGTCATTCCCTTGGAAACGAATAGGCATTATGCCGTCATCACGATCCGTGATGACCGTGCCATTGCGGAGCGGCCGGCGCTCTGTTTGAATGGGCGGCAACTTCCGGTTCACCATCCATGCCCGCCAATCTCGACACCGACCTGCTGCGCGCCTTCGTCGCCGTGGCCGACAGCGCCAGCTTCACCCGGGCCGGCGAACGGCTCGGCCGCACCCAGGCGGCGGTCAGCCAGCAGGTCCGCCGGCTGGAAGGCATTGTCGGCAAGCGCGTGTTCGAACGCGACACCCACGGGGTCCGCATGACCCGCGACGGCGAGATGCTGCTGGCCTATGCGCGGCGCATGCTGACGCTGAACGACGAGGTGATGGCGCTGATGCACCGCAGCCCGACGGTGGCGAGCGTGCGCATCGGCACGCCCGACGACTACGCCACCATGCTGCTGCCCGACGTTCTGGCCCGCTTCAACGCCGCCTATCCCGAGGTGATGGTGGAGGTGGTGTGCGACAACAGCCCCGATCTGGTGGCCGAGATCGACAAGGGCCGCTACGACCTGGCGCTGGTCACCCGCAAGGCCGGCGACAGCGGCGGCGAGCTGGTGCGGCAGGAGCCGGTGGCCTGGGTCGCCCCGCCGCTCGACCCGGTGCCGCAGGCGGGATACCGGCCGGTCGACAGCCTGAATCCGCTGCCGCTGGCGCTGTTCCCCAAGGGGTGCGTCGTGCGCGACCTCGCGGTCGCCGCGCTGGACGGGATCGGCCGCGACTGGCGCGTCGCCTTCACCAGCAAGAGCGTCGTCGCCGTCCATGGCGCGGTGATGGGCGGGCTGGGGGTGACGGCGATGGAACGCTGCACCGTACCGCCCAGCCTGCGCCGGATCGGCGCGGCGGAGGGCTTTCCCGACCTGCCGGACATCGACATCGCCCTGCACCGGGCGCGCGGCGTGGCGCCCAAGCCGGTGCGGCTGCTGGCAGACGCCATTCATGACCTGGTCGGCCGCCAGCTGCTGGGCCGGAAGCCGGCGGAGCCTGTGGGGGAGACCGCCGCATGAGTGGAATCCGGACAACCGCCCTCCGCTCCCTGCCGGCGGCGCTTGCCCTTGCCGGTGGCGCGCTTGCCGGGGCCGTGACCGCCGCCCCACCGGCACGGGCGCAGAGTCCTGTCGCCATCGGCGCCCCGCTGACCGGCGAAGTGGTGCTGAACCGCGACATCGAGGTGCGGATCGGCCCAAGCGAAGATGCGCGCATCGTCATGACGATGAAGCAGGGCAAGGCGCTGAACGCGCTGGGCACCCCGCGCGGCACCTATTGGACGGAGGTCGCCATCGGCGGCCAGCCCATCGGCTATGTCCCGGCCGATTCGCTGGACCCGGCGCTGATGGTAACCGGCCGCCCGGCCGTCGGCGGAGAGGGGCCGCGGCCGCCCAAGCCCGCCTCCCAGCCTGCAGACGCTCCGCCGCCCCACCGCAGCGCCGCCGTCGTCCCGCGCGCGGCCTGGGACAAGGCGGCCCAGACCCCGGCGGAGGGCTATGTCGTCGCAGCATCCCCCATCGCCGCGACCGAGATCCTGGCGAACCGCAAGCGGCGAGGCTTCACCCTGCGCAAGGGCGACGTGGTCGCGCTGATCGGCGCCGCGAACGGCGAGGCGACGCTGGCCCTGCCCGCCGGCACCCGCGCGCTGGCCCCGGTCCAGGGGCTGGTCGGGGTGGTGGCGCCCTATCCGCTGCCGGGCATGCCGCCGGTCGAGCCGGGCATGCTGTACGGCATCAAGCTGGGCGACTATGTCAGCTATGCCGAGGGGCTGCGCGCCTGGAGGGAGTTCACCGCCGGGCCGGGCAGCGCCTATCGCGACCTGCCGCCGATGGTCTGGCCGGTGTTCCAGAAGGCCCGGCTGCTCTACGGGGTCGGGGTGGCGCCGTTCACGCGCTTGCAGGTCGACACCGCCTGCGGCACGTTGGCACAACGCGGACTCGATTGTACAGTCATCGAGCTGGATACGTTTTGATGGTTCCCACCATGCGGGCCGGCTGTGCCCATCCTCATGACCCCTTCCTGATCGAAGTGCATGACAAACGCCGACCCGACCGAGCCGCAGGCCGCCCCCCCTTCGCCCGGCGAGGGTGACGGGGACGAAAATCTCGTTTTCCTCGACGATGGCGATCCGGGGGGCACCGGTCCCGGGGACGGCGAAGCCGGCGGCTGTGGCGGAAGCGGGAACGGGCCGCCCGGCAACCGCTGGACCATGCTGATCGTCGACGACGAGCCGGAGGTGCATTCCATCACCAAGCTCGTCCTGTCGGACTTCACCTACAAGGGGCGCAAGGCGCGCTTCCTGTCCGCCCATTCCGCGGCGGAGGCGAGGCGGATTCTGGCGCGGGAGAGCGACATCGCACTGATCCTGCTGGACGTGGTGATGGAGACCGAGGATGCCGGCCTGCGGCTGGTCCACCACATCCGGGAAGAGCTGCAGAACCGCAATGTCCGGATCATCCTGCGCACCGGCCAGCCGGGACAGGCGCCGGAACGGGCGGTGATCCTCGACTACGACATCAACGACTACAAGGCGAAGACCCAGCTGACCGCGCAGCAGCTCTTCACCACCACCGTCGCGGCGCTGCGGTCCTACGAGGACATCGTGGCGATCGACGCCAACCGGCGCGGGCTGGAAAAGATCATCGAGGCGTCGTCGTCGCTGTTCCGCACCCGGTCGATGAAGCTGTTCGCCGCCGGAGTCCTGACCCAGCTGTCGGGGCTGCTGGGGGTCGGGCCGGATGCGATCCTGTGCGTGCAGCGCGGCCCGCATCCCCGGACCGGCACGGCCGGCAGCCGTGACGGGCTGTATGTGCTGGCCGGGTCCGGCCGGTTCGAGGCGCTGATCAACGAACCTGCGGCCGGCCATGTCGACCCGGCGGTGCTGGACGCGGTGAGCGCCTGCCTGGAAAAGCAGGCGCATCATTATGCCCGCGACCATTGCACGCTCTACATCCGCACGCCGAACGACCGCGAGACGGTGGTCTATCTTCGCTCCGGCCGGCCGCTGTCAGACCTGGACCGCCGGCTGATCGAGGTGTTCTGCGGCAAGATCTCCGTCGGCTTCGAAAACCTTCATCATTATGAGCAGCTCTACCGGGCACAGCAGGGCACGCTGGCGGCGCTGGCCGATCTGGCCGAGCGCGGCCGTGGCGCCCTGACGGCGGATATCCTGGCGGATGGGGGGGCGGATGGGGGGGCGGATGGGCAGGCGGATCCGGCGGACAGCGGGGCGGCGGCGGGCGATCCCGCCGGCGGCCGGTTCAGCCGGTCGCTGCGCATCGCCGCCCTGACGGAACGCATCGCGCGCCGGTTGCACGCCGATGGGCGCTTCCCCGAGTCGCTCGACGAGTCCACGCTTGAGATCATCGGTCTGGCCGCCATCCTGCACGATATCGGCAACGCCGCGATCAACCCGGACATCCTGGCCAAACCCGGCCCGCTCGATCCGGCGGAGCGCCGCGCCATGCAGGCCCACACGGTCGCCGGGGCCGCCCTGCTGGATCAGGCAAGCCATCTGACCGACGGACCGACCCACCTGCACCTGGGGGCCGCGGTGGCACGCTGGCATCATGAGAATTGGGACGGAACCGGCTATCCCGACGGCCGCACCGGCGCGGCGATCCCTCTGTGCGCCCGCATCGTCGCGGTCGCCGACGCCTACGACGCCATGACGCGCGACCGCCCCTATCGGGCGGCGATGCGGCATGAGGAGGCGGTGGCGGAAATCCGGCGGCTGGCCGGCTTGCGCTTCGACCCGGCGGTGGTCGACGCCTTCCTGGCGGTGGCGCCGGGGATCGGCGCGGTCGGCCCGGACTCGGGGGCGAGCGCAGCCTGACGCGGGAACGGGGATCGGAAAGCCCGATCGGAAATCGCCGTCAGCGGCTGCGGTGAGCGGCTGCGGTCAACGGCTGCTCAGGGCTTCGACCGCATCGCGCAGCGGGCCGACCTGGACCGGCTTCAACAGCAGCTGGCAGCCCAGCAGTTCAGCCTCGTCCCGCCGTTCCGGAGTGCTGTCGCCGGTCAGGATGATGGCCGGGACCGCCTGCCCGGTCGCCGCGCGCACCAGTTCCACCACGTCGCGGCCGGTCCGGCCGCCCGGCAGATAATGATCGGCGATGATCAGGTTCGGCGCCCGGGTCAGGCCGCCCAACTGCTGTTCCAAGGCGGCGGCGCTCAGCGCGGTCATCACCTCGTACCCCCAGCCATCCAGAAGGATTCCCAACCCTTCCACGATTGAACGGTCGTCGTCCACCACAATGATAAGTGGCTTATGCGTTGCAGATCCGGTTGCTTTATCGTTTGTTGGCTCAGCCATTGATTTGTCCCACTCCATCCTCGACATCCTGATTGCCACCAAACACACCAAGGCAATGCAAGCCTAGCCTGTGCGATAACGGTGATATCAACAATATCATGGGCTTACCGAAAATAGACGAAGCCGATACGGAATCTCTCCACTGAATGTCACAAAGCCGACGAACATTGAGCTGCACCGAAGAGTACCAGGACTTTCCCTTACCGGATGCACTCCAGTCTCTTCAATCAGCGATTCATCATATGATTGCAAATTTCCATCGCCGGAGCAAAACAGCTTTTCCAAACTCAAGCCACAAACAAAAGGCCCTTGCGCTGGCAAGGGCCTTTCGTTCCAGGAAACAGTATTTTTTCAACCCTGGGAGGCTGGGCTTACGAACGAAGCGCTCCACCGGTCGCCTTGAGCACCGATGCGACGATTTTTTGCCCGACGGCCTCGATCGCCTCTTCGGTCAAGGTTGCAGTTGTCGGCTGATAGGTGACGGACACGGCGATCGACTTGCGCCCCTCGCCGACGCCCGGCCCTTCATAGATATCGAAAACCGCGACATCCTTGATCAGTGCCTTGTCGGCACCTTTCGCGGCCCGGAGAATCCGGTCGGCCTCCACCTTGCGGTCGACGACGAAGGCGAAATCGCGCTCCACCGGCTGGAAGGCCGACAACTGGACCATCGGCTTGGCGGTGCCGCCCTTCTTCTTGGGCAGCGGCACGGCGTCCAGCATCGCCTCGAACCCGACGACGGGGCCCTTGACGCCCAGCGCCTCCAGCACCGACGGGTGGATTTCGCCGAAGCGGGCCATCACGGTGGGGCCGAGCCGCAGCACCCCGGACCGGCCGGGATGGTACCAGCCCGGCGCGTCGGCGGTGACCTGCAGGTTGGCGGTCGGGGCGCCGGCCGCCTCCAGCACCGCCAGCGCGTCGGCCTTGGCGTCGAACACGTCGACGGCGCGGGCCTTCTCCGCCCAATGGCGCGGCACCGCGGCACCGGCGCGGATGCCGGCGGCGACCGTATCCTGCCCGTCGGGGGCCGGCGTGCGGAAGGCAGCCCCGACCTCGAACAGGCCGACATCGGCATAGCCGCGGTCGGCGTTGCGGCCGGCGGCCTGGATCAGGTTCGGCAGGATGGACGGGCGCATGACGTCCAGGTCGCTGCTGATCGGGTTGACCAGCTGCAGGCCGGGCACGATTCCGCCGAACAGTACTGCGACCGGGCCGGCCAGGAAGGACCAGGTGACGGCTTCCGACAGGCCGCGGCCGGCCAGCGTGCGCTTGGCCAGCGCCACGCGGCGCTGCTTCAGCGTCAGGGCCGGGCGGGTCAGCACCGTCTCGCGCGGCAGCGGCGTCGCCGGGATGGCATCGAAGCCGTGGACGCGCAGCACCTCCTCGACCAGATCGGCCTCGCCATGGACGTCGGCCCGCCAGGACGGAACGCCGACGACCAGCCGGCCCTCCTCGTCCTCACCCTCCAGGGTGAAGCCGAGATCGGTCAGGATCCGCTCCTGACGCTCGCGCGGCAGCTCGACGCCGCCCAACGCCGCGACCCGGCCCGGACGCAGGGTCAGGCTGCGCTTCCAGTTTGGCTCGGCCCCGGCGACCACCAGCTCCGACGGCTCGCCGCCGCAGAGATCCAGGATCAGGCGGGTGGCGCGCTCCACCCCCTCGACCACGGCCGCCGGATCGACGCCGCGCTCGAGCCGATACCGCGCATCCGATTCGACGCCCAGACGGCGCCCGGCCTGGGCGATGCGCACGGTGTCGAAGATGGCCGCTTCCAGGAACAGGGTGGTGGTGGTTTCGGTGCAGCCCGACTCCTCGCCGCCGATGATGCCGCCCAGCGCTTCGGCGCGTTCATGGTCGGCGATGACCACCATCGACGGATCGAGGGTGTAGTCCTTGCCGTTCAGCGCCTTCAGGCTCTCCCCCTCGCGCGCCATCCGGACGACGATGCCGCCCCGCACCTTGTCGGCATCGAAGGCGTGCAGCGGACGGGCGACGTCGAAGGTGATGTAGTTGGTGATGTCCACCAGTGCCGAGATCGGGCGCAGGCCGATGGCCTGCAACTTGTCCTGCAGCCATTGCGGCGACGGGCCGTTCCTCACGCCGCGGATGGTGCGGCCGACATACATCGGGCAGGCGTCGGGCGCCTCGATCGTCACGCCGATCGGGCTGGCGAAGCGGCCCTCCACCGGCGTGGCGTCCAGGCGGCCTTCGGCCAGCGGCTTCAGCGTCCCCATGCCGGCCGCGGCGAGGTCGCGGGCGATGCCGCGCACCCCGGCGCAGTCGGCGCGGTCGGGCGTCAGGTTGATGTCGATGACCGGATCGTTCAGCCCGGCATAGTCGGCGAAGCCGGCGCCCACGGGAGCGTCGTCCGGCAGCTCGATGATGCCTTCATGCTCGTCCGACAGCTTCAGCTCGCGCTTCGAGCACATCATGCCGTTCGACTCGACGCCGCGGATGACGCCCTTCTTCAGCGTGATGTCCGAACCGGGGACATAGGTGCCCTCCGGCGCGAAGACGCCCTTCATGCCGGCGCGGGCGTTCGGCGCGCCGCAGACCACCTGCAGGGTGCCGGCGCCGGTATCGACCGTCAGCACGCGCAGCTTGTCGGCGTCCGGGTGCTTTTCGGCGGAGACGACATGGGCGACGCGGAAGGGCGCCAGCTCCTTCGACCGGTCGAGGACGCCTTCCACCTCCAGCCCGAGGGCGGTCAGCTTTTCCGTGATCTGGTCGAGCGAGGCGTCGGTTTCCAGATGGTCCTTCAGCCAGGACAGCGTGAACTTCATGGGTCCGGCTCCTTAGCGCGTCAGGCCGTGGGCGATGTTGGGAATGTCGAGGGGGACGAAGCCGTAATGCTTCAGCCAGCGCAGGTCGGCGTCGAAGAAGGTGCGCAGGTCGGGGATGCCGTATTTCAGCATGGCGACGCGCTCCACCCCCATGCCGAAGGCGAAGCCCTGGTACCTGGTGCTGTCGATGCCGCAGGCTTCCAGCACGTTGGGATGGACCATGCCGCAGCCGAGGATCTCCAGCCAGTCGCCGTAATTGCCCAGCTTCAGCTCGCCGCCCTTGCGCGAGCAGCCGATATCGACCTCCGCCGACGGTTCGGTGAAGGGGAAGAAGCTGGGGCGGAAGCGCAGCGGCAGGTCGTCCACGTCGAAGAAGGCGCGGCAGAACTCCACGAGGCAGCCCTTCAGGTGCCCCATGTTGGTCGCCTCGTCGATGACCAGCCCCTCGATCTGGTGGAACATCGGGGTGTGGGTCATGTCGTAGTCGGAGCGGTATGTGCGCCCCGGCGCGATGATGCGGATCGGCGGCTTGCTGTTCAGCATGGTGCGGACCTGCACCGGGCTGGTGTGGGTGCGCAGCAGCATCTTCTTCTCATCCGCATCGGGCAGATAGAAGGTGTCGTGCATGTCGCGCGCCGGGTGGCCGGGCGGGAAGTTCAGGGCGGTGAAGTTGTGGAAATCGTCCTCGATGTCCGGCCCTTCGGCGACCGAGAATCCCATCTCGGCGAAGATGGCGACCATCTCGTCCATCGTCTGGCTGATCGGGTGGATGCGCCCCTCCGTCTGGGGGCGGACCGGCAGGGTGACGTCGACCCGCTCGGCCTCCAGCCGCGCCTTCAGGTGGGCGGCGGCGAGGTCGGCCTTGCGCGCGTCGATGGCGGCGGCGATCTCGTCCTTCAGCGCGTTCAGCGCCTGGCCGCGCTCCTTGCGCTCCTCGGGCGTGAGATTGCCCAGCTCCTTCATGAAGCCGGTGATGCGCCCCTTCTTGCCGAGCGCGGAAACCCGCACCTCGTCCAGCGCCGGGAGGTCGGCGGCGGCGTTGACCTGCGACAGAAGTTCGTCTTTCAGCGCGTCGAGCATGGCGGTTCCCGGCAAGCGTGGGGAAAAATCGGTGCAAACAGAAAAAGGGAGCCGGCCCAGCGGCCCGGCTCCCTTCTCTTACAACTGACGCCGTGACGGCAAGCGTTCCCTGGTGTGGGGAAGCGCGAGGCGCGTTACGCGGCGGCCTTGGAGGCGAGCGCGGCCTGGGCCTTGTCCACCAGGGTCTTGAAGGCCTCCGGCTCGCGCGCGGCCAGATCGGACAAGACCTTGCGGTCGATCTCGATGCCGGCCATCTTGATGCCGTTGATGAAGCGCGAGTAGGTCAGGCCGTACTGGCGGACGCCGGCGTTGATGCGCTGGATCCACAGGCCGCGGAAATCGCGCTTCTTATTGCGGCGGTCGCGGTAGGCGTAACGAAGCGCCTTCTCGACCTTCTCGATCGCAATGCGGAAATTCTTGGAATTGCGACCCCGGTAGCCCTTGGCGAGCTTCAGGATCTTGCGGTGACGGGCGTGCGTCGTGACGCCGCGCTTAACACGAGCCATGGTTCAGTCCTTCCGAATTTGTCAGTGTGCCGAGATCAGGCGTTGCGCAGCCAGTTCTTCAGCACCGTGCGGGCGTTGGAATCGCACAGGGTCATCATGCCGCGCGCGTTGCGCTTCATGTTCGGGGACTTCTGTTCCAGGCAGTGGCGCTTGTAGGCGGCCTGAGCGCGGACCTTACCCGTGGCGGTCACCTTGAAGCGCTTCTTGGCGCCGCTCTTCGTCTTCAGCTTGGGCATTTTCGTTTCCTGGGTGGAAATGAGGCGGAATTCCATCGGACGGTTGGGCATGCCCTGAGCCATACGGCCCAGCCTCGCCGCCCGTGGAAGGCTGCGCTTATACGCGCGACTTGCAGGCGACGCAAGGGATTCCTCAGGAGTAGGCCAAGCTTCGGGACACGGATGCGAAACGCCGCAGGGGCACCCGCCCGGCCGGTTACCCCCACGCCCCCGCTGGCGCATGGCCCCCGCCCGCGCTATGTTCCGGGCCATGAGCGACCAGCCCCCCCCATCCTCCGCCGATCCGCAAAAGCCCGTGTCCGGTGCCGCCCCCTCAGGTGCCGAAGGCAACTGGTTCGGCTTCACCCCCGTCGATCCGTCCGCCAAGTCCGGGCTGGTCCGCGCCGTCTTCGACAGCGTGGCGACCAACTACGACCTGATGAACGACCTGATGTCGGGCGGCATCCATCGGCTGTGGAAGGACACGCTGATGGAGATGGTGGCGCCCAGGCCGGACATGACCCTGCTCGACGTGGCCGGCGGCACCGGCGACATCGCCTTCCGCTTCCTGAAGAAGGGCGGCGGGGCGGCGGTGGTCTGCGACATCACCGAGGCGATGGTCCGGGTCGGGCGCGACCGCGCCGTCGACCGCAACATCCTGTCCGGCGTGCAATGGACGGTCGGCGACGCGGAAAAGCTGCCCATCGCCCCACGCTCGGTCGACGCCTACACCATCGCCTTCGGCCTGCGCAACGTCACCCGCATCGACGAGGCGATCAGGGAGGCCCACCGCGTCCTGAAGCCGGGCGGCAAGTTCTACTGCCTGGAGTTCAGCCACGTCGTGCTGCCGGTGCTGCGCGAGCTCTACGACGTCTACTCCTTCCAGGTGCTGCCCTTCATGGGGCGCATGGTGGCGAAGGACGAGGCGAGCTACCGCTATCTGGCCGAGAGCATCCGCCGTTTCCCGCCCCAGGCCGATCTGGCCAGACGGATCGAGGCGGCCGGCTTCGGTGCGGTGCGGGTGCGCAACCTGTCGGGCGGGATCGCCGCCATCCATTCCGGCTGGCGGATCTAAGACCCCGTGTTCCGCATCCTGCGCAACCTGGTCCGGATGGCCGTGATCGGCCGGACGGTCGCCCGCCACGACGCCCTGCCCGTCAGCCTGCTCGGCACCGCCCCCGGCCTGCTCTGGCTGTGGCGCCGCGTCGCCCGCAAGGACGTCCCCGGCCGCGAGGGCGAGCGGCTGGCCCGCGCGCTGGCCGAGCTCGGCCCCACCTACATCAAGCTCGGGCAGCTTCTCTCCACCCGCTCCGATCTGGTCGGCGAGCGGATGGCCGTCGATCTGGCGGAGTTGCAGGACAAGCTGCCGCCCTTCCCCGCCCATCAGGCCCGCGCCATCGTCGAGGCGGAATTCGGCCAGCCGGTCCACGCCCTGTTCCAGAGCTTCGACGACAAGCCGGTCGCCGCCGCCTCCATCGCCCAGGTGCATTTCGCCGTCACCGCCGACGGGCAGGAGGTGGCGGTCAAGGTGCTGCGCCCCGGCATCGAGGCGGCGTTCGAGCGCGACATCGACCTGTTCTACCGGCTGGCGGCGCTCGCCCAATGGGTGCTGCCCAGGCTGAAGCGGCTGCGGCTGCTGGAGGTGGTCGATACCTTCGCCCGCACCTCGCGGCTGGAGATGGATCTGCGGATGGAGGCCGCGGCGGCGTCGGAGCTGTCGGACAACTTCAAGGAGGATCCGACCTTCAACGTGCCGAAGGTCGATTGGGAGCGCACCGGCGGCCGGGTGCTGACGCTGGAGCGCATCCGCGGCTTCAAGGTGGACGAGCCGGCCCGCATCTCCGCCGCCGGCTTCGACCGCGACGAGATCCTGGCGATGGCGTCGGCCAGCTTCTTCAACCAGGTCTTCCGCGACGGCTTCTTCCACGCCGACCTGCATCCCGGCAACCTGTTCATCAACGAACAGGGCACCATCACCGCGGTCGATTTCGGCATCATGGGCCGGCTCGACCGCGAGACGCGCTATTACCTCGCCGACATGCTGATCGGCTTCCTGACCGGCGACTACCGCCGGGTCGCCATGGTGCATTTCGAGGCCGGCTACGTGCCGCGCCACCAGTCGATCGAGATCTTCACCCAGGCCTGCCGCGCCATCGGCGAGCCGCTGCAGAACAAGCCGCTGGCCGACATCTCGGTCGGCCGGCTGCTGGCCCAGCTGTTCGCCGTCACCGAACAGTTCGAGATGGAGACCCAGCCGCAGCTGCTGCTGCTGCAGAAGAGCATGCTGACCGCCGAGGGCGTCGGCCGCCTGCTGAACCCCAACATCAACATGTGGGAGCTGGCGCGTCCGCTCATCGAGGAGTGGATGCGCGAGAATCGCGGGCCGGAGGCGCAGTTCATCGACGATGCCGGCGCGATGCTGTCGACGATCCGCCGCATCCCCGCCCTGGTCAGCGAGGCCGAACGCGTCACCCGCGACATGGCGGAGGGCGGCGTGCGGCTGCACCCGCAGACGGTCCGCCAGATGCTGACCGGCTGGGACCGCCGCCGCCGCTCCGACCGCGCCGCCCTGTGGGTGATCGCGGCCTTGCTCGCGGTGATCGCGGTGCAGATGCTGTAAGGGCCGCGACTGCGGCCCCGCAGGCCCATGCCTGCGGAGGCAAGCAGCCGTCCGGCTGCTTGCCTCCGATTGAGGGCAAAGAGTATGAAGCCTGATCTGTCAGGCTTCATACTCGATGAAAAGACTCTCAATAGCCCCGGCTGCGGTCCACCGGATTGGGCAGCGGCCGGCCCTCGCGCAGGGCCTTCACCGCGTCGGCCACCTGCCCGGCGCAGAGCGACGGGTGGGTGACCCCGGCGACATGGGGGGTGACGCGGACCCGCGGATGGTGCCAGAGCGGATGGTCGGCCGGCAGCGGCTCCGTCGCGAAGACGTCCAGGCTGGCGCCGTGCAGATGCCCGCTCTCCAGCGCGTCGAGCAGGTCCGATTCGACCAGATGCCCGCCACGCGCGGCATTGATCACCACCGCCCCCTTGGGCAATGCGGCGAACAGCCCGGCATTCAGGATGCCGCGGGTCTCGTCGGTCAGCGGCAGCAGGCAGACCAGGACATCGCACTGCGGCAGCATCGCCGCCAGCCCCTCGGGACCGGAGAAGCTCTCCACCCCCTCGATGCTCTTGGGGCTGCGGCTCCAGCCCACCAGGCGGTAATCCAGGGTCCGCAGCGTGCGGGCCGACGCCACCCCCAGCTCGCCCATCCCCAGAAAGCCGACCGTCACCCCGGAGGCGGGGCGATGGTCCAGCTGCTCCCAGCGCGCCTCGGCCTGGAGCGCGGCATAGGCGTCCATCAGCCGGTGCCAATACAGAATCTGGAAGACAACATAGCCGGCCATGTCGACCGTCAGCCCGTCCGCCACCATGCGCACCAGCGGCACGTCGGGCAGGGTCGGATCCTGCAGGATCGGCTCCACCCCGGCGCCCAGCGACACGATCAGCCGCAGGTTGGGCAGGGTCGCCAGCATGCCGGCCGGCGGCTTCCACACCACCGCCACCTCGATGTCGGCGACGTCGCCGGTCTCGGGCCAGACACGCATCTCCTGATCGGGAAGATGGCGGGCGATTTCCCGGCGCCAGTCCTCGGCGCTGTCGCTGGCGGAGCAGAACAGAAGCGTCACGGCCGAACCCCTGCTATCTAGGTCTGTGTTGGGGTGCGAACGATAGCGCCTTTCCCGAACTCCGCAAGAAAGCAAAGCCGTGCCGCGCCTGATCCTGCTGAACAAGCCCTATGGCGTGCTGCCGCAATTCACCGACGACCAGGGCCGCCCGACCCTGGCGGAGCTGGTGCCGGTGAAGGGCGTCTATGCCGCCGGCCGGCTCGACCGCGACAGCGAGGGGCTGCTGGCGCTCAGCGACGACGGCCCGCTGATCGCCCGCATCGCCTCGCCCGCCAACAAGATGCCCAAGACCTATTGGGTGCAGGTCGAAGGCGTGCCGACCGACGAGGCGCTGGAGGCGCTGCGCCGCGGCGTCACGCTGAAGGACGGCCCCACCCTGCCGGCGGAGGTGCGGCGGATGGACGAGCCCGAGTCGCTGTGGCCGCGCGATCCGCCGGTGCGCTACCGCGCCGCCATCCCGACCGGCTGGATTGCGCTCACCATCCGCGAGGGCCGCAACCGGCAGGTCCGCCGCATGACCGCTGCGGTCGGCTTCCCCACCCTGCGGCTGATCCGCTGGGCCATCGGCGACTGGACGCTGGACGGGCTGGCGCCGGGGCAGTGGCGGGAGGTCCCCCAACCGCCCGCGACTCCCTCGACTGGGGCAAAGACCCCGGCACCAGCTGGCAAGCGCGGTCCGGTCAAGCCGCGCCGAACAGTTGCTCCTCGCTCAGCGCCATCACGCTCGCGGAGCCGTTGACGACGGTCGCCCGCAGCGCCGCCGCCTTCGGCAGCACATGAGTGGCGAAAAAGCGGGCGGTCAGCGGCTTGGCGGACAGGAAGGCGGTGTCGGCATCGCCCTCCGCCAGCCGTTCCGCCGCGATCTTGGCGGCGCGGGCCAGCTGCCAGCCGCCGGCGACCACGCCCATCAGCTCCAGCAGCGTCACCGACGCGGCGGCCGGCAACGCCGCATCCTCCTTCGCCGCGCCCAGCACCCAGGCGACCGCCTGCTTCGCCTCCTGCGCGGCGGCGGACAGCTCCGCCCCGGTGACGCGCAGCGCCTGATCCGCATGGCCGGACAGCTCGGCGCCGAGCGCCGCGATCTCGTCGAGCAGCGCGTTCGCCGCCGAACCGCCGTCGCGCAGGATCTTGCGGTTGATCAGGTCGTTGGCCTGGATGGCGGTCGTGCCCTCGTAGATCGTGGTGATGCGGGCGTCGCGCAGATGCTGGGCGGCGCCGGTCTCCTCGATGAAGCCCATGCCGCCATGGATCTGCACGCCGTCGGACGCCAACTGCTGGCCGGTCTCGGTGCACCAGCCCTTGGCGATGGGGGTCAGCAGGTCGACCAGCAGGGCGGCCCGGCCGCGGGTATCCCCGTCGGCATGGTGGTGCGCCACGTCGACCGCGGCGGCGGCGGTGTAGAGGATGCCGCGCATCGCCTCGATGCGGCTCTTCATGCCCATCAGCAGGCGGCGGACGTCGGGATGGTTGACGATGCCCTTCGACCGGCCCTCGGTCCAGCCCAGCGGCTTGCCCTGCACCCGGTCGCCGGCATAGGCCAGCGCCTGCTGGTAGGCCCGCTCGGCAATCGACAGGCCCTGCATGGCGACGTTCAGCCGGGCGTGGTTCATCATGGCGAACATGTATTCCAGGCCGCGGTTCGGCTCGCCCACCAGGAAGCCGGTCGCCCCGCCCTCGTCGCCGAAGGACAGCACGGCGGTCGGGCTGCCGTGGATGCCCAACTTGTGCTCCAGCGACACGCACTTCACCTGATTGCGGGCGCCCAGGCTGCCGTCGGCATCGACCAGGAATTTCGGCACGACGAACAGGCTGATGCCCTTCACGCCCGGAGGTGCGTCGGGCAGGCGGGCCAGCACCAGATGGACGATGTTCTCCGTCAGGTCATGGTCGCCGTAGGTGATGAAGATCTTCTGGCCGCTGACGAGGTAATGGTCGCCGTTCGGCACCGCGCGCGACCGGGTGGCGGCGAGGTCGGATCCCGCCTGCGGCTCGGTGATGTTCATGGTGCCGGTCCACTCGCCGGAGATCATCTTCGGCAGATAGAGGTCCTTCAGCGCGGCGGAGCCGTAGAGCTGCACCGCGTTCACCGCCCCCTGCGTCAGCATCGGGCAGAGCGCGAAGGCCATGTTGGCCGAATGCCACATCTCCTGCACCGCGGTGTTCAGCAGGTTGGGCAGCCCCATACCGCCGCGCGCCGGATCGAAGGGCAGCCCGTTCCAGCCGCCCTCCACCAGTGCCTGCCACGCCGCCCCCCAGCCCTCCGCCGTGCGGGCGACGCCATCGGCGTCGAGCCTTGCCCCCTGCACGTCGCCGATCCGGTTCAGCGGCGCCAGGATGTTCTGGGCGATCTTCGCCGCCTCGCCCAGGATGCTGTCCACCATGTCGGGGCTGGCATCCTCGAAACCCGGCAGCGCCGCCACGTCGGCCATGCCGGCGAGATGGTCGAGGACGAAGCGGATCTCTTTCAGCGGCGGGGTGTAGGGGATCGCGGCGGCGGTCATGGCGGGGACCTTTCGGATAGACGGGTGGGGACAACGGGAACGGGGAGCGCCTTACAGCGCCTGCCGCAGTTCCGGCACGGCCTTGAACAGGTCGGCGACGAGGCCGTAATCGGCGACCTGGAAGATCGGCGCCTCCTCGTCCTTGTTGATGGCGACGATGACCTTGCTGTCCTTCATGCCGGCCAGATGCTGGATCGCGCCCGAGATGCCGACGGCGATGTAGAGGTCGGGTGCCACGATCTTGCCGGTCTGCCCGACCTGATAGTCGTTCGGCACGAAGCCGGCATCGACGGCGGCACGGCTCGCACCGACGGCAGCGCCCAGCTTGTCGGCCAGCGCCTCCAGCAGCGGGAAATTCTCGCCCGACTGCATGCCGCGCCCGCCCGACACGACGATGCGCGCGCTGGTCAGTTCCGGCCGCTCCGACTTCGACAGCTCGGCCGAGACGAAGCCCGACAGGCCGGGGTCGGTCACCGCGGCGACCGGCTCGACCGGGGCGGCGGTGCCGGTGGAAGCGGCGGCCTCGAAGGCGGTGGTGCGGACGGTGAGGATCCTCACCGGATCGGCGGATCGCACGGTGGCGATGGCGTTGCCGGCATAGATCGGCCGCTCGAAGCTGTCGGCCGCCACAACCGCGGTGATGTCGGAGATCATCGCCACGTCGAGCAGCGCCGCGACCCGCGGCAGCACGTTCTTGCCGGTCGAGGTGGCGGCGGCAAGGATATGGCCGTAGCCGGGGGCGAGCGACACCAGCAGCGCCGCCAGCGGTTCGGCCAGGGCATGCCCGTAGGCGGCATCGTCGGCCAGCAGCACCTTGGCGACGCCGTCCAGCCTGGAGGCGGCGTCCGCGGCGGACGCGGCGTTGCGGCCGGCGACCAGGACATGGATGTCGGAACCGAGCCCCTTGGCGATCTCGGCGGCGGCGGTCACCGCATGGGCGGTGGCGGGCTTGAGGGTCGCGTTGTCGTGGTCGGCGAGGATCAGGATGGGCATGGGGCGGGTCCTTTGGTGGCGGGGCTTGGCGGATGGTGTGGAGGAGTGTCGGCTGCGGATGCCCCCTCCCTAACCCTCCCCCGTTTCACGGGAGAGGGGACTGCCGCCGCTGCGCGAACAATTCACGCCGGCAAGCGTCCTACCCCCTCTCCCGCGTGAGCGGGGGAGGGATGGGGAGGGGGCAATGGAGCGACCACTCCCCTCAGATCACCCGCGCCTCGGTCTTCAGCTTGTCGACCAGCGCGGCGACGTCGGCGACCTTGATGCCGGCCTTGCGCTTGGGCGGCTCGACCACCTTCAGCACCGTCAGCCGCGGCGTGACGTCGACGCCGAGCGCGTCGGGCGTGACCGTCTCCAGCGGCTTCTTCTTGGCCTTCATGATGTTGGGCAGCGAGGCATAGCGCGGCTCGTTCAGCCGCAGATCGGCGGTCACCACCGCCGGCAGCGCGAGCGACACGACCTCCAGCCCGCCGTCGATCTCACGCGTCACCGCGACCGTGCCCTCACCGGGAACCACCTTGGAGGCGAAGGTGCCCTGGCCCCAGCCGAGCAGCGCCGCCAGCATCTGGCCGGTCTGGTTGCAGTCGTCGTCGATGGCCTGCTTGCCGAGGATCACCAGCCCCGGCGCTTCCTTCTCCACCAGCGCCTTCAGAACCTTGGCGACCGCCAGCGGTTCGGTCGTCCCGTCGGTCTGCACCAGGATGGCACGGTCGGCGCCCATGGCGAGCGCGGTGCGCAGGGTTTCCTGGGCCTGGGCCGGGCCGACCGACACCACGACGATCTCGCTCGCCGCGCCGGCCTCCTTCAGGCGAACCGACTCTTCGACGGCGATCTCGTCGAAGGGGTTCATCGAGAACTTCACGTTGGACGTCTCGACGCCGGACTGGTCGGTCTTCACCCGGATCTTGACGTTGTAGTCGACGACGCGCTTCACGGCGCAGAGGATCTTCATGGCGCGGGTTCCCTTCGGGACTGGGCGGCTTGCAGGCATGCGGGGGCGTTGCCCCCTCCCCGTGGACGGGGGAGGGGGAGGAGGAGACGGCCGGGCGTGCCCCTACAGCGTCTCGGTCTGCTTGCGCAGGACGTATTTCTGGATCTTGCCGGTCGAGGTCTTCGGCAGCGGGCCGAACACCACCGTGCGCGGGCTCTTGAAATGGGCCATGTGCGACCGGCAGAAGGCGATGATGTCGGCCTCGGTCGCGGTGGCGCCGTCCTTCAGCGTGACGAAGGCGCAGGGCGTCTCGCCCCACTTCTCGTCATGGCGGGCGACGACCGCGGCCTCCAGCACCTCGGGATGCTTGTAGAGCACGTCCTCGACCTCGATGGAGGAGATGTTCTCGCCGCCGGAGATGATGATGTCCTTCGACCGGTCCTTGATCTCGACATAGCCGTCCTCATGCCAGACGGCGAGATCCCCGGTGTGGAACCAGCCGCCGGCGAAGGCCTCCTCGGTCGCCTTCGGGTTCTTCAGATAGCCCTTCATCACGTTGTTGCCGCGCATCATGATCTCGCCCATGCTGCGGCCGTCCTTCGGCACCGGCTCCAGCGTGAAGGGATCGGCGACGATCACCGCCTCCAGCATCGGGCCGCGGACACCCTGGCGGGCCTTGATCGCAGCCTTCTCGTCCAGCGACAGCCCGTCCCAGCGGTCGTGCCAGACGCAGACCACCGTCGGGCCGTAGCATTCGGTCAGGCCATAGACATGGGTGACCTCCCAGCCCATCCGCTCCATGCCGGCGATGACGGCGGCGGGCGGGGCGGCGCCGGCGACCATCACCTTGACCTTGTGCTCGATGCCCTGCTTCAGCTCGGCCGGCGCGTTGTTGAGCATGTTCAGCACGATGGGCGCGCCGCAGAAGTTGGTCACCCTCTCGTCGCGGATCAGCGACAGCACGGCGTCGGGGCGGACCTGGCGCAGGCAGACGGCGGTGCCGGCGGTGACCGCGATGGTCCAGGGGAAGCACCAGCCGTTGCAGTGGAACATCGGCAGCGTCCACAGATAGACCGGCGCGTCGCCCATGTTCCAGGACAGCGCGTTCGACACCGCGTTCAGATAGGCGCCGCGATGGTGGTAGACGACGCCCTTCGGGTTGCCGGTGGTGCCCGACGTGTAATTGAGCGCGATGGCCTGCCATTCGTCGGCCGGCAGGATCCACGGGTGTTCGGCTCCCGCGCCGCCGATGAAGGCTTCATAGTCGCGGCCGCCGATCAGCTCGCCGCCCTTGTAGGCCGGGTCGTCGATGTCCACCACCGGGATCGGCGCGTCGAGCAGCGCCAGCGCCTTCTTCGCCACGCCGGAGAATTCGCGGTCGACGATCAGGATCTTCGCCTCGCCATGCTTCAGGATGAAGGCGATGGCCTCGGCGTCCAGGCGGGTGTTGATGGCGTTCAGCACGGCGCCGGCCAGCGGCACGCCGAAATGCGCCTCGAACAGTTCGGGCGTGTTGGCGGCCAGCATGGCGACGGTGTCGCCGCCGCCGATGCCGGCAGCCGCCAGCGCCGCGGCCAGACGGCGCACGCGGCCGAAGGTTTCCGCCCAGGTCCGGCGGACCGGGCCATGGATGACGGCGAGCCGGTCGGGCCAGACCGACGCCGCGCGCTCCAGGAAGGTCAGCGGCGTCAGCGCGACGAAGTTCGCGGCGTTGCGGTCGAGGTCGCGCTCGTACGGGTTGGCTTGCGGATTGCCGGCGGTGACGTCACTCATCGGACACTTCTCCCTAGGGGTTCTTGTTTGCGCGCCGACATTGGATGCGGCGGTGTTGGAAACAGCCTCTACCAGATCAGCTTTGCGCAACTTTCTCTGGATTATGACCAATTGTTATTGGGGATGTCGCAGGCGCGGTGCATCCCCCTCATCGCAGCCACGTCACGTCGCCCGCGAACAGGTAGCCGGCGCCGTAGACCGTCTTGATCAGCCGCGGCGCGCGGGGATCCTCCTCGATCTTCTTGCGGATGCGCGAGACGCGGACGTCGATGCTGCGGTCGTAGGGGAAATCGTCGCGCTCCTGGTCGGGGCCCTGCAGATGGTCGCGCGACAGCACGCGCTTGGGCGCCTTCAGCAGGGTCAGCAGCAGCGAGGCCTCCGCCGCGGTCAGGCTTTCCTGGCGGCCGTCGTCGGCGGTCAGCGTCAGGTTGCCGAGGTCGAAGACCCAGGGGCCGAAGCGCGCCCGCGCGGTGCCGGCGGCGGATGGCGCCGCGGCGGCCAGCTGCTCGCGGCGGCGGATGGCGCTGTTGACGCGGGCGACCAGCTCGCGCGGCTCGAACGGCTTCACGACATAATCGTCGGCGCCCAGCTCCAGCCCGAGCACCCGGTCGGAGGTGCCGCCGCGCCCGGACAGGATGATGACGCCGAACCGCACATCCTCCCACAGCTCGCGCACCAGGGTCAGCCCGTCCATGTCGGGCAGGCCGAGATCCACCAGGCAGAGGTCGGGAGCCTGGCGCAGGATCGCCGCCCGCGCCTCGCGCCCGCTGGCCCAGCAGGACACCTCGTAGCCGTAGCCCTCCAGCACGCCGGCGACCAGCCGGCGGATGTCGGCCTCGTCCTCGATCAGGTAGATGCGCTTCCTCTGTCCCACGCGCGTTTCCCCCTTGCGCTTTTCGCCCGGTTTTTCCGGGGCGCCGTATTGGCCCGAATATATCAGGCGGGCGCGGGTTCGGCGGCATGGCCGATGGCCGCCACCAGGTCCCGCTTGTCCCATGGCTTGCGCAGTATGACGGCATCGGCGGGGACATCGCCATACTCGACGGCGAATCCGCTGACCAGCACCACCCGCATGGCCGGCCGCAGCAGCCGGGCGCGCCGTGCCAGCTCGACCCCGGACAGGCCCGGCATGACGATGTCGCTGACCAGCAGCGACAGGCCGTCGATCTGCTCGACCAGCTCCGCCGCCTCGTCGCCGCTCGCTGCCTCCACCACCGAGAAGCCGAGATCGACCAGCTGCTGGCGCATCACCTGCCGGACATCGTCATTGTCCTCCGCCACCAGCGCCAGTTGGCCGCTCCAGCCGCCGCCGGAGCCGCCGCCACCCTGCAGCTCCGCCGCCGCCGGGTCGTCCCCCGGCAGGCGGGCCACCGGTTCGGCCCGCGGCAGCAGCAGGGTGACGGCGGTCCCCCGCCCGTGCCGGCCCCCCGGCCCGCTGTCGATGCGCAGATAGCCGCAGGACTGCTTGACGAAGCCGTAGACCATCGACAGCCCGAGCCCAGACCCCAGCGCCTTGGTGGTGAAGAAGGGCTCGACCGCGCGGGCCAGCGCCTCCGGCGTGAAGCCGGTGCCGGTGTCGGTGACGCGGATTTCCAGATAATCGTCGGGGCGGACCGGCTCGTCGAAGGCCGGCCCGTCGAACGAAAGCCCCTCCTCGACCTTGCGGACGGCGACGGAGATCTCCAGCCGGCCGCCGTCCGGCATGGCGTCGCGCGCGTTGATCGCGAGGTTGACCAGCGCGTTCTCCAGCTGGGTCTGGTCGGCGATGGTCCAGCATTCCCGCCCCTCCTCCGGCACGCCGATGGCGATGGAGCTGGGAAAGGAGCGGCGCAGCAGCACCGCCATGTCGCGCAGCAGGCCGCACAGCTCGATCGGCTGCGGCTTCAGCGGCTGCTGGCGCGAGAAGGCGAGCAGCCGGGCGGTGATGTCGGCACCGCGGCGGCCGGCGCGCTGGGCCGGCTCCAGATAGGCGTCCAGCCCCTCGACCCCGGCATAGCGCTCGCGCGCCGCCGACAGGTTGCCGATGATGATCGACAGCAGGTTGTTGAAGTCGTGCGCCAGCCCGCCGGACAGCTGGCCGACCGCCTTCAGCCGCTGCGCCTCCACCAGTTGGCGTTCGGTCTGCTTCTCGTCGGTGATGTCGAGCGTCAGCACGAACAGCCCGGCGACGGCGCCGTCTTCCGTACGATGCGGGATCAGCGTCGTCTTGGTCACCAGGCTGCGGCCGTCGCGCGGGAAGGCGTATTCGAAGGTCGCCGCCTCCCCCGCCAGGCAGCGGTCGATCTGCGGGCGCAGCACCGCCATCGCCCGCCGGCCGACCACCGCGGCGAGGTCGCGGCCGATCACCTCGGCCTTGTCGCGCCCGACCAGCTCGCCCCAGCGCAGGTTGGCGAAGGTCAGCCGCCCGTCGCGGTCCAATCCGGCGATGCAGGCGGGAATCGCGTCCAGGATGACGCGCTGGCGCGTCTCCGCCTCGGCCAGCGCCGCGGTGCGGTCGCGGACCCGGCTGTCCAGCGTGGCGACGGTGCCGCGCAGCTGCCGGACCATGCCGTCGAAGGCGGAGGCCAGCAGCCCGATCTCGTCGCCGCGGCGGATGCCGCTCTGGGCGTCGAGATCGCCGGCACGCACTTGCGCCGCGGTGTCGGCCAGCCGCCGCAGCGGCCCGACCAGCCGGCCGACCGCGATGTAGCCGAGCAGGCTGCCGGCGGCCATCAGCGCCATGCCGATGGCGAGGATGCGGTTGCCCAGCACCACCGACGACCGCCGCAGCTCCTCCACATAGACCGACGAGGCGATGTACCAGTCGAACCCCTCGAAATGGCGGACCCAGCTGATCTTCTCGTAGGCGTAGTTGCCGGGATCGTCGGGCTTGTCCCACAGGTAGGTCAGCGGCTCCCCCTTCGCCGCCGCGACCTTCAGATCCTCGGCGATGGACCGGCCGGTCGCCGGGTTGGGGCGGTCGCCGAAGGCGGTGCCCTCGATGTTGGCGTTCGGGTGGATGATCATCCGGTTCGCCGAATCGAAGATGTAGAGATAGCCGGTGCGGGCGATGCGCAGCTTGCGCAGGGCCTGGCGCAGATCCTCGATGGCCTCGGCCTTGCGGCGCTCGACCTCGGCGTCGACGTCGGCCAGATAGGCGCCGGTGCCGACGATGAGCCCCAGCCTGGGCAGATCCTTGAAGAAGCTGAGCTTCGGCGCGCGCTCGTCGCCGTTGGGCCGCCACCACGGATAGGTCTGGAACCCCTCGCCCTGCCGCCTCGCGGTAGCGACGATGGTGGGCAGGATGTGGCGGCCCAGATTGTCGCGCAGGTCGTCCGCCTTGCGGCCCTGATAGTCGGGCGACGGGTGGGACAGGATCACCGAATCGTAGCCGATCGCCCAGACATAATCGCCGTTGCCGTAGCGGAAGGCGCGCAAGCCCTCCATCGCCTCGCGCCGCGCCTCCTCCGCGCCGATCTCGCCGCGGTCGGCGCGGGCCTGGACATGCTCGATGTAGCCGACCGCCAGATCCAGCACGTCGCGCAGGCGGGTCTTGTAGGATTCCACCGTGCCGGCCCGCTGCTCCTCCAGCCCGCCGCGGATCCGGCCGACCAGTTCGAACACGTTGTCGAGGATGGTGCGGCTGGCGTCGCGCTCGATCTCGTAGGCCTTCTCCTCGATGAAGGGGACCGAGAGGACGTAGGCCGCCGCCGAGAACAGCCCGAGCGTGACCAGGATCGCCGAGAACAGCCGGAGGAACAGGGGCGAGCGGATCATCTTGCGAACGGGGGCATCAGGGGGCCGGCCGGGGGGCGGCATCGGCGGAATGGCCGCCATCATTCCAGCTTCGCCGCGGCCACTCAACGCCTATCGGTGCGATTGTTGCCGAAATTGCGCTGAAACAATTCGTCATATTTCCGGGAAATTTGCGAAACAGTGTTTTGGTAGGCGGAAGACCATAAGCCCGCCCGTTTCATCGCGCAGGGCATCACAAGGACGTTCAGCGTCTGGAGGAAACATGCACTCCGCCGATCCGGCACCGCTCGCCTCCGTCTACGAGCGGGTCCGCAGAAACCCCAAATTCCACGAACTGGTGCGCCGGCGCAGCCGGCTGGCGCTGCTGCTGTCGGCCGTCGTGCTGGTCGGCTACTACGGCTTCATGATGGTGGTGGCCTTCGCGCCGGACCTGCTGCAGACGCCGCTGTCCGACGACTCGTCGCTCAGCGTCGGCTTCCCCATCGGGGCGGCGATCATCATCCTGTCCTGGCTGTTGACCGGCGTCTATTCCCACTTCGCCAACGGCAGCTTCCAGGACCTGACCGACGAGATCACCCGGGAGACCCTGCAATGACCGCCCGGCGTATCCTCCTTGCGGCGGCCGCGGCGGGCGCGGCCTGCCTGACCGCCCTGCCGGCGCTGGCCGCGGGCGGCGACCTGGGCGCGGTGGACAAGCAGCCGGTCAACCTGTCGGCCATCGCGATGTTCCTGGCCTTCGTCGTCATGACGCTCGGCATCACCTACTGGGCGGCCAGCCGCACCCGCTCGACCTCCGACTTCTACACCGCGGGCGGCGGCATCACCGGCTTCCAGAACGGCCTCGCCATCGCCGGCGACTACATGTCGGCCGCGACGCTGCTGGGATTGTCGAGCCTGGTGTTCGCCAAGGGCTATGACGGCTTCGTCTACACCATCAGCTTCTTCGTCGGCTGGCCGATCATCCTGTTCCTGCTGGCGGAGCGGCTGCGCAACCTCGGCCACTTCACCTTCGCCGACATCGCCTCGTACCGGCTCGACCAGGGCAAGATCCGCACCTTCGCCGCCATCGGCTCGCTGACGGTGGTGTGCTTCTACCTGATCGTCCAGATGGTCGGCGCCGGCCAGCTGATCAAGCTGCTGTTCGGGCTGGACTACAATGTCGCGGTGATCGTGGTCGGCGTGCTGATGGTGGTCTACGTCACCTTCGGCGGCATGATCGCCACCACCTGGGTGCAGATCATCAAGGCGGTGCTGCTGCTGGGCGGCGGCGTCGTGCTGACCTTCCTCGCCCTGTCGCACTTCGGCTTCAGCCTGGAGGCCATCGCCAAGAGCGCCATCGCGTCCCACAAGGACGGCGTGAAGATCATGGGGCCGGGCACGCTGCTGGCCGACCCGGTGTCGGCGGTGTCGCTGTCGCTGGGGCTGCTGTTCGGCACCGCGGCGCTGCCGCACATCATGATGCGCTTCTTCACCGTCCCCAACGCGCGCGAGGCCCGCAAGTCGGTGTTCTACGCCTCGGGCTTCATCGGCTTCTTCTTCCTGCTCGTCTGCATCCTCGGCATGGCGGCGATCACCATCGTCGGCACCGACCCGCAATTCTTCGAAGGCGGCAAGGTCGGCGGCAAGCTGATCGGCGGCGGCAACATGCCGGTGATGCATCTGGCCAAGGCGCTGGGCGGCGACCTGTTCCTGGGCTTCCTGTCGGCGGTCGCCTTCGCCACCATCCTGGCGGTGGTGTCGGGGCTGGCGCTGGCCGGCGCGTCGGCCATCGCCCACGACCTCTATGCCCGCGTCATCCGCAAGGGCGGGGCGACGGAGCGCGAGGAGATGCGCGTGTCCAAGATCGCCTCGCTGGTGCTGGGCGTGCTGGCCGTGGTGCTGGGCATCGCCTTCGAGAAGCAGAACGTCGCCTTCCTGGTCGGGCTGACCTTCGGCGTCGCGGCGTCGGTGAATTTCCCGGTGCTGATCCTGTCGATGTACTGGAAGGGGTTGACCACCCGCGGCGCGCTGGCGGGCGGCATCGCCGGCCTGATCTCCGCGGTCACGCTGGTGATCCTGTCGAACGCGGTGTGGGTCGTGGTGCTGAACAACCCGGCGCCGATCTTCCCCTACGAGCAGCCGGCCCTGTTCTCGATGACGCTGGCCTTCCTCGTGACCATCGTCGTGTCGAAGCTCGACCGCAGCGCGTCGGCCCGCGCCGAGCAGGCCGCCTTCGCCGACCAGTTCGTCCGCTCCCAGACCGGCATCGGCGCCGCCGCGGCGGCGAAGCACTGAGTCTCCGACGTCCCGCGCCCTTCCCCGGCCTCCCGGGGAAGGGCGTTTTCCGTTTCACCCCGCCTGGACGCTGTTGTCCTTGCGGCGGGACAGCTGGACCTGGCCGTCCAGGCATTTGACGTAGCCGGTCTTGCCCGGCTTCAACCCGTCGAGGATCGTCACCAGCGCGCGCGGGATCGCCGCGAACTCCCTGGACCCGCGCGACTGGCTGTTGTAGGCGGCGATGTGCGTGCGCAGGTCCTCCTTGGACACCGGCTTTCCGTCGTTCCCGATCATCGGCTCTGCGTTTCCCTATGTGGTTTCCCGATGGACAGGCTTACGCCCGCCCATCCTCCGCCGCAACCGGCTGGCGGACTCGGGCGGCCGGGAAGCGGATGGTCACGGTGGTGCCGCGCCCGGGTTCGCTGTCGATGGACAGGCTGCCGTCATGCAGGGCGACCAGATCCCGGCAGATCGACAGCCCCAGCCCGGTGCCGCCGAACCGGCCGGGAATGCTGCTGTCGGCCTGCTGGAACGGCTCGACGATGCGGGCCAGCGCATCGGCGGGAATGCCGATGCCGGTGTCGCGCACGGCGATGGCCAGCCCGCCTTCCGGGTCCATCCCGGCCGTCACCGCCACCCGGCCGCCGCGCGGGGTGAACTTCACCGCGTTGGACAGCAGGTTCAGCAGCACCTGCCGAAGGGCGCGTTCGTCGGCCAGCAGGTCGGGCAGGCCGGGCGCGCAGTCGACCGTCAGCGCAACCCCGCCGGACTCGGCCGGCACCGCCGACAGCGCCCGGCAATCGTCGATGGCCGCAGCCGGCGCCAGCCAGCCTTCGTCCAGCGTATAGCGCCCGGCCTCCAGCTTCGACATGTCCAGCACGTCGTTGATCAGGTCGAGCAGATGGCGCCCGCTGCCCTGCACGTGGCGGGCATAGTCGTGATAGCGCGGGCTGCCCAACGGGCCGAACAGCTCGTGCAGCATGATCTCCGAAAAGCCGATGATCGCGTTCAGCGGCGTGCGCAGCTCATGGCTCATGGTCGCCAGGAAGGCGCTCTTGGCGCGGTTGGCGGCCTCCGCCTGATCCCGGGCGGCGGCGAGCCGTTCGGCCGCCTCGACCCGTTCGGTGATGTCGCGCGCCTCGACCACCAGCAGCGTCACCGCGCCGGCATCGTCATGCACCGGCTTGATCGACACGTCCATCACCCGGGTGAGGCCGTCGGCGACCACATCGGTCTCGTAGCGGACGAAGCGGCCCGATGCCGCCTTGTCGATCGAATTGCGGAAGGCCTTCGCCAGCTCGTCCGTTCGCGCCCAGCCGCGGAACTCCCAGGCGGGATGACCGACCAGCGCCTCGGGCGGCAGGCCGGCCAGCGCGCAGGCAGGCCGGTTCAGCGCCAGCACCCGGCCGTCGGGCGACAGCAGCCCCATGATCTGGAAACTGCTGTCGAACAGCGCCTGCGACCGCCGTTCGCTGGCCCGCAGCGCCAGGGTCGTCGTCTCCAGCCGCCCGAGCTGCCGCAAGGCCAGCAGAGCCAGCAGGCCGAGCACCACAGACACCGCGGCGGTTTCCAGGATGCGCTTCCAGCGGTCGTCGTACCAGCCGGACAGCACGTCGTCGGTGCCGACGCGGACATAGACGTACAGCGGCCAGCCGGCCACCCGGCGGACGGTGCCGATCCGCTCGCGCCCCTCCGACGGGTCGAAGCCGGAGAGCGTCCGCGCCGTCTCGCCCGGCTCCAGGCGCGGCACGATCGATGCGAAGACGGCGCGGTCGGCGTCCAGCCGCGTGCCTGCGCGCGAATAGGCAAGCACCACGCCATCCTCGCCATAGAGCAGGATGATGCTGCGCGGGCCGATGTCCTGGCCGGCATAGAGCCGGGCGAAGCGGTCGAGATCGAGCACCGCCATCGCCAGGCCGCTGCCGTCCGCGAGCGGCCGGACCACGGCGGCACGCCAGCCGCCGTCCGGGTCGCGGTAGGGCCCCACGAACGCCGCTCCGGTGCGCGCGGTCTCGAACGGCACCGTTCCGGCCACGGACTCGGGCGAATCGAGCCCGGCGGCCTGCCGCACCCGCCCGTCGGGGGCCACGATCAGCAAGGTCCGCAGCGCCGGACCGGGGCCGGGGCTGGGTCCGGAGCTGGGTCCGGCGTCCGGCTTCGCCGCCTCCGTCATGAGATGGGCGGGAATCCGGCCACCCTCCGCCAGCGCGTACAGGGTGCGCGTGGTCACCGACATGACGCGGCGGGCATCCTCCTCCAGCAGGCGCGACAGGTTGCCGGTCTGCCGCAGCCCGTCCTGCACGGCACGGTCGCGCGCGCGTTCCAGGTCGGCGTAGGCGACCAGCCAGAAGCCGGCGATCACCGCCATGAGCAGGCCGATGCGCAATCCGGCGACCGGCGACGGCAGCGGGAAGCGCCGGCGCCCCTGGAGCCCGCCGCGGTCCGGTTCGGAAAGATCCGTCAAGGGAGATGGTCCGCCGCCGCTGCTGTCGATGAAACCGCCGGGCCGATGGGGCCGGACACGGCCGACTGTAGCATGCCCGCCCGCCCGAATTCACGCCGTCACCGCCCTGGATGCGGCCCCGGATGCGGAATGCAGGAAACTTTGGCTCGACAAAGCCGGCCGCCCGCGCTTCTCTGCCCGGCGGTATCGAGGAGGGTTCGGGCCGGACATGCTGCAGGATTTCATCGAAAGCCCCCTGTTCGGGCTCGTGCTGTTCAACGTCGCCATCGTCTGGCCGCTGTGGCGCATCCTGCGCCGGGCCGGGCTGACGCCCTGGTGGGCGCTGCTGGCGCTCGTGCCCTTCGGGCTGGTCCCGGTGATCGGCGTGCTGGCGCACAGCCGCTGGCCGGTCCTGCCGGTGCGGCAGCCCCGCAGGACCAAGGCGCGGAGGACGGCATGAGCGCGTTCGTCAACGGGCTGGAGCCCTGGCAATATTACCTGATCGTCTCGCTGGTGCTGACCTACACCATGGTCGCCGGCGGTTGGGTGCTGGCCAAGGCCGGACGCAGCCCCTTGTGGATCCTGCTGCTGCTGTTCCCCTATGTGAACATCCTCGCCATCTGGGTCTTCGCCTATATGCGCTGGCCCTTCGTCGACCGCCCGGCCGGGCGGCCGGCGCCCCCCGCGGACGAGGCCTGACCGCGGCCGGACTCCCTCAGGCGAAATCGGCCGCCAGCGCCGCCCGCACCGCCTCCGGCATCACCGCGAGGTGGCCGTAATCGGGGTGGTCGATGCCGACCAGCACCTGCGCTCCCGGCCGGCGGAACGCCTCGACCTGGGCGTCGGTGAAGTCGAAATGGATGAAATGGACCGACGAGGTCTTGCCCGCCTCGTTCGTCCTCTCCAGGTCGCCTTCCGGCCGTCCGGCGATGCTCTGGCCGTCGAGCTGGATCCTCATGCGATCCTCGACCCCGCCCAGGCTGCCGAGGACGCGCTGGCGGCGCTCCGGGTCGTCGATCTCGAACATCACGGTGGCGACCAGCTCCCGCCCCTTGGGCACCAGCGGGTTGTAGGCGCCCAGCTCGTCGGCGATCTGCTCCTCCCCACCCTTCTCGATGTGCAGCATCTCGTGGATCTGCTGCAGCATCGTCTCGTAACTCTCGAAATGGAAGGTGGCGTAGGGGCCGACGGCGATGCGGCGGCCCCGCTTGAGCGCCACCACCGCCTTGCGGCGCTCCGCCCGCTCGCGGGCATAGCGGTCCATCGGCAGGATGTCGGCCCGCGTGATCTCCGTCCTGATCGTCATGGCTTTCGTCTCCAAAAAACGGGCATCTCCCAAAAGCCGGCATCTCCCGAAAGGCCGTCTACAGGACGATCCCATAGGCCCGGGCGAACAGCTCCACCGGATGCAGCTGCTCGGGACCGGAGCCAGCATCCTCGCCCTTCAGCCGCTCGATCCCCTGCATGATGTGCGGGCCGGCGATCGGGCATTCCGACGCGACGAACCGCTTTTCCGATTTCAGCGCCTGGGTGGCGACCGGCTTGCCCACCTTCAGCGCCACCGGGAAATTTCCGGTCAGCACCCCCCAGGAGCCGCCATGGCCGGAGCAGCGCTCAATCACCTTCAGGTCGGCCTGGGGGATCAGCCGCAGCATCTCCGCCGCCTTCTGCCCCATGTTCTGGGCGCGGGCATGGCAGGCGATGTGCAGCGCCACGCCGCCCGGCAACGGCCGCAGCCCCTCGGCCAGCCCGTCGCGCCGGGCGATGTCCACGATGTATTCGCTGACGTCGAAGGTCGCCTGCGCCAGCCGCTCCACCGCCGCCCGGTGCGGCGCGTCCCGCGGCACGATCAGCGGCCATTCCATCTTCAGCATCAGGGCGCAGCTCGGCACCAGCGCCACCACGTCGTAGCCCTTGTCGATCCAGGGGCCGAGCGCCTGCGCCACCTTGGCCGCCTTGGCGTCGACGCTGGCGAGGTCGCCCTGCTCCAGCTGCGGCATGCCGCAGCAGGACGGATAGACCACCTCGGTCTCCACCCCGTTGCGGGCCAGGATGGCGCGGGCGGCCATGCCGATGGCCGGGTTGTTGTAGTTGGCGAAGCAGGTGGCGTAGAGCACCGCCTTGCGCTTGCCGAAGGCGGGCGCTTCCCGGTTCAGCTCCGGCCGGTCCGCCTTGGCGCGCATCACCAGGGTCTTGCCGGTGAATTTCGGCAGATGCGCCTCGGCATGGACGCCGGCGACCTTCTGCAGGATGGGCCGGGTGATGCTGTTGGTTTCCGCCGAGGCCCAGTTGGCCACCGCCGCGACCGGACGCGCCAGCTCGCCGTTGCGGTCGGTCTGGGTCAGCTGCTTCAGCGCGAAGGGAACGCCGTCCCGCTTCGCCTCCACCGCCCGGTAGCGCACCATCAGGTGCGGGAAATCCAACGCCCAGTCGTGCGGCGGCACATAGGGGCATTTGGTCATGAAGCACATGTCGCACAGGGTGCAGGCGTCGACGACCCCCTTGAAGGAGGCGGACGGCACGCCGTGCAGCTCGGCATCCCCCGCCGCGTCGATCAGGTCGAACAGCCGGGGAAAGCTGTCGCACAGGTTGAAGCAGCGCCGGCAGCCGTGGCAGATCTCGAAGACCCGCCGCATCTCGGCATCGAGCGCCGCCTCGTCGTGGAAGGCGGGATCCGTCCAGTCGAGCGGATGGCGGACGGGCGCCTCCAGGCTGCCTTCGCGCATGGGCGGTCCTTCCCGGTGTGTGTTTTCCGGCGATCCTGGCGGGGGCCTTACCGCCCCCTCCCCCGCTCGCGCGGGAGAAGGAGACGGTCAGGGGGAGTGGCGGACGGCGCCCTTACAGCGCTTCCAGCGCTTTCTGGAAACGGCCGGCATGGCTCTTTTCGGCCTTGGCCAGGGTTTCGAACCAGTCGGCGATCTCGTCGAAGCCTTCGTCACGGGCGGTCCTGGCCATGCCCGGATACATGTCGGTGTATTCGTGGGTCTCGCCGGCGATGGCGGCCTTCAGGTTGCTGCCGGTTTCGCCGATCGGCAGGCCGGTGGCCGGATCGCCGACCTCCTCCAGGAATTCGAGATGGCCGTGGGCATGGCCGGTCTCCCCCTCCGCGGTGGAGCGGAAGACGGCGGCGACGTCGTTGTAACCTTCGATGTCGGCTTTCTGCGCGAAGTACAGATAGCGGCGGTTCGCCTGGCTCTCGCCGGCGAAGGCGGCCTTCAGGTTCTCTTCGGTCTTGCTGCCCTTCAACGACATGACGGGTTCCTCCGGACGGTTGCGCCGGGCGTCCCACGCCTGTGACTGATGTGCGCCGGCGTGGAATGGATCTTGTCACCAACCGTTCGTGAGGTCAACAGTCTGGACCGCTTCTAAACACCGCCCCAACAGACGGCGCCTCAACCGGTTTTGCGAGCCGCTCGCAAGCAGGATGCCGGCTCGATCCAGGGGCCGCGGCGCCAGGCGCCCGTACCGGCCTCGCCCTTAGCCCTCGCTGGTTTCGACCAGGCGGACGATCACGTCGACACGGGCGACGCGGGTGCCGGCGGGGGGATTGGGCAGGTTCTGCACGATCAGGCGGTCGGCGGGAATGTCCTCGAGCCGGCCGGTGGATTCGACGAAGAAATGATGGTGGTCGCTGGTGTTGGTGTCGAAATAGGATTTTCCGGCCTCGACAACGACTTCACGCAGCAGGCCGGCGTCGGTGAACTGGTTCAGCGTGTTGTAGACGGTCGCCAGCGACACCGGCAGGTCGGCGGCCAGCGCCTCGCCATGCAGCTGTTCGGCGGTGATGTGCCGGTCGCAGCCTTCGAACAGCAGGCGGGCGAGCCCGAGGCGCTGGCGGGTCGGGCGCAGGCCGGCACCGTTCAGCCGGTCGAGGGCTCGCTTGAAGGGACGTTCGGCGGTCATCATGGGCGCGGCCCCCGTACAGTCGGCAAAGAATCGGACATGCTGTCCGGGATCGGGCCGGCGACGCGAAGCCGCTGGCGAACCGCGGCACAAGGCCGCAGGTCGCTGAACTGTAAAACCATTCGCAAAGGCGGTGCAAGCCATTGTCGCACCGGACGGAAGAGCGGCAGGCCGAACCTGCCGGCCGTTCTTCCGTTCCGGGGCGTCAGTAGCCGGTGGCGATGCGCTCGACCAGCTGCTTCACCGTCGGGATGAAGCCGTCGTTGTAATAGGGATCGCTGGCGAACCGATAGGCGTTGTGGCCGGCGAACATCAGCTGGTTTTCGCAGTCGTCGGTGTGGCTCACCGCCTGCAGCGTCTTCTGGATGCAGAAGGAGCGCGGATCGGCGCGCTTGCCCGTCGTCCCCTCCTCGTTCTCCATCCAGTTGGAGAAGCCGCAGGCCGACAGGCAGCCCATGCAATCGACCTGATCGTGCAGGATGCGCTCCGACTGCTGGGGGGTGACGAAGACCAGCGTGCTGTCCGGCGTCTTCAGGGCGGTGGTGAAGCCCTGGGACAGCCAGCCCTCGGCGCGCTGCTTGTCGCTTTCGGTGACATAGACCGGGCGGCCGCGCGGACCGACCGGGAATTCGGCCGAATGCTCGCCCACCGGCTTGGACAGATAGGCGACCTGGCGCTCCGACCGGGCCATCAGGTCCAGCAGGAAGGGGTTCTTCACCGCCGACGAATAGAAGCCGGTCGGCGAGAAGCGGTTCAGGAAGACGTCGCCCGGCTGCAGCGCGACGAGCTTGCGCTTCCACGCCATCGAGATCGGGCTTTCCTGGGTCAGCAGCGGCCGGGTGCCGTACTGGAAGGCGATCGGGCCCAGATCGGGGTTGTCGATCCAGTCCTCCCACTCGGACAGCCACCAGACGCCGCCCGCCATCACGATGGGGGTGTCGGTCAGGCCGAAGCTGTTCATCATCTGGCGCAGGGCCAGGACGCGGGGGAACGGATCCTCCGGCTTCTGCGGATCCTCGGAATTGGACAGGCCGTTGTGGCCGCCGGCCAGCCACGGATCCTCGTAGACCACGCCGCCCAGATTGTCGCGGAACTTGTGGTAGGCGCGCAGCCACAGCGCGCGGAAGGCGCGGGCCGACGACACGATCGGGTAGTAGTGGACGCCGTAGCGCACCGCGATCTCGGCCACCTTGTAGGGCATGCCGGCACCGCAGGTGACGCCGTGGATCAGGCCCTGGGAGCCTTCCAGCACGCCATGCAGGATGTGCTCGGCCCCGCCCATCTCCCACAGGACGTTCATGTGGATGCGGCCCTGGCCGTTCGACGCCTCGTGCGCGATGCGCGCCTGGGCGATGCCGCCCTGGATGCCGAAGGCGATCAGCTCGTCGTGGCGCTCGCGCCGGGTCCGACCCTTGTAGATTTGCGGCAGAAGGTTGCCGTTCTCATCGTAGCTGTCGGCGTTGACACCCGAAAAGGTCCCAATCCCGCCGGCAGCCGCCCAGGCGCCGGAGCTTTCGCCGTTGGACACGGCAATACCCTTGCCACCCTCGACGAGCGGCAAAACCTCCCGGCCGGACATCGGCAACGGCTTCAACGCCTTCAACGAACCCTCCAAAGACCGAACGTGGCGCCGCGGGGGCGCCGGACCAAAAGCGGCGGACAACCAGACGACGAAAGGCTCCGCCGGAATCCGCATGGATTCCGGCGGGATCGCCATTGCGGTTCTATATATGAGGAATTGGCCCGCCCGACGAGCGGATTCAGCCCCCCGCGCAAAAAACGTTCACGAATTGCCGCAGTCGCGAACGGAAGCGCCGGCGTGCGGACCGCCGTTCCCTCATCCACCCAGGCCCTCCGGCCCGAGGTCGCGGGCCAGCCGGCCGGGTGCATCGGTGAAGACCGCCGACACGCCCCAGCCGAACAGCGCGCGGGCGCGGGCGGCGTCGTTGACGGTGTAGGCCAGCACCGGGCGGCCGGTGGCGCGATACTCCGCCACGCTGCCGGCGGTCTGGCGGTCCTGGTGGACGTTCAGCGTCGCCGCGCCGATGCGGTCGGCGATGGCGGCCCAGTCGGCCGGCGGATCCCACAGCAGGTAGCCGCGCGGGATCTCAGGCCACAACCTTTGCGCCACCTCCAGGCAGGGCACCTCGAAGCTGGACAGCAGGAGCGGCAGGCCGGCGGGCCACAGCGGACGCAGCGTGTCCAGCGCGACCTCCGCCGTTGCCTCCTCCTGGCCGGGATAGGGCTTGATCTCCAGGTTGAGGCCGAGGCCGAGTTCGCGGACCAGCGCCACCGCCTCCTCCAGCGTCGGCACCCGTTCGCCGACGAAGCCGGCATCGAACCAGCGGCCGGCGTCGAGCTGCCGCAGCTCCGCCAGATCCAGCAGCGGGACGGGGCCGCTGCCGGTGGTCGTGCGGTCCAGCGTGTCGTCATGGATCAGCACCGGCCGGCGGTCGCGGGTCAGCATGACATCCACCTCCACCCAGCGGGCGCCCTGGCGGGCGGCCTCGCGGATCGAGGCGAGGGTGTTTTCCGGCGCGTTTTCCTTGGCGCCGCGATGGCCGATCAGGCGGGGAAGAGTCGACAGCATGGGGCTCGCGGGAGTAAGAGCGGTCGCTTTCCTACATGACCCATTCCGTCGAGGCGGGAAAGAGCGATGAAGGCCCTGCACAGCGTTTCCGATCTGGTGGCCGCCGGGCTGATGACGCCCGAGGCCGGCGACGCCGTACGCACGGTCGCCGACCGCTATGCCGTGGCGCTGACGCCGTACCTGCGCGAGACGCTGGCCGGACGTACGGCCCCCCAGGATCCTCAAGATCCGCTGTATGCGCAGTATGTCCCCTCTCCCGCCGAGGCGTACACCGCGCCGGAGGAGCGCGAGGATCCGATCGGCGACGTCGTGCGCAGCCCGGTCAAGGGCATCGTCCACCGTTATCCCGACCGTGTCCTGCTGAAGCCGCTGCACGCCTGCGCCGTCTATTGCCGCTTCTGCTTCCGCCGCGAGATGGTCGGTCCGGGCGGCGAGGCGCTGACCGCCGAGGAGCTGGACGCCGCGCTCGCCTATGTCCGCGAGCATGAGGAGGTGTGGGAGGTGGTGATCACCGGCGGCGATCCGCTGCTGCTGTCGCCCCGCCGGCTGCGCGGCATCGTCCAGGCGCTGTCGGCGATGCCCCATGTCGGGGTGGTGCGCCTGCACAGCCGCATCCCGGCCGCCGACCCGGACCGCGTCACGCCGGAGTTGGTGGAGGCGCTGACCGCCCCCGACCTCGCCAGCTGGGTCGCCGTCCACATCAACCATGCCGACGAGCTGACGCCGCCGGTGCGCTCGGCGCTGGCGCGGCTGGTGGATGCCGGCATCCCGCTGGTCGGCCAGACCGTGCTGCTGAAGGGCATCAACGACAGCCATGCGGCGCTGGAGGCGCTGTTCCGCGGGCTGGTGCGCAACCGGGTGAAGCCCTACTACCTGCATCATCCCGACCTCGCCGCCGGCACCAGCCACTTCCGCCCCTCCCTGGCCGAAGGGCGGGCGCTGGTGAGCGGGCTGCGCGGCCGGCTGTCCGGCCTCTGCCAGCCGACCTACGTCCTCGACATCCCCGGCGGCCACGGCAAGGCCCCCGCCGCCGCGTCATGGGTCGAAGACGAAGGCGATGGGCGCTACCGGGCGACCGACTTCACCGGACGGGTCCACGACTACCGGGGCTGACGGCGCCTCCCGCCTCACCACAAAGCCGGCGTGCCGAACAGCGGGTCGGGGTTGATCAGCGCGTTGTGGACGCCGACGACCGAGGCAAAGCCGGTCCACAGGATCAGCGGCGTCCAGATCAGCGCGATGCCGCGGTCGTCGCGGGCCACCAAAGCGATGCAGGCCGACGTGACCACGAAGAAGGCGACCGTCCAGGCCGCGGCGAGGATCGAGCTGCCCAGCGTGAAATAGACGAGGCTGAAGCTGGCGTAGATCGCCCAGGTCAGCGCCTGGAGCCCGATCAGCAGGCCGCGGTCGCGGATGGGCCGCGCCGGGTCCAGCAGCCGGATGCCGCCCCAGATCTGGAAGACGTTCAGCGTGAACCACATCGCCGGGAAGACCCAGCCGGGCGGCTGCAGCGGTGACGGCTGGTGGCCGGCGAAGGGTTGCGCCCCGCGTTCGACGAAGCCCCAGCCGTTGACGATCAGCCAGAACAGCAGGGGTTGCCACCAGCGCACCCGGAAGGGGGCGGGCCGTGGCGGGGAGAAGGACGCATCGCTCATCTCCGGCGACATAGCGCGCCCGGCAGTGCGGTCAAGTCAGCGCCGGGCACCCAGCGAGGCGAGCTGGAACAGCACCCGGGCGCACAGCGTCTGATCCGGCATGTTGGTGCGCTTGCAGTCGGCCTCGGCATCGACCAGCCGTTCCAGCGCCTGGCGGACCTGGGCCGGCGACCAACGGCGGGCCTGCTTGACCAGCCGGGTCTTCAGCTTGAAGAAGACCGGCGGGCGCAGCGACTCGACGGCGGCCTCCGGCGCCTTGCCGGCGGCGACCTGGGCGCACAGCAGCTGCAGGCGCTGGAAATGGCGCTGGGCGCCACGCAGGATCGGCACCGGCGAGGTGCCCTCGGCGAACAGCCGGGCCAGCGAGCGGTCGAGCGTGGCGAAGTCGCCCTCGGCCGCCGCCCACACCGGCTCATCCATCGACAGGGCGGCGCTGTCGCCGATGCAGGCCTGGGCATCCTCCAGCCGCACCCGCGTCCCGCTTCCCATATAGAGCGCCAGCTTCTCCGCCTCGCCGCGGGCGACCATGCGGTCGCCGACGAGGTTGGCCGACAGGAAGGCGAGCGCATCGGGATCGGCGGTCAGCCCATGGCCGTGCAGGATATCGGCGATGACCCGGCCGAGCGAGGCTTCCTCCTCGACATAGCAGGGAATGGCGGCGGCGCCGTCCGCGCCCTCGAACAGCAGGCGCAGCTTCGACCGGGCCGACAGGTCGCCCGACTCGACCACCACCAGGCTGTCGCCCGGCGGCGGATCGTCGAGGAAGGCGGTGAAGGCGGCGGTGGCGTTGTCCTCGGCGTCGCGGACCCGGATCAGCCGTCGGCCGCCGGTGAAGGAGAGCGCCGCGGCCTCGTCGGCCAGCCGCGCCGGGTCGTCGGCCAGCGCCCGGCCCAGGAACTCGGCGACGCGGAAGGGATCGGACAGGTCGGCGACGACCGTCTTGCCCAGGGTCTGGGCCCGGTCGCGCACCAGCCCCGAATCGGGGCCATAAAGCAGCACCGCCCGGACCTTGGGGTCCGGGCTGCGCAGGAAGCCGTCGATCGCCTTGGCCTGGAGTTTCACCGGCGCCGTCCTTCTGGTTCAGCGTTCCCCGGCTGGTTCAGCTTTCCCGGCCGAGGAACATGGCGACGCGGGTGGTGATGTCGTTGGAGATGTCCTCCAACGCCCGGTCATAGGCGCTCTGCACCGTCACGATGGCGGCGTAATGCTGCTCCAGCGTGTTGTAGCTGATCATCGAGCGCGAGTTGGACTGGAACACCACCTTGCCGGTCTGGGTGTCGGTCAGGCGGTACGGCGCGTTGACCAGCAGCTGCGCGCGGACCGCGGTGGCGTCCTTCTGCAGGGCCAGCTTCTGCTCCGACGCCGACAGCGCGACATCCAGCCGGTAGCGCGGATTGCCCGGCCGCTGCGACGGGTAGAAATTGTCGATCAGCAGGTTGCGGAGCTTCTGCCCCTCCCGGTTGGGGATCGACGCGATGTCGACCTCCATCAGCCGGTCCGACGCCGCGGCCCCGACCCCGCTGCCGCCGTAGAGCGGCTGGAAGCCGCAGCCCGACAGGGATGCGGCCGACAGGCCGAGCGCGAGGGCGAACAGCCCCCGCGCCAGGGTGCGCTGAACTACGGTCCGGCGGACCGGTCTGGGTTCAGATGACGACATTGATCACCCGGTTCGGGACGACGATGACCTTGCGCGCAGGCTTGCCGTCCATGGCGCGCAGGACGTTGGCATCGGCAAGCGCCGCCTGCTCCGCCGCGTCCTTGTCCATGTCGCGCGGCAGCTCCAGCGTGGCGCGCAGCTTGCCGTTGACCTGGACCGCGACCTTGACGCTGTCCTCCACCACCAGGGCGGGGTCGGCGTCCGGCCAGGGCTGGTCGGCCAGCAGGGTGGCGTGCCCCAGCTGCGCCCACAGCTCCTCGCCCAGGTGCGGCATCATCGGGCCGAGCAGGCGGACCAGCGACTCGAAGCCCTCGCGCAGCACCCAGGCCTCGCCCTCGCCCCTGCCGTCCAGCTCGCCGAGCGCGTTGGACAGCTCGCGGACGCGGGCGACCGCCTTGTTGAAGCGGAACTTGTCGAGATCCTCCGACACGCCGGCAATGGTCTTGTGGACCAGGCGGCGGGCGGCCTCGGCCTTCGGGCCGAACGACTCGGGTTTCGGCGTGCCGGCGGCGGGCAGCTCCACCGGCGCCTCGGTCACCATCCGCCACAGGCGGTTGATGTAGCGCCAGGCGCCGTCGATGCCGGCCTCGGTCCATTCCAGGTCGCGTTCCGGCGGGCTGTCGGACAGCATGAACAGGCGGGCGGCGTCGGCGCCGTAGGTGCCGATGATGTGTGCCGGGTCCACCACGTTCTTCTTGGACTTCGACATCTTCTCGACGCGGCCGACAGTGACCGGTGCGCCGGAGTCTGCCCGGACCCACTCGCCCGTGTCGGTCTTGGTCAGGTCCGTCGGGGCCAGCCAGGCGCCGGTGCCGGCATCCTTGTAGGTCTCGTGGTTGACCATGCCCTGGGTGAACAGGCCGGTGAACGGCTCGTCCAGGTTCAGGTAGCCGCAGGTCTTCAGCGCGCGGGTCCAGAAACGGCTGTAGAGCAGGTGCAGGACCGCATGCTCGATGCCACCGATATACTGGTCGACCCCCAGCCAGTAATCGACCGCCCCGCGGGTGAAGGCCGCATCCCCGGTCTTCGGCGAGCAGAAGCGGGCGAAATACCAGGACGACTCGATGAAGGTGTCGAAGGTGTCCGTCTCGCGCAGCGCCGGCTTGCCGCAGGCCGGGCAGTCGGTGTGCTTCCAGGTCGGATGGTGGGCCAGCGGGTTGCCGGGCTTGTCGAAGGTCACGTCCTCCGGCAGCACGACCGGCAGCTGGTCGTCCGGAACCGGGACGATGCCACACGACTCGCAATGGACGACCGGGATCGGGCAGCCCCAATAGCGCTGGCGCGACACGCCCCAGTCGCGCAGGCGGTACTGGGTGGTGCGCTCGCCCCGCTCCGCCGCCTCCAGCCGCTTGCCGGCCTCCTCCTTCGCCGACTCGGTGTCGAGTCCGTCGAGGAAGGCGGAGTTCCGCAGCACGCCGGGACCGGTGTAGGCCTCGGTCCCGACCTCGAAGGCCGCCGGATCGGCATCGGCCGGGATCACCACCGGGCGGACCGGCAGGCCGTATTTGCGGGCGAAGTCCAGGTCGCGCTGGTCATGGGCCGGGCAGGCGAAGATCGCGCCCGTGCCGTATTCCATCAGCACGAAGTTGGCGACATAGACCGGCAGCTCCCACGACGGGTCGAAGGGATGCACGACCTTGAGGCCGGTGTCGAAGCCGCGCTTCTCCGCCGTCTCGATCGCCTCCTCGCTGGTGCCCAGCCGGTTGCACTCGGCGATGAACTCCGCAAGGTCCGGGTTGCCGGCGGCCAGTTCGGCGGCCAGCGGGTGGTTCGGGGAGATCGCGGCGAAGGAGGCGCCGAACAGCGTGTCGGGCCGGGTGGTGAAGACCTCCAGCTCGTCCCCGCGCCCCTTGATGCCGAAGCGGAAGCGGACGCCGGTGGACTTGCCGATCCAGTTCTCCTGCATGATGCGGACGCGCTCGGGCCAGCGGTCCAGCGTCTCCAGCCCCTTCAGCAGGTCTTCGGCATAGGCGGTGATCTTCAGGAACCACTGCGACAGCTTGCGCTTCTCCACCAGCGCGCCGGTGCGCCAGCCGCGGCCGTCGATCACCTGCTCGTTGGCCAGCACGGTGTTGTCCACCGGGTCCCAGTTCACCCAGGATTCCTTGCGGTAGGCCAGGCCCGCCTTCAGGAAATCCACGAACATCTTCTGCTCGTGGCGGTAATAGTCCACGTCGCAGGTGGCGATCTCGCGGTCCCAGTCGATGGACAGGCCCATCGTCTTCAGCTGGCCGCGCATGGTCGCGATGTTCTCGCGCGTCCAGGCGGCGGGATGCACCTTCTTCTCCAGCGCGGCGTTCTCCGCCGGCAGGCCGAAGGCGTCCCAGCCCATCGGATGCAGGACGTTGAAGCCCTTGGCGCGCTTGAAGCGCGCGATCACGTCGCCGATGGTGTAGTTGCGGACATGGCCCATGTGGATGCGCCCCGACGGATAGGGGAACATCTCCAACACATAGTATTTGGGCCGGGAGGCGTCCTCGCGAGCGGTGAAACAGCCGTTGCCGTCCCACACGCCCTGCCACTTCGCCTCGGTTTCCTTGACATTGTAACGCGACATGAGCGCGACGCCGTTTCCGTTGTGCCAGATGCTGGATGCCTGCCCGGCCGGAGGCCGGGTCTGGATGCTTGCCCGGCCGGAGGCCGGGTCTGGATGCCTGCCCGGCCGGAGGCCGGGCGCCCTGCCGTCAGCGGGTGGCCGCGTTCTGGGCGCTCTGCGCGACGCGGAGCTGGCGGGCGCGGGTCAGCACCGCGTCCTCAAGCGTGCCGGCGGTCTCCGGCCCGACCGGAACCTCGCGCCAGTCGGCGCCGGTGCGCTGCTGCTTGAACACCGACACCCGGATGCCGTCGGCGCGGAGCTGGCGGTCCATGATGTAGAGGTTGACCTTGAACCGCTCGTTGGCCGAGTCGGGCGGGGTGTACCAGTCGGTCAGGATCACGCCGCCGAACGGGTCGGCCGAGGCGATCGGCATGAAGGAGAGCGTGTCGAGCGAGGCGCGCCACAGGAAGCTGTTGACGCCGATGCCGCTGGAAGCGTCCTGGTCGCCGCCGCGCTTGTTCTTGCCGAACAGGTTCATGCCGCCGTCCGTGCCGAGCAGGCTGCCGAACTTGTAATCCTTGTTCTTCATCTGCTCCTCGACGGTTTCGGTCTTGCCGCCCCAGCTTGCACAGCCGGCGATCGAGACGGAGGCCGCGAGCAGTACAGGGACAAGGCGAAGGGCGGTCGAACGGCGCATGGTCGGGAACCCGGTTCAGAAAAGGGGTTGCCGCGCGCGAGTCACGCGCGGAATGCCGCTGAACAGACCATAAGTGGACGGCCCCACGCAACAGCGGAAGCATCTTTGCCCCGCCTCGCGACACCGGCTCCGCCCTGCCGGGTTCGACTGTGGCGGCGCCGGATGGGGCCCCTTCTTAGTGTGCTCCGTTCGACACACTGTCCCCCCAATGCAGCAATCACGGAGATTTGCCGCTTGCTGGCAAGGGCGGGGGTGCGTACGAAAGTCTCAGCCAGGACGTCAACCAGGCTGAAACATCTGCTGCCAGGATGGAGGCACCTATTATGAACCGTTATCTGCTGGCCGGCTCCGCCGCCATTGCTCTCGCTCTCGGTGCTGGCGCTGCCAACGCCCAAGCCAAGTTCGATGTGAAGGTCGGCGGCGACGCCTACTTCGAGGGTGGTTACGTCGACCAGGATCTCGACTCGGGCCTCCGTTCGACGGAATTCCGTAACCGCATGCGCATCAACATCATCCCGACCGCCAAGGCCGACAACGGCCTGGAGTACGGTGCCCGTCTGCGCATGCGCTCGGTTGGCGGCGCCAACAACGCCCGCACCACCGACAACGACCGCGCCTATATCTTCGCGCAGGGTTCGTTCGGTCAGGTCCGCATGGGCACGCAGAACACCTTCAGCGACGAGACCTACGTCACGGCCCCGCAGGATTACCTGCCGCTCGGCATCTATGACGGCGTGACCGCGTTCCTCGGCTCCAACACCGACATCTCGGGCGGCTTCGCCAGCCTGAACGGCGGCAGCATGCTCGTGCAGTCGCTGGTTCCCGATGGCAACTCGTCGAAGATCGTCTACTTCTCGCCGCGCTTCGCCGGCCTGCAGGTTGGCGCCAGCTACACCCCGCGCAACGACAGCTCGAACACCGACGTGAACCGCACCGATCCGGTCGGCACCGTCGCTGGTCAGTTCGCCACCACCTTCACCGACATGGTCGAAGTCGGCGCCAACTACAGCAACACCTTCGGTGGCGTTGCTCTGAAGGCGAGCGCCGGCTACTTCTGGGGTCAGGCCGTCGATGACGTCACCGCCGGCGGTGTCTCGTCGAACTACAAGGACCTGAACGCCTGGCAGGTCGGTGCGCAGGTCGGCTACGCCGGCTTCAGCGTCGGCGGCAGCTACGTCGATTTCGGCAAGTCGGGCCAGAACGAGCGCGCCGGCTACTTCACCGAGAACAGCCGCAACTGGGTTGTCGGTGTCCAGTACACCACCGGCCCGATCGTTGTCGGCGCCAACTACAAGAACGGCAAGGACGCCGGTTCGCTGCTGTCGCGTGGCGAGCGTGAGCTGCAGGTCTACGAAATCGGTGTCGGCTACACCGTCGCCCCCGGCTTCACCCTGCAGGCCCAGTACGACTACTTCGAGGCCGACAGCGATCTGACGACCGCTACGTCGGACCGCGACGACAAGGGCAACGTCGTGATCCTCCGTTCGGTCCTGGCGTTCTAATCGGTCTTCCGATAAGACGTCCGGCAACGGATGGAAAGGGCGGTGGCTTCGGTCACCGCCCTTTCTTTTTGTGCCCAAATTTTGATCCATGTGCTGATTTTTCGCACAAGGAGAGTGCCAGAAAAGCAGCACTTTGGTTTTTTTGTTTTATTTCAAACACTTAAGCCTGTGCTTTTGTTGCAACTATGTGGCGGATGAGTGGAATCATCACAGTTTGCCTCTTGCCGGCCGGAACCGCGCGCGGTTAAGTCAAAGTCACAAAGACAACCGTTCGCACCCCGGTAAGACGGGGCGCACGCAAAAGGATGGACACTCCATGAAGCGTTCCCTGATCATCGGCTGCGCCGCCGTCGCTCTTACCGCCGGCTGCGGTACCGCCTCGGCCCAATCCAAGTTCGACGTCCTGCTGGGCGGCGACGTCTTCTTCCAGGGCGCCTATGTCGACCAGGACAACGACAACAGCCTGCGCACGACCGAGTTCGCCAACCGCTTCCGCCTGAACATCACCCCGACGGCCAAGGCCGACAACGGTCTGGAATACGGCGCCCGCCTGCGCCTGCGCTCGGTCACCGCCGCGAACGGCAGCCGCACCACCGACAACGACCGCGCGTACATCTTCGCGAACGGCACCTTCGGTTCGGTGCAGGCCGGCGTGACCAACGGCCCGTCGGACGACACGGGCGTCATCGGCCCGAACATCGACGGCATCTCGGGCAGCCCGGACGGCTTCTACGCGTCCTACTACGGCGTCACCACGCTGCCGTACGTGACCGGCGCGCTGCGCACGCTGGAGTCGGGCGACGCCAGCACCAAGATCGTCTACTCGACCCCGAGCTTCGCCGGCCTCAAGCTGTCCGCCGCCTACACCCCGACCTACGGCAGCAGCAACACCGACATCAACCGCCGCAAGAACGTCACCTACAACGACATGGGTGAAGTCCAGGCCTACTATAAGGGTGCCTTCGGCAGCCTCGGCCTGGAGGCGAGCGCCGCCTACCAGTTCGCCCAGGCTCCGACGGGCTTCGAGGATCTGTCGTCGGTCCACGCCGGCGCAACCGTCACCTACGGCGCCTTCGCCATCGGCGGCAGCTATGCCTTCAGCGGCGACAGCGGCTACGCCAAGGGCCATACCGGCGTCGACGACAACCAGGTCTGGCTCATCGGCGCCCAGTACACCGTGGGTCCGGTCATCCTGGCCGCCACCTACACCGATGCCAAGGGTGCCAATGTCGGCACCGGTGCCGCCACCGCCGCCGATTATGCCCGTGCCCGCATCTATCAGGGCGGCGTGACCTACACCGTCGCCCCCGGCCTGACCACCGGCCTCGAATACAGCTATGTCGACAACAAGTCGGGCGGCGTGGACAACGACGCCAACATCTTCCTGTGGGATACCCGCTTCTCCTTCTAAGGGGCGGCTTCCTGGCAGCAAACGTGAAGGCGGCGGAGCAATTCCGCCGCCTCTTTTTTTGCCGGACGACCGTCGGGGAACACAACCGGCACCGTCATCGCCCGATGAACCACCACCCCCGGTCGATCTGCCGCCGGGATCGGCCGTCTGGATTGGCCCCCTGGCACCCACTCTGCCAAGATGAACATCGGTGCCCGGCCCCCTCCTGCGCATCCATCCAAATGGATAAGCCGTTCGATCGGGGTGCGCGGCACGAATGACCCGGCAAATCCTCCAAAAGCCCCCAGTTGCTTCACACCCGAAGCGAAACCATCCGAAAAGCCGTGTTTTTCGCGTCACGCCCATCCGGCAGTGGCGATTGGCCGTCTGTTTGCCACTTGCTGCCCGATACCCGGCAGGATTAAAAACGACGCAAGCAAAGACACAATTCCGCCCCCCTTCGACTTCTGGGGCGCAGGCATAAGGATGGACACTCCATGAAGCGTTCCCTCGTCATCGGCGGTGCCGCCGTTGCCCTCGCTGCCGGCTGCGGCACCGCCTCGGCCCAGTCGAAGTTCGACATCCTCCTGGGCGGCGACGCGTACTTCCAGGGCGCCTACGTCGACCAGGACAACGACAGCGGCCTGCGCACGACCGAGTTCGCGAACCGCTTCCGCCTGAACATCACCCCGACGGCCAAGGCCGACAACGGGCTGGAATACGGTGCCCGCCTGCGCCTGCGCTCCGTCACCGGCGCGGGCGGCAGCCGCACCACCGACAACGACCGCGCGTTCATCTTCGTGAACGGCACCTTCGGCACTGTCCAGGCAGGCACCATCAACGGCCTGTCCGACGAATACGGCATCATCGGCCCGAACGTCGAAGGCATCGAGGCGTCGCCGGACGCGCAGTACATCAACTACTACGTCAACGCCGCCGGCGCTCCGTACGTGCTGGGCAGCCTGCGCACGCTTGAGTCGGGCGATGCCAGCAGCAAGATCATCTACCTGACGCCGAGCTTCGCCGGCTTCCAGGTCGGTGCCGCCTACACCCCGACCTACGGCAGCAGCAACACCGACGTGAACCGTCGCAAGAACAGCACCGCCTATCGCGACATGGGCGAAGTCCAGGCCACCTACAAGGCCGAGTTCGGCGGCGTCGGCGTGGAGGCCAGCGCGGCCTACCAGTTCGCCAAGGCGGCCAGCGGGCTCGAGGATCTGTCGTCGGTCCATGTCGGCGCCAACGTGTCCTACGCCAACTTCAAGGTCGGCGGCAGCTACGCCTTCAGCGGCGACAGCGGCTATGCCACCGGCACCAGTGGCGTGGACGACCAGCAGATCTGGATCGTCGGCGCGAACTACACGATGGGTCCGGTCATCCTGGCCGCCACCTACACCGACGCCCAGGGCATCGACAGCAACTTCGCCGGCCTGAACTCCCGCGCCCATGTCTGGCAGGCCGGCGTGACCTACACCGTCGCCCCCGGCCTGACCACCGGCCTGGAATACAGCTACCTCGACAACAAGGTCGGCGGCGTGAGCAACGACGCCAACATCGTTCTGTGGGATACCCGCTTCGCTTTCTAAGCGACGGCTTCCTGGCAGCGAACGCGAAGGCGGCGGAGCGATCCGCCGCCTCTTTTTATTCCGGTCACTTCTTCCGGACGCTCACTTCTTCTGGACGGTCTTGGGCGGGGCTTCGGTCTTGGCGGCCTTGTCGGCGGTTTCGCACATCATGAACAGCACCGACGTCTCCAGCGGCGTCCACACCAGCAGGAAGCGGTTCTTCTCGCGGTCGGCGAGGAAGGCGATGGTTTCAGGGTCGGTGACCGCCTTGGGATGGATCTCACCCAGCAGATAGCCGATGCGGCCGTAATTGGTCATCGTCCCCTGGAAGATATAGTCCAGCCGCTCCTGGTCGTCCTTCGCGATCTCCCAGCCGAACTGTTCCTGCCGCACGCAACGGCGGCCGTATTCGTCCAGGATCCTGTCCATATAGCCGCGATAGGTGCCGTCGTCGGTCAGCGGAAAGGCCGGCTCGCTGAAACGCACCTTGGTCATCGGCGACCCGACCATGAGCTTGGCCTTGGCGGACTTGGCCCCGGGCTTTGCCGGCGCCGGTGCCGCGGCCTTGGGCGCGGGTTTCGCATGCTCTTCGGCGTGGGCGGGAAGGGCGACCGACGCCACGGCAACCAGGCCGGCAGAGAGCAGGCCAACTCCGAGCAGGCCGGCGGGAGCCGCCTGGGTCAGGGCGGAGAGCAGGGAACGAAACGGACTCCGCATGCGGAGGTCTCCTCGATTTGCAAACGGTGACGATGCCGGCGCCCGCCGAACCGATGGCCGGTTGCCTGCGGCCGGTCGCTTGGGGCGCTTGCGTTTCCGCGGATCGTCGGCTAACACGCCGCGGAAGCGCTGTACACCCGCAGCGACCGGATTGGGGGCCGCCATGACGACGACGCAGGGCACTGGCAAGGATACGCGAACCGGCAGCGAATCAGGCGGTTCGGGGGTCGCGGACACGGTGACGGGCCGGCTCGACTCGGTGCGCAGCGCCATTGCCGGCTCCGCGGCGGCCTGCGGGCGCGGCGCAGGCGCGGTGACGCTGGTGGCGGTGTCGAAGACCCACCCGGCAGACGCGGTGGAGGAGGCCCTGGCCGCCGGCCAGCGCGTGTTCGGCGAGAACCGCGTGCAGGAGGCCAAGGGCAAGTTCCCGGCCCTGAAGGAGCGGTTCCCCGACCTGGAACTGCATCTGATCGGGCCGCTGCAGACCAACAAGGTCAAGGACGCGGTCGCCCTGTTCGACGCGATCCAGACGCTGGACCGCCCCAAGCTGGCCGAGGCGCTGGCCGAGGAGATGGCCAGGACCGGCCGCCGCCCGCGCTGCCTGATCGAGGTCAACACCGGCGAGGAGCCGCAGAAGGCCGGCATCGCCCCGGCGGAAGTCGAGGCCTTCCTGGCTGACTGCCGCGACCGGCTCGGGCTGCCCGTCACCGGCCTGATGTGCATTCCGCCGGTGGACGAGGAGCCGGCGATGCATTTCGCCTTGCTGGCGGAGATGGCACGCCGGCTCGGGCTGGCCGAGGTCAGCATGGGCATGAGCGGCGATTACGAAACCGCGGTGCGCTTCGGCGCCACCCATGTGCGGGTCGGCACGGCGATCTTCGGCGCCCGCCCCTACCCCGCTCCCTGACGAACGGCCTCTGACGGGCGGCATCACCCGGCGGCCGGACCGGCGACGCTCAACACGCTGCCAGGCCCGCAATCCTTCAGCAGGCGCAGCATGTCGCCGGGCGCGAGCGCGATGCAGCCGGCGGTCGGCGCGCGGTCGGGACGGACGAGGTGGAGGAACACCGCGCTGCCCAGCCCCGGCACGACCGGATCGTCGTTGTGCCCCATCGCCACCACGATGTCGTAGACATGGTCGTCCCGCCACATCTCCTCGTGGCTGGCGGGATAGGGCCTTGTCACCGGACGGTTGTAGGCGGGATCCCTCGGTTCGTCGCACCAGCCGTCATCCTCGGCGATCGCCTGCACCGGCAGGCCGGTTTCCGGCGCCGGCAGCCGGTCGGCCCGCCACATCACGCGGCGCAGCGGGAAGCGGCCGACGGGGGTCGCGCCGTCGCCCTCGCGCTTGTCGGCACGCACGCCGCCGCGGCCCAGCACGCAGGGCGCCTCGCCTCCCGGCCAGCGCAGGCGGCCGGTGACGGCTGCGGTTCCGCCATCCGCGGTCACCGTGATCTCGATGCTCATCCCGACAGCCGCGTGGTGCTGGCGGCCTGCGCCGCTTTGCGCGACTGCTCGTACTTCGCCAGATTGCGCATCATCGTCTCCGACAGCATGGCCGGCGCGACCGGCTGCGGACCGGCCTCGCCGGGCGGTGCCTTGGCTGCTGCGGCCGCCGCAGAGTCCGGGGGAGTGCCCGGGGGAGTACCCTGTGTGCCGCCCGGGATGCCATCGGCGGGCGCCGCACCGGCGGCCCGCGCGGCGGCCATCACCGTCCCGGTCGTCGGCGCGACCTGGCGCGGCACGCTGTGCTTGGCAAGTGCGGAACTGGCGAGCGGCGTGTCGCGCGCCGGCATCTTGCCGGGGTGCGGCGCTCCCGTCCCGCCGGCGGCCAGCTGCGCGGCCAGCGCCGGCGGCTCCTGCGCGGCGGCGAGCCGGACCGGCTGGCCGGTCGCGGGCGCAGGCGGCTGGAGGCTGGTCGGCCTCGCGGCGGCCAGCGCCGCGGCGAGCCCGCCTGCGGGCGGAGGTCCGGCAGGGGCCTGGCCGGACGCCGCAGCGGGCGTCGCAGCGGACGGGGCCGGCCCTCCCGGGGCGTCCGCCACGTCGATGGAATCGGCGGGCCGGTCGCCGCCCCCGAAGCCGAGCGAGGCCATGACCTTGTCCCCGATGTCCGAGCCGGTCCCCTCCTCGATCACCGCATTGGCGAGGGAGGCCATGCCGCCCACCACGCCGCCATAGAGCATGTCGCCCATGACCCGCATGGATGGCTGGATGGTGTCGCCGGTGATCTCGCGATAGACGGTGCTGACGATCGGGATGTGCTGCAGCGGATTGATGACGTCGAGAAAGTCCCAGAAGGACATCTCGCCGCGGATTTCCACCGGGCCGCCGTTGTGGCCGTCGTTGATGACCGGCGACGCCTTTTCGCGCGGCGCCGTACGCTGGACGGCGCTGCTGTCGATGGTGGTGGCGTCGATGGCCATGGGCGGTCTCCCGGCTCGGTGGTCGGAGAGAAGGGAAAGCAAGCTCCGTGCCAGCGCCCGCTCCCTGTTCGGACCGGAATCCGGCGGTTCAGGGGCCGATTCCGGACGGCAGGGCCGCCGCACCCGGAATCCGATTCCCCCCCATGGTTTCCCGGGCGGGGTCCGGTGGTGGCACCGGGCAAGAACTGCCGGGTCGGCCCGGCGCTTCCTGCCCCGCCCTCCCCTTGCGGCCTTGCAGCTCAGAACATGTGGCCGCTGCGTTCCGCCTTGGTGCGGAGATAGGCTTCGTTGTGGCCGTTGGCCGGGAAGACATGGGCGACCCGCTCGACCACGGCGATGCCGCAGCGGGCGAGCTGGCGCAGCTTCTCCGGGTTGTTGGTCATCAGCCGCACGGCCGGGAAGCCGAGCTGCCGCAGCATTTCCGCCGCCGGCAGATAGACCCGCTCGTCCGCCTCGAAGCCCAGGATCTCGTTGGCGTCGACGGTGTCGAAGCCATTGTCCTGGATGCGGTAGGCGCGCAGCTTGTTGACCAGCCCGATGCCGCGCCCCTCCTGCGCCAGATACAGCAGCACGCCGCTGCCGTGGCGGGCGATCTCGGCGATCGCCCCGCGCAGCTGGTCGCCGCAATCGCAGCGCAGGGATCCCAGCAGGTCGCCGGTGAAGCATTCGGAATGCAGGCGGGTCAGCACCGGCTGCTCCGGATCGGGGTCGCCGATGACGATGGCCAGATGCTCCGGCCCGCCATCGGCCGGGCGGAAGGCGTAGATGCGCGTGTTCTCCGATCCCACCAGCGGCACCCGCGCGTCGGCGACCAGGCGCAGGGTGCGCACGACATGGACACGGTAGTCGGCGACGTCGGCGGCCCGCACCAGCAGCAGGTCGTGCTCGGCCGCCCAGTCGGCGGCACTGGCGGCACCGGCGTCCACGGCGGGCGGCAGGTCGGCGGTGATGGCGGCGGGCAGCAGGCGGGCCAGCCGGGCGAGATCGACCGCGGTGGCCTCGCGGCTGCCGGGGCAGGCGTCCGCCGCGGTCAGGCCGGCGGGGAGCCTGCCCTGCGCCAGCGGATGCTGTTCGGGATCGGCCAGCGCGTGGGCCTCGTCGGCGCTCAGCCCGCCGGGCCGGTCGAGCGCCGTCGCGCCGAAGCCTTCGCCCAGGGAGTCTTCGCCCAGGGAGCCGTCGCCGGACGCCGGGGCCGGGCGTGCATCGGCCAGCCCCAGCACCATCGCACGGCGGCGGGTGACGACCAGCCGCGGCGAACCGCCGGTCAGCGCCTTCAGCCGTTCCACCGCGTCGAGCGCCACCGACTCCACCGAAACCGCGGCGCCGACGGTGCCGTCGGCGGTTTCGATCGCCACCACCTCGCCCCGGCGCAACGCGGCCAGCGCCCGGTCGACGGCGCGCACGGCCGCCTCGTCGATGGCGCCCGTCGTGGCGGCGGCCGTACCGGATGCGGCAGTGGCTGCTGAAGACGCCGCAGGCGCGGACGGAATGGCGGTGGCGGCAGCGGAGGAAGGGCGTTCGGCGTGCATCGTCAGCGGCTTTACGTAGCGGGAGCGCCTCATCCGGCGCAGGAACGGGACATGGTGCGGTCGGCGGGCGAAGCAAAGCGCAGGTGGCGCGCCCCTGTCCAGCGATTCCCGCGCGCCACACCGTTGCCGGCAGCGCAACGATCCCGCCGGCCGGCCTGTTCCGGAGAAAGCGCGGCCATGTCAGGATGCCGCCCGACAACACCCCCCCAATCATTCGGGAGAGTTCCACCCGTGACGACCGACGCCATGAAGACCCAACCCGGGCCCGGCCTGCCCGGGCCCGGCCTGCCCCAGCCCGGCCTTCATGTGGCGATGCCGGCGGATCTTCCCGCCGACTCCTATGGCCGCCGCATGGTCGAGGCGCTGCGCGCCGCCGGGACCGGCATGACCGTCCACGCCCTGCCCGGCCCGCATCCGCAGGTCGACCCGTCGGCGATCCTGGCTGCCGACATCGCGCTGGCCCGGCTGCCCGACGGCGCGACGGTGCTGCTGGACGGCAACGCGCTGTTCAACCTGGCCGCCAGCCTGCCCGCCGACCACCGCCGCCTGCGCCTGTCGGCCCTGGTGGAGCGGCTGCATTGGAGCGATCCGGCGCTGGCTGCCGACGAGGCGGCGGTGCGCCGCAACCTGGAGCAGGGGGCGCTGTCCCTGATGCGCCGCATCGTCGTGCCGGAGGGCGCCGTCGCCGAGGCGGTGCGGGCGCTGGGGGTGCGGCCCGACCGGCTGGTGCTCGCCGCGGCGGACGGCGAGGGCGCGGCGGCGCTGCTGGCCGCGCTGTCGATGGAATAGCGGCCGCACCGCCGGTGGCGGCAACGGGCGGGCGGATGGGCGGGCGGCCACAAGCCATCACGACAATCCGGCGGCGCCATGCTACTAAGGCGCGGCCCCGCCGCCGGGGCCCCCCGCTTCCCGTTCCGTGCCGCACGACCCATGACCTCCGCAAAGCGCATCCTCCTGGTCGATGACGACACCGCCCTGCGCCAGTCCCTGGCGGAGCAGCTCCGGCTGCTGGAGGAGTATGAGACGGAGGAGGCCGGGGACGGCGCCGCGGCGCTGGCGGCGGCGCGGGCTGCCGCCGCGGCCGGGACCGGCTTTTCCGCCATCCTGCTGGACGTCGGGCTGCCGGACATGGACGGGCGCGACGTCTGCAAGCTGCTGCGGCGCGAGGGCGTGCGCTGCCCCGTCGTCATGCTGACCGCATCGGCCAGCGACGCCGACACCATCCTGGGGCTGGAATCCGGCGCCAACGACTATGTGGCCAAGCCCTTCCGGCTGGGGGTGCTGATCGCCCGGCTGCGCGCCCAGCTGCGCCAGTTCGAGCAGAGCGAGGACGCCGTCTTCGCCATCGGCCCCTACAGCTTCCGCCCCGGCGCCAAGCTGCTGCTGGACGAGGCCGCCAACCGCAGGATCCGCCTGACCGAGAAGGAAACGGCGATCCTGAAATATCTCTACCGGGCCGGCGATCTGGTGGTCGGGCGCGAAACCCTGCTGGGGGAGGTCTGGGGCTACAACGCCGCCGTCACCACCCACACGCTGGAAACCCACGTCTACCGCCTGCGCCAGAAGATCGAGGCCGACCCGTCCAACGCCCGCATCCTGGTGACCGAGCCCGGCGGCTACCGGCTGGTGCCCTGATCGGCGCCTGCCGGTCAGCGCCTGCCGCAGGGGGCCAGCTCCCGCCGGCTTCCGCGTTCGGCGATTGTCACCTCGCCAGTGAAACCCAGCCAGCGGCGGCGCCCGCCCGGCGGCTGCCCGGCGGCTGCCCGGCCCCTCGCGGTCCCGGCGCCGGCGCCGCCCGTCCCCAGACCGGTGGCTGAAGGCCCGATCCAGAGCCCGCGCCCGCGCGACACCACCGGCAGCAGCCGCAGCTTGCGCCCGACGATCGCCAGCCGCCGGCGCCAATGGGTCACGTCATGGGCCGAGACGCCGACGCGGCGCGCGATCTCGCGGTCGGACAGCAGCGCGCTGCCCGGATCCTGCAACAGCTCCAGCACGGTGCGCCGCTTGTCGGTGTCGGCATGGCGGGAGTGCTTGCGCTCCAGCGCCTTGCCCATGTCCCACAGCTTTTCCGCCGTCTCGCGCGCCAGGGTGCGCCAGCGGTCGGCCTCCTCGCGCTGGCGGTCGGCGTCGCCCGCCGCCTTGTCGAGCTGGCGGCGCAGGGTGGCGAGTTCGAGTTCCAGATCCCTCACCTGCCGGCGCAGGCCGCGGACCAGCTCGTCGGGCGGCGGCGGCGGGGCGGGGGCGCCGGGCGGTTCGGCGGCCGGCTGCTCCGGCGCCGGGAAGACGGGGGCGCGGGCGCGCTCCGCCAGGTCGCGGAAGGACAGGCCGGCGCGGGACAGCATGATTCGGGCGGCGCGCAACGCGGACAGCGCCTCGCCCTGATGCTCCGACTCGGCCATGGCGAGGACTTTGGCGAGCTTGTCAGGATCCATCCGCGTCGGGTTCCGCCGGAGCCGGTCCCCACCGGCGCGGGAACCATTGCAGGTCATGCCGCGCACCGCGCGGCTGCAGGTCATGCCGCGCACTGCGCGACAAGCCCCAACCTACCACATCTTATGGGTTTGGACAGATGCCCTTCATGGGCCGGCCGGTCGGGACGCACCCTGATCGGACGGCGGGGATCGGACGGCGGGGACCGGACGGCGGGGACCGGACGGCGGGGACCGGACGGCGGCGACCTGCCCGAAGGGATTCGCCCGGTACGGCTGGGCGGGATTTTGTTTTGCCTAGACTTGGGCAGGCGGGGCCGCCACGATGGCGCCGTCATGACCGTTCCCCCTTCGAACAATGCCGCCCCCCCGCCCGCCCGGAAAGAGGCCGGCGGCGCGTCGCCCTTCACCGTCCGCTTCTGGGGCGTGCGCGGCAGCATCGCCTCGCCGGGGCCGTCGACCATCCGCTATGGCGGCAACACCGCCTGCATCGAGGTGCGCTGCGGCGGCGCCCACATCGTCTTCGACTGCGGCACCGGCATCCGCCCGCTGGGCGAGGCGCTGGTGCGGAACGGCGGGCCGGTGGACATCGACCTGCTGCTGACCCACAGCCATCTGGACCACATCTGCGGCCTGCCCTTCTTCGCGCCGGCCTTCGACCCGGCCAGCCGGCTGCGGCTGTGGGCCGGGCATCTGCCGCCGGAGCGGCCCTTCCGCACCGTGCTGTCAGACATGATGACGGCGCCGCTGTTCCCGGTCCCGGTGGAGATCTTCCGGGCCGACTGCCAGTACCGCGACTTCCAGGCCGGCCAGACGCTGGAGCCGGCGCCGGGGGTGACGGTGCGCACCTGCCGCCTGAACCATCCCGACGGCGCCACCGGCTACCGGGTGGAGCATGGCGGCCGCAGCCTGTGCGTCCTGACCGACACCGAGCATCCGGCCGAGGGCCGCGACCCCGCGATCCTGGAGCTGCTGCGCGGCGCCGACGCGATGGTGTATGACAGCACCTACACCGACGCCGAATACCCGTCGCGCGTCGGCTGGGGCCATTCGACCTGGCAGGAATGCCTGCGGCTGGCGGACGCCGCCGCCGTCGGCCGCGCGGTGATCTTCCACCACGACCCGGCCCGCACCGACGGGGAGCTGGACGTCATCGCCGCCGAGGCCGAGGCGATGCGCCCCGGATCGCTGGTCGCCCGCGAAGGGATGGAGCTGTCCCTGTAGGCGCCCCGCCCCCTACCCGTCCCGGCGGTTGAATCCGAAATCGAACTTCCCCCAGCCAAAAGCGCTTGCGCGTGTCGATTGCGCCACAGGTTGCTTTGTCACACTGGCCTCGTGTGACAATCTTGGTATTAGATCCGCGTGCAACCCCGTCTCGATTGGGGCGGGCGGGGTCCCGTTGGCGTGCGAAGCTTGGGGGGAAAAGCGATGCGCATGACCGGTCGTGCCGTGTGGAGTCTCGCCGTGCTGACCCTCGCCACGCAGCTGGCCGGCTGCGCCACCACCGGGCCGCTGGACAGCGCCGGGCTGGACGGCGAACCGCGCTCGGTGGTGCTGCACCACCCCGCCAGCGGCGAGACCGCGTCCGTCACCTACTGGCGCCCCGGCGGCGGCCCGGATGGCGGTTACGATCCGGCGGCGATGCGCGAGATCGCCGTGCTGTTCCGCGACCGCCGCAGCGACGAGACGATCCCGGTCGATCCGGCCCTGGTCGACATGCTGGTGGAGCTGCGCCGCCGCGTCGGCGCGCCGCCCGAGTCGCCGATCCGCATCACCTCGGGCTACCGGTCGGGCGCCACCAACGCCAGCCTCGCCCGCAGCAACCCGAACGTGGCCGAGAACTCCTACCACATGCGCGGGCAGGCCGCGGACTTCTCCATCGCCGGCGTCCCGCCCGCCCGTCTGGCGGAGGAGGCGGCGGCGATGCAGCGCGGCGGCTACGCGATGTACGCCCACACCGGCCATGTCCATGTCGACACCGGCCCCTTCCGGACCTGGACGCCGAAGACCGGCGAGCCGCGCGCCCCGCAGATCCTGGAGGCGCAGGCCCGTGCCCGCGCCCGGGAGCGGATGCTCGCCCAGGCCCAGGAGAAGGCCCAGGAGAAGGCCCAGGCCAAGGACCAGGGGAAGGCCGTGGCGAGTACGGGGGCGAAACCCACGGCGAAGGCGCCGGTCCAGGTCGCCGACGCGGCGGCGAAGCCGGGCAAGGCGCCGGTGAAGGCGCCGGCCAAGGCACCGCCGCCGGACCTGTCGCGCGTCCGGGTGGTGCTGGCCCAGCTGAAGGACACGCCCGCCCAGAAGCCGGCGAAGCGCTGAGGCAGCCGCCCCGCATGACCACCCTGCTGATCCTCCGCCACGGACCGACCGCCTGGAACGCCGAAGGGCGCATCCAGGGCAGCATCGACGAGCCGCTGTCCGACGCCGGCCGCGCCCGGGTCGCCCGCTACCGCCTGCCGCCCGGGTCGGCCGATCTGCGCTGGTTCGCCAGCCCGAAGCGCCGGGCATGGGAAACCGCGGCCCTGCTCGGCCTCGCCCCGGTGGCGGAACCGCGGATCGTCGAGATGGACTGGGGCGAGTGGGAGGGACTGCGCGTCGAGGATCTGCGGGCCGACGGCCGCATGCCCGACCGGCACGACCGGCTCGGCCTCGACTTCAAGGCCCCCGGCGGCGAGAGCCCGCGCGAGGTGCAGGCCCGCCTGCGCTCCTGGCTGACCGATGTCGCCCTCGACGGCCGCCCGGCCGGCGCCGTCGCCCACAACGGCATCCTGCGCGCGCTCTATGCGCTGGCCACCGGCTGGGACATGCGCGCCGCCCCGGGCGAAGAACCGGTCAACGGCTGCGCCCACCTGTTCCGGCTGTCCGCCGACGGCACGCCGGCGGTGGTGCGGATGAACATCGGCCTGCTGGAATAGGGGGGCCGGACCAAAGGGCACGGGAACAGGGGGCGTTGCGCCCCCTCCCCCGTCAGACGTCCAGGTCGACGATCACCGGCACATGGTCCGACGGCTTGGGCTCCCAGCCGCGGGCGTCGCGCAGCACCTTGACGCCCTGCAACGCCCCGGCCAACGGCGGCGTGACCCAGACATGGTCCAGGCGCCGGCCGCGGTTGGAGGCGGCCCAGTCCTTCGCGCGGTAGCTCCACCACGTATAGAGCTTCTCCTCGGGCGGGACGAAGCGGCGCATGGCGTCGACCCAGCCGGCGGAGGCCTGCATCGCCGCCAGCCGTTCCACCTCGACCGGCGTGTGGGAGACGACCGACAGCAGCTCCTTGTGGCTCCACACATCCTGTTCCAGAGGCGCGATGTTCAGGTCGCCGACCAGCACCATGGGACGGTCGGGCGACCGCTCGGTGCCCAGCCAGCGGGTCATCTCGTCGAGGAACTGGAGCTTGTGGGCGAACTTGTCGTTCACCGCCGGGTCGGGGATGTCGCCGCCGGCCGGGATGTAGACGCAATGCAGCTCGATCCCGCCCGGCAGATGGGCGAGCGCGTGGCGGCAGTCCTGCTTGCCGCACCAGTGCTGCACGTCGTGCGACGTGAAGGGCAGGCGCGACAGGATGGCGACGCCGTTGTAGCTCTTCATCCCGTGGATGTGGGCGTGGACATAGCCGCGCTCCGCCAGCGGCGCCAGCGGGAAGTCGGCGTCGACCACCTTGGTTTCCTGCAGGCAGATCACGTCCGGCCGCTCCTCCTCCATCAGGCGGAGGAGGAGGTCCAGACGCATGCGGACCGAATTGATGTTCCAGGTCGCGATGCGCATGCCGGCGGCTCAGGCGATGGTCAGGGTGATGGTGCCGACGCCCTCGACCGCGCCGGTCAGCACGTCGCCGGACACCACCGGGCCGACGCCTTCCGGCGTGCCGGTGTAGATCAGGTCGCCCGGCTGCAGCTCGACCAGCCCGGACAGGTAGGAGATCGTCTCAGCCACCGACCAGATCAGGTCCGACAGGTCGCCCTTCTGCCGCGGCTCGCCGTTCACCTGCAGCGTGACCGCCCCCTTGGCCGGGTGGCCGAGGTCGGCGACGGTGCGGATGGCGCTGCACGGGGCCGACTGGTCGAAGCCCTTGCCCATGTCCCAGGGCTTGCCTTCCTTCTTGGCGGCGTTCTGCAGGTCGCGCCGGGTCATGTCGAGGCCGACGGCATAGCCGAACACATGGTCGAGCGCGCTCTCGACCGGGATGTCGCGCCCGCCGGTGCCGATGGCCACGACCAGCTCGATCTCATGGTGGAGATTGGCGGTCCTGGGCGGATAGGGGACGGTGGCGCCGTCGGCAACGATGGCGTCGGCCGGCTTCATGAAGAAGAACGGCGGCTCGCGGTCGGGATCGGCGCCCATCTCGCGCGCGTGGGCGGCATAATTGCGGCCGACGCAATAGATGCGGCGCACCGGGAACGGATCGCCGCCCGCGACGGGGACGGCCGGCTGGGACCACAGGGGAATGGCGAAGGCCATGGCATCGGCTTTCTGGTTGGGCTTGAGACGTCCCGAACAGCTAACCCGAAAGCGGGCGACCGACCAAGCGCCCAACCATCCGCCCTGCCCTGCAAGGCGCCCGGCCGTCCCGGCCGGACGGCCGGCGAGTCGCAGGCCCGGCATGAGCACGGCCCGAAGCCGGCATAAATCCGGCACAGGTCCGCGGCAGGGCCCGGACACGAAGACGCCCGGTCTGGGGGGGACCGGGCGTCGGAAGCTCCGATTCGGGAACCCGCGTGCGGCAGGGGAAACCGCTCGGCGGGCGATCGGCGTCAAATCGGCGTCGACCACTTCTTGACTCTTCAAGATGGAATTTGTATGGCCTCCAACCAATACGTTTGACGCATATCTGGTATGCGCAGCCTATTGCATGTGCGGTTCTTGCTGACAAACGAATGGCTTGCCCGCATTTTATCCGTTCATCCTATAATTCATCCAAAATGTGGCATCCACGGTGACTGACAACGAGCGTTCCACCCCCGCCGACCGGCGGTCGCGTCTGCGGCCCGGGAAGAACGGCAAGCTTGCTCTCGGCCCTCTTCCTGAACTCGTGGGTTACAACCTGCGCAAGGCTCAGGTCGCGGTGTTCCAGAGCTTCCAGACTGCGGTCGCTCCGCACGACATCACGCCCGGCCAGTTCGGCGTGCTGATCATGATCCGGGAGAACGAGGGGCTGTCCCAGTCCGACCTCGGCACGGCGGTCGGCATCGACCGGTCGACCATGGTCGCGGTGATCGACCGGCTCGAGTCGCGCGGCCTCGTCGTCCGCGCGCCCTCGCCGAACGACCGCCGGTCCTATGCGCTGCGGCTGTCGCCGGAAGGCCAGTCGCTGATGGACGACCTGATCCCGCGCGTCCAGGCCCACGACCAGGGCATGGTCAAGGATCTGTCTCCGGAGGAGCAGGTCCAGTTCATCGACTTCCTGCGCCGGGTGTCGCGGGCGAAGTAAGGCCCGGCCTTACCGCCAGGCTCCAGGCTCCAGGCTCCGCGGACGACTGACAGCCCGCCCCGCACCGGCACATGCCGGATGCGGGGCGGGCTTTTCTATTGCAGCGCCCGGTATTGCAGCGTCCGGACCGGAGAGTCGGAACGCAAATGTCAGGGCGAGGATCCCGACGGTGCAGAGCCGCCGGTGGGCCAGGTGGAAAGCGCCTGCTCGGCAACCGCCTCCAACTGGTCGCGGCTGAAGCCGGCCTTGGCCTGCACCGCCATGCCGTGGGAGACGGCCATCACGAAGGCCGCGAGGGCATCGGCCTTGGCGGTTGCCGGCAGGTCGCCCTCCGCCTTCGCCCGCTCGAAGCGCTCGCGCAGCTGCGCCTCGCCGGTCGCGCGAAATTCGATCAGCGCTTGCCGCACGGCTTCCGCCTCGTCCGACCCCGCCACGGCGCCATTGATCCCGAGACATCCGGTGTGGCTCGGATAGCGGGTGTTGAGATCGGCCGCACCGTACAGGATGTGCGCCGCGACGTGCCTTGCGGTGGGAAGCTTCATCGCCTGCGGGATGAAGTCCAGATAGCGCTCGCAATAGCGATCCAGGGCCCGGCGGAACAGCGTTTCCTTGTTGCCGAACGCGGAATAGAGCGCCGGCCGCTCGACACCGGTCGCCTCCGTCAGGTCGGCGTAGGACGCCCCCTCGTAGCCCTTGCGCCAGAAGACGCACAGGGCGGCGTCCAGCGCCTTCTCCACGTCGAATTCGCGATGGCGTCCCATCAGCCCGGCCCAGCGTTTTTCATAATGACCGTTAATAAACCGGTTGACAGCCTCCTGTCCAGATTTCATAACGACCGTTATCGTAACGTACGTTACGAAATCACCGCCACCCAAGGCGATCGGGCGGCGCCCCAAAGGCTCAAAGACCCGAAGGCGCGGAGGCCCGACGCTCAAAGGCCTGGCACAAAGGAAGGATCATCCATGTCGACCATTTTGAAGGGCAAGGTCGCGCTCGTCACCGGCGGCTCGCGCGGGCTCGGCGCCGCCGCCGCGCTTGCGCTTGCCGACCAGGGGGCGGATGTCGCGATCAGCTACGTGGCGTCGGCCGAAAAGGCGGAAGCGGTGGTCGAGGCGCTGAAGGCGAAGGGCGTGCGCGCCCTTGCGATCCGGAGCGACCAGGCCGACATGGCGGCGGCCAGGCCGCTGGTCGACGCGGTGGTCGCGCATTTCGGCACGCTCGACATCCTCGTCGCCAATGCGGCGATCGCGGTGCAGGGCAGGACGGTCGACGACCCCGACCTCGACACGGTCAATCTCGACCGCCAGTGGCAGATCAACGTGATGGGCACGGTGGCGACCACGCGCGCGGCGGCGGCGGTGCTGCCGGACGGCGGCCGGATCGTCTTCATCGGCTCCCTCCTGGGCAGCCGCGTCCCGTTCGCCGGCGTCGCCGACTATTCGGGAACCAAGGCGGCCATCGCCGGATATGCGAGGGGCGTCGCCCGCGACCTCGGCGGACGCAACATCACGGTCAACGTCGTCCAGCCCGGCATCATGCCGACGGACATGGCGGCGGCGGTTCGCGACAATCTGCCCGACGCGATCATGGACCTGCACCCCATCCGCCGGATCGCGACGCTCGAGGAGGTGTCGGCCCTCGTCTGCTTCCTGGCGGGGCCGAACGCCGGCTACATGACCGGCGGCGTGATCGACGTGGCCGGCGGCCTGTAGGCCCGATACCCGGATACCGGGGACGGAGCGTCCCGGCGTCCGCCCCCGGTATGACGGGCGACCAATCGGCTGGACAATGTCCGGCACCTCCATCAGGGTCGGCCGGGAGAACTTTTCACCCCCCGGTCGGACGAACCCCATGGGTCGAACAGGCTCGGCAACCGCCATTCTGGCGGCAGTCCTCTTCGGCGTCAGCACGCCGCTGGCGAAGCTGCTGGTCCACGACCTGTCGCCCTGGATGCTGGCGGGGCTGCTGTATCTCGGCTCCGGGATCGGGCTGGGGCTGGTTCGGCTGGCCCGTGGGCTGGCGGCTCCGCGGCACGGGCGGAGCGAACGGAGCCTCCATGGCGCCGAGTGGCCCTGGCTGCTGGCCGCCGTCTTCGCCGGGGGGATCGCCGGACCGGTGCTGCTGATGTTCGGCCTGACGGCGACATCGGCATCGGCCGCCTCGCTGCTGCTCAATCTGGAGGGGGTGTTTACCGCCCTGCTGGCGTGGTTCGTCTTCCGGGAAGGCGTCGACCGGCGTCTCGTCGCCGGCATGGTCGCCATCGTGGCGGGGGCGGTCGTGCTCTCCTGGAACGGGGCGGTGGACATCGCCGGCGGTTGGGGGCCGGCCGCGGTTGCCGCCGCCTGCCTGATGTGGGCGGTGGACAACAACCTGACCCGCAAGGTGTCGCTGGCCGACCCCGTGGACATCGCCACGATCAAGGGGCTGGTCGCCGGCGGCGTCAATGTCGGGATCGCCCTGGCGCTTGGCGACGGCCTGCCCGCCGTGCCGACCGCGGCGGCGGCCATGCTGGTCGGGCTGCTGGGCTACGGCATCAGCCTCGTGCTGTTCGTGGTCGCCCTGCGGCATCTCGGCACCGCCAGGACCGGGGCGTATTTCTCGACGGCCCCCTTCGTCGGCGGCATCGCCTCCCTCTTGATGTTCGGGGAACCGCTGACGGCCGGGCTGGCCGCCGCGGCGGTCCTGATGGGACTCGGTGTCTGGCTGCACCTGACCGAGGACCACGACCATGAGCATGTTCACGAGGAGGTCGAGCACGATCACCCGCACATGCATGACGAGCACCACCGGCACCATCACGACGGCCCGGTGACCGAGCCGCACACCCACAAGCATCGCCACGGCCGCCTGCGGCACCGGCACGCCCATTTCCCCGACGCCCACCACGTCCACACGCATTGAGGCGATGTGGTGGACCGACCGCGGCGGGCCGCAGCTCCGCCCCCGGTCAACGCCGTTGCCTGCCGCACCCGGTCTGATAGAGTGCCGCCGCCTTGCACAGCTTTGAAGGGGCGTTGGGCTCGCGATGGCCATTCCAGATTTCCAGACCCTGATGCTCCCCGTCCTGAAGACCGCATCCGGGGGTGGCGAGGTCCGCATCGGCGATGTGGTGGACCTGCTTGCCGACGCGTTCACCTTGACCGACGAGGAGCGGGCCCAGCTTCTGCCGTCGGGCCGGCAGACGACCTTCGCCAACCGGGTCCATTGGGCGAAGAGCTACCTCAACAAGGCCGGGTTGGTCGAAATGGCCCGGCGGGCTCACTTCCGCATCACTCCGGAGGGCCGGAGCGTGCTGAAGTCGCCGCCGGAGAAGATCACCATCCGATTCCTGGAGCAATTCCCGAGCTTCAAAGGTTTCCGCGACGGCGAGGCCGGAACGGCCGAGGCTGCCGGAATCGCCGAAACCGTGCTTCCAATCGCCGACAACCCGCTCACCCCCGATGAGGTGATGCGTCAGGCCCATGCCCGAATCGAGGCGTCGCTGGCCGACGAGATCCTCCTGCGTGTCCGGTCCGGCACGCCCGCCTTCTTCGAGAAGACCGTGGTCCGCCTGCTGATCACCATGGGCTATGGCGGGTCGGTCACGGAACTCGACAAGGCCCTGGTCGGCAAATCGGGCGACGACGGTGTGGACGGCATCATCGACCAGGACCCGCTCGGACTGGACCGGGTCTATGTCCAGGCCAAGCGCTACGCCGACGGCAACACCGTCGGGGCGGGGGCGATCCGCGACTTCTTCGGCAGCCTGAACCTGTTCAAGGCGACCAAGGGGCTGTTCGTCACCACCTCCGCCTTCACCGCCTCGGCCAGGGAGACGGCGGACCGGCTCGGCACCCGCATCGTGCTGATCGACGGCATCCAACTGGCCAGGCTGATGATCCGGCACGAGGTCGGGTGCAGGATCGAGGAGACCCTGCACATCAAGCGGGTGGACGAGGATTTCTTCGAGTAGCAGGGGCTGCGGAGCCGCCGGCGGGCCATCCGGTCCGCCGGGCCGTCGCTTCGGCCCACGGCTTGGATCGGATCGAGTAAAATCGGTATCGATTTGAAGCGCGAATCCGATTGCCGGACAAAGGAGCGGGAGGTTCCTGCGTTTCATGACAAACGCATCGAACCCAAAACAAAAAGCGGGCCGAAAGCCGTTCCCGGCCACGCCCGCCACCACTCTACAAAACTGTTACACCCCTCCGTGGAAGGGGAAATTGGTGGAGCCGAGGAGGATCGAACTCCCGACCTACGCATTGCGAACGCGTCGCTCTCCCAGCTGAGCTACGGCCCCACACAAACACCGTCGCGTCTTCGTCGCTCCGGCGTGGCGCGGTTATTGTCCATGACGGGGGGGGCTGTCAAGCGCTCTGTTCGGAAAAAATGCAACGGGTGATCGGGGGCGCCGGCCGGCCGGCTCATGACCCGCCGTACTGGACAGCCCTCGCCGCTTATGCTTAGGGTGCCCGGAAAAGGCTGGCGCCCGCTTCGCAGTGCGCTGCGCGCGGCCGTCGCAAAGAACCGCCATGGAGCTGGCCCGGCATGATCGCGCTGTATTTGCTCATCAACACCATCCTGGATCTGTTCTTTTGGATCCTCATCCTGTCGGCCATCCTCAGCTGGCTGGTCGCCTTCAACGTGGTGAACACGCGCAACCGCGCGGTCTATCTGATCGGCGATTTCCTGTACCGGGTGACCGAGCCGGTGCTGCGCCCGATCCGCCGTGTCCTGCCCAACATGGGCGGGCTCGACCTGTCGCCGATCGTGGTGCTGCTGGCGATCTCCTTCATCCAGAACCTGCTGGCCCAGTACTGGCCGCGCATGTGATGGCGATGCCGTCCCCGTTCGAGGCCGTCGCCGACGGCCTGCGGGTGACGCTGCGGGTGACGCCCAAGGCGTCGCGCAACGCGGTCACCGGGCTGGCGGAGACGGCAGGAGGCGGCAGGGTCCTGAAGGTGGCGGTCACGACCGTGCCGGAAAACGGCAAGGCCAACGAGGCCGTCATAAAACTGTTGTCGAAAGCGTGGAAAGTGCCGAAGACCAGCCTGACGGTGGTGGCCGGCGCCACCGATCGGAACAAGATACTGCATGTGGCCGGCGACCCGGCGGCTCTGCTGCCGCGGCTGTCGGCCCTGATCGACGATGTGGGCAGCGAGGGTGGAGAGTAGCATGGCGGACGCAAGGATCATCGACGGCAAGGCCTTCGCGGCCGGCCTGCGTGCGCGGGTGGCGGACGGGGTGGCGGCGCTGAAGGCAAGCCACGGCGTCACCCCCGGTCTGGCCGTCGTGCTGGTCGGCGAGGATCCGGCGAGCCAGGTCTATGTCCGCTCCAAGGAGCGGGCGCTGGTCGAGCTCGGCATGAACAGCTTCGACCACCACGAGCCGGCCGACATGGCCGAATCCGACCTGCTGGCCCTGATCGACCGGCTGAACGCCGATCCGGCGGTGCATGGCATCCTGGTCCAGCTGCCGCTGCCGCGCCACATCGACAGCCAGAAGGTGCTGGCCCGCATCGTGCCGGAGAAGGACGCCGACGGCTTCCACATCGTCAATGCCGGCCTGCTCGCCACCGGCCAGCCGGGCGCCATCGTGCCCTGCACCCCGCTGGGCAGCCTGCTGCTGATCCGCGACACGCTGGGCCGCGACCTGAAGGGCAAGCGCGCGCTGGTGCTGGGCCGCTCCAACATCGTCGGCAAGCCGATGGCCCAGCTGCTGCTGCAGGCCGACTGCACGGTGACGATGGCCCATTCCCGCACCGCCGACCTTCCCGGCGAATGCCGCCGTGCCGACATCCTGGTCGCGGCGGTCGGCCGGCCGGAGATGGTGCGCGGCGACTGGATCAAGCCCGGCGCCACCGTGATCGACGTCGGCATCAACCGCGTGCCGGCGGCCGAGCCGGGCAAGACCCGGCTGGTCGGCGACGTCGCCTTCGACGAGGCGGTCAAGGTGGCGGGCGCCATCACGCCGGTTCCGGGCGGCGTCGGCCCGATGACCATCGCCTGCCTGATGCTGAACACGCTGGCCGCCGCCTGCCGCGCCGCCGGCGCGCCGGTACCGGAAGAGGCGGCCGCCATGGGTAATGCCCAAGGGAACGCCCAACTGAACGCCCAGGGGATGGCGCGGTGATCACGGTCCACGCCCGCGCCGAAGACGGGCGGGTGGTGCGCCAGCCGCTGGAGCTGGGCGAGGAACTGCCGGCCGGCGCCGTCTGGATCGATCTTCTGCGCCCGACGGAAGCGGAGCGCGGCCATGTCGGCGCGCTCACCGGCTGCGACCTGCCGACGCGCGAGGAGATGAAGGAGATCGAGGCCTCCAGTCAGCTCTATGTCGAGGGCGAGGCGCTCTACATGACCTCCTCCATCATCTCGCGCGCCACCTCGCCCCATCCCGAACAGGGCGAGCTGACCTTCGTGCTGACGCCGCGCCACCTGATCACGCTGCGCTACACCGAACCGCTGCCCGTCATCACCTTCGCCGCCCGCAGCGTCCGCCAGCCCGAGCTGCTGGCGACCGGGGAGAGCGCGCTGTTCGGCCTGCTCGACGCGGTGATCGACCGGGTCGCCGACGTGCTGGAGCTGGTCGGCGGCCGCATCGACGAGCTGTCGGCCCGCATCTTCGACGATTCGCTCGACGGCGGCGGTTTCGGCAAGGCGGCGAAGAAGCCGGACGAGTTGCAGGACGTGCTGCGCGGCATCGGCCGGGCCGGCGATCTCACCCACAAGGTGCGCGACAGCCTGGCCGGCCTCGACCGGCTGGTGGTGTTCCTGACCTCGGCCAGCGGCGGCCGGCTGAGCAAGGACCAGAAGACCGCGCTGAAGACGATGACGCGCGACCTGCGCTCGCTGACCGAACATGCCGGCTTCCTGGCGCACGAGGCGAACTTCCTGCTCGACGCGACGCTGGGCCTGATCAACATCGAACAGAACGCCATCATCAAGATCTTCTCGGTGGTGTCGGTGGCGCTGATGCCGCCCACCCTGATCGCGTCGGCCTACGGCATGAATTTCAGGCACATGCCGGAACTGGACTGGGACTTCGGCTATCCCATGGCCATCCTGCTGATGGTATTGTCGGCGGTGGTTCCCCTCTGGTACTTCCGCCGGCGCGGCTGGCTCTAAGCAGGGAAAACACGCCGATGCCGACCATCCTGCCCGACGCCGCCCTCGACGCGCTGCTGGCGCAGGATGTCCCCTACGGCGACCTGACCACCGAGTCGCTCGCCATCGCCGGCCGGCCCGCCCGCATGCTGTTCGCCGCCCGCGGCGCCATGGTGCTGGCCGGGACGGAGGAGGCGGCGCGGCTGGTGGAGAAGGCCGGCGGCCACATCCTGCGCGTCGAGCCCAGCGGCGCGGCGGCGGAGGCCGGGGCGGTCTTCCTGGAGGCCGCCGGCACCGCCGGATCGCTGCACCGCGCGTGGAAGGTGGCGCAGACGCTGGTCGAATACGCCTCCGGCATCGCCACCCGCGCCCGGCGGATCGTCGAGGCGGCCCCCGGCGTCACCGTCGCCTGCACCCGCAAGAACTTTCCAGGATCCAAGGATCTCAGCGTCAAGGCGGTGCAGGCGGGCGGCGCGGTGATGCACCGGCTCGGCCTGTCGGAAACGCTGCTGGTCTTCCCCGAGCACCGCGCCTTCCTGACCGGGGCGCCTTCGGAATGGATCGCCGCGCTGCGCCGCAAGGCCCCGGAAAAGAAGATCGTGGTGGAGGTCGGGTCGGTGGAGGAGGCGGTCGCCTTCGCCCGGGCCGGTGCCGACGTGATCCAGCTGGAAAAGCTTCCGCCCGCCGCCGCCCGCGCGGTGATCGAGGCGACCCGTGACCTCGCTCCGCCGCCGGTGGTGGCGCCGGCCGGCGGCGTCACCGAAGCCAATGCAGCCGCCTATGCCGCGGCCGGCTGCCGTTTGCTGGTCACCTCGGCCCCCTTCTTCGGCCAGCCGGCCGACGTCAAGGTGACCCTGCTGCCCGCGTGACGGCAGGCCGCGGCCACTGAATGCAGCCGCTGGAATTCCTGAATTTGCGAGCGAAAGCGCTTCCGCAATACCTATGCGTGCGCCACAGTGGCGGCGCGGACGGGATGGCGGACTGGCCGCCATCCCCGCCGCTTACGAGGAGTGAAGAGGATGTCGCAAATCCTCAAGCTCCTGATCCTCGTACTGGAGATCGTCAAGCGTCTGCTTGACCTCTGCCGGTAAGGATCGGGCCGGCGGGCAGGGGATGATGGCCCCTGCCCGCCAAGCCTGATATTGCCTCATCCACGCCCTTAGTCAACCGCCGGGAGAGGACCGCTCAGGCCGCCAGACCGCCGCCCAGCTCGATGCGGACCTCGACCACGCCGGGCTCGTCCAGGTTCTCCTTGCGGACGAATCCCAGGGCGCGGCACATGTTCAGCATGTTGGTGTTCTCGCGCAGAACCTCGCCATAGACCTCCTTGATGCCGCGCGAGCGGGCATAGTCCAGGATCTTGTTCATCAGGATGAAGCCCAGCCCCTGCCCCTTCATGTCGGACCGCACCATCACCGCATATTCGGCGCGGCGGTTGTCCGGGTCGGCGGTGATGCGCACGACGCCGTACATGATGGTGTCGCCGGTCTGCGGGTCGGGGCCGACGGCGATCAACCCCATCTCGCGGTCATAGTCGATCTGGGTCAACCGCGCCGCCGCCTGGTGCGACAGCCGCTTCAGGGGTGCGAAGAAGCGCAGGCGCAGGTCTTCCGCCGTCTGGTTCTCCACCAGGTGATGCACCAGCGGCTCGTCCTCCGGCAGGATCGGGCGGACCAGGAACTGGCGGCCGTCCTTGATGGTGATGCGGTCCTCCAGCGCCTTGGGATAGGGGCGGATCGCCAGCCGCGCCGCGCCGGCCAGCGTCGGCACCCCGACCTTGATGCGGGCGTCCAGCGCCAGCACGCCGTCGGCGTCGGCCAGCAGCGGGTTGATGTCCAGCTCGGCGATCTCGGGGAAATCGACGACCAGCTGGCTGACCTTGTTCAGCGTCAGCGCCACCGCGTCCAGATCGACCGCCGCGCGCGAGCGGTAGCCCTGGAGCTGCCGGTGGATGCGGGTCCGGCCCATCTGCTCGGCCGCCAGCTTCATGTTCAGCGGCGGCAGGGCCAGCGCGTAATCCTCCACCACCTCGACGCCGATGCCGCCCTCGCCGAACAGCAGGACCGGGCCGAACATCTCGTTCTCGGTCATGCCGACGATCAGCTCGTAGGCGTCGGGGCGGACCGCCATCTCCTGCACGGTGAAGCCTTCGATCTTCGCCTCGGGCGCCAGCTCGGCGACGCGGGCCAGCATCGCCTCGGCCTCCGCCTTCACCTCGTCCGGCCCGGACAGGCCGAGCGCCACGCCGCCGACGTCGGATTTGTGGGTGATGTCGTGCGACAGGATCTTCAGCGCGATCGGCCCGCCGATGACGCGGGCGGCATTCGCCGCCTCCTCCGGCGTCTCGGCGACGCGGGTGTCCACCGCCGGGATGCCGTAGGCGGCCAGCACGCGCTTGGCCTCATATTCGCTGAGCCACTCGCGCTTCTCGGCCATGGCGCGGGAAACCACCTTCTTCACGGCGATCTCGTCGGGCTGGAAATCCTCGGCCACCGACGGCGGGGTCTCCATCAGCAGCTGCTGGCTGCGGCGGTAGCGCACCAGATGCATGAAGGCGCGCACCGCGTCCGACGGGCCGTTGTAGGTCGGGATGCGGCCGGCGGCGAACAGCTTGCGGGCCTCCATCGCCGACTGGTCGCCGATCCAGCTGGTCAGCACCGGGTGGCGGCGCGCCTTGTTGGCCTGCACCGTCTCGGCCACCGCCTGGGCGATGGCGGCGCTGTCGGTCAGCGCCGACGGGCAGTGCAGGACCAGCACCGCGTCATTGCCGCTATCCTGCATCAGCGCGTTCAGCGCCTCGGCATAGCGCTTGGGCGTGGCGTCGGCGCCGATGCGCAGCGGGTTGCGGAAGGGCGCGCCGCCCGGCTGCCCCCCGCCCGGCTGGGGACCGAGCGCCTTGGCCAACGCGTCCTGCGTCTCAGGCGCCAGGACGGCGAGCCGGCCGCCGGCCTGGATCAGCTTGTCGGTGGCCATCACCCCCATGCCGCCGCCGTTGGTCAGGATCGCCAGCCGGTCGCCGGTGATCGGCACCCCGGTGCCCAGCGTGCCGGCGGCGTCGAACAGCTCGGCCAGATCGTTCACCCGCAGCACGCCGGCGCGGCGGAACACCGCGTCATAGACGGCGTCCGACACCGCCAGCGCGCCGGTGTGCGACGCCGCCGCCTCCTGCGCCTCGTCGGAGCGGCCGGCCTTGATGACGATCACCGGCTTCTGCCGCGAGGCGGAGCGGGCGGCCGACATGAATTTGCGGGCGTGCGTGATGCTCTCGATATAGAGCAGGATGGCGCGCACCGTGACGTCGCTGGCCAGATAGTCCAGCAGGTCGCCGAAATCGACGTCGCCGCGGTCGCCCAGCGACACCAGGTGCGAGAAGCCGATGCCGCGCGAGGTCGCCCAGTCGGCGATGGAAGTCAGCACCATCGAACTCTGCGCCACCAGCGCCACGTCGCCCTTGCGCGGCGCCACCGGCGCGAAGCTGGCGTTCATGCCGCGGGACGGCACCATGGCGCCCAGGCTGTTCGGACCCAGCACCCGCATCAGGTAGGGCTTGGCCGTGTCCAGCATCGCCTGGGTCTGGTCGGCCGTCATGCCATTGGTCATGACGATGGCGGCCTTGGTCCCGCGCTTGCCCAGCGCGTCGATCGTCGCCGCCACCGTGTCGGGAGCGGTGCAGATGACGCCCAGGTCCGGGGCGATCGGCAGGCTGTCCACCGTCTTGTAGGTCAGCACCCCTTCGACCGCGCGTTCGGTGGCGTTGACCGGCATCACCGGGCCGTCGAATCCGGCCTGGAACAGATTGCGGGCCACCACCGCACCGACCGTGCCCGGCTTGCGGCTGGCGCCGATCAGGGCGATGGACGCCGGTTTGAACAGCTTGTCGAGATTGCGAACGGTCATGACCGGATCCGGTGGTGGGGAAGCCGCCGGCCCCAGTCTGCCACGGGTCGCCAACGGTTTTTATGACGGTTTTGATGACGAACAGCACTGGGCGGGACTTTCATCCCCACCATTTGCTGCGGCGCAACATTACGGGTTGGTATGACCATTGGGCAAGGGGCGTTTCGTCGCGCCCGTGCAAAACCGGTCGGGTGCCGCACGGCGCCCTTGCGGTGGGGGGCCGACCGTCGCCAAGCTGTCGGCACCTGTTACCGGCACTTGATCAAGGAGCGTGTTCATGAAGGTTGGAATCGTCGGGGCCGGCTTCGTCGGCAGCACCGCCGCCTTCGCCATGGTGACCACCGGGGCCGCGAGCGAGGTCGTGCTGGTCGATATGAACGAGGCGCTGGCCCAGGCCCAGGCCCAGGACATCGCCCATGCCGTGCCCTTCACCCACGCCGTCACCGTGCGCGCCGGCTCCTATGCCGCGCTGGAGGGGGCGGGCGTGGTCGTGCTGTCGGCCGGCGTCGCCCAGAAGCCGGGCGAAACCCGGCTGGACCTGCTGGAGCGCAACGCCAAGGTGTTCGCCGCCATCATCCCGGAGGTGCTGAAGGCGGCGCCCGACGCCGTGCTGCTGGTCGCCAGCAACCCGGTGGACGTGATGACCCAGATCGCCACCCGCATCAGCGGCCTCTCCCGCAACCGGGTCATCGGGTCGGGCACCGTTCTGGACACCGCGCGCTTCCGCGCCCTGCTGGCCGACCGGCTGGGGGTGACGCCACGCTCCGTCCATGCCCATGTCGTCGGTGAGCATGGCGATTCCGAGGTCCTGCTGTGGTCGAGCGCCACGGTCGCCGGGCTGCCGGTGCCGCAGGCCGCCGACCAGCTCCAGCGCAGCCTGACCGCGGAGGACCGCGCCGCCATCGACGAGGGCGTGCGCCGCGCGGCCTACCGCATCATCAACGGCAAGGGCCACACCGCCTTCGGCATCGGCGGCGGGCTGGCCCGGCTGGTCGCCGCCATCGGCGCCGACGAACGGCTGGTGGCGACCTGCGCCATGCTGAACGACGAGGTCGCCGGGGTGCCGCAGGTGGTGCTGTCGCTGCCGCGGGTGATCGGGGCCGGCGGCGTGCACGACACCATCCTGCCCAACCTGTCGGCGGAGGAGGAAGCGGCGCTCCGCCGCAGCGCGGAGATCCTGAAGGAGGCCGCCGACGGGGTGGAACGCCGGATGGGCTGGACCGGCTAGGCGGGGTCGACATACTCCGCCAGCCCCGCCGCCAGCCCGTCGAAAACGGCGCGGCAGCGGGGGGTGGAGCGCAGATCCTCGTGCATGGCGACCCACACGCCCATCGGCATGTCGAAGGCGTCGGCCAGCACCCGCCGCAGGGCGGGATTGCGCCGCGCCAGCGGAACCTGGCAGATGCCGATGCCGAAGCCGGCCTCGATCGCCGCCAGCTGCGCCAGATGGCTGTCGGACCGCAGGGCGAAGCGTGGCAGGGCGATGGCCGGCGCCCGCCGCATCATGGCGCGGATGTCGGGCGTCTCGCGGTCGAAGCCGATCAGGCTGTGGCGGCCGAGATCCTCCGGACCCCGCGGAACGCCGTGGCGGTCGAGATAGTCGCGGTGGGCGTGCATGCCGAGCGCGATGACGCCGATCCGCCGCACCACCAGCGCCTGCTGCGCCGGCTCGACCATGCGGACCGCGACGTCGGCGTCGCGTTGCAGCAGGTCGTCGACGCCGTTGGACAGCACCAGCTCTATTTCCAGCGCCGGATGGCGGGCCCGCAGGCCGGCCAGGATCGCCGGCAGGATGCGGCCGCCCACCACCTCGCTGGCGGTGATCCGCACCGTTCCGCGGGTTTCGGCACCCAAGCCCGACGCCGTGCGCCACAGGCCGGCCGCCGCCGCGTCGAGCGCCTCCGCCTGCGGCTTCAGCGCCAGCGCCGCGTCGGTCGGGTCGAGCCCGCGCGGCGAGCGCAGGAACAGGGAGCCGCCGACCGCCTCCTCCAGCGCCGCGACATGGCGGGCCAGGGTCGGCTGCGTCAGGCCGAGGCTGCGCGCCGCCGCCGACAGCGACCCTTCGCGGAGCACGGCCAGGAAGCTGCGGTACAGATCCCAGCTGGGTGGAGGGTGGTTCATCGAATTCAGTATAGCGACCCGCCGCAGTTCGACAATTCCGTTCAGGCGTGACCACGGCCATCCTCGCTCCGGCAAGGAACGTCACGGCGATGGAGAAGACGATGGACGGCCGGAAATCCACCAACGGCAAGCTCGCGCTGGTGCTGGGAGCGACCGGCGGGGTCGGCGGCGAGATGGCGCGGGCGCTGGCGGCGCGCGGCTGGTCGGTGCGCGGCCTGCGCCGCAAACCGGCGGAGGCCGGCGGCGACGCCCCGGCCATGGAGTGGGTGGTCGGCGACGCGATGAACGCGGCCGACGTGCGGGCCGCCGCCGAGGGCGCCTCGCTGATCGTCCACGCGGTGAACCCGCCGGCCTACCGGCATTGGAACCGGCTGGTGCTGCCGATGCTGGACAACTCCATCGCCGCGGCCTCAGCCAACGATGCCCGCATCCTGCTGCCGGGCACCGTCTACAATTACGGCCCGGACGTCTTTCCGCCGATCGGCGAGACGGCGCCGCAAAACCCTGTCACCCGCAAGGGCGCGATCCGGGTGGAGATGGAGCGCCGCCTGCACCGCGCGGTGGGGGACGGGGCAAGGCTGCTGATCCTGCGCTGCGGCGACTTCTTCGGGCCGCGCGCCGCCAACAGCTGGTTCAGCCAGGGGCTGCTGACACCCGGCCGGCCGCCGGTCCGGATCACCCAGCCGGGACGGCCGGGGGTCGGCCATCAATGGGCCTACCTGCCCGACGTGGCGGAGACGGCGATGCGGCTGCTCGACCGCGAGTCGGAGCTGGGCGACGACGCGCAGTTCCACATGGACGGGCATTGGGACGATGACGGCCAGCGGATGATCGCGGCCATCGCCCACGCGCTCGGCAAGCCCGGCCTGCCGGTGCGGCGGATGCCCTGGGGGCTGCTGCGCCTGGCCTCGCCGCTGGTGCCGCTGTTCCGCGAACTGAATGAGATGCGTTACCTGTGGGAACGGCCGGTGCGGCTGGACAACCGCCGCCTGCTGGCCTTCCTGGGCGAGGAGCCGCACACGCCGCTCGACCTCGCGGTGCGCCGGACGCTCGCCGGGCTGGGGTGCCTCGAGCCGGAGCCTCTCCCCGCGCAGCCGGCGGACCTGCCGGAGGCGGGGAGAGGCGTGCCGAACCACGCGAACTCAAGCCGCTCGGGCTGAGTCCGGCACGGTTTGAGCCGCCGGCATCAGACCACTGACTTCAGACCACCGGGCCCGGGTTGCCCTTGTTGGCTTCCAGCGCGCGGGCCAGGCCCTCTTCGATCTTCTTCGCGGCCTCTTCGGCGTTGCCCCAGCCGCGCACCTTCACCCACTTGTTCTTCTCGAGATCCTTGTAGTGCTCGAAGAAGTGGGCGATCTGCTCGATCACGATGGACGGCAGGTCGGTGTAGTTCTTCACGTCGGTGTAGAACGGATGCAGCTTGTCGACCGGCACGGCCAGCAGCTTCTCGTCCTCGCCGGCCTCGTCCTCCATGTAGAGGACGCCGATGGGACGCGAGCGCAGCACCGCGCCCGGGACGACGCCATGCTGGCCGACGACGCAGACGTCGACCGGGTCGCCGTCGCCCGACAGGGTGTGCGGGATGAAGCCGTAGTTGCAGGGATAGAACATCGCGGTGTGCAGGAAACGGTCGACGAACACCGCGCCCGATTCCTTGTCGACCTCATACTTCACCGGCTGGCCGCCGATCGGGATCTCGATGACGACGTTCACGTCCCAGGGGGTATTCTTGCCCGCGGCGAGCTTGCTCAGATCCATGTATCGCGTTCCTTCGACTGGCGTATTCAGGGCAATTTCTTTGTTTTGGCACCGGTGCCCGGTCCGGCGCCACGCGGGGCCGGAGTTTAGGCGGAACGCGGATCGAGGCCAAGGAACTTGCGCGGGCTCTTGCGCAGGTGCGGCATAAGGAGCAACCCTGCCGGGGATGGCCCGCCCGATCCCCGCCCTCCTCACCCTCCTGGCCCTGCTGGCGCCCCTTCCGCTGCCGGCCGGGCAGCCCGTCCACGGCATCGCCATGCATGGCGACCTTGCCCTGCCGCCGGATTTCACCGCCCTGCCCTACGTGAACCCGGCCGCGCCGAAGGGCGGCACCATCCGGCAGGCGGTGACCGGCAGCTTCGACAGCCTGCACCCGCACATCGTCAAGGGCGTCCCGGCGCTGGGGTCGGGCTATGTCTTCGAGACCCTGCTGGCGCGCTCGTGGGACGAGCCCTTCTCGCTCTACGGCCTGCTGGCCGACCGGGTCGAGGTCGCCGACGACCGGTCGTCCGTCACCTTCCACATCGACGGCCGGGCGCGCTGGCATGACGGGACGCCGGTGACCGCCGACGACGTGCTGTTCTCGCTGGAGGTGCAGCGGCAGCACGGCACGCCCAACCGCCGCCTGTTCTACGCCAAGGTCGCCGAGGCCACGGCCCCCGATCCGCAGACCGTCCGCTTTGCCTTCGCCGCGGCCCCAAAGGATGGCCCGGAGGGCGGGATCGACCGCGAGATGCCGCTGCTGATGGGGCTGATGCCGATCCATTCCAAGGCCTTCTGGACCGGGCGCGACTTCGGCCGCACCACGCTGGAGCCGATCCTGGGCAGCGGCCCCTACCGGGTGGCGGCGGTCGATCCCGGCCGGCGCATCGTCTACGAGCGGGTGCCCGGCTATTGGGGCCGCGACCTGCCGACACGGGTCGGGCAGTTCAACGCCGACCGGCTGGAGTTCGACTATTACCGCGACGATTCGGTGGCGCTGGAAGCCTTCAAGGCGGGACAGGGCGACGTTCGTTACGAAAGCGATCCGGCCAAATGGGCCACCGGCTACGACGGTCCGGCGCTGCGCGATGGCCGCATCGTCCGCGAGGAGCTGCCCAACCGCCGGCCCGAGCCGGCCCGCGGCCTGATCGCCAACACCCGCCGGCCGCTGTTCGCCGACGTCCGGGTCAGGCGGGCGCTGGGGATGGCGGCGGATTTCGACTGGATCGGCCGCAGCCTGTTCCACGGCCTGCTGACCCGCACCGCCAGCTATTACCCCAACTCCGAACTCGCCGCCCGCGGCCTGCCGGAGGGGGAGGAGCTGCGGGCGCTCGAGCCCTTCCGCGACCGGCTGCCGCCCGACCTGTTCACCCATCCCTTCGCCCTGCCGGACACCGGCGGCGGCAACAGCGGCGGCGGCCCGGCCGGCCTGCGCGCCAACCGGCGCGACGCCTTGCGGCTGCTGGAGGAGGCCGGCTGGCGGGTGCGCGACGGCCGGCTGACCGACGCCGCCGGAACTCGTTTCGCCTTCGAAATCCTCCTGTCCGATCCGTCGCAGGAACGGGTGGCGCTGGAGTTCGCCCGCTCGCTGGAGCCGCTGGGGATCGCGGCGCGCGTCCGCACCGTCGACAGCGCCCAATTCCAGGCCCGGCAGGACCGTTTCGATTTCGATATGATCATGCGCTGGTGGGCGTCCACCCTGTCGCCCGGCAATGAGCAGCTCTATTATTACGGGTCCGAAGCGGCCGGCCAGGAGGGCAGCCGGAACCTTGCCGGCATCCGTGACCCGGTGGTCGACGCGCTCGCCCGTTCCATCGCCGCGGCAACCACGCGGGCCGAGCTGGTCGGCCGGGTGCGGGCGCTCGACCGGGTGCTGCTGTGGGGGCACTACATGGTGCCGCTGTTCCACAGCCCGGTCGACCGCATCGCCCGCTGGTCGCGCCTCCACCGCCCGGACGTCACGCCGCTCTACGGGCCGATGATCGAGACCTGGTGGGTGGAGTGACGGCGGCCCCGCTCACCCGATCTGTTCACCGATCATGCAGCGGCGCCATCTGGTCCAGCCGGTGGGCGAAGTCGACGTCGGCCTGGGTCACGCCGTCGACGCTGCGGGTGTAGAGGATCACCTCGACCCGGCCCAGGTCGTTGAACCATTCGGGATGGTGGCCGCACTTCTCGGCCAGCAGGGCGACCTGGGCCATGAAGCCCCAGGCGGTGGGGAAATCGGCGAAATGGTAGGTCTTGCGGATGGCGTCGCGTTCCAGCACCTCCGACCAGCCGTGCAGATCCTTCAGTGCCGTCTGGCGATGCGCGCCGACCAGGCGATCGGACATGATGACCTCCCTTTCTCTTTTGCCGCCTGCGCCTCCTTGGCGAACGGGCGGCGGTTCGCTACCTTCTCCGGCATGATAAGGAAACCATCAGGTCCCCATACGGTTCCGCCCACGGTCGAAGACCTGGAGCGCATGGCCGAAGAGGCGCTCGGCACCATCCCGGCGGAGCTGCTCGCCCCGGTCGGGAACCTCGTCATCCATGTCGAGGATTTTCCAGATGAGGATACCGAGCGGGAGATGGAGCTGGAAAGCCCCTTCGACCTCCTCGGCCTCTACCGGGGGGTGGATCTGACGCGGCAAAGCGTCGCCGACCTGCGCGGCGGCCCCGACATGATCTTCCTCTACCGCCGCCCGATCCTGGATTACTGGTGCGAGACGGGGGAGGATCTGCCCTCCATCGTCCGCCATGTCCTGATCCATGAGATCGGCCATCATTTCGGCTTCTCCGACGACGACATGGAGCGGATCGAGGCGATGGAGTAGGGACGCTCCAAAGGCTCAGCCTGCCAGCGCCTCGCCCACCCGGCGGCGGAGCGCCGGCACCAGCTCGGCGTCGAACCAGGGATTGCGGTTCAGCCAGCCGGTGTTGCGCCAGCTCGGGTGCGGCAGCGGCAGGAAGGCCGGGCCGTAGGCACGCCAGTCCGCCACCGTCTCCGTCATCGTCGCCCGGCGCCGGTCGCCCAGATAGCGGGCCTGGGCATACTGCCCGACCAGCAGGGTCAGCCGGACGCCCGACAGCGCCGCCAGCAAGGGCGGGTGCCACAGCGGCGCGCATTCCGGCCGCGGCGGATGATCGCCGCCCTTCGCCATGGTGCCGGGATAGCACAGCCCCATCGGCACCACGGCGATGCGGGTTTCGTCGTAGAAGGCGGCGCGGTCCATGTCCAGCCACCGGCGCAGCCGGTCGCCGGAGGCGTCGTCCCAGGGGATGCCGCTGGCATGCACCCGCGCCCCCGGCGCCTGCCCGACGATCAGCAGGCGGGCGGTCGGGCTGCCGCGCAGCACCGGCCGGCAGCCATGCGGCAGCACGCCCGCGCACAGCGTGCAGGCACGGGCGCCCGCGAACAGGCGGCCCAGATCGGATTCGCGTTCGGAACCGGTTTCACCATTAATTTCAGACAAGCGTCAGCAGATCCTGGACGAAGGCCGGCACCACCCGGGTGGCCGGGCCGTGGATGGAGCTGTGGAAATAAGACGCCCCCTCCGACGGTTCCAGGTTCAGCTCGACCGTATAGGCGCCGGCCGACCGGGCCTCGGCGACGAAGCCGGCGGCCGGATAGACATGGCCCGAGGTGCCGATCGACACGAACAGGTCGCATTCCTCCAGCGCCCGTTGGATGCGGTCCATCCGGTAGGGCATCTCGCCGAACCACACCACGTCCGGCCGCATGCCGCCCTTGCGCCCGCAGGTCAGGCAATGGTCGTGCACCGACAGGTCGCCCTGCACCTCGACCACGCTGCGGCAATGCAGGCAGACGGCCTTCAGCAGTTCGCCATGCATGTGCAGCGGCGCGGTCGACCCGCCGCGCTCGTGCAGATCGTCGATGTTCTGCGTCACCAGCAGCAGCTCGCCTTTCCAGCGCCGCTCCAGCTCGGCCAGCGCCCGGTGCGCGTCGTTGGGCTGCACCGCCGGGTCGGCGAGGCCGCGGCGACGGTCGTTGTAGAAGCGGTGGACGAGGCCGGGGTCGCGGGCGAAACCCTCCGGCGTCGCCACGTCCTCCAGATCGACCTGGCTCCAGATGCCGCCTTCGCAGCGGAAGGTGTCGAGCCCCGATTCCTTGGAGATCCCGGCCCCGGTCAGGATGACGATGGAATCGGTCGGGCGCAGTCGGTTGGTCAGCGCGGGTGAGGGCATGACATCCCCTTAGCGGTTCGGAAACCGGTCATGTGGAAAACTGCTGCGGCGTACGCTTGTCGCGCCGCGAAGTAAAGACGCTGAAATTGACGAAAAGGAGTATCCGCGGTGGTCAAGGTCCTGTTCGTCTGCACCGGCAACATCTGCCGCTCGCCGACCGCCGAGGGGGTGTTCCGCCATCTGGCCGGACGCGCCGGGCTGGATGGCCGGGTGACCGCCGCGTCCGCCGGCACCCACGGCTACCATGTCGGCGAGCCGCCCGACCCGCGCACGCTGCGCGCGGCGCTTGCCCGCGGTGTCGACCTGTCGTCCCAGCGCGCCCGCAGACTGGCGGCTGCCGACTTCACCCGCTTCGACCATATCCTGGCGATGGACCATGGCCATCTGGCCCAGATGCAGCGCCTCGCCCCGCCGGGCGCCACCGCGGCGCTCCGCCTGTTCCTCGACGATGCGCCGGGCCTGGCCGGCCGCGAGGTGCCCGATCCCTATTACGGCGGCGCCGACGGATTCGAGGAGGTGCTCGACCTGTGCGAGGCCGGGGCGCGCGGCCTGCTCGACCGTCTGGCGCGAGAAAGCAAGTTTCCACGTCGCGAACACATCGGTTAACCTCTTGCGGTTAACGTCTCGCAGAGCCCCGGTGGCTTGGTTTATGCTGGCGGGAGAGAGCCCTTTCGGAGCAACCCCTCGCCATGACCAGCGCAGTCACCAGCGCACCCACCGGCACCGCCACCCCCGGCGGGATCCTCGACGGCATCGTCCTGTTCGAGGCCTTCACGCCGGAGGAGCGCGCCGCGGTTGCCTCGCGCGGCCGGGTGTTCGACGCCCCGGCGGGCACGATGCTGATGCGGGAGGGCGACACCGCCAGCTCGCTCTATGTCCTGCTCGACGGCACGGTGCGGGTGGTGCGCAGCGACAAGTTCGGCGGTCAGGTCGAGGTCGGGTTCCGCCGGGTCGGCGACTGCTTCGGCGAGATGGCGCTGATCGACGGCGGCTCGCGCTCCGCCTCGGTGATCGCCGCCACGCCGGTCCGGGTGTTCGAGCTGGAGCGCGACCTGTTCCTGTCGCTGATCTCCCCCTCGCCGGCCCTGCTGGCCAAGCTGCTGCGCGAGCTCAGCCGGATGATCCGCGACGTGTCGGAGCGGGTGGTCCGCGAGGATCTGGAGCGCCGCACCCGCATCGCCGAATCGGAGCTGGCCCGCCAGCGCGCCATCACCCAGGCGGTGACCGGGCTGGCCCATGAGCTGAACACGCCGCTCGGCGTCTGCGTGACCGCCGCCAGCCACCTGAAGGAGCTGTCACGGTCCGGCAGCGGCCCGCTCGCCACCGAGGAGCTGCAGGAGCCGGCGGCCCTGCTGGACGCCAACCTCACCCGCGCGGTGGAGCTGGTGGAGGCCTTCGCCGCCATCGCCGCCTGCCAGACCGCCGAGCCGCTGGAGGCGATGGACCTGCGGCAGGCGGCGGCCGATGCCGCCGCGCTGTTCGCCGTCCAGCACCCCGACCTGCCGCTGGAGATCGAGGTGGCGCCGGGTCCGCCCTGCCCCTGGCTCGGCTATGTCCCGCATCTGGAGCGGGTGCTGCACAATCTGCTCGCCAACGCGGCGGCCCACGGCTATGGCGGCGGTCCCGGCCGCGTCGAGGTGACGATGGCACCGGCGACGCTGGACGCCGTGCCCGCCTGGTGCCTGACCGTCCGCGACTGGGGCACCGGCATCCCGGCCCGGCATCTGCCCGCCCTGACCGACGCCTTCTTCACCACCGCCCGCGGGCGCGGGCACAAGGGGTTGGGTTTGGCTGTGGTCTTCAACACGGTGACCGGGCCGCTCGGCGGCCGGATCGCCATCGACAGCACGCCGGGGGCCGGCACCATCGTCGGCATCACCGTGCCGCAGGAGCTGTGACGGAGGTGACAAACTGGAGTTGGGCTGAAAATGATTACTTCCTCACAGCAGCGAACGTTCTCACCGCTGCCCGGAGCATAATCAGCATCATGAGTTCGAGATTCAGAGAATTTTCCTCTTCAATTTCGCGATGCACTCCTCCGCGAATGGCGTAGCAGATAGCGAGGTCGGCCGCCATCTGCTCTGAACCACCACGAATATTCCGGTCTTTAAACCAGTTCAGATCAATCGTTTTCCCATTACCGACTTTCATTACAGAATTGCTCTTCAACAATTTTACGAAATCCGGATCATTCTTCCAGAGCTCCTTGAATTTGTCGCGGAGTTGTTCTTTGTAGCTGCCCAAAGCTGATGCAATATGTTCGAGCACAACACTCATGCCCTGCACGTCACCCTTCAATCCTTCGAGAGAATACTCATTACCCTTGAAGGCATGGCGATGGAATGATTCCATCCGCCAATAGAATCCATGCAGCCCATTTTCTTCTATAAAATCAAGAAATTGCTCAATTAGCTCATCACTGAAATCAGCTCGTAGAATTGCACTATCTCGGCGATAACCTGCTAAAATGCGTTGCGCATTTGCACGCTGCTCACGGCCCCAGTCAGGCCACATCACATCAATTATCGGTTTGAAGAGACCATCTATACGACCGACGATATCACTGTATTCATCAATCGTCGTACCTGTAATCACGCGGGCAAGTTTTACACCTTGCGCCGCGATGCTTTTGTAAGCACCCGCGACCAAAGGGCGGCCGTCTTCTTCCCATCGATACCACTGTTCGCAAAGGAAGCGGATAGCCTCCAAAAGGTCCGATTCACTGACATTATGAAAAGCCATTGCCCTCTGGGCTGCCCAAAGCCGTGTCCGCACAATCTCGTTCCGCTCGTCATCGGTTGGAAGACGACGGCGGCGATCCTTATGGGTGGCGAAGACGTACCCTCTGCTTGCTTCTTCGGCAAACCAAACTATTGCATCGAGTACAGTCCCATGCTGGGTAAAGCCGCGCATCGCATGCAGCGGCAGAAACGACATCAAACGTGGAGCGGTTGCAATCTGATCTGCGGTCGGCCAGTCTTCCAATTCGAATAAATTTATGTAGGTTGTGATACCCATATTGACGACTTCAGCAAATTGCAGAATTTGCCAAGATGAATAATAAGTAACAACTGTATCCGATTTATAGAATGTCTCATCGTCATAAACACCTATTTCCACACGATATTCTCTCCATGGAACAAATGGTTTTTCACTCGGATTCTCAATAAAAGGCAAAAAACGCACATCAGGAATATCGAGTATGTGCGGGATTATCGTTGGATCCTCATCCCAGGAATGGTATCTCTGCCGCTCACTTTCAAGTTCGCATGCATTCTGCCAACGAAAACCATCTGGCTCCTGCAAACCTGGAACATTCATTTCGGGATGATCTTCAGCGTACCAGCGACGCTCGATCTCATCAGGATAATGTAGACGCAGGCGGGGAATGAGTGAGCGTTGCCTCTCCAAGCGCTCCAATACATTCGTACTCAGTTGGCCAGAAACGACCTTGAGCTTATTGGCTTCGTCCCGGAATGCATTCAGATCAAGATATCTGGAAATCTTCATGGAAGACATCATAAGGCCCCAGCAATTTCCTGTAACGACTCTGCCGCATCACTCTTCCTAATTGATAGAGAGCATTCTAACAGGAAGTGGATGCTGCGGCATCAGACTCTATGTCCTGGTTAGCGCCCCCTTGGAAAGACGGATGCTCTGCGCCTACAGGCCGCATTCTTGGGACAGTTTTGATGGGCGCTCGAAAGGCCTCCCCCTACCCGTGCAGCGCCAGCCCCTTCACCGTCTTGTCGACCGCCTTCTTCGGGCCGCGCAGTGCCAGCCCGACCAGATCGGGGGCGTCCGCATCCTCCGCCCGGAAGACGGCGCGGTTGGCGGCGTCATGGCCGGTGGCGAACATCGCGGCGACATAGGGGACCAGCGTCAACCCGCGCTCCAGCGCGGCGTCGCGCACGGCGCGCAGCTGGTCGCGCTCGGCGGCGAAGATCAGGATCGGCTGGCCGAGCATGCGGCCGTAGCGGCGCTCCGCCGCATCGACATAGGGCTCGCCGAGCGCCTCGGGCGCCGCGGCGGCGATGCCGGTGGCGAGGAAGGCGGCGACGTTCAGCTTCTGCCACACCGGCAGGTCGGCGCGGACGATCAGCGCCACCTTGGTGTCGAAGCGGATGGGGGCATCCGGCGAAGCATCCGGCGAAGCGGCGCCGGTCATCAGGGTTTCAGGCATCTGGCTGTCGGTCATCTGGCTGTCGGGCATGGCGGTGTCTCCTTCGCCGTCCCTGATGCCCGATGACGGCGCGTCAGTCTGGAACGTTCGTGCACAGATCGCGGTAGGCCGCCGGGGTCAGACCGTAGGCACGACGGAACCAGCGGCCGAGATGGCTCTGGTCGGCGAACCCGACCGCCGCCGCGACCGGTGCCGGCGCCTCGCCGGCCGCCAGCCGCCGCCGGGCCGCCCGCAGGCGCAGCCGCACCAGATAGGCATGGGGCGACAGGCCGAAGGCGGCGCGGAAGGCGCGGTTCAGGCGGAAGCGGTCGACGCCCGCGGCGGCGGCCAGCGCCTCCAGCCCGACATCCTCGGCCATCCGGGCATGGAGAAGCTCGCGGGCCAGCGCCGCGGCGCGGTCGGGCCGCAGCGGCTTGCGTTCCGGCGGCGGGGCGAGATGGCCGGCCAGCCGCGCGGCCAGACGGTCCACCGACAGGTCGCGGGCGAGCCGCCCCTCGCCGCCATGCAGCGCCAGGAAGGCGGAGCGGATCGCCGCGGCGAGGCCGGGATCGTCGGCCAGCGTGTCGCGGAAGCCGAACGGAAAGCCAGCCGGAAGGCCCAGGGCCTGGCCGGAGGCCGCCAGCAGCGGCACCGGCATATAGAGCATGGCGTAGGTGAAGCCGTCCTCGCCCGGGCTGTGGCCGTCATGGGCCTCGCCGGGTTCGATCAGGATGACGCGGCCGGGGGTGCTGGTGTGCAGCCGGCGGCGGCAGCGGAAGGCCTGCACCCCCTGTTCGGTGACGCCGACCAGCAGCTCGTCATGGTCGTGCAGGTCGTAGGCATGGCCGTGGAAATGGGCGCGGATGGTCTCGACGCCGGTCTCCGCATCGCGGCGCACCGCCATCCAGTCCCTGCCCCGGTCAGCCGACACGCCCATACGGCCCCTCCGCCGCCGGATCGCTCCACCGGAAGCCCCGGCGGGCGTCCGGTCAGTAGATCAGTTCGTTCTCGCCGCTGCCCTCGGAGATGACCAGCTCGCCGCGGGCGGCGAGATCCTTGGCCAGCTGGACCATGTACATCTGCGCCTCGTCCACCTCGCGGACGCGGACCGGGCCCATGGCCGCCATGTCCTCGCGCAGGATCTTGGCGGCGCGTTCGGACATGTTGGAGAAGAACAGATCCTTCAGCGTCTCCGACGCGCCCTTCAGGGCGGTGCCGAGCTTCTGCTTGTCGACGGTGCGCATCAGGGTCTGGACGCCGCTGGGGTCGAGCTTCGACAGATCCTCGAAGGTGAACATCAGCGACTTGATGCGCTCGGCGCTGTCGCGGTTGCGCTCCTCCAGGGCCGCCATGAAGCGGTGCTCGGTGGTGCGGTCGAGGCCGTTGAAGATTTCCGCCAGCATCTCGTGGCTGTCGCGGCGGCTGGTGCGGGCGAGGTTGGTCATGAACTCGGTGCGCAGGGTGCGCTCGACGTCGTCCAGAACCTCCTTCTGCACCGCCTCCATGCGCAGCATGCGCATGATGACCTCCATCGCGAAGCTTTCCGGCAGCTGGGTCAGCACCCGGCCGGCATGTTCGGGCCGGATCTTCGACAGCACCACCGCGACGGTCTGCGGATATTCGTTCTTCAGATAGTTGGACAGGACCGATTCGTTGACGTTGGCCAGCTTGTCCCACATGGTCCGGCCGGCCGGACCGCGGATTTCCTCCATGATCTGGTCGACCTTGTCCTTGGGCAGGGTCTTCAGCAGGAGGCGCTCGGTCGAATCGAAGGAGCCGACGAGCGAGCCGGTGGCCGACATCTGTTCCGCGAACTCGACGAACAGGCGTTCGATCAGGTTGGCCGACACGGTGCCCAGGTTGGCCATCACCTGGGACAGCTCCTTGATCTCCTCGTCGTCCATCAGGGAGAACAGCTTGGACGAATGCTCCTCGCCCAGCGCCAGCATCATGATGGCGGCCTTTTCGGGGCCGGTGAGGGTCCGGTAATCCTCGCGAACCTTCAACGCCATATGCCTGTCTCCACCAATCCGCATTCATGCACGGGGGTAAGGGGCCGCGATGCGCGGCCGGCCGTTCCCGTCGGTACGATCCTGATCGTCCGTTGTAATACGATCCAGTTGGGGGTTCCATCCCCAAGGGGGGAGCAAAGAAGGGACAAATTTAGTCAAATCCCCTCTTTGCCCCCTATGGGGCCGTGGCCTCAGCCGAAGCGCTTGGCGATCGCCGCATAGGCCGCGCGCAGGCCGAGCGCCTCGCCGCCCTCCGGACGGCCGGGCCGGGCCGATCCGTTCCAGGCATAGGTGTCGAGATGGGCCCAGGGCGTGCCCTTCGACACGAACTCCTGCAGGAACAGCCCGGCGGTGATGGCACCGGCGAAGCCGTTGGTGGTGACGTTGTTGATGTCGGCCACCTTGCTGTCCAGCCCCTTGCGGTAGGGCGCCCACAGCGGCAGCCGCCACATCGGGTCGTCGACCGCGCTCCCGGCCTCGGTCAACTCATTGGCCAGCGCGTCGTCGTTGCTCATCAGCGCCGGCAGGTCGGGACCGAGGGCGACGCGGGCGGCGCCGGTCAGGGTGGCGAAGTCGATCAGCAGGGCCGGCTTTTCCGAATCCGCCTCGGCCAGCGCGTCGCACAGGATCAGCCGGCCCTCGGCGTCGGTGTTGCCGACCTCCACCGTCAGGCCCTTGCGGGTCTTCAGCACGTCCAGCGGCTTGAAGGCGTTGCCCGACACCACATTCTCGACGGCGGGAACCAGCACGCGCAGCCGCACCGGCAGGCCGGCCATCATGATCATGCGGCCGAGCGCCAGCGCATGCGCCGCCCCGCCCATGTCCTTCTTCATCATCAGCATGCCCGACGACGGCTTCAGGTCGAGCCCGCCGGTGTCGAAGCAGACGCCCTTGCCGACGATGGTGACCTTCGGATGCTCCGGGTTGCCCCAGCGCAGGTCGATCAGCCGGGGGTCGCGCGGGCTGGCACGGCCGACCGCATGGATCGCCGGATAGTCGCGGTCGAGCAGATCCTGGCCGACGATCACCTCGACCGCCGCGTCGAACTCCGCCGCCAGATCCTGCGCCGCCTGGGCGAGCTCGGCCGGGCCGAGGTCGCAGGCGGGGGTGTTCACCAGGTCGCGCACCAGCCAGGTGGCGGTCGCCGCCCGCTCGACCTCGCCATGGTCGGCCTCCGCCGGCCAGACGAGGCAGGCGAAGCCCTTCTCGGGCGGCTTCTTGTAGCGGGTGAAGCGGTAGCTGCCGAGCGCCCAGCCCAGCGCCGCCCGCGTCGCCGCCCGCGCGTCCAGCCCCCCCTCGATTTTGCTGTCGATCCGGTAGGAGCCGGCCGGCAGCGAGGCCGGCAGCCCGGCGAAGGCCCACAGGTCATCGAGGGCGGACACGCCGGTCAGCACGCGGGCGACGGCGCCGTCCGGCCCCGGCAGGAAGACGGTCGATCCGGCCTCGCCGGTGAAGCCCACCGCCTTGACCCAGGAAGCGACGGCCGGCGTCTGCGCGGCCAGCCAGTCGGCCAGTCCGGCCTTGGTCACGGGGGTGAGGGCGACGGTATCGGGACCGCCGACGGCAAGCAGGGTGGCGAGCAAGACGGGTAATCCTTCTCACGAAATCACGTCACGCATCCGGTGCGGATGCCCACCCCCAAGGATGGCGTGCGAAGCGGCGGCTGGAAAGGGGGAGGATGCGCCGGACAGGCATGGCGGAGGCGCCCGACGGCTCTCCGGCCACGCGTCGGCCGTCCTTGACCGGAGCTTGCGGAGATGCGGAGGGGGCGGCATGCTCGGCCTCCGATTTTGCGCGATCCTGCGCCTGCCCGCGAGGTACCGATGTCCGATCCGACCCTGGTGATGGGGAACAAGGCCTATTCGTCCTGGTCGCTGCGCCCCTGGCTGGCGCTGAAACAGGCCGGGCTGCCGTTCGCCGAGACCGTCATCCCCCTGCGCCAGCCCGACACCGCCGCGCGGATCGCCGCGCACTCGCCGTCCGGCCGGGTGCCCTGCCTGCTCGATGGCGACCTCGTCCTCTGGGATTCGCTGGCGATCTGCGAGTATGTGGCGGAGTTGGCGCCCGGGGCCGGGCTGTGGCCGGCGGACCGCGCCGCCCGCGCGGTGGCCCGCGCGGTGTCGGCGGAGATGCATTCCGGCTTCGTCTCGCTGCGCACCACCATGTCGATGGATCTCAGGCGCGACCGCAAGGGCGAGGGCATGACGGAGGCGACCGCCGCCGACATCGCCCGCATCGAGGCGCTGTGGGCCGATGCCCGCACCCGCTTCGGCGGGCCGGCGGGCGGGCCCTTCCTGTTCGGCGCCTTCACCATCGCCGACGCCATGTTCGCCCCGGTGGTGACTCGGCTGGAGACCTACGGCGTCGCGGTGTCGCCGGTGTCGCGCGCCTACATGGACGCCGTGCTGGCCCTGCCGGCGATGCGCGAGTGGATCGCCGCGGCCAAGGCGGAGCCGTGGGAGCTGCCGCTCTGACCGCCCTCGGCGGTCCCTCCCCCGATGGGGAGGGAGGCGCCCCCGGTCAGCTTGGAATGCGGGCGATCACCTTGATCTCGAAATCGAAGCCGGAAAGCCAGGTCACCCCGACCGCCGTCCAGTTCGGGTAGGGAGCCTGGGGGAAGATCTCGCTCTTCACCGCCATGATCGTCGGGAACTGGTTTTTGGGATCGGTATGGAAGGTCGTCACGTCGACGATGTCGTCGAAGCCGCAACCCGCTGCCCGCAGGGTTGCCTCCAGGTTGGCGAAGGCCAGCCGCACCTGCGCCCCGAAATCCGGTTCCGGCGAGCCGTCGGCGCGGCTGCCGACCTGGCCCGACACGAACAGTAGCGTGTCGGACCGGATGGCGGCAGAATAGCCATGCGCCTCGTAGAGCGCATGGCGGTTCTCGGGAAATACCGCGTCACGTCGGGTCATATCGGTCTCCTTTCGAGCCTTGGTCCGGCATGGGCGGAATCGCCATGCGGGAATGGGTCGCTGGTCGCGCATTTCACATACGCGACGTATGTAGAAGACTGACATACGTCGCGTATGTCAAGCGGATTGCGCGACGCATCTGACTGGAAAGGATCGCAGTGGCTGCGAAGCGTCGCATCGACACGATGGAGGAGAACCGCAGGAAGCTGCTGGCGGCGGCGCGCAAGGCCTTTGCATCGAAGGGCTTCGCAGCGTCGTCGATGGATGAGCTGACCGCGGATGCCGGGCTCACGCGCGGCGCGCTCTATCACAATTTCGGCGACAAGACCGGCTTGCTCGGCGCCGTCGTGGCGGAGATCGACGGCGAGATGGCCGAGCGTGCGAAGCAGGCCGGGGCCTTGGCCGGCGACGGCTGGGAGGGGCTGCTCGCGGAGGGGGCCGCCTACATCGAGATGGCGTTGAACCCCGAGGTCAGGCGGGTCGTGCTGCTGGACGGTCCCGCATTCCTGGGCGATCCGTCCCGCTGGCCCAGCCAGAACGCCTGCCTGGCCGTCACGAAGCAGGCGGTGGCGGAGCTGGTGTCCGACGGCGTCATGAAGCCGGTCGACGTCGAGGCCGCCGCGCGCCTGCTGAGCGGAGCGGCCTTGAATGCCGCGCTGTGGGTCGCGTCCAGTGACGACCCGCAATCCGTTCTGCCGAAGGCGGTCGCAGCGTTCAGGCTGATGGCGGGCGGCTTTCTGGCGGAGCGGCGCTGATCCGGCGCCGGCGGTCCGGTTCCAACGGAAACGGAAAACGGCGCGCCACCCTGCCGGATGGCGCGCCGTTTTCATATCCGTCCACCGCCCCGCCGGTGAAGGCGGGGCAGGGAGCAGTCTTCGTCACTCCGCCGGGATGGCGCGCGGCAGGGTCACCGGCACGGCCAGACGGTGCAGCATCTCCTTCGGAACCACCTGCCAGAAATGGCCGAGCTCGCGCTGCCAGTCATTGAGGATCTCGGCGGCGAAACGGCTCTGCGTCTCCGCCACATGCTCCTCGATCAGGGCGCGGAGCTGGGCCTCGTAATGCGACACCTCGATCCGCTGGAAGATGACGCTTTCCTCGTTGATGTGCAGCGGCAGCGAGTCCTCCGGGTCGTAGAGGTAGGCCATGCCCCCGGTCATGCCGGCGGCGAAATTGTCGCCGACCTTGCCCAGGATGACCGCCGTGCCGCCGGTCATGTACTCGCAGCCGTTGGAGCCGCAGCCCTCCACCACCACGGTGGCGCCGGAGTTGCGCACCGCGAACCGCTCGCCGGCCTGGCCGGCGGCGAACAGCTTGCCGGCGGTGGCGCCGTACAGCACCGTGTTGCCGATGATGGTGTTCTCGTTCGACAGCAGCGGGCTGCTGGTCGCCGGACGGACGACGATGGTGCCGCCCGACAGGCCCTTGCCGACATAGTCGTTGGCGTCGCCCATCACCTCCAGCTTGATGCCCTGGACCGCGAAGGCGCCCAGCGACTGGCCGGCGGTGCCGCGCAGCCGCACCGTGATGTGGCCGGGCTGCAGCCCGAACATCCCGAACTTCCGCGTGACCATCGAGGACAGCCGCGTACCGATGGCACGCTGCGTGTTCCGCGCGTTGTAGGCGAGCTGCATCTTCTCGCCTTCCTCGAACAGCGGGCGGGCATCGGCGACGATGCGGGCGTCCAGCGTGTCAGGCACCTCGTTGCGGCCCTGGAGCGTGCAATAGCGCGCGTTCTCGCCCGGATCGACCTGGGCCAGCAGCGGGTTGAGGTCGAGGTCGTCCAGATGGGCGCCGCCGCGGCTGACCTGATGCAGCAGGTCGGTGCGGCCGATCACCTCGGTCAGCGAGCGGACGCCGAGCCGGGCCAGGATCTCGCGGACCTCCTCGGCCAGGAAGGTGAAGAGGTTGACCACCTTCTCAGGCGTGCCGACGAACTTCTCGCGCAGCGTCTCGTCCTGGACGCAGACGCCGACCGGGCAGGTGTTGGAATGGCACTGCCGGACCATGATGCAGCCCATGGCGATCAGGCTGGCGGTGCCGATGCCGAACTCTTCCGCGCCCAGCATGGCGGCGATGACGATGTCGCGGCCGGTCTTCAGGCCGCCGTCGGTGCGCAGCCGCACGCGGTGGCGCAGCTTGTTCAGCGTCAGGACCTGATGCACCTCCGACAGCCCCATCTCCCAGGGCAGGCCGGCGAACTTGATCGAGGTCTGCGGGCTGGCGCCGGTGCCGCCGGAGTTGCCGGAGATCAGGATGATGTCGGCGTTCGCCTTCGCCACGCCGGCGGCGATGGTGCCGATGCCCGACCGGCTGACCAGCTTCACCGTGACCTTGGCGTCCGGGTTGATCTGCTTCAGGTCATAGATGAGCTGGGCCAGATCCTCGATCGAGTAGATGTCGTGGTGCGGCGGCGGGCTGATCAGGGTCACGCCCGGCGTGGCGTGGCGCAGCCGCGCGATCATCTCCGTCACCTTGAAGCCGGGCAGCTGGCCGCCCTCGCCGGGCTTGGCGCCCTGGGCGACCTTGATCTCCAGCTCGCGGCACTGGTTCAGGTACTCGGCGGTGACGCCGAAGCGGCCCGACGCCACCTGCTTGATGGCGGAGTTCCAGTTGTCGCCGTTCTTGTCCGGGCGGAAGCGCGCCGGATCCTCGCCGCCCTCGCCCGAGTCGGACTTGGCGCCGATGCGGTTCATGGCGACGTTCAGCGTGCCGTGCGCCTCGGGCGACAGCGCGCCCATCGACATGCCCGGCGTGATGAAGCGCTTGCGGATCGAGGTGATGCTCTCGACCTCGTCCACCGGCACGGCGGCCTTGGTGGTGCGGAACTCCAGCAGGTCGCGCAGCTGCATCGGCGGCCGCTTGTTCACCTGCTCGGAATACTTCTTGAAGGTGGTGTAGCTGTCGTTGGTGACGGCCTGCTGGAGGGTGTGGATGATGCCGCCCTCCCAGCCATGGCGGTCGCCCGACTTGCGGAAGCGGTAGAAGCCGCCGACCGGCAGCGGCAGCGCCTCGCCGGCATAGGCCAGCGAATGCTGCTCCAGCACCTTCTTCTGGATGCCGTTCAGGCCGATGCCGGAGATGCGGCTGACCATCGCCGGGAAATGCTCGGCGACCAGCGCGCGGCTGAGGCCGATGGCCTCGAAGTTGCCGCCGCCGCGGTAGCTGCTGATGACCGAGATGCCCATCTTGGACATGATCTTCAGCAGGCCGTCGTCGATCGCCTTCTTGTAGTTCGTCATCGCCTTTTCCAGCGACAGCGAGCCCAGGAGGCCGCGGCGCTGGCGCTCGGCCACCGCTTCCTGCGCCAGATAGGCGTTGACGGTGGTGGCGCCGACGCCGATCAGCACCGCGAAGTAATGGGTGTCCAGGCATTCCGCTGTGCGCAGGTTCAACGAGGTGAAGGTGCGCAGGTTGGAGCGGATCAGGTGGGTGTGGACCGCGCCGGTCGCCAGGATCGCCGGGATGGCGGCGCGCTCCGGCCCCATCGCCTCGTCGGTCAGGATGACGTGGTTGGCACCGCCGCGCACCGCGTCCTCGGTCTCCTGGCGGATGCGGCGCAGCGCGTCGCGCAGCGCGTCGGGGCCGCCCTCCACCGGGAAGGTCGCGTCGATCTCGGCCGCCGTCTCGCCCATATACTCGCGCATGGCGCGGAATTCGGCGGTGGTCAGCACCGGGCTGTCGAGTTGCAGCAACCGGGTCTGGCTCTCATCCTCGTCCAGGATGTTGCCGAGATTGCCGAGCCGCGTCTTCAGGCTCATCACCCGGCGCTCGCGCAAGCTGTCGATGGGCGGGTTGGTGACCTGGGAGAAGTTCTGGCGGAAGAAATGATGCAGGCCGCGGTACTTGTCCGACAGCACGGCGATCGGGCTGTCGTCGCCCATCGAGCCGATGGCCTCCTTGCCGTCCTCCGCCATCGGGTGGAGGATCAGCTCCATGTCCTCCATGGCGAGGCCGAAGGCCATCTGGCGGCGGCGCAGCTCCGCCTTCTCCATCTCCGACGCCTCGCCCTTCAGCGCGGCGGTCTTGACCAGCTCGTCCAGGTGCGTGGTGTTCTTGACCCACTGGTTCCACGGCTTCTGCCCGGCCAGATGGTCCTTCAGCTCACGGTCGTTGAACAGCTTGCCGGCCTGGAGATCGACGGCGATCATCTCGCCCGGGCCGAGGCGGCCCTTCTCGACCACCTGGTTCTCCTCGATCTTGACCATGCCGGTCTCGGACCCGCCGATGATCAGCCCGTCGCTGGTGATGGTGTAGCGCATCGGGCGCAGGCCGTTGCGGTCCATGCCGCCGACGACCCAGCGGCCGTCGGTCATGGCGAGCGCGGCCGGGCCGTCCCACGGCTCCATCACCGAGTTGCAGTAGGCGATCAGGGCCTTGTGGTTGTCCGGCGTGGTCTGCGAGCTGGTCAGCGCCTGCGGCACCAGCATCATCTTGACCATCGGCGCGCTGCGGCCGGCGCGGACCATCACCTCGAACACGGTGTCGAGCGCGCCCGAATCCGACAGGCCGACGCCGATCACCGGCTTCAGGTCGCCCATGTTGCCGCCGAACACCGGATGCTCCATCCGGGTTTCGTGCGCCTTCATCCAGTTGACGTTGCCCTTCAGCGTGTTGATCTCGCCGTTGTGGGCGAGCATGCGGAAGGGCTGGGCCAGCGGCCAGGTCGGGAAGGTGTTGGTCGAATAGCGCTGGTGGTAGATGGCGAAGGCCGACTCGAAGCGGTCGTCGGTCAGGTCCGGATAGAAGGTGGAGAGCTGTTCGGCCAGGAACATGCCCTTGTAGATGATCGAGCGGGCCGACAGCGAGCAGATGTAGAAGTCGGTGATCTGCTCGGCATGGACCGCCTTCTCGATCCGGCGGCGGATGATGTAGAGGTCGAGCTCGAACTGCTCGTCGGACACGCCCTTGGAATTGCCGACGATGATCTGCTCGATCTCGGGCCGGGTGGCGTTGGCCTTCTCGCCGATGATGTCGACGTTGATCGGCACCTGGCGCCAGCCATAGATGTAATAGCCGAAGGCCAGGATCTCGGTTTCGACGATGCAGCGGCAGGCTTCCTGCGCGTCCAGGCTGATGCGCGGCAGGAAGACCTGGCCGACCGCCAGGTTGTTCTCCGGCGGCAGGTGGCCGATGATCTTGACGTGGTCCTTGAAGAACTTCTGCGGCACCTGGACATGGATGCCGGCACCGTCGCCGGTCTTGCCGTCGGCGTCGACCGCGCCGCGGTGCCAGACCGCCTTCAGGGCTTCGATGCCTTTCTCGACCACCGAACGGCGGGGCTTGCCGTCGATCGCGGCGATGAAGCCGACGCCGCAGGCGTCGTGCTCGTCGGCCGGATTGTAGGCGTGGGCAGTGGTCAGCGCCGCGGCGTTGGCGCGGAAATCGGCGACGAACTGCTCACCCTGGTTCAACTCGGTGGTCATGGAACGACCCTTTCACAGTCTGGACGTTGACCTGGGGGACCGAAGGGAAGGCCCCCTGGGGTAGACGGTGGTTCTTGTAGGAGAGAGCGAACGGCCCCTCCCTAACCCTCCCCCACCTTCGGTGGGAGAGGGGACTGCCGCCGCCTTCCCGTAAGGCACACTCTCCCGCGAAGCGGGGGAGGGTCGGGGAGGGGGCAGGCGGCCTTGCGACGGGATCGCCTTACTCCGCCGCGACCGCCAGCTTGGGCATGCCGACGGTCTGGGCGTAGGCGTGCATCGCCTCGGCGGCGTCGCGGCCGTCGCGGATGGCCCACACCACCAGCGAAGCACCGCGCACGATGTCGCCGGCGGCGAACACGCCGTCCAGCCCGGTCATCTTGGTGCGGTGGTCGACCAGCAGCGTGCCCCAGCGGGTGACGGTCAGGTCCGGCGAACCGAACATGCCCGGCAGATCCTCCGGCTCGAAGCCCAGCGCCTTGATGACCAGATCGGCCGGCTCGGTGAATTCGGAGCCCTCGATCACCTGCGGGGTCTGGCGGCCGGTGGCGTCGGCGACGCCCAGATGGATGCGGACCGCGCGCACGCCGGTCACGACGTCGTCGCCGGTGAAGGCCTCAGGCGCGGCCTGCCAGACGAACTCGACGCCCTCCTCCTCGGCATGCGCCACCTCGCGCTGCGAGCCCGGCATGTTCTTGCGGTCGCGGCGGTACAGGCACTTGACCGAGGTGGCGCCCTGGCGGATCGCCGTGCGCACGCAGTCCATCGCGGTGTCGCCGCCGCCCAGCACCACCACCTTCTTGCCGGCGGCGTTCAGCGAGCCATCCTCATAAGCCGGAACCGAGTCGCCCAGCCCGACCTTGTTGGAGGCGGTGAGGTAATCCAGCGCCGGCACGATGTTCTTCAGCCCCGCGCCGGGGGCCTCGATGTCGCGGGCCTTGTAGACGCCGGTGGCGATCAGGACCGTCACATGGCGCTCGCGCAGCTCGGCCAGGGTGGCGTCGCGGCCGACCTCGAAATTCGGGTGGAAGATCACGCCGGCATCGGCCAGCCGCTGGACCCGGCGGGCGACGACGTCCTTCTCCAGCTTGAAGCCGGGGATGCCGTAGACCAGCAGGCCGCCCATGCGGTCGTAGCGGTCGTAGACATGGACCTCGTAGCCCTTGGCGCGCAGCTCCTCCGCGGCGGCCAGCCCGCCGGGGCCGGCGCCGATCACGCCGACCGACAGGCCGAGCTCGCGGGCGGGGGTGCGCGGCTTGACCCAGCCGTTCTCCCAGGCGGTGTCGTTGATGTACTTCTCGACCGAGCCGATGGTGACGGCGCCGTGGGTCGACTGCTCGATGACGCAGTTGCCCTCGCACAGCCGGTCCTGCGGGCAGATGCGGCCGCAGATTTCCGGGAAGTTGTTGGTGGCCTGGGAGACCTCGTAGGCCTCCTCCAGCCGGCCTTCCGCCGTCAGCTTCAGCCAGTCGGGGATGTTGTTGGAAACCGGGCAATGCACCTGGCAGAAGGGAACGCCGCACTGCGAGCAGCGGTTGGCCTGCTCGTTGGCGCGCTCGTCGCTGAAGCGGGCGTAGATTTCCGCGAAGTCCTGGCGGCGGTCGGCGGCGGACCGCTTGTCGGGCATCTTCTGCGCGGTGTGCACGAAGCCCAACATCTTCTGGTTCGCCATGACCTTTGCTCCTTCGCTTCGCCGCCCCGCGGGCTGTCGCGGGGACGTCGCCTGACCGGGGGCTGCGGCAGGGGCCTGCACCGACCGGCTGGGTTGAAACCGAATGTCCGCGAAGTGGCGGACGCTCGTCATATAACGCATGTACCGCGCCTGCGAAAGCACAAAAGAACCGATAGGTACTGTTTGTTGACCTTTTTTCCGGCAGACCTGCAATGCATGGGCTTGGCCATGGTGCGACACAAAAGTGAGACAGAAAATTAGTCCCGAAACGGGCCTATCGCGCAAAGAGGGGTACCGATCCCTCGCCGTCGCCAAGCCTGGCCCTGGCCTGCTATAAGCGCCCGCATGTCAATTGTGCCGAAGGCTGCGGGCCCGCGATGATGATCGATCAATATCTGGACGCCACCCTGATGGGTCTGGTCGAGGGACTGACCGAGTTCCTGCCGGTTTCCTCGACCGGACATCTCATCATGCTGGACGAGCTGCTGGGATTCCAGGGTCCGCCCGGCAAGGTGTTCGAGGTGGTGATCCAGCTCGGCGCCATTCTGGCGATCTGCGTCGTCTATTTCCAGAGGCTGTGGCATGTCGCCACGGGGCTGAAGGACGATCCCGGCGCCCGGCGCTTCGTGATGGCGGTGCTGATCGCCTTCCTGCCGGCGATGGTGCTGGGCGCCGGGCTGCACGGCGTCATCAAGACGCTGCTGTTCAACCCGACCGTGGTCAGCATCGCCCTGATCCTGGGCGGCATCGCCATCCTGGTGGTGGAACGGCTGGTCCCGACCGCGCGCTATCACCGGATCGAGAATTTCTCCGCCCCGCTGGCGCTCAAGATCGGCTTCTGCCAGTGCCTGGCGCTGGTGCCGGGGGTGTCGCGCTCGGGCGCCAGCATCCTGGGCGCCCTGCTGATGGGGGTCGACCGCAAGGCGGCGGCCGAGTTCTCCTTCTTCCTGGCGGTGCCGACGATGGCCGGGGCCACCGCCTACGACCTCTACAAGAACTGGTCGGCGATGAGCCTGGACAGCGGCCTGCTGATCCTTGTCGGCTTCGTCACCGCCTTCATCGCCGCAGCGCTGGTGGTCAAGACGCTGGTCGACTTCGTCGGCCGCTACGGCTTCGCCCCCTTCGGCTGGTATCGCATCGCCATCGGCACCGGCATGCTGGCGTTCCTGTATCTGTGACCGGTCAGCCGTGCCCCCGCGGCACCGCGCGCGCCGCGGCCGCGGCGACGAACAGGGCGAGGACGGCGATCAGGCCGAAGGCGGTGGCGAGGCTGGTGCCTTCGGCGATGAAGCCGACCAGCGGCGGTCCGACCAGCACCCCGGTATAGCCCATGGTGGAGACCGCGGCGACGGCATGGTCGGCCCGCCCGCGCTCCACCGCCCCGGCGGCACTGAACAGCACCGGGACGATGTTCGACAGGCCGATCCCGGTCAGCCCGAAGCCGGCCACCGCCAGCAGCGGCGCCAGATCGTCCGGGAGGCCCGTCCAAAGCCCCGCCGCCAGCACCAGCCCGAGCCCGGCCGCCGCCAGCACCCCGCCGACCCGCATCAGCGCGTCGCCGCCGAAACGGTGGCGCAGCCGGTCGCCGCTGAAGCGCCCGGCCGCCATGGCGGCGCAGAACACGCCGAAGCCCATGCCGGCCAGCGAGGCCGGCGCGCCCAGGTCGTCGCGCAGATGGATGGCGCTCCAGTCCAGGATGGCGCCCTCGCTCATGAAGGACAGGGCGGCCAGCAGCCCGAGCAGCAGGGTCTTGCGGTCGGGCAGCACCAGCCCGCCGCCCGCGGCGTTGCGGTCGGGCAGGAAGCGCCCCTGCACCGCCATGAACAGGGCGAGCAGGCCGGCCGACACCAGCCCGGCCTGGGCCGCCGCCGGCATCAGCGGCAGCAGCAGCCCGCCCAGGCCGGCCCCGGCCAGCCCGCCGAGGCTCCACATCCCGTGCAGCGACGACATGATGGGCCGGCCGAGCCGCCGCTCGACCAGCGCGCCCTGGGCGTTCATGGCGACGTCCATGGTGCCGCCCGACGCGCCGAACAGCGCCAGCACGATGCACAGCGTCACCACGTCCGGCACCAGCGCCGGCAGCGGCAGCAGCCCGGCGAACAGCAGCGCCGTCGCCCGCGTCACCGGCGCGCTGCCCAGCCGTCCCAGCAGCGGACCGCTGGCGATCATCGCCGTCAGGGCGCCGGCCGCCAGGCAGAGCAGCGCCACCCCCAGCACCGCGGCGCTGAGGTCGAGCCGGCTCTTCACCAGCGGGATCTGGGTCGCCCAGACGCCGAAGACGGTGCCGTTCAGGAAGAAGGCGGCGACGGTCGCCCGGCGCGCGGCGGCGGCCTGCTCCGCCACCCGGCCCGCGGCATCCCGGCCCTCGGCGTCCCGGATTTCCTCTGCGCCTGTCATTCCCGATCCCATCGCCTGTGGAAACGCCCAGATGACCGCGGCGGCCGGGGAATACAAGCGCCGATGGATCGGGCGTGCCATGCCCGGCGACGCGATCCTTGCCGGCGATGCGCCGGAAATGCGCCGGAAATGCGAAAGCCCCGGCACGCGGGCCGGGGCTTTCGGTTTCCGGCCGTGGGGCCCGGCGCTCAGGACACGCTCAGTGCGCGTTGCCGGTCTGGCCGTTGTATTTGCCGCCGACGATGAAGCGCGACAGGTAGGTCGGCAGGATCACCTCGCAGCTGGCGAGTGCGGTGATCCCGAGATCCTTGAAGCCCAGGGCGTCCGGCGCGACGACGGTGTCGCGCTTCAGCATCGCCACCTGGTCGCGGGTCAGCGCCGGGGCCAGCACCGGGATCTTCTCCAGGAAGCCGGCCAGCGATTCGGCGACGTTCCAGGGCAGCGTCACCAGCGGGCGATGGCGCTGGATGTCCTTCTGCATCAGCTCCAGCAGCTCCTTGAAGCTGTAGATCCGCGGGCCGCCCAGCTCGAAGGTCCTGCCCTTGGCGCTGTCGAGGTCCAGCGCGGCGACGACCGCATCGGCGAGGTCGCCGACATAGACCGGCTGGAAGCGGGTCTTGCCGCCGCCGATCAGCGGCAGGACCGGGGCCTTCTGCGCCATCGCCGCGAACTTGTTGAAGAAATTGTCCTCCGGCCCGAAGACGATGCTCGGGCGCAGGATCGTCGCCGTCGGGAAGGCGGCCAGCACCGCCTGCTCGCCGGCCGCCTTGGACCGGGCATAGGCCGCGGGCGAGGCGGCGTCGGCACCGATGGCGGAGAGATGGACCAGCCGGCCGACGCCGGCGGCCTTGGCCAGCCGGGCGATGCGGGCGGCCGCGTCGACATGCACGCCCTGGAAGCTCTGGCTTCCCCGCTCGTACAGCACGCCCAGCAGGTTGATGGCGATGTCCGCCCCCTGCAGCGCGCGGGCCACCGACTCGTCCTTGCCGCAATCGGTGGCGAAGGGCACGATCTGGCCGACGGCGCCGGCCGTCTTCAGGAAGGCCGCCTTGGCCGGGTTGCGGGTGGCGATGCGGACGACCGCGCCCGACTTGGCGAGGCGCCGGATCAGGTGGCGGCCGATGAAGCCCGAACCGCCGAACACCGTGATTACCTGAGTGCGATAGGACATCGACCGTCTCCCGTGCCGTTGCGCGCCGGAAGGGGGCTTTCGCGCTGCCGCGCGCCCCCGCGCGTCGTCCGACTGTGTGTCACCATGAAACTGAGGGGATGCTTATAACCAAAGCCCCGGCGGCAGGCTAGGGACTGCATCGCCGCGGACGGGGCAATCGGGAGGGAAACCCGCGATGCGGCAAAAAAATGACGGGGCCGGAAAAAAGCTGTTGACGCTCCCCGGCCGGATCATTAAACAACCGCCCACACACCGAGCACCGAGCCCAGGTGGCGGAATTGGTAGACGCGCAGGTTTCAGGTACCTGTGGCAGAAATGTCGTGGAAGTTCGAGTCTTCTCCTGGGCACCATTTCTTTCTACCCGGCTGCGCCGCATGCACAGCTCCTTCGATCGAGAGGGAGGCCGTGCAGAGCGGCGTTCGTCGTTTCTAGGGTCCGTGGCCGGGGGCCTTACCCACCCGGGATGCGACCATGCCCATCGACCTTCATGACGGCGACCTCCCCGACGGCCTCGACCTCGCCGCCGGCGCCCGCGACAATTGCGTCGCCATCGACACCGAGACGATGGGGCTCAACCCCCACCGCGACCGTCTGTGCCTCGTGCAGCTGTCGGCCGGCGACGGCGCCGTCCATCTGGTCCAGTTCCGCCCCGGCCGCTACGAGGCGCCGAACCTGAAGCGCCTGCTGGCCAGCCCCGACGTCACCAAGCTGTTCCATTTCGCCCGCTTCGACGTGGCGGTGATGAAGGCCTATCTCGGCGTGAGCTGCCAGCCGGTCTATTGCACCAAGGTCGCGTCCAAGCTGGTCCGCACCTTCACCGACCGCCACGGCCTGAAGGATCTGTGCAAGGATCTGCTGGGGGTTGAGCTGTCCAAGCAGCAGCAATCCTCCGACTGGGGCGCCGCCGACCTCACCACCGACCAGATGAAGTACGCCGCCTCCGACGTGCTGCACCTGCACGACCTGAAGGCGAAGCTGGACGTCATGCTGGCGCGCGAGGGCCGCACCCATCTGGCCCGGGCCTGCTTCGACTTCCTGCCGGCGCGTGGCGAGCTCGACCTCGGCGGCTGGGAAACCCCGGACATATTGGCGCACTGACCCCCGGCGCATCGGGGCCGGCCCCGACCGAAGGGCCGTGGATTTGACCCCGCGCCCGCCGGTGGGCATACTGGCCGCGGCGGCCGCCCGCCCGCGTGGGGTGTGGCGGCCGCCGTCTTTGGCGTGCCGGCGGTGCCGGCCGGCGCTGTGTGACCGGCTCCTTCGCGGGCCTTTGAACGGAAGGCATCGACCGCCTTGACCAGTGTGATGACGTCCAGACCGACCGGCGGCTCCGCCGCTCCGGATGAATCGAGCAGCGCGGAGAACCGCGACATCGCCTGCGCCGTCCGCGTCCTGCGGACCGAGGCGGAGGCGTTGGTGACGCTGGCCGACAGCCTAGACGGCGCCTTCATCCGGGCGCTCGACCTGCTGCACGGCATCGAGGGCCGGGTGGTCGTCACCGGCATGGGCAAGTCCGGCCATGTCGCCCGCAAGATCGCCGCGACCATGGCGTCGACCGGAACGCCGGCCTTCTTCGTCCATCCGGGCGAGGCGAGCCACGGCGACCTCGGCATGATCGCCAAGATCGACGCGGTGATCGCCCTGTCCAACTCCGGCGAGACGCACGAGCTGGCCGACATCGTCGCCTACACCCGCCGCTTCGGCATCCCGCTGATCGGCATGACCCGCAAGGCGGCGTCGTCTCTGGCCGAGCAGTCGGACGTGGCGCTGATCCTGCCGCCGGTGCCGGAGGCCTGCCCGCTTGGGCTGGCGCCGACCACCTCCACCACCATGATGCTGGCGCTGGGCGACGCCATGGCGGTGGCGCTCCTGGAACGGCGCGGCTTCTCCGCCGCCGATTTCCGCGAGTTCCACCCCGGCGGCCAGCTCGGCCGCGCCCTGCTGAAGGTGACGGACATCATGCATGCGGGCGCCGATTTGCCCCTGTGCCGTCTTGACTCGCCGCTGTCCGACGTCATCTTCGAGATGACGGCCAAGCGGCTCGGCTGCGTCGGGGTGACCGACGAGGCGGGGGCGCTGGTCGGGATCATCACCGACGGCGACGTGCGCCGTCATCTGACGCCGGAGCTTCTGGCGGAGCGCGCCGACAGCATCATGTCGCCGCGGCCCAAGACCATCCGCCCCAAGGCGCTGATCGTCGAGGCGCTGCGCGAGATGAACGAGAAGAAGATCACCACCTTGTTCGTGATCGAGGCCGACCGGCCGCTGGGCATCGTGCACATCCACGATTGCCTGCGGGCAGGGGCCGCCTGACGCCGCCCCGTCCATGATGGACATGTCCATGATGGAAACGTCCATGATGGTAGCCAAGCGCCGAGCCGGAGGGACCGAGATTTGAGCCTGGACGACCTGCGCATCCCCGACCGCACCGCAGCCGGCCTCAAGGCTGCGGATAGCGCCGGACGCGACCGGACCGCCGCTGCGGAGCCGGCAGCCGTGCTGCGCGCGCACCGGCGGCGCGACACCCGGCCGGTCAGCCGCGTCTACAGCCGCTTCGTCTCGGCCATGAAGTTCGTCCTGCCGGCGGCGGCGCTGGCGATGATGGCGTTGCTCGCCGCCTGGCCGTCGCTGAACAGCCCGCAGGCCCCGCGCATCGCCGCCGACGCCGGACAGAGCGAGATGCTGAAGCCGCGCTATTTCAGCCTGGACGAACACAACCAGCCCTTCTCGCTGGTGGCGGCCAAGGCCGACAAGTCGACCGACCAGCCGGACATCGTCCTGCTCGACGACCCGCAGGCGGAGATGACCGAGACCGCCGGAACCTGGGTGACCATGCGGTCCGACAAGGGCTGGTACAACCAGGTCACCGGCATCCTCCTGATGCGCGGCAACGTCCATGTCCTGCGCGACGACGGCAACGAGTTCACCACCAGCGAGGCCGAGGCCGACATCCGCAAGGGCAACGCCTGGGGTGACAAGGCGGTGGCCGGCCAGGGGCCGCAGGGCGAGATCAACGCCATCGGTTTCCGCATGACGGACCGCGGCAAGACCGTCGTCTTCCTCAACCAGTCGAAGGCCGAGGTCCAGGCCGCCGAACGCCCCGGGAGCAAGAAGCCGTGACGTCCCAACGGTCGCCATTCCGCACCGTCCCCCGCCTGCCGGCCGCGGCGCTGGCCGCCGGCCTGGCCCTGGCGGTTCCCGCCCTCCTCGCCCCGGCCCTCCTCGCCCCGGCCGTCTCGCCGGCCTTCGCCCAGGGGCTGCCCGGCATGGGCGGCAAGCAGCCGGTGGAGATCAACGCCGACCAGGCGATCGAATGGCACCAGGACGTGCGCGCCTATGTGGCGCGCGGCAACGCCTCGGCCAAGCGCAACGACTCGACGGTCTTCGCCGACGTGCTGACCGCCTATTACCGCGAGGTGCCCGGCAAGGGGAACGAGGTGTTCCAGCTGGTCGCCGACGGCAATGTCCGCGTCGTCAGCCCGACCCAGCAGGTGTTCGGCGACCATGGCGTCTACGACGTCGACAAGCAGGTGGCGGTGGTCACTGGCAAGGATCTGAAGCTGGTCACCACCAAGGACGTGGTCACCGCCCGCGACAGCCTGGAATATTACGAGGCGCGCGAGCTGACGGTGGCCCGCGGCGACGCGGTGGCGGTGCGCGGCACCGACCGGCTGCGCGCCGACGTTCTGGTCGGCCAGCTGAAGAAGCTGCCCGACGGCAGCACCCAGATGGAGCGGATCGACGGCGCCGGCAGCGTGGTGGTGACGACCCCGACCGACGTGGCGCTGTCCGACAAGCTGGTCTATTCGGTGGCCGACAATGTGGCGGTGCTGATCGGCAACGTGAAGATCACCCGCGGCGACAACCAGCTGAACGGCGAAGCCGCCGAGATGAACATGACGACCAAGATCAACCGCGTGATCGCCGGCCGCGATGCCGGCGGCCGGGTCAGCGGCCTGCTGATCCCCGGCGACCGGCCGGGTGCCGCGGCAGGCAAGAAGCCGTGAGCGTGCTGACCGCCAACGGACCCGGCGCCGCTCCCGCCGGAACCCCCGCATCCGGGCCCGCAACCGGCCCATCCCCGGCCCACCCGCCGGCCGCCACGCCGACCGAGGGGCTGGTGGCGCAGCATCTCGGCAAATCCTTCAAGAAGCGGCCGGTGGTGCGCGACGTCTCGATCAGCGTCCAGCGCGGCGAGGCGGTCGGGCTGCTCGGCCCCAACGGCGCCGGCAAGACCACCTGCTTCTACATGATCACCGGGCTGATCGCCGCCGATTCAGGCACGATCACGCTGGACGGGCAGGACATCACCGCGCTGCCGATGTACCGCCGCGCCCGGCTCGGCATCGGCTATCTGCCGCAGGAGGCCTCGATCTTCCGCGGCATGACGGTGGAGAACAACATCCGCTCGGTGCTGGAGGTGGTGGAGAGCGACCGCGACGCGCGCGAGGCGATGCTGGACGAGCTGCTGGCCGAATTCTCGGTCACCCATCTGCGCCGCGCGCCCGCCCTGGCGCTGTCGGGCGGCGAGCGCCGACGGGTGGAGATCGCCCGCGCGCTGGCCGGCCAGCCCCACTTCATCCTGCTCGACGAGCCGCTGGCCGGCATCGACCCGATCGCGGTTAACGACATCCGCGAGCTGGTCGGGCACCTGCGCGACCGCGGCATCGGCGTGCTGATCACCGACCACAATGTGCGGGAAACGCTCGACCTCGTCGATCGGGCATACATTTTGCACGATGGTGTGGTACTAATGGAGGGACGGCCGGACGAGATCGTGGCGCACGAGGGCGTGCGCCGGGTCTATCTCGGCGACCGGTTCAGTCTGTAGCCCTCCGTTCCCACTGGTCCCGGTTCAACAGCCATGGCGCTTGCTCAACGTCTCGACCTCCGACAGGCCCAGACACTGGTGATGACGCCGCAGCTGCAGCAGGCGATCAAGCTGCTGCAGCTGTCGAACATCGAGCTGTCGGACTTCGTGGACCGCGAGATCGAGCAGAACCCGCTGCTGGAACGCGACAGCGGCCCCGGCGACGGCGGCAGCGACCCGGCGGGGCCGGCGGACGGCGGCGATGTGCCGGGCGGGCTGGACGGCCCCGGCGGCATGGAGGCCAACGGCCTCAGCATCGACGGGCTGAACGGCCGCGACGACGGGCCGGCGCTGCCGCCATCCGACGGACGCACCCGCGACACCGTGGAGATGACCTCGTCGGACACCATGGTTTCCTCGTCGGAATCGCCTCTCGACACCGATTTCGAGAATGTCTACGGCGACGACCGGTTTTCCGACGGGTCGGACGGCGGCAGCGAGGTCTACGGCTCCTATGGCGAGCGCGGCGGCCGCAGCGGCTTCGAGGACGACGACAGCAACCTCGAAGCGACGCTGACCAGCGAAAAGAATCTTCGCGACCATCTGACCGAACAGCTGAAGATCGACCTGACCGACCTGGGCGACCAGCTGATCGGGCTGGCCCTGATCGACATGCTGGACGAGGCCGGCTGGCTGGTCGGCTTCGACGCGCAGGCGCTGGCCGAGCAGCTCGGCTGCGATGCCGGCAGGGTGGAACGGGTGCTGGCCGCCTGCCAGCGCTTCGACCCGCCCGGCATCTTCGCCCGCTCGCTGAAGGAATGCCTGGCCATCCAGCTGCGCGAGAAGAACCGGCTCGATCCGGCGATGGCGGCGCTGCTCGACAATCTGGAGCTTCTGGCCGCCCGCAACCTGCCGGCCATCATGAAGGTCTGCGGCGTCGATGCCGAGGACGTCGCCGACATGGTCGCCGACATCCGCAAGCTGAACCCGAAGCCGGCGCTGGCCTTCGACCACACCCCGGCCCAGCTGGTCACCCCCGACATCCTGATGCGCCCCAACCCCGGCGGCGGCTGGCTGATCGACCTCAACCCCGACACCCTGCCGCGGGTGCTGGTCAACCACCGCTATTTCGCCCGCATCTCCGACGGGGCCAGGAACAAGGCCGACAAGGAATACATCTCCGAGCGGTTCCAGTCGGCGAACTGGCTGGTCAAGTCGCTGCACCAGCGCGCCACCACCATCCTGAAGGTGGCGAGCGAGATCATCCGCCAGCAGGACGCCTTCTTCATCCATGGCGTCTCGCATCTGCGGCCGCTGATCCTGCGCGACATCGCCGAGGCCATCGGCATGCATGAGAGCACGGTCAGCCGGGTCACCACCAACAAGTTCATGGCGACCCAGCGCGGCGTCTTCGAGCTGAAGTACTTCTTCACCTCGGCCATCCAGGGGGCGGACGGCCAGGCCTCCCATTCCGCCGAGGCGGTCCGGCACCGCATCAAGACGATGATCGACGCCGAAAAGCCCGAGGATGTGCTGTCCGACGATAAACTGGTGGAGATCCTCCGGGCGGAGGGGATCGACATTGCACGAAGGACGGTCGCGAAGTATCGTGAAGCGATGAAAATACCGTCATCGGTGCAGCGACGACGTGCCAAGATGTCACGCATGTAGCCGGGCCGGGCAAAGGTGGGCTCGATTGACAGCCTGTCTACCCTTGCCTATCGTCCCGGGCCGCAAGCGGCGGACCAGCATCCACACACGCCGTCTCTACACCGTCCCCAGCGGACCAATTTTTGGAAACGTTCCACCATGCAACTCACCGTCAAAGGCAAGCAGCTCGACGTGGGTGACGCTCTGCGCACCCATGTGGCCGACAGCCTGACCGCCGTGGTCGGCAAGTACTTCGACAAGCCGATCGAAGCGAACGTCGTCCTGACCAAGGACGCGCATCTCTACAAGGCCGACATCCAGGTCCATGTGAGCCGGGGGATCGTCCTGCAGAGCGCCGGCGAGGCCACCGAACCCTACCCCGCCTTCGACATCGCCTGCGACAAGCTGGCCAAGCGCCTGCGCCGCTACAAGCGCCGCCTGCGCGATCACCACGCGATCGAGAACGGCGCCGCCATCCCGGCCCGCTACCAGATCCTGGAGGCCGAGGCCGAGGACCATCACGACGAGGTTGAGGCCCCGGTCGACGGCGCCCACCAGCCGATGGTCGTTGCCGAGATGGAGACCAGCATCGCCACCCTGTCGGTCAGCGAAGCGGTGATGCGGCTGGAGCTGGCGCAGGCTCCCGCCCTGATGTTCCACAACGGTGCGCATGGACGGCTGAACATGGTCTACCGCCGCGCCGACGGGAACATCGGCTGGGTCGATCCGGCGGAGAAGGCCGGCGCCTGACGGCGCCGACCCCCTCCCCCCGGTCAAGAAGCGTCATGCTCGACCTCATCTCCCCGCACGCCATCCTCCCGAACCTGAAGGCCGGCAACAAGAAGCAGGCCCTGCAGGAGATGGCGCGCAAAGCGTCCGAGCTGACCGGTCAGCACGAGCGGGCGATCTTCGACGTCCTGCTGGAGCGGGAACGGCTGGGCACGACCGGCGTGGGCCATGGCATCGCCATCCCGCACGGCAAGCTGTCCAGCCTGACCCGCGTCCACGGCGTCTTCGCCCGCCTGGAGCGGCCCATCGATTTCGACGCGATCGATGAGCAGCCGGTCGACCTGATCTTCCTCCTCCTCGCCCCGGAACAGGCGGGAGCCGACCATCTGAAGGCGCTCGCCCGGGTGTCGCGCCTGCTGCGCGACCAGTCCATGTGCGAGAAATTGCGCGGAGCCGAATCCGGCGACGCGATGTACGCGCTTCTGACCCAGCACGAGCCGACCCCGTCCAACTGACGGGCTACCGGTTCGGGGACAGCATGCCGGAAGGGCCGCCGCACGGGGACGTGCGCGGCCCTTTTTCTTTGCCGGCGGGCGCGCCGGTTGGTGTGAGGCCGGCTCGGCTGCTACACTTGCGCCACGCCGACCAGATCGACGGGGGGCCAAGGCCATGGGAAACGCGAAGCGCAAGCCCTGGATTTCGCCGCAGGACTATCTCGCCGCCGAACGGAGCGCCGAGGTGCGCCACGAGTATGTCGATGGCGAGATCTTCGCCATGGTCGGGGCGGACCGCCGGCACGCGACCATCGTCGGCAACCTGCTCGTCGCCCTGCGGCAGGCCGCCCGCGCCCGCGGATGCCAAGCCTACGCCAACGACGTGAAGGTCCGGGTCGAGGCGGCCAACGCCTTCTATTATCCCGACCTCGTCGCCACCTGCTCGCAGGCCGACGACGACCCCTATGTGGTCAAGGATCCGGTGCTGGTGGTGGAGGTTCTGTCCGACAGCACCGAGTCCATCGACCGCCGCGAGAAGCGGACCAACTACCAGAAGGTTCCGTCCCTGCGCGAGATCGTCCTGGTTTCCCAGACCGAGCGTCTGGTCGAGGTCTACCGCCGCGACGGCACCGACTGGCCTGCCGACATGGTGCGCGACGGCCCGGTCATGCTGGCCTCGCTCGACCTGACCGTCCCGCTGGAGGCGGTGTACGAGGATTGAAGCCCCCTCCCCCCGCCGGACACAATGCCGGGCGGGGGAGGAGGTCCATGCTCACACCCGCTCGGCCCAGCCCATGTAATTGACGTCCAGATCCCGTGCGTTCAGGCGGAACTCGTCGCTCAGCGGGTTGTACGTGATGCCGGTGAGGTCGCGTACGCCCAGCCCGTACGCGCGTACGGCGGCGTTCAGCTCGGACGGGCGCAGGAACTGGCGCCAGTTGTGGGTGCCGCGCGGCAGCCAGCGCAGGATATACTCCGCCCCGACGATGGCGAGCGCGAAGGATTTCGGCGTGCGGTTCAGCGTCGCCAGGAACAGCACGCCGCCCGGCGCCAACAGCTCGGACAGCGACTTCACGAACAGCGTCACGTCGGCGACATGCTCGATCACCTCCATCGCCAGCACCACGTCGAATTTTTCGCCGCTGGCGGCCAACGCCTCGGCGGTGGTGGCGCGGTAGTCGACTTCGGTGCCGGTCCCGGCGGCGTGGGCGGCTGCGGTGTGTACGTTCCTCTCCGACGCATCGACGCCGACCACGCTCGCCCCCATCCGCGCCATCGGTTCGGCCAGCAGGCCGCCGCCGCAGCCGATGTCGACCACCCGCAAACCGGCCAACGGGTTCGGCGCCAGCGGGTCGCGGCCCAGCCGCTTGCAGATGCTGTCGCGGATATAGGCCAGGCGCAGCGGGTTCAGCCGGTGCAGCGGCTTGAACTTGCCGGCCGGGTCCCACCATTCGGCGGCGATGGCGGAGAAGCGGGCGACATCCTCCGGATCCACCGTCCCGCCTGCGGCGGGTGCCGTCCCGCCTGAAGCGGTTGCGGACGCGTGCGGGAAGGCGGAGGACGAGGCGGGCATGGCTGAAAATCCATAAACGGGGTGGTGGGACGGGTGCGGGCAACTTGCCTCGCTTCCAGCGACGGAGTATGGATACGCCGCCCCGCGCCGGCAACGGTGGAGCGGGGGTGCGCACAGCCGACCCGCATGACCCAGACATCATGACCGGGCGGCCAGACATGGTGTGGGGTATGGCGCGGATCGTCCTGAAATTCGGAGGCACGTCGGTCGGCGACATCGACCGGATCAAGAACGTGGCCCGGAAGGTCGAGCAGGAAGTCAAGGCGGGGCATCAGGTCGCCGTCGTCGTGTCGGCGATGTCCGGCGTGACCAACCAGCTCGTCAAATACTGCAACGAGATCGACAAGCTGCACGATGCGCGCGAATATGACGCGGTCGTCGCCAGCGGCGAACAGGTGACCTCCGGTCTGCTGGCCATCGCCCTGCAGTCGCTGGGCATCCCCGCCCGCTCCTGGGCCGGCTGGCAGATTCCGATCCGCACCGACGAGACCCACGGCAAGGCGCGCATCGTCTCCATCGACACCACCGAGATGGAAAAGTCCCTGCAGACCGGCGAAGTCGCCGTGGTCGCGGGCTTCCAGGGCGTGTCGGGCGAGGGGCGCATCGCCACGCTGGGCCGCGGCGGCTCCGACACCTCGGCGGTGGCGCTGGCGGCGGCGGTGAAGGCCGACCGCTGCGACATCTACACCGACGTCGACGGCGTCTACACCACCGACCCGCGCATCGTCTCCAAGGCGCGCAAGCTCGACAAGATCACCTACGAGGAGATGCTCGAGCTGGCCTCGCAGGGGGCCAAGGTGCTTCAGACCCGCTCGGTCGAGATGGCGATGAACCACCGCGTGCGCGTGCAGGTGCTGTCGAGCTTCGAAGCGGCGGCGGGCAGTTCGCTTCCCGGAACCCTGGTTGTTGACGAGGACGAGATCGTGGAAAAGGAAATTGTGAGCGGCATCGCCTACAGCCGCGACGAGGCGAAGATCACCCTGGTCGGCGTCGCCGACCGCCCGGGTGTCGCCGCCGCCATTTTCGGCCCGCTGACCGACAACGCCGTCAACGTCGACATGATCGTCCAGAACGTGTCGGAAGACGGCAAGTCGACCGACATGACCTTCACCGTCGGCAAGGCGGACATCGCCCGCGCCGTCAAGGTGCTGGAGGACGCGCAGTCCTCCCTGAACTACAAGCGCATCGCCTCCGACGCCAACGTGGTCAAGGTGTCGGTCATCGGCGTCGGCATGCGCAGCCATGCCGGCGTCGCCCAGCGCATGTTCAAGGCGCTGGCCGACAAGGGCATCAACATCCAGGTCATTTCCACCTCGGAGATCAAGATTTCGGTCCTGATCGCCGAGGAGTATGCGGAGCTGGCGCTGCGCGCGCTGCACACCGCCTACGGCCTGGACGCCGCCTGAGCGCGGGTGGAGGCCCCGGTGCCGGGGACGGCGACAGCAGGGAAGGGCCGGCCATGACCGACGCCATATCATATGCGGCGGTCACGGAGTCGCCCCTGGGGACAGCCACCGGGGCGGCCTCCGCGGCCCGGGCCCGGCTCGACCGGCTCTGGCAGCGGGGACGGGCGTTCCTCGGCACCCGCACCGCCGTGATGGGCGGCGCCATGAGCTGGGTGTCGGAACGGCATCTGGTTTCCGCCATCTCCAACGCCGGCGGCTTCGGCGTGCTGGCCTGCGGCTCGATGGCCCCGGACCAGCTGGCGCGCGAGATCGCCGGCACGCGGGCGCTGACGGCCAGGCCGTTCGGCGTCAACCTGATCAACATGCATCCGGCGCTGGACCAGCTGCTCGACGTCTGCCGCGAGCAGGCGGTCGGCCATGTGGTGATCGCCGGCGGCCTGCCGACGGGCGCCACCCTGCGCCGCATCAAGGACGGCGGCGCCAAGGCGATGGCCTTCGCCCCCACGCTGGGCGCCGGCCGGCGGCTGGTCAAGCAGGGCGCCGACGCGCTGGTGATCGAGGGGACGGAGGCCGGCGGCCACATCGGCCCGGTTTCCACCACCGTCCTGGCGCAGGAGATCCTGCCCGAGCTGCGCGACGTGCCGGTGTTCCTCGCCGGCGGCATCGGCCGGGGCGAGGCGATCCTCTCCTGCCTGGAGCTGGGGGCATCCGGCGTCCAGGTCGGCACCCGCTTCGTCTGCGCCACCGAGAGCGTGGCGCATCCCAATTTCAAGCAGGCCTTCATCCGGGCCTCGGCCCGCGACGCCCAGCCTTCGGTCCAGATCGACCCGCGCTTTCCGGTCATCCCGGTGCGCGCGCTCGCGAACGAGGCGTCCAAGCGCTTCATGGAATTCCAGCGCGAGGTCATCGGCAAGGTCGATTCCGGCGCCATGAGCCGCGACGAGGGCATGCTGGAGATCGAGCATTTCTGGTCCGGCGCGCTGCGCCGCGCGGTCATCGAGGGCGACGTCGAGAACGGCTCGCTGATGGCCGGGCAGAGCGTCGGGCTGGTCACCCGCGAGCAGCCGGTGGCCGACATCATCGCCGAATTGATCGCCCAGGCCGAATCGGCGCTGGTGCGGCGGGCGGCCGATGAGGCATCGTTCGAAGCGAAGGCAGGGACGATGACGGAGCCGCCGGTGGGAGCGCTGTAGCGATGACCGACACCCTCGACACGGGAGCCGGCGACACGGGAGCCGGGGATGGGGGAGCCGGGGATGGGGGGCACCACCGGTTCGACGGCACCTCGTCGCGCCGGCTGCTCGCGCGGCTGCGCGACATCATGGCCGGGTCGGGGTCGGGTCAGGAACGGCTGGACAAGATCGTCACCCTGATCGCGGCGGAGATGAAGGCGGACGTCTGCTCCTGCTACATCATGCGCGCCGGCGAGGTGCTGGAGCTGTTCTCCACCGAGGGCCTGAACAAGACCGCGGTCCACAACACCCGCCTCCGGGTGGGCGAGGGCATCGTCGGCTACATCGCCGGCCATGCCCGCCCGGTGGCGATGGACAACGCGCCGTCGCACCCCAGCTTCGCCTACCGGCCGGAAACCGGCGAGGATCCGTTCCAGTCGCTGGCCGGCGTGCCGATCCTGCGCGGCAGCAAGGTGCGCGGCGTGCTGGTGATCCAGCACAAGGACCGCCGCCGCTATGTCGAGGAGGAGGTCGAAACCCTCCAGACCATCGCCATGGTCGTCGCCGAGCTGGTGGCCCAGAGCGAGCTGGTCAACCCGGTGGAGGTCACCACCACCGGCGATCCCGTGCTGCTGCCGGCCCGCCTGTCGGGCACGGCGATGAGCGCCGGGCTGGCCATTGGCCTCGCCGTCATCCACCGGCCGCAGCTGACCGTCCGCCAGATGGTGGCGGAGGATGCCGACGCCGAGCTGGAGCGCTTCAACGCGGCGCTGTCGACCATGCACAGCGCCATCGACGACCTGCTGGAGGCGGCGTCGCTGGCCGGCCTCAGCGAGCCGCGCGACATCCTGGAAACCTACCGGATGTTCGCCGAGGACCGCGGCTGGCTGTCGCGCATCCGCGAGGCGATCCGCGTCGGCCTGACCGCGGAGGCCGCGGTGCAGCAGGTGCAGAACGACACCCGCGCCCGCATGAGCCACCTGACCGATCCCTACATCCGGGAACGGCTGATGGATCTGGAGGATCTGACCAACCGGTTGCTGCAACATCTGGCCGGCAAGACCAACGGCGCCGATGCCGGCACCCTGCCCGACGACATGATCCTGGTCGCCCGCTCGATGGGGCCGGCGGAGCTGCTGGACTACGACCGCTCCCGTCTGCGCGGCCTGCTGCTGGAGGAGGGATCGCCGGCCAGCCATGTCTGCATCGTCGCCCGCGCGCTGAACATCCCGGTGGTGCAGGCCGCCGACGCGATGAACCGGATCGAGCCGCTCGACCAGCTGATCGTCGACGGCGACCACGGCCAGGTCTTCATCCGCCCGGCCGAAGACATCCAGATGACCTTCGCCGAAGCGGTGGCGCTGCAGCACCGCAAGGAGCAGATGTACGCGGAGATCCGCAAGTTCCCGTCGGTGACGCGCGACGGGGTGCCGATCTCCATCCAGCTGAACTGCGGCCTGCTGATCGACCTGCCGCACCTGACCGCCAGCGGCGCCGAGGGGGTCGGGCTCTACCGCACCGAGATCCCCTTCATGGTCCGCGCCTCCTACCCCGACGTGAAGGCGCAGACCGACCTCTATTCCCGCATCATGGACGAGGTCGGCGACCGGCCGGTCATCTTCCGCACGCTGGATGTCGGCGGCGACAAGATGCTGCCCTACATGACCGGCGGCGAGGAGGAGAACCCGGCGCTGGGCTGGCGGGCCGTCCGCATCGGGCTGGACCACCCGTCGCTGCTGCGCCAGCAGCTGCGGGCGCTGCTGCTGGCCGCCGCCGGCCGGCCGCTGTCGGTGATGTTCCCGATGATCGCCGAGGTGGCCGAGTTCGTCGCCGCCCGCCGCCTGCTGGATCTGGAGCTGAAGCGGCTGGCCGTCCAGGGCATCGCCCCGCCCAGCGGCCTGCGCGTCGGCACCATGCTGGAGGTGCCGTCGCTGTTGTGGCAACTGCCGGCGCTGCTGCCGCGGCTGGACTTCCTGTCGGTCGGCTCCAACGACCTGACCCAGTATCTGTTCGCCGCCGACCGCGGCAACCCGCGCACCTCGACCCGCTACGACCCGCTGTCGCCGTCGATGCTGTGCGTGCTGCGCCGGCTGGTGGACGAGTGCGCCAGGCACAAGGTATCGCTCAGCATCTGCGGCGAGATGGCCGGGCGGCCGCTCGACGCGATGGCGCTGATCGGCGTCGGCTTCCGCACCCTGTCGATGTCGCCGCCGTCGGTCGGGCCGGTGAAGACCATGCTGCGCTCGATGGATGTCGGGGCGCTGCGGCAATACATGAGCGGGCTCTACACCGGCGCCGACCACAGCCTGCGCGACAAGCTGAGAAGCTTCGCCAAGGACCACGGCGTCATCATCTGAGGAGGGCATCCCCCTCCCCCGCGCCCTCCGCCCACTTGTCACGCCCCGCATCCCCTGCCCCGCGGTCATTGCGGTTGCACCGCAGGGGCGGCATGTCGTACCCATTCCGCTTGCCGCATCCGTGCGGATGCCCCAGGCGCGCACGACCTTTCGGCGTATGCGCAAGTTGCGAGCAGATGGCGAGCCCATGGCCAAGCGCAAGCTTTTCGACGATTTCGATCCGGCCCCGCCCGGCCCCTCCGTCTCCGATACCCTGCGCACGACGCGCATGGCGCACGGGTACGACCTGCGCGACGTCGCGGCGATGCTGCGCATCCGCTACCCGTATCTGCTGGCCATCGAGGAAGGGCGGTTCGACGAGCTGCCGGGCAGCACCTATGCCATCGGCTTCCTGCGCTCCTACGCGGAATGCCTCGGGCTCGATCCGGACGCCATCGCCGCCCGCTACAAGGAGGAGGCCGCCGGCACAGTCCGCCGCCAGGAGCTCTACCTGCCGACCCCGGCCGCCGAAGGGCGCGCTTCGGGCGGAACGCTGCTGCTGGGCACGCTGGTGCTGGCCGGTATGGTCTATGGCGGCTGGTACTATCTGTCGGCCACCGACCGCTCGGTCGCCGATCTGGTGCCGACGCTGCCGGACCGGCTGGTCTCGCTGCTCGACGGCGTGCCGGCCAAGCCGGCGGGCCAGACGGCAGACCAAACCGGTGCGGTCCAGCCGGGAGCCGAACCGGCGCCCGTGATCGCCTCCACCGCGCCCACTCCGCCGCTTTCCGGTTCGCCGGCTTCCGGTCCGCCGGCCGCCTCCCCTGCCCCGGCGAGCCCCGCCCCGGCTTCGACCGCTCCGGCAACCTCGACCACCCTGGCCAAGCCGCCCCAGCCGGCGGCGGCGCCCAACGCCGCGACCGGCAAGCCGCCGCAGGTCGCCGCCACTCCGTCCCCCATCCCCCCCGCGGCCGTGCCGCCCGCCAACGCCCCTTCGGCTGCCGTGCCGCCGGCCGCCGCGCCGGGGACCGTCGCGGGGATTATCAACGTCCCGCCCCCGCCGGCCGAGGACGACGAGGACGCGTCCCCGCAGGATCCGACCCCGCTGAGCGCCGCGACCGCCCCGCCGGCGGCTCCGGCCGCTCCGGCGGCCACGGCGGCGGCGGCGGGGCCGGCCAACGGCAAGGTCTACGGCACGCTCAACACCAACGCGAAGCTGATCCTGAAGGCGACGCAGGAAAGCTGGCTGCAGGTCCGCGACGGCAACGAGATCGTCTTCACCCGGGTGCTGAAGCCGGGCGACACCTTCCGTGTGCCCGACAAGCCGAACGTGAAGATCCGCACCGGCAATGCCGGCGGCATCGTGGTGATGGCCGAGGGCGGGGAAAGCCCGCCGCTGGGGTCCGTCGGGCAGGTGCTGCGCGACGTCGGCATCGATTCCCACGGCGTGGTCCGCCGCTAGGCGGGGCGCGATCCGGGAAAGGCGCCAGCCATGCAATGGCGGCGCCCCTCCGATCCGCATCCCCCGGACGACTTGAATCCCGGCCGGCCGTCCGCACTTCTGGCCTGGGGCCGGCTGCGCTAGGATGCGCCGAGTCCGGCACCGTTCCGCTGTCTTGAGGCTTCCCGACATGTCCGTGCGCGCCTATCGCCAGATCCTTCGCCGCAAATCGCGCCAAATCCGCGTCGGCAACGTGCTCGTCGGCGGCGATGCGCCGATCTCGGTCCAGACCATGACCAACACGCCGACCACCGACGTGAAGGCGACGGTCGAGCAGATCCAGGCGGCCGAGCGGGTCGGGGTGGACATCGTCCGCGTCTCCTGCCCCGACCGCGAGTCGGCGCTGGCGCTGAAGGACATCGTGCGTCAGGTCAAGGTGCCGGTCGTCGCCGACATCCATTTCCACTACAAGCGCGCCATCGAGGCGGCGGAGAGCGGCGCGGCCTGCCTGCGCATCAATCCCGGCAACATCGGCTCGGCCGAGCGGGTGCGCGAGGTGGTGAAGGCGGCCAAGGACCATGGCTGCTCGATGCGCATCGGCGTCAATGCCGGCTCGCTGGAGCAGGATCTGCTGGAGAAATACGGCGAGCCCTGCCCGGAGGCCATGGTCGAGAGCGCGCTGACCCACGCCAAGATCCTGGAAGACAACGATTTCCGCGAGTTCAAGATCTCGGTGAAGGCGTCAGACGCCTTCCTGGCCGTTGCCGCCTACCAGGGGCTGGCCGACGCCTGCGACTACCCGCTGCACATCGGCATCACCGAGGCGGGCGGCCTGCGCGCCGGCACGGTGAAATCCTCCATCGGGCTTGGCATGCTGCTGTGGTCGGGCATCGGCGACACGCTGCGCGTCTCGCTGTCGGCCGACCCGGCGGAAGAGGTCCTGGTCGGCTACGACATCCTGAAGTCGCTGGGGCTGCGCCGCCGCGGCGTCACCGTGATCTCCTGCCCCAGCTGCGCCCGCCAGAACTTCAACGTCATCAAGACGGTCGAGCTGCTGGAGCAGAAGCTGTCCCACATCACCACGCCGCTGACCCTGTCGGTGATCGGCTGCGTGGTGAACGGCCCCGGCGAGGCGCGGGAGACCGACATCGGCCTGACCGGCGGCGGCAACAACACCCATCAGGTCTATCTGTCGGGCGTCACCGACCACCGGCTGAAGGACCAGGACATCGTCCAGCATCTGGTCGGGCTGGTCGAGAAGAAGGCCGCCGAGATCGAGGCGGCGAAGGCGGCTGCCGAAGCCGAGGCGGCGGCGGAGAGCGCGCGGGAGAGCGAGCGAGACGTGGCGCCGGCCGCGGAGTAAGCTGCACCGGAATTGGGCAGGAACAGCGACCAGCGGCGTGACCACCACCTCCTACCTCGTCATCGGCGCCAGCCACCGGACCTGTTCCGGAGTCGTCCGCGACCGCCTGTCCACCGACGAGGCGGAGGTCGCGGGCATGCTGGACCGGCTGCGCGCCGCCGGCGTGGGTCAGGCGATGTGGCTCAGCACCTGCGACCGGGTCGAGGTGCAGGCGGTCCATGAGCGCCCGAACGAAGCGGCGCTGGCGGTTGCCGAGGCGATGGCCGAGCGGGCCGGGCTGGCGACCGCCGACCTGGCGCCGCAGCTCTACACCCGCACCGGGATCGACGCGGTGCGCCACCTGTTCGCGGTCGCCTGCTCGCTCGACAGCCAGATCGTCGGCGAGCCGCACATCCTGGGCCAGGTCAAGGCCGCCCACCGCAGCGCCGCCGCCGCCGGGCTGACCGGGCCGGAACTGGAGGCGGTGCTGCAGGCCGCCTATGCCGCCGCCAAGCGGGTGCGCAGCGAGACGCCGATCGCCGAAGGGGCGACCTCGCTGGCCGCCGCCGCCATCCAGGTGGCGCGCGACCTGCACGGCGACCTCGGGCGCTGCGGCGCCCTGCTGGTCGGCATGGGCGACATGGGCGCCCTGGTGCTGGAGGGCCTGCGCGAGGCCGGGCTGCCGCGGCTGACGGTCGCGGCGCCGGTCGACCGGCGGGCGGAGGCGGCGGCGCGGCGGCTGAACGGGCATTTTGCCCCCTGGGCCGACCTGGAAGCGGCGATGACCGGCGCCGATATCCTGGTGACCGCGGCCGGGCTGGGGCGCTATATCCTGACGGCTCCGATGATGGAGGCGGTGCTGAAGCGCCGCCGCCGCCGGCCGGTCTTCGTGGTCGATGCCGCCATCCCGTCCGACGTCGATCCGGATGTGGCCGGCATGGACGGCGCCTTCGTCTACGATCTGGCCGATCTGGAGCGGGTGGCGCTGCAGGGCCGCGTCGGGCGCGAGGCGGCGACCCAGGCGGCCTGGATGATCGTGGACGAGGCGGTCGGCGCCTTCGCCCGCGACCGCGCCGAACGGGCGGCGGTGCCGGCGGTGGCGGCGCTGCGCAGCCATTTCGAGACGGAGCGGCGGCGGTTGCTGGCCGGGCATGGCGATCTCGACGCGGCGTCGGCGACGCGGCTGCTGGTCAACCGGCTGCTGCACGCCCCGTCGGAGGCGCTGCGGGCGCTTGCCGCCGACCGCAGCGGCGAGGGGCTGGCCGAGCGGGCCGCGGCCGAACGGCTGATGTTCCGCCTGTTCGGCCTGGACAGGCCCACCGGCGGCACCGGCCTGGAACTGAGTGAACGGGATAAGGACGAGCGACGTGAGCCTGGACGAGAAGTTCGATAAGGTGATGGCCCGGTATGACGAGCTGCGCGACACGCTTGCGGCCGGCCTTGCCGACTCGGGCGCCTTCGCCCGGCTGTCCAAGGAATATGCCGACCTCACCCCGATCGCCGGGGCCATCGCCGAGCTGAAGAAGGGCCGGGCCGAGGCGGCCGACCTCGCCGGGATGATCGCGGACATGATGGGGGATCCCGCCGCCGACGCCGAGATGAAGGCGATGGCCGAGGAGGAGTTCCGCGACCTGACCAAGCGCATCCCGGAACTGGAGCGCAAGGTGCAGATCTCGCTGCTGCCCAAGGACGAGGCGGACGAGAAGAACGCCATCCTGGAGGTACGCGCCGGCACCGGCGGCGACGAGGCGGCGCTGTTCGCCGCCGAGCTGTTCGAGATGTACCGGCGCTATGCCGGGCTGCATGGCTGGCGGTTCGAGGCGATGGACGTCAGCGAGACCGGCATCGGCGGCTACAAGGAGGCGACCGCCAACATCACCGGCCGCGGCGTCTTCGCCCGGCTGAAGTTCGAATCCGGCGTCCACCGTGTCCAGCGCGTGCCGGCGACCGAGGCGCAGGGGCGCATCCACACCTCGGCCGCCACCGTCGCCGTTCTGCCCGAGGCGGAGGAGGTCGACATCCACATCGACGAGAAGGATCTGCGCATCGACGTCTTCCGCTCGTCCGGGCCGGGCGGCCAGTCGGTCAACACCACCGACAGCGCGGTGCGCATCACCCACCTGCCGACGGGGCTGGTGGTGAGCCAGCAGGACGAGAAGTCGCAGCACAAGAACAAGGCCAAGGCGCTGAAGGTGCTGCGCGCCCGGCTGTACGACCGCGAGCGTGCCGAGAAGGACGCGGTCCGCGCCGCCGACCGCAAGAACCAGGTCGGCAGCGGCGACCGCTCGGAACGCATCCGCACCTACAATTTCCCGCAGGGCCGCGTCACCGACCACCGCATCAACTTGACGCTCTACAAGATCGACAAGGTGATGGCGGGCGAGGCGCTGGACGAACTGATCGACGCGCTGGTGTCCGAGGACGAGGCGGCAAGGCTGGCCGAACTGGCGTGAGCCTCCATATTTGGACGCTTCAATCTCCCTCTCCCGCCAAAGGCGGGGGAGGGTCGGGGAGGGGGCCGAGCACTTCCCAGATCATGCGCGCCACTCCGTCGGGATTGTTCAGCACATCGGTGTTCCAAAATCGCAGCACTCGCCAGCCGGCACCCATCATCCGCCGATCGCGTGCGGCATCGTACAGGGACTCCGCGTGCTGTCCGCCATCCGCTTCGACGACCAGCTTCGCTTCGATGCATGCGAAATCGGCGATATAGGGCGGAATGGGATGCTGGCGCCGGAAGTACCACCCGCCGATCTGGCGGCGGCGCAACAGGCTCCAGAGTTTGCGTTCGGCATCGGTGGGAATGCGGCGCATGCCGCGGGCTTGGGTGAGCGCGGTTTTCTTGGCACGTGGCATTGGTTTGTCGACGTTCGCCCCCTCCCTAACCCTCCCCCGCTCTCAGCGGACCTACGGTCCGCCTGTCGCGTCAGCACAAAGCACAGCTTTGTGCGAGAGCTTCGCGGGAGAGGGGATCTAGCGCAAGTTTGACCACATATGTGTGGTTGAGGAAGATGAAGAATGGTCGCATCCATGACTCTCCGCACCCTGCGCGCACAGGCCGAGGCGCGGCTGCGCGAGGCCGGCATCGACACGCCGGAGCTCGACGCCCGCTATCTGCTGGAACATGCGCTGACCCTCACCCGCACCGACTTCATTACGAAGGCGGAACAACCGATCCCGGACGACGACGCCGCCCGCGCGCTGGCGCTGGTCGAGCGCCGCGCCGCGCGGGAACCGGTGGGGCGCATCCTCGGCCATCGCGAGTTCTGGACCATCGACCTCGCCCTCAACCCCGACACGCTGGAGCCGCGGCCCGACACCGAGACGGTGGTCGAGGCGGTGCTGGCCGCCATTCCCGACCGGAAGGCGGCGCTGCGCCTGCTCGACCTCGGCACCGGAACGGGCTGCATCCTGCTGGCGCTGCTGTCGGAACTGCCGAACGCCCACGGTATCGGCGTCGATCTCAGCCCGCTGGCGGTCGAGGCGGCGGCCGGCAACGCCGCCCGCAATGGGCTGGCCGGGCGCGCCCGCTTCCAGACCGGCGACTGGGCCAACGGCATCGCCGACCGGTTCGACATCGTCGTCTCGAATCCCCCCTACATCCCCAGCGCCGACATCGCCGCGCTGGAGCCGGAGGTGCGGGACCACGACCCGCTCCGCGCGCTGGACGGCGGGCCGGACGGGCTGGAGCCCTACCGCATCATCGCCGCCGAACTGCCGCGCCTGCTGGTCCCCGGCGGGCTGGCCGCCTTCGAGGTCGGGCAGGGACAGGCGGAGCAGGTGGCGGCGCTGGTCGAGGCGCAGGGTCTGGCGGAAACCGCGATCCTGTGTGACCTGGGGGGGATAAAACGCTGTGTCCGGGCACGAAACGGCCTCTAAGCCGGCGGCCGGCCAAAAAAACGGTTGGATCGGCGGGCTTTGCCGGGTAGTGTGCGGTACACGACCGCGAACCTACGGCCTGCGGAGCATGATTCTCGGATGGTTTTCTGCCGAGCGCTGACCGCCATGGCCCGCCGCACGCGTTGCGGACGCGTCGTTTGAACCCCGTGAGCGACCCATGGAAACCGTCCATGGCAGGCTCGGTGGCCGGGCCGGTTGGCCGGATGGCCGCCGGAGCGTTCCGGGGGTTGCGCTTCTCTTGCATGGGGCCTTAAGAGCCGAATGAGACAGGGACCGAACTCCAGGCGTTCGCGTGGTCGTGGCAGCAGCAGCGGCGGCGGGAGCAGTGGCGGCGGCGGTGGCGGTGGGGGCGGCGGTGCCGGCCGGCGCCAGAACGTTCCGCTGCGTCACCAGACCTTCGACAGCAACGGCCCCGACGTCCGCATCCGCGGCAACGCGTGGCAGGTGCAGGAAAAGTATCAGGCGCTGGCCCGCGATGCGATGTCGTCCGGCGACCGGGTGCAGGCGGAAAACTACCTGCAGCATGCGGAACATTACCTCCGCATCATCAACCAGATCCAGGAATCGGAAAACCGCCAGCGCGGCGGCCTGCCGGTCAACGGCCACGGCCACCAGCCGCAAGGCTCGTCGCTGTCCGGCGACGACGACGAGTCCGAGGACGAGACCGACGGCGAGGAACGGGCGGCCGTCAACGCCTGAGTTCGGACCCCCGCCGCTCCGCCGGTCAGTCCAACGGGGTCAGTCCAACGGCGTGACCGGGTCGCCCACCGCGATCCGGCCGCCGCCGGTGACACGGGCGCGCAGCAGGATCTGGCTGTGGCCATAGCCGCGGTCCATGATCGTCGGCAGGCTGAGGTCGGCGACGCCGCTGTCCGGGTTGACATCGTTGCCGGGCGTGCAGTCCAGCGCCTCAACCACCTCCAGCACCGCACCGCCCACACTCAGCTTGCGGCCGATCCAGCCGCGTTCCGCCCACGGGTCGACGCCGTCCAGCAGCAGGTTGGCGCGCAGGCGGCGCGGGTCGACCGGCTGCTTGGCGATCCGCTCCTCCACGTCGCGCAGGCTGGCGAGATTCAGCAGGGTCACCGACGGCTCCTCGCAATCGCCGAAGGCGCCATGCCTCGCCTCGACCAGCCGGGGCATGCCGGGGACGATCCCGGCCAGATAGGCGGCGAAGAACTGCTCCAGCAGTGTGCGCCCCATCGGCTGGTCGAGCCGTCCGCGCGACACCTGCCGGCCGCCGCGCCGCACCACCAGCGCCCGCGTCTCCTCGTCGAACTCGGTCTGCAGGGCCGCCAGCCTCTCGCTGCGGTCGAGCGTGAAGAAGTCCGACGGCAGGCGCCAGCCCTCCGTCTCGGCATCCAGCGCGGCCGGGCCGTGCAGCAGCCCGTAGCGGCGGTCGAGCGGGATGGCCTGCCCCGCGGTCAGATCGGTGGCGGGAAGGTCCTGGCCGCTCATGCCCTTGACGGGATAGCGGCGGATGGCGGCGAGTGTGGTTTCCATTGCACTGCACAATGAGAGGGGCGGAGCATCCCTGTCAACCGATGCGGTGCCTGTTTTTCACGCTGCGGCTTCGGAAAGGCAGGCTCCGCTCCGCCGATCGATCTGGTGCCGCTACCAGCGTTCGGCGATGGGGCGCCGCCCGAGAAATTCCTCCAGCCGCCGCCCGGTGGCCGGCGACAGCCCTGCCGGCAGCCGGTCGAGCGGGAAGAAGCGCGCCTCCAGGATCTCCACCCCGTCGGGCTTCACGGTCCCGTGCCAGCCGGGCATGACGAAGACCGCCACATGGTCGCTGGCGCCGTTGCGGAAGCGGGCATAGATGCCCAGCGGCTGGGCGGGACGGTCGGCGACCAGCCCGGCCTCCTCCCGCAGTTCGCGCATCGCCGCGTCGGCCAGCGTCTCCCCCCGCCCGACGCCGCCGCCCGGCAGGTGCCAGCCATCGACATAGCTGTGCCGGATCAGCAGGACGCGCGGTCCGGCCGGGTCGGACCGGTCGACGACAATCGCCCGCACCCCCATGGTCAGCGGCCGCGCCAGCCGGTGCCAGGCCCCGCGCAGATGCCAGGCGAGCCGCAGCAGGCGACCGACGAACGGGCCGCCGGGGCTGAGCGAGCCGCCCGAGCTTTTCAATCTTTCCGGTTGTAGGGCTGAGGTTTCCTGTGTCATGACGGTTGGGTTGCCCCTTTCGCGATGTGGCCGCCGCTTCCCATGTTCGACATCGACTCCGCTATCGAGAAATTCCGCGCCAGCGGCAAGACGGACTTTCATGCTATGGCCGACAATCTGGCCTTCGAGGAGCGGATCTCCCCCGCCCGCCTTTCGGCCTACGGCGCGCATCCGGCCTTGACGCCGGAATGGGGCGAACACCACCGGGCCTATGTCGGCGCATGGATCAACCGGTCCGGCATGGCGTTGCCGGAAACCTTTGCGCCGGTCAACGCCCCGGCGCATCTGGACGCGGTCGAGGACAACCAGACGATCATCCGTCTGGAAGAGATCGATTGGAGGCTGGCGAGGAAGGGGATCGCTCGCGCCGACTTCCAGCGCTGGTGGGAAGTCGCCAAGGGCATCGCCGCCGCACCGCCTTACGAGGTCGAAGAGGCGCGTGAGGCGTTGGAGGATTTCGTCGAGGATTGGAACGGCGCGCGCGACAACCGCCCGATCTTCGCCGGCTTCGCCGACGAGGTGGGCGGCGAACTGGCGGCCACGGACTGGGCCGACCGCTTGCGCGACCGCTGGGGGCTGGGGCACCATGATCCGGCGGGCGGCAGGCCGATCACGGTGCTGCTGATGCGCTATCCGGTGTCCTTCGTCCGCCGTCACGCCGTCGATCCGTCGGCCGCGCCGTTCGCCCGCCCGACCGTGCTGGACGGGCCGCTCAACGACTGCTTCTTTCCGGCGCCGGGGGAATTGCCGTTCGGCCGGACGCTCGACCTGCAATCGGACAGCGGATGCGCACGGCACGTTGCCGAGATCCTGCATCAGCGTATAGATTATCGTGTCAGCCACATCGACCGGCTGGGGGCGATCCGGCAGGCCCGGCCAAGCGGAGCGACGATAGCGGGCTACTCCTTGAAAGCCCGGCGCAACGAACATCTTTTTTGCCTACGCTATCACAGCGGCCGTCACGATTTCGGACAGGACATCCCCGCGCATGTCGTCGATTGACACCACGGCGCCCCGCCCGGACCATCCCTGGCTGGCGGACTTCGAAGCGGCCCCGGCCGAGAGCTTCGACGCGGTGATTCGCGGCGTCGCGGTGCCCTTTCCCTACAGCCGCGGCGAACCGCGCGAGGCGCTGGCCCTGCTGTTCGGCGGGCTGGCGGAGCGCGATCCGCTGCGCGGCCTGCTCGACCGCAGCGTCGGCGCCTGGATCGATGCCCGGCGCCTGGACAAGCCGGCCTTCCGGGTGGCGTACGGCATCGACCGCTACGTGCAGGAGCTGTCGGACGCGCTGCATCTCGTCTACCGGCTCGAACTGGGTGGAACGGCACGGCGGCTGGCCGCGCATTATTTCGACTATCTGGTCTGGCTGCGCCCCTTGCGGCTGAATGGCGCGCGCGACCCGCTGGGCGAGTTCTGGACCGTGCTGGCCCGCAACCAGACCGACCGCCGTTTCCTGTCGCGCTGGTATCGGCTGTGCGACGAGGCCGGGCGGGACCGCTCCCGCCGCGGGTTCGGCAAGAGCGACATCGCCACCGCTCTGCTCGGTCTGCGCCGCCTGCCGGACGACGGGGAGGAGCCGGCGGCGCTCGACGCCGCGCTGGCCGGTCTGGCCCGCTGGGGGGCGCTGCTGGGCGCCCAGGACGCCGGACGCTTCCGCCGCCAGTGGCTGGCCTTCCGTGCCCTGTACCCGCGCGGTCCTGCCTTCTGGGCGGAGCATGTCCCGCCATTGCTGAAAGGCCACCAGGAACCCTTCGCCGACTGGTGGCGCGAGGGGCTGACGCTGCCGAAGACGGGCGGGGGAGGACGAGCGCTGCAAACGCCGCCTCTGAACGAGGTGCACGATGTTCTGAATCGGATCGGCGTGGAGCCGGTCGAAAAGCTGCGGCCCGACATCGAACGGCTGATCGCGCATCGGTTGCAGTACGCCGAAGCGACCGGCATATCCCATTTCGTGGTGCGCACCGCCTGCAACATCGGCGACCGCGTGTTGGCGGAGGCGCCCGACCTGACGCTCCGTCTGGCGCACATCGCGGTCCGCTGGGAACCGGAAAACCCCTTTGGCTGGACCCTGTGGAGCAAGGCGCTGCTGGCGCTCGGCCAGGATGATCTGGCCGAACTTCTGCTGTGGGACTGCATCCGCCGTTTCCCCGACAACGATGTGAGCCGCGCCGCGCTGGCGGAATTGCTGGGACGGACGGGACGGGAGGGCGAGGCGGAGGCGCTGTACCGCGCGACGATGGCGCGCTTCCCCGACGACGTGGTGAGCCGCGATGCGCTGGCGGACTTGCTGGGACGGACGGGCCGGGAGGGCGAGGCGGAAGCGCTGTACCGCGCGACGATGGCGCGCTTCCCCGACAACGTGGTGAGCCGCGCCGCGCTGGCGGACTTGCTGGGGCGGACGGGACGGGAGGCGGAAGCGGAGGCGCTGTATCGCGCGACGATGGCGCGCTTCCCCGACAACGTGGTGAGCCGCGATGCTCTCGTCCGTCTGTTGATCCGGCGGGGCCGGCCCGACGACGCGGAGCGGGCGATCCCCGACGTTGCGCGGCTGGATCGCAAGAGTGCCAACGCCTTGGCCGCCGCCCTGGCCCGTGCCCGTCGGGGCGAGGATCCGTTTCCCGAGCACGAAACCGCGGCCCCCCTTCGCGGGGCGGTGGCGGCCGACGACGCGGCCGAGCAGGCCGGCGATGACGGGCGGGTGATGCGGATCGGCTTCCGTCTCGGCCCGGCCCTGGCGCCTCTGGCCGAGGCCGAGCGTATCCGGCTGCGGGCGGCGGCGGCGGCCGACCTGTCCGCCATGCTGGAGCGGCGCCCCGATCATGCCGGAGCCGCGCTGCTGTCGCTGCGGCAGGACCGGGCGGCGGCCGAGGACCGGGCGGCGCGCTGGGCGCCGCTGGGCGCCGCCTTTCCCCATGACTACGGCTTCCGCCTCGATCTTGCCCGCCGGTTGGCGGACCGCGAGGCGATGGCCGCCCTGTTGGACGATTTCCCCCGGCGGGCGGCGGTGACGCGGCTGGCCCGCTGGCAATCCGGCACCGGCGATGCGCAGGACATCCACGCGGTCGCCGACTGGCTCGCCGACCATGGCGAGAACGATCTCAAATCCGATCCGATGGCCCTGTTCGTCTGGCACCGCCTGACGGACTGGATGAGGGATTCCGCCCGTCCGCTTGCCGACACGCTGGGCGCGCACGCGGAGGAACTGGCCCCCCTGCTGTCCGAGGCGGCGTTCGCAGCGACGCAGGAGGCGGTCCCGCTGGTCGCGTGAGTCCGGCCTTTCCGCTCCGATAGCCTTTCCGCGCCGATGGTCTTGTCCATCGCTCTTGCCCGATGGTCTTGCATGGCCTCACGCCCTGCCTACATCTCCGGCAGCATCCTTGAGGATCGCACTGTCATGTGGATCTGGTTGACCGGGCTGCCTCGCGGACGGTCGGCGGAGATGGGGGAAGCATCATGGATTTCGAGAAATACACCGAGCGCAGCCGCGGATTCGTGCAGGCGGCGCAGACCCTGGCCGTGCGCCGGGGGCACCAGCGCCTGACGCCGGAACATCTGCTGAAGACCCTGCTGGACGACAAGGAGGGCCTCGCCGCCAACCTGATCCGGGCGGCGGGCGGCGACCCGCAGGCGGCGCTGTCGGCGGTCGACGCCGAGCTGGACAAGCTGCCGAAGGTCGAGGGCAGCGGCGCCGGCCAGCTCTACCTGACGCCCGAACTCTCGCGCGTGTTCGAACAGGCGGAGAAGGTGTCCGAAAAGGCCGGCGACAGCTTCGTCACCGCCGAGCGCATCCTGCTGGCGCTCGCCATGGCCGACGGCAGCCCGTCGGCACGCGCGCTCAAGTCCGCCGGCCTGACGCCGCAGGCTCTCAACACCGCGATCAACGACATCCGCAAGGGCCGCACCGCCGACAGCGCCAGCGCCGAGCAGGGCTATGACGCGCTGAAGAAATACGCCCGCGACCTGACCGCCGCGGCGCGCGACGGCAAGCTCGACCCCGTGATCGGCCGCGACGAGGAGATCCGCCGCACCATCCAGGTGCTGGCGCGGCGCACCAAGAACAACCCCGTGCTGATCGGCGAGCCCGGCGTCGGCAAGACCGCCATCGTCGAGGGGCTGGCCCAGCGCATCGTCAAGGGCGACGTGCCGGAAGGGCTGAAGAACAAGCGGCTGCTGTCGCTCGACCTCTCGGCCATGGTCGCGGGCGCCAAGTACCGCGGCGAGTTCGAGGAGCGGCTGAAGGCCGTCCTGTCGGAAATCCAGGCCGCGGCCGGCGAGATCGTCGTCTTCATCGACGAGCTGCACACGCTGGTCGGCGCCGGCAAGTCCGACGGCGCGATGGACGCCTCCAACATGCTCAAGCCCGCCCTGGCGCGCGGCGAGCTGCATTGCGTCGGCGCCACCACGCTGGACGAGTTCCGCAAATACATCGAGAAGGACGCGGCGCTGGCCCGGCGCTTCCAGCCGGTCTTCGTGTCGGAGCCGACGGTGGAGGACACCATCTCGATCCTGCGCGGCCTGAAGGAGCGCTACGAGGTCCACCACGGCGTGCGCATCACCGACAGCGCCATCGTCTCGGCCGCGACCCTGTCCAACCGCTACATCACCGACCGCTTCCTGCCCGACAAGGCCATCGACCTGATCGACGAGGCGGCGAGCCGCCTGCGCATGGCGGTGGACAGCAAGCCGGAGGCCATCGACGAGCTCGACCGCCGCATCATCCAGCTGAAGATCGAGCGCGAGGCGCTGAAGCGCGAGTCCGACCAGGCGTCGCGCGACCGCCTGGTCGCCCTGGAACGCGAGCTGTCCGACCTGGAGCAGGAGTCGGCCGAGCTGACCGCCAAGTGGCAGGCCGAGAAGGACCAGCTCCAGGGCGCGCAGAAGATCAAGGAGGATCTGGAGAAGGCCCGCACCGAGCTGGAGACGGCGCAGCGCGACGGCAACTGGGGCCGGGCGGGCGAGCTGGCCTACGGCGTCATCCCCGGCCTGGAGAAGGCGCTGAAAGATGCCGAGGAGCATGCCAGCAGCCGCATGCTGAACGAGGAGGTGCGCGACAGCGACATCGCCGCGGTGGTCAGCCGCTGGACCGGCGTGCCGGTCGACAAGATGCTGGCCGGCGAGCGCGAGAAGCTGCTGGCGATGGAGGACAAGCTGCGCGGCCGGGTCATCGGCCAGGACGAGGCCATCGTCGCGGTGTCGAACGCCGTGCGCCGGGCGCGCGCCGGCTTGCAGGATCCGAACCGCCCGATCGGCTCCTTCCTGTTCCTGGGGCCGACCGGCGTCGGCAAGACCGAGCTGACCAAGGCGCTGGCCGAGTTCCTGTTCGACGACGAGACGGCGATGGTCCGGCTCGACATGTCGGAATATATGGAGAAGCACTCGGTCGCCCGCATGATCGGCGCGCCTCCAGGCTATGTCGGCTATGAGGAGGGCGGGGCGCTGACCGAGGCGGTGCGCCGCCGGCCCTATCAGGTCGTCCTGTTCGACGAGGTGGAGAAGGCGCATCCCGACGTCTTCAACGTGCTGCTCCAGGTGCTGGACGACGGCCGGCTGACCGACGGCCAGGGCCGCACGGTCGACTTCCGCAACGTCGTCATCATCATGACCTCCAACCTCGGCTCGCAGGCGCTGGCCGAACAGCCGGAAGGCGAGGACAGCGGCGCCGTCCGCGAGGAGGTGATGGAGGCCGTCCGCGCCCATTTCCGGCCGGAATTCCTCAACCGGCTGGACGAGATCCTGCTGTTCCACCGGCTCGACCGCCGGCACATGGGCGGCATCGTCAGGATCCAGCTCGCCCGCCTGACGAAGATGCTGGCCGACCGCGAGATCGCGCTGACGGTGGACGAGGCGGCGACCCAATGGCTGGCGGAGGCCGGCTACGACCCGGTCTACGGCGCCCGCCCGCTGAAGCGGGTGATCCAGCGCGAGCTGCAGAACCCGATGGCGACCCTGATCCTGGAGGGCCGGATCAAGGACGGCCAGACGGTGACGGTCGGGGCGGAAGGCGGATCGCTGACCATCGACGGCCAGCCGGTGGGCGGGCTGGTCCGCAAGGGCTGAGAAGACTCCGACGGGACGGCTTTGACGCCGGAAGGCCCTCCCCCGCCGCGGGGGAGGGCCTTTTGCGTTCCGGCGGAAGAGGGCGGACGGTGCCCACCGGCGCATGGCTCTGATGAGTTAGATACGGGTTTGTCGGGCCGCCGAACTGTGCGTATGATCGGCCTCGGTGTTTAACAAATCGAACACCTCCCGGCGGACCCCGAGGGGCGGCCGGGGGGTGCGAACCCGACAAGACCGAACAGGAAGACCCTCTCCATGACCGCTCCGGGCAGCACCGTCGGCAACTCCGCCGCCAGCCGCGACAAGGCCTTCGTCCTCCATCCCTACACCAACCTGCACGCCCATGAGACGCAGGGTCCGCTGATCATCGAGCGCGGCGAGGGCGTGCATGTCTTCGACGATGGCGGCAAGGACTACATCGAGGGCATGGCCAGCCTGTGGTGCGTCTCGCTCGGCTGGGGCGAGGAGCGGCTGGTGCAGGCGGCGGCCAAGCAGATGCGGCAGCTGTCCAGCTATCACATCTTCGGCCACAAGTCGCACGAGCCGGGCATCGACCTGGCGGAGAAGCTGATCGGGCTGGCGCCGGTGCCGATGTCCAAGGTGTTCTTCGCCAATTCCGGGTCGGAAGCCAACGACACCGCGATCAAGCTGATCTGGTACTACAGCAATGCGCTCGGCCGGCCCGAGAAGAAGAAGATCCTCTCGCGCCAGCGCGCCTACCATGGCGTGACGGTGGCGACCGCCAGCCTGACCGGCCTGCCCAACAACCACCGCGACTTCGACCTGCCGATCGCCCGGATCATCCATGGCGACTGCCCGCACCATTACCGCAACGCCCATGAGGGCGAGAGCGAGGAGGCCTTCGCCACCCGCCTTGCCGAGCAGCTGGAGGCGCTGATCCTGGCCGAGGGGCCGGACACCATCGCCGCCATGTTCGCCGAGCCGGTGATGGGCGCCGGCGGCGTCGTGGTCCCGCCCGCGACCTACTTCGCCAAGATCCAGCCGGTGTTGAAGAAATACGACATCCTGCTGGTCGCCGACGAGGTGATCTGCGGTTTCGGCCGCACCGGGAATTTCTGGGGCAGCCAGACCATGGGCATGCAGCCGGACATCCTGACCTGCGCCAAGCAGCTGTCGTCCGGCTATCTGCCGATCTCCGCCGTCATGGTGTCGGACGCCGTCTATCGCGCCTGCGTCGAGGAGAGCAAGAAGATCGGCACCTTCGGCCACGGCTACACCTACTCCGCCCATCCGGTGGCGGCGGCGGTGGCGCTGGAGACGCTGAAGATCTACGAGGAGCGCGACATCGTCGGCCATGTCCGCTCGATCGCCCCGGCCTTCCAGGGCCGGCTGAAGGCGCTGGCCGACCATCCGCTGGTCGGCGAGGCCCGCGGCATCGGCCTGATCGGCGCGGTGGAGCTGGTGGCCGACAAGGCGACTAGGACCCCGTTCGACCCGGTCGGCCGCGCCGGTGCGGTGGTCAATGGCCTGACCCAGGACAACGGCCTGATCGTCCGCGCCATGGGCGATTCCATCGCGCTGTGCCCGCCGCTGGTCATCACCGAGGCGGAAGTCCACGAGACCTTCGACCGCCTGACCAAGGCGCTCGACGCCGCGGTTCCGGTGCTGCGCGGCTAGTATCCCCTCTCCCCCCTTGAGATCCCCTCTCCCGGGACGGGAGAGGGGGATGGGCGGGGGGAAGGGATTCACCCCCGCCGCAGATGCATCTTGCCCAGCCCGCCCAGCGCGTCGAACAGCTGGCGGAACTGGGCGAGGAACTGGTCCCAGCCGATCTTCGCCGTCGGCTCGATGGCGGCGTGCAGGGTGCCGAGGCTGGTCTTCCCGTCGATCCGCGCCAGGATCGGGCCGGCCAGCCGGGGCAGCGGCAAGGCGACCACGCTGCCCATCAGGTCGAATTCCAGGCTGCCGCCCGGCGGCACGCTCTTCGCCACCGCCGCCCCGTCGAGGTCGCGCAGCACCGGCACGACCTCCGGCCCGTCCGGCACGATGCGGGCGCCCGCCAGATCGGCCGGGCGCAGCAGATAGGCGATGTGCTTGGTGAAGGCGCCGGTGATGCGCTCGGTCCAGGCGGCGCGCTCCAGCGGGCCCATCCCCTCCAGCCGCTTCAGGACGCGGGCGTCCTTGATCCACAGCGACGGCTCGTAGCGCAGCGGGTCGATCAGCGTCGCGATGGCGAGGCCGGCGCTCTCCGCCAGCTCCGCCAGCTGCGGCACGCTGTAGGGCCGGTCGCAGCTGTGCAGCAGCAGGTCGTAGAGGTTGGCGTCGGCCAGCCGGTGGTCGCCGATGTGCGGGTTGTTCAGCAGCCAGTTGGTCGGCGGCAGCGCCTGGATCAGCCGGCGGGCCAGCGCCACCTTCTCGGCCGGCGGCAAGCCTTCGGTCATGCCGCGCAGCGCCTCCTGCATCGGATAGACGCCGGTGCGGCCATAGGGGGCGTAGACCATGATGCCGATGCCGCCGCCGGGCGCCAGCGCGCCGGCCAGCGAGCGCAGGCCGGCCGCCGGGTCGTCCAGATGGTGCAGCACGCCGCAGCAGTCGATGTAGTCGAACGGCCCGGCCGCGGCCGCCAGCCCGTCCAGCTCCAGCAGCGACCCGCGGTGGAAGTCGATGTTGGTCAGCCCGCGCGCCCCGGCCCGCGCCTCGGCGACGGCGCGGCTGGCGTCGGACAGGTCGATATAGGCGATGCGCCCCGGATTGCCGGCATCGGCCATCTGCTGGGCCAGCATGACGGTGCCGTCCCCCGTGCCGCCGCCGGCCACCAGCACGCGCAGCGGCCTTGAATGGTCGATCCGGCCGCCGAAGACATGCTGGACCAGCTCGTCCAGATGGCTGGGCGAGCCGCTGATCAGGCGCTTGCCCTCGTCGGCCGGGTTGCGCGCCGGGTAGGGATAGGCTTCGTACTGGGCGCGCAGGGCGTCGATGCTCATGGTCGGCTGCTCACGGTCGGCTGCTCATAAGGAACGGGCGCGGCGACCATAGCACCGCGCCCGTCCCGCCTGCACCCATGCGATGGCGGACTTGCCCGATGGCGGTCCTGCCGGCGCCTCAGCCCGGCCAGCCCGCCGCCGGCCGCACCTCGCCCACCCTGGCGCCGGCGCGGTTCAGCAGCGGCGCGGCCAGCAGCTCCGGCACCCGCGCCCACTGCGCCTCGCTCAGCGCCCCGGTCGAGCGGATCAGGGCGGCCAGCGCCACCTCGCGGGCACGGGCGGCACCGTCCTCGATCTTCAGCGCGATGCCGATGCCCTGTTCCGGGATCACGGCGCAGCCGACCCCCTCGGCCCCGGCCTTGACCAGCACGGCGCCGCCGGCCGCCTCCATCAGCGCGGTGTCGAAGGTTCCGCTGCCGCCGATCAGGAAGGGATGCCGGCCCCAGGCAGCGGCGATGCGGGTGACGGCCTGCGCCCGCGCGTCCGGCAGGTCGACCGGGTCGGCGATGCGGGCCATGGCATAGGCGATGGCGCCCAGCGGGATGCCGACGGTCGGGATCGAACAGCCGTCGACGCCCCAGGGCGCGCCGAACAGGTCCTGGCCGGTCATCTGCTCCATCACGCCGAGGATGCGCTGCTGCACCGGATGCTCGTAGCGGACATAGCCCTTCAGCCGCTCGCGCCGGTGCTTCGCCGTGGTCAGGAAGCCGCTGTGCTTGCCGGAGCAATTGTTGTGGAAGACGGTCGGCGCCTCGCCGCGGCGGACCAGATCCGCGGCGGTGGCGGCATCGTAGGGGATCTGCGCCCCGCATTCGTAATCGTCCGCCGTCAGCCCGACCCGCTCGGCCCAGGCGCGCACCAGCTCCGTATGCCGCGCCTCGCCGTTGTGGGAGGCGCAGGCCAGCGCCAGCTCCTCGTCGCCCAGCCCGAAGGCGTCGAGCGCGCCGCTTTCGACCAGCGGGATCGCCTGCAGCGACTTGATGGCGGAGCGCGGGTAGACCGGCGCGTCGATGTCGCCCCAGCTGGCCAGCACATGGCCGCCGGCATCGACGATGCAGGCGCGGGCGCGGTGGAGCGATTCCACCAGGCTGCCGCGCGTCACCTCCACCGTGATCGGGCTTTCCGCCGGGCCGGACAGGTCGGCGCGCCCTTCCGCCCCATGGGCATGGGAATGGCCGTGGGAGTGGCCGTGGGCATCGCCGTGACGGTGGTGGTCCCCACCGCCGCCGCAGGACGAATGGTCATGGGTATGGTCTGTGCTCATGGCGGCGAGCTTGCCTCGGACGGGCGGCGGCGGCAAGCTCCCGCCCGGTCATTCGACGATCTTCATCCTCACCTTCAAAGTTGCGGGTTCTTCATGCGCGGTTATTTCGGAATCGGGGTGGAGCGGATCAGCAAGCCCGGCAATGTCGGCAACCTGATGCGCACCGCCCATGCCTTCGGCGCCTCCTTCTTCTTCGCCATCGATCCGGAACCGGACCTGCGCGAGACGAAGCTGGTCGACACCTCCGGCGCGACGCTGCACCTGCCGCTCTACATCCATGACCGGGTCGCCGACTTCACCCTGCCCAAGGACTGCGCGCTGGTCGGGGTCGAGCTGACCGACGACGCGGTCGAGCTTCCCAGCTTCCGCCACCCGTCGCGCGCCGCCTATGTGCTGGGTCCGGAGCGCGACAGCCTGTCGCCCGCCCTGCTGGCGCGCTGCGACCATGTGGTGAAGATCCCGATGTCCTTCTGCATCAATGTCGGCGTCGCCGGGGCGCTGGTGATGTATGACCGGATGATCTCGATGGGCCGCTTCGCCGAGCGGCCGGTCCGTCCCGGCGGCCCGCTGGAGCCGCCGGCCCTGCACAAGCACGGCAAGCAGATCATGCGCAAGGCCGAGCGCCGCCGCCGCATCCGCGGCGAACAGAAGCCGGCCGGAGACGACAGCGACGAGTAAGCGGTTCAGATCCGCAGGGGCTCCTGTCCGGCGACGGCGCAGAGGCGCTGCACCACGGCCGGCTTGGGCACCGCCACCTCCCCCTGCTCGAAGGCCACCACCTGGAGGGTGCCGCGCACCGCCTCCAGCAGCTCGCCCGGCCGCAGCAGGAAATCGGGGGAGGACGGCCGGCCGAAGCGGGCGTTGCCGTCGGCGAAGGTTTCGTAGATCAGCAGCCCGCCCGGCTCCAGCGCCGCCAGGATGGCGGGGAAGAGCGGCCGGTGCAGGTAGTTGGTGACGACGATCCCGGCGAAGCCGCCGCCGCCCGGCAGGCTGTCCAGCGGCCCGCCCTCCTCCAGGTCGGCCTCGAGCAGGGCGACGCCCGCGCTCCCTTCCAGGTCGGCGACGCCGCCGAGGTCGCGGTCGATGCCGGTGACGGGATGGCCGCGCGACCGGAACAGCCGCAGATGCCGGCCGCCGCCGCAGGCGAGGTCGAGCACGCCGCCGCCGGCGCGGACCAGCGGGGCGAATCGCTCCACCCAGGGCGAGGGCGGCGACAGGGGATGCGGAGTCGGCATGGTCGGGCTTCCCGTTCGGGGCTTTCCGGTGGCGGCCGGGGGACGATATCACAGGCGTCGCCGCGACCGGCGATCTTGCGGCGTTTGACGGCGCGGCCCCGCCGTGCTGAATTAGGTGGTTCCCCCGAGTCGTGCCGCAACCCGGATCGGCGTGCCGGGGCTGGTTTTCCTGCTGCGGATAAGTTGGGGCTTGTGGGGATATGATCCTCTTCGCGTTGAGATGCTCGGCCGACCACCGGTTCGAGGCGTGGTTCCGCAACGGCGCCGCCTATGACGAGCAGGCGGCGGCCCACCAGATCGCCTGCCCGATCTGCGGCGACACCGTCGTCGGCAAGGCGCCGATGGCCCCCCGCATCGCCAAGGGCGTCGCCCGGGCGGCCGACCGCGCCCGCGAGCAGGCCGAAGCGGCCTCGGCCGACGCCCCGGCGCCAGCCGGTCCCGCAGCCGCGCCATCCGCCGTCCCCGCCACCCTGCCGGTGCCGATTCCGGCGCCCATCCCGCTGCCCAGCGCGGCGGACATGGTGGCGGCGCTGCCGCCCAGCCTGAACGACGCCCAGCGCGAGGCGGTGGCCGAGGTGATGCGGCAGCTGACCGAGGTGCGGCGCAGCGTCGAGAAGAACTGCGACTATGTCGGCGACCGCTTCGCCGAGGAGGCGCGGCGCATCCATTACGGCGAGACCGATCCGCGCGGCATCTATGGCGAGGCGTCGGACGAGGACGTCGCCGAACTCCACGAAGAGGGTGTGACATTTCACCGCATCCCCTGGATTCCGCGCAGCGATTCCTAGGGGGCGGTGGCCGTCCCGCACCGGACGGATCCGGATGGCGGCGGCAACGATTCCCAAAGAAACCATTTGAAAAGCTGACGGTTTGCAAGGCGCGCCCGGAAACGGGGGCGCCTTTCGCGTCTCCGGCTACGGCCTTGCCGGCGCTTGGCTTTTCACGCTCCCCGGCCCTGCCGCCGCCCCGCCCCACCGACCAAGGTAGGGGGTGCGCCAAACAATGATCTGTATCAAACAATTGGGCAGGTCAAGGGCGTACGAATATCCAGGTGAAAACCCGGACGCGATCGCCCGGACGGCAAATTCCCGAGTGTCTCAAAGACCGTCGCACAATCGCCGGCACTCGATGAGGGGGACGCACATGAGTCAAAATGCACAACGGATTGTGAACAATCCAAAATTCCAGGAGCTGGTGGCGAAACGGTCCGCCTTCGCCTGGACTTTGTCGATCGCCATGCTCGTCATCTATTTCGGTTTCATTCTGCTGGTGGCGTTCGGGAAGGGCTTCCTTGGCACGCCGATCGGCTCCGGCGTCACGACCTGGGGCATTCCCGTGGGCGTCTTCACCATCGTCTCCGCCTTCATCCTGACCGGCATCTACGTCAACCGGGCGAACGGCGAATTCGACGAGCTGAACCGCCAGATCCTGGAGGAATCGAAGTGATGCGCGCCACCATCCGTCTCACCGCAGCAGCAGCCGCGGCCGGCGTGCTGGTTCCCGCCTGCGGCTATGCCGACGCCATCGGCGGCGCCGTGCAGAAGCAGGCGACGAACTGGTCCGCCATCGTCATGTTCCTGATCTTCGTGCTGCTCACGCTGGGCATCACCTTCTGGGCCGCCCGCCGCACCAAGTCGGCCAAGGACTTCTACGCCGCCGGCGGCGGCATCACCGGCTTCCAGAACGGCCTGGCCATCGCCGGCGACTACATGTCGGCGGCCTCCTTCCTCGGCATCGCCGGCCTCGTCTACGCGTCGGGCTTCGACGGGCTGATCTATTCGGTGGGCTGGCTGGTCGGCTGGCCGATCGTGCTGTTCCTGATCGCGGAGCGGCTGCGCAACCTCGGCAAATACACCTTCGCCGACGTCGCCTCCTACCGCTTCCAGCAGACCCCGATCCGCACCCTGTCGGCCTGCGGCTCGCTGGCGACCGTCACCTTCTACCTGATCGCCCAGATGGTCGGCGCCGGCAAGCTGATCCAGCTGCTGTTCGGCCTCGACTATCTGGTCGCCGTCATCCTCGTCGGCGTGCTGATGATCGGCTACGTCACCTTCGGCGGCATGCTGGCGACGACCTGGGTGCAGATCATCAAGGCGGTGATGCTGCTGTCCGGCGCCTCCTTCATGGCCTTCATGATCCTCGCCAAGTTCGGCTTCAGCCCCGAGGCGATGTTCAAGGCCGCGGTCGAGCTGCACCCGAAGGGCCTGGCGATCATGTCGCCCGGCACGCTGGTCACCGACCCGATCTCGGCGATCTCGCTCGGCATGGCGCTCATGTTCGGCACCGCCGGCCTGCCGCACATCCTGATGCGCTTCTTCACGGTGTCGGACGCCAAGGAAGCCCGCAAGTCGGTCTTCTACGCCACCGGCTTCATCGGCTACTTCTACATCCTGACCTTCATCATCGGCTTCGGCGCCATCCTGATGATCCTGGCCCCGGACGCCACCGGCGCCTATCCGTTCCTGACCGCGGCCCCGCTGGCCGGTGCCAAGGCGGTGATCGCCAACGTCATCGGCGGCACCAACATGGCGGCCATCCACACCGCCCATGCGGTCGGCGGCGACCTGTTCTACGGCTTCATCTCGGCTGTCGCCTTCGCCACCATCCTGGCGGTGGTCGCCGGCCTGACGCTGGCCGGCGCCTCGGCGGTTTCCCATGACCTCTACGCCTCGGTCTTCGCCAAGGGCCGCGCCAACGAGGCCGACGAAATCCGCGTGTCGAAGATCACCACCGTCGTCATCGGCATCGTCTCGATCGTGCTGGGCGTCGCCTTCGAGAACCAGAACGTCGCCTTCATGGTCGGCCTGGCCTTCGTCATCGCCGCCTCGGCCAACTTCCCGATCCTGCTGATGTCGATGTTCTGGGGCAAGATGACCACCCGCGGCGCGGTGCTGGGCGGCGGCCTGGGGCTGGTTTCGGCGATCGTCCTGCTGGTGCTGGGTCCGACCGTGTGGAAGGCCGTGCTGGGCAACCCGACCGCGATCTTCCCGTACGACAACCCGGGCCTGTTCTCGATCCTGCTCTCCTTCGCCGGCATCTGGTTCTTCTCGATCACCGACAACAGCGAGCAGGCACAGAAGGAGCGCCGCGACTTCGAGGCCCAGTACATCCGGTCGCAGACCGGCCTGGGTGCCGAGGGGGCGTCCGCCCACTGATCGAAGGCGGGTGGCGGGGAACGCGAGGAGGAAGGGAGGGGTTTGCGTCTCGCACCGCGCCCCTCCCCCCTTCGCAGCCCTGCCGCAGGCCATGCGGCGAATGGTCCGCATCGCCGATTGTCGCACCCGCTTCCGGCAGCCTGCCCGGCGGGTGTATCCTGGAAAGCGCCTCGGGAGCAGTCCCGGGGCGCTTTTTTTCATGCCCCGCCTTTTGGACGACGGAGCCCGCCCCGTGCAGCATGCGATGCCGACCGCCCCTTCCGGCCAGGGGTCTTCAGGGCCGGACTCTTCAGGGCCAGGCTCTTCAGGACCGGGCACCTTCGATTTCGGCCGGCCTCCCTTCGACCGCCTGACGGCGGACCAGCGGGCGATGCTGGCCGGCGCGCTCGACATCGCGCTCTACCCGCGCGATGCCGTCGTCCTGTGCCGGGAGGAGCCGGTCGACTCGCTGTTCGTCGTGCTTCGCGGATCGGTGCAGGAGCGCCGCGGCGGCGAGGTGGCGGCGGTGCATGGGCCGGGCGACCGCTTCGGCCTGCAGGCGCTCTACGGCGGCGCCGGCGGCAGGGCGGGAGGCGATGCCGATGCCGAGGGCACCGCCGCCCGCCGCTTCGTCGCGGCGGAGGAGTGCGTCTGCCACCTGATCCCGCGCGCGGCGCTGGAGGCGCTGGCCGCCGACAATCCGGAGTTCGGCGCCGCGATCCTGGGCGGGTTCGCGCAGCGCATGCGCGATCTGGCGGTGGAGCGCTCCAACCGCGAGATGGCGGCGCTGACCATGGCCCGCATCCGGCAGGCCCACCTGCACCCGCCGCTGTTCGTCGATGCCTCGGCCAGCCTGCGCGAGGCGGCCGAGGCGATGAAGCGCAACCGCGCCAGCAGCGTGCTGGTGCGCGGCGGCGACGGGCGCACCGGCATCCTGACCGGCACCGACCTGCGCGACCTGGTGGTGCTGGACGGCCGGCCGGTGAGCGATCCGGTCGGGCCGCTCGCCCGCTACGGGCTGCTGACGCTGGACCGCGACGACCTGCTGTTCAACGCGCTGGTGCTGATGACCCGCCATGGGGTGCGCCGCGTCGTGGTGACGGAGAACGGGGCCATCGCCGGGCTGCTGGGGCAGAGCGACCTGCTGGCGGTGCTGTCCAACCATTCCCAGGTCATCGGCGTGCAGGTGGAGCATGCGACCGACCCGGCCGACCTCGGCCGGGCCAGCCGCTCCATCGTCGAGCTGATCCGCACGCTGCACGCCACCGGGGTCAAGGTCGCCTTCATCGCCGACCTCGTGACCGAGCTGAACCGCCGCATCTTCCGCAAGCTGTTCGAGCTGCTGGCCCCGCCCGAGCTGCTGGCCAATTCCTGCCTGATCGTGATGGGCAGCGAGGGGCGCGGCGAACAGCTGCTGAAGACCGACCAGGACAACGGCCTGATCCTGCGCGACGGCTTCGACTGTCCCGGCCTGCCCGCCATCGCCGCCGCCTTCACCAGCCATCTGGTCGGGTTCGGCTATCCGCCCTGCCCCGGCAACATCATGCTGTCGAACCCGGACTGGACCCGGCCGCTCGCCGGCTACAAGGATGCGATCTTCGGCTGGATCCACCGCCCGGACGAGGCGGCGCAGATGAACCTCGCCATCTTCTACGACGCCGCCCCGGTGGCCGGCGATCCCGCGCTGCTGGCCGACGCCAAGGCCTATCTGCTGGGCCGGCTGCAAGACAACCAGATGTTCTTCACCCAGTTCGCCCGGCCGACCCTGTCCTTCGACACGCCGAGCGGCCTGTTCGCCGCCTTGTTCGACCGGCGCCGGGCGGAGCCGGTGGACATCAAGAAGGCCGGCATCTTCCCCATCGTCCACGGCGTCCGCGCGCTGGCGCTGGAGAAGCACCGGGCGGAGACCAACACGGTGGAGCGCATCCAGGTGCTGGCCGAGCTGGGGGCGCTCGACCGCAAGATGGCCGCCGACCTGATCGAGGCCTTCGCCATCCTGTCGACCATCCGCCTCAAGGCGCGTGTCGACCTGCCGGACAGGGAGGCGCCCGATGCCGAGGGGACCGAGCTTGCGATCGACAACCTCGTCCACCCGGACCGGCTGGGCAAGCTCGACCGCGACCAGTTCAACGACTGCCTGGCCCTGGTGAAGAGCTTCAAGGAACTGATCGCCCACCATTTCCGCCTGAACCATTGAGGCGGACATGGCTCAGTCAGACTCCCCCTACACCGACCGCCGCGAGCGGGTGGCGATCCATTGCGAGGCCACCGGCTTCGACCCGGAGACGGCCCGGCCGCTGACCTTCGCCGCCATCCGCATCCGCGGCCCGCGCATCCTGGCCGGCAGCGCGCTGCGGCTCTATCCCGGCAGCGACACCGGCATGGCGGAGGCCGGCGACCGCCTGCACGCCTTCATCGGCGACCGGCCGCTGATCGGCTATTACCTGGATTTCTCCATCGCCATGGCGGAACGGCTGACCGGCCGCCCGCTGCCCGACGAGCGGGTCGAGGTGTCCGGCCTCTATTACGACCGCAAGATCCGCAGCCTGTCGAAACAGGCGGTCGATTTGCGGCTGGACAGCATGGTCCGCGACCTCGACCTGCCGGTCCAGCCCGACGGCGCCTTCGGCATCGCGCTGGCCGCGGCGATGGCATGGCTGCGGCTGACGCAGGAGGGGAAGTAAAACCTCAGAAGCCCAGCCGCTCCACCCCGACGGCGCGGTCGTGGGTGAGGGACGGCACCATGGCGCGCGCCTCGGCCACGCGGGCGAGGTCGAGCTCGGCGGCGATGAATCCGACCTCGGTGCCGGCATCGGCCAGCACCTCGCCCCACGGCGCGATCAGCAGCGAGTGGCCGTAGGTCTGTCGGCCCTTGTCGTGGCTTCCGGTCTGGGCCGGGGCGACGACGAAACAGCCGGTCTCGATGGCGCGGGCGCGCAGCAGCGTGTGCCAGTGGGCGCGGCCGGTCGGCACGGTGAAGGCGGCCGGCACCGTCAGGATCGACGCCCCGGCCTGGGCCAGCGCCCGGTACAGATAGGCGAAGCGCACGTCGTAGCAGACGGTCATGCCGATGCCGCCCCACGGGCTGGCCGCCACCACCGCCCGCTCGCCCGGCCGGAAGGTCGCCGATTCGCGGTAGGATTCGCCGTCCTTCAGCGTGACGTCGAACATGTGGATCTTGTCGTAGGACGCGGCGATCCGGCCGTCGGCGCCGAACAGGTAGCTGCGGTTGGCCGCCCGCCCGTCCTCCAGCAGCACATGCAGGGTGCCGCCCAGGATCCAGGCCCCGGTTTCCCGCGCCAGATCGGCGAAGAAGGGCACGCCGGGATGCTCGGCCTCGGTCCGGATGCGTTCCATGGTCCTGTCGCGGCCCTGGACGATCCAGCCGACATTCTCCGGCAGGGCGATGAACTCCGCCCCGGCATCGCGGGCGCGGCGGACGAGGTCGCCCGCCGCCCGCAGGTTCGGCTCCAGCTCGGTGCCCGCGTTCACCTGGACGCAGGCGGCCTTCACGATGCCGGTTCCCGTCATGCGGCGCCCCTCATGCCGCGATGCCGAGCAGCGGGTCGAGCTTGCCGGCGCGGTCCAGCGCGTGGATGTCGTCGCTGCCGCCATAGGGCCGGCCGTCGATGAAGATCTGCGGGACGGTGGTCCGGCCCTCCGACCGCTCGATCATCTCGCTGCGGCGGCCCGGCTGGGCGTAGAGGTCGATTTCCTCGTATGTCACGCCCTTGCCGTCGAGCAGGCTCTTGGCCCGCATGCAGTAGGGGCAGAAGGGCGTGGTGTAGATGACGACGTCGGCCATGCCTGTGGGCTCCCGTTGGAGATGGAAGAACTATAGGGTCAACCCACCGGACGCGCCAGACGTTGCACCCTGCACCCGGCACCGGTCAGCCTTTCCCCAGGCCGGCCTTTCCAGCCGTCAGCGGCGCACCACGCGGGCCAGCGTCAGCACGTCGACCCGTGCCGCCCCGGCGCGCAGCAGCACCCGCGCGCACTCCGCCAGGGTGGCCCCGGTGGTCAGCACGTCGTCGACCAGGACCAGCCGCTGCCCGGCCACCGACAGGCCGGGACGCAGGCGGAAGGCGCCCCTGACGTTGCGGTGGCGGTCCTGCCGGTCCAGCCCGCCCTGGGTCGGGGTGGCACGGTGGCGTTGCAGCAGGTCCGGCAGGGCGGGAACGCCGCAGTGCCGCGACAGGGCCTGGGCCAGCAGCGCCGCCTGGTTGTAGCGGCGGCGGAACAGCCGGCCGCGGTGCAGCGGCACCGGCGCCAGCCGGTCGGCGTCCTCCAGCAGCTCCCGCCCGGTGCGGGCGAGCCAGACGCCGTAGGATTTGGCGGCATGGATGCGGTCGCCATGCTTGAAGCCCAGCATCAGCGGCCGGCTGCCGTCGTCATAGGCCAGCACGGCGCGGGCGCGGGCGAAGGGTGGCGGATCGGCGAGGCAGGAGGCGCACAGGCTGCCCTGCTCCGCCTCATACTCGAAGGGCAGGCCGCAGCAGGCGCACAGCGGCGCGGCGATGAAGGTCAGGCCGGTCCAGCAGCGCGCGCACAGGCCGCCCTGCCGGTCCACCCCCTCGCCGCAACTGAGACAGCGCGGCGGCAGCAGCGCGTTCAGCAGCAGGCTGGCCGCACCGGCGGCGGAGCGGCCCAGCCCGGCCAGCGGGGCGGCGAAGGCGGTCGGGATCGGCATGGCGGCGGCTCGCGTCCGGCTGGCGTCACTGCAGCATGGCGATGCGTTCGAAGATGATGCCGGTGTAGTCGCGCAGGGCCAGATAGATCGCCGGGCCGGTGACGAACAGGATCAGCAGCGTGGCGAAGAACTTGGTGTCCTGCTGCAGCGAGGATTCGTTGATGTTGGTGGCGCTCTGGAACAGCATCAGCACCGCCGACAGCAGGGCGGTGATGCCAAGCGGCGGCAGCGATATCTTCAGGATGACCATCAGCGCTTCATGGCTGACGGCGACGGCCTCGTCGATGCCCATGCGGTCGCGGTCCCGATCTGGAGAAACCTGCTTACTGTAGCACGGTTGCCGCCCGGCCGGGCTGGGGTATAGTGCGGCCATGACAAGCTCCGACAGCATGACCGTCTTCGACCGCGCGCTGGTCCGCCGCCGCCGCGACCGCGCCGTCGCCGAATTCACCGACCATTCCTTCCTGTTCGAGGAGATCGCCGACCGGCTGGCCGACCGGCTGGAGGACGTGCTCCGTCCCTTCCCGCTGGCGCTGGACGTCGGCTGCCACGACGGGGCGATGGGCCGGGCGCTCACGGGCCGCAAGGGCATCGAGCGGCTGGTCGCCTGCGACCTGTCGCCGGCCTTCGCCCGCGCCGCCCATGGTCCGGGCGGCCCGGCCGTCGCGGCGGACGAGGAGTTCCTGCCCTTCGCCCCCGGCAGCTTCGATCTGGCGGTCAGCAATCTCAGCCTGCACTGGGTCAACGACCTGCCGGGCGCGCTGGTGCAGATCCGGCAGGCGCTGAAGCCGGACGGCTTCTTCTGCGCGGCGATGCTGGGCGGCCAGACGCTGATCGAGCTGCGCCGCTGCCTCTACGAGGCGGAGATGGAGGTCGCCGGCGGCATCTCCCCGCGGGTGTCGCCCTTCGCCGAGATCAAGGATGCCGGCGGGTTGCTGCAACGGGCCGGCTTCGCCCTGCCGGTGGTCGACAGCGACACCATCACCGTCACCTATTCCGACGCCTTCGCCCTGATGCGCGAGCTGCGCGGCATGGGCGAGACGAATGCCGTGCTGGCGCGGCGCAAGGTGCCGGCCACCCGCGGGCTGCTGTTCGACGCCGCCCGGCGCTATGCCGAGCTCTATGCCGAGCCGGACGGCCGGATCCCGGTGACCTTCGAGGTGCTGTATCTGGCCGGCTGGTCGCCGCACGAAAGCCAGCAGCAGCCGCTGAAGCCCGGCAGCGGGCAGGTTCCGCTCGGCGACGCGCTGAAGGGCGGCGGTATCCACTGAGTGGGTATGAGTGCCTGGTTTACGCAACCAGCTTCCAGGCCATCCAGCCCAGCACCCCGGCGTTCACCAGCATGACCGCCGGGGCGGCGCGGGCGACCGTGGTCCGCCAGGTACGCCCGGCGACATGGCCGGCGAGCCCCACCGCCAGCAGGCTCGGCACCGTGCCCAGCGCGAAGGCCGCCATGCCGAGCGCCCCGGTCAGCGCGCTGCCGCTCGCCGCCGCCACCGCGACGGCGCCATAGAGCATCCCGCAGGGAATGAAGCCCAGCGCCATCCCCAGCCCATAGCCGCGCCAGCCGGTCGGATTGCCGAACAGCGGCCGGGCGAGCCGCGACACCCGCTCCCCCCACCAGCCCGCCGACCGCGGCCGGTCCCGGCCGAAGACGGGCAGTTTCGGCAACCAGGAGGTCAGGCTGCGCGCGGCATAGCCGAGGAAGAACAGCGCCGCCAGCGCCAGCAGCGCCACCGACAGCCAGCGCAGCCCCGGCAGCGCCCCGACATGGCCGGCGACCGAGGCCGACAGCGCGCCGATCAGCGCATAGCTCGTCGCCCGGCCGGCATGGTAGGGCAGCACGGCGGCGCCGGTCAGCCGGCGGAATTCCGACATCGCCGACAGCGGCACCCGCTCCAGCCGCGCCGACACCTGGGCCAGCACGAAGGGGCCGCACATGCCGGCGCAATGGGTGGTGCCGCCGACCAGCCCGGCGGTCAGCAGCGCCAGCAGCAGCCCGCCGTCGCGGTCGATGACCACGGCACACTGGTTCAGTCCGGCATCCAGCAGCGACAGGGCGTCCAAGGCGGGCCTCTCCGATTCGGTGGCTGGCCGATCCTAGCGGCGGATCGCGGTGGCGTCCCATGACGTGCGTCAATGGCGGGGGCACGCGGGCTGCGGTGTGGGGAAAAGCGACCGTGGCGGAAACGTGCCGGCTGACGGATGCCCCCTCCCCAACCCTCCCCCGCTTTGCGGTGGAGGGGGTAGGATGCTTGTCGGTGTGAGGCTATGCGACGAAGCGGCGGAGTTCCCTCTCCCGCGTGAGCGGGGGAGGGTTAGGGAGGGGGCAATCGAAGCCTTTGCTTCCCCACCGTGGTCGCTTAACCCCACGCCCCTCACGCCAGCAGGCGGGCGATCGGCGGGCGGCTGGGGTGGAGGACGACGCCGTCGTCGGCCGGCTCGACCTTGGCGTCGGGATAGGCCGCCAGCGCATATTGCAGGGCCTGGACGAAGCGCGGCTTGAAATGCTTCATCTGGTCGTAGCCGGCGCCGAACTGGGCGTAGAGCGACGGCCAGGAGATCGGCTGCGGCCGGCTCAGCGAATGCAGCCGGTAGGCCAGCCAGACATAGAGGTCGAGGCTGAGCGAGCGGTCCTTCAACTGCCGCACCGCCTCCTCCAGCAGCGGGACCGGATGGTCGCGCAGGGCCTGGAAGAAGGTTTCGTCGAGCTGGACCACGTCGTTCCACAGCGTGCCCTGGCGGTCGTCGCCGAGATCGTCGTGGAAGATCAGGCCGCGCTTGACGATGCCGCCCTTCTCGAACACGTCGGCGTTCTCGCCGTCCCAGAAGAATTTCAGCGTGCAGGCGGAGATGCGCAGCGACTGTTCGCGAAAGCCGCGGAAGGTTTCGCCGCCGACGCTGATGCCCATGCGGGTCAGCCAGTCGCGCATCGAGCGGCCGAGCTCGACCTCGCGCCGGCCGGTGCGCACCGCCTGGGTCTGCAGATAGATCAGGATCATCCGCGCCCGCGCGCCATAGGGCACGCCGAACAGCTTGACCTTGCCGTTCACCTTCAGCCGGCCGGGTTCGACCAGCAGCGTCACCTGATGGCCGCGCTTTTCCCAGGGGGCGTCGTCGGCCAGCTTCTTATGCGGCAGGCTGGTCAGGCAGAAGCCGCTGTAGGTGATGCCGAGATGCTGCTTCTCGTCCGCCAGGATGTCGGCGGCGATGTCGACCAGCGTCCGCTCCTCGGGACGGACCAGGGCGCGCGCCTTGTCCCGCCCATGTTCGATCACCAGCCTGTGGATGTCGCCCATCGCCGCCTCCCACCCGGATGTTGGGGCATCCTGGTGACCGGCGGGCGGCGGAGTCAATGTGGGGTTAGGCGACCGGGCTAGTCGACGCTTAGTTGTCAGGCTTATTAGTAGAGTCGCCGCTTGTCCCCATGGGGAAAGCCCGAGTCGCGCCGCTTGTCCCCACGGATCCGCCGCTTGTCCCCAAGGGGGCGGCGGTGGATGACGGGCCGCGGTCGCTTTTCCCCAAGGGCCCGGACGGGGCGACTCGGCGGCATTTCCGCGGAAGCGGGGGGGCATGCGGTCGCCTAACCCCACGCTCCCCCCGGACCGGGTCCCGCCGGGCGCCTCAATGGCTCATCAGCACCGGAACCGTCATGTGCTGCATCATGAAGCGGGTCATCCCGCCCAGCACCAGCTCGCGGAAGCGGGAGCGGCCATAGGCGCCCATCACCAGCAGGTCGCAGCTTTCGTCCGCGGCCATGTTCAGCAGGGTGTCGCCGGGCTCCACGACGTCGGTGGCGACGTGGGTCGCCTCGACGCGGCAGCCGTGGCGGGACAGGTGGCGGGCGATGTCGGCGCAGGGCTCGTCGCCCAGGCCGTTGGGGCCGGGCTTCGGATTGGCCGCCATCACCACGACGCGCTTGGCCGCGGCCAGCAGCGGCATGGCGTCGCCGATGGCCCGCGCCGCCTCGCGGCTGCCGTTCCAGCCCACCAGGACCCGTTCGCCGATGGTGGCGAAGCGGCCGGCATAGGGAACCACCAGCAGCGGGCGGCCGCTCTCGAACAGCAGGTCGGCCGGCTGGGCGACGGGCTGGTCGCGGTCGCGGTCGGGATCGGGCTGGCCGACCACGATCAGGTCGGCATAGCGGCCGCGCACGGCGGCGGCGATGGTCGGATCCCCCTCCACCTCCAGCCATTCCGACCGGTCGGTCAGGCCGTGGCGGCGCATGGCGTCGTCGAAGGCGGCCGCCATGAGGGCGGTCTGGTCCTTGCGGGCCTGCCGGCGGCTCTCACGCAACTCCTGCGGGAATTCCGCCTCGATATATCCGGGAAAGGCGATGTCGGTGAAGGCATAGAGCGCGGTCAGGTGGGCATCCGTCCGTACCGCGAGCCGGGCCGCGAGGTCGAGACGGGCCGCAGAAGCCGGCATATCGTCGACGACCACCAGAAAGTCCTTGAGTGCCATGGCGTGCATCCTGCCCAGGGTTGTGATTGCTTCCATTGCCGCGCGCGATGGCTGCACCAGGACGGCAGCGGGCGACGATGGGCGGGACGGCGCCTGACGGAGCGACATCCCCACTTTCCTTGGCAGTATAAATCCTCTTGCGGTTGCGCATTCCCTTTGAATACAGGGTACAGCCATGCCGCCATCGCGGTCCTGCACTGCACACCACCGCCCCGGTGGCGGACAATTGCCAAAGCATACAATCCCAGGACGCTGCATCTGCATGCAATGCGGTGACGGGAAACGTGAACAATCCGCTCCTGCATGGACGACGAGACGAAATTTTTGATCGGCGCCCGCACGAAAATGCAACCCGGACTTGCGTGAATACTATATTATGTCAATGCGTCCTCGACACGCCGCCTGTAGAAACGACCAAGCTCTGTTGCCCGGACGCGGCTTTGGTTTTGACGCATGCCCGACATTTCGCGTAAGTGTTGGATATCGATTTCCTGTTGGGTAATCCCGTCTTTCCTCGCCATGAGTATTGATCCCCGCATCTCCGCGCTGGCCGACGTGTTGTCGGGTGCCGCTTCCGGCGCTCCGGGGCTCGACGCCCTGCGTCAGATTCTTGACGCCATGACGGTGAAGGTGGCGCTGCTCGACCCGGAGCGGCGGCACATCTACGCCAACCGCGCCTATCTGGAGATGATGGGGACGACGCTGGACAAGGCGGTCGGCACCACCATCGGCGAGCATCTCGGGCCCGAGCTGCTGCGCAGCACGACGGCGATGGCCGAACGCGCGCTGTCCGGCGAGACGGTGCAGACCGAAGGCTGGATCACCCAGGCCGACGGCCAGCAGCGCTACCTGATGCGGATGCATTCCCCGCACAGGACGGCCGACGGCGCCGTCACCGGCTATTTCGTCATCCTGCAGGACATGACCGAGCGCCGGCAGGTGCAGGACGACCTTTTCCGCCTCGCCTACTACGATCCGGTGACCGGGCTGGCCAACCGCCTGATGCTGCTGAAGCACATGGCGGACTACCGCAACATGGGCGAGCCGTTCACCCTGGTCATCCTCGACATCGACCGCTTCGCCGAAATCCGCAGCAGCATGGGCCAGGGCTTCGCCAACGAGCTGCTGGACGATCTGGCGCAGCGGATGGGGGCGCAGGCCGCGGCCTTCGACCTGATCGCGCGGGTCAGCGACCATGCCTTCGCCCTGCTGGCCGGCGGCGCCTGCGACCGTCCCGCCCTGGAGGCCGCCGTCGACGCGCTGGCGGGGGTGGTGCGCTCGGCCCGCTCCAGCTCGGGCGGCACCGTGTTCCTGTCGGCCAGCATCGGCGTGGCGGTGGCGATGCCCAGCCACGAGCGGCCCGACGACGTGCTGCGCGACGCCGAGATCGCCACCGCCCGTGCCCGCGAGCAGGGCGGCGGGCGGCAGGCCTGGTTCGACCCGGCGATGCATTCCCAGGTGGTCGAGCAGGTGCGGATGGAGCATGACCTGCGCGGCGCGCTGGCCGGCGACCGCGATTTATGGGTCGCCTACCAGCCGATCGTCGAGATGGTGACCGGCGGGCTGGCCGGGTTCGAGGCGCTGATGCGCTGGACCCATCCCGAACGCGGCAACATCCCGCCCGGCGTCTTCATCCCCATCGCCGAGAGCACCGGCCTCGTGGTGTCGCTCGGCACCTGGGTCCTGCGCCGGGCCTGCCTGCAGATCGCCGAATGGCAGGAACAGCGCGAGCCGGGCTCCGCCCCGCTGTTCATGAGCGTCAATCTCTCCTCGCACCAGCTGTCCGATCCCAATTTCGTCCAGGTCGTGCGCGACGTCCTGCGCGAAACCGGGGTGGAGCCGTCCTGGATCAAGCTGGAGCTGACGGAAAGCGCGGTGATGGACAAGGCGGAACAGTCGATCCGCCTGCTGCGCGAGCTGCGGGCGCTGGGCATCAAGCTGTCGATCGACGATTTCGGCACCGGCTATTCGTCGCTGTCCTACCTGCACAAGCTGCCGATCGACAGCCTGAAGGTCGACCGCTCCTTCGTCTCGGCGATGCACCAGTCGGAGGAGAACCGTGCCATCGTCCGCATCATCATGGATCTGGCGCGCCTGCTCGGCTTCGACGTCATCGCCGAGGGCATCGAAACCAGCGCCGACGCCAACCTGCTGCGCGCGCTGGCCTGCGACTACGGCCAGGGCTACCATTTCGCCCGCCCGCTGTCGCCGGACGATGCCGCCAGGCTGGTGGGCGGCGACCTGCCCTGGCAGATGCCGCGGTAGGGGCGGTCGGCGGTAGGGGCGGTCGTCAGGGCGGTTGCGTATTGCCCCCTCCCTAACCCTCCCCCGCTACCGCGGGAGAGGGGACTGCCGCCGCTCCGGCATCCACCATCCACATAAGGCCGCCAAGCATCCTGCCCCCTCTCCCTCGAAGAGAGGGAGGGATGGGGAGGGGGCATCACGCGACCGCCCCACTTCCCCCGCCCTCACTTCCCCCGGACGAACTTCGGCGTTCCCGCCACGCTGGGCAGCAGGCGGACGGCATAGGGGCTGGTGCGGCTCTGCGCCACCGCCTGGGCCGGGCCGGGGACCGTCTCGCGATAGCCGACGACCAGTTCGGCGCCCGCCTGCTGGACGCGGTCGATGGCGACGCCATATCCCGCCGTGTCGCGCGGCCCGAGGAACACCGCCACCGCCATCCGGCCGCCGGGCAGCGCGGCCGGCGCCGGCTCGCCCACCCGCGCCCAAAGGGCCGTCCATTCGGCGGCGTCGCGGGCGACGACATAGGCGCGTTCCGCGGCGGCGCTGCGGTCGCCCTGCCAGACGGTGCCGGCCTCCGCCTGGGACGGCAGCAGGTTGCCGTCGGCACGGTCGCCGCCCTGGCAGGCGGCCAGCAGCAGCAGGGAGGCGAGCAGCAGCGGGATCGGGCGGCGCATCGGCGGAACCGTCATGGCGAGGTCAGGCGCTCCGCGGCAGGATGGTCTCGACCAGCGACGCCCAATAGCTGGCGCCGACCGCGAGGATGTCGTCGTTGAAGTCGTAATGCGGGTTGTGCAGGCGGCAGGACGGGCCGCGGTGGCCGCCATGGCCGAGCCAGATGTAGGCGCCCGGCCGCTCCTTCAGCATATAGCCGAAATCCTCCGCCGCCATGGTCGGGTCGGGCGCCCAGACCACATTGTCCTCGCCCACCACCCTGGCCGCCGCGCTTGCTGCGATGCGCGCCTCGGGCTCGCTGTTCACCGTGGCGGGATAGCCGGGGCGGAAGCGCAGCTCGGCCTTGGCGCCCAGCCCCTCGGCGATGCTGGAGACCAGCCGGGCGAACTGTTCCTGGATGCGGCGGTGGTTCTCTTCCGAGAAGGTGCGCATGGTGCCCAGCAGCCGGGCGCTGTCGGGGATGACGTTGGCGGCGGTGCCGGCCTCCACCACCGTGATCGACACCACGGCGCTCTCCGCCGGGTTGGTGCCGCGGCTGACCAGGCTCTGCGCCGCGGTGATGATGTGGGCCGCCACCAGCACCGGGTCGATGCCGCGGTGCGGCATGGCGGCATGGGCGCCATGGCCGGTCACATGGATCTCGAACTGGTTGGCCGCGGCCATCACCGGGCCGGGATGGACGGCGATCTGCCCGGCCGGCAGCTCCGGCCAATTGTGCAGGCCATAGATCTGCTCGCAATCGAACTTCTGCAGCAGCCCGTCCTCGATCATCCGCTTCGCGCCGCCCAGCCCTTCCTCGGCCGGCTGGAAGATCAGATGGACGGTGCCGTCGAAATTGCGGGTTTCCGCCAGATAGCGGGCGGCGCCCAGCAGCATCGCCGTGTGCCCGTCATGGCCGCAGGCGTGCATCTTGCCGGCATGGCGCGAGGCATGCTCGAAATCGTTGGCCTCCGGCATCGGCAGCGCGTCCATGTCGGCGCGCAGGCCGATGGCCCGCCCGCTGCCGCTGTCCAGCCCCTTCAGCGTGCCGACCACGCCGGTCTTGCCCAGCCCGCGATGCACCGGGATGCCGAACTCGGCGAGCTTCGCCGCGACGATGCCGGCGGTGCGGTCCTCCTCGAACCCCAGCTCCGGATGGGCGTGGATGTCGCGCCGCCACGCGGTCATGTCGTCCTGGAAGGCGGCGATGCGGGTGTTGATCGGCATGTCTCTGACGCTTGGTTGGAACGGCCGCTGGTCGGAACGGCGGGCACGGTTCGGGGAGGGTTGGGAATGCTCTGCCGGGAAAGGAGGAAGCCTAATCGGGAGCGGCCGTCTCGGGAATGGCCGTCTCGGGAATGGCCATCTCCGGGACGGCCATGCCGCGCCGCACCGCCGGCCGGTCGGCGACGGCATCGTGCCAGCGCTTGAGGTTGGCGAACCGGTCGAGCAGCCCGCCGCCGCCCGCCGCCGCCACGGCGATGAAGGGGAAGCAGGCGATGTCGGCGATGGAATAGGAGGCGCCGGCCAGATATTCCGCCGCGCCCAGACGCTCGTCCAGCGCCGAATAGCAGCGCATCAGGTCGCCCTTGTACAGGTCGATGGCGTGGGGCAGCCGGTCGGGGGCGCGGGCGGCGAAGCGCTGCATGTCGATGGCGGTGGGGCCGAGGTCGCTGACGCCGAGCATGAACCAGCTCATCGCCTCGGCGCGCTCGTCCTCGTCCTCCGGCAGCAGGCGGCCGGTGCGCTCGGCAAACTGCAGCAGGATGGCGCCGGAGCCGAACAGCCGCCGCACGCGGCCGCCCGGCAGCTGCTCGACCAGCGCCGGGATCTTGGTGATCGGGCTGATCGCCAGGAAATCGGGGCGCTTGTTCTCGCCGGCGGCCAGGTCGACCCGGTGGACGGCATAGGTCAGCCCCAGCTCCTCCAGCAGGATCGAGGCCTTGTGCCCATTGGGCGTGGGAAAACTGTAGAGCGTGAGCATGCGGCGACTGTCCCTGCGCTCCAAGCCGTTTTCGGGGACGGTTTTCGGGAGCGGCGCCACCACTCTGGCCGATTTGCCCGGCGAACGCCAGCGGCAGCGCGCGCAATTCCGGGGGAGCTCACTCCGCCGCGCAGCCCTGCGGCTTCACCACCCGCAGCGCCGACGGCGGGTTGGCCGCCAGCTTCCCCGCCGGGCGGATCGGCCGCCGCACCAGCTCCCCGCCGCAGTTCGGGCAGCGCTCCCCCGGCAGCCGGGCGCGGCAGTCGGCGCAGAAGGTGCATTCGAAGGAACAGATGTAGGCGTCCATCGACTCCGGCGGCAGGTCGCGGTCGCAGCATTCGCAGTTGGGGCGCAGGTCCAGCATGACGGTCACTCGGCCAAGGGGTTGTGGAAGGCGCCGAGGATAGCGGAGAACGCGGCGGGCGGAGAGTGGCGCGACTGCCGATGGGCGTGAAGATCCTGCCAAACCGCATCCCCCCCGCCCCTCTCCCGTCCCGCTCCCGCCCTCCGGACCGGCGGGCCGCCTACATCGCCTCGGCGCGGCGGCCGAACAGGGCGCGCAGCTTGCGGCCGATGACGCCGCCCAGCATGCCGTGGCCGCCGCCGGCCTTGGGGAACCAGCCGGGATCGTCGGTCTGGAAGCGGCGGACGACATGGACGAAGGCGTCGACCACGTCGGGGTCGAAATCGCGGCCCGCCCGTTCGACGATCCAGGAGATCGCGTCCTCCACCGGCCAGGCGCCGCGGTACTGGCGGCTGGTGATCAGCGCGTCGAACACGTCGGCCACCGCCATGATGCGGGCGCTGACCGGGATGGCGTCGCCCTTCAGCCCCTCCAGATAGCCCGAGCCGTCGAAGCGCTCATGGTGGTAGCGCGCAATCTCGGCCGCGATGGACAGCAGCGAGCGGCCGCGCAGCGGCACCGCCGCCTCGGACAGGATGCGGTGGCCGATCTCGGTGTGGCGCTGGATCATCTGCATGTCGATGCCGGTCAGCTCCCCCGGCATGCCGAGCGTCTCGTCCGACACGCTCAGCATGCCGACATCGTGCAGCAGGGCCGCCAGCCCGACCTTCTCGACGAAGTCGGCGTCCAGCTCGCCGCGGAACTTCCCGCGCCCGTGCAGTTCGCGGGCGAGCGCGCCGACCAGCTTCTCGATGCGCTGGAGATGGCCGGTCGCGGCATTGTCCTTGTATTCGGCGAGCGCGCCCATCGCCAGCACGGTGGCCTTCTGCGAGGTGTTCAGCTCCTCGATCAGCAGGGCGTTCTCGAAGGCGATCGAGCATTTGTTGCGGAACAGCTCCAGCAGCTGCCATTCCCGCGCGGTGCCGTCGTTGCGGCCCTCGACATAGATCATGCCGGTGATGCCGCCGTTGGCGCGCAGGCGCAGCGCGCAGAAATCCGGCTCGATGATCGTCTCGCTGCCGGGCGACAGCCGCTCCAGCGCCGCCTCCACCCGCGGTTCGCCGAGCTCAGCGACCTCCACGTCCTTCCATCCGGCGAAGCGGCCGGTGGAGGCGCGCACGCGGATCTTGCGGTCGCGCGGCAGCGTGTCGCCCTGGATGCACAGCAGCGCATGGTGGCCGATGCCGAGCAGCCCGACCACCCGCGGCAGGATGTTGGGGAACAGCACGTCGGGGGTGCGCATCTCCAGGAGGCCGGTGGTGGCGACCAGCATGCGGGCCAGCCCCTTGCGCCCCGCGGCCAGCGCCTGGAGGCTGGCGAAGGTGCGCAGCTGGCCGGCGACGGCGGCGCGCAGCGCCCGCGGCGTCAGCTCCGCCTTGGTGCGCCAGTCGCCGATGTCGTAGGCGGCGATCGCCTCGTCCTCGCCATCGGAGGCAGGGGCGGAGGCAGGGGCGGAGGCAGGGCCGGCGTCGCCGGTGCAGACGACGATGCGGGTGCGCTGGTTGCCCAGCTCGCGCCGCAGATAGGCCACCAGCTCCAGCCCCGCCCGTTCGCTTTCCAGCGCGATGTCCAGCAGGATCAGGGCGGTGTCGGGATGCTGCCGCAACGCCTCGCGCGCGGCGGCGGCGGAGGTGGCGCCCTGCAGCGCCACACCGGCGCCGTCGATGGACAGCCCGTCGAGCGCGGCCTGCACCGTCGCCGGGAGCGACGGGTCGGAATCGACGACCAGAACCCTGAAGGGCGGCTTTGCGGCCGGGCCGGCCGTCTCCGGCCGTGCATCGTCGTGGAGCATGTCATTCCCAGCGGTTGCGCCTGCGCGATGCGCGTCCGCCAAAGTAATCCGATCCTCATATTCATTCAACCATGAGAACCGGGCGGCCGGAGCCGGGCCCGCCGGTCAGCGTGCCGCCAGCGCGTCCGCCACCTCCATCGCGAGCAGGGACGGGTTGACCGGCTTGGCGATGACGCGGGCGACGCCCAGCCGGGCGAAGGCGGCGGCGGTCAGTTCCGGCGGGACCTTGTCGTCGATGGCCGACAGGATGAGGACGGGCATCTCCGGGCGCAGGGACCGGGCGGCCTTGATCACCTCGAACCCGTCATGGCCGGGCATGATGATGTCGGTCAGGACGAGGTCGAAGCGCTCCACATACAGGATGCCGATGGCCTCCGGGGCGCTGGCGCACAGCGTCAGCTCGTGCCCCTCGCGGCCGAGGATCGCGCGGACCAGGGTGCGCGTGACCGGATCGTCGTCCACCACCAGCAACTTGGCCATGCCGCGCCCCGCCGCCTTCGTACCGGCCGAGGCTGCGGCCGGTCCCTTCTGTTTCGCCAGTCTGTGTCGCCAGGATCCAGCTTGTACTGCGAAATTGCCACAATTGCGCGTCGAAATGCCACGCGGCGCGCGGGCCGGACACCGGCCGGGACCCATGCGGGGGCCTGTGAGAAACAGGCCGGCCGCGGCCCGCCGGCCTTGGAATGGGCCGTTCGTTTGGGGTAGTGTCCGCGCGCACCCCACGGATCAACAACGAGCAGACGCAAGACCGATGTTGCTTCCCAACGCCGTCCGCCGAATTGCCGGGGCCGCCCTTGCCGGTTCTGTCTTCTCCGCCGCCCTTCTCCTTGCCGGCCTGGGCGCCGGGTCCGCCGCCGCGGCCGACCCGCGCCATCTCGGCACCTTCAAGGACTGGAACGCCTTCGCGTTCGAGGAGAACGGCCGCAAGGTCTGCTACATCTCCAGCCAGCCCAAGAAGACGGAGCCGGCGAAGGCCAAGCGCGGCGACATCTATGCGCTGGTCACCCATCGCCCGGCGGAGAAGACCTTCGACGTCGTCAGCATCATCGTCGGCTATCCGTTCAAGAAGGGCAGCGACGGCGACGTCGCCATCGACGGCAAGAGCTTCACGCTGTTCACCGACGGCGAGACCGCCTGGGCCCGCGACGCCGAGTCCGACCGCGCGGTGACCACCGCGCTGCGCGGCGGCAGGCAGATGGTGGTCAAGGGGGTGTCCGGCCGCGGCACCAGGACCACCGACACCTACAGCCTGGACGGCGTGTCCCAGGCCTATGACGCGATCAACGAGGCCTGCGGCGTGAAGCGCTGAGCGGCGCCCACCGGTTTATGGGGCCGGTCGGCCCCATATCGGCCCCCCGATCGGCATAGCTGCCCGCTGGGTCTTTTTTCACTTGGTCTTTTGACTCCATGCGCGCATGGCCCTATGTAGTGGGGCCATGAGCGCCTCCAATCATGCCTCCGCCTTCGTTCTGCCGGCGACCGCTGCCGACGGACGCAAGAACCTTGTCGGCCTGTCCCGCGAAGAGCTGGAAGCCGAGATGCTGTCGATCGGCCTGGAGAAATTCCGGGCCCGCCAGCTCTGGCACTGGATCTACCATCGCGGATCCACCGATTTCGCCGAGATGACCACGCTGGCCAAGCCGGTGCGGGAGAAGCTGGCGGAAACGCACGTCGTGGCGCGGCCGACGGTGGTGACGGACCTGAAATCGGCGGACGGCACCCGCAAATGGCTGCTGCGCATGCCGGACGGCCAGGATGTGGAGAGCGTCCACATCCCCGAGGAGGACCGCGGCACGCTCTGCGTCTCCTCGCAGGTCGGCTGCACCCTGACCTGCCGCTTCTGCCACACCGGCACCCAGCTGCTGGTCCGCAACCTGAGCGCGGCGGAGATCGTCGCCCAGGTGATGCTGGCGCGCGACATGCTGGGCGAATGGCCGGCGCCGCCCGACGGGCGCATGCTGTCCAACGTCGTCATGATGGGCATGGGCGAGCCGCTGTTCAATTACGACAACGTCGCCAAGGCGCTGAAGATCGTGATGGACGGCGACGGCATCTCGATCTCCAAGCGGCGGATCACGCTGTCGACCTCCGGCGTCGTGCCGATGATGGAGCGCTGCGGGCAGGAGCTGAACGTCAACCTCGCGGTCAGCCTGCATGCCGTGACCGACGAGCTGCGCAACCTCATCATGCCGATCAACCGCAAATACCCGCTGCGGCAGCTGATGGACGCCTGCCGCAATTATCCCGGCCTGTCCAACGCCCGGCGCATCACCTTCGAATATGTGATGCTGAAGGGGGTGAACGACAGCCCGGCCGATGCCCGCGCGCTGGTGAAGCTGCTGGAAGGCGTCCCGGCCAAGATCAACCTGATCCCCTTCAACGAATGGCCGGGCGCCCCCTACGAGCGCTCGACCGCGCGGGCGATCCAGGTCTTCGGCGACATCGTGAACAACGCCGGCTATGCCAGCCCGGTCCGCACCCCGCGCGGCGAGGACATCATGGCGGCCTGCGGCCAGCTGAAGAGCGCCAGCCTGCGCATGACCGCCGCCGAGCGCGCCGCCATCGCCGCCGTCATCGCGGAGAAGGACGCGGCGCTGGCCTCGTGACGAGGGGGCCGGCGGTCTGCAGGGCATTGTGAGGGGGCGCCGGGCCATGGTCGCGGAAGGCAGGGCGATGGGAAGCGGACAAGGAGTCCCGGCGCCGGTGCCCTGCCGCCTGTGCGGAGCCGACAGCACGCCTGTGTTCGAAATGCTGTTGATGGGGCGTCACCCGGCCGGCTTCTTCGAATGCACGGGCTGCGGATCGATGCAGACGGAAAAGCCGTATTGGCTGGCCGACGCCTATGCCGACCCGCGTCCGCTGACCGATGTCGGCATCGTCGCCCGCAGCCTCGACCTGTCGATGCGGGTTGACCTGATCCTGTCGATGCTCGGCGTCGGCGCGGGCGCCGTCTGTCTCGACTGGGCCGGCGGCAACGGCCTGTTCGCAAGGATGATGCGGGACCGCGGCTGGAACGTCTTCCTGCACGAGCCCTACACGCCGAACTTCTATGTGCCCTTCCATTCCGCCGAACAGGCCGGCGTGGAGCGGGCGGACGTGGTCACCGCGTTCGAGGTGCTGGAGCATCTGCCCGATCCGGCACGCGATACCGAGGCGTTGTTCGCCTTCGATCCGGACATCCTGATCGTCACGACCGAGCTTTACAGCGGGCAGGACCGGAGCTGGTATTATTTCGGCGAGGGCAACGGCCAGCATGTCTTCTTCTACAGCCGCAAGGGATTGGAACTGATCGCGCGCCGGCACGGGCGCGGCCTGATAACCGCCGGATCGATGCATTTCCTGCTGCGGGCCAAACCGCGGCGCTGCGCCTACGGAATGGCGGAAATCCATGCGCTGGCCGCATTGCTGGGCGATCCCGGCCGGCTGCACGCCAAGGCGATGGAGCGGATGTCGGACCATATGCGCTCTCCCTTCCGCCACGCCCTGCGCGACCATCAGGACATTCTCGCCCGGATCCAGGCGGGCGACGTGCCTGCCTGACCGGCGGATCGGCGGACCGCCGGCCGGCGGCGCGACCGGATTGCACCCTCCCGGCTGTCTGTGACAGGGTGTCGCCACTTCCGCCAACCAGACATGGCCTTGAGCACCGGCATGCCCGCCCCCATCGAGGACATCATCGCCAAGGCGATCAAGGACGCCGACAAGTCCTTCTTCAACGAGGATTACGTCAAGCAGGCGAAATCGGTGACCTCGGCGCTGAAGAAGGCCGGCTACGAGGTGGCGCCGGTCAAGCCGCCGCCGGGACTGGTCGAGTGGGCGAAGGACAACATTCCGTTCGGCCGCCTGCGTCCGGCGGAACTGATTACGCAGATGTACTCGATGATGGTCGAGAACGTGCGCCGCTTCGACAAGTAGCGGAACCGCAAGCGGGGGCGTCTCCAACTGGCGGCTTTCGCTGGTAATACCACAGGACCGGAAGGCCGTTTCTTTTCAGCCACTTCCCGCATTGCGCCAAAATCGTCACACCCGACCTTCCGACGGCCCCCCGCCGTTGACTCGGCTGCTGCGTGAGCGTAATTCATTGCGCCAACCAATAGGACGGAGAACCGTCCCAAAAGGGCACGCACCACCCAGCCGCCGCGGCAATCGTCATGTTGCGCCGCGACCGGCCGCGAACAGAGGACGACGCAATGGCAAACGGCAGCGGTCGGCCGCTCTCCCCGCATCTCCAAGTCTACAAACTCCCGTTGACCGCAGTCATGTCCATCACGCACCGCATCACGGGCGTCGGGCTGGCTGTGGGCACCCTCCTGCTGACCTGGTGGCTGGTCGCCGCCGCCGTCGGTCCCGACGCCTTCGCACGCGCGCAGGGCTTCATCGGGTCCTTCTTCGGCCTGCTGCTGATGTTCGGCTGGTCCGCGGCGCTGTACTACCACCTGTGCAACGGCATGCGCCATCTGGTGTGGGACGCCGGCAAGTCGTTCGAGCTGCCCGATGCCGAACGCGCCAACCGGATCGTGCTGATCGCGACGGCCGCGCTGACCGTGCTGACCTGGATCGTCGGCCTGGCCGCGTGGTGAGGAGATAGACATGGCGTCCAATAGCAAGACCCTCCGCTCGCCGCTGCAGATCGCGCGCGGCCTGGGTTCCGCCAAGCACGGCACCGAACATTGGTGGCACCAGCGCCTGACCGCGATCGCGCTGGTCCCGCTGACCGTCTGGTTCGTCTTCGGTGTCATCCGTCACCTGGGTGCCGACCACGCCGCGTTCATCGCCTGGATGAAGTCGCCCTTCTCGGCCGTGATGATGATCCTGACCGCCGTGGTCATCTTCCACCACGCCCAGTCCGGGCTCCAGGTGGTCATCGAGGACTACGTGCATGCCGAATGGCAGAAACTGGCGCTGATCGTCGCCGTCAAGTTCCTGTCCTTCGCCCTGGCGGCGGCCTGCGTGCTCGCCGTCGTGAAGATCTTCATCGGAGCCTGACGACCATGGCGACCGCCTACACCATCATCGACCACACCTATGACGTCGTCGTCGTCGGCGCCGGCGGCGCCGGGCTGCGCGCCACCTTCGGCATGGCCGAAAAGGGCCTGAAGACCGCCTGCATCACCAAGGTGTTCCCGACCCGCTCCCACACCGTGGCGGCGCAGGGCGGCATCTCGGCCGCGCTCGGCAACATGGGCGAGGACGACTGGCGCTACCACATGTACGACACCGTCAAGGGGTCGGACTGGCTGGGCGACCAGGACGCCATCGAGTACATGTGCCGCGAGGCCATCCCGGCGATCATCGAGCTGGAGCATTACGGCGTGCCCTTCTCGCGCACGCCGGAAGGCAAGATCTACCAGCGCGCCTTCGGCGGCATGACCGCGCAGTACGGCAAGACCCAGGCCTACCGCACCTGCGCCGCCGCCGACCGCACCGGCCACGCCATCCTGCACACCCTCTACCAGCAGTCGCTGAAGCACGAGGCGGAGTTCTTCGTCGAATACTTCGCGCTCGACCTCATCATGGAGGACGGCGTCTGCAAGGGCGTGCTGGCCTGGAACCTGGACGACGGCACGCTGCACCGCTTCCGCGGCCAGCTGGTCGTGCTGGCGACCGGCGGCTACGGCCGCGCCTACTTCTCGGCGACCTCGGCCCACACCTGCACCGGCGACGGCGGCGGGATGGTGCTGCGCGCCGGCCTGCCGCTGCAGGACATGGAGTTCGTGCAGTTCCACCCGACCGGCATCTACGGCTCCGGCTGCCTCATCACCGAGGGCGTGCGCGGCGAGGGCGGCTACCTGACCAACTCCAACGGCGAGCGCTTCATGGAGCGCTACGCCCCGTCGGCCAAGGATCTGGCGAGCCGCGACGTCGTGTCCCGCTCGATGACCATCGAGATCCGCGAGGGCCGCGGCGTGGGTGAGCACAAGGACCACATCCACCTGCACCTGGAGCATCTGCCGCCGGAGATCATCCACCAGCGCCTGCCCGGCATCGCCGAGACGGCCAAGATCTTCGCCAACGTGGACGTCACCAAGGAGCCGATCCCGGTCCTGCCGACCGTCCACTACAACATGGGCGGCATCCCGACCAACTTCCGCTGCGAAGTGGTGTCGCCGACCGCCGAGAACCCCGACCAGGTCGTTCCCGGCCTGATGGCGATCGGCGAGGCGGCCTGCGTGTCGGTCCACGGCGCCAACCGCCTGGGCTCCAACTCGCTGCTCGACCTCGTGGTGTTCGGCCGCTCGGCCGCCATCCGCGCCGCCGAGATCGTCGAGCCGGGCAAGGCCCCGTCGGTCAAGGACAGCAGCACCGACAAGGCGCTGGAGCGGTTCGACCGCATCCGCAACGCCAAGGGCTCGATCAAGTCGGCCGACCTCAGGCTGGAGATGCAGCGGACGATGCAGAACAACTGCGCCGTCTTCCGCACCGGCGAGGTCCTTGACGAGGGCGTGAAGAAGATCGACGCCGTCTATGCCAAGAAGGGCGAGATGGCGATCTCCGACCGCTCGCTGGTCTGGAACTCCGACCTGGTCGAGGCGCTGGAGCTGGACAACCTGCTGGGCCAGGCGGTCGCCACCCTGCATTCGGCCCAGAACCGTCCGGAGAGCCGCGGCGCCCACGCCCGCGAGGATTATCCGAACCGCGACGACGAGAGCTGGATGAAGCACACCGTCATCTGGGTCGGCGACGACGGGGCGACCAAGATCGATTACCGCCCGGTCCACATGTACACCCTGACCGACGAGGTCGACGTCTTCCCGCCGAAGGCCCGCGTCTACTAAGGCCCGCCGGATAAAGGATAACAGCCATGGTTGAATTCAACCTGCCAGCCAACTCCAAGGTCGGCGTCGGCAAGACCGTCAACGTCGCCAGCGGCGCCAAGCGGTCCAAGACCTTCAAGATCTACCGCTGGAACCCGGACGACGGCCAGAACCCGCATGTCGACACCTATGTCGTCGACCTGGACAAGTTCGGGCCGATGATCCTGGACGCGATCATCTACATCAAGAACCAGGTCGACAGCACGCTGACCTTCCGGCGTTCCTGCCGCGAGGGCATCTGCGGCTCGTGCGCGATGAACATCGACGGCACGAACACGCTGGCCTGCCTGAAGGCGATCGAGGACGTGCCGGGCGACGTCAAGATCTACCCGCTGCCGCACATGCCGGTGGTGAAGGATCTCGTCCCCGACCTGAACCACGTCTACGCCCAGCTCGCCTCGATCAAGCCGTGGCTGCAGTCGCAGTCGCCGGCCCCGAGCCGCGAGCGGCTGCAGTCGCCGGAGGACCGCGCCAAGCTGGACGGCCTCTACGAGTGCATCCTGTGCTTCTGCTGCTCGACCTCCTGCCCGAGCTACTGGTGGAACGGCGACCGCTATCTCGGCCCGTCGATCCTGCTCCAGGCCTATCGCTGGATCGTCGACAGCCGCGACGAGATGACGGGCGAGCGCCTCGACAACCTCGAGGATCCGTTCCGTCTCTACCGCTGCCACACCATCATGAACTGCACCAAGGCGTGCCCGAAGGGCCTGAACCCGGCCAAGGCCATCGCCGAGATCAAGAAGCTGATGGTCGTGCGCCGCTGATCGCGGCCACGCCGATCCGCTGCATTCGCAAAGAAGAAGGGCGCTCCCGACGGGGGCGCCCTTCTTCTTTGCGGCCCTGCCATCCCGCCGGATCGCGCCGCCGCAGGGGGGCTGCCCGTTTCCAGGCTGGCGCAAGCCCCGGCGGCTCCTCTACACTCACGGTCCCATCATCGGACCGACGCCCATGCCCCGCAGCGACTTCTATCCGCCCATCGACCCGTTCCAGACCGGCACGCTCGCCGTCGACGGGATTCATACGGTCTATTGGGAGCAGGCGGGCAACCCGCGCGGCGTGCCGGTGATGTTCCTGCATGGCGGGCCGGGCGCCGGCGCCTCGCCCACCCACCGGCGCTTCTTCGATCCGTCCCATTACCGCATCGTCGTGATGGACCAGCGCGGCGCCGGCCGCTCCACGCCGCTCGGCGAGACGCGCGCCAACACCACCGAGGCGCTGGTGGAGGACATCGAGGCGCTGCGCACCCATCTGGGGATCGAGCGCTGGCACCTGTTCGGCGGCTCCTGGGGCTCGACCCTGGCGCTGGCCTATGCCCAGACCCATCCGGAGCGCTGCCTGGGCCTGATCCTGCGCGGCATCTTCCTGATGCGGAAGAGCGAGATCGACTGGTTCCTCTATTCGATGCGCGTGCTGTTCCCGGAAGCCTGGGCGGCCTTCGCCGCCCACATCCCGGAGGCCGAGCGCGGCGACCTGCTGGAGGCCTACTGGAAGCGGCTCGATTCGTCCGATCCGGCGGTACGCATGGCTGCGGCGCGGGTGTGGAGCGTCTATGAGGGCAGCTGCTCGGCCCTGCTGCCGTCGCCGGACCTGATCGCCGCCAGCGGCGAGGACCGCCACGCCCTGGGGCTGGCGCGGATCGAGGCGCATTACTTCCGCTCCAACCGCTTCACGCCAGAAGACAAGCTGCTGCGGGACGTGCAGCGCATCCGCCACCTGCCGGCGGTGATCGTCCAGGGCCGCTACGACGTCGTCTGCCCGGTGATCTCCGCCGACGAGCTGCACCGCGCCTGGCCGGAGGCCGACTACCGCATCATCCCCGACGCCGGCCATTCCGCCATGGAGCCCGGCATCCGCGCCGCGCTGATCCAGGCGACCGAGCGCTTCAAGGAATACCGGTGAGATCCTCCCTCTCCCGTCCCGGGAGAGGGAAGGGGCCCATGCGAAGCATGGGAAGGGTGAGGGGCAGTGCAAGAATCCAGAAGCGCATGGTTTCTTGGACTCCCCCTCACCCTCCCCACGCCTTGCGGCGCGGGTCCCCTCCCTCTCCCGGGGCGGGAGAGGGCTGTGACACTCGCCCTTGTACCCGTCCCCCACCCACCCCACACTCTGCCGATGCCTGAACTCCCCGAGGTCGAGACGGTGTGCCGGGGCCTCGCCCCGCATCTCGAAGGCCGGCGGCTGGTCCATGTGGAGCAGCGCCGGCCGAACCTGCGCACCCCCTTCCCGCCGCGCTTCTGCGAGCGGCTGACCGGGCGCCTCGTGCGCTCGGTGCGGCGCCGGGCCAAATACATCCTGATGGAGATGGACGACGGCACCGTGCTGATCGCCCATCTCGGCATGTCGGGCCGGATGATCATCGCGCCGGAACGGCCGGAAAGCTTCGGCAAGCACGATCACGTGGTGTTCGAGACCGACGCCGGCACCATCGTCACCTTCAACGACGCGCGGCGCTTCGGCCTGATGGACCTGACGGTCGCCGATGCGCTCGACGACCACCCGATGCTGCGCAGCCTGGGGCCGGAGCCGCTGGGCAACGAATTCTCCGGCCCCGAGCTCGCCCGCCGGCTGGCCGGCAAGGCGACGCCGGTCAAGGCGGCGCTGCTCGACCAGGGCGTCGTCGCCGGGCTGGGCAACATCTACGTGGCGGAGGCGCTGTACCGGGCCGGCATCCTGCCGACCCGCAGCGCCGCCAGCCTGACCGCCGCCGAGGCCGACCGTCTCGCCGTCGCGGTGCGCGAGGTGCTGGAGCGCGCCATCGCCGCCGGCGGCTCCTCGCTGCGCGACTACCGGCAGGCATCGGGGGAGCTGGGTTATTTCCAGCACCAGTTCGCCGTCTACGACCGCGAGGGCGAGGGCTGCCCCGGCTGCGACTGCGACCGCGCCCGGACCGGGGGCGTTCAGCGGATTGTACAGTCGGGCCGCTCGACTTTCTTTTGTGCGGCGCGCCAACGGTGATATAGCTGGAGGCATGACGGCTCTACCGGCCATGCTCCGGGCGGCATCCGCCGCTTTCCTCCTTGCCGGCCCCGCGGTCGCGGGCCTGGGGAGCTTCCTCGTTCCCATTTCCCTGGCCGAAGCCGCCGAGGCCGCACCCGCCGGGTCCGGGCCTTTCGTCCCCGGATTCGCCGACGTGCCGGTGATGCCGGGGCTGGCTGCGGCCGAATCGGAACCTCTGGTCTTCGACAAGCCGGGCGGGCGGATCGTCCAGGCGGTGCTGTCGGGGGCGGTGCCGCGTCAGGCGGTGCTGGCCTTCTACGACCAGACCCTGCCGCAGCTGGGCTGGCGCCGCACCGCCGACCGCGTCTTCGTCCGCGACGGCGAGGAGCTGCGGCTGGAATTCCCGCGGGCGGCCCAAACCGTCCAGGCCACCCCCGCCCAAACCGCCCAAACCACCGCCAGGCCGGCGTCCGGCACGGCCGTCCGCTTCACTTTGACGCCGCGCTGACGGCGGGAGCACCCGCCATACTCGCGAGGCTCCTTCGCCGGACCCCCATCCATCGGACAACCACGAGCCCCGGACGCAACCGGGCTCGCCCCATCGGGAGAGTGCTGCAACCATGTCGTATGAAACCATCCTCGTCGAAACCCGCGGCCCGGTCGGCCTGATCACTCTCAACCGTCCGAAGGCGCTGAACGCGCTGTGCGACCAGCTGGTGACCGAGCTGGGCGCGGCGCTCGACGCCTTCGAGGCCGACGCCGCCATCGGCGCCATCGTCGTCACCGGCTCCGAGCGCGCCTTTGCCGCCGGTGCCGACATCAAGGAGATGGCCGGCTTCTCCTACATGGACGTCTACAACGGCAACTTCATCACCGCGAAGTGGGAGCGGCTGGCCAAGTGCCGCAAGCCGACCATCGCCGCGGTGGCCGGCTTCGCGCTGGGCGGCGGCTGCGAGCTGGCGATGATGGCCGACTTCATCCTGGCCGCCGACACCGCCAAGTTCGGCCAGCCCGAGGTCACCATCGGCACGATCCCCGGCGCCGGCGGCACCCAGCGCCTGACCCGCTTCGTCGGCAAGTCCAAGGCGATGGAGATGGTGCTGACCGGCCGCATGATCGACGCCGCCGAGGCCGAGCGCTCGGGCCTCGTCAGCCGCGTCGTCCCGGCCGCCGAGCTGGTCGAGGAGGCGGTGAAGGTCGCCACCAAGATCGCCTCGCTGTCGCAGCCGGTGATCGCCATGGCCAAGGAGGCGGTCAACGCCGCCTACGAGACCACGCTGGCCGAGGGCGTCCGCTTCGAGCGCCGCCTGTTCCATTCGACCTTCGCCACCGAAGACCAGAAGGAAGGCATGGCCGCCTTCGCCGAGAAGCGTCAGGCCGCCTGGAAGAATCGCTGAGTCGTCCGACCCCGCCGTCCCTGCCGTCCCCCGCATCTTGCGGGGGGCGGACCAGATCCCATCAAGATATCGTCACCGTACGATTAGTCGAAATCATCGGGCGTCCACGCCTTGACTCGGCCTTCGCTGCCGCGTATAAGGCGCGCTCGCATCACGACAGCCGTGTCGTTCGGAGTAGGGTTTCTCATGGCCAATCATAAGTCCGCTGAAAAGCGCATTCGTCAGACCGAGCGTCGCACGGAAGTCAACCGTGCCCGCGTCAGCCGCATCCGGTCCTTCATCAAGAAGGTCGAGGGCGCGATCTCGAGCGGCGACAAGTCCGCCGCCGCCGAGGCCTTCAAGTCCGCCCAGCCGGAACTGATGCGCGGCGTGTCCAAGGGTGTGCTGCACAAGAACACCGTGTCGCGCAAGCTGTCGCGTCTGTCGGCTGCCATCAAGGCTCTCTGATAGAGTCTTCATCTGCCGGTTTCAAAAAGCCGCGCCCGTGACTCGGGGCGCGGCTTTTTGCGTTTAAAGTAAATATGTGGATGCTCAACAATTGTCTTAGATTGTTCTCAGGCTTTCTTATGAGATTCGGGATCGGTCTTATGGTCGGTACGAGTGTTTTTATCTTTTTGGCCCGTTCGCCATCTGTCCCATTGCCAGATTTCGGACGTATCGTTAGACTTTTGCTCCATTCGGCCGTACGATTAGGGGTGATGCAACACTCTGTGTCCGGCTGAACACAGCAGTGAATTACTGAAGGTCTTACGCCGGATCAGGGCTTGTTGAGTCCCGGTCGATCGCACGATCTTCTTTTACTTACAAGCTGTCGCGTCCGGGCAGGGATTTATGGTCCCGCCGCCTGATGCGCGTGCTTTTCAGATATGATGTTCCGTTGGGGGCGTTCCTGTCCGGGCTGATCCGGATAGGATCGGACGGGCGGCCAGGACATCCTGTGCCGGGCGGACAAGGCCCCCTTGCGGCCGCTCTGCGGTGCGCGGCGGTTCCGGTCGCGGGAGGATCCCGCGCCGTCCCGGCAGGGGATCCGGCCGGGGGGTAGGAGCGGGAGTAAGGGAGCATGTCGGTCGGCGTGTCGTTGGATCAGCAGTGGGCGCGCATTCGCGGACGCCTGAAGGAAGAGGTGGGCGAGATCGCCTTCCGGAGCTGGCTTCAGCCGCTGTCCGTCGCCAGCCTTGTCGGCGGCGAGGTGTGCATCGTCGTGCCCACGCGCTTCATGCGCGACTGGGTGCTGACCCATTATGCCGACCGAATCCGCGCGCTGTGGTCCGGCGAGAATCCGGAAGTCCAGTCGATCGACGTCATCGTCGCGTCGACCAACCCGCCGCCGGCGCTGGTCGCCGACAATGACGACCGCGACGACGACCGCGATCCGCCGCAACCCCGGTCCTTCGAGTCCCGGTCCCCCGACTCCCGGTCCTTCGAGTCCCGCTCGTCGGACTCGCGCTTCCCCGACCCCCGCTCTTCCGATCAGCGCTCCTCCGACTCCCGGCAGGCGCCGTCGCGCCAGCCCTCGGACTCCGGCGGCGGCTTCTACGGCAACGGGGCCCAGGCGCACTCGTCGGCGCCCTCCACCGTCTACACCTCGTCCTCCTATGGCGGGGCGTCGGACGAGTCGCCGAACGCGCTGCCGGCGATCCTTGAGGACCGCTCCGACCTGTCGGCCGCGCTCGACCCGCGCTTCACCTTCGAGAATTTCGTCGTCGGCAAGCCGAACGAGCTGGCCCATGCAGCGGCAAGGCGCGTCGCCGACGCGACCGCCGTGACCTTCAACCCGCTGTTCCTCTATGGCGGCGTCGGGCTGGGCAAGACCCACCTGATGCATGCGCTCGCCTGGCAGATCCGCAAGAACGACCCGAACCGCAAGGTGCTCTACCTGTCGGCCGAGAAGTTCATGTACCAGTTCATCCGGGCGCTGCGCTTCAAGGACACGATGGCCTTCAAGCAGCAGTTCCGCTCGGTCGACGTGCTGATGATCGACGACGTGCAGTTCATCAGCGGCAAGGACTCGACGCAGGAGGAGTTCTTCCACACCTTCAACGCGCTGGTCGACCAGAACCGGCAGGTCATCATCTCCGCCGACAAGAGCCCATCCGACCTGGAAGGGATGGAGGAGCGGCTGCGCTCGCGGCTCGGCTGGGGGCTGGTCGCCGACATCCACCCGACCACCTACGAGCTGCGGCTCGGCATCCTCCAGGCCAAGGCCGACGCGCTCCAGGCGACCATCCCGCTGAAGGTGCTGGAGTTCCTCGCCCACAAGATCACGTCGAACGTGCGCGAGCTGGAAGGGGCGCTGAACCGCATCGTCGCCCATGCCGAGCTGGTCGGCCGTTCCATCTCGCTGGAGACGACGCAGGAGGTGCTGCACGACCTGCTGCGCGCCAACGACCGCCGCGTCACCATCGACGAGATCCAGAAGCGCGTCGCCGAGCATTACAACATCCGCGTCGCCGACATGCATTCGGCCCGCCGCGCCCGCGCGGTGGCCCGCCCGCGCCAGATCGCCATGTATCTGGCCAAGCAGCTGACCGCCCGCTCGCTGCCGGAGATCGGCCGCAAGTTCGGCGGCCGCGACCACACCACGGTCATGCACGCCGTCAAGAAGGTCGACGAGCTGCGCGCCACCGACCCCTCCTTCGCCGAGGATGTCGAGCTGCTGCGGCGGATGCTGGAAAGCTGATCCGCCGCCCCGGTTCCCTCTCCCTCCGCCTTTTCCCCGGCCGATGTGACGGCTCTATGAAGTTTGGCCTGTGCGCCGCTTCGGCCGTGGACGGACCGCTTTCGCCTCAGGCACACTTCGCGCCTTGAGCGGGACTGCGAGCGGGGCCGCATGCCGGCCGCCGCCGCGCCTGCCCGCCTGAACGCCATCAGCCTGAACGCCATCCAAGAGCCAGGGAGACCGGACATCATGTCCAAGACCGATCACGTCAGGACCGAGTCGCAGCGCTCCAGCGCCGAGACCCAGCGCGCCGCCAAGAGCTTCAGCCGCCGCCTGCTGCTGCAGAGCGCCGCTGCCGCGGCCGGCGTCGCCTCGGTCGGTCCCTTCATCCTGCGCGAGGGCCGCGCCGCGTCGGGCTCGGTCAAGATCTTCTCCTGGGCCGGCTACATCAGCCCGGACATGCTGGCCGATTTCGAGAAGAAGACCGGGGTCAAGGCGACCCTGACCGAATACGGCACCAACGACGAGCTGCTGAACCAGCTGAAGGCGACCGGCGGCGCCGGCTTCGACATCATCCACCCCACCGTCGACCGCGTGCCGAACTATGTCGAGTTCGAGCTGGTGCAGCCGATCGACGAATCGAAGGTCAAGTGGGACGGCTGCCTGAAATCCTCGGTCGAGGGCTCGGCCGGGATGGGCGGCGTCGTCGGGGCCAAGCGCTATTTCGCCCCGGCCGACTGGGGGACCGAGGCGCTGGCCTACGACATGAAGAAGGCGCCGCTCGCCTACGGCACCGCCGGCTACGGCGATCTGTGGGCGCCGGCCAATGCCGGCAAGGTGACGGTGCGCGGCCATTCCTCGCTGATCGGCATCGCGCTGTGGCTGGAAAGCCAGGGCAAGCTGCCGCACCCGGTGCGCGACCAGTTCAAGGACGAGGCCAAGGCGCGGGCCAACTTCGACGCCATCCTGAAGGTGGCGGCGGCCAACAAGAAGTCGGTCGCCCAGTTCTGGACCAACGAGAACGAGGCCCAGGGCGCCTTCCGCGCCAACGGCTGCGTCATCGGCCAGACCTGGGACTCGACCGCCGTGGCGCTGCGCAAGGAAGGGCTGCCGGTCCGCTTCGTCGCGCCCAAGGAAGGCGCGCTCGCCTGGATGGAAGGCTTCGCCATCCCGAAGAAGGCCGAGAATCTGGAGAACGCCTACGCCTGGATCAACTGGTTCTACACGCCGCAGGCCGGCGCGCTGTACACCAACCATTCCGGCATCTCCAGCACCGCGGTCGGCGCCGAGGCGCACCTGACCGACCTGAACAAGCAGTTCTTCGCCGAGGCCTATCCGGGCGACGCGCTGCAGAAGCTGTGGTGGTGGCCGATCCAGGAGGCATGGTACGTCTCCATCCGCAACGAGTACCAGGACCGCTTCCTGGCGGCGTAACCTGAGGCTCCCTCTCCCGCCCCGGGAGAGGGAAGGGGCCCATGCGGAGCATGGGAAGGGTGAGGGGTGAGGCACGGAGCCATGCGGTTCGGGTTTCCTGGATCACCCCTCACCCTCCCGCCTGCGGCGGGCCCCTCCCTCTCCCGGGGCGGGAGAGGGGGATAATCCCCATTCCGGCAGGCCCCATGAGCCAAGACGTCCAACTCGACCATGTCACCATGCGCTTCGGCGACACGGTGGCCGTGCGCGACGTGTCGCTGACCATCCGGGCCGGGGAGTTCTTCAGCTTCCTCGGGCCGTCGGGCTGCGGCAAGACCACCATCCTGCGCATGGTTTCCGGCTTCATGGAGCCGACCTCGGGCGCCGTCCGCATCGGCGGCGCCGACATGCGCGGGATCGGGCCGAACAAACGCCCGACCGCGCTGATCTTCCAGAACCTCGCCCTGTTCCCGCTGATGACGGTGGCGGACAACATCGGCTTCGGGCTGGAGGTGCGCGGCGTGCCGTCTGCCGACCGAAAGCGCCGCGTCGCCGAACTGCTGGAGCTGGTGGCGCTGCCCGATGCGGCGAACAAGCGGGTGACCGACCTGTCCGGCGGCCAGCGCCAGCGCATCGCCATCGCCCGCGCGCTGGCGGTGGAGCCGGCGGTGCTGCTGCTGGACGAGCCGCTGTCGGCGCTCGACCTCAAGCTGCGCCAGCACATGCGGGCCGAGCTGCGCGAGCTGCAGAAGCGCACCGGCGTCACCTTCATCTACATCACCCACGACCAGGGCGAGGCGCTGACCATGTCCGACCGGATCGGCGTGATGTCGCGCGGCGTGCTGGAACAGGTCGGCGACGGCAAGACCATCTACGACCATCCGGAAACCGCCTTCGTCGCGTCCTTCGTCGGCGAATCGAACCGCTTCGCCGGCCCGGTGGCGGAGGCGGCGGAGGGCTGGGCGGTGGTCGACACCGAATTCGGCCGCCTGCGCGGGCGCAACCCGCGCGGGCTGGCGGCGGGCGACCGCGCCACCCTGTTCGTCCGGCCGGAACGGCTGGCCCCGGAACGTCCGGGGGCGGGCGGCAACGACAACAGCCTGATCGCCCGTGTCAGCCACAGCGACTTCGAGGGCGCCTTCGTCAACGCCTTCCTCGATGGCGGGTTGACGGTGCAGATGCCGCATCTGGGCCAGGAGCCGGCCTTCGTCCCCGGCGAGACCGTCACCCTCGGCTTCCGCGCCGCCGACGCGGTCGCCCTGCCGGCCGGCTGACCCCTCTCCCCCCTTCCCTCCCCGCCTTCCGCGCAAACGAAAACGCCCCGGCCGACCGGCCGGGGCGTTTCGCGTTTCAGGGCGGAGGAGACGGTCAGTTCGCCTGCTGGATCGCCGACAGCTGCCACTGGCCGCCGCGCGGGCGGACGAAGGTCCACAGCTCGGTCGCCTCGACCGGCTGGGTCGGGTTGCCGTCGACCACCCGGCCGCTGGCGCGCTCGACCGTGCTGTCGATCAGCGAGAAGCGGATGGCGACGGTGGCGTATTCCTGCACCCCCTCGCGCCAGCCCTCGGCGAGGTCGCCCTGGAGCAGGCGGACGTCGCCGATCTTGTTGACCACGCCGCGGTTGCGGTTCTCGGTCAGGTCGTCGGTGAAGTAGGACAGCATCTCCGGCGTCGTGGCGGCGCGCAGCGCATCGACATCCTCACGCCCGTAGGCGGTCTGGACGGTGACGAGCAGCCGCTCGAACGCCTCGAAGTCGGCCGGCTGGATGCCGATCTCGTCCGACGCCTGACGGCGCTGGGCCGGACCGGCCGAACCGCCGCCCATGCCGCCGCCCATGCCACCGCCAAGCGGGCCATTGCCCATCGGGTTGTGACGGACGTCGGCCGCATCGCGGTTCAGCGGGCCGCCGGCATAGGCCGGCTGGTTGCCGCCGAGCGGGTTGCCGCCCAGCGGGCCGCCGGCCGGCGCGGTGTTCGCGGTCTGCGAGCGGTTGCGGAAGAAGCGCATGGCCAGCCGGACCAGGAAGACGACCAGCAGGATCTGGAGGATGAAGCCCAGGATGCCGGCGAAGCTGCCCAGCCCCTCGAAGAAGCCGCCGCCGAACAGCATCGCACCGATGCCGGCGCCGATCAGGCCGCCCATCACGCCGCCCATGAAGCCGCCGCCGAAGAAGCCGCGCGACGGGGCCGCCGCCGGGGCATTGGCCGCGGCGCCGGGACGCTGCACGCCGGGCGCAGCCGCCGGGGCGGCGGAGCGCTCCATCGGCGACACCGCGTTGGGGGCGGTGCTGGTGGCGGCCGGAGCCTCGGTGGTGCGGCTGCCGCGGCTGCCGGAAGAGCTGCTCTTGCCGGCGCGGGCGTCGGCGGTGCCGGCGGCCAGCGCCATCACCAGCGCTACCGCCACGGCGGTCGCCGCCCGGGCGCCTCGTTTCGTCTTGGAGGTGGCGGAAAGGCTCGAAGGTCGGGTCTTCTCGCTCATGATCGTGCTCGCTCGTCGCATCTGGTCGGTTTTTCCAGCCTTTCCAAGTGGGGGTGGTCCGGCCTCCGTTTAAGAGGCGGTCTCACTTTTTTCGAGCGATTATCCGCATCACGGCCTAATCGGTCTCACTTTGCATCATCCCGTCGCCCTGCAGCGCGTCGATCGCCCGGCGGTCGCGCTTGGTCGGACGGCCGGCGCCCGGCTGCTGGAACGGCGCGCGGTAGGGATCCTGCAAGCGCTCCTCCGCCACCGGCGGGGCGAGATCCTTGTACAACGCCTGGGCTTCCGGCGCCGGCCCGCGCCGGCTGCCCAGCGCCACGACTTTTATGATCCGGATGTGCCGCCCCTGGGCGAAGGTCAGCACGTCGCCGGGCTTCACCGCCGCATGGGCCTTGGTCACCGGCGTGCCCGACAGCCGCAGGCCGCCGCCGTTGCACAGCTTGGCCGCGAGGCTGCGCGTCTTGAAGAACCGCGCGTACCACAGCCACTTGTCGATCCGCAGCCGGCCGGGGGTGCTGTCGTCGCTGTCGTCGGTGTTGCTGCCGGTGTTGCTCATGGGCGTTTCCGTCCGTTGGTTGCGTTCATGATGTGCGAGGTCGTCATGCCCCCTCCCTACCCCTCCCCCACCTGCGGTGGGAGAGGGAACTGCCGCCACTCCGGCACTTGCTCCCTCTCCCGCTCTCGGCGGACCGGAGGTCCGTCCGATTGCGGGGGAGGGTTGGGGAGGGGGCAACCGGCCCCAGCCCCCTCACATCCCTGACAGCTGCCGCAGCTTGGCGAAGGGGTGGTCCTCGTTGGTCGGCGTCTCGCGCCTGGTCCGCGGTCCCGGCGGCCGTTTGCGCTTCCAGCTCACCGCGCCGTCCTCCGCCACCATCCGGACATAGCCGAGCCCGCCCAGCACCGCCCCCAGCTCCTCCGCCGACAGGCCGACGCGCTGGCCGAGGGCCACCTCGCGGACCGGCGCATTCGCCTTGGCCGCGGTCAGCAGCTCGGTTTCCAGCCGGTCGAGCATGTCGACGCGCAGCGCCCGCCCGCCCGCCAGCGGATAGCCGATCGCCTCCCAGAAGGCCGGCGGCGCGCCGCCCTCCTTCACCGGGGCCGCCTCGACCGACACCCGGCCGGGCGGCGGCACCGGGACCGGCAGCGGATGGCCCTTGGCCACCGCCCACAGCAGGGCGCGCAGGCTCACCGCCGCCGGCTTGGCCAGCGCCGTCAGATACAGATGCGACACGCCGAGCCGGACGCCCAGCCCGGTCAGCGCCTTGCGGTCCTCGCGCTCCAGCCGCTCGACCATCGCGGCGACGGGCCCGCGCGGCAGCACCCCCAGCCCCTCGACCAGCTGGAAGGCCAGCCCGCGCCCGGCCCCCGACAACCCCTCCACGCCGGACAGCGCGAACAGCGGTTTCAGCCGCCCGGCGATGTGGCCCTTCAGCCAGCGGTCGAGCCGCGCCCGCACCCGCTCGCGCTGGGCCTGATCCAGCATGCCGTCGTCGAAGGGCACCACCAGCGGCGCCAGCACCGACGGGCCGGCGGCCAGCCGCGCCATTGGCAAGCCGCCCGCCTCGCCGGCCACGCTCAGCACCCCGTCCGGCCCCAGCGTGAACGCGTCGTCCGGTTCCGCCTCGAAGGCGCGCAGCCGCTTGGCCAGCTCGTCGCGCAGCGCCCGGCGGGCGGCGGTCAGCAGCGACTTCGCCTCGTCGGAGCGGTCGGGGGCGTCGGGGACGAAGCGGAAGCCCTCCAGCCGGCCGACGACATGGCCCTCCACCACCACCTCGCCGTCGGCGCGCACGCCGCCCAGCAGCGAGCGCCCGTCCTTCAGCGTGCGGGCCAGCGTCGCCGAGCGGCGGTCGATGAAGCGCTGGGTCAGCCGCTCGTGCAGGGCGTCGGACAGCCGGTCCTCGATGGCGCGGGTGCGCTCCTGCCAGTGCAGCGGGTCCTTCAGCCAGCTCGGCCGGTTGGAGATGTAGGTCCAGGTGCGGATATGGGCGATGCGGGCAACCAGCGCGTCGATGTCGCCCTCGGTCCGGTCGAGCCGGGCGATCTGCCTGGCGACCCAATCGTCGTCCAGCCGGCGCGTGGGGCCGCGCAGGCTGCGGAAGATCTGCCCGAGCAGCCGGGTGTGGGCGTCGGACAGCACCTTGCGGAAGTCGGGGACCTGGCAGACCTCCCACAGCAGCCGCACGGCGTCGCGGCCCTTGGCCAGATCGAGGATCTCGGCGTCGCGCACCAGCGCCTGCAGCGCCAGATGGTCGTCGGCCTCGCGCACCCGGCTCAGCTCCTGGATCGGCGCCCGCTCCTCCAGCGACTTCAGCAGGAAGCCCGGCGTGTCGAAACGCAGGTTGCTGTTGCGCCAGGACAGCGCCTTGACCGTCTCGAACTCGTGGTTCTCGACGCGGCTGACCAGCTCGGCATCCAGCTCCCCCACCTCGTCGGTGGTGCCGAAGGTGCCGTCGCGCATGTGGCGGCCGGCGCGGCCGGCGATCTGCGCCACCTCGGCGGGGCGAAGCCGGCGCGGGGCGAAGCCGTCGAACTTGACGATGCGGGCGAAGGCGACATGGTCGACGTCCATGTTCAGCCCCATGCCGATGGCGTCGGTCGCCACCAGGTAATCGACCTCGCCCGCCTGGTAGAGCCCGACCTGGGCGTTGCGCGTGCGCGGGCTGAGCGCGCCCAGCACCACCGCGGTGCCGCCGCACTGGCGGCGCAGCATCTCGGCGATGGCATAGACGTCGGTGGCGGAGAAGGCGATCACCGCCGAGCGCGGCGGCAGCCGCGTCAATTTCTTGTAGCCGGCATAGGTCAGCTGGGAGAAGCGCGGCCGGCTGACGAACTCCGCCTTCGGCACCAGCCGGCGGATCATCGGCTGCATCGAATCGGATCCCAGCACCATGGTCTCGACCATGCCGCGGGCGTTCAGCAGCCGGTCGGTGAAGATGTGGCCGCGCTCGGGATCGGCGCAGAGCTGGATCTCGTCGACCGCCAGGAAATCGACTGCGCGGTCCAGCGGCATCGATTCGACGGTGCAGACCCAATATGAGGGGTTGGGGGGCAGGATCTTCTCCTCCCCCGTCACCAGCGCGACCGCGTTCCGTCCCTTGATCCTGACGATGCGGTCGTAATTCTCCCGCGCCAGCAGGCGCAGGGGAAAGCCGATCATGCCGGACCGGTGGCCGAGCATGCGCTCGATCGCCAGATAGGTCTTGCCGGTGTTGGTCGGACCCAGCACGGCGACCACACGGCCCCCGCGCCCGAGACCGCCGCCCGCCGAAGCGTGAGAGGCCGAAGCCGCAGACGAAATCATGGGGCTAAGCTTTGGGGTGCGCCGGGCCGCAATGCAAGCGGTGGCTTGTCGGTGCCGCATCCCGAAAACGGCCAGGGCCGCCGAATGGGGGTTCGGCGGCCCTGGTCTCACAGCGGCCTAGCGTTGGGGGGCTTGGAACGGCCGCCGGTGAGCCTGTCTTCTACGTCAGCCCTTGGGCTGCTCCTGCGGTGCCGGCGCCGGACCCTTCGGCCCCATCCCCGGACCCATCCCCGGCCCCCTGCCCGGGCCGTCGTTGTCCCAGCCGCCGGGGCCGCCATGGTGGCCGCCCATATGCTTACCCATATGGCCGCCCGGCCCCTGGTTCAGCATGCGGTCGGCCTGCTTCTGCTGGTCGGGCGTCAGCTGGGCGTAGAGGTCGGTCAGGGCCGGGCGGACGGTCTGGAGCTGCTGCAGGTGGGCCTGCATCATCTGCTCGGCGCGCTCAAGCCGCTGGGGCAGGGCCGCCGGACGCGGCAGATCCTTGAACTTCACGCACAGATCCTGCGTCGGCTTCAGGCTGGAGCGGGAGGCGTCGGCGAACTTGGTCCAGGCGGCGCGCTGCTGCTCGGTGATGTTCAGCTTCTTCTCCGCATAGGCCAGCTTGCCGGCCAGACGGGCCTCCTGGTCCTCGCACATGCGGGCGAAGTGGCGATCGGGACCGCCGGGGCCGCCCGGAGGCGGACCACCGGCCGGACCACCGGCCGGGCCACCCTGGGCGAAGACCGGAACGGCCACGCCGAGGCCGGCGACCAGCAGGGCGGACGTCAGAAGGGCGCGTTTCATGGTATCGACTCCTCGGTGTGTTGATGATCTCTAAACCCCGGATGGAGGGGGCTTATTCCGTTGGGACTTCCCGGAGGGCGTTGCCCCGTCGTTGTCCCGCCGTTGTTCGATGACCAGACAATGGGCGCCGGACGTTGCGGTCGAATGTCCGCAAACCGGTGATTTGGTAACAGAGTGTAACCGCCCGGCCCTCCGTAACCGGGCGTTACACATTTCCCCTTCACCCCCGGGCCGCTCCGCCCGATCATGGGTGCCATGGACCGCACGCCCCACCTCCTCGTCGTCGACGACGACCGCGAAATCCGCTCCCTCGTCGCCCAGTTCCTGACCCGGCACGGCTTCCGTGTCACCGGGGTCAGGGACGGGGCGGAGATGATGCGCACGCTCGACGGCGCCCGCGTCGACCTGATCGTGCTCGACCTCATGCTGCCGGGGGAGGACGGGCTGTCGCTGTGCCGCCGCCTGCGCGCCGCGCCGCAGACCGCCCAGACCCCGGTCATCATGCTGACCGCCATGGGGGAGGAGACCGACCGCATCGTCGGGCTGGAGATGGGCGCCGACGATTATCTGGCGAAGCCCTTCAGCCCGCGCGAGCTGCTGGCCCGGATCAAGGCGGTGCTGCGCCGGGTTTCCGCCCCGCCGGTCGCCGGCGCGCCTGCCGCCGCCGGCACGGTGCTGCGCTTCGAGGGCTGGTCGCTCGACGTCACCCGGCGCGAGCTGCGCTCGTCCGACGGGGTGCTGGTCCAGCTGTCGGCCGGCGAATACGACCTGCTGGTCGCCTTCGTCGAGCATCCGCAGCGGGTGCTGACCCGCGACCAGCTGCTCGACCTGGCGCGCGGCCGCTCGGCGGTGCCGTTCGACCGCTCCATCGACGTGCAGGTCAGCCGGCTGCGCCGCAAGATCGAGCCCGACCCGGCGGAACCGACCCTGATCAAGACGGTGCGCGGCGGCGGCTACCTCTTCACCCCGTCGGTGTCCGGCGGCGGGCCGGCGCCATGACAGCGCCACAGGGGACCGTGCCGCAGGAGAGCGCCGCCCCGGCCGCCGCCACATCCAGGACGGCCCGGCGCCGCGCCTTCCACCGCGCCTTCCGCCGCCTGCGCTTCCGCTTTCCCGACAGCCTCGCCACGCGGATCGCGCTGACGGTCGTGCTGGCGCTGCTGCTGACCCAGGCGATCAGCGCGCTGGTCTATCTGACCGACCGCAGCGAAGGGCCGCCGATCCACGGTCCGAACGTGCTTATCCAGCGCATCACCGCCATCGTCCAGCTGGTGGAGAGCACGCCGCCCGCCGGCCGCGGCCGGGTGGTGCGCGCCATCGACGATCCGGTGCTGCGCGTCGAATGGCGCCCAGACCAGCCGCCGCCGCTGGCGCGGCAGAGCCTTGCCGGCGGCCGGTTCGACGGGCTGAAGCGCCGGCTGCGCGACCAGCTGGACAGCCCCGGCCGCGACATCCTGGTGGAGATCCAGCGCCCGCCCCGCGACGACGACGACCGGCCGCCGCACCCGCCCTTCGCCGGCGACGACAACCGGCGCTGGGGGCCGCATGTCCGGCTGTCGGTGCGGCTCGACGACGGGTCGTGGCTCAGCTTCACCGGCGGCGACCCGCTGGCCGGTCCCTTCGGCATCGTCCGCTTCATCCTGTGGATGGGGGCGATCCTGGCGGTGATCCTGCTGGTGTCGCTGCTCGCCGCCCGCCGGGTGACGGCGCCGCTCGCCGGCTTCGCCGCCGCCGCCGAGCGGCTCAGCGTCGCCGGCGAGGCCGACCCGCTGCCGGAGGAGGGCCCGTCGGAGCTGCGCGCCGCCACCCGCGCCTTCAACCGGATGCAGGCGCGGCTGACCCGTTTCGTCGCCGACCGCACCCAGATGCTGGCGGCGATCGGCCACGACCTGCGCACGCCGATCACCCGGCTGCGGCTGCGCGCCGAGCTGGTCGACGATCCGGAGATGCAGCGGCGGATGCTGGCCGACCTGGACGAGATGGAGGCGATGATCTCGGCCACGCTGGCCTTCGCCCGCGACGACGCCCAGCGCGAGCCGCGCGGCCGCTTCGACCTCGCCGACCTGCTGCAGAGCCTGTGCGACGACCGCGTGGATGCCGGCCACCGCGCCGTCTATGACGGCCCCGCCCACATGGTTGCGGAGGGCCGCCCGGTGGCGCTGCGCCGGGCGCTGGCCAACCTGATGGACAATGCCATCAAGTATGGCGGCGGCTTCACCGTCCGGCTGGAGGGCGGGACCGAGGGGGCCGGTTCCGCTGCCGGCCAGGCCCGCCAAGCCCTGATCCACATCGACGACGACGGCCCCGGCATCCCGGAGGCGGAGTTCGAGAAGGTCTTCGCCCCCTTCTACCGGCTGGAGCGCTCGCGCTCGCGCGACACCGGCGGGGTCGGGCTCGGGCTGTCCACCGCGCGCAGCGTCGTCCGCGGCCATGGCGGCGACGTGACCCTGTCCAACCGCAGCGGCGGCGGCCTGCGCGCCACCGCGACGCTGCCGCTGTAACGCGCGCCCCCTCGAGGACAGATCCCCTCTCCCCGGGGGGAGAGGGGGGAAACCGCCTCCCCCGCAAGTGTGGAGAGAGTCATTCTTTCGCCACGGTCGCGGGACAAATCTTCGCCGGGCCGCCGCCGGTCTTTCGGAGAGGGCGGCGCCAGCGTATTAGGTCCGTTGCGGGGATGGTCCTCCGTCCCGTGACATCGAACCTGACAGGGCTTCGCGAGCGCGCCGTGACCGCACACCGACCGGATCACCAGACGGATCCCAGGACGGGCCAGCTCCATGCCGGCCCGCGCCCGATCCGCACCCGCGACGACCCGTCGCCGCTCGACGCCCTGTCGGTCGCCCCGATCGTCAGGGCGCTTGCCGCCAGGGTGCTCGGCCGCGGCACGCCGCCCCGCCGGCAGCAGCCTCCCTCCGCCGCCCCGCCGCCGACTCCCTACAAGCCGCCCCGCCGCCCGCGCCGCCGCTGGCTGCCGTCCTTCCCGCTGCCCTCCTTCACCCTTCCAAGGATCTCCTTGCCCAAAGCTAGCGCGTCCAAAGCCGCCGTCTCCAAATCCGCCCCAACCAGATCCACCCCGGCACAGCCCTCCAAATCCGCCCCGCCGCCCCGCAAGGGCGCCGGCCGGCTCAACCGCCTGGTGCAGTGGGGGCTGGTCGCGGCGATCTGGTGCGGGATCGGGCTGGGGACGGTGCTGGCCTGGTTCGCGCTCGACCTGCCGGACATCTCCAAGGTGGCGCAGTTCGAGCGGCGGGCCTCCATCACCGTGCTGGCCGCCGACGGCAGCGAGTTCGCCCGCTTCGGCGACCTGCACGGCACGACGCTCAGCGTGCGCGACCTGCCGCCGCATCTGGTCGACGCCGTGCTGGCGATCGAGGACCGCCGCTTCTATAGCCATTTCGGCATCGACCCGCTGGGTCTTGCCCGCGCCGTCTATGTCAACTGGCGGTCGGGCCGCGCGGTGCAGGGCGGCTCGACCATCACCCAGCAGCTCGCCAAGAACCTGTTCCTGACGTCCGAGAAGTCGCTCAAGCGCAAGATCCAGGAGGCGATGCTGTCGCTGTGGCTGGAGAGCCGCTTCACCAAGGACCAGATCCTCACCGCCTACCTGAACCGCGTCTATCTCGGCGCCGGCACCTTCGGGGTGGACGCCGCCGCCCGCACCTATTTCGGCAAGCCGGCGACCGAGGTCGACATCCGCGAATCGGCGGTGCTGGCCGGCCTGCTGAAGGCGCCGTCGCGCTACGCCCCCAGCTCCAACCCCGACGAATCGGCGGAGCGGGCGCGGGTGGTGATGGCGGCGATGCTGGATGCCGGCTACCTCACCCAGGCGCAGCATGACGCCGCGCGCAACGCCAAGCCGTCGCCCAAGCGCAAGCCGGGCGGCGACGGCCGCTATTTCGCCGATTGGGTCACCGACCTGGTGCCGGGCTTCGCCGGTCCCGACCATGGCGACGTCATCGTCCGCACCACGCTGGACCTGAAGATGCAGCGCGCCGCCGAACAAAGGCTGGAGGCGCTGCTGGCCGGTCCCGGCGCCGCCGCCAACGTCCATCAGGGCGCGCTGGTCGCCATGAGCCCGGACGGCGCGGTCCGGGCGCTGGTCGGCGGCCGCGACTATGACGGCAGCGAGTTCAACCGCGCCACCCAGGCGCTGCGCCAGCCGGGCTCCGCCTTCAAGCCCTTCGTCTATCTGGCGGCGCTGGAGGCCGGCTGGAGCCCCGACAGCCTGATCGAGGATGCGCCGGTCCAGCTCGGCACCTGGAGCCCCGGCAATTACGACGGCAAGTACCGCGGCAGCATCACGCTGGCCGCGGCGCTGGCCCATTCCTCCAACACCGCGACGGCGCGGCTGATCGACCGGGTCGGCACCGACCGGGTGCGGCGCATCGCGTCGAACCTCGGCATCTCCTCGCCCATGACCCGCGATCTGTCGCTGGCGCTCGGCACCAGCGAGGTGACGCCGCTGGAGCTGGTGCGCGCCTATGCCGGCATCGCCAACCGCGGCGCCCCCGTCTGGGCCTATGCCATCACCGAGATCAGGAGCCGCGACGGCACCCTGCTCTACCGGCGCCAGGGCGGCGGCGGCGGCGCGGTGGTCGACCCGGCCCATGCGGTGCAGCTTTCCCGGATGATGACCGGGGTGCTCGACTACGGCACCGGCCGCGGCGCGAAGCTGAACCGCCCGGCGGCGGCCAAGTCGGGCACCACCCAGGACTATCACGACGCCTGGTTCGTCGGCTTCACCGCCGACCTCGTCGCCGGGGTCTGGCTCGGCAACGACAACAACGACGCGATGAGGAAGGTCACCGGCGGCACCCTGCCGGCGAAGCTGTGGCGCGAGTTCATGACCGACGCCCATGCCGGCCGTCCCGCCCGTCCGCTGCCCGGCCTGGACGGCGCCCCGGCCTGGACCCCGCCGCCGGGAGCTACGGTGCCGGGAGGCGCGATGCCGGCCGGCGTTCCGATGGCCTCGGCCGACGCCGCCCGCCCGGCCGGCGGGATCGGCTCGCTGATCGAGAAGATCTCCGGCGGCATCGGCAGCGCGCCGCGCGTGCAGTACGATTACAACCACACCGGGGGGCGGTAGGGGGGGACGCGCGTCGGCTGGCGATGGCCCCCTCCCCAACCCTCCCCCGCTTATCAGCGGGAGAGGGAGCTGGACAGCGGAGCGGCGGAGTTCCCTCTCCCTCGAAGAGGGGGAGGGTTAGGGAGGGGGCACCCGCAGCGACCACGCCCACCCCGTTCCCCCCACCGCACCGACACTGCTATACCTCTCCCGGATTTCCCCCACAGCGGACAGCACATGCAGGCCGACGAGCGACTGGACGGAGCGGAGATGGCGGCATCGGACATGGCGGCATCGGACCGGCGTCCGCTCGCCGCCAGCCTCGCCGCCGCGCTGGCCCCCGACACCCTGCCGGCCGCCGACCAGCCCCGGCCCACCCTGGAGCCGCGCCACCGCGACGCCCTCAACCCGCTGCTGAGCATCGCCGCCCCGGTGCTGGCGCTGGCCGCCGGCCTGCGCGACGGTGCCACCTCCGCCGGGTCCGCCCGCGCCGCCGCCGCCGAGGCGCTGGAGCGGTTCGACGCCGAGGCCGCCGGGCTGGAAGAAACCGCCCCCGCCCCCGCCACCCTCGCCCCAATCGACCCCGCCGACCTCCGCGCCGCCCGCATCGCGCTCGCCGCCACGCTGGACGACGTCGCCCGCGCCGCCGGCCATGGCGGGGCGTCGGTGGGCGAGCCGGGGGCCGATGTCCGCTTCTTCGACCTGCTGGACGGCATGCTGGGCGACCCGCGCCGCCACCGCCATGCGCTGGAGCTGTATTACGCCTGCCTGTCGCTCGGCTTCGAGGGGCGGTTCCGCGACCGGCCCGGCGGCGCCCACGACCTCGCCCATCTGCGCGACGAGCTGTACCGCATCCTGCGCCGCGCCCGCGGCGAGGTGGCGGCGGAGCTGTCGCCGGCCTGGGCCGGGGCGGGCGGGCGGTTCCGGCCGCTGGGCGGCACGCTGCCGGCCTGGATCGTCTGGGCGGCGGTGGCGCTCGGCCTGTCGGGCCTGTACGTCCATCTGGCCGGCACGCTCGACCGGCAGGCGGAGCCGGTGGCCGCCCGCATCGCAGCCCTGCTGCCCGACCGTCCCATCGAGATCGCCCGCCTCGTTCCGCCGCCGCCGCCCACCGCCGGCCCGGCTCTGATCGCCCGCGTCACCGGCCGGCTGGCGCCCGAGATCCGCACCGGCGCGGTCGAGGTGCTGGCCGGGGAGGACGGCGCCCTGGTGATCCGCATCCCCGCCGCCGCGATGTTCGCCACCGGCGCCGACGCGGTGAAGGCCCGCCATCGCGCCATCGTCGAGCGGGTCGGCCAGACCCTGGCGGCGGAGCCCGGCAGCGTCGTCGTCGTCGCCCACACCGACGACCAGACCCCGCCGTCCGGCCGGCTCCCCACCGCGCAGGCCCTGACCGAGGCGCGGGCCGAGGCGGTTCGCCGGCTGCTGGAGCGCAGCGTCGCGCCCGCCCGGCTGACGGCCGAGGGCCGCGGCGACCAGGAGCCGGTGGCGCTGAACGACGCGCCCGCCGGCCGCGACTCCAACCGGCGGGTCGACATCCGCCTCTACCCGCAATAGGGCGCCCGCGATGGCCGACCCCCGCCCGAACAGGACCGCCGCCAAGGCGCCCTCCATCAAGACCGCCAAGGCGGCGGGGCGCCGCCGCAAGGCCGCGCCCGCCCCGTCGCCGCCCCGGTCGGCCCGCGCCCGCTGGGCGCTGTCGCTGGGCGGCGCGCTGGCGCTCGGTCTGGCCGGCTGGCTGCTGCTGCCGCGTCTGGCCGGGGCGCTCGCTTCCCATCTCGTCCCCCATCTCGTCCCCACCCTCCAGGCCGACTGGAGCGTCCGGCTGCTGCCGCTGCTGCTGGCGCTGGCCGGCTGGCTGGTCCTCAACCGCCGCATCGACGCCCGCGAGCGTGCCGCCGATGCCCGGCTGGTCGAGGCGCTGGCCGCCCGGCACGATCCCGACCTGAAGGCCTCGCTGGAGGAGATCGGCGCGGTGCGGGCGCGGCTCGACAGCGTGCTGGCGCGGCTGCGCCGGCGATGGGGCGGGCGCCATCTCTACCAATTGCCGTGGTATCTGGTGATCGGCGCGCCGGGATCGGGCAAGACCACGGCGCTGGCCAACGCCCGGCTGACCCCCTCGGCTCCCGGCGGCGGGACGGCGGAGCCGGTTGGCCGCCCGGTGACCGGACCGATGACCGGGTTGGGCGGCACCCGCAACTGCGACTGGTGGTTCACCGACCGGGCGGTGCTGATCGACACCGCCGGGCGCTACACCACCCAGGACAGCCGCCGCGCGGTCGACGGCCGGGTGTGGTCCGGCCTGCTCGATTTGCTGAAGGAGCACCGGCCGCGCCAGCCGGCCAACGGCGTGCTGCTGACGCTGAGCCTGCCCGACCTCGCCCTGTGGAGCGATGCCGAGCGGCGCAACCATGCCATCCTGATCCGCCAGCGCCTGAACGAGCTGCGCGTCCATCTCGGCCTGCGCCTGCCGGTCTATGTCCTGCTGACCAAGGCCGACCTGCTGGAGGGCTTCGACACCTTCTTCGACCCGCTCGACCGCGAGGCGCGCTCCCAGGTCTGGGGCCTGACCCTGCCGGCGGAGGAGGCGGATGGCGGACCGCTGCCGGCTTTTCGCGAGCGTTACGCCGGGCTGGTGCGCCGGCTGGACGAGCGGTTGCTCGACCGGCTGCACCAGGAGCCCGACATCCGCCGCCGCGCCGCCGCCTTCGCCCTGCCCCTGCAGGTCGCCGGGCTGGAGCCGGCGCTGGCCGACATCGTCGACACCGTCTTCTGCCCCGAGCGGGGCGAGGAGACGCCGCGGCTGCGCGGCCTCTACCTGACCAGTGCCACCCGGACCGACGGCCCGCTCGGCCTGGCCGAGCCCGACGCGGACGCGCCGCCGCCGACCCAGTTCCTCGACCGGCTGCTGCCCGATCTGGTGTTCCCCGAGGCCCATCTCGCCCAGGTCGACCGCAAGGTCGAGCGCGCGCGGCGCCGCCGCACCGCGCTGTCGGCCGCCGCCGCCCTGGCGGTCGGGCTGCTGGTGGGGAGCTGGTGGCTGGTCAGCGCCCGCGGCAACGCCGCCCTGCTGGAGCGCGCCGATGCCGGCGCCGCGGCGGTGGAGGCGGCGCTGCGCCCGCTCGACACGCCGCCGCGGTCGCTGGCGCGGGTGGACGACGCCGACCCGGCCCTGATCCTGCCGGCGCTCGACGCGCTGCGCGGCCTGCCTCCCGGCCCGCCCTCCGGCTATGGCGACGAGGCGCCGGCCTTGGCCGACCCGCTGCTGGCCGGCGGGCTGTACCAGGGCGGGCGCATCGCCGGCCCGGCGCAGGAGACCTACCGCCGCGCCCTGCGCACCCAGTTCCTCGCCCGCATCGCCCTGCGGCTGGAGGAGCGGCTGCGCGCCGACTGGGCCTTGCCCGACCAGCTGCGCCAGACCCTGCGCATCTACCGCATGGCCGGCGGCACCCTGCCGATGGACCCCGGCGCGCTGGCGGAATGGCTGGCGCTCGACTGGCAGCGCACGCTGCCCGGCCCGGCCAACGAGGCGCGGCGGCGGGCGCTGGGCGACCATCTGGCTGCCCTCTTCGCCGCCGGCTTCGCCCCGGTCCCGCCCGACGAGGCGCTGGTCGCCCGCGTGACCGAGGTGCTGGAACAGTTCCCCCAGCCCTCCGCCTCCCAATCCGACCGGGCCTCCCTGCCATGATCGGAGCCTTGGCCAGCTATCGCGGATTGGCCGCCGCCGCGCTGCGGGCGCAGGGGGGACGCGGCGGCACGGCGCCGGGCGCCGATCCGGTGGTCGGATTCCATGGCAAGCTGCCGGCGCGCGGCGATTTCGTCGGGCACGGCCTGCCGGCGTCGGTGCTGTCGCCCTGGGATCGTTGGCTGTCGGCTGCGCTCGGCGAGGCCGGGCGGCGGCTGGGCGGCGAGTGGGAGAGCCTGTTCGGGCAGGCGCCGGTCTGGCGCTTCGCCCTGTCCGCCGGCCTGTGCGGCAGCACCCCCCTGATCGGCGTCTTGATGCCGAGCGCCGACCGGGTCGGCCGGCTCTATCCCTTCACCATCGCCGCCGGGCTGCCGGCCGGCTTCGAGCTTGCCGACGCTCCCGCCGCCTGCGCCGGCTGGCTCGCCCGTGCCGAGGCGCTCGCTGCCGACGCCTGCCGCGCCGGTGCCGACGTCGAGGGGCTGCCGGCCCGGCTGGCGATCCTCGGCCGTCCCGAGCCGGAGCGGGTGTCCGCCGCGACCCGCGCCCTGATCGGCCGGCTGTCCGGGCCGCTGCCGCCGCATTTCAGCCTGTGGTGGACCCGTGGCGGCGGCCGGGTCGCGCCCTCGCTGCTGTCCTGCCCGGGCCTGCCCGCCGGCCCCCGCCTCGCCGCCTTCCTAGACGGCGCCTGGGACCGCTGGGGCTGGCAGGATGGAGACGAACGAGGGGGATAAGGAGGGGGTGTTGCCAGTGCCTCCGCCAGAGTAGGGAGGCCGGCCAGCGCAACGGGCTGTCAGGTCACGCGTTCGATGGGCATTGCGGATATGGTGACGCGTTCGATGGGCATTGAGGACATGGTAACGCGTTTGATCGGCATCATGAGCTGGACTTTCCTTATTTCAAATGATGAACATACGCGCACAACGCGTCTTCTACAAGACCGGTTCCTCCTTACCTCATTATCGTCCGGGTACAAGCATCAATCCGAAAGTTTGACCCAATTGAAGGTTATTTCCCCTCCATCCGAGGGCGACGAAACCGGGCGCGGGATCGTAATGGGATTGCACCATTTCCTGTTCGGAAATACGCCGCCCAGAGATGCAGTGTTCAGCTTCGTTTTGAGGCATGTAAGAATATGTACTTACATTTTTATACGATTCCGGGAGATAGACAACGATATCGACCTCTTCGATACAGGTTCTGTCGGATATCATCGACACCCACTCGTTTTCTCCTCTTTTTATTCCATCCAGGCACCCTTCAACATAATCATGAAGCTCAAGAGTGTATGGAAATCTGTCTGAATCCTGAGGAAGAATTGGCCCATCAAAGAAAAAAAGCAAATACCTTCTGAGTTGCAACGGATCTTTTTGCAATTCCTCTGGAACGTTCACAGGTACAATCGTTGTATTTATTTTATTACCATGAGCATCCTTCACATTTCCAGTGACGAGCCCCTTGACCATATTGACGCCATCCGAAAAGAGCCCAAGCCTAACACAATGGACTCTCTCGAATTGCGGACGGAACGTCACCCTGTGAAGAATATGGTATGTCCGGTTATACCGATGATCCGTAAGCAACGGCCAAGCGGTCACCTCTATCTGAGAACGCTCGTAGCGAACCGGAGCCGTATGGTGATGCGACAAATATATCTTGTGAATGCTCTCCATGAGCTTGTGGGTGGACGCTGAATCCTCGGGATCGTCGACCGCCGTGGGTTCGGGGTTGATCCTCATCAGGTTCGTCACGTCTTTCAGCCACTCATAGGACTGCATCCGAACTCTCCCATAATGGTCCTCCTGGAGACCGCGGGAGAGCGCCCCTTCAAAATCGAATGTGGAAATGTCGGTATCGATCTTGAAGACCTGGCCGTGACCGATCTCCGAGACGGCTCGGTCAACGGAATTCGATATAGCCGTATTTAGGATTGCGGTCCCATATGAAAAGAAATTGGTAGGGTGTTTGGGCGCAGGATCCCTCATGAAGGAAAAAGCAAAGACCTCTCCATAGGTTTCCTTACTCTCCAGCAATTCCTTCGCAGGCAGATTTTCGCAGATGCCGCCATCCACGATGGTGCCCCCGAACTTCGCGGACTTGAAGACGAACGGCAGAGCGCATGAATCGAACAGAGCGCTCACGATGTTCGTATCGTTCCCGCCGTCCTTGTCGTAACGACGGTAAGTTACTCTAGAGCCATTGAGCAAATCAGATGCTGTAATTATGATTTCTTTGATTGCTTTCAAATCATCAAATTTTTCGTATCTCTTCCCATTGATTTTGAAAATATCTGCCAGGAATTGCCTCAGAGGCTCCGGTTCGTACAGGGGATTTCCGGTCAATGCCCGGAAAAAGAGTTTTAATTTGCTGCGCCTTGGCTTGATTTTGGCGAGATGCTTTTGACCGGTGTCTAACAGACGTTCGCGGATCCGGCCGATTGGTTCTCCCGTTGCAAGCAGACAGGCAACAATGGCGCCGGCGGATGTGCCTGATACGCGTGTGACGGTGATCTTTTCCTCGTTTATCAACGTCTGGACAGCTTCTGCAGCAGCCAGGAGGTCACAGAGCTTTGCGCCACCTCCTTGCAATGCGAGTTGGATTTTAATAGGACCATTATGGGAGATGTCCATTTGAGGCATCGTTCACCTATAGAATGGTATGAGAATATAAATTCATTAAACTGATGGAGAATCTGCCGCAATCTATTCTTTCAAAGAATGCCGTATCTGGAAATCAATGACCAGGGAGAAGTCGGCGAAGCGGGGCTACCCCCCAAGGGGAGCATTCCGCGGAGGCAGGCGGCCTGCCGGTTGTATGCGCAGGCCCGCCGGTCAAAGGGAAGCTCTCCTTCTCCGAAGCATCGGGATTCCGGCCTGACAACGGGAAGCGTCAAGGCAGTGGCGGCCGATCGGCCGCCACTGCCGGCCCGTTCACGCGGCGGGGACAGCTTACTGGTTTCCATCGGTGTTCGACTGCATCCCCGCCGCCATCTCGCGGTCGAAACGGGCCAGCGCCTCCTCCAGCGCCCATTGGACCCGTGCCTTCTCGCTGCGCCCGACGATTGCGCGGCAGGGCTCCTCCCGGCTCCCCCCAAGGCCGGCCGGGATGCAGCCGGGGGCCGACCACAGGCTGGCGCCGGGCAGGAAGCTGTGCTCCAGGCTGGCGCGGGCCAGCCCGGCGAGGTCGGCGTAGCCCAGCCCGAACTCCTGCACCGCGCGTTGCAGCTCGTTGGTCAGGTCGATGCGGCTGACCCCCTCGTCGTCGGTCGACAGCACCGTCGGCACCCCGGCGGCGCGGTAGAGCGGGAACGGGTGGTTGCGGCCGGCGACGCCCAGGATCTTGTCGTTGCTGGTCAGGTTGATCTCGACTGCCACCTTCCGCCCCGCCATCGACCGCAGCAGCCCCTCGGGGTCGTCCTCGTACATCAGGTCGACGCCGTGGCCGATGCGCTGGGCGCCGGCGATCTCCACCGCCTTGCGGATGTGGTCGCGCAGCCGCTCCGGCGGGACGAGGCCGAGCGTCAGCTCGCCGGCATGCAGCGCGACGTTGGTGCCGGGCAGCCGCCGCTTCGCCTCCGCCACCATGCGCATGTGCAGGTCGTAATCGTCGAGCGCCACCGGGTTGTCCTCCGGCGCCACGAAGTTCAGCCCGACCACCCGCGGCTCCTGCGCCTGCAGCAGGGCGTTGAACAGGGTGGTGGCGAAGACCGGCCCCGGTCCTTGCGTGCGCGAAACCTGCTGGAGGTAGCGCACCGACACCGCGCAGCCCGGCCGCGCCGCCGGGGTGCCGCAGCCCAGCACGCTGCGCATCCGCGCCTCGGCGGCGTCGATCTCCTGCCGGGCGGCCGGGACCAGGGCGGGCAGGCCGGCGGCGACCAGCCGGTCGGCGGTGCCGGACAGGTCGGCGGCGGCCTGCGGGGTCCAGGGCAGCGCCTTGCCGATGCCGGCAACCGGGCCGGTGCCGAAGGACACCATCAGCTCGACATGCCGCACGCCCTGCCGGCCGGCGCGGTCGACCACCTCGGCCAGCAGGTCGCCGCCGGTGGCCGGGGTGGCCGCCGTCGCGGCGCGGAAGCGGCCGAAGGTGGCGAAGAACTGGTCGTGCAGGCTGTAGCCCGAAACCGGCAGCGCGTCGCGCGTCGACAGCGCGTCCAGCGCCATCGGGTAGAGCGTGCCGTCGGCGACCACCGCCGCGGCGGCGGGCCGCGCCGACCCGGCATCGCCGCAGGGCGCCTGCGCGGTCGGCGCCGCCAGCGCCTTGGCCTTGACGTCGAAGCACAGCCCGGCGCCGGCCGCCAGCCGCAGGTAGGTCTCGGCATAGACCGCGCCGGTCAGGTGGCTGTGCAGGTCGGCCCCCTTCGGCATGCGGTAGAGGAACGCGCGCAGCTCCGGCGGGCTGTGCCGCACCGCCTCGAACCGGCGGGCCGCCGCCGAGTTCGCTGCCGAGTCGGCGCCACCGGCCGCCTGCCCCGCGCTGCCGCTCCCCATCTCCGCCGTGGCGCAGCCGGCCAGCAGCAGCGTCGCCGCCAGCAGGCGCGCGGCCCCGCCCGTGATTCGTCCACCCGTCATGCACCCGACTCCTTCTTCTCCTTTTGCGGGTATGGATGCCGTGATAATCGCGTGCGCGCAATGGCCGCGCAGCGGATCGAAAGGCTGTAGCGCCCCGGAAAATCCCGGTATGGTGCGGCAACCTTTCGTGTTCCCGCCGATCCTTTCCCGCCGATCCTTTCCCGCCGACCTGGAGCCGCAGCGATGACCGACACCCCGCCCCCCACCCTGATCGACGCGGCCCGGCGTTTCCGCGGCAACGATCTGGCCGGGGCGGAGGAGATCTGCCGCGGAGTGCTGGCGGCCGATCCGCACAATGCGGGCGCGCTGCACCTGCTGGGGCTGGTCGCCGCCCACAGCGGCCATCCCGACACCGCGCTGGAGCTGTTCGCCCAGGCCATCGCCGAGAACCGGAACGACCCGTCCTTCCACAACAGCCGCGGCAGCCTGCTCTTCCAGCAGGCCCGCCCGGCGGAGGCGGAGGAGGCGTTCCGCGCCGGCCTCGCCATCAACCCGCGCCTGCCGGAGCTGCACGGCAATCTCGGCAACGCGCTGAAGGCGCTGGGCCGGCCGGAGGAGGCGGCGGAGAGTTTCCGCACCGCGCTCGACCTGCGGCCCGAGGCGCCGGAGATGCATCATTTCCTCGCCGCCACCCTGCGCGAGCTGGGCGAGCTGGAGGCGGCGGAGCGCCATTTCCGCATCGCGCTGGACCAGGCGCCCGACTATCTCGACGTCCATTACAGCCTGGCCGAGCTGCTCTCCACCGGCGGCCGGCTGGAGGAGGCGGAGGCGGAGTTCCGCATCGTTCTCGCCGCCGCGCCGCGCTTCGTCCCGGCCCAGGTCGGGCTCGCCCATGTGCTGCAGAGCCTGGACCGTGCCGGCGAGGCGATCGAGGTGATCGAGTCGGCGCGCGAGCAGGCGCCCGACCACCCGATGGTGAAGTTCACCCGGCGGCTGATCTATTCCAACGCGGTGCCCGGCTGGCACCTGCCGATGATCAACGATTTCGAGCGCAACGACGCCTACCGCCACTCGCTGGAACGGGCGGTGACGCCGGAGTCGCTGGTGCTGGAGATCGGCACCGGCTCCGGCATCGTCGCCATGATGGCGGCACGGGCGGGTGCGAAGAAGGTCGTGACCTGCGAGGTCAACCCGATCCTGGCCCGCGTCGCCAAGGAGACGGTGGCGCGCAACGGCTATGCCGGCCGCATCGACGTGGTGCCGCGCCTGTCGACCCAATTGACGGTCGGCGAGGGCGGCGACCTGCCGGAGAAGGCCGACGTCTTCGTGTCCGAACTCATCAACATCGGCATGCTGGCCCCGCGCATGCTGTCGGTGCTGCAGCATGCCCGCACCCATCTGGTGAAGCCGGGCGGCGCCATCATCCCGCGCGCCTCCACCGTCTACGCCATGCTGGTCGAGACGCCGGAGCTGGCCCGCATCAACCCGGTGGAGACGGTCGACGGCTTCGACATGGGCAGCTTCGACGTCTTCCGCTCGCCGGGCTACCAGCAGATCGACCTCGGCGCCGACGCCCACACGCCGCTGTCGCGGCCCTTCACCGCGCTCGACTTCGACTTCACCCGCAACATGCCGGAGGAGGGCGAGCGGGTGATCGACGTGACCGTCGTCACCGCCGGCACCTGCCACGGCGTCGCCTTCTGGTTCGACCTCTTCATGGACGAGGAGGTTGTCTACAAGTCGGAAAGCCGGTCGCGCACCAACCATTGGAAGCAGGCGATGACCTTCCTGGAAAAGCCGATCGGCCTTCTGGCCGGCGACCGGCTGCGCATCGTCGCCCGCTACGACAACAACCAGATCTCCTTCGGCATCGACGGCTTCGAGGGCGCCGCCAGCGGGATCGGCGCCGCCGGGATCGACGCCAGCGGGATTGGCGGGTGAGCGCACCCGTTCCCTCCCGCGACGCCCCCTCCCGCCGGGCCATCGTCTCCTGGTGCCTCTACGACTGGGCGAACTCGGCCTACAACACCATCGTCACCACCTTCGTCTTCGCGGTCTATTTCGCCCGCGGCGTGATCGGCGATCCGGTCGAGGGCACCGCGCGGTGGAGTGCGGCGATGACCGTTGCCGGGGTCGCCATCGCGGTGCTCGGCCCGATCCTCGGCGCCATCGCCGACCGGGCCGGGCGGCGCAAGCCGTGGATGGCGCTGTTCACCCTGGTCACGGTGCTGTTCACCGCCGCGCTGTGGTGGGTCAGGCCCGACCCGGCCGACGCCGCCTTCGCGCTGGCCTGCGTGGTGATCGCCACCGTGTCGTTCGAGCTGGCCAACGTCTTCTACAATGCCAGCCTGCCGGGGCTGGTGCCGGCCCGGCTGCTCGGCCGGGTGTCGGGCTGGGGCTGGGGCATCGGCTATTTCGGCGGGCTGGCCTGCCTGGTGCTGGCGCTGGTCGGCTTCGTCCAGGCCCCGGCGCCGCTGTTCGGCCTGTTCGGGATGGAGTGGGCGGACTGGGGGCCGCAGGCCAACGTCCGCGCCACCGCGCTGTTGGCCGCCGCCTGGTACGGTCTGTTCGCCCTGCCCTATTTCCTGTGGGTGCCGGACGAGCCGCCGACCGGCCACGGCCTGCTGCGGGCGGCGCGCGAGGGGGTGGCGACGCTGGCCGCCACGCTGCGCGGGGTTCGGCGCTACCGGCAGGTGGTGCGTTTCCTGGTCGCCAGCGCCTTCTACCGCGACGGCATCAACACCATCACCGCCTTCGGCGGCCTGTTCGCCGCCGGCAGCTTCGGCATGAGCTTCGAGGAGATCCTGGTCTTCGCCATCGCGCTGAACGTGGTGGCGGGGGCCGGCGCCATCGGCTTCGCCTGGATGGACGACCGGGCGGGCGCCAAGCCGGTGATCCTTATCGCGCTGGCCGGCATGACCGCCTGCGGCGTGCCGCTGCTGCTGGCGACCGAGCGGCTGTGGTTCTGGGTCTTCGCGCTCGGGCTCGGGCTGTTCTTCGGGCCGGCGCAGGCGGCCGGGCGGTCGATGATGGCGCGGCTGGCCCCGCCGGGCATGGCGGGGGAGATGTTCGGGCTCTACGGCCTGACCGGGCGCTTCGTCGGCTTCTTCGGGCCGCTGCTGTTCGGTCTGGCGACCCAGGCCTTCGCCAGCCAGCGCGCCGGCATGGCGACGGTTCTGGCTTTCTTCGTCATCGGCTTCGGGCTTATGCTGGCGGTCCGCGAACCGGCCCGCTAGAAGAAGGGCCGCGTCAAAGCGCCGCACATGACACCATTCGAGGGCAGACCTGTTACCTTCGTTTTTGCTGCGACGCACAAATGTCGAAGCCGAGGGGCACGGACCATGCTGCACATCAAGGACATCGAGGCGTTCGCCCGCATCAACGAAGCCTTGAACGAAAACGGGACCGAGGCCGGCGGGACGGACTCTGCCGGCCCTGACGAGGCTGCCGGCGGCGGCGGCCCGGCGCATCCGGCGCTGGTGCTGGCGATGCTGGCGACCGGCCGCCTGCCGCTATCGGCCCTGTCGAAGACCGCCGCCCCGGACAGCGCCGCCCCGGCCAGGCCGGAGATGCCGGCCCCCTGGAGCCGGCTGTTCCGCCGGCCCTGAGCGCCGCCGGGCCAGCCTGCTGCCATCATGCTGACAGGCTGCTGCCATGCCGCCGGGCTTGCGTAAAGCCCCCTTCGCTGCCTTGGCGGGATTCTCCGGCGGGACCTTCACCGTGAGGTGGTTTTTCCGCCGACAGGTTCGGCGAAAGCGGGCGTGTGTCTGGCGCCGATCGCCATTCCGGGGCATGATCCTGGCCGACTGCAAGGCCGTCGGCGCTCCCTTCCCCCGTCACCGGAGCCCCCGTGCCGACCGCCCCTTCGGGCAGCGACGGCTGGTTCTTTGACAAAGTGAACAAAGCCAGTATCTTACGAGGCAGAGGTTCCCCCGCACATGCGGGGATAGACCCAGCTCGGCGCCTCGGCCGAGGACCAGCTCGACGGTTCCCCCGCACATGCGGGGATAGACCCCCCGAGTCCCGTCACAGGAGTCCGCATCTGGCGGTTCCCCCGCACATGCGGGGATAGACCCTCGTAGGCCGGCGGATGCGGCGCGTCCTTCGAGGTTCCCCCGCACATGCGGGGATAGACCCGACGATGCCCGGCTGCTCGGCCTCTCCGGCATGGTTCCCCCGCACATGCGGGGATAGACCCACCGACGCGAAGTCGGGATTGTTGATGTGCCGGGTTCCCCCGCACATGCGGGGATAGACCCCAGAGGGATCCGTGGGATTGCCCGGATGCATCGGTTCCCCCGCACATGCGGGGATAGACCCCACACCCGAGCAACGCGGGAGCCGATGACGGTGGTTCCCCCGCACATGCGGGGATAGACCCGAATGCGCTGTACGGTGGTGCGCCCGATCCCGGGTTCCCCCGCACATGCGGGGATAGACCCGCCGACGGCGTGGTCGACCTCCGGCCGGTGCGGGTTCCCCCGCACATGCGGGGATAGACCCTAATTGGCTCGCCTTGTAAATCAGCTTTATCTGGTTCCCCCGCACATGCGGGGATAGACCCCGTCCGGACGGCGATAGGGCGGGACTACTTCGGGTTCCCCCGCACATGCGGGGATAGACCCAAGGTCATGGGCGAAGGTAAGCGTGTGTACGAGGTTCCCCCGCACATGCGGGGATAGACCCGACGTGCAGGGGCGCCGGGCGGTCGCCGCCATGGTTCCCCCGCACATGCGGGGATAGACCGTACCTGGAGCAGCTGAAGGCTCCGGTTGAATAGGTTCCCCCGCACATGCGGGGATAGACCCCAGTGCCGACCCTGCCGATACGCAATTCACAAGGTTCCCCCGCACATGCGGGGATAGACCCCATGGCTTACCCGATGCCCGTTTCCGCCCGTGGGTTCCCCCGCACATGCGGGGATAGACCCTCGGGATATCGCCCACGTCGATGCTGGACAGCGGTTCCCCCGCACATGCGGGGATAGACCCGCGGCATGGACAGCGCTTTCTTCGGTGGTCACGGTTCCCCCGCACATGCGGGGATAGACCCGGTGACGCGGCCTTTCTTGGTGGGGTGTTTGAGGTTCCCCCGCACATGCGGGGATAGACCCTTCTGCAGCCTCTGGCTCGGGTCGGTGTTGCCGGTTCCCCCGCACATGCGGGGATAGACCCAGGTTGCGAGCAAGGATGGCCGCGAGTGGTTCGGTTCCCCCGCACATGCGGGGATAGGCCCGCCTCGTTCGACATCGCACGCAAGCTGCGCTCCGTTCCCCACCCCGCAGGAGAATCCCCCTTGCCTGCCGGTTGAGACATGCTATCCCTGGATCGTCTTGCGGTTGGCTGGCGATGGCACGGGCTTCAATGGACGGGAAGCGGCTCGACCCCTGGGGAAAGCTCGGCGAGCGGCCGGAGGAAACCCATCATCTGGCGCATCACTGCGCCGACGTCGCCGCCTGTTTCGAGGCCATCGCGGCGCTTCCCACCGTCCGGGCGCGGATGGAGGCGGCGGCGGGAGCCGCGCTGTCGCCGTCCGGCCTCGCGCGGCTGACCGTCGTCGCCTTCCTCCACGATGCCGGCAAGCTGCATCCCGGCTTCCAGGCCAAGGGCTGGCCGCCCGACCGGCGGCCGGTGCCGTTGCGCGGCCATCTCGCCGAAGGGCTGGCGCTGCTGCTGCGGGCGTCGCCGGGACGCGACGGCGACGCGAGCCGGGTGTGGCGGCCGCTCGGCCTGTCGGAGCTGGACTGGTGGGACGACCTCCACCCCTTCATCCTGGCCGCCCTCGCCCATCACGGCCGGCCGCTGGGCGCCCCGGCGATGGCCGCCGGCTGGGAGGCCGTCACGGCGCCCGGCGGCCTCGCCTACGACCCTGCCGACGGCGCCCGCGACATGGGCGGCGCGATGCGCTCCTGGTTTCCCGACGCCTTCGCCGAAAGCGCCGCGGACGGCACCGATGCCGCGAGCGGCGGCAGCCCGCCCCCCGCCCCCCGGCTCCAGCACCTGTTCGCCGGCCTCGTGGCGCTGTCGGACTGGCTGGGATCGGACCGGCGCTTCTTCCCGTTCGAGCCGGCGTTCCGCGCCGACTACATCCGCGCCGCCCGTGCCCGGGCCGCGGCGGCGGTGGCGGCGATCCGGCTCGACGTCGAGGCGGCGCGCGGTCCGGCCGCCTCCGCCGCCCGGGTGCCGGCCGGCTTCACCGCGCTCACCGGCTTCGCCGCCCCGGCCCCGCACCAGCGGGCGGCGGCCGAGGTGCCGGCCGACCGGCGCCTCGTCATCCTGGAGGCGGAGACCGGGGCGGGCAAGACCGAGGCCGCAGTCTGGCGCTTCGCCCGGCTGTTCGCGGCGGGCGCGGTCGACGGCCTCTATTTCGCCCTGCCGACCCGCTCGGCCGCCCTCCAGATCCATGGCCGGGTCAACCGCCTGCTGGACCGGCTGACCGGGCCGGACGGGCTGAAGGCGGTGCTGGCGGTTCCGGGATATCTCAAGGTCGGCGACGCGGTGGGCGAGGCGCTGCCCCACTGGCGGGTGCGCTGGGACGACGAGGGCGAACGCGCCGAGGACGAGCTTGCCGCCCGCTGGGCCGCCGAGAGCGCCCGGCGCTTCCTCGCCGCCCCCGTCGCGGTGGGAACGGTCGATCAGGCGATGCTGGCCGCCCTCCAGGTCAAGCATGCCCATCTGCGCGGCGCCTGCCTGTCGCGCTGCCTGCTGGTGGTCGACGAGGTGCATGCCAGCGACCGCTACATGGGCGAGATCCTGGCCAAGCTGCTGGACCTCCATCTCGGTGCCGGCGGGCACGCGCTGCTGATGTCGGCGACGGTGGGATCCCGGGCGCGGACGCGCTGGCTCGGCGGCCGGCGGGCGCCGGACTTCGCCGCCGCGGTCGCCGCCCCCTATCCGGCGGTGTGGTCGGCCCGCGATATGGCCGGGGGAAGGTCCGGTGCCGCCGCCGCCGCCGCCATCCCCGGCGACGGCCCGCGGGCGCGCCGCAAGACGGTGGCGATGACGCTTGCGCCCGGCTGGTCGGCGGCGGAGGCGGCGGAGCGGGCGTTGGCCGCCGCCCGGTCGGGGGCGAAGGTGCTGGTCATCCGCAACACCGTCACCACCGCCATTGCGACCTGGGAGGCGGTGCGCGCGGCCGGCGGCGACGGGCTGTTGCTGCAGCTGTCCGGCGGCCCGGCGCTGCACCATGGCCGCTTCGCCGCCGAGGACCGGGCGGCGCTGGACCGCGCGGTCGAGGCGGCGCTGTCCCCCGGCCCCGACCGGCCCGCTTGCCGCCCTGGCGGCGGCCTGATCGTCATCGGGACGCAGACGCTCGAACAGTCGCTGGACATCGACGCCGACCATCTGATCACCGACCTTTGCCCGGTCGACGTGTTGCTGCAACGGCTGGGCCGGCTGCACCGCCATGCCGGGGTGGATCGCGCGCCGGGCTTCGCCGCGCCGTCCTGCACCGTGCTGGCGCCGCGCGACGGGCTGGAGCCGCTGCTGGCGCCGCGCTTCGACAACGGCCTCGGCGCCTTCGCGGCGGACCGGTCGCTGTCGGGGGTCTACATGGATCTGTCGGTGCTGGAGCTGACCCGGCGGCTGGTGGCCGGCCGGCCCGGCTGGACCATTCCCGACGAGAACCGCCTGCTGGTCGAAAGCGCCCTGCACGAGGACCGCATCGAGGAACTGCACGCCGAACCCGGCGGCGGCTGGAGCGGCTACCGCGACCGGCTTCTCGGCAAGACCGACGCCGAGGCCCAGGCGGCGCACGGGGTGGTTCTGCCGGTGCGGCTGCCGTTCGGCGAGGAGCGCTTTCCCGGCGACGAGGCGGCGATCCGCACCCGGCTGGGGGCGGAGGGGGCCCGTCTGGTCTTCGCAGCGCCGGTCGCCGGCCCGTTCGGTCCCGCGGTTTCCGCGCTGACCCTGCCCGCCCACTGGTCGCGCGGCCTCGACCCCACCGCCCCGGCGACGGTGGAGCGCGACGGCGACGCCCTGCGGGTGAGCGTCGACGGGCGCCGCTTCGTCTACGACCGCCGGGGCGTGACGAAGCCTGTCGCCCCCTCTCCCCCCCGGGGAGAGGGAAGGGGCCCATGCGGAGCATGGGAAGGGTGAGGGGTGAGCCAAGGAACCAGAAGCGCATGGTCCTTGGGCCACCCCTCACCCTCCCCGCCTTCGGCGGGTCCCCTCCCTCTCCCGGGGCGGGAGAGGGCATTCCTCGCCGACTGTTTTCGCAGGAACATGAGCGATGCCCAACCTCCTGACCCAGCCGATCTTCACCCTGCCCCCAGCCGGCCAAGCCACCCTGCCGGGCGTGCTGGCCGCGCTGAGCGCCGACGCGGTGGACGGCTTTCCGGCGCTGCGCCCCTTCCAGGAGCCGGCCTGGCATATGGCCCTGGTGCAGATCGCCGCCATCGCGCTGCACCGGGCGGAGCAGCCCGACCTGCCGCAAGGCGCCCTGCCGGCGGACGAGGAGTCCTGGCGGGATCTCCTGCGCGGCCTGACCCCGGATTTCCCCGATGACGAGCCCTGGCGGCTGGTGGTGGCGGATCCCGGCCAGCCGGCCTTCCTCCAGCCGCCGCTGCCGCCGGGCGTGACGCTGGGCAATCTGGTGGAGACGCCCGACGCCATCGACCTGCTGATCACCGCCAGGAACCACGACCTGAAACAGGCGGTGGCACAGGACGCCGGGGCGGAGGATTGGGTGTTCGCGCTGGTCTCCGGCCAGACCGGCGACGGCTACAACGGTTCCGGCAATTACGGCATCTCGCGGATGAACGGCGGCTCGTCGTCGCGGCCGTTGCTGGGGCTGGCCCCGGCCGGTCCGGGCCGGCTGACGACCCCGCGCCCCGGCCCCTGGTTCCGGCGCGACGTCCTGGCGCTGCTGGCGGCGCGCGCCGACGGGCTGGACGGCGTCGATCCGCCGCTGTTCGCCGAGGAGGACGGGCTTGCGCTGCTGTGGCTGCCGCCCTGGCCGGAGGGCGAGCAGCTCCGCCTGTCGCAGCTCGACCCCTGGTATGTCGAAATCTGCCGCCGCATCCGGCTGGAGGAGGCCGGGGGCCGCATCGTCGCCCGCAAGGGCACCTCCAAGGCGGCGCGGGTCGCCGCCAAGGACCGCAACGGCGTGGTCGGCGATCCCTGGGCGCCGGTCCACAAGACCCAGAACAAGAGCCTGACCCTGTCGGAGCGCGATTTCAGCTATGGCCTGCTGAGCGATCTGCTGTTTTCCGGCGAGTGGACCCTGCCGCTGCTCGCCCGCCCCACCCCGCAGGAGCCGGCCGGCACGCCCCTCCTGCTGGTCGCGGCGGCGCTGGCGCGCGGCAACAGCAAGACGGAGGGGTTCAAGCGCCGCGACCTGCCGCTGAACGGCCGCATCGCCCAGGCGATGGCCGATGCGCAGGGGCGGCTCAGGCTGGCCGATCTCGCCCGGCGGCAGATCGAGGAGATCCGGATGTTCGACAAGGCGCTGCGCGCCGCGCTGGCGCTGGCCGCGGCCGGCGGCGACCGGGACCGCGTCGGGAAGGAGCATTACGCCCACGCCAAGCCCGCCGCCCTTCGGTTCGACCGCGCCGCCGACGGGCTGTTCTTCCGCCATCTGTGGGACTGGTTCGAGGCGCAGGGGACCGACCGCGAGGCCGCCTGCCGCGCCGCCTTCGCCCGCGCATTGTGGGCGGCGGTGCGGACGCAGTTCGAGGCGGCGCTGCCCGCCATTCCCTGCCATGCGCGCTTCCGGCCGCGGGCCGAGGCGCGGGCACGCCGCCGGCTGTGGGGCGACGGCGACCTGCGCGCCCATTTCCCCACCCTGTTCGCGACGCCGGCCGAAACGAGGCCCCCCGATGCAAACCATGCCGATGCGAACCACGCCGACGCCGATCTCGACCATGCCGACGCTTGACGAGTCCGTGGCGACGATCGCCGCCCGCCTGCTGGCGCTGAAGCCCGGCCCGCTGGCCGCGCTGCGGCGGATGGATCCCGACGGCGGCGCCGGCACGCCCGAGTTCTGGCGCCTCGCCGCCGACCTCGACCTGCCGCAGGAGAGGGCCGGCACCTGGATGCGGATCGTCCGCATCATGGCGATCCTGTCGGACAAGGGGGCGCCGGGAACGCGCAAGACCCTGCACGACCGGCGGCGTCCGCTCGGCGCCGCGCTGGCCGACGGCGGCGACCGCGAGTGGAAGCCGCCGCCCGGCGATGAGCCCTATCCGGTGCTGTCGGAAGCGCGCCTGACCCGCTTCCTCGCCCTGCCGGCCGGCCGGCGGGCGGAGGCGCTGGAACGGATCGCCCGCGCGCTGGCCGCCAACCGCCGCTCCGGCCACGGGCTGGACTGCCGCGACATCGCCGCCCTGCTGCTGGACCCCGACGATCCGGGGCCGATCCGCAAGCTCGCCCGCGCCTATTACAACCGTCTCGACGGCGTCCGGCGCCGCGCCGCGGACGACGGCGGAACCGACGGCGGAACCGACGGCGAACCCGACAGAAACGACAACGACAAGAACGAGGAAGGAGCCGCCTGATGCCCAACCCCCGCTTCCTGCAAATCCACACGCTGCACAGCTACACCGCCGCCCTGCTGAACCGCGACGACACCGGGCAGGCCAAGCAGCTTCCCTATGGCGGCACGCTGCGCACGCGGATTTCCTCGCAATGCCTGAAGCGGCACTGGCGGATGGCCGAGGACGTCCACGCCCTGTCCAACATCGACGGGGCGGAGGAGTCCTTCCGCTCGCGCGAGTTGGTGACCAAGCTGGTGATCGACCCGCTGCGCGCGCCCTTCTCCGACGCCATCGCCGACGCGCTGGAACCGGAATTCCAGAAGGCGGTCTATGGCGACAAGGCCGACAAGGGCAAGCAGAGCCGCCAGACCCTGCTGCTCGGCGCCCCCGAGCTGGCATGGCTGGCGCGCGAGGCCGAAGGGCTGGCCGCCGCGGCCGGCGGCGACGCCAAGGCGGCGAAGGCCTCCGCCGCCGACTGGCTGAAGGGCTTCAAGGACAACATCAAGGCATTGCGCGAGGCGACGGCGCTGCCCGGCGGTCTGGCCGCGGCGCTGTTCGGCCGGATGGTGACGTCCGACCCGGCGGCCAACATCGACGCCCCCATCCATGTCGCCCATTCCTTCACCGTCCATGCCGAGGAAAGCGAGATCGACTATTTCACCGCGGTCGACGACCTCAAGCGCGACGAGGACGAGGCCGGCGCCGACACCATCCAGGAAACCGAACTGACCTCCGGCCTCTATTACGGCTATGCGGTGATCGACCTGCCGGGCCTGATCGCCAATTGCGGCGGCGATGCCGGGCTGGCCGGGCGGGTCGTCCACAACCTCGTGTACCTGATCGCCGAGGTGTCGCCGGGGGCCAAGCTCGGCTCCACCGCCCCCTATGGCCGGGCCGAGCTGATGCTGCTGGAGGCCGGCGACCGCCAGCCGCGCAGCCTCGCCGCCGCCTTCCGCAAGGCGGTCCCCCATGACCTGGAGGCGGCGGCGGCCAGCCTCTCCGGCCATCTCGGACGGATGGACGACACCTATGCCACCGGCGAGGCGAGGCGCCACCTGTCGCTGGCCGACACCGCCCCGCCGGCGTCGGAGCGCGGGTCGCTGGCCGACCTCGCCCTCTGGGCGCAGGACCGGGCCGCCGGGGCGGCGCGATGAGCGTCGATGCGGCAGGCACGGACCGTCGCCCGGACCATCTCCCGGATCATCGCTGGCTGGTCCTGCGGCTGGAGGCGCCGCTGGTCGCCTTCGGCGGCGTGACCATCGACGCGGTCGGGGTGACGCGCGACTTTCCCGCCGCCTCGATGCTGACCGGCCTGTTCGCCAATGCGCTCGGCTGGTCGCGCACCCAGGCGGCGGCGCATCAGGCGCTCCAGGACCGTCTGGTCTTCGGCGCGCGCCGCGAGCGGGCCGACCCGGGCGGCATCCTGACCGACAGCCAGAACGCGCAGCTCGAACCGCGGGAACGCGGCTGGACCACCCGCGGCCGGCCGGAGGAGCGCGGCGGCGGCGGACAGGGCATCCACCGGCGCCGCCGCGACTATCACCCCGACGCCTGCGTCCGGCTGGTGGTCCGGCTCGCCCCCGCGGGGCAGGCGCCCGGCCTCGAGACGCCCGACCTCGACGGGCTGGCGGCGGCGCTGGAGCGTCCGGCCCGGCCGCTGTTCATCGGCCGCAAGCCCTGCCTGCCCAGCCATCCGATCTGGACGCCGGGGGCGGAGGTGACGGCGCCGACGGTCCATGCGGCGCTGGCCCTGCTGCTCCCGCTGCCCCCGCTGGATCCGTTGGAGGATGCCGGGACCGCCGCCCCGCCCTGGTCCGCCCTGTGGCCGGTGGGCGAGGGGCCGGAGACCGGCGCCGGGGTCGACCGCGTCACCGCGCTGGCCGATTTGCGCAACTGGCGCACCGGCCTGCATGGCGGCACCCGTCTGGTGGTGGAGGGGCGGATCGGCCCCGCCCCGGCATCGCCCGCCCAGATATCGCCCGCCCAGATATCGCCCGCCGCCGCAGGAGGGACGCCATGACGGCGGCCCTGCACCTGATCCGCCTGCCCGTCGATGTCGGGGCGCTGTCGCGCTGGGCCGGCGAGCGCCGTCTCGGCCTGACCGACGGCGGCGGCTTCGACGACGGCCGGGCGCTGCACCATCTGCTGTCGGAGACGTTCGGCAAGGGCCGGCTCCAGCCCTTCCGGCTGCTGGTCCCTCCCGGACGGGGCGGCCGGGGCAGCCTGTACGCCTATTGCCGGACCGACGCCGCAGCCCTGCGCGAGGAGGCCCTCGCCGTCGCCCCGCCCGAGCATCTGAATGTGGTCGATCTGCCGGCGCTGGCGGACAAGCCGATGCCCGGCGACTGGCGGGCCGGCCGCCGGCTCGGCTTCGAGATCCGCGCCCGCCCGGTGCGGCGCCTGCTGGCGCCGCTGGCCGCCGGGCCGGGGAATGGGCCGGGGAATGGGCCGGCGGCTGGGACCGGCGGTCGCCCCTTCGCCAAGGGCGACGAGGTCGACGCCTTCCTGGTCGCCGCCCTGCGCCGGCTCCCGGACGCCGACGGCGGAACCGCCCTCAGCCGGGAGTCGGTCTATGCCGGCTGGCTGGCCGAGCGGCTGGCGGGTGCGGCGACGCTGACGGCGGTGCGGCTCGCCTCCTTCCGGCGCCATGCCGCCAGCCGCAAGGGGAACCGGCGGGGGGCGGTGACGCTGGACGGGCCGGACGCGCTGCTCCAGGGCGAGTTGGAGGTCGGCGATCCCGACGCCTTCCGGCTGGCGCTGGAAAAGGGGGTGGGCCGGCACCGGGCCTACGGCTTCGGCATGCTGCTGCTGCGCCCGGTTTCGCCGGACCGGGCGGCGGAGCGGCCGGCGGACCGGGCTGGAGAGCGTGGGGGATGCTGACCGGGCGGCTTGGGCTGGACAAGGCCCGGATCCCCCATTCCGACCGGCATGGTCTCGTCTGGCTCGACCGCGGGCGGCTGGAGGTGGAGAGCGGCTGCCTGCGCTTCGTGACCGCCGGGGGCGGCGACCTGGCGGCGGGCGACTACCAGATCCCGCACCAGGGCGTGTCGATGATCCTGCTCGGCCCCGGCTCCAGCGTCACCCACGACGCGCTGCGGCTGCTCGCCCGCCATGGCTGCGGCCTTGCGGCGATCGACGAGGGGGCGATGCGCTTCTATACCGCGCCGCCCCTGATGCCGGACAGTTCCGCCGCGGCGCGGGCGCAGGTGACGCTGTGGGCCGACCCCGCCACCCGGATGGAGGTGGCGCGTGCGATGTACGCGATCCGCTTCGGCGAGATCGTCCGCACCCGCGACATCGACGGGCTGCGCGGCCGGGAGGGGGCGCGGATCAAGGAAAGTTCCCCCGCACATGCGGGGATAGACCCCACATGCGACAGAGCTTGGAGAGGACGGATGTGGTTCCCCCGCACAGGCGGGGATAGATTCCATCGGCGGGGGGCTGGCGCACGCCCGGAACCATCGCCCGGACTTAGCGCGGCGGCGTTTGGAGGAGGCCGTAAGGCAGCCGTCAGGCGCCCTGCCGGAGATCGTAGGGGCGAAGCAGGATGTCGGCCGGGATGCGCCACTCCCGGTGCAGCGTCCAGGCCTGATCCATCGTCAGCGGACGGCGCCGGTTCAGGATCTCCGAAGCGCGTGGGCGGGAGCCGAGCAACCGGCCGAGGTCGGACTGCGTATAGCCGGCCGCATCCATCCGAGCCTTGATCGCTGCGACGGGATCGGGCGCATCGATGGGCCAGCGCGCATCCTCATAGGCGCTGACCAGCGTCCCCAAAATCTCCAGGCGGTCATGATCCGGCGTACCGGGCTCGGCATCCCAAAGCCGCTCGATTTCGTCGACCGCCGCTTCGTGATCCGCATCCGTGCGAATCGGCTTCATCTCGTACATTCAACACCTCTAGTGAGGGGATTTATAGTTATCTAGTACAGATCAACGATCAAGGCGCTAATCCTGTCGTACTCCGCGTGCGTTCCGATGAATTTTACGAATGCGATTTTGGATGTGAACTTAAATGCTGCGATCAACCTATAGTTACCGCCGCAAATCTCGAAGCGTACCCTTTCGGAATTCAGTACTTTTGCTTTTGGGTAGCTTTTCATCACATCATTCATGCATGACCACCCGGCAGTGCGGGCCATGCGGAACCACTCCTTCAATGGCTGCTCCGTTTCCGGATGCCGCTCCCAATAGTCGATCAAGGTTGAACGCTTGATGATGTTCATACCCACATCATAGGCTATTCCCATTTTGGGAACAAACGCTATCTTCCCATACTGGGAACACCATGGTTCCCTCGCACATGCGGGGATGGACCCTCGGCAAGGCGCCGTGCCGCCCTTGAACAAAATCCCCAAATTCGGAAAATAATCCTATAAACTCCCCCGCAAGTTTTCTCACCTGCGGAGTCCCGCCATGCCGATCGACGCCAGCACCCTCACCCACGACCGTCTCCCCAGCTGGGCGGAGGAGCCGCCGGTTCCGGCCGGCGGCTCGCTGGTCCCCAGCTCGCAGTTCCATGAGGAGCAGTGGATCATGGCCGCCGGCATGCTGGCGCGCGGGAATTCCTTCCTCCAGGTCGCCCGCGCCATGGGATGCAGCCGCACCACCCTGTGGCGGGCCTATTACGGCTCGAAGGATTTCCGCGTCCGCGTGTGGTGGGAGCGCGAGGCGCTGAACCGCGAGGCCGAGCTGCGCCTGTCCTCGCTGCGCGCCCTGGTCGCCGAGCAGATCGAGCGGCTGGTGTCCTCCGGCGATCCGGCGACGGTGCGCTGGCTGGCCGAGCGGCTCGGCCTGTTCGCCGGCCTCGACGACGCCGCCGGCCTCAGCCAGCATCAGGCCCGCCAGCCCGAACCCGTCCCGCCCCCCTCGATAATCGTGCCCGAACTCGACGATGACGGCCCCGGCCTGCTGCGCGAGCGCACCCCGCCCGACCCCGCCCTCGTCGCCGCCATCCTTGCCCGGCCGGAAGCGGACGGCCCGAAGGGCGTCTATCCCTGGACGCTCACCCCGGAAGACCCGTTCCCCAACCTCGCCCCCGGCCCGGTCCGCCGCCGCGGCGCCGGCGCCTTCGCCCGCATCCGGTAAGGCGAGGCGGCCCAGATGGAACAGCGGCCGGAAGACCGTTCCACCATGTTCCACCGCCCCGCCACCGCCACCGCCCCCGCCCCACCCTCACAGCAGCGACAGCTGGTCCCCCGGTGCCGGCGGCGGCCGGAAGCGCGTGCAGTCGAGCCGCCAGTTCCGCTCGCCCAGCCCGAGCTTCCTGCAGGCCAGCCGGAAACGCTGGCGCAGCAGCTCGGCATGCGGGCCGCTGCCGGTCATCCGCGTGCCGAAGCCGGAGCGGTAGAGCGCGCCGTCCCGGCTCTGCCGCATCAGGCTCAGCACCCGCTCGGCGCGGTCGGGGACGTGGACGCGCAGCCATTCCTCGAACAGCCCGGCGATCTCCAGCGGCAGCCGCAGCAGGATATAGCTGGCCGCGGTCGCCCCGGCGCCGGCCGCCGCCTCCAGGATGGCGTCCAGCTCATGGTCGTTGAGCGCCGGGATCATCGGGCTGGCCAGGACCGACACCGGGACGCCGGCCCCGGCCAGGGCGCGGATGGCCTCCAGCCGGCGCGGCGGGGTGCTGGCCCGCGGCTCCATCACCCGGGCAAGGTCGCGGTCGAGCGTCGTCACCGACAGCGAGACCGACGCCAGCCCGCCTGCGGCCATCGGCGCCAGGATGTCGAGGTCGCGCAGCACCAGCGCCGACTTGGTGATGATGCTGACCGGCTGGTTGAAGTCGCGGCAGACCTCCAGCACGCGCCGGGTGATGCCCTCCGTCCGCTCGACCGGCTGGTAGGGATCGGTGTTGGCGCCCAGCGCCAGCGGCCGGCAGGCATAGGATTTCGCCCGCAGCTCCCGGGCCAGCAGCTCCGCCGCGTTGCGCTTGGCGAACAGCCTCGTCTCGAAATCCAGCCCCGGCGACAGGCCGAGATAGGCATGGGTCGGCCGGGCGAAGCAGTAGATACAGGCGTGCTCGCAGCCCTGGTAGGGGTTGACCGACTGGTCGAAGGCGACGTCGGGCGACTCGTTGCGGGCGATGATCGAGCGGGCCGAGGCCGGGGAGACGATGGTGCGCACCGGATCGGACAGCGCCCCGTTGCCGCCCTCCTCGTAGCCGGTCCAGCCGTCGTCGGTCAGGACGCGGGTTTCGCGCTCATAGCGGCCGGTGGCGTTGCTGACCGCGCCGCGCCCCTTGACCGGCGGCCGGCGGATCTCGTCCGGTATGTCGCCCGGTATCTCGTCCCACATGTCGTCCATGACCGCAGATTAACCGCGCCGGAAAAGAACGTAAAGCGAACAAACGCCCTGCGGCCGGCGGGACGGGGAAAGAACCCGGCCGCAACATACCGAACATACATAAAGATATCTTTATGCTTGCATGGGAGGTGGACCGCTGATACACCCTTGGCCAATCGCAGCGGCAAGGCCGGGGATCCGGCAAACCCGGATCACCGGCTCCCGAACCGCCGCTTCCCGAACCACCACCGCCCTCCAGGAGTCATCCCCTCATGGCCGCCGAATTCACGGACTACAAGGTCAAGGACATCAGCCTCGCGAACTGGGGCCGTAAGGAGATCACCATCGCCGAGACCGAGATGCCGGGCCTGATGGCCCTGCGGTCGGAATTCGGCGCCTCCAAGCCGCTGGCCGGCGCCCGCATCGTCGGCTGCCTGCACATGACCATCCAGACCGCCGTCCTGATCGAGACGCTGACCGCGCTCGGCGCGACCGTGCGCTGGTCGTCCTGCAACATCTTCTCCACCCAGGACCAGGCCGCCGCCGCCATCGCCGCCGCCGGCATCCCGGTCTTCGCCTGGAAGGGCGAGACGGAGGAGGAGTTCTGGTGGTGCATCGAGCAGACGCTGCGCGGCCCCGATGGCTGGACCCCGAACATGATCCTGGACGATGGCGGCGACGTCACCCAGATCATGCACGACAAGTATCCGGAGATGCTGGACGACGTCCGCGGCCTGTCGGAGGAGACCACCACCGGCGTCCACCGCCTCTATGAGATGATGAAGAAGGGCACGCTGAAGGTTCCGGCCATCAACGTGAACGACAGCGTCACCAAGTCGAAGTTCGACAACCTCTATGGCTGCCGTGAATCGCTGGTCGACGGCATCAAGCGCGCCACCGACGTCATGGTCGCCGGCAAGGTCGCCGTGGTCGCCGGCTATGGCGACGTCGGCAAGGGCTCGGCCGCCAGCCTGCGCTCGCAGGGCGCCCGCGTCATGGTGACGGAGATCGACCCGATCAACGCGCTCCAGGCCGCGATGGAAGGCTATCAGGTCATCACCATGGACGAGGCGGCGCCGCTGGGCGACATCTTCGTCACGGCGACCGGCAACGTCGACGTCATCACGATCGACCACATGCGCGCCATGAAGGACCGCGCCATCGTCTGCAACATCGGCCACTTCGACAGCGAGATCCAGATCGACGCCCTGCGCAACCTGGTCTGGGAAGAGGTCAAGCCGCAGGTCGACGAGGTGGTGTTCCCCGACGGCAAGCGCCTGATCGTGCTGGCCCAGGGCCGTCTGGTCAACCTGGGCTGCGCCACCGGCCACCCCAGCTTCGTGATGAGCGCCAGCTTCACCAACCAGGTGCTGGCCCAGATCGAGCTGTGGACCAACGCCGCCAACTACGAGAACAAGGTCTACGTCCTGCCCAAGCACCTGGACGAGAAGGTCGCCCGCCTGCATCTCGACAAGATCGGCGCCAAGCTGACCACCCTGACCGAAAAGCAGGCCGCCTACATCAGCGTGCCGGCCGCCGGCCCCTACAAGCCGGACCACTACCGCTACTGAGCGGGCGTAGGGTTGGAAAAGAAGGGCCGTCCCGGTGGGGCGGCCCTTCTTCTTTGCGGCACGTATATTTCCCTCTCCCGCCCCGGGAGAGGGAGGGGACCCACGAAGTGGGGAGGGTGAGGGGCATTCCGGACATGGATCATCAATCCTTGGATCACCCCTCACCCTTCCCAAGCTTCGCTTGGGTCCCTTCCCTCTCCCGGGGCGGGAGAGGGAACCAGCCGCCCCAGCCACTCCGCCATCCCCTTGCCGGCCGCGACGCCCATGGCGAAACAGCCCTGCAGCAGATAGCCGCCGGTGGGGGCTTCCCAGTCCAGCATCTCGCCGGCCAGGAACAGGCCGGGGCGGCGGGCCAGCATCAGCCGGTCGTCCAGCTCGGACAAACGGACGCCGCCGGCAGAGGAGATGGCGCGGTCGATCGGGCGGATGCCGGTCAGCACCACCGCCAGCCCCTTGATCTGGCGGGCCAGCGCCACCGGATCGGACAGGTCGGCGGCGGGGGCGAATTCGCGCAGCAGGGCGGCGCGCGGGCCGGTCAGCGACAGCGACTTCTTCAGGAAGGTGGACAGCGATTCCGCACCGCGACGGCGCAGGCGCCTGACCAGTTCGGCCCCGTCCATGTCGGGCAGCAGGTCCAGCGTCAGGGTCGCCCAGCCGTCGGCCGCGACGGCGTCGCGCAGGGGGGCGCTCAGCGCATAGACGGCACCGCCTTCGATGCCGGTCTCGGTGATGACGAACTCGCCCTTCAGGCGGCGGACGGTGCCGGAGCGGTCGACGGCGGACAGGCCGACGCTCTTGACCGGCTGGCCGGCGAAGCGGCTGCGCAGATGGTCGGACCAGGGCACCTCGAAGCCCATGTTGGACGGCACCAGCGGGGCGATCTCCACCCCCTGGGCCTCCAGCAGCGGCAGCCAGCCGCCGTCCGACCCGGTGCGCGGCCAGCTCGCTCCGCCCAGCGCCAGCAGCGTGGCGCGCGGGGCGGCGGTGACCGTTTCCTCGCCATAACGGAAGGTCAGGGCGCCGTCCTTGCCCCAGCCGGTCCAGCGATGGCGACTGTGCAGCGTGACGCCCAGCCCGTCCAGCCGCCGCAGCCAGGCCCGCACCAGGGTCGACGCCTTCATCTGCACCGGGAAGACCCGGCCGCTGCTGCCGACGAAGGTCTCGATCCCAAGCCCGGCCGCCCAGGCGCGCAGGGCGTCGGGCGGGAACTCCGCCAGCAGGCGGCGGAACAGCGGCTCCGCTGCGCCGTAGCGGGGCAGGAAGCGGTCGAGCGGCTCCGAATGGGTCAGGTTCAGCCCGCCCCGCCCGGCCAGCAGCAGCTTGCGCGCCGGGGTCGGCGTGTAGTCGAACAGGGCGACCCGCAGGCCGGCGCCGGCAGCGATCTCCGCCGCCATCAGCCCGGCGGGGCCGGCGCCGACGATGGCCACGTCAGGGGTGCGATGGGGCAAGGGGGCTGGCTTTCACGATGAAAATGCCCCCACCCCGTCCATGGCGGGCATGGTCGAGGTGGGGGCGGGGCAAGAACGGGGACGGGAACGCGAACCGGGAGGGCCTGCCCTCAGTCCTCGTAATCCTGGTCCTGCGCCACCTCTTCCGCCAGATCGGCGGCGAGGTCGGCGAAATAGCCGGCGTCGACTTCCAGGCCGTTTTCCTCGCAGATGCGCATGAAGACGCGGTAGGCGTGCAGGATGGCGACGTCGAGAACGGCGAGATCCGCTTCCTCGCCGTGGCGGTCGTTGATCTCCCGCTCCTGAAGGGTGGCGACGATGTCGTGCGCGGCGGCCTGCAGGACCGCGTCCATGGCTTGCTTGTGTTGTGTCGACATCGTGGTGGATCCTTGTTCCGGTCGTGGCTTCGCGCCCCCGCCCGGCCGGACCGGCGCCGCATGGCCGGCGGGGGTGGACGAACCGGCGGACGGAACGGGCGCGTCGGGGGCTCCGTTCGGTCGCGGCGGTTCGGCCTCCCCCTTGTTGTAGAATCCTTTTTCGCAGCCTAACAAGCCCCTTCGCGGGGGGCCGCCGGACGAGCTTCCGGGTTGCTCCGTACCGCTGCGGGATGGAGCCTCCGGCGTCCGGCTCGGGGCCGCGCTCGGCGTTTGGCTCAGCGTTTGACCGGGGCGAGCAGGGCGGCGCCGACATAGCCCAGCGCCTTGCCCTTCCGCCCGACGCGATACCAGCCGCCGGCCGCCTCCAGCACGGTGACGCGCTCGCCCGTATCCAGCACGTCCAGCACCTTGGCGTCGCAGACCGGGGCGACGCGCAGGTTGCCGGCGGCACGCAGCCGGGCGACGGTCCCGGCGCCCAGGCGCGGGCGCCCTGCCCGCTCCGGCAGGTCGTCGGGCAGGGCGCAGCCGCGGTCTTCGGGTGCGGCCTTGGCGTAGCGGCCGGGCTTCGGAGCGGTTGCGGAGGAGGCGGGGGCAGGGGCAGAGGCAGAGGCAGAGGCAGGGGCAGGGGCAGGGGCAGAGGCGACCCGTTCCGGCGCCACCTCCGCCAGATAGGCGCTGGAGGCATAGCCCAGCGGCTTGCCGGCGCGGCCGACCCGCTGCCAGCCGTTCACCGGCGCACCGAAGGCCATGACCCGGTCGCCTTTCTCCAGCGTGTCCAGCTCCCGGCCCTTGGCATCCGGCGCGGCGCGCAGATAGATGCCGGCCGTGGCGACCAGGGTCCGCCGCGCGGGAACGGCGGCCTTGGCCGCCTCCTTGGCGGTCTCCCTGGCGCTCTCCCTGGCGATCTCAGTGCCTGCGGGCTGGGGCTTTGCCGGCGGCACGGGAGGCGGCGAGGAGGCCGGCACGGGGGCCTTGGCCGGGGTTGCCGCGATGCGGGATGGCGTGGATGCGGGGAGGCCGATGGGCGACAGCGGGGCCGGGGCCACTGGCGGATGCTCCCACACCACGCCGGGAGTCAACGGGGGAGAGACGGTTTGTGCCGGGGTCAGGCGGGGCAGCGCGACGATGGGGGCCGCGGATGGGGTGAAGTGCTCGGCCGCCGCCGCTGCCGGCAGCAGCGCCAGCCCGGCGATCCCGGCGATCCGCATAAATGTTCCCCGCCGCATCCTGTCCATCGCCTGTCCGCCCCGTCAGTCGAGCGTGATGCGGGCGATCAGCGTCGGCAAGGTCTGGCAGTGCAGCAGCCCGTCCATGGTCCGGTGCTCGGTCAGCCGCAGCGTCAGGGCGCAGCCGAATGCGTTCACGGCCAGTTCGGTCTGCGCCAGCGCGCCGACGATGCTGGACGGCCGCGCGATGCTGTAGCCCGGAGCGCCCAGCTTGCCGGCCAGCGCCCCGTTGACCGGGTTGAAGCCGTCGATCTCCAGCGTCATCGGCCCCAGATTCTGCACCACCGTCTCGGAACTGGGATCTTCCCGGGTGGCATAGAGCTGGACCGGCACGGCACGGCGCCGCGCGATCCAGTCCTTCAGCGCCAGATTGGCCACGACCGGATCGCGGCTTTGCAGAGCCGCCTCCATCGCCGTCTGGCGCAGCGCCGGGTCGTTGCCGCCCAACGCCGCTTCGAAGGCGGCCAGCCGCGCCGCGCGATCCTGCCCGGTCAGCTTGCCGTGCAGGTCGGCGAGCTGGGCGATGCGCGCCTCGACGGCCTGGCGCTCGCTTTCGGTGCGGGCCGCCTCGGCCCGGGCGGCGGCGGTCTGCTGGGCAAGCCTCTCGTCCTCGCGCCTGCGGCGTTCGGTTTCTTCGGCCAGCCGGCGGGCAGCATCGCGGTCCAGCTGCTCGCGCAGGGTCCTCGCTTCCGGCGTGCCCAGCACCACGGTCCGGCCGGGCAGTTCGGCGGCCGGCTTGCCGACCCCGTCGAGCAGGCCGGGAGACTGCGGGGTCAGCGCGATGGTCCAGCCGGAGGCGTCGCGGGTGGCGAGCGCCGTCGCGACCCAGCTTTTGGCCAGCCCGGCCTCCGCCGCCGGGCGCAGGAAGGTCACCGGCCCCTCGCGGCTGTCGACCAGATAGGTCGGCGCTCCCAGCACCACCCGTGCCGTCACCCGCGCCGCCGCACGCGGGTCGGCCGACGGTGGCGTGGCGGCCGGCAACGGTTCGACCGTCAGCGCCTCGATACGCCAGGGGGTGGGCAGCAGCGATTCGATCCGGGCGCGCAGGACGGTTTCGGGAATCGATTCGGCAGAGGCCGCGGCCGGCTCGGCGGCCTCTGCCGGTCCGGACGGCAGGGCGGCCGCGATCCAACCGGCCAGAACACCTGCCGTGATGCGGGATGCGACGCGAGCCGCGAATCGCCCGTTCCCCGGTTGCATCATCGCCGATCCTTCCTCTCTTCCACCGTCCGGCCCCCTACCCGTCAGGTTTCGCCGCCAAGCCGCTCCGCCGATACCGGCTCCCGTCCCGAGAGGTGATTCGGCACTGGTATAGCGAAGGGGAAGCCAAGGGAAGCAGCTTTTACCGGCAACCTGCCGATCAGAGCGCCTGTGCAATACCCGCCTGCGCCCGATTGTCGCTCTCCATCGCGACCGTGGGTCGAAATTGACTTGGATGGCACACGCCGCTTGCAATATCGTCACACAAATGGATGTATTGCCCGCGGGTGGGTGGAACACGCAACGGATGGGGAACGGGGTTTCCGATGGAGGGCACGGGCGGAGGTAAGGACGGGCCGGGACTGCTCTGCCGCAACGTGAAGGTGAGCGGCCGTCGGACCAGCCTGAGGATGGAACCGTATATCTGGGACTCGCTGAAGGAAATCTGCGAGCGCGAGCGGCTCACCCTGAATGAGATCTGTTCCCAGATCGACGAACGCCGGGGGGAGGCGAACCTGACCGCCTCCATCCGCGTCTTCATCGTCAGCTACTACCGCACGGCGATCGGCAGTCGCGGATTTTCCGAAGACGGTCCATCGCCCCTGCTGCGCAGGGCGCTGGACGACGCCGTTCCGCTGGAGTGAGGAAAAAGGGGCGAAACCGCCCCTGGGGACTCACCACCGCAGGCTGGGCACCGCATAGGTCGGCATGTGGCCTGTCGCATCGGCCAGAACGCGCAGGTTGACCGGGCTGACCGCTTCACCCCACGCCGCGCCGCCCAGCTCCTCCTGGTGGATGCCGGCGGTGACCAGCGCCACGTCGATGCCGGCGGCGTTGGCGCCAGCGACGTCGGTGCGCAGGCTGTCACCCACGGCCAGGATACGGCTCCTGTCCTCGAGTCCCAGCAGCTTGAAGCAGCGCTCGTAGACGGGGGCATAGGGCTTGCCGTGCTGGCGCACGTCGCCGCCCATCTCCTCATAGCGGGCGGCCAGCGTGCCGGCACAGATCACCATCATCGGCCCGACCATCACCACCAGATCGGGATTGGCGCAGATCATCGGAAGGCCCGCGGCGAGGCAGGCATCCAGTTGCGGCTGATAGTCGGCCACCGTTTCGCCGAAGGTGACGATACCGGTGTTGACGATGAAGTCGGCCTCGTCCGGCGTCGCTGCAACCTCGTAGCCGAGCCCGGCATAGACGTCGGTGTCACGCTCCGGTCCGATATGGTAGAGGCGCCGGCCCAACGCCGCATGCCAGGGATCGTCACGGTCGCGCAGCGCCTCGTAGGTCGCTTCGCCGGACGTCATAACATGGTGGTAGCGCTCGCGCCCCAGCCCCATGCCATCCAGCTTCTCGATCACGCCGGGGGTACGGCGCGGCGCATTGGATAGCAGGCACAGGGTCTTGCCGGCGGCGCGCATGCGGTCGAGGCAGTCGGGAACGCCGGGGTAGGGCCTTTCGCCGTCGTGCAGCACGCCCCACAGGTCGAGGATGAACCCGTCATAGCGGTCGATGACCTCGGCGATGCCGGAAATCTGTCGGATGTCGGCCATGGTGTCCGGTCGTTTCGATTGAGGAGGAAGATCGTGTTGCGTCAACGGTCCAGGCTCAGCGTGGTTGCAGCAACTCGGCATAGACCGCCAGTGTTTCGGCGCACATGCGGTCCTTGGTGTAGCGGTCGGCGACGAAAGCCATGGCGCGGGCCCCGATGGCCTCGCGCTGGTCGGCGGTCAGCGACAAGGCTTCGTCCAGCGCATGGGCCAGCGCGTCCGGATCGTCCGGCGGCACCACCCAGGCGGTCTCTCCGGGGATGACGGTTTCCTGGAAGGCGCCGATGGCCGACACGATCACCGGCTTGCCCATCGCCTGTGCCTCGACGATCACCCGCCCGAAGGCCTCCGGCTCGCGGGAGGCGGAGACGACGACCGTCGACAACAGGTAGGCCGCAGCCATGTCGCTGCAATGGTCGGTCATCCGCACCGCGCCGCGCAGGCCGGCCGCTGCGATGCGGTTCTCCAGTTCCTCCCGGTAGCCGGTCCGGCCCTGGTCGGACCCCACCAGCAGGGCCAGCACGTCCTTGCGTCCCAGCTTGGCCAACGCATCGATCAGCACGGTCTGGCCTTTCCAGCGGGTCAGCCGGCCGGGCAGCAGGATGACCGGCCGGTCGTCGGGCAGGTTCCATTGTTTGGCGAGCGTGACCAGCCGCGCCGGGCTGACCCGGTCGGGGGCGAAGACGCCGCGGTCGATGCCGCGGTGGATGAGGCGCACCCGCTCCGGATCGACCGGATAATTGCCCAGCACATGGTCGCGGATGAAACCGGAGATCGCGATCACCCGCTCGCCGCGTGCCATCACCGAATTGTACCAGCGCTTCAGCCTGCCGCCGACCGGACCGGAGCCGAAATTATAGGGGGCATGGAACGTGGTCATGTAGCGCGTGCCGGTGGCCCTGCAGGCGAGCCACGCGCTCCAAGCCGGGGCACGGGAGCGGGCGTGGACAATGTCCACCTTGTGCTCTCGGATGATGGCGGCGAGCCGGCGGGCATTGCGCCGGATGGTCAGCGGGTTCTTCGATGCCAGCGGCAGGGTCAGATGCGGGATGCGTGCACGGTCGAGTTCGCGCACCATCGGCCCGCCCTCCGATGCCACCAAGGGCGTGCCGCCGGCCGCCTGCAGGGCGAGCGCCATGTCGATGCAGCCGCGCTCCGCCCCGCCGGTGACCAGCGTCGGCACCACCTGCAGCACGGTCGGCGCCTTTCCGCCTTGCCAGCGGATACCGGGCCAATGGGTGCTTTGGGTGGCGGAGCCGTCATCGTTGCGCGGGAACGGGTCGGTGGTAAGGTGGGGGTCGAAATCCATGATGCCGGCTGCTCGGAAGGGGCGGCCCGGGGCGGTCGCGGGCTCCTGCCCACCGGCCGCCATCGAAACCGGTGTCCGACCGTGTGCCGGTATCCGTTGCCGAAGGTGACCGTATGACCGAAACCGCAGCCCATCCGGGCGGCGCGCACCATAGCCTAACGCGCGGTGCGGCGACCATAGCCTATCACCACACCCCTGCCGGTCCCGCCGGACAGGGCAGGCCGGGCATCATGTTCCTCGGTGGCTTCATGTCCGATATGACCGGCGGCAAGGCGACCACGCTGGAACGCTGGGCGGTCGGCCGGGGGCTTTCCTTCACCCGCTTCGACTATCAGGGACACGGCGCCTCCAGCGGTCGCTTTTCCGACGGCACCATCGGCCTGTGGGCCGACGATGCGCTGGCGGTGCTGGACCGGGTGACGGCAGGGCCGCAGATCCTCGTCGGTTCATCAATGGGCGGCTGGATTATGCTGCTGACCGCGCTTCGTCGTCCGGAACGGGTGGCCGGGCTGGTCGGCATCGCGCCGGCCCCGGATTTCACCGAAGAGCTGATGTGGGACATCTTCGAGCCCGACATCCGCCGCCGGATCATGGAGATCGGCGTGTGGAACCGCCCGTCGGAATATGGGCCCGAACAGCAGCCAATTACCCGCGCCCTGATCGAGGAGGGCCGCCACCACCTGCTGCTGCGCGGGGGCAGCCCCATCGCCTTCGACGGTCCCGTCCGCCTGCTGCACGGCCAGCGCGATCCCGACGTGCCCTGGCAACTCAGCCTGCGCATCGCCGAAAGGCTGACCGGCAACGATGTCCGCGTCACCCTGATCAAGGACGGAGACCACCGGCTGTCCCGACCCCAGGATCTGGATCTTCTGTGCCGCACCGTCGGCACCCTGGCGGACGAGATCGGCACGGTATCCGGGGACGCAAAAAAATATCATCGGGTTAAATCGGGGGCTTGCGTCGCCGCGAGCCTCTGGCTATAACCCGGGCCTCTGCGGAGGGGTGGCCGAGTGGTTGAAGGCGCACGCCTGGAAAGTGTGTATACGTCAAAAGCGTATCGAGGGTTCGAATCCCTCTCCCTCCGCCACGAATTCAGCCCAAGCAATTAATTTGCTTGGGCTTTTTCGTTTCCGGAGCGCGTGCGCCCCACACTTCTCCCCACATTCTGTTGCGGATCGGGGCGGATTGAACCGCGCCGGGATTGTCGGCGGCTCCAACTCCTGAGAAGGTGGAGCGACGATGAGCAAGACAACGAACAAATTTTCCGCGGAAGTCCGGTCACGGGCGGTTCGCCTGGTTCTGGACGATGAGAAGGATCACCCGTCCCGCTGGGCGGCGGTCTCGTCGGTTGCGACGAAGATCGGCTGCTCGGCGCAGACGCTGAACGAGTGGGTGAAGAAGGCCGAGGTGGACACCGGCAGTCGGGCGGGCATCCCGACGGATGTTCAGGAGAAGCTGAAGGCGCAGGATCGGGAGATCCGGGAACTGCGTCAGGCGAACGAGATTCTGCGCAAGGCGTCGGCCTATTTCGCGATGGCGGAGCTCGACCGCCGCCCGAAATGATGCTGGGTTTCATCGAGACCCACCGCCAGGACTATGGGGTCGAGCCGATCTGCAAGGTTTTGCCGATCGCCCCGTCCACGGTGCGCCGGCATATCGCCCGTCAGGCCGATCCGGCCAAGGCACCGGAACGGGTCCGTCGGGATGCCGGGTTGAGAGCCGATATCCGGCGGGTGTTTGACGAGAATTTCCAGGTTTATGGGGTCCGTAAAGTGTGGCGGCAATTGCAACGGGAGGGTCGGAAGGTGGCCCGTTGCACGGTCGGACGGCTGATGCGCGGGATGAACCTGCGGGGTGTCATTCGTGGCAAGCCGGTGAAAACGAGCATCCAGGACAAGGGCTTGCCCTGTCCTCTGGATCATGTGAACCGGCAATTCCGAGCCCAACGGCCGGACATGCTGTGGCTTTCGGATTTCACTTACGTCCCCACCTGGAACGGCTTTGTCTATGTGGCCTTCATCATCGCCGCCTTCGCGCGCCGGATCGTTGGCTGGCGGGTTTCCCGGACGCCCGATGCCGGTTTTCGTCCTGGATGCCCTGGAACAGGCCCTGCATCAGCGCCGGCCGGTCGGCAAATCCGGGCTGGTTCACCACTCGGACAGGCGCAGTCAATATGTGTCCATCAAGTACACCGAGCGCCTGCTCCAGGCTGGCATCGAACCCTCCGTTGGCAGTGTCGGCGATTCCTATGACAACGCCTTGGCCGAAACCGTCAACGGTCTCTACAAGGCCGAGCTCATCCACAGGCGCGGACCTTGGAAATCCTTCGAGGCCGTCGAATACGCCACCCTCGAATGGGTCGATTGGTTCAACAACAGGCGCCTGCTCGAACCCATCGGAAATATTCCGCCAGCCGAGGCCGAGCGACGTTATTATGCTGACCGGGAGGCCATGCCCATAGCAGCGTGACTCACGAACAATGGCCGCCGACAATCCCGGCGCGGTTCATTCGGCTGCCGCACCAGCAAGTCGCGGGTCTTGTGCAGCATCAGCGCGGCCTGCTGGTTCACACTCTCGACCACCACAAAGCGCATGGTCGGCCGCGTGACCGCTTCGCAGATCGCCTCGGCATCGGCCGCGTCGGTCTCGCCCGGCTTCACGTACGGCTTGATATTCCGACCAGGCAAGGCGGCACGCTCTGAAAGAACTTCAGAACCACCGAACCGGGGCAAGATCTGCAGGCCCGGACCAGCAGCCCCAGCCCCGAAGCCTCAGCCGTTCTCCGCCAGCACCGAGCCGGCGAGATAGAGCGAACCGCAGATCAGCACGCGTGCCGGCCCCTGACGGCTACCCGTCAGGTCGGCAAGGGCAGTGTCAACCCCATCGGCTGCGCCATGGTCGCGAATGCCGCAGAGCTTGGCTGTCTCGCAGGATTCCTCGGCGGTGAAGCTGGCCTCTTCGCCGGGGATCGCCACCGCGCGCAGGGCATGGGTGAAGGGGGCGAGCGGGCCCAGGAACTCGAAGGGATCCTTGCTGGACAGCATGCCGTAGATCAGCAGCAGGGGCAGGGCGAGGCCACCGTCGGGCTGGCCGCGCGACCAATCGACCGCCTGCCGGGCCAGCACCTCGCCCGCCGAATCATTGTGGCCGCCGTCCAACCACAGCTCCCAACCCAGCGGCAGGCTTTCAGCCAGCGGACCGCGGGTCAAGCGCTGCAGCCGGGCTGGCCATTCGACGGCAGCCAGACCTCGGCGCACCGCCTCGTCATCCACCACCAGCGGCAGATGGTCCAGACAGGCGATGGCGACGCCGGCATTGGTGATCTGGTGGGCACCGGCCAACCCCGGCTGCGGCAGATCGACCTGCCGCTTCGCACTCTCGAAACGGAAACCGCCGGGGCGCTCCTCCACCGACCAGGGCTGGATCGGCGCAGCAATGGCGTTGGCGCGCAGCTTCAACGCCTTCAGCGCAGCGGCTTCCGGCTGCGGGGCCAGCACCACCGGCACGCCCGGCTTGAAGATCCCGGCCTTTTCGCAGGCGATCTCCAGCAGCGAGTCGCCCAGGAACTGGCGGTGGTCGTAGGAGATGCGGGTGACCGCCGTCACCGCCGGCCTGTCCACCACGTTGGTGGCGTCGAGCCGTCCACCCAGCCCGGTTTCCAGCAGCACCACGTCGGCCGGCACGCGGGAGAAGGCCAGGAAGGCGGCGACCGTCGTCACCTCGAAGAAGGTGATCGGGTTACCGGCGTTGGCGACCTCGCATTCCTCGAGCAGCGCAGCCAGGTGGTCGTCGTCGATCAGCCTGCCGGCCAGCCGAATACGCTCGTGGAAACGCACGAGATGCGGCGAGGTATAGACATGAACGCGATAGCCCGCCGCCTCCAGCATCGCCCGCAGGAAGGCGACCGTCGATCCCTTGCCGTTGGTGCCGGCGACATGGACCACCGGCGGCAGTTTGGCCTCCGGATGGCCCAGAGCCGCCAGCAGCCGGTGCATCCGCTCCAGCGACAGATCGATGACTTTGGGATGAAGCCCCTTCAACCGATCCAGCACCGGGTCGGAACGGCTGGCGGCCGGGCGTACCGGCAAACGGAGGGCGTCGGTCATGGTCGTCTCGGGTCGGATGTGGCCGTTCGGAAGGAGCGCCGGTCAGTCGGCGCCGGCCTGGAACGATGCCGCCGGCGCGGGGGGTTGGGCGGCCGGCTGCTGGACAGCCGGCTGCACCGTCTCGCCCTCGACCGACGGAGCGGCCGTGAGGTCGACATCCTCCGGTTCCACCGCATCGATGCGCGGCGTCATCAGCAGGCCGATGGTGCGGACCAGCGTCGGGCGCAAGTCGCGGCGGTGGACGACCATGTCGACCATGCCGTGCTCCAGCAGATACTCGGAACGCTGGAAGCCCTCCGGCAGGGTTTCGCGGATCGTGCTCTCGATCACCCGGGCACCGGCAAAGCCGATCTGCGCGCCCTTCTCGGCGATGTGGATGTCGCCCAGCATCGCAAAGCTGGCGGTGACGCCCCCGGTGGTGGGGTCGGTCAGCACGACGATGTAGGGCAGACCGGCTTCCTTGACCATCTCCACCGCGATGGTGGTGCGCGGCATCTGCATCAGCGACAGGATGCCTTCCTGCATGCGCGCGCCGCCCGAGGCCGGGACGACGATCAGCGGCGCGTTCTTCGCCACCGCCAAACGGGCGGCGGTCAACAGCCCTTCGCCGACGGCAATCCCCATCGACCCGCCCATGAAGCCGAAGTCGAAGGCGGCGACCACGGCGGCATGGCCGCCGATCCGCCCCTCGCCCACCACGACGGCGTCGGTGCGGCCGGTCTTGGTCTGGGCCTCCTTGAGGCGGTCGGTGTAGCGCTTCTGATCGCGGAACTTCAGCGGATCTGCGACCGACTTCGGCAACTCGACGCCCTCATAGGCGCCGTCGTCGAACATCGACCCCAGCCGCTTGATCGGGTCGAGCCGCATATGGAAGCCGCAATGTTGGCACACGTGCAGGTTCTCTTCCAGCTCGCGGTGGAACAGCATCGACTCGCAGCTCGGGCATTTGTGCCAGAGGTTGTCGGGCACTTCCTTGCGGGCATAGAGCGCGCGGATCTTGGGACGGACGTAGTTGGTGAGCCAGTTCATGGAACGCCTTTCAACGACACGGCGATGCGCTGAACCGACCCGGCGCCGGGTCGGTTCAGCCGTCTGTCGCCATGAGCGATCGTGTTGCGGGTGTCGTAAAGCGGTTTGCCGCCGTTGTAAACCGTCCGTCCCTCACCCCCGTGCCGCGCGCACCCCGGCGGCGAGTTCGGCGACGAAGCCCAGCACGTCCTCGACCGCTCCCGTCTTCGCGGCACCGGCATCGTCCAGACCGTCGGCAAGACGGGTGACGATGGCGGAGCCGACAACGGCGGCGTCGGCGACGCGGGCGACCTCGGCGGCCTGGGCCGGCGTCTTGATGCCGAAGCCGACGGCGACCGGCAGGCCGGTGTGGCGCTTCAGCCGGGCGACCGCCGCGTCGATGGCGGTGTTCGACGCGCTGGCGGTTCCGGTGATGCCGGCGATCGACACGTAATAGACGAAGCCCGAGGTGTTGCGCATCACGGTCGGCATGCGCGCCTCGTCGGTGGTCGGCGTGGTCAGGCGGACGAAGCTGACGCCGGCCTCCAGCGCCGGCAGGCAAAGCTCCTCGTCCTCTTCCGGCGGCAGGTCGACGACGATCAGCCCGTCGACCCCGGCTTCGCGCGCAGCGGCCAGGAACGGCTCCACCCCATAGGCATGGATCGGGTTGAAATAGCCCATCAGGATGATCGGCGTGTCGGCATCCAGCTTGCGGAAGCCGCGCACCATCTCCAGCGTCCTGCTCACCGTCATGCCGGCCTTCAACGCACGCAGCGAGGAGGCCTGGATCGCCGGTCCGTCCGCCATCGGGTCGGTGAAGGGCATGCCGAGTTCGATCAGGTCGGCGCCCGCCGCCGGCAGGCCGTTCAACAGTTCTTGCGACGTGGCGGGATCGGGGTCGCCGGCAGTGACGAAGGTGACCAGGCCGGCACGCCCCTCCGCCTTCAGGATGGCGAAGCGGCGGGCGATGCGGCCATCGGCCAGGACATCCGCGGCCTTCGCGGCGGCGGGCTTCAGATCGGCACTCACAGCTCGACTCCCAGATGCTTCGCGACGGAGAAGATGTCCTTGTCGCCGCGGCCCGACAGGCACAGCACCATCAGGTGGTCCTTGGGCAGTTTCGGTGCGCGCTTGATCACCTCGGCCAAGCCGTGGGCGGATTCAAGCGCCGGGATGATTCCCTCGGTGCGGGCGCAGAGCTGGAAGGCGTCCAGCGCCTCCTGGTCCGTGGCATAGGCATATTCGACGCGGCCGACATCGTGCAGCCAGCTGTGTTCCGGCCCGATACCGGGATAGTCGAGGCCGGCGGAGATCGAGTGGCCCTCCAGGATCTGGCCGTCCTCGTCCTGCAGCAGATAGGTGCGGTTGCCGTGCAGCACGCCGGGACGGCCGCCGTTGATCGAGGCGGCATGGTCGAGCGGCCCCTTCTCGATGCCGCGGCCGGCGGCCTCGACGCCGATCATCTGCACCGACGGATCGTCGAGGAAGGGGTGGAACATGCCGATGGCGTTCGACCCGCCTCCGACGCAGGCGACCAGGCTGTCGGGCAGGCGGCCCTCAAGTTCCTGCATCTGGGTGCGCACCTCGTCGCCGATCACCGACTGGAAGTCGCGGACCATGGCGGGGTAGGGGTGCGGGCCGGCGGCGGTGCCGATGATGTAGAAGGTATCTGCGACGTTGGTGACCCAGTCGCGCAGCGCCTCGTTCATTGCGTCCTTCAGCGTCCGCCCGCCCGAGGTGACGGCGCGCACCTCCGCCCCCAGCAGCTTCATGCGGAAGACGTTGGGCTGCTGGCGGGCGATGTCGGTTTCGCCCATGTAGATGACGCAGGGCATGTCGTAGAGCGCGCAGACCGTCGCGGTCGCCACGCCGTGCTGGCCGGCGCCCGTCTCGGCGATGATGCGGGTCTTGCCCATGCGCCGGGCCAGCAGGATCTGGCCGATGCAGTTGTTGATCTTGTGCGCGCCGGTGTGGTTCAGCTCTTCGCGCTTGAAGTAGATCTTGGCCCCGCCCAGCTGCTCGGTCAGGCGCTGGGCGTAGTAGAGCGGGTTGGGGCGGCCGACATACTGCTTGAGCTGCTGGCGCATCTCGCCCTCGAAGGCGGGATCGGCGCGCGCCTCGCGATAGGCCTTCTCGACCTCCAGGATCAGGGGCATCAACGTCTCGGCGACGAAGCGCCCGCCGAAAATGCCGAAATGCCCGCGCTCGTCGGGACCGGAGCGATAGGTGTTCAGTTTGGTCATCGTCTGCGACACTGCCTAGAGTCGAGGGGGGCCCGGGGTCGAGGGGGCTCGGTCTTGCGGGCGGCATTCCGATCCGGATGCCGGCCAAGCGCGCCACCATACCGGTGCGACGCGCCGATTTGAAGCGCCGGCCATGGAATTCCGTGAATTCCGCCCGCCCCCGAAAGATGGAGCGAAGCTTTGCAGCGGCAAGGCAACGCCCCTACACTGCCGCTACCCCTTTCCGGAGCCTTTCCGATGCCGCCGCGGATGCCGCCGTCGCCTCTCCCCACGGATGTTCAGCCCGCACCCCGCCGCGTGCTGGTGGTAGAGGACAGTCCGCTGAACCGGATGCTGGTCACCGCCATCCTGGCCCAGGCCGGCCACCGGGCCGACACCGCCGACAACGGGCTGGAAGCGCTGATGGCGGCCCAGGCCGGCGGCTACGACCTGATCCTGATGGATTTGTCGATGCCGGAGATGGACGGGCTGACCGCCACCCGCCTGTTGCGCGATCTGCCGGGAGCGGCCGGCCGGATTCCGGTGATCGCCATGACCGCCGACACCGACGAAGCCGACCGCGTCCGCTGCCGGGACGCCGGAATGAACGACCATGTCGCCAAGCCGGTAGACCGTGCCCAGCTGCTGGGAACGGTGGAAAAATGGCTGCGCGCGTCCGATGCATCCGGCCTGTCGGCCGGCTTCCACTCCAGCACCTCGTCCACCTGTGGCACGGCGGACGAGGTGCTGGACCGCGAGGTGCTGGACCAGTTGGCCCAGGATCTGGATGCGGATCTGCTGGCCGACGTGCTGCGGCAGTTCGTGGACGAGACGCGGGAGCGGGTCGACCGCATCGTGGCCGAAACCGACCGTGCCATCCTGACACGCGAAGCGCACACGCTGAAGAGCACTGCCGGCACTTTCGGCGCCCGTTCCCTGTGCAACGCCGCTCGGGCCCTGGAGATGGCCTGCCGCGCTTCGCCGGCGGCGGAGAGCGGGGCGGGAGAGGATGGGGCGGACCCGGTGGAACGGCTGCGCAGAGACATTCCCCGTCTGGCCGGAGACGCCATCACGGCCTACCGCGCCGCGGGATACCTGGCCTGACCTGACCTGACCGCCCCATCCCGACCGGCCGGGACCGCTGGCGGACGCGCGTCACTCGACGACGCTGATGTTCACCGCCGAATCCTTGCCGTTGGTGCCGCGGGCGACCTCGAACTGGACCCGTTGGCCTTCCGACAGGGCATGCAGGCCGGATCGCTGCACCGCGGTGATATGCACGAACACGTCCTTCGAACCGGCTTCCGGCGCGATGAAGCCGTATCCCTTGGTCGTGTTGAACCATTTGACGGTACCGTTGGTCATGGGCCTCCCCCTGGATATTGCGAAACGGATGGGTCCGGAAACGCCGGCATCGGCCGCGCCATGAGGTCTGCCGGGCAAGCGGAACCAAGACATTGTGCGGGGAGGCTAGCCGCATGCTGTGGTTGCGGGCAATTCCGTCTCACGGCATAGGACCAACGATGCCGAAGACTGGAGAGGAAGTACGACGAAGGCGACGGCCCTTCGTCGAAGGGTATTAGCCCTTTTCTTGAGAAATTCTCTCGGAAGACCGAGAAACCACGTCGCAATAAAGGCTTAGAGCTTGCCTTCCGCCTGCCAGGCGAGGCGCTTGCGGTAGATCGTCGAGGCGCTGATCTGCAGCAACGCCGCGGCGCGGGGGATGTTGCCGTCGCAGGCGGCGATGGCATCCTCTATGGCGTCCTTCTCGACCTCCCACAGCGGCTTGATAGAGTCCGGCGAGGGCGGCGCATGCGGACGCGGAACGGGTGCCGCAGCGGCCGGCGGAGACGCCGGCGGGGATGCCGATGCGGCGTGCGGCGGCGTGCCGAGCGGTGACGGCAGCATCTCAGCCGTCACCGTGTCGCCATCCTGCAGCACCGCGACGATGCGCACCACGTTCTGCAACTGCCGGACATTGCCCGGCCAATGATAGTGGCGCAGCGCCTGCTCCGCCTCCGGGGAGAAGCGTTTGAATCCCTTCTTCTCCTCCTGCGCGAATTCGGCCAGATAGTGACGGGCGATCTCCAGCAGGTCGTCCTCGCGCTCGCGCAGCGGGGGCAGATGGATGGGGATGACATGCAGACGGTAATAGAGATCCTCGCGGAACCGCCCCTCCTCCACCTCGCGCAGGGGATCGCGGTTGGTGGCGCAAACGATGCGCAGGTCGACCTTCTCCAGCTTGGATCCGCCGACGGGGGTGAAGGTGCCGGTCTGGATGAAGCGCAGCAACTTAGTCTGCAGGTCCGGCGCCAGTTCGCAGATCTCGTCCAGGAACAGGGTGCCGCCGTCGGCCCGCGCCGCGGCCCCTTCGCGATCGGACACCGCCCCGGTGAAGCTGCCCTTCACATGGCCGAAGATCTCGCTTTCCATGAGATCCTTCGGGATGGCGCCGCAGTTGATGGCGATGAAGGGGCGGGCCGCCCGCTGGCTCTGGCGGTGGATCGCCTCGGCGCAGACCTCCTTGCCGGTGCCGGACTCGCCGGTGATGAAGACGGTGGCACGCGACGAGGCGGCGCTGTCGACGATTCGGTAGACCGCCTGCATCGCCAGCGACGAGCCGATGAAGCCGTGGTAGCGGGCGCGGTTCAGGTCCTTCTCGAAGGTGTCGACCAGTTGGGCCAGCCGCAGCCGCTCCATGGCGTTGCGGACGGTCACCACCAGCCGGTCGGCGGAGAAGGGCTTGACCAGGAAATCATAGGCGCCGTAGCGCATCGCCTCCACAGCCGCCTTCACCGACCCATGCGCGGTGATGACGATGACGGCGCAGGGCAGGGCCTGGGCGTCGATGCGTTTCAGCACCTCCATCCCGTTCATATCCGGCAGCTGGAGATCGAGCAGCACCACCTTCGGCGCGCCGTCGTTCAACTGCACCAACGCCTCCGCCCCCGTTTCGACGGCGATGACGGTGTGGGATTCCTTTTTCAGGTATTCCGCGTAGACACGGGCCAGGGACGGGGTGTCTTCGATCAGCAGGACGGGAATGGAACCGGGCGGCATGCTGTGTGCGACACATGAGAGGTAGGGGCAGGGTTCGTCCTATTGTCTAACAGATAATTCCGGGAATCCCACCCCCTGCGCATATGTCGGCGACACGAACGCATCGAAATCCCGGCCGGACCGGATATGTCGCAGGGAAGGTCGCCGCTCGGAGGCCCCGATTTGCCGCGCCGCCGCTTGCCGGAGGCACCGCGATGAACTATCAGCAGCAGGAACGGGAGCGCGGAAGAGGGAGGCCGCATGGCCGATCATGCCATTCTGGCCGGCAAGCGCGTGCTGCTGGTCATTGCCGGCGGCATCGCCGCCTACAAGTGCCTGGAACTGATCCGCCGCCTGCGCGAGCGCGGGGCGTCGGTGCGCGCGGTGATGACCGCCGCAGCCGCCCGCTTCGTCACGCCACTGTCGGTGCAGGCGTTGACCGAGGATACCGTCTATCAGGACATGTGGTCGCTGACCGACGAGTCGGAGATGGGCCATATCCGCCTGTCGCGCGAGGCCGACCTGCTGGTCGTGGCGCCGGCCACCGCCGATCTGCTGGCCCGCATGGCGGCCGGCATGGCCGACGACCTGCCCGCGACCGTGCTGCTGGCCACCGACAAGCCGGTGCTGGTCGCCCCCGCCATGAATGTCCGCATGTGGCAGCACGCCGCGACCCAGGCCAATTTGGCCCTGCTGGAAAGCCGCGGCGTGCGGCGCGTCGGCCCCAACGAGGGCGCGATGGCCTGCAACGAGTACGGTCCCGGCCGCATGGCCGAGCCGATGGAGATCGTCGACGCCATCGCCGAGATCCTGGCCGGAGAGTTGCGCAAGCCGCTGGCCGGCAGACGCGCCATCGTCACCAGCGGCCCGACCCACGAGCCGATCGACCCGGTGCGCTACATCGCCAACCGGTCGTCCGGCAGGCAGGGCCACGCCATCGCCGCGGCCCTGGCGCAGTTCGGCGCCGAGGTGACGCTGGTCAGCGGCCCGACCCGGCTGCCCGATCCGCCCGGCTGCACCGTCCGCCATATCGAGACCGCCCGCGAGATGCTGGCCGCCTGCGAGGCGGCCCTGCCCGCCGACATCGCCGTCTGCGCCGCCGCGGTCGCCGACTGGCACGTCGCCGGCCCCTCCGACCGCAAGCTGAAGAAGGACGGTGGCGGTCCGCCCGCGCTGGAGCTCGCCGAGAATCCGGACATCCTCGCCACCCTGTCCGCCTCTGGCAGCCGGCGGCCGGCGCTGGTGGTCGGCTTCGCTGCGGAGACCGGCGACGTGCTGACCTACGCCACCGCCAAGCGCGCCCGCAAGGGCTGCGACTGGATCGTCGCCAACGACGTCTCGCCCGGGACCGGCACCTTCGGCGGCCGCGACAACACCGTCCATCTGATCCGCGCCGACACCGTCGAATCCTGGCCGACCATGACCAAGGAGGCCGTCGCCACCCGGCTGGCGGAGGCGGTCGCGGGTTATTTCGAGCGCATTTGACCGATTGCGGCCGCCAACAGGCACCCGGACACAGGAAAGAAACATCCATGCCGACCACCCCCACCGTCGCCTTTCTCCGCCTGCCCGGCAACGACGACCTGCCGCTGCCGTCCTACGCCACCGAAGGAGCGGCCGGCTTCGATCTGCGCGCCGCCGTGCCGCCCGGCGAGCCGGCAATGCTGGCACCGGGCAGGCGGATGCTGGTGCAGACCGGCTTCGCCGTCGGATTGCCGGCAGGGTGGGAAATGCAGGTCCGGCCGCGCTCCGGGCTGGCGGTGAAGCATGGGGTGACGGTGCTGAACACGCCGGGCACGGTCGATTGCGACTATCGCGGACCGGTCGGCGTCTGTCTTGTCAATCTGGGGGACGAGCCCTTCGCCATCGCCCGCGGCGACCGCATCGCCCAGGCGGTGATCGCCCCGGCCCCCCGGGCGGCGCTGGTCGAGGTCGACTCGCTGGACGACACGGCGCGCGGGGCAGGCGGCTTCGGGTCCACCGGCATCGCCTGATGACCGGTATCGCCTGAGGGCCGGTGGCGCCCGACTCCGCCGCACCCGACTCCGCCGCGCGCAACGGCGCCCCCGCGCCCGCCGATCCGTGGCATGATCGCGGGGATACCCGTTCCGACGGGAATGGTGGACAGGGGGTGGTCATGCGGTGTCCCCGGCGGAGCGTGGCGTTCCGCATCCTGGCGGGGTTGACGGTCATCGGCGGGCTGGCCGCGGCGACCAGCGTGGTCGCCGTCTCGCTGTTCTCCCGCTTCCACCGGAGCTACGAGCAGATCGCCACCGCCAAGGTGCCGGGACTGGTCGCCGCCGCGCAGCTGGTGCAGCAGAGCGGCGCCGTCGCCGCCATCGCCCCCGCCCTGATCGCCGCCCAGGACCAGGCCGCGCGCGAGGCCGTGATGGCGCGGATGGGGGACCAGATCGTCCTTCTGGAACAATTGATGGCCCGGCTGATCGCCCATGGCGGCATCCGGAGCGTCAACGGGAGCGCCCGCGGCGGCGGCCGCACCGACAGCGGCGGCGACCTGGGCGAACTGGACCGCCGCAAGAACGAGCTGGTCGGCACCCTGCTGACGCTGAACGCCCAGGTGCAGCAGCAGCTTTCCCTGATCGCCGACACCAATGCCCGCGCCCAGGCCCTGGCAGCCCTGACCGTCCGCCTCGGCACCGCGCAGGGGCGGGAGGAGGACGGACAGGAGATGGATCCGGTCCGGCCAGCGGAGACGGGTTCCGGCCTCCCCGGCGCCGGATCGGCCGACCGCGACCGTGCGACGCTGACGCGCTGGCACAATGACCTGACCGGAGCCGCCACGACGCTGCTGGCGGCGCTGCGGGCCGACGGTGACGACCGGCTTGACCGGCTCCGGGCCGATGCCCGCGCCTCGCTCGACGCCGCGGCCATGGCGCTGGCCGCCCTGCCGTCGGACCGCGCCGCCCGGCTGGAGCCGCTGCAGCGCGAACTGGAGGAGGCTGCCTTCGGGCGTTCGCCCCTGTTCGCCCTGCGCGAGGCCGAGCTTTCGCTGCAGCGGGCGATCAAGCGCTCGGCCGTCCGCAACCAGGCGGTTTCGGACCGGCTCGTCGCCATCGTGTCGGACTATTTCCTGGCGGTCGAGCAGGATGTCGCCCGCCGCTCCACCGAGTTCGAGCGGGTGATCCGCGACGGCGAGCGTGCGGTGATCGCCATGGCGCTGCTGTCGATCCTGGGGGCCGCCGCGATCTTCGCCTACATCCACCGCAACGTGGTGGCACGGCTGCGCCGGCTGCGCAGCGCCATGCAGGCGGTGGAAACCGGCGGCCCGGCCGAGATACCGGAACTGGACCCGCCCGGCTCCGGCGCCGCCGGCAGCCGGGACGAGATCGGCGAGATGGCGCGCGCGCTGGCCTATTTCGTCACCACCATCCGCGCCCGCGAAACCGCCCTGGCCGACGGCGAGCGCCGGCTGCGCACCATCCTGGAGCAGAGCCCGGTCGGCGTGTCGATCGGCCGTGCCGATGGCACCGTCGCCTTCGCCAACGCCCGCGCCGCCGAATTGGCAGGCCGGCCCCTGGACGCCTTCGTCGGCAGCAGCCATGCCCTGGCTCTGGCCGGCGCCACCATCCGCGGGCGCGGTGCCGGGCAGGGCCAAGGGACCGGACTGGAAGGGGGGCCTGAGACCGGCGGCGTGGTGATCCGCGACGCGGAGGTGGCGGTCGACCGCCCCGACGGCAGCCGGGTCTGGGCCCTGCAAACGCTCCAGCGCACCAGTTTCGAAGGCGAGCCGGCTGTGCTGGCCTGGAGCTACGACATCACCGCCCGCAAGCGGGCGGAGGAGGCGCTGCGCACCGCGAAGGAACAGGCGGAGATAGCCGCCCGCTCCAAGGCGGAGTTCCTCGCCACCATGAGCCACGAGATCCGCACCCCGATGAATGGCGTGCTGGGCATGCTGGAGCTGATGGCCCTGACCCCGCTGGACGAGGAACAGCGCACGCTGGTCGCCACCATGCGCGAGAGCGGCGCGGCGCTGCTGCGGATCATCGACGACATCCTGGACCTCTCGAAGATCGAGGCCGGCAAGCTGGAACTGGAGGAGCTCGACCTTCGCCCGGTCGAACTGGTGGAGGGCGTGGCCGACCTGCTGGCACCCCAAGCCCACCAGAAGGACCTGGCCCTGATCTGCGACATAGACCCGTCGGTGCCGGCGCGGCTGCGCGGCGACTCGGGCCGGCTGCGCCAGATCCTGTTCAACCTTACCGGCAATGCCATCAAGTTCACCGACCATGGCCGGGTGGTGCTGCGCGTCCATGCCACCGGCCCGGCCCGGCCCGGCCATGTCCGCCTGCATGTGGCGGTGGAGGACACAGGAATCGGCATCGGTCCGGAAGGACAGGCCCGTCTGTTCCAGCCCTTCAGCCAGGCCGACAGCTCCACCACCCGACGCTTCGGCGGCACCGGCCTGGGGCTGGCGATCTGTACCCGGCTGATCGAACGCATGGACGGGCGCATCGGTGTCGAGTCCGTACCGGGCATCGGCTCCACCTTCTGGTTCACGGTCGATCTGCCGTGCACCGACGAACCCTTGCCGCCCGATCCGGCGCCGCTCGCCGGCCTGTGCATTCTGCTGGCCGACGAGGACGAGGTGCAACGCGCCGTGCTGGCCCGTTACCTGGAACAGGGCGGTGCCACGGTGACGGTTGCCGCCACGGTACCCGACGCGGCGACGCGATTGGGGCGCGGCGGACTGGGCCTGCTGGTGACCACCGCGGCGCTGGCCCACCGGCTGCAACCGCTGTCCGACGCCTGCAGCCCCGGATTGCCGCGGCTGTTGGTGGGCGATGGACGGGAAAACAGCCATCAGGCCGCTTCGCCCCATGCCTTCACGAACGCCGCCGGCACCCATCCGCTGGCGTGGCTGGCGCAGCCGGTCCACCGCGCCGCTCTGGTTCGTGCCGCTGCCGTCCTGACCGGCCGCGCCGCGCAGGACTCAGCTCCCACCCCGGCGATGGAGGAAGGTCACTTCCCCGATCCGCCCGCTGCCGCCCTAGGCCCCATCCTGGTGGCGGAGGACCATCCGACCAACCAGCAGGTGATCCTGCGCCAACTGCACCGGCTCGGCTATGCGGCGGAACTGGCGGTCGACGGAGCACAGGCGCTGGCGGCCTGGCGCAGCGGCCGTCACCGGCTGGTCGTCACCGACTGCCATATGCCGGTTATGGACGGCTACGAGCTGGCGCGCCGCATCCGCGCCGAGGAAGGAACCGCAAGGGAGCGCACGCCCATCGTCGCCATGACCGCCAATGCCCTGTCCGGCGAGATGGAGCGCTGCCTGGCCGCCGGCATGGACGATTATCTCGCCAAGCCGGTGACGCTGGAACAGCTCGCCCGGGTCCTGGCCCACTGGCTCGACGCCGCCCCGCCGCAAGCCGTCGCCCCGCCCCCACCGGAAAAGGCGCTGCCCGTGCTGGACCTCGACCATGTGCGGGAGATCTTCGGCGGCATGGAGGATGGCGGCCTCGACGGCGCTACGCTCGACATGATGGATTTCTTCATCGAGACGACGCGGCCCACGCTCGACCGGGCGCTGGAGGCGCTGGCGGCCGGAGACATGGAGGAGGCGCGGGCCGCCGCCCATTCGGCGGCCGGGGCGGCGCGGACCGCCGGGGCGCAGGCACTGGCCGCCGCCTGCACAGGCCTGGAACGCGCCATCGTCGACGGATGCGAGACGGAGCTGGAACGCCATGCCGGCGCAATGGCCGCAGCCTTTCCGGAAGTCGAAAAGGCGATAAGCACGTTGCGCCACACGAAAGAGACGATGCACCGTCCGGAAGAGACCATGGCGTAACCGGCCATGTCGGAGCGAAATCTACCTGGGCGGGAAGGCTTTCCCGAAAAGGCGCACGGCAGGCGGGTGTTGCTTGTCGGTGGAGGACGGGTGAACTACTCTGCGCCTCTTGACTCATTTCGATAGCTTCGGCCGGGCCATCCGCATAGCGCTGGTCCCGGCCCCGGGGGGTGGAAAGCGTGGTCGGTTTCGCTGGCTTCTTTTGGAACAAGGAAACCCGGCGCGAGGCCGATCATGCAGCCGCAGACCGCGACCGCTGGCGGGCGCTTCTGGCCGCCGCACCCCATCCCTGGTGCGCCTGGAACGGCTCGGGCGAGGCCCTGCTGTCGGACCAGGCGGCATCCCTGCTCGGCATCGCCACGGCCGACGAACTGGCGACCGCCCTGCCGACACCCGAATTCGCCTCCGCCCTTGCCCGCCTGCGCCGCGATGGCGAGCCCTTCCGGTGCGAGGCATCGGCGTGCGACGGGCGGCGACTCGTCCTGACCGGCCGGCGCGGCTCCGCCGGGGCCGAGCGCTGCGACGTCGTCTGGATCGAGGACGTCACCGCCGCGCACGACGCCGCCCGCAGCGCCACCCGCCGGCAGGAGACGGAGACGGGCGTCGCCCGCTCCCGCCTCGCAGAGTTGCAGGCAGCGGCCGACGCCCTGCCGATCCCGGTATGGATGCGTGACCGGTCCTTACGCCTGTCCTGGTGCAACCGCGCCTATGCCCGCGCCGTCGACGGCGATCCCGACGGCGTGGTGGCGGAGGGACGGGAGCTGACCGCCGCCGGCCCGTCGCTGGCCGAACGGGCGCGCAGCGGCGGCTTCGCCCAGTCCGACCGCACCCCGGTGGTGATCGGCACCGAACGTCGCATGCTGGAGGTGACCGAGGCGCCGCTGCCGCTGACCGACGGCGGCGGCACGCTGGTGGTCGGCTATGCCATGGACCTCACCCCGCTGGAGGAGTTGCGCGGCGAGCTGGACCGCCATCTGACCGCCCATGCCGAGGTGCTGGAACGGCTGGGCACCGCCATCGCCATCTTCGGCCCCGATACCCGGCTGACCTTTTTCAACCAGGCCTACGCCCGCCTGTGGGATCTGGACGAGGCATGGCTGCGCGGCGAACCGACCAACGCCGAGCTGCTGGAGGAACTGCGCGCCCGCCGCCGCCTGCCGGAATATGCCGACTACCAGACCTTCAAGCGTGAGCGGCTGACCCGCTACACCCATCTGGTGGAACCGGTGGAGGAGATGCTGCATCTGCCCGACGGCACCACCCTGCGCCATCTGGCCGCCCCCCATCCGCAGGGCGGACTGATCACCATCCTGGAGGACGTCACCAACACGCTTGCGCTGGAATCCTCCTACAACACACTGATGGCGGTGCAGCAGGAGACGCTGGACAATCTGGCGGAGGGCATCGCGGTGTTCGGCGGCGACGGCCGGCTAAAGCTGTCCAACCCGGCCTTCGCCCGCATCTGGGATCTGGCCGACGGCGACCTGTACGGCGAGCCGCACATCGCCGACGTGATCGAACGCATGCGCCCGCTGCTGGAGAACCCGCCGCCCGAGCGGTCGGGCGAAACGGCCGGCGCCCCGGCAGCCGGTGCCGCGAACTCCGCCTCCATCTGGGATGCGCTGAAGGAGGAACTGATCGGCGCCACGCTGGAACGCAGCGTCCGTTCCGGCCGGGTGGAGCGCAGCGACGGGTCGGTGGTGGAATTCTCCACCCTGCCGCTCCCGGACGGGGCGGTGCTGAACAGCTATCTGGACGTCACCGACGGCGCCCGGCTGGAGACGGCACTGCGCGCCTCCAACGCCGCGCTGGAGGCCGCCGACCAGTTGAAGAGCGAGTTCATCGCCAATGTCTCCCACCATCTGCGCACGCCGCTGAACGGCATCATCGGCTTCGCCGAGGTGCTGGCGAACCAGTATTTCGGCGAATTGAACCCGCGGCAGATGGAGTATGTCCGCAGCATGCTGGCGGCCGGACAGCGCCTGCTGGAGCTGATCGACGACGTGGTCGACCTGACCAGCCTGGGCGCCGGCGTGACCACGCTGGACCGCGGGCCGGTCAGCCTGCCCGACCTGCTCGACTCGGTTGCCGGGCTGACCCGCGAATGGGCGCGGCGCGAAGGGTTGCGCATGGAGGTCGTGGCTCCCGCGGCGCTGGGCGAGATCGAGGGCGACGGCAAGCGGCTGAAACAGGCGCTGTTCACGCTGGTGGTCGGCGCCATCCGCAATCCGCCGCCGGACCGACGCATCCGCCTGGCCGGCGAAAGGCTGAACGGCAGCGTCACCCTGTCTGTCAGCGGTGCCGCCGCCCCGGATGCCGACCCGCATGGCGCGGCAGCCCTGGGCATCTCGCTGGCCCGCAACGTGATGGAGTTGCATGGCGGCCGGCTGGAGCTGGACGAGACCGGCGGACCCGGCATCTATCGCGGCGCCCATGTCCGCTGCGTCATGCCTGTGCGCGCGCCGGTCAACGGGGTGCGGGCCTGAGCGGGCAGGGCGGGGCCAGCATTCAGGGATGATCGTTTAGGGGCGGGCGCCGGCGGAACCCAATTCCCACCGCCCGCGTTATCCCTGTCCCACCCGCCCCCTTGCCCCGCGGAGCCGCCGACGATGACGAAGCCCCTGACCCTGTCGATCCCCCACTCGCTCGGCCGGGCGGAGGCAAGGCGCCGGCTGGTCGACGGCATGGGCGAGGTCCGGGCCCGCCTCGGTGCCGTCGCAACCAGCATCGACGACAGTTGGGCCGGCGACCGTCTGGATTTCCGCGTCGTGGCGCTGGCCCAGACCATCGCCGGCCATATCGACGTGCTGGACAACAGCGTCGAGATGGAGGTCCAGCTTCCCTGGGCGCTGGCCCTGCTGGCCGAAAAGATCAGGAACAAGGTGACCCGCCAGGGCACGCTGATGCTGGAGAAGAGGTAAGGATAGATGGCGTCACCCCATCCCTCACCCCATCCATGATCGCACAAGTATTTTTCTAATACATTGATATATAAATATAATTTATCATACTCTTCACCGGATGGGAGAGGTCTGACAGGTCCATTCGACCCCGTTCTCCCTATCGTCCTTACCTCAGCGTCCTCAATCGTCCGACGATGGCTCCTCCAGCTTGCGGCGGGCGAGCGGGTGGTGGTCGTGCATGACCCGCTTCAGCCGTTCCGTGACCACATGCGTGTAGATCTGCGTCGTCGCGATGTCGGCATGCCCCAGCATCATCTGGACGGAGCGCAGATCGGCGCCATGATCCAGCAGATGGGTGGCGAAGGCATGACGCAGGACGTGGGGGCTGACTTTCTCCGGGTCGATGCCGGCGTCGATGGCGAGCTGCTTCAGCAATTGCGCGAAGCGCTGGCGCGTCAGGTGCCCTTCGGCGGAGATGCGTGACGGGAACAGGAAAGGGCTGTGCCCGGCATCCGCCCCCGCAACAGGCGGGATGAAGTGGCTGCGAAACGGAATATAGGCGGCAAGCGCCGCCAGCGCCGGGTCGGACAGCGGCACCATCCGATCCTTGCCGCCCTTGCCGCGCACCAGCAGGCCGCGGCCGTCGCGCATGATGGCGGTCATCGGCAGGCCGACCAGTTCCGACACGCGCAGACCGGTGGCGTACAGCACCTCCAGCAGCGCGACCAGCCGCAGCCCCTCCGGCCCGCCGCGCTCCTCGGCGGTGGCCAGCATGGCGCCAACCTCCCCCTCCGTCAGGATCTTGGGCAGCGGCCGGCCCTGCTTGGGGCTGTCGAGGGGGGAGGCCGGATCGTCGGCCCGCCGGCCCTCCGACAGCAGGAAGCGGTAGAACTGCCGCATCGCCGACAGCCGCCGCGCCACGGTGCGGGGGGCGCCGTCTGTGCTCTGCACCGCCAGATAGGCCCGCAGATCCTCGGTCCCCGCCGCCTCCAGCGGCACGCCGCGCTGCGCCAGCCAGCGGCCGAGATCGGCGAGGTCGCGCTCATAGGCCAGCCGCGTGTTGACCGCCGCCCCGCGCTCCGCCGTCAGCATGTCGAGGAAGGCATCGAGATGCGGCGAGATGGCGACCGGTCGTGGCTTGCACGGCCGGCCCCGGCGCTTGGCGGCGCGTTTTACGGCCATGCCCGATCCGCTCATGATGTCGACAGGCTCCCTGGAGCTGAGTTCATGCCAAGCTTGTTGGCGGGCTTCATGGCGGGCTTGCCGCCGGAGCGGAGGCGACGGCAGGGCCAGCCAGCGCCGCCATCGCCTCGCGGGCGAGCGCGCGGCCGTCCGCCTCTAGCCCGACCGCCTTCAGGTTGGCGGCCACCCGCGCCGTCACCACGGGCGGCACCCCGGCAGGGCCGGCCTCCCCCAGCAGCAGCAGGGCGGCGACCACCGTCTCGCCGATGCGTCCGCCGGCGGCGGCGTCGCCCAGGCGCTGCCATAGCGCCGGATCGACCCCCGCATCGCTGCCGGTGGGTGGCCCGGCGCCGTCCGTCACCGTCAGCCACGCCTCGTCCGGCACGGCGACGGCCAGCGCCTGGAGCAGCGCCAACTGGCCGGCGATGCGGGCACGGGCGGGAGTGTCGGCACCGCGCAACGCCTCGTCCAGCCACGCGGCCAGCCCGCGGGGATCGTCGCCGCCGCGCCCGGTCGCCACCACGGCCAGAGGCCACAGCCAAGCGGTGTCGGCGCTCCGTCCGCTGCGCAGAGCCAGATCGTGCCAGCGCCGCCCCTGGTCGAGCCGGCCGAGCGCGTAATAGAGCCATGCCGCTGCCGGAGCCAGCGCCGCAGCATCGCCTGTGGGCGACACGGTGTCGAGCAGCCCGGCCGCGGCGGCGCCCACCGGCCCGGCGCGCAGGCGCGGGTCGACCAGTTCCACCGCCAGGGATGCCAGCCCGACGCGACGCTGCCCGTCCATCGCCGCCGCCATCGCCTGATGGACCAGCGCACGGCTGCGGGCGGTGCGGTCGCGTTGCGCGATGTCCTTCACCCGCAACAGCTCGTCGCCGCGCGGCTGCACCTGGACATAGAGGTCGATGAGCTGCCGGCCGTCGAGGAACAGGGCCGCCGCCGACCGCTCCCCGGCGGCGGCGCGGGTGGTGGGATCGGTGGAGGGGTTGGTTGCAACTGCGGCCAGCGCCTGCGGATTGTCCAGCGGCAGGCGGTCGGGGGGCACGGCGATCCGCGCCGTCCGCATGGCGGCGAGCGTCAGCGCCAGACCGTCGCCGCCGCCTTGCAGGGCCAGGGCCCGCGCGGGCGGCGGGGCGGCCCCGGCCAGCGCGTCGGCCACCATCAGGAACGGGTCGGAGCGGCGGACACCACTGCTGCGCAGGGCCGCCAGCGCCTCGTCGGTGCCGGCACGGTTGCCGACGCGGGCGTGGCAGAACAGGGCAAGCCTGGTCCAGTAGTCGGAGGCGAATTCCTTGCCGCGGGCGAGAGCGCGCGCGCAATCGAGGCCGCCGCGCGCCAGTTCCGCATCGGTCAACGCCCGCGCCGCCGGCTCGTCCGCCGCCAGCGCCGCCGGCAACAGGGCCGCCAGACCAGCCGCCCCGGCCGGGTCGCCGATCCGTGAGAGCTTCTCGATGCGCAGGGCGCCGAAACCGCGGAGCGGCGGCGCTTCGCCGGTCGCGATGGCGGGCGAGCCGGCACTCAGCAGCAGGCGGCGTTCCAGCGCCTTGGCGGCCGGCGATGGAGTATCGACCGGCAGGGCGGCGATCAGCGGCAGAAGTTCAGCCCGGCCGAGGCCGCGCCACGGCTCCGCCCCCAGCCCCTGCATGCCGCTCAGCAGACCGGCCCCGTCCGGATCGGGCGCCCCCAGCGGCTCACGCGCGACCGGCACCGGCCGTGCCACCACCGGAGAAACGACCGATGACGGAGCAACTGGTGGGACGGATGACGCGGCTGGGGGAACTGCCACGCGTGCCGGTGCGGGAATCGGCGGCACAGGCGCCGTCATCTCCGGCCTGACGGGATCGGGGGTCAGCCGGACAGGCGGACCCAGGGCCTGGGCTCCGGCGGCGACAGACCAGCAGAGCATGGCCGAACCGCCGGCAATCCAGCCTGCCGCCAGCCAAGCGGCCGCCGGTCGGCCCACCGCCGGCGACCCGGCCGGCAGCCCGGCGGCGGGCGGTGCCCCCGGTTCAGCGCGGGAAGCGCTCATCGGGCAGAACCTTCTCCACCGTCTTCGATGGAGCCGGCAGGTCCCACGATGCAAGGAAGACCATGCCGCCGGCGATCACCAGCAACAGCAGGACGACGATGATGGAAAGAAACCGGCTCATGGCACCAAGGACGCGTTGTGTCGGAAAAGCAGCGGATCGGGGCGGAGCTACCACGCCCGGCGACCGCAGGGCTTGGGACAAGCAAAGGCTTTTCTGCTAAAGCATCCGCACCCCGGCCGCGCAGGCGGCGACCGGCAATCTGGGACATCGCCCGATTTGGGACACCGCCGGGCGGTGGCGCAGTGTAGCCACAGGTTGGACCGCCACGCAACCCGCCCTCCGGGCTTTCCTGGAACCGCCCGGCAAGGCGATCGGGTGCCGGCAACGCCCGGCGCGCTTGTGCCGGCTTGGCTCCGCCGGGTATGAGTGTTGTCTGTTGCAGCGGCATGACGGCCGCTCCCCGCGGACGGCGGGGCGCGGGTGGACAGGGACGAAGGGTCGGGTGGCGGATCGGATGGATGCGATGGGATTGCGCAAAACGATGACGACCCAGGGTCCGGGCGCACGGACGGCGGAGACTGCACAGCCGCTGCTGCCGTGCACCGTGGTGCTGGTCGGGCTGATGGGCGCCGGCAAGAGCGCCATTGGGCGCCGGCTGGCGGCGCGCCTGCATCTGCCCTTCCGCGATGCCGACACCGAAATCGAGGCCGCGGCCGGCTGCACCATCGCCGAGATCTTCGCCCGCGACGGCGAGCCGGTCTTCCGCTCGGTCGAGCGCCGCATCATCACCCGGCTGGTCAAGGACGAGCCGGTGCATATCCTGGCGACCGGCGGCGGCGCCTTCATGGATCCGGAAACCCGCGCCGCGATCCGCGAACATGGCCTGTCGGTATGGCTGCGCGCCGAGCTCGACGTGCTGGTCGCCCGCACCGCCCGGCGCACCCACCGCCCGATCCTGAACCAGGGCGACCCGCGCACCATCCTGGGCCGGCTGATAGAGCAGCGCTATCCCGTCTATGCCGAGGCCGATCTGGAGGTGGTCAGCGACGAGCGGCCGCCCGACGGGACGGTCGAACTGGTGATCGACGCGCTCGAGGCGCATTTCGGTATCCAGCTTCCCCATCGCGGAGGACGGCAGGCCAAGGCCGAAACGCCCTGATCCGCCTGTCCATCCCCTAGCCCTGCAACGCCAGCTTCGCGGAATCCTCCGATGACCTCCGTCTCCGACGCCATTCCGGCCCCCATCGACACCGTCCGCCTGGAGCTCGGCGCCCGCAGCTACGACATCCTGGTCGGCGACGGCGTGCTGGCGGATGCCGGCGAGCGCATCGCCGCCGTCACCCGCGGCCGGGCGCCGATCGTGGTGACCGACGCCAACGTGGCACCGCTGCACCTGGACACGCTCAATGCCGCGATGCTGGAGGCGGGGATCGCTCCCCAGCCCGCCATCGTCCTGCCGGCCGGCGAGAAGACCAAGGACTTCGCCTATTTCCAGCAGCTGATGGACGACATCCTGGGCCGCGGCATCGAGCGGTCCACCGTTCTGCTGGCGCTGGGCGGCGGGGTGATCGGCGACATCACCGGCTTCGCCGCGGCGTCGGCGTTGCGCGGCATCGACTTCATCCAGGTGCCGACCACACTGCTGAGCCAAGTCGACAGCTCGGTCGGCGGCAAGACCGGCATCAACAGCCGGCACGGCAAGAACCTGGTCGGCGCCTTCCACCAGCCGCGGCTGGTCATCGCCGACACCGCGACGCTCGACACCCTTCCCCGGCGCGAGGTGCTGGCCGGCTATGCCGAGGTGGTGAAGTACGGCCTGATCCGCCAGCCCGACTTCTTCGCGTGGCTGGAACGGAACGGACGGCGCGTGGTCGACGGCGACGGCGACGCGCGACGCCATGCCGTGACCGTCAGTTGCCGCGCCAAGGCCGACATCGTCGGCGTCGACGAGCGCGAGAGCGGCGACCGCGCCCTGCTGAACCTGGGCCACACCTTCGGCCATGCGCTGGAGGCGGCGACCGGCTTCGGCCAGACCCTGCTGCATGGCGAAGGGGTGGCGATCGGCATGGTGCTGGCCTTCGATCTGTCGGTCCGGCTCGGACTGTGCCCGGCGGCGGATGCCGCCCGTGCCCGCGCCCATCTGGCCGGCGTCGGCCTGCCAGTGCGCCCGGCCGACATCCCCGGCGTTGCATGGGACGTCGACGGGCTGGTGCGGTCGATGGCCAAGGACAAGAAGGTCCAGGACGGTCGCATCACCTTCATCCTGGCCGACCGCATCGGCAACGCCTTCACCCGCCGCGACGTCGACGCCGCCGCCGTCCGTGCGGTGCTGGAGGAAGCGGTAACTCCTGCCTGACTCCGAACACCACTGACAATCAGCCTATCGCACGATAGCCGCCGTGGCGCCTGCCGGCCCATACTCGCTCCCCAGAACCGCGGCCCTTCCGCCGCGGCGCAACGGGGAGGTGACGATGAAGGCGATATCGGGAGTGGCGGCGATGGGCGCGGTCCTGCTGGCGGCAGCGCCGGCCCTGGCGCTGGAGGTCCGCGAGCAGGCGACGATCAAGGCGCCGGTCGAACAGGTGTGGAAACAGATCGCTCCATTCTGCGCCATCGCCGACTGGCACCCGGCGGTCGAGGGCTGCACCCTGCGCAACTCCGCAGGCATGCAGGAGCGCGACATCGCCCTGAAAGGCGGCGGCGACATCCAGGAACGGCTGATGTCCGTCTCCGCCGCCAAACATCGCCTGCGCTACACGCTGCTGAGTGGGCCGCTGCCGGTAAAGAACTACGATTCCACCATCCGGCTGAGCGCCGTGGATGCCCATACCACCCGCATCACCTGGTCTTCGCGCTTCGAGGCCAGCGGCGCGTCGGACACCGAGGCGCGCAAGGCCATCGCCGGCATCTATACCAGTGGATTCGACGGGCTGCGCAAGCGGCTGGATACCGCTCGGTAGAATTGCAGGAAGAATCGGGAGGAGCTGCATACGGAAGAAATCACTGACGATCAGTTATATTGACGATTGGCGTAGCAAGCTGACAGGATCGGTATGCCGCGGTGCCACATCGCGGGCGAGTGCATCGTTCGTCCACAAAACCTGCAATCACGAGGGAGATGGGACACATGCCGACACGCCGACTGATACCGGACGTCATCAAGAACCAGGACCTGTCCTGCCTGCCACCGGACGCCACCGTTCGGAACGCCGCCCTTCTGATGGCCGAACGGCGCATTGCCGCCGTGCTGGTCACCGAAGGGCGGACGCTGAGGGGGATCGTCACCGAACGCGACATGACCGTCCGCGTGGTGGCCGCCGGGCTCGACCCCGACGTGACGCCGCTGTCGGCCGTGATGACGGCCGCCCCCGACACGCTGGAACCCTCGGCCTCGGCACTCGCCGCACTCGACCTGATGGAGCGCCACCATTACCGCCATCTGCCGGTTGCCGTGGATGGCGAAGCGGTCGGCATGGTGTCGATCCGCGATCTGTTCGCCGTGGTCCGCACCCATCTGGAGGACGAGATCCGCAGCCGCGAGGCCTACATGTTCGGCAGCGGCTATTCCGCGGAAGCGACAGCGGGATGAGCCGCCGGGTGGCGGCCGGCCGCCGATGGTTGACCCATAGGTAACGCTGCGTTGCGGCGGGGTCGGGTTGACCGGGCGCCCGGCCCCACCGATAGTTCAGGGTGAGCCATCCTGACCTGCTGAACTGGAAAGCCCAATGTCCGCGACCTCGCTGTCCGCCCCCGCCGCGCGCGAGCCGATCCATACCCGTCGCGTCACCTGCCAGGGCTTCCGGCGTGCCGACGGACTGTGGGACATCGAAGGCCACCTGACCGACGTGAAAAGCTACGGCTTCCACACCGAGGAGCGCGGGCAGCTTGAACCCGGAACGCCGATCCATCAGATGTGGATGCGCCTGACCGTCGACGACCAGTTGACCGTCAAGGCGGTCGAGGCGGTGACCCAGCACAGTCCCTACCGTGCCTGCGGCACCATCACGCCGCGCTACCAGCAGTTGGTCGGGCTTCGCATCGGTCCGGGCTGGACCCGCGCGGTGAAGGACCGGCTGGGCGGACCGAAGGGCTGCACCCATCTGGTCGAGCTGCTGGGGCCGTTGGCGACCACCGCCTTCCAGACGATCTACCCGATCCTGGCCCGCGAGGCGGCCGAGCGGGCCAAGGCTGCCGGCAGACCGGCCGCCGGCGACGGCAAGCGACCGGTGCTGCTGAACATGTGCCACATCTTCGACAGCAGCGGCGATGTGGTGCGGAAAACCTGGCCCGCCCACTACACCGGTGAGCGCGACGCGCTCCATGAGGGAACTGCCCGCGAAGAAGCGGCCGAGTGAGACTGCGGCAACCGGACGGGACCGGCTGCCATCGGTGGGATCAGGAGGCGGGGATCAAACCTCCGGACGGGGGTCCGGCGAGCCGGACAGCCCGGCGGAAGGGAAGGCGCTGCCGGCGACGCCCGGGGACTGAAGGGTCGACTGCACCGTATCGGCATCGTCCGATCTCGCCGGCAATTCGAAGGGTGTGCCGACGAACGGGTCGCTGCCGCCATGTCCGGCGCGCATGTGACCGTCTTCGGTGCAGGCCCGGCGGTAATAGGCGGCGATAAAGACACGGACGGCAGAGGTCAGCGTGACGTCCGTCTCCTCCGGCATGATGCCGCGGCGGCGTGCCTGTTCCTCGATCCGTTCCTTGATCTGGGTGCAGAGGCGGTTGACGGTCAGGCATTCCCGACGGCCGATGTCCTCCAGAGCGTCCCACATCGACGGTTCCAGCCGCATGCTCGTGCGGTGCCCGCCGATCATGATGTTCTGGCTCTTCAACGGTTCCACCCCCGCCTGGGGAGTGTTCACCCGCTTTTTCTTCGGCCCACGCTTCGCCATCCGCAGCCCCTTCCACGAAGCCGCCGGCAGACATGCGAAGTTTGTGTCCGCCCCGGCGCGATAAATGGTTGCATATACGGCACTTTACTAAACGTGCCGAGAAATGCAACCACGCTCGCGTTCTTCAATGTTGTAGGAAAGAGGAAAAACTACCATTGATTGCATTCGTATGTATGTAATTTCGAACGCTTGATTGCCGGATATCGTCCGACGGCTGAAGATCGTCAGGCGCCTGCTTCGCCAGGGGCATGGGTGGTAAGGCCCAGGGCGTGTACCCGTTCGCGCAGTTCGTCGGCCAACAGGGTATAGACCAGGCGCTGGCGCTCCACCCGGGACTTGCCGGCGAAGGCGGCTGACACGACGGTGACATGGAAATGGGTTTCCCCCGCGGCGTCCGCCCCGGCATGGCCGGCATGGCGGGCCGACTCGTCGGCGATCTCCAGCCGCACCGGAGCCAATCCGGCGGTCAGCTTTTCGCGGATGCGGGTGGCGTATTCCATGGCGATGTCCGATGTCTGTAAGGGCGATTGGGGGCATTCGGGGACGGCGAGGCGGCTGGGACGCCGCCTTTCCCCCGAACGGTCCGCCCCGGAAAGGAGAGGATGGCAGACCCCCGTCTGTCAAGCGCCGCGACCCGCGGATTGCGGATGACGGAAGCCCGGTTCGGCACGCTTGCCAGAGGCTTCGGCTCTTCCCATACTTGCGCGATGACCAGGAACCGCACCCGCTCCAGTTACGACAGCTATGCCGGCCCGCGCGCGGCGACCCGTGTCTGCGACCACCCGGAGTGTGTCGCCGCGGGTGAGTACCGTGCGCCGAAAAGCCGCAGCAGCCTCAATGAATACTGGTGGTTCTGCCTGGACCATGTGCGGGAATACAACCGTGCCTGGGACTATTACGCCGGCATGTCCACCGACCAGATCGAGCAGGAGGTGCGGCGTGACACCACCTGGCAGCGGCCGAGCTGGCCGCTCGGCAAATGGGCCACGCAGGAACGCTTCATCCGCGAGCGCGTGGTCAACGGCTTCAGCTTCGAATTCGGCCACGACAACGGCAAGACGAAGAACGAGGAAAAGGCGCACCGGCGCAACCACGCCCGCACCGAGGAGGAAAAGGCGCTGGCGGTTCTGGAATTGACGCCGCCCGTGGACTTCACGCGCATCAAGGCACGCTATCGGGAACTGGCGAAAATGCACCATCCCGATGCCAACGGCGGCGACAAGGCTGCGGAAGAACGCCTGAAAGAAATCAATCAGGCCTACAATACGCTGAAAGCCTGTTATGCTGCCTGAACCCCCGTTGGCGGGCCGGGTCATACCCGCGGCCGCCGGACAACCGACACTCGCTGGAACGTAAGAAACCACCCATGGCTTCCCAAGGAGCGACCCAGGCCAGCTCGGCCCTGTTCGACCACAAGCCCGACACGACGGTCTCGGTGCGCAAGGTCTTCGGCATCGACAGCGACATGCAGGTGCCGGCCTTCAGCCAGCGCTCGGAGCATGTGCCCGACCTCGACAGCGCCTACCGGTTCGACCGGGACACGACGCTGGCCATCCTAGCCGGCTTCGCCTACAACCGCCGCGTCATGGTCCAGGGCTATCACGGCACCGGCAAGTCGACCCACATCGAGCAGGTGGCGGCGCGCCTGAACTGGCCCTGCATCCGCGTCAACCTGGACAGCCACATCAGCCGCATCGACCTGATGGGCAAGGACGCCATCGTCCTGCGCGACGGCGTGCAGGTCACCGAATACCGCGAGGGCATCCTGCCCTGGGCCCTGCAGCATGCCTGCGCCCTGGTGTTCGACGAATATGATGCCGGCCGTCCCGACGTGATGTTCGTGATCCAGCGCGTGCTGGAGGTGGAAGGCAAGCTGACCCTGCTCGACCAGAACCGCGTCATCCGCCCGCACCCGGCCTTCCGCCTGTTCGCCACCGCGAACACCGTCGGCCTGGGCGACACCACCGGCCTGTATCACGGGACCCAGCAGATCAACCAGGGCCAGATGGACCGCTGGAACATCGTGGCGACGCTGAATTACCTACCGGTCGACGCCGAGGTGCAGATCGTCCAGGCCAAGGTTCCGTCCTATGACGACGCCAAGGGCCGCGACACCGTCGCCTCGATGGTGCGTCTGGCCGACCTGACCCGCGCCGGCTTCATCAACGGCGACATCTCCACCGTGATGAGTCCGCGCACGGTCATCACCTGGGCAGAGAACGCGCGCATCTTCAACGACGTCGCCTTCGCCTTCCGCATCACCTTCCTCAACAAGTGCGACGAGGTGGAGCGGCCGACGGTCGCCGAATACTACCAGCGTTGCTTCGGCGTGGAACTGCCGGAGACGGGGGTCCAGGCGAACCTCGTGTGACCTGTCCCGCGCCCCGCTCTTCTCCTGGGGTCGGGGCGCGGAACACAAGGAGTCACACGGATCGGGGCGGCTTTTGCGGGCAGGGCTTACAGGCGCGGTGCAAGTCCCGGCATGCCCATGAGAGCCATGCCTTGCGCCGTGCCCATCCCGCCCACCGCGCCGTAACCTTCCCAAGAACAAAGACGCCCCGCGATGACCACCCAGAACGACACCCCCGTCGAGGCCTTCAAGCGGTCCACCACCGCCACGGTTCGCGCCCTGTCCCGGCGGGCGGAGGTGCAGGTGGGATTCTCGTCCGATCCGCCGGGGCTGTCGGGCCAGCGGGTTCGGGTGCCGCTGCCGGCGCGCGACCTCAATCCCGTCGATGTCGCGAAGCTGCGCGGGGCGGCCGACGCCGTGGCGCTGCGGTTGCGCCACCATGACGCGACCGTCCATGCCCACCGCATGCCGCTGGGCGATGCCGCGCGCCAGGCCTTCGATGCGCTGGAACAGGCCCGGTGCGAGGCGCTGGGTAGCCGCGACATGACCGGCATCGCCCACAATCTGGAAGCCTCGCTGGAGGACCGCTACACCCGGCAGGGTTTCGACCGGTTCGAGGACCGCGGGCAGGTGCCGCTGGCCGAAGCGTTGCGGCTGATGGCGCGCGAGGCGATGACCGGTGCCACGCCACCGCCCGCCGCAGCCCATGCGGTCGAGCTGTGGCGTCCCTGGATCGAGGAACGGCTGGGCAAGGACATGAAGGGGCTGGCTGCCTTCGCCGGCGACCAGGACGCCTACGCCAAGGCCACCCGCCGGCTGCTGGCCGACCTCGACATGGAAGTCGGCCAAGAGGCCGACCAGGAAGAGGAGGAGGACCAGCAGACCCAGTCCTCCGAGGACGAGAATTCGCCCGAGAACGGCCAGACCCGCGGCCAGGACGAGGACCGGTCCGACTCGGAATCCATGGCCTCGTCGGAGATGCAGGACTCGTCCGAGGCCGGCGAGAGCGCCGAGGAGGGCGCCGGCGAGGAAGGCGACATGGAGATGGGCGAGGGCGAGGGGGCGGAGGAGCCCGCCGGTCCCGGCCAGCCCTGGCGCAACGACCTCAACCGCCGCAACGAGCCCGACCCCAACGCCTACAAGGCCTATACCACCCAGTATGACGAGGTGGTGGACGCCGCCGAGCTCTGCGACCCGGCGGAGCTGGAACGGCTGCGCCACCTGCTGGACCAGCAACTGCAGCATGTGCAGGGCGTGATCTCCAAGCTGGCCAACCGGCTGCAGCGCCGGCTGATGGCCAAGCAGCAGCGTTCCTGGAGCTTCGACCTGGAGGAAGGCATCCTCGACGCCGCCCGGCTGGCCCGCGTCGTCGCCAACCCGGTCCTGCCGCTCTCCTTCAAGGCGGAGAAGGAAACCGACTTCCGCGATACGGTGGTGTCCCTGCTGATCGACAATTCCGGCTCCATGCGCGGCCGGCCGATCTCCATTGCGGCGATGAGCGCCGACATCCTCGCCCGCACGCTGGAACGCTGCGCGGTGAAGGTGGAGGTGCTGGGCTTCACCACCCGCGCCTGGAAGGGCGGCCAGGCGCGCGAGGCCTGGGTCGCCGCCGGCAAGCCGCCGCATCCCGGCCGCCTGAACGACCTGCGCCATATCGTCTACAAGGCGGCCGACATGCCCTGGCGCCGGGCCCGCAAGAATCTGGGCCTGATGCTGCGCGAAGGAATCCTGAAGGAGAACATCGACGGCGAGGCGCTGCAATGGGCGCACAACCGCCTTCTCGGCCGGCCGGAACAGCGCCGCATCCTGATGGTGATCTCCGACGGTGCGCCGGTCGATGATTCGACCCTGTCGGTGAATGCCGGCAACTATCTGGAACGTCACCTGCGCCAGACCATCGAGCAGATCGAGACCCGCTCGCCGGTCGAGCTGGTGGCGATCGGCATCGGCCACGACGTCACCCGCTATTACCGCCGCGCCGTCACCATCGTCGATGCCGAGCAGCTTGGCGGCACCATGATGAACAAGCTGGCCGAGCTGTTCGACGAGGATGACCGCCGCGGTGGCCGGCGCGGCCGGCGTTGAGGTAAGGATACGGGCGGATTACTCCCTATATTTATCAATGACTTATCGGTAAACCCGCCCCAAAATCCGGCTTTATCCTTACCTATGGACTTTACACCGTGGAGTCTGCGTCAGCCGATGGGGCGGGCGCCGGAAGCGGTGGCTTGAGGACCGGCGGTGCCGCCTTCACCACCTCCTTGCGTTCGTCCTCCGGCACCAGCCGCCAGAGTTCGGTCATACCGGTGCGGCCCCGCAGCGAACGGCCGCCCTGGCGGACCAGGGGCGCGGCATCCTTGCCCTTGGCGACGGTGACGCCGCTGGTCAGCACGATCACCTCCGCATCGCCTTGCAGGGCGGCCGACAACTCCTCGATGCGGGCGGCGACATTCACGGTGTCGCCGACGATGGTGTAGTTGATCCGGCTGTCGGAGCCGATGTTGCCCACAACCACCGGCCCGCTGTGCAGGCCGACGCCGACATGGATCGGCGCCTGTCCTGCAGTCACCCTGCGGCGGTTGTCAGCGCGGATGGCGTGGTGGATGGCATGGGCGGCGCGCAGTGCGCGCGCGGCATGGTCCTCCTGCGCCTCGGGCGCTCCCCAGAAGGCCATCAGGGAATCGCCGATGAACTTGTCCACCGTTCCGCCTTCCGCCTCGATGCAGGCGGCGAGCAGGGTGAAATGCTCGTTCAGCAGGGTGGCGATGTCGGCGGCGGCCATATGCTCGGCCATGCGGGAAAAGCCGCGGATGTCGGTGAACATCACCGTCACTTCGCGCTGCACCGACGCGATGCCGCCTTCGGTTTCCCGTTGGCGCATCAGGCGCAGCACCAGCGCCTTCGGCACATAGGTTTCGAACCAGCGCAGGCCGGCGACCATGGCGTTGAAGGCGGTGGCGGCGCGCGCCATCTCGCGCAGGCGGGAATCCGGCAATTCGGCGATGGCGCGGAATTCGAAGGCGCGGACGCGGTCGGCGGCCTCGGCCAGCAACGCCACCTGCCGGCTGATCCGCCGCCCGACCAGCAGCGCGACCCCGACCGACACCAGCAGGATGGCGAAGCCGACCGCGCCGGTGATGTAGAGCCGGCGGATCTCGACGCCCATCTCGCCATCGCGATAGCCAATGCCGATGATCCAATCCTGCTGCCCGTAACCGGACATGCTGCGGGTCAGGAACATGTAATCGCTGCCAAGCACGCTGACTCCGCGCGCCTCCACCCGCTTCTTCAGCGACTGCACCGGCACGCCGCTGGTCCACAATGCCGCCAGCGGCGGGTCGTCCACCTGGTCGATGCGCGGCAGCGGCGGCCCGTCGAGCTTGTTGGAGAAATCGAAGCTGCGCCCGACCAGCGCCGGGTGCGCCAGCACATGGGTCTGGTCGTACAGCACGAAGGCGTTCAGCCCCTGCTCGACATACAGCACCGACAGGAAACGCGACAGGTCTCCCAGCGAGACGCCGACCGCCACCTGCCCGAGATAGCGGCCGTCGCGCCGCACCGGCTGATAGAGGGTAACGAAGCTGTTCTGCGCCTCCTTCAGCCAGCGCGGATCGGCCCAGCTGGCCGCGCTGCGGTTGGGGCCGTCCAGCACCTCGGGCGGAACGTCGCTCTCGCCCTGAAGATCGAGGGACACGACGGACAGCCCGCCATTCAGCCGGCCAACCTGCACCCCGGTCAGATCAGGACGGATGAAGGCGAGGCCGGTGACGTCGGGGGCGCCGGCCAGCGCTCCGCGCAGCGTGTCGCCCATCGCGGCAGCGTCGCCGGCCCGCAGTTCACCGCGTTCGATCAGGCCGGCAACGAAACGAGCCATCTCCCGCGCCGGGTCGAGCTGGTGGCGCACCCGGACCTCCACCCCCGCCAGCGCCAGATCGGCCTTGTCGTTCAGCAGGGCGAAGGTGTTGGTGCCGGCGCTGACCAGTCCCAGGACCAGCACGCTGGCGACCGCCGCCAGCATCAGCGACCCGAATCCGGCGACCAGCACCGCGGCGATCGGCAGCCGCAGCCGGCGACGACCCGCCGGTTTCGGCGGCGGGCCCGCCCCCGCGTCGCCAGCCGGCTTCGCAGCCGTCGCATGAGCGGACGGGAGCGTCAGTGTGTGCGCGGAAGGGGCGTCGGGCATGCGCGGCAGCCTACCCGCCCGCCCGTCCGGCGGCAACCCGCCGGGCGGTATCCTTACGTGGATTTCATGGCGATCGGCCCGGGCTTCCGCCGCCGCTATTCCCCGACGATAACCTTCACCTGGCGGCCGGGCTCCAATGGCGTTCCGGGCGGCAGGTCGTTGATGATCCGGAACAATTCCTCGGCATAGGGTTCCTGCGGCATGCGGCGGACGAAGCCCGCCACGCCGTCACCGGGACGCACCGTCGCCACCTGGATCCGGCGAGGGCGGTAGCGCGCGGCCTCCTCGGCGGTGAGCCGGTGGAAGCTGTTGGCCGCCGCCTGGAAATCGGCATCGAAACGAGCCAGTGATCCAGCCGGCGCCAGGAAGGTGAAGCGGTACATCCGCCCATCCGGCGCGCGGATCGCCACCAGCCGGATGTCGGCGCTTTCGCCCTCGGCTTCGCCGCGGGTCGTGGCGGTCGCGGCGGGCATGCCGCCGATGGTGATGCGCTGGAGATTGCCCAGCGTGGCGCCCTTGCCCCAGACATCGCTCAGGAAGGCGGCAGGGTCGGACACGCCGGCCGCCGAACCGCCGTCAAAGGCCATGGCGGTGCCGTTCGCCCCCTTGGCGATCACCTGCTCCGCCCCGTTCAGCAGCGCATAGCCCTTCGGCACGGTGAAGGCGATGCCCAATTGCGGGTGGGCGAAGGTCCGGTCGCGGACATAGCCGTTCTCCGGGCTGTCGCCATAGATCATGCCGTCGACCGCCGCCAGATAGGGCTCCCGCGGGCGGCCGCCCCCCTGCGGCATGGCGCGGGCCAGATCGGCGGCACGGCGGACCCGGTCCTCGGTCTGCGGATGGCTGGCGAAGAAATCGAAGCCGCCCTCTCCCTTGCCGCCCGCGCGCAGGCCCTGATACTGGCCGTCGCGCCGCAGGGTCTCCAGGAAGGTCGCCATGGCGAAGGGATCGTAGCCAGTACGGCGCAGGGTATCGACGCCAAGCTGGTCGGCCTCCAGCTCCTGCTCCCGCGAGTAGCCGGCGACCACCGCGGTGCCGCCCAGCCCGGCGATCTGCGCCAGCGTGTCGCTGCCGAAAACCACTCCCACCCCGGCGGCAAGCAGCCCGGCGAGGGTCTGCCTCGTCTGGCGCTGGGCGGAGTGGCGGGCGGTGACGTGGCCGATCTCGTGCGCCAGCACGCCGGCCACCTCCGCCTCGTCCTTCGCCAGCGCCAGCAGCCCGCGGGTGACATAGACGTAGCCGCCGGGCAGGGCGAAGGCGTTGACCACGTCGCTGTCCAGCACGGTGAAGGTCCAGGGATCGCGCGCCCGTGCGGTGGTGGATGCCAGCTTGCGGCCGAGCTCCGCGACATAGCCCTGCAGCCGGGCGTCCTTCACGGCGCCGCCGAACTGCGCCAGGATCTTGGGATGCTCCTGTGCGCCCAGCGTCGCCTCGTCGCCACCGGACAACACGGTATCCAGCAGCCCGGCCGAAGCCGGGGCGGGAGCGGTCAGGGCGGGGGCAGCCACGGCCAGCCACAGGACGGCCAGGGCGGTTCGGGCCAGGTCGGACGGGAACGGCTTGCGGAAGCGGGCATAGGTCGGCATACCGGACAAAACCCCGCCCGACGGCGGATGTTCCGCGAGGGCCGTGCCTCTCCATGCGAATTGCCCTGCTTCCGCTTCCGCGCCTGCTGCTAACGGCCCTGCTGATGTGCGGGCTTCCGCCGGTCGGCGGCGCCACGGCGGAGCCGTTGCGCGTCAGCGCGGTGCTGGACGGCGACACGCTGGAACTGGAGGACGGCCGCCGCGTCCGGCTGGCCGGGATCGAGGCGGCCAAGCCGCCACGCAGCGCCAAGTCCGCCACCGATCCGGGCGACGCCCGCGGCTGGCCGCTGGCGGAGGCGGCGACGACGGCGCTGGCCGAACTGGCGCTCGGCCGCCGCGTCGTGCTGCATGGGCCGGCGCCGGTCGACCGGCATGGCCGGCTGCTCGCCCATCTGGTGCGGGACGACGGGCTGTGGCTGCAATCGGCGCTGCTGGTACGCGGTCTTGCCCGTGTCCACACCCGCCCGGACTCCCGCGCCTACGCCGCCGAACTGCTGGCGGGGGAGGAGGCGGCGCGCGATGCCGGGCGCGGGATGTGGCGCAGCCGGGTCTACGCCGTGCGCGACGCCGCCGATCCGGAAACCCTGGTCCGCGACCGCGACGGCTTCCAGCTGGTGGAGGGGATCGTTCTGGCCGTCTCCAAAAGCGGCGGCGAGACCTATCTGGACTTCGGCGCCGACTGGCGCAGCGACGTCACCGTCCATATCGGCCGCGCTGCCATGCGCGAGGTCACCCGCGCCGGCATCGACCCGCTCTCCTTCGAGGGACGGCGGGTGCGCGTCCGGGGCTGGATCACGCTGCGCAACGGTCCGATGATCGAGATCACCCATCCCGAGCAGATCGAAAGGCTGGAGCGCGGGCAACCGTCCACCATCCCGCCAAGGCCCAACGGCGACGGGCTGTGGGACGAGGACGAAGCGGATGACGAACCGGAGGAAGAGTCTGAATGATGAAGCTGTCGATCGGTTGCATGGCCGGGCGCGTGGCCGGATGCCTGCCCGCCACCCTGTCCCTTCTGCTCGCCGCCTTGTGGATATGTCCGGCACTGGCCGGCGGGCCGGTGCTGACGATCGCCGTCGCCGGAACGGAACGGGTCTTCGACCGCGATACCCTGCTGGCCCGACCCGACTCGGTGAGCATCGACATACCCGCAGACGTGTCCTACGGCCGGCCGATGCATTACCGTGCCGTCCCGCTTGCCAGCCTGTTGGGCACTGCCGATTTTCCGGCGGGTGCCGTGCTTGAGGGGGTGGCGTCGGATGGTTTCACTGCGCAGTTGCCGCCGGAGCTGTGCCTGCGCACCGGTCCCGACGGCGCCGTCGCCTTCCTGGCGGTGGAGCCGGCCGGGCAGCCCTGGCCCAACCTTCCGGGCAAGGAGGTATCCGCCGGTCCCTTCTATCTGGTGTGGGTGCGGCCGGAGGCCTCGGGGGTGCGCAGCGAGCAATGGCCCTACCAGCTGGCCCGCATCGTCGGCTCGGACGATCCCCTCCGGCGCTGGCCGCAGCTGGCGGTCGAGCCGGGACTGGCCGCCGACTCGCCCGCAAGGGCCGGGCAGGCGGTGTTCCTCACCCAGTGCATGGCCTGCCATACCCTGAACGGCGCCGGCAGCGCCACCATGGGCCCGGACCTGAACCGGCCGATGAACCCGACCGAATACCTCACGCCCGCCGGACTGAAGCGGCTGATCCGCGACCCGCGCTCCGTCCGGACATGGCCGGGCCAGCAGATGCCAGCCTTCGATCCGACGATGCTGAGCGACGCCGACCTGGACCGCATCATCGCCTATCTGGGGCATATGGCCGGACGGAAGAGCATGTGAAGGGGCATTCGCCCCCTCGCATGACGAGCGTCACGCCATGGCGTTGAAATCGTCCAGCAAGGTGGCGATGCGCCCGCTGTCGCTCTGGTCCATGATGACATGGGCGCGGCGGCTGGCTTCCATCAGGTCCATGGATCGGATGCGCTTCTTCACCGCTGGAACCGCCAGCGGGGCCATGGACAGCTCGCGCACGCCCAGACCCAGCAGCAGTGCGGTATAGCGCGGATCGCCGGCGATCTCGCCGCAGACCGACACGGTGATCCGGGCGCGCAGCGCCGCCTCGATGGTGAACTGGATCAGGCGCAACACCGCCGGGTGGAGCGGATCGTAAAGGGTAGCGACCTGTTCGTCGGCCCGGTCGATCGCCAGCGTGTATTGGGTCAGGTCGTTGGTGCCGATGGCGAAGAAGTCGGCGGCATAGGCCAGCGCGTCGGCCGACAGGGCCGCCCCCGGCACCTCCACCATCACCCCGACCGGCGGCAGCGGGTCGGCGATGGCGATGCCGCGGCGGCGCAGCCGGCGGGCGGCCTGCCCCATCATCTCGCGCACCTTCTGCACCTCGGAGACCGACGCGATCATCGGCAGCAGGATGCGCAGCGGTCCGTGGGCACCGGCGCGCAGCATGGCGGCGAGCTGGGTTTCCAGCAGCTTCGGTTCGCGCAGCCCCAGCCGGATGGCCCGCAAGCCAAGCGCCGGATTGGCCGGCTCGCCATAACGACCGGCCATCCAGCCGGCCAGCTTCTCGCCGCCCAGATCCATCGTCCGGGCGGTGACGGTGCGGCCCCCCATCCCTTCGACCATGGTGCGCAGCACGTTGTACTGCTCATCCTCGTCGGGAAGATGGTCGCGGTTCATGAACAGGAACTCGGTCCGCAGCAGGCCGATGCCCTGGGCGCCGTGCTCCAGCGCCTGGTCCAGGTCGCGGGGCAGCTCCAGGTTCGCCATCAGCGTCACGGCGGTGCCGTCGCGGGTGACGGCGGGAAGCTTGCGCAAACTCTTCAATCCCTGGCGCTCGCGCTCCCGTGCGGCGCGACGCTCGCTGTAATCGGCCAGGACATCGGCCGGCGGATCGATCAGCACACGGCCCTGCAGCCCATCGACGATCACCGTCACGCCGTTGCGCACGCCGGCCAGCAGGCCGGGCGCACCCAGCACCGCCGGAAGCCCGAGCGAGCGGGCGAGGATGGCCGTGTGGCCCTCCGCCCCGCCCAGCACGGCGGCGAAGCCGCTGACGACGGTGGGGTCGAGCAGGGCCGTGTCGGCGGGGGTCAGCTCCTCCGCCAGGATGATGCTGCCGGGGGGCAGGGTGCTGAAGGCCCGGTATTCCTGCTTCATCAGGTTGCGGGTCAGCCGCCGCCCGACCTCGCGGATGTCGTCGATGCGGCCGGCCAGATAGGCGTCATCCATCGCGGCGAAGGTCGCGGCGATGGCGGCGATCTCCGCCTGGATTGCCGCCTCGGCGTTGATGCGGTCCTTCTTGATGCGCTGTTCCACCCCGCGGGTCAGGCGCGAGTTGGTGACCATCGACAGGTGGGCGTCCAGCAGGAATCCGATTTCCTCCGACGCCGAGTCGGGCAGGACCAGCGCCTTGCTCTTCAGCTTCTTGATCTGGCGCCGCGCCTTGGTGGCCGCCTCGTTGAAGCGGGCAACCTCGGCCTCGACCGCATCGGGTTCGACGCTGTATTCCGGGATGGCGACCGCGCCGCTTTCCACCACATGGGCGGGGCCGATGGCGATGCCGGGCGACACGCCCAGCCCGCGCAGCGCGCGCGCGGCGGAGCCGCCGCCGAAGCCTTCGCCGGACGGGGAGGGCGCGTGTCCGCCGCTGGGTGCGCCGCCAATGGGTCCACCGCTGGGGCCGCCGCGGTCGGGACCGGCGACGGGGCCGTTGGCCGGGCCGGCCGGGGGCAGGTCACTCTTCATCGAACTTGCGGTTGATCAGGTCAAGGAGGGCGGCCATCGCCGCATCGGCCTGTGCGCCCATGGCGCGCAGTTCCACCGTCGTGCCAGGGCCGGCGGCCAGCATCATCAGCCCCATGATCGACTCGCCCGACACGACCGACTCGCCGCGGCGGACCGAGATCTCGGCGTCGAAGGTGGCGACCAGCTTGACGAACTTGGCCGAGGCGCGCGCGTGCAGGCCGCGCTGGTTGGTGATGGTGGCGGTGCGGCGGAGTTCGCCATCGGCGGGGGCCGTGTCGTCCGGGTGGCTCATTGCGGGCGGCTTCAGTCCGACAGGAGGGTGGAGGCGACGTTGATGTATTTCTGTCCGGCATCGCGGGCGGCGATCACCGACTTGTCGAGCGGTTCGGTCTTCCGCACGCTGGCCAGCTTGATCAGCATCGGCAGGTTGACGCCGGCGATCACCTCGACCTTCGCCTTGTCCATGATGGAGATGGCGAGGTTGGACGGCGTGCCGCCGAACATGTCTGTCAGCACCACCACGCCCGAGCCGTCGTCGACCTCCGCCACCGAGTTCAGGATGTCCTGGCGGCGCTGTTCCATGTCGTCGTCCGGACCGATGCATACGGCGCGCACCTGCTGCTGTTCGCCCACCACATGGAACAATGCGGCGATGAATTCCTCTGCCAGCCGTCCGTGGGTGACAAGAACCATACCGATCATGGGACATCCTTCAAGGTTGGGTCCTCCCCGGAGACCTGCGCCGTGCGGCTGCTACCCGCATCGCTTCTGGATCGTTGGTTGGACGTATGGTCGTCAAGGCGCAATTTGCATCATCCAAGGTTGCCGCCCGCCGTGCCTGCCGGCCCCGCACCGGTCCGCAGGCCCTGCCTGTCGAGCTCGCGGTGGCTCAGGTTGACCCGCAGCCCCTGCTCCTTCAGCCAGCCGGCCAGCCGTTCGGCGACGAAGACCGAGCGGTGCTTGCCGCCGGTACAGCCGATGGCAATGGTCAGGTAGCTCTTGCCTTCCTGGTTGTAGCGCGGCAGCAGCGGACGCAGCAGCTCCGTCAGGTTGCGGAAGAAGGCGGGAAAATCGGGATCGCTCTCAACCCGTGCGGCGACGGCCGGGTTGAGGCCGGTCAGCGGCCGCAGATCCGGGTCATAGTGGGGATTGACCAGGAACCGCACGTCGAAGACCAGGTCGGCCTCGCGTGGGAGACCCTGGCGGAAGGAGAAGGAGGTCACGAACACCTGCAATGCGGCCTGGGCGTCACGCTTGAAATGCCCGGACAGGATGCGCCGCAAATCATGAATGGACAGTTGCGTCGTGTCGATGGTGACGTCGGATTCTTCCCGCAGCGGGAACAGCAGGGCACGCTCGCGCTGGATGCCGTCGGGGACGGTGCGGTCCTCCGCCAGCGGATGGCGGCGGCGCGTCTCGGTGAAGCGGCGCTGCAGCACCTCGTCGCCGCAATCCAGGAAGACCAGACTGACCTCCAGGTCGTCCCGGCGGCGCAGCTCCTCCAGTTCATCCAGGAAATTCTGGGCGGAAAAGTCGCGGGTGCGGCTGTCGATCACCAGGGCCAGCGGCCGGCGCCTGGGGTCGGCCTGCCGGATGAGGGCCCGGACCAGCGACAGGCGCAGATTGTCCACCGCCTCATAGCCGAGATCCTCCAGCGCCTTCAGCGCCACCGACATGCCGGCGCCCGACAGGCCGGTGACCAGCACGACGCGCCCGCGGGCGGTGGCCGCGGCATCGCCAGCATTGGCGGCATCGGCAGCGGAATCGGACGCCGCGTCAGGGGTCATGACAGGGCCGGCAGGCTGGCGGGAACCCGGTCGAGCCGCCCGTCTCGCAGACAGGCAACCGCCAGACGGATCTTCGCGGGGGTGGAAGCGTCGAAGGCGTGCAGGGCCAGGCGCGGTATGGCGCTGCCCAGCAGCGTCTCGATCTCCGCCTCCGGCAGGCGGTCGACCGCATCGCGGGGCACGAGGTCGACGACCAGCCCGACCTCGGCCGATGCGGCGGACGGAACCGGCAGGATGCCGACGCCGCGCACCTCCAGCAGTCCGGCGAGGGCCGGCGGGGCGGAAGCGGTCAGGCGGCCGGAATCGCCGGACAGCATGACCCGGTCATCCGCGACCAGCCGGGCGCCACCGTCGATCAGTCGCAAGGCCAAATCGGATTTTCCTCGTCCGGACTCCCCGCGCAGCAGCACGCCGATATCGGAGAGCAAGACGCAGGTGCCGTGAATCGTCACCATAGTCTGGCGAAGGTGAGACGTGCCGCCGGTTCTGTCAATGGAAACGGAACGGTCATCCGGCGGGTCAGGTGGGGAAACCTGACCGGGATCCCCCATCCGCTTCCGACCGTTCTTTCGGCATCGGCGGAGGCTGCGCCGACACGTCCATGGAACGCATGCGCCGAACGCGCCGGTCGGGCACGCGGATCGCCAGCTTACCCGGCCAAGACCGATACTCAGGCGCTGGCCGTCCCGCGGGCCGTGCGGCGGATGGCCTCCAACTCCTCGGCCAGCGCGTCGCGACGACGGATCATCTCGTCCAGATCGTCCAATTCCGTCGCCTCCTGGCAGGCATCGCGGAAGTCCTTTTCCCGCTTCAGCCGAACCAGCAGGATCTTGTAGTTGTCCGCGATGCTGGCGAGATGGCGCTGCGCGCCCTGGAGCGCTTCCGCCAGCTGGGTCCGCTCCTGTGCGGATTCCCGCATCAGGCGCGCCAGTTCCCCCTGTTGCCGCCCGGCATCGCGGATCAGCCGGGCCAGCCGGTAGCGGCGCAGGTCGACGACCTCGCCGTTTCCGGACACCTTGTTTCCGGACGCCTTGTCCGGGAAGGAAAGCAAGGGATCGCGGCCGGCGGGGAGAAAACCGGATATGGACGGAACGGATGTGGGAAAAACGGCCTCAGGCGACTCGGGCGGAACTGGATCAGGCATGGCAACCCCACATCTTTTGAGTCCTGGGGATGGACACCCGTCGGTCACCGTATGGAGCGAGGATTGAACAACCGGACCGCCACGGCCCGGTCGCCGCATCAGCCGGCAAGCGAGAACGACCTTGGGCATGATCGATGGATATAGCCGGCTTGTCCACTGCCCAGTTGCAATGTTGTCCGTCTTTCCGCGATGCGGATTACAGCAATGGCAGGCTCACCACGAAGTCGGCGCCATCGATCCGCCCCTCCTTCGCATGACGATTTCGCACATAGATCGAACCATTGTGAGCGCTGATTATTTGTTTCGCTATCGAGAGCCCGAGACCGGAGTGGGTTCCGAACTTTTCGCCTGCCGGACGCTCGGTATAGAAGCGGTCGAAGATCGCTTCTTCCTTCCCCGCCGGGATGCCGGGTCCCTGGTCCGACACCACGACCGTGACGGTCCGGCCATGGCGCCTTGCGCTCAGCCGCACGGTGCCTTCGGGCGGCGAGAAGGACAGGGCGTTGTCGATCAGGTTCTGGAACACCTGGGTCAGCCGTCCTTCCAGCCCTGGCACCACCAGCCGTTCGCCGGCCGGAACCTCCACCACCACGCGCGGCGCCTGCGACGGGCAGGCCGCGCCGTCCGCCGCATCGTCGACGGTTTCCGCCACCGTCTGGCGCATCTCGGCCAGCATGGTCAGCAGCAAGCCGATGTCCACCGGTTCCGGCTCGGCGCGCGACAGCTCGGCATCGAGACGCGACGCATTGGAAATGTCGCTGATCAGCCGGTCCAGCCTCTGCACGTCGTCGGCGATGATCGCCATCAGCCGGTCGCGGTGGCGCGGGTCGCTGACCCGGCCGGCTGTCTCGACCGCGCTGCGCAGCGACGTCAGCGGGTTCTTGATCTCATGGGCGACGTCGGCGGCGAAGCGTTCGATGGCGTCCATCCGCGTCCACAGCGCGTCGGTCATCTCGCGCAGCACGCCGGACAGCTCGCCGATCTCGTCGCCGCGGCGGGTCAGGTCGGGGATGCCGGCATGGCGGCCGTGGCTGGTGCGCAGCCGGTCGGCGGCCTGGGCCAGCCTGCGGATCGGCCGGGCGATGGTGCCGGCCAGGTAGAAGGACAGCGCGATCGTCACCAGCAGCGCCACCCCGAACACCCGCAGGATGTCGAAGCGGACGGACCGGATGGCGCGGTCGATCTCGCCGCCGCCGCGGGCCAGCAGCACCGCGCCCAGCACCTCGCGGTAGCGCTGCACCGGCACCGCCACCGTCAACAGCAGTTCCGGCCCGACGCCGTCGCCGGCCCCTTCGCGCTCCACCTGCCAGACGGTGGCTGCGGCCTCGCCGCCCAGCGCCCGCTCGACGTCCGGGTTGGGCTGGCCGGGCGCCTCGCGGTAGGCGGGCAGCCCCTCGCGGCTCGGCACCACGTCGATCAGGCGGGTGTAGAGGTCGTTGATCGCGCGCGACACCGGGTCGCCAGCGGGAGGAGCCGGCAGCTCGCGGATCTCGATGCGCCCCTGCGATCCGACCAGCACGCGGCTGTCGGACAGCATGTGGCCCTCGATGTCGTACAGCCGGGTCCGGGTCGCCGTCGCCTCGGCCAGCCGGCGGATCATCGGCCGGGCCAGTTCGGGCGCCAGCTCGAACCGTTCGCCGCTCTCGTCGCCGGTGGGGGACGGGGCCGTCAGGATGCGGTTCACCGCCCCCTCGCCGAGCGCGGAGGCGAAGATGCGCGCCTCGGTCGCCAGCGCCTCGGTCTCGGCCTGGATCAGCCGGTCCTGGTAGCGGCCGAGATAGAGAAGGCCGGCCAGCAGCACCAGCAGAGCCAGGACGTTGACCGCCAGGATGCGCAGCGTCAGCGGCGACACGCCGCGCCGCCACCGGCCGCCGCCGGCCGCGGGCACCGCGCTATTCCTTGTACCGGTAGCCGACGCCATAGAGCGTTTCGATCTGGGCGAAGTCGGGGTCGACGGCCTTGAACTTCTTGCGCAGCCGCTTGATGTGGCTGTCGATGGTGCGGTCGTCGACATAGACATGCTCGCCATAGGCCGCGTCCATCAACTGGTCGCGGTTCTTCACATGCCCCGGCCGCTGGGCCAGCGCCCGGACCAGCAGGAACTCGGTCACCGTCAGGTCGATCGGCTGGCCGTTCCAGCTGCAGGCATGGCGGGCGCCGTCCAGCAGCAGGGGACCGCGGGTGACGATCTGGCCGGGATCGGCGTCTGCGGTCTCGCCGCGCAGCGCCTCGCGCCGCAGCAGCGCCCGGATGCGCTCGATCAGCAGGCGCTGCGAGAAGGGCTTCTTGATGTAGTCGTCCGCGCCCATGCGCAGGCCCATCAGTTCGTCCAGCTCGTCGTCCTTGCTGGTCAGGAAGATGACGGGCATCTGGCTGGTCTGACGCAGACGTTGCAGCAACTCCATCCCGTCCATGCGCGGCATCTTGATGTCGAGCACGGCGAGGTCGGGGGGGCGTTGCGTCAGGCCGCGCAGCGCCTCGGCGCCGTCGGTGTAGGTGCGCACGTCGAATCCCTCGGCCTCCAGGGCGATGGAGACCGAGGCCAGGATGTTGCGGTCGTCATCCACCAGGGCGACGGTGTGGGCCATGGTCGTAGTGGGTTCCTGATCGGGCGGGAAGGGAGGGTTGCGGGAGGAGCCAGTAATGTTAGCGGAAACATCAGGCATAGGACGAGTGGTCTTTCCAATACTTATGCCAGAGTCCGGCCTGCAGCGGCAGTTTTCTCTTTTCCCGCAGCATTTGCATGGTCCAATATGGCGTCAATGCGGCGCCGGACAACGGCGCTGCTCGGGAGAACGCACTCGTTTCGGCATGAGTTTTTCGAACGCCCTTCCTGCCTCATCTCCGTCCGGCACTGCTTCGGACGGGAGAGAGGGCGCGACGCCGTTGCCTGCCGGCCCGTCACCGGCCGAGCGCGCCCGGCGCCTGATGCGCGCCTGCGACCGCGCCGCGCTGGCGACCGCTCAGCGGACGGCGGACGGCCCGGCCGATCCGGACAGCCCGGCCGATGCCGCCGGCTGGCCCTACCCCTCGCTGGTCCTGGTGGCTCTCGACCAGGACGGCAGCCCGCTGCTTCTGCTGTCGACGCTTGCCGACCATACGCGCAACCTGTTGGCCGACGACCGGGTCGGCCTGCTGTTCGACGGCACCGCCGGGCTGGAGCGGCCGCTGACCGGCGCCCGCCTGTCGGTGCTGGGCCGGGCCACCCGGTCGGACGACCCGGCACACCGCGCCCGCTATCTGCGACGCCATCCCGATGCCGCCCTCTATGCCGGCTTCGCAGACTTCGCGATCTACCGCGTCGCGGTGGAACGCGCCCATCTGGTCGCCGGCTTCGGCCGCATCCACTGGCTGTCCGCCGCCGACCTGGATTTCCCCGGCGCCGCTCCCGCCCTGGCGGTGGCGGAGGCCGATCTGATCGGCCGCCTGAATGCCGAGGGGTACGGCTCCCGGCTGGCCCCATCCGCGAACGGAGCGGCGGACGGCTGGAGCGTGACCGGCGTGGATCCGGAGGGATGCGACCTGCGACGCGGGGGGTACGTCGCCCGCGTCGATTTTGAACAGAGAATCCAGGACCCCGAATCGGCTAAACTGGCGCTGCACTTGCTGGCCGGGCCGCAGGACGGATCGGGACCAACCGGAGACGCAACATCCGGGATCGCAACAGCCGGGGAGACGGAGGGACCTGACGGCCCCCGCCACCAGGGCCGGTGACCGACAAGAAACGGCCAACGAAAAAAAGAACCGAAGACCGAGAGAGACGAGCAGCCAACCGTCAGCCCGAACGACCAGCCGAGAGGTCGCTTCGACATCTCACGGACGCCGCACCAAAAACAAGAAAGCGGCGTGCGACCAGCGCAACCAGGAGAACACTTCAGTGGACCATAACGGATCGACCCGTTTCCCGTCCGGGCCATCGGCCCCCAGACCTGTCGCTTCAGGACCGCCTTTCGCACCGTATCGTCACCGCGCCCTTCCGGTGCCGCGGGCCGCGGCGGGCTGCCGGCCCGGCCGCCCGTTCGGACCGGCGCCGCGCTGACGCGGCGACTGCTTTCCATCTGACACGACTACGGACGAAAGAACGGCCGGATCGGCTGCGGGAGCCCGCAGAGGGCGCGCCCGGCGCGGCGATACCGGCCCAGCCTTCGAGAGGGACGACATGACTGGACATACGCGGACGCGGAACAAGAAGCTCCTGGCCTGGGTCGAGGAGATCGCGCTGAAATGCCAACCGGAGCGCGTTCACTGGTGCGACGGGTCGCAGGAGGAATATGACCGTCTCTGCAACGAGATGGTGGAAGCGGGCACCTTCATCCGCCTGAACGAGGCCAAGCGCCAAAACTCCTTCCTCTGCCGCTCCGATCCGGGCGACGTCGCCCGTGTCGAGGACAGCACCTACATCTGCTCGCGCACGCGGGAGGAGGCCGGTCCGACCAACAACTGGATGGACCCGGCCGAGATGAAGGCCAAGCTGGACGCCATGTTCGAGGGCTGCATGCGCGGCCGCACCCTGTATGTGGTGCCGTTCAGCATGGGTCCGCTCGGCTCGGACATCGCGCACATCGGCGTGCAGATCTCCGACAGCCCCTATGTCGCGGTCAACATGCGCCTGATGACCCGCATGGGCCAGAAGGTGCTGGACATCCTGGGCGACGGCGACTTCGTGCCCTGCCTCCATTCGATCGGCGCCCCGCTGGAGCCCGGCCAGGCCGACGTGCCGTGGCCCTGCAACGCCGACAACAAGTACATCGTCCATTTCCCCGAAGAGCACCGCATCGTCTCCTACGGCTCGGGCTACGGCGGCAACGCACTGCTGGGCAAGAAGTGCTTCGCGCTGCGCATCGCGTCGGCCATGGGCCGCGAGCAGGGCTGGCTGGCCGAGCACATGCTGATCCTGGGGGTGGAAAGCCCGACCGGCGAGAAGACCTATGTCGGCGCCGCCTTCCCGTCGGCCTGCGGCAAGACCAACTTCGCGATGCTGGTGCCGCCGAAAGAGTTCGAGGGCTGGAAGGTCCGCACCATCGGCGACGACATCGCCTGGATCAAGCCGCAGCCCGACGGCACGCTGCGCGCCATCAATCCGGAGGCCGGCTTCTTCGGCGTCGCCCCCGGCACCAGCGTGAAGTCGAACCCGAACGCGCTGAAGACGCTCGACCACAACGTCATCTTCACCAACGTCGCGCTGACCGACGATGGCGACGTGTGGTGGGAAGGCCTGACGGACGAGGCGCCGGAACACCTGATCGACTGGCAGGGCAAGGACTGGACCCCGGGTTCCGGCCGTCCCGCCGCCCATCCGAACTCCCGGTTCACCGCTCCGGCGGCGCAGTGCCCGTCTATCGACCCGGCCTGGGAGGATCCGGCCGGCGTTCCGATCAGCGCCTTCATCTTCGGCGGTCGCCTGTCGAAGACCTTCCCGCTTGTGTTCGAGGCCTACAACTGGCGCGAGGGCGTCTATTGGGCCGCGACCATGGGCTCGGAGGCCACGGCCGCTGCCGTCGGCCAAGCCGCCATCCGGCGCGACCCGTTCGCCATGCTGCCCTTCTGCGGCTACAACATGGCGGATTACTGGAACCACTGGTTGTCGATGGAAGACAAGGTGGAGAATCTGCCGCGCATCTACCGCGTCAACTGGTTCCGCAAGGACGAGAACGGCAAATTCGTCTGGCCGGGCTTCGGCGACAACATGCGCGTCCTGAAATGGATCGTCGACCGCGTCCGCGGCCGGGCCGGCGACGTCGCCGAATCGCCCTTCGGCTACTCGCCGCGCTACCAGGATCTGAACTGGTCGGGCCTGAACTTCCCGGCCGACAAGTTCGCCAAGATCATGGACATCGACCGCAAGGAGGCCGAAGCCGAGGCGAAGGACCAGGAGGAGCTGTTCAACCGCTTCGGCGACCGCCTGCCCGAGGAGATCGAGCAGCAGCGTGTGGCCGTCCTCAAGCGTCTGGAAAACAGCCCGGATGTCTGGCGCATCGGCTGACACCGGTCCGGGCTGACCGGCCGGAAAACGCCACACAGGTAAGGATAGGGGGCCGCCGCAAGGCGGCCCCTTTTTCCTTTTGGCGGGCGACGATGAACGCGCCGTCATTTTTTTCCGACAGCCGGCCGGCCGGCCATTTCAGCGGCGAGGCCAGTTCCCAGTCTTCCCAATCTGTTTTTCCCTTCGCCCGGTTCCGCTGTCTTTCAGCGATTTAACCGGCTTGTCAAAATGATCGGGCATAAAGTCGCCCGCGCCGGATCGCACATGCCAGGGAGGCGACATCATGACCGATCATCAGGATCCACCGCAGGACGGCGATGAATCCGTCGTGCCGAACCTCGCCGCCGAAGACCACGAGGATGCTGCCGACACCCTGTCCAAGCGACAGTCCTGCGCAGTCAGCGGCAAGCGGCGGCCCAAGCGCGACCTGATCGCGCTGGACGCCCTGCGCCCCAACCTGGCCGACCGCATCCGCCTCGACCACCCGCATCTCGAGCCCGACGCCCAGATCAGCCGGCAGGAGCTGGCGCGTTACCGCTCGCTCTATGTCGCCGAACTGCTGCAGGCCGAGCATGGCGAGCTGAGCGAGCTGGACCGCGAGGTCGCCGAAAGCCTCGCCCGCCATGACACCCTGGCCGAGAACCCGGAAGAGGAATATGACGACCACCGCACGCTGGGCGAAAGGCTCGCCGACGGCCTCGCCAGCTTTGGCGGCAGTTGGGCCTTCCTGACCTCCTTCGGCTTCTTCCTCTGCCTATGGATGATCGTCAACATGATCGAAGGCGAGGCACGGGCCTTCGATCCCTATCCCTTCATCCTGCTGAATCTGGTGCTGTCCTGCCTGGCCGCCATCCAGGCTCCGGTCATCATGATGAGCCAGAAGCGGCAGGAATCGAAGGACCGCCTGCGCTCCGAAAACGACTACCGCGTCAATCTGAAGGCCGAGCTGGAAATCCGGCACCTGCACGAGAAGATGGATTACCTGATCCAGCGCCAATGGCAGCGCCTGACCGAAATCCAACAGCTCCAGCTGGAAATCATGCAGGAAAAGCGCCTGCGGAGGTAAGCGGCCGTCTTCTGCCGCAGGCCCGGCAGACCTTGCAGGGAACCGCAGCCGGCGCCGGCCGGCGTCACCGCTTGCGGCGGCCGTCCAGTTCCAGCATGCCGCGCAGGGCGGCGATGGTCTTGCTGAGGGGAGTCGGTTCGGCGGCCGGCTTGCCGTCATGCGGCGGAACATCGTCCTCCGTCATCGTCGGCTCGGGGAGGGCCGGTGGACGCTGCTTGCCGGTCCGGGCTTTCGACGGTGCCGGCGGCGGCGGCGGCGATGGTGCCGGCAGTTCCAGCGGCATCTCTTCCTCGATCAGCCCGCGCAGAGCCCTCATCGCCTCTTCGATTTCGCGTTCCTGGGCGGAACGGCGGCCGGACGGTGCCGGCTCCGGGGAGGGCTCCTCCGGTTCCGGATCGGCCTTCGCCACCGGCCGGCCATCTTCGGCGGCATCCCGGCCGGGCCGCAGGCTTTCCCCGTCCTCCCGATCAGCCTCTCCCCGGCCAGCCGCCTTTCCGGCTGTCTTATCGGCCGCCTTCCCGGCACCACGCGTCTTGCGCGGCATGGGAGGCGCCTCGTCGTCGGGATCGTTCGCCGCATCCTCGATCATCGACCTCAGTGCCGCCAGTGTCCGGTCGAAGCCGCCCTCGTCCTCGGGTGGCGGGGGCGGGCGCTGCGCGCGACGTTCGGCGCGGTGCTGGTCGAAGTCGAGCGGTTCACTGGCGTGGGGTCGCTGCGCAGGCGGCCTTCCCACCGGCCCGTCCGGGCGCGGCGCGGGCCTTTCCGGGTCGCGGATGGCGAAGGACAGGATGTCGTCGTCGGACGGCTCATCCTCGCCGTATCCGTCGTCGCCGTGTTCGTCCTCCGGATCGTCCTCCGGATCGTCCATTTCCGGTTCGTCCGGGACCCCGCCAGCGACGATGCTCCGCCAGGAAGCGAAGTCCTCGTCCGCTGCTTCATCCTCGAAATCGTTGCGCACCAGCATCTTGTGCGAAAATGCCGCTGGCGGTTCCTCACCGGCATCCTCGCCATCGGATACCCCATCGTCGAAGGGGCCATCAGCGGCGTCCGGCATCCGCGGGCCGTTGCGTCCGGCGTCCCTCTCTTCCGGGGCTTCGTCCGCCCAATCGGCCTGATCCAGCAACCGGCGCATCGCCGTCAGTGCCTCGTCCTCGTCGGCGGCAGCGGCAGCGGCGGCCTTCGAGATGCGCCGGACGGGCGCCTCGGCCGGGAGATCGTCCCAACCCGCCGCATCCTCGTCGGAGGGCCGGGCATCCCCCAGGCGGGCCGCCATGTCGGCCAGCGAGACGGGTTCCCACAGCGGATCGGCCCCATCCCCGGCCGGACCGTCGGCGACCAGATCGGACAGTGGAAGGTTCGACAGCGGGTGGCCCGGCTTGCCGCGCGGCGCCTCCGGTTCGGCATTCCCAGGCCCGCCGCGCAGCGATGCGAGCAGCCCGTTCAGCGCCGCCAGTGGAGCGTCGAAGGACGGCTCCCCGTTCGCCGCGGCCGGTGATTCGGCCACGATCGGCCGGCTTTCGGTGTCGCGGGAGTCGCATCGCGAGCAGCGGTAATGCGGCGCGATCGACAGCACCGGATAGTTGGGGCCGAAACGCCGTTCCAGCATTGCACGGGGCAGCACGCCGCCATGCCCGCAGGCGCAACAGCGCAGTTGCACGTCGGCGTCGATGTCGCGAAGGAACAGCATGCGGGCCATGCCGCACAGTATAGCGGCCAGCCAGCCGCTTTCCCATTCGATTTCGAACCGGGTGCGGAGGGCTTGCCGCGGCGGCTCGCTCTTTGGCACAGTTGCGCCATGATGCAAGCACCGCCTGAAACGCCGCCCGGAGACCCTGTGCCATCCCCCTGCATCCGGCTTTGCACGCTGGACCTGTCGGACGTCTGCGTCGGCTGTTACCGCAAGCTCGACGACATCATCGCCTGGAGGGGGCTCGACCCCGCCGGACGCCTCGCGGTGCTGGCCGCGGCGGACCGGCGCCGAGCGGCGGCGGGGATCGGGGAGCCGGGACGTCAGGGCGACTGAGGTCGGGACGAATGAGGCCGGACCGGCGAGCCCGGCCCCGGGGTCACACCGCGCGGGTGACGGTCAGGCCCTGTTCGGACAGGCTGTCGAAGACATCCCTGAACTTCCGCAGATAGCGGGAGCGGTAGGCGTCGAAATCGGCAGCGATCGCCGCTTCGGCATTCTTGGACTTCTTGAACTCGGCCACGCGGTGGGCGTTTTCGGCGTGGTAGAGGGCGAAAGCGCCCTTCGTGACCAGTTCGTTGGCGACCGGGTCTGTGTTCGGTTTGTCGCTGTTCATCAATCCATGTCCAGGTGGAACCGGCATCCGGCCACCAAAGCCGGATGGGCGGTGGTGCTGTGGCAGGACCACACCGGGAAAGCCTACGCCCGCTCCGAACCCCCCGCAATGCTGCGACGCACCATCACGCCACCACCCCGCGCAGGGCCGCCATGCGATCACGGTCGACCCGGATGCGGTCGAGATGCTGGGCGATCACCGCGGTAATGGGCAGGGGAAGCTCCCTCGCCATCGCCTCGTCATAGCGGCGCAGGCACTCCGTCTCGCCGCGCTCGACCTCGGCGATGATGGCGGCGCGGTCATGGCCGAGAACAGCCGACTTCAACCCGAGGAAGAAGCGGTGGGCTCCGCCCATCATGGTGCCGCCCATGTCGGGTGCCCCGCCCTGTTCGGCCACCAGCCGTTGGATCTCGCGCACGATGGAGCCGCGCTGTGCGGCAAGATCGTTGAACAAGGCCTTCAGGTCATCGTCCTCGGCGGACTCCGCCGCCTGCCGGTAGCCTTCGTGGCTGTCCTCGACGATGCGGATCAGATCGTTGAGCGTATCGACGATCGCGTCTTTTTCCATAGCGGCAGGTCCTCCCATGCATCCCCGTCGTTGCCACAACCCGGACGCCGGCCCGAATGTTCCCGCCGGCCGCCGGGGGCAATCGGGACAGGCCCGGCCTTCGCCACGCGGCGGGAGCGGCCGGGACAGGGGGCCGGACGGGCGCAAGACCGGAGCTGTCGACCGGGTGGCGACAACTGTATGACCGGAAAAGGACCGAAAGACGACCGAAGCCGGATCTTCGACAGCCGGACCGATCGATCGCAGGAGGTCGCACAAACGACGCCATGATTATTGCTTTTACTGTCGGCCCGTTCCGGATCCGGGCACAGGAAGACACCGCCCGATACCGAACCGGATAGGCGATTTCGGGTTGGATCCTGCCCATCCTTGCCGTTGGCAATATGGCCTAGCGTAGGCATTCTCGCTCCGCCACGAACGCATTGTCATCGATGCGCTCGGGTCGAGATCGGGGGATCATCGAAAACGGGGAATTCAAGAATGGCGCTGTATGGACGGCATCCCGCGTCCCTGGGATGGGAAGCAAAGCGTGCGAAGACCGGGGCGGTGCGCGCATCAGGCGGACGGACCGGGCGGAGTGGCCCGCCCTGCTGTGGCTGCGGGCGGCCGATCCGTGCCGGCGACCCACATTGGGCCGGGCACGGCGACCAGCGCCCCTGGCATTACGGCTGCGCCGAACGGGCCGGCCTCACATGGTCATGGGCGTCCCAGCCGCCCGCGCACCCTTGTCCATTGCCGGAGATGGATTGACCGCCGCATCCTCCCCGGGATCAGCAGCGGCGGAGCCGGCCATTCCGGCCAAGGCCGCCTCGCATCCCCGCCGATACGCCTCGCGCTCGGCCTCCAGGATGACTTCCGCCAGCCGCCGTTCGAAATCCCGTTCCACCAGGGCCGAGAACAGGTCGATGCGGAAGCGCGCCTGCAGGGACCGGCTCAGGCGTCGGGCTCGTTCGATGGGCGGCATGGGTGTTTCCCTTCCGGATGGCGGCCTTCCGGATGGCGGACGACCCCACTCAGCCTCAGGGATCCTGCCCACCCCGGCAACCGCCCCATCGGAGATACGCCAACGCAAAAGAGAGCGCCCATTCACGCCCATCGACGCAAACCGCTCTTTTCATCATCAAATTTCAAGAGAAGGGAAAAGCCACAGGCCAGCGCGGCATTTGGAGCGGGTGAAGGGAATCGAACCCTCGTCGTAAGCTTGGGAAGCTTCTGCTCTACCATTGAGCTACACCCGCGCGCCCGCTGTTTATAGGCGACCGGCGCGGCGGATACAAGAGCCGAATCAAGCACTCCCGTGCGCCGGATCCCTGGCGGGCTCAGCGGAAGTGGGAGCGGGAGCGGGCGGCGCGGCTCCGTTGGCAGGGGGCTGAACGTCGGTACGGCCGGATATGGCGCGGGCCACACCCAGGCTGATCACGCGCTGGCAATGGTCGGCCAGCGCCTTGCGGCTGGAAAAGCCGTCGATGGTCACCGGCGGATGGAACTCCACCTCCACCGTCATGCCGCCCAGGCGGAAGGCCTGCCACAGGTGCGGCACCAGATCCATGTCGCCGTACCAGGCATAGAAGGGGCGGAAGGCAATGCCCATCGGGATGCCGTCCAGCCGGGTGGGGGCGATGCTGACCGGCTGCACCGTCAGAGGACGGCCGTCGATGCGCCGGGCGGCGACGGCGAACAGGGCGGTCTTGAAGGGCAGGGTGCGGTTGCCGTCGCTCGAAGTGCCCTCCGGAAACAGGATCAGGCTGTCGCCGGCATCGAGCCGCCCACCCATGTCGTCGCGCTGCTTGTCGACCGTCGAGCGCGCCTTGCGCTCCACGAAGACCGTGCGCTGCAACTTGGCAAGCAGGCCGAAGAAGGGCCAGCTCCCGACCTCCGTCTTCGCGACGAAGGACCCCGGGATCAGCGAGCCGAGCACCGTGATGTCCAGGTAGGAGGAATGGTTGGACACGAACAGAACCGGCCCCCCGGCCGCCCGCTCGCCGCGCACCACCACGTCCAGCCCCATCAACCGGGTGCAGATCCGGTGATAGAAGGGCGGCAGGGTGCGGCAGAGCCGCCAGCCCCGCGCAACCGCCAACGCCTGGAGCGGGATCAGCAGCAGCGTCCACAACAGGTACAGCGTCAGGCGCAAGGCCCCGCGTCCGGACGAGCCGAGGGCGCGCGCGGTTCGGTTCATGACGCCCTCAGCCGGTTTGGCTGTCGCGGCTGCGACGTTCGTAATGCTTGAAATACTTGTCGGTGATCAGATCGGTCTTCACGACGATGCAGACATCGGTGGTGTTGAACTGGTGGTCGATGACCGAGCCGTCGCCGATGAAGCCGCCCAGGCGCAGATAGCCCTTGATCAACGGCGGCAACACGTTCAATGCCCGCTTCGGGTCGATGCGGTCCTTCTCCATCCGGTCGAGCGACACATAGCGCTCCGGCAGCGCCCTCGCCCGGAGATCCGGCGGGGCCAGATGATGATGGTGCAGGTAGGCCAGCGGCTCGGCCAGGGCATCGGGATCGGTACCCGGCAGGCTGGCACAGCCGAACATCAGGGCGATGTCATGCTGGAAGACGTAGGCGGCGATGCCCTGCCACAGCAGCTGCATGCTGCCGCGCGAGCGGTAGCCGGCATCGACGCAGGACCGCCCCAGCTCCAGGATCTCGCCTGGGTAGGCGAGCAGCGGGCCGATGTCGTACTCGTCGCTGGAATAGAAGCGCCCGACCTTTTCGGCGGCCGGCCGCCGGATCAGGCGGTAGGTGCCGACCACCATGTCGGGACCGTTGCCGCGGGCGTGGTCGATGACCAGCAGATGGTCGGCAACGCCGTCGTAATCGTCGAAATCCCGGCGCTCAGCCTGCATCGCCGGAGAGGGGACCGCTGCCATCTCTTCGTAGAAGACGCGATAGCGCAAAGCCTGCGCCCAGTCGATCTCAGCAGCGGATTGCGCCAGCCGCACCTCCAGGGTGCCCAGCCGGATGCCGTCCGTCACCTTGGCGCCAAGAGCCTCCGGTACGGACTCCTCGCCACGCTCAGGGCTCGTCCGGGTCAGGTCCGGCTGGTCCAAGCTTGCATCAGCCATGTCGACGGTCCGCTGCGATGGTTCGGGACGATGCGCCACGCCGGCCGCCGCCGGGCCGGGGCGGCCGCGTCGGAACGATCTTCGTCGCACGCAACGCAAGGCATAACACGATCCGCCGGTTGCCGGTCAACCGGCATCATGCAGCGTCTCGATCCGGTCATGCCTGCCGCCACGCAAGGCATGCTGCCGCACGGGATGCCTCAACAGCCGGAAGCCCGCCGGAAGTCGCGGCGGGCGGGAAGCGGGCATGGAGCAAGGAACCCGTTCCGGAGCCCGGCCGCCATGCAGCCGCCCCTGGCGGCCGGCTTCGAAGCTCAGGCGCCGCGGCGGGCGCGGGTGCCGAGGCCGATCTGCTTGGCCAGCGAGCTGCGCTGGCGGGCATAGTTCGGCGCCACCATCGGGTAGTCGGCCGGCAGGCCCCAGCGATCGCGATATTCTTCTGGGGTCATATTGTACGCCGTCTTCAGATGGCGCTTCAGCATCTTCAGCTTCTTGCCGTCTTCCAGACACACAATATAGTCGGGCGTGACCGACTTCTTGATCGGCACGGCCGGCTGCGGCCGCTCTTCCGCCACCACCGGTTCGGTGCCGACGTTGGCCAGCGACTTGTAGACCTGTTCGATCAGTGTCGGAAGATCGGTCAGAGCGACTGTATTGTTGGAGACATGCGCCGCCACGATCTCCGTGGTCAGAGACAACAGCGCGTTGGAAGGGGACCCGTTGCTCATGTAAGCTTGCTCCGCGGCATTCGTACCTCTCCATATAAAGAGGTTTTCTGCCGCGTGCAATATCCATCCTTTGAAACAAAGAGGAATCGGTGGCTGAAAAAAGCTCCACAGACTTGTTTCTCGACATCACCTCGCAGGTTTGTCCGTTAACCTTCGTCAAGACCAAGTTGATGGTGGAACGGATGGACGCGGGGCAGACCCTCGAAGTCCGGCTGAATGCGGGTGAACCCTTGGAAAATGTTCCACGATCCTTGTTGGAATTGGGGCACAGCATTCTGTCTGTCCAACCCGAACGAAAGGATGAACCGGAGGGCATCCACCGCCTGATCGTGCGGAAAAATTAACCCCTATGCCCCGTCGAGATTGCGGCGCAGGACAAGCGCCGCAACCCGGCCATCGCGCCGTCTGTAGTATCCGGGACGTCGGCCGACCGAAAAGAAGCCGCAGACCTTGTATAGAGTCCAAGCCTCTTGGTTGTCTTCGGCGACTTCAAGAAACAGTGCAGTCGCTCCCCGTCCACGCGAACCGTCAGCAACCGCCTCGACCAGCCGCCGGCCGATGCCGCCCCGCCGGGCCTGCGGCAGCACGCCGATGGCAAGGATTTCCGCATCCTCCGCCGTGACACGGGCCATCGCGAAACCGACCGGCTGCTCCTGCCCATCAAGCGCGATGACGGCGAAGCCGGTGGGTGGGGCGGTCAGGGTGGCGACCGAGGCGTCGTCCCATGGGTCTTCCGGAAAGCAGGCCCGCTGCAGGGCCGCCACCACCGCGGCCTCCAGTGGACCGGCGCAATGAAGACGGACGACGGCGGGGCAGGGGAGCGGGGCAGGGGCAGGGACGGAATGGGCGCTCATGCCCCGGCTCTCCCGCCTTGCGCACCCGCTTTCGGCAGCGTGACGTCGGGCGGACGCAGGTAGAAGGGGTCGACCGGAAGCCCTGCCGGGCGGCGGGCTCCCAGCGCGGCCACCACGGCGGCATCCGGCAGTCCGTCGCCGGCGGCCAGCGCCAGTTCCGCGCGGCCGGCCAACAGCGGCGCCAGCGCCGCGGCGGCATCGCCGGCCAGCAGCAGCGGTCCGGGCGGGCAGAGCGCGGCGAGCCAGCCGGGGATCGCCGCCGGGTCGGGCATCGCCGGGTCGCCCAGCGGCGCCAGCGCCCCGTCGTAGAGCTGCAGGAAGGGTTCGGCCCGCCGGCTGTCGACGGCGACCAGCAGAGGACGGCCGGCGCGCTCCGTTTCCGGCACGCCATGGGCGATGGCGTCGAAGCTGGTGATGCCGACCACCGGGATGTCCCGGGCGACGGCGATACCGCGCGCCGCGGCCAGCGCGATGCGCAGCCCGGTGAAGGCGCCGGGTCCGACGGTGACGGCGATGCGGTCGAGATCGGCGAAGCCGGCGCCGGCCTCCGCCAGCACCTCCTGCGCCAGCGGCACCAGCACCTCCGCCTGTCCGCGCGCCATCGGGGCGCTGCGCCGCACAGTCACCCGCGCGGATCGTCCCTGCCCGGCGTCCTCGGCAGCCCCCTCCCACAGAGCGGCCGAACAGCCGGACGTCGCCGTATCCAGACCCAATACCTTCATCGCCCCATCTTCCCGAACGCTCAAACCGCGGCATCCCTTCATCACAGATCCCGGACCGGGCACAATCCCACAGCGCAGCCCGCGGCGGGCATGGCAGCCCCGCGACCGTGGCAGAAGGCTCCGCAGCCATGCTAGACGACGGCCATCCTGATAAATACGCCGACGGCTGCCCATTCCATGCTGACCGAAATCGTGCCTCCGGCATTCGACATCGATCTGGAGCTGCTTTACGCCACCGCCGACAACCTGTCGGGCGCCCCGATCTACCGCGCGCCCGTGTGCCTGCTGCATCCCGACGCCGCCCGCCGGCTGGCCGACGCCATCCGGCTGGCGCGCGGCATCGGCTGCCGGCTGCGGGTGTACGATGCCTTCCGCCCGGCCGAGGCGCAATGGCGGCTTTGGCACGCCTTTCCCGACCCGACCTACATCGCCGACCCGCGGCTGGGCTCCAACCACACCCGTGGCGTGGCGATCGACCTGACGCTGGTCGACGCCGCCGGCACGCCGCTGGACATGGGGACCGGGTTCGATGCGATGACCGAGCGGTCCCACCATGGCCGCAGCGACCTGACGGCGGACCAGCAGCGCAACCGCGCCCTGCTTCTGGGCGTGATGACCGCCGCCGGCTGGGAGCATTACCCATCGGAATGGTGGCACTACCAGCTGCCGGATGCCGAACGCTACCCGTTGCTGACCGATGCCGCCGCGGGCGGGCGGCTGATGTAGGACCGCTCCCCGATCTCGCCGGAAAGGGGCCGTCGGGCAGCGGACAGCAGGCCGTTTCCTGTCGTGGCGGCATTCCATTGTTGCACGCGCGCATCGCATCGCAGCCCTTAGCCGGAAAGCGGCGGTCCGCGCTTGTTCGAGCGGCGGGGAGTATGGCACATCCTTTGCGTCGGGACGGAGGTCGCCCCGGCCAGCCGTTTCCACAGGCCGCCATGCCGTTCCGTCGTGCCGTCAGGGTTCTTGCCGCCGCCGCGCTGTCCGTCTGGACCGTGCTCGCGCCGGCGTCTCGGGCCGCCGCCGCCTCTCCGACAGGCGCCAGCGCGGTCGTCTTCGCCTATGATCGCTTCGGCGAGGACCAGAATCCATCCATCAGCATCCGCATCGACCAGTTCGAGGCACATCTGGACGAGCTGACCGACGGCGAGTACCGCGTCCTGCCGCTGCCGACGATCCTGGAGGCGTTGCGCACCGGCAAGCCGCTGCCCGACCGCACGGTCGCGATCACCATCAACGAGGCCAGCCGGTCCGCCTACACCGAGGCATGGCCCCGGCTGAAGGCCGCCGGCCTGCCCTTCACCCTCTTTGTCGCCACCGACGCGGTGGATCGCGGCTCCCCCGCCCACATGACCTGGACGGAGATCCGGCAGCTGGCGGCGGCCGGCGTCACCATCGGCGCGCTCGGCACCTCGACCCAGTCGATGCTCGCCCGCAGCCCCGATCAGGCGGCCGCCGACCTGCGCCGGATGTCCGACCGGTTCCAGACGGAGCTGGGGCGGCGGCCCACGGTCTTCGCCTATCCGCAGGGTGAATATTCGCTTGCCGTGCGCCAGCTGGTGATGGACCAGGGCTTCGCCGCCGCCTTCGGCCAGCAATCGGGCGTGCTGCATCCGCAAGCCGATCCCTGGGGACTGCCGCGCTTCGTCATGAACGAAACCTATGGCAGCGCCGACCGGTTCGAGTTGGCGGCCAATGCCCTGCCGCTGCCGGTTTCGGACCTGACGCCCGACGATCCGCTGGTCACCGTCAACCCGCCGCCGCTGGGCTTCACCATCGCCGACGGGGTGGGCGACAGCTCCAAGCTGGCCTGCTTTGCCGCCGGTCAGGGCCGCACCGCACTGGAGCGCATCGCCGAGGACCGGGTGGAAGTCCGCATCAAGGACGCCTTCCCACCGGGCCGCGCCCGTGTCAACTGCACCCTGCCGACCGCGGACGGGCGCTGGCGCTGGTTGGGCGTGCAGTTCCTGATCCCCGAATGACGGCCTGAAGCGCGGCTTCCGGCTGGTTTCCCGCGGCGGTTTCTGGCGGATCGCGTGAAATCGCGGCGCCGGATGCTGCCTATGGCATTGGCGGGACCGGTACCGGCGCCTATGGTGCCGGCCCTGGCGCGCCCCTGCGAGGCGCGCGGCAACCGCGGGAGCGAGCGATGGTGCACGACACGCCTGGAGCTGGTGGGGGAGCGGCTGGGGGAGCGGACGGGACAGGCTCCGACATCGGCTGGGCCGACACGGTGCGGTTCCGCCTGCCGCCCGGCTGGGCTGTGGATGTGGAGGAACATGAGGGCCAGCCCGTCGGTACCTTCCGTCCGCCCCCGCCGGCCGCCGGGGTTCTGCGCCTCGTGACAGACCGCGTGGTGCCGCGGCCTGAGTCCGGCGGCGTGGCCGGCACCTTGCGGGAAATGGCAGTGCGTTTCGTCCGGCCGCAGGACCCGCGGGCAGGCGACCGGTCCGTGGAAAGCCGGGCCGATGGTGCGGTGATCGCCCAGGCGATGATGCGCACGCAGGAGGATGGCCGGGCCGAAACACATTACCTGTGGCTGGTCGGAGCGAACCGTTCCGATGGAGCCGCGGTCGCGATGTTCAGCTTCGCGTTGCCCGGGTTGATGGATGGCGACGAATCCTGCGCCGAGATGCTGGGCCGGATCGACGACGCCATCCGCAACGCGGAAATACTGTAACGCTCGAAATAGCGGAAACGCCGGTCAGCAGTGACCGGCGCCGCTGGCCATCAGCGCCTTCAGATGGATCGTCTTGGGATCGTGGGCGACCGCCGCCTCTTCCGCGGCAAGCGCGGCGAGGCCGATGAAACGCGCCAGGTCATCCAGATCGCAACGCGCCGCGTCGCTCAACAGGCTGTCCAGGCAAGACTTGATGGCCATGGCCACGTCGCGTCGTTCGTCCATCATCGCGCTTCCCTTTCACATCTGTGCTGCCGGCTTTGCACGGAACCGCAAGCTGAGGCGACGACGGCATGAAACGTCGCTGGCCCGACCCATTGCGGTCACTCCTCATTGCGAAAAGGAGATAGCATATTCCTTTTGGGTTTTCACTATTAGATTCGCCAGATCATGAACAATTACAACAACTCCGAATTGACCGGAGAGTGCCTTGCACGCGGTTGCTTGTTAATGAAAAGTTAATGCGCTCGGTTAGTTCATACACGAACCATTATTGACTTGTAATACACGTGACGAGTTGAATCAGAAGCGGTGAATATCCGGATATTCATCATCCTGTTTTTGAATACGGCGGTATTCGTTTGTACCGGCAGCACATTCGCCACATCCATTCCGGTGCAGGGGCCCGGCATCGGACCTGCCATCGGGCGGGCATGATGCGCCGGACCGGACGGCACAGCTTTTCCCCGCTTTTGCGGGTCGAAAGGGCAGCCACCCTGTTGCAGCCCGAAACGGCTCCGCCTATATCTCCGCCAGCACGGGCCGGACCCCATGGATTAGACCCCTAGGGCCAAGACCCTCAAGCGCTCCACCGACGTTTCACCGACCCAATGGGGATCGCGGCGGTGCCGGACCAGACGGGCCGCCACGCATCTGCCGAACGAAAGAGGCTGAACATGAGCAAAGTGATCGGTATCGACCTCGGCACCACGAACTCGTGCGTCGCCGTTATGGAAGGCGGCAGCGCCAAGGTCATCGAGAATGCGGAAGGTGCGCGCACCACGCCGTCGATGGTCGCCTTCAGCCAGGGCGGCGAGCGGCTGATCGGCCAGCCGGCCAAGCGTCAGGCGGTCACCAATCCGGAAAACACCCTCTTCGCGATCAAGCGTCTGATCGGCCGCCGCTTCGACGATCCGCTGACCAAGAAGGACCAGGGTCTGGTTCCCTACCGCATCATCTCCGGCGACAACGGCGACGCCTGGGTCGAGGCGCACTCCAAGAAGTACAGCCCGAGCCAGATCAGCGCCTTCATCCTCACCAAGATGAAGGAGACGGCCGAGAATTACCTGGGCGAGAAGGTCACCCAGGCTGTCATCACCGTCCCGGCCTATTTCAACGACAGCCAGCGCCAGGCCACCAAGGACGCCGGCAGGATCGCCGGGCTGGAAGTCCTGCGCATCATCAACGAGCCGACGGCCGCCGCGCTCGCCTACGGCATGGAAAAGAAGGGCTCCGGCACCGTCGCGGTCTATGATCTGGGCGGCGGCACCTTCGACATCTCCGTGCTGGAGATCGGCGACGGCGTGTTCGAGGTGAAGTCGACCAACGGCGACACCTTCCTGGGCGGCGAGGACTTCGACAGCCGGATCATCGAGTATCTTGCCGACGAGTTCCACAAGGAGCAGGGCATCGACCTGCGCCGGGACAAGCTCGCGCTCCAGCGCCTCAAGGAGGCCGCGGAAAAGGCGAAGATCGAGCTGTCGTCCACCACGCAGACCGAAGTCAACCTGCCCTTCATCACCGCCGACCAGACCGGTCCGAAGCACCTGAACATCAAGCTGACCCGCGCCAAGCTGGAAGCCCTGGTGGATGAGCTGGTGCAGCGCACGATCGAGCCCTGCAAGGCGGCCTTGAAGGATGCCGGCCTGAAGGCCAGCGAGATCGACGAGGTGATCCTGGTCGGCGGCATGACCCGCATGCCCAAGGTCATCGACGCGGTGAAGCAGTTCTTCGGCCGTGAGCCGCACCGCGGCGTCAACCCGGACGAGGTGGTCGCCATCGGCGCCGCCATCCAGGGCGGCGTGCTGAAGGGCGAGGTCAAGGACGTCCTGCTGCTCGACGTCACCCCGCTGTCGCTGGGCATCGAGACGCTGGGCGGCGTCTTCACCCGCCTGATCGACCGCAACACCACGGTGCCGACGAAGAAGAGCCAGACCTTCTCGACCGCCGAGGACAACCAGAACGCCGTCACCATCCGCGTCTTCCAGGGCGAGCGCGAGATGGCGCAGGACAACAAGGCGCTGGGCCAGTTCGATCTGGTCGGCATCCCGCCGGCCCCGCGCGGCGTGCCGCAGATCGAGGTGACCTTCGACATCGACGCCAACGGCATCGTCAGCGTCACGGCAAAGGACAAGGCGACCGGCAAGGAGCAGCAGATCCGCATCCAGGCGTCGGGCGGCCTGTCGGACGCCGACATCCAGAAGATGGTCAAGGACGCCGAGGCCCATTCGGCCGAGGACAAGAAGCGCCGCGAGCTGGTCGACGCCCGCAACCACGCCGATGCCCTGATCCACACCACCGAACGGACCATCAAGGAGAACGGCGAGAAGATCCCGGCCTCCGACAAGACCGCCGCGGAAGCCGCCGTGACCGAACTGAAGTCGGTGCTGGACGGCGAGGATCTGGAAGGCATCAAGGCGAAGACCGAGGCGCTGGCCCAGGTGTCGATGAAGCTGGGCGAGGCGATGTACAAGGCCGGCCAGGGCGAGGCCCCGGCTGCGGGCGGCGAGGCGCCGGGCGCCCAGCCGAACGAGCCGGGCGTCGTCGACGCCGACTTCGAAGAGGTCCAAGACGACAAGAAGAAGTCGGCCTGAGGCCAGCGCTTCTTTTTGATACGGATCTGACGCGAGCATCGATGGCCCGCCGCCTTTCCCCGGCGGCGGGCCTTCGGTATGCTGGGCTCAGGTTCCGGCACGACGCGGACAGTTTGGACCAGAACGACTCAAAGGCGGTCGGCCCCCATGGCGAAACAGGATTATTACGAGCTGCTCGGTGTGGCGAAGAGCGCCAGCGCGGATGAGCTGAAAAAGGCTTATCGCAAGATGGCGATGCAGTACCACCCGGACCGCAACCAGGGTGACAAGGACGCCGAGCAGAAGTTCAAGGAAATCAGCGAAGCCTACGAGGTCCTGAAGGACGATCAGAAGCGCGCGGCCTACGACCGGTTCGGCCATGCCGCGTTCGAGAACGGACGCGGTCCCGGTGCGGGCGCAGGCGCCGGCGGCTTCAACTTCGACTTCGGCGGCGGCGGCGGCTTCGCCGACATCTTCGACGAGATGTTCGGCGAGTTCATGGGCGGCCGGCGCGGCGGCGGCGGTGCGTCCGGCCGCGGCCAGGACCTGCGCTACAATCTGGAGATCGGGCTGGAGGAGGCCTTCAAGGGCACCCAGACCACCATCCGCGTTCCCACCACCGTGCAGTGCGACAGCTGCAACGGCTCGGGCGCAGCGGCGGGAACCCAGCCGATCACCTGCCCGACCTGCCAGGGGCACGGCAAGGTGCGGGCGCAGCAGGGCTTCTTCACCATCGAGCGGACCTGCCCCGGCTGCCATGGCGCCGGCAAGGTCATCAAGGACGCCTGCAAGAATTGCGGCGGTTCCGGGCGGCTGCGCAAGGAGAAGACCCTGCAGGTCAACATCCCCGCCGGTGTCGAGGACGGAACCCGCATCCGTCTGGCGGGCGAGGGTGAGGCGGGCTTGCGCGGGGCGCCGGCCGGCGACCTCTACATCTTCCTGGCCATCGCGCCGCACCCGATCTTCCAGCGCGACGGCACCAACATCCATTGCCGGGTGCCGATCCCGATGACCACCGCGGCGCTGGGCGGAGCGGTGGAGGTGCCGACCATCGACGGCACCCGCACCAAGGTGACGGTGCCGCCGGGCACCCAGTCCGGCCACCAGTTCCGCATCAAGAGCAAGGGCATGTCGGTGCTGCGCAGCGCCCAGCGCGGCGACATGTACATCCAGGCGGTGGTCGAGACCCCGGTGAACCTGACCAAGCGCCAGCAGGAACTGCTGCGCGAGTTCGAGGGCGCCGCCAAGGAAGGATCGAACCCGCAGTCGGAAGGCTTCTTCGCCAAGGTGAAGGAGCTGTGGGAAGACCTGAAGGACTGACGATCCTTCACCGACGGAAATGGAGCGGGCGGCGTAGCGATGTTGCGCCGTCCGTCACTTTTTGTCGCATCTGCCGGCCTTCGGGCGATTTTCGATGGATGCCCCCCCTTTTTCATGCGAAAGCCGTTGAAGGGGCTGTCATGCGCGTGTAATCACCCATCATGGCTAATTCCTTGGCGACATGCCCGGCCGGTGCCGGGGACGGGCGACCGCATGCGGGCTGACAGGCTTCTCGCCTCCCTTTTCGGTGCCCTGCTCGCCGCCTTCCTGCGCGGCGATGAGCTGCCCACCCTGATCCAGCCGGCCGGCCACACGCCGATCCTCCAGCGCCGCCGCGCCGCCATGATCCAGTCGCGCGTCCGCATGGTTGCGCTGGTGTTCGGCGTGCTGACGCCCTTGTGGATCGTCATCGACGTTTCCGTCTTCGAATGGTCGCTCGCCGTCTGGCTGATCCTGCTGCGCCTGACCGCCAGCGCCGCCTTCCTGGCACTGGCCTTCGAGCGCCGGTCCTGCGACGACATGGCCTGCGCCTGGTGGCGGCTGGCGGCATTGCTGGCGATCCCGACGCTGTTCTTCGCCATCTCGCACCCGCTGCTGTACAACCAGGGGGTCGATGACCTGCGCATCGCGGTCAGCGCCGGTTACGGCTACCTGCCCTTCGTGATGGTGGCGGGGCTCAGCGTCTTTCCGCTGACCGCGCTGGAAGGCGCGCTGTTCGCCACCCCGATGCTGGGCGCGCATCTCGCCGCCGGCTTCTACGGCTCGCTGGTGATGCCGTTCCCGTCCTACATCAGCGCGCTGTGGCTGTTGGCGCTGATCGCGGTGGTGGCGACGCTGGCGGCGATCAGCCAGCTGCATTTCATGATCGCGCTGCTGGAGCAGGCGGCGCACGACGCGCTGACCGGCGCCTTCTCCCGCCGCATCGGCGAGGAGTTGCTGAAACTCCAGGTCGCCCATGCCGAACGGGCGTCCCAGCCGCTCACGGCGATCTTCGTCGACCTGGATGATTTCAAGGCGGTCAACGACCGGTTCGGCCATGAGGAGGGCGACCGCGTTCTGCGCCATGCCGCCAACACCATCCGCAGCCTGCTGCGCCAGTCCGACGCGCTGATCCGCTGGGGCGGCGAGGAATTCCTGGTCATCATGCCCGACACCTCGCTGGACGGCGCGATGATGGCGGTGGAGCGGATGCGCCGGGCCGGCTTCGGCAAACGGCCGGACGGCAGCTTCCAGACCGCCAGCATCGGCATCGCCGAGCAGACCGCCGACCGCCCCGCCGACTGGGAGGCCCTGGTCGAGCTGGCCGACCACCGCATGTATCGGGCCAAGCAGGAGGGCAAGAACCGCGTGGTCGGGGCCGGGGCGGGGATCGCATCCAAGCCGGGTTCCGGAACCGGTTCCGGGGAAGCGCGGGACGGCCTGGTCGCCTGACCGGCGTCAACCGGCTGTCTCCTCCTCCGGGCCGCCGCCCAGCGGATACTCCCGCAAGGGCTCGTACACGGCACCGCCATTGCCGGGATGGCTGCGGTAGAGCGTGACATGCCCGACCGGCATCGGACCGGCGCGGAATAGGGCGCGGTCGGACAGGAAGCGGCCGATGCGGTCGGCCGGCGCGTCCTTCAGCCGGGCAAGCGTGATGTGGGGGGAGAATTTCCGTTCCTCCGCCGGCAGGCCGCAGCGCACCAGCGCCGATTCCACCTTGGCCTGCAGATGGGCAAGCGCTGCGCCGCGCTCCACCCCTGCCCACAATATCCGCGCCCTGCGCCCGCTGCCGAACACGCCGACCCCGTCAAGGGTCAGCGCGAAGGCCGGCGCCCGGACCTCCGTCAGCGCCGCGTCGATGTCCATTGCCTGATCCTCCGGCACCTCGCCGATGAAGCGCAGGGTCAGGTGCAGGTTTTCAGGCTCGGTCCAGCGCGCCCCGGGAACCCCGCCCGCCAGTCCGGCGAGCCGCTGGCGGATCTCTTCCGTCAGGTCGAGGGCGACGAACAGGCGGAGCATGGGGCACCTCCGGGGCAAGCCGTTGCCAGCGCTTTACGGACAGGGATCCGGCATGCGGTTGTGCACGGCATCGATCTCGGCCAGCACCTCGGGCGACAGGGTCAGGTCGATGGAGTCGATGTTGGAGATCAGCGTCTCCATCGTCGTCGCCCCGATCAGGGACGAGGTGACGAAGGGTTGCTGCACCGTGAAGGCGATAGCCATCTGGTTGGGGGCCAGACCATGGCGGCGGGCGATGTCCAGATAGGCCTCCGTCGCGGCGTCGGCATTGACGGTGGCATAGCGCGACGGCCGGTGGTCGAGCGCGCGGCGGCTGCCCGGCGGGGTGGCGCCGTTCAGGTACTTGCCGGTCAGCGTGCCCGCGGCCAGCGGCGAATAGGCCAGCAGCCCAACATCCTCGCGCAACGCCACCTCCGACAGCCCGGTCTCGAAGGTCCGGTTCAGCAGATTATAGGCGTTCTGGATCGAGGCGACGCGCGGCAGGCCGGCGACCTCGGCGGCCCGCAGGTAGCGCATGACGCCCCAGGGCGATTCGTTGGAGAGGCCGACATGGCGGATCTTGCCGGCCTGGACCAGCTCGGCCAGCGCCGCCAGCGTCTCCTCGATCGGCACATCGTCCAGCTCCGGCTTGTGCCGGTAGGTGCGCACGCCAAAGCGGTTGGTCACGCGGTCGGGCCAATGGATCTGGTAGAGATCGATATAGTCGGTCTTCAGCCGCGACAGGCTGGCCTCGACCGCGGCGAAGATGTTGGCTCGGTCCAGCCGCGACTTGCCGTCGCGCACCCAGCCGAAGCCGCCGGCCGGCGCGCCGATGATCTTGCTGGCCAGGATCACCTGGTCGCGCTTGCCGCGCGCCTGGAACCAGCTGCCGATCACCTCCTCCGTCTTGCCATAGGTGTCGGCGGTGGGCGGGATGGCGTACATCTCCGCCGTGTCCCAGAAAGTGATGCCGCGGTCGAGCGCCGCGTCCATCTGGGCATGGCCTTCGGCCTCGGTGTTCTGGCGGCCCCAGGTCATGGTGCCGAGGCCGATGGCGCTGACCGACAGGCCGGTGCGGCCAAGCGGACGATACTGCATCCGGAACGTTCCTTATTCGAAATGATCTTTTAGAGGAAGAGCGTCAGCACGCCGGTGTAGCCATAGAGCCGGTTGTGGGACACCTCACCCGAAGCGAAGAATCCCGCCAGCGGCATGTCGCCGAAGGTCTCGCGGATCATCGACAGCTCGGCGTTTGCGGCGCCGAACAGGCCGGGGCCGCGGGCGATGCAACTGACATACACCGCCCCCTTCGGCGTCGCCTTCACCCGTTTCTTGAGGCTGTCCAGCATCCGGCGCATGTCGGCGGCGGCGGTGTCGGGATCGCGGCGGGTGAACATCACCGGCCGGCCGGTCGTCACCCGTTCGGCAATGGAAATCCAGCCGGCGCGCGGGTCGATGGCGATCAGGTCGCGGACCAGATAATCCTGGGTGTCGGATCCGGCGATCGGCAACCCGGCGCAGATCAGTCCGGCGACCTGCCGCAGATCGGCGGCGAGATCCGGCCCGATATCCTCCTTGAAGATGTCGAGCGCCGGCCGGCCGTCGATCTCCAGGATGACGTTGTCGTCGCTGGCGGTGACGGTGTGGGTCGGCCCGATCGGGCGGCAGCCCTGGGTGTGGGCGGTGGCAACCGGAAGATTGGGCGCGAACAACACCCCCGATACGCCGCCATCGGTGACCGGATCGGCATCCTCGACCCCGGCGACGATCTGCGGGAACTCCCCGCGCGACGCGGTCAGGCCGCCGACCAGGAAGACCCCCGCCTCCTCCGACAGGCGGTTCACCAGCCCGGCCATGTCTGGATGGTGGGGGTCGACATGGACCAGCGCCAGCGCCGCGCCATGCTTGTCCAGCCAGCCGCCGGCACTGCGGCGCAGCGGCTCCAGCCCGTCGGTGACGGTGGGGAACAGGCGGAAGCCGTCCTCCGGCAGGCGGGCGGCCATGATCGCCAGCCCCGGCTCGTCAAACAGGGCGGCCCCATTGGCCATCACGCCGATACCGGCGGTGCCGACCCAGTTGCGGATGCCGGTGACGCCGCGCAGCAGGGTGACGATGCTGGTCGCATGCTCCGCCAGCCCGTCGGTCAGGTAGAGGAAGCCGAGGTTGCAGCCGGCGACCGGCCCCAGCCGGTCGAGGCAGGCCTTGACCGTCGGTCCCCACTCCGCCCCGGCGGCGCAGGCGGCGTGAAAGCGGATGTCGCTGTCGAGGGTAACGGTCATGATCGGTCTCAGCCTCCGGTCTTTGCCGTGTTCTTCTGGATCTGGGGCAGGCCGTCGAGCAGGGCGGTGACGGAGGGCAGGATGCGCTCCACGATCACCGCCACGCCCTGGGCGTTCGGGTGCAGCCCGTCCTGCTGGATCAGCGTCCGGTCCAGCGCCACCCCGTCGAGGAAGAAGGGATAGAGCGGCAGGTCGTAGCTCTTCGCCAGGTCGGGATAGATGGCGTTGAACCTGTCGGTATAGGGTTTGCCCAGGCTGGGCGAAGCGAACATGCCGGCCAGCAGCGTCGGGATCTTCCGCTCCTTCAGGGTCTTCAGGATGGCGTCGAGGTTGGACTTGGCCTGGTCGGGGTCGAGCCCGCGCAGCATGTCGTTGGCGCCGAGTTCGACGATGGCGGCGTCGGGCTTGTCGGCCAGCGCCCAGTCCAGCCGCGCCCGGCCGCCCGCCGTGGTATCGCCCGACACGCCGGCATTGATGACGGTGACGCTGTAGCCCTTGCCGGCGAGCGCCTTTTCCAGCTGGCGGGTGAAGCCCTGCGGTTCGGCCAAGCCGTAGCCCGCGGTCAGGCTGTCCCCCAGCGCCAGCAGCTTGACCGGAGCGGCGGCGGCGCTCGTCGGAACGGTCATCGATGCCCCTGCGGCAAGGGTGAAGGCCAGCACCGCGGCGGACCTGAGGGCCGCCTTGAGGGACGCCCCGAGGGACGCCGTGTTGAAAGCGCGTCGGGTCGTGCCATATGGCGATGGTCCATTCCGCTTATGCGAGATTCGCATGTCCAAAGTCCAATCCTCTGCAACGTCGCCCAAATCCATCGCCCGATCCACCGGCCAGAACATCGTGGATCTCGGCGACGTCCACTTGAGATTGGACAGCGGTGCCGGACCCGTCAACATCCTGCGGGGCGTTAATCTTCAGGTGGAGGCCGGGGAGCGGGTCGGCGTCGTCGGTCCCAGCGGGTCCGGCAAGTCGACCATGATGATGGTGATGGCCGGGCTGGAGCGGCCCAGCGGCGGCATCGTCCGCGTCGCCGGCCAGGATCTCGGGAACCTGGACGAGGACGGGCTGGCCCGTTTCCGCCGCCAGCATGTCGGCATCGTCTTCCAGGCCTTCCATCTGGTGCCGACGATGACGGCGCTGGAGAATGTCGCCATCCCCCTGGAGTTCGCCGGGGTGGCCGACGCCTTCGACCGCGCCCGCATCGGGCTGGAGTCGGTCGGGCTGGGCCACCGTGTCCACCATTATCCCGGCCAGCTTTCCGGCGGCGAGCAGCAGCGCACCGCGCTTGCCCGCGCCTTCGTCACCGAACCCTCTCTGCTGCTGGCCGACGAGCCGACCGGCAACCTCGATATCGATACCGGCGCCACCATCGTCAAGCTGCTGTTCGATCTGGCCGAGCGCCGCGGCACCACGCTGGTCCTCATCACCCACGATCCGAACCTCGCCGCCCGCTGCGACCGCACGGTGCGGCTTGCCGACGGCCGCATCGCCGACGACGGGCAGGCGGCAAGGCGTGCGCGCCTCCAGGCGGCGGGGGAATGAGGGGGATGACCGATCTCCGCCTCGCCCTCCGCCTCGCCCGGCGCGAGCTGCGCACCGGCCTCAAGGGCTTCCAGGTCTTCCTCGCCTGCCTGGCGCTCGGCGTCGCCGCAATCGCCGCGGTGCAGTCGGTGTCGAGCGGGCTGCTCGACGGGCTGGCCAACGACGGGCGCTCCATCCTGGGCGGCGACGTCGCGTTGCGGCAACTCTACAGCCCGCCGACGGACGAGCAGATGGCGGCGCTCACCGCCGCCGGCCGGGTGTCGACCTCCGCCGAAATGCGGGCGATGGCGCGCGGGACCGACGAGGTCCGCGCCTCGCTGGTCGAGCTGAAGGCGGTCGACGATGTCTATCCGCTCTACGGCAAGGTCACGCTGCAGGGCGGCGGCGACCTCAGGGATGCGCTGGCGAAGAAGGACGGCCGCTGGGGCGCGGTGATCGAGGCGGGCCTGTCCGACCGGCTGGGCGTGAAGCCGGGCGACACCATCCATGTCGGGGAGGGCGTCTACCGGGTCGCCGCGGTGCTGGACCGCGAGCCGGACCGCGCCTCGTCCAACGCCTTCTCGCTGGGGCCGCGGCTGCTGGTGGCGCTGCCGTCGCTGGAGGGCACCGGGTTGCTGCAACCCGGCAGTCTCACCTGGTGGAGCGCCAGGGTGGCGCTGCCGGCCGCAACCGACCTGAAGGCGTGGCAGGACAACCTGCGCGCCCGCTTCCCCGACGCGCCGTGGCGGATGCGCGATTTCACCAACGCCTCGCCGCAGATCGAGCGCTTCATCGACCGGATGACGCTGTTCCTGACGCTGGTCGGGCTGACCGCGCTGCTGGTCGGCGGGGTCGGGGTGGGCAACGCGGTGCGCAGCCATCTGGACTCGCGTGCCCGCACCATCGCCATGATGAAATGCATCGGCGCGCCGGGCGCCCTGGTCTTCCAGCTCTATCTGGCGCAGATCCTGGCTTTGGCATTGCTCGGCATCGTCATCGGACTGGCGCTGGGGGCGGTGGCGCCGCTGGCGCTGGGCCGGCTGCTCGACGGCGTGCTGCCGGTGTCGGCGCAGATCGGCGTCTATCCCGGCGCCCTGGCGCTCGCGGCGCTCTATGGCGTGCTGACCGCGCTGACCTTCTCGCTCTGGCCGCTCGGCCGGGCGCGGGAGGTGCCGGCGGGCGCCCTGTTCCGCGACGTCATCGCCCCGGCGGCCGGACGGCCGCGCACGCCCTACACGGCGGCGATGGTCTTGTCAGCCCTGGCGCTCGCCGGGCTGGCGGTGCTGACCGCGCACAACAAGCTGTTCGCCCTGTGGTTCGTCGGCGGCTCCATCGCCACCTTCATCGCCTTCCGCGCCGCCGCGACGCTGGTCACCTGGGGCGCCGCCCGCGTCGGCCAGGGAGGATTGGGCCGGGTGCGGCGTCCTGAGCTGCGGCTGGCGCTCGCCAACCTGCACCGGCCGGGCAACCCGACCGGTGCGGTGGTGCTGTCGCTCGGCCTCGGCCTGACGGTGCTGGTCGCCATCGCGCTGATCCAGGGCAACTTCTCCCGCCGGGTGTCGGAGACCATCCCGCAGGACGCCCCCAGCTTCTTCTTCGTCGACATCCAGCGCGACCAGTTCGATCCCTTGCGCGATCTCGTCACCGGCATCCCCGGGGCCAGCGGCTTCGAGGCGGTGCCGAGCCTGCGCGGCCGGATCGAAACGGTGAACGGGCAGGAGGCCGAAAAGGCGCTGGTCAACCCGGAGCAGGCCTGGATCCTGGCCGGCGATCGCGGCATCACCTATTCCGCGACCCTGCCCGAGCATTCGACCGTCACCGCCGGCAGCTGGTGGCCGGCCGACTATGCCGGGCCGCCGCTGATCTCCATCCACCAGAGCGTCGCCGACGCCTTCGGCATCGGCCCCGGCGCCAGTCTGGTCGTCAACATCCTGGGCCGCAGCATCGAGGCGAAGGTCGCCAACGTCCGCGCCGCCGATTTCACCAGCATGGCGATCAACTTCACCATGGTCTTCGCTCCTGGCACCCTGGAAGGAGCGCCGCAGACCTGGATCGCCACCGTGCGCGCCACGCCGGAGGCCGAGGCGCAGGTGCAGCGCGGCGTGCTGCAGCGCTTTCCCAACATCACGATGGTGCGGGTGAAGGACGCGCTGGACACGGTGGCGGAGATGCTGGGCCACATCGGCACCGCGGTACGCATCGTCGCCGGCATCACGCTGGCCGCCGGCATGCTGGTGCTGGCCGGCGCGGTCGCCGCCGGGCACCGCCGCCGGGTCTACGACGCGGTGGTGCTGAAGGTGCTGGGAGCGACGCGCGGCGACGTGCTGCGCGCCTTCCTGCTGGAATACGGCCTGCTCGGCCTGCTGACCGCGATCATCGCCGGTGGCATCGGAACGCTCACCGCCTGGGCGGTGCTGCGCTTCCTGATGCATTGGGAATGGAGCTTCCTGCCGTCGGCGGTCGTGACCACAGCGCTGCTGAGCACCGCGATCACGCTCGCTTTCGGGTTCTATGGTACTTGGCGGGCACTGGGCCAGCCGTCGGCGCCGTTGCTTCGGAACGAGTGATTGCCGTGTCAGAAAGCCGCAGGAAAAAAGAATCGTGAAAGCTTTTTCATCTTGGAAAAGCGCGAACGATTCCTATTGAACCGCATTGCGGACTCGCCAATATGTCATGGCGACGGGATCACCCTATTCCACCGAGGAAACCAACATGGCAGACCCGACCTATAACCGCTTCGCGACCGCAGGCCGCGCGACAGATCGGGGATACTTCGACGAAGGCCTGCGCCAGCACATGCTGCGCGTGTACAACTACATGGGCGCCGGCCTGATCCTGACGGGCCTGGTCGCCGCGCTGGTGTCGTCCAGCCCGGCCATGATGGCGGCGATCTTCGGCACCCCGCTGAAGTGGGTGGTGATGCTGGCCCCGCTGGCGTTCGTCATGGTGCTGTCCTTCGGCATCCAGCGCCTGTCCTTCGCATCGGCACAGATGATCTTCTGGGCCTATTGCGGCGCGATGGGCCTGTCGATGTCGGCGATCTTCCTGGTCTTCACCGGGGCGTCGATCGCGCTGACCTTCTTCGTCACCGCCGCGACCTTCCTGGCGATGAGCCTCTACGGCTACACCACGAAGGCCGACCTGTCGAAGATGGGCTCGTTCCTGATGATGGGCGTCATCGGTCTGGTCATCGCCGGCCTGGCGAACATCTTCTTCCAGTCGCCGGCCCTGCATTTCGCGATCTCGGCCATCGGCGTGCTGATCTTCACCGGCCTGACCGCCTACGACACCCAGTCGATCAAGGAAAGCTACGCCGAGGGCTACGATCACGAAAGCACCGGCAAGCTCGCCCTGATGGGCGCCCTGACGCTGTACCTGGACTTCATCAACCTGTTCCAGTTCCTGCTGCAGTTCCTGGGCCAGCGCAACAACGACTAACCCCGAGGACCGTCGCTCGGGGTCCGGGGTTGCCTTCGGACCGTCACTGCATCGGACATCAGCCTATCTGACAAGCCGCCGCCCGGAAGCCACCGCTTCCGGGCGGTTTCGTTTTCAGGGCGCCGGCTTCACGAGTCGACCGTCACTTCATCGCCGACCTGGAGTCCGAGCACCCGGTCGGCACGCCCGCAATTGACCGCGATCTCGACCAGCCCGTTCGAGTTTTCGTACCACAGCGCCTCTCCCGGCCCGACCGCCCCGAAGGTGCCGGCACGGGCGATGCGGGTTCCGGCGACGGTCAGCACCGCATCGGCGGCCAGGGCGCCGGCCCGCATCCCGGTCATGCCATTGCCGTAGACATCGACATAGACGATGCGCGCCAGCTCGTCCGGCCAGCCGGGCCGGTCGATGGCCGCGCCCGGCAGCGGGCTGCGCTCCACCGTCCGGCCGGTCGCCAGCGCAGCGGAAACCGGGGCGAACAGGTCGCGGCCGTGGAAGCTGGCGGAGAGCCGATCCGGAATCCAGTCGATGGTCCAGGCGTTCAGCGACGTTGCGCGGCGGGCCAGCAGGGCGAACAGTCCGTTATCCGGCCCGACGAACCAGCGCCCGTCGGCCTCCACCATCACCGGCCGCCGGTCGGTCCCGACGCCGGGATCGACGACGCAGAGGAAGACGCTTCCGGCAGGGAAGGCCGGAGCGTAGGCGGCAAGCAGATAGGCGGACAGCTGCGGGTCGAAGGCTGGTGCGTCGGCGAACAGGTCGATCACGGGGACACCGGGTGCCTGCTGCGCCACCACCGCTTTCATCTGGCCGGTGTAGGGGCCGCTGAGGCCGAAGTCGGTGAAGAGCAGGATCATGAGCGGCAGTGTAGCGCTGCCCGGTGGGAGATGTCAGGGGACATCGGCCCCCACCCTGACCTCCCCCGCTGGGCGGGGGAGGGGATTGGACCTTTGTCAGTGTGTGGCGGCAATCCCTCCCCCACTCAGTGGGGGAGGATAGGTGGGAGTCTAACCTCTCCTCACATCGACTTCGTATCCAGCGCGTACCCCGCCGAACGTACGGTGCGGATCAGGTCCAGCTCGTCCTCTTCGTTCATCGCCTTGCGCAGGCGGCGGATGTGTACGTCGACCGTACGCGGCTCGACGTACACGTCGTGGCCCCACACCAGATCGAGCAGCTGCTCGCGTGAGAAGACGCGGCCGGGATGCTGCATGAAATGGCGCAGCAGGCGGAATTCGGTCGGGCCGAGATGTACGTCACGGCTGTTCCGGCGGACGCGGTGGGCGGCCAGATCCATGGTCACGTCAGCGAAGGTCAGTACCTCGTCGGTCATGCCGGGGGAGGCGCGGCGCAGCACCGCACGCATGCGGGCCACCAGCTCGGTCGGCGAGAAGGGCTTGGTGATGTAGTCGTCGGCGCCGGAGTTCAGGCCGCGCACCCGGTCGCCCTCCTCGCCGCGGGCGGTCAGCATGATGATCGGGATGTCGCGGGTCTTGGCGTTGCGGCGCAGCTGGCGGCAGACCTCCAGCCCGCTCATCAGCGGCAGCATCCAGTCCAGCAGCACGATGTGCGGCGTCTGTTCGCCGGCGGCCAGCAGGGCCTCCTCGCCGTCGCTGGCGGTGGCGACGCGGAAGCCTTCCTTTTCCAGGTTGTACTTCAGCAGCGTCAGGATATCGGCCTCGTCCTCGACGATCAGGACGAGCGGCTTGAGGGCCGCATTCATGGAGGCTCCGTTCACAGCGCGCGTCTCGACGTTAACCGGCATGGCACAGCCTTTTCAACAGGGAGGGATGGGGCGGAGGCGTCGGCAGGGTCAGCCATAGCGGCCGGTGATGTAGCCCTGGGTGCGCTCGTCGCGCGGGTTGGTGAAGATTTCCTCGGTGTCGTCGCACTCCACCATCTCGCCGAGATGGAAGAAGGCGGTGCGCTGCGACACGCGGGCGGCCTGCTGCATGTTGTGGGTGACGATGACGATGGTGTAGTTGGCCCGCAGCTCGTCGATCAGCTCCTCGATATGGGCGGTCGCGATGGGATCGAGCGCCGAACAGGGCTCGTCCATCAGGATCACCTCGGGGCTGACGGCGATGGCGCGGGCGATGCACAGCCGTTGCTGCTGGCCGCCCGACAGGCTGGTGCCGGGTTCGCGCAGGCGGTCCTTCACCTCGCCCCACAGGCCGGCGCGCTTCAGCGAGGTCTGCACCACCTCGTCCAGCTCGTCGCGGCCGGACGCCAGGCCGTGGATGCGCGGACCGTAGGCGATGTTGTCGTAGATCGATTTCGGGAAGGGGTTGGGCTTCTGGAACACCATGCCGACGCGGGCGCGCAGCTGCACCGCATCGACGGCCTTGCCATAGACGTCCTCGCCGTCCAGCGCGATCCGCCCCTCGACCCGGCAGCCCTCGACGGTGTCGTTCATCCGGTTCAGGCAGCGCAGGAAGGTCGACTTGCCGCAGCCGGACGGGCCGATCAGCGACAGCACCCGGTTCTCCTGGATGTCGAGGTCGATGCCCTTCAGCGCCTGCTTGGCGCCGTAGAACACCTTCACCCCGCTTGCCGTCATCTTGCTGGCGGTGGCACCGCCGCTGCGCCGGTCGGCGCGGGGCCGCAGCTTCAGTTGGGTCTGGATGCTCATGACGCTCACCACCGCCTCTCGAAAAGCTTGCGCAGGACGACGGCCGCCCCGTTCAGCAGGATCAGGACGCCGAGCAGGATCAGGATTGCCGCCGAGGTGCGCTCGGTGAAGGCACGTTCGGGGCTGTCGGCCCACATGTAAATCTGTACCGGCAGCACCGTGGCGCTGTCGGTCAGGCCGTGCGGCACGTCGACGATGAAGGCGACCATGCCGATCATCAGCAGGGGCGCCGTCTCGCCCAGCGCGCGGGCCATGCCGATGATGGTGCCGGTCAGGATGCCGGGCATCGCCAGCGGCAGCACATGGTGCAGCACCGTCTGCAGCGGCGAGGCGCCGATCCCCAGCGCCGCCTCGCGGACCGAGGGCGGCACCGACTTCAGCGCGACGCGCGACGCGATGATGATCACCGGCAGCGTCATCAGCGCCATCACCAGGCCGCCGACCAGCGGGGCCGAGCGCGGCATGCCGAAGAAGCCGAGGAACACCGCCAGCCCGAGCAGGCCGAAGATGATCGACGGCACCGCGGCGAGGTTGTTGATGTTCACCTCGATCAGGTCGGTCCAGCGGTTCTTCGGCGCGAACTCCTCCAGATAGACCGCGGCGGAGACGCCGACCGGCACCGACAGCGCCATGGTCACCAGCAGGGTCAGCAGCGAGCCGACGACGGCGCCGCCGATGCCGGCCTGTTCGGCTTCGCGGCTGTCGCCGGCGGTGAACAGGGTGGTGTTGAAGCCCTGCGCCAGCGCGCCGTCGGCCATCAGGGCGTCGGCCGCCGCGATCTTGGCGTCGCTCAGGCCACGTTCGCTCTCCGGCAGGTCTCGGCGATAGCGGCCCTTCACCAGCTGGTCGATCTCATCGTCGGCGCGCACCCAGACGGTCCGCGTCGTGCCGACGATCGACGCGTCCCCGGCGACCATCGCCTCCAGCTCGTAGGGCGCACCGGACGACAGCAGCTCGTTCAGCACGCGGCGGCCGGCGCGGTCGGTAACCTGAGGGAACTGGGCATGGAGAGCCCGGCGCAGCAGGACAGTGTAGTTGCGGTCGGCGACCTCCGCCGGGTCCAGCGTCACCTCCAGCCGGATCCGCGTCTCCCAGAAGGCACTGCCGCCGCGGGCGACGATCGATCCCAGCAGCAGCACCAGCACCAGCGCCGCCAGCGCCACCGCGGCGGCCCCGGCCAGCCGGAACCGGCGCTCTGCGGCATGGCGGGCGCGCAGCCGGCGGGCGAAGGCCTCGCTCCTGTGGCGGGACTTCGAGGCGGCGGCCGGGGCGGGGGAGGGCGGAGCGGCCGAGATGTCCTGTTCGAGAAGGTCAGTCATATTTTTCCCGATAGGTCCGGACCACCCGCAGGGCGACCATGTTGAGGCAGAGCGTGACGAGGAACAGCACGAGGCCGAGGCCGAAGGCCGACAGCGTCTTCGGGCTGTCGAACTCCTGGTCGCCGACCAGCAGCGTGGCGATCTGCGTGGTGACGGTGGTCACCGCCTGCAGCGGGTTGGCGGTCAGGTTGGCGGTCAGGCCGGACGCCATGGTGACGATCATCGTCTCGCCGATGGCGCGGCTGATCGCCAGCATCACCGCGGCGACGATGCCGGGCAGCGCCGCCGGCAGCACCACCTGCTTGATCGTCTCCGACTTGGTGGCGCCCAGGCCATAGGAGCCGTCGCGCAGGCTCTGCGGCACTGCATTGATGACGTCGTCCGACAGCGAGCTGACGAAGGGGATGATCATCACCCCCATGACGATCCCGGCGGCCAGCGCCGATTCCGAGCTGACGTCCAGCCCGAGCGCCTCGCCGACCGACCGCACGAAGGGCGCCATGGTCAGCGCCGCGAAGAAGCCGTAGACCACGGTCGGGATGCCGGCCAGGATCTCCAGCGCCGGCTTCAGCCAGGTGCGCATGCCACGCCCGGCATATTCGGACATGTAGATCGCCGCCATCAGCCCGACCGGAACCGCCACCAGCATGGCGACCACGGTGATCAGCAACGTGCCGGCGAACAGCGGGATCGCACCGAAGGAGCCGCTGGACCCGACCTGATCGGCCCGCATCGCCATCTGCGGGCTCCAATGGGTGCCGAACAGGAAATCGAGCGGCGAAACCACGGCGAAGAAGCGCAGCGCCTCGAACAGCAGCGACAGGACGATGCCGACCGTGGTCAGGATGGCGACCAGCGAGCAGACGACCAGCGCCACCCGCACCACCCGCTCGACCGCCGGGCGGGCGCGCAGGTCCGGGCCGATGCGATGGCGGCCCCAGGCAAGCCCGGCGACGGCGAGGCTGGCGCCGATGGCGAGCAGGCTCCAGTCGGCGAGATCGCGGAAGGAGGCATAGCGCCGCGCCGCCTCGGCCACCGCCGGGTCGGGCTCGCGCCCGGTGGCGATGCCGCGGGCAAGGTTGAGGATGTCGGCCTTCAGGAGGGCGGCGGACTGGCCGCCGTCGGCAGTCAGCCGCTCCGGCAGGCCGGACAGCACCAGCTGCAGGACGAGCCAGCCTTCCGATGCCGTCCAGGCCACGAACAGCAACAGCGCCGGCAGCCCGGCCCACAGCGCGACATAGACGCCGTGATAGGAGGGGACCGAATGCAGCTCCGCAACCCGGCCGCCGACGGACGCCGCCGCGCGCGACCGGCCGGCGAGGAAGCCGATGACGGTGAGCAGGGCCAGGATCAGGGCAAGGAGGGTCAGCTGCATGCGGGTCGCTCGGCGCGGAGGGAAACGGTCAGAACTTGAGCGGCGTCAGGTTGACCGCCTGGACGCGGGCCGCCTCGCGCAGCGGCTTCGGCTCCGCGATCAGGCCCTTGTCGATCAGATAGCCCTCCTCGCCCAGCGCGCGTTCGGAGGTGTATTCGCCGACGAACTCGCGGATGCCCGGGATGACGCCGGCATGGGCGTTCTTGACGTAGATGTAGAGCGGACGCGACAGCTCGTACCCGCCGGCGGCCACCGTCTCCGCCGTCAGCTCCACCCCGTCCATCTTCGCGGCACGCAGCGTGTCGCGGTTCTGGTCGAGATAGCTGTAGCCGAAGACGCCGAAGGCGCCGGGGTTGGCGCTCAGCTTCTGGACGATCAGGTTGTCGTTCTCGCCGGCCTCGACATAGGCGCCGTCCTCGCGGATGGTCATGCAGACGCGCTCGCGCGCCTTCTCGTCCGGCACGACCGCGGCAACCTCCGCGACCTTCCGGCAACCTTCCAGCATGCCCAGCTCGTTGAAGGTATCGCGCGTTCCGGAGGTCGGCGGCGGGCCCAGCACCTCGATGGCGGCCTTCGGCAGAGACGGGTCGATGTCCGACCACAGCCGGTAGGGGTTCGCGACCAGGGCGCCGTTCACCGGCACCTCCTTCGCCAGCGCCTTCCACAGCACCATCGTGGTCAAGGAGACCGGCGCGCCCTTCTTCGACGAGGCCAGGGCGATGCCGTCATAGCCGATCTTCAGTTCGGTGATCGTGGTGACGCCGTTGGCGGCGCATTGGTCGATTTCCGACTTCTTGATGCGGCGCGAGGCGTTGGCGATGTCGGGATGGGCCGGGCCGACACCGGCGCAGAACAGCTTCAGCCCGCCGCCGGTGCCGGTCGATTCCACCACCGGCGTCTTGAACCTGCCGGTCTTGCCGAAGGCCTCCGCCACCGCGGTGGTGAAGGGGAAGACGGTGGAAGAACCGACGGCGCGGATCTGGTCGCGCGACTGCGCCCGCGCCGGGGTCGCCGCAACGGCGAGCGCCAGCGCCAGAACGGCCATGGTGAAGACATGCGTCCGGTCGGTCACGGGTGCCCCTCTCGCGAAACGGCTGAATGGTCCATCGGAATGGCGCGGACCATAGACCCGGAGGGCGACCGATTGATTACGTTTTTATGACGCTTTCATGACGGTGTCACGAAGCGGCATCGCTTCCCTCACACCCCGCCGGCCCCCCTCTCACCCCCGGGGAGAGGGTTGGGGTGAGGGGGAAACACCGCAAGGCCGTTCCGAGGATCCCGCCGTGCCTCCCCCTCTCCCCGGGAGGACGAGGGGGACATGACCTCTCCAACGGCCGGCAGATAGACGGTGAAGGCGCTTCCCACCCCGACCTCGCTCTCGATGGTCAGGCGGCCGCGGTGGCGGTTCAGGATATGCTTGACGATGGCGAGCCCGAGCCCGGTGCCGCCCATGGCGCGCGACCGCGCGGCGTCGACGCGGTAGAAGCGTTCGGTCAGCCGGGGCAGATGGGTGCGGGCGATGCCGTCGCCGCGGTCGCGCACCGACACCGACACCATGGCGGTGCCGCCGCGGACCATGCGCCGCTCCTTAGCGACCGGTCCGCCGGGTGCCGGCAGCCCGGCGAAGCCGACCGCGGTGCCGTCGGCCAGCGCCACCGTGACGGTCACGTCCGTATCCTCGCGCGTGTACTTGATCGCGTTGCTGACCAGATTCTGGAACACCTGGGTCAGCTGGTCCTCGTCGCCGATGACGCGCGGCAGATCCTCCGGCGCTTCCAGCCGCAGCCGGATCCGGCGCTGGGCCGCCTTCAGCTCCAGCGCGGCGATGACGTTTTCCAGCTCCTCCACCACGTCGACACGGCCGCCGGGCGGCATATGCTCATCCAGCTCGATGCGGGACAGCGACAGCAGGTCGTTGACCAGCCGGGTCATCCGGCTCGCCTGGTCGTGCATGATCGACAGGAAGCGGTCCTGCGCCTCGGGATCGTCGCGCGCCGGGCCGCGCAGCGTCTCGATGAAGCCCAGCAGCGACGACAGCGGCGTGCGCAGCTCATGGCTGGCATTGGCGATGAAATCGGCACGCATCTGCTCGGATCGCCGGGCCGTGGTGACGTCGTGCAAGGTCAGGATCGCCATGCGGGCAACCGCGGGCGGGCGGGGCGCCGGTTCATCCTCATCGCTCTCGCCGTCCAGCAGCGAGGGATCCGGCTCCGGAACCAGCCGCTGGAAGGGTTTCACCTGCGCTTCGAAGCTGCGCTCGACCGGAACCGGCAGCGTGAATTCGATGATGCGGGAGGCGCCGCCGCGCAGCACGGAATCCACCGCCTCCAGCACCGCCGGGGTGCGCAGGGAGGAGGCGAGGTCGCGGTCCACCACCTTGTCGCCGAACAGCTCCCGCGCGGTGGCGTTGGCGCGCACCACCTGACGCTCGGCGTCCATCAGCAGCAGCGGGGCGGGCAGGGCGTCGATCACCGCCTCGTCGGCGTCGAGTTGCAGCCGCACGCTCTCCGCCCGCCGCAGCCCGACCCGGTGCAGCCGGCCGATGGTGGCGGCCAGCGCCCGCAATGCCGGCGGCGTTCCGCCGGGCGCCAGCGGCTCGTCGGCCTCGGCCAGCCGGGCGGCGTAATCGGTCACGGCATCGGCATCCCGGCGGTAGACGCGCAGGACCGTCACCGCGCCCGCCAGCGCCGATGCCGCCGCGACCGCCGCCAGCCCGCCATGCAGCGCACCGGCCTGGACCGCCAGCGCCAGCACGGCCAGCAACGGCACCAGCATCAGCAGGATGGCGGTCAGCAGCGGGGCGGGCGGCAACGCCTTCAGGCGCATGGGATCGGCACCGGGTCGGAGGAGGGAGGGGGGTGGGGGGCGGCATATGCAATGATGGGCCGTTCTACACCATCGTCGCCGATGCTGCGCGTCGGTCATAAAAGATTCATGGGAAGGACTGTGCGGACATCCGTTGACTCCAGGATAGTAGATAATTATTCTACCTTCATGGAAAAGAATGGAACCGACATCGACAGCCGCCTCGCCGCAAGGCTGCGCGCCCTGCGGGCCGACCGTGGCCTGACGCTCGATGCCCTGGCCGAACGGTCGGGTGTCAGCCGATCCATGATCTCCCTGATCGAACGGGGGGAGAGCAGCCCGACCGCCAATGTGCTGGAACGGGTGGCCGCCGGGCTGGGAGTGACGCTGGCAACCCTGTTCGCCGATGCCGAACGCGCCGATGCCAGCCCGGTCGCCCGCCGGGACGATCAGGTCGCCTGGCAGGATCCGGCGACCGGCTACCGCCGCCGCAACCTCTCGCCCTCCGGCTACCCGTCGCCCATCGAGCTGGTGGAGGTCGAGCTGCCGCCCGGCGCCCGGGTGTCCTACGACAGCGGCGCTCGCGCCGCCGTGGTCGAGCAGCAGATCTATCTGCTGGACGGCATCATCGAGTTGACGGTGGGCGAGGTGACGCACCGGCTGTCCGGCGGCGATTGTCTGGCGATGCGGCTCGACCGACCGACCGGATTCCACAACCCGACAGACAGGCCGGCCCGCTACATCGTCGCGTTGACCACCGACGGGCGCCCCGCCTTAAACGCCGTTAAACGCTGAAGGAGCATGCGATGGACAGTGCCAGCCTGGAGCCTCGACCACATGGGTCCGGCACCGTGACGCTCCGTCCACTGACGGGGGCCGAGGCGCGTGCCGCCGTGCCGGGACTGACCGACGTGCTGATGGATTGCGTGGAGGGCGGCGCCTCCGTCAGCTTCATGGCGCCGCTCGACCGCGCCACCGCCGAGGGCTTCTGGCGGGAGGTGGCGGACGGGGTGGAGTGCGGCGACCGCATCCTGCTGATCGCGGAGGATGGGGCCGGCGCACTGGGCACGGTCCAGCTGATCGTCCGCCAGCCGCCGAACCAGCCCCACCGCGCCGACCTGTCCAAGATGCTGGTCCACCGCCGCGCCCGCCGTCTTGGTGTCGGTGCCGCCCTGATGCGGGCTGCCGAGGAGGCGGCGCGGGCGGCGGGCAAGACCCTGCTGGTGCTCGACACCGCCTCGCCCGACGCGGAGCGCCTCTATGCCCGCGCCGGCTGGGTGAAGGCCGGCGTCATCCCGAACTACGCCCTGTGGCCAGAGGGCGGCTTCTGCGACACGACGTATTTCTACAAGGCCCTCGACTAGGGATTTCCCGGCTCCCGCGGGAGCGGGAAATCCCCAACCGGAAAACCTCATCTCACCAGGGCAGCGAGTCATGCGCCGCCAGCGCCGCGGCGGTGACGATGTCGTTGACCGAGGCGCCCATGGTGACGATCTGGGCCGGCTTGTCCATGCCGATCAGCAGCGGGCCGATCATCTGGCCGCCCGCCATCTTGTTCAGCAGCTTGGCCGAGATGTTGGCCGAATGAAGCCCCGGCATGATCAGGACGTTGGCCGGACCGGACAGCCGCGAGAACGGATAGACCCGCTTCATCAGCTGATAGTCCAGCGCGACGTCGGCCGACATCTCGCCGTCATACTCGAAATCGACCCGGCGGCTGTCGAGGATCGCCAGGGCCTCGCGCAGCGGATCGGTGTTCGGGTGCGGCGTCTGGCCGAAGTTGGAAAAGGACAGCATCGCCACCCGCGGCTCGTGCCCCATCTGCCGGGCCTTGGCCGCCGCCCCCATCGCGATGTCGGCCAGCGTCTTGCCGTCGGGACGGACATGGACGGTGGTGTCGGCGATGAAGACGGTGCGGTTGCGGGTGATGAACAGGTGCAGGCCGAACACCGGTTCGCCCGCCTTGGGATCGACGACCCGGCGGATTTCCTCATAGGCCACGCCGAAGCTGCGGGTGAGGCCGGTCACCATCGCGTGGGCGTCGCCCTGGGCCACCATGCAGGCGGCGAAGACGTTGCGGTCCTGGTTGACCATCCGCTGGCAGTCGCGCAGCAGGGCGCCCTTGCGCTGCAGGCGGCGGTACAGATGGTCGGCATAGCGGCGGTTGGCGTCGGACAGGCGGGCGTTGTGGATCTCGAACTGGATGTTGGGCTGGCCCATCGCCGCCAGCTGTTCCTTGATCACCTCCTCGCGCCCGATCAGCACCGGCGTGCCGTAGCCATGGGCGCGGAAGGACATGGCGGCACGGATCGTCCGCTCCTCCTCGCCCTCGGCGAAGACGACGCGGCGCGGGTTGGTCCGCACCTTCTCCAGGATCAGTTCCAGGCTGTCGGCGGTCGGGTCGAGGCGGGTGCGCAGGCTGTGCTTGTAGCCGGACAGGTCGACGATCGGTTTGCGCGCCACGCCGCTTTCCATCGCGGCCTGGGCGACGGCGGCCGGAACGGTGACGATCAGCCTGGGATCGAACGGCACCGGGATGATGTAGTCGGGGCCGTAGCGCAGCCGGCGCCCGGAATAGGCGGCATCGACCTCGTCCGGCACATCCTCGCGCGCCAGCGCCGCCAGCGCCTTGGCGGCGGCGACCTTCATCGCCTCGTTGATGGTGGTGGCGCGGACGTCCAGCGCGCCGCGGAACAGGTAGGGGAAGCCCAGGACGTTGTTGACCTGGTTCGGGTAGTCGGACCGGCCGGTGGCGACGATGGCGTCGCTGCGCACCGCCTTAACCTCCTCCGGCGTGATCTCCGGATCGGGGTTGGCCAGCGCGAAGATGATCGGCTTGGCCGCCATCGAGGCCACCATCTCCGGCGTCATCGCCCCCTTGGCCGACAGCCCGACAAAGACGTCGGATCCGGCCACCGCCTCTTCCAGCGTGCGCTTGTCGGTGTCGACGGCGAAGGACGACTTCCATTGGTTCATGCCGCTGGTGCGGCCACGATAGACCACGCCCTTGGTGTCGCACAGGATGATGTTTTCACGTGAAACACCCATGGTGCAGAACAGCTCGGCGCAGGCGATGCCCGCCGCGCCGGCACCGTTCACCACCATCTTCACGTCTTCGATCCGGCGGCCGGTGATGTCGCAGGCGTTGACCAGGCCGGCGGCGGCGATGATCGCGGTGCCGTGCTGGTCGTCATGGAAGACCGGGATGTCCAGCAGTTCGCGCAGCCGCTCCTCGATGATGAAGCAGTCGGGCGCCTTGATGTCTTCCAGGTTGATGCCGCCGAAGCTGGGGCCGAGGAAGCGCACGCAATTGACGAACTCGTCCACGTCGCGGGTGTCGACCTCCAGGTCGATGCCGTCGACGTCGGCGAAGCGCTTGAACAGCACCGCCTTGCCTTCCATCACCGGCTTGCTGGCCAGCGCCCCCAGGTCGCCCAGCCCGAGCACCGCGGTGCCGTTGGAGATGATGGCGACGATGTTGCCCTTGGCCGTATAGTCGTAGGCGAGCGACGGGTCGTCGGCGATGCGCAGGCAGGGCACCGCCACTCCGGGCGAATAGGCGAGCGCCAGATCGCGCTGGGTCGTCAGCGGCTTGGTCGGGGTGATTTCCAGCTTGCCGGGCCGGCCGCTGGAATGCAGCAGCAGGGCCTCTTCGTCGGTGACGCGCTTGGTGTCGGACATGGATGTCGTGTTCCTCAACGGAGTTCTGAAGCCCGTCGGTCGTCGTTGGTGCCTTATATGCGGTGCGCTGCCGACGGTGGGGTCGCGATGGTATACGCCCTGCGCGCAACTCGCCAAGCCTCCTTCGCCCGGTTTTTGAACGAATCATGCATTTTCTTGACGATCGACGACATATCCCGTTCATCGCCCGTCCTATCTGCCCCGCTTCCGCTGCATGTCGCCGTCGCAGCCGTTGCGGACGCCGTGCTGGACGGGGAGGGGCAGAGCCGTTAGCTTGCCGCCCGATTGCAAACGACCTTCGGAATGATGCCCATGCGCCCCTCCGGCCGCGCCTTCGACCAACTGCGCACCGTCTCCCTCGAACCCGGCTTCAGCCGCTATGCCGAGGGGTCCTGCCTGGTGCGCTTCGGCAACACGCATGTGCTGTGCACGGCCAGCGTCGACGAGACGGTGCCGCGCTTCCTGAAGAACACCGGTCTCGGCTGGGTCACCGCCGAATACGGCATGCTGCCGCGCTCCACCCACAGCCGCACCGACCGCGAGGCGGCCAAGGGCAAGCAGTCGGGCCGCACCCAGGAAATCCAGCGCCTGATCGGCCGCGCGCTGCGCGCCGTCACCGACCGTTCGGCGATGGGCGAGAAGCAGATCAAGATCGACTGCGACGTCATCCAGGCCGACGGCGGCACCCGCACCGCCGCCATCACCGGCAGCTATGTCGCCCTGCATCTGGCCTTCCAGCACCTGATGCAGATCGGTGCCTTGAAGACCATGCCGTTGAGCGATCAGGTCGCCGCCGTCTCCTGCGGCCTCTATCAGGGCAACGCGGTGCTGGACCTCGATTACGACGAGGATTCCAAGGCGCAGGCCGACGCGAACTTCGTCCTGACCGGCAGGGCCGGCATCGTCGAAATCCAGGGCACCGCCGAGGAAACCCCCTTCTCCGAGCCGCAGTTCATGGAGCTGCTGGCCCTCGCCCGCAAGGGCGTGACCGAGTTGGTGGCGTTGCAGAAGCAGGTTCTCGGCATCAAGTAAGGGGTCATGACCATGTCCGCTCCCCGCCGCTTCACCGGCGACACCCTCGTCATCGCCAGCCACAACAAAGGCAAGGTGCGCGAGATCGCCGACCTGCTCGGCCCCTTTGTGGCCAATTTCACCGCGGCCGGGGAGCTGGGCCTGCCCGAGCCGGAGGAAACCGGCACGACCTTCGTCGCCAATGCCGAGCTGAAGGCCAAGGCCGCGGCAGCCGCCGGCCATGTCGCGCTCGCCGACGACAGCGGGCTGGTGGTGCCGGCGCTGAACGGCGATCCCGGCATCTATTCGGCCCGCTGGGCCGGGCCGGAGAAGGATTTCGCCATGGCGATGCGCAAGGTCGAGGACGGCCTTGCCGGCCAGGCGGCTGCCGGCAAGACGGACCGCAGCGCCTATTTCGTCTGCGCCCTGTCGCTCGCCTGGCCCGACGGCCATGTCGAGACGGTGGAGGGCCGCTGCTACGGCACGTTGGTGTGGCCGCCGCAAGGGCCCCATGGCTTCGGCTACGACCCGATGTTCCTGCCGGACGGCCAGGCCTTGACCTTCGGCGAGATGGATCCGATGAAGAAGCACGAGATGAGCCACCGCGCCGACGCCTTCCGCCAGTTGGTGGAGCGCTGCTTCCGGTGAGCGCATCCAATCCCGGTTTCGCCATCTACGTCCACTGGCCCTTCTGCAAATCGAAGTGCCCCTACTGCGATTTCAACAGCCATGTCCGTGAGCGGGTCGATCATGACCGCTGGCGGGCAGGGCTGCTGCGCGAGCTGGACCATTACGCCGATCTGACCGCCGGCCGCACCGTCACCTCCCTCTTCTTCGGCGGCGGCACCCCGTCGCTGATGGAGCCGGCCACCGTCGGCGCGCTGATCGACCGCGTCGCCGAACGCTGGCCGGTCGCCGACCGGCTGGAAGTGACGCTGGAGGCCAACCCGACCTCCGTCGAGGCCGACAAGTTCCGCGCCTTCCGCACCGCCGGGATCAACCGCGTCTCGCTCGGCATCCAGGCGCTGGACGATTCCAGCCTGCGCTTCCTCGGCCGCCAGCACAATGCGGCGGAGGCGACCGGCGCCATCGAGCTGGCGGCCCGGACCTTCGACCGCTTCTCCTTCGACCTGATCTATGCCCGGCCCGGCCAGACGGTAGCCGCTTGGCAGGCTGAGCTGGCGCGCGCACTCGATTACGCCGTCGGCCATCTGTCGGTCTATCAGCTGACGATCGAGGAGGGGACGGCCTTCTACCCGCTGCACGCCCGCGGCGACCTGGTGCTGCCCGACGAGGATCTCGCCGGCGACCTCTATGAGGCGACGCAGAGCCAGCTGGGCACGGCTGGCCTGCCGGCCTACGAGATTTCCAACCATGCCCGGCCGGGCGAGGAAAGCCGCCACAACCTGACCTATTGGCGCTATGGCGATTATGTCGGGATCGGACCCGGCGCCCATGGCCGGCTGACGCTGGATGGCGACAAGTTCGCCACCCGCGCCCACCGCGCCCCGGAAATCTGGCTGGAGCGGGTCGAGCGCGACGGCCATGGCGCTGCGGCACCCAATGCAATCAACCGCGACGCCCGCGCCACCGAGCTGCTGATGATGGGGCTGCGGCTGACGGAAGGCGTACGGCTCGCCCGTCTGGTCGAGGAGGCCGGCCGTCCGCTCGACGATCTGGTCGATCCGGCGGCGCTGTCGCGCCTGATCGACGGCGGGTTCCTGACCCGCGACGCCGATCGCCTGTCTGCGACATCGGATGGACTACAGCGACTGAACGCAGTCCTCGCCGCACTTTTGGCGTAAGCTGCGCTTGCTGCGACTTGGGAGAGGGCAGGGGATGCGCATCAGCCTGTTGGTGGCAGCCGCGACGAACGGCGTGATCGGCCGCGACGGCCGGCTGCCCTGGCATCTTCCCGGCGATCTCAAGCGCTTCAAGGAACTGACGCTGGGCAAGCCGATCCTGATGGGCCGCAAGACCTGGGAGTCCCTGCCGCGCCGTCCATTGCCGGGCCGCGACAATCTCGTCGTCAGCCGCCAGTCCCCGCCCGGCGCGCATGACGGTGCCCGCTGGTTCGCCACGCTTGGCGGCGCCATCGCCTGGGCGCAGGAGGGTGGCGCGGCCGAACTGTGCGTGATCGGCGGGGCAGCGCTGTTCCGCGAAACCCTGCCCATCGCGGACAGTCTGCACCTGACCCGTATCGAAAGCGTGGTCGAGGGCGACACGCTGATGCCAGCCATCGGCACCGAATGGGTGGAGGTCTGGTCGAGCGCGCCCATGGAGGAGAACGGGCTGTTCTACCGCTACATCGATCTGGAGAAAGCCCGGGTCTGAATGACCACCGGCGTCCTTCGGACCTGGTTCACTCCTCGCCGCCCAGGCGGTGCAGCACGTCGTCCAGCTGGTCGAGCGTCTGGTAGTGGATGGTGATGGTGCCCCGCTGGCCCTGGGGATTGATCGCGACCTTCAGCCCGATGCGGGCGGAGATCTCCTCCTCCAGATTGATCAGGTCGACATCCTTCACCGCTGGTGCAGCCGCGGAACCGCTGCCGGATCCGCCCTTCTTCGCCTTGGGCTGGTCGCCGCGCATCAGGTCTTCGGTCTGGCGGACATTCAGGCCGCGCGTCACCACTTCACGCGCAGCGGCGGCCGGATCCGGGGCGGTCAGCAGGGCGCGGGCATGGCCGGCGGTCAGCGCGCCGTCCTGCACCATGGTCTTGACCGGATCCGGCAGGGACAGCAGGCGCATCATGTTGGCGACATGGCTGCGGCTCTTGCCGACGGCGCGTGCCAGATCCTCCTGCGTGTGCTCGAACTCCTCCATCAGGCGGCGATAGCCCTCCGCCTCTTCCAGCGGGGTCAGATCCTGGCGCTGGATGTTTTCGATCAGCGCGATTTCCAGCGCTTCGCGGTCGCTGAGGTCGCGGATGATGACCGGAACCTCGTGCAGGCCGGCGATCTGCGCCGCGCGCCAGCGGCGTTCGCCGGCGATCAGCTCGTAGGAATTGGCGTCCTCGGCATCGCGGCGGACCAGCAGCGGCTGCAGGATGCCCTTGTCGCGGATCGATTCGACAAGGCCCTTGATTGCCTCCTCGTCGAACTTCCGCCGCGGCTGATACCGGCCGGGATGGACGAACTCGATCGGCACCTGCTTGGATTGCCGCACCTTGTCGAGCGCCGAATAATCCTCGGTCGCCTCGCCGAACAGGGCGGAAAGGCCGCGGCCCAGGCTGGCGCGCCGGGCGCCGCCTTGCTTGGTGTCGTCGATCATGCAGTCAGTCTCTTCTCACGGCGCAGCACCTCGCCCGCCAGATGGATGTAGGCCTGGGATCCGGGGCAGCGCATGTCATAGATCAGCACCGGCTTGCCGTGCGACGGCGCCTCCGACACCTTGACATTGCGCGGGATCACGGTGTCGTACACCTTCTCCCCGAAGAAGCCGCGGACGTCCGCCGCCACCATGTCCGACAGGTTGTTGCGCTTGTCGAACATGGTCAGCACGACGCCATGGATATCCAGGTTCGGGTTGAAGGCCCGCTTCACCCGTTCGATGGTGCGGACCAGATGGCTCAATCCTTCCAGCGCATAGAACTCGCACTGCAAGGGGACCATGACCGCATGCGACGCCACCAGCGCGTTCAGCGTCAGCAGACCCAGCGCCGGCGGACAGTCGATCAGGACATAGTCATATTCGAGCGAACTGTTGGCAACCGCTTCGCGCAGGCGGAACTCGCGCCGCTCGGCGCCGACCAACTCGATCTCGGCACCGGACAGATCGACCGACGAGGTGATGATCGACAGGTTCGGCACGGAGGAGGGAGTCGCCGCATCCTCCAGCGACACGTCGTCGAACAGCACGTCATAGATGCCGACGCGGCGGTCGGAACGCGGAATGCCGAGGCCGGTGGACGCATTGCCCTGCGGGTCGAGGTCGATCACCAGCACCCGCTTGCCGATGACGGCGAGCGCGGTGGCAAGGTTGATCGTCGTCGTGGTCTTACCCACGCCGCCCTTCTGGTTGGCAATCGCAACCACACGGGCAAGGGGTCGGGTAACGGCAGACATGGCAGCCTCTCGGGAGTCCGGTTGGCGGGACGAGGGTGGGAGGACGGTGTCAGGCACGGGCTTCACACACGCTCAAGGTCAGTCACGCGCAGGACGGTTCCGGTCGGATCGGTGCGGCTGTCGGTTCGCTCGGTCCGCATTGTCCAATATCGCGTGGTGGCGGTCAATTCGTCGTCCAGCGCCGCACCCTTCAGGAACAGGCAGGATCCGCGCGACCCGATGAAGGGATGGGCCCAGCCCAGCAGATCCGTCAGCGGCGCGAGCGCCCGGGCGGTGACGACGTCGGCCTCGATCCCGGTGACCGTCTCGATCCGCTTGGTATGCACGGTCACCGGCGCGTCGCAGATGCGCGCCACTTCGCGCAGGAAGGCACATTTGCGCACGTCGCTTTCGATCAGATGCACCTGCGGCACGCCAAGGATGGCGAGCACCAGACCGGGAAAGCCGGCACCGCTGCCGAGATCGGCCAGCACCCTTGTACCCTCCGGCAACAGCGGGAAGAGCTGTGCGGAGTCGAGGAAATGGCGCTTCCAGGCATCGGGCAGGGTGGAGGGACCGACGAGGTTGATCTTCGGCTGCCACTTGCGCAACAGCGCCTCGTAGGCGATCAGGCGGTCGAGTGTTTCACGTGAAACACCCGTGGCTTCCTGGAACGCGACCGCGTCGAACCCGTTCATTCTGCAGCCACCCCGGAAGAGACGCCATCGCGACGCTTCACATGACGCAGCAGGGCGACGAGCGCCGCCGGAGTCATGCCCGGAATGCGGGCTGCCGCCCCCAGCGTCGCCGGGCGCGACTGGCGCAGCTTCTGCCGGATTTCGGCCGACAGGCTGCCGATGCCGTCGACATCGAGGTCGTCGGGCAGGGCCAGCGACTCGTCCTTGCGGAAGGCGCGGATGTCGGCCTCCTGCCGGCCGAGATAGCCGGCATATCTGCCGTCGATCTCCAGCTGTTCGGCGATCTCCGGCGCAATGCCGCCCAGCTCCGGCCACAGGCGGGCGAGGGCGGCGAGGTCGATGTCGGGATAGCGCAGCAGGTCGGCGGCGCTACGGCGCACGCCGTCCTGGTTGACCGCCACGCCCTGGCGCGCCAGTTCGACCGGTGTCGCCTGCAGCGAGGCGACCAGCGTCCGGCCGGCGGCCAGCGCCACGCTCTTGGCCTCGAAGACATCGCGGCGTTCGGAGCCGACACAACCGATGGCGATGCCCTTGGCTGTCAGGCGCTGGTCGGCGTTGTCAGCCCGTAGCAGCAGCCGGTATTCGGCGCGCGAGGTGAACATCCGGTAGGGCTCGTTGGTGCCCCGGCCGATCAGGTCGTCGATCAGCACGCCGATATAGGCATCGGCGCGGTCGAGCACGAAGCCCTCGCGATTGCCACCCGCGGCCAGCGCGGCATTGATGCCGGCCATCAGCCCCTGGGCCGCCGCCTCCTCGTAACCGGTGGTGCCGTTGATCTGGCCGGCCAGGAACAGGCGCGGCGCACGGCGGGTCTCCAGCGTCGGCTTCAACTCGCGCGGGTCGACATAGTCGTATTCGATGGCATAGCCGGGGCGGATCATCGCCACCTTCTCCAGCCCCGGCATGCTGGCGAGAATGCCGAGCTGCACGTCGCGGGGCAGGGAGGTGGAGATGCCGTTCGGATAGACGGTGGGATCGTCCAGCCCTTCCGGCTCCAGGAAGATCTGGTGCCGATCCTTCTCGGCGAAGCGGACGACCTTATCCTCGATCGACGGGCAGTAGCGCGGGCCGGTGCCGGTGATCTGGCCGGAATACATCGGCGCACGATGCAGGTTGGCGCGGATCAGCGCGTGGGCCTCAGGCGTCGTCCAGGTGATCGCGCAGTCGATCTGCGGCGTGTCGATCCGCTCCGTCATATAGGAGAAGGGCGGCGGCGGCAGGTCGCCCGGCTGCTTCTCCAGCGCATCCCAATCGATGGTGCGGCCATCGAGCCGCGGCGGTGTGCCGGTCTTCAGCCGGCCGAGCGGGAAGCCAAGCCGGGCCAACGTGTCGGACAGGCCGATGGACGGCGCCTCTCCCACCCGGCCGGCAGGGGTACGTTCTTCGCCGATATGGATCAGGCCGCGCAGGAAGGTGCCGGTGGTCAGCACCACCGCACCGGCCCGGATGGACTCGCCAGCCCCGGTGACGACACCGGTGATGCGGTGGCCAGCGATCCCTTGGCCGTCATCGACGATCAGGTCCTCGGCGCCGCCGGCCTCGATGGACAGGTTCTCCTGGCCGGCCAGCAGCGACTGCATCGCCTGACGATAGAGCTTACGGTCCGCCTGGGCGCGCGGGCCACGCACGGCCGGGCCCTTGCTGCGGTTGAGGATGCGGAACTGGATGCCGCCGCGGTCGATGGCCTTCGCCATCACCCCGTCGAGCGCATCGATCTCCCGCACCAGATGCCCCTTGGCCAAGCCGCCGATGGCGGGATTGCAGGACATCTCGCCGATGGTTTCGATCTTGTGGGTCAGCAGCAGCGTGCGCGCACCCATGCGCGCGGCCGCGGCGGCAGCCTCACAGCCGGCGTGACCGCCGCCGACAACGATGACGTCAAAGCTTCGCATGTGCGGGACCATAGCGGAACGCAGACCCGGATCCAAGGACTTGCATCCGGGAAGCCGGCGAGGCTCATGCATGCGTTGAATGCGTTTGCCGCCGTTTTCCGGCACACCGCTGTTTCACGTGAAACAGCGGCCTCACTTGCCGATGCAGAAATCCCGGAAGATCACGTCCAGCAGATCCTCCACATCGACCCGCCCGGTGATACGGCCGAGCGCACGGCTGGCGAGCCTGACATCCTCCGCCGCCAGTTCCGGCAACGGCGCCTCAAGGGCACGGAGCAGCGACTCCCGGCAATCCGCCAGCGCGGCGCGATGGCGGGCGCGGGTGAGGGACGGGGCGCTGCCGATGGCGAGCCGGTCTGCACTGAAGGCGGTCAGCCGCTCTTCCAGTTCCTTCAGTCCGGCCCCGCTGTGGGCGGACACCATGACCGGGGACAGATCCGGGCGCGGCTCGGTCACGGCGGCGAGGTCGATCTTGTTGAAGACCACCACGGTGTCACGGTCGATCAGGGCCAGCGTCGCGGCGTCGAGGGCGGGCAGGGTGGTGGCGTCGAACACAGCGACCTTCACGTCTGCCCGCGCCGCCCGGTCACGGGCACGGCGGATGCCTTCCTCCTCCACCTCGTCGGCGGCGGCATCGCGCAGTCCGGCGGTGTCGGCCAGCACGACCGGGTAGCCGCCAAGGTCGAGATGCACCTCGATGACGTCGCGGGTGGTGCCGGCGCGGGCGGAGACGATGGCGGCATCGCGGCGGGCGAGCGCATTCAGCAGGCTCGACTTGCCGGCGTTCGGCGCGCCGACGATGGCGATGTGCAGCCCCTCGCGCAGCCGCTCGCCGCGCCCGCCGTCGTCGAGATGGACGGCGATCTCGCCTGCCAGGCCAGCCAGCACCGGACGGACCGCGTCGGCGACCCCGCCGGGCAGGTCTTCGTCGGCGAAATCGATGTCGGCCTCGATATGGGCGAGCGCGCGGGTCAGCCGCTCGCGCCAGCCGTCATAGAGCCGGCCGAGCGCGCCCTCCATCTGCCGCAACGCCTGCCGGCGCTGTGCCGTGGTTTCCGCATCGATCAGGTCGGCGACCGCCTCGGCCTCGGTCAGGTCGAGCTTGCCGTTCTCGAAGGCGCGGCGGGTGAACTCGCCGGGTTCGGCCAGCCGCAGGCCAGGCAGATCCCCCAGCGCCTCGATCACTCCGGAGACGACCGCCCGGCCGCCATGCAGATGCAGTTCCACCACATCCTCGCCGGTGAAGCTGGCGGGGCCGGTGAAGCGCAGCACCAGGGCATCGTCCAGCGCGTCGCCGCTGCGGGGATTGCGCAGCTGGGTCAGCACCGCCCGCCGCGGCGGCGGCGGCAGGGGCCGGCCGGTCAGCGCGGCGAGCGCAGATCCGGCCTCCGGCCCTGAAATGCGGACCACCGCCACACCGGAGCGGCCGGGGGCGGTGGCGAGCGCGAAGATGGTCGCGGAGGTGAAGGCGGGCATGATGGCTGGCATCGAAGCGAACATGGACAGCCGGTCAGCCGCGCTGTTCCGGCCGCAGCTCCCGCTGCTCCGGCGTCAGCATCAGCCGTTCGACCCGGCGGCCTTCGACCAGATGGATCTGCAGGATGTCGTCGATGTCGGCGGTGCTGTGATAGGTGTACCAGACTCCTTCCGGATAGATCACCAGGGTCGGGCCCAGTTCGCAGCGGTCGAGGCATCCGGCGGAATTGATCCGCACCTTGCCGTCGAAGCCGAGTTCACGGGCGCGGGCCTTCATGTAGTCGCGCAGCTTCTCCGAACCATGGGTAGCGCAGGATCCGCGCCGGTGCCCATCGGGGCGGCGGTTGGTGCAGCAAAAGACATGGGCTTCGAAATACGGCTTCTGGGCGTTCGATACGGGTTCGGTCACTTTCGTCCTTCCTGGCCCAGGGCGGATGCCATCTGGGACCAAAACATCTTCTGCATCTGCTCCATGCCCTGGATGCCGGCGGGAAGCCAGGTCTTCACCATGGTTTCCGGGTCCATCGCCTGGAGGTTGGCGCGCATCCGGTCCTGGATCTCCTGCATCATGGCATCCTGCATCGGCTTCACGTCGGGCAGGCCCAGGAAATGCCGGGCTTCCTCGGGTGTGCAATCGATGTCGATGGTGATTTTCATGGGACCCCCCCTTATCGAATACAGGGCCGACTGTTGGGCCGTTTTCCAGCCGGATGCCGGCACGGCTTGGGCCCTGTCGATTTTGGGGTTGAGCGCGGCCGCGGCCCATGCCCCACTATACAGATAGGATGCACTGGCGCAACGCCACCCCGGCACCACCTATTGATTTACCGCACGCCATTGCCAGACACTCCAACTGATCGGACATCGCCATGCCGGCCACTCCGTTGGGCGCGAACCTGCTGAGCCGGGAGACCAGCCCCTATCTGCTCCAGCACAAGGACAACCCGGTGCATTGGATGCCGTGGGGACCGGAGGCCTTCGCCCGCGCAAGGGCGGAGAACAAGCCGATGCTGCTGTCGATCGGCTATGCCGCCTGCCACTGGTGCCACGTGATGGCACATGAGAGCTTCGAGAATCCGGAGATCGCCGCGCTGATGAACGAGCTGTTCATCAGCGTCAAGGTCGACCGGGAGGAGCGGCCCGACCTCGACACCATCTACCAGTCGGCGCTCGCGCTGCTGGGACAGCAGGGCGGCTGGCCGCTGACCATGTTCCTGACCCCGGATGCCCAGCCTTTCTGGGGCGGCACCTATTTCCCGCCGGCGCCGCGCTATGGCCGCGCCGGCTTCCCCGACGTGCTGCGCGGCATCGCCGGCACCTATGCCGAGGAACCGGACAAGGTCGCCAAGAATGTCGATGCGCTGAAATCGGCGCTCGCCGGGCTCGGCGAGAACAGGCCGGCGGGTGCGGTCGATGCCGCTGTGCTGGACCAGGTGGCGCAACGGCTGCTGCGCGAGGTCGATCCGATCCATGGCGGCATCGGCAGCGCGCCGAAATTCCCGCAGGTCCCCCTGTTCGAGCTGCTGTGGCGGGCATGGCAGCGCACCGGGCGCGACCCCTTCCGCGAGGCGGTGACCCACACGCTGGCGAACATGGCCCAGGGCGGCATCTACGACCATCTCGGCGGCGGCTTCGCCCGCTACTCGGTCGATGAACGCTGGCTGGTGCCGCATTTCGAGAAGATGCTCTACGACAATGCGGAGTTGCTCGACCTGATGGTCCTGGTCTGGCAGGAGACGCGCGACCCGCTGCTGGAGGTCCGCATCCGCGAGACGGTCGGCTGGCTGCTGCGCGAGATGATCGCCGACGGCGGCGGCTTCGCCGCGACGCTGGATGCCGACAGCGAAGGAGAGGAGGGTCTCTTCTATATCTGGAACGAAGAGGAGGTCGACCGGCTGCTCGGCCCCGTGCTGGGAGCGGACGGGTCGGCCCTGTTCAAACGGGTGTACGAGGTGCTGCCCCAAGGCAATTGGGAAGGCGCCACCATCCTGAACCGGCTGGGCAGCCTGCCGCTGGCCGACGACGCGACCGAAGCGACGCTCGCCCGGGGACGGGAAGCTCTGCTGCGGGTGCGGGCCAAACGGGTGCGGCCGGGTTGGGATGACAAGGTGCTGGCCGACTGGAACGGCCTGATGATCGCGGCGCTGACCCATGCCGCCCTGGTGATGGACGAGCCGGAATGGCAGGACGCCGCCGGCCGCGCCTTCGCCTTCGTCCGCGACAGGATGGATGTGCAGGGCCGGCTCTGCCACAGCTGGCGGCACGGCCAGGGCAAGCATTCCGGCATGCTCGACGATTACGCCCAGATGGCGCGCGCCGCGCTCGCCCTGCACGAGGCGACCGGGGATCCGGCGGCGCTCGACCAGGCGAAGCTCTGGGTCGCCACGCTCGACGCCCATTTCTGGGACGGCGCCAATGGCGGCTATTTCTTCACCGCCGACGATGCCGAGGGGCTGATCGTCCGCACCAAGAGCGCCTACGACAACGCCACTCCCAGCGGCAACGGCACCATGCTGGCGGTGCTGACCATCTTGTTCCAGCGCACCGGCGAGGATGCCTACCGGGATCGGGCCGAGGCGCTCGCCGCCGCCTTCTCCGGCGAACTGGCGCGCAACTTCTTCCCGCTGCCGACCTTCCTGAACGCCGTGGAGCTGATGCAGGCCCCCCTGCAGATCGTCATCGTCGGTCCGCCGAAGACGGCCGAGACGGAGGCGCTGCGCCGTACCGTGCTCGACCGCTCGCTGCCCAACCGCATCCTGACACTGCTGGCGCCGGGGCCGGATCCGCAGCCGGATCTGCCGGCAAGCCACCCCGCGCACGGCAAGGGGATGCGCGACGGGAAGGCCACCGCCTATGTCTGCCGCGGCACGGCCTGCTCGGCCCCGGTGACGGAGCCGGCGGATCTGGCGGCCCTGCTGTCATCGAAAACCTGAAATCCGGGGAGGACATCATGGCACGCCTGACCATCGACAGCCCGCTCGGGCCCCTGATGCTGACCGGCGATGGAACCGCTCTGACCGAAGTCGGCTGGGGTCGCTTCGACCATGACGACCCGGATCCGGTCCTGGACGAAGCGGCCCGGCAGCTGGCGGCCTATTTCGCCGGCCGGCTCCACCGCTTCGATCTGCCGCTGAAGCCGGCCGGCACACCCTTCCGCCGCAGCGTGTGGGATGCGATGCTGGCGATCCCCTATGGCGGCACCGCGACCTATGGCGGGATGGCGAAGATGCTGGGCAGCGCCCCGCGCGCGGTCGGCGGAGCCTGCGGCGCCAACCCGATCCCCATCGTCATCCCCTGTCATCGGGTGCTGGCCAGCGGCGGGGCGCCCGGCGGCTATTCCGGCCATGGCGGGCTCGACACCAAGGCGTGGCTGCTGGCGCTCGAACGCCGGCATGCCGCCATCGGGCAGGGCAACGCTGCGGCGGCCGAACAGTTCGCCCTGCTCTGACCCGATACCCAAGCAAGAAGGAAACGACACCATCATGGTTCACGCGATCCGCATCCATGAGCACGGCGGGCCGGAGGTTCTGCGCTGGGACGAAATCGAGGTCGGCGAGCCCGGCTCCGGCCAGGTGCGCATCCGCCAGACCGCCGTCGGGCTGAACTACATCGACACCTACCACCGGTCGGGCGCCTACAGGCTGCCGAACCTGCCGGCGGTGATCGGCATGGCCGGCACCGGCGTGGTCGAGGCGCTGGGGCCGGACATCACCACGCTGAAGGTCGGCGACCGCGTCGGCTACGCCATGTCGATCGGCGCCTATGCCGAAAGCCGCCTGATCCCCGCCGATCGGCTGGTGCCGCTGCCGAGCTGGCTCGACGAGCAGGCGACGGCGGCCACGCTGCTGCAAGGGCTGACCGCGCAGTATCTGCTGCGCAGCACCTACGCGGTCCAGCCCGGCGACACCATCCTGATCCAGGCCGCGGCCGGCGGGGTGGGGCTGCTGCTGTGCTCCTGGGCGCGGCATCTCGGCGCCACCGTCATCGGCACCGTCGGGTCGGCGGAAAAGGCCGAGCTGGCCAAGGCCCATGGCTGCCACCACACCATCGACTATACCCGCGAGAGCTTCGTGACCCGGGTGAAGGACCTGACGGACGGGCAGGGCGTGCCGGTGGTCTATGACGGAGTCGGCAAGACGACCTTCCTCGACGGGCTGGACTGCCTGCGCCCGCGCGGACTGATGGTGCTGTTCGGTGCAGCGTCGGGCGCTCCGGCACCGCTGGATCTGGGGCTGCTGGCGGCGAAGGGCTCGCTCTACGTGACCCGGCCGACGCTGGCGACCTACACCGCCAAGCGCGAGGATCTGATGGCCTCGGCCGCGGATCTGTTCGACGCGGTGAGGAATGGCGGGGTGACCTTCACCGTCAACCAGCGCTTTGCGCTGAAGGACACGGCCGACGCACATCGGGCACTGGAATCGCGCGCGACGACCGGGTCGACGGTGCTGGTGCCGTAGGACCGCCAGCTGACCATTGCCCTCTCCCGCTTTGGCGGGAGAGGGTCAGGGAGGAGGCAATGGACGCTGCCTACTCCACCGTCCAGAGTGGGTTCTTCATTTTCTTCAGCATCTCCGCATGGGCGGCCGCCTCCTCCTCGCTGATGGCGAAGACGCGGGCCTCGCGGAAGGGGCGGTCGATGCGGAGCGGGCCGCCGGATCCGCCTTTCGCCACCGGGCCGCCGGCAAAGGCAAGGCCGGTCTGCCGGCCGCCCAGCAGCTCCAGATAGACTTCCGCCAGCAGCTGGGCATCGAGCAGCGCGCCGTGCAGGGTGCGGTTGGAGTTGTCGACCCCGAAGCGTTTGCACAGCGCGTCGAGCGTGGCGGGCGAGCCGGGGAATTTCTGGCGGGCCATCAGCAGCGTGTCGATGGCGCGCTCCTTCGGCATCGTCGGGTAGCCTGCGATCTTCAGTTCCCAGTTCAGGAACTTCATGTCGAAGGCGGCGTTGTGGATCACCAGCGGCGCGTCGCCGATGAAGGCGACGAAGTTAGCGGCGACATCATTGAACAGCGGCTTGTCAGACAGGAACTCGGCGCTCAGCCCATGGACGGCGAACGCCTCGGCCGGCATGTCGCGCTCGGGGTTGATATAGACGTGGAAGCGCTCCCCGGTGGCGATGTGGTTGACCAGCTCGATACAGCCGATCTCGACCAGCCGGTCGCCTTCCTCCGGCTTGAAGCCCGTGGTTTCGGTGTCGAGAACGATTTCACGCATGATGGTCCTGTCCCACTTGCCCCGGTTGATAGCCGCGCGGCGGCCAATGACGTCCTTTGCGCCGCCCCTTACGTCGTGCCACGTCGCGCACAATGCCCTGCAGCGCCCGCCGCGTCATCAGCCGACCGCCGCCAGTCGGTACGACATAGTCGGCACGCCGGCGCTTTTCCACATCCGGCATTTGCCGCGCCAGGATGCCGGCGAACTTCTCTGCCGTCATGCCAGGGCGGGCGAGCACGCGGGCCCGCTGGACGGCGAGCGGAGCCGAGACGACCACCGTCGCATCGACCCGCCGCTCCCCACGGGTTTCGAACAGCAGCGGAATGTCGAGCACCGCGATCCGGGCGCCGCGCCGCGCGGCTCGCGCCAGGAAATCGCGCTGCGCCGCCTGCACCATCGGATGCAGGATCGCTTCCAGCCGCTTGAGCGCCCCCGGATCGCGGAACACCGCCGCACCCAATGCCGGTCGGCTGACCGCTCCGTCGATCACCACCCCGGGGAAGGCCGCACCGATGGCCGGGACGGCGCGGCCGCCACGACCGAGCAACCCATGCACCACCGCATCGGAATCGCAGACCGGTGCGCCCATCGCCTTCAGCATGCGGGCGGCGGTGCTCTTGCCCATGCCGATGGAGCCGGTCAGGCCCAGCACGATCATGCCCGGCCTCAGCCTTCCACGAGGGAGGGGGCCAGGACGAAACGGGCCAGATCCGCCGTCACCTCGGGCTCGACGCCGTACCAGGCCTTGAAGCCGGGACGCGCCTGATGCAGCAGCATGCCGAGGCCACCGGCCACCGGATTGCCGCGCAGCCTCGCCTCGACCAGCAGCGGGGTCTCCAGCGGCACATAGACGATGTCGTTGACCAGCGCCGTCGCGGGCAGGGCGCGCAGGGGCAGGTCGAGCGCCGGCTGTCCGGCCATGCCCTGGGTCGTCGTGTTGACCAGAAGCGCCGCCCCGTCGAGCGCTGTTTCACGTGAAACCCACTCCACCACCGTCACCGTTCCCGCCAAGCCGGCAGCGGCCAGATCCGCCGCCAGCTCCTCCGCACGGGCGCGGGTGCGGTTGACCAGCCGGACCTCCGGCGCGCCGGCATCGAGCAGGGCGACGACCACGGCACGGGCGGCACCGCCGGCACCGATCACCACCGCCGGTCCCAGATCCGCCGTCCAGTCCGGCCGCTCGGCCCGCAGATTCTCGATGAAGCCGAAACCGTCCGTGTTGCCACCTTCCAAGGCGCCGTCGTCGGCGACGACGATGGTGTTGACCGCCCCCATGCGCCGGGCAGTGTCATCCAGCCGGTCGACGGTACGGAAGGCGATCTCCTTCAACGGCACCGTGACGTTGCAGCCGCGCAATCCAAGCGCGGGCAGGGCGCGGATCGCCTGCTCGGCCCGTTCCGGCGCCACCGCCAGCGGGACATAGGCGCCGTCGATGCCATAGTGACGCAGCCACCAGCCATGCAGCCGGGGCGAACGCGAATGGCCGATCGGCCAGCCCATCACCCCGGCGACCTTCGCCTTGCCACTGATAGAATGGAATGCCGTCATTCCTTGCCCACTCCATGCACGCGCAGGAATCCGAGCAGCGGCAGCAGCGGCAGCCCGAGGATTGTGAAGAAGTCACCCTCGACCCGGTGGAACAGCTGTGCCCCCAGCCCTTCGAGCTGATAGGCGCCGACCGAGTGCAGCACGCCCTCGCCGGCACGGTCCAGATAGTCGTCGAGGAAGGCCTCGGAGAAATTGCGCATCGTCAGCCGCGCACTGTCGGTCTTGTGCCACATCCGCTCGCCGTCTCGCACCACCACCGCACAGCTGACCAGCCGGTGGGTCCGGCCGCGCAGGGCCAGCAGCTGGTCGCGCGCCGCGTCCCGGCCGGCCGGCTTGTCGAACCAGCGGCCCTCGCACTCCAGCATCTGGTCGGCCCCGATCACCAGCGCGCCGGGATGACGGCGGGCGATGCGCTGGGCCTTCAGCTCGGCCAGGGCTTCGGCGACGATGTCGGCCGACACCCCCTCGACGCGGCCGGCCTCCTTGACCTCCTCCTCGTCGACCAGCGGCTTGTCGAGGACGGCGTTCAGCCCGGCCTGCTCCAGCATCGCCGCCCGCGTGCGCGAACCGGACGCCAGGACGAGCGTCGGCACCGCGCTCACGTCTTCTTTCCTTCCGGGCTGAAGCTGCCGCTCTGGCGGCGGGCCAGCAACATCATGATCTCGGCCGCCGTCTCCTCGATGGAGCGTCGGGAAACGTCGATCACCGGCCAGCCGCGCCGGCTGAACAGCCGCCGCGCCTCCTGCACCTCCGACCGCACCAGCTCCGGATCGGCATAGCTGGAGCCCTCGCCCTGGTTCAGAAGCTTCAGCCGGTTGCGGCGGATCTGCACCAGCCGGTCGGGGTCCTTGGTCAGCCCGACGATCAGCGGCCGGGTCAGCAGATCGACCTCCGCCGGCAGCGGGCTGCCGGGCACCAGCGGGATGTTGGCCGCCTTGATGCCGCGGTTGGCCAGATAGATGCAGGTCGGCGTCTTCGAACTGCGCGACACGCCGATCAGCACCACGTCGGCCTCGTGCAGGTCCCAGTTCGACTGCCCGTCGTCATGCGACAGGGCGAAATCGACGGCATCGATACGGCTGAAATATTCGGCGTCCAGCACATGCTGGCGGCCGGGCTGGCGCTGGGATTCGACGCCGAGGAAGGCGGCGAGCGCGTTGATCAGCGGATCGAGCACGGGGATGCAGGGCACCTGCATCTCACGGCAGAAATCCTGCAGCCGGCGGCGCAGCGTCTCGTCCACCAGGGTGAACATCACCAGGCCATGGTTGTCCCGGATCCCCTCCAGCACGAGGTCGAGCTGGCGGTCGGTCCTCACCAGATTCCAGAAATGTTCGATCGGCCGCACGTCGTCGAACTGGATGACGCAGGCGCGCGCCACGCTGTTGATGGTCTCGCCCGTCGCATCGGACACGAGATGTAGGTGGAACTCTTTCATCCGTCCCCAACATTCTGTGGAGAACCCGGTCCAGATCTGTGGACAACCGGATCCGCCTGCGTTTCATCCCGGCTGGGGGACTCCTCCTCCCCGGTACGGCCAAGCGGAGAACAACTCCGCCGACCGCTTCGGAAGCTGGGAAGATCCGGCCCCGTCCGCCTTGTTATCCACGGGACTCCCGTCGGTCCAGCTATAGCATTTCCGCCGTTTCCGGGGGTAGTGCTCCGAATCGTCCACAGATCCGCACACATGCAGGCACAAGCCCCCGGATCTGTGGATAGATTCGATTGCCATGGGGATCACCGTTATCCACAGCCATCCACTACCTCCTCTTCCTTTCTCCAATTAAAAAATATAGTGAAGAAGAGGGGATAAACCCTGTCCCGATTCCGGACCCGAACAGGGTTGGAATCGCGGGATTCGAAATCGCATTCAGGGGAACGCATCGTCTTGACCGCTTCCAGCTCCGCCGTCCAGAATCCGCCCCGCAAGCCGATGCTCGCCGCTTTGGCGGGAGAGGTGCGGTCGCGCCCGCCCTTCTGGCTGATGCGTCAGGCCGGACGCTACCTGCCGGAGTACCGGGAGCTGCGGGCGAAGGCGGGCAGCTTCCTCGACCTCTGCTACAATCCCGACTTCGCGGTCGAGGTGACCCTGCAGCCGCTGCGCCGCTATGGCATGGACGCGGCGATCCTGTTCTCCGACATCCTGGTGGTGCCGCACGCGCTGGGCCAGCCCTTGGCCTATCTGGAAGGGGAGGGGCCGAAGCTGGATCCGGTCCGCAATGTCGAGGATCTCAAGCGCCTGTCCCGCGACCGCTTCCATGAGACGTTGGCCCCGGTCTACGAGACGGTGCGTCGGCTCTCCACCGCGATTCCGGAGCAGACGACGCTGATCGGCTTTGCAGGGGCTCCCTGGACCATCGCCTGCTACATGGTCGAAGGGGCCGGGTCCAAGGAGTATGCGCATGTCAAGCGCTGGGCCTATGGCGATCCCCTGGGCTTCGCCCGGCTGATCGACCTGATCGTCGAGGTGACCGCCGAGTATCTCTGCCGGCAGATCGAGGCAGGGGCCGAGACCGTACAGCTGTTCGACAGCTGGGCCGGCGTGCTGCCGATCGGCGAGTTCCGGCGCTGGGTGATCGAGCCGACGCGGCGGATCGTCGCACTGGTCAAGGCGAAGCATCCGGAGACACCGATCATCGGCTTCCCGCGCGGTGCCGGCCATGCCTATGAGGATTACGTCGCCGACGCCGGGGTGGACGCCGTCGGCCTCGACACCACCGTCTCGCCGCTCTGGGCGGCCCGTACGCTGCAGCCCCGCCTGCCGGTGCAGGGCAACCTCGATCCGATCATGCTGGCCACCGGCGGCAAGGCCCTGGCCAATGCGGCCAGCGGCATCCTGGAGGCGTTGGCCGACCGGCCCTTCGTGTTCAACCTGGGCCATGGCGTCATTCAGTCGACGCCGCCCGACCATGTGGCCGAGCTGAGCCGGCTGCTGCGGGAATGGCCGAACCGCGGCTGACGGCTTTGCCCACAATGTCGGCCGGCGGCTGAAAAGCGACGGCGGGGGGCTGGACAGCGGGCCGGTGACGCTCCAGTTTAGCGGGCACCATGACCCAGCTCCCCCCCCAGCCTTCCGCCGCTGCCGCCATCGCCGACCGGCCGCGGCGCGTGGCCGTCGTGCTGTTCAACCTCGGCGGCCCCGACGCGCCCGAAGCGGTGCGGCCCTTCCTGTTCAACCTGTTCAACGATCCGGCCATCATCCGGCTGCCGAACCCGTTCCGTTTCCTGATCGCCAGCCTGATCAGCGGACGGCGGGCGAAGCCGGCGGCGGCGATCTACGCCCAGATCGGCGGCAAGTCGCCGCTGCTGGAGAACACGGAAGCGCAGGCGGCAGCCCTGGAGGCGGCCCTGGAGACATCGTCGGCGGCGGATCTGGCGCCAGATCCGGCAGCGGATCCGGCGGCCGGCGGGACAGACGCCAAGGTCTTCGTCGCCATGCGCTACTGGCACCCGATGAGCGCCGAGACGGCTGCCCGGGTGAAGGCGTACGACCCGGATCTGGTCGTGCTGCTGCCGCTCTACCCGCAATTCTCCACCACCACGACGGCCTCCAGCGCCAAGGCGTGGGCCGAGGCGGCGCAGACCGTCGGATTGACGGCGCCGACCCGGCTGCTCTGCTGCTACCCGACCCAGGCCGGCTTCATCGATGCGACGGCGGATCTGATCCGTCCGCTGTACGAGGCCGCTAAGGCCCATGGTACCCCGCGCGTCCTGTTCTCCGCCCACGGGCTGCCGAAAAAGGTGGTGGCCTCCGGCGACCCCTATCAGTGGCAGTGCGAGCGGACGGCTGAATCGATCGCCGCGGCACTGGACATCGACCATCTCGATTGGATCAACTGCTACCAGAGCCGCGTCGGCCCGATGGAGTGGATCGGCCCCAGCACCGACGCCGAGATCCGCCGGGCCGGGCAGGACGGCGTGCCGATCCTGGTGGTGCCGATGGCCTTCGTCTCCGAACATTCCGAGACGCTGGTGGAGATCGAGATCGAATACCGCCACCTCGCCAAGGAGGCGGGGGTGCCCCATTTCACCCGTGTACCGACGGTCGGGGTGCATCCCGGCTTCATCGACGGGCTGGCCCGGCTGGTGCGGCAGACCGTCGCGGGCAAGGCGGCGATCTGCGCCCATAACGGCGACCGGATCTGCCCGTCCGGCGTCTCCGGCTGCCCGCAGGCGCGGCGCTGAACCGAAACGAAAGAGGGGACACGGCCGGTGCTGTATCTGTGGATCAAGGCCTTGCACGTCATCAGCATCATCGCCTGGATGGCGGGGCTGCTCTACCTGCCGCGGCTGTTCGTCTACCATTGCGAGGCGCCGGCCGGATCCGACGCCTCCGAACGCTTCAAGGTGATGGAACGCCGGCTGCTGCGCGCCATCATGAACCCGGCGATGATCGCGGCGTACGTGTTCGGAATCTCGATGATCGTCATCGACCCGCTGCTGTTCAAGCAGGGTGGCTGGCTGCATGCCAAGCTGCTGTTCGTGCTGCTGCTGACCGCCAGCCACATGATGATGGCCCGCTGGCGCCGCGACTTCGCCGAGGACCGCAACAGCCGGCCGCAGCGCTTCTACCGCATCGCCAACGAGGTGCCGACGCTGCTGATGATCGGCATCGTGATCTTCGTGATCGTGAAGCCCTTCTGACCGGGCCCTTCCACGCCTCGAAAAAGCGGAATCAGCGGGCTTTGCAGGTTCCGCTTTCGTTTGACTTGACCGTACCGATCCGATAACGATGTCAAGACCACGGGGTTTTCGCCCCGTGGCCTCCCACGCCCACATCTGCCGATCCGACGCTCTGTTCTTGAGCCGGGCCTGGTGGCTGGCGATCCGCTTCCGTGCGACCATTTTCCGGACGCCTCGGGACACGATCGTCCAAGCGCCACCCGCTGCCCACCCGACGCGACCGCGTTGCGGCCTCCGCCGCCCCCAACCGCCGTCGGCCGGGATTCCAGGCACCCCCCATCCCCAAGGCCACTCCCCCGCATGACGATTTCACAGGCAATCCGATGCATCTCCAAGAGCTGAAGTGCAAAAGCCCCGCAGAACTGCTGGCGTTCGCGGAGGAGCTGCAGATCGAGAACGCGAGCACGCTGCGCAAGCAGGACATGATGTTCGCGATCCTCAAGCAGCTGGCCGAGAACGACATTCCGATCTTCGGCGACGGCGTGCTGGAGGTGCTGCAGGACGGGTTCGGCTTCCTGCGTTCGCCGGAGTCCAATTACCTGCCGGGTCCCGACGACATCTATGTCAGCCCGAGCCAGGTGCGCCGCTTCGGCCTGCGCACCGGCGACACGGTGGAAGGGCAGATCCGCTCGCCCAAGGAGGGTGAACGCTACTTCGCCCTGCTGAAGGTCAACACGATCAACTTCGACTCGCCCGACAAGGTCCGTCACCGTATCAACTTCGACAACCTGACGCCGCTCTATCCGGAGGAGCGCATCCGGATGGAGGTCGAGGATCCGACCAAGAAGAACCTGACCGGCCGCATCGTCGACCTGGTGGCGCCGCTGGGCAAGGGGCAGCGCGGGCTGATCGTGGCACCGCCGCGCACCGGCAAGACGGTGATGCTGCAGAACATCGCCCACTCCGTCGCCACCAACCATCCCGAAGCCTATCTGATCGTCCTCCTCATCGACGAGCGTCCGGAAGAAGTGACGGACATGGCCCGCTCGGTCCGCGGCGAGGTCATCAGCTCCACCTTCGACGAGCCGGCGACCCGCCACGTCCAGGTCGCCGAGATGGTGATCGAGAAGGCCAAGCGGCTGGTCGAGCACAAGCGCGACGTGGTGATCCTGCTGGACAGCATCACCCGCTTGGCCCGCGCCTACAACACGGTCGTTCCGTCGTCGGGCAAGGTGCTGACCGGCGGCGTCGACGCCAACGCGCTGCAGCGGCCCAAGCGCTTCTTCGGCGCGGCGCGCAACGTGGAGGAGGGCGGTTCGCTCACCATCATCGCGACCGCGCTGATCGACACCGGCAGCCGCATGGACGAGGTGATCTTCGAAGAGTTCAAGGGTACCGGCAACTCGGAGATCGTGCTGGACCGCAAGCTCTCCGACAAGCGCACCTTCCCGGCCATCGACATCTCCAAGTCGGGCACCCGCAAGGAGGAGCTGCTGGTCGACAAGGGCACCATGTCGAAGATGTGGATCCTGCGCCGTATCCTGATGCCGATGGGCGTGACCGATGCGGTCGACTTCCTGGTCGACAAGCTGAAGCACACCAAGTCGAACAACGAGTTCTTCGAAAGCATGAACCAGTAGGGCCGGATCCGGCCCGGGGCAAGCCTGGATCCTGCCGGATCCGGGCCTTCCGGGCAGGGTGTTCGTGCATGAAAAAGGGCGGGGGCCTGTCGGCCACCCGCCCTTTTTCTGTTCCCGATCCGTCCGGATCAGAACGGGGGCTGCTGCTCGCCCTGGGCCGGCTGGGCCGACTGGCGGTGGTACAGCTCGGCGAAGTCGATGGGGTTGATCATCAGCGGCGGGAAGCCGCCTTCGCGGGTCGCGCTGGAAACGATGGCGCGGGCGAACGGGAAGATCATCCGGGCGCCCTCGATCATCAGGACCGGGCGGTGATGCTCTTCCGGCAGGCCGGGGAACTGGAACAGCGCGCCATAGGCCAGCTCGACCAGGAAGGCCACGGACTCGCCCTGGCGGGCTTCGCAGCGCAGGTTCAGGGTCAGCTCGTAGATGTCGTCGCCGACCTTCTGGCCCTGGACGTCGACGCCGATGTTCACCTGCGGCTGCGGCTGGTTGGGCAGCAGGCTCTGCGGGGCGTTGGGGTTCTCGAACGAGAGGTCCTTCACATACTGCGCGAGGACATGCATCGGCAGCGAGGACGCCTGTTGCTGCTCGGCGCCGTTGCTCATCTGATCGGACATAACGGACTCCTAATCGCCGGCCCACGCTCCCGGCCCGGGACAGGGCAGGGCGGCGGGCCGACCCGGATGTGAGGTGGCAAGGTTTGGTTCGCGACGGTTGTGCCTTCGCCCAACGGGCTGGCTATCACGGATCGGCCGTCCTGCCAACGGAAACTGCCGGGCGGGCGGGCGGTCAGCGCCGCTCATCCGGACGGGGCTTGCCCCATTGGGAATCGGTCAGCCGGGGCGCGTCGCCGTCGGTATCGGGACGGGCATCGGTATCGCGCCGTCCGTCCTCGGTGGTCACGTCGCGGTAATCGCCGTCGATCACACCGGGGGCCGGGCGGAAGGGATCGCCGGCAGTGTTGGGGGCGGTGTGGCGGGGATCGTCGGCACCGAAACCGCCGGGCGCCGCGTTGCCGAATCCACGGCCGCTCCCATGGCCGCCAAATCCGGCCTGCCCGGCGGTGAACACCGGCAGTCCGGCACCCAGCCGGCCCAGCAGCCAGCGGCCGATGCCACGGCGCAACGGGCGGATCAGCAGGACCAGTCCCAGCAGATCGGTGAGGAATCCGGGAATGATCAGCAGGATGCCGGCCAGCACGGCACAGAAACCGTCCAGCACAGTGCCGATCGGCGCCTCGCCCCGCGCCGCTGCGGCCTGCGCCCGGGTCAGCGACGCCAACCCCTGATGGCGGACCAGCAGCACGCCGACCACCGCCGACAGGATCAGCAGCCCGATGGTTGGGCCGGCGCCGAGCCAGTCGCCGACCTGGATGAATCCGACGATCTCCAGGATCGGCAGAAGGAGGATCAACAGCAGGGGATTCATGGTGTCCTTGCTCTTCGGGCTCGCTGCCCCTATCTAAGTTTGGATAGGTCGTCCGGTCGAAAGGCCGGCGCCTCCAACAAATCGGTGGTTTCGGCCTCGGTTTTTGGTCCGGATGACGGATGGGCAGGCAACACGTAATGCCGTCCGGCCGCAAGGTCCAGGGGTGGGGCGGGGATGGGCGGCGCCGACGGCACCGGATCTCCCCGAATCAGGCCGGGATCCGGAGCAGATCCGGCCCGGATCCGGTTGCCGGGGCCACGCCGCGGCGCATCGTTCATGACATGTCGTTCGAGAAGGAACAGATGATGGGAGACGGGTTCGTGTTCATCGAGATCGTGATCTTCGCGATGATCGCGGCCTTCCTCGTTTATCGGCTGCGCAGCGTCCTCGGCCGCCGGACGGGGGAGGAGCGGCAGCGCTCGAACCCCTTCACCGCGGCCCCGCCGGCGAAGCCCGACAATGTCGTGCCGTTGCCCGAGCGCAACCGGCCGCGACCCGATGCCGCACCGGCCTCGGACGAGCCGCTTTCGCTGGCCGCCTCGATCGACCAGATCCGCGCCGCCGACCCGACCTTCGACGAGAAGCATTTCCTGGAAGGCGCCAAGGCCGCCTTCGCGATGATCGTCGACGCCTTTGCCCGCGGCGACACCGCGACGCTGCGTCCACTGCTGGCCGACGACGTTTATGACGGTTTCGCCCGGGTCATCCGTGACCGGCAGGCCGCCGGCGAACAGCACGAGGCCCGCATCGAGTTCGTCCGCGAGGCCGAGGTGGTGGAAGCGAAGCTCGACGCCAGCCATACCGCTCTGGTCACCGTCCGTCTGGTCACCGATCAGGTCAATGTGGTGCGCGACCGCGACGGAGCGGTCATCGACGGCGATCCCAAGGCGCTGGTCGAGAATGTCGATGTCTGGACCTTCGCCCGCAACACCCGCTCGCGCGATCCGAACTGGTCGCTGGTCGAGGTGCGGCAGGTCCAGTAATGCGGCCTCCCCGCCGTCCCCGTACCGGCTTCGGCGCCACCGTCCTGCTTGGGGCGGTGGCGTTGCTGTTTTCGGCCTGCGCCCCGCGGGAAGAGCCGAAACCGCCCCCCGACGCGCTGACGCTGGGGCCCCTGTCCTTCGCCGACCTGCCGGGCTGGAGCGCCGACCCGGTCGCCCAGGCGGTTCCGGCGCTCGCCCGGTCCTGCGCCCGCTTCAAAACCCTGCCGGCCGACCGGACGGTCGGGCCGGGCGGGGTGGCGGGCCGGATTGCCGATTGGCAGACTCCCTGTGCCCGGCTGGCGGATCTGCCGCCGGGTGACGATGCCGCCGCCCGCCGCTTCTTCGAGACGCATTTCAGCCCCTATGCCGCCGGCAATAACGGCACGCGAGAGGGCCTGTTCACCGGCTATTACGAAGCCGAGCTGGAGGGCAGCCGCCGGCCGGATCCGGCCTACCCGGTGCCGCTCTACCGCAAGCCGCCCGATCTGGTGATGGTCGATCTCGGCGAGTTCGCCGAACGCTGGAAGGGCGAACGCACCGCCGGCCGCGTGGTCGATGGGCGTCTGAAACCCTATGAGGATCGCGCCGCCATCGTCGGTGGCGCCCTTGCCGGCAAGGGGCTGGAACTGTTGTGGGTCAAGGACCCCATCGCCGCCTTCTTCCTGCAAATCCAGGGATCGGGCCGGGTCCGGCTCGCCGGGGGAGGCGAGATGCGGGTCGGCTACGCCGGCCAGAACGGCCATAAATACGTTGCCATCGGCAAGGAGCTGATCGACCGCGGCGCGCTGAAGCGGGAAGAGGTCTCGTTGCAGACCATCCGTGCCTGGCTGCTGGCCAATCCCGATCAGGCGGCGGCGGTCATGAACGTCAACCCGTCCTATGTCTTCTTCCAGCCGCTGACCGGCGACGGCCCGAACGGGGCGCAAGGTGTCGCGCTGACGCCGGGCCGCAGTCTGGCCGTGGACTCCAAGTTCATGCCCTATGGCGTGCCGGTCTGGCTGGATGCCGAGGACCCGCTGGACGGCAGGCAGCGGCTGCGCCGGCTGCTGGTCGCCCAGGATACCGGTGGCGCCATCCGCGGTCCGGTGCGCGGCGATGTCTTCTGGGGGCATGGCGCGGAGGCGGAACAGGCGGCAGGCGTGATGAAGAGCCGTGGGAGCTATGTGCTGCTGCTGCCGAAATCGGTGAAGGTGGCTGTCGCGGGCGGGTAGGGCGATGTTTCACGTGAAGCGGCCGACCAGGCCCGCCGGGGGATGGAACAGTTGAACGGTCACCCGGAGTCTGTTTCACCCGGTTTCAAACGTTCCATTCCATGCCGCGAACGGGGACGCCGAGTGGCGCCCCGTCCACATCGCTATAGGATGACCCTGTTTACAGAATGAACTTGGACAGGTCGGCGTTTTTTGCCAGACCGCCGACCCGCTCGCGCACCAGGGCGGCATCGATGGTGATCGTCTCGCCGGAGCGGTCGCTGGCGGCGAAGCTGATCTCCTCCAGCAGGCGTTCCAGCACGGTGTGCAGGCGGCGCGCGCCGATGTTCTCGACCGAGCCGTTGATCTCGGCGGCCAGCCGGGCCAGTTCGTCGATGCTGTCGTCGGTGAAGACCAGATCGACCTCCTCCGTCTTCATCAGCGCCTTGTACTGGCGGATCAGGCTGGCTTCCGGTTCGGTCAGGATGCGCCGGAAGTCGTCCTGGCTCAGCGCCTTCAGCTCGACGCGGATCGGCAGCCGGCCCTGCAGTTCGGGCAGCAGGTCGGACGGCTTGGCGACGTGGAAGGCGCCGGACGCGATGAACAGGACATGGTCGGTCTTCACCGGCCCGTGCTTGGTCGACACGGTGGTGCCCTCGATCAGCGGCAGCAGGTCGCGCTGCACGCCCTCGCGGCTGACATCGGCCCCGCGCGCATCTGACCGGGCGGAGATCTTGTCGATCTCGTCGAGGAAGACGATGCCGTTCTGCTCGACGGCGCGGATCGCCTCCGACACCACCTTTTCCTGATCCAGCAGCTTGTCGGATTCCTCCGCCATCAGCACGCCATGGCTTTCGGCCACGGTCATGCGGCGCGTCTTGGTGCGGCCGCCCATCATCTTCCCGAACATGTCGTTCAGGTTCAGCATGCCCATCTGGGCACCGGGCATGCCTGGAATGTCGAAGGTCGGCATGCCGGCCGGGGCGCCGGTGTCGGCGACCTGGACCTCGATCTCCTTGTCGTTCAGCGTGCCCTCGCGCAGCATCTTGCGGAACTTGGCCCGCGTCTCCGCACTGGCGCTGTCGCCGCACAGCGCATCCAGCACGCGCTCTTCCGCCCGCAGCTCCGCCTTGGCGGCGACCTCCTTGCGCAGCCGCTCGCGGGTCAGGCCGATGGCCGCCTCCACCAGATCTCGGACGATCTGCTCGACATCGCGGCCGACATAGCCGACCTCGGTGAACTTAGTGGCCTCGACCTTCAGGAACGGAGCCTGGGCCAGCTTGGCGAGCCGGCGGGCGATCTCGGTCTTGCCAACGCCGGTCGGGCCGATCATCAGGATGTTCTTCGGCAGGACCTCCTCGCGCAATGCTTCCGGCAGCTGCTGGCGGCGCCAGCGGTTGCGCAGCGCGATGGCGACCGCGCGCTTGGCCTCGTTCTGGCCGACGATGTAGCGGTCGAGTTCCGAGACGATCTCGCGCGGGCTGAAGGCGGCGGTTTCGGCGGAGACGGAAGCGGTTTGGGCGGCGTTCTGGCTCGTCATGGCGCTCACAGCCTTTCCAGGGTGACGTTCTCGTTGGTGTAGACGCAGATGCCGGCGGCGATCCTCATCGCCTTGCGCGCCACCGCCTCCGCATCCATGCCCTCGATGTCGATCAGTGCGCGTGCCGCCGACAGGGCATAGGACCCGCCTGAACCGATGCCGATCAACCCGTCCTCCGGCTCCAGCACGTCGCCGTTGCCGGTCAGCACCAGGCTGACGCTCTTGTCGGCGACCGCCATCATCGCTTCCAGCCGGCGCAGATAGCGGTCGGTGCGCCAATCCTTGGCCATTTCGACGCAGGCGCGGGTCAACTGGCCGGGATACTGCTCCAGCTTGCCCTCCAGCCGCTCGAACAGGGTCAGCGCGTCGGCGGTGGCGCCGGCGAAGCCTGCCATCACCGTACCGCCGGCCAGCCAGCGGACCTTGCGCGCATTGGCCTTCATCACGGTCTGGCCGACCGAGACCTGCCCGTCGCCCGCGATCACCACCTGACCGTTCTTGCGCACGGACAGGATGGTGGTGCCATGCCATTGGATGGGATCATGGGGATTGGACGCTTGGTAGGTCATGCGGAAACCACGCTGGGGAATGAAGGGGGAGCCGTCCGCCGTTCCGGACCGGCGCGCCGCTGCCGGGCGCCGGCCATCGAATCACAGCGGTCGGGCATCCGGTCTATGTGGGAGGGGCACTGTCCTCGTCAAGAACGTCGCCATCGGGCCAGTCCTCGTCAAGCTCCCCGTCCTTCCGCCATCGGTCCGCGAGAGTGCCGCGGCCACCTTTGTCGCGGCCGGTGGCATCCCTTTCGGACCGATGGCCGGACGAGACCCCGCCGACCGGGTCCGCCCTCAACCGGTCCAGCAGCGGGCCGATCGGCAGGAAATCGACCAGCCCTGCCGGGGTCGCCACCGACCGTCCGGCCGACGGAGCCACGCCGACGAGCGCGCCGCTGCCGTCGAGCAGCGGGTCGCCAACCTCGGTGACCGCGTCGAACAGGGCGGCCGAGCCCAGATCCGCCTGGATCACCATGTTTTCCCCCGCGTCGGCGCGCAGGCTTCCGACGATCCCGGCGATCTCGCGTCCCCGCCCGCCCGGAACCGTCCGCACCGGCTCGCTGACCCGGAGGGCGGCGGTGCGCAGGGGCAGGGCGCTCAGCCGTGCCGGCACCCGGACCAGCGCAAAGCCGCTGGCCGCGTCGCGTCCGACCACCCAGCCGGTCAACTCCACTCCCCGCGCCGGCCGCACGGTGACGATGGGGTCGGATCCAGGGAGCGGAGCCAGCAGCACCGCCTGCACCTCGCCTCCGACCTCCGTCTCCCCGATCACCAAGCCATGGGTACGGCCGACCGGAAGCCGGGACGCCGCGGTCCGGCCGGATCCGGGGCCGGATCCGGCCCGCAGCAGCAGCCGGCTTGGCATCCCGGACTGGGAAGGCGCCGATACGGCGAGCGGCGGGGCAGGCGGCATGGCGGCTGGCGTCAACGGAACTGGGCCGGATCCGGCCGGTACGGTCGTGAAAGATGGCGGAGTCATCGCCATTGCATGAGCGGCCGGCAGGGTTCCGCCCGACAGCAGGGCGCGAAAGCCGGCGTCGGCGGCGAGCGCTTCGACCGCATCGGCGATGGCCTCCTCGATCAGCAAGGTATCGCCCTGGGGTACGCCCTGGTTCTGGGTGGCGGCGCCGGTGGTGACGGCGCGGTGGACCAGCCCGTCGCCGCGGGTGTCGTAGACCGTCCATTCGACCTTCACGCTGCCGCTGCCCGACGTGCCCTTGTCGCCGCCGGTCAGCCAGTTCATGCGGTGGCACAACTCCAGCTGCACGTTCAGCAGGTCGCCCTGCACGGTGAAGCGGGCGCGGCTGCGGTTGCCGTCGGGGCTGTCGGAGCCGCCCGGCCGGCCGACCACGTCGAAGCCGGCGGCGGCCATCGTCTCGCCGAACCGCTGCTCGACGGTGGAGCCGCGCCTCATGTTGACGCCGCTGGTCCAATAGACGTCGTCGTAAGGCGGAGCGCAGTCGATGTCCCAGACATAACGGCCGATCTGCATCCCCCGCCGCATCGATCCGATCGCCAGTTCGCCGAAGCGGAAGGGGGCGGTGGTTCCGGCGGCCACCGGCGGTGCCCTTTTCTGCGGCTGTTGCGGCGCCGTGCTCGCGCAGCCGGCAGGCAGCAGGGCGAGAAGGAGGAACAGAGTTGCGGTGAATGGATGTATGATGATCGTCATCGGCGGCTATGCACGCATCGGATGTGAATCACTGTACAGCGCACACCTTGGTACGACAATCGTCGGAATGGACGGATACAGTTCGGCCATGCCGGGCGCTGGCGCGTGCGGATGCTTCCTGCTACAAAACCGCCATGGACCAGACCCCCATCAACGGCGGCCGCCGCGCCTCGATCGAGCGGAACACGACCGAAACCCGGATCCAGGTTGAACTCAACCTGGACGGCACCGGCGTCTACGACGTCAAGACGGGGATCGGCTTCCTCGACCATATGCTGGAGCAGCTGTCGCGCCACAGTCTGATGGACCTGACGGTCCGGGCCGACGGCGACCTGCACATCGATTACCACCACACGACCGAGGATAGCGGGATCGCCATCGGCATGGCGGTGGCGAAGGCGCTTGGCGACCGCAAGGGCATCCAGCGCTACGGCCATTCCTACATTCCGATGGACGAGACGCTGACCCGGGTGGCGCTGGACTTTTCCAACCGGCCCTACCTGATCTGGAAGGTGGCCTTCACCCGCGACAAGATCGGCGATTTCGACACCGAGCTGTTCCGCGAATGGTTCCAGGCCTTCGCCATGGCCGCCGGCGTGACCCTGCACGTCGAGAATCTCTATGGCGAGAACAACCACCACATCGTGGAAAGCTGCTACAAGGCGCTTGCCCGCGCGTTGCGCGCCGGGGTGGAGATCGACCCGCGCAAGCGCGATGCGGTGCCCTCCACCAAGGGCACGCTCGGCGGATCGCTCTGACGGCGGGGACCCCAGGCCTAGCCACCCCCCTCCGCCGTCCTATCGGAAGGTTTGTCACGTCCATGGAAACGGTCGCGCTGATCGATTACGGCTCCGGCAACCTGCGCTCCGCCGCCAAGGCGATCGAGCGCGCGGCCGGCGAAGCCGAAGCCTCCTACAATGTCCTGGTCACCTCGGATGCCGATGCGGTCCGCCGGGCCGACCGCGTGGTGCTGCCGGGTGTCGGTGCCTTCGCCGACTGCAAGCGCGGCCTGTCGGAGGTCCCCGGCATGCTCGACGCGCTGGAGGAGGTGGTGCACCGCCGCGGCCGTCCCTTCCTCGGTATCTGCGTCGGCATGCAGCTGATGGCGGAGCGCGGGCGCGAGTATGGCGTGACCGAAGGGCTGGGTTGGATCCGGGGCGAGGTGGTGAAGCTGGAGCCGGCGGATCCGGCCTTGAAAATCCCGCATATGGGCTGGAACGAGCTGAACATCCGCCATCCCCATCCGGTGCTGGCCGGCCTGCCGGAGGGCTGCCACGCCTATTTCGTCCATTCCTACCAGTTCAGGCTCGCCGATCCGGACACGCTGATCGCATCGGCCGATTACGGCGGAGCCTTCGCCGCGGTGGTCGGGCGCGACAATCTGGTCGGCACCCAGTTCCATCCGGAAAAGAGCCAGGCGACCGGCCTGGCCCTGATCGCCAATTTCCTGCGCTGGAAGGTCTGAGACGATGGCCGAGATCGCCGTCGACAAGATCGATGCGCTGAAGACCGCCGACCTGCACGACCTGTGCGATGCGGCCGACGATGCCATCCGCGCCGGCGGCGGCTTCGGCTGGGTCGAGCCGCCGCCCCGTGACGTGATGGAGCGCTATTGGAAGGGCGTGCTGGTGGTGCCGGAACGCATCCTGTTCGTCGCCCGCCTGGACGGGGTGGTGGCCGGATCCGCCCAGCTGGTCAAGCCGCCGCGCAACAACGAGGCGCAGGCCCACGCAGCCCAGCTGACCACCAGCTTCATCGCCCCCTGGGCGCGCGGCCACGGGCTTGCCCGCCGGCTGACGATGGCCGTGGTGGAAGAGGCCCGCGCCGTCGGCTTCCGGGTGCTGAACCTGGATGTCCGCGTGACGCAGGATGCGGCCATCGCGCTCTATGAATCGCTCGGCTTCAAGCGCTGGGGCACCCATCCCTTCTATGCGCTGGTGCAGGGCAAGCCGCTCGCCGGACATTTCTTCTGCAAAGATCTCCAGCCCGCCCAACAGCCGCCAGCCCAATAACCGCCAGCAACGCCATAGGAAGACGCCCGCGATGATCATCTACCCCGCCATCGACCTCAAGGACGGTGCCTGCGTCCGCCTGCTGCGCGGCGAGATGAGCCAGGCCACCGTCTTCAACACCGATCCCGGCGAACAGGCCCGCCTGTTCCAGAGCCAGGGCTTCGAATGGCTCCATCTGGTCGACCTCAACGGCGCCTTCGAGGGCAAGCCGGTGAATGGCGCCGCGGTGGAGAGCATCCTGAAGTCGGTGACCATCCCGGTGCAGCTGGGCGGCGGCATCCGCGACCTCGGCACCATCGGCATGTGGCTGGAGAAGGGCATCAGCCGCGTCATCCTCGGCACGGTGGCCCTGCGCGATCCGGAGCTGGTGAAGGCGGCCTGCCGCGAGTTCCCCGGCAGGATCGCCGTTGGTATCGATGCGCGGGAGGGCTATGTCGCGGTGGCGGGCTGGGCCGAGACCTCGGACATCAAGGCGCTGGATCTGGCGCTGAAGTTCGAGGATTGCGGCGTCGCCGCCATCATCTACACCGACATCAACCGCGACGGCGCCATGGGCGGCGTCAACGTGGAGTCGACCTCCGACCTCGCCTTCCACCTGACCACGCCGGTGATCGCGTCGGGCGGCGTTTCCTCCATCGAGGATCTGAAGGCGCTGAAGGCGGAGGAGGACACCGGTATCGAGGGCGTCATCTGCGGCCGTGCCCTCTATGATGGCCGGATCGACCCGAAAGAGGCGCTGGACCTGCTCTCCGCCCCCGCCGTCGAGGACGCCGACTGATGCTGAAGATGCGCGTCATCCCCTGCCTGGACGTCAAGGACGGCCGGGTGGTCAAGGGGGTCAACTTCGTCGACCTGATCGATGCCGGCGATCCGGTCGAACAGGCCCGCGTCTACGACCGCGAAGGCGCGGACGAGCTGACCTTCCTCGACATCACCGCCAGCCACGAGAACCGCGATACCATCTTCGACGTGGTGCGGCGGACGGCGGAACAGGTCTTCATGCCGCTGACCGTCGGCGGCGGCGTGCGCACGGTGGACGACATCCGCAAGCTGCTGCTGGCCGGTGCCGACAAAGTGTCGATCAACACCGCGGCGATCCACCGTCCCGACTTCGTGCGCGAGGGAGCCGAGAAGTTCGGCGCCCAGTGCATCGTCGTCGCCATCGACGCCAAGAAGACCGCCCCCGGCAAGTGGGAGGTCTTCACCCATGGCGGCCGCAACGCCACCGGCATCGACGCGGTGGAGTGGGCCCGGCGGATGGAATCGCTGGGGGCGGGCGAGATCCTGCTGACCTCGATGGACCGAGACGGCACCAAGAGCGGCTTCGACCTGGAGCTGACGCGCACGGTGGCGGACAGCATCCGCATCCCGGTGATCGCATCCGGCGGCGTCGGCACGCTCGATCATCTGGTGGAAGGCATCCGCGAGGGGCATGCGACCGCGGTGCTTGCCGCCTCGATCTTCCATTTCGGCACCTATACCATCGGCCAGGCCAAGGCGGCGCTGAGCGCCGCCGGCATCCCGGTACGGCCGGCGAAGACGATGGAGACGGCCCATGGCTGAGAAGAAGACGGCAGACAAGTCCGCCGAGAAGGCGCCCGCCCTGCCGTCCGCCGAGGTGCTGGACCGGCTTTTCGTCACCGTCCAGGCGCGCAAGGGCGCCGATCCGGAAACCTCCTACACCGCCAAGCTCTTCAGCCGCGGCACCGCCAAGATCGCCCAGAAGGTCGGCGAGGAGGCGGTGGAGGCGATCCTGGAAGCGGTGCGCGGCGACAAGACGGCGCTGGCGGCGGAATCCGCCGACCTGCTCTATCACCTGCTGGTGCTGTGGGCCGACCTTGGGCTGGATCCGGCGGAGGTCTGGACCAGGCTCGCCCAGCGCGAGGGCATCAGCGGCATCGACGAGAAGAAGTCCCGCAAGTCCTGAGCGGGATCTCGCCCAAAGAAGAGGACGCATGCGATGGCCAAGACCTACGATGACGGCAATGTGTTCGCCCGCATCCTGCGCGGTGAGATTCCGTGCAGGAAGGTGCATGAGACCGAACACGCGCTTGCCTTCCACGACATCGAGCCGCAGACGCCGACCCATGTCCTGGTGATCCCGAAGGGCGCCTATGTCGACATGGACGATTTCACCGCCAGGGCGTCGGAGGCCGAGATCGCCGGCCTGTTCCGTGCGGTCGGCGACGTCGCCCGCATGGTCGGCGCGGACGGCCCCGGCTATCGCATCCTGTCGAACTGCGGCGAGGCGGCCCACCAGGAAGTGGCCCACCTGCACATCCATCTGTTCGCCGGACGCGACCTGGGGCGGATGATCGGCAAGGCCTGAGGGGGCAATCGTAAGCCGACGCTCCCACCACAAACCTACCGCCGCCGCACCCCCGACCGGCGCCGCACGCCCTTCCTCGGCGGCACCGCGTCCAGAATTGCCAGCAGCGCCTCGATGCGCTCCTCGTCCAGGTCGGCGATCCGTTCCGACAGCCGGTTGGCCAGCTCCGTCGCTTTGGCGCTGAGCCCGCCGGTGTCGACCGTCACCCGCGGGTGGGACAGATCCGCCAGCCGTTCGAGATCTTCCGCCTCGTCCCAGATGATGCCGAAATAGGCGCAGATCTGCCGCACCAGCTGCGGCGAGGGCTGGCCGCGCTTGCCATGTTCCAGGGCCGACAGATAGGCGGACGAGATGGACAGGTCCGTCGCCATCTGCTTCAGCGTCACGCCCTTGGCGTCGCGCAGCGACCGGACCCGTACGCCGAACGGGGTCATGGGAAGTCCCTGGGTTGAGTGGGACTCAGTCCTTACGGTCGCGCCGCCGTTTGATCAAGACATAGAGCGCGCCGTCGCCGCCGTCCTTGGGCTGGGCCGGCTGGATCGCCAGCACCATTGGGCGCAGGGCCGGATCCGCCAGCCAGCGGGGCGTCGCCTGACGCAGCACGCCGAGGCTGCCGAAGCTGCCCTTGCCGGTGATGACCAGCACGCAGCGGCGCCCCTCGTTCCAGGCACGGTGGACGAAGCCGGCGAGCGCGTGGTGCGCCTGCGCCTGGTTCATGCCGTGCAGGTCGATGCGTCCGTCGATGGACAGCTCGCCGCGGCGGAAGCGGTCGCCGGTGCGGCGGTCGATGTTGGCGGTCGACCCTGGCGTCAGCGGCGGGTGCACCGGCCGGACCGGACCGGGCTGTGAGGGATGGCGGCGTGCGCTCGGCGGTGGGGCGAGGCTGGTCGCCACCGGTTCCTCCACCAGCTCCGCCATGGTCGCCACCGGCTCCGGCTCGCTTTCGATCCGGCGGCCGGGCATCGGTTCGGCGTCGCGCATGGCGATCCGCCACAGGCGCCGCTCGTCGGGCGTGGGCAGTCGTCTGCGGGTCATCGGCGCGGAACCTTCTGCGGATACTGGAAACGGGGCGGCCAACCGATAAAGCCGGTTGGCGTGCCCCTGTCAATGTGTGTTGCTGCAGCGCGAAGAAAAAGGGCACGGGCGAAAAGCTGCCCCGATCAGGCTCGCGAATAGGCCGCAGCCGCTGCGGCCTGTTCGTCGCTCGGGCGCACGCCGGTGTAGAGAACGAACTGTTCGAGCGCTTGCAAGGCGATGACTTCGGCACCGGTGATGACCGGCTTGCCGGCCTCGCGGGCGGCACGGATCAGCGGGGTTTCCGCCGGCATGGCGACGACGTCGAATATCTGGGTGGCGGTCGCGATCAGCGCCGGTTCGAAGGCGAGGGTGTCGACGTCCGGACCCCCGGCCATGCCGAGCGGCGTCACGTTGACCAGCAACGACCCGTCGGCGAGTCCGGTCGTGTCCGGTTGCCAGGGCAGACTGTATTCGTCGGCCAGCCGTCGCCCCGTCGCCTCGTTGCGGGCGATCAGCGTGCCGTTGGTGAAGCCGGAATCGCGCAGCGCGCACAGGACGGCCCGTGCCATGCCGCCGCTGCCGCGCAGTGCGAAGGGAAGGCCGGGCGAAACGTCGTGGCGGTCCAGCAGCGTGCGGACCGCGAGATAGTCGGTGTTGTAGCCGCGCAGCAGGCTACGGCCATCGGCTGCGGTGTCGTTGACGATGGTGTTGACCGACTGCAAGCCGGCAGCCGATGGATCGAGATCGTCGAGGAAGGGGATGCAGGCTTCCTTGAAGGGCATCGATACGCCGCAGCCGCGGATGCCCAGCGCCCGGATGCCGGCGATCGCGCCGGGGAGATCGTCGGTGGTGAACGCCTTGTAGACGTAGTTGAGAGCGAGGGCCTCGTAGAGGTGATTGTGAAACCGTGTGCCGATGTTGCTCGGACGGCCCGAGAGCGAGATGCACAGACGGGTGTCTCTGTCGATCCTGTGGGGCAACGGGGCCTCTCCTTGCCGGCTTTCGCGGGTCAGCCGCCCGCCTTCAACGCATCCAGGCGTCCCTTCAACAGGGTGTATTCCGGGTCGCTCGGTTTGAACTGGGCGATCAGCTTGCCCCAATGGGTGGCGGCCTCGTCCTTGCGGCCTGACATCATCGCGTCGAGGCCGAGCAGCCACAAGGCGTCCTTGTTCTCCGGCTCCGCTTCCAGTGCCTGTCTCAATGCCGCGGTGGCCTCCTCCGGCAGGGGTTTGGGCGTCTCGTTGCGCGGCTGGGTCTGCAACACCGCATTGGCATAGGCGACCTGCACGTCGGCACGCTCCGGCGCCCGTTCCCGCGCCTTGCGGGCGGCCTCCAACGCCTTGGCCGGCTCGCCGAGCACGCCGTAGGAGCGGGCCAGCTTCAGCCAGCCGTCGATATCCGAAGGATCGGCGTCCAGCTTTGCGGCGAGGCTGGAAACCATGCCGCGGATCATCTCGTCCTGGCCTTGGCCGTTCTGCCCCTGGCCAGACTGCCCCGCCACCGGCCCGGCATCCTTCGATGCCGCCGGCAGCGGCTGCGGCGTCACCGTGGCGGGGTCGAGATTCAGCGCCACCGCGGCCTCGCGGATCTGGTCGCGCAGCACCGGAACCCACGGTGCATCGGCTGGGGACTCCGCCAGCAATGCGCTCCAGCGCTCCAGCGCGCCCTTCTGGTCGCCGGCCTGGAAGCGGGCGAGGGCGGCGAAGAAGCGGGCGCGCGGGTCCTTGGGTTCCTTCGCCAGCACGGCGTCGAAGGCCATCGCCGCCTCTTCCGGCACCATGCCGTCGTTGGCGGAAACCAGCGTCTCGCCGAACAGCCCCTGCAACTCGACATCGTCCTTGTTCAGGGCGACCGCATGGCGCAGCGCGTCGGCTGCGTCGGCGTTGCGCCCCATCTTGGCATAGGCCTGGCCCAGGATCAGCCAACCTTGCAGGTCGCCGGGATTCTCGGCCAGCTGGGCCTTCAGCTTGTCCATCGCCGCCAGCACGGTCTTCGGCGGGCCGCCGCGCTCCTGTTCCAGGTTGCGGGACGCGAGCGGCTGCGCCGGCAGATCCGGGCTGCCATACGTCCCATAGACCGCGAGTGCGCCGACCGGCAGCACCAGGGCCAGCAGCATGGCAAGCACCCGCGCGCTGCGCGTCGTCGCCGGGGCGGTGCTCCCTGCGTCGCCCTTCTCCACGGTCGCCAGCATCCGGCGCCCGATCTCCGCCTTGGCGGCTTCGGCCTGGGCGTCGTTGATCAGGCCGCGGGCACGGTCGCGCTCCAGCTCGTCCAGCTGGTCGCGATAGACCTCGCGGTCGAAGTCCTCACGGTCCGGGGCGGATCCGGCCGAACGCAGCAGCGGCGGCACGATCAGCAGCAGCACGGCCGCGGTCAGGACGGCGGCGAAAATCCAGAACAGCATCAGTCGTCTTTCCGCAGCAGGGCGTCCAGCCGCCGCCGCTCATCCGCGCTCAAGGGAGCGGTGTCGGTGCCGGCGGCGACGCCACGCCGTCCGCGCAGGAACAGGAAGGTACCGATGGCGCCAAACAGCAGCACGGCAAAGGGTCCGGCCCACAGCACCAGTGTGGTCGCCTTGAAGGGCGGGCGCAGCAGCACATAGTCGCCATAGCGGTCGGTGACGTACTCCATCACCCTGGTGTCGCTGTCGCCGGCCTTCAGCCGGTCGCGCACCAGCACCCGCAGGTCGCGGGCAAGCGGCGCGTTGCTGTCGTCGATCGACTGGTTCTGGCAGACCAGACAGCGCAGCTCCTGGCTGATGGCGCGGGCGCGGGACTCCAGCGCCGGATCGGGCAGCACCTCGTCGGGCTGGACGGCCAGTGCGGGGAGGGAGACCGGCAGGGCCAGCAGGGCGGCAGCCAATAGGGCAGGGTGAAGGATGCGTTTCATCAGCCCTGCCTCAGATGCTTGACCATGGGCAGGATCTGCTCCTCCACCACCTGCGGGGTCAGCGGGCCGACATGCTTGAAGCGGATCCGGCCCTGGCGGTCGATCAGGTAGCTTTCCGGCACGCCGTAGACGCCCCAGTCGATCGACACCCGGCCATCCAGGTCGGCGCCGACGGCGGCATAGGGATTGCCGTTGCGCGACAGCCAAGTCAGCGCGTCCTCCGGCTTGTCCTTGTAGTTGATGCCGAAGACCGTCACTCCCTGCTCGCGCGACAGGCGGGTGATGACGGGATGCTCCGCCTTGCAGGGGATGCACCAGGAGGCGAAGACGTTCACCAGCGTCACCTCGCCCGTCAGCTTGGCCGAGGACAAACCGCTGGTGGCGGCGGGCTGGCCCTGTATCGGCGGCAGGTCGAAGGTCGGTGCCGGCTTGTCGATCAGGGCCGACGGGATGTCGCGCGGGTCACGCTGGAACCCGAGATAGAAGGCGATGCCCACCCCGATGAACAGCAGGAAGGGCAGCAGGTACAGAAGGCGGCGCATGGTGTCTTGGTCCTCATTCGGCCGGAAGCGGGCCAATCTTGCCGCCGGTCTTGCCGCCTGCCCGGCGGCGTTCCGGTGCGCCGATGCGGAAGCGGCGGTCGGTCAGGCTGACCAGCCCGCCCAGCATCATCCCGACGCCGCCGATCCAGATCCACGGCACCAGCGGGTGGTGGTAGATGCGGACGATCCAGGCGGTGCCGTTCTGCGTCGGATCGCCCAGCGCCACATAGAGGTCGGAGAAGACCGTGGTGTGGATGGAGGATTCCGTCGTCGTCATCCGGGTGGTGCTGTAACTCCTGCGCTCCGGCGTCAGGGTCGCGACGAACCGGCCGTTCTCGGTGACGGTGAAGACACCGCGCTCCGCCTTGAAGTTCGGACCGTCGACCAGCCCGACGCTGTCGAAATGGAACTCGTAGCCGGCGACGGCGGCACGGTCGCCCGGCTTCATCGCGCTGATGGACTCGGTCTGCCAGGCCGATGTCCCGGTCATGCCCAGGATGGACAGGCCCATGCAGGCATGGGCGATGGTCATGCCCCAGGCACTGCGCGGCAGATGCACCGCACGGTTCCAGCTGTTCCTGAACGAGGTGCGGAACAGGCCGATGCGCTCGGCGAACTCGACCAGTGAGCCGACGAAGGCCCAGGCGGCGAGTGCCACGCCGACCAGCGCCAGCAGCGGGCCGCCGCCCGCCTTGACATAGGCGGTGACGGCCACGGCGATCACGACGGCGACGCCGGCGATCCACAGCCGGCTCAGCGCCGCCGCCAGATCCGCCCGCTTCCAGGACAGGAAGGGACCGACCACCATGGCGACGATCATCGGGATGGCGACCGGTACGAAGGTGGCGTTGAAGAAGGGGGCGCCGACCGACACCTTGCCCAGATTGAGAATGTCGAGGAACAGCGGATAGAGCGTGCCGATGAACACCGTCGCCGTCGCCGTCGACAGCAGCAGGTTGTTCAGCACCAGCGCACCCTCGCGGCTGATCGGCGCGAACAGGCCGCCGGCCTTCAGCGACGGCGCCCGCAGGCTGTAGAGCAGCAGCGAGCCGCCGGTGGCGATGGCCAGCAGCACCAGGATGAAGACGCCGCGCTTGGGATCGACCGCGAAGGCATGGACCGAGGTCAGGATGCCGGAGCGCACCAGGAAGGTGCCCATCAGCGACAGCGAGAAGGTGACGATCGACAGCAGGATGGTCCAGCTCTTCAGCGCGTCGCGCTTCTCCACCACGATGGCGGAGTGCAGCAGCGCGGTGCCGGCCAGCCAGGGCATGAAGGATGCGTTCTCCACCGGGTCCCAGTACCACCAGCCGCCCCAGCCCAGCTCGTAATAGGCCCACCAGGAGCCCATGGCGATGCCCATGGTCAGGGTCGACCAGGCGGCCAGCGTCCAGGGCCGCACCCAGCGCGCCCAGGCGGGATCGACCCGTCCCTCGATCAATGCCGCGACGGCGAAGGAGAAGGCCATGGAGAAGCCGACATATCCCGCATAGAGGAAGGGCGGGTGGAAGGCCAGCCCCGGATCCTGCAGCAGCGGGTTCAGGTCGTTGCCGTCCAGCGGTGCCGGCACCACGCGGATGAAGGGGTTGGACGTGGCGAGGATGAACAGCAGGAAGCCGACCCCGATCAGCCCCTGGACCGCCAGGACCCGCGCCTTCAGGGTCGGCGGCAGGTTGCGGCCGAACAGGGCCACGGCAGCGCCGAAGACCGTCAGCATGACGATCCACAGCATCATCGAGCCCTCGTGGTTGCCCCAGACGCCCGACACCTTGTAGAGCATCGGCTTGGCCGAGTGGCTGTTCTGCACCACGTTCAGCACGCTGAAATCGGACACCACATGCGCCCAGGTCAGCGCGGCGTAGGCAAGCAGCACCAGCAGCATCTGGGCGAGCGCCGCGGGCACCGCGACGTTCATCCAGGCTGCATTGCGGGTGGCGGCGCCGACCAGCGGCGGCACGGACTGCACCAGCGCCACGAACAGCGCCAGCACCAGCGCATAATGGCCGAGTTCGGGGATCACGGTCCCGCTACTCCTTCTTCGCGGTCTTGGTCGCGGATTCGGCAGGGTTCTTGTAGACGCCGGCCTGCTTCAGCGCCTCGGACACCTCGGGCGGCATGTAGTTCTCGTCATGCTTGGCCAGCACCTCGCGGGCGACGAAGACGCCGCCGGTCATCCGGCCCTCGGCCACCACGCCTTGTCCTTCGCGGAACAGGTCGGGCAGCTGGCCGCGGTAGCGGACGTCGATCGTGTGGGCGGTGTCGGTGACGCGGAAGGCGGTGGTGACACCGTCCGGCTGCTTCTGCACGCTGCCATCCTCGACCAGCCCGCCCAGGCGGAAGTTGCGGTCGCCGACCTGCTGCGTCTGCAATTGGCTGGGGCTGTAGAAGAAGACGATGTTGTCCTGGAAGGCGGTCAGCGCCAGGGCGGTCGCCGTGCCCAACCCCAGGAGGGCGAGGCCCAGCATGTAGAGGCGGCGTTTCTTGCGGGTCATCCTTCGCTCGCTTCCGCCGGCGTTCCGGCGCTTTGGTCGGCCGGCTTGCGGCCGGCGTTGCGGGGGCGGCGCCGGGCCGGGCGGGAATTTTCCAGTGCCTTCAGCGTCGCCTCGGCGTTGCGCAGCCCCTTCCAGGTCGCGACCAGCAGGCCCAGCAGGACCAGCGCCGCGATGCCGTAGGCCGGCCAGACATAGGCGGCGTAGCCGCCCATATGGAGAAACTCGTTCATCGTCCTTACCCCCGCATCCCGTCTGCCGCTCCATCGCCGGCGATTCCGCCGCCGGCAACCGCCAGACGCAGCGTCTGGATTTTGCGCTGGGCGATCTCGGTCCGCACCCGCAGCAGGACGACCGCCAGGAAATAGGCGGTGAAGGCGCCGGCCATCACCAGCAACGGCGCCAGCATGCTGGGATCGATGCTGGGGCCGCCCATCCGCACCACGCTGGCCGGCTGGTGCAGCGTGTTCCACCAGTCGACCGAGAACTTGATGATCGGCACGTTGACGATGCCGACCAGCAGCAGGACGTTGCCGGCCTTCAAGCCGCGCTGCGGATCGTCGAAGGCGTTCACCAGTGCCATGTAGCCGAGATAGAGGAAGAACAGGATCAGCACGCTGGTCAGCCGCGCGTCCCACACCCACCAGGTGCCCCACATCGGCGCCCCCCACAGCGACCCGGTCACCAGGCACACGAAGGTGAAGCCGGCACCGATGGGGGCGGCGGCCTTGGCGAACAGGTCGGCCAGCGGATGTTTCCATACCAGCCCCACCGCGGCGGCAATGGCCATGTTGGTGTAGACGAACAGGCTCATCCAGGCGGCGGGCACATGGATGTACATGATCCGCACCGTCTCGCCCTGTTGATAGTCCGGCGGCGAGCCGAACAGGCTGAACCATAGCCCGAGGATCGTCAGGATCACGGTCGCTCCGGCGCACCACGGCAGCAGCACGGCTGACAGGCGCAGGAAGCGGGCGGGGTTGGCGAAACGGTGCATAGGACGATGGCCCCGGTACGGATGACCTTGGCTACGGACGACCTTGGTCAGGCTTGCGGACGATATAAGCGCATGTATGGCGGACTGCGAGGGGTTTCGCCTTGATCTCGGTCAGGAAGCGCGGCCGTTCGTTCAGACTCTGACACCAAGGTATGAGGCGGCCGGGAACCCGGGGAGCGCTCGCCGTTCCCGCGGTGTGGACGCCGGCGGCAGACGTTTTAATCCCATCGCCGGTGTCACTTTTTTGTGGCTTCCATTGTCGTAGCCTTCCTTTCCTGGCGATCCGCCTGCAGCCGCCCGCGCCTGTCGTGACCGGGCCGAAGTGGAACGCAACGGTCGGGACGATCGGTTTGCGTTGTCCGGCCCGGCCGCCCGGGCATAGTGTCCGAGGATCGCGGCTCAACCAAGGGAGGACCTCATGAAGACCATCCTTATCACCGGCGGCGGGCGTGGCATCGGCCGGTCCGCCGCGCTGCTGGCCGGTGCCCGGGGCTGGTCGGTCGGCGTGAACTATGTCGGCAACGAAGCAGCTGCCCGTGAAACGGCCGATGCGGTGCGGGCCGCCGGGGGTCGGGCAGTGACGCTGCGTGGCGACGTGGCGGTCGAAGCCGACGTCATCGGCATGTTCCAGGCGGCGGAAGAGCAACTCGGGCTGCTCGACGGCGTGGTGGTCAATGCCGGCATCGTCGCCCCCTCCCGTACCCTGGCCGAGATGGAGGCCGAGCGCATGCGCCGCGTTTTCGAGGTGAACGTCTTAGGCGCCTATCTGTGCGCACGCGAGAGCGCGCGCCGGCTGGCACCGCGTGGGGCCGGATCGATCGTCCTGGTGTCCTCGGCCGCGGCCCGGCTCGGTTCACCCTTCGAATACGTCGATTATGCCGGCTCGAAGGCGGCGCTCGACACGCTGGCGGTCGGGCTGTCGAAGGAATTGGGACCGCAGGGCGTCCGGGTCAACGCGGTTCGTCCCGGTCTGATCGACACCGACATCCACGCCAGCGGAGGGCAACCCGGTCGCGCCCAGCGTCTGGGTGTCAACGCGCCCCTGGGCCGGGCCGGCCGGGCGGAGGAGGTGGCCGAGGCCATCGTCTGGCTGTTGAGCGATGCGGCGTCCTACACGACCGGGGCGATCCTCGACGTGTCCGGCGGGCGCTGACGCTTCCACGGGCGGCAAAGAAAAAGCCCCGGTTCCTGAGAACCGGGGCCTTTCCACTACCCGAACCGGGCGGGACGGATCACTCCGCCTTCTTGGTCAGATCCTCGCCGGTCGCCTGATCGACCTGCTTCATCGACAGCTTGACCTTGCCACGGTCGTCGAAGCCGATGACCTTGACCTTCACCGAGTCACCCTGCGAAACCACGTCCGACACCTTGCCGACGCGCTGCTGCGCCAGTTCGGAGATGTGGACGAGGCCATCGCGCGAGCCCAGGAAGTTCACGAAGGCGCCGAAATCGACGACTTTCACCACCTTGCCGGTGTAGACGACGTTCATCTCCGGCTCGGCGACGATGCCCTTGATCCACTCGATGGCGGCGTCCGACTTCTTCTGGTCGACCGCCGACACCTTGACGGTGCCGTCGTCGTCGATGTCGATCTTGGCGCCGGTCTGCTCGACGATCTCGCGGATCACCTTGCCGCCGGAGCCGATCACGTCGCGGATCTTCTCCTTCGGGATGTTGATCACGGTGATGCGCGGGGCGTTCTCGTTGACGCCTTCGCGGGCGCCGGTCAGCGCCTTCGACATCTCGCCCAGGATGTGCAGGCGGCCGTCCTTGGCCTGGCCCAGCGCGATCTTCATGATCTCCTCGGTGATCGAGGTGATCTTGATGTCCATCTGCAGCGCGGTGACGCCGACTTCCGTCCCGGCCACCTTGAAGTCCATGTCGCCGAGGTGATCCTCGTCGCCCAGGATGTCGGACAGGACGGCGAAGCCGTGGTCTTCCTTGATCAGGCCCATGGCGATGCCGGCGACCGGACGGGCCAGCGGCGCACCGGCGTCCATCAGCGACAGCGAGGTGCCGCAGACGGTGGCCATCGAGGAGGAGCCGTTGGACTCGGTGACTTCCGACACCACGCGCAGGGTGTAGGGGAAGTCCTCCTTCTTCGGCAGCAGCGGATGGATGGCGCGCCATGCCAGCTTGCCATGGCCGATCTCGCGGCGGCCCGGGCTGCCCATGCGGCCGGCTTCACCCACCGAGTACGGGGGGAAGTTGTAGTGCAGCATGAAGTGCTCGCGGTACTCGCCTTCGAGCGCGTCGATGATCTGCTCGTCCTGGCTGGTGCCGAGCGTGGTCACGACCAGCGCCTGGGTTTCGCCGCGGGTGAACAGGGCCGAACCGTGGGCACGCGGCAGGATGCCGACCTCCGACACGATCGAGCGCACGGTCTTGGTGTCGCGGCCGTCGATGCGGCGGCCGGTCTTCAGGACGGCGCCGCGCAGGATGTCGGCCTCCAGCTCCTTGAACTCGAAGCCGATCGACTGGGCGTCGAATTCCTCGGCCAGGGTCTCCAGGGCCTTCGCCTTGGCGGCGCCGACCTTCTCGTAACGCGACTGCTTGACCGTCTCGGTGTAGGCAGCCTCGACGTCCGAACCGACGGTGGCGCGCAGGCGGGCCTTCAGGGCCGGGCGGTCATAGGCCGGCTCCGGCAGGTCCCACGGCTCCTTGGCCGCGTCCTCGGCCAGGTCGATGATCATGTCGATCACCGGCTGGAAGTTGGTGTGGCCGAACATGACGGCGCCCAGCATGACCTCTTCGGTCAGCTCCTTGGCTTCCGATTCGACCATCAGCACGCCATCGACGGTGCCGGCGACGACCAGATTCAGGTCGCTGTCGTCGACATCGTCCATGGTCGGGTTCAGGATGTACTGGCCGTTCTTGTAGCCGACGCGGGCGGCGCCGATCGGACCCAGGAACGGGATGCCGGAGATCGTCAGCGCGGCCGACGCGCCGACCATCGCCACGATGTCCGGATCATTCTCCAGATCATGGCTCAGCACCGTGCAGACGACCTGCGTCTCGTTGCGGAAGCCGTCGGCGAACAGCGGACGGATCGGGCGGTCGATCAGGCGGCTGACCAGCGTTTCCTTCTCGGTCGGACGGCCTTCACGCTTGAAGAAACCGCCGGGAATCTTGCCGGCCGCGAAAGCCTTTTCCTGGTAATTGACGGTCAGCGGGAAGAAATCGATGCCCGGCTTCGGCGCCTTGGCGGCGACGGCGGTGCACAGGACGGTGGTGTCCCCGTAGGTCACCAGAACCGCGCCATTGGCCTGGCGGGCGATCTTGCCCGTCTCCAGGACCAGCTTGCGCCCGCCCCATTCGATTTCTTTGCGATGAACAGTGAACATGGATTCTTTCCTTCCATCCGACACCCTGCAACGGCCGGATTGCCGCCCAAGGCCGGGGCCATCGGTCGTAGGACCCCGCGAGAAAAATGGAGATATGGAGCTCGACAACAGGAATAAGCGAATCAAGATAGAGGCGCGGCGGATGCAAAAAAGGCCGGTCCCCGAATAAACGGGCCGGCCTGTCCGTCACGAAACGCTCAAGATCGAGTTTCTATTGCCAGTAACCAATGAGATGTTCCGAAACGATACAGGTGGACGAAAATCCTGATGGCCCTGCGCATCCAGCTTGGACTCCCCCGGCCGGCGGCCGGCCAGGGGATCCAATACCGTCACGGGAATGGCGTACCGATCAGCGATGGCCGATCAGCGACGCAGGCCCAGACGCTCGATGAGCGTGGCGTAGCGGGAATTGTCCTTCTTCTTGAGATAGTCAAGAAGACGGCGACGCTGGCCGACCATCACCAGAAGACCACGGCGGGAGTGGAAGTCCTTCTTGTGGCTCTTCAGGTGTTCGGTCAGGTTGCTGATCCGCTCCGTCAGGATCGAGACCTGAACCTCGGGCGAGCCGGTATCGGCCTCACCGCGCGAATATTCCTTGATCAGCTCCTGCTTGCGCTCGGGCGTAATCGACATCGGGGTCTCCTAAATATTCAGAGGTTGAGCACGCGCACCGGACGGACCTCCGCCCCCTCGACACGGGCCAACGCCACCGGCGTTCCGCCGAAAAGCGCAATGACGGTGCCATCCCCACCGTCAGGTCCCTGGATCGCCATCAGGCGTTCACGGTCCTGCCGGGTGAGGAGAGCCACCGTCTGGCCATGCCTCAGTCGGTGCGCTTCCGTCTCGGTCAGGGCCAGCGCCGGGATGTCGTCCAGCGCGGTCTCGATCGGTAACAGAAGTCGTTCGACGGCCGCACCTTGATCCATGGCGGCCAGTTCGTCCAGGGAAATCGCGCGCTCCAGCGTGAAGGAGCCGACGCGCAGGCGGCGCAGCAGACCGACATGGCCGACCGTTCCCAGCGCTTCCGCCAGATCACGGGCGAGCGAGCGGACATAGGTGCCCTTGCCGCAATCGACCTCGAACATCGCATGGTCGGCGTCGGGTTCCTCCACCAGTTCGAAGCGGTCGATGCGCACGGTGCGGGCGGCCAGATCGACCGCATCGCCTTCGCGCGCGATGTCGTAGGCGCGCTCGCCATCGATCTTGATGGCGCAGAACTGTGGCGGCACCTGCTGGATCTCGCCCAGGAAGGCAGGAAGCGCGTCGCGGATCGCCTGCGTCGCGGGGCGGAAGTCGGACCGGTCGATCACCTCGCCCTCGCGGTCGTCGGTGGTCGTGCGCTCGCCCCAGCGGATGGTGAAACGGTAGGTCTTGGCGCCGTCCATGGCATAGGAGACGGTCTTGGTCGCTTCGCCCAGCGCGATCGGCAGGATGCCGGTCGCCAGCGGGTCGAGCGTGCCGCCATGGCCGGCCTTTTCGGCGTTCAGCAGGCGGCGCACCTTGGACAGCGCCTGGGTGGAGGTCATGCCCTCCGGTTTGTCCAGCACGATCCAGCCATGGATCGGCGTCCCCTTGCGCTTACGAGCCACGACGGCCGCCCCGGCTCTCGTCCTCGGCTTCGCCCTTGTCTTCGTCGTCGAGCATCGCGCGATCCTCGTCGTGATCGTCGTCCTCGGCCTCGTCGGGAGCGGTGTCGTCAGCATCGTCGTCCGCCTCGAGGTCGTCCTCCTCATCCTCGTCCCAGGAATCGTCCTCATCCTCGTCATGGTCGTCGTCGCCATTGACGCGGCCCAGCGGGTGGCCGCTCAGGTCGCGGGCGACCTCCGGGCTGTGCAGGATGTTGTCGATGTGATGGGCGTAGTCGAAGGAGGTGTCCGCTTCGAAGCTCAGCGTCGGGGCGTGGCGCAGATTGACCATGCGCGCGACCTGCCCGCGCAGGAAGGCGGCGGCGCGGCGCAGCGCGACCTGGGCCTCCTCCATCCGTTCGCCGCCGAGAGTGCTGTAGAAGACGGTGGCGTTGGACAGATCCGGGCTGATCCGGACCTCGGTGACCGTGACGTTCAGCGAGGCCAGCTCCGGATCGTGGAAGTCTCCGCGGCGGAACAGGTCGGCGAGCGCATGGCGCAGTTCCTCGCCGACGCGCAGTTGCCGTTGGGACGGGGGCTTGCCGGCGGTGAACGCGCCGCGCTTCTTGCTGGCCATGGTCGATGTCTTTCGTCGATGTCTTGTGCCGGGGCTGCTTCAGCTCTCCGGCCGATCACACATATGGGAGCTGTCCGTCCAACCCCACTCATGCCAGCCAGGGCATGGTCATGGGCTGGGTTGCGGAGATCACTGCACCATAGGAACAGGGCGCAGGACGGATCCCGCGCCCTTTCAAGCGAAGAAATCCGCCCGGCCCGCTCCGGTGGTAAACCGGATGGGGCCGGGCGAACCGAACAGGTTACAGCTCGCGAGCGATTTCTTCGATCTCGAAGGCTTCGATCTGGTCGCCGGCCTGGATGTTGTCGTAATTCTCGAAGGCCATACCGCACTCGTAACCCTCGCGCACTTCCTTGACTTCGTCCTTGAAGCGCTTGAGCGTCTTGAGCGTACCCTCGTGGATGACGACGTTGTCGCGCAGCAGGCGGACGCCGGCGCCACGCTTGACGGTGCCCTGCGTGACCATACAGCCGGCGACCTTGCCGACCTTGGTGATGTTGAACACCTCGCGGATGGTCGCGTAGCCGATGAAGCGTTCCCGCAGCGTCGGAGACAACAGACCGGTCAGCGCCGCCTTCACATCGTCGATCACGTTGTAGATGATCGAGTAGTAGCGGATTTCCACGCCGTCGCGCTTGGCGAGGTCGCGGGCCTGCGGGTTGGCACGGACGTTGAAGCCGATGATCATCGCGTTGGAGGCATTCGCCAGCGTGATGTCGGACTCGTTGATCGCACCGACCGAGTTGTGCAGGACGCGGACCTTGACCTCGGTGTTCTCGGCCGTGAGCTTCTCCAGCGAGCTGGCGATTGCTTCGATCGAGCCCTGCACGTCGCCCTTGATGACGACCGGCAGTTCCTTGGCCTCGCCGGCCTGGATGCGGCTGAACATGTCCTGCAGCGAACCGCGGGCCGAGGCCGCCACCGCCGCTTCGCGCTTCTTGCGCTGGCGGAACTCGGCGATCTCGCGGGCACGGGCCTCGGACTCGACGACGGTGAAGTCGTCGCCGGCCATCGGCGTGCCGTTCAGGCCCAGGACCTCGACAGGGACGGCCGGGGCCGCCTCGTTGACGGTCTGGCCGCGGTCGTTGATCAGGGCGCGGACACGGCCCCATTCGGACCCGGTGACGAACACGTCGCCGACCTTCAGCGTGCCGCGCTGGACCAGCACGGTGGCGACCGAACCGCGGCCACGCTCCAGCTTCGCCTCGATGACGACGCCTTCGGCGGCACGGTCGGGGTTGGCGCGCAGCTCCAGGATTTCGGCCTGCAGGAGGATGGCCTCCTCCAGCTTGCTCAGGTTGCGCTTGGCCTTCGCCGACACCTCGACGTCGAGCACGTCGCCGCCCATCTCCTCGACCACCAGCTCGTGCTGGAGCAGTTCCTGGCGGACGCGCTCCGGCTTGGCATCCGGCAGGTCGCACTTGTTGATGGCGACGATGATCGGAACCTTGGCCGCCTTGGCGTGACGGATGGCCTCGATCGTCTGCGGCATGACGCCGTCGTTCGCGGCGACCACCAGCACGACGACGTCGGTGACGTTGGCGCCGCGGGCACGCATCTCGGTGAAGGCGGCGTGACCCGGCGTGTCGATGAAGGTGATCTTCGCACCCGACTCCAGCTGCACCTGATAGGCGCCGATGTGCTGGGTGATGCCGCCGGCCTCGCCCGACACCACGTCGGTCTGGCGAAGCGCGTCGAGCAGCGAGGTCTTGCCGTGGTCGACGTGGCCCATGATCGTGACGACCGGGGGACGGGCGATCAGGACCGCACCCTCTTCCTCGGTTGCACGCAGGCCGATCTCGACGTCGGACTCCGAGACGCGGCGGACACGGTGGCCGAACTCGGTGATCAGCAACTCGGCGGTGTCGGCGTCGATGGTCTGGTTGATCGTCGCCATCACGCCCATGCGCATCAGCGACTTGATGACGTCGGCACCGCGCTCGGCCATACGGTTGGCGAGTTCCTGGACCGTGATGACTTCCGGCAGCACGACGTCGCGGGTGACCTTCGCCGTCTCCTGGCGGCTCATCTGGCGCAGACGCTCGCGTTCGCGGGCACGGCGGACGGCGGCCAGCGACCGGGTGCGGTCGCTGCCGTCGTCGCTGAGCGCCTGCGACACGGTCATCTTGGAGCCCTTGCGGCGGTCGGCGCCGACCGGAGCCTTGGCGGCGGGGCGGGCCGGCGCGGCCTTGGCGGGGGCGCCGCTGCGTCCGCCCTTGCGGCGGTTGTCCTCTTCCTCCTCGACGGCACGGGCAGGCGGCGCACCGGCGCCGGGCTGCGGCCGGCCGGGAGCGGCCTCGGCGGCGGGGCGGGCGGAAGCGGCGCCGCCGGGGCGCTGGTCGGTCCCCGAACGGGTGCCGGCCGGACCCGGACGCGCACCATCGCGGCCGGCACCGTCACGGGCACCGTCACGGCGGGGTGCCGGCTCGGCGTCGCGACGCTTGGCCTCCTCGGCTTCCTTGCGTTTGGCCTCTTCCTCCTTGCGGCGGCGTTCGGCCTCCTCGGCGATCTTGCGCTCCTCCTCCTGGATGGCACGCATCTCGTCCAGCTCGCGCTGGCGCAAGGTATCGGCGTCGAGGATGACGGGCGGCATATCCGGCTCGGCCGTCGCGGGAGCGTCGGCGGAGACTGGAGCGGAGGCTTCGGCGGGCGGCGGTTCGCTGGCGGCGCGCTCGGCCGCTTCCGCGGCACGGGCTTCGGCGCGGGCCGCTTCTTCCTCGGCCTCGACGCGGCGCTGTTCTTCGAACGCAGCGGCGCCACGAAGTGCGCGCAGGCGCGATTCCAGCTCTTCACGGGTCAGTTGGCGCCCAGCAGGGGCACTGCCGCCGCGGGGCCGTTGGCCCGACGCACCGCGGATGGGCAGCCCCTGGGCGGCCTGACGGGCGGCAGCGCCGCCATCGGCCACGCCGGGGACGGCGCCCTTTTCAACATGACGCTTGCGCTTGACCTCTACGGTCACCGGTTTGGACCGGCCATGGGAGAAGCTCTGCCGGACCTGGGTCTCGACCGGCTTCTTCGACTCCAGCTTTCCTTTGCCGGCGCCGGAGTTGAGGTGCAAGACTTTCTTCTGGTCCTGGTCGTTGCTGTCGGTCATCGGTTCCCGAATGGTCAGACGTTACATCGCAGGCCGGCCGGCCGAATCGCCGACTCCCAAGCCCTTATCAAAATCCTGTTGCCCTTGGGGACCCTTCAGCCCCCTCAGGCGTGCCGCATCGCGAGCCAGCCCAACGGCCAGCCTGCCCCGCGCCACCACTGCATGCACCGCATGATCGCGTCCGAGCGCCGCGGCCAAGGCCGAGGACACGAACAGATCAATTACCGGCAGCGACGGCGCAAGCGCCGTCACCTTGCCACGCTGGTCCAGCGAGCCGTCGGCGGCCTCGACCAGCAGGGCCGGCGGGGGACCCGCACGGCCGACCTGGTTGGCCTTCAACGCCTCGCGCACCTTCTCGTACCCAGCCAGGACGTGGCCGGCACGGCGGGCAAGGCCCAATCCGTGCAGACAGCGCCGTTCCAACAGCCGTTCCAGCCTTTCGGCGAGATCGGGCGGTACCTTGACCGCCCGTCGTGCCGCCTTGGCGAAAACGGACTTGCCCATGGCCTTCGCCAGGGCATCCCGGTCGGCCGTGACCCAAAGGCCGCGGCCTGGCAGACGTTCCTCCAGGTCGGGAACCACCTCGCCGTCGGGGCCGATCACGAAGCGGATCATGCCTTCCTTCGGCCCGACCGTGCCCGACGCGATGCAGCGGCGCAAAGGCCCCTTCTCGTCATCGGCCGGCAGGTGGTCCATCCCGGGACCTTCGTCCTGCGCCAATTCCTCATCCGGCACCGCATCCGCGGCGGCGGTCGGTGTCCGTTCGTCGTTCCGTTCGGTCATCCGATCGTCATCCGCTCGCGCGGTCCCAAATCATCGTTCCAGTCGGCGGCGGATCCAACCGGCATCCAAGCCGGTCAGGCCTGCGCGCCGTGCCCGTCACCCTTGCCGTCGACGGCCGGAGCCGCGGCGGCGGCGTCACCGCCCTGTTCCTCACCCTCGAACCAGTGGGCGCGCGCGGCCATGATGATCGCGTTCGCCTCCTCTTCCGACGGAGCATCCTTGGCGCCGTCCTTGCCCAGGATCTCGACCAGCTCGTCGCCGGCCAGATCGGCCAGGTCGTCCAGCGTCTTGACGCCGTTCTCGCCCAGCTTCACCAGCTGCATGGCGGAGAAGCCGGTCAGCTCGGCAACGATGTCCTCGACGCCCAGCTCCAGCCGGCGCTCGTTCGCCTGCTCGTCCTGCACTTCCAGGAAGGCGAGTGCGCGCTGCTTCAACTCGTCGGCGACCGACTCGTCGAAGCCTTCGATCTCCGCCAGTTCCTCGGTCTCGACGAAGGCTATCTCCTCGACCGAGGTGAAACCTTCGGCGACCAGCAGGTGGGCGATCACGTCGTCCACGTCCAGCGCCTTCATGAACAGGCCGGACCGGTTGTGGATCTCCTCCGAACGGCGCTCCGACTCCTCCTGTTCGGTGAGGATGTCGATGTCCCAGCCGGTCAGCATCGAGGCGAGGCGCACATTCTGGCCGCGGCGGCCGATGGCCAGCGACAGCTGGTCGTCGGGCACCACCACCTCGATGCGGTGGTTGTCGTCGTCGAGCACGACCTTGGCGACCTCGGCCGGGGCGAGCGCGTTGACGACGAAGGTCGCCGCCTCGCCCGACCACGGGATGATGTCGATCTTCTCGCCCTGCAGCTCGCCGACGACCGCCTGGACCCGGCTGCCGCGCATGCCGACGCAGGCGCCGACCGGATCGATCGAGCTGTCGTTGCTGTGCACGGCGATCTTGGCGCGCGAGCCGGGATCGCGGGCGACCGCCCTGATCTCGATGATGCCGTCGTAGATCTCCGGCACTTCCTGGGCGAACAGCTTCGCCATGAACATGGGATGCGTGCGCGACAGGAAGATCTGCGGACCGCGCGGCTCCTCGCGGACATCGTAGATGTAGGCGCGGACGCGGTCGCCGTTCTTGAAATGCTCGCGCGGCAGCAGCTCGTCGCGGCGCAGGATCGCCTCGGCGCGGCCCAGATCGACGGTGACGTTGCCGTACTCGACGCGCTTGACCAGACCGTTGACGATCTCGCCGTTGCGGTCCTTGTACTCGTTGAATTGGCGCTTGCGCTCGGCGTCGCGCACCTTCTGCACGATCACCTGCTTGGCGGTCTGGGCGGCGATGCGGCCGAAATCGATCGGCGGCAGCGGGTCGACCAGGAAATCGCCGAGCTTGGCGCCCGGCTTGCGGCGCAGGGCGTAGGGCAGGGTGACCTGCGTCGCCTCATTCTCCACCGCCTCGACCACCTCCAGGTGGCGGGTCAGATGGATGTCGCCGGTCTTGCGATCGATGCGGGCGCGGATGTCGTGCTCATGGCCGTACTTGGAGCGGCCGGCCTTCTGGATCGCCTGTTCCATCGCCTCCAGGACTTCGTCCCGGTCGATGTTCTTTTCGCGGGCGACCGCGTCAGCGACTTGCAGCAGTTCCATCCGTTACACTTCCTGAGTCGGTCTTGCGTGATGCCGGTCTTGCGTAATGTCCGGTCGGGTCGGCGGGCGGGCGGGGGTCGCCGGGCGTCCTGGCTGGGCGTCCTGGCGGCTGGCCGTCAGTTCTGCGGACCCTCCTGCTGCTCCTGGCTGGCGCGGATCAGTTCGTCCGTCAGAACCAGCTTGGCGCGCAGGATGTTGTCGAACTCCAGCCGAGCGGCTCCCTGTTCGGTGTCGATGCACACGAGGCCGTCATCGACGCCCTTCAGCATGCCCTTGAAACGTTTGCGGCCATCGGCGGCCTGTCGGGTTTCCAGCCGGGCTTCGAAACCGGCGAAACGCTCGAAATCCTTCAGACGGGTCAGCGGCCGGTCGATGCCGGGCGAGCTGACCTCCAGCGTGTAGGCCTCGCGGATCGGGTCTTCCACATCCAGCAGGGCGGAAACGGAACGGCTGATGTCGGCACAATCCTCGACAGTCATGGGCGCGCCGTCGGCGCGCTCCGCCATGATCTGGAGAATCGACCGCTGGCCGCCGGAGATCTGTACGCGCACGACCTCATAGCCCATGGCTTCGACTGACGGCGTGATGATCTGTTCGATGCGACCTGTAGCGTCCATTCCACCTGACCTGAGCCTGCGGCCGGGATCGAACCGGACGGGGCTTTTTACAACGTTGGGTTTACGAAGCGTACGGTGCCGCACGCTGATAAAAAAATAAGTGGGCAAAAGCCCACCCGCAAAGCGTCTCGCCGGCCCGGTTGCCCGGGCCGCCGATCCGTATGGGTTCTCAGAGGGTGAATATAGTCATTCCAGCCGATGCCGCAAGCCTTTTCCGGATGGATCGTGTCGGTGCCGGGAAACGCAAGCGGGACGGGTGGATTTTCAGCCGCGTGGCCGGCGGACGAAGCGCATGAAGACCGGGCTGCGGCCGGCGGCGATGGCCTTTTCCTCGTAGCGGGTTGCTGGCCAGTCGTCGGGGCGGATGCGCCAGTCGGACGGGCGGCGCGCCGTCCATTCGAAATCGGGGTGCTTGACGGTGTGTTCGAGCATCCAGCGCACCAGCCCCATGTCGTCGCTGGCCAGCCGCAACTCGGCCCCGTCCTTCAGCACGCGGGCCAGCCGCGGCAGGTTCTCCGGCCCGATGAAGCGGCGGTCGGCGTGGCGCTTCTTCGGCCAGGGGTCGGCGAACAGCACGAAGGCGCGGCCGATGGAGGCGTCGGGCAGGGCGTCCAGCAGCGGCCGGGCATCGTCCGGCAGGACGCGCACATTGCGCAGGTCCCCGTCCTCGACCATGCCCAACAGGCCGGCGATGCCGTTGAGGAAGGGTTCGGCGCCGACGATGCCGATATCCGGATGGTGTCCGGCCTGCCAGGCGAGGTGATGGCCCATGCCGAAGCCGATCTCCAGCCAGACCTCCCGTTTCGGGCCGTCGAACAGAGCGGCCGGATCCAGCCGGTCGCCCGGCTTCGGGACCGGAATTTCCAGCCGGGGCAGCAGATCCTCGATCAGGCTCGTCCGGCGCTTGCGCAGGGGGCGTCCTTTGCGCCGGCCGAACAGGCGGTTTCCGGTGTCGGTCTGCGGGGATTCGTCGTTCGGTCGGTCGGTTTTGCTGTCGGTCATGGCGATCGGTAGGGGCGGTTTGAAGAGGGTGGCAGCGGAAAACGGGCCTGCATAAAAAGACAGCGGAGGCCGTTTCCGGCCCCCGCTGTCCCGTTCAGGTCCGTGATCCGTCGGATCGGACGGTCAGAAGGCGCCGCGCAGGGCCTCGACCAGATCGGTCCTCTCCCACGAGAAGCCGCCGTCGGCCTCCGGCTCGCGGCCGAAATGGCCGTAGGCGGCGGTGCGGGCGTAGATCGGCCTGTTCAGTCCCAGATGCGTGCGGATGCCGCGCGGGGACAGATCGACCAGCTGCTGCAGCACGTCGGACAGACGGTCCTCGTCGACCTGACCGGTGCCGTGGGTATCGACATACACCGACAGCGGCTTCGACACGCCGATGGCGTAGGAAACCTGGATCGTGCACTTCTCCGCCAGTTCCGCCGCGACGACGTTCTTGGCGAGGTAGCGGGCCGCGTAGGCGGCCGAACGGTCGACCTTGGTCGGATCCTTGCCGGAGAAGGCGCCGCCGCCATGCGGGGCCGCGCCGCCGTAGGTGTCGACGATGATCTTGCGGCCGGTCAGGCCGGCGTCGCCGTCTGGGCCGCCGATGACGAAACGGCCGGTCGGGTTGACGTAGAGGTTCGGCGCATCGCACATCCAGCCTTCCGGCAGGCAGTTGACGATGTGCGGCAGCACGATCTCACGCACCGCGTCCTGCTCCAGCCCCTCGGCGTGCTGGGTCGACAGCACGATGGCGGTGGCGCGGGTCGGCCGGCCGTCGACATACTGCAGGGTGACCTGGCTCTTGGCGTCCGGGCCCAGCTGGGGAGCGGCACCGGAATGGCGCGCCTCGGCCAGCGACTTCAGGATCGCATGCGAGTAGTAGATCGGGGCAGGCATCAGCGCCGGGGTCTCGCGGCAGGCATAACCGAACATGATGCCCTGGTCGCCGGCACCCTCATCCTTGTTGCCGGCGGCGTCGACGCCGACGGCGATGTCCGCGGACTGGGAATGGACGAAGCACTTGACGTCCATCTTCTCCCAATGGAAGCCGTCCTGCTCGTAGCCGATGTCCTTCACCGCGGCGCGGGCGACCTCGACCAGTTGATCGGCCTTGATGCTGTCGGGCCCGCGGACTTCACCGGCCAGGACGACCTGGTTGGTGGTCGCGAGCGTTTCGACGGCCACGCGGGCATGCGGGTCGTGCGAGAGATACAGATCGACGATGGCGTCCGAAATGCGGTCGCACACCTTGTCGGGATGGCCCTCCGACACGGATTCGCTGGTGAAGACGTAGTTCAGCTTTGCCACGGGAAACCTCGGCATTCGGCGGCACGCTATTTCATGAGCCGAAACGGCAGACCGGTACAGCGGCCGCAGACACCGGTCCAAAACCGGTTTTGACAAGGAATCCGGCCGGGGTCAAGCGGACTACCGGCGGTAGGGCTTCGAACCGATCAGCATAGCACCACACGAAGGGGGAGCGCAGTCGTGCCGCGCCATCCCCCTTTCGGCGGTGTCACATGCCGTGCGGCAGGGGCAGGCGTTACTCGGCGGCTTCCGCGACGGCAGCGCTGGCGACGGCCTTGGTCAGTTCGAACAGGCGCTTGCGCACCGACGGATCGCTGATCTTGTAATAGGCGCGGACCAGTTCCAGCGTCTCGCGCTTGGCCATCGGATCCGGCTCGTAGGCGCCGGCGGAGCGCTCTTCGGTCGCACCCGACTCATCCTCGTCGTCGACGCGGGCGGATGCCGCCTCGACCGGCATGTCGTCGAAGAAGAAGGAGACCGGCACATCCAGGACGCGGCTCAGGTCGAACAGGCGCGATGCGCCGATGCGGTTGGCGCCGCGCTCGTACTTCTGCACCTGCTGGAAGGTGAGGCCGATGGCCTCGCCCAGCTTCTCCTGGCTCATGCCGAGCAGCGTACGGCGAAGACGGACGCGGGATCCGACATGCACGTCGATGGGATTCGGCTTTCCGGTCTTCGGACGGCCGGCGCCCGCACGGCGCCCGCGCGGCGCTCCAGTTTCAGTCTGCATCTCGTTTATCCCTGTATAGGTTGTGCAACCTAGTTACGACATATCCACGTATGCAGTCAAGCCCGCTCCGGTCGACCCGGATACACGAGTTTTTCCACAGGTGGTGGGCGGATTGCCCGCAATGTTGCGTCAACGGTGATATCGCGAGGCCAAGGCCATCAAAAAACAGCCAAGAAGCACTATGCCGAAAATCCAATCTCCCATACGGGCATAGGCTGTGGCTCCATCAGGAGCTTTCGGAAACGTGGTATCGATGAATCCTCTCTCACCCAGACCGAGCAATTGTCGCACACGCCCGTACGCGTCGACCAGACCGGAAATACCCGTATTGGCCACCCGCACCAGCGGCAGCCCTTCTTCGACCGCACGGACCTGATTGATGGCGAAATGCTGGTGCGGGCCGGCGGTGCGGCCGTACCAGGCGTCGTTTGTCAGGTTCAGCAACCATTTCGGCCGGTCGGTGCCGTCCACCACTGCGCCTGGAAAGATGCTCTCATAGCAGATCAGCAGGCTGACCGGCGGCAGGCCGGCCAGATGGAGCGTGCGGGGACCGGGACCGGCCGAGAACTCCGCCCCGTTGCCGGCGATGGCCCCCACCGGCAGCCAGCGGCGCAACGGCATGTACTCTCCGAAGGGAACCAGATGGAACTTGTCGTAATCGGCGACCACCGCACCGCTGCCGTCCACCGCCACCATGCCGTTGTAATAGCGCCGCTCGCCGTCGGCGCCGACATTGGTGCGCGGGGCCCCGGTGATCAGCAACCCGCCCGGCGGCGTGACGGAGGCCATCGCCTGTCGCACCCGCGCATCATCCTCGACGAAAAAGGGAACGGCGGTTTCCGGCCAGATGATGAGGTTGGGCGGCGGGGCCGAGGGGTCCGCCGGCGGCGCGGCGGACAGGGCAAGGTGGCTCTGGAAGTTCTGGACCCGCTCGTTCGGTGCCCATTTCAGCCGCTGGTCGATGGCAGCCTGGACGAGCCGCAGCCGCAGGCCCGGTACCGGCTCGTCGACCGCGCCGGCCAGCCTCCAGGCTCCCCAGCCGCCCAATACCGCCAGCAGCGCCATCCCGGCGGCAATGCCGGCCCAGGCGCGGCGCGGTGTCGTGCCGGGGTCGGGCAGGGCGGCCGGCAGGGCGGCGACCAGCACGGTCACCAGCGTCAGCCCGTAGATGCCGACCAGCGATGCGGTCTGCAGCACCGGCAGCACCCCGACCCAGCCATAGCCGATCAGGTTCCAGGGGAAACCGGTGAAGACATGGCCGCGCAGCCATTCCCACAGGCACCAGCAGGCGGCGAACAGGACCGGCCGTGCCAGCCCGCTGCCGAAGCCGCGCCGGCGCATCAGGTGAAAGGTCAGGGTGGCGCCGCCAGTGAACATCGCCAGCAGGATCGGCAGCCCGACGGCAGACAGCGGCAACGCCCACCAGAAGCGCTCGATGTCGGTGAACAGGGCGGCGCTGATCCAATAGAGTCCCAGCAGGTGATGGCCGAAGCCGAAGAACCAGCCGACCGCGAAGGCGCCTTTCCTCGTCTCGATGCCGTCCAGCAGCCAGATCAGTCCCGGAAAGACGATCAGCAGCAGCGGCAGGGCATCGGCCGGCGGCAGGGCGAAGGTCGCAAGCCCGCCCAGCGCGGCTGCGGCGGCCAGCCGGCGCCAGCCGGTCAGCGCAGCCAGACGCGCGGAGACGCGGCCCAGCCGGGCCGGGACGGGCAGCGTTTCGGTGACGGTCAAGGCGGAAACTCCGGCTGCGGCAGGGGCGGGCGGCGCCATAGGTAATGCGGCCGACCAGGGGCGCCAAGGCCGATGTCGGCGGGGCTGCGTTGCCGAAGGGGAGTGGCATCGAGAGACGAGTGGGGCAACGCCAGCCGACGCCGGATTCTCGCCGCCCCACCCCGATTCCTAGACCGCTTCCGTCAGTTCCTTGCTGTTTGCCGGAACATTGTGGACGCGCAGGCGCTTCAGGCGGCGGGAGTCGGCGTCGATGATCTCGAACTCCAGGCCTGACGGATGGACCAGACGTTCGCCAGGTCCCGGCACGCGGCCGGCGATGGACACCACCAGGCCGCCGAGCGTGTCGATGTCCTCGCGTTCCTCTTCGGTCAGGACGGGGCCGACGCGGGATTCGAAATCCTCGATGGGCAAGCGGGCATCGGCGATCAGGCTGCCATCCGGGCGCTGGACCAGCCGTGGCGCAGCCGCTTCGTCATGCTCGTCCTCGATCTCGCCGACGATCTCCTCCACCAGATCCTCGATGGTGACGAGGCCGTCTATGCCGCCGAACTCGTCCACCACCAGCGCCATGTGCTGGCGGGTCTGGCGCATCTGCACCAGAAGGTCGAGCACGAGCATGGAGGGGGCGACGATCTTCGCCTCGCGGATGATGCCGGTCAGGTCGGGATTGTTGCGCAGACCCTCCGGCGAGACGGCCTGTTTCGCCAGCAGGGTCAGCACATCCTTGATGTGGATGAAACCGACCACGTCGTCCAGCGTCTCGCGGAACACCGGCAGGCGGGAATGGCCCTCTTCGGCGACGCGCTGGACCAGGGTGGGGAAGGGAGTGTCGATCTCGACGGCGACGATATCGGCGCGCGGCACCATCACGTCGGCGACCGTGCGGTCGCGCAGCTTGAGGATGTTGGTCAGCAGCGCCCGCTCGCCGGAGGCCAGCGAATCCTCGCCGTCCTCGCTCGCGGCACCGTCCAGGCCGGCGATCAGCTCTTCGATCGTGCCACGCAGGGATGTGTCCTCGCGGCCGCCCCAGACGGTGCGGAGCCACCCCTTGAACAGGTGGCCCAGGGAATGGTCTTCGGCCCCGTGGTCATCACGGGGCGTGCGACTGTCGGATATCTCGCTCATCGGTCCGGCGGTTGGTGGTTGTCGGCATAGGGGTCGGCGATCCCGAGGGTGGCAAGCAGCCGGGTTTCCAGCGCCTCCATCTCCTCGGCCTCGTCGTCCGTCTCGTGATCATAGCCCAGCAGATGCAGAACGCCATGCATCACGAGATGGGTCATGTGGTCTTTGAAGTTTTTCCGCTGTTCGGATGCTTCGCGCGCAATCGTTTCATAGGCCAGGATGATGTCGCCCAGCATGACGGGCATGCCGTCTTCGGGCTCCGGTTCCTCCGCTTCGGTCAGGGCGAAGGACAGGACGTTGGTCGGCTTGTCCTTGCCACGATACTCGCGGTTCAGCCTGTGGACCAGTTCATCGTCGGCGAGAACGATCGACAGCTCGGCCGGTCCCTCCTCGTCATCGTAGGCGGCGCCCAGTGTGGCGAGCGCCGCGCGTTCGGCCAGCCAGTCGGCATCCTCCGCCCAGGCACCGGCTTCACGTGAAACAGTGATATCGACGGCGCTGGTCATTTCGGATCCCCAACGGCCTCTGTCTCATCAGCGATCGTTCCGCTATCCGATCCGGCATTCGCCCCGGTCCGGCGGGCCTGCCTGCGTGTCGCCTCGCGGGCGTCGGCCTGATCGTAGGCACGGATGATGCGGGCGACCATCGGGTGGCGGACGACGTCGGCGTCGGTGAAGCGGACGAAGCGCACGCCTTCCACCCCGCGCAGGATCTCCATCGCGTCGCGCAGGCCCGACCGGGTGCCGGACGGCAGGTCGATCTGCGAGATGTCGCCGGTGACGACCATCCGTCCGCCTTCGCCGAGGCGCGTCAGGAACATCTTCATCTGCATCGGCGTGGTGTTCTGCGCCTCGTCCAGGATGACAAAGGCGTTGCCCAGCGTCCGGCCGCGCATGAAGGCCAGCGGCGCGATCTCGATCTCGCCGGATTCCAGCCGCTTCTTCACCTGCTCCGCCGGCAGCATGTCGTGCAGTGCGTCATAGAGCGGACGCAGGTAAGGATCGACCTTTTCCTTCAGGTCTCCGGGCAGGAAGCCGAGCCGCTCGCCCGCCTCCACCGCCGGGCGTGACAGCACGATGCGGTCGACCTGACCGGTGGTGAGCAGTGCCACCGCCTGGGCCACTGCCAGATAGGTCTTGCCGGTGCCGGCCGGGCCGAGCCCGAAGACCAGCTCGCTTTCGGCCAGGGCCTGGAGATAGGCGGCCTGGGTGGGCGACCGCGGGGTGATCGGCCCGCGCCGGCGGGTGCGCAGCGCGATCTCCGCCCGGATGACGGTCGCCTGCTGGCCGGCAGCGCGCGGCTCTTCGCCGCCCGGGGCGGCGGCAAGGACGGGCGCGGCGTTCGCCATGCGGACGGCACCGTCGACCTCGCCGCTGTCGATGGTCTGGCCGCGGGTCAGCCGCACATAGAGGCCGTTCAGCGCCGCCTGCGCCGTTTCGGCGGCATCGGGCGGGCCGGAGATCGTCAGGGTGTTGCCGCGGGAAATCAGCGACACGCCGAGAAGGGATTCGATGCGCGCGAGGTGGCGGTCATGCTCCCCGTACAGCATCGGCAGCAGCCGGTTGTCGTCGAATTGAACGTCGATACGCCGTTCGGGCAGACCGTTCAAGCGCTGGCCTCCAGAGGTTGGGCGGGCGGGAAGGAAGGGGTCCGGGGCAAAGAGGCGGTGGTGAACTCGCCGGTCGCCACGGTGCCGGCCATGCTGTTGGCGAGCGCGGCATCGACCCGCACCTCGACGATGCGGCCGAGCAGCCGTTCGTTCGCCTCGGCATGGACCGACTGCATCCAGGGGCTGCGGCCGAGCAATTGGCCGTCGCGGCGTCCGATGCGGTCGAACAGGACCGGCACGCTGCGGCCGATGAAGCCATGGTTGAAGGCGACCTGCTGCGCGTTCAGCAACTGCTGCAGCGCCGACAGGCGGGCCTCCTTCACATCCTCCGGCAGCTGCCCGCCGTCGACCGCCGCCGGGGTGCCCGGACGCGAGCTGTATTTGAAGGAATAGGCCTGGGCATAGCCGATGTCGCTCACCAGCTTCAGCGTCGCGGCGAAGTCGGCGTCGCTCTCGCCGGGGAAGCCGACGATGAAGTCGCCGGACATCGCCAGATCGGGCTTGGCCGCGCGCAGCCGGTCGACCAGCCGGCGGTAGTCGTCGGCGGTGTGCTTGCGGTTCATCGCAGCCAGGATGCGGTCGGATCCGGCCTGTACCGGCAGATGCAGGTAGGGCATCAGCTGCGGCACCTCGGCATGGGCGCGGATCAGGTCGTCGGCCATGTCGCGGGGGTGCGAGGTGGTGTAGCGGATGCGCTCCAGCCCGTCGATCTCCGCCAGTTCGCGGATCAGCCGGCCAAGCCCCCAGCTCGACCCGTCCGGCCCGTCGCCGTGCCAGGCGTTGACATTCTGGCCCAGCAGATTGATCTCGCGGGTGCCGCTGGCGACCAGCCGCCTCGCTTCCACCAGGATCTGCGCGGCCGGGCGGGAGAACTCCGCCCCGCGGGTGTAGGGCACCACGCAGAAGGTGCAGAACTTGTCGCAACCCTCCTGCACCGCGAGGAAGGCCGACACGCCCTGGCTCGCCGTCTCCTCCGGCAGGAAGTCGAACTTGGATTCGGCGGGGAAGTCGGTGTTCAGCACGCTGCCGGCCGCGCGGCTGGCCTTGGCCACCATCTCCGGCAGGGTGTGGTAGGTTTGCGGGCCGAAGACCATGTCGACGAAGGGCGCGCGCGCCACGATCTCCTCGCCTTCGGCCTGGGCGACGCAGCCGGCGACCGCCAGGATCATCCGGCCGTCCTCGGCCTCCGCCTTGCGGTCCTTCATCCGGCGCAGCCGGCCCAGTTCGGAGAAGACCTTCTCGGCCGCCTTCTCGCGGATGTGGCAGGTGTTCAGGATCACCATGTCGGCGCCGTCCGGCTCATCGACCGGCCGGTAGCCCAGCGGTGCCAGGACGTCCGCCATGCGGGCGGAGTCATAGACGTTCATCTGGCAGCCCCAGGTCTTGATGAACAGCTTCTTGGTCAACCCGCACCCTTCCGCTCTGAACCAAAACGAATAGCGCGCTCACGATGATGCGTGGCGCGCGGCACGCCGTCCGACCGGCGTCGCTCCTGGAGAGATGGTATCGCGTGTGGGGCGAATCGAGTCAATCCCGCTTCGCCCCCAGGCATTTCGCAATCCGAACCTTTCCGCGATCCGGAACCGTCACGCCGCGCCGGCCTGCAGCCCGCCATGCCAGAACCAGTCGGTCCGGACCCGGTCAGTCCACACTCGCTCCGTCCCCGTCCGGTTGAACAGCATGCCGAAAGGGGCGCCGGTGTCTCCGCCCAGGACCGGAGCGGAACCGGCCATCGGCCGGTCGAGCGTGTCGGTCCTGAGAGGCTGGCCGATCATGCCGGTGGCGCCGGCGAGCGCGCCGTCGACCAGTTCCAGCGCCAGCAGCCGGTTCATGTCGACCGGACCCGGCATCTCCATGCCCAGCGTCAGGGCGCGGGAGAAGCCGAACCGCTCGTAATAGGGGGCGTCGCCGACGAGGATGACCGACTGGTGGCCCAGGGCCACCGCCTTGTTCAGGCTCATCCGGATCAGCTTGCTGCCCAGCCCGCTGCCTTGCAGGTGCGCGGCGACCGCGATGGGACCGAGCAGGATGGACTGGGTGGTGTCGCCGACCTGGATCGGCCAGTACCGGATGGTGCCCACCACCACCTCGCGCCCATGCTCGTCATGCTCGATGGCGACAAGATTGAGGGCGGGGATGGAGTCGACGCCGTCACGCAGCCGGTAGGCGGTTTTGGTGAAGCGATCGGGACCGAAGGACGCATCCAGCAGGGCTTCGATGGCGGCGGCGTGCTTCGGCTCTTCGACGGTGATGATCATGCGTTGGGCTCCCGGCGGGAAGAAGGTCTTCTCAGAAGGCTTCTGAAGGGCGGATCGCGCCGCCGCCGGAAGGCCGGGGTGTCAGGTCCCCGTTGTGCCTTTGGCGTTCGCACGCGACCCAAGGACGGCCGCAACCGCGATGCGCGGTGCGAGGCTCCGTCGTCGGATGCGAAGGGCGTGCGAACGAGACATGGACAAGGCACTTCGGCCGTTGCTGGGACTTGCGCATATATCATCGTCGTCCCCCTGTCGCAAGACCGTGCAGACCCGAAGACTGTGCATGACTGTATCCATCGCAGTGCGTGGATGTCGCAGGATTGTCCGGCCGGGTTCTGGACAGTCCGGATGGGCGACCTTATTCTGCGGAGAGTCGTCGCCCGGCCCTCCCGGACTCCTCCGGGAACCCCTTGCCGCTGGCCCGTTCCCGGCCGGCGCCGTTCATCGGATCGCCCGCCATGTATACCGCCGTCACCAACGACATCCGCGTCACCGTCCAGCCAATGTTCCTGGAAGACCAGTCCGCCCCGGCGGAGGGGCGTTTCGTCTGGGCCTACCATGTCCGCATAGAGAATGAAGGCAACGAGACGGTGCAGCTGCGCACCCGCCATTGGCGCATCACCGACGCCATGGGGCGCGTGCAGGAGGTGCGGGGTCCGGGCGTCGTCGGCGAGCAGCCGGTGCTGGAGCCGGGCGAGCATTTCGAATACACCAGCGGCACGCCGCTCGGCACGCCGTCAGGCATCATGGCCGGCAGCTACGGGATGGAAGGGGCGGGCGGCCGTGCCTTCGACGTGACGATCCCTGCCTTCTCCCTCGACAGTCCGCACCAGCCGATGCGCTTGAACTGACGCGCCCGGACCGCGGCGTCGCGAAAAGGGCCGGAGCCGGACCGGCCCTTGAGCCGGACAGATAATACAATAGAATGCGTGTATATCTAGAATTATTCAACAGCCGGCTTTGACAAGCCGCATGGCTGTCCGTACCTTGAAGGCGGTGGGAGCAGAACCATCTTGGGACTCCCGAAAGGCGGGGGTTACCCGTTCAGCTTACGAGCCCGACAGTTTATGAGCCGGGGGATTTGATCCGCCAAAGGCCCGGCTCCGTACTGACGTCACACAAGGATGGGCGTTTTGCGCGATTGCCGCCGGCCTGCGCAGGATGCCGACCAGTTATGGACCAGGTATGGAAAGGATGTCTCCCGTGACGGCTACCAAGACCCCGCTCGTCGACAACGTGCTTCGCGGCCTCGGACGGCCCCGCTCCGAGACGCCCGCTGTCGTCCGTCCGTCCCGCGCGGAAGCGGAGGAGGCGGTGCGTACCCTGATCCGTTGGGCCGGCGACGACCCGACGCGCGAGGGGCTGGTCGGCACACCGGACCGGGTCGCCCGCTCCTATGAGGAGTTCTTCGCCGGCTACGGCATCGACCCGGTGGAGATCCTGTCGCGCACCTTCGAGGAAACCGACGGCTACGACGAGATGGTCGTGCTGCGCGATATCCGGGTGGAATCCTATTGCGAGCACCACATGGTGCCGATCATCGGCAAGGCGCATGTCGCCTATCTGCCGCGCCGCCGCGTCGTCGGCATCTCCAAGCTGGCGCGGCTGGTCGAGGCCTATGGCAAGCGCCTGCAGATCCAGGAGAAGATGACCGCCCAGATCGCCAACACCATCGACGAGGTCCTCCAGCCCGAGGGGGTCGCCGTGGTGGTCGAGGCGCAGCACCAGTGCATGACCACCCGCGGCATCCACAAGACCGGCGTCACCATGGTGACCAGCCGAATGCTCGGCGCCTTCCGCACCGACCCTTCCACCCGCCGTGAATTCCTGACCATGATCGGCAACCCGTCTTCCCGCGGGATGGAGTGATCCCTTATCCACGGCTGCCGATGCCGGGGGAGGCTTTACACTCCCAACCGGCCCTGCCAAGCTCCCGCCGCGATTCATCGGCGGACGGGTGCTGGGCATGGCGGCGAAGGTGACACCGGCGGTCAATGCGGCGAAGGCGGCGGGCGTCGCCTTCCGGCTGATGGAGTATGAGTACGACCCGTCGGCCGACGCCATCGGCCTGCATGCGGCCGAGGCGCTCGGGCTCGACCCCGCCATCGTCTACAAGACGCTGATCGTCCAGCTGGAACCCAAGGCGCTGGCCTGCGCCGTCATCCCGGTCGCGGCCAAGCTGGACCTGAAGGCGATCGCCGCGGCGGCCAAGGCAAAGAAGGCCGACCTTGCGGACCCGGCGCTGGCGGAAAAGACCACCGGCTTCCTGGTCGGCGGCATCAGCCCGCTCGGCCAGAAGAAGGCCTTGCCGACCTTCATCGACCGGAGCGCCGAAGACTTGGCGGAAATGGTGGTGAATGGCGGCCGGCGCGGCCTGCAGATCGTGCTGGCGCCCGCCGATCTTGCTGGAATGACGAAAGCGATGGTCTGCGCCATTGTCGCTCATTAGAGTCTGTCAGGTTCTTAATTGAAGCACCTGACAGACTCTAGCTTTTTGATTTTCCGTGTGATTCACGGTTCAAGCCATTCCGCTTGAACCGCTCGCACTCTAGGCATCGCTGCGAAAACCGAGTGGTGACCCCGGCAGGAGGGGTTCATCCTTGGCGCAATATGCGTTGGAAACACTGAATGCATTGGTAGCAGGGGCCGGATCGTGGTACGAATGTGCCATTCTCGTGTGCCACTTTGAGCGCTCCAATGGCAAAGCCCGTCAAGCACCTCTATCAGCGACAAGGGTACTGGTGGTACCGCAAGGTCGTACCCAACGATGTGCGTGCTGACTTTCCTAAGACGGACCTTCGCGGCTCCCTTGGCACGCAGGAGAAGCGGGAGGCGGAACGGCTGTTGCATATCAAGCTAGCCGAACTGGACGCCGAGTTTGAAGCAGTCCGTGCTGCCCGTAGGAAGGCCGCTGATGCGCTTGAAGAAGAGGCGCGTAGGGTCGCAGCAGAAAAGCAGTTCCTTGAATCCACGGCCTTTGTAGAGGCTGTCAAGGCGGTCAATTCTACCGCCCGCAGCATGGTCGATGTGATGGAGGATGGAGATCATCATTGGCTGCGCACCCCCACGTATGAAGAAGCGGCGGCGCTGGTAGACGAGAAAGGTCTCTCCCTTTCGTCGCCCGACCGTGAGACGCTGATTCAAAGCGTGATGAGACAAGCCATCATTAATGAGGAAGATACCGCTGAAAATGTTTTGGCGCTGATTGACGACGCGATTGCGCAGAACAGATATGAACGTGCGCATAGCACCAGCTTCATCGTGGGTCATCATGAGGACGGAGAGCCGCGTTTTGTAATTCCCGAACGGTTTGTCATTCCGGTCCGAGATTGCCTGATCAAGTTGCTTGATGCTGAAGAAAAAACGTTGTGGGCAAAGAGATCCGCTATTCTAGATCGTTCTAGCGATGATCTGTGTAGAAAAGGTAATGGTATACTTTCTTTGATGGATGATTGGAAACGAGAAAAGAGCGTCAAGGAAAAGACGATCATCGAAGCAAAGAAAGCAATTCGTCTTTTTGAACAGGTAAACGGCCCGCTACCATACGACGACGTTACGAAGGAACATGTGCTTGCATTCAAGAACCACCTAATCAGTCTAGATCAAGCATCTGCTACCAAAGCAAAGTCTTGGACGCTTCTGAACACGATATTCAAGACTGCAATGGGGAATAGTCGCGTTCAGGTTAACCCGTTTCAAGAGGTTACGTTCTCCCCGCCAAATGACAGCAAGCGACGGGATGACTTCACTCCAGATGATCTTAAGGATATTTTCGGGGTTCTGCCGAACCGTTCAAAAGATTGGTGGCTGTTCCGTATCTGCCTCTACACCGGAGCACGGCTTGGTGAAATCCACCAGATGACGGCGGACGACATAAAAAAAGAGGGTGGAGTACTATACTTCAACCTAACGGATGAAGGTGAAAAAAGTCTAAAGACAGCAAGTTCCTACCGAAAGGTACCTGTACATCAGCAGTTAATTTCTGATGGAATTGAGGATTTCGTTCCATCGGAAGGACCGATGTTTGGAGGAAGGCACGCTGCTGCTTCGCAGAGACTAAACAGAGTTATTGATAGGGCTGGCATTACCGACGAGTCGAAGACATTTCACTCTCTGCGACACACTTTCAAGAGTGCTTGTCGCGCAGCGGGTCTGGATGAAGACACTCACGACCGATTTACCGGACACAAAAGCAGCCATGTGGGACGGAGCTACGGCAAGCACTCTATCCCCAGCATGAAAGCGGCTATCGACAAGGTGCAGTTCGGGATCGAAGGGGGCTGACCTCCGATCCCAAAACATTTTCATCGCCTGTCGGTGAAGCCCGGCGGAGTCATGTCACCATTGAGTTTGCCAGCGATTTGAAGCCGGTCAATGGCGGCTTCAAGCCCTTCACTGAGGGGCTGGAAGACAGGCATTCCGTCCGGTCCTTTCCGGGTAGGCGAGTAACGACGTGCCTTTGGTCGGGCCATGATGGCTTTGCGCAGGTTGCGGTAATTCATTCCGCACCTCGCTTACCCTTGGGAAGGAGCGTCAGAGCCGCTGCAATGGCCGCTGGTGAAGTTCGGTCAATCCAGCCTGCGTTTCCTCTGGCAATCTTTCCAAGCGTATGGGAGACACCTGCACGCCGTCCTACTATGACTCCTTGTGACTTTGGTATGATGCCGATGGCTTCGCACCATTTGATCCGAGTGCCATTGGCGTTGAAGGATGCATCGGGATCGATGCCTTTAAGCAGATATTTGAACGACCCAAGTCGCTGATTCGGGTGGTAATGGTACTTTGGCTGCTTCCTCCACTTGTCGTCTTGGACCTTTGCAGTGGCATGATTGCCATTGAACCCTGGTACGAGACTGTTCAAAACATTTTGAAATTCAAAGAAGTGTTCAAACGGGATGTGAACTGCGACGTGGGTGTTTATGCCAAGTTTATTCCCAATCTCTGACGTGTACAGGTAAGCGAGAGGGATGTTTCGGGCAGACAACCACTTGCGCAGTTTACGGGCAAAGGCCTCTTGTTTGTTGGAAATTTGATCATCGGTCCAATCCTGTGTCTTAGACCATGAAATAGCAAGGTATACGGTAAACGGGGTGCCAGTGTATTCGGCGTACGCGAAAGCATTTACGAGCGAAATAACAGAGTCGATGCTGATTGCATCGGTCTTAACAGGGGACATTCAAATCCTTGTGTTGTAAAAGGCAGCGTATCTCGCACGGGTAATGCCGTGGGGATGGTATGAATAACAATACGGGATGTTCTTAATACTGATCCGGCAGCAGCACAGACAATAACGTGCTGTTCCGCCACGATCTTTCCCGGCTAACGCAGGGCGAAAATCGTCAACGTTTCGGATGCAGTATAAGGGGGGAGTCCGCCATAAACGACAGACGAACAGATATATGGGGATTGCCAGACCCGGTTTCAAGGGGTGACTGGCATGTTTTTGCTGAAAGAATGGGGATGGTAACGAAATCGGTGATGGGGCAGCCAGTCGCAAGCACGTATGCAGACACCATGGATTGATTGAAACCATTTCAAAGACTTGATCTTGGTAACCTTCCCGTGCGAGAAGTTACCAAGCCAATACGATGATTTAAGTGTCACAGAAGCAGGGTATAATAACTTGGTAACAATCAAAATTTGGTAATCTATGTCTTTCTCGTATACGCAAGATGGTGGGGTGGGGGTGGCCCAGGTGAGGGGGGTACTTGGACGATACTTGCGCCAAACTGGGTCAAAACATTTTGAGCATGACGACTGCTCGGCACGGCTCCCTCTTACAAGGCGGAAATCGGTAAGGGTGCGTTCCCGCAGTTCATATCGAGCGCATCATCCGTCTTGCGTGCCGTCTCAATAAAGCGAGGCCATGTGAGTCGTCTCATACCAGCGCTCAAGCTGTCTCAATAGAATGGTGTTGACAGATTTGAGGCAATTCGGTCATAAAGTCCAAGAGTCTATTGGGACGGATAGGGAGGATAGCGCCATGTTGATCGGCTACGCACGTACGAGCACGCTTGATCAGAGGGCCGGGATAGAAGCGCAGGTACGTGACCTTCAAGCGGCCGGGTGCGAGAAGCTGTTTCAGGAACAGGTATCATCCGTAGACGTGGCGAGTCGCGAGCAGCTTGCGCTGGCGCTGGAATTCATCCGGGAAGGCGATACCCTGGTAGTGACGAAGTTGGACCGCTTGGCACGCTCCGTTGCCCATCTGATGACGATCCTCGACACGCTGAAGGCCAAGGGCGCGTCCTTGCGCATCATGAACATGGGGATCGATACCAGCACCCCTACGGGGAAGCTGATGCTGACCATGCTCGGTGGTGTGGCGGAGTTTGAGCGGGAGATCATGCTTGAACGTCAGCGGGAGGGTATCGCCAAGGCCAAGGCGGAAGGGAAGTACAAGGGGCGAAAGCCAACGGCACAAGCGAAAGCAGAAGACGTGATGGCGCTGAAATCTCAGGGTATGGGAGCCAGTGAGATTGCAAAACGACTTGGGATCGGTCGTGCAAGTGTCTATCGAATTCTTGAAATGGTTGGATAATTCTGTTTCTAATGTGATCAGGAATTTCAACCTATTGGTATTTCAGGGAAGAAGGTCAACACGCGCTATGGCTGGTGCTGCTCCTTTGGCATAGCCCCTAAATGTAGCTGTCTCGAAATATCAGGTGATGCTATTGTGCAAAAGAACACCTACGGAACGTTGGTGTCTATTCCTGATTATCCACAGTTAGAGGCCCCGAAGGAGGCGTCCGCGCATGAACAAGCCTACCGAAGAGCAAAAGAAATTCGCCGTATGGATCAAGGGAAGTCCGGTCTACGGATATGACCAAGCCTTATGGCGCGTGGATGCATTTGGGCAGTTTATGTTCTTCTGGGCATATGGGGACCGTAGCCATCTATACGGCTGGGAGATGGACCATTTCCCGGTTCCTAAGTGTATGGGTGGCCTTGATGATGTTTCCAATCTACGTCCGCTGAACTGGCTGACGAATGCACGACTTGGAGCAAATGGAGGCCTGATCGCTGCGCTTTTCGGGCTATCGCAAGCGGGCATGCAGAACAGCTACGCCAGCCCACCTAATGGCCTCGGCGGCCTCTATCCCCAAAGCACCTATAATACAGGCTATGCCGCTAACGGTGGGTTAGCTGGCGCGTATCCAATGGGTGGTCTCTCCCGACTCTACTGAGCGAAGCAAACCGCCGTTATGCAGTTAATGGGTTTGGCAATCGACAAGGGGCGCTGCGTTTCCAGTAGCGTCCCTTGCGTGCCAGACATGTGCCAACGAATGTGCCAATTTGCTGTGCCATCGCTGGCGCTTGCTATCTATCTAAGCAATTGATTTTATTGTGTTTTTAAAAAATGGTGACCCCGGCAGGACTCGAACCTGCTGCCTCAAGTTTAGGAAACTCGCGCTCTATCCTGATGAGCTACGGGGCCACTTGCGCCGCACCTTAGCCGTTTCGTTCCGATGGCGGAAGTGGCTTTTGCTGACAAGTGCCGCCGGAAGCGACACAGGGGACGGTCAGTCCGAATAGCGTTCCTCCAGCCACGGGTCGGCGTGGTTGTTGTAGCCGCGGACCTCCCAATAGCCCTTGCGGTCGCCGGCCAGCAGCTCGATCCGTTTCACCCACTTCGCGCTCTTCCAGAAATACAGCCTGGGCAGCACGACGCGCACCGGCCCGCCATGGTCGCGGCTGATCGGCTGGCCTTCCCAGCTCGTGGCGAGCAGGACGCCGTCATCGTCGAAGTCGGACAGCGCGACGTTGGTGGTGTAACCGTCGAAGGAATGGAAGACGACATGGCTCGCCTCCGGCTTCGGACGGGCGAGTTCCAGCAGGCGGCGGGCACTGACGCCTTCCCACCGGTTGTCATAGCGCGACCAGGTGGTGACGCAGTGGATGTCGGAGACGAACCGTTCCTGCGGCTGGGCCTGGAAATCCTCCCAGCGCCAGGACAGCGGGTTCTCCACCAGCCCGTCCACGGTCAGGGTCCAGTTGCCGGTCGTCAGCTTCGGTGTGATGCCGAGATCCAGCACCGGCCAGTCGGTCACCAGCCGCTGGCCGGGCGGCAGCCGCGCGCGCGCCGGGTCGGCGGCCTGTCCGGTCAGGGCGCGGCCCTGCCGGGCCCATTGCTCCTTGGTGGCGACCAGCTTGTCGCGGACGGCACCCTCCCGTTCCACATCCTGGGCGGCATCCGGCCCGAGGGGCCGGTCCGATCCGGCGGGGGTATCGCTCATGGCATATCCTTGACTCAGGGGTTTCGGGTCGGCTGCTTCGGGTGGCTATCGGTTCCGGCATGGGGTCCGCTTAAAAAAGGAACAGACGGCCGGGTTGGCAAGCGGAAGCGGGAGAACTAACTTCCCGGAGCCCGGCATATTGGAGCCACAGTTCCGCGCCAGGGTTCCGGCCGGCGGCTCAAGCGTCCGCCTGTCCTTGCCGTCCGTTTTCCCAAGACCAGCCGAGTGAATTGCCGATGATCCGGTCCGCAACGCCCGCCGCAAACCCTGTCGCACGCGCCTGGCGTCTGTTCCTGTCCGGCGGCCTGGCCGTCCTGCTGCTCGCGGCCCTGCTTGCCTGGGCGGGACCTTCCGCCCTGGCCGCCTCGCCCGTACCTTCCGGCGCCGTCCCGGCACCTGCCGCAGGCGGGGCCGCGGCCGCTGCGGGGGCAGCCCCGGTTGTGGTGGACGAGGCGACCGTCCAGCAGCTCGAAGCGCTGGTCGGCACGCTGGAGAACCAGGATGCGCGGACACAGCTGGTCACCCAGCTGCGTAACCTGATCACCGCCCAGCGCGGCTTGGCCCAGGCCAAGGAATCGGAGGGCGAGTCGGCGCTGCCGCAGACCATCGGCGCCCATGCGCTGGCTTTCCTGGCGGCGCGGATGGATGTGGTCAGCCGCCAGATCGTGCAGGTCGGCAATGTCTTCTCCGATCTGCCCGGAGCCCTGTCCTGGGTCCAGCGGCAGGTGGAGGACGACACTGCCCGCGACCGTTGGGTTCAGATCGGCATCCAGCTGGCGATGATCCTGGGCGTCGGCGCACTCGTCGCAGGCGGAGTGGAGTGGCTGCTGAAGCGGCCGCGCCATGCGCTGGCCGCCCGCCATGTCGGTTCGGCCCTGCTGCGCATCCCGATGCTGCTGGGCCGTGCGGTGCTGGAACTGGCGCCGATCGTCGCCTTCATCGTCGTCGCCTACACCGTCCTGTCGGTGACCGAGCCGGCGCCGCGCGTGCGCCTGGTGGCGCTGGCGGTGGTGAACGCCACCGTCATCACCCAGGCGCTGCTGATCGTGGTGCGCATGCTGTTCGCGCCGGAAGCGGGCAACCTGCGGCTGGTCCAGACCAGCGATGCCGGGGCGCAGCGCTGTTATGTCTGGTCGCGGCGCCTGATCGCGGTCGCGGTCTATGGCTATTTCCTGGCGGAAGGCGCCTATGTGCTGGGCCTGCCTCTGGGTGCCTACGGCGCGCTGCTGAAGCTGCTGGGCGTGGTGATCGCCGGCATGCTGATCGCGCTGATCCTGCAGAATCGCGTCGGCGTTGCCGATTGGATGCGCGGCAACCCGCTGTCGGGCGACGGCGACCCGCTGGCGACTGCCCGGCGCGAGGCCGAAGGGCAAGGGGCGGTCCTGCGCACCGCGCGCCGCCGCTTCGCCGAGATCTGGCATGTGCTCGCCATCCTCTATGTCGTGGTGACGCTGGGCGTCTGGGTGCTGAACGTCTATGGCGGCTTCGAATATCTGGCCCGCGGCACCGCGTTGACCGTTTTGGCGGTGGTGGTGGCGCGGCTGCTGGTGACCGGGCTGAACCGGGCGCTGCGCCGCGGCCTGACCATGAACCGCGAGCTTGCCGGCAACCTGCCGCAACTCCATATCCGCGCCTTCCATTACCTTCCCATCGTCCAGCGCATCGGCAAGGCCATCATCTGGCTGGTTGCCCTGGGCGTGGCGCTGAACGGCTGGGGCATCGACACGCTGGGCCTCGTCGAATCCGCCATCGGCCGACGCATCGTCGGCAGCGCCATCTCCATCGGCCTGCTGCTGGCCGGCGCCATCGTCGCCTGGGAGGTGGTGAGTGCGCTGATCGAGCATTTCCTGCGCACCACCGACAGGAACGGCACCCGCATCGAGCGCAGCGCCCGCATGCGCACCCTGCTGCCGCTGCTGCGCAACGCCTTCCTGATCCTGCTGGTGACGATGGTGTCGCTGATCAGCCTCTCGGAGCTGGGCGTCAACATCGCTCCCCTGCTGGCCGGTGCCGGTGTCGTCGGTCTGGCCATCGGTTTCGGCTCGCAGACGCTGGTCAAGGACATCATCACCGGCCTGTTCATCCTGTTCGAGGACACGGTGTCGGTGGGCGACGTGGTCGATGTCGGCGGCGGCCATTCCGGTACGGTGGAGGCGATCTCCATTCGCTCCATCCGTCTGCGCGACGGAGCCGGCGCGGTGCATTCCGTTCCGTTCAGCGCCGTGACCACCGTGAAGAACATGAGCAAGGACTTCTCGGTCACGCTGTTCAACGTCATGGTGTCGAACCGCGAGGATCCCGACCGCATCATCGCCGTCCTGAAGGAGACCGGCGCGGAGGTGCAGGCCCAGCCGCAGTTCGCGGCCGACATCCTGACCCCGCTGGAGGTGCTGGGTGTCGACAAGCTGTCGGACACCGGCATCAACATCCTCGCCCAGTTCAAGACCCGGCCGACGCGCCAGTGGGGCGTGACCCGCGAGTTCAACCGGTTGCTGAAGAAGCGGTTCGACGAGCTGGGGATCAGCATGCCGACCCAGTCCATGCAGCTGGTCGTCGGGCACAACCCACAGGACCGTGCGCTGGCGGAGGCGTTGAGCCAGGGGTCGTAACGGAACAAAACCGGCAGCCGGCCGGGTGGAGGGAGCCTCGGCCCGCTCTCAACCCGCCGGTTCCGCCGGACAGCGCGGCCGGCGCCAGGCGCGCAGGGCGTCGCCCAGCGCAAGGGCGAAGGCGGAGCGTTCGTCCGGGGACAGGAAGGATCCGACGCGGACCGACTGGCCGTGCGAACTCAGCATGACATGACCGGCGGCGAAGCCCCGCCGGTCATGCTCGGCCCGCTCATCGTGGCTGACGCGCAGCCAATAGGGATGGAAGGACCAGCGCCGTTCCGGGACCTTCCAATGGACCCGCTGCACCGTCAGGGCGCTGTCGGTCAGCCGGACCCGCTCATACTGCCGGGCCGAACGGTAGCTGACGCGGAAGGCAAGCCACAGGGCCAGCACGTCCAGGCCGCAGAACGGGACCACCGGCCAGGCGCCGTTGGCGACGAAGATGCCGGCGATGATAATGTTCATCGCCACCACTACCGCCATCAGCATCCGGAAACCGCCGCGTCCCAGGCTGCGATGCGGATGGAGGATGGCATCGAAGAACACGCGCACCGCGCCGGTTCCGGTGGAACACACCATGGGAACGGCCGGCGGAGCATCCAAATCTGGATTGTTCTCTGAGCTGACGATGGGCATAGCGATCATTCTAGCCGACCGGTGCCCGTCTGAAAATGGCAAGGAAGGCGGGTCATGCCGCCTTCGACACCATCGGCACCGCGCCGCCGTACAGCACCCAGGCCATGGCGCTGTCCAGCCCTGCCAGATCGCCGGCCTGCGGTTCGCCGGTCAGCGCCTCTCCCGGTCCGCCGGCCGCCTGCACGAAAATCCGCGCCTGGTCGTCGATGCCGGCGGCGATCATCGTCTCGGCCATCACCGAGGCCCAATGCCAGTCGGTCATCACCACGGCACTGCGGACATGGCCGCAGCGGCGGGCCAGCTTCATCAGCGCCACGACGATTTCGGGCCGGAACCCATCGGCTTCGAAATGGTCGAATTCGACCAGACTGCTCCACGGCGTGGAGCGGGCGGCCAGATTGGCACACTGTATTTCGACCTGCCGGGCGATGTTGTCGCGCACCTCCACCGGCAGCGCGCCCTGCAATCGCAAGTGCAGTCCCCAATCCAGTATTTCCACAAGATAAGACGCGGTCATCTCCACACATCCTTATCCAATCCGAACGCCACCGCCGCAAACAGTTCGCGGTTCATTTACAGGCGTTCAAACGGTGTCTTGGCGGTAAGCAAATCATACGCCACCGGGGAAGCGCCGGCAAAGCCGTATTCCTGCGTCGATTTCTGTTGGATTTATGCGAATTCTTTCAGTTTTTGTCGCAAACTGCGACATGCCGATCCAAACCGGGAGGCAGACTGACCCACTGGCGCAAGCCTGGGCGTTGCGGTTAAGGTGGCGGCCATGAAGCCCGCCGCGATCCAGGAATTCTTCCGCCGCCTGTCCGCCGCCAACCCGGAACCCCGGAGCGAGCTGGAATACCTCAATCCCTACACGTTGCTGGTCGCCGTCGTGCTGTCGGCCCAGGCAACCGACATCGGGGTGAACAAGGCCACCGGCCCGCTGTTTCAGATCGTCACCACACCGCAGCAGATGGTGGCGCTGGGCGAGGAGGGGCTTCGCCGCTACATCAAGACCATTGGCCTGTTCAACACCAAGGCGAAGAACGTCATCCGGCTGTCGGAGCTGCTGATCGAGCGGCACGGCGGCGAGGTGCCGCGCGACCGTGAGGCGCTTGAACAGCTTCCCGGGGTCGGCCGCAAGACCGCCAACGTCGTCCTGAACGTCGCCTTCGGTGAGGAGACGATCGCGGTCGATACCCATATCTTCCGCGTCGGCAACCGCACCGGCCTCGCTCCGGGCAAGACACCCGACGCGGTGGAGGCAAAGCTGCTGAAGGCGGTGCCGAAGCTCTACCGCCGCCACGCCCACCATTGGCTGATCCTGCACGGCCGCTATGTCTGCAAGGCGCGCAAGCCCGATTGTCCGATCTGCCCGGTCGCCGATCTCTGCGCCTTCAAGGACAAGATCATCGCCTGACGGGAAGGCCGACGCCGATTGGCCTGACCGGAACGGAGAACGCCCGGCGTGGCGGGGGCCAGCCGGGCGTTCTCCGTGATGGGGTAGCGTTCGAGCGGGGTCGGCCTTGCTCAGACGGCTTCCGCCGGGGCGAGCGGGGCCTCGGCGGAGGGAACCGCAACCGGCTGGGCGGCGGGAGCCGCAACCGGCGCGGCGGCCGGCTTGACGCCGGTGCTGTAGAGCTGGATGTCGCCGATCAACTGGCCGCCGGCATCCACCGCCAGTTCGCCGAAGCGGATCGAGCCGGTGATCTTGCCGGTGGAGCGCACGGTCAGGCGGCCTCGCACGGAGATATCGCCCTCGAAGCGGCCGGCGATGTCGGCCTCCTCGATCTCGACCGAGCCCTTGAACAGGCCGGTCTCGGCGATCTCGACCGACCGGCCCTCGCGCAGCTTGGCCTCGACGTTGCCTTCAACCACCAGGACGTCGCAGGAGCCGATCTCGCCCGACAGGGAGATGTCGCGGCCGACGGTCAGGCGGCGCTGCTCCGGCATCGCCGGTGCGAGCGGAGCCACCGGGACCGGGGCGGGGGCGGCGGCCATCGGTGCGGCCGACGGGGTGGCAATGGGCATGGACGGCTGGCGCGGGGCCGAGCCCGGCATATCGACCACGCGGCGCGGTACATCGGTCTTGAAGCCGGCGCCGGGCACGGACGGCGCGGTCGGAGGCTTGGGAATGCTGGTCATATCGGGTCCCTTCGAGGCGGAAGGCATAGCGGGATAAGCCGGTGCGGCGGGCTGCGCGTCGGCCAGGGCGTGGGCCATGCTGGGTGCGGCTGCTCCGGTCGCGACGGCGGATACCGGTTCGGCGCCCGGTGCCGGGGTGTTCAGCGAGGCGAGCGGCGAGACGGTGCCGGCATCGCCCGCGCCGTACGGACGGGCGCCCGGCGGCGGTGGGGTGGGGCTGTCGGCCTTGGGAGCGGCGGGCGGAGTCTTTCGTCCGAACAGCATGAGCGGTTCCCCCAATCAGGACATACGGGTGGCGGAGTGAGCCGGAAGTCGAGAGGCCCGGTGCCGGAAAGGCGCCGCCGGGCAGACGGGCCTCTGGCGGGCTGGTCTCTGGCAGGCCGTCTGCGACCGTGCCACCTAGCGGCGTATCACGGTCGTCCGGCCTGCCGCAAGAGGAGCCGACATGGACTGTAGGACATGAACCATGAAGGCGCTGGCGACGACCGGGACGAGCAAATTGACGAAGGGGATTGACGAAAGAAAGGCAATGGCGATCCCGGCCAAAAAAGGTTTCAGCGGCCGCGACCGCCGCAGCGCCCGGGCCGACACGCGGTCGAGCCGCCGATGGGCCACCATCTCGAAATATTCCCGTCCCAGCAGATAGCCGTTGACGGTGTAGAAGACGATCAGGTTCAGGCCTGGCGCGAAGAGGTAGATCGGCAGGGCCAGCAGGTTGATGGCCAGCACCAAGATCAGGAAGCGCAGCGCCGTCGCCAGCTCCTCCAGCCAGCCGGCCCGGCGCGGGGCGGGCAGGGTGGGGTAATGCCGTGCCTCCACCCGTTCAACCACCTCGTCCAGGAAGAAGCTCGACACCATGCCGACGGTTGCCGGGAACAGCAGCCAGGCGAGAAGCAGCACCCCCAGCCCGCCCAGCAGGTCGATGATGCCGTCGAGCCAGCCATAGCCGGTCAGCGGCGTCACCGACAGGGCCCACCAGGCCCCGCCGGCCAGCAGCCCATAGGCGAGCGCGGAGACGAACACGCCGGTCCACACCACCCGGCGCACGCGCGGATCGGACAGCTGGGCAAAGGCGAGGACGAGGGCGCGTATCATCGGCGGTCCGTGAAACGGTGGGGGAAAGGGGTGAAAGCCGCCCGCATATCTACGGTTACCGGTTGCCCGCTTCCACCCCCGACCGTCCAAAAAGCACCCTCACGCCACCGGGCTGAACACCAGCGCCGCGTTGGTGCCTCCGAAGCCGAAGCTGTTGGACAGCACATGGCGGATGCGCCGCTCCTTCGGCCGCAGGGGCACGAGGTCGAGGTCGCAGCCCTCCGACGGTGCTTCCAGGTTCAGGGTCGGCGGCGCCACCTGATCGCGCAGCGCCAGGATGGCGAAGATCGCCTCGACCGCGCCGGCGGCACCCAGCAGATGGCCGGTCGCCGATTTGGTTGAGGACATCGACAGGCTGGACGCCGCCGGGCCGAACAGCCGCTTGACCGCGACGATCTCGACCGGGTCGCCGGCAGGGGTCGAGGTGGCGTGGGCATTGACGTAGTCGACGGCGTCCGGCGACAGGCCGGCCCGCTTCAACGCGGCGCGCATGGCGCGGAAGGCACCGTTGCCGTCCTCCGCCGGGGACGTGATGTGGTAGGCGTCGCCCGACAGGCCATAGCCGGTGACCTCGGCATGGATCGTGGCGCCGCGCCGCTTCGCGTGCTCCAGCTCCTCCAGCACCAGCACCCCTGCGCCTTCGCCCATCACGAAACCGTCGCGGTCGCGGTCCCAGGGGCGCGACGCACGGGCCGGATCGTCGTTGAAGCCGGTGGACATGGCGCGGGCGGCGCAGAATCCGGCCAGCCCCAGGCGGCAGATCGCCGCCTCGCTGCCGCCGGCCAGCATGACGTCGGCGTCGTCCATCATGATCAGCCGTGCCGCGTCGCCGATGGCGTGCGCTCCTGTCGCGCAGGCGGTCACGACGGCATGGTTCGGACCGCGGAAGCCGTAGCGGATCGACACATGGCCGGAGGCCAGATTGATCAGGGTCGACGGCACGAAGAAGGGGGAGATGCGGCGCGGTCCCTTCCCGTGCAGGGACAACGCCCCTTCGGCCAGTGCCGGCAACCCGCCGATGCCGGAGCCGATCAGCACGCCGGTGCGTTCCTGCGCCTCCGTGTCGGCGGGGCGCCAGCCGGCGTCCGCGACCGCCTCCTCCGCGGCGGCGAGCGCCAGCAGGATGAAGCGGTCCATCTTGCGCTGGTCCTTGGGCGGCACCACCGCGTCGGCGTCGAAGGGAGCGTCCCCGGTCCCGGGCAGCTGTCCGGCGATGCGGCAGGGGAGGTCGGCGGCATCGACGCCCACCACCGCCCGGATACCGCTTTTCCCGTCCAGCACGGCGCGCCAGCTCGACCCCACGCCGGCCCCGAGCGGAGTGACGGCGCCAAGGCCGGTGACCACGACTCGTCTCATTCCATTGCGTCCTTTGCCGTTGCGTCCTGTGAAGGGAAAGCCATCGCGGCGCGCAGCCGGTCCGGCCGGATCGGCTCGCCGGTGTTGCGGTCGACCAGCACCGGGTCGACGGCCCGGCCGGTCTCGCGGTCGATCAATTCGAAGGCGCCGTCCGGCAGCAGCCAGCGGCGGCCCCAGCCGGCCATGGCGACCAGCACCGGCAGGAAGTCCCGTCCCTTGTCGGTGAGGTGGTAGCCGTGGCGCGGCGGCCGGTCCTGGTAGGGCAGCCTTTCCAGCAGTCCCGCCTCCACCAGCGCCTGCAGGCGGCGGGAAAGCATGTTGGTGGCCAGCCCGATGCCGCGCTGGAACTCGTCGAAGCGGGTCACGCCGCGCATCGCATCGCGCAGGATCAGCAGGGACCACCATTCACCGACCTCGTCGAGGCTGCGGGCGATGGGGCAAGGGGCGTCGGCCAGGCGGGTGCGTCGCATCGCCGCAACTGTGGCATTGTTACTTTCATAATGCAAGTAAGTCGGATCCGACATCACGGACGCAAGGGAGACCGGAGCAAGGGAGTGATTCCAGGGGCCGCGCTTGTGAAGCTGGCAGCCGCGGCTATACTCGCGCCGCAACATCGCCTTCACCGCAAGACCTGTCAGGAGAGCCCATGGCCGCGTCCGCCTACGACGTCACCGGCATCGGCAACGCCATCGTGGACGTGATCGCCCACGCCGACGACGCCTTCCTCGCCGCCAACACCATCGAAAAGGGGGCGATGACGTTGATCGACGCCGCCCGGGCGGAGGAGCTGTACGGCCGCATGGGGCCGGGCGTGGAGGTCTCCGGCGGATCGGCCGGCAACACGATGGCGGGCATCGCCATGCTGGGCGGGCGCGGTGCCTATATCGGCAAGGTCGCCAAGGACCAGTTGGGCGACGTCTTCCGCCACGACATCCGCGCCTCGGGCGTCGCGTTCGACAGCGCGCCGCTGGTGGCCGGGGCGCCGACCGCAAGGTGCCTGATCCTGGTGACGCCGGACGCGCAGCGCTCGATGAACACCTATCTCGGCGCTTGCGTGGAACTGGGGCCGGAGGACATCGACGAGGCAGTGATCGCCGGCTCGCAGGTGACCTACCTGGAAGGCTATCTGTGGGATCCTCCCCGCGCCAAGGAGGCGTTCCGCAAGGCCGCATCCATTGCGCATGCCGCCGGCCGCAAGGTGTCGCTGTCGCTGTCCGACAGCTTCTGCGTCCACCGTCACCATGCCGAATTCGTCGATCTGGTGGAGAACCACGTCGATATCCTCTTCGCCAACGAGCATGAGATCGGCGCGCTCTACGGCACCGACCGGTTCGAGGATGCGCTGGCCGCGGTGGCGCGCCTGGGCAAGACCGCCGCCCTGACCCGTAGCGAGAAGGGCGCGGTCATTGTCGCCGACGGCAAGGTCGTCGAGGTGGCGGCCGAGCGGGTGGAGCGGGTGGTGGACACCACAGGTGCCGGTGACCTCTATGCCGCCGGCTTCCTGTTCGGCTACACCCGCGGCCTGGAGCCTGCGGTCTGCGGCCGCCTGGGCGCGATCGCCGCGGCAGAGATCATCGGCCATGTCGGCGCCCGGCCGGAAGTGGACCTGCGTGACCTGGTCGCGGGCAAGGGCGTGCTGTAACTGCATTTCGCACGTCAGATCGCGAAGATGCTGCCGGCCGGGTTGCGTTTTGCAATGCCGGCCGGTCACGTTCAGTTGAGTTGCCCGTCCAGCACCGGCCGCTCGACGGCGGCAACATGACCGGACAGCAGCGCCATCGCCGTCCCGCTGTCGGATGCCGCCACCGCCCAGCATTCCGGTCGTTCCGGCTTCGGAATGGTCAGTAGCCACAGCTGGTCGCGGTCTCCGAAGCGTTCGTTCAGCAGCGTGTATTCCCGCGGCCCCTGGCGGCGCAGGTCGTTCAGCCGCGATTGCAGGTCCGCCGCCTCCGCCTGGCGGACGGAGATGGCCTCTTCCGTCTGGCGCAGCTCGATTTCCTGACGGTATATGTCGCGGCGCAGGACCTCCGAGGTCTGCGCCAGCTCCTTCCGGCCCCGGTTCAACTGGTACCGGCGCCGCTGGACGGCCGCCATCCGCTTTCCGGCCCGCAGGATCGATGCGGTGATCCAGCTGAGGCAAGCCAGCGAAATCACCATTTCCAGCAGCAGGGCCAGCGGAGCCCCCGTGCTCATCGTCCGGCCATCGGCTGAAACGGTTCGTCCATTGTTCTCTCCGGCATGTTCTTTGCTGCGTCGTCTTCAGCCAGCAACCGCCGTGCCATCGGCACGGGAGCGATTGAATGAAGGGGAAGGGCGGTGCGGTGATGGAAACAGTGCGGAGCATTCTCGATTCGGCGGTTCCGCTGGTGGCTGCGCTGGCGATCCTGTGTCACCTGTGCTGGATCGGCATCCGGCGCGGCTGGGATCGCATGGCGGGGCTCGACCGGCTGCGGCAGTCGGTGGTGCCGCTGAAGGAACGGCACCAGGCCGATACCGAAGCGTTGCTCGACCTGAACTGCCGGCTTGAGGAGGCGAAGATCCGCCTTGGCGCAGCCGAACAGCGCGTGCAGCAGATTCAGCGGCAGATCGAAGCATTCGACAAGGCGCCGCCGGTCTTCCTCCACGTCCTGGGCAAGCCCGGCAGCGGCCGGCGCCGCTTCCGGGCCGAGGTGGAGTTCGATGCGACCTCTGCGCGGGCCGCCGGCCGACCGGTCAATCCGGCCTGGCGATATGGCAACCGGGTGATGGTTCATGCACCGGACCTGTCGGCGGCCCGGCGCGAGGCCGACCATGCCTTTCCGCAAAAGGCGGGATACAAGGTCTACTTCCACGCCCCCGTCCACTGACCGGCTCCGGCTTTCCCCTTCCAGCTTTCCCCTTCCAGCTTTCAAGGGCGCACCGCCTCGGGTAAGCTGCCGCACCCGCCGCAGCCGACCGACACGCTCCCCATGCAAGTCTATCTGCCGATTGCCGAGATGTCGGTCAACGCGCTGCTGGTGCTCGGCATGGGCTGGCTGGTGGGTTTCCTGTCGGGGATGTTCGGGGTCGGCGGCGGCTTCCTGATGACGCCGCTGCTGATCTTCATCGGCGTTCCCCCTGCCATCGCCGTCGGCACCCAGGCCAACCAGCTGGTCGCGGCCAGCGTGTCGGGCGTCCTGGCGCACTGGCGGCGCGGCAATGTCGACGTCAAGCTGGGCGTCGTGATGCTGGCCGGCGGCGTCATCGGCACCGCGGTGGGGGTATGGATCTTCGGCATCCTCCAGCGGCTGGGCCAGATCGACATCGCGATCACCCTGTCCTACGTCTTCTTCCTTGGCACCATCGGCGGCATGATGCTGGTGGAGAGCAGCCGCGCCATCCTGCGCCGCCGTGCCCCGACCGCCAAGCGCGGCAAGCTGCACCGCCACATCTGGCTGCACGGCCTGCCCTTCAAGATGCGGTTCCAGCGCTCCAAGCTCTACATCTCCGCCCTGCTGCCGGCGGGGATCGGGGCGGTCGGCGGCATGCTGGTGGCGATCATGGGCATCGGCGGCGGCTTCCTGCTGGTGCCGGCGATGATCTACCTGCTGAACATGCCGGCGGGGCTGGTGGCCGGAACCTCGCTGTTCCAGATCATCTTCACCACTGCGGCGGCAACCCTGCTGCAGGCCGCGACCAACCAGACGGTCGACGCCATGCTGGCGCTTCTGCTGCTGGTCGGCGGCGTGATCGGCGCGCAGTTCGGCACCAGGGCCGGCAGCCGCCTGCGTGGCGAGACCGCCCGGCTGGCGCTGGCGACGATCGTGGTGGCGGTGGCGCTGAAGCTGGCCTGGGACCTGTTTTCCCGGCCCGACGACCTGTTCACCCTGACGATGGGGATGCGGTGATGGGCGCCTTGGCCAAACGCCGTCTGGTGCAGGGGGCCGCGGGGCTGGCCGGGCTGCTGCTGGGCGGGACGGTGGCGGCGACGGTGTGGGCCCAGCAGCTGGTCGCCGACCTGTCGAGCCACCTGATCGCCATCACCACCGGCTTCACCGGGACGGAGGTCGTGCTGTTCGGCACCACCGACGGGGCGGGCGACGTCGCCATCGTCGTCACCGGCCCGCGCGGCTCCGCCACCGTCCGCCGCAAGGAACGGGTGGCCGGCATGTGGATGAACACCGACAGCCTGCGTTTCGACCAGGTTCCAGGCTTCTACACGGTGGCGGTCAGCCGGCCGCTCGACCAGCTGGTCGGCCGTCCGGTGCTGGAGCGTCACCAGCTCGGCCTGCCGCAGCTGCAACTGGCCGCCGATGCCGCCTTGCCGCCGGACGAGCAGGCCGCCTTCCGCTCCGCGCTGATCCGCAACAAGCAGCGCCAGGGGCTTTACGCCATCGCGTCGGGGCAGGTCGCCTTCCTGGGCGAGCGGCTGTTCCGCACCAACATCTATTTCCCCGCCAATGTCCCCACCGGGCTGTACAATGTCGAAGCCCTGCTGATCCGGGACGGCGACGTGGTCAGCGCCCAGACCACGCCGCTGGTTGTGTCGAAGATCGGGTTCAGCGCCGAAGTGTCGGACTTCGCCCGCAACCGCCCGGTCGTTTACGGGGTGGCGGCCGTCGTCGGCGCCATCGCGGCCGGCTGGGCGGCCGGCGCCGCCTTCCGCCGGGTCTAGCCGAGAGGTGTTTTGAGATGACCGACGCGACACAATTCCCGATGCCGGCCCCGACGCCGGAAAACCCCGCTCCCCAGCCGGCGAAGCCGGTGCGCATCTTCCTGGTGGTGGTCGACGACAGCCCGGAGCTGAAGGTGGCGCTGCGCTATGCCTGCCTGCGCGCCCGCAAGTCGGGTGGCAAGGTGGCGCTGCTGGCCGTGCTGGAGAAAGGCGAGATGCAGCACTGGCTGGCGGTGGAGAACCTGATCCGCGAGGAACAGCGCGCCGAGGCGGAACAGAAGCTCCAGAAGCTGGCGCGTGAGGTCAACCAGCTGACCGGCACCCTGCCGGCGCTCTATGTCCGCGAAGGCAACCGCACCGAGGAGGTGCTGGCCCTGATCGGGGAGGAGCCGAGCATCTCGATCCTGGTGCTGGCCGCCGGCACCGATCCCGAAGGCCCCGGCCCGCTGATCTCCTACTACACCGGCCGCGGCCTGGGCCGCCTGCACATTCCGTTGACCATCGTCCCCGGCGGGCTGAGCAACGAGGCGCTGGACGCGATCACGTAAGTAAGGATAGCGACCAGGTAAGGATGGACGGGCGCCGGTCGTTTTTTCCGGCCGGGAAGCGCCATTTCCATGCCAGAAGCTGCCACGGTATCCTTACCTGCCGAATACCCACACGGATCGGGTCCTTGATACCTCCGGCGATTCGGCCCAGATTTCCATCCGATCGTTCCGCAGCCCAATCCCGGGCGCGCCGGCAGTTCCGTTCCGGCGCCGATGGAGGACCAGACCATGTTCATTCAGACCGAGCAGACGCCCAACCCGGCGACTCTCAAGTTCCTGCCGGGGCGTGACGTGCTCGGACGCGGCACCGCCGACTTCACCAGCCGCGAGGATGCCGCCCGTTCACCGCTCGCCCAGCGCCTGTTCGAGATCGAGGGCGTCGTCGGCGTGTTCCTGGGGACCGACTTCATCACCATCAGTAAGACCGATGCGCGCGACTGGTTCCTGCTGAAGCCGTCGATCCTCGGCGTCATCATGGAGCATTTCACCGCCGACCGGCCGGTCCTGCTGGAGGATGGCGGCGACGGCCACGCCGCCGCGGCCAACGCCGACGACGAGGAGATCGTCGAGCAGATCAAGGAACTGCTGGACACCCGCGTCCGCCCGTCGGTGGCGCAGGACGGCGGCGACATCACCTTCCAGGGCTTCGAGAAGGGCGTGGTCTATCTGGCGATGAAGGGGGCCTGTTCCGGTTGTCCCAGCTCCACCGCCACGCTGAAGCACGGCATCGAGAACATGCTGCGCCACTACATCCCGGAAGTGGTCGAGGTCCGTTCGGTCCAATAGGCCCTGTGCCGGCCCGTCCCTTGATGCGGCGGGCCGGCATGCCCATGCTGGGGCGATGATCATCTCCGCCAGCTACAAGACCGACATTCCCGCCTTCTATGGACGCTGGTTCCTGAACCGCCTCCAGGCCGGCCATTGCCGGATGGTCAATCCCTATGGCGGCCAGACCTACCGCATCGACCTGACCCGTCCGGCGGTCGACGGCTTCGTCTTCTGGACCAAGAATCTCGGACCCTTCCTCGGCGCGCTCGACAGCGTGGCGGAGCAGGGCTTTCCCTTCGTCGTGCAGTACAGCGTCACCGGCCTGCCCACCGCGCTGGAACGCTCGGTTCCCGACTGGGAGACGGCGGCCGGCCATATGGAGCGGGTGCGCGACCGATGGGGGCCGCGCGCCGCGGTCTGGCGCTACGACCCCATCGTCGTGACCGACGCCACACCGCCCGTATGGCACCGGGAGATTTTCGCCCGCATCGCCCGCAGGCTGCATGGCGTGACCGACGAGGTGGCGGTGTCCTTCCTCCAGCCCTATCGCAAGACAGCCCGCAACCTCGCCGCCGCCGGCATCGGCTGGCACGATCCGGATGCCGGGGAGAAGCGCGTCCTGCTGTCCGACCTCGCATCCATCGCGGCGGGGGAGGGGATGGCGCTCACCCTCTGCACCCAGCCCGACCTGGCGGACACGCCCGGCACGGCAGCGGCCCGCTGCATCGACGCCGCCCGCCTGTCGGATGTCGCAGGATATCCCGTTGCCGCGCGGGAGAAGGGCAACCGTCCCGGCTGCCTGTGTGCCGAAAGCCGCGATATCGGCGATTACGACAGCTGCCCGCATGGCTGTGTCTATTGTTACGCCGTCGCCGACCGTGCCACGGCCCAGCGCCGCTTCGCCGCGCACGACCCGGAGGGGGAATTCCTGGTGGCGCGGCGGAGTTCCTGATCCCACCGATCAGGAGCGCGCATCCTTACGGGCAGACCTTGCGAACCGTCTCGACCAGCTTTTCGGGGTTGAAGGGCTTGACCAGCCAGCCGGTGGCTCCGGCTTCGCGGCCGGCGGTCTTCTTGCCGGGGTCGGCCTCGGTGGTCAGCAGCAGGATGGGGGTCGCGCGATTGACGGCCGATGCGCGGATGGCACGGGTCAGGGCAAGCCCGTCCAGGCCCGGCATGTTCAGGTCGGTGATGATGCAATCGAACTTGCGCTGGCTGGCCAACGCCAGCCCGGCATTGCCGTCCGACGCCTCCGCCACCTCATAGCCGGCATTCTTCAGCGTGAAGCCGACCATGTCGCGGATGGTCTTGGAATCGTCGACGGTCAGGACGCTCTTGGGCATTGGGACGGCTCCGGTTGCTCGGCCGATTGGATCGGATCGTAGGCGTAGGAAATTTCCCGCCGACCGTCAACCGATAGCGTCCCCGGTCCCATGAACCGCAGGCAAGGCCCCGGGCACGCGGGTAATGGTGCCGGGGCCTCGCCGGGGTTCAGTCGTTACGCCTTCGTATCGACGTGTTGCCCGCCGGCCTCGTTCGGGCCGCCCTTGGCGACGCCGACCATCGCCTCACGCAGCAGGCGGCCGTGGATCGTGTAGCCGGGCTGCAGCACCTGGACGACGGTGCCGGCGGTCTTGCCGGTGTTCTCGATCTCGAACATCACCTGATGGAAGTTCGGGTCGAACAGCTCGCCGGCCGGGTCGATCTTCTTGATGCCCGCACGCTCGAAGGCGGCGAGAAGCTGGCGTTCGGTCGCCTCGACGCCGACGGCGAGGCCCTTCAGCATTTCGTCCTGCTCGCGCCCCTCGGCCGGAACGGCGTCCAGCGCGCGGCGCAGGTTGTCGGCGACCGTCACCAGCTCCTTGGCGAAGCTCGACACGGCGAACTTGCTGGCATCCTCACGGTCGCGCTGGGCACGGCGGCGGGTGTTCTCCGTTTCCGCCATGGCGCGCAGAAGCTGGTCCTTCAGGCCGGCGACCTCGGTCTCCAGCTTGGCGACGCGGTCCTCCGGCGATGCGCTCTCCGGGGCCGTGGCGGTCTCGGCGGTGGCCTCGGTCGGCTCCACTGCGGCGTCGGCGGGCTTGTTCTGCTCTTCGCTCATGGTTTTCTCAATTCTTGCTTCGTCGAGTGAGGCGGGGGGATGGATGCGGTCAGCCGATCAGGCGGCTGACCACCTTGGCGGTGTAGTCCACCAGCGGAATGATGCGGGCATAATTGATGCGGGTCGGACCGATGACGCCGATGGCGCCGATCACCCGTTCGCGGCTGTTCTGGAAGGGGGAGATGATCATCGAGCAGCCGGAGTGGTTGAACAGCACATTCTCCGCGCCGATGAAGATCTGCACGCCGTCGCCGCGCCCGGTGGCGTCCAGCATGCGCAGCATCGTCTCCTTGGTCTCCAGCGCTTCGAACAGGCCGCGGACGCGCTCCAGGTCGGACAGCGCGGTCACGTCTTCCAACAGCCGGGACTGGCCGCGGACGATCAGCTGGCCGGCGTTCGACCCGCCGCTGCCGGCCCAGGTTGCCAGCCCGGCGGCGACCACCTTGCGCGACAGCTCGTCCAGCTGGGTCTTCTGTTCCTGGATGTCCTGCAGAACCTCCTGCCGCGCCTCGTCCAGCGTGCGGCCGGCAAGGCGGGCGCTGAGGAAGTTCGATACGGTCTGAAGGGTGGAGGTCGGCAGGCCGACCGGCACCTCGATCACCCGGTTCTCGACCAGCCCGTCCTCGTTCACCAGCACGACCAGCGCACGGCCGGGGCCGAGCGATACGAACTCGATATGCTTCAGCGGCCGGTCGGTCTTGGGCGCCACCACCAGCCCGGCGCAGTGCGACAGGCCGGCCAGCATTCCCGACGCCTCGCCCAGCACGTCGGAGAAGGCGCGGCCGGAAGCGGCGCATTTCGCCTCGATCCCGGCACGCTCGTCTTCGGTCAGCGATCCGATCTCCAGCAGACCGTCGACGAACATGCGCAGCCCGGCGTCGGTCGGGATGCGTCCCGCCGAGGTGTGCGGGGCGTAGAGCAGCCCCTGTTCCTCCAGGTCGGCCATCACGTTGCGGATGGTCGCCGGCGACAGGGCCATGCCGAGCCGTCTGGAGATCGTGCGCGACCCGACCGGTTCGCCGGACGCCACATAGGCATCGACGATCAACCGGAAGATTTCGCGTGACCGCTGGTTCAGCTCGCTGATCATGGTCTGGGGACGGCCGGTTTCTGTTCGGACAGGACGGTTGCGGAACGGGAATTCCGTCAACCGGTCCGAATTTAGGCAGGTCCGACCGCCGAATCAACGTGCTGGGCGAAGAAGCCCCGCCGGCGTCACTCCGGCATCACTGCTCCGCCAGAAAAGCGCGGTACTGGGCGCTGATGGCGCCGACCGCCGCCTCATAGAGGCGCTGGCCATGCTCGGGCCGGGCGAGGCCGGGAGCCGAGCCGATGCGGCCGTCCGGATAGCGGCGGCGGAAGTCGCGGGCGTCGTGGAAACCGCCGGCCGGCGCCTGCTCCGGCTCCATCGCCGCGGCCTTGATCGAGTCCGGATAGGCGTACTGGGTCACCGACACCTCGCTGGGGGTGGCGTGCGACCCTTCCTTGCCCTGGTAGAACTCGCGCGACAGGCGGCCGACCTCGGCATTCTCCCACCAGTTCACCAGGGTGCAGCGCAGGTCCGGCGCGTCGCGGCCGCGCTGCGCCCGGTTCTCGGCATGGATTTCGTAGAAGGCGGCGCGCAGCGTGGCGATGTTGCCGCCATGGCCGTTGACGAAGAAGAAGCGCTCGAACCCGTGTTCGACCAGCGAGCCGACATAGTCGCGCAGCACGGCGATCAGGGTCGACGGCTTCAGCGTCATCGAGCCGGGGAATTCCATGTGGTGGACGGCCATGCCGACCGGGATCGTCGGGCCGACCAGGGCGCCGGTGGCATCGCCGACGCCCCGCGCGATGAATTCGGCGCAGATGGCGTCGGTGCCGACCAGACCGTTCGGCCCGTGCTGTTCGGTCGAGCCGATCGGCATGACGATGCCCTTGGAGGTCTTCAGATAGGTCTCGACCTCGGCCCAGGTGCTCAGGTGAAGCTGCACGGTGGCGAATCCTCGACTGGAAGCAGGAAGCTGGATGCAGGATTTGGCGTGGCCTTCATGTTAGGCCGCGCCGCGGTGACGACAACCGCTCCCTGCGCCGGGCCGGCATGACGACGCCATGGTCGCGTGCGAATTCATCCCGCGCTGGCGCAATGGTAAAACGATGACTACAATGGCGTGCAATTCGTCCGGTCCAGCGTCTTCATCGGAGTGCGGTTTTGGTTGCGCGCGTCAACACGGTGGCGTTCCAGGGCATCGAGGTGCTGGGGATCGACGTCCAGGTCCAGATGTCCGGGGGAATCGTCGCCTTCACCATCGTCGGCCTGCCGGACAAGGCGGTCGGGGAAAGCCGGGAGCGGGTGCGCGCCGCGCTGCATGCGCTGGGGTTGGCGCTGCCGGCCAAGCGCATCACCGTCAACCTCGCCCCTGCCGACGTGCTGAAGGAGGGCAGCCATTTCGACCTGCCCATCGCGCTCGGCCTGCTGACCGTGATGGGCGTGCTGCCGGATGTGGAGATCGCCCGCTATGCCGCGCTGGGCGAACTGGCGCTGGATGGCACCCTGACCCCGGTGGCGGGGGTCCTGCCCGCCGCCATCGACGCGCTGGCCAACGACCGCGGCCTTATCTGCCCGGCCGCCTGCGGCGGGGAAGCGGCCTGGGCCGGTCCCGACCTCGACGTGCTGGCGCCGGTCAACCTGCTGGCGCTGATCAACCATTTCAAGGGCACCCAGGTGCTGACGCCGCCCAAGCCGCGCATGCAGGAACAGGAGGCGCCGCCGCCCGACCTGCGCGACGTCAAGGGCAACGAGACCGCCAAGCGCGCGTTGGAGGTCGCCGCCGCCGGGTCGCACAACCTGCTGATGATCGGACCGCCCGGCTCGGGCAAGTCCATGCTGGCCGCCCGCCTGCCGGGACTGTTGCCGCCGCTCGATCCGGCGGAGGCGCTTGAGGTGTCGATGATCCACAGCGTCGGCGGCCTGCTGGAGGGTGGGCGGCTTCTGCGCCAGCGCCCCTACCGGGCACCGCACCAGTCAGCCAGCCTGCCGGCGCTGGTCGGCGGCGGCACACGGGCCAAACCGGGCGAGATCTCCCTCGCCCACCAAGGCGTTCTCTTTCTCGACGAGCTGCCGGAGTTCCCGCGTCCGCTGCTGGAGGCGCTGCGCCAGCCGCTGGAGACGGGAAAGTCGGTGGTCAGCCGAGCCAACCACCACGTCACCTATCCGGCACGGGTGCAACTGGTGGCGGCGATGAATCCCTGCCGTTGCGGCCATCTCGACGACGCCTCGCTCGCCTGCGCCCGCGCGCCGAAATGCGCGGCCGACTATCAGTCGAAAATCAGCGGCCCGCTGTTCGACCGCATCGACCTGCACATCGACGTTCCAGCGGTCAGTCCCGCGGATCTCAGCCTGCCGCCCCCGGCGGAGGGCAGCGCCGACATCGCCGCCCGCGTCGCCGTCGCCCGCGCCATCCAGGCGGAGCGCTACGGCGGCTTCGGCCCCTATCCGGCCGGCCGCGTGGTGCGGACGAATGCGGAAGCCGACGGCGAGCTGCTGGAAAAGGTCGCCTCCCCGGACGCCTCCGGCCGTGCCCTGCTGACCGAGGCGGCGGAGCGGCTGAAGCTGTCGGCCCGCGGCTATCACCGGGTGATGAGGGTCGGGCGCACGCTGGCCGACCTGGACGGCGTGGAAGGGGTGAGGCGCCGGCACATCGCCGAGGCGCTGAGTTACCGGCGGATCGCGCCGGGGCGGTGAGCGGTCAGATGCCGCGATCGGCCGCGGCCATCAGGATCGCCGCTTGAATGGCGTTACGAGCCTGCGGGCTGTTCTTCCAGCAACTGCTGCCGATACCGTCTGACACCGCTGAACAGATTTCCGCCGCATCCCGGCGGGCCAGCGTCGCCAGATCGTGAATGCCCAGCTGTTCGAGGCGTTCGACCACTTTCGGGCCGACCCCCTTGACGGACAGCAGACGTGCGCGCTCTTCGCTGGAAAACGGCATCGGTCAGGGCCTCTCGAATACCGGCGGCCTTGCCGCACCCGGACACACGGTCGCCGGGATCGATTCCTGCTCGACGAAATTCACCGCAGCGGCCAGAGCGCAGTCCTCGCTGGAGGTGACGATGTGGCTGGCGGCGCGGAAGACCAGATGGCGGCTCTTGGGCAGGGTGGCCGCGGCGCGGTCGCCCCAGTCCGGCGGGGTGACCGGGTCGTAGGCGCCGGACAACAGCAGCACCGGCACCGGGCTGGCGACCGGCAGGCGTTCGGCCGGTTCCTGGTGGCCGGCCGGCCAAAGGCGGCAGACGCGCTGGCCGGGATCGTCGACGGCGACGATCCCGTAGGGCGGGAAACGACGGGCGCCATCGGCACGCTTGGCCGGTTCGGCCGGGTTCACCGACTCACGGCACTCCACGGAGAAGGCCAGCCCGTCGGCGATCTCGGGATCGCCCAGCCAGTTGGTCGGCGCCCATTCGGCCATCGCCGCATACTGGCCGCGGATGGCGCTGTCGATCATCGCCGGCACGGTGGGGACCGCCTCGCTGATCGCCATCGCCTCGAGCCCGGCGGCAATGGCCGAGCCGCCGCTCAGCCGCAGGGCACGGCGCGTCTCGTGGTCGCCGACGACGAGGTCGACCGGGTTGCGGTCCAGCCGCTCCACCAGATCGAGGAAGCGCTTTTCCAGGTCGGGAAAGGAGGAGCGGCAGCCGCGGTTGGCGGCGCAGTCGTCGAACAGCCGGCGATAGGCGCGCTGGGCCAGCCAAGCCGTCTCCTCCTGCGCGTTGACGTCGGGCGGATAGACGCTGTCGAACACCGCGGTCCGCACCCGGGTGCCCTGGCGCCGCAGGATCTCCAGCCCGACCCGCGTGCCGTAGGACACCGCGAACAGGTTGACGCGTTGGGCGCCCAGCGCGGTGACGACGTCGAGCGCGTCCTCCGCGGCGACGGGGGTGGAGAATTGGGTGCCGTCCAGCCCGGCGGCACCCAGACGCGCAGCGCAGGCGGCGACCGCCGTGCGCTCCGCCGCCGCCCGCTGCTCGCGCGTCACCGGCCGGGTCCGGCGGGTGGCGCCGGCGGCGTCGAGTTCGGGGCAGTCGGTGTCGGGTTCCGCCCGGCCGACGCCGCGCGGGTCGAACAGGATCAGGTTGCGGGTGCGGCGGAAGGGGGCGGACAATTCCCACCAGACCTCCATCCGCTCCTCCGTCGCCTCGCCGCTGCCGAAGGGGGAGGCGCCGGGGCCGCCCTCCAGGAACAGCACCGGGTCGGGGGCGGGCTGGCGCGCGGTGCTCAGCAGCACGGCGACCGGCAGGCGCAGGCTGCGGCTGTTGGGGCGGTCGCGTCGTTCCGCCACCGCCACCGTACCGCACAGTGCCGCCTCGCCCTCCGGCACGGTGAACCAGCAGGGACCGGGGGTGAAGCGGGTTTCCGCGGCGGCGGGTGCCGCGCCTGTCCCCGTCACCGTCGCAGCGGCCATCAGCAGGGCCGCCAGCATCCGACGGGCGGAGCCTGCCTGCATGGACCGCGCGAAGAGGAAAGGGTGGGGCACGGGCGACTCGGAGACTGATGGACGGAGTACCGCGGATGGACCTGTTTGACCGACCGGCCCCCTGCTTGTCCAGAGATGCCGGCCGAAGCCCGGACCTGTGGCGAAACGGTGCGGGAGCGGTGCCGATTTACCACAGGGGCGGAGCGGGCTTGGAACCTCTATGAGTATTTCCGCAAGATGCGCAACGACAGAGGTTCGCCATGACCGAAGCGAAGGCCTGTTCGGGTACGGCCGCATCCGGGGAGCCGAACGGCCGGCATGGGGGTGACCTGGCGAGTGACTTGGCGAGTGGCTTGGGGGTCGGTGCGGGGGTGGTCGGCCCGCGGGTCGGTTTGGGCGAGGCGACGCGGGTGTGGGCACGGATTGCTGCGCTCAGCTTCGGCGGCCCGGCCGGGCAGATCGCGGTGATGCATCGCATCGTCGTTGAGGAAAAACGTTGGATCGGCGAGGAGCGTTTTCTGCACGCGCTCAATTACTGCATGCTGCTGCCGGGTCCCGAGGCGCAGCAACTTGCCATCTACATCGGCTGGCTGATGCACCGCACGGTCGGCGGGTTGATCGCGGGTATCCTGTTCGTGCTGCCGGGCATGGCCGCCATCATGGCGTTGAGCTGGATCTACGTGCTGTTCGGTGCTGTCCCGGCCGTCGAAGGGCTGTTCTTCGGCCTGAAGGCGGCGGTGCTGGCGATCGTCGTGCAGGCGGTGATCCGGGTGGGCGCGCGGGCGTTGCGGAACGGCGTCATGCTCGGCATTGCCGCAGCCGCTTTCCTGGCGATCTTCCTGTTCGACATTCCCTTTCCACTGATCATCGCCGTGGCCGGCGCGGTGGGATATATCGGCGGGCGGCTCGGCCTGCCGGCGTTCCGGGGCGGAGGCGGCCATGCCAGCTTCGCCCACACTGTCGCGGATGCCGACTCCCTGCTCGGGACGGACATGCCGGCGCATGCCCGCCCAAACCTCGCCCGGTCACTGCGGGTGTCCGGCGTCTGTCTGGCGCTTTGGCTGGTCCCGGTGGCGGCGCTGCTGCTCGTCCTCGGTCCGGCGAACGTCTACAGCCGTGTCGCCCTGTTCTTTTCCCAGATGGCGGTCGTGACCTTCGGCGGCGCCTATGCCGTGCTGGCCTATGTCGCTCAGCAGGCGGTCGATATCCATGGCTGGCTGCGGCCGGGCGAGATGCTCGACGGACTGGGCATGGCGGAAACCACGCCCGGTCCGCTGATCATGGTGGTCCAGTTCGTGGGCTTTCTCGCCGCCTTCCGCGATCCCGGCAGCCTGCCGCCGCTGCTGGCCGGCACGCTGGCCGGGCTGCTCACCACCTGGGTCACCTTCGTCCCCTGCTTCCTGTGGATCTTTCTGGGCGCTCCCTACATCGAGGCGTTGCGCGACAACCGGGCGCTGTCGGCGGCGCTGACCGCGGTCACCGCCGCGGTGGTCGGGGTGATCCTCAATCTGGCGCTCTGGTTCGGAACGCATGTGCTGTTCCATCAGCTGCGCCCGGTGTCGGCGTCCGGCCTCCGGCTGGAGGTTCCAGTGCCGTCTTCGCTCGATCCGGCAGCGGCGCTGCTCACCGTGGCTGCGGTGCTGGCGGTGTTCCGCTTCAAGCTCGGGATGGTTCCGGTGTTGCTGCTGTGCTCGCTGGCCGGGCTGCTGCTGCGCGTCATGGCCTGAACCTCTCCGGTCGAATCCCTTGCGTTTGTGAAGCGCATCGACCGATGGCCGCTGCAATGTCGCCGGCTTCGTCATGGACGGCTTGACGGAACATATCCGGATACGGAATTATTCCTCTTTGGAGGTCCGGCTGTTCGGTCCTCCTGCCTTGGAGAGGAGCAGACCATGCCCACCTTGTGGACCGCATTGCGGAGGCGATGGCTCGATTCCGGCGCAGTGCCCGGACCGGGCAGCCTGTGCGGGCATCTGCGGCGCGACATCGGATTGACGGACAGGGAGCCGTCGGACGGGGAGGGGGGCGTGCCCGCACCCCGCCTGTCGCCTTTTTGCATCCGCGATCGGAACCTATCGGACGCGCGGACATTTTTGACCTTGCAACCGTATCGCTGAGCGGCGATACCGGATCCGCCGGCATGAAAGCGTCGGCATCACCCAACCACTGGAGAGTTTCGATGAAATCCATCGTAGCCACTGCCTGGACCCGCCGATCGGGCGATCCGGCCATGCATGTCACCCATCAGGCCGCCAATCGCACCCCGGCACAACCGATTCTTACGCTTTGCGCATTCTTCGAACGCGAATTCAGGATAACGAGAGGATCCCATGTGTGTCTTTCTGGGCTTTTGCGGTCACCGTCTCTTCGTTGAACACGCCCGCTGGGCATCGCCGGCCGGGTCCTTCGACCTGCGGCGGGAAAACGGGGAAGTCATCCTATGGCTTGGACGCCTGAACGTCATCTACACACCGGCCCGCTGGGGACCACCCTCCCGCGCTGCATAGCGCATGACGCCGCGGAGAGCCGCTGAATGCCGGCCCGCGTCCGTCACGACGAGGTTCTCACCGTCGTCCAGGTGCTTGAGGCGTTCCGCAAGCTCGACCCCGACCTGCCCATCCAGTATGCGCTGAGTTTCATGACCATCGCGCAGAGCGAAGGCATTTCCATCGGCGAACTGGCGGAACGCCTGGGCATCGCCCAATCCTCCGCGTCGCGCAACGTCGCGGCGCTCAGCCGCTGGCACAGCTTCGGCAAGGCCGGCCTCGATCTGGTGCAGGCGCAGGAAGACCCGCGCGAGCGCCGCCGCAAGATCGTCACCCTGACCGACAAGGGCCGTGAGTTCCTGGACGCGCTGCGCGCCATCGTGAACCCGCCCGACCAGCGCCGGTCCGCCAGGACGGCCTGACTTCCTCCTTCAAGCGACTCCGGCCAGTGCCGTGCGCAGCATTCTCACAAGAGTGCGCACTGCCAATTCCTGCCGCTCCATCGACAGACCGCCGAAGCGCCGCAACTCCGCCCCGCGTTCCGGCAGCGGCGGCATGTGGAAGAAGCCGTAAGGAACGTCCAGGTCGGCGCTCTCGATGATGTGCCGCGCCCGGTAGAACAGATGGTTGCCGAGGAAGCCGCCGGAAAAGTCGCCGAAGGTCACCGGCAACCCGGCCATCGACAGTTCCCGTATCACCCGCGGCGCCGGCAGGGTGCTGCCATAGGCGGTCGGTCCGTCCGGCACGATGTCGGCAGCCTCGCGCACGGTGCCGGCGGCATCCGGCAGCGGGCTTTCGTCGCGGTTCCAGGCCAGCCGTTCCAGCCGGATGAAGTCGCTCGATTCCAGACAGGCGAAGCTGAGCGCCGCCAGCGGACGGTGTTCCGCCAGCAACCCGGCGAAGGCGTCGCCGCAGGCGTCGTAGAGCGGGGGAAGCGAGGCGGTGACGACTCCCGGCTCGCCGGCCAGCCGCTCCATCAGGAGGGTGGTCGGGTCGGACCTCCAGGGATGGTCCGGTGCCGGGCCCGGTTCGCCGTCCGGAAGTGCTCCGAACGGCTGGAAACCGGTGAGCAGGATGGGAGCCGTCACGCCGATACCGTCCTTCAGGGCCGCAACAGGCCGATGATGTCCTTCACGTCGTTCAGGTTCCTCTCCGCTATGGCTGCCGCGCGCTCGCCGCCCGTCTTCAGCAGGCGGTCGATCTCCGCCTTGTCGGACAGCAGTTCCTTCATACGGGTGGTGATCGGCGCCAGCTTGTCCACCGACAGGTCGACCAGCGATTTCTTGAAATCGGAGAATTGGGAACCGGCGAACTGCGCCAGAACCTGTTCGCGCGACTGACCGGCCAGCGCACCGTAGATGGTGACGAGGTTGTCGGCTTCCGGCCGGGCTTCCAGCTCGGTGACGGTTTCCGGCAGGGGTTCCGGGTCGGTCTTCGCCTTGCGGATCTTCTGCGCGATGGTGTCGGCGTCGTCGGTCATGTTGATGCGCGAATATTCGGACTCGTCCGACTTCGACATCTTCTTCTTTCCATCGCGCAGGCTCATCACCCGTGTCGCCTCGCCCAGGATCTGCGGCTCGGGCAGCGGGAAGAAGTCGGTCTCATAGCGGCGGTTGAAGGCACCGGCGATGTCGCGCGCCAATTCCAGATGCTGCTTCTGGTCTTCGCCCACCGGCACATGGGTCGCCTTGTACAGCAGGATGTCGGCGGCCATCAGCGTCGGATAGGCGTAGAGGCCGAGGTTCGCCATGTCCTTCTGCTTGCCGGCCTTTTCCTTGAACTGCGTCATGCGGTTCAGCCAGCCGAGCGGCGTGTGGCAGGACAGGATCCAACCCAGCTCGGCATGGGCTGAAACCACCGACTGGTTGAACAGGATGTTCTTTTCCGGGTCGATGCCGGCGGCGATGTAGGCCGCGGCGACCTCGCGGATGTTGTTGCGCAGGACCTCCGGATCCTGGTCGATGGTCAGCGCGTGCAGATCGACGACGCAGAAGATGCACTCGTAGCTGTTCTGCAGTTCCACCCAGTTGCGCAGCGCCCCCAGATAGTTGCCGAGGTGAAGCTGCCGGGTCGGCTGCATGCCGGAGAAAATGCGGTTCACGGGTGGTCTCGCTCGAAAACTCTGGGAGGCGGCAGTTATCGCCCCCCGAAGTCCGCCGGTCAAGGCACGGTGCGCCGCAGCCGCGCCCGCCGTCAGGCCAGCTGTTCGGCGATGGAACGGGTCATCGGCGTCTCGACATCGCCGGTGTGCTTCGTCGTCACCGTCTCGATCAGCAGGACCGCACACTCCTCGTCGGCAACCGGGCGGTGCATCACACCACGCGGGATCACGCACAGCTCGCCCGGCGACAGCAGCGTTTCACTGCCGTCCTCGAACTGGATGCGTAGCCGGCCGCGGACGAGCTGGAACAGTTCGTCCTCGTCGTCGTGGCGGTGCCAGACGAATTCGCCCTTCAGCTTGGCAACCTTCACATACTGGTCGTTCACCCGGGCGACAACCTTGGGCGACCAGTGGTCGGTCAGGGCGGCGAGCGCGGCGTCGATGCTGACGGCGGGGATCATGCGGGGCTTCCTCCGGTCCAGGATGGCTGCGGTGTGGGTGGGACCGGGATAGCGCCGGAGCATCCTCGATGGAAACTAATAGTGGAGATGCACAACATTACGGATGATAATGACGGCATGGCTCGCAATCTCGACACCACTCTGCTGCGCAGCTTCGCCGCGGTCGCCGACCGTGGCAGCATGACGGCCGCCGCCCAGATCCTGAACCTGACCCAGGGGGCGGTCAGCCAGCAGATCGCGCGGCTCGAGGCGCTGGCAGGCGGCCCCCTGTTCGTCCGCGACCGCGGCGGCCTGCGCCCGACGGCACTGGGGGAACGGCTGTTGGGAAAATCCCGCCGGTTGCTGGCGCTGAACGACGAAATCTGGGCCGACATCACCGGCGGGGCGGTCGATGGGCCGGTGCGGATCGGCGTTCCCTACGATCTGGTCGCTCCCAGCATCGCCCCGATGCTGCGGAGCTTCGCCGCTGCCTGTCCGCAGGTCGAGCTGTCGCTCATCTGCGGGTCGTCGCCCGAGCTGGCGGCCCGCATCGCTGACGGCGACCTCGATCTGGCGGTGGTCGAGGAGCCGGTGGAGACGGCGCGCGGCGAGCATCTGATGACCGATCGTCTGGTTTGGGTCGGCGCCCGCGGCGGCAGCGCCCATAGGTCGACCCCGCTGCCGCTGTCACTGGTGGTGGAAACCTGCGTCTTCCGGCCGGCGGTGATGGCGGCGCTGCGCCGACAGGGGCGGGACTGGCGCAGCATGTTCGAGAATGGCGGGCTCGACGCCACCTTCGCCACCGTGCGGATGGATCTCGCCGTGTCGGCCTGGCTGGCCTTCACCGTACCGTCCGACCTGGACATCCTGCCGCCGGACAGCGGTCTTCCCGATCTGCCGTCCTTCGCCGTGACCCTGCACCAGCCGGCCCGCCCGCCCTCGCTGGCGGCGGCTGAACTGGTTCGCCACATCCGCGACGCCTTCGTCCGGTCCAGGCGGGCGGCCTGACCGGCCGCCCTTCCATTCCGCGCGTCATGCTTTCGCGCGACGGTGCTTTTCCTACCGTCCCGCGCGGCGGGGTATCCTTACTTCCCCGCGCGACGGCGCATCCTTACTTATCCGCGCGGCGGCGCTCGATGGCGTCCCACAGCAGGGATTCCAGCTGGACGCCGTTCAGCCGGTTGATCTCCTGGATGCCGGTGGGGGAGGTGACGTTGATTTCGGTCATATAGTCGCCGATCACGTCGATGCCGACGAAGACCAGGCCCTTCTCGCGCAGCACCGGGCCGATGGCGGCGCACATTTCGCGCTCGCGCGCGGTCAGCTCGGTCTTCCTGGCGCTGCCGCCGGCATGGAAGTTGGCGCGGGCCTCGCCCTCCAGCGGCATGCGGCTGACGGCGCCGGCCGGTTCGCCGTCGATCAGGATGATGCGCTTGTCGCCCTGGCGGATCTCCGGCAGATAGCGCTGGACGATCACCGGCTCGCGGTAGAGCTGGGTGAACATCTCCAGCAGCGAGCCCAGATTCTCGTCGTCCGGCTTCAGGTGGAAGACGCCGGCGCCGCCGTTGCCGAACAGCGGCTTGACGATGATGTCCTTGTGCTCCGCCCGGAAGTCCAGGATGGCCTGCTTGTCGCTGGTGATCAGCGTCGGCGGCATCAGGTCGGGGAACTTGGTGATGAACAGCTTTTCCGGGGCGTTGCGTACCTCGGCCGGATCGTTGACCACCAGGACCTTGGGCTGCACATGCTCCAGCAGATGGGTGGAGGTGATGTAGGCCATGTCGAACGGCGGGTCCTGCCGCAGCAGGATGACGTCCATCGTCGACAGGTCGGTCGCCACCGATTCGCCCAGCGTGTAATGGGCGCCGCGCTGGCGCACGACCGTCATCTCGCGCACACGGGCGGTGAGCCGGTTGCCGGTCAGGATCAGGTCGCGGGGCTGGTAGTGGTACAGGCGATGGCCGCGCTTCTGCGCCTCCAACGCCATCATGAAACTGGAATCGGTGTCGATGTTGATCGACTCGATGGGGTCCATCTGGAACGCGACGGCGAGGCTCATGACGGGTCTCCGGTCCCCCGATGGGGCAGTCAGATTATGACACGTTAGTTCAGGCGGTTCTTCAGCTGCTGGATCAGCGAGGCGGTCTGGTGCCGGTGATGCTCGTCGGCGGTCAGCGCCATGAAGGTCTCCAGCGCGGTGATGGCATCCTTCAGCTTGCCGGCATGGGCTTCCAGCAGGCCGGTTTCGCGCCACAGCGCCGGTTCGTGCGGGGCGAACAGCCGCATCGCCTCCAGCACCTCCAGCGCCTTGGGCACCTCGTGCGCCGAGAGATGGCGCAGCTTGATGTTGTTCTGCAGGCGCAGCAGGACGTCGCGGTTCGACACCGGCCGGTAATGGCCGGGCTCCAGCTCCGCCGCGCTGCCGGCGGTGGCCTTCAGCAGGTCGCGCAGGTCGACGACGCTGCGGGTCTGGCCCTCGTTGAAGGGGTCGATGATGGCGCGCGCGCCGTCCTTCTCGATGCGGGTCAGGAAATGGCCGGGGAAGTTCAGCCCGACCATCGGCCAGCCCTGCGACCGGGCGGCATGCATGTAGAGGATGCCCAGGGCGACCGGCAGGCCGCGCCGGCGGTCGATCACCCGCAGCAGGTTGGCGTTCTGCAGGTCGTCGTAGGTGTCGTGATCGCCGGAATAGCCATGGCGCCCGCCGATCACCGCGTGCAGGTGGCCGATGCGTCTGTCCAGGCTGTCGTCCGCCGCGTCTGTCTGCGATACGCGGGCGGCAAGGTCGTCGACGATGGCCTTGATGTGGGCGCGGTAGGGCGCGAGGTCGGCATTCGGCAGCTCCAGCGCGCCCAGCGCCAGTGCGGCTTCGGCCAGATCGATCTCGTCGTCGGGCTGGTCGCCGATGAGGCGAAGGATCTCGCGGGCTTCCGCGCGGTTGCTCAAGGCTGTCATCCTCTCAGATCCGCCCCTAGAGCCGCCAGGCGTCGACGAGATGACGGGGCCAGGCCCAAGGGGTAACCAGCATCACGTCGAAGCGCAAGACATAGCCGGCATATTGCGGGTTTGCGCCCAGGAAGGCATGGGCGGCGCGGGCCAGCCGGCCGCGCTGTCGGGCGTTCAGCGCCTCGTTCGCGGTGTCCCAGTCATCTCTCGCCTTCACCTCGACGATGGCGATGGACTTGCCGCGCCTCGCCACGATGTCGATCTCCCCCATGGGCGTGCGCAGGCGACTGGCCAGGATGCGGTAGCCTCGCAGCCGCAGCGACAGGCGGCACAGCGCCTCCGCCCGGCGGCCCAGGCTTTCGGCACGCAGGCGCCGCGCATCCAGGCCGGTCATTTTCCCCTCTCCTCACGCGACATTTCAAGGGCGCGGGCATAGACCGTGCGCTTATGCTGGCCGGTGCGCGCGGCGACGTCGGCGGCGGCATCGCGCACCGACAGGCGGGTCAGCGCCTCGCGCAGCAGGGTGTCGACGTCGGCCTCGCCCGGCGTCGCCTCCGCCCCCGGCGGGCCGATCACCACCACCACCTCGCCGCGCGGCGGGCCGGCCTCGGCATAATGGGCAGCCAGCTCGGGGAGGGTGCCGCGCCGCACCTCTTCATAGAATTTGGTCAGTTCGCGGGCGACGGCGGCCTCGCGCGGACCCAGGATGTCGGCGAGGTCGACCAGCGAGTCCGGCAGACGCTGCGGCGATTCGAAGAAGACCAGCGTGGCGGGCACGCCCTTCAACTCGCCGGCGGTGGCGCGACGTGCGCTGCTCTTGTTCGGCAGGAAGCCGGCGAACAGGAAACGGTCGGTCGGCAGGCCGGACAGCACCAGCGCCACCAGCGGGGCCGAGGCGCCGGGCAGCGTGGTCACCGCCACCCCCTCCGCCACGCACTCCCGCACCAGCTTGTAGCCGGGGTCGGAGACCAGCGGCGTGCCGGCGTCGGTGACCAGCGCGATGGCCTCGCCCTTTTTCATACGCTCGATCAGGATCGGACGCATCTTTGCGGCGTTGTGCTCGTGGTAGGAGACGAAGGGGGTGTGGATGCCGTGGATGCCCATCAGCTTGGCGGTGACGCGCGTGTCCTCGCAGGCGATGGCGTCGGCCCGCTTCAGCGCGTCGAGCGCCCTCAGCGTGATGTCCGCGGCGTTTCCGATCGGGGTGGCGACGACATGGAGGCCCCCTTTGAGTTTACTTGGTGCGAGTTTACTTGGCGCGGCGAGGGGGCTACCTTGAGCGCCACTTTGGTCCGCGCCGCCCGTGGGCTCGCCTTCGGCCATGCCTTGTCCGGCCATGCCCTGGGCCTCGCTTTCGGGTTCGGCGGCTGTTTCAGCAGATGTGGAGACGATTGGTGGCACGCTTGGCAACAGCTTTCTCACAGGGTCTGAAACGTCACGGCGTGGCAGCCTTGCTGGTCGCCGGCCTGTTGTCGGCTTGTTCGACTGTAAGCGCGCCGCCGCGGGTGGCACAAGCGCCGCAACCGGTCCCCGCTCCGGTGGCTCCCCTGCCGGAGGTGCAGGGCCCGGTCAAGGTCGCTGTCCTGGTGCCGCTCAGCGGGCAGAGCGCGGCCATCGGCCAGGCGATGCTGGATGCCGCCCAGATGGCGCTGTTCGACATGGCCGGCGACCAGCTTCAGCTGATGCCGCGCGACACCAAGGGCACGCCGAACGGCGCCGCCGACGCGGCCCGGCAGGCGCTGGCCGAGGGTGCCCGTCTGATCATCGGCCCGCTGTTCGCCGCCGACGTCGCCGCGGTGCGGCCGATCGCCCAGAATGCCGGCGTCGACGTGCTGGCCTTCACCAACGACGCCACCCAGGCCGGCAACGGCACCTATGTGATGGGATTCGTCCCCGCCGATCAGGTCAGCCGCGTCGCCGGCCTTGCCCGGTCGCGGGGGGCGACCCGCTTCACCGTGCTGGCGCCGCGTTCCCCCTATGGCGACGCGGTGGTCAATGCCATGCAGGCTGTGGCCCCGCGTCTGGGGGCGATGACCACGCAGGTCGAGCGCTACGATCCGGCCGTTGCCGACCTGTCGGTCCCCGCCAAGCAGGTGGCGCAGGAAACGCCGCAGCCGCAGGCGGTCATGCTGGCGGAGGGCGGGCAGCGCGCCCAGGGCATCGCCCAGGCGCTGGCCGCCAACGGCGTGCAGCCGCAGCAGGTCAAGCTGCTGGGCACCGGCCTGTGGGACGATACGTCGCAAGGCGCCCTGGGACAGGAGCCGGCGCTGGTCGGCGCCTGGTATGCCGCCCCGGCCCCGCAGACCCGCGCCCGTTTCGAATCGCAGTTCGAGCAGGTCTACGGCCGCAAGCCGCCGCGCATCGCGACGCTGGCCTATGATGCGACCTCCATCGCCGCGGTGCTGAGCCGGGCCGGCGGCCCGGTGCCCTTCGACCGGATGGCGATGACCAATCCCAATGGTTTCGAGGGGCTGGACGGCCTGTTCCGCCTGCGCGCCGACGGCATGGTCGAACGTGGCCTCGCGGTGCTGGAGATCACTCCCACCGGCGCCCGCATCGTCGACCCGGCCCCGCCGAGCTTCGAGATGCTGGGGCAGTAAGGATGACGCCCCTCCTAGGGCTCTCCGCCGGGAGAGCCGGGAGAGGGCTGTTGCAGCGCTATCCTTACTTACGCCCGCGCCCGCAGATAGGGGGTCAGGCGCCATTCGGCGTATTTGATCAGGCGGGTCGCGACGAAGTTCAGCACCAGATAGATCGCCCCGGCGACGATGAACAGCTCGAAGACCGCGAAGGTCTGGGCGATCATGCGCCGGGCGATGCCGGTGACCTCCATCAGCGTGATGGTGCTGGCCAGCGAGGTCGCCTTCACCATCAGGATCACCTCGTTGCCGTAGGCCGGCAGCATCTGGCGGATCGCCACCGGCAGCACGATGCGGCGGAAGGCCAGCGCCCGGGACATGCCGCAGGCGCGCGCCGCCTCCACCTGTCCCTGCGGCACCGACAGGATCGCGCCGCGCAGCACCTCGCTGGTGTAGGCGCCGGTGTTCAGCGTCAGCGCCAGGATGGCGCACCAGTAGGGCTCGCGCAGGATGGGCCAGAGGATGCTGTCGCGGATGAACTCGAACTGGCCCAGCCCGTAATAGACCAGGAAGATCTGCACCAGCAGCGGCGTGCCGCGGAAGACGAAGACATAGGCCGTGGCCAGCGTCTCCACCACGCGGTTGCCCGACAGCCGCAGCAGCGCCACGGCGAAGGCGACCAGGGCGCCCAGCGCCAGCGATCCCACGATCAGCTGCAGCGTCAGCGACAGCCCGCCGAGCATGCGGGGCAGGCTGTCCCACATCAGTTGCCAGTTCATGGCTTCAGGCCCTCCGGACGCCGCGGTTGGCGGACAGCTCGGCGCGGGTGAACAGCGCCGTGGAAACGGTGGTCAGCAGCAGGTACAGCACCGCGGCGGCGCTGTAGAACAGGAAGGGCTCGCGCGTCGCGCCGGCGGCCAGATGGGTCACGCGCATCAGCTCGGCCAGCGCCGTCACCGACACCAGCGCGGTGTCCTTCAGCGTCAGCTGCCAGACATTGCCCAGGCCGGGCAGGGCGTAGCGCAGCGTCTGCGGCACCAGCACCCGGCGCAGGATCAGCCAGCGGCTCATCCCGCAGGCACGCCCCGCCTCGATCTGGCCGAAGGGGACCGATTGCACCGCGCCGCGGATCACCTCGGTCGAATAGGCGCCGGAGATCAGGCCGACTGCCAGCACGCCGATGGTGAAGGCGTTCAGATCCACCCGCCCGTCATAGCCGAAGGCGACCGCGATGGAGGTCGCCACGCCGCTGCCGCCGAAGAACAGCAGGTAGATGACCAGCAGTTCGGGAATGCCGCGCACCACCGTGGTGTAGACGTCGGCGAGTGCGTTCAGCGTAATGCTGTGGCTGAGCTTGGCCGACGCGCCGAGCGATCCGACGAGGATGCCGAAGGCGAAGGCCGACACGGCGACCGCGACCGTCATCGCGGTTCCCAGCAGAAGCTGGCCGCCCCAGCCGTTGGGACCGAAGGAAAGGAGTTCCAGCATTGGCACGCCCGGTAAGGCCCGCCGGGCGCGGCTGGGGCCGGCCGTACGGGGTCAGCGAACAGGGTCGACGAACGATTGGCGCCCGGTTGCCGCCAAGGCCTCCGGGCGCCGTTCGGTCGCGTGGATGGACCGGAGGTCCGTCTTACTTGGGCGAGATGTCGTAGCCGAAATGCTGGGTGCTGAGCTTCTTGACGGTGCCGTCCTTCAGCGCCTCGGCGATCGCCTTGTCGAACATCGCCTTCAGGTCGGCGCTGTCCTTGCGCAGGCCGACGCCCATGCCCTCGCCGATCACGCCGCCGATGAAGTTCGGGCCGACGATGACCATCTTGGTCGGGTCGGTCTTGACCACCGCCTCGACGACCGAGCGGTCGCCCAGCATGGCGTCGACGCGGCCGGACGTGAGGTCGATGCCGGCATTGTCGATCTTGTCGTAGGTGCGCATGGTCACCTTCGACAGATGCTTGTCCATGAAATCGGCCTGGATGGTCGACACCTGGACGCCGACCGCCTTGCCCTTCAGCACTTCGGCCAGCTTGTCCAGCGTCGGCTTCGCCTTGCCCTGGTCGTTCAGGTCGACGCGCTCGGCGCCCAGGTTCAGCGCCTTGGCCAGCGGCGAGCTGGTCAGCACGGCGAAGACCGACGGTTCGGTGCCGTAGGGGACCGAGAAGTCGATGACCTTCTTGCGCTCGTCGGTGATGGTCATCGCCGACATGATGGCGTCGTACTTGCCCTGCTGCAGGGCCGGAATGATGCCGTCCCAGTCCTGGGCCACATACTCGCAGGTGACCTTCATGCGCTTGCACAGGTCATTGGCGAGCTCGACCTCGAAACCGATCAGCTTGCCAGAGGTGTCGGTGGCGTTCCACGGAGGATAGGCGCCCTCGCTGGCGATGCGGACCGTCTTCCACTCCTTCGCACCGGCGGCGCCGGCGGCGGCAACGGCCATCATGGCGCCGAGCGCCAGGGCCGAAACGATCTTCTTCAAGGAACACACTCCTCTGTTCGGTTCGCCCGTTCTTTGGCCCCTGCCGGGGCCGGGCTGTTTCTGACGGTCCGGTCCTGCCCTCTGCCTCGTCCCCTCACGCCGCGCCGGACAGATGGCGCGAGAGGAACTGCCGCACCCGGTCCGAGTCGGGGTTGGTCAGCACCTTGTCGGGTGACCCCTCCTCCTCGATCCGCCCCTGGTGCAGGAAAACCACCTTGGACGCCACCTCGCGGGCGAAGCCCATCTCGTGCGTCACCAGGATCATCGTGTTGCCTTCGTCCGCCAGCTGGCGGATGACGCGCAGCACCTCGCCGACCAGCTCCGGGTCGAGCGCCGAGGTCGGCTCGTCGAACAGCATCACCTTGGGCTGCATGGCGAGCGCCCGCGCGATGGCCGCGCGCTGCTGCTGCCCGCCCGACAGCTGGACCGGGTAGGCGTCGGCCTTGGCCAGGATGCCGACCTTGTCCAGCAGCCCGCGGGCGCGGTCGACGGCCTCCGCCTTCGGCACGCCAAGCACATGCACCGGCGCCTCGATCACGTTTTCCAGGATCGTCATGTGGGTCCAGAGGTTGAAGCTCTGGAACACCATGCCCAGCCGGGTGCGGATGCGCTCGACCTGCCGGCTGTCGGCGGGAACGGTGCGGCCGCCGCGGGCCTTCTTCAGCCCGATGGACTCGCCGCCGATGACGACGCGCCCCTCGTCGGGGATCTCCAGCATGTTGATGCAGCGGAGCAGCGTGCTCTTGCCCGAGCCGGACGAGCCGATCAGGGTGATGACGTCGCCTTCCCGCGCGGTCAGCGAAACGCCCTTCAGCACCTCCAGCTCGCCGAACCGCTTGTGCAACCCCTCCACGACGACGGCGGCGGGGGCGGACTCACTGACGGGCGGGTGTCGATGCATGCGCAGGAACCGGCTGGGTTGTGGTGGCGGGCCATGGTCTGACCATTGCGGCACAGGCTAGACCGGGGCGTATGGGTTCCGCAACGCGGATTTCACACCGCGTGCACGTTGTGCCGCTTGTGTCGGAAAATGCTCCGTCACCATAACAATAGTACCAGGATCTGCGGTCCCAGGATGCGCAGGCACATCGCCAGCGGGTAGACTGTGGCATAGGCCAGCGCCGGCGCCTCCGACGCGACCAGCGCGTTGGCATAGGCCAGCCCCGGCGGGTTGGTCTGCGCCCCGGCCAGCACGCCGCAGATGGTCAGGAAATTCAGCTTCATCAGCCCGCGCGCGATCAGCCCGGTCAGCAGCAGCGGCACCAGCGTCACCAGCACGCCCCAGAGCATCCAGGGCCAGCCGGCGCCGCTGGCCAGCGTGGCGACGAAGCGGTCGCCCGACGCGATGCCCAGCACCGCCAGGAACAGCACGATGCCGATCTCGCGCAGCGCCAGGTTGGCGGCGGGCGGCATGAACCACACCAGCGGCCCGACATGGCCGATGCGGCCCAGGATCAGCGCGACGATCAGCGGCCCGCCGGCCAGACCCAGGCGCAGGGGCGCCGGCATCCCCGGCAGGAAGATCGGGATGGCACCCAGCGCCGCCCCGAGCGCGATGCCGAGGAACATCGGGATCATCTCGACCTGCTGCAGCCGGCGGGACGAGTTGCCGAAGACCTTTCCGACGGCGGCAAGGCTCTCCGGCCGGCCGATCACCGTCAGGATGTCGCCGAACTGCAGCTTCAGCGCCGGGGTCGGCACCAGCTCCACGCCCGACCGGTTGACGCGGCTCACCACGACATCATGTGCCTCCTGCAGGTTCAGGGCGGCGATCGACTTGCCCAGCACGGCGCTGTTGGTGACGACGATGCGCTCCCACTTCAGGTCGGTGCCCTTGGTGGTCAGCGGCCGGTCGAACTCCTGTCCCAGCAGGGCGCGCGCCTGCTCCAGCTTCGGCCGCGGCCCGACGACGTGCAGCACGTCGCCCAGCCTCAGCAGGGTGTCGGGGCGCGGCACGCACAGCACGCCGTCGCGCAGCAGGCGCGAGGCGACGACGCCCTGGTCGCACATCAGGCGTCCCATCAGCGTGAGGGAGCCCAGCGGCCTGCCGGCGAGGTCCGGGTTGCGCACGGCCAGATCCATGGTTTCCAGCGTCGACACCTCGGCACGGCGGCACTCCTCGAACCGGCGGGCCTCCGCCTCGGGGTCGATGCGGAACAGGATGCGGACGGCGGCCATCGCCAGCAGGTTGCCGGCGATGCCGAACGGGTAGGTGACGGCGAAGGCGAGGCCTGGCAGGGCCATCACCGCGGCATCGGCCCCGACCTCGGTCAGCACCTGCTGGGTGGCGGCCAGCGCCGGGGCGTTGGTCACCGCACCGGCGAACACCCCCAGCGAGGAGCCCAGCGACAATGCTCCCGATCCCACCAGCACCGCGGTCAGCAGGATGCTGGACACCACCATCAGCAGCGCCAGGCCGTTCAGCGCCAGCCCGGTGCGGCGAAGCGCCGCGAAGAAGCCGGGACCGACCTGGATGCCGATGGTATAGACGAACAGGATCAGCCCGAAATCGCGGATGAAGTCCATCATCTCCGGATTGAAGGCGATGCCGGCCTGCTTGGCGACATGGCCGCCGGCGATGCCCGCGAACAGCACCCCGCCGATGCCGAGCCCGACCCCCCGGATCTTCACATGGCCGAGCGCCACCCCGGCCGCCGAGACGAGACCGAGCATGAGGACCACGCGCGCGATCGGCGGCATGGCCTGGAGGATGTCTGCAAAGGCCGACATGGCGAACTCGCTTCCTGGACACAATTTGGCATGTCGCCGGCACGCCCCGAGCAGCGTGCCGCATCCCCGGGGGACCGGGGAAAGACGGCGTGAAGATGCGCGATCGGTGGAGCGAAGGCGTTGATTCAGAACAATCGTTGCCCGTCCAGCCGTGACAATCGCGGCACCCGGTGCTGCAGTGCACGCATGGGACGGTGCTGTCGGGGGAGCGGTCTTATCAGCGGAGACGATGTCCGATCGCTCGAACCCCATCCAAATTTTGCCATTTTCTTCCATAAAATGGGTTCTCAAGCAACCGGCCCCATTAGGTCGCGCACGACGTCTCCCCTAACGTTGTTGCTGCGGTGAAGCGGGGGTCGTTCTACAGAGCATCGCCCAGCCGGACCCGGCCGGGCACGAGGCCACCGCGAGAACCCCCTCGCGGTGGCCTTTTCTTTGTCCGCTCCTTTGTCCGCCCGGAGTCGTGGCTATGAAGACGCCATTCTTGCTCCGGCTTTCGTGCCGCCTTGTGCTATAGCAGCGCCTCCCTCAACCGGAAGCGCGACCCGTAGCCATGCCCGTCTTCGCCGGATCCGAGCTGACCTGCCTGCGTGGCGACCGGCTGGTCTTCACCGGGCTGGAGTTTAGCGTCGCCCCCGGCGGGGCGCTGGTGCTGCTCGGCCCCAACGGCAGCGGCAAATCCAGCCTGTTGCGGGTGATGGCCGGACTGCTGAAGCCCCTGCACGGCACGCTCGGCTGGGATGGGGGCTCGATCGCCGACGATCCCGACGGTCACCGGGCGCGGGTGCAGTATGTCGGCCATCTCGACGCAGTGAAGCCGGTGCTGACGGCGGCGGAGAATCTCGCCTTCTGGGCGGCGCTGGCGGGGGCCGGGGATCCGGCGGCCAATGCCCGGACGGCTCTCGAGCGGCTGGGGGTGCCGCACATCGCCGCGGTGCCGGGGCGCTACCTGTCGGCCGGGCAGAAGCGGCGGCTGAATCTGGCGCGGCTGTTGGCCGCACCGGCGGCGCTGTGGCTGCTGGACGAGCCGACCGTGGCGCTCGACCGCGCGGCCATTGCCCAGTTCGAGGGGTTGATCGCCGAACACCGCGCCCAAGGCGGCATGGTGGTGCTCTCGACCCACACCGACATCGCCACCCCCGGCGGCGAGGCTCTGCATCTGGACGATTTCACCCCCTATGCCGACGAAGGGGACGGGCACGAAGAGGAAGAGGGGGCCGCTGCATGAGCCGTTTCCTGCGTCTGGTCGCACGCGACCTGCGGCTGGCGCTGCGCCAGGGGTCGGACGCCACCATCGCCGTCATGTTCTTCGTGCTGTGTGTGGTTCTGTTCCCCTTCGGCGTCGGGCCGGAGCCGAACATCCTTGCCCGGATCGCCGCCGGCGTGATCTGGGTGTCGGCGCTGCTCGCCTCCCTCCTGTCGCTGGAACGGTTGTTCCAGACCGATTACGAGGACGGCTCGCTGGAACTCCTTTCGCTCTCCTCCCTGCCGCTGGAAGCGGCGGTACTGGCCAAGACCCTGGCCCATTGGCTGGTCACCGGCGTGCCGCTGATCGTCGCCGCCCCGTTGCTGGCGGTGCTGCTTAACATGGATGCGGAAGGGTTCGGCGTGCTGGTGCTGACGCTGACGCTGGGCACACCGATCCTCAGCCTGATCGGCGCCATCGGCGCGGCGTTGACCCTGGGCGCGCGGCGCGGTGGCGTGCTGCTGTCGCTGCTGATCCTGCCGCTCTACATCCCGGTGCTGATCTTCGGTGCCGGCGCCATCGACGCGGCGATCAACGGGCTGACCCCGCGCCCGCACCTGCTGTTGCTGGCCGGCATCCTCGCCGCCGCCCTGCCGCTGGCACCCTGGGCAGGTGCAGCGGCCTTGCGGCAGGCGGTGGAGTGAAGATCATTGCCGGTTGCCCGTCCCGTCGTCATGACTTCGGTGCGGTCGCCGGCAGCAGCGTTTCGATCGCTTCGCGGACCTTCTCGGACTCGGGATCGGTCATGGTCGAGAACCAGGATTGCAGCTTGCCGTCCGGCCCGATCAGGTATTTGTGGAAGTTCCAGCGCGGCTTGGCCAGGAAGCCCAGCTCGTCGGCCGCCCAGCGGTAGAAGGGGTGGGCACCGTCGCCGGACACCACCGTCTTGTCCGTCATCGGAAAGTCTATGCTGTAGTTGACCTCGCAGAAATCCTTGATCTGCGCGGCGCTCCCCGGCTCCTGCCCGCCGAAATCGTCGGACGGCACACCGACCACCACCAGCCCGCGGTCGCGGTAGCGCTGCCAGAGTGCCTCCAGCCCCTTGTATTGCGGAGTGAATCCGCACTGGGATGCGGTGTTGACCACCAGGATCGTCTTGCCGGCGAACTGCGACAGCGGCAGGGGCCGGCCGTCGATACCCTGGAAGGTGAAGTCGTAGGCGCTGGCGGCCATGGCCGAGGCGGCTCCCATCAAGGGGAGGAGCGCCGCCAGGGCGATGGTGCGGAGGTGGGTTCGGACGGTCATGGCAGTGGCCCGGCTGGAGGGATCGCGACATCCTTGCACATATGATGACTGATACGGTGTCCGGTGTCTGCCGGATCAGGAGGGGAAACAAAGGGGCAGGCTGATGGCAATGCGGCGCCTGACCGGTCTGTGACCTTTTCGTGTCCTCCTTGTTTGCCGATCCGCCATCCGCTGCGCGCCTTCCCCGCCCGGCAGTCGTGAACTGGTTGGAAACCCTAGGTCGCCAGTCCTTTCGTGACAGGACCCGCCCGCCCCGGTAGGATCGCGCGGCCTGTCGCAAAGGCGTTAGGCCGTTCGGGTGATTCACGGAAACTCAATCGATCTCCGGCCATCTGTCAGCCGGGTCGGCTTGCAGTCCGTGACCGGTATCGGGGGAGGAAGAAACCGAATGTTCGTGATCATCGGATTGGCCATCGTGATCTTCAGCGTGTTCGGCGGCTACGTCCTGGGTGGCGGCCACATGGGCGTGCTGTGGATGCCGTTCGAGTTCCTGATCATTCTCGGGTCGGCAGCCGGTGCCTTCTTCATCGCCAATCCAAAATCCGTGGTCACCCATACGGGCAAGGAGCTCGGCCACCTCTTCAAGGGTCCGAAATACAAGAAGGAGGATTTCCTGGAAATCCTCACCATGATGTATCAGGTCTTCAAGATCGCGAAGACCAAGGGCCTGCTTGCGCTGGAGCAGCATATCGAGAAGCCGGAAGACTCGCCGCTCTTCCAGCAGTTTCCCAAATTCTACGGCGACCACCACGCCATCGCTTTCCTTTGTACCTATCTGCGCCTGATGTCACTGGGGGCCGACAACCCGCATGAACTGGTCGACCTGATGGACGAGGACATCGAGACGATGCACCACGAACACCAGCGCATTGCCGACGCCATCCAGGCGGTGGCCGACGCGGTGCCGGCGCTGGGCATCGTGGCCGCGGTGCTGGGCGTGATTCATACCATGGGGTCGATCACCGAACCGCCGGAGGTTCTGGGCAAGCTGATCGGTGGTGCGCTGGTCGGCACCTTCACCGGCATCCTGGTCGCCTACGGCTTTCTTGCTCCCATCGCCAGCGGCCTGAAGAACATCTATCATGCCGAGGGCAAATATTATCACGCGATGAAGACCGGTCTGATCGCGCATCTGTCCGGTTATGCTCCAGCCATTTCGGTGGAGTACGCGCGCAACGTGCTCGAACCCGAATACCGTCCGTCCTTCGCCCAGGTGGAAGAGGCGACCGCCGCCCTGCCGCCGGCCTGAACCGGCGGGGACCCTCGATGCCCGAGATCGACATTTCCTGGAACGAGGGCACTGTCGGCGAGTGGGACGCACTGTTCGCACGTGTTTCGCGCTCCACCCTGTTGCAGAGTTTCGCCTATGGCCGCGCCATGGGCCGCACCTACGGCCATGTCCCGCGCCTGGGCGTGATCCGTGGAGACGGCGAGCCGGTCGGCGTCGTGCAGACGCTCGACCGCCGCATGCTGAAGCTGTTCCACGACCGCCAGTGCTATCGCGGCCCGCTGTGGCTCGATGGTGCAACCCCTGGACCCGACATGCTGGAGGCTGTGTTCCGTCGGCTGCGCCGTGCCTGCCCGCGCTCGCCACTCAGCCGCGCCAACCTGTTGCCGGAGCTCCCGGCCGGATTGGAGAGCGAGGCACTGCTTGCCCGCTGCGGCTTCCAGAAGATCGGCGCCGGTTACCAAACGGTTTGGTTCGACCTGACCCGCAGCGAAGAGGCGATGCGCACCGGGCTGGCACGGGACTGGCGCCAGCGGCTGCGCGGAGCGGAGAAGGCCGGGCTGGTCCTCGATGTCGATTGGAAAGCCGACAATCTTCCCTGGCTGATGAAGCAGGAACATGACCAGGCGCGGGATAAAGGCTTCCGCGCGATGACCGGACCGCTGGCTGTCCGTCTGCGCAATGCCATGGTCAAGGGTGGTAGCTGCAACGATGGCGTCGTCATGGTCACTGCGCTGGACGGCCGTACGCCGGTCGCCTGCGGCCTGTTCTTCCGTCATGGCGTGTGCGCCACCAGCCAGATCAGTTGGGCCAGCGAGTCGGGCCGCAAGAGCGGCGCCATGAGACTGGTGCTGTGGCGGGCTATGCAGGAACTGAAGCGGCGCGGGGTCCGTGCCCTCGACCTTGGCGGCATCAATCCCGACACCGCCCCCGGTGTCACCGAGTTCAAGCTTGGCACCGGCGGGGAAGCGGTGGAGACCGTCGGTCAATACCGCTGATGCAGGATCGCACAAGCAATACCGTCAACGCGCTTTGTCTGATGATGGCCGGTCCGGAACCGGCTATCCTTGCCCCAGTGCCGACTTCCGGCACCAGCACGGGATGTCCGTCATGTCCGACCTCGAACCGTTGAAGCCCGGCGAAGCGGATCTCGCCATCGAACGCGCGATGCAGCAGCGTCCCAAGGCGATGGTCATCCGCGAGAAGCTGCAGAAGATGCTGGAGGACGAACATACCGCCCGCCAGTTTGTCGGTGCCCTCCGCAACATCATGAACCAGAGCTGACGGAGCTGATCGGGGGGCGCGCCGTCAGCAGCTGGTGGCTTTGCTGCAGCCTTTTTCTTCCGCCGGCGCCGGGGTGCGCGCCAACTGGAGGCCGCTGCGGTTCTCCTCGAACAGCTTGTCGATCGCCTTCCGGGCCTGCTGGAAGGCCTGAAGCTCACGCCCTTCCAGTTTCTCGCCGGTCGGCAGGTCCACCGAGCGCGGGTTCACCTGATGCCCGGCCTTCAGCACTTCGTAATGCAGATGCGGCCCGGTGGATCGTCCGGTGGAGCCGACATAGCCGATGACATCGCCCTGTTCGACCCGGCCGCCGCGCCGGATCGATTTGGCGAAACGGCTCATATGGGCATAGGCGGTGGAAATCTCGGTATTGTGGCGGATGCGGATGTAGTTGCCATAAGAGCTGTTGCGTTCGGCCAGCTCTACCGTGCCGCGGCCGGCGGCGTAGATCGGCGTGCCCGCCGGAGCTCCGAAATCCACGCCCTTGTGCATCTTGCTGAAGCCCAGGATCGGGTGGCGGCGCATGCCGAAGCCCGAGGTGATGCGCGCGCCGTCGACCGGGGTGCGCAGCAGGGCGCGTCGGATGCTCTCGCCGTCATTGTTGAAATAGTCGATGCGCCCGTCGCGGCTCTTGAAGCGGTAGATCGGCATGTCGTCGCCGCTTAGCGTCAGCGATGCATAGAGCAGGTCTCCCTCGCCGGCTGTGGTTCCGTCGGCGGTGACCAGCTTTTCGTACATGATCTCGAAGCGGTCGCCCGGCTGCAGGTCGCGCTGGAAGTCGACGTCGTAGGAGAAGTTCTGGATGAAAGCCATCATGACCGAGATCGGAACCCCGGCCTGGGCCCCCGCCTCGAACAGGCTCGACCGGATGACGCCCTGTGCCGCGACCGGCTTCCGTGTCACCGGCTTCTCGATCTGGCTGGAGGTGAAGCCCGCATCGCCCTTGCGCGCGATCGACACGGACCGCAGGGGATCGGGAGCGAATTCCAGACCGACGAACTTGCGGGCACCGCCGCGGCGCGGCTCGAACAGAACGGTCACGCGCTGCCCGACCTGGAGGCGGCGCGGATTGTAGACGTCGCGCAGGGCGGCAACCGCGTCATGGGCATCATTGGCCGGCACATTCGCCCCGGCCAAAAGATCCATCAGCGTGTCGCCACGCCCGATCGACAGGGTGCGGCGGTCGATCGGGCCTGCCGGACCATCATCGGCTTTTGCAGTCTCTGGAATATCCGTGGGTTCGGAACTCTCTCCCGCTTCCGTATTCGGTTTGACCGCCGGCTTATAGGAATGTTGCCCC